>NZ_PEGF01000001.1 GCF_002742635.1 Caulobacter sp. X | reverse complement strand
GCCTGCGTTTCTCTTTCCAAATCAACAATGTCAAAGACCCGAACCGCCTCAGCGGCCCCACCGTTTAGCGCCCGGTGTCGGCGGAGGCGGCTATCTATCCAACCTCGTTTTCCGTGTCAAATCGTTTTTTCAAACTTTTTGAACCGGACCAGCGAACCCTGGAAATCCAGGAAGCGCCAGAGTGGCGAGCTTCTAGAGAAGCCAACCAAGCCAGTCAAGCAGTTATTTCGAGAAGATCTCAAAAACTCTACTTAACTAACCCTTCATCGCGCCGCTGAATTCTTTCAAAGTCTTGGCGGCGATGATCGGAGCGGCGCTTCTAATGAGGCGACATTCCGAAGTCAACCAACTCTTTTCGACTTTTTCGCACCACCGAAACCGGGAAGCGAAGAGACAAAAAGAAGACCCTCAGGGCTGCCGAAGCCGCCCTTGCGGATCCATCATCGAGTCGATTGGAGCGCGGTATCTAGCCAAGCGTCTTGAGCGATGCAAGCTCCCTTTCGGGGGCCGCGTCGTCCGGTCGCGAAGCCGTTCCGAGCGAGGCGTTGATCTAGTCTCCGCTTCCCGCTCTGGCAACCCCCTCGCGACAATATAACGACGCTCTTTTGACGGCGTGGTTAGCGCCGCCCCTAGTGCTGGCTTTCCGGCAGGCGGACCACCAGGCCGTCCAGGGCGTCGGTCACCTTGATCTGGCACGACAGGCGGCTGTTCGGCTCGACGTTCTCGGCGAAGTCCAGCATCGACTCTTCCATGGCCGACTTGTCGCCGGTCTTGGCCAGCCAGGCTTCGTCGACATAGACGTGGCAGGTCGCGCAGGCGCAGGCGCCGCCGCAGTCGGCGTCGATGCCCGGCACGTTGTTCTTTACGGCGCCTTCCATGACCGTCAGGCCCGGCTTGACGTCCAGGGCGTGCTCGGTCCCGTCGTGTTCGATATAAGTGATCTTGGCCATGTGGCTCCCTATTCCCCTTGAGCGACCTTAGGCCGCCACCTCTTTCATGGACACCGTGGTGTCGGCGAGCTTTTCGGCGTTCACCGGCGTGCGTTTGGCGATCATTTGCTTGCCGGCCATGAACTCCGGCGGCGCATTGACCGCTTCGACGGCCTGCAGCAGGTCGCCCTTCAGGTGGAAGACCGCGAACTTGGCGGCGGCGACGTCGCCGCGCACCACCTGGCGGTCGGCCTCGAATGGCAGGCCGGCGATCTGGAGCTTCAGGTCGTACTGGTCGGACCAGAACCATGGCACTTCCGGCGCGGGGCCAGGGCGACCGAGAATCGCCGACGCCGCCTGCTTGGCCTGCTCCAGGGCGTTGGGCACGCTCTCCAGGCGGAACTGACGCTCATAAAGGGGCAACGGCCGGTGGGTGACGTCCCCGATCGCGAAGATCGCCGGATCATCCGTGCGCGCCTCGAGGTCGACGACCACGCCGTTGGCGGTCGCCAGGCCCGCGTCCTTGGCCAGCTCGTCGTTGGGAATCGCGCCGACGCCGACGAGGGCGACGTCGCACGGCAGAACGCGACCGTCCGACAGGCGCACGCCGCTGATGTGCTCGCCCGCGCCTTCGAAGGCCTCGACACCGGCGTTCAGCTCGAACGCCACGCCTCGGGCGCGGTGATAGTCTTGGAAGAAGGTCGAGAGGGTTTCGCAGGCCACGCGGGCCAGCACCCGGCTCTCGCGCTCGACCACGACGACCTCGGCGCCCAGCGCGCGGGCCGAGGCCGCGGCTTCGAGACCGACATAGCCGCCGCCGATCACGGCCAGGCGCTTGCCTGGGCCCAGGGCGTTCTTAAGCAGCTCGGCGTCGGCCGCCGTCCGCAGCGCCAGGACGCCGGCCAGGTCCGCGCCCGGAATCGGCAGCTGCCGCGCGCGCGCGCCAGTCGCCAAGATGAGGAAGTCATAGGAGATGGCCTCGCCCGAGGCGAGGGTGACGGTCTTGGCTGAGCGGTTGATGCGCTCGGCGACGCCCGAGAGGCGCAGGAAGACATTGTTCTCGCCGTACCAATCCGCCGGCTTGAGCGCGAGAGAGTCAGCGTCGGCCTCGCCCTTCAGCCAGGCCTTGGACAGCGGCGGGCGCTGATAGGGCAAAAGCGGCTCGTCGCCGATCAGCACGATCCGGCCCTCGTGGCCATACTGACGCAGGAACGCGGCGGCCGAACCGCCCGCGTGACCCGCGCCGACGATGACGACGCATGCGTTCTGATTGGCTTCAGCGCTCAATGACGCCCTCCCTTTCGTCAAAAATGACGGCGGCGTCACCTATTGGCAAGCGCCTTCGATAGAGGCGGATACATAGAGGGCGGCGGTTCGCTTCCAAACCGCCGCCCTTTGGGTCGTCTGAGGAGTGCGTCAGACGACGCGCTCGACCATCATCTTCTTGATCTCTGCGATGGCTTTCGCCGGGTTCAGGCCCTTCGGGCAGACCTGGGCGCAGTTCATGATCGTGTGGCAGCGATAGAGCTTGAAGGGGTCCTCAAGCGCATCGAGGCGGTCGCCGGTGGCCTCGTCGCGGCTGTCGATCAGCCAGCGATAGGCGTGCAGCAGGGCCGCCGGGCCCAGATACTTGTCGCCGTTCCACCAATAGCTGGGGCACGAGGTCGAGCAGCAGGCGCACAGGATGCACTCATAAAGGCCGTCCAGCTTCTCGCGGTCTTCCGGCGACTGCTTCCACTCGGTCTGCGGCTCGGGCGTGTCGGTGTGCAGCCAGGGCTCGATCGAGGCGTACTGGGCGTAGAACAGCGTCAGGTCCGGGATCAGGTCCTTGACCACCGGCATGTGCGGCAGCGGGCTGATCTGAACGGCCTTGCCCGGGACCTCGGCCCAACCGTGGGTGCAGGCCAGGGTGTTGCGGCCGCCGATGTTCATCGAGCACGAGCCACAGACGCCTTCCCGGCACGACCGGCGGAAGGCCAGGGTCGGGTCGATGGTGTTCTTGATATAGAGCAGGGCGTCCAGCACCATTGGCCCCACGGCGTCCATGTCGACGTCGTAGGTGTCCCAGCGCGGATTGCCGCCCGTTTCCGGATCGTAGCGATAGATCTTGAAGGTCTTGACCTTCTTGGCGCCCGCGGGAGCCGGCCAATGTTTGCCCGACTTGATCTGCGAGTTCTTGGGGAGTGCGAGTTCGACCATCGGACCCTCAGTAGACCCGTTGCTTCGGCGGGATGTAGGCGATGTCCTCGGACATCGTGTAGCTGTGCACCGGGCGGTAATCGATCTTTACCTTGCCCGACTGGTTATCCAGCCACGCCAGGGTGTGCTTCATCCAATCGGTGTCATTGCGGTCCGGGAAGTCTTCCCGGGCATGGGCGCCGCGGCTTTCGGTGCGGTTGGCCGCGCCGTTCACCGTGACCACCGCCTGGCCGATCAGGTTGTCGAACTCCAGGGTCTCCATCAGGTCCGTGTTCCACACGAGGCCGCGGTCAGAGACCTTGATGTCGCCCTTCTTGTCCCAGACGGTTTGCAGGCGCTTCACGCCGCTGTCCAGGCTCTCGCCGGTGCGGAACACGGCGGCGTCTTCCTGCATGGCCTTCTGCATCTCGAGACGCAGCGAGGCGGTCGGGGTCGAGCCAGAAGCGTTGCGGAAGTGGTCGAAGCGGGCCAGGTGGGCTTCGGTCTGGGCGTCCTTCAGCTCGGGCTGCTTGGCGCCCGGCTTGAGGATCTCGGCGCAGCGCAGAGCCGCGGCGCGGCCGAACACCACGAGGTCGATCAGCGAGTTGGAGCCCAGGCGGTTGGCGCCGTGCACCGACACGCAGGCGGCCTCGCCCACGGCCATCAGGCCCGGGATCACCTGGTCGGGGTTGTCGCCGTTCTTGGTGACGACCTCGCCGTGATAGTTCGTCGGGATGCCGCCCATGTTGTAGTGCACGGTCGGCAGCACCGGGATCGGCGCCTTGGTGACGTCGACGCCGGCGAAAACCTTGGCGGTCTCGGAGATGCCCGGCAGGCGCTCGTGCAGGATCTTCGGATCCAGGTGATCCAGGTGCAGGAAGATGTGGTCCTTGTTCGGGCCCACGCCGCGACCTTCGCGGATCTCGATGGTCATCGCGCGGCTGACCATGTCGCGCGGCGCCAAGTCCTTCACCGACGGGGCGTAGCGCTCCATGAAGCGCTCGCCTTCGGAGTTGGTCAGGTAGCCGCCTTCGCCGCGGGCGCCTTCGGTGATCAGGCAGCCGGCGCCGTAGATGCCGGTGGGGTGGAACTGCACGAACTCCATGTCCTGCAGCGGCAGGCCGGCGCGCAGGGCCATGGCGTTGCCGTCGCCCGTGCAGGTGTGGGCCGAGGTCGCCGAGAAGTAGGCGCGGCCGTAACCGCCGGTCGCCAGGACCACCATCTGAGCCTGGAAGCGGTGCAGGGTGCCGTCGTCGAGCTTCCACGCGGTCACGCCGCGGCAGACGCCGTCGTCCATGATCAGGTCGAGGGCGAAGTACTCGATGAAGAACTCGGTGTCGTGGGCCAGCGACTGGCCATACATCGTGTGCAGCATGGCGTGACCGGTCCGGTCGGCCGCGGCGCAGGTGCGCTGGATCGGGCCTTCGCCGTAGTTCTTGGTCATGCCGCCGAAGGCGCGCTGATAAATCTTGCCGTCGGCCGTGCGCGAGAAGGGCACGCCCCAGTGCTCGAGCTCATAGACCGCCGCCGGAGCGTTGCGGGTCAGGTACTCGATGGCGTCCTGGTCGCCCAGCCAGTCCGAACCCTTGACGGTGTCGAACATGTGCCAGCGCCAGTCGTCCTGACCCATGTTGCCCAGCGAGGCCGAGATGCCGCCCTGCGCCGCCACGGTGTGGCTGCGGGTCGGGAACACCTTGGTGATGCAGGCGGTCTTGAGGCCGGCCTGGGCGGCGCCCAGCGCGGCGCGGAGGCCCGAGCCGCCGGCGCCGACGACGACGACGTCGAACTTGTGGTCGATGAACTTGTAGGCCGACATCAATGGGCTCCGGTCACGGTCAGGGCCACCTTCAGGATCGAGAAGATCCCGACGGCGCCGGCGATCACGCAGACGAACAGGTTTCCGATCACCAGGGCGGTCTTGGTCGTGAAGCGATGGATGTAATCCTCGATCACCACCTGCATCGCGCCCTGCAGGTGCACGAGGGCGACCAGCAGCAGCAGGCTCGACAGCACCGCGTTCAGCGGCTGGCCCAGCCACAGGGCGACGGTGTGCTGGTCGGCGCCGATCAGGCGGAGCGCGGCGTAGGCGCCCCACAGCAGCAGCGGAACCAGGGCCAGGCCCGAGACGCGCTCGGTGATGAAGTGGTGGACGCCATGACGGGCGGCGCCGAGGCCCCGGGCGCGCGACAGCGGCGTGCGGAACTGCTGGGGTTGATAGATGTCGTTCTTGCTCATGATCAGAACGCTCCGTTGGCGCCGGCCAGCACCCAGGTGACGATCGTCGCCACGACCGCGAAGGCGATCGACATGGCGCCGGTCATGTCGGCGGTGCGCGGCGCGAAGCCCTTGCCCGCGTCCCAGAAGGTCTGACGGATGACGTAGGCGACGGTGTAGAAGACCGCGAAGGTCTCGCCCAGCAGCACCAGCTTGCCGATCGGCGAGCCCAGGATGCTCAGATAGCCGGCGTAGACGCTCGGCCCAGCCGCCAGAGCGGCGGCCCAACCGGCCAGGATGGCGGCGCCCACGTAGAGGGCCACCAGGCAGCCGCGGTGAAGGATCGAGCAGGCCATCGTAATGTGCCAGCGCCACACCTGCGTGTAGGGCGACATCGGGCGCTCGGGCAGCCCCCGGCTCGTGTCGGTCATGGGAGGTCCAACCTCAATAGCCCTTGTGCGTTGCGGGACGCTTTTAAGCGCGGGGACTTAGCTGTCAATTAAACGACGCTCTCTTGAGAAACGTTCGCAACGCCGTCAGCCATAAACGGAGGAACCGTCAAGGCCGAGCTTGCGTTACCGTCGGTCGATTTACGGGGCGAACGGCGCGTCAGATGAGTGATCCGATCGATTTCCGCGAGATATTCGATCGCATTCCGTCCCCCTACATGTTGCTGGACCGTGAATACCGCTATGTCGCCGCCAACGCCGCCTATCTGGCCGTCGTTCAGCGCCCGTGGGAGGAATTGGACGGCGTCTATTTGTTCGAGGCCTTCCCCTCGGAGGGCGAAAGCCGCGCGCAGCTGGAGGCGTCGCTCAGCCAGGCTCGCGACAAGGGCGAGGTGAACGAGCTCCCGCTGATCCACTACGCGATCGAGCGGCCGGCCCATTTGGGCGGCGGCTTCGAGGACCGGATCTGGAGCGCCACCCACACGCCGATCCCCGACGAGACGGGGGCGACCCGCTACATCCTGCAGCACACCCAGGACGTCACCGCGATCCAGCGCCTGAAGGAGGCCGCCCTTGGCTCGCGCTCGGCCACCATGCTCGGCGATGACGTGCTACGCCGCGCCGAGACGGTGCAGTCGCAGAGCCGGCAGCTTCGCAACCTGTTCATGCAGGCGCCCAGCTTCATGGCCGTGCTGCGCGGCCCCGACCACGTCTTCGACCTCGCCAACAACGCCTATGCCCAATTGATTGGCCATCGCGAGGTGACGGGCCTGCCGTTGCGCGCGGCCCTGCCCGAAGTGGTCGAGCAGGGGTTTGCGGATCTGCTCGATCGCGTGCTGACCACTCGCGAAGCCTTTGTCGGCCGTCGCGTGAAGGTCGCTCTTCAGCGCGCCGCCGAGGGGCCGCTTGAGGAACGCTACCTAGACTTCGTCTACCAACCGATCATCGAGCCGGACGGGACCGCCTCCGGAGTCTTCGTCGAAGGCGTCGATGTGACGGACCAGGTCCAGGCCGACGAGCGCCAGCGCCTGCTGCTCGACGAGCTGAACCATCGCGTCAAGAACACCCTCGCAACGGTCCAGGCCATCGCCCAGCAGACCCTTCGCGGCGCGCAAGGCCCCGCGGCGTTCGCGGAGGCCTTCGAGTCGCGCCTTCTGGCCTTGTCGCAAACCCACAACGCCCTGACCGACAGTCAGTGGGCCGGCGCGGGCCTAAGGCAGATCCTCAGCCAGGAACTGGGGCCCTACGGCGCCGAGCGCGTCTTGATGGACGGCGACGACGTGCACCTGCCAGCGCGCGTGGCGCTGTCCTTGGGCATGGTGTTCCACGAACTGGCGACCAACGCGGCCAAGTATGGAGCGCTGTCGACGGCGGGGCGTCTGGTGTTGAGCTGGTCGGTGACCGGCGAGGGCAGCCTCGTCTTCGAATGGCGCGAGACCGGCGGCCCGCCGACGGCTCCGCCTACCCGACGCGGCTTCGGCTCGCGGCTGATCGAGCGCAGCATCGCCGGCGAACTGCGCGGCCATATCGCCTTCGACTACGCCGCCGAGGGCCTGGTGGTGCGGTTCGACGCGCCGCTGGCGCGCGACATCGCCTAGGGCTTGGCGAACACCGTCAGGGCCAGGTGCTGCAGCAGCATGATGGTCTTGGCGTCGCGGATGCGGCCATCGGCGATCATGGCAAGAGCCTCGTCGATCGTCGGTTCCAGCACCTCGATGTCCTCGCCCTCGTCGGGATGGCCGCCGCCTTCGCCGATCCGCATCGAGGCGTCATACTCGGCCACGAAGAAGTGCAGGATCTCGGTCACCGAGCCCGGGCTCATGAAGGCCTCGAACACCTTGCGAACCTCGCCCAGGCGATAGCCCAGCTCCTCCTCGACCTCGGCGCGGATGCGAACCTCGGGCTCGGCGTCGTCAAGCAGGCCCGCCGCCGCTTCGATCAGCAGGTCGTCATAGCCGTTGACGAAGGCCGGATAGCGGAACTGCTTGACCAGCAGCACGGTCCGGTTGGCCAGGTTGTACGGCAGCAGCACCGCCCCGTTGCCGCGATCGTAGTGCTCGCGGCTCTGGGTCTGCCAGGTCCCATCGCGTCGCTTCCAGTCGAAGGTCGTGGTCTTCAGGACGTACCAGTTGTCGGACAGCAGCTTGGTCTCGCGTACGCGGACACGGTCTTTGACGGACATGGGAAGCTCCTAATCGCGAACGCGCGAGACATAGTCGGCCGAGCGCATTTCCTGCAGGCGCGAGACGGTGCGCTCGAATTCGAAGGCGCCGTCGCCCTCGGGATACAGCGCCTCGGGCTCGGCCTCGGCCAGGGCGACCAGCTTGGCGTCAGCCTCGTAGAGGGCGTCGATCAGGGTGTTGAACCGCTTGGCCGCGTCGCGCCGCGCCGGCGTCAGGCAGGGCACGTCCTCGAGGAAGATCGTGTGGAAGCGCTCGGCTAGGGCCAGATAGTCCTGCGGTCCCAGCGCCTGTTGGCACAGGCTGGCGAACGAGGCGCGAACCAGGCCGCCGGAAGCGCGCGGCAGGCGCATCTTGCGGCCTAGCACCTCCAGCGTCGCCCCGGTCTCCGGCGCGCCGTCCAGCATGTCGGCCCAAAGCCGTTCGAACTCGGCCTCGCTAGCCTTGTCGATCGGCGAGAGCCAAGTGCGGGCCGCGCGCAGGCGGTCCAGGCGGAAGTCGACCGGCCCGCGCACCGCCACAATGTCCAGCGCCGACTTCAACATGTCGATGAAGGGCAGGAAGAGCTGGCGGTTCAGCCCATCCTTGTAGAGGTCCTCCGGCGGCCGGTTCGAGGTCGCCACCAAGGTGACGCCGCGCGCGAACAGCGCCTCGAACAGGCGGCCCAGGATCATGGCGTCGGCGATGTCGGTGACCTGCAGTTCGTCGAAGCAGAGCAGGCGCGCGTTCTGGGCGATCAGTTCGGCCGTTGGGGCGATCGGGTCGTCGCCCTTCGACTGGCCAAAGCGCGCCTTGCGCGCGGCCGCGTCGCCCTTGCGCCAGGCGTCGATGTCGGCGTGGACCTCGGCCATGAAGGCGTGGAAGTGGATGCGGCGCTTCTTGGCGACCGGGGCGCTGTCGAAGAACAGGTCCATCAGCATGGACTTCCCGCGTCCGACTGGCCCCCACAGATAGACGCCCCGCTGGCTCTTGGGCTTGCGGCCGAAGAACGAGAAGTTCGGCTCGCCGGCGGAGTCCAGATCGGCTTCCAGGCGGGACAGGGCCTCGACGGCGGCGGCTTGGGCGGCGTCGGGACGGATCTCGCCCTGGGCCAGGCGCTCGCGATAGGCGGTGCGGAGGGATGTCGGCATCGAGATTGCGGTTAGCGCGTGCGCGGCGCGGGGGAAAGGGCCTTGCGCCCTCAACATCGCGCAGGCGACGCGCTATGGGATGGGCATGACCACCCTTTCCCTCGCCGATGAGGCCGCGACCCAGGCGCTGGGCCGCCAGCTGGCCGCGTGCTTGCGCCCCGGCGACGCCCTCTGCCTGACCGGCCCGCTGGGCGCCGGCAAGTCGACCCTGGCCCGCGCCCTGATCCGCGCCCTGACGACGCCGGACGAGGAGGTGCCGAGCCCCACCTTCACCCTGGTGCAGTTCTACGAGACGCCCGCGTTCCCGCTGGCCCACTTCGACCTCTATCGCCTGACCGATCCTGACGAGGCCTATGAGATCGGCCTGGACGAGGCCCTGGACGGCGGCGCGGCCTTGATCGAATGGCCGCAGCGACTGGAAGGGCGTTTGCCGCCGAATCGGCTCGATATAGACATCGCCCTCGACGGCGACGCGCGACGCGCCGTCATCACGGCGCACGGTAGTTTCGAAGGACGCTCCCTTGAGTTCTGAACGTGAAGCGGCCAAGGCCGCGTTCCTGAAAGCCCACGGCTTCGGCGACGTCCGCCGCCAGCCGCTGGGCGGCGACGCCTCGACGCGCAGCTACGAGCGTCTGCATCGGGATGGCGGCCAGACTTTCATCTTCATGGACCAGCCGCCAGCGCTGGAAAGCGTTGTGTGCCCGCCAGGCGCCACCGATGCCGAGCGCCTGGCCCTGGGCTACAACGCCGCCGCGCGCTTGGCCGCCGGCTCGGTCGCCGCCTTCGTGGCCGCCGCCGACTATCTGACCCAGCGCGGCCTCTCCGCGCCGCGCATCTTCGCCTACGATATCGCGCAAGGACTCGCGGTATTGGAAGACCTCGGCGATGGCCTCTACGCCACCTTGATCGCCGAGGGGCAGGACGAGCATCCGCTCTACGAAGCGGCCGTCGACCTGCAGGTCGCCCTGCATGCCGAAACGCCGCCCGATGTTCTGGCCGTGGGCGAGATCCGCTGGCCGCTGCTGACCTACGACACCTTGGCGCTGAAATACGCCACCGACACCTTCCTGGAATGGTGGCCGCAGTTCGCCGGCATTCCGGCGTTTGGCCCCGAGGCCGTGGCCGAGTGGGACGCGCTCTGGGCCCCCGTTTGGGTGCGCGGCGAGGCTGGCGCCAGCGTCTTCACACACCGCGACTACCACGCCCAGAATCTAGTCTGGCTGCCTGAGCGCGAGGGCGTGGCCCGTGTCGGCTTGCTGGATTTCCAGGACGCTTTGCGCGCCCACCCAGCCTGGGACCTGACCCACCTGTTGCAGGACGCCCGCCGCGATGTGTCGACGAACCTGGAAACGGCCATGCTTGACCGCTACCTCGACGCTCGTCCCCACGTCGATCGTGAAGCCTTCGTCGCTGACTACCGCGCGCTGGCGGCCTCGAACGCGGCCCGCATCCTTGGTCGGGTTTTCGCCCGCCAAGCCATGCTGGGACGTCGCCAGTACGAGGCTTACATGCCGCGCACCTGGCGTTATCTGGAGCGAAACCTCTCCGATCCCGCGCTAACGGGCCTGAAGGCCTGGTTCGATCGCCACGTCCCGGCGGAGGCCCGTCGATGAGCGGTCCCAAGGTTGCGATGGTGCTGGCCGCCGGTCTCGGCACCCGTATGCGTCCCCTGACCAACGACCGCCCCAAGGCCCTGGTCGAGGTCGGCGGCAAGGCGCTGATCGACCACATGCTGGACCGCCTGGCCGCCGCCGGGGTCGAGACGGCCGTGGTCAATGTCCACTATTTCGCCGACCTGGTCGAAGCCCACCTGAAGGCCCGCGAGGCCAAGGGCCTTGGCCCCCGCATCGTCATCTCCGACGAACGCCCGCAAGCCCTGGAGACCGGCGGCGGGATCAAGCACGCCCTGCCGCTGCTGGGCGAAGGCCCGGTGTTCGTCGCCAATATCGACTCGATCTGGATCGAGCATGGCGCCGCCGCCGTCGACGCGGTTGCCGCCGCCTGGGATCCGGCCAAGATGGATGTCTGTCTGATGCTGGCCTCGACCAGCGGTTCGCTGGGCTTCCACGACAGCGGCGATGTCTTCCTGGCGGAGGACGGCGTCGTCCGCTTCAAGGACGCCGGCGAGATGGCGCCCCTGGTCTATGTCGGCGTGCATATCTGTAAGCCCGGGATCACCGCCGACGGTCCGGACGGACCATTCTCGCTGCTGCCGCTCTGGAAGACGCTCGCCGCCGACCATCGCGTCCACGGCGTCGCCCCGGATGGCCTCTGGATGCACGTGGGCGATCCCGACGCCAAGCTGGCGGCCGAGGCGAGGCTCTCTCAGGGATGAGCAGCCAGGCGCCCTTCTTCGAACGTGAGGGGCCGCGCTGGTTCTCGATCCCCGCGCACCGGCCGTTCGTCGACGACCTGGCGCGCGGCCTGCTGAACGCCCTGGAGCCGCTGGGGCCCGAGGCCCTGCCGCGCGCCACGGTCCTGACCCCGACCCGCCGCGGCGCCCGCGCCCTGGCCGACGCCTTCCTGGCGGTCGGCGGGGGCCGCGCCCTGCTGCTGCCGCAGATCCGGCCGCTGGGCGACCTCGACGAAGGCGAGCCGCCGTTCGAGCCGGGCGAACTCTCCATCGACCTGCCGCCGGCCATCGCCTCGCGCCGCCGCCGGTTCGAACTGGCGCGGCTGGTCGTCGATCACGGCAGCCTGCTGTCCTTCAAGCCCGGCCCCGTTCAGGCGCTGGAGCTGGCCAAGGCCCTGTCCGATTTCCTCGACAGCTGCCAGATCGAGGAGATCCATTTCGAAGACAAGCTGGACGGCCTGGCCGAGGGCGACCTCGCCCAGCACTGGCAGGTCTCGGCCCGGTTCCTGAAGGCCGTGCTACGCGCCTGGCCCGAACGGCTGAAGGACCTTGGCCTGATCGACGTCTCCGAGCGCCGCGTGCGGCTGCTGCGGGCCCTTGAGAAGCAATGGTCCGAGAATCCGCCGACCGAAGTCCTGGTCGCCGCCGGCTCGACCGGCACCGCCCCAGCCACCGCCGACCTGCTGCGCGTCGTCGCCGCCGCGCCGAAGGGCGCCGTGGTCCTGCCCGGCCTCGACGAGGACTTGGCCGACAGCGCTTGGGAGCGGATCGAAGGAACCCAGGGCGAGCAGCACCCGCAGGGCGCCATGAAGCGCCTGCTGGACCGCGCCGGCGTCAGCCGCGGCGACGTCCGGGCCTGGGTCCCCGACGCCGACAGCCGCGGCCGCTGGCGCCGGCGGATCGTCAACGAGGCCCTTCGCCCGGCCGAGGCCACCGCCGACTGGCTGGCCCAGATCGCGTCCCTGCGCGCCGAGGCCCCGGACCTCGACCCCATCGCCGAGGGCCTGACCGGCTTTTCCGTCATTGCCGCCCGCGCCGAGGAAGAGGCGGCCGGCGCATGCGCGCTTCTCCTGCGCGAAGCGCTGGAGACGCCGGACAAGACCGCCGCCCTCGTCACGCCCGACCAGACCCTGGCGCGCCGGGTGATGACGCGCTTGCAGCGCTGGGGCGTGATCCCCGACAGCTCGGCCGGCGCGCCCCTGGCCGCCGCCGGTTCGGCGATCCTGGCCTTGCACTTCGCGCGCCTCGTAGAAGAGCCGCTCAATCCGGTCCGCCTGCTGGCCGTCGCCAAACATCCGCTGGTGCTGGGCGAGGACGAAGCGCCGGCCGCCGCCCTCCTGGAGCGCAAGGGCCTGCGCGGCGCCGCGCCCGGCTCGGCCGAGGTTCTGCGCGCCCGCTTGAAGGATGCGCCGGAGGCTCTGGCCCTCTGCGAGCGCGTGCTGGCCGCCGTCGATCACGCCGCCAGCGTGTATGCCGACGGCTACGCGCGTCCCTGCCACGCGGCCAAGGCCCTGGTCGAGGCGCTGGAAGGGCTGATCGCGCCGCCTCGCCTGTGGGCCGGCGGCGCGGGCGAGTGCCTGGGCGCGCTGATGGCCGCCCTGATCCAGGACGGCGAGCCGCTGCCTGACGCCTCGCCCCAGGCTTTCGCCGACATTCTCGATCGGCTCGTCAACGAGGAGACCGTCCGCGTCGGCGGCGCCACCCACCCGCGCCTGCGCATCCTGGGCGCGATCGAGGCCCGCCTCGTGCGCGCCGACCGCCTGGTGCTGGCGGGTCTGGAGGAAGGCGTCTGGCCGCAGGGCGCGCCGATCGATCCCTTCCTGTCGCGGCCGATGCGTCAGCGCCTGGGCCTGCCGCCGCCCGAGCGCCGCGTGGGCCTGACCGCCCACGACTTCGCCCAGGCCGCCAGCGCGCCCGACGTCGTGCTGGTCCACTGCGAGCGGCGCGGCGGCGCGCCGGCCGTCGAGTCGCGCTGGCTGTGGCGGCTGAAGACCCTGGCCGCCGGGGCGGGCCTCGCTTTGCCCCGCCGCGACGACGTGCTGGACTGGGTCCGCGCCCTCGACGCGCCCGAACCCTATTCGCCGATCAAGCGCCCCGAACCCCGCCCGCCGGTCGAGGACCGTCCGCGCAAGATGGCGGTGACCCGCGTCGAGGCCCTGACCCGCGATCCCTACGCCGTCTGGGCGCGCGATATCCTGAGGCTCTACCCGCTGGAGCGCCCCGACGAGCCGGTCGAGGCCCGCGCGCGCGGCACCGCCATCCACGCGGCCTTCGAAAAGTTCGCCGAGACCTATCCCGACGCCGTGCCGGCCGACGCGGCCGTCGCGTTCGAGCGCTTCTATATCGAGGCCCTGGTCGGGGCCGGCATGCCGCCGACCGCTCTCACGCGCGAGAGGGCCCTGGCCCGCGAGGCCGCCCAGTGGGTCGCCGAGTGGGAGCGCCACCGCCGCGCCGGCGCTCGCAAGATCGTGGTCGAGGCCGAGGGCAAGCTGGAGCTCTCCATCAACGGCCGCCCCTTCACCCTGACCGCCAAGGCCGACCGCATCGAGGCGACGCCGGACGGAACCGCCCACATCCTCGACTACAAGACCGGCGCCGCGCCTTCGCAGAAGCAGGTCGACACCGGCTTCTCGCCGCAGCTGACCCTGACGGCCGCCATCCTGATGAATGGCGGCTTCCCGGACCTGGGCAGCCCCGCGCCGGGCGAGCTGACCTATGTCCGCGTTACCGGGCGGCGTCCGGCCGGCGAGGAGCAGGTCCGCGCCTTGGCGAACGGCGAGAGCGAGGAGGCCGCGCGCAAGGCGATGGACGGCCTGGTCAAGCTGATCGCCCGCTACGACGACCCTGACGAGCCTTACCGCTCGCGGGTCGCCCCGCAGTTCGTCAAGGAGCACCCCGGCGACTACGCCCACCTGGCGCGGGTGTTCGAATGGTCGACCAGCGGCGACGACGGAGAGGGCGAATGAAGCCGCTCGACCAAATCCTCCCCCCAGCGGGGGAGGTGTCGGCGAAGCCGGCGGAGGGGGAAGTGGGATCGGCGGGGTCTATCCCCCCTCGGGTCCTGCGGACCACCTCCCCCACGGGGGGAGGATTGTCGTGATCGATCCTCAGCGCATCGCCGCCGATCCGACCATCTCGGCCTTCGTCACGGCTAACGCCGGCTCCGGCAAGACCAAGACCCTGATCGACCGGGTCGCGCGCCTGCTGCTGGCCAAGGTCCCGCCCGAGGCGATCCTTTGCGTCACCTACACCAAGGCCGCCGCCGCCGAGATGCAGCGCCGTCTGTTCGAGCGTCTCGGCAAGTGGTCGGTGACCAGTGACGCCGACCTGCGCGCCGAGCTGGCTAAGCTGGTCGGCGAGAGTGACGACGTCTACGACGCCCGCCGCCTGTCCGAGGCCCGCGCCCTGTTCGCCCAGGCGCTGGAGACCCCCGGCGGCCTGAAGATCCAGACCATCCACGCCTTCTGCGAGAAGCTGCTGCGGCGCTTCCCGCTGGAGGCCGGGGTCTCGCCGGGCTTCACCGTGATGGACGACCAGGCCGGCGCCGCGATCGCCCGCGCCGCTCGCCGCGCGGTCGCCAATTGGGTCGACACCCACGACGACGCGTTCGCGGAGGCCTATGCCCGCTTCTCCGTGGCCCTGGACTTCCAGAGCTTCGAGGCGATGTTCGCCGGCTTCGAGGCGCGGCGCGGTCAGATCATGGCCTATGTCCAGCGCTATGGCGGCCTTTCAGAGGCGATCGCCGACGTCTGGTCGCGCTGTGGCTTCGAGGCGCCGACCTCGGCCGAAGACCTCGCCGCCAAGGCCATGGCGCGCCTCGACCTCGGCGCCTGGCGCGCGGCCGCGACCGTGCTGTTCGACGGCGGCGGCAAGCAGGACGCCAAGTACGCGGAGGCTCTCGCCGCCGTGGCCCGCGATCCGGACGCCGCCCTGGACCTGGCTCTCCGCGCCCTGTTCACCGAGGGCGGCGAAGGCACGCCCGCGACCTGGCCCGCCAAGACCTCGGGCCTGAAGAGCCGCGAGGACCTGCGCGAGGCCTTGCTGCTGGAGCAGGCCAAGCTGGAGGCCGCCCGCGAACAGGTCCGCGCCGCCAAGGTGGCCGAGGACACCGAGAGCGCCCTTCGCCTGGCGGTGCTGTACGTGACCTCGCACCAGATCGAGAAGGACGCGCGCGGGGCGCTGGACTTCACCGACCTGATCGACAAGACCCGCGTCCTGCTGACCGAGAAGGTCGAGGCCGCCTGGGTGCTCTACAAGCTGGACGGCGGCGTCGACCACATCCTGCTGGACGAGGCCCAGGACACCGCCCCCGAGCAGTGGGAGATCCTGCGCGCCCTGACCGCCGACTTCTTCGCGGGCGAGACCTCCGAGGGCTGGAGCGGCCGACGCGCCGAGCGCACCCTGTTCATCGTCGGCGACGAGAAGCAGTCGATCTACTCGTTCCAAGGCGCGGACCCGACGCGCTTGCTGGAAGAGACCCAAGGCTACATCACGCGGATCGAGGCCGTCGGCGCGATCGGCAAGGGCGTGCCGCTGACGGTCTCGTACCGCTCGACCCACGAAGTGCTGAGCTTCGTCGACGCGCTGTTCTCCGATCCCGAGACGCGCGAAGGCGTGCCGCCGCCGGTCGGACAAGACCTGGTCCGCCACGAACTGTTCCGCCACGGGCATCCAGGCTGCGTCGACCTGTGGCCGCTGACCCGCGAGCTGCCGGGCGAGGAACGCGAGGCCTGGGAGGCGCCGCTGGACGCCGAGGGCGAGCGCAGCGCCAACCGTCGCCTTGCCGAGGCCATCGCCGCCGAGACCGCCGCCATCCTCAAGCGCGGCGACGCCGTTTTCGACAAGGAGCTGGGCCGCCATCGCGCGGCGCACGCCGGCGACATCCTCGTCCTGGTGCGCCGCCGCAAAGTTCTGTTCGAGGAGATCATCCGCGCCCTGAAGCGGCGCGGCGTGCCCGTGGCCGGGGCCGACCGCCTGTCGCTGTCCAGCCACATCGCCTTCGAGGACCTTTTGGCCCTGGGGCGCTTCGTCCTGTTCCCGGACGATGACCTGACACTGGCGGCGCTATTGAAGGCGCCGTTCTGCGGCCTCTCCGACGACGATATCTACGCCCTGGCCAAGGGCCGCCGCGCCACGCTGTGGACCGAGCTCCAAAGGCGGTCCGAAGAGCGCGCCGAATGGGGCGCGGCCCGCGCCATGCTGGACTGGGCGCTGGCCGAGGGCCGTCGCCGGCAGCCGTTCGAGTTCTACGCCGCCTGGTTCGGCCTGGCCGACGAGGCTGGCCGCTCGCACCGCGCCAAGGTGCTGACCCGGCTGGGCGCGGAGGCCGAAGAGGCGCTGGACGAGTTCCTGGCCCAGGTGATGGAGGCCGAGCAGCGCGGCGTGCGCGACCTCGAGGCCCTGGTCGCCGACTTCGCGGCGCTGGACATCATCGTCAAGCGCGAGATGGAAGGCGCCCGCCGCGAGGTGCGGGTGATGACCGCCCACGGCTCCAAGGGGCTGGAGGCGCCGATCGTCTTCCTGCCCGAGACCACGGTGAAGCGTGGCGCCGGCGGCTCGCCGCTGCTGGTGACCGAAGACGGCGCCCTCCTGTGGTGCGGCTCCAGCAAGGGCGACTGCGACGCCTCGTCCAAGGCCCGTCGCCTGCGGGAGGACAAGGAAAGCCAGGAAGCGCTGCGTCTTCTGTACGTGGCGCTGACCCGGGCGCGCGACCGGCTGATCCTGTGCGGCCGCATCGACGCGCGAACCAAGGACGACAAGGTCGGCGGCTGGTACGCGGCCGTCCGCGCGGCTTTCGCCCATCCCGACATCGCCCCGCACGTGCGGACCATCGGCGAGGACGAGACCGCCTTCCTGCGCTACGGCCCCGATCCCGCGCCCGCGTCGCGCGCCGAGGAGGACGTCCGCGTCGCCGCCGCCGCGCCGAGCTGGATGACGCACGCCGCGCCGCCGGAGCCGGCCGCCGCCCGCTACGCCGCCCCGTCGCGGATCGAGGACAACGCCCGCGTGCCCGCGCCCTCGCCGCTGGCCCGCGTCGCGGGCCTGGGCCGCTATCGTCGAGGCGAGCTGGTGCACAAGCTGCTCCAGATCCTGCCCGACCTCGCGCCCGAGGCTCGCCCCGCCGCCGCGCGCCGGCTGCTGGCGGCCGAGCGCGACCTGACCGACGATCAGCGCGAGGAGATGGCGGCGGCGGCCTTTGGCGTGCTGGACGACGCGCGGTTCTCCGCCGTGTTCGGCCCGGGCTCGCGCGCCGAGGTCGCCCTGGCCGGGACCAGCGCTCATCTTCCAAAGGGCTTGGCCGTCTCGGGCCGCGTAGACCGGCTTGTGGTGGACGAGACCCGCGTCCTGGTCGTGGACTACAAGACCAACCGCCCGTCGCCCGACCACATCGAGGACGCCGATCCCGCCTACCTGGCCCAGATGGCGGTCTATGCCGCCGTGCTGCGCGAGGTCTTCCCGGGCCGCGCGATCGAGGCGGCTCTGGTCTGGACGGATGGTCCCAAGCTGATGCCGGTTCCAGAAAAGGTGATGGCGCAGGCGCTGGCCAGGCTGGCTTAATCCCGTTGCCGGACGCGCCTGGGCCCCCTACATCTTTGAGCAACCGCCCGGAGCGACTCCGGGTAATTTGGAATTCACCGCGTCCTCCGCGCCGATCATACGCCGCGCGACGCCAGACTGGAGCAAGCCATGAGCACCGTTGCGGTGACCGACGCCACCTTCGAATCCGACGTCCTGAAGGCCAGCAAGCCCGTGCTGGTCGACTTCTGGGCCGAGTGGTGCGGCCCCTGTAAGCAGATCGCCCCGGCGCTCGAGCAGCTCTCCGAAGAGCTCGCCGATGTCGTGACCATCGCCAAGGTCAATATCGAGGACAGCCCGACGACCCCGTCGCGCTACGGCGTCCGCGGCATCCCGACCATGATGCTGTTCCGCGACGGCCAGATGACCTCGATGAAGGTCGGCGCCATGCCCAAGCAGAAGATCCTGGAATGGCTGAACGAAGCCGGCGTCCAGGCCGCCTAAGCGCCTTGCGCCGCTGAATTGAAGACGCCCGCTCCGGCTTCCGGGGCGGGCGTTTTTCGTGGCCTCTACTTCTTGGGCGTCACGATGAACGGCGAGACCGAGACCGGCGGGGCCTTCTTCTCGGCCTTCGGTTTGCGGATTTCCTTGTTCGACTTCTTCTGACCCTTGGCCATCGGCGGTTCCTGCCAGGGCGGGCGCGCTCGCCGAGGATGTCCGGCGGGCCGTGCCGCCCTATCGGCGTCCCACAGCCTTACGCGTTTAAGCCGGCCACGTCTCGGGACTCATCGCCAGCACCTCGCCGGCCAGATACAGCGAACCGCAGATCAATACGTGCGGCGTCGGCTCCATCTGGAGCGCGCGGGTCAGCGCGTCCTCGACGCTGTCGCAGGCTGCGGCGCGCAGGCCTGCCAGCTCGGCGGCGGCGGCGGTCTCGGCGGCGCTGGCGGCGGCGTGGCCTTCGAAGGTCACGGCGAAGACCTTGGTCGCCACGCCCCGGAACGGCGTGAAGAAGCCGGTGGCGTCCTTGTTGGCGAGAAAGCCCGAGATCAGCGCCACGGGCCGGCCGTCGCGAGCGGCGAGGTCGGCGACCGCGCGCGAGACCGCTCGACCGGCGTGCGGATTGTGGCCGCCGTCCAGCCAGAGGTCGGCGCCGGCCGCCTTGGCCCGCTCGGCCAGCGGGCCGGCGGTCAGGCGCTGGAATCGCGCGGGCCAGACGGCGCTGGCGATCCCTCGGCCCACGGCCGCCTCGTCGATGCGCGAATCGCCCAAAGCCAGCAGGGCGGCGACGGCGAGGCCGGCATTGGCGAACTGGTGCTCGCCCGGCAGGGAAGGCGCCGGCAGGTCCAGCAGCCGATCCTGCATCTGCACCAGCAGCCGGCCGCGCTCGTTCCAGGCGTCGAAGTCGCGGCCCATCAGGGTCAGTTCGACCCCGGCCAGGGCGGCCGTGGTCTCCAGCACGTCCTCGGCGTCGCCGTGCTGGCGGGCCGAGACCACCGGGGCGTCCGGCTTGATGATCCCGGCCTTTTCCACGGCGATCTGGGCGATCGTGTCGCCCAGGAACTCGCGGTGGTCGATGTCGATCGGGGCGATGACGCTGACCGCCGGACGCTGGATCACGTTGGTGGCGTCGAGAATGCCGCCCAGGCCCACCTCGACGATGCAGAGGTCGGCCGGGACCTCGGCGAAAGCGACGAAAGCCGCCGCGGTTGTGATCTCGAAGAAGGTGATTTCCTGGCCCGCGTTGGCCTGCTCGACCCGGTCCAGCACATCGCTCAGGTGGTCGTCGGTGATCAGCGTTCCGGCCAGCCGGATGCGTTCGGCGAAACGGACCAGGTGCGGCGAGGTGAAGACGTGGACCTTCAGACCCGCCGCCTCGGCCATGGCGCGCAGATAGGCGACGGTCGAGCCCTTGCCGTTGGTGCCGGCCACGTGGATCACCGGCGGCAGGCGGTCCTGCGGATCGCCCAAGGCGGCGCAAAGCCGCCGCATCCGCTCCAGCGACAGGTCGATCAGCTTGGGATGCAGCGCCTTCAGCCGCTCAAGCGCGGCGTCGTGAGCGCGGAGATGCTCGGCCATTTTCGTCTCCTCCTCACCCGCCTAGCGGGGGAGGTGGCGCGGCGCCAATAGGCGACGTGACGGAGGGGGCGCTTTCCTTGAAGGCGGCGTGCGCCCCCTCCACCGCTTCGCGGTCCCCCTCCCCCGTTTCACGGGTGAGGATGAGAAAACTCTACGCCGCCTTGCGGTTGCGGCCCATCATCAGGGTGCCCAGGATCGAGCCCAGGACCTGCGGCAGCTCCTTGCGGTGCGTGACGCGGTCGACCATGCCCTTCTCGACCAGATATTCCGAGCGTTGGAAGCCCGGCGGCAGGGTCTCGCGGATGGTCTGCTCGATGACGCGCGGACCGGCGAAGCCGATCAGGGCGCCCGGCTCGGCCAGGTGGACATCGCCCAGCATCGCGTAGGAGGCCGTGACGCCGCCGGTGGTCGGGTCGGTGAGGACCACGACGTACGGCAGGGCCGCGTCCTTGAGCTCGTTGATCGCCAGGGTCGTGCGGGCCATCTGCATCAGCGACAGCGCGCCTTCCTGCATCCGCGCGCCGCCGGCGGCGGTGAAGGCGATCAGCGGAACCTGGCGGTCCAGGGCGGCCTTGGCGGCGGCGATGAAGCCTTCGCCCGCGGCCATGCCCAGCGACCCGCCCATGAAGGCGAAGTCCTGGACCAGCACCACGGCGTCGACGCCGCCGACCTTGCCATAGGCGATGGCCATGGCGTCCTGCTCGCCGGTCGCCTTGCGGGCGGCGGCCAGACGGTCCTTGTACGGCTTGCCGTCCGAGAACTTCAGCGGGTCCTCGACCACCGACGGGCTGGGCAGCACCTCGTACTGGCCCTCATCGAAGGTGAACTTGAAGCGGGCCTCGGGCCCGATCCGCATGTGGCGACCGGCCGGCGTGACCCACAGGGCCGCCTCCAGGTCGGAGCGGAAGATCATCTCGCCCGTGTCCGGGCACTTGACCCAAAGGTTCTCCGGCGTCTCGCGCTTGGCGAAGGCGCCGCGCACGCCGGGAGCGATCCGCGACAGCCAGCCGCCGCCTCGGCGGTCGCCGGCTTGTTTCTTGTCGCCCTTTTTCGGGTCCTGGGGTTCAGCCATAGCCATAGCCTTAGAGCCTCACTTCGTCCCGACTCGCGCCGAACGCACAGCCTTAGCCAGCTCCGACGCTTTTAGAAGAACCTTCTCGGTCACGTTTTCGTTCAACCGAGCGGCGGATTCGATTTCATCCACAAGCGCCGAGCCCACGACGGCCGCGTCGGCCACCTTGGCGACGGCGGCGGCCTGATCCGGCGTGCGGATGCCAAAGCCCACCGCCACCGGCAGGCCCGAGGCCTTGCGCAGGCGCTCGACGGCGGGCGCGACTTCGGCCGCGTCGGCCGACTTCACGCCGGTCACGCCAGCCACCGACACGTAATAGACGAAACCCGACGTGCGGCGGACCACCATCGGCAGGCGCGCGTCGTCGGTGGTCGGCGCGGCCAAGCGGATCAGGGCGATGCCTTCGGCCTCCAGCGCGTCCGACAACGGGTCGGCCTCCTCCGGCGGGCAATCGACGATGATCAGGCCATCGACCCCGGCCTTGGCGGCGGCGGCGGCGAAGCTCTCAAAGCCCCGGTGCAGCACCGGATTGAGATAGCCCATAAGGATGATCGGGGTGTCGGCGTCGCCCTCGCGGAAGGCGGCGACCAGGTCCAGCGTCCCCTGCAGGGTCATGCCGGACTTCAGGCCGCGCTGGGCGGCGCGCTGGATGGTCGGGCCCTCGGCCATCGGGTCGGAGAACGGAAAGCCCAGCTCGATCAGGTCGGCGCCGGCGGCCGGCAGGCCCTTCAGCACCGAGAGCGTCGTGGCGGCGTCGGGATCGCCGGCCATGACATAGGTCACGAAGCCGGCCCGATTCTCGGCCTTCAGCGCCGCGAAGCGGCGGTCGATACGGTCTTTGGTCACGCGGGGTCGGTCCTAGATCTTGCGCCCGAGCGCTTCGGCCACCGTGAAGATGTCCTTGTCGCCGCGACCGCAGAGATTCATCACCACGATCTTGTCCTTGCCCAGCTCCTGGGCGATCTCGCCGACGCGAGCCAGGGCGTGGGCCGGCTCCAGCGCCGGGATGATGCCTTCGAGGGTCGAGCACAGCTGGAAGGCCGCCAGGGCTTCCTCGTCGGTGCTCGAGACATATTCGGCGCGGCCGACCTCGTGCAGGAACGAGTGCTCCGGGCCGATACCCGGATAGTCGAGACCGGCCGAGATCGAGTGGGCGTCGATGATCTGGCCGTCGTCGTCTTGCAGCAGATAGGTCTTGTTGCCGTGCAGAACGCCCGGGCGGCCGCCGGTCAGCGAGGCGGCGTGCTTGTCGGTCGAGACGCCGTGGCCGGCCGCCTCGACGCCGATCAGGCGCACGCTGGCGTCGTTCAGGAACGGGTGGAACAGGCCGATGGCGTTCGAGCCGCCGCCGATGCAGGCGACCACGGCGTCGGGCAGACGGCCTTCCATCTCCAGGATCTGCTCGCGGGCTTCGGCGCCGATCACGCTCTGGAAGTCGCGGACCATCACCGGATAGGGGTGCGGGCCGGCGGCGGTGCCGATCAGGTAATAGGTGTCGTGCACGTTGGTCACCCAATCGCGCATCGCCTCGTTCATGGCGTCCTTCAGGGTGCCCGTGCCCGAGCTGACCGGACGCACTTCGGCGCCGAGCAGGTTCATGCGGAAGACGTTGGGCTTCTGACGCTCGACGTCGGTGGCGCCCATATAGACCACGCACGGCAGGCCAAAGCGCGCGCAGACGGTGGCGGTGGCCACGCCGTGCTGGCCCGCGCCGGTCTCGGCGATGATCCGGGTCTTGCCCATGCGCATGGCCAGCAGGATCTGGCCGAGCGCGTTGTTGATCTTGTGCGAGCCGGTGTGGTTCAGCTCGTCGCGCTTGAAATAGATCTTGGCCCCGCCGAAGTGCTCGGTCAGGCGCTCGGCGAAATAGAGCGGGCTGGGCCGGCCGGCGTAGTGGGTATTGTAGCTCTTCAGCTGCGCCTGGAACTCGGGGTCGGCCTTGGCGTCGGCGTAGGCCTTGCCCAGGTCCAGCACCAGCGGCATCAGCGTCTCGGCCACATAGCGGCCGCCGAAGTCGCCGAACCGGCCGTTCGCGTCGGGGTAGGCCGAGTAGTCGTTGGGTTTCGCGGGAGCGTTCACGAGAGCTTTCCAGCAGTCAGGCGCGTTTGACGGCGTCCAGGAACGCCGAGATCAGAGCGGGGTCCTTTAGGCCGGGACCGCGCTCCACGCCAGAGGAAACGTCCACGAGCGGGGTTCCCGAGACCGTGATCGCCTCGGCCACGTTCCACGGATCAAGCCCGCCGGCCAGGAAATGCGGGCGCGAAAAGCGGCGTCCCGTCAGCAGTCCCCAGTCGAACCGGGCGCCGGTGCCCCCAGGCAGGGCCGAGCCTTCCACGGGCTTGGCGTCGAACATCAGGTGCTCGGCGACGCCGTCGAAGGCGGCGGCCTGGTCGACGTCGGCGGGGCTGGAGACCGAGAAGGCCTTGATGACCCCGACCCCGGCGCGGGCGGCGATCTCGCGGACGCGCGACGGCGCCTCCTTGCCGTGGACCTGGATCAGGTCGGGCCGCATCGTCGCCATCAAGCGGTCAACCAAGGCGTCGTCGGGATCGACGGTGACGGCCACGGTCTTCACGCCGCGACCACGCACCGGTTCGACCAGCCGCGCGGCGGTTTCGGGCGTCAGGTTGCGCGGGCTCTTCGCGAAGAAGACGAAGCCCAGATAGGCCGCGCCGCCGTCGAAGGCGGCCTTGACCGTCTCGGGCGTCGACAGTCCGCAGATCTTGGCTCCAGCGCTCATCGACCGGGGAGTTACGGTCGACGAGCGCCCGAAGCAAGCCCAGCAAACCTATTGCAGGGTGAAGACCCCGTTCACGGCCCGCCATTCGCGGGGGCCGATCAGCTTGTTGTGGGCCACCCGGACCGAGTGCAGGACCCCGTCCAGCTCCCGGCTCCAGAAGTCGAGGAAGCCCTTCAAGGTCGGGAACTTCGGGGCCAGGTCGTAGTCCTGCCAGAGGTAAAGCTGCAGCAGGCCGGGATGGTCTGGCATGTGATAGTGGATCTCGGCCGTCGTCAGGCCGTAACCCATAAGCTGCTTCTCGAACGCACTGATCGCCATTGGCAACGCTCCACGCGGACGGTGATCGAAGCTTCAGTCCACTGAGCGAGTCGCTCAAGAGTCATGATGTCGCGCCGGCGCGGCGGGCCGCATCTGCCTAAGGCGTGATCTCATCGGCCACGGCGTCGGCGGGCGTGGTCAGGATCGTACCGACCGAGGCGGCGATGATCGCGACGATGGCCAGCCATTGCGAAGCGGCGAGGTGCTCGCCCAGGATCACGAGACCCGCCAGCGCGCCAACGGCCGGCTCGGCGCTCAGCACCACGCCGAAGCTGCGCTTGGGAATGCCGCGCAGGGCGATCATCTCCAGCGAATAGGGGATGGCGCTGGACAGCACGGCGACAACCAGGCCCAGCAGCACGACCTTGGGGTAGAAGAGGCTGGCGCCAGCCGAGGCGATCCCGATCGGCGCGACGATCAGGGCCGCCGTCGTCATCCCCAAGGCCACCGAGCGTCCCGCATGCAGGTGGCCGGTCCGCTTGCCGAGGATGATGTACAGCGCCCACATCACCGCCGCGGCGCAGGCGAAGCCGACGCCGACCGGATCGAGGGGCTTGGCGCCGGGGTCGATCGGCAGCAGCAGGCCAAGACCGAGCACCGCCAGGCCGATCCAGACGAAATGGATCAGCTTGCGCGAGCTGGCGACCGCCACGGCCAGCGGCCCCATGAACTCGATCGCGATCGCCAGGCCCAGCGGCACGGTGCGGATCGCCATGTAGAAGCAAAGGTTCATCAGCCCCATCACAGCGCCGTAGGCGGCGATGCGGCCAAGGTCGGCGCGCGAGAGCGGATGGCGCCAGGGCCGCCAGACCAGCAGCAGGATCAGCGCCGAGAAGCCGACGCGATAGGCGGTCGTCCCCTGGGCGCCGATCATCGGGAACAGGCTCTTGGCGAAGGAGGTCCCCACGCACAGCACGACGATGGCGCCCATCAGGGCGGCGTAGGGGATCAGGCGGGCGCGAGTGGCGGGCATGGCGCGGTGTTTAAGCGGGTCGGGCGCTGGGAGCTAGGCCGCGCCGGTCTTCAGCGCAAAGGCGGGCTGTCGGCCAGCATGGCGGCGTTCAGCGATTGCAGGCTCGATCTGAGCGCGACGATCTCGGCGTCCGACAGAGGCAGGCGCGCGACGACGTTGCGCCGGACCTCCAGCACCCGATCGCGAAGGGCCCAGCCGGCTTCGGTGAGATCGACCCACACCCGTCGCTCGTCGGCGATGTCGCGCGTCCGCCGCAGCAGGCCCGCGGCCTCCATGCGCTTGACCAGCGGCGTCACCGCGCCGGTGTCCATGCATAGGCCTCGGCGCAGGTCGCCCATGCTGCAGCGTTCGGAGCGCTCCCAAAGGGCGATCAAGACGAGATACTGCGGATGGGTCAGGCCGAGCGGCTCCAGCAGCCCCCGATAGATCTTGGTGACCAGGCTGTCGGCGATCTGGATGGCCAGGCACAGCTGATTGTCCAGGTGCAGCTCGCGGTAGCCTGGATCATCCGCCTCCAACGGGCGGGGCTTGGCGAGCGGGGCCTTGGCGTGCGCGATATCGTCGACCATGCGCGCTAAAGTCGTCTCATTTACTTAAGACGGCGTAACCAAATAAAAGTTGAAAATATCGAACTCGATATAATCAAGCCTTAAGCATCCTGTCATAGGACGTCCCTCCAGTTTGAGAGGGTACGATCATGTTTGGCATCGAGGACAAGCGCAGCAGGGCGCTGCGCACGGAAGCGGCGGAGCTGAAGGCGACGGTCACGGCGATCCATCGCTCTCAGGCGGTGATCGAGTTCCAGCTCGACGGGACCATCATCGACGCCAACGACAACTTCCTGGCCACCATGGGCTATCGGATCGAGGAGATCCGGGGACGCCATCACAGCATGTTCGTCGATCCCGCCGACGTCGCCAGCCCCGACTACGCGCGGTTCTGGGAACGGCTGCGGGCGGGTGAGTTCTTTTCGGACGCCTTCCGCCGCATCGGCGCGGGCGGCGCCGAGATCTGGATCCGGGCCAGCTACAATCCGGTGTTCGACGCCGACGGCAAGCCCTACAAGGTCATCAAGTTCGCCACCGACATCACGGCCGTGCGCCGCGAGCAGGAAGCCAGCCGCGCCGAGCGCGAACAGGCCGCCGCCGTCCAGAACCAGGTCGTTTCGATCCTGGCCGAAAAGCTGGGGCGCCTGGCCGATGGCGACCTGACCGCCGAGATCGACACCTTTCCGGACCAGTACGACCGCATCAAGGGCGACTTCAACCGCTCGGTGGAAAGCCTGCGCGGCGCGCTGAGCGCCATCGCCGACGCGACCGACAATCTCCGCTCGGGCTCCGGCGAGATCGCCAGCGCCGCCGACGACCTTTCCCGGCGGACCGAGCAGCAGGCCGCCAGCCTGGAAGAAACCGCGGCCGCGATCGAGGAGATCGCCGCCACCGTCAAGCGCAGCGCCGACGGCGCCCTCGAAGCGTCTGCCGCGGCCGCCGAAGCGCGGAGCCATGCCGATCGCTCGGGCGAAGTCGTCCGGGAAGCCGTCGCGGCCATGGGCGAGATCGAAAGCTCTTCCAATCAGATCACCCGGATCATCGGCGTGATCGACGAGATCGCCTTCCAGACCAACCTTCTGGCCCTGAACGCGGGGGTCGAGGCCGCCCGCGCGGGCGAGGCTGGACGGGGCTTCGCGGTGGTCGCCCAGGAGGTGCGGGCGCTGGCTCAGCGCTCGGCCGACGCCGCCAAGGAGATCAAGGTCCTGATCGCCAGCAGCACCAGACAGGTCGAACGCGGCGTGCGCCTGGTGGGCGACACGGGCGAGGCCCTGGCGGGCATCGTTTCGAAGGTCAGCGAGATCGATCAGCTGATCCGCGAGATCGCCGCCTCGTCTCAGGAGCAGTCCACGGGACTGAACCAGGTCAACGCCGCCATGAACCAGATGGATCAGGTCACTCAGCAGAACGCGGCCATGGTCGAGGAGACCACAGCGGCGGTGGCGAACATGAGCACCGAGGCGCGCGCCCTGGCCCAACTGGTCGGCCGCTTCAAGACCGAGCCCGGCGCGCTCTATCACGTCCGCGCCGCGGCCTGATCACTGGCGACGCGCCGGGCGCTGAGTCCCGGCGCGCGGCCTGCGAGGCCTACTTCTTCACCCAGCCGCCATCCAGCGGCTTCCAGTATTGGCCCGGCGCCAGGCGGCTGTAGAGCTGCTTGGCGGTGGCCTGGCCGGCGGCTTCGGGGGTCACGCCGGTCTTGGCGGCGATGTCCTTGTAGGCGGCGGCTCGGCCGGTGTTGATCTCGGCCACGGCCGCGCGCAGGGCGGCGTCGCCGCCCGACACGATGCCGAGATAGCCGTCAGCCTGCTCGCCGACCGTACCGGACGCCTTGCCGGCGTCCACGGCGGCCTTGGCGGCGGCCGATTGGGCCAGGGCCAGGTTCGCGCCGGCGGCGGTCATCGCCAGGCCCAGCGCCAGAACCGTCATCGTCTTGCGGATCATGTCGGTCCTCCTTGCTTAGAACAGGTTCGGGTTTTGCTGGATCAGCGACTGGACTTCCTTGTCCAGCCGCACGCGCACGTCGGCGTCCAGCTTGGCGTAGATGTTGATCGGATCGACCTTGACCCGCACCGTCGGGGTGCAGGCGGCCGCCGCCAGGGCTCCCGTCATGGCGAGGCCCAGAAAAAGGGCGCGCTGTCTCATGCGTCTAGTCTCCAATTCTTGCGCAGGATGGACGGTCACGGTTGAACCGGACCTGAACGGGGCGGTGTCTGGGATCCCTGGCGTTCGAACCAGCTGCGCCAGTCGGCCAGAAGCTCGTCGAAGTTCAAGGACGTGTCGAGGGTCAGATCGACCGGCGTCTTGGCTGGCAGGGCGATGCGCTTGTCGAAGGCGCGACCGCGGATCAGGTCTATCAAGCCGACCTTCGCCTTCTCCGGGACCTTCGGGTCGTGCTGGCCCTTGATGTGGAACAGGATTCCCAGCCGGCCCTTGTCGGTGCTGTTCACGCCGGCCTCCAGCTGGTCGAACGCCAGGTTCTCCATGGCCTGATAAGCGAAGTCCTGGATGGCGTTGACCTGAGCGGGCGGCGACGGCGGCGCGCCTGGCGCGTCGGTCGGGCTGGCGGCGACGTTGGTCAGGGCCGCGCGCGAGATTTCCAGCCGACCCGGCTGGATGGCGCTGATCTTGCCCTGCTGGAAGCGCAGCCCTTCGGGCCCGAAGGTGAACGGCAGGCGGCCGTCGACCACCGCCTGGACCTTGACCTTCTCGGCCAGGGACGAGGCGGCGATCAGTTCGCCGAGGTCCAGGTGCTCGACCACGATCACGCCCCTGATCGTCTTGTCGGCCGCCAGGGGCACGTCGGTCGGCTCGATCGAAATCCGCCCCTTGGCCGCCTCGAACGTCGCCTTGGAGATGTGCAGGGCGTCGGCGCCCAGCTGGAACACCGACTCAACCGCCGTCAACGGCACCAGGGAGTCGATGCGCACGACCTTCAGGGACTGCCCCGGCCGCGTGGTCAGCGGCGCCAGGCTGTCGAAGTCGACAGCGCCATCGAGCGTGGCGACGAAGCCGATCGGACTGGTGAAATCGATCCGGTTGGCGACCAGGCGGCCGCGGCTGGTCGCGCCCTGGCCGTCCCAGGCGAAGACCCCGGTGAAGCTGGCCGGGCCCTTGGCCTCGCGGGCGAAGCTGGCCATCGGCGAAAGATCGCCCGGCTGCAGGCCGTCCTTGGCGAACACCAGCTTGGAGGCGTCGATATCGGCCTGCCCCCGGCCCGTCGCCACGACGTGGCGCAAACGGATCTCGCCCAGCGGCGCGCCGGTCGGAGTCGCGGCCTGGAAGGTCCCGCCCCAGACGCCGCCGGTCAGAGCCAGCTGACCCTTCGCGAGGATCGGGTTGAAGCGTCGCTCGGGCGCGGCGTCGGTCGCGGCGGCTTGCTCGACCCGCACGCTGGCGCGATCGAAGCCGCCCGTCCCGCCGAAGCTGGCCTCGCCCTTGATCCCTTGCAGTTTGGCCTGGGCCACGGCCAGGGCGCCTTCGCCGTCCTCGAACATGAGGTTCGCGCTCCAGCCGCCCGCGCCGGCCAGGACTAGCGGCGCCTTGGCCGGGCACAGCTCGGCCTTGATGTCCGTGACCGGGTTGTCGCCCAGCGCATAGGCCTTGGCGGTCAGCGGCGAGCACTTGGACGCCGTCAGGGTGAAGCGCCCGCCCGCCAGCCGCGCCTGGCCGTCAACTTGGCCCGTGACGCCCTGGATCGGCGGCAGGTCGAAATTCTCGACCGCCAGAGACAGCGGCGAGGTCAGCACGCCGCCCGCCATCCGCCATTGCGGCGCCAGCGCCTTCACGGTCGGCAGTCCGCCGCCCGTCAGCGAGACCTGCAATGCGCCCCGAGCGCCCTCGGGACCGGCGTCGAGCAGCAAGCCCTTAGGCGCGGCGATCGCGACCTTCACGCCGTTCGGAGCCGACAGGGTCGCGCCTTGGGCCAGGGTCGCGCGCGTCCGGCCGCCCTTGATGTCCAGCCCAAGGCTGGGCGCGGCCAGCTCGAACGTCCGCAAGGCGCGGGATAGCGGCTTGCCATAGGCCGGATTGGGAATCAGCGCCGCCAGGCGCTCGGCGTCGGGGGCCGAGATTCCGCTGCGACCGCGCGCCGAGCCGTTCAAGGCCAGGGTCAGGCCGCCCGGCCCCTGGTCGATCTTGCCCCTAGCCTCCAACCGCGCGTCGGAGAGCGCCACGCCGCCGTTCGCCAAGCGCTGGGCGGTCGCGTCGAGCGCCAACGGGCCGCTGACCGCAAGGCCCTGGCTGTCGAACGCCATGCCCAGGTTGGCGGAGCCGGCCGAAGCCTTCAGACCCCGCAGCGCCGTTCCACCGGCCAAGGCCTGGTCCGCGACCAGACTGGACTGCATCGCCCCCCGCACGGTCGTGCGCCCCGCCTGGCGACCGATGGTGATCCGGGGCGCGTCCAGCGACAGACTGGCCGAACGGGCCTCCAGCGTCGGCGCCGACAGTCGATCGCCCCGCACCACGCCGCGCGACCGGCCGAGGAAGGCGAAGGCGTCGAGCCCGCCATCGAAGCGCCCAGCCAAGCTCAAATCGGCGGCGAGATCACGCCCCTGCGTCTCGGCGACCCGGCCGTTCCCGGCCGTCAGCGCCAGCCGAGCCTCCAGCGGCCCGTTGGCCTTCATCGCGGCAAGATCGGGATAGGGCAGGTCCGCCGACAGCTTGGCGACCGCGCCGGCGAGATCGGCGTCCCTCGCCTCCAGGCTGTCGATCGCCAGCGAGACCTCGACGGTCAGGCGATCGCCGCGCTTGCGGGCGGTCACCGTGGCGCCCTTGGTCGTCAACGCCAGGTCGGGGACGGCGTAGCGCAGAGGGGCCAGGCGGCCATCCAGGCGCAACAGCTGGCCGTCGTCGAGGCTGGCGTCGCCGGTGACGCGGACGCGGCCGCCAGGGGTGGAAAGATCCAGGCGCGCGTCCTCGACCAGGATCGCCGGGCCGGGGACGTTGGGTTTCTTGGGCGCCTTCAGGACCTCGTCGATCAGGGGCTGAAGCGCGCCAAAGCGGACGCGGCCCTTCCGATCGACGCTGGCCAGGATTCTCGGGCGAACCAGCCGCACGGCCTTGGTCTGAACGCCAAACCGCTCGCCGGTCCAGGGCGCGGCCAGGTCGTAGGCGACCTCCAGCCGATCGGCGGCGAAAACCGGGTTGTCGCGCGATCCCAGGCGGACACGGCCGGAAAAGCCCGTGGCGTCCAGGTCGTCGATCTCGACGGCGGCCTCGATCCCGTGGTCGCGCAGCCAGCTCTCGGCCAGTTCGCGGCTGATCTCGCGCCGTCCCGACCAGACGACGAGCCCGGTGGCGATGAAGGCCAGCATCGACAAGGACACGGCCTCGAGGCCGAGATCGACCAGCCGCGCGCGGCCCCACGCCTTGCGGGGCGGCTCTTTCGATGCGGCGGCGGTGGAGGGTTCGGCCATCAGATCCCGAAGTCTGGTTCCTAAGAAGCCCCCCGGCTCAGCTTTGGATCCCTACTTCTTAAAGCCGAGCACGTCCTGCATGTCATAGAGACCCGGCGGCTTGCCCTTTGTCCAGGCCGCGGCGGCCACCGCGCCCCGGGCGAACAGGCCCCGGTCGATGGCCGAGTGCGACAAGGTCAGGGTCTCGGACTCGCCGGCGAAGATCACGCTGTGCTCGCCGACGATGCCGCCGCCGCGCACGACCGAAAAGCCGATCGCGCCTTCCTTGCGGGGGCCCGTGACGCCGTCGCGGCCGCGATCGGCGACCGCGGCCAGGTCCACGCCCCGCCCTTCGGCGGCCGCCTCGCCCAGCATCAGGGCCGTGCCCGAGGGCGCGTCGATCTTGCGCTTATGGTGGGCCTCGAAGACCTCGATGTCCCAATCCGAGGCCGGCAAGGCGGCGGCGGCCTGGCGCACCAGGCCCATCAGCATGTTGACGCCCAGCGAATAGTTGCCCGAGCGAACGATCGCCACCTTGTGGGCGGCCGCCTCGATCCGGGCCAGCTGCTCGGGCGAGAAGCCGGTCGAGCCAATGACCAGGGCCGGCGCGTGGGCATGGTGGACGGCGCGGGCGGCGGCGGCTTCGGCCAGCAACGCCGAGGCCTCGGGCAGGGTGAAGTCGATGACGACATCGGCGGCGGCCAGGGCCGCGTCGGCGCTGACCAGCAGCTCGCCCTCCGCCTCTGGGCGATCGAAGCGGGCGGCCAGCACCACGTCGTGACGGCCGTCCAGCGTCTGGATGACGGCCTGGCCCATGCGGCCGAGGGCGCCGGCGACGGCGATCTTCACGGGCTGGGTCAACGGCTTTCCTCTCGCGCTCTTCGACCCTGCCAATCGCCCATCCGCCCCCTCAAGGTCAACCTCGCCCCGGGTGACGAAAGGTCAGCGAGGTTGACGCAACGCCAATTCCAACAAGCGTTTGCTGGACTTTTCGCGAGCGTGGCCTGTTGTGACGCCGGTTCCCGGTCGCTACGCTGAGCGCGCATAAGGGCGCGTTCGCATCGATCGGCGCGTCCCACGATCAACTTGCGCAGCAGGAATGGGAAACGCCGGATGAGCGACGCGGAACGCAAGACCTTCACCGATGCGGAGGCCTTGGCCTTCCACCGCCACCCCACGCCGGGGAAGATCGCCATCGTGCCGACCAAGCCGATGGCGACCCAGCGCGACCTGTCGCTGGCCTATTCGCCTGGCGTCGCCGTCCCCGTCCACGCGATCGCCGCCGATCCGGACATGGCTTACGAGTACACCTCCAAGGGCAACCTGGTGGCGGTGATCTCGAACGGCACCGCGATCCTGGGCCTGGGCGACCTGGGGGCCCTGGCCTCCAAGCCGGTGATGGAGGGCAAGAGCGTCCTCTTCAAGCGCTTCGGCGACGTCGACTCGATCGACATCGAGGTGACCTCCAAGGACCCCGACGAGATCATCACGGTGGTCAAGAACATCGGGGTGACCTTCGGGGGCATCAATCTCGAGGACATCAAGAGCCCCGAATGCTTCCGCATCGAGACCGAGCTGCAGGAGCTGCTCGACATCCCGGTGTTCCACGACGACCAGCACGGCACGGCGATCATCTGCGCCGCCGGCCTGATCAACGCCTGCCACATCACCGGCAAGAAGATCGAGGACGTGAAGGTCGTGCTGAACGGCCCCGGCGCGGCCGGCATCGCCTCGCTGGAGCTGATCAAGGCGATGGGCGTGCGGGCCGAGAACTGCATCGCCGTCGACTCCAAGGGCGTCCTCTACCAGGGCCGCACCGAGGGCATGAACCAGTGGAAGAGCGCCCACGCGGTCAAGACCGACAAGCGCACCCTGGCCGAAGCCGTGCAGGGCGCGGACGTCCTGCTGGGCCTGTCGGCCAAGGGCGCCTTCACGCCCGAGATGATCGCCTCGATGGCTCCGAACCCGGTCATCTTCGCCATGGCCAATCCGGATCCGGAAATCACCCCGGAAGAGGTCAAGCGGGTCCGCAAAGACGCGATCATGGGCACGGGCCGCTCGGACTATCCCAACCAGGTCAACAACGTCCTGGGCTTCCCCTACATCTTCCGCGGCGCCCTGGACGTGCGGGCCCGCCGCGTGAACCACGAGATGAAGATCGCCTGCGCCCGGGCCCTTGCCATGCTGGCGCGCGAGGACGTTCCGGACGAGGTCGCCGCCGCCTATCACGGCCGTCAGCTGAAGTTCGGGCCGGACTACATCATCCCGTCGGCCTTCGATCCCCGCCTGATCTGGTACGTGCCGCCGTTCGTGGCCCAGGCGGCCATGGACACCGGCGTCGCCCGCAAGCCGATCGCCGACATGGACGCCTACCGCGCGGGCCTCGCCCAACGCCTGGATCCCACCGCCGGCTTCCTGCAGAAGATCTCGGGCTCGGTCCTGGCCAATCCCAAGCGCATCGTGTTCGCCGAGGGCGAAGATCCCAGCGTCATCCGCGCCGCCTACGCCTACCAGACCGGCGGCTACGGCAAGGCCATCCTGTGCGGCCGCGAGAACCTGGTGCACGAGAACATGAAGCTGGTCGGCCTGGATCCCGAGACCGCCGGCCTCGAGATCGTCAACGCCCGCCTGTCCGACCGCAATCCCGACTATGTCGACGCGCTCTACGCGCGGCTGCAGCGCCAGGGCTATCTGAAGCGCGACGTCCAGCGCCTGATCAACCAGGACCGCAACAGCTTCGCCGCCTCGATGGTCACCCTGGGCGAGGCCGACGGCATGGTCACCGGCGTCACCCGCAGCTTCGACCAGGCGCTGGAAGAAGTGTTGCGCGTCGTCGACCCCGCGCCGGGCGGCCGGATCATGGGCATGTCGGTGGTGCTGGCCAAGGGCCGGACCATCTTCGTGGCCGACACCAACGTCACCGAGCTGCCCGAGGCCGAGGAGCTGGTCGAGATCGCCTGCGAGGCGGCCCGCGCCGTCCGCCGCCTGGGCTTCAAGCCGCGCGTGGCCTTCATGAGCTATTCGACCTTCGGCAATCCGATGGGCCTGCGCTCGGAGAAGGTGCGCGAGGCCGTGGCCATGCTCGACGAGATGGATGTCGACTTCGAGTACGAGGGCGAGATGCCGCCCGAGCTGGCGCTCGATCCCGAAAAGCGCGCCAACTATCCGTTCATGCGCCTGACCGATAGCGCCAACATCCTGATCATGCCGGCGATCCACGCCGCCTCGATCTCGACCAAGCTGGTTCAGTCGCTGGGCGGCGCCACGGTGATCGGACCGGTGCTGCTGGGTCTGTCCAAGTCGGTGCAGATCGCGCCGCTGTCGGCCTCGGTGTCCAAGATCCTGAACATGGCGATGATGGCGGCCTACGAGCAGCCGGTCGGCGAAGAGGAGTAGGTTCCAGAAAGTCGAAAGGCGCGCGCCGGGCGGGGCGCGCGCCTTCCTGGCCGCGGCTGGGAGGGGGAGGCCGCGACCGTGGCGATTAAGCGGCCTTGGTCGTGATCGCCTCGGCGGCCGAAGCCCCGGCGGTCCAGCGGACGGCGGCCTTGGCGACGCGCTCGCCCAGCAGGCGGGCGGTCTCACGGTCGCCGGCGGGCGGGGTGATCTCGGGCGAGGCGTTGTCCGACTGGGCGGCGACGCCGATGAACGAGCCGACGCGGTTCAGCGTATCCGGGCCGCGCTCGGCCGCGGTCACGTGCGGCGAGGGGACGCCGAGGTTCACCCAGTTCATGCCGTGCTGGGCGGCCAGAATGGTCAGGCTAGCCAGGGCGTGACCCTTGTCGCCAGCGAAGCTGTGCGAATTGGTGAAGCCGGCGGCCAGCTTGTCCTTCCAGGCGCCGGTGAAGAACGCCGCCGAGGTGGCGTCGGCGAACACTTTGAACACGCCCGAGACGTCGCCCATGTAGGTCGGCGCGCCGAAGATCACGGCGTCGGCCTTGGTGATCTCCTCGATGAACGGGCCGAAGTCCTGGGCGGCGCTCTCGATCTTCAGCAGCACCGGGGTCTGGCCGGCGTCGCGGACGCCCTCGGCGACCTTCTGGGCGAGAACTTCGGTGTGGCCGTAGCCCGAGTGATAGGCGATGGCGACGGTGGTCATGGGTGATCTCTCAATTAGAAACCGAAACGGTAGCGATTACGTAATAAGCGCCAGAGCATCCGCTAGAGGGATCAGCAACAAAAGTTGGTGCAATTTTTCTATGGGTGATTTTCAGACCGGCTAAAGGCCGCCGGCAAGGCCTAGTGCGCGTTGGCGAGGAGGTCGGCGACCGTGATCTGGCCCAGGCGCGCGGCGGCCGCGGCGTCGGCGGCCTCGATGGCCGAGCGGACCGCGTCGGGGATCTTCTCGCCGACCGGGCAGCCCTTGACGCCCTTGGGCGCGACGCCGAGGTGGGCGCAGCCGTTCACGGCCTTCAGCACGACGTCGAGCGTGATCGATTCGGCCGGCTTGAGCAGCCAGGCGCCGCCATTGGCGCCGGCGCGCGCGCCGATCAGCCCCGCCTTGCCCAGCATGGCGGTGACCCGGCGGACCACGACCGGATTGGTCGGGACCGACGCGGCCAGCTCGGCGCTGGCCACGGCGCGGTCGGCGGAAAACGCCTCCTTGTGCGCCAGATAGGCCAGGGCGTGGGCCGCCACGGGGAATTTTTGACTGTCGGACATCTCTACCGGGAACGTAAGGTTGTCGCAGGCGCGTTCAACTGAAAACTGCTTAATCCTAACGCCACGGCGCGATGCGACGTTAGGGGACGATTGAACCCGCCTTCAATTGGGTGTATCGCGCCGCGCTTGATCGATATGGGTCGGCCGACAGCGTTTTGCGAGGGCGGCCCGGAGGGATTGAATGGCTTCCGAAGCCTCAGGCGCATCCGCTACCGACTGCGCCCCCGCGTCTTCCGACATTCCTTCGCAGGATGGCGGCCCGCCAAATGGGGCCGGGAATGGTCATGACCTGAAGGGTCATGGCTTCCTCGCGCTGGCCCTCGGCTCGATCGGCGTCGTCTTCGGCGACATCGGCACCAGCCCGCTGTACGCGTTCAAGGAAGCGCTGGCCGCCGCCGCGCACGACGGCGTGGTGCGTAGCGAAATCTTCGGCGTTATCTCGCTGGCGATTTGGGCGCTGATCCTGATCGTCACCCTGAAGTATGTCGTGTTCATCATGCGCGCGGACAACAAGGGCGAAGGCGGCGTGCTGTCGCTGATGGCCCTGGCGCAGCACGCGATCGGCCGGCGCACGGCGCTCGTGTTCGGCCTCGGCGTCGCCGGCGCGGCGCTGTTCTACGGCGACGCCGTGATTACACCCGCCATGTCGGTTCTGTCCGCGGTCGAGGGTCTTCGGACGATCCCGGCCCTGGAGCATGCGGTCAACACCCAGGTCGTGCTGGTGATCGCCACGGCCATGCTGCTGGGCCTGTTCTTCATCCAGAGCCGCGGCACCGCCAAGGTCGGCGCGCTGTTTGGTCCGATCTGCGCCGTCTGGTTCCTGTCGATGTTCGCCCTGGGCGCCTGGCACCTGGCGCACAAGCCCGAGATCCTCAAGGCGATCAGCCCCCACTACGCGGTGCACTTCCTGGCGCATCACGGCATGGCGGGCTTCGTCGTGCTCGGCGCGGTCTTCCTGACGGTCACCGGGGCCGAGGCGCTGTCGGCGGACATGGGCCACTTTGGCCGCTGGCCGATCCAGGCGGCCTGGAACTTCTTCGTGCTGCCCTGCCTGATCGTGAACTATCTGGGCCAAGGCGCCTTCGCCCTGTCGGTGTTCGACGCCGCCCGGCGGGCTGGACGTCCGATGCCCGAGCTCAACTGGTTCTTCGAGATGGCGCCCGAGGCGCTGCGCCTGCCGCTGGTGCTGCTGGCGGGTCTCGCGACCGTCATCGCCAGCCAGGCCGTCATCACCGGCGCCTTCTCGCTGACCCAGCAGGCGATCCAGCTGGGCCTGCTGCCGCGCCTCGACGTGCGCCGCACGTCCGAGACCCAGTCGGGCCAGATCTTCGTGCCGCAGCTCAACACCATGCTGCTGGTCGGGGTCATGGCGATCATGCTGACCTTCCAGACCTCGTCGGCCTTGGCCCACGCCTATGGCCTGGCGGTGACCGGCACCATGGTGGTGACCACCTGCATGGCCTTCATCGTCATGCGGCGCCTGTGGAACTGGAGCCTGCCGGCCTCGCTGTGCTTCCTGATCCCGTTCATGGCGCTGGACCTGACCTTCCTGAGCGCCAACGCCCTGCGCTTCTTCACGGGCGGCTGGCTGCCGGTTCTGATCGGGGCGGCGCTGTTCACGATCATGGCGACCTGGGTGCGCGGCAGCCAGATCCTCAGCGACAAGACCCGCCGCGACAGCCTGCCGGTCGCCGATCTGATGGACATCCTGCGCGCCCGCGCCCCGCACCGCGCGCCCGGCACGGCGATCTTCCTGACCTCGGACCCGGACATGACCCCGGTCGCCTTGATGCACAACCTCAAGCACAACAAGGTTCTGCACGAGCGCAACGTCATCCTGACGGTCCGCACGGCCGAAACGCCGCGCGTCAACGAGGAAGACCGCGTCAAGATCGAGAAGGTCAACGACGACTTCAAGAAGGTCATCGTCAACTACGGCTTCATGGAAAGCCCGAACATCCCCAAGGCCCTGGCCGTGTGCCGCAAGCAGGGCCTGAAGTTCGACATCATGGCCACCAGCTTCTTCTTAGGGAGGCGCTCGATCGTGCCGTCGGCCAACAGCGGCATGCCGCTATGGCAGGACCGGCTGTTCATCTATCTGATGAAGAACGCCGCCAATCCGACGGACTTCTTCAAGATCCCGCCCGGCCGCGTGGTCGAGCTGGGCGCCCAGGTGACGGTGTAGGCGGTGGAAACGACCCTCCGCGTCCTGGGCGACGGCCTGTCGATCGCGGCCTTGGCGATCATCGCCGCCACCGCCCAGGGCGCGTGGAAACGCATCCCCAAGGGCGTGGCGATCCCGATGCAGTGGGGCCTGGACGGCAAGCCGATCTGGCGCGCGCCCAAGGCCGTTGGCCTGCTGCTCATCCCTGTGATCGCGATCGCCGTGCTGCTGTCCTTCACCCTGACCCAGGCGACCTTCACGACCGATCCGGTCCGCGCCACGATCATCTTCCTGGTCCGCGCCACCATCGCCGCCAGCCTGGCGCTCTCCCAGCTGTTCCACCTGCGGTTCGTCATCAAGACGCTACAGGATGAGGGTCAGCTCTAGCGGCGCTCATTAGAGCTTGACCCGCGCGTCCTGATCCCGTTGAAGGCGCGCGACTTTGTGTTTCTCTCCGGAAGGGACCCCTCATGGCCGACAAGTCCGTGAAGAAGGTCGTGCTCGCCTATTCGGGCGGCCTCGACACCTCGATCATCCTGAAGTGGCTGCAGACCGAGTACGGCGCGGAAGTCGTGACGTTCACGGCCGACCTCGGCCAAGGCGAAGAGATCGAGCCGGCGCGCGCCAAGGCCCTGGCGGCCGGCGTGAAGCCCGAGAACATCTTCATCGAGGACGTCCGCGAGGAGTTCGTCCGCGACTACGTCTTCCCGATGTTCCGCGCCAACACGGTCTATGAGGGCCAGTACCTGCTGGGCACCTCGATCGCCCGTCCGCTGATCGCCAAGAAGCAGATCGAGATCGCCCGCAAGACCGGCGCCGACGCCGTCAGCCACGGCGCGACCGGCAAGGGCAACGATCAGGTCCGCTTCGAGCTCGGCTATTACGGTCTTGAGCCCGACATCACCGTGATCGCCCCCTGGCGCGAGTGGGACTTCAAGTCCCGCGAGGCCCTGCTGGACTTCGCCGAGAAGCACCAGATCCAGATCACCAAGGACAAGCGCGGCGAGGCGCCGTTCAGCGTCGACGCCAACCTGCTGCACTCCTCGTCGGAAGGTAAGGTCCTGGAGGACCCGGCGGTCGAGGCCCCCGAATTCGTCCACATGCGCACGATCGCGCCGGAAGACGCCCCGGACAAGCCGACAATCATCACCATCGACTTCGAGAAGGGCGACCCGGTCGCCATCGACGGCGTGGCGATGAGCCCCGCGACCCTGCTGACCAAGCTGAATGAGCTGGGCCGCGACAACGGCATCGGCCGCCTGGACCTCGTCGAGAACCGCTTCGTCGGCATGAAGTCGCGCGGCGTCTACGAGACCCCCGGCGGCACCATCCTGCTGGCCGCCCACCGCGGCATCGAGAGCATCACGCTGGACCGCGGCGCGATGCACCTGAAGGACGAGCTGATGCCGAAGTACGCCAGCTTGGTCTACAACGGCTTCTGGTTCTCGCCCGAGCGCGAGATGCTGCAGGCCGCCATCGACTACAGCCAGACCAAGGTCACCGGCCAGGTCCGCGTGAAGCTCTACAAGGGCAATGTCACGGTCATCGGCCGCACCAGCCCCTACTCGCTGTACGATCAGGACCTGGTCACCTTCGAGGAAGGCAAGGTCGCCTACGACCACCGCGACGCCGGCGGCTTCATCAAGCTGAACGCCCTGCGCCTGCGGGTCCTGGCCAAGCGCGACAAGCGCGGCTAGGGGGGTGCGGAGCTAGACGGTCAAAGGGCGTCGCGGGGAAACCCTCGCGGCGCCCTTTTTCTGTTCTAGGTCGGGCGAGCGCCAGACAGACCCCTCTCTCTTTGAGAGAGGGAGGGGCCCATGCCCAGCATGGGAGGGTGAGAGGTTTCGAGGCTGGCCAAAAAGAACCGAACAGCCGCTTTCGACCCATTGCGGACGTTCCTGAGCCTGGCCAAGCTAACGCATCATGACATCGCGCCATCTGTTAAAATCACTGACTCTTTTAACGCTCATGACCCTAAGCGCATGCGGCGCACCGTCCGGACAAAGCGCCGACCCCCACCTGAGCCGATCGATGATGATTGGCTCGTGGGTCCAGCGCGGCGAGATTTGCGAAGGTGATAGTGGCGTGACCTACCGCGCCGACGGCAGCTACGGCGCTTATGACATCTCAGGTGAGTGGACGCTGAGCGGAAACCGTTTGCTGACGACGGTCACCGAGCGGGGCGAACCTTTAGAGCCCAGTGTGCGGGTCGATCCACCCGAACGCTATGAGTCGACGGTGCTCTCCGCAGCCCCCGACAACCGCAAGGAGCGATGGTCGGATGGCTCGTTGCATGAGTACCGCAGGTGCCCCGACGCCCCCTAACCACCGCCAGTTGACATTAAGCATCCATCACGTGCCACCCGCTGCTGTCCAGGGCGAGCCAGGTCGTCCGCTTGGCCCAGCCGCCTCTGATACGCTGCTGCCATTTGCACTCGAACTCGGTCGGCTCCTCATCCGGAGCAATGCAGCGCACGGCGCGAATGTCAGACGGCGACATCCTTGTCTTCCGATAGGGCACTAGCGGAGCGTCCGCCTTGTTGATTGCGGCGGCAAATTCCTTTGGCGTCACAGTTGCACGAACGACAGCCAAGGCCGGTGTGGCTGAAAACAGTAGGACGATAATAGCGGCGATTGTTCTCATGTGCTCAAGCACTCCGACGCCAAAGTGCGAGTCAACGTCGGCGACCACCCAGAACTGACTATCGGCGCGTCCGCTCTGCGCACCAGTGCCAACGTCCGATAGCGCCTACCCTCTCACCCTCCCACCGCTTCGCGGCGGGCCCCTCCCTCTCTCCATGAGAGAGGGATTTTGACGCGCTCCGCCCTACACCCGATTGTAAGGATACCGGTCCCGGATCATCCGCTGGAAGAACCGTCCCTTGGACGGCGCGCGGAAGAACGCCTTGCTCACCCGCTCGGGCACGCCGACATAGACGTACTCGTCGCCGTCGCTGAACGTGACGAACAGCTTGCCGTGCTCGGGGGCGTAGTCGATCGCTTGGATCGCGGCAGAGTCCACATGCATGGCTTCACAAGCCTCCGCAAAGGGGATCGGTCAGTCCTAGGAGCGAACGAAACCCGGCCGGGTTCCCGGCGTGCGCGCGTCTGATAGGCCTCTGATCGGCGCGTGCAAACTCCGTGCGAATACGAATAGGGTCGCTGCGGAGCGGCGCGAAGCCGCGGGGAGGAAACCAAATGCATCAGTCCCACGCCATTGTGGCGATCGTCACCCTGCTGTCCCTGCTGGTCTATGTCTGGATGATCCTGCGGATCCCCGGCGCGCGCCGCCGGAGCGGCATCGACGCCCCGGCCATGACCGGCGATCCGGAGTTGGAACGCCACATCCGCGTCCAGGCCAACACGGTCGAGTGGCTGGTCATCTACCTCCCCGCGCTGTGGCTGTTCGCCATCTACTGGAACGACCTGTTCGCCGCCGCCATGGGCGGGATCTGGATCGTCGGACGCATCGTCTACGCCCTGGGCTACGCGGCCGATCCGAAGAAGCGGGAGCTGGGCTTCATCATCCAGGCCCTGGCGACGGCGGTTCTGGTGTTCGGCGCCCTGGGCCGGGCGATCTGGGTCTACATCACCATCGGCGCCTAAAGCGCGCTTGGATCCGCATGGCGCGGCGGCCTATATCCGCGCCATGGACCACCTGCCCGTCGATCCCGCCCGCTACGGCGCCTTCCTCGTCGCCATGTTCGTCATGGCCATCACGCCCGGGCCCGCCAACCTGTTCGCCATCGCCACGGGCATGGAGCGCGGCAAGGGCGCGGCCCTGCTGGGCGTGGTCGGCATGAACACCGCCACACTGGTCTGGTTCACCGGCTCGGCCCTGGGCCTCGGCGCCCTGATCATCGCCTTTCCCAAGGCCTTCCACGTCCTGGCGCTTGGCGGGGCGGCCTATCTGGTCTGGCTGGGCCTGAAGTCGCTGTGGGCCGGGATCAAGAACCTCGAGAGCCACGCCTCGGCCACGGTGCGGGCGGGGCGCTCGGCCTTCCTGGACGGCTTCATGGTCCAGATCGCCAATCCGAAGATCCTGCTGTTCTTCTCGGGCGTGCTGCCGCCCTTCCTGGACATCAAAAGACCCTTGGCCCCGCAGCTCGTCATGTTCGCCTGCGCGACTATCGGCATGGACCTGATCAGCATGTCCAGCTACGGCCTGGGTGGCGCGGCGCTGTCGAGCCGGATGAACGAACCCGGCTTCCGGCGCGGCTTCGCGCTGCTGGTCGGCGTGCTGCTGATCACCGCCGCGGTCCTGATCGTCTCGCGCGGATAGGTGGGGGCCGGAAAGATTTCAGCGCCGTTGCAAACTGCGCCTTGGCGAAACCACAAAGCCCGGCCAGAGTTGACTCCAAACACCGAAGGACTCCGCTTGAAGGAGCAAGTCATGTCCATGAAGAAGGTCGCCGTCGCCGCGGCTCTGGCGATCGCCGCCGGTCTGTCCGCCTGCGCCACACCCACCCCGTATCAGCCCAAGGTCACCTCGGGCGCCGTGACGGGCGGCTTCTCCGAGCAGAAGCTGGAAGGCGACCGCTATCGCGTGAGCTTCGCCGGCAACAGCCTGACCTCGCGCGAGACGGTCGAGCGCTATCTGCTCTATCGGTCGGCCGAGCTGACCGTTCAGCAGGGCTATGACTGGTTCGAGACCGCCGACCACCGCACCGATCGCACGGCGCGCACCTATGTCGAGCCCGATCCGCTGGCCCGCCCGGCCTTCGGCTGGGGCCCGTACGGCTACTGGCGTCCGGCGTGGCGTTACTACGGCCCGTCCTACGGCTGGCGCAGCTGGGACCCCTTCTGGGGCGACCCCTTCTTCGCCGATCGCGCCGAGGTTCGCACCGTCGAGAAGTTCGAGGCGGCCGCCGAGATCGTGATGCACAAGGGCCAGAAGCCGCAGGGCGACCCGCGCGCCTACGACGCCCGCGAGATCATGGCCAACCTGGCTAGCACGATCCAACGTCCGGCGCCGAAGTAGCGAGATAAGATGCTCCCCCGCTATGCGGGGGAGCTGTCACGGAGTGACTGAGGGGGCTAATGCGGCATGCATCCAGCTTGCCCCTCCGGCCCTCTGGGCCACCTCCCCCGCATCGCGGGGGAGGAACTAGCGCCGCCTACCGCGGCGCCATGCGGATGCCGCCGTCCAGGCGAACGTCCTCGCCGTTGAAGTAGCCGCAGGTGATCATCGTCAGGGCCAGCTGGGCGTATTCCTCGGGATTGCCGAGACGCTTGGGGAACGGCACCGAGGCGGCCAGACCAGCCTTCACCGCTTCCGGCGCGCCGTTCATCAGCGGGGTGTTGAAGATGCCCGGCAGGATGGTGTTGACGCGGATGCCCTCGCCCATCAGGTCGCGAGCGATCGGCAGGGTCATGCCGACCACGCCGCCCTTCGACGCCGAATAGGCCGCCTGGCCCATCTGGCCGTCCTCGGCCGCCACCGAGGCGGTGTTGACGATCGCGCCGCGCTCGCCGTCCTGCAGCGGCTCCAGGTCCAGCATGCCCTTGGCCGACTTGGCGATGCAGCGGAACGTGCCGACCAGGTTGATCTGGATGATGCGGTCGAAGGCGTCGAGCGGGAAGTGCTTGGTCTCGCCGGTGGCCTTGTCGCGGCTGGCGGTCTTGGCCGCGTTGCCGGTGCCGGCGCAGTTGACCAGGATGCGCTCCTGGCCATGGGCGGCGCGGGCCTTTTCGAAGCCGGCGTCGACGTCGGCGTCGCTGGTCACGTTGACCTTGCAGAAGACGCCGCCGATCTCCTTGGCGACCTCTTCGCCGCGCGCTTCGTTCATGTCGAAGATGGCGACCTTGACGCCTTGGGCGGCCAGGGCGCGGGCGGTGGCCTCGCCGAGGCCCGAGGCGCCCCCGGTCACGACGGCGGCGACGGTGTTGTCGAGTTTCATGGGCGTTTCCCCTTAGCTTCGCGTTTGATCGGTTCGCGTTTAGGATCGCGACTTAGAATAGAGGTTTAGACCGATGAGCGGCGACGCCAAACCGTCCCCCGACGTAAACGTCAACGACGTGCTGGACCCGGCCAAGGCGCTGGTCCCCGCCACGGTGCGCGTCAACGAAGAGCGGGTCGAGCGCGGCTTCCTGCCCAAGATCCGCAAGGTCGCGGCCAAGGTCCCGTTCGCGGCCGACGCCCTGTCGGTCTGGTGGTGCGCTCGCGACCCCGAAACGCCGACGGCCGCCAAGGGCATGATGCTGGCGGCCCTGGCCTATTTCGTCCTGCCGACCGACGCCCTGCCCGACATCCTGCCGGTCATCGGCTTCACCGACGACGCGGCGGTCTTCGCGGCCCTGATGGCGATCCTCGGCCGCACGCTGAAGCCCCGCCACAAGGAAGCCGCCCAGGCCTTCCTGCGTCGCCTCTCCGACGAGAGCTGATCGGCCATGCTCGCCCTGCTGATCGCGGCCGCGCTCCAGACCGCCGCGCCGCCGCCCGCCGATGTCGAGGACAAGGCGGTGCTGGCGACCGCCCAGGCCTTCTTCGACGCGTTCGAGAAGGGCGACGCGGCGGCCATGCGCGCGACGCTGCTGCCGAACGCCCAGCTGATGTCGCTGACCAGCCGACCTGGCGGCGAAACCGCCCTGCGCCGCTTCGGCTTCGAGGAGACCTTCGGGGCCAAGCCGCCGTCCGGGGCCAAGGAGTGGATGTGGTCGCCGGTGATCATCCGCCGCGGCGGTCTGGCGACCATCTCCGCGCCCTATGAGCTCTCGATCAACGGCAAGAGCGTCCATTGCGGACTGGACGTGTTCACCCTGGTCAAGACCGAGGGCGCCTGGAAGATCGCCAGCATCAGCTGGACCGCCGAGCCGGACGCCTGCCCCGAAATCCGGGCGATGTAGGCCTCACCAGTAGGCGGCCATGATCTCGCGCGCCCAGTCCGGCTCGCGAACCTCGCCACGGGGCGCGAAGCCGCTCATCACCGGCTTGATGTCCAGCACCGGCGTGCCGTCGATGGCGTCCAGCCCCTTCACCTCCAGCGTCCGGCCGTTGACGGCCACGATCTCGCAGACCGTGACGCCGATGCGGTTGGGCCGGTTCTTGCCGCGCTGGGCGAAGATGCCGATGCGGGGCCAGGCCTTGTTGCCGCGCGGATGGCGCGCGCCGGCGACGATCTGGTCGTCGGTAACCCTATCGAAGACATAAACGATCTCGGCGTGGCTGAAGGTGTCGAGACCCATCAGCGCCTCGTCGTCGAAACGCTCCGGGTCCAGAACGATCCGAGCGCGGCTCTCGCCCCAGTCGTCGTCCTCGGGAACATCGCGGCCGCCCTCGACCCGCCCGATCGGGATCATTTCGATCGCCATACGCCTTCCTCCGTGTGCGACAGGTTGTCGCGGGGCCAGGACCGCCTAAGTTGGTCGGATGATCGAAGCTCTTCTCGCCAAGATGATCAAGACCGGCGACCTCACGGCGCATCTGCCCGGAGGCCGCGTCGTGAAGGCGGGCGACGGCTCGGGCCCGCCCGTCGTGATCCGGATCAACAATCGCGGCCTGCGACGCCTGGCCAATCCCAGCCTGGGCCTTGGCGAAGGCTATATGGAGGGCGACGTCGTCTTCGAGCGGGGGACGATCGCCGACCTGCTGACCATCGTCGGCGAGAGCGGCGGGCGAAAGCCCAAGCGCGGCTCGGCGCTGACGCGGTTTCGCAAGGCGCTGAAGCGGCGCATCCAGCAGGTCAATGATCGCGTCGCCTCGCGTCGCAATGTCGCCCACCACTACGACCTGTCGAACGACCTCTACCGGCGATTCCTGGACGCCGACATGCAGTATTCTTGCGCCTATTTCGAGCGTCCGGACATGACGCTGGAGGAGGCCCAGGCCGCCAAGAAGGCGCTGATCGGCCGCAAGCTGCTGATCAAGCCCGGCATGAAGACGCTGGACATCGGCTCGGGCTGGGGCGGCCTCTCCATGACGCTGGCCAAGGACTTCGGCGCGCGGATGACCGGGGTGACCCTGTCGACCGAGCAGCTGGCGCTGGCGAGAGAGCGCGCCGAAAAGGCCGGCCTGGCCGACCGGATCGATTTCCGCCTGACCGACTATCGCGACCTCAACGAGCCCTTCGACCGCATCGTCTCGGTCGGTATGCTCGAGCACGTCGGCGCGCCGAACTTCCAGACCTATTTCGACACCATCGCCCGCCTGCTGGACGAGGACGGCGTGGCCGTGGTCCATTCGATCGGCAAGATGCACGGCCCCGGCGCGACCAACGCCTTCACCCAGAAATACATCTTCCCGGGCGGCTATATTCCCGGCCTGTCGGAGATCGTCGCGGCGATCGAGAAGGCGGGCCTGTGGATCACCGACATCGAGATCCTGCGGCTGCACTATGCCGAGACCTGCCGGATCTGGCGCGAGCGGTTCCTGGCCGATCCGGACATCCCGCGGATGTTCGACGAACGGTTCCGGCGGATGTGGGAGTTCTACCTGGCGGGCGCGGAGCTGGGATTCCGGCACGGCGGCCACATGGTCTTCCAGATCCAGCTGGCCAAGAAGCGCGACGCCGTTCCGCTGACCCGGGACTATTTGCTGACGGCGCGCGATTGACGGCGGCGACGGCGGCGTTCATAGGCGCCGCCTGATTTTCCGTGAAGGAGCCGCCATGGCCCCGTTCCGCGCGGCCGACCTTCTGCGCCGCAAGCCCGTCGCCCAGATCGAGGGCGAGCATCCGCCCGAGAGCCTGCACCGCTCGATCGGCCTCTTCCAGCTGACCATGCTGGGCGTCGGGGCCACGATCGGCACCGGCATCTTCGTGGCCCTGACCACCGCCGTGCCCGCCGCCGGTCCGGCCGTGATCCTGTCGTTCGTGCTGGCCGGGATCACCGCGGCCCTGACGGCGCTTTGCTACGCCGAACTGGCCTCGACCATTCCCGTGTCGGGTTCGTCCTACTCGTATGCCTATGCGACGCTGGGCGAGTTCGTGGCCTTCATCGTCGGCGCGTGCCTTTTGCTGGAATACGCCGTCTCGGCCTCGGCCATCGCCGTGGGCTGGGGGCAGTATCTGAACGAGATGCTGGTCGACCTGGCCGGCTGGCGGCTGCCCGACGCCATCGCCAAGCCCCCGGGCGCCGGCGGGGTTTTCAACCTGCCCGCCGTGGTGCTGGTCGGCGCCTGCATGGTGCTGTTGCTGCGCGGCGTGAAGGAGTCGGCGACGGCCAACGCCGTGCTGGTGGTGCTGAAGCTGCTGGTGCTGCTGTTCTTCGTCGTGATCGCCTTCAGCGGCTTCCATGCCCGCAACCTGACGCCGTTCATGCCAATGGGCGTGGCGGGCGTCGGCGCGGCGGCTTCGTCGATCTTCTTCTCATATATCGGCATCGACGCGGTCTCGACGGCGGGCGAAGAGGTCAAGGACCCGCGCCGCACCCTGCCCCTGGGCATCGTGCTGTCGCTGCTGATCGTCACGGCCATCTACATCCTGGTCGCCCTGGCCGCCGTCGGGGCCCAGCCCTGGACCGCCTTCAAGGGCCAGGAGGCCGGCCTCGCCGTGATCCTGAGGAACCTGACCGGCCAGGCCTGGACCTCGCTGGTGCTGTGCGTCGGTGCGATCGTGTCGATCTTCTCGATCACCCTGGTCGTCATGTACGGCCAGACGCGGATCCTCTACGCCATGAGCCGCGACGGCCTGCTGCCCAAGGTCTTCCAGCGCCTGCACCCCAGGACCCGCAGCCCGGACCTCAACACCTATATCGTCGCGGCCTTCATCGCCGTGCTGGCGGCCTTCGTGCCGTTGGATGTGCTGGTGAACCTGACCAGCATGGGCACGCTGATCGCCTTCGCCATCGTCTCGCTGGGCGTGATCATCCTGAGGCGCATCCAGCCGGACCTGCCGCGCGGCTATCGGGTTCCGCTCTATCCGGCGCTGCCGATCGCGAGCGTAGCCTTCTGCGCCTACCTGATCATCGGCCTGCCGCTGGATACCTGGGCGCTGTTCGCCGTCTGGGTGGCGGGCGCCTGCGCGATCTATTTCGGCTACTCGCGCAAGCACTCCGTCCTGAACGGTTAGGTCACTCCACCGTCACCGACTTGGCGAGGTTGCGGGGCTGGTCGACGTCAGCGCCCTTCACCACGGCGACGTGGTAGGCCAGGAGCTGGATCGGGGCCGACATCACCAGCGTCGAGACCAGCGGGTCCGAGGCCGGGGCCGTGACCACCACCTTCGCGCCCGCCGGCGCGTGCTTCACGCCCTCGGTGTCGGTGATGAAGATCACCTGGCCGCCGCGCGCCATCACCTCGCTCATGTTCGAGGCGGACTTCTCGAAATAGCTGTCGTGCGGGGCCAGGATGACGATCGGGGTCTGGTCGTCGACGAGGGCGATCGGGCCGTGCTTCAGCTCGCCGGCGGCGTAGCCCTCGGCGTGGATGTAGCTGATCTCCTTCAGCTTCAACGCGCCTTCCAGGGCCAGGGCCGACATCGGACCGCGACCCAGATAGAGCACGTCCCGAGCCTTGGCGACGTCGGCGGCGATCTCCTTGATGGCGTCCTCAAGGCCGATGGCCTCGGCGATCAGGCGCGGGGCCTCCAGCAGCACCTTCACCAGGCGCTGCTCCTCGGCCGCGTCGATCGTTCCGCGCGCCTTGGCGGCGGCGATGGCCAGGGCGATCATCACGCTGACCTGGGCGGTGAAGGCCTTGGTCGAGGCCACGCCGATCTCGGGGCCGCAGTGGATCGGCCAGACCACGTCGACCTCGCGGGCCATGGTCGATTCCTGGGCGTTGACCACCACCGCGCTCTTCATGCCCTTGGCCTTGCAGTAGCGCAGGGCCGCCAGGGTGTCGGCGGTCTCGCCCGACTGCGACATGGCCACGACCAGGGCGTCCTTGCGGATCGCCGGCTGGCGGTAGCGGAACTCCGAGGCGATCTCGACGTCGACGGGCAGATCGGCCAGCTGCTCGATCAGGTACTTGCCGACCACGCCGGCGATATAGGACGTGCCGCAGGCCACGACCTGGATCCGGTCCAGCTTGGCGAAGTCGATGTCGCCGGGAACCGAGGCGCGCGAGGTCAGGGTGTCGACATAGGCCGAGATGGTGCGCTGGCAGCCCTCCGGCTGGTCATGGATCTCCTTTTCCATGAAGTGCCGGTAGTTGCCCTTCTCCAGCATCACCGCCGAGGTCGGCACGACACGGACCAGTCGGTTCACCGGCGCGCCCGAGGCGTCGAAGATGCGATGGCTGTCGTGGTCGAGGGCCACGTAGTCGCCCTCCTCCAGATAGATCACCCGGTTGGTGAAGGGGCCGACGGCCAGGGCGTCCGAGCCCAGGAACATCTCGCCCTGGCCCTCGCCGACCACCAGAGGGCTGCCGCGACGAGCGCCCAGGATCAGATCCTTCTCGCCCTCGATCAGCACGGCCAGGGCGTAGGCGCCGGTCAGGCGGTCCAGCGTGGCCTTGAACGCCTCCAGGGGCGCCAGACCCGTGGCCAGTTCGGCGTCGATCAGCTGGGCGATCACTTCGGTGTCGGTGTCGCTCTCGAAGGTGCGGCCGGCGGCGGCCAGTTCGGCCTTCAGCTCGGCGAAGTTCTCGATGATGCCGTTGTGGACCAGGGTCACCCGGCCGGCCGTGTGCGGGTGGGCGTTCTTGACGTTCGGCGCGCCGTGGGTCGCCCAGCGGGTGTGGCCGATGCCGGTGGTCGCCGGCAGGGGCTCGCCCTCGAGCACCGCCTCCAGCGCCTTGATCTTGCCCTGGGCCCGACGGCGCTCGATATGGTCGCCGACCACGCCGGCGATCCCCGCCGAGTCATAGCCGCGGTACTCAAGACGCTTGAGGCTTTCGATCAGACGGTCGGCGACCGGTTGCTTGCCGACAATGCCGATAATGCCGCACATGGGCCATGATCCCTTGTAGAACGCGTCACCGGATCGTGCGCGAGCGCTCGCTTTGCGACGCCGCGTTTAGCACTCGTCCGGAAGTCGCTCTGATAAATCTGCATTTCGGATCGTTTCGCGAGCCGAATTTCAGCAAGCCAATCCCTTCTGAATGGCTCAGAATTGGGGCAATGAGCGACCTAACGACTGTACGCTCGCCAAGAGACGACGAAATCACATGAGCAAGCGCGCCTATTTCGGCACCGACGGCATCCGCGGCCAGGCCAACAAGCATCCGATGACGGCCGAGGTGGCCCTGCGCGTCGGCCTGGCGGCCGGCAAGCTGTTCCGCTCGCAGGACGAGCGCCGCCACCTGGTGGTGATCGGCAAGGACACCCGCCTGTCGGGCTACATGATCGAGCCCGCCCTGGTGGCGGGCCTGACCAGCGTGGGCCTGGACGTGCGCCTGTTCGGCCCGCTCCCCACGCCGGCCGTGGCGATGATGACGCGCTCGATGCGCGCCGACCTGGGCGTCATGATCTCGGCCAGCCACAACAACTTCGCCGACAACGGCATCAAGCTGTTCGGCCCCGACGGTTACAAGCTGTCGGACGAGCAGGAGCTGAAGATCGAGGCCCTGATGGACGAGGGCCTGCAGGAGGGCCTCGCCGCGCCGCGCGAGCTGGGCCGGGTCAAGCGGATCGACGACGCCCAGGCGCGCTATGTCGAGATCGTCAAGGCGACCTTCCCGCGCCATCGCAACCTGTCGGGCCTGCGGATCGTCATCGATTGCGCCAACGGCGCCGCGTACAAGGTCGCTCCGACCGCCCTTTATGAGCTGGGCGCCGAGGTGATCTCGCTGGGCGTGAGCCCCGACGGCACCAACATCAACGAGGAGTGCGGCTCGACCCATCCCGAGGCCATGGCCAAGATGGTTCGCGAGTACCGCGCCGACATCGGCATCGCCCTGGACGGCGACGCCGACCGCCTGGTGATCTGCGACGAGAAGGGCGTCGTCGTCGACGGCGACCAGATCATGGCGATCATCGCCGGCGCCTTCGCCAAGGCCGGCGCGCTGAAGGGCGGCGGCGTCGTCGCCACCGTCATGTCGAACCTCGGCCTCGAGCGCCATCTGAACGCCCAGGGCATGTCCTTGGAGCGCACCGCCGTGGGCGACCGTTATGTCATGCAGCGCATGCGCGAGGGCGGCTTCAATGTCGGCGGCGAGCAGTCGGGCCACCTGATCCTGTCGGACTTCTCGACCACGGGCGACGGCCTGATCGCCGCCCTGCAGGTGCTGGCGGTGATGGTCGAGAGCGGCCAGCCGATGAGCGCGCTCAGCCGCCAGTTCGAGCCGGTGCCGCAACTGCTGGAAAACGTCCGCTTCGCCGGCGGCAAGCCGCTGGAGGCCAAGACGGTGAAGGAAGCCATCGCCGACGGCGAGGCCCAGCTGAACGGCTCGGGCCGGATCGTGGTCCGCGCCTCGGGCACCGAGCCCCTGATCCGCATCATGGCCGAGGGCGACGACCCGGCCCTGGTCAAGAAGGTGGTCAAGTCGATCGCCGGCGCCGTGAAGGCGGCTTAGAGGCCTCAATCGACCTAACCATCTTTCGGTCCACAAACTGGTGTCATCCCGGAAAGCCCGCAGGACTTATCCGGGACCCAGGGCGCGTGAACGCCGAGCGCGCGGCCCCTCGGTCCCGGCGCTCCGCTACGCTTCGGCCGGGATGACACGGTTTAGGGGTCTAAAAGTCCGACCTACCCGACGTCGTCGGTGTGATCAGCGCCGCCTTGGCCGCCGCTCCAGGTCTCACCCGAGCGCTCCCACCAGTACGGCTGGCGGACGCGCTTGCCCGTCACCGTCTCGTTCAGGGTCGCCGGGTCGTAGAGCCGGCCGCCCAGCATCACGCGGAACAGCTTGTCGCTGTTGCGGATGTCGACGGTGGGATCGGCGTCGAGCACCAGCAGGTCGGCCAGCTTGCCCGCCTCCAGCGACCCGACGTCCTTGGCGTAGCCCAGCGAGCGGGCCGCGTTGATCGTGCCCGCGGCCAGGGCCTCGACCGGGCTCCAGCCGCCCCGCACGAACGACCACAGCTCCCAGTGCGGGCCAAGACCCGCCTGCTGGCCGTGCGCTCCGATCGCGACCTGGACGCCGCGATCGGCCAGCTTCTTGGCCTCGCGCGCGGTGGCGGCGTCGACATAGTCCTCTTCCGGAGCGGCCTGGCGGCGCACGTTGCGGGCCGCCAGCAGGGCCGGCGGCGCGTGCTTGGACAGCAGCGGATGGGTCCAGACGTCCATGTGCTGGCGCCAGTACGGGTCGGCCGCCAGACCGCCATAGGCCACGACCAGGGTCGGGGTGTAGTTGGTCTTGGTCTGCGACCACAGGCTGACGATGTCGTCGTAGAAGCGGTCCACCGGCAGGTTGTGCTCGACGGTGGCGTTGCCGTCCTGGACCAGGGTCACGTCCATGGCGTACAGCGACCCGCCCTCGGGCACGACCTCCATGCCCTCCTTCTGGGCCGCGACCACGACCATCTGGCGCTGCTCGCGGCGAGGCTGGTTGTAGTTCTTGACGCTGTTGGCGCCTTGCGACTTCAGCCGGCGGACATGGGCCAGGGCGTCGTCCAGGCTATTGATCTCGGCATAAACGCCAGCCGCCTTGGCGCCGTAGATGATCTCGCCCGTCGAGAAGGTGCGGGGCGCCAGGATCTTGCCGGCGCGCTGCAGCTCGGCGGCGACGAAGATCTCGGCGGCGCGGGACGAGGGATCGTGGATCGTCGTCGTCCCCATGGCCAGGTTGGCCATCGCCGACCAGTTCTGCTGCGGCACCAGGTCGTCATCGCCCTGCGGCCCGTGGGCGTGGGCGTCGACGAGGCCGGGGATGATGGTCTTGCCCGCGACGTCGACCACCTTGGCGTCGGCGGGCACGGGCGTGCCGGCCTTCGGCCCCACCGCGACGATGCGGTCGCCCTTGATGACGATCACGCCGTTGTCGATGATCCCGCCGCTCTTGTCGGCCATGGTGACGATGCGCGCGCCGGTCAGGGCCACGACGCCGGTCGGCTTGTCGGCGACCGCCTCCATCGACAGCGACAGGCCGGTCTTGACCGGCTTGAACTTGCCGTCGTCCTTGCCCGCGCCGTCGGCGGCGGGGGCGTTGGCGTAGAGCGCGTCGGTCTCGGCCGTGAACAGGGTCGGCCCCATGCTCCAATGGACCTGCTTGCCGTCCTTGGACCAGTTGATGAAGTCCGCGCCCTCGGCGCTGACCCGCGTCACCGGCAGCGGACCGCCCTTCTGATCGACCGCGACCTCCTGGGTCCCGGGCATCAGCGGCATGACGAAGGCCTCGTAGTTCTGGCGGAAGGCGACGTTCCGGCCGTCGGGCGAGACCTGATAGGCGTTGACCATGTCGCCGCTGGCGTGGACGCGCTTGGCCTGGCCGTTCAGGTCGGTGCTGACCAGCTGCCGCTTGTCCTTCTCGGACATCAGCATGAACACGCGGTCGTTGGAGGCGCCGAACTGCGGATCGCCGCCGCCGCGCGAAATCCGCACCGGAACGCCGCCAGAGGCCGCCACGCGGTACACACCCGGATCCTGCGACCAGCGGGGCGAGGTCAGGCCCCCGCCGCCCCGGCGCTCGAACACGATGGTCTTGCCGTCCGGCGAAAAGCGCGGCGCGCCGTAGTGGCCCGGCTGAGCGATCACGTCCTTGGCCGCGCCGCCGCTGGCCGCCACCGTGCGCAGGCGTCCCAGGCTCGCGTCGGTCCAGCCGACGAAGACGATGGTGCGGCCGTCGCGCGACCACGACGGGTAAAGCTCGAACTCGGCCTCGTCGCTCGAGACCAGCCGGCGCGGCTCGCCGCCCGACGTGGACTTGATCCAGAGCTTGCCCAGGGTCTCGAACACCACCGACTTGCCGTCCGGCGAGACGCTGGCCCAGCGCGGCATCTTGGTGGCGAAGCGGTCGGGAGCGACCTCGACCTGCGGATGGGTCGCGTCGACCACCACGCGGGTGTCGTCGATCTTGAACGGGATCACGCTGGACGCGCCATCCGCGACGTTGACGCGCCGGATCTTGCCGCCGGCCCAGAACACCACGCTAGCGCCGTCCGGCGTCCAGGCCATGTTCGGATAGACGCCGGTGACCGCCCAGGTCTCCTGCACGTCCTGGTCCAGGGCGTCGTAGATCTTGCGCTCCTCGCCCGAGACCAGGTCCTTCACATAGAGCTTGGACTTGGTCCGCTCGCGACGCACGAAGGCGATCTTGCTTCCGTCCGGCGACGGCGTCGGGCGCACCGAACCGCCCAGGCCCGAGACGGCGGTCGTCACCTCGCCGGTCTCCAGGTCGTAGCGCTCGATGTTGAACAGGGTGGTGTTGGAGTCCTGGGCGTATTCGAAGATCGGCCCGGGCGTGACGTTGCGGGTGTAGAAGACGCTCTTGCCGTCGGCCGCGTAGATCGGCTCGCCCAGCTCCTTCTGCAGCGCCTCGCTGGCGCGCTTGACCAGCTGGACGCCGCCGCCGCCCGAGACGTGGTAGACCCAGACCTCGCCGGTGCCCAGCGAGCGACTGGTGGTGAAGTGCTTCTTGGCCACGATGAAGCGGCCGTCCGGGCTCCAGCTGGGCTGGTTCAGAAGGCGGAAGTCCTCCTTGGTCAGCTGGCGCTTGTCGCTTCCGTCGAGGTTCATCACCCAGATGTTGTCGCCGCCGCCGCGGTCCGAGGTGAAGGCGATGCGCTTGCCGTCGGGCGAGAAGCGCGGCTGCTGGTCGTAGGCCAGGCCTTCGGCGATCCGCGTCGGCGTCCCGCCCGCGATCGGCATGACATAGATGTCGCCCAGCAGGTCGAAGGCGATCATCTTGCCGTCGCGCGAGACGTCGACATTCATCCAGGTGCCGTTGTCGACCGCGATGCGCACTTCGCGCGTGGCGACGCCCTGGGGCGCGTTGACGTTCCACTTCTCGGGCTTGTCGGGCTTGGCCGCGCTCGCGGCGCTGGGCGACGCCGTCTGCGACAGGGCCATCTGCGGCAGGGCCGAGCCCGACATCAACAACAAGGCGGCCAGCGCCGTCAGCCGACGATCCATTCGATTTCCCCCGTGCCCATCCTCAGGCTCCGGACGGAACCCTAGGGGGGAAGGCGAGCGGAGTCACGGCCGCGCTTGACGGTTGCGGCTGTGGGGCGGCGGGCGCCTAGACGCCCAGCTTGGGGGACTTCAGGCGACGCTTGTTGACGTGGTGGCTGGGGGCCTCGGCCTTGATCTCCTCGGGGTATTCGCCCTTGAAGTAGAAGCGCTGCCAGGCCTCCTTGGTGGCCTCGGGGTCGCGCTTGAAGATCAGGTTGTTGAACTCGGTGCGCTTCTCGGCCCAGACGTCGTATTGGCGGCGGAGCTCCGGATTGGAGTTCATCGAGCGGATCACCGGCTGGAAGGCCTCCATCGGCTTGTCCTGGATCAGCATGATGAAACAGAAGGTCTCGCCCTTCTCGAACCGCACCGTGCCCGGGCGGGTGAACATCCAGTTCATCGTGAAGGGGAACGGCAGCCAGTCGGTCTCGATCACCCCGGCCAGGGGCTGGATGCCGTCCTTGATGTGGTTGGGCGGCCCCATGGCCATCACCGACCAGCCCGGCGGCGTGCGGAACAGATAGCCGGTGTGGAAGGTCACGACACCTCGGGTGAAGTGCGACTTCACGAAGTCCTGGAAGCCTGGATAGGGGTGGTCGGGCTGGAACTTGATGCACTCCTGGTGCGCCCCGCCGTCCCAGGTCATCGAGAAGCCGACCGGGCAGAGGATGTCCCAGCCGGTGGTGTTGGCCATGGTCAGCGGCAGGCAGCGATAGGGGTGGCGCTCGGCGAACCGGTCCATCCAGGCGCGCTGCGGCCGGCCCGGCACGATCTCGGGCGGACGGTTCTCGGTGGGATAGCACTCCAGTTCCATGCCGGTCCTTTGCTTGGCTTCCTGCCCCTTGGAATCAGGTCTAGCGCTCGCGAGTGGAGGCCGTCTAGAGAGACCGCATGAAGACCAGAGCCGACCTGTTCGCCTTCTTCGACGCCCACGGGGTCGACCACAAGACCCTCGACCACCCGCCGGTGTTCCGCGTCGAGGAGGGGCTGGAGATCAAGGCCGCCCTGCCCGGCGGCCACACCAAGAACCTGTTTCTCAAGGACGCCAAGGGCCAGCTGTGGCTGATCTCGGCGCTGGGCGAGACCAGGATCGACCTGAAGAAGCTGCATCACGTGATCGGCTCTGGCCGGCTGTCGTTCGGCCCCGAGGCGATGATGCTGGAAACCCTGGGCGTGACGCCCGGCTCGGTCACCGCCTTTGGCCTGATCAACGATACGGACAAGCGTGTCCGCTTCGTGCTGGACAAGGCCCTGGCCGACAGCGACCCGGTCAACTTCCACCCGCTGAAGAACGACGCCACCACCGCCGTCAGCCAGGCGGGCTTCCGCAAGTTCCTGGCGGCGCTTGAGATCGAGCCGATGATCGTCGATTTCGAGGCGATGGCCGTCGTCTGATCCGCCACCTGTCAAGCGATCGCATCATTGCGCCCGCGCCCGCCAAGGACCATCTTGGCGAGTAAAGCGTTTCCTGCCCCGTACCGTACACGAGAGACCCGATGTCCCTGATCGGCGAAAAGCCCGCCGCCCCCGCCTCGGGCAAGAGCGACCACATCAAGGATGGCTCGGACGCCACCTTCATGGCCGACGTCATCGAAGCGTCGAAGACCCAGCCGGTCATCGTCGACTTCTGGGCGACGTGGTGCGGCCCGTGCCGCCAGCTGACCCCGACGATCGAGAAGGTCGTCAACGCGGCGAACGGCGCGGTGAAGCTCGTGAAGATCGACGTCGACGCCAATCCCGCCTTCGCCGGCCAGCTGCGCGTGCAGTCGATCCCGACCGTCTACGCCTTCGTCGATGGGCGCCCGGTGGACGCCTTCCAGGGCGCTCTGCCCGAGAGCCAGGTCAAGGCCTTCGTCGAGAAGCTCGCCAAGGCCGGCGGCGGCGAGAGCCCGCTCGACGAGCTGATCGCGCTCGGCAAGGAATCGCTGGAGATCGGCGACGTCGGCGGCGCGGCCCAGGCCTTCGCCCAGGCCCTGCAGACCGACCCGACCAATGTGAAGGCCCTCGGCGGCATGGCCCGCGCCTATGTGATGGGCGGCGACCTGGAGGGCGCGGCCGAGGTCGTGGCCATGGCCCCCGCAGACGCCAAGGATCCCGACCTCGACGCCGCCCGCGCCGCCCTGGCCCTGGCGCAAGAGGCTCCCTCCGAAACGGCGGCCTTCGAACAGCGCCTGGCCGCCGATCCCGACGACCACGAGGCCCGCTTCGAACTGGCCAAGGCCCTGGCCGGCGCCGGGCGCCTGCAGGCCGCCGCCGACCACCTCCTGACCATCATCGCCCGCGACCGCGCCTGGAACGACGAGGCCGCCCGCAAACAGCTGCTGACCGTGTTCGAGGCCGCCGGCCCGACCTCGGAAGTCGCCAAACAAGGGCGACGGAAGCTATCCTCGATCCTGTTTAGCTAGGACTTCAAAGCCCACGGAGAGTCCATGCCGGCCGTCTATCGAAAGCTTGGCGACCTACCCCTGGTGATCCCGGTCTTTCCCTTGGACGGCGTGCTGCTGCTGCCGGGCGGTCAGCTGCCGCTGAACATCTTCGAGCCGCGCTATCTCAACATGCTGGACGACGCCATGTCCGGCGAGCGGATCATCGGCATGATCCAGACACGGCCGGGCGGCGACCACCAGCGGCCGGCCCTGGCGCCGGTCGGCTGCGCCGGACGCGTCACCAGCTTCGCCGAGACCAGCGACGGCCGCTACCTGATCACCCTGACGGGTCTCTGCCGCTTCAAGGCCGGCGAGGAGCTGCCGGTGCGCACGCCCTACCGGCAGATGCGCGTCGACTTCACGCCCTACGAGCCGGACCTGCGCGAGGACGGCGCCGGCGAGCGCACCGCCGCCGACATCGACCGGCTGCTGGTCGCCCTGCGCCGCTATCTCGACCACCGGGGCCTGGCCATCGACTGGGGCGACGCCGAGAGCGCGCCCTCCGACGCCCTGATCAACAGCCTGGCCATGGCCCTGCCCTTCGACCCGATGGAGAAGCAGGCCCTGCTGGAGGCCGAGACCATCTTCGAGCGCAAGGCGACCCTTACGGCGTTGCTGGAGATCGACGCGGCCAGCAGCGACGATGACGAACCGACCTCTATTCAATAGCCAAGAGGGCCAGTAGACAGGCGCCATGACCCAAGCCGCCCCGCCCCCCGTCGATGTCGATCCGCGCCTGCTGGAAGTGCTGGTGTGCCCCGTGACCCGCGGCCCGCTGGAATACGACCGCGCCGCCGGCGAGCTGATCAGCCGCTCGGCCAAGCTGGCCTATCCGATCCGCGACGGCGTGCCGATCATGCTGCCCGAAGAGGCGCGGGAGCTCAGCGAGTAGGGGCTAATCATGATGCTCCCCCGCGATGCGGGGGAGCTGTCGCGGAGCGACTGAGGGGGCTAACGCGGCGCGCGTCCAGCCGGCCCCCTCCGGCCCTCTGGGCCACCTCCCCCGCATCGCGGGGGAGGAACTCAAAGCCTCTGCCCCCGCAGCAGCTTCGGCAAATCCCCGACCCCGCCGCCGGCCTCGTGCATGAAGAACCGACGCGCCGGGGCGATGCGGTTGACCACCGCCAGGCCCGCGCCGCGCGCGGCGCGCAGCAGCGGATTGTCGTTCGAGAAGATCCGCACGAAGGCGTCGAAGGCGAGAGCGTTGGTGACGGTGTCGAACCGCCGCCAGCGGGCGTAGCGCTCCAGCACAGCCTCGGCGCCGATGTCCTCGCCGTTGCGGACGGCCTCAACCAGCACTTCGGCGAGCGCCGCCGCGTCCTTCAGACCCAGGTTAAGCCCCTGCCCCGCGATCGGGTGCACCCCGTGGGCGGCGTCGCCGATCAGAGCCAGGCGCGGCGCGGTCATGCGCTCGGCCAGCAGCAGCGACAGCGGATAGACGAAGGTCGGCCCCACCACCTCGACCTGACCCAGGAAATCGCCGAACCGGCGCATCAGGTGGGCGTGGAACATCTCCGGCGAAGCGTGGCGCAGGGCCTCGCCGCGCGCGGTGCTCTCGGTCCAGACCAGGCTGGCGCGGTTCTCGGTCAAGGGCAGGATGGCGAACGGTCCGCTGGGCAGGAAATATTCGTGGGCCACCCCCTCGTGGGGACGCTCCAGCTTCACCGTGCAGACCACGCCGCTCTGGCCATAGCCCCAGCCGATGCAGCCGATGCCGGCCGCCTGGCGCAGCACCGAGCCGCGCCCCTCGGCGCTGACGGCGAGCGGCGCGGTCAGGGCCCGACCGTCCGACAGGATCAGCCGCGCCGCGCCCGCCGTGACCTCCAGGTTCTTGGCCGCCATCGGGGCGATGACCGGGATGTCCTTTTCGATCACGGCCTTGGAGAGCGCCGCGCGGATCTGGCGGTTCTCGACCAGATAGCCCAGCGGCTCGCCCTCGATGCGGCCGGAGATCTCGCTGGAATCGAAGCGCAGGAACGAGGCCGACGGCTTGCGGGCCGCCGCGCCGGGCGTGCGGCCGTCGGTGACCAGGATCTGCTCGATGCGCTGGGCGTGCGGCTCCAGGCTCTCGCCGGCGCCGATCGCCCGCCACTGTCGGAACGAGGAATAGGCGATGGCCGAGCTGCGCCCGTCGAAGCTCGGCGCCAGCTGGGCGTCGAACGGCTGGGGATCGACCAGCAAGGGCTTGAGACCGCCGGACTTCAGGGCCAGGGCCAGGGTGGCGCCGGCCATGCCGGCGCCCGCGATGATCACGTCAGCATCGTAAGCGCGCATGATGGGGATATGGGCCCCGTCCCGCGAGCCTGTCCAGACGCGCGGCTACTTCTTTTCCGCGTAAGGGGCCTTGGCGTCGGCGCGGACGAGGCCGCGCGTGGCGTCGCCCACGCCGACGATGACGAACTGCACCGCCAGGGCGCAGAGGATCAGGCCCAGCACCCGGACCACGATGCTCATGCCGATCCGGCCCAGCGCCCGGCTGATCAGCGGCGCGGCCCAGAAGGCGGCCACGACGACCAGCGAGACGGCGGCGATCACCGCCACCCCGATGCCCGCCCCGGCCAGGCCCAGGGGCCTCGCCTCGGCGGCGTAGATGATCACGGTCGAGATCGCGCCGGGCCCGATCAGCAGCGGCATGGCGAACGGCACGATCAGCCGCTCGAACCGCTTGCGGGCATAGGCGCGCGGCGACTGGTCCTCCAGCCCCTCGGCCGCGTCGGCGAACATGGTGGTGAAGTCGTCGCGCACCATGTCCAGGCCCAGAATGAACAGGATGATGCCGCCGGCGATCCGGAAGGCCGGCATCGAGATGCCGAAGAAGGCCAGGAGGCCCACGCCCGTGAAATAGAAGAAGATCAGGAACGCGGTCATGAACAGGCCGATATAGACGGCCACCATCCGCCGCCCCGCCGCGGCCGCGCCCAGGGTGGCGGCGGCGAACAGCGGCACGTTGCCGATCGGGTCGATCAGGGCGAACAGGGCGACGAAGAAGTTGACGGCGAGTTTGGCCTCGGTCATTCGACGTCCCTACCTTTCAGATCGCGCCCAAGCTTCGCCTCTTCCTAGGGTGAACGGCCGCGCGCGCCAACCCCGGGGACCAAAACATGACCGCCGACCCGCGCCTGATCGTGCCGCTCGACCTGCCCACCGTCGAGGAGGCCCGCGACATGGTCGAGCGCCTGGGCGACGCGGTCAGCTTCTACAAGATCGGCCTGGAGCTCTTGGCCAGCGACGGCATGACCCTGGCCCGTGAGCTGAAGGCCAGCGGCAAGTCGATCTTCCTCGACTGGAAGCTCCACGACATCGGCGCCACGGTCGAGCGCTCGGCCCGCGTGCTGGCCCAGAGCGGCTGTGATTTGCTGACCGTCCACGCCGAGCCCCAGGTGATGAAGTCGGCGGTTCTGGCGCGGGGTTCGTCGTCGCTGAAGATCCTGGCCGTCACCGTGCTGACCAGCCTGACCGACGCGGACCTGATCGAGATGGGCTACGCCTTCGGGGCTCGCGAACTGGTCGAGCGCCGCGTGCGCCAGGCGATCGACTGCGGCGTCGACGGCATCGTCTCCTCGCCGCACGAAGCGGGTCTCGCCCGCGAGATCGCCACGGCGGCCGGCCGCCCGGACTTCCTGATCGTCACCCCCGGCGTGCGCCCCTTCTGGGCGGCCAAGAACGACCAGGCCCGCGCCGCCACGCCCGAAGCCGCCATCCGCGCCGGCGCCAGCCATCTGGTCTGCGGCCGCCCGATCACGGCCGCCAACGACCCGCGCGAGGCGGCGCTGAAGGTGATCGCGGAGATCGCGGGGGTTTGAACCAGATGCTCCCCCGCGATGCGGGGGAGCTGTCGCGGAGCGACTGAGGGGGCTAATGCGGCGTCGCTCCAGCTCGCCCCCTCCGGCCCTCTAGGCCACCTCCCCCGCATCGCGGGGGAAGAACTATTTCACCACCAACCCCACCCCGCGCGCGCGGGGATCGGGCTCGGGAACCGGCGTGCGTCCGCGCACCTGGATCGCCGCGATGTCGCCAATCCGCGAGTGCTCGACGAACTTGTAGCCCTTGCCCTCGAGCGCGCTCTTCACCCCGGCCGCCGGCGGGGCGAACTTTTCGACGATGATGGTGTTTTCCGGCAGCAGCTGGTGGTGGAAGCGCGGCTGCTTCTGCGCGTCCTGCAGCGACAGGTCGAAGTCGTAGACGTTCGCCAGCACCTGGAACACCGAGGTGAAGATGGTCGAGCCGCCGGGCGTGCCGATCACCATGGCCACGCGGCCGTCCTTGGTCAGGATCGTGGGGGTCATCGACGATAGCGGCCGCTTCAGCGGCCCAATGGCGTTGGCGCTGCCGCCCACCACCCCGAACATGTTGGGCGCGCCGGGCTTGGCCGAGAAGTCGTCCATCTCGTCGTTGAGCAGGAAGCCCGCGCCCTGCACCACCACGCCCGAGCCGAACCAGCCGTTGATCGTGTAGGTGTTCGAGACGGCGTTACCCCACTTGTCGACGATCGAATAGTGGGTGGTCTCCAGCTTCCCGAGGCCCGGCGTCACCGCCTTGGTCGCCGAGGGCTTGTCGGGATCGATCTCCTTGGCGCGGCGGGCGACGTAAGCCGGATCGATCAGGTTCGAGACCGGGACCTTCACGAAGTCGGGGTCGCCCAGATACTCGGCGCGGTCGGCGAAGACGCGCTTCTCGATCTCCGAAACCAGGTGGACGTACTTTTCGCCGTTCAGCGCCTGGCCCTTGAACAGCGGCGCGGCGTCCTGCTTCATCAGCAGCATCTGCATCAGGGCGATCCCGCCCGAGCTGGGCGGCGGGGCGGTGATCACGTCATAGCCGCGCCACTTGGCCGTCACCGGCGCGCGCCAGACGGCCTTGTAGCCGGCCAGATCGGCCTTGGTGATCAGCCCCTTGCGCTCGCCGCGCGCCATCTGGGCCACGATCAGCTCGGCGGTCTTGCCCTCGTAGAAGCCCTTATCGCCCTGCTGGGCGATCCGCTGCAGCGTCGCGGCCAGCTCGGGCTGCTTGAACATCGTCCCGGCCTTGGTTGGCGGGAAATAGGCGCGGAAATTGGTCTTCTGGAACTCGGGCGGCACCTCGCGGCTCAGCATGCCGGCGAACTGGTCGTTCACCAGGAAGCCGTCGCGGGCGTAGCGGATCGCCGGGGCCAGCACCCGCGCCCAAGGCAGCCTGCCGAAGCGCTTGTGCGCCATGGCCAGGCCCCGCACCGTGCCCGGGGTCCCCGCCGCCAGATTGCCGAACAGCGACAGCCCCTCGATCACCTGGCCGTCGGGGCCCAGGTACATGTCGGCCGTGGCCGCCGCCGGGGCCGTCTCGCGATAGTCGAGGAAGTAGGGCTTGCCGTTCATGTACACGGTCATGAACCCGCCGCCGCCCAGATTGCCGGCCTCGGGATAGGTCACCGCCAGGGCGAAACCAGTCGCCACCGCCGCATCGATCGCGTTGCCGCCGGCCTTGAGGATTTCCTGGGCCGCCAGGGCGCCGTAGCGATCCGGCGAGGCCACGGCCCCGGCGGTCAGGGCGCGAGCGGCGACGGGCCTGGCCTTCGGCGACGCGGCATGGACCGGCGGCGCGGTCAGCAGGAACGCGGCCGCGAAACTCGCGACGAGACGGGCGAACAGGCGCAAGACGAAGACCTCCCCAGGCGAAGCCAGGAGGTTAGCGGGACTTCTCTGGCTTAGGGAAGCCGCCGGACCTCAGAAGTCGACCGCGACGCCCTTCTTCTCCCAGTCGCCGAAGCGGGTCGGCTCGGGGCCCTCGCGACCGCCCTGTTCGGGCGGCAAGGACAGCGCCTCTTCCGCCGCGCGGCGGGCGGCCGCCTCTTCCAGGGCGCGACGGGCGGCCGGGCTCAAGGCCTTGCCGGGCGCGGCGCCGGGGACTTCTGGAGTTTCGGAGGGGGCGGCGGGAAGATCAGACATGACAAAGGTTTAACATCATCGCGGTTGAAGCCGCCAGCCACATGCTGTTCAACCCCGGCTCCAAGATAACAACGTTCGAATATCGGGGTAATTTAGAGATGAGCCGCAGCCGCTGGCCGCACGCTTTCTTCGCGTCGGCCGCCTTCTACGCCATGATCGGGGTCTGCTGGGGCCTGGCCATGGGCATCACCCAGAACCACGCCACCTATTCCGCCCACGCCCACCTCAATCTTCTGGGCTGGCTGAGCCTGGCGATGATGGGGACCTTCTACGCCACCCTCGGCCAGGACGTGTCCAGCAAGGTCAAGGCCGCGAACTTCGCCATCTCGAACCTGGGCGTGCTGCTGATGATCCCGGGCGTGGGCATGTACCTGGGCCAGGCCGCCCCGCCGGCGGTCTACGGCCCGATGATCACCGCCGGCTCTCTGCTGGTCGCGCTGGGCTTCTTCGTGTTCGGCGTCACCGCGATCCGGAGCCTTTTCCGCACCGTGGCCAACGCCGTCTAGCACGCGGCCCGCGTCGAATCCGCTTGCGCTCGGGCGCGCCTCTTGGCACGGCGAGGCGGTGACTCAAGAACTGAACGACGGCCTCCCCGCCCGGGAGGCCGCCCTGACCCTGATCGACGCGGCCCTGTCGCGGCGCGGCGGCCTCGACGAAGCCGCCTCGGCCAACGGCTTCCGCTTCCTGGAACCGCGCGAGCGCGCCTTCGCCCGCGCCCTGGCCATGGCCGTGCTGCGCCACCTGGGCCCCATCGACCGCGCCCTGGCCGCGCGCCTGCAGAAGGCGCCGCCGGACCGGGTCATGAACCTGCTGCGCCTCGGCGCGGCCCAGGCCTTCCACCTGGAGGTCCCGGCCTTCGCCGCCGTGGCGACCTCGGTCGAGCTGGCCGGCGCCAACAAGACCAGCCGCCCGTTCAAGGGCCTGGTCAACGCCGTGCTGCGCGGCCTGCTGCGCGACGCCCCGCCCAGCGATGATCCCACCCTCCTGGCCCCGCCCTGGCTCTATTCCCGCTGGGTCGCCGCGTTCGGCGAGACCACGGCCCGCCAGATCGCCGCCCAGATCGCCCTGGAGCCCGCCACCGACCTGTCCCTCAAGCCCGGCGCCGACGCGGCCGCCCTGGCTGAAGCGCTGGAGGGCGAGATCCTGCCCGGCGGAACCTTGCGCCTGCGCCGCAAGGGCGACGTCGCGGCCTGGCCGGGCTTCGAGGACGGCGGCTGGTGGGTGCAGGACGCCGCCGCCGCCGTTCCCGCCCGGCTGCTGGACGTCAAGACTGGCGAGGCCGTGCTCGACCTCTGCGCCGCGCCCGGCGGCAAGACCCTGCAGCTGGCCGCCGCCGGCGCGGACGTCACGGCCCTCGACCGCTCGGCCGCGCGCCTCAAGCGCCTGGAGGAGAACCTGGTCCGCACCGGCCTTTCCGCCGAGGTCGTCGCCGCCGACGGCGCGACCTGGGAGGACACGCGGACCTTCGACGCCATCCTGCTGGACGCCCCGTGCAGCGCCACCGGCACCTTCCGCCGCCATCCGGACGTGCTGTGGGCCGCGCGGCCCAGCGACGTCGCCAGCCTGGCCAGTGTCCAGGCGCGCATCCTCGACAGCGCCGCCGGGCGCCTCAAGCCGGGCGGGCGCCTCGTCTATTGCGTCTGCTCGCTGGAGCCCGAGGAGGGCGAGGCCCAGGTCGAGGCCTTCCTGGCCCGCCGCCCCGACATGACGCTGGACCGGATCCAGCCAGGAGAGGCCGGCGCGCCCCAGGCCAGCCTGACCGCGCGCGGAACCCTGCGCCTGCTCCCACACCAGCTGGACGGCGGCCAGGACGGCTTCTTCGCCGCGCGGTTTCGCAAAGCGCGCTGAACCTAAGGTCAAGCTTCCCCATTTCTACGCTTAACGAGTCCCGCCTGGGATGACAGAGCGACTCGGGCCCGCTATCCCAGGCGCATGACCGCGCCGATCATCGCCCCGTCGATCCTCGCCTCCGACTTCGCCCGCCTGGGCGAGGAGGTCGCCGCCATCGAGGCGGCCGGCGCCGACTGGGTGCATGTCGACGTGATGGACGGCCACTTCGTGCCCAATATCACGCTGGGTCCGGACGTCGTTCGGGCCATCCGGCCGCACGCCAAGATCCCGTTCGACGCGCACCTGATGATCAGCCCGGCCGACCCCTACCTGGAGGCCTTCCGCGCCGCCGGGGCCGATATCATCAGCATCCACCCCGAGGCCGGCCCGCACCTGCACCGCTCCCTCAAGCGCATCCGCGAGCTGGGCGCCAAGGCGGGCGTGGTCTTCAACCCGTCCACCAGCATCGACCATGTCGAGTGGATCCTCGAGGACGTCGACCTGCTGCTGGTCATGTCGGTGAACCCCGGCTTCGGCGGCCAGAGCTTCATCCCCGGCCAGCTGCGTAAGGTCGAGGCCCTGCGCAAGATGATCGACAAGGCCGGTCTCGACATCATTCTGGAGGTCGACGGCGGCGTCACCCCGGTCACCGCCCCGCAATGCGTGGCCGCCGGGGCCACCGCCCTCGTCGCCGGCTCGGCGGTGTTCAAGGGCGGCCGCGAGGCCTACGCCGCCAACATCCGCGCGCTGAAGGGCGGCTGACCCCTTGGCCCCAGCCGTCAAGCGTTCCGCCAACGGCTATCGTCCTCCCGCCAGGAAGCGGGCCCGGGTCTTTTGGCGAGCCCTGAAGGCCGAGCTCTCCACCCACGTCGAGCGCGAGTGGTATGGCTGCGGCCCGCACCGCCTGATCCTCTCTGGCCGCAAGGTCGAGGCCCTGGCCGCCCATCCGCGCGATCCGCGGCCGACCAACGCCGGCGCCGGCCGCCGCGTCCTGGCCGGGACCCTGGCGCTGGACGGCGGCTCTCTGCGCATCGGCGAGGCGGGCGACCCGTTCAACACCGCCAGCCCCACGCGCCGCTTCGCCGTCAGCCTGCACCGCTTCGACTGGCTGCCCGACCTCGTTTCGGCCGGCCCCGACGGCGCGCGTCGGGCGCTTCGCCTGCTCGACGACTGGCGACGGGTGTTCGGCAAGTGGAACGCCTTCTCCTGGGGCCCCGAGTGCCTGGAGCGGCGGGTCTTCCACCTGGCCTGCGCCGCCCGCCCCCTGGCCGCCGAGGCCAGCGACGCCGAGGCCGCCGACCTGCGCCGGGACCTCGCCCGCCAGGCCCGCCATCTGGCCGAGATCACCAAGATCCCCGCCCGCGCCCTGGAGCGCGCCGTCGCCGCGACGATCGCCGGCTGCGTCCTGGCCGGCAAGCCGGGCGACGTGCTGATCGACAAGGGCCTGAAGGCTCTCGCCCGCCACATCGACCGCATCGTCCTGCCCGACGGCGGCCACGCCACCCGCTCGCCCGAGGCCGGGGTCGAGCTTTTGTTCGACCTCCTGACCCTGGACGACGCCCTGCGCCAGCGCGGCAAGCCGACGCCCGAGGCCGCCGCCCGCGCCATCGACCGCCTGTCGACCGCTGCGCGCTTCTTCACCCTGGGCGATGGCCACCTGGCGGCCTTCCACGGCGGCGAGACGGTGGGGCCCACGCGCATCGCCGCGGCCCTGGCTCATGACGACAGCGGCCCGCGCCCGCTGATGAGCGCTCCGCACAGCGGCTACCAGAAGATGGTCGGCGGCTCGCTCGAACTGATCGCCGACTGCGGTCCGCCCGCCGCCGGGTTCCTGTCGATCGCCGCCTGCGCCCAGCCGGCCGCCATCGAGATCCTGTGCGCCAAGGACCGGCTGATCACCAGCTGCGGCTGGAGCCCCGAGGCCGCCGGCGCCCACGCCTTCCGCCTGTCCGACGCCGCCTCGACCGTCTCGGTCGGCGACGGCTCGGCCGGCCGGCCGCTGTCGGGCTTCCGCGCCCGCGCGCTCGGCCCCTGGCTGGTCGACGGCGCCACCCAGGTCTCGGCCGAGCGCCACGACGACGTCGGCGGGGTGTGGCTGGACATCGTCCACGACGGCTGGCGCCATGTCGGCCTGACCCACACCCGCCGCCTGTTCCTCGACGCCGTCGCCGACGAGCTGCGCGGCGAGGACAGCCTGACGCCGCTAACCGCCCAGGACCTGGGCGCCGCGTCCGGCCCGCGCCGCTACCTGCCCTTCGCCGTGCGCTTCCACCTGCACCCCGAGGCCCGCGCCTCGATCGCCCGCGATGGCAAGAGCGTGCTGATCCGGGGGCCGAACAATATCGGCTGGTGGCTGAGGAACGACGCGGTCGATGTCGAGATCGCGCCGTCGGCGCACTTCGACCACGGCCTGGCGAGGAAGGCCGGCCAGGTGGTGCTCAAGAGCCAGGTCCGCCCGGAGGTGGGGGCGAAGATCAGGTGGAAGCTGACGCGGGCGGAGGGGTAGGGGCGTGGGCCGCTATAGGCAACAGCCTAGTCGTCGTCATCCTCATCGTCATCGGCGAGAACGGCCTGCTGAGCTTTTAGCAGCTTGATCAGCTTGCCAATCTGTTTCGGCCCCATCTCGCCGCTAACCATCAGACGAACTTTAGTTTCTCCTCCAAGCCGGTTGCGCATCCACTCGACTTCACCAGGTTCGGCTGGCACTTCACGAGGCTTTTCGTCTGGTATTACGAACCGGGGCGCCGCGGCAGCGGCTCGCTCTTCAACAATCACTTCACTCATAGGAACGCCGGTATCACTGCCTTCGACGCCGACCCATAGGCCATCGTCAGAAATAAAACGAACTCGTGCCGGCTTATCGAATTGAAGGACGCCTTGCGACTCCCATTGAACCAGATCCCCGAGGCGAGCGCCGCCGAAGGTGATATTTTGTGCCTCGCTACCTTTTACCTGCGCCAAATCCTCAGCTTTTGAGGCCGCGCCGTCACCGCCTTCGAACGCCTTTTCCTGCTCCAGAAAGCGACAAGTTTCCAGGTAGGCCTTCGTAACCGGCCCAATTGCGCGATCGAGAAAATTCTCGCGCTTAAGATAGGACTCTAAGGCACCCTCGGAGACATGAGCCCCAAAACGATCATAGATATCTTTGAATATTTGCGGACTAAACGCCGCCTGAAACAATGATTTCTTTCGATCTTCTGGCTTGTCTGGATGAATAATATCGACTGCAAGCTGACTAACTCGGACTTCCCCCTTACCAACTTTCTCTGTAAGTCCAAAGTGTGCGAGCGTTGCAATAGCCTTATCAGCTGCACCGCTCGAGCCACTGTAGCCAATATGCTTCGCCGCAACCTCTCGATCAATTGGGTTACGCCGATCAGCGTCAAAAATTTGGCGGATGCTTTGGATGGCCTTCGGAAGAGAGGCGTTCGGATAACCTGGGCTCTGAGCGCGTGCCATTTTCTGATTCCCAACAGGAAGCTTTGCGCCTGAGCTATCACAAGCAGTCACGATAAGCAATTGGAGCGGAGGCACCGCAAGCAATTGAAGCAATAGAAGTTGACGACGGCGCGCGGGGATGCGACAAAGCTCCAACAAGTTCGGAGGCGCAGATGATTCTTAGGAGGGTCGCTCTCGCCGCGTTACGCTCACGAACGCGGTAGGGGCAAACGAGAAAGACCGCCAAGTCCTTCGCGGGGACCGGCGGCCTTAGGTGAGCCAAATTAGAGAGATCCAACTGGCGGGTGTGCTTCTAGCATGCCCGCCATTTTTTTGAAAATAGCACTGCCTTCGCGACCCCGGCCTCTTAGCTAGCGTCACTTTTGGCGCGGCCACCCTCACACCTCTCGAAGGCTGGAGCGTGCTGGACTGACCGGGTTGGTCAAGGACCGCCCTCCGGGCGGCCGCCGCGCGGCGGCGCTGCGCGCCGTCCTTGAGCAACCCGGTCAGTCCAGCGATCGTCTCGCCGTGAGATGTAAGGATGGCTCCCGCCCTGGGCGCTTCCCATAAAGAACCAACACCCTCCGTCATTCCCGCCCTTGTGGCGGGAATGACGGGCGCTTTTGAGTGAAGGTCTCGGCGGTCCCCCTCCCCCGATCGGGGAGGAGAGAGGGCCCCTACCCCATCGCCAGCACGACCCCCGCCAGGCCTACGCCCAGCACCACCCCGCCCGCCAGCGCCAGAAGCAGCAGGCGCTTGTGGCGCGGCGCCAGGACCAGGCCGTGGTGGTCTCGGAGGGTGGCGTAGAGGATGGCGACGGCGGTCAGGGGCGCAATGGCGGCGGCGCCGACGATGAAGCGGGGGCCCTCGTGCTGGCTGGACAGCAGGCTGGCCATGACGACCATCGCCACGCCATAGGCCAGGCACAGGATCAGCATGGCCGACAGGGCGCGGCGGCCGCGAGGCGGCGAGCTCGTCTTCATCAGGATCGTCCCGACTGGGCTTGGAGCAAGCTTGACCGTAATCAAAAGACTCAGAGTTGCATAGCCGCGACGTTCCCGCCGCTACAGCAGCCGCAGGGCCGTCGCCAGGGCGAAGGCCATGACGGCCAGGCTGAGCGTCAGGAAGGCCAGCAGCAGGCGGCGGCGGCCGGGGGTCAGGCCCAGGGTGGCGTGGCGATCGGCCAGCCGCATCAGCGCCACGAAACCCGCCGAGGCGGCGCCGAAGGCCGCGCCGACCGGCGCCAGCAGCTTCCACTGCCCCTCGCGATACAGCAGCACCGCCACCACCAGGATCGCGCCCATGCCGGCCGCGTACAGCACGACCAGGGCTCGGCGCATCCGGGAAACGGCGTGAACGGTCATGGCGAACACCGCGTGGGGCTACTCTGACGTTAGGGTAACGACGTTCGCTTGAGTCGCAAAGGCGGGGTCGGGCGGGCGCCAAGATCCTCCACCGCGATGCGGGGGAGGTGGCCCAGAGGGCCGGAGGGGGCTAGCTCGGCCGATTTCCAGTTCGCCCCCTCCGTCGGCTCCGCCGACACCTCCCCCGTGTCACGGGGGAGGATCTTCACGAGCGTTCGCGGCGCTCTGTGATCCGCGTATCCGGACTCGAAGTGAGCGATTTCAACCACTTCCCACTTTTACACCCCGCTCCATCATCCGCGTAGAAACCGCCCTTATCCTTTACCCACCTCGTCGCGGGGAAAGGGCGCATGGCCAGCGACCATCGTGGCGGCGGGGGGCGATCGAGCGGGGACAGGTTCGAGGGGGATACTCGGACGGTCCGGGGCTGAGCTTGCTGGGCTCACCCGCCCGCCGTCGGCGTGGTTGAAGGCAAAAGGGCGTGTCTGGCTGGAAGCCCGTCCTCTTCGACCGCTGGGTCTTCTGGAAACGGAAGCGCCCAGGTCCCGGTAAGGCCTGAACAGGGCCACCCGACGGGACGCTGGTGGAAAACGGTCGCGCGGAGCGTCGGGCTTCGTCGAAACGGTATTTATCAAAGTTCACCGGACGTCGTCCGGCGCTCCGCGTCCCTTTCCATCCCTTCAGCGGCCAGCCGCGTGAAGCGGCGCCCTCGCGTCTCCGCCGGACCCGATCACCCCCGCTTATTGTCCGGATCGTCCCCTTACGTCAAAGAACGACGTTCGGCAGGTTCCCGCCCCCAACCCAAGATGGAGAACCTTATGAAGAAGTACGTGATTGAGCGCGAGATTCCGGGCGTCGACCAGATGGACGCCGAGCAGCTGAAGGGCGCGGCGGCGACGTCGAACGCCGCCCTCGCCAAGCTGGCCCCTCGCGTCCAGTGGGTGGAGTCGTTCGTGACCAAGGACAAGACCTTCTGCGTGTACCTCGCGGAGGACGAGTCGGTGATCCGTGAGCATGCGGCGCTGAGCGGCTTCCCGGCCACGCGCATCACCGAGGTGGCGGGCGTCATCAGTCCCGTGACGGCGGGCTGACGTCCGTGGCGGAGCCTCGACCCCCTGCGGGGCTCCGCATCCGACTTGAGGCCTGGGAGGCCAAGCGATGCTCGATGTGACAGTGGTCGTGCTGGACGACGGCCTGGCCTCGACGGCGGTGATGCCGATGGAGATCTTCCATTGCGCGGGCCGGCTGTGGAACGAACTGATGGGCCAGGCGACCGAGCCGGCCTTTCGGGTGCGGGTGGTCTCGCCCCGCGGCGATCCGGCCAGAAGTCCGTATGGCCTGATGCTGGGACCGCAGGACTCGATCGACGCGGTCGAGCGCACCGACATCGTCATCGTGCCGACCTCGGGCCTGGAGCTGGACGAGAAACTGATCGAGAACAGCGCGCTCCTGCCCTGGTTGCGTCGCCTTCACGCCCAGGGCGCGCACGTGGCCGGCGTCTGCATGGGCGCGGCCTATCTGGCCGAGGCGGGCCTGCTGGATGGCCGGGTGGCCACCACCCACTGGGCGGTCGCCGACCAGCTGGCCGCGCGCTGGCCCAAGGTGCGCTGGCGGCCCGAGCTGTTCGTCACCGAGGACAGCCGGGTGTTGTGCAGCGGCGGCGTCTGCGCCTCGATGGACATCAGCCTGCACCTGGTCGAGAAGTTCTGCGGCCACGCCGTGGCCCTGCAGACGGCCAAGGCCCTGCTGCTGCCGATGCCGCGCGTCCACCAGTCGGGCTACGCCATGCTGCCGGTGTCCAAGGCCCACGCCGACGAACGCATCCGGGCGATCGAGAGCTTCCTGCAGGCCAACTTCCGCCACGACGTCTCGGTCGCGACCCTGGCCGACCAGGCCGGGATGGGCGCGCGCACCTTCACCCGCCGCTTCAAGGCGGCCACCGGACGGCTGCCGGCCGACTACCTGCAGGCCCTGCGGATCGAGGCGGCCAAGGCCATGCTGGAGCGCGGCGCCGATCCGGTGCAGACGATCAGCGCGGCGGTCGGCTACGACGACGTCGCCTTCTTCCGGCGGCTGTTCAAGCGCGGCTCGGGCATGACCCCAACCGAATACCGCGCCCACTTCGCGCCGATGGCGGTGCGGGGGTACTAGGGCGTGGCGTGTCTAGAACGCCGCGCTGAGGATGGTCCCGTCCGGCAGCAGGGCGGCGCGCTTGAGGCCGCTGGAGGCGAACGGCATGGCGATGTTTCCCGAGGCGTCCACCGCGATCAGCCCGCCGTGGCCGCCGAGGTCGGCGACCTCCTGGATGGCGGCCTGGGCGGCGGCCTCCAGCGCCTCGCCGCCGAAGCGGACGCGATGGGCGATCTGGGCGGCGACGGCGGCGCGGATGAAGTACTCGCCCTGGCCGGTGCAGGAGACGGCGGCATGGCCGTCGGCATAGGTCCCCGCCCCGATCACCGGCGAGTCGCCGACCCGGCCAGGCCGCTTGCCGAACACACCGGCGGTCGAGGTGGCGGCGGCCAGGCGACCCTCGGCGTCGCGGACCACGCAGCCGACCGTGCCGGTGGGCAGAGTGTCCGGCGGGTGGTTGTCCTCGAATGCTCCGGCGCGGGTGAACCATGTGTCCGGGTCCTCGACGGGCTCGAGGTTTTGGTCGCGGGCGAAGTCGATCGCCCCCTGGCCGGCCAGCATGACGTGGGGCGTCTGTTCCATCACCGCGCGGGCGGCCAGGATCGGGCTCTTGAAGCCTTGCAGGGCGGCGACCGAACCGGCCAGGCGCGTGGCCCCGTCCATCAGGCTGGCGTCCAGCTCATACTCGCCGTCGGCGTTGGGCGAGGCGCCTCTCCCCGCGATGTAGAGGCCGCTGGCCTCGAGGGCGACGACCGTCTCGACGGCGACGTCCAGGGCGCTGGCGCCGGCGGCCAGGCGGTCGCGCGCGGCCTCGACCAGGCCGCGCATGTGGGCGATCTCGCCGGCGTAGTCGTGGCCCCGTTTCGCGCCGGCGCCGCCGTGCAGGGCGAGGCTAAAACACTTGTTTGACATTCTGCTTCCTTGGCGGCGCGTCCCGCGCTAGCGTCCCGGCCTTGATTAAAGACAATCGCAGGGAGAGGCGAGATGAAGGCGGTGCTCAGCAAGTCGGTCGGCGGCCCCGAGACCTTGGTGCTGGAGGAGCTGCCCGATCCCGTCGCCGGCCCCGGCCAGGTGCTGATCGACGTCAAGGCCTGCGGCGTCAACTATCCCGACGTGCTGATCATCGAGGACAAGTACCAGTTCAAGCCGCCGCGTCCGTTCGCGCCGGGCGGCGAGGTCTCGGGCGTGATCGCCGCCGTGGGCGAGGGCGTGACCCGCTTCAAGGTCGGCGACCGGGTGCTGGCCTCGACCGGCTGGGGCGGCTACGCCGAGAAGCTGACCCTGGAAGAGGCCCGCTGCACCCACATTCCCGACAACATGCCGTTCGACGAGGCCGCCGCCTTCGTCCTGACCTACGGCACCTCGTACTACGCCCTGAAGGATCGCGGCCACCTGAAGGCCGGCGAGACCCTGCTGGTGCTGGGCGCGGCCGGGGGCGTCGGTTTGGCGGCCGTGGAGCTGGCCAAGGCGATGGGGGCCAAGGTCGTGGCCGCCGCCTCCAGCCAGGAGAAGGTCGACCTCGCCATCAAGCACGGCGCCGACAGCGGCGTCGTCTATCCGAAGGGACCCTTCGACAAGGACGGCCAGAAGGCGCTGGCCGAGCTCTTCAAGGGCGCCTGCGGCTCGGCGGGCTGGGACGTGGCCTATGACGCGGTCGGCGGCGACTATTCCGAAGCGGCCATCCGGGCCTCGGGCTGGGAAGGGCGCTTCCTGGTGATCGGCTTCCCGTCGGGCATCCCCAAGGTGCCGCTGAACCTGACCCTGCTGAAGTCGTGCGACATCGTCGGGGTGTTCTGGGGCGCGGCCGTGGCGCGCGATCCGAAGGGCCACGCGGCCAACCTGAAGGACCTGATGGACCTCTACGCCGCCGGCAAGATCCGCCCTTACGTGTCCGAGCGCTTCCCCCTGGCGCGGGCCGGCGAGGCCATCGCCCACCTCTCCAGCCGCAAGGCGATGGGCAAGGTGGTGATCACGATCGATTAACCACGTTTCGTCGGGCTTGGTTAAGGTTCGCTAATCGTCCTTCTTAGCGAAGCAGACAGGTTGCTCGGCGATTGTGCCCCCGGTCCGGTCGCCACCGCCGAAGCTCCCCCACCGAGCCGAGGCGGCGGACGTCCGGGCCGCTCACGCCCCGACGCGGGATTTTCGCGTCGAGGCCGCCTCAGGGGGCGCAAGGTGACGCTAGGCAGGCGCGGCGACGGACAGGGGCCTTTTGGCGCCGTCGCCGCGCTTGCCGAGTTGCTATTCGCCAGCCGTCTTTCGGGTATCGGCCTCTAGCCAAGACGCCCGCGCTTCGCGAAGATGATCAATGATCACCGATCCAGGAGAGGTCGGACAGCGCGGAGGGAAAACGCCATGGTCGGACGTCTGTACGGCAAGGTCGCCGTCGTCACCGGAGGTTGCTCGGGCATTGGCCTGGGCACGGTCGAACTGTTCGCGGCGGAAGGGGCGATGGTCGTCGCCGCCGACCTGCAGGACGAGAAGGGGGCGATGCTGGAAAAGCGCTTCCCCGACCGCGTCCGCTACATCCGCTGCGACGTCACCGTCGAGGCTGACATCGCCGCCGCCCTGGCGCTGGCGGACAGCGCCTTCGGCGGGCTCGACATCCTCTTCAACAACGCCGGCCACGGCGGCACCCCGGCGGGCGTCGAGGACATGACCGTCGACGGCTGGGACAAGACCTTCGCCCTGCTGGTGCGCGGTCCGGCGATCGGCATGAAGCACGCCGTCCCGCTGATGGCCAAGCGCGGCGGCGGCTCGATCATCAACACCGCCTCGATCGCGGGGCTGCAGGCGGGCTTTGGTCCGCTGGCCTATTCGACGGCCAAGTGCGGCGTGATCCACATGAGCCGCTGCGCGGCCGCCGAGCTGTCGCCGAGGAAGATCCGCGTCAACGCCATCTGCCCCGGCCTGATCGCCACCTCGATCTTCGGGGCCTCGATGGGCCTGCCGCGCGAGGTCGCCGACCAGATGGCCGCCCAGGTGGCGCAGATCGGGCCGAAGATCCAGCCGATCCCGAAGTCCGGCCTGCCCGAGGACATCGCCCGCGCGGCGCTCTACCTGGCCAGCGACGACTCCGAGTTCGTGACCGGCACGCACATCGTGGTCGACGGCGGCATCACGGTGGGCCCGCGCAGCGCGTGGGACGTCAACACGCCCTCGCCGATCCTGGCGGCCATGGGCATCACCCCCGAGCAGGCCGAGCAGATGCGGGCGAGCCTGATCGCATCCGGCGGGGCGGGGTGAGCCTCACCCCCAACCTGCGCGGCGCGCTGTGGATGCTGGCCTCGGCCATCGGCTTCACGGTGATGACCACCCTGATCAAGTTCCTGGGTCCCGGCTATCCGGCCGCCTTGCAGACCTTCTACCGCCAGCTGGCGGGCGTTCTGATCCTGCTGCCGCTGATCGCCCGCGACTGGCGCGGCGCGTTCCGGACGACACGGCCCGGGATCCTGATCTTTCGCTCCAGCGCCGGGGTGCTGGCGCTGATCATGGGCTTCTACGCCTATCAGAAGCTGCCGCTGGCTGACGCCAACGCCCTGTCCTTCACCCGGACGCTGTGGCTGGTGCCGCTGGCGGCCTTCGTGCTGCGCGAGCCGATCGGACCGTTACGGATCGGCGCGGCGTTGGTCGGCTTCGTCGGCGTGCTGATCATGCTGCGGCCGGGCGCGGGCGGAGTCGGCGCCTGGATCGGCTGGCCGCAGGCTTGCGCCCTGGCCTCGGCCTTCCTGTTCGCCCTGACCATCACCGGCATGAAGGTCATGACCCGCGACCACAGCCCCTTCGTGCTGCTGGTCTATGCGGCGGTGCTGGGACTGATCTTCGCGATCCCGCCGGCGCTGTTCGTCTGGCGCTGGCCCAGTTGGCCGGACCTTGGCCTGCTGGCGGCGATGGGCGTGATCGGCACCCTGACCCAAGGGGCCTACATCAAGGGCATGGAGGCCGGCGAAGCCGCCGTCATGGCGCCGATCGACTATACGCGCCTGGTCTTCGCCGTCGGCGCGGGCCTCGTCCTGTTCCACGAGGTCCCGAAGCCGGCCACGCTGGTCGGGGCGGCCATCGTCGTGGCCTCGACCCTCTTCATTTCCTGGCGCGAGCATCAGTTGGCGCGGCGCGCCAAGGCTCAGCCGGCGTAGGCGCGCCGCCAGGCGACGAACTTGGCCAGCCCCTCGGCCAACTTTACCTTGGGTTTGTAGCCGCAGAGGGCGTGGAGCTTGTCGATATTGGCGAAGGTGGCGGTGACGTCGCCAGGCTGCATGGGGCGGAAGACCTTTTTGGCCTCGATCCCGAGCGCCGCCTCCAGCGTCGTGATCATGTCCATAAGGCCGACCGGATCGTTGTCGCCGATGTTGTAGACCTCGTGTCCGCCCTGCACGGGCGGGTGGTCAAGCACACCGAGGACGCCATCGACGATGTCGTCGATATAGGTGAAGTCGCGGGCCATCTTGCCCTCGCCAAAGACCTCGATCGGTTCGCCCCTCAGCATCTTCTCGGTGAAGCCGTAATAGGCCATGTCCGGCCGGCCCCAGGGTCCGTAGACCGTGAAGAACCGCAGGCCCGACTGCGGGAAACCGTAGAGCCGGGCGTAGCTCTGGCTAAGCAGCTCGCAGGAGCGCTTGGTGGCGGCGTAGAGCGACACCGGGCTCTCGGCCGGATCGCTCTCCTTGAAGCCGTCGCCGTTCAGCGGGCGGTCGCCATAGACGCTGGAGGAGCTGGCGTAGACCAGATGCTCGACGTCCGCATGGCGGCACGCTTCCAGCACCGACAAATGGCCCGCGAGATTGCTGCGTTCGTAGGCGAAGGGGTTCTCAAGCGAGTAGCGAACCCCAGCCTGGGCCGCGAGATGGACCACCCGACGCGCCCCCGAGGTTTTCACCAGAGCGGCGAGGCTCTCGTGGTCGGCGATGTCCATCCGGACCATCTCGAAGCTCTCGCGTCCGACGAGGCGAGCCGCCCGAGCCTCCTTGAGGGCCGGATCGTAGTAGGCGTTGAAGACATCGACGCCGATCACCGCCTCGCCGCGTTCAAGCAGCCGCTCGGCGACGTGGCAGCCCACGAAGCCGGCGGCGCCAGTGACGATGACGGGCGGCGTGCTCATGGTCACCCGCGACCGATGCTGGCGTAGGTGAAGCCGTGGCGGACCATCTCGGCGGGCTTGTAGACGTTGCGCAGGTCGACCACGACCGGAGCCTTCATCAAGAGCTTGACGCGGTCGAGGTCCAGAGCCCGGAACTGGTCCCATTCGGTGAGGATGACCAGGGCGTCGGCGCCCTCGGCCGCCTCATAGGCGCCGGCCTTGAAGTCGATGGCGGTGAGCAGCTTCTCGGCCTCGTGGCGGCCTTCCGGATCGAAGGCCTGGACCTTGGCGCCCAGGGCCTGCAGGGCCGGGATGATGTCCAGGCTGGGGGCGTCGCGCATGTCGTCGGTGTTGGGCTTGAAGGTCAGGCCCAGGACGCCGATCGTCTTGCCGGCGAGGTCCTTGGAGCCGATCGCCGCGGCGACCTTGTCGGCCATGGCCTTCTTGCGGGCGTCGTTGACCTCGACCGTGGTCTCGATCAGCCTGGTCGGCGCGCCATAATCCTGGGCGGTCTTGACCAGGGCGATGGTGTCCTTGGGGAAGCAGCTGCCGCCGTAGCCGGGACCGGCGTTGAGGAACTTGCTGCCGATCCGCTTGTCGAGACCAATGCCCTTGGCCACCGACTGGACGTCGGCCCCCACCTTCTCGCACAGGTCGGCCATCTCGTTGATGAAGGTGATCTTCATCGCCAGGAAGGCGTTGGCCGCGTACTTGATCAACTCGCTGGTCCGACGGCCGGTGAAGACGATCGGGGTCTCGTTCAGGCTCAGCGGCCGATAGAGGTCGCGCATCACCGCCTGGGCCCGCTCGTCCTCGGTGCCCACGACCACGCGGTCGGGGCGCTTGAAGTCCTCGATCGCCGCGCCCTCGCGCAGGAACTCGGGGTTGGAGACCACCGCGAACTGGGCGTTCGGATTGGTCTTGCGGATGATCGCCTCGACCTCGTCGCCGGTGCCCACCGGCACGGTCGACTTGGTGACCACCACGGTGAAGCCGTCGATCAGCCCGGCGATCTCCTCGGCCGCGGCGTAGACGTAGCTAAGGTCCGCGTGGCCATCGCCCCGGCGCGTGGGCGTGCCGACCGCGATGAACACCGCGTCGGCGTCCTTGATCGCCTGGGCCCCGTCCAGGGTGAAGAACAGCCGGCCCTCACGGACGTTACGCGCCACCAGGTCGTCCAGACCCGGCTCGAAGATCGGGATCTCGCCCTGCTCCAGCCGCTCGATCTTGCGCGGGTCCTTGTCGATGCACGTCACCACGTGACCGAAGTCGGCGAAACACGCCCCAGACACCAGGCCCACATAACCCGTGCCAATCATCGCTACGCGCATCGAACCACCATGATCTGGGCGCCGCCGTCGTCAGCGGCGCTTCCGCCTATTCCCGTAATCCCCGTCCGGAGGCAAGCGACACGTCGAGCCGTCGTGCGTTCAGGCTTGATGATGCACAGGCCAAACCTTGCGCGTGACCGATGGGGCCGGGCAATGTCCGCCGCGTCCAGGAGAGTTCGAGATCATGCCCGCCCCCGCCCCGCCGCCCGTCACAACCCGCAACGCCGTGGTGTTCCTGGCCGTCATCGCGGGCGGCGCGGCGCTTTACTGGATGCAGGACATTCTGACGCCGCTGGCCCTGGCCGTGTTCCTGGCCGTGATGATCGATAGCTTCGCCCGGGTGCTGACGACGCGCGTGCCTGGCTTTCCGACGCGCGTGGCCTTGCCCGCCGCCGTCGTCATCTCCGTCCTGCTGTTCGGAGCTTCGTTCTGGGTGGTCATCGAGAACGGGCGCGACTTCTTCGACCAGCTCAAGGACTACGCGCCTCGCCTGAACGGGATCATCGCCAAGGCCGCCCATGCCGTCGGCATCCATGTGGCCCCCACCGTCGGCGGCCTGATCAACGAATTGAATCCGCAACGCTACATCGGCCAGGCCGCGCAATCATTCGGCAACTTCGCCTCCAGCGCCGTGCTGGTGCTGATCTATCTGGGCTTCATCATCGCCTCGCGCCGGGGCTTCGCGCGCAAGATCGTCTCGCTTTTTCCGCAACACGCCGAACGCGAGCAGAACATGAAGCTGTTCCAGCGCATCCGCGACGGAGTCGAGCAGTATCTGTGGATCCAGACGGTCACGGGCCTGATGATCGCGGTCGCCGCCTGGGTGGTGATGATGCTGGTGCGGCTGGACAACGCCTTCTTCTGGGCCTTCCTGATCTTCCTGGCCGCCTATATTCCGATCCTAGGCGGGGCGATCGGCTGCTTCATGCCGCCCCTGTTCGCCCTGGTGCAGTTCCCGGACAGTTTCTGGCCCGCGATCATCCTTTTTGCGGCCCTGCAAGGCATCTTCTTCGTCGTCGGCAATGTCATCCTGCCGCGCATGCAAGGCGACAGCCTGAACATGGACCCGACGGTGGTGCTGCTATCGCTCGCCGTCTGGGGCGCGCTTTGGGGCGTGCCCGGGATGTTCCTGTCCACGCCGCTGACCGTGGCGGTTATGCTGATCCTGGCCCAGTTCGAGGGCTCGCGCTGGATCGCCATCCTGCTGTCCGAGGACGGCGACCCCGAAGGCGAACGTCTGGGAGCGGCCAAGCCGCGTCAGGCCTCGCGTTCGCGAAAGAAATGAACGCGCCTCTTAAACGGACGCGATGAGCCCCTATCTAGGGTTAGTCCGGCTCCCCCACCCGGACCCCCCGCCGATCGCGGCCGGCAAAGCCGCCGTCATCGAAGCGGAAAACGCCCGCATCCCCCAAGCGGGCCCGCGCCGCCGGCTCCCCCCAGCCGGCGGCGTTTCCGTTTTCATTCCGCTGTTAAAGACAAGTTTTCACCCCGGCGTTAGGGTGCGTGACCGCTCAGGACGCGGAGCGGACCTGTGAGGCTGAAAGGTGGCTTATTCTCCGCATATGCGTTGAGTTTTTACCTTTCTCCGCTAGGTAGGTCGGAAAAATTTTTGAGGAAGCGGCATGAGCGGCGTAAAGATTGACCCAAATCACAACCTGGCCGCCGCCTACGCTCAGACACGCGGGAAAACGGTCCAGGAGCTCTCCCTGGCCGAGAGGGACTTTTTGGCGCAGGTCGACGCCGATTGGGCCGTCGAGGACGCGCCTGTCCTGTCGGCGCCAGCCGCCGCCGCATCGCTCGTCGAATTCTGGGATTTCGCCGTCGGCGTGACCGGCGACCAGCCGGCCGTCCGTCTCCGTTCGGTCGGCGAAGGCGCGGCTGGGCGCGACCTGCTGGAGATCGTCCAGCTGGATCGCCCGTTCCTGGTCGATAGCGTCATGGGCGAGATCACCGAAAGCGGCTTCCGCGTCCGGGCCATGTTCCACCCCGTGGTCGAGATCGACGGGGTGGCGCGGTCGCTGATCCAGGTTCACCTTGATCCCGTCGGCGAGGACCGCGCCGAGTTCCTGCTGGAGCAGGTGCGCGAGACCCTGTTCGATGTCCGCCGCGCCGTCGGCGACTTCAAGGCCATGCGCGAGCTGATGCACCGCGCGATCGGCGAGCTGTCCGCCAGCCCCGGCGTCACCAGCGAAGAAGGCCGCCAAGAAGAGCTCGCCTTCCTGCGCTGGCTCGAAGATGACAACTTCGTCTTCCTCGGCGCGCGGGTCTACGAGTATCCCCGTTCCGCGGACGGCGGCTACGCCGCCGAAGAACCCCTCTACGAAGCGGAAGCGGGTCTTGGGGTTCTGAAGGACTCGACCCGGGCGGTGCTGCGCCGGGCGCACGAACCGGCGATCCTGTCGGCCCAACTGCGCCGACAACTCGAGACGGGAACGCCCGTCGTGGTCGCCAAGTCCAACCTGCGCTCGCGCGTCCACCGTCGCGGCTTCATGGATTATGTCGGCGTGCGTCGCTACGGCTCGGACGGCAAGCCCTCGGGCGAAGTGCGGTTCGTCGGCCTGTTCACCGCCGAGGCCTATGAGACGCCCGCCAGCGAAGTGCCGCTGATCCGGCACCGGGTGGCGCGGATCATGCGCCGGGCGGCCAAGGCGCCGGGCAGCCACAACGAGAAGCGCCTGCGCAACATCCTCGAGACCTGGCCGCGCGACGAACTGTTCCAGACCAGCGAAGACACGCTGCTGTCGATGGCGCTGGGCGTCCTGCACCTGATCGACCGGCCGCGCGTGCGGCTGTTCGCCCGCATGGACCCGTTCGATCGCTTCGCTTCGGTGCTCGTCTATATCCCGCGCGAACGCTTCGACACCGAGGTCTGCGAGCGGGCCGGCGCGATCCTGGCCGACGCCTATGACGGCAAGGTGCTGGAATACTATCCGGAGATTTCGGACGCCCCGCTGGCGCGGGCCCAGTTCATCATCGAGGTCACCCCCGGCGATCACCCCGAGCCCGACCTCGGGCGGGTGGAATCCCGCATCGCCGATACGGCGCTGACCTGGGAAGACCGTTTCGAGGCGGTGGTCCGCGCCGGCGGCGCCCCGGCCGGCGGCGTTCGCGCCCTGCTGGCCAAGTACGGCCGCGCCTTCCCGCCGGGCTATCGCGACCAGTATGACGCTCAGGAAGCGCTGCTGGACATCGACGTCATCGAGACGCTGGCGCCCGACACGCAACCGCGAGTCCGCGCCTTCCGCCGGGCCGAGGACGACGCCCGCACCTTCCGCTTCAAGCTCTATCTGCGCGGCGCCGCCGCGCCGCTGGCCGAGGTGCTGCCGATCCTGGAGCGCATGGGACTGAAGGCCCTGATCGAGGACGGCTTCCGCCTCAGCATCTACGAGCTCGACGGCCCGCACTCGGTCTGGGTCCACGAGTTCGTGCTGGACGACCCCGCCGGCGAGCACATCGTGTTCGACGAGATCCGACAGGTCTTCGAGGACGCCTTTATCGCGATCTGGACCGGCCTGGCCGAGAACGACGGCTTCAACCGCATCGTGCTCGAACTGGCCGTCGGTTGGCGCGAAGCCGCACTGATCCGCGCCCTGGCGCGCTATCGCCAGCAGTCGGGTCTCGATCCGAGCCAGCAGGTGCAGGAAGCCGCGCTGCGAGATCACCCGGCCGTCACGCGCCTGATCCTCGACCTCTTCCGCGTCAAGTTCGACCCGGCCATCGCCAGCGACCTGAAGGCGCGAGCGACCCAGGCCAAGGCCGTCGAGGCCAAGATCGTCGAGGCCCTGCAAGCCGTCGAAAGCCTGGACGCCGACCGCGTCCTGCGTCGCCTGGCCGCCCTGGTGGGCGCGATCCAGCGGACGAACTTCTACCAGCCGGCGGCCGATGGCGGTCCCAAGCCCTATATCAGCTTCAAGATCGCCTCGCGCGAGCTGGAAGACCTGCCGGCGCCCAAGCCCTTCCGCGAGATCTATGTCTCGGCGCCGCATATCGAGGGCGTGCACCTTCGCTTCGGCCCCGTGGCCCGCGGCGGCCTGCGCTGGTCCGATCGTCGCGACGACTTCCGCACCGAGGTCCTGGGCCTAGTGAAAGCCCAGCAGGTCAAGAACGCAGTGATCGTGCCGGTCGGCTCGAAGGGCGGCTTCTATCCCAAGCAGCTGCCGCGCGGCGGCGATCGCGACGCGATCCAGGCCGAGGCGATCCGCGCCTACAAGACTTTCCTGTCGGGCCTGCTGGACCTGACCGACAACATCAACGCCGACAATGAGGTGGTTCCGCCGGCCTCGGTGGTCGTGCACGACGGCCATGACCCCTATCTGGTCGTCGCCGCCGACAAGGGCACCGCGACCTTCTCCGACATCGCCAATGGCGTGGCCGAGGACTACGGCTTCTGGCTGGGCGACGCCTTCGCGTCCGGCGGCTCGGTCGGCTATGACCACAAGGTCATGGGCATCACCGCCCGCGGCGCCTGGGAAGCGGTCAAGCGCCACTTCCGCGAGCTGGGCAAGGACATCCAGGCCGAGACCTTCACCGCCGTCGGCGTCGGCGACATGTCGGGCGACGTGTTCGGCAACGGCATGCTGCTGTCCAAGCAGACCAAGCTGCTGGCCGCCTTCGACCACCGCCACATCTTCCTCGATCCCAATCCGGATCCGGCGGTCTCGTGGGCCGAACGCGATCGCATGTTCAAGCTGCCGCGGTCGTCCTGGGAGGATTACGACAAGTCCAAGATCTCGCAGGGCGGCGGCGTCTTCGCCCGCAGCCTGAAGAGCATCCCGCTGTCGCCCGAGGTCCGCGCCATGCTGGACCTGAAGGCCGAGGCGGTCTCGCCGGCCGAGCTGATGACCGCGATCCTGAAGGCGCGCGCCGAGCTGCTCTATCTCGGCGGCATCGGCACCTATGTGAAGGCCAAGGGCGAAAGCAACGCCGACGCCGGCGACAAGGCCAATGACGCCATCCGCATCAACGGCTCCGACCTGCGGGTGAAGGTCGTGGGCGAAGGCGCCAACCTGGGCCTGACCCAGGCCGGCCGCATCGAGTTCGCGCAGGCTGGCGGTCACATCAATACCGACGCCATTGACAACTCGGCCGGCGTCGACAGCTCCGACCACGAGGTCAACATCAAGATCCTCACCGGCATCCTGGAGCGTTCGGGCGAGCTGACCCGTCCCGATCGCAACGCGCTGCTGGCCTCGATGACCGACGACGTCGGCCACCACGTTCTGGAGCACAATTACGACCAGACCCTGGCCCTGACCCTGCTGGAGAGCGACGCGGCCAGCGAGGTCGACGCCCAGATCCGCTACATGGTCGACCTGGAACATCGCGGACGTCTCGACCGCCGCGTCGAGGGCCTGCCGACCAATACGGCGCTGCTGGAGCGCAAGGCCGCCGGCAAGGGCCTAACCCGGCCGGAGCTGGCGGTGCTGTTGGCCTACGGTAAGCTTGATCTGTTCGACGAGATCGTCGCCTCGTCGGCCCCGGACGATCCCTGGTTCGAAGCCACCCTGCAGGGCTACTTCCCCAAGGCGCTCGGCAAGTACGCCGACGCCATGCAGAAGCACCGCCTGAAGCGCGAGATCATCGCCACCGTGGTCGGCAACCAGATGGTCAACATGTGCGGCCCGACCTTCGCCAGCCGCCTTAAGGCCGCCGCCAGCTCGGACATCGGCGCCGTGGTCGTCGGATTCACGGCGGCTCGCGAGATCCTCGGGATCGACGCCCTGTGGGATCAGGTGGGCGCGCTCGACAATAAGGCGTCCGCCGATGGCCAGACCGCGCTCTACAAGGCCCTGGCCTACGCCCTGCGCAGCCTGAGCTTCTGGCTGGCGCGTCGCGCCTTCCGCGACAAGTCCAGCGTCAAGGCGCTGGTCGAGGCCTACGGTCCGTCGGTCGCCAAGCTGCGCGGCCAGACGCCGGCGATCCTGTCGCCGTTCGAGCAGAAGGCGGTGGCCAAGCGGACCAAAGCCTACGTCGCTGACGGGGCTCCTGAAGCGCTGGCCCAGTCGGTCGCGGCCCTGCAGCCGCTGACCACCGCCGCCGATCTCGTCGACCTGGCGAACGCCTCCAGCTGGAGCGTCGAGAACGTCGCCCGCCTGTATCACCAGGTCGGCGCGGCCTTCGGCTTCGACCGCCTGCGGGCGGCGGCCGGCGCTTTCGTCGGCGGCGACAGCTTCGAGCGCCTGGCGGTCCGCCGTCTGATCGAGGACATGCTCGGCGAGCAGGCCGCGATCACGCAGACCGTCCTCAAGTTCGCGGCCAACGCCCAGGCGGGTGAAGACGAGGCGGGAGCCAAGGCGGCGATCAGCTCTTGGGCGTCGCTGCGCGGCGACCTACCTCGAACCGTCAAGCAGACGATCGAGGAGATCGAGCAGGCTGGCGGCGGCTGGACCTTCGCCAAGCTGACGATCGCCAACGCGGCCCTGCGCGAGCTTTCGGCCGCCTAACCCCGTGATTGCATCCCACGTCGCGGCAAGGCAGGCTCGCGGCGTGGGGGCTCTTCGGGGACATCGATGACCAAGGACCGGATCGTTCTGCTGGACTCCCTGCGCGGCCTGGGCGTGCTGGGCATCCTGCTGTGCAACGCGCCCGACTTCGCCGTCCCGCCGGTGCTGGCCGAGTCCGCCGCCCACTGGCCGCACGGGACCAGCGCCGCGACCCTGTCGGTCTGGGTCGTCACCCAGTGGCTGTTCCAGCGCAAGTTCGTGACCCTGTTCGCCATGCTGTTCGGCGTCTCGATTTTCCTGGTCGGCGGCGAGCGATCGGATCTGGAGCGCGGCGCGATCCTGCGGCGGCGGCTCGGCTGGATGGTCGTGTTCGGCCTGCTGCATGGCTTCGCCGTCTGGTATGGCGACGTGCTGCTGAGCTACGCCCTGGCGGGCTTCGCGGTGATGCTGGCGCGGTCCTGGTCGGCGCGGAGGCTGATCCGGACAGGGCTCGGGATCTGGATCGCCGTGAGCCTCTTGATGCTGGTGGGCATGAGCATCGCCGCCTCCATGCCGAAGGATAGCGCGCAGCAAGCCTTGGAAACCGCCCAGGAGCTGGCCAAAGCCAAGGCCGGCGAGGCCCAATACAGCGGAACCTTCCTCCAGTCGTTGATCCAGAATGGCAAGGACCGCCTGGCGTTCCTGCCCGCCGAGCCGATCATCTTCGTGATGACCTCGGCGCTGATGATGATCGGTCTGGGCGCCTTCAAGGCCGGCGTGCTGACCGGCGAGGCGTCCGACCGGCTCTATCGCCGCCTGCTGGTCGGGGGTCTGTTGGCCTCGGCCCTGGTCGGCGGCCTGTTCATCGCCGGGGCCGTCATGGGCTTGCCAAGGGGCCTGGGCCTGGTCTCGGTGGGGATCCAGTGGGCGCTGGCCCCGCCCACAACGCTCGCCTATGTCGCCCTGATGGTGTTCGCCGCCCGCTCCAAGGTCTGGTCGGCGATCCCGCGCGCCCTGGCGCCAGTCGGCCAGATGGCCTTCACCAACTACCTGGCCCAGTCGCTGATCATGACCTTCATCTTCTACGGCGGCCGGGGCCTTGGCTTGCACGGCAAGGTCGATCGGCCCGGCCTGGCGGCGATCACGGTCGGGATCTGGATCGTCCAGATCCTGTGGTCGCGCTGGTGGCTGGACCGCTTCGAGATGGGACCGCTGGAGTGGGTCTGGCGGCGGCTCTATCGCGGTCCCAGCCCGCTGCGCCGCCCCGCGCTCGCGACGGCTTAGGAGCAGGCCTTCAGCGCCGCCGTGAAATAGGCCCGCACCTGCTCGAACAGGTCAGGCCGATAGCGCGCCCTGGGATCATTGGCCTTGTCGTCGTCAAAGGCGTGGGTGGCGTCGGGCAGGAACAGCTGGTCGACGCTCAGTCCATCGCGCGCCAGCCGATCGAGGGCCAACTTGGGCGCCTTCCAGCCAACCACCTGATCCTTGCCGGCGAGCACCGACCAGACCGGCGGCGGCGCCTCTCCCCAGCCGTGGCGCGTCGTCAGGGCCGGATAGCCGGCATAGGGATAGACCAGCAGCGTCCCCTTCACCGCCGCCCGCAGCTTGTCCGGATGCGCGTCAGGCAATCGGGTGATCGCCGCCGCCCGCTCGCCCAGCGCATAGGCGTCCATGATCGTCCAGCCGCCATGGCTCCAGCCCGCCAGGAACAGCCGCGAGGCGTCCGCCCAGGCCTGCCCTTCCAGCCAGGCCAGCACGGCGAAGACGTCGCCCGCCCGCTGCGGCCCGCGCACTCGGAGACCGGTGCAGACCGTCAGCTTGGCGTCGAGGCCGGAGACCCCGCGCGGTAGGAACGAGTCGACCACCACGGCCGCCCACCCCGCCGCCACGGCGGTCTTCGCATAGACCTCAAGGAACGGCGTCTTGCCGCCGCAGCCATGCAGGATCAACGCCACCGGGAAGGGACCGGGCCCTTCCGGCTTGAACACCCGGGAGTGGCGGGCGATCCGGTCGCCCCAGGCGGCGCTGTCCATATTCACCTCATGGGGTCTAGTGCCGGAACACGCGCACGCCGGTGAAGGCCATGGCCAGGCCCAGCTTGTCGGCCGCCTCGATCACCTCGGCGTCACGCATCGAGCCGCCCGGCTGGATGATCGCGGTCGCTCCGGCGTCGGCCGCCTGGATCAGGCCGTCGGCGAACGGGAAGAAGGCTTCCGAGGCGCAGGCGCAGCCCTTCAAGTCCAGACCAAAATCAGCCGCCCGAAGAGCGGCGATCCGGGCCGAGTCCTTGCGGTTCATCTGGCCGGCGCCGACGCCCAGGGTCTGGCCGGCGCGGGCGTAGACGATGGCGTTGGACTTGACGTGCTTGCCGACCGTGAAGGCGAACAGCATGTCGCGCACCTCTTCCTCGGTCGGCTGGCGCTTGGTCACGATCTTCAGGTCCGAGGCCTTGATGCGGGCGTCGTCACGCGACTGCACCAAGAAGCCGCCGGCCACGCTCTTGAACGTGTCGCCGGTCGACAGCGGGTCGGGCAGGCCGCCGGTCACCAGCAGGCGCAGGTTCTTCTTGGCGGCGAACACGGCCACGGCGTCCTCGTCGGCCTCGGGCGCGATCACCACCTCGGTGAAGATCTCGACCATGGCCTCGGCCGCCGCGCGCGTCAGGCGCGAGTTCACCGCCACGATGCCGCCGAAGGCCGAGGTCGGGTCGCAGGCGAGAGCCCGCTCATAGGCCTCGCGCTGGGAAGCGCCGACGGCGACGCCGCAGGGATTGGCGTGCTTGATGATCGCCACCGCCGGGCCCTGGGCCGGGTCGAACTCGGCGATCAGCTCGAAGGCCGCGTCGGTGTCGTTGATGTTGTTGTAGCTAAGCTCCTTGCCCTGCAGCTGCTTGGCCGTGGCCACGCCCGGACGCGGATTGGGGAAGGTGTAGAAGGCCGCCTTCTGGTGCGGATTCTCGCCATAGCGCATGGTCTGGCGCAGCTCGCCGGCGATGCTCTTGCGGGCCGGGAAGTCCTGGCCCAGAGCTTCCGCGAACCACGCCGAGATCGCCGCGTCGTAGGCCGCCGTGCGGGCGTAGGCGCGGGCCGCCAGGGTCTGGCGCAGAGCCAGGGTCGTTCCGCCGGCCTTCAGGGCTTCGAGCACCTCGGCCAGGTCGGCCGGATCGGTGCAGACGGCGACATAGCCGTGGTTCTTGGCCGCCGAGCGGATCATGGCTGGGCCGCCGATGTCGATGTTCTCGACGCACTCGGCATAGGACCCGCCCTTCGCGACGGTGGCCTCGAACGGATAGAGGTTCACGTACAGGATATCGATGCCGCCGATGCCGTGGTCGGCCATCGCCTTGGCGTGGTCGGCGGCGTCGCGGACGCCGAGCAGCCCGCCGTGCACAACCGGGTGCAGGGTCTTGACGCGGCCGTCCATCATCTCGGGGAAGCCCGTCAGGTCCGAGACGTCCTTGACCGGGATGCCAGCCGCGGCGATCGCGGCCTTGGTGCCGCCCGTCGAAACGAGCTCGACGCCCGCCTCGTGCAGCGTCTTGGCGGCTTCGACCAAGCCGGTCTTGTCGGAGACCGACAGCAGGGCGCGCTTGGGGGCGACGAGATCGGGGGCGGACGGATAGTCGGGGGCGGCGGGCACGGCGGACTCCAGGTTTCGTGGTCGGAAAGGGAGCCCAGGCGCGCGGCTTATGCGATCGAGCTCCCCGGTGGTTTCCCACCTTCAACGCCAGTCACTCGAACGCGGCGGAAAATACGAGGGCGAGCGGGGGAGTCAATGCGGGCGCGCCGCCGCTGCTTCATGCGGCTTGGCCGCTGAAGAGATGGAAGGGATGCGGAGCGCCGGACATTCGTCCGGAGGTTTGGAGTTTGCGCGCCGTTTCAACGAGGCCAGGTCGACAATTGAGGAGGCTCGGCACGGGGCCGAGCTGTCATCGGCGAGCGCCGACGATCTGGTGAGCGGCGTCTTCGCCGTGCTGGTCTCTGCTAAAGGAAAGCGGATACTCGCCAGGATGGAACGACCGCCAGGACCATCCTGGATTGCGCACCTCTGCAAAGCCCGTGTACATCGTTGATGGGCGGCTGCTTTTGGGGCGGGAATGACTGGGCGCTCACCAGAAAAGTCGCCAGCCACAGAGCCGCGATTGGACTGGAGCACGCGCCTTGAACGCGCCTAATCCCGGTGCCGAGCGAGACCACGCGTCGCTGGCCGCCCAGCGGCGACAGCTGACGATCCTCTTTTGCGACATGGTCGGCTCGACGCCGCTCTCCGCCCGCCTCGATCCCGAGGACATGCACGACATCATCCGCGCCTATCTGAGCTGCTGCACCGACGCGATCGATGAATGCGACGGCTTCGTCGCGCGCTACATGGGAGACGGCGTTCTCGCCTATTTCGGCTATCCCACCGCGCGCGAGGACGCGCCCCGCCTCGCGATCCACGCCGCGCTGCGGATCCGCGAGCGAGTCCCGCGCATTCCCACGCCCCATGGCGAACCCTTGGCCGTTCGGATCGGGATCGCGACCGGCGTGGTGGTCGTCGGCCACTTGATCGGCGAAGGTTTGGCGCGGGAGCTGTCGGTGGTAGGCGAAGCGCCCAACCTGGCCGCCCGTCTGCAAAGCGCAGCGGCCGCCAACACCGTGCTGGTGTCGAACGCCACGCGCCGCCTGGCGGAGACGCCTTTTCAATTTCGCGAAATCGGCGCGCTGGCGCTTAAGGGCCTGACGCTCCAGGAGCCGATCTGGGAGGCGATGGGCCTCGAGACCACCACCCGAAGAGGTGGCGCCGACCAAGCCGCCTCGACTTCTCCCGTGGTCGGTCGCGCGGACGAAATGCGCCTGGTCGCCGAGAGCTGGGCGGCGCGGCGATCCGGCCATGGTCAGATCGTCGGTCTGGTCGGGGAGCCTGGCATAGGCAAGTCGCGCCTGCTGCGCGAGGTTCATCGCGACATCGCGCGGGAACCTCATCTGTGGCTGGCGGGCGGCGGCGCCCAGATTTTCAACAACACGCCTTTCCACGCCATCGCGGAGATGATCCGCGCCCGCGTCGACCCCACCGGTCGCCTGACGCCGCGGGAGCGCCTGACCCGGCTGGAGCGCCTGTTGGAGATCACCGGCCTCGACGTGGCGGAGAGCGCGCCACTGATCGCCGAGCTGATCGGCATCGAGACGCCCGACAACCAGCCCCCGATCACCCTGGCGGGCGACGCCCGGCGGGAAAGGCTGATGTCTGTCCTGATCGACTGGCTGGCGCGTGGCGCGCAAAAATGGCCGACGGTGCTGGCCATCGAGGATATCCAATGGGTGGATCCATCGACCCTGGAATTGTTGGCTCAGCTTGTCGGTCGCGCGACGACGACGCCCTTCCTCATGATCTACACGGCCCGACCAGGCTTCACGGCGCCATGGCCGGACGGTCCAGGCCAGCGACAGATCGTCTTGAGCAGATTGGACGCCGCCGAGGTCCAAAGGATGATCAGCCTGACGGCGGGGCGCGACCTGCCTCGGGACGTCCTCGAACGGGTGATCGCCCGCGCCGACGGCGTACCGCTGTTCGTGGAGGAACTAGCCAGGCTGATCGGGCGCGACAGCGCCTCTGACCAGTTGATCCCCGCGACGCTGTCAGATCTTCTGGCGGCGCGGCTGGACCAACCGGGCCCCGCCCGCGAGTTGGCCCGGATCGCCTCGGTCCTCGGCGGCGAGTTCGGCGGCGGCTTGCTGCGCGCGGTTTCCGGCCTGGATCCTGCGGATATGATGTCGGGCCTGGAGCGGCTCCTGACCTCGAACCTGATCGTCGAGAAGGCCGGATCGGCCGAACCCACCTACGCTTTCCGCCATGCCCTGATCCAGGAGGCCGCCTATGGCAGCCTGCTGAAGAGCCAACGCAGATCGCTGCACCAACAGACCGCGCGCGTCATCGCCTCCAAGTTCCCGCACGTCGCGAGCGCGAGTCCGGAGATCATCGCTCATCACTGGGCCGGCGCAGGCGAGCCTGCTCTGGCCTTCGACGCCTGGCGCGACGCTGGGCGTCTTGCGGTGGAACGGAAGGCCTATGCCGAGGCGCAGCGCTTCCATGACCTGGCGGCGGCGATGCTGGAGGAGTTTGCGCCCTCTCCCTCGCGGGACGAGCAGGAGCTGGCGCTTCGCACAGACCAGGCGGGTGTTCTTCAAATCACGCTCGGCTATTCGGCCCCCGCGACGGTGCGCGCCACCGAGCGCGCGCGGGCCCTCGCCGAGAAGGGCGGCGATCTTAAGCAGCAGTGCGCCCAGGTCGCCGCCATGTGGATGGCGGCCAGCAGCGGCGGCGATTATCGCACCGCCATCAAGCTGGCCGATCAGTTCCTGCCGCTGGCGCACGCCGCCGGCACGCCCGAGGAGCTCGGCGGCGCGCATATGATGCTGATGACCTCCTGCTATCGCACGGGCGATCTGCGGAGCGCCGAGGAGGCGTTTATCCGCGGTCGCGCTCACTTCGCGTCACCCCTCTTTCACCAGCGCCCCGGCGCGGTCGCCCAGACATTCGGCAATGCCGCGCTTCTGGCTTGGCTGATGGGCGACAGCCGCGAAGCCGATCGCCGGATCGCCTTGGTCACGGAACATGCCCTCGTCGCCGACAATCCCTACGAGCAAGCCTTCGACCGGCACATGGGGGCGATGATGGCCGTGCTGATGTCGCGGCCGGAGCAGGGCGAGCGGTGGGCGCGGGAGGCCCTGGCGATCTCGACGGAGATAGGGTTCCCGCAGTTTGTGGCCATTTCTCGCGTCCTGCTGGGGCGCGCCGAGACACAGCTGGGGCGACCGATCAGCGGTCTTGCCGGCTTGCAAGAAGGCTTGGCGCTCACCGAAGGCGTCCACTCCCGCAATGGCCGCACGATGTACAAGACCTGGCTGGCTGAGGCCCAGGCCGCCTGCGACCTGATTGACGACGCGGTGGAGACGCTGGACGAGGCCCTGTCACTTAACCCCCAGGAACGCTTCTTCCGGCCCGAAGGCCTGCGCCTGCGGGGCTATTTCAAAGGTTTGCGCGGCGACATCGAAGGCGCGATCGCCGACGGCCTGGAGGCTGTGAAGCTCGCCAAGTCCATCGGCGCTAGGACCTTGCACGAGCGCGCGGCGGCCACGCTCGCGCCTCTGGGCGATGGCGTGACCCTATAGCGGCGGTTGCGGGGGGACGGGGGGCGGCAGCTCGCCAATCCAGACGGCTTCTCCGCTCACCACCTCGTTGGCGTCCTGGTTCTCCGTCACGTTCCTGGCCCCCGTGGAGATGATCCAGAAGTGGTCCTGCGCGCCCATGGCGACGAAATCAAAACTGGCGTCCAGCGTCTGCGCGGGCTGTCCGTCGGGAGTTCGGTCCATGGAGATGAACAGAATCGTCGCGCTCCACAGGCCGTTCGGCCCCGGGAAATACCGGCCCTCAAGTGAGAAATACGTATGCTGGAGCTTGGAGTCTTGCTCCAGCAGTTCGGTGATCGTCGAGCTGTGATGTCCCGTGATCCGTTCACCGTCGATATTCATGTGGCCCAGGCCAACGATGTGGTGCGGCCGGCCAACCTTCGCCGACGCGCCGCTGAACCGGAACGCGTACCGACCATTTCGCATTTTAGCCCCCTAGGCCGGAAACCCTTCAAAGTTGAAGCTTAACGAAGCGTTAACCATAAGGTATAGCTTGCAGGCGTATGTCACTGCAACTTTTGGGGGCTAAAATGGCTGACGGTGATTTCAGCAAGAGCGCCGCCGCGCGCGCATCTAAGATTTTCTGCATGGATCCCGAGATCCAGGCCTTTCCGGAGCGGTACAAAAATGCGCTCCACATGTGCAAACATGAAATCTTGGCCGCCGTCTACCGTCTCTACCAGGTCGTTCCGCAAGCCGACGCCGACAAGGTGCTCGACAAATTCTTCACGGATCTTCCGGAAAGCCTGCCGCGCAACGGCGGCCTTACTGATGATCCGATTGCGGGCTAGATGGACCGTCCGCGCTTAGTCGCTGCACCGCGTTCTCCAGCTTGGCTAGGTCCAGGAACTCGAGGCAGCGACGGCCGCCCTTCAGGATATTGCGCTCCACCAGGGCCCGCATCTCGCGCGTGACCGCCTCGCGGTTCGCGCCGATCCGGCTGGCGAGGGCGGCGTGGGTGGGCGCCGGGCGGATCTGAACAGCGCCCGGCTGGCCCAGCGTATTCCGCGCCAAGCGCAGCAGCTCGCAGTGCAGCCGCGCCCGCACATTGAGCGCGCTCAATTCGAAGATCCGGTCGGTCTGCGCGCGGATCTGAGCCGCGAGATGGCGGTTCAGCCATGTGGCCGCCGCCGGCGTGCTGGATACGGCCGTCGCGAACGCCGTCTGACTCACGGCCAACAGACGGGAGTCGTCCTGGGCCACAATGCTGGCCGAGCGGCTCTTGCCATCGATCGCCGCCAGTTCGCCAAACATCTCCCCGACGGCCAGATCGCGCAGCGACACCTCGCGACCGTCCGATGAATAGAGCATCACGATCAGGCTGCCTTCGAGCACGAAGAACACTTCGGTCGAATGGACGCCATGGCTGAGGACCGTCTGTCCCTTGCGCGCCCGCACGACACGGGACTGCTCCAGCGTCATTCGACGGACGTCCGCCTCCAGGGCGCGGAAAAACTCGGTCTGGTCCGTCATCGCGGCGGTTCCCCCGAACGCAAGCCTTGAGACTACACAACGCCGGGTCGCGCTTCGCAACCATCGCCATAGCCCTCGACCAGCTCTCGTCGGGCGAGTGTGAGAAATCGCACATTGCGAGCGTGACCTTGCCGACCGTCAGCCCGGCGATCGCGACCGATGATCGCACCCATGCAAGGCGGCCCGACATCAGCCGCCCGGACATGGAGGCGAGCATGCAGTTCAAGCTCAAGAAAGACACGCAGTCGATCCAGGTCATCTTCAAGGCGGGCCAGGCCTTGAACGTCGGCGACCTGGAGCTGACCCGCATCAAGAATGGCCAGCTCATCGACCAGGGCCCGGCCACCCCGACCGCGACGGACTATCGCTGGAGCGGCATCACCCTCGAAGAAGGCGACACCTCCATCCAGCTCCAGATCTACTGGCGGGTCTTCGACGCGCAGGGGCGCAACGGCCCCTACGCCGCCTCGGTGACCGTTCTGGACCAGAACGGCGGGCTTCTGCCCGGCTCCGGCAACGCCAATCCCGCGCTTTGCCCCGGCCAACTCGGCGAAGGGGATCCTGCTGGCGCCGATCGTCAGTACAAAGCCATTTCGGTGTGGTGAGCGCCATGACCCAGCACGACAAGACGCTCCGTCGAGCGGCCGTCCTGGCTTTTGGCGCCCTGGCCGCAGCAGTGGCGCAAGGCGCTCCAGGGCAGGCCTTGGCGCAGGACAAGGGTCCCGCCGCGCGGGCGCTTGAGATCGACACCACGATCCCGAGCGCGCCGGGCTTCGCCGTCATCGACCTGTCCCCGACAAGCATCATCGACCCCGGCGCCGCCCGCGTCAGCTTCGCGTCCCTACTGAGCCATGTCGACGAGAACGGTAACCTGAAGCCAGGCTTCGCTGTGGGGGGGACGCCCTATTTCTGGCTGCATCCTGGCGTGAGTCTGTTGGAGTACAAGAGCGCCTCGCGCTTCGAGCGCATCCTGGCCCGCACCGAGATCAGCCTCGGCTACGCGGGCGGCCAGGCCAGCAAGCCCAACAAGATCGGCCTCGGATTCACCACCGAGCTTCTCGAAGGCCGCCGCCAGGCCGGCGAATGGCTCGATCCGACGGACTATCGGCTAGACGCCACTCTGAGCAGCTGCGTCAACAGCGCCTATCTGACGAATATCGGCAGGCCGGCCCATAGCGGCTCGACCTTCCTGGCGCAGGCTACGAGCGAATGGAACCTGCACGCCAACGGCCTGCGCCCAGGGGAGAAGGTCACCGACCTGCCGCCCACAGCCGACGGGGAGGCCGGGACTCCGCCCCTCGAACAGGATCAGCAAAGCAACTGGATCACGTCGCGCTTCAGTTTTCTGAACCAGGGCGATGACGACCAGAGAGTCGCCAGGCTGCTGAAAGGCGAAGCCGGCAAGAACTACGAAGCCGCCGCGAAGACCTGCCGCGAAACAGCCGCCACCCGCTACGCCCATCGCGACTCCTGGATATTCGCCGGCGGTTGGGCGCTCGCCGAGGAGGGCGGAGGCCTCAAGCATGTCAATTCCACCGGCGGCTCACTGTGGACGGCCTATCGCCACCCGCTGAAGGGCAAGGGACTGCCGGTCAACTACATCGCCCTGTTCGCCCGCTACGACTTCGACCGCAAGGCCGAGGTGACCGGCGGAACCCAGGACTTCGACAAGCTCTCCGTGGCGCTGAACCTTGGCTACGAGAAGTCGAAGTTCAAAATCGCGTTCCAGCCCGGCTACCAGGACATAAGCTACGGCGTTGGCCCCCTGAAGGACGACACAAGCAGCTTCTACGCCCTGACGGCCGACATGCGGGTGATGGACGGCGTCTGGATCGAGCTGAAAGGCGGATCCAGCAGCAATCCCGAGGTTCCCGCCCTCGGCAAGGACGACAGGTTCACAGTCAGCTTCCGCTTCAGCCCTCAACAGCAGCAATAGGCCGCGCCGCCGCACGGAGGTTTTGAGCCATGGGCATTTCCCAATACATCCTGCTCGCCGAAACGGGCCTCCACCCCGAGGATCGCTTCGAAACCGGCTCGGCGATAATGCTGGGCGCGCTGGCGCTTGTGAAAAGCACCGAGCCAGCCATGATCACCAGCATCAGCGCCTTGGGCGACACAGGCGTGGCCGACAGCCCGATCACGGTGATCGACACCATCTTCGAGGACGGGCCCAGGCTGGTCGAGATGGACGACACAACGGCGGCGGCGCTGACCACCGGTCCGGCCCCTGTCCGCGCCGTGAAAGTGGTCGAGTACCCGCTTCCCGAACGCCACGCCGGGCCCAGCCTGGCCGCCCAGCCCGTCGCCGCGCCCCTCGGCAGTGGCGGCCACGGTTTCACGGTCCTGTGCCGCGACGCCGTCACGGGCGACCCGCTGCCCGACTGCCGGGTCGTGGCCTACAGCAACTTCGCGAGCAAGATCGGCGGCGAGGGCGTCACCGACATGACGGGCCACGCGCTGATCTACCTCAACACCACGATCGTCGAGCGTCTCTACGTGGTCAGCCAGCCGAGCCACTGGGGCGCGTATCGGGCGAACGTACACGTGACACCGATCATGACGGTCGACATCCAGCCGGTCGACCGAACCCAGCCCGACGCCGTGCGCCACTACTACGGCGCCTCCCGCTTCGATCCGACGACGCAAGTCGTCGTAGGCGTCATCGACACCGGCGTCGGTCCGCATCCCGACCTGAACATCGTGAGCATGGACAACACCGTGACCGGCGAGGCTCGCACCGCGGGCAACGATTGGTTCGGCCATGGCACCCATGTCGCTGGCCTGGCCGGCGCCCGGGGCGGCCTGCGCGGCCTGGCGCCCGGCGTCGCGATCCGCAGCTACCGGGTGTTCGGGTTCAACGCCAGCTCGGCGACCAACTACGCCATCATGAAGGCGATGATCCACGCCGCCGCGGACAGATGCGACATCATCAATCTCAGCCTGGGCGGCGGGCAAGCCGACCCGATCGTGGAGGAAGCCGTCCGCGACGCGTGTGAACAAGGGATGTTGGTGATCGTGGCGGCGGGTAACGGCGGCCACCAGCCCGTCGCCTATCCAGCGGCCTATCCCGGCGCCCTGGCGGTGTCGGCGCTGGGCGTGCGAAGCGGTTTCCCGCCGGGCGCCCTGCCCGAGGGCGATATCGAGCCGCCAGTCTCGGCGACCTATGCGGACGAGTTTATCGCCGGGTTCTCCAATATCGGCCAGCAGATCGCGCTAACCGCGCCTGGAGTCGGCGTGCTCTCCACCCTGCCGCAAGGGCGCTACGGGCCGATGAGCGGCACCTCTATGGCCGCGCCGGTCGCCGCGGGCGCAGCCGCATGCCTGCTCTCGCGCGCGCCAGACATCTGGAACATGCCGCGCGACCGCGCCCGTACGGACGCTATTCGCGCGCTGCTGCTCGGCGCGGCCGGCAGCAGGGGTTTTGGCCGCAACTACGAAGGCCAAGGCATGCCCGACCCGGCCATGATCTGAACGTGCCGCGCTACGTGCTCAAGCGACGCGACAGTGCGCCGGCGGACCTAGAGGCCATCGCCGCGGCGTTCACCGTCATCGACAAGGTCGGCGACGTAGCGCTGCTGGTGGATGCCTCGGAAAGCCACCTGGAAGCGATGCGCCCTCGCCTGGACGGCTGGACGATCGCGGCCCTCTCCGAACAGCCGCTACCCAGCGCTGATGCATCCGCCCCAACCCCAGACCGTGAACCCGACAATGCCTAACACCCTTAAGAGCAATCTCGTCGTGATCGCCGCCCTCACCATCATGGGCGCCGTTATCGCGAGTCCGGCCTCGGGGTCTGCAGCCGATCTAGCGATCGAGGCCACGCAGAGGCCGGCGCCGACAATCGTATCTAGCGTCGATGTGGACCAGGCTTTCACCTTCTCCAACAACACCGATCGGGCCATGACCTTGGAGCTCGGCGGCCTGGTCAATGGTGAAGCCAAGCCCAAGACGACCTGGCGCTGGACCGAGTCCGGCGTCGTGCTGAACAAACCGGTTGTCGTACCCGCGCGTGGAAAGGTGTCGCTGAGCGCAACGGCCTTTGCGCCGAAGCCGGGTCTCTATCAGATCAGGGTTGTGCAGCGCCGCCGCGAGGGTGCGATCACCACGATTTTGACCATCGACCGACGGGCCGTGGCGCCGAAGATCGGCTTGCTGGATACGCCCAGCGCGCCCTTTCAGGTCGACGGCCAAGGTCCCGCTAAACTGGATTTCACGGTCTTCAATCCGACCGACAACGCCTTGTCTCTGGACGCGCCCAGGCTGAAGACGCTTTCCCGCACGATCGACAAGCAGACACGCACGCTCTCGATGGACGCCACGGGCGACATCATCTGCGCTCAAGGCGTCCTGCAGCCGCAATCAGGATGTAAGGCCCACATCGCCGTCCCCTTGGATGGACCCGGCGCATATGTCGCCAAGGTCCGCGTATCCGGCGCCGAAGGCGGCGAGGGCGTGGCGGACATTTCGATCAATGTCCGCGCCTGCTGGGGACTGGCCGTCGCCCTGGCGCTGGCCGGCTCCGTGATCGGCTGGGCGTACACCTTCTGGCGCGAGAAGGGACGCGCCAAGGTTCTGGCCATGGAAGATGTCGCCGCCCTGCGGGAACGTCTGGGCGCCCTTCGACGGGAAGCGCGGGATCTGGGCGCCGGCGAGGCGTTCGGGGTCGCCCTTGAGAAACTCAATGAGCTTTCCGCGCTGCTCCGCCGCCTGGACGGCGACGATCGTACGACCGACCGCACGAGTCTGACTAAGAGGATTGACCGCATCGAACAATGGCTCGCCCTCGCGGCCGCTGCGGCGCGCCTGACGCCCAGTTCCGACATCGTGAACGAGGCGTCCAGCGCCGTGGACAAGCTGCTTAGCGATCCTAAAGACGCCGACAAGGACGTCGAGGCGGCCCTGGCCACGCTCAAGGCGGCCATCGACAGCGCGCAAGGAAGTCAGGCCACGCCACTGAACGGCCTCATGATGGCCGACGTGCCAACCCCCTCGGCCCTGGATGTCGACATTCCATGGCCCTGGCGTCGCGATGCGAACGCCAATCAGATCGGCAAGTGGCGGCAGCGTATCGATCTAGTCGCGAACAGCGTGTTCACCGTCGTCATCGTGCTGGCGACCGTCCAATGGGTCTGGGCGCCGAACCTGACCTGGGGCGGGATGACCGACATGCTCGGCCTAGGCCTGTCCTCCTTCGCCATCCACGCGAGCGGCAGCGAAGTGCTTACCCGGGTCCGAAGCGCGTACGGTGTCTAGATCAAGGTGCGCGCGGGCCGGGCCTCGGCGTACGCCTTTGACCTCCAACGGTCACTGGAAAGCGACAACTTGGGGCCACCCCTCACACTTGACACACCGGACAGAAGAACGTCGAGCGTCCCGCCTGGACCTCCCGGGCGATCACGCCCTTGCACCCCGGCGTCGGGCACGGCTCGCCCTCGCGGTCGTAGACGCGGAAGCGGTGCTGGAAATAGCCCAGGGCGCCGTCGGCGGCGGCGAAGTCCTTGAGGGTCGAGCCGCCGACCTCCACCGCCTCGGCCAGCACCGCCTTGATCGCCGTGGTCAGCGGCCCAAGCCGCTTCCTGGCGATACCGCCCGAAGGCTTGAACGGCGAGATGTGGGCGCGGTGCAGGGCTTCGCAGACATAGATATTGCCCAGGCCCGCGACGGTGCGCTGGTCCAGCAGCAGGGTCTTGGGGCCCTGCTTGCGGTTCGCGAACGCCTTTTCCAGGGTCTTGGCGTCGAAGGCGTCGCTCAGCGGCTCGGGACCCATGGTCGCGAACCACGGATGCTGGTCGACGCGGTCGGTCGGGATCAGGTCCATGAAGCCGAAGCGGCGCGGGTCGTAATAGGTCACCACCGCGCCGGCCTCGGTCTCAAAGACCACGTGGGCGTGCTTGTCCTCGGGCGTGACGGCCCGAGCGAAGTCGCCGGGGCGCACGGTTCCTTCCGGCGCGGCGATCTCGAAGCGGCCGGTCATGCCCAGGTGCATCACCAAGGTGTCGCCGCGGTCCAGCGGGGCCAGGATGTACTTGGCCCGGCGGTCCAGGCGCAGGATCCTCGCGCCGGTCAGGCGCTGGACGAAGCCGTCGGGCAGCGGGAAGCGCAGGTCGGGACGGTTGGCGCGCACGCGAGCGAGGCGCGCATCGGACAGGACGGGCTCGAGACCGCGTCGGACGGTCTCCACTTCAGGCAGTTCGGGCAACGATCATTCCTTAAGGCGATGACGCGGCGCGTGACGCGGGCTAATAGCGGACCATCCTATAGAGAGTTCGCCCCCGGGACGTCATGAACAACACCTCCGCCAGCTTCGGTTTCAAGGATGTCGACGCCTCGCAGAAGGCGGGCCTGGTGCGCGGCGTGTTCGACCGCGTGGCCAAGAACTACGACATCATGAACGACCTGATGAGCGGCGGAGTCCACCGTCTGTGGAAGGACGCGGTGGCCGCGCGCCTGAACCCGCAGCCGGGCGAGGTGATCATCGACTGCGCCGGCGGCACCGGCGACATGGCCCGTCGCTTCGCCAAGATGGCGCGGAACGCCCAGGAGCGGCGCGGTGGTCCGGACGCGACGATCAACATCATCGACTACAACGCCGAGATGATCGCCGCCGGCATCGAGCGCGGCGGCGAGCCGGAGATCACCTGGACCGTGGGCGACGCCCAGCGCCTGCCGCTGCCCGACGCCTACGCCAACGCCTATGTGATCAGCTTTGGCATCCGCAACGTGACCGACATCGACGCGGCCCTGCGCGAGGCGCGTCGGGTGCTCAAACCCGGCGGCCGCTTCCTGTGCCTGGAATTCTCGCGGCCGGTGACCGAGGCGCTGGCGAAAGCCTACGACGCCTACAGCTTCAAGGTCATCCCGCAGGTCGGCGAGTGGGTCGCCAAGGACCGCGACGCCTATCAGTACCTGGTCGAGAGCATCCGCCGCTTCCCCGACCAGAAGACCTTCGCCGGCATGATCGAAAACGCCGGCTTCAAGCGGGTCAGCTACACCAACTTCACCGGCGGCGTCGCGGCCCTGCACCAGGGCTGGGCGCTCTGATTGCCTATGGCCTTCTCTACTCCCGACTTCCCCGGCGAATGCCGGGGCCCAGATCACAAGGCTGAGCGGCGCCAGGATTGGTCCGCGCTCGGGCTGAAGCGGGTTCCCGGCATTCGCCGGGAGGTCGGATTAAAGACACGGGGTCTTTGAAATGACCTCCCTCTCCGCCTTCTTCCGCCTGACGGGCGCGGGCTGGGCCCTGGTGCGGGCCGACGCCCTGATCCCGCGCGAGGCCGAACCGCTGCTGCCGCCCGGCGCAAAGCTGGCCGGGCGTCTGCTGCGCCTGTTCGCCGGCGGCGCGGCCAAGCGAGGCCGGCCGGGCGAGCGCCTGGCGCGGGTGCTGGAAAGCCAAGGCCCGGCGGCGATCAAGCTGGGCCAGTTCCTGTCGACCCGCGCCGATATCTTCGGGACCGCCTTCGCCGAGGACCTGTCGCACCTGAAGGACCGGCTGCCGGCCTTCCCGCTGGCGATCGCCGAGGCCGAGATCGCCCGCAACCTGGGCAAGCCGCTCGACGAGATCTTCACCGAGATCGGCGAGCCGGTCGCCGCGGCTTCCCTGGCCCAGGCCCATCCCGCGACCCTGGTCGACGGCCGCAAGGTCGCGGTGAAGGTGCTGCGGCCCGGCGTCGAGCGGCAGGTCGCCCGCGACACCGGCGTGCTGCGTCTGGCCGCGCGCCTGGCCGAGACCCTGGCGCCCGCCTCGCGCCGCCTTCGGCCCACCGAATTCGTCGAGGTGGTGATCCGCGCCCTCGAACTGGAGATGGACCTGCGCTTCGAGGCCGCCGGCTGCGCCGAGCTGGGCGAGGCCATGGCCAAGGACCCCTATATGCGCGCGCCGACGGTGTGCTGGGAAGGCGTGGGCAAGCGCGTCCTGACCCTGACCTGGGCCGAGGGCGTTCCGCTGTCCGACCCGGCCGCCCTGGCGCTGCCAGGCCTGGACCGCAAGGCCCTGGCCGAGAACGTCACCCGGGGCTTCCTGGCCCAGGCCCTCGACCACGGCCTGTTCCACGCCGACCTGCACGAGGGCAACCTGTTCGTGGCCGCGCCCTCGACGATCACCGCCGTCGACTACGGCATCGTCGGCCGCCTGGGCCCTGGCGAGCGCCGCTACCTGGCCGAGATCCTGTACGGCTTCCTGAACCGCGACTATCCCCGCATCGCCCAGGTGCATTTCGACGCCGGCTATGTGCCCGCGCACCAGGACAAGGACGCCTTCGCCCAGGCCCTGCGCGCCGTCGGCGAGCCTGTGTTCGGCCGCAACGCCCGCGACGTCTCGATGGGCCGCCTGCTGGCGCAACTGTTCGAGATCACCGCCCTGTTCGACATGGCCCTGCGGCCGGAGCTGGTTCTGCTGCAGAAGACCATGGTCACGGTCGAGGGCGTGGCCCGCCGCATCGACCCGACCCATGACCTATGGGCCGCCGCCGATCCCGTGGTCCGCCGCTGGATCGGCCGCGAGCTGTCGCCCGCCGCCAAGGTCCGCGACTTCGCCGAAGAGGCCTTGCGCGCCCTTCGCGCCATCGCCCGCCTGGCCGAGGCCCCGCCGACGACGACCGAGGTCCACGTCGAGCGCCCGCACGTCTGGCCGCTGCTGTGGTTTCTGGTCGGCGCCGCGACGGCCGGGGCGGCCTTCGTCACCGGCCTTTTGCTGTCGCGGTAGAGGTCTCCGAGAGGGTCGCCGGCTCTAGTTGGCGTCCGACGTCGGTCCCCGCGTTCGCTCCGACGTCGGCGTCGAGACCTCGATGTTGAAGCTCTCGACGATGGCGTCCAGCAACGCGCCTTCGCCGCCCAGGCCATCGGCGCTGAGCGCATCGGCGATATGACCGGCCATGTCGGCGAGGATGATGCCCCAGGCCGCGGTCTCCGTCTCGACGCCGCCCTCGGCGTACAGCCCGCACTTCAGCGAGCAGTGCAGCCCCTGCTCTGCGATCCAGACGCGCGCCAATTCGACGGCGTCGGTATCGCGAAGCGCAGCGGGCGGTATGGCGCGGGCGTCCATCAGGACCTCGTGTGAGCGAACGAAGACGGGCGGAACCTACCCTTCCGCCTCATCCCGCTCGCGCTTCTTGGCGGCGGTGGCGCGGCGGGCTTCGCGGGTCTTCTGCTCGGTCCAGTAGGCCGCGCCTTCATCGGGCTTGAACATCGTGCGCGGCGCGCCCTCGCGGGAGACCACGGCGAAGACATTGTCCTTGGGATCGTAGATCAGCAGATCGCCATTGGCCCGCTTCAGGGTCTGGGCGCCCTTGGGCGGATCGCTGACGAAGGCGTGGACCTTGGCGACATAGTCGTCGGCGGTCTTGGCGCCGAACGTCTCCCCATTGCGCTCGAACGAGCGCTGGGCGTTCTCCTCGGCGGTGCGGGTGCGGTTGGCGGCCCAATAGGGCTTGCCGGCGACCAGCTTGACCGGCGCATCGCGCGGATCGGCCCGGCGCTGGGCGTCGGCCGAAACCTCGGTGGCGGCCCCCTCGGACGCCGCGCTGGCGCGCTCGCCGCCCTTGGGCGCCTTGACCGCCGAAGCGCCGCTGTCGCAGGCGGCCAGGGCCAGCACCCCCAGCCAAGCGACGACGCCGACAGGAACCTGTCTCACAACCTTCATGATCGTATTCGCCCCATTGCTCTACCTTGACGTTTGATGAACGAAAGCGGAACGAGAGTCGAGTCCCAATCTTCGCCGTAGGATTGTCACTGGCGCTTTGGCGCGCGGATGGGCATGTGCAGGGGACGAGACGAACGCGAGAGCGGGAGCTGGGCGTGAGCGACAAGCGGGTTCTTCTGATCGTCGGCGGCGGGGTGGCGGCCTATAAGTCGCTGCTGCTGGTGCGACTGCTGCGCAAGGCGGGGATCGCCGTGCGGCCGATCCTGACCAAGGCGGGCGAGCAGTTCGTCACGCCCTTGTCTCTGGCGGCCCTGGCCGAGGACAAGGTCTATCAGGACCTGTTCTCGCTGACCGACGAACACGAGATGGGCCATATCGAGCTGTCGCGCTCGGCCGATCTGGTCGTGGTCGCGCCGGCCACGGCCGACCTGATCGCCAAGGCCGCCAACGGCTTGGCGGGAGATCTCGCCTCCACCACCCTGCTCGCCACCGACAAGCCGGTGCTGATGGCGCCGGCGATGAACGTGCGGATGTGGCTGCACCCAGCCACACAGCGCAATGTCGCGACCTTGAAGGCCGACGGCGTCTCTTTCGTCGATCCCGCCGAGGGGGCCATGGCCTGCGGCGAGTTCGGCCCCGGCCGCCTGGCCGAGCCGGAGGAGATCTTCGCCGCCATCGTCGCCATGCTTGAAGGCCCCGCCGCGAAGCCGCTGGTCGGCAAGCGCGCCATCGTCACGGCCGGCCCGACCTTCGAGCCGATCGACCCGGTGCGCGGCATCACCAACCGCTCCAGCGGCAAGCAGGGCTTCGCGATCGCCGAGGCCCTGGCCCAGCTGGGGGCGGAGGTCACCCTGGTGGCGGGTCCGGTCTTCCTGCCCACCCCGCCGGGGGTCAAGCGGGTCGACATCGAGACCGCCCGCCAGATGCTGGCCGCCAGCCAGGCGGCCCTGCCGGCCGATGTCGGCGTCTTCGTCGCCGCCGTCGCCGACTGGCGGGTCGACGAGGCGTTCGGCGCCAAGCTGAAGAAGGAGAAGGGCGGGCCGCCGGCCCTGACCTTCGTCGAGAACCCCGACATCCTGGCGACCCTGTCAGCCTCCGGGCCGCAGAGGCCCAAGCTGGTCGTCGGCTTCGCGGCCGAGACGGACCATGTCGAGGAGCACGCCCGCGCCAAGCTGGCCCGCAAGGGCTGCGACTGGATCATCGCCAACGACGTCACCCAGCCTGGCGTGATGGGCGGCGGCGAGAACGCCGTGCTGCTGGTCACCAAGGACAGGACCGAGCGCTGGGACCGCGCCGCCAAGGACGTGGTCGCGGCGCAGATCGCGGCGCGGATCGCCCAGGCGCTGGCCTAGATCGGATCGAGACGGGCCGTCTCGCCCTGCCGCGCGATCAGGCGCATCGGCCGGCCGCGCACCCAGAGCCGGTCGACCGTGACGCCGGTCCAGCCCTTGGGCAGCGTTACCGGGCGCTGGCTCCACGCTTCCGGTTCCGACGCCGACGGCATGACCCCGCTGAAGCCGAACAGCAGCGAGATCAGGAAGCCGCCGATATTAGCGAAGAACGGCCCCGCCTTCGGCTGCTCGGGGAAGCGATCGGCGCGGTATTCCAGGGTTTGCAGGAAGCGGCCGACGACGAACTGGCCATAGCCCTCGTCCAACAGCCGCAAGGCCCTGTCGCGATCGCCCAGCCGGGCCGCCCAGGCGCCGTACAGCGCCGACAGCATCGGACTGCCGATATAGTCGTCGGCGAGATCGAGATAGAGCGAGATCGTCGCGGTCTCGGCCTCCCGCGATAGCGGATAGCCGAAGGGGAACAGTCCCATCAGCGGATCGGGCGTTCCGCCCTTCTCCTCGTTGGTCCTGTAGTCGTCATGAGAGACGACGGCCTGGCCGCGCGTGGGAATTTGCAGGCCGTCCGCGATCTCCAGCCACATCGGGTCCGCCTCGAAATCCAGTGTTCGGGCGATCCGCGCGCCTTCGCGCAGCACGACCACGGCGCCCATGTTCGAGAAGGCGGCGTTGTCGACCGGCCGCTCGCGCTCGGCGATGCCCATCGAGGCCTTGATCGCGTAGCCGCCGCGCACCTTGCAGACCCGGCTGGCGATCCAGTCGCAGACGCCCGAGACGACGGGCCAGGTCCGCGTGCGCAGGAACTCCTGGTCGCCGGTGGCGTCGGCGTAAAAGACGAACGCCCGCGCCACGTCCAGCGATACGTGATCCTCGTGCCAGGCGGCCGCGCCAGGCAGCGGCGCGGCCTCCTGGCCGCTGCGCGGGGCGCTTTCCCAGGGAAATTGCAGGCCCCGCCGACCCATCAGCTGGGCGTTGCGCCGGGCGCTGTCGAGATGGGCGAACCGGTATTCAAGCATGGCCCTGGCCGCATGAGGCTGCAGCGGGCAGAGGGCGGGGATGACGAAGGCCTCGATGTCCCACATCACGTGGCCGAAGTAGTAGTGATAGTCGTGCCAAGTGGCCAAGCCGAAGATCGACGTCGAGGCGGGCGACGAGGGATGGACCGAGCTCATCAGGTAGAAGAACCCGGCGTCGACCCTTTGCTGCCAGCGCTCATCCGCCCCCTCGAGCCGGATGCGGCTCTTCCAGAGCTCGGCCCATTCCGCGCGGTTCTGCTTGCGGAGCGAGTCGAAGCCGTCGAACCGGGCCTTGGCGACCAGGCGCTCGGCCTCCTGATCGGGCAGATCATGCAGGGCGTTCGGCACAATGCTGACGATCTGGCGCAGCCGGACGGCGCGCCCGCCCCGGGCTTGGACCGCATATTCCGAGACCAGCCGGTCGTCGCGCAGCGGCGGACGGGACGGCATGACCTCGCCCGCGCCCAGGACCTCGGTCGTCAGGGCCAGGCCGCAGGTCGAGAGCTCGCCGGCCGAAGCCCACAGGACCGATCCATCCGTGGCGGGCTCTACCTCGCCGGGCGTCTCGCGCCCGTGCCGCACGGCCCGACCATCGACCCCCGCCCCGTCAATCATGGCGCGAAGGCCCAGGGCGCAGGCCTTGTCGACGGTGACCGAAATCTCCTGGCAAACCAGCGTCGGCTCTGGGCGACTGCAAAAGGCGACGACCTCCACCTGGGCCCGCCTGCCCCCGACTTCGAAAACGAAGCGAGAGGTCAGCTCGGCCGTCGAAAAATCGTAGGCCTGCTCCAGATCGGACACCCGCTGCGACGCGTCGGAGAGCCACACGCCGTCGATCGCCAGGTCGCCGGCCAGCGGATAGGGCGCCACGGCCGCCGCCTCGATCCGGCGTTCGTAGTGCTCGCCGCTGAACCCGCTGACCAGGCACATGCCCGCCTGCAGCGGCGTCTCCCGCACCCGAAGCCCGATGAGGCCATTGGAGACATAGGCCGGCAGTTCGCGCCCTCTGTGGCCCTGTTCGGTGGGCGGATTGATCGGTTTACTCATGGAACTCCGCGCCTGATTTGAAGGTATCCCTCTCAAACCAGAAGCACCGGGTCGCGGTTTCACCGCCAAACAAGGGACGGCTAGCCGTCCTACTGGCCTCGCCCCCCGCAAATCGGCTACAGCCGTTCCGTCTCTCGGAACAGGAACCTCCCATGTCCGCCATTCCCGCCGGTCTCGCCATTCGCTTCAAGCGCTGGGAAGGCAATCCCGACCTGCCGGTTCCGGCCTACGCCACGGCGGGCGCCGCGGGCTTCGACCTGCGGGCGGCGGTCCCGGAGGACGCGCCGATCGTGCTGAAGCCGGGCGCGCGCTGCATGGCGCCGACGGGCTTCTCGGTGGCGGTTCCGGACGGCTGGGAGATGCAGGTGCGGCCGCGCTCGGGCCTGGCCTTCAAGAACGGCGTCACGGTGGTCAACGCGCCGGGCACCGTCGACAGCGACTATCGCGGCCAGGTCTGCGTGCTGCTGATCAACCTCGGCGAGGAAGACTTCACGATCCGTCGCGGCGACCGCATCGCCCAGGGCGTGATCGCCGCCGCGCCACAATGGCCGCTGGTCGAGGTCGAGGACCTGGACGCGACCGACCGAGGCGCCGGCGGTTTCGGCTCGACGGGCGTTTAGACACCCGCGGCGCGCCCGGCCACGGCCAGATAGCCGCCAAAGCCCGCCGTGAAGGCGGCGGCGGCCAGCCACAGCAGCGGACGGACCAGTTCCAGACAAGAGCGCTCGGCCAATCGCGGGGCGTTCATCGGGACCTCCTTGGCCGCCGTCTTAGGGCGCCTTTTCTCTCAACGAACCCGAGGCCATTTGGTTCGACGAGCCCCGCCTGGCGGAGCTTTCGCGCGCCGCCCGCGTTTTGGGCGCGAGGCGGGACTTTCGGCGTCTGACGTAAAAACTTCTTCGGAGCGCCGTTGATTTTTGGACGACTGCGTCCATTTATCCGCTTGCCGCGCCCGCGTGATGTGACTATCGGGCGCGTTCACGCTCTGGGGATAGGGTCTTTCCGTTCATGGCGACGCCGCAAAACAAGAAGCTGGTTCCAATGATCGCGGGCGGGGTCCTCCTGGCCGCCGTCGGGGTCGGCGGGACCCTGTGGTTCCTGGACAAGCAGCACTTCGAAAGCACCGACAACGCCTTCGTCCAGGCCGACACGGTGCAGATCAGCCCGCAGGTCTCCGGCTATGTGGCCGAGGTGCTGGTGGCCGACAACCAGCGGGTCGAGGCGGGCCAGGTGCTGGCCAAGATCGATCCGTCGACCTTCCAGGCCATCGTCGACCAGGCGATCGCCAACGCCAACGCGGCGGACGCCGCCGTTCGCGCGATCGACGACAAGAACAGCCTTGAGCAGGCGATGATCGCCCAGCGCGCGGCCGGCGTGACCAGCGCCAAGGCCGACGCCAGCCGGGCCAAGGCCGACCTCGACCGCTACAACAGCCTGGCCAGCCAGGGCTGGGTCTCGCAGCAGAAGGTCCAGACCGAGCGCGCCGCCGCCACCCAGACCGCCGCCAGCGTCGCCAGCGCCCAGGCCGCCCTGGAGGCCGAACGCCGCGCCGCCGAGTCGCTGGGTTCGGCCAAGGCCCAGGCCGTGGCGCAAGCCGCCGCCGCCCACGCCGCCGTCGAGCAGGCCAAGCTGAACCTGGAGCGGACCGTGATCCGCGCCCCGGCCGCCGGCGTGGTCGGCGCCCGCTCGGTCCGTCCGGGCCAGCTGGTCCAGCCGGGCGTGGCCCTGATGTCGGTCGTGCCGCTGGGCCAGGCCTATATCGTCGCCAACTTCAAGGAGACCCAGGTGGCCCGCATCCGCGTCGGCCAGCCGGTCGAGATCAAGGCCGACGCCTTCGGCAAGGCCAAGATTGTCGGCAAGGTCGACAGCTTCGCCCCGGCCACCGGCCAGGAGTTCGCCCTGATCCCGGTCGAGAACGCCGTGGGCAACTTCACCAAGATCACCCAGCGCCTGCCGGTGAAGATCGCCGTCGACCGCAGCCAGTTGGGCGCGGCCCTGCGTCCGGGGCTGTCGGTCGAGGTCAAGGTCGATGTCCGCGACCGCTCGGGTCCGTCCTTCGCCGAGGCGGGCCAAGCCACGCCACAGGTCGCCCGCCAGGGCGTGGACCGCTAGACGGCGGACGCGTCATGACCGACGCCGCCCTTCCCGCCTCGCGGGCCGCCGCCGCTCCCAAGCCCGAAGTGGATTGGGGCAAGCTGTTCCTCGGTTTCGGGGCCATGGTCATCGGCCAGTTCATGGCCATCCTGGACATCCAGATCGTGGCGGCGTCGCTGCCGCAGATCCAGGCGGGCGTCGGGGCCAGCACCGACCAGATCAGCTGGATCCAGACCGCCTATCTGATCCCCGAGGTCGTGATGATCCCGCTGTCGGGATATCTCTCGCGCCTGTGGGGCACCCAGCGCCTCTACCTGGCCTCGTGCACCGGCTTCATCGTCATGAGCGTGCTGACGGGCCTGTCCTCGTCGATCGACATGATGATCCTGACGCGGGCGCTGCAGGGCTTCATCGGCGGGGCCATGATCCCGACGGTGTTCGCGGTCGCCTTCACCGCCTTCCCGCCGGAGCGGCGCGTGACGGCCAGCGTGATCATGGGCCTGATCGTCACCCTGGCCCCGACCGTCGGCCCGACCCTGGGCGGCCATCTGACCGAGGCGCTGTCTTGGCGGTGGCTGTTCTTCATCAACGTGCCCACGGGTCTCTTGGTGCTGTTCGGCGTGGCGCGGTGGGGCGACTTCGACAAGGGCGACCCGAGCCTCGCCAAGGGCTTCGACTGGTTCGGCCTGGCGGTGATGGCCGTCTTCCTGATGAGCATGCAGTACGTGCTGGAGGAAGGCGCCAAGGACGACTGGTTCGACGACACCGCCATCCTGTGGCTGACCGTCACCGCCGTGATCGGCGGCGCCGTGTTCATCTGGCGTCAGCTGACCTACAACAACCCGATCGTCGAGCTGCGGGCCTTCGCCAACCGCAACTTCACCGTCGGGGTCGCCATGACCGCGGTGTCGGGCGCCAGCCTGTTCGGCGGCACCTTCCTGCTGCCGCAGTTCCTGGGCCGGGTTCGCCACTATTCGGCGTCCGAGGTCGGCACGACGATGATCGTCTCGGGCCTGTCGATGTTCCTGACCGGTCCGATCGCCGGCCGCCTGGTGCGCAGAACCGATCCGCGCGTGCCGATGTGCCTGGGCTTCATCCTGGCGGGCTGGGGCATGTACATGGCCCATGGCGTGACCAAGGACTGGGGCTTCTGGGAGTTCGCCGGGGTCCAGGCCTGCCGCGGCGTGGGCGTGATGATCGCCATGATCGCCACCCAGCAGGTCACGATGAGCACCCTGCCGCCCCACATGGTCAAGAACGCCTCGGGCCTGGTCAATCTGGCGCGCAACACCGGCGGGGCGATCGGCCTTGCTTTGCTGGCGACCTCGATCACCCAGCAGACGGCGCTCTATTACGACGACATGACCTCGAAGGTGACCCAAGGGGGCCCCACGGCCAGCATGATGGCTGGCCTGACCGAGCGGATGATGCAGCTGGGCGTCACCGATCCGGCCGGCGCGGCCCGCAAGGCCATCGGCGGCATGATGGAGCAGCAGGCCACCGTCATGGCGTTCGGCGACAGCTTCACCCTGCTGGCGATCGGCTGTTTCCTCGCCGCCGCCGTCTCCCTGTTCGCCAGTCCGGCGAAGAACGCCCCGCCGCCGCCCTCGGACGTCCACTGATGCCCCGCATTCCCGGACAGATCGACGTCGCCAAGACCGAAGCCATCCTCGACGCCGCCGTCGAGGTGATTGGCGAGCGGGGCTTGGCCGCGCCGATGGAGGCGATCGCCCGTCGGGCGGGCGTCTCCAAGCAGACGGTCTACAACCACTATGGCTCCAAGGCCGAGCTGATGCGGGCCCTGATGCAGCGTCGGGTGGAGCGGGTCACCGCGCCGCTGCGCGACCGCCAGGCCGTCGACAATCCGACGGCGGCGCTGGAGGCCTACGCCCTGTCGCTGTTGGAGACAGTGATCACCAACAAGAGCTACTCGATGATGCGGGTGGTGATGATGGGGGCGGGCGAAATGCCCGACGTCGCCCAGGAAGTCTACGAAGCCGGCCCCCTAAGCGCCCGTCGCCAACTGGCCGCGTTCCTGAAGACCGAAACGGAACTGGGTCGGATGAAGGTCGCGGACTACGATCAGGCGGCGGAGTTCTTCTCCGGCATGATCATGGGCCAGAGCCAGATGCGGGCGCTGCTGCGCCTGCCGTCCGACAAGACGCCGGAGGAATTCGGCCGCTTCGCGAAGGAAGCGGCCGAACGATTCATGCGAGCCTACGCGCCTTAGACCGCTTGGAAGAGGCTTACGCCTCGTCCTGGTCGGGCATGCCCATCATGTGGAAGCCGGCGTCGACGTGGACCACTTCGCCGGTGGTCGACTTGCCGAGGTCCGAGGCCAGCCACAGAGCACAGCCGGCGACGCCTTCCATCGAGGTGTCTTCCTTCATCGCCGAGAACGCGCGGCCCTGGGCGATCATGCTTCGGCCGCCCGAGATGCCGGCCAGGGCCAGGGTGCGCATGGCGCCGGCCGAGATGGCGTTGGCGCGGATGCCCTTGGGGCCCAGGTCCCGGGCGATGTAGCGGGTCGCCGCTTCCAGCGCCGCCTTGGCCACGCCCATGGTGTTGTAGTTCGGGATGGTCCGCTCCGACCCCAGATAGGTCATGGTGATCAGCGAGCCGCCGTTCGGCATCAGCTTCGAGGCGCGCTTGGCGACGTCCACGAAGCTGAAGGCCGAGATGTTCATGGCCATCAGGAAACCCTCGCGGGTCGTGTTGTCCACGAACGAGCCCTTCAGCTCGTTCTTGTTGGCGAAGGCCACCGAGTGGACGACGAAGTCGATCGTGCCGAACACCTTCTCGATTTCCGCGAAGGCCGCGTCCATCGAGGCGTCGTCGGTGACGTCGGCCGGGATCATCGTCTTGACGCCGATGCTCTCGGCCAGCGGGCGCACGCGGCGCTCCAGCTCTTCGCCCTGATAGGTGAAGGCCATCTCGGCGCCCTGGGCGGCCAGCTGGCTGGCGATGCCCCAGGCGATCGAATTGTGGTTGGCCACGCCCATGACGAGGCCCTTCTTGCCCCGCATCAGCTCACCCTTGGGGAACGCGTAATCGTCGGCCATGTGTCGGGCCCTCTATGGCAAATCGTTGTGCGCTGGTTAGCAGGCGGGAGGGCCGCGCGGAACCCTTCAGCGTTTGGCCATGCCCTCGAAGGCGGCCTCCAGGGACCGGGCGAAGGCGGCCGGATCGAAGACTTTCGACGTTCGGATGGCCTTCCGGACACGGTCATTCAGCGCTTTGAGCGCGGCCTGATCGGCGGCCAGGGCGAGCGCCTTGGCCGTGTAGTCGGCCGACGTCCGCGCGATCAGTTCGGGCAGGCCGAGGGCGGTCAGCAGGCTGGACCCGACCCGGCTGGCGAAGCTGTGGCCCGGCAAGGTCAGCAGCGGAACGCCCATCCGCAGCGCGTCGCTGGCGGTGGTGTGGGCGCCGTAGGGCCAGGTGTCGAGCATCAGGTCGGCCAGGACGTGGCGGGCCAGGTGCTGGTCATGGGGCGCGGGCGCGGCGAAGACCAGACGTTCGGGCCCGATTCCGGCCTTGGCCGCGTGGGCCCGCAGATTGTCGGCCGCCCCGGGCGCGCCGGCGTAGAGCCACAGAACGCTGCCCGTCGCGGCCTTCAGGATCGCCATCCAGGCCTCGAACACCTCCGGCGTGATCTTGGCCGGGTTGTTGAAGCAGCCGAAGACAAACGCGCCCTCGGGCAGCCCCGCCGCGGCGCGGGAGGGCGGCGGCGGGACGGGAACCAGAGCGTCGTTCGGCTGATAGAGCGGCAGGCGCACCACCGCCTCGGACCAGTCGCCCTCGGCGCCCGGTGGGATCGTCACGGCGTCGGCCAGCACGATGTCGGCATGGACGCCCAGCGTGCCGGGATAGCCCAGCCAGCTGACCCGGACCGGCGCGGGACGATGGGCCAGGATCCCCGGCCGGCCGTCCTGGGTATAGCCTTTCAGGTCGACGGCGATGTCGACGCCGAGCTCTCGGCACCGCGCGGCGATGGCGGCGTCGGACAGGGCGCGAGCCTCGATCCAGTGCTCGCAGGCCGCCTTCAGGCGATCGCGCATCGGGCTGGAGACCTCGGGGCCGTAGGAAACGGCGAAGATCTCGAACCTGAAGCGATCGTGCGCCTCCAGCACACCCGCCAGCAGGCGGGCGGTGGCGTGTTCGTGCAGGTCGGCCGAGAGATAGGCGACGCGGAGACGCTGGCCCCCGGGCCGCTCGGGCCATGTGGGCGCCGGGACCTCCGGCGGCGCGGCCAGGGTCGCGCAGCGGCGGTGCAGGACGGGGATGTCGAAGATCGCCAGGGCCGCGAACGGGGCGATGGCGAGGCGGCCCAGCTTCAGCTCGGCCTTGACCAGCATCTCCAGCGCCGCGTCTTCGTCCCAGTCACAGGTCTGGCGCCGCGCCCACATCAGGTCGCCGGCCAGACGCGGATGCAGCGGATCGATCTCCATCACCGCCTCGAGATCCCGCGCCGCCTGTGCCGGACGGTTCAGCAGCAGCAACAGGGCCGCGCGGCTGGTCAGCGGCTTGGCGTCGCCCGGCGAAGCCTGAACGGCGCGGTCGAGGACCGCCAGCGCTTCCTCGAATCCGCCCAGCCGCTGCAGGGACGCGGCCAGGGCCCCGAGCACCGGGGGATTGTCAGGATCGGCCGCCAGGGCGGCGCGGGCGGCGGCAACCGTCTCGGCGTCACGGCCCAGGCTATGGAGGACAAGGGTCTTCGCCGACAGTAAGCCGGGCCGTCGGGCGTCCATCGCCAGTCCGGCGTTCAAGGCCGCCAACGCCTCCCAGGCCTGACCCAGGCCCAGGCGCGAGGCGCCCAGGACGTGCCAGGCCTCGACGCTGGGCGCGTCGGTGATCAGGCGCTCGCACAGGTCGGCGGCCTCGGCCAACCGGCCGGCGCGATAGAGGTCGTAGGCTTGGCGGGCGGTCGCCAAGCGGTCCGTCAGTCGACGCGGCTGAAGATCAGCGTGCCGTTGGTGCCGCCAAAGCCGAAGCTGTTGGACATCACCGTCTCCAGCGGCTTGTCGACGCGCTGGCGCAGGATCGGCAGGTCGGCGAACTCGGGGTCCAACTCCTCGATGTGGGCGCTCTCGGCGGCGAAGCCGTTGTCGAGCATCAGGATCGAGTAGATGGCCTCCTGCGCGCCGGCGGCGCCCAGGCTGTGACCGGTCAGGGACTTGGTCGACGAGATCATCGGGGCCTTGTCGCCGAACACCTCGCGCACCGCGCCCATCTCCTTGCTGTCGCCGACCGGCGTCGAGGTGCCGTGCGGGTTCAGGTAGTCGATGGTCCGGTTCCCGGCGTCGGCCATGGCGAGCTTCATGCAGCGCGCCGCGCCCTCGCCCGACGGGGCCACCATGTCGTAGCCGTCGGAATTGGCGGCGTAGCCCACCAGCTCCCCGTAGATCTTGGCCCCGCGCGCCTTGGCGCGTTCGTACTCTTCCAGCACCACGATCCCGGCGCCGCCGGCGATCACGAAGCCGTCGCGGTTCTTGTCGTAGGCGCGGCTGGCCACGGCCGGACGGTCGTTGAAGTTGCTGCTCATGGCGCCCATGGCGTCGAACAGGTTCGACAGGGTCCAGTCCAGCTCCTCGCAGCCGCCGGCGAAAACGACGTCCTGCTTGCCCATCTGGATCTGCTCGGCGGCCGCGCCGATGCAGTGGGCGCTGGTCGCGCAGGCCGAGCTGATCGAATAGTTGATCCCGCGGATCTTGAACCAGGTCGACAGCACAGCCGACGGGCCCGAGCTCATGGCCTTGGGCACGGCGAACGGGCCGATGCGCTTGGGGCCCTTCTCCTTGGTCGTGGCCGCAGCCTCGACGATGACGCGGGTCGAAGGACCGCCCGAGCCGACGATCAGGCCGGTGCGCTCGTGGCTGATCTCCCCCTCGGAAAGGCCCGAGTCGGCGATCGCCTGCTCCATGGCGATGTGGGCGTAGGCCGTGCCGGGCGCGAGGAAGCGCGCCGCGCGGCGATCGACCAGCGACTCCCAGTCGATGTGGGGCGCGGCGTGGACCTGGCAGCGGAAGCCCAGCTCGGCATATTCCGGCGCGGCGATCACGCCCGACTTAGCCTCGCGCAGGGAGGCCAGCACCTCATGGGCGTTGTTGCCGATGGACGAGACGATCCCCAGTCCGGTGACGACGACGCGACGCATTCTTTAAATCCTCTTCTCCCCCTCCGATCCGTCAGGGGCCGGTTCTTTCGCTAAACGACCGGTCTTTAACTAACGGATCAAGCCATCTGTTCAGGCGTGAACAGGCCGACCTTCAGGTCCTTGGTTTCGTAGATCACCTTGCCGTCGGCCTCCAGCACGCCTTCGCCGATTCCCATGACGAGCTTGCGCATGATGACGCGCTTCAGGTCGATCTTGTAGACGACCTTCTTCACGTCCGGAGTCACCTGGCCGGTGAACTTGACCTCGCCGACGCCCAGGGCGCGGCCCCGGCCGGGCGCGCCCGACCAGCCCAGGAAGAAGCCGACCAGCTGCCACATGGCGTCCAGGCCCAGGCACCCCGGCATGACCGGGTCGCCGATGAAGTGGCAACCGAAGAACCAAAGGTCCGGATTGATGTCGAATTCGGCTTCGACATAGCCCTTGCCGTACTTGCCGCCTTCCGACTCGATGCGGACGATCCGGTCGAACATCAGCATCGGCGGGGCCGGCAGCTGGGCGTTGCCGGGGCCGAAAAGCTCGCCGCGGCCGCAGGCCAGAAGTTCTTCGTAGGTGTAGGCGTTCTTCTGCATGGGGCACGCCCTAGCACGGCGCCGGGCCGGGCCTCAATGTTTCCCTGTCGAAACAGATCGTGAAGGGGTCAGTCCTTGCGACACTGGACAGCCGGGTCGGCGCCCCAGATGTCGCCCTCGCGCGCCCAGCCGACCGCTCCGTCGGCGCGCAGCCGGCACCAGCCCTTCTCGCACTTGTCCAGCGCCGCCACCCCGCGCGCCTTCAGATAGGCGGTCACTTTCGCCCCGTCCTTGGGCGATTTCAGCAGCGGCAGGTTGGTCGGCTGGACGCGCATGGCCGAGCGGCGGCCGTCGACCGTGCGCTTGTGCACCCAGGCCAGGCCGCCTTCGGGATCACAGATCCGCCGCCATTCGCGGGTTTCGGCGATCACCTGCACCGGCAGGCCCTTGGCGTGGTAGATCCACAAGAGCTGATGGGCCTCGTCCGGACCCTTGCGCGCATTCACTTCGGCGTATTTCAGCGAGACGTAGCGCGGCACCTCCAGCCCCGAGGGGGTGACCCTGGGGCCCTCGGCCGCCGCCGGACCGGCCGCCACGATCGCGAATCCCAGGAAAAGTCCCGTGAAACGCATCCTGGGCAAACCTTGTTCTGTTTTCGACGGCATGTTGCTTGGCCCTTCCGGGCCCCTTTGCTACAGCTTTCAAACGCCCGTCAGTGAGAGCTTTTCAGTCCGACCATGGCCGCCCGCAAGCTCAAAGTCGTCGTCACCCGCAAACTCCCCGATCCGGTGGAGACGCGGATGTGCGAACTGTTCGACACCGAACTCAACGTCACCGACACGCCGATGACGGCGGACGAGCTGGTCGACGCCATGAGCCGCGCGGACGTCCTGGTGCCAACCATCACCGATCGTATCGACTCGCGCCTTCTGTCGCGATCCGGCGATCGGCTCAAGCTGATCGCCAACTTTGGCGCGGGCGTCGACAATATCGACGTCGCCACGGCCAATGCGCGCGGCATCATCGTCACCAACACGCCGGGCGTCCTGACAGAGGACACCGCCGACCTGACCATGACCCTGATCATGGCCGCCTCGCGCCGGATCGTCGAAGGCGCCGAAGTGGTCAAGGCTGGCGGCTTCCACGGCTGGTCTCCGACCTGGATGCTGGGCCGCCGCCTTTGGGGCAAGCGCCTGGGCATCATCGGCATGGGCCGCATCGGCCAGGCCGTGGCCCGCCGCGCCAAGGCCTTCGGCATGCAGGTGCACTACCACAACCGCAAGCCCGTCAGCCCGCGCATCGCCGAGGAGCTGGGCTGCACCTATTGGGAAAGCCTGGACCAGATGCTGGCCCGGATGGACTTCATCTCGGTCAACTGCCCGCACACCCCGGCGACCTATCATCTGCTGTCGGCCCGCCGGCTGAAGCTGCTGCGGCCGCACGCGGTCATCGTCAACACCGCGCGCGGCGAGGTGATCGACGAGGGGGCTCTCGCCAACATGCTGGCCAAGGGCGAGATCGCGGGCGCGGGCCTCGACGTCTACGAACACGAGCCGGCCATCAATCCCAAGCTGCTGAAGCTGCCCAATGTCGTGCTGCTGCCGCACATGGGCTCGGCCACGGTCGAGGGCCGCATCGACATGGGCGAAAAGGTCATCGTCAACGTGAAGACCTTCATGGACGGCCACCGACCGCCGGACCGCGTCATCCCGTCGATGCTGTAGGGGCGCTCAACACCGCTACCCCGCCAGCGGATATTCCCGCTCGAGCCGATAGACCGAGCCCGCGCTGGTCTGCCAGCTGGAATAGAGCCCGAACCGGTCGACGCGGAAGCTTGGCGACTTCAAGAGGTTGTGCGCCTGGATCCAGGCCCCGACCTCGGGGACGGCGGCGCGCTTCAGATAGGCCAGGGTCACGTGCGGCGTGTAGACCCGCGTCTCGGGCTTGAGCTCGGCCGCGCGGGCGGCGCTTTCGTTGGCCTTCTGCAGGCGGCGCAGCGGCGCGCTGTCCTCGACGCCGGCCCACACCGCGTGGATGTCGGCGCCCTCGCCGAAATGGCCGGCGCCGACGAGGGTGAGGTCGAAGGCCGGGGCGTCGATCTGCATCAAAGCCTCGTCCAGATCGTCGGCCACGTTCTCCGCGACGTCGCCGATGAAGCGCAGCGTGATGTGGAACGCCTCCAGCGGCCGCCAGCGCGCGCCCTCGATCCCGTGCTGGCGCGAGAGCAGGCCCTCGCCGATTTCCGGCGGGACGGCGATGGCGGTGAACAGGCGGATCATGTCGACCTAACGCTTACGGGCACGGATTGGGGTGGCGGGCGTGGATGGCGTTGACGGCGTCTTCCAGGTCGTCGGTCCAATCGAGGTCGAAGGCGTCGATATTGGTCTGCAGCTGGGCCATCGAGGTCGCGCCGATGATGGTGGCGGTCACGAACGGCCGCGCGTCGCAGAACTTCAGGGCCAGCTGGGCGGGATCCAGGCCATTAGCCTGGGCCAGCGCCACATAGGCGTGGAAGGCCTCCTGCGAGCCGGGCCCCTCGTAGCGCTGCATGCGGTTGTAGAGCGCCTTGCGCGAACCGGCCGGCGTCGCGCCGTCCAGGTACTTGCCGGTCAGCTGGCCCTGAGCCAGGGGCGAATAGGCCAGCAGGCCCACCTGCTCGCGCATGGCGATCTCGGCCAGGCCATATTCGAAGGTGCGATTGGCGAGGTGGTAGGCGTTCTGGATCGAGGCGATGCGGGGCAGGCCTTTCGTTTCGCTCTCGGCCAGGAAGCGCATCACGCCCCAGGGGAACTCGTTCGAGACGCCGACATGGCGGATCGAGCCCTTCTTCACATGGGCGTCCAGCGCCTCAAGGATGCTGGCGAAGCTCTCGTACTCCTGGTCGTAGTCCTTGAAGGTCTGGCCGCCGAACACCCGCACCCGGCGGTCGGGCCAGTGCAGCTGGTAGAGATCCAGATAGTCGGTCTTCAGACGGCGCAGCGAGCCCTCGACGGCCTCGTCGATCTGGGCCTTGGTCTGACGGGTGGTCGCGCCGTCCTTGCGCATCCACGAGAGACCGCCGAACGCCGCGCCCTGGCCGGCGACCTTCGAGGCCAGCACCACCTCGTGGCGCTTGCCCGTCTTCTGGAACCACGAGCCGATATATTCCTCGGTGCGACCCTGGGTCTCCGGACTGGGCGGGCTGGCGTACATCTCGGCCGTGTCCCAGAAGGTCACGCCCCGCCCCAGGGCGTAGTCCATCTGGTCGTGGGCCTCGGCCTCCGTATTCTGCGAGCCCCAGGTCATGGTGCCCAGGCAGCAGCGCGAGACCGTCACATCGGTCCGACCCAGCTTGGCGTATTCCATCGGCGCGTCCCTCGTTCTTGTTCTTCGCCTTTGTTCTTAAGGGGTCGGGCGGCGGCTTGGGAAGCGTCCGGTCGGCGCGCGAGCGCATACCATGTATACTTTTCGAACAGGGATTGCGCCGGACGCGAGGACACCCGATATTTCGAGGGCGTCCACCGTGGACGCCTAGCTCAAGGGCTTAATTCGATGAACGACTTCAACCGCGGCTACGCGCGCTCGATCCCGGCGGATCGCGCCGACATGTCGGTTGACGCCGGCCTGCGTAGTTTCATGCTCGGCGTCTACAACAAGGTGGCGCTGGGCCTCCTGCTGTCGGCTGGCCTGGCCTTCCTGACCAGCGCCTATCAGCCGGTGGCCAGCCTGCTGTACGTGCTGACCCCCGACGGCCGCCTGGCCGGCTTCACGATGCTGGGCACCATCGTCCGCTTCGCGCCGCTGGTGATGATGCTGGTCGCCATGTTCGCCATGCGCAACCCGACCGCCCGGTCGTCCGGCATCCTGTACTGGGCGCTGGTCGCCTCGATGGGCGCCGGCCTCGGCGTCTGGCTGCTGGCCTATACCGGCGCCTCGGTCGCCGCGACCTTCCTGATCACGGCCATCGCTTTCGGCGGCCTCAGCCTGTTCGGCTACACGACCAAGAAGGACCTGACCGGCTTTGGCAGCTTCCTGATCATGGGCCTGATCGGCCTGGTGCTGGCCTCGCTGGTTCAGATGTTCTTCCCGATGCCGGGTCTGGGCTTCATCATCAGCATCCTGGGCGTCTTCATCTTCGCGGGCCTGATCGCCTACGACACCCAGAACCTGAAGATGACCTACTACCAGCTGGGCGGCGACCAGCAGTCGATGGCCGTGGCCACCAACTACGGCGCGCTGAGCCTCTATCTGAACTTCATCAACCTGTTCCAATTCCTGCTCAGCATCATGGGCAACCGCCGCTAAGGCCGGCGTTCCGGAACGGACAAGACGAGCCCCGGCGGGACACCGCCGGGGCTTTTTCTTTGGCCCTCGCGCGCCCACATTGATGGCGATGGAGACGACGATGATCCGGACCCTCACTCTTACCGCCGCCTTGGCGGCCGCCGGCCTCGCCCACGCCGAGACCGCGCTTCCGGCCTATCCGCCTGCGGCCAAGACGCCCAACCTGGCCCTGCCTCTGAACCTGAAGCCGGCCGGTCCGATCGAACTGCGCTACGCCCAGGCGCCGGCGCCGCTGCCGAGGGGCCTCGCGCGCACGGCGATCGAGCGCCGCGAAGGCGGCGTCTCGGGCGGCATCGGCGTCTTGTGCGGCATCCAGCCCAGCGCCGACACCAGCGGCGTCGGTACGGCGCGAGGCTATGATAACGAAGGCCGCTTCGTCGGCGCCAAGCTCGGCTTCTCGTTCTAAGCCCTGAAGTTCAGTCGACGACCGAGAACTTGCCCTTCTCGAACACCCGCAGCACCTGAGTCAGTTCGTGGCCGCGCTTGAGGATCTGGCCGCCCTGGCCGAACACCGCCCAGGCGCCCTGCTTGCGCGCCAGGGCCGGATGCTTCTCGACCCGATAGAGCGGCGCCTCGGCCGCGTGACGGAAGATCGAGAAGACGGCGCGGTCCGAGAGACCCGCGATGCCGTAGTCGCGCCACTCGCCGGCGGCGACCATGCGGCCATAGAGGCGCATCAGCTGGTCGAGCTCTCGCCGCTCGAAAAAGACGACGCCGCCGACCGGCGTGGGCTGGGAATCCAGAGCCATGAGAAGAATCTAGCCCCAAATCAGGCGATTGGAACAGCTCCGTGTCGCGACGGTCACGCCGGGCGGAAATGACACGCCATGGACACGACGCGCCGCGAAAGGACCTTATTTCGGTCCTTCGCCCGCCTGCTTGCGGGTCGATAAAGTCAGTGTCGGCTGATCGGACACCCTGTGGTCAGGATCCTGAACAGCCCCCCCAGCCCCCAGATCGCGGGCCGGTCAGCCGACAGACTTGAAATATCCCCCTCCCCCAATGAGCCCGCGCGGATCCCCCTCCCGCGCGGGCTTTTTGCGTTCGGGCCCCGGCCTGTAACAGGTTCGAGACGTTCGTCGCATGACGGTCACGCCGCGCCCTCAAAGCACCTTGGTTTGGTCCAGCGCTCGCCCGCTTGGGGGTCGATAAGGTGACTGTCGACGAAGACGGACCGGGGTTCTGTCCAGCCCCCCCAGCCCCCTCCGGTCTTCCCCCTTCGGCGACGCTTAAAGGAACCCGCGCGGCCATTCCCCTCCCGCCGCGCGGGTTTTCCTTTGTCCGGAAAGCGGCAAATCAGCGCTCGGCGGGGGACGCCTGCAGCACGCCCAGAATGCGGCCGCCCTTGGCGCCCTGCACCAACACCACGGTCACCAGATCGGCGTCGGCGGCAGGCGGCAGGCGATAGAGCTTGGGCTTGCCCGCCCAGGGGCCGAGGCGAACCAGTTCGCGCACGACATTGCGATGGACCAGGGTCTGGCCCTTGTTGTCGCCGCGCTTGACGGCGATGTCCTGTTCACGCGGATCGTAGCGCACCAGCCAGACCTCGCCGCCGCCGCGCGGGGCGGGGCCCGAGCCGATGGCGACGCGGGTCTTGCCGACGAATTCCATGTCCGGCGGATTGGCCGGCGCCTTGGCCGCCGACTTCACGAGATCCTCGATCGCCTCGGCCTTGGTTCCCGAGGCCTGGACGCGACCGCCGACCACCATCTGGGGCGTCGGCACGTCGCGCAGGGCGAACTTCTTGGCGTAGGCGCGCTGGCGCTCGGCGAAGTCGGGCTTGGCGAAGGTGTCCTTCCAGCCCAGGTAGTCCCAGTAGTCCACCGAATAGGTCAGGGCCAGGACGCCGTCGCGCTGGGACAGCTCGGCCGCCAGCTGGTTGGCCTTGCCGCAGGACGAGCAGCCCTGGGCGGTGAACAGCTCGACCACCACGGGCGGCTTTCCCGCCCACGCGGCCGGAGCCCAAGCCAGGGACGACGCGACGCCGGACAGGGCCAGGCAGAACAGAGAGAGGGCGGCCTTACGCATTGCGGGTCACTTAAGCCAAGAACGCCCAGGATAGCCGTTCACGAGGCCGTGAATAGCGGCGGTCCATGGGGAGAAACGGTGGAGACATCGTTGTCAGCCGCCCCGAAACGAGAAGCCGGAACGAAAACGGCCGGCCCCGCGAGGAGCCGGCCGTCTCGTTGAAAGCCTCGCGGCCGTCGCTTAGTCCGCGCGCGCCAGGTTGCGCAGCACGTAGTTCAGCACGCCGCCATTCTTGAAGTATTCAAGCTCGGTCGGGGTGTCGATGCGGCAGCGGACCGGGAAGCGGGCGATGCGGCCATCGGTCGGGCGATACAGCTCGACGATCAGCTGCTTGCGCGGCGCGAGATCCGTCAGACCACGGATGGAGACGATCTCCTCGCCGGTCAGCTCCAGCTTCTGCCAGCCGTCCTGGACGAACTGCAGCGGCAGGACGCCCATGCCGACCAGGTTCGAGCGGTGGATGCGCTCGAAGCTTTCGCAGATCACCGCGCGGACGCCGAGCAGCTTGGTGCCCTTGGCGGCCCAGTCACGCGACGAACCGGTGCCGTATTCCTTGCCGCCGAAGACGACCGCCGGACGGCCTTCTTCCTGGTACTTCATGGCCGCGTCGTAGATCGACATCACTTCGCCGGTCGGGAAGTGCTTGGTCACGCCGCCTTCGATGTCCGGGGTGATCCGGTTACGGATCCGGATGTTGGCGAACGTGCCGCGCATCATCACCTGGTGGTTGCCGCGGCGGGCGCCGTAGCCGTTGAAGTCCACCGGCTGGACGCCGTGGTCGATCAGGAACTTGCCGGCGGGGCTGGAGGCCTTGATCGAGCCGGCCGGGCTGATGTGGTCGGTGGTGATCGAGTCGCCGAACACGGCCAGGATCCGGGCTTCCACGATGTCGGTCACCGGAGCCGGCGTCATCGACATGTTCGGGAAGTACGGCGGGTTCTGGACGTAGGTCGAGTCGGCTTCCCAGGCGTAGGTCTGGCCGCCGGTCACCTTGATGCCCTGCCAGTTCTTGTCGCCCTTGAAGACGTCGCCGTAGCGGGTGGCGAACATCTTCTCGTTGATCGCCTTGCGCTGCAGGGCGGCGATGTCCTCGTTCGAGGGCCAGATGTCCTTCAGGTAGACGTCGTTGCCCTTCTTGTCCTGGCCGATCGGCTGGGTGGCCAGGTCGATCTTCAGGCTGCCGGCCAGGGCGTAGGCCACCACCAGCGGCGGCGAGGCCAGGTAGTTGGCGCGCACGTCCGGGTTCACGCGGCCTTCGAAGTTGCGGTTGCCCGAGAGCACCGAGCAGGCGACCAGGTCGTTGTCGTTGATCGTCTTGCTGATGGCTTCCGGCAGCGGACCCGAATTGCCGATGCAGGTGGTGCAGCCGTAGCCGACGAGGTTGAAGCCCAGGGCGTCCAGCGACTTGGTCAGGCCGGCCTTGGCCAGGTAGTCGGTGACCACCTGCGAGCCGGGGGCCAGCGAGGTCTTCACCCACGGCTTGACCTTCAGGCCCTTGGCGACCGCGTTCTTGGCCAGCAGGCCGGCGGCGATCAGCACCGAGGGATTGCTGGTGTTGGTGCACGAGGTGATGGCCGCGATGACCACGTCGCCGTGACCGACGTCGAAGTTCTCACCCTCGACCGGGGCGCGCAGCTCGGGGTTCTCGGCCTTGCCGAACTCACCGGCCAGCGACTCGGCGAACTTGGCGGCGGCGTCGGCCAGCAGGACGCGGTCCTGCGGGCGCTTCGGGCCGGCCAGCGAGGGCTGGACCGACGACAGGTCGAGTTCCAGCGTGTCGGTGAAGGTCGGCTCGGCCACGCCGGGCTCCCACCACAGGCCCTGCTCCTTGGCGTAGGCTTCGACCAGAGCGACGCGTTCCGGCGTGCGGCCGGTGCCCTTCAGATAGGCGATGGTCGAGGCCGAGATCGGGAAGAAGCCGCAGGTGGCGCCGTATTCCGGCGCCATGTTGGCGATCGTCGCCTGGTCTTCCAGGGTCAGGTTGGCCAAGGCGTCGCCGTAGAATTCGACGAACTTGCCGACCACGCCCTTCTTGCGCAGCATCTGGGTGACGGTCAGCACCAGGTCGGTGGCCGTCGCGCCTTCCGGCAGGGCGCCGGTCAGCTTGAAGCCGATGACTTCCGGGATCAACATCGGGATCGGCTGGCCCAGCATCGCGGCCTCGGCCTCGATGCCGCCCACGCCCCAGCCCAGAACGGCCAGGCCGTTGACCATGGTCGTGTGGCTGTCGGTGCCGACGACGGTGTCGGGATAGGCGACTTCGGCGCCGTCGACGGTGTTCGTCCAGACGGTTTGCGCCAGGTATTCCAGGTTCACCTGGTGGCAGATGCCGGTGCCGGGCGGCACGACGCGGAAGTTGTTGAAGGCCGACGAGCCCCAGCGCAGGAAGCGGTAGCGCTCGATGTTGCGCTCGTACTCGCGCTTGACGTTGGCGTCATAGGCCTTGGCGTCGCCGAAGTTGTCGACCATCACCGAGTGGTCGATCACCAGGTCGACGGGGTTCAGCGGATTGATCTTGGCCGGGTCGGCGCCCAGGGCGACCATGGCGTCGCGCATGGCGGCCAGGTCGACGACGGCGGGAACGCCGGTGAAGTCCTGCATCAGCACGCGCGCGGGGCGGAAGCTGATCTCGTGCTCGACCGAGCCCTTGTTCTGCAGCCAGGCGGCGACGGCCTTCAGGTCGTCCTCGGCGACCGAGACGCCGTCTTCGTTGCGCAGCAGGTTCTCGAGAAGCACCTTCATCGAGACCGGCAGCGAGGAAGTTCCGGCAAGACCGGCTTCCTCGGCGGCGCGAAGGCTGTAATAGACGTAGGTCTTGCCGCCGACGTTAAGCTCGCGACGGGCTTTCAGGCTGTCCACAGACGCCATTTCTAAGGATCCTTCTCTGTCCACGGCCGCCCGAAAACCACTCCCGGGATCACGCGCTGATCGGAAGGGACACACAGGTTCCGCCTCCGCGCCGCGTACCACCCAAACCGACTGGAGGGGGACGACCGCGCGCTTCTTAGCGCTGCGTTGGCTCAACGTCCATGTCGCGCGCGGGGTCTTGGCGTGTTGAGAGTTGTTCTCATAAAGGATTTGGCGATTACACGCGGCGAGCGCCGCCTGTTCTCGAACCTGGACTTGACGCTGTCCGCCGGCGAAGCGTCTGTTCTGGTGGGACGAAATGGCGCGGGCAAGACCAGCCTGTTGCGCGCCGTCGCCGGGCTTCTGCGCCCGGCCGAGGGGACCATCGCCTTCGAAGGCGTCAACGGGACCATGGAGGCCGACGCCGCGCGGGCCGAGCAGTTGCACCTGCTCGGCCACCAGGACGGCCTGAAATCCAGCCGCACCGCCTGGGAGGAGCTGCGCTTCCAGACCCTGTGGACCGGCGGGACCGAGGCGAGCGCCAGAGCGGCGGCCAAGCGCTTCGACCTGATGCGCCTGCTCGACCTCGAGGTCCGGCGCCTGTCGGCTGGCCAGCGTCGGCGCCTGGCCCTGGCGCGCCTGGCGGCCAGCCCGCGCACGCTGTGGCTGCTGGACGAGCCCATGGCCCCGCTCGACGCGGGACAGCGCGCGGCGTTCGGCGAGGTGATGGCCCAGCACCTGGCCGGCGGCGGCATGATCCTGGCCTCGGTCCACGATCCGCTGCCGATCCCCACGCGTTCCGTGGAGATCGGACAATGAGAGCGTTCGGCGTCCTTCTCCGGCGCGAGCTGTCCCTGGCCTGGGGCCGGGGCGGCGGTCCTCTGCTGGCCCTGACCTTCTACGCCTGCGTCGTGGTGCTGCTGCCCATGGCGTCCGGCCGCGCGCCCGAGCGGCTGGCGGCGATCGCGCCGGGCATCGCCTGGCTGGCCCTGGCCCTGGCGGCCCTTCTCTCGCTCGAAAGGCTGTTCGAGCGCGACTACGAGGACGGGACCCTGGACCTGCTGGCGCTGGGCCCCGCGCCGCTGGAGGCCGTGGCGGTCGCCAAGTGCCTGGCTCAATGGCTGGCGACCGGCGCGCCTCTGGCCTTGGCGGCGCCCGTGGCGGCGCTGATGCTGGGCGCCGACATCAAGGTCATGCCGCTGCTGGTGCTGTGCGCCCTGGTCGGGGGCCTGGCCTTCGCGTTCCTCGGCGGCCTGGGCGCGGCCCTGGCGCTCGGGAGCAAGCGCGGCGGGCTGCTGGTCGCCGTGATCGTGCTGCCGCTGTTCGCCCCGCCGGTGATCTTCGGCGCCGGCGCGCTGGACGGCTATTCGGCCGGCCTGCCCTGGACCGGCGGCCTCATGCTGATGCTGGCCTATTGCGCCGGCGCGGTGGCGTTGTCGCCGCTGGCCATGGGCGCGGCCTGCCGCAACGCTCTGGACTAAGGCGCCAAGATCAAGGGGTGGGCGGAACCGTCGCCTGCAGGTCGCCCGGCTGCGCCTGCCGCTCGCCCAGCACCACCGCCAGGCTGCCGCCGATGATCAGCGCCCCGCCGGCGAGCAGCGGCAGGGTCAGGTGGTCGCCGAACAGCAGCACGCCGCAGGCCGCGCCCATCAGGGGCTCGATGTTGATGAACACCCCGGCGCTAGCCGCCCCGACCCGGCTGGCGCCGAACTGCCAGGCGGCGGTGGCCAGCAGGGTCGCCAAGACGCCCTGGGCGACGACGGCGGCCCAGACCGGGGCGCTGAGATCCAGCCTTGGCGCGCCGTGCATGACAAAGGCGATCGGCAGGATGGTCGCGGCGGCGATGATGATCGACACGGCCGGGATGGCCATCGCATTGGGCGGGGTCGGCGCCCGACGCAGGGTCAGCAGCCAGGCCAGGAACAGGAACAGCGCCGCGATCGAGAGCGCCACGCCCCAGGGCGAGCTGGCGCCGTCCGGCTTGCCGGCGATCAGAGCCGCGCCCAGCGTCGCCGCCGCCACCCCGCCCCAGGACAATCGCGAGACCTTTTCGCCCAGCACCCGGGCGCTGACCGCGATCAGGGCCGGCATCGCCCCCACCAGCAGGGCCGCGACCGTGACGCTGACATGGGCCAGGCCCTCGAACTGGACCAGGAACGCCACGCCGTAGATCACCCCCGAGGCCAGCACGACCGGCGAGCGGAACAGCGCTCGGACCTCGGGCCGCCTTAGGGCGAACGGCGCGGCGGCCAGGGCGGCGACCGCGAAGCGCAGCAGCACCATGTGCGCGGCCTCTGTCTGCGTCAGGATCAGCTTTCCGGTGGGAAAGCCCAGACCCCAGCAGACGCCGGCAAGGGCCAGGGCCAGGAACGCGATCGACTTCATGCGGACTCCGCGCGGAAAAAGAGCGGGGGCAGGCGGGCCGCTCGGCCGACCTCATATCGACGTGTAGCGTCGCTAGGTCCCGGAAATGTCAGTGGTGATAGCGCCGGCCGGCGGATCAGCAAACCCGACTGTCTCAGCCGGGCGTCAAGTCTGTAAAATTGTTCATCTATCCTGACATTTTCGCGCCACATGGCGATGGCCAAGCTTCTCGTCAGTTCAACGACAGGAGCTCACACCATGCGTAAAAGCCTAATTCGCCTGGCGCTCGCGGGCGCCGCCGTCACCGCCCTGGCCGCCGGCGCCGCCTCGGCCCAGATTCCCGCCCCGCCCTCGCCGCCGGCTCCCTCGGCGCCGCCCCCGCCGCCGATGGACGGCATGATGGCCATGGGGCCGGGCATGATGATGATGCACCACGGCCGCGCCCCCAATCCCGAGGCGCACGCCCAGCATCTGCGCGACGTGCTGCAACTGCGCCCCGACCAGGAAGGCGCGCTGAAGGCCTATGTGGACGCGACCTCGCCCAAGATCATGGTCCGCAAGGACAATGACGACGACAAGGACGGCCCCGACCGCGCGATCGACCGCAAGCCGCCGACCACGCTGGAGCGCCTGGACCAGATGTCCAAGGTCGCCGAGGCCATGCAGAAGCGCATCGCCGCCACGCGCGCCTTCTACACCGCCCTGTCGCCCAGCCAGCAGAAGGCCTTCGACGCCCTCGACCTGGAACGCGGCGGCGACCATGTCGTCATTCGCCGCATCGAGACCCGCGGCCCCGCCCCTTTCAAGGGCGCGCGGACCACGGTGATCCAGCGCAAGGTCGGCTGACCCCGGCCGTGCGTCCGGAGGGCGGCGCGCCTGCACGCGCCGCCCTTCTTCGGCGCCTTCCACGGCTCCGTAGCGATACGGCCATTGCCCGCGCCGCCCGGCCGCTCTAGAGCGTGATCCATGGACGCGCGCCACACGTTCGATTTCCTGACCAACCCCGAGCGGTTCATGGCCTTCTCGCGATGGGCCGCCCCGCTGCTGGGCGTTCTATCGACGATCGCGGCCGTCGCCGGTCTCGTCATGACCTTCCTGGTCCCCGAGGACTATCAGCAGGGCGACACGGTGCGGATGATGTTCATCCATATCCCGGCCGCCTCATTGTCGTTGTTCATCTATCTGTGCCTGGGCGTGGCCAGCTTTCTGGCGCTCGTCTTCCGCCAAGCCCTCGCCGACCTCGCGGCCCAGGCCTGCGCCCCGATCGGCGCGGCCTATACGGCGTTGGCCCTGATCACCGGCTCGCTGTGGGGCAAGCCGATGTGGGGCGCCTGGTGGGTTTGGGACGCGCGCCTGACCTCGGTTCTGGTGCTGCTGCTGTTCTATCTCGGCTACATGGCCCTGCGCGGGGCGCTGGAGGACGAGCAGAAGGCCGCGCGCGCCGCCGCCATCCTGGCCCTGGTCGGGCTGATCAATCTGCCGATCGTCAAGTTCTCGGTCGAGTGGTGGAACACCCTGCATCAGGGCTCCTCGACCTTCATGGCCGCCAAGGGCGACGGCCTGCCGGCGATCTACGCCTGGCCGGCCGTGCTGATGGGCCTGGCCTATCTCGGCGCGTTCGGCGCCTTGTGGCTGGTCCGCATCCGCGCGCTCGTCTGGCGGCGCAAGGCTCGCAGCCTGTCGATGAAGCTGGCGGAGGGCGCGCGATGAGCTTCGACTTCGACGCGGGCAAGTATGCGATCTACCTGTGGCCGGCCTTCGCCATATCGGCCCTGGCCTTCGCCTGGATGATCACGAGCAGCCTGCTGATGGCCCGCCGCTGGCGGCGCGAGGCCGAGCGCCTGCAGGCCGAGCTGGAGACCATCAAGTCGTGAAGCGCTGGCTGGCCTTCGTTCCGCTCTTGATCCTGCTGGCCCTGGCGGGCCTGTTCGCCGGCTACGCCTTGAAGCGCGACCCGCGCGTCCAGCCCCACGCCCTGGTCGGCAAGCCGGCTCCGGCCCTGTCCCTGCCCGAACTGACCAGCGGGACGCCGGCGGCGATCCGTACGCCAGGCCAAGGTCCCATCCTGGTCAACTTCTTCGCCTCCTGGTGCGCCCCCTGCGAGGTCGAGCACCCGCAGCTGATGGCGCTGAAGGCCCAAGGCGTGACGGTGGTCGGCGTCGCCTACAAGGACGCCCCGGCCAACACCCAGGCCTTCCTGACCCGGCTCGGCGACCCGTTCGCCCTGCATCTGGTCGATCGAGACGGCCGCGCGGGGCTGGAGTTCGGCGTGACCGGCGTGCCGGAGACCTATCTGGTCGGCACGGACGGCGTCATCCTCGCCAAGCACACCGGCCCGCTGACGCCCGACGCGGCCGAAGAGCTGCTCAAGAAGGCGAAATAGGGCCTCTCACCGAAGCCAAGGTGCGCTTACAGGTCGCGGTCCAGACGCGTTAACTTTGCGTTGACCATACTCGCGCAGCTTTCGTTAACCATGCTAGACTTCGAGTCATGAGCAACGTCCGTCCCGCCGGCTGGCCCGTCGTTCCGTCGCAGACCCCGTCGGTCCCCGCCAAGACCGGCGCGGCGACTGGCGCTTCGACGCGCGCGGCCTTCTTCCAGGCGGCCCTGACCGACGCCGCGCCGACGCGTCCGGCGGTCGCCCCCTCGACGGTGCAGCTGCAGACCCAGGCCCAGCCGCAACAGCGCACCGCGCCGCAGAAGCCGTTCGTGCAGCCCGACGCCCAGCCGCAGAAGATCCTGCGGCCCGGTTCGCTGCTGAATATCCTGGTTTAGCGTCCCTCTCCCCTTGCGGGAGAGGGTGGCCCACGCAGTGGGTCGGGTGAGGGGTCGCGCTGACCCCCGCCGTTCCTCAACCCCTCATCCGGCGCTTCGCGCCACCTTCTCCCGCGAGGGGAGAAGGACTAAGCCGCCTTCTTGGCGGCCTTGTCCTTCTTCACCTTCTTGTCCTTCTTCGGCTTGTCGGCCTTTTCGGCCTTGGCCTTCTTGGACTTCGGAGCGGCCTCTTCGGGGTGCAAGTCCGCGCCGGCGACATCGGCCAGCAGGTCGAGGAAGCCCTCGCGCTTGCTGGGCTTGAGCAGCGCCAGGATCCGGGCGTCGGCCATGGCCACCATCGGGCGGACCGCTTCCAGCGCCTCGCGGCCGGCGGCGGTCAGGCGCACGCTGTTGGCGCGCGCGTCCTCGCTGGAGCGCTGGCGCTCCAGATGGCCCTTGGTGATCATGCGCGCGACCATGTCGGCCAGGGTCGAGCGGTCGATGCCGGTGGCGCGAACCAGGGCCGTCTGGGTGACGCCCTCGTTCTCGGCCACGGCGGCCAGGACGGCGAACTGGCGCTGGGTCACGCCGGCCTCGCCGCACTCCTCGGCATAGATGTCGAGCGCCAGTTGCAGGACCCGGTGCAGAAGATGGCTGGGCGAACGCTCCAGCAGGCTGCCGACCGCTTTGTCGCCCTTACTCTTGGCCATATCTCGCGCCCCCACATCGCACGGTCTTCTCGACCGACGCAGGAACGCTATCACCGGAACACGTCGATTTGACGACAACGGTCCGTGGACGGTGGAAAGCCAGCGTGACTAGAAGCCCGCGTCCGGAGGTTCGGGCGCCGCCGGCTCGTCACCCTTGGCCATGTGCTTCATCATGAAGGGGATCTGGGTCGCGACGAACACCAGGGCCAGCGGCAGAAGGCCCAGGCGGAACTTCACCCAGGTGTCCGTGCCCTGAGTATTGCGCACGATCTCGTTCAGCGCCGCGACGAGGGCGAAATAGGCGCCGTAGCGCAGGGTCAGGGTGCGCCAGGCGGCGTCGGACAGGCGCAGGGCCTCGCCCATCAGCAGCTTCAGCGGCTGGCGGCCCATCAGCGTGCCGCCCAGCAGGAAAGCCGCCAGCGACAGGTTGATCACCGTCACCTTGATCTTCACGAAGACGTCGGAGTGGAAAATCAGGCCCAGGGTCCCGAACACCAGGGCCATGCCGCCGAAGAACAGCGGCAGCAAAGCCAGGCGGCGCTCGACCGCATATCCGATCGCCAGGGCCGCGGCCGAGGCGGCCACAAGCACCCAGGTCGCCTTTTGGAAGTCCTTGGTGACGAAATAGGCCACGCCGAACGCGATGGCCGCGCCGTAGTCGACGACCGTCCGCACCCAGCCGGCGTTCTTCTTGGGGGCCTCTGAAGGCGCTTCGCTCACGGATCAGTCCTTCAGGCCGACGAGCGAGCGCGAGAAGGCCCGGGCGTCGAAGGGTTGCAGGTCCTCGATCCCCTCGCCCACGCCGATCAGCTTGATCGGGCTGTCGGAGGCTCGCGCCACCGGCACCAGCACCCCGCCGCGCGCGGTGCCGTCCAGCTTGGTCATGACAATCCCGGAGACGCCGACCTGGTTGCCGAAGATCTTCTCCTGGGCCAGGGCGTTGCGGCCGACCGTGGCGTCGAGAACCAGAAGGGTCTCGTGCGGATAGTCGGGATCGACCTTCTTCACGACACGGATGACCTTGAGCAGCTCGTCCATCAGGCCCTGCTTGTTCTGCAGGCGGCCGGCGGTGTCGATCAGGACGACGTCGTAGTGCTCGGCCTTGGCGCGCTCGACGGCCTCATAGGCCAGGCCGGCGGCGTCGGCGCCGGTGGGCTTGGACATGAAGTCGGCCCCGGCCCGGTCGGCCCAGACCTTCAGCTGCTCGACGGCGGCGGCGCGGAAGGTGTCGCCGGCGGCGATCAGCACCCGCGCGCCCTTCTCGGTCAGGTCGGCGGCGATCTTGCCGAGCGTCGTGGTCTTGCCCGAGCCGTTGACGCCGATGAACAGCACCACATAGGGGCGCGGGCCGTGCAGCGGATCAAAGCTGCCCTGGCGATCGGCCAGCTCGGCGGCGATCAGCTCGGCCAGGGCCTCCTTGACCTCGTCGTCGGTCGACGACTTGCCAAAGCGCGCCTTGCCGAACGCCTCGGTGATCCGGGCGGCGATCTCGGGACCGAGATCGGCCTCGATCAGCATTTCTTCCAGGGCGTCCAGCTGTTCCTGGTCCAGGGGCTTCTTGGTGAAGACCCCGGTGACCTGCTCGGTCATCGCCTGCGACGTCCGGGTCAGGCCGGATGTCAGGCGTTGGAACCAGCCTTTTTTCTGCTCGGGCTTGTCGCTCATCCGCGCCCCTTTAGCCGACCCGGCGAAAGTGTAAATCGGGATTTAACCGCGCACGGTTAGCGCCGGCCCTCCAAGCGTGCGATGGAAAGGGCATGGACGTGCAACTTGACCCTTTGGGAACAGCGCTTTTCTGGCTCGACTACGCCGCGGCGGCCGTTTTTGGGGCAACCGGCGCCCTCGCGGCGGCCCGGCGCAAGCACGACATCATCACCTTCGGATTTTTCGCCGCGATCACCGGCGTCGGCGGCGGGACGCTGCGCGACCTGCTGATCGGCGCGCCGGTCTTCTGGGTGCAGCGCCCCGGCTACATCGTCGCGTGCCTGGCCGCCGCCACCGTCGTGTGGCTATTGGGCAAGCGCGGCTGGCGCTTCCGCGCCCTGCTGTGGCTGGACGCCCTGGGCATGGCCGCCTATGCCGTGGTCGGCACCGCCAAGGCGCTGGGGCTGGGCGTGCATCCGTTCAGCGCCGTGGTCATGGGCGTCTTGACCACCGCCTTCGGCGGCGTGATCCGCGACGTGCTGGCCGAGGAGCCGAACCTCTTGCTGCGCCGCGAGATCTACATCACTGCCGCCCTGCTGGGCGCCAGCGTGTTCGCGGCGCTGAAGCTGGCGGGCCTGGCGTTCTGGCCGGCGGGGATCGCGGGATTTGTCGCGGCGTTCGGCCTGCGGGCCTGCGCCATCAAGTTCGGCTGGAGCCTGCCGGGGTTCATGGGGGAAGAGAACGCCGACGGGCAATAAATCCTACCCCCAGCGGGTGAGGTGGCGCGAAGCGCCGGTGGGGAAGTCCTGCTGGCCCTGCTTCTTCCCCCTCCGTCGTCTCTTCGAGCCGACACCTCCCCCGCTAGGGGGAGGATTTTGGGTTCAAGTATCGAAATCCGGATGCTGCCGCGACACCACCGTCCCACCCGGCCCCATCGGCGGCCGGACCGGCATGTCGGCGAGGTGGTCCATCCAGGCCGGCCGGCTCTCGACGGCGAGCTGAACCATCGGCTCGACCGCCGACGGATCGTCGAAGGCGAACACCGCCAAATCGATCTTGTCCGCGCTCCATTCGAAGGTCAGCGGCGTGCCGCAGGCGGCGCAGAAGCCGCGCTGGATCGTGTCCGAGCTCTGGAAGGTCGCCCGCTGGCCCCGCGTCCAGGTCAGGTCGGCCAGGTTGACGGTCACTAGCGCCCCGAACGGTCCGCCGAACGCCTTCTGGCACATGCGGCAATGGCAGATGGAGGCCCGACCGGGATCGCCATCCACCCGAAACCGCACCGCGCCGCACTGACAGCCGCCGCTTAAGCGCATGACCTACCCCTTCGGCGTCAGCCGGAACGTCACCTTATAGCCGTCATGATCCGACAGCACCGGCTCGGAAGCGCCGTCGAAGGTCGCCTCGACGGCGACGGGCGTCACCGTGACCTGTTCCCCGTCCAGGAAGCCGATCAGGTCCTGGGTGTCCAGCCAGGGCGCGTCGCCATCATACGAGATCTGGGTGTCGCAGGCGCCCGGGCGACGATGGCACCAGCGGCTGACCACCTCGAACGGATAGTCGGCCATGACATGGTCGAAGCGATCGGCCGAATGCATGACGTTGAAGTCGCCGCCGACCAGCAGCGGCGCGCCCGGCGTGCGGTCCTCCTGCATGAAGCGCTTCAGTTCGTCGGCCTGCAGATGATGGGCCTCCGTCGCCCGGCTGCGCGGCACGCCCGAGGCGCCCTTGGAATTGAGATGGGTGTCGGCGACCTCGACCGGCGTCGGCACGCCCGGAACGTCAAGGCTGACCAGCATGACGCCCTTGTTGGCCAGGCAGTCCAGGCCCGCGCAGTAATGGTAGGCGTGCGACTTGACCCAGTTGATCGGGTGGTCGCTCAGCACCCAGAGGCCGCTGGAGCCCCACTTGCCCAGGCCCTCGCCCTTGTGACGGTATTTGACGCGCCGGAAGTCAGGCCTCTGGCCGTTGAGCATGTTGGGATCGCGCTGGCCTTTGTTGGGGCCCCTCGCCACGTAGGGGTAGCCGCTCTCGTCGATCAGGTCCCAGATCTCCGAGCGGAACCCCTCCTGGAGCAAGACCACATCGGGCTCGCGACCGGCCCTGCGCATGGCGGCCAGCTCGCGACCGATCGCCTTCAGCGCCTCGCCCCGTCCGGTGCGGACAGGCCAGGGCAGACCTTCGACATTGTAGGTCATGACGCTGAACGTCACGGGCTTGGCCAGCTCGGCGCGCGCCGGGTCCGCCGCCAGGGCGGCCAGCAGCAGGACGGCCGCGAGAATCCGCCGGATCAGGCGACCCGCTCCGCGATCACCCGGGCGCCGTCATGGCCGGTGACCTTGAAGGCCACGATCTGGCCGGCCGGCGCCTCGCCCTCGAAACGGATCTCGGTGAAGTCCTCGGCCCGCGCCAGGCCGTCGCGCTCGACCAGGCCCGACAGCACGCGGCCGACCTGCCGCTGGAGATGGCGTTCCAGGCCGCGCTGACCCGCCTCGCGCAGACGGCGGGCGCGGTCCTTGACCACCGCCCCCTTCACGGGCGGCATCCGCGCGGCGGGCGTGCCGGGGCGCGGGCTGTAGGGGAAGACGTGCAGGAAGGCCAGATCCGCCTCTTCCACGAGGCGCAGGGTGTTCTCGAACGCCGCGTCGCTCTCGGTCGGGAAGCCGGCGATCAGGTCGGCGCCGAACGCGGTGTCGGGGCGCACGCGGCGGACCTCCGAGACCAGCTTCAGCGCATCCTCGCGGCTGTGGCGGCGCTTCATGCGCTTGAGGATCAGATTGTCGCCGGCCTGTAGCGACAGATGCAGGTAGGGCATCAGGCGCGGCTCGGTCTCGAGCAGGGCGAAGAGGTCCGGGTCGATCTCGGCCGCGTCGATCGACGACAGGCGAAGCCTGGGCAGGTCCGGGACCATGCGCAGGATGCGGCCCACTAGCTGGCCCAGGGTCGGCTGCTCGGGCAGGTCCGCGCCCCACGAGGTGACGTCGACGCCGGTCAGCACGACTTCCTGGTAGCCCTCGGCGGCCAGCTTTCGGACCTGCTCGACGACCTCGGCGGCGGGCGCCGAGCGCGAGTTCCCGCGGCCATAGGGAATGATGCAGAAGGTGCAGCGGTGGTCGCAGCCGTTCTGGACCTCGACATAGGCCCGGGCGCGATCCTTCAGCCCGTCGATCAGGTGGCCGGCGGTCTCCTTGACCGACATGATGTCGTTGACCCGCACGCGGCCGGTCTCCAGCAGCGCGCCGGGCGCGGCCTTCTCGGCGTTGCCGAGCACGAGGTCGACCTCGGGCATGGCGGCGAAGGCGGCCGGATCGACTTGGGCGGCGCAGCCGGTGACGATCACCCGCGCGCCGGGCCGCTCACGGCGGGCCTTGCGGATCGCCTGGCGGGCCTGGCGCACGGCCTCGCCCGTCACGGCGCAGGTGTTGAACACCACCGCGTCGGTCACCCCGTCGGCGGCGGCGCGGGCGCGGATGGCCTCGCTCTCATAGGCGTTCAGGCGGCAGCCGAAGGTCACGACCTGGACGCCGTCCGGGCCGGAGGAAACGACGGCGGGACCGCCCTCCTCCCCGACTTCGGGTTTCGGCTTGGGCGTCGCCTTGATGACGGTGTAGGTCGCCATGGCTTTAAGCGGCGACCGCCTCGGGCAGCTTGCCGGCGAAGTCCATGCTGACCGGTCCGGTCATGATCACGTGGCCGTCGCTCTCGCGCCATTCGATGGTCAGGGCGCCGCTCTCGAACTCGACCTTGGCCTTGCGATCGGTCAGGCCGCGGCGGACGGCGGCGACCTGGGCGGCGCAGGCGCCGGTGCCGCAGGCGGCGGTCAGGCCCGCGCCCCGCTCCCAGACCTTCAGCCGGATGTGATCGCGGCTTTCGACATAAGCAAAGCCGACATTGACCCCTTCCGGGAACAGCGGGTGGTGCTCGACCAGGCTGCCGGTCTTGGTGGCGAACTCATCTGTGACCGGGGCGTCGACGAAGAAGACGACGTGCGGATTGCCCATCGAGACGCAGACCGGGGTGTGGACCCACGGGGCGTCGATCGGGCCGACCTGCAGCTCGACCCGGGCGGTGTCCATGTCCTCGGCCAGCGGGATCTGGTTCCACGCGAGGCGCGGCGGGCCCATGTCGACCGTGACCAGCTTCTCGCCGGCCGCGACGCCCGACAGGCGACCCGCGACGGTGTCGAAGGCGACCTCGGTCTTGCCGGCCGACTGCATCAGAAGCCAAGCCACGCAGCGGGTGCCGTTGCCGCAGGCGCCGGTCTCCTCGCCGTCGGAATTCCAGAACCGCACATAGGCCGACGCGCCCTCGGCCTTGGGCGGGTCGATGGCGATGACCTGGTCGCAGCCGATCCCGCCGTCCCGCTTGGCGATCGCGCGGATCTCCTCGGGCGTGGGATCGAAGCTCTGGGTCAGGGTCTGGACCACGACGAAGTCGTTGCCCAGGCCGTTCATCTTCAGGAAGGTGCGGCTCATGACGGGGCTATATAGGCGAAAAGCCCGGCCAAGTCAGGGGACGCCGCGACGCGGGGCATGAACGTCTGGGTCCGGACCGATCTCAGGGCAGGATCGGACCCGAAAAGTGGGCTGGCGCGCGGCGGATTGTTCGCTACCGTCCCGGGTCATGCTCACGCTCCGTCACGGCTCGGCGGCCGCATTCGCCATCACCCTCCTCGCCTCCGGCTCGGCCCTGGCCCAGGCGGCGGATCCCCATCTGGACCTGGAAGGCGTCGAGACGCCTTCTTCGCTGGCCTGGGTGAAGGCCCAGAACGACAAGACCTTGCCGGTCCTGTCGAGCGATCCTCGCTTCGCCGGGCTGCAGGCCGACGCGCTGAAGATCCTGGCCAGCAAGGACCGGATCGCCATGCCGAACTTCGTCGGCAAGACGGTCTTCAACTTCTGGCAGGACCAGACCCATGTGCGCGGCGTCTGGCGGCGGACGAGCCTGGAGTCCTACAAGTCTGCCGATCCCCAGTGGGAGACGGTGATCGATCTGGACGCCCTGGCCGCGGCCGAGGGCAAGAACTGGATCTGGAAGGGCGCCGACTGCCGGCCCAAGACCCACGACCGGTGCCTCGTGAACCTGTCCAACGGCGGCAAGGACGCCGTCACGGTCCGCGAGTTCGACCTGACGACCAAGACCTTCGTCGACCCGTCGGCCGGCGGCTTTGTCCTGCCCGAGAGCAAGCAGACCATCGAGTGGCTGGATCCCGACACCCTGATCCTGACCCGCGACTGGGGTCCGGGCACGACCACCGACAGCGGCTATGGCTTCGTGATCAAGACGCTGAAGCGCGGTCAGGCCCTGGACCAGGCCGTCGAGGTCTATCGCGGCCAGAAGGGCGATGTCTCCGCGCGGCCAAACGTGCTGCGCGACGCCGCCGGAAACCGGGTCGTGCTGCTGACCCGCGCCACCGACTTCTTCCACGACGAGACCTATCTGTGGGACGGCCAGACGGCGCGCCTGCTGCCGATCCCGCAAAAGGTCGGGGTGCGCGGGCTGATCGACGGCAAGCTGGTCCTCAAGATCGAGGAGCCGTGGACGCCGAAGACCGCGCCGACTCCGCTCACCTATCCGGCCGGTTCTCTGGTCGCTGTGTCACCCGACAAGCTTTTTCCGGCCCAGGCCCGCAAGCCCGGCGACGCAATCACGATCAACAACGACTGTGACCCCTGCCAGCTGCTGGCCCCCGGCCCGCGCCAGTCGATCGACCAGGTCGCCGTGACCGACCACCGCGTGCTGGCCGTCGTCTACGACAACGTGCGCGGCAGCCTGGTCAGCCTGCGGCTGCGCGGCGAGTTCGGGGTCACGGCTCAGCCCCTGCCGGTCATCGACAACGCCGCCGTCTCGCTGGGATCGCACGCGGACGAGGGCGACGACGTCTTCTACACGGTGGAAGGCTTCCTGACCCCCACCCAGCTGAAGCTGGCCGACGCCACCGGGACCACCGCCCAGACGGTGAAGGCGCTGCCCGCGTTGTTTGACGCCAACAACCTGGTCGTCGAGCAGAAGTCGGCGACCTCGAAGGACGGGACGAAGATCCCCTACTTCCTGGTCCACAAGAAGGACTGGACGCTGAACGGCCAGAACCCGACCCTGCTGCACGCCTATGGCGGCTTCAACCTGTCCAAGCTGCCGGTCTATGACCCGCTGGTCGGCAAGCTGTGGCTGGAGCGCGGCGGCGCCTACGCCGTCGCCAATATCCGCGGCGGCGGCGAGTTCGGTCCCGGCTGGCACGAGGCGGCGCTGAAGGCCAACCGCCAGCGGGCCTATGACGACTATTTCGCGGTCGCCGAAAAGCTGATCGCCGACAAGGCCACCTCGCCCCGGCATCTCGGCGCCTATGGCCGCTCGAACGGCGGCCTCTTGATGGGCGTGGCGATGACCGAGCGCCCCGACCTGTGGAACGCGGTGGTGGTCGAAAGCCCCCTGCTGGACATGATCCGCTACACCCAGCTGCCGGCCGGCGCCTCGTGGATCGGCGAATACGGCGACCCGGCCATTCCGGCCGAACGCGCCTGGATCGAGAAGTACAGCCCCTACCAGAACCTGAAGGCCGGCGTGAAATACCCGCTGGCCTACATCACCACCTCGACCAAGGACGACCGCGTCCATCCCGGCCACGCCCGAAAGTTCGCCGCGCGCCTGGACGACCTCAAGGTCGACCACCTCTATTTCGAGAACACCGACGGCGGCCACGCCAACGGCGCCGACCCCAAGGCCAACGCCCGCCGCTGGGCCCTGCACTACACCTACCTGTCGCGTCAGCTGATGGATCACTAGATGAAGCGCATCGCCCTCGCCCTCCTCGCCACCACGAGCTTGATGACCCAGACCCCCGCGACCGCCGCCGACAGCGCCAAGCCCGCCGAGGCCCGCACGCCCCTGTCCGAACTGGGCAAGAACGATCCCTATCTGTGGATGGAGGAGATCGAGGGGACTCGCGCCCTCGATTGGGCCAAGGCCCAGAACACGCGCAGCCTGGGCGTGCTGCAGGGCGACGCGCGCTACGCCGACCTGGAGGCCAAGGCCCTGGCGATCCTGAACGCCAAGGACCGGGTGCCGGGCGTCTCGTTCGCCGGCGATGGAAGCTTGCGGAACTTCTGGCAGGACGCCGACCACGTTCGCGGCCTGTGGCGCAAGACGACGCTGGAGAGCTATCGCACCGCAGAGCCCGTCTGGGAGACCATCCTCGACATCGACGCCATCTCCAAGGCCGAGAACGCCAACTGGGTGTTCAAGGGCGCCAGCTGTCTGCCGCCCGAGGAGACCCGCTGCCTCGTCACCCTGTCGAACGGCGGCAAGGACGCCGTGAGCGTCCGCGAGTTCGACACCACGACCAAGAGCTTCGTCGACGGCGGCTTCGTCCTGCCCGAGGGCAAGCAGAACTATACCTGGGTGGACAAGGACACCCTGCTGGTCGGCCGCGAATGGACGCCGGGCCAGGTCACCAAGTCGGGCTACGCTTACGTGCTGAAGACCCTGAAGCGCGGCCAGGCTCTGGATCAGGCGACCGAGGTGTTTCGCGGGACCGAGACCGACGTCTCGGTCAATCCCTTCGTGCTCCGCGACGCCGACGGCAAGGCCGTGGCGGTGATGGCCGGCCGCGGGATCAGCTTCTTCGAGGCCGAGACCTACCTGCTGGGCGGCCCCCAGCCCGTGAAGCTGGACCTGCCGCTGAAGAGCTCGATCCAGGGCTATGTCGACGGCCAGATGGTCGTGCTGATGGAGCAGGACTGGCCGGCCAAGGGCTTCAAGACCGGCGACCTGATCAGCTTCGACCTGGCCAAGCTGAAGGCCGCGCCTGACAAGGCGACCGCCACCCTGGTGATGCGCCCGACCGCGCGCCAGTCCGTGGAGTCCGTGACGACCACGCGGAACAAGCTGGTCGTCGGCCTGCTGGACAACGTCAAGGGCGCGGCCCTGGTCTTCACCCACGGCGCCCAGGGCTGGACCTCGCAAAAGCTCGACCTGCCGGCCAATTCCAGCATCGGCCTGGGCTCGGCCTCGGACAAGGACGACCGTATCTTCTTCACCGTCACCGGCTATCTGACCCCGACCACCTATTGGCTGGCCGACGCCGCCACGGGCAAGCTGGAACAGGTCAAGGCCTCGCCGGCCCGCTTCGACGCCTCCACCCACGTGGTCGAGCAGTTCGAGGCGACGTCGTCGGACGGCGTGAAGATCCCCTACTTCGTCGTGCGGCCCAAGGGCGTGAAGTACGACGGCCAGGCCCCCACCCTGCTCTACGCCTATGGCGGATTCCAGGTGCCGCTGACCCCCGGCTATTCGGGCGTCATGGGCAAGCTGTGGCTGGAGCGCGGGGGGACCTATGTGGTCGCCAACATCCGCGGCGGCGGCGAGTTCGGCCCGGCCTGGCACGAGGCGGGCCTGAAGGCCAACCGCCAGAAGGTCTATGACGACTTCTTCGCCGTCTCGCAGGACCTGATCGCCCGCAAGATCACCTCGCCCCGGCGGCTGGGCATCATGGGCGGCAGCAACGGCGGCCTGCTAATGGGCGTGGCCCTGACCCAGCGGCCCGAGCTCTATAACGCCGTGGTCGTGCAGGTGCCCTTGTTCGACATGATCCGCTACAGCCAGATCGGGGCCGGCGCCTCGTGGGTCGGGGAATATGGCGACCCGGCCATCCCGTCCGAGCGGGCGGTGATCGCCAGGTACGACCCCTATTCGAACCTGAAGGCCGGGAAGAAGTATCCCGAGGTCTTCATCGAGACCTCCACCAAGGACGACCGCGTCCATCCCGCCCACGCCCGCAAGGCGGCGGCGCGCCTGATGGAGCTGGGCTATCCGGTGCTCTATTACGAGAACATCGACGGCGGCCACGCCGCCAGCGCCAACCTGGCCGAGACGGCCCGGCGGCAGGCGCTGGAGTACGTGTACCTGACCCGTCGGCTGATGGACTGACGCCGCTGCTTAGTGGACGGCGTTGATCCGGATCGCCGCCGGATCGACGCCGCCGGCGAACCAGGCTCTCGTCCAGCCGTACTTCAGCTCGCCCTCGCGGAAGGCGAAGCGGTCGAGGTGCTTGGCCACCACATCTTCGAGACGGGTCAGGCCTTCGAGGTCGGCGGCCTCGAGCGTGATGTCGAGGCCGTCGGCGTGGGCGACCATGTGGCAGGTTCCCAGCGGCAGCGGAAACAGGGCCGAGGTCTCGTCGTAGACGACCTCGAACTTGTGGCTCCAGTGCTTGGCCAGCTGGGTCATGTAGCGGGCCGCCTTGTCGGTGGCGACGCGGGCGTGGCTTTGCATCGGCGCGTCTCCCCTCAGATCGACTCGATCGCGGTCGCGGCGTCGTCCAGCGCCTTGGCCACCGCCGCGATCTGCTCGGCCGTGAGCTGACCGCCGTGCAGCTTGAGCCGCAAAGCCGTCTTCAGGTTCTCGCGGGCCCGCAGGATCTGCGGCGAGAAGGCCGCGCTGGCGGAAGCCGCCTCGGCCATGCGCTCGAACAGCGAGCGGACCGGCGCGTCGTTGCTGGCCAAAAAGGCCTCGCCTTCGGGCGTGATCGTATAGAGCTTCTTGCCGCCGCCGGCGTCGCTGGCGGTGACGTAGCCGAGCTCCTCCAGCAGCGTCAGGGTCGGATAGACCACGCCGGGGCTGGGGCTGTAAGCGCCGCCGGCGGCGGCCTCGATGGCCTTGATCAGTTCGTAGCCGTGGCTGGGCTTCTCGGCGATCAGCTTGAGCACCACGAAGCGCAGGTCGCCGTGGTCGAAGAAGCGGCCCATGCGCCCGCCCGGTCCGCGACCAGGATGGCCTCGGCCCGGATGGCCGCCGTGGAAGCCGAAGGGGTGACGGCCGCGATGCTCGTCGCCGTGGCCGTCCCAGCGGCCGCGATGGTGATGATGATGTCGTCCAAACATGAGCTTCATGTCTCCGTTTCGTTATATCGGAATTGTAGATATATCGAAATCGGCGTCGGTCAAGAGCTATTTCGATATATCTAGATTGGTCTTGCGAATCAGTCCGACGATCGGGCCGCGAAACCGCGCGGGAACGGGGGCTCGGGAGCAACCAGTGCGACTTGTCGGCCTCAGTGGGACCCCAATCGACACCCAGGAAATGCAAGGCGACCGAAATAGTCGCCCTCAATCTTGATACGGATGACGACGTGAATACATGGCGCGTGTGAGAAGCAGGAGCATGAGCTTGAGCCACCTGGACCAGAGCGCGCGCCAAGAGGCCGCCGGCGGGCGTTTTGTCGCCGGATTGACCGTGGCCGTCGGCCTGCTGGCGCTCGCGCCCGCCGCTCACGCCGCCCGCCAGGAGCCGTCCGAGGCCGGAACCGTTTCGGCGAATGATCCCCTCGAGGGCTTCAACCGCGGCTCCTTCGCCCTGAGCATGGGCGTGGACAAGGTGCTGATAGCGCCGATCACCCACGGCTACATGGCCATCACGCCGAGGCCGGTCCGCGACCGGGTCAGTTCGGCCGTCTATAATCTGGGCGAGCCCAACACGGTCATCAAATCAGGTGCTGCAGGGCAAGCCCAAGCGCGCCATGCGGGCCACCGCGCGCTTCGTCGTCAACTCGACCGTCGGCGTGCTGGGCCTGTTCGACGTAGCCGCCAAGATGCATCTGCCGCGCCGGGATTCCGACTTCGGCCAGACCTTTGGCTATTATGGCGCGGGCCCCGGCGCCTACATCTATTTCCCGCTGATGGGACCGATGAACGTTCGCGACGGCGTCGGACGGGCGCTGGACATCGCCACCGATCCCGTCGGCGCCGTGGCGGGCGGGATCAGCACCGACTTCGGCAAGGCCCGGCTGGGCGTCACGATTTTGGACGGCCGGGCCTCGGCTGATCCGGCGTTCCATGCGTTGAAGGACTCGGCCGACCCCTATGTCACGGTCCGCTCGGCCTATGGCCAGTACCGCGAAGCCTTTATCCGGCAGGCCACCGGCGAAGCCGAGGACCTGCCCGATTTCGACGCGCCGCCGCCGGACGCTTCCGCGCCGCCGGCGACGCCAAATCCATAGCGATTGGTAAGATCATGACCCAGTTCACCACCCGGCGCGGCGCCACCGCCGCGCTTTTGGCTTTCTTCGGCGCGGTCGCGGTCGGCGCGCCCGCCATGGCCCAGGCCCGCGATCCGGGCGCCGAGGCCTTCGTCCAGACCAAGGCTCAGCGCGTCATCTCGGTGCTGGCCAACAAGGGCATGAGCGAGGCCCAGAAGAAGCAGATCTTCCACCAGGCGGTGGACGAGCTGGCCGACGTGCCGCGCATCACCAACTTCGTGCTGGGCAAGTACGCCCGCACCATCACCCCCGACCAGCGCGCCCGCTTCGCCCCGGCGTTCCGCACCTATGCCGAGAACGTCTATCAGGACCGCATCGACGACTATAAGGGCGAGGTGCTGAAGGTCACCGGCTCGGTCGTCCGCAAGCCGGGCGACGTGATCGTCAACACCACCATCTCGGGCGGCCAGATCAGCCAGCCGCTGCCGGTGGCCTGGCGGGTGCTGGGCGGCGGCCAGAGCTGGAAGGTCGTCGACGTACAGTTCAAGGGCGTCTGGCTGGCCATCACCCAGCAGCAGGACTTCGTCTCGACGATCGACAACGCTGGCGGCAACATCGACGTGCTGATCAACCAACTTCAAAAGGGGCAGAGCGCCAAGAGCCGCTAAGCGGCGGGCGTTCGAGGACGGATAAGACATGGCGTTGCGCGAACAATGGGCCGAGACGGCCATGGGCGTGGTGGTGCTGGCCCTGGCCGGCGGCTTCCTGACCTATTCCCTGAGCGTGGGCGGCGTCTCGACCAAGCGCGGCAACTACGAGATCAGCGCCAAGTTCGGCGAGGCCGGCTCGCTGGCCCCGGGCGCGGCGGTCAGCGTGGCGGGCGTCAAGGTCGGCACGGTCTCGCAGGTCACGCTGGAGCCGAAGACCTATCTGGCGGTCGCCAAGTTGAGCATCGATCCGACCGTGAAGCTGCCGGCGGATTCGACCGCCAAGATCACCAGCGACGGCCTGCTGGGCGGCGCCCACATCGCCATCGCGCCCGGCGCCTCGCTGGAGGACCTCAAGCCCGGTGGCGAGATCGAGAACACCCAAGGTGCCGTCGACATCTTCGGCCTGATCGGCTCGGTGATCCGTCCGCAAGGCGGCGGGTCCAGCGCCCCGAGCGCGCCGGCCCCATCGGCCTCGCAGCCGGCCGAGAGCTACTGAGATGACGGCGGTGGAGGCGGCCAAGAAGGTCGCCGTCAATCCGATCCAAGCGCTGGGTCGCTCGACCCTGGCCGCCGTCCGCATGGTCGGATCGGTCGGGGTGTTCGCCGCGCGCGGAACGGCCGCGGCGCTCAGCCCGCCCTGGTTCACGGGCCAGCTGCTGCGCCAGTTCATGGCGATCGGCTTCTTCTCGCTGCCGGTCGTCGGCCTGACCGCCGTCTTCACCGGCGCGGCCCTGGCGCTGAACATCTTCACCGGCGGCGGCCGCTTTAACGCCGAGCAGGTGATGCCCCAGATCGTGGCCCTGGGCATCACCCGCGAGCTGGGTCCCGTGCTGGCCGCCCTGATGCTGGCCGGCCGGGTCTCGGCCGCCATCGCCGCCGAGATCGGGGCCATGCGCGCGACCGAGCAGATCGACGCCATGCGGACCCTGTCGACCGACCCGTTCCGCTATCTGGTCGCCCCGCGCCTGCTGGCGGCGGTGCTGATGCTGCCCATCCTGACGGCGGTGGCCGACACGATTGGCGTGGCCGGCGGCTGGCTGGTCGCCACCCGGGTGCTGGAGTTCAACCCGACCGTCTACATCCGCAACACCATCAACTTCCTGGAAAGCTGGGACATCGTCTCGGGCCTGATCAAGGCCGCCGTGTTCGGCTTCATCGTGGCTTTGATGGGCTGCTACCACGGCTACAACGCCTCGGGCGGGGCGCGCGGCGTCGGCCGGGCCACGACCCACGCCGTGGTGTCCTCGGCGATCCTGATCTTCGCCTCGGACTACCTCCTGACCACCTTCTTCACCCACATGCGATGACAGACACCCCGAAACTGGCCTGGAAGGGCGTCACCAAACGTTTCGGCGACCGGGCGGTCCTGGATGGCCTGGACCTGTCGGTCGCGCCTGGGCGCTCGCTGGTGATCATCGGCGGCTCGGGGCAGGGCAAGTCGGTGACGATCAAGACCGCGCTCGGTCTCATGCGCCCCGAGGGCGGCGAAATCGAGCTGGACGGCCAGAACGTCGTCGGCCTTTCCGAGGCCAAGCGCCGCAAGCTGTTCTCGCGCGTCGGCGTGCTGTTCCAGGGCGCGGCCCTGTTCGACAGCCTGAGCATCTGGGAGAACGTCGCCTTCCGCCTGCTGAACGCCGATGGCGTGCCGCGCAAGGAGGCCCGCGCCCGCGCCATCGAGGCTCTGGAACAGGTGCGCCTGGATCCCGCCGTGGCCGATCGCTTCCCGTCGGAGCTGTCGGGCGGCATGCAGAAACGCGCCGGCCTGGCGCGCGCCGTCGTCGCGCGGCCCGAGATCCTGTTCTTCGACGAGCCGACCACGGGTCTCGACCCGATCACGGCGGCCGCGATCAACCAGCTGATTTCCGATCAGGTGCGCCGACTGGGCTCGACCGCGGTGTCGATCACCCACGACCTGGCCTCGGCCCAGACCATCGGCGACGAAATCGCCATGCTGCACGGCGGCAAAATCGTCTGGCGCGGCCCGGCCGCCGACCTGCAGACCACGGATAACCCCTATGTGCGCCAGTTCGTGGAGGGGCGCGCGGACGGACCGATCGCCCATGCGGTCTAGGCGCGTCACCGTCGCTGTGCTGGCGGGCGTACTGCTGGTCGCCGGAAGCGCCGAGGCGCAGAGCTATGTCCGGCCGGACTGCCAGGGCGTGGTTCCGACACCGGCCCGCTACGACACGCCCGAGCACGAGCGCTGGTACAAGCGCTTCTGGACCGGAACCTGCGACCACCTGACCTTGTGCGTGCCCGGCGGCCCGAACTGGAACGAGATTGTCGGCAAGCTGCTGACCAAGGGCGGGCCGGCCGAGCGCCCCGCGCTGCTGCCCAAGGCCTGCCGTCTTGGCCAGATAATCGGCTTGGAATGGTCGCGCGAGCGCAATGTCCGCAAGATCACGACGGCCGACCTCAAGGTGTTCAGCACCATGCTGGAGGCGACCGGCGACACGCTGAGGGGCGTGGATCGCGTCGACGCCGCCGCCCGCGCCAAGCTGGGCGCCAGATAAGCGCTAGACCGCCTCGCGCAGCGTCTCGGCCAGCAACCTGCCCTCGACCGAGCGGCTGGAGCCCGAGCGCCAAGCCACCACGATCTCGCGGCTGGGATGCTCGGTCGCCAGAGGCCGCACGGTGACGGCCGCCTTGTCGGTCAGCCCGGCCTGGACCGCCATGGCCGGCAGGAACGAGACGCCGAGGCCCGAACCGATCATCTGCACCAGGGTCGGCAGGGACGTGGCCGCGAAGCTTTCTTCCTCGCCGACGCCTTTCGGGGGCTCAAGCCCGCAGGCGGCCAGGGCGTGATCGCGCAGGCAGTGGCCGTCCTCCAGCAGGATCAGGTCATCCCCGCGCAGGCTGTCGGGATCGACCCGGGTCGAGGCGGCCATCGGATGGTTGGCGGGCGCGGCGGCCAGCAGCTCGTCATCCTCGACATGGGCCCAGTCCAGGCCGCTCATGTCGTAGGGCAGGGCGATCAGGGCCGCGTCCAGCGCGCCGGCCTTCAGCGCCCCGATCAGCCGCTGGGTCAGGTCCTCGCGCAGGAACAGCTTCAGCTTGGGAAAGCGGTCGCGCAGCACGGGCAGGGCGCGCGGCAGCAGGTACGGCGCTACGGTCGGGATCACGCCCAGGCGGAACCGCCCCGCCAGCGGCTGGCCCGCGCCGCGCGCGGCCTGCACCAGGTCCTCGGCGCGCGTGAGAATGTCCTCGGCGCGGCGCACGGCCTCCTGGCCGGCGGCGGTCAGGATCACGCCGGAGCGGGCCCGATCGACCACCGGCGCGCCCAGGATCTTCTCCAGCTCCTGGATGCCGGCCGACAGGGTCGGCTGGGTGACGTGGGCGTTCTCGGCGGCGCGGCTGAACGAGCCGTGCTCGGACAGCAGCTTCAGATATTGCAGTTGGCGCAGGGTCGGTAGCATCAGCGGAATATAGGTGCTCTCTATCGGAAATCAAAAAACTATCGATTGGATAACTTTGCGGACAGCGCGTACCACGTCGTCATGGCGAAAGGCTTCGGGTGTCTCCCCCACCGCCCCGAAGCGCCCCGCCTTGGTCCCGGTCCGCCCAGCCCCTCCCGGCGGACCGGGACGCCGTCCCCGGACAATGCTATGCGGCGGCCGCCACGTTCGGAGCCGCCCATGTCGATCGAAGCCTTGCGCCTGCCGGCCTATGCGCGGGACATCGCCACGAACCTCGCGGTTCTCGTCCAGGAAACCGTGCTGCCGGACCAAGCCAAGTGGGGCTGTTTCGTCGCCAGCGCCCACGCGGTCGGCGAGCCGTCGACCATCCGGGCCGTCGCGGCGGCCGCCCAGGCGGCGGGCCTCTCGCCCGAAGCCTTTGAGGCCGCCAAGACCGCCGCCGCGATCATGGCGATGAACAACGTCTACTTCCGCGCCCTGCACCTGATGGCCGCGCCGGACTATCGGGACCTGCCGTCGCGCCTGCGGATGAACCGGCTGTCGCGACCGAGTGTCCCGGCGATCGACTACGAGCTCTGGTGCGTGGCGGCGTCGGCCATCAACGGCTGCGGCGCGTGCCTCGACGCGCATGAGGCGGAGTTGCGCGAACGCGGCGTGGCGCCGGTCCAGATCCAGGCGGCGCTGAGGATCGCGGCCGTGGTGAACGCCGCCGGTCGGGTGATGGCCGCCGAGTCCGCCGCCGATCCCCAGAAATGGGGCGTTTGAGCGGGGTCCGCGACGCCCGGTCGCGGTTAGGCCTACTCGACATTCATCTTGTCCGTGAACTAAGTTGTTAACCTCTGGGTAAGAGATTCGCGGCGTTCGCCGTCGTTCCTGAGGAACGCGTCGGGGCCGCATGGGGCGAAGGTGGGCGAGATGAGACTGCTGTCGAAGAACTCTCGGGATAAGAACGCCAAGCCGGCCGTCCTCTCGGACGACCGCAGCGAGGCGATGCTTCACCAGATCGAGTCCACCCAGGCCATCGGTCAGCGCTACGAGACCATCCACGGCGGCCTCGACAGCATCGGCCGGGTCATGGAGCACCTCAAGGCCATCGAGCCGCTGATCGCCGAGATCCGCGGCCCCGTCGGCCAGGAGTTCGAGGCCCGTCGCGCCGAGCACGCCGAGCTGATCGCCCTGCGCGCCAACTTCGACCAGGCCCAACGTCAGATCGCCCAGATCCAGGCCGAGGAGCGCGAAGTCAGCGCCCGCCTCGCCGCCGCCGAGACCGCCCTCGGCGAGTCCGAAGCCCGCCGCCAAAGCCAGGACGTCACGCTCGAAGACAACGCCCTCGAGATCGACCGTCTGCGCAACGCCCTGCTGCAGTCGGACCTGAAGGTCTCCAACCTCGACGCCTCCCTGCGCGACGCCAACGCCCGCATCGAGCACCTCGTGCAGGACGTCGAAGGCCTGCGCGCCCAGGCCCAGGACATCGACGCCCGTCGCGGCGACGCCGAGGCCGCCCTGGCCCGCGCCAACCAGGACAACGCCCTGCTGGGCGAGGAAGCCGCGACGCTCAAGAAGCGCGTCGACCAGGCCGGCCTCGATCTGGCCCGCCTGTCGCGCATCGAGACCGACCTGGAAGCCCAGATCGCCGCCGAACGCGCCCGCGTCCAGGCGCTCGAGAACGCCCTGGCCGCCCACCAGACCGACAGCGGCCGCATCGTCCGCGGCCTGGAAAGCCAGGTCGAGGCCAGCCGCGCCGAAATCTCGGCTCTGCAGACCCGCCTCGAGACCGCCACGGGCCGCGCCGACAAGCTGGAAGAGATGAACACCCAGCTCTCGGCTCGCCTGGCCGAGTCCAGCGCCCACCAGAAGGCCGTGGAGCGCCGCGCCGGCGACCTCAATGTCGCCCTGGAGCGCGCCCTGGAACGCATCCGCGCGCTGGAAGAAGAGGCCGAAAGCCTGCGTCAACGCCACGCCGGCGTCGACACGGCTCGCGCCACGGCCATCGAGCGCGCCGACCAGCTGGCCAAGAGCGCGGTCGCTCAGGAAAAGGCCATGAAGCGCGCCGAGGAGCGGGCCCAGCAACTGCGCGCCCGCCTGGACGCCATGCAGGAAGCCCAGGACCAGATCCGTCGCGAGCACGAGGAGAAGGTCTCCGAACTGCAGGCCACGATCGAGCGCCTCACCTCGGAGAACGCCCTGGCCGAAGGCGCCCTGGAAGCGGCTCGCCGCGACCGCTCGCGCCTGCAGATGGCCCTGCTGGGCGCCAGCGGCGACAGCGACCTGGCCGACGTGGGGTGAGGTTGACCTCCCAAGCCCCTTCCCCCTCGCGGGGAAGGGGTTGGGGATGGGGGCGCCAGCGCCGCTGCGCCGCCGAGATCTGAGCCAACACCCCCACCCCAGGCCCCTCCCCGCAAGGGGGAGGGGTGGTTTACTTCGCTTCCACCGCCGCCTTCAGCCCCGCGACCTGCTGGCCGATCACGCCGTCGACGGGACCCGCCCACTTGTCGAGGCCGCCTTTCAGATAGCCGCCGACGTCATAGGTGACGGTTACGGTCGTCTTGCCGTCCTTTTCCGTCAGCACGAAAGCCAGAGCGCCCGTCGCGCCCGAGGTCTGCAGCGGTCCGAGGGCGCCGGAGAGCACCAGCTTCGACCCCGGCGCGGCGTTGACCGTCGTCATGTGCAGCACCGATCCGCCGTTGGGCAGGCGCTCGCAGAAGCAACCGCCGGACGCCGCCGCCAGGGACAGATTGGCGGCCGAGCCGGACCAGGTGTGCGCCGCTGACCACCATTTCGAGGGCTGCACCAGGACGCCCCAGACCGTCGCGGCCGGGGCGTTCACCACCACCTCGTGCTTGACCTCAAAGCCATTCGGCTGAGCGTCGGCCACCTCGGCCCGGGCCGCGCCGGCGGCCAAGGAGGCCAGGCCCGCGACGGCCATCATCATCATTCTCATGCCGGGTTTCCCTCCCCAAAAAGGCGGGCGGAGGCTGACGGCTTCGACGCCTGGCCGTCAAGCGGGCGATCGTCGTTATTCGACCGGAGAGGTGATCGTCGCGCCGCCTGCCTTCAGCCGGTCCAGCACGCCGTTGGCGGGCAGCAGGAAGCCGAGATCCACCACCGCCACGGTGACCCCGGGCCGCTTCAGCGCTTCCGTCATCGCATCGGTCGTCAGGCCGACGCCCTTCTCCAGCAGCTCGGCGCCGCCGGGCGCGTGGACCAGGCAGCGTTGGGCGGCGCTGGCGCGGTAACGGGCGCGGACAGAACCCAGGTCGCCGTCGGCCCAGTCCTGGCCGATCGTCGTCGAATGGGCGCCGTCATAGGAGATCTCGTCCAGCGCCACGCGCAGGCAATAGAGCTGATCTTCGGCCGAAAGCTTGGAGGCGATCGTCGTCACCGCGCTCATCCGGTACTGGCCGACAGCCTTGACCTTCAGTTTGCGAGCCTTGGCCATGCGCTGGACCGTGCTGACCGGTTTGGCTTCGGACAGACCCGCCGCCTGGCGGAAGTCCGACAGCAGCAGGAAGCCCGCCACGGCCGGCTTCCAGTTCTTGTAGTCGCCCGGCCCCTTTCGGGCCTGGGTTCGGGATTCCACGAACCGGGCCTTCAGATCCGGCGGAAGCTCATTCTCCAGCGACTTGCCCAGCGGCTGGCGCAGGCCCGCGCCGAACCGAAGCACGAATCCGGCGATCTGGGTGACGCCGACCGAGGCTTCCGGCGGCACGAGGACGAGGCTGGCCTTGTCCAGCGCCTTCTCCAGGCGGGGGCTGGACCATTTCAGCTGATGGGGCAGGGGCGGGGCCGAGCCCAGGATGTAGAGCTTGGCGCCGTCCTTCTCGACCAGCCAGACCGCCGGTCCCGGCGGCTTGGCCACCACCGTGAGCTCAGCGACCACCGCGCTCTCGTCTTGAGCCGGCGCCTGACCGAGGTCGACGGTCGGCGGAGGAGCTGTTTGGGCCAGGGCCGAGGAGGAAATCGCGAGCGCGAAGGCGAAAGGGACGAGCTTGGACGCAGCCATCGGTACTCCTTCAGCCCCCGCTTCCAGATAACCCTTCTCCCCTTGGGGGAGAAGGTGTCGCCGTAGGCGACGGATCAGGGGTCGCACAATCGGAAACGCCGCGACGGCGGCTAGGCTGTCGCGGCGGTCCTGGTCTTCGACCCCTCACCCGGCCCTTCGAGCCACCCTCTCCCGCAAGGGGAGAGGGTGAACCCACTAAGCCCCCGCCGGAACGGGGAAGCCGCGCTTGCGCATCAGGGCGCCGATCTTGACGTCGCGGCCGCGGAAGGCGCGGAACTGCTCGACCGGATCGATCGTGTTGCCCTTGGACATGATGTCTTCGTAGAGGCGCTTGGCGACGGCCTTGTCGTAGAAGCCGCCGGGCGCCTCCTGGAAGGCCTCGGCCGCGTCGGCGGTCAGGGTGTCGGCCCACAGGTAGCTGTAGTAGCCGGCAGAATAGCCGTCGCCCGAGAAGACGTGACCGAACTGCGGCGTGCGGTGCCGCATGACGATCTCCTTGGGCATGTTCAGCTTGGCCAGCTCGTCGCGCTCGAACTTATCCGGATCGATATCGGCGTCGCCAGCCAGGTGCAGCTTCATGTCGATCAGGGCCGAGGCCAGGTACTCGGTCGTGCCGAAGCCCTCGCCGAACTTGCCGGCCGCCTCGATCTTGTCGACCAGGGCCTGAGGGATCGGCTTGCCGGTCTGGTAGTGCAGGGCGAACTGGTTCAGCACCTGCGGCGTCGGCAGCCAATGCTCGTTCAGCTGGCTGGGAAACTCGACATAGTCGCGCGCCACGGCCGTGCCCGACACCGACGGATAGGTGGCGTTGGCGTTCAGGCCGTGGATGGCGTGGCCGAACTCGTGGAACAGGGTGACGGCGTCGTCCCACGAGATCAGCAGGGGCTCGCCGGGCTTGCCCTTGATGAAGTTGGAGTTGTTCGAGACGATCGTCGTGATTTCGCCCTTGAACCGCTCCTGGGTGCGATAGGCGTTCATCCAGGCGCCCGAACGCTTACCCGGACGGGCGTAGGGGTCGAAGTACCACAGGCCGACGTGCTTGCCGCCGCGGGTCACCTCGTAGACGGTGATGTCCTCGTGATAGACGGGGATGCCGGAAAGCTTCTTGAATTCAAAGCCGTAGAGCTGGCCCGAGGCCCAGAACATCCCCTCGCGCAGCTTGTCCAGCTGCAGGTAGGGCTTCACCTCGTTCATATCGAGGTCGTACTTGGCCTTACGGACCTTCTCGGCGTAGTATCGGTAGTCCCAGGGCTCCAGCTTGAACCCGCCGCCCTCCTTGTCGATGATCGCCTGCATGTCGGCGACGTCGATGGCGACCTGGGCGATGGCCGGGGTCCAGACCGCCTCCATCAGGCCCATGGCGTTCTCGGGGGTCTTGGCCATCGAGTCTTCCAGTCGCCAGTGGGCGTGGGTCTTGTAGCCCAGGAGCTTGGCGCGTTCGGCCCGCAGCTTCAGGATCCTGGCGATGATGGCGTTGTTGTCGGTGGCCCCGCCGTTGTCGCCGCGATTGACGAAGGCGCGCCAGACCTTCTCGCGCGCCGAACGGACCGGCGACTCGGTCAGGAACGGGTCGACGCTGGAGCGGGTGTTCACGACGATGAACTTGCCGGGCAGCTTGCGCGACTCCGCGTTCGAGGCGGCGGCGGCCTTCAGGCCCTCGGGCAGGCCCGCGAGATCGGCGGGCGAAAGCTCGATCCAGGTGTTCTCGTCGGCCAGCAGGTTCTGGCTGAACTTGGTGTAGAGGCCCGCCAGCTCGGTGTTGATCGCGCCGACCCGGGCCTTGGCGTCGGGGCTCAGCTTCGCGCCAGACCGCACGAAGTTGGTGTAGTAGATCCACAGCACCCGCTGCTGCTCGGGCGTCAGCTTGGCCTTGTCCGGCGAGTTGTAGACGGCCTCGATGCGGGCGAAGAGCGCGGGGTTCTGGTTGATCTTGTCGAAGTGGGCCGAGAGCTTCGGATCCATTTCCTCCTCGACCTTCTGGAACTCCGGCGTGCTCATGTTCGAGCCCCAGATGTAGTAGTAGGTCTGGACCGCGTTCAGCGTCCGGCCGGCGTCTTCCAGCGCCGCGATGGTGTTCTCGAAGGTCGGCGCGGCCTTGTTGGCGGTGATCGCGTCGATCTCGGCCAGGTTCTTGGCCATGGCCGCCTCGAGCGCCGGCTTGAACTGCTCGACCTTGACCTTGTCGAAGGCGGGCACGCCGCCATAGGGACCAGTCCATTTCTGGAGCAGGGGATTGGACGCTTGAGCCATGGACACGCTGGGGCTGAGGGCGGCGGCGACCCCGGTGGCGGCCGCTGAGGCGAGGAAGGTACGACGTTGCACGGAGGGTCTCCGAAAGAAGTTTGTCCGGGACCCTAGGACACCGTGTCGAACCCGTCACATGACAGGACCGTAACCTTTCAGCTACGGGTCCGCCCTGCGTGGACGACGCCCGTCCGGAGCGCTAAAGCTGGCCCATGATCGGCGTCTTCGACTCCGGCGTGGGCGGCCTGACGGTCCACCGCGCCCTCGTGCAGCGTCTGCCCCAGGCGGACTTCACCTATCTGGCCGACCAGGCCAACGCCCCCTATGGCGTCAGGACCGGCGAGGAGATCGTCGATCTGACCAAGGCCGGCTGCGAGCGCCTGTTCGAGCGCGGCGCCAGCCTGGTTGTCCTGGCCTGCAACACCGCCTCGGCCATCGCCCTGCGCCGCCTGCAGCAGACCTGGCTGCCGGGATATCGCAAGCAGCTTGGCCGTCCGGTCAACATTCTGGGCATCATCGTGCCGACCATCGAGAAGGCCACGGGCCTGCCGTGGGAGCACGAGGCCGAGCGGCGCGGCGAGAAGGTCGAGCAGCTGGACATCCTGGGCGTTTTCGCCACCCAGGCCACCGTGCGCTCGCGCGTCTACGAGATCGAGATCGACAAGCGAAAGCAGGACCTGGCCGTGTTCTCCGAGGCCTGTCCGGAACTGGTGCCGCTGATCGAGGGCGACGCTTCCGCCGTGGATCTGGCCAAGGCGGTCGAGGGCCACGTCCAGGCGCTGAAGACCCGCATCGGCCGCTATCCCGACCGCGTGGTGCTGGGCTGCACCCACTACGAGATCATAGCCGACATCTTCCGCGCGGCCCTGCCGGCCGGCACGCCGCTGATCCAGCAGCCCGAGGCCACCGCCGACGCGCTGGAGCTCTATCTGGAGCGCCACCCGGAATACGATCCGGGGCAGGGCGGAAGCCGCGTCTTCCTGACGACCGGCGCGCCGGGCCCACAGAACGGCCTGGTCCAGAGCTTCTGGGGCGGCCCGGTGGCGTTCGAAGCGGCCTGAAATGGGCTGGCTAAAGCGGGTTCCGGTCTTCGCCTGGATCGTGGCTCTGGCCTTCCTGATCTATTCGAACTTTTTCGCGCCGGCAGCGCTGGTGGCTCAGGACTGGTGGCTGATCCTGGGGATCGTGCTGTTCTGGGCGAGCTATTTCGGCTGGCGCTGGATCGCAGGGCTTATCGCCCGCCGGCGGTCGTAGGCCGCGCCCCTTCTGAATCAAATCCTGACGAACGTCGTAAACGCCTCTTAACCCTCTTCGGCCAAAACATGTTGGTTCGACCCATTCTGGCGGGTCGCGAGATACGTTTTGAGTTCGGAGACTTTCATGGCGCGAGCGGCGCGGCGATCCCCGACGGAGCTCCTTTGGGATGCGATCCGTTTTGGCTGGGTCCAGCCCTGGACCGCCCGGTTCCGCGGCGGGGTGGTCACCGTGCTCGGCGCGGTGCTGCTGCTGGCCATCGCCACCTACAACGCCACCGATCCCAGCTTGAACGCCGCCAGCGGCGAACCGGCGCGCAACGCGCTGGGCGGCGTCGGGGCGGCGATCTCCGACCTGTTGATGCAGTCCCTGGGCCTGGCGGCCTGGGGCGTCGCCCTGCTGATGCTGGTGTTCGGCGTCACGCGCGTGGCCCAGGCCGACCCCGACGCCGAGCGCAAGTCGATGCGCCAGCGCGCGATGGTCGGCGTCCTGGGCCTGCTGGCCTTGGCCGCCGTGCTGGCCGCCCCGCCGCCGCCGGCCATCTGGCAGCTGGAAAAGGGGCTCGGCGGCTTCTGGGGCGAGGCCCTGCTGCACGGCGTGGCGGGAACGCTGCGCTTCGCCCATATCCCCGGCGCGACGGTCATCGCGTCGGTGCTGTTCGCCATCGCCGCCGTCTTCGCCCTGGGCTTCGCGATCGGCGTCCGCGACATCGATCCCGAGGTGATCCAGGCCGCCCTGCGCCCGCGTCCGCGCCAGGAACCCGCCCCCGTCCAGGCCGCTCCGGCCAAGGCCCCGCGCGCCAAGAAGGAAAAGGCCGAGACGCCTAAGCGCGCTGGTCGCCTGCCGCCGCTGGACGACGAGGATGACGCGACCGCCATCGCCGCCGCGCCGGCCACGCCCGAACGCGCCTACACGCCGCCGCCCGCCGTCCAGGACGACGAGGACGAGTTCGAGGACTCGCTGGACGCCCGCCCGATGGCGATCGCCAAGCCGAAGGTCTCGCCCAAGGAGTCCGGCCGCGAACTACGCGAACAACAGAAGGCCTTTGATTTCGAGGGCGATGGCGGCTTCCAGCTGCCGGAGCTGGCCATGCTGGCCAAGTCCAAGCCGCGCTCCTCGGAGGTCGACGCCGCCGCCCTGCGCCAGAACGCCCGCCTGCTGGAAAGCGTGCTGGCCGAGTTCGGCGTGAAGGGCCAGATCGACCAGATCCGCCCGGGTCCGGTCGTGACCATGTACGAGCTTGTCCCCGCGCCCGGCGTGAAGACCGCGCGGGTCGTGGCCCTGGCCGACGATATCGCTCGCTCGATGAGCGTGATCTCGTGCCGCGTGGCCGTGGCCCAGGGCCGCAACGCCATCGGCATCGAAATGCCCAACTCGCGGCGCGAGACCGTCTATCTGCGCGACCTGCTCAGCAGCGCCGACTACGAGAAGGCCAGCCAGATCCTGCCCATGGCCCTGGGCGAGACGATCGGCGGCGAGCCCTACGTCGCCGACCTCGCCAAGATGCCCCACCTGCTGATCGCCGGCACCACCGGTTCGGGCAAGTCGGTCGGCGTCAACGCCATGATCCTGTCGATCCTGTACAAGCTGCCGCCCGAGAAGTGCCGCTTCATCATGGTCGATCCCAAGATGCTGGAACTGTCGGTCTATGACGGCATCCCGCACCTGTTGGCCCCCGTCGTGACCGATCCGAAGAAGGCCGTCGTGGCGCTGAAGTGGACGGTCCGCGAGATGGAGGACCGCTATCGCCGCATGTCCAAGATCGGCGTGCGCAACATCGCCGGCTACAACGAGAAGGCCAACGAGGCGCTGGCCAAGGGCGAGCACTTCGAGCGGACGGTCCAGACCGGCTTCGACGAGGCCGGACGTCCGATCTACGAGACCGAGCAGATCCGTCCCGAGGCCATGCCCTATCTGGTCGTGGTCATCGACGAGGTCGCCGACCTGATGATGGTGGCCGGCAAGGACATCGAAGGCGCCGTCCAGCGTCTGGCCCAGATGGCCCGCGCCGCCGGCATCCACCTGATCATGGCCACACAGCGTCCGTCGGTCGACGTCATCACCGGCACGATCAAGGCCAACTTCCCGACCCGGATCAGCTTCCAGGTCACCAGCAAGATCGACGCCCGCACCATCCTGGGCGAGCAGGGCGCCGAGCAGCTGCTGGGCCAGGGCGACATGCTCTACATGGCCGGCGGCGGCCGCATCACCCGCCTGCACGGCCCGTTCGTCAGCGACGGCGAGGTCGAGGCGGTGGCCAAGTTCCTCCGCGACCAGGGCACGCCGCAGTACCTGGAAGAGGTCACCGCCGGCGGCGACGAGGAACAGGAAGAGGCCATCGAGGCGGCGTTCGGCGGCGAGGGCGGCAGCAACGACCTCTACGATCACGCGGTGGCCGTGGTCACCCGCGACCGCAAGGCCTCGACCAGCTACATCCAGCGCCGCCTGCAGATCGGCTACAACCGCGCCGCCTCGCTGATGGAGCGGATGGAGAAGGAAGGCGTCGTCGGCCCGGCCAACCACGCCGGCAAGCGCGAGATCCTGGCCCCGCCGCCGCCGGCGCTATAACGGGAATGCGGGCAACCTTCGCCTTGCCCGCCGCGTTCCCTGGCCTCCCAACCTGAACGGCGCTTCATCGGAGCGCCGGAAAATGGCCTCGCGCCGGCCTTCGCGCGGGCCAAGGTTGCGGCTAAGGAGTTCGCATGACCACTCGCCGTTTCCTTCTCGCGGCCGGCCTGGCCGCCGCCATGGCGTCGCCAGCCTTGGCCCAGAACGCCGCGCCGGCGCCCGCCGTCCTGAACGCCGAGCAGAAGGCGCTGCTCGACAAGGCCACCGCCTATGTCCAGGGGCTGGGTTCCGCCAAGGGCCGCTTCGTCCAGACCGACGCGCGCGGCACGCGCACGCAAGGGACCTTCTACCTGCAGCGCCCGGGCAAGGCCCGGTTCGCCTATGACGCGCCGGCCGGCCTGCTGGTCGTGTCGAACGGCAACAACGTCAACATCTGGGACAGCCGGCTGAAGACCTATGAGAGCTATCCGCTCAGCAAGACGCCGCTGAACCTGCTGCTGGCCCGCGAGGTGCGACTGGATCGCGGCGTGGTCATCACCGACGTGCGTCGTCTGGCCGACGGCTTCACGATCGTGGCCCAGGACGCCAAGCGCCAGGCGTTGGGCAAGATCGCGCTGGATTTCTCGGACGGTCCGGTCGCCCTGATGGGCTGGACCGTCACCGACATCAAGGGCGGCCAGATTCGCGTGCGCCTGACTGACTTTGGCCCGGCGTCGGGACTCGACCCCAAGCTGTTCGTCCTGACCGACCCTCGTCCGAAGGTAGGCCGGCCCTAGGCCCATTTGTGACATTCTCACAACATGCAAGAATCAACACGCGTTTCCCTTGACTAAAAATTGGGACGTGGCATATTTAACACGCATGGCGATGAGCGACCGACCCGCTCTTCGCGAACCGTGCCGGATTCTATCCCCTCCCGGCGGCGGCATGAGAGACTAGACTTTCGTCCCCCGGACACACGGTGTCCGGGGGCGTTTTTCTTTTCAGGCTCGGACAAACACCCTAAAGCCAGCTCATGCGCCTCCGTATCGCCACCTGGAACGTCAATTCCGTCCGCCTGCGCGCCGAACAGGCCGCCCGCTTCGTCGACGAGCAGGCGCCGGACGTCCTGTGCATGCAGGAGATCAAGTGCCAGGAAGGCGAATTCCCGCGCGAGGCGTTCGAGGCCATGGGGCTGAAACACCTGAAGATCGCCGGCCAGAAGGGCTGGCACGGCGTGGCGATCGCCTCGCGCCTGCCGATCGAGGATGTCCCGACGCTGATGAACTGCCGCGAGGGCCACGCCCGCTGCGTGGCGGTGAAGGTCGCCGGGGTAGAGATCCAGAATTTCTACATCCCGGCGGGCGGCGACCTGCCGGATCGCGTGGCCAATCCGAAGTTCGACCACAAGCTCGACTTCTACGAAACCCTGACGGCGGCGCTGAAGAAGCGCGACCCCAAGGATCCGCTGATCGTCACTGGCGACCTGAACATCGCGCCCGGCGAGAATGACGTCTGGAGCCACCGCCAGATGCTGAAGATCGTCAGCCACACGCCGGCCGAGCTCCAGGCCTTCGACGCCATGATCAAGTCAATGGACCTCCTGGACCTGCCGCGCCTGGCGACGCCCGAGCCGCAGAAACTGTTCAGCTGGTGGAGCTACCGCGCGGCCGACTTCCGCAAGTCGAACCGGGGCCTGCGGCTGGACCATATCCTGGCCAGCCCCGGCCTGCGCGACGCGGCGATCGTGGACGGCAGGGTTTCGTCCCGCGTCCACGACGACGTCCGCGAATGGGAGCGGCCCAGCGACCACGCCCCGGTCACGGCGGACCTGAAGGTCTAGAAGTAGCCGGCCGTCTCGATGTCCGCGATCAGGCCCGGACCGGTCGGCGTCCAGCCCAGGGTCTCGCGGGTCCAGGCGCTGGAGGTCAGGGCGTCCATGCCGGCGAACAGAGCGAACCATCCGAAATGTTCGGCTGGGCGGCTTTCGACCGGCAGGTTCAAGCCGCGTCCGATCGCGGCGGCGATCTCTCGGAAAGCCACGCCTTCTTCGGCCACGGCGTGATAGCGCTCGCCGCCGACCCCGCGCTCCAGCGCCAGGCGATAAACCCTGGCCGCGTCCAGCCGATGCACGCCCGACCATCGGTTCTCGCCGTCGCCGATATAGGCCGAGACCCCCGTGCGGCGGGCGATGTCGATCAGCATCGGCACGAAGCCGTGGTCGCCGGCGCCGTGGGTCGAGGGCGCCAGGCGCACGGTCGAGGCGCGCACGCCCTTGGCGATCAACCCGGCGGCCGTCGCTTCCGAAACGCGCGGCAGGCCGGGTCCCTCGACCGGCAGGTCGGTTTCGACCGCGGCCCGGCCCGCCGCGAGCCGCGCCGTGCCGGAGGTGACCAGGAGGGGCTTGTCGGATCCCGCCAAGCCTTCGCCCAGCGCCTCGATCGCCCGGCGGTCCAGGTCGCAGCTCTCCGCGAAGCGCGAGAAGTCGTGGTTGAAGGCGGTGTGGATCACGCCGTCGGCCGACGCGGCGGCGCGCGAGAGCGCGTCGGCGTCCTCCAGAACGCCGCGAACGACGTCGGCGCCGGCCGACTCCAGGGCCGCCGCGCCGTCGTCCGAGCGCGCCAGCCCTAGAACCTGATGGCCGTTCGACAGCAGCTCGCGGACAACCGCCGAGCCGACAAATCCGGTGGCGCCGGTGACGAAAACACGCATGGGACTGATCTCCGATCTTTACGCGGAGATCCTGACCGCTAGGGTTATCCTGTTAAAGTAGTGATCTTATACGGGTATAGAGGCTAACAGGTTGAACGCGCTGACCACCACGGAGAACCGACTAGGCGCCTATCTGCGCGATCGCCGCGCGCGGCTGGATCCCGTCGCGCTGGGGTTCGCCGGCGCGCGGCGGCGCACGCCCGGACTGCGCCGGGAGGAGGTCGCCCAACGCGCCCACATCAGCGCCACCTGGTACACTTGGCTGGAGCAGGGACGAGGCGGCGCGCCGTCCGCCGACGTGCTGGACCGTATCGCTCGGGCCCTGATGCTCACCGACGTGGAGCGCGAGCACCTGTTCCTGCTGGGCTTGGGCCGCCCGCCCGAGCCCCGCTATCGCGAGACGCAGGACATTTCACCCCGGCTTCAGCGCGTCCTCGACGCGCTGGATCCCAGCCCGGCCATGATCAAGACCCTGACGTGGGACGTGGTGGGCTGGAACCGCGCCGCCACCCTGGTCTTTGGCGACTACGGCGCGGCGGCGCCGGAGGATCGCAACATCCTGCGCCGGATTTTCTGCAATCCACGTTCCCGCGCGGCCAATTTCGATTGGGAGGCGGTGGCCCGGTTTGTGGTGTCGGCGTTCCGGGTGGATGTGGCGCGCGCCGGCGCGGGGGCCGAGGCCGCCGCCGCCGCCCTGATCGAAGAGCTCAGCCGACGCAGCCCCGACTTCGCCGCGATGTGGGCCGCCAACGATGTCAGCGCCCACCACGAGGGGGTGAAGCGGCTGCGGCATCCGCTGCTGGGCGAGGTGGCGTTCGAATATTCCGGCTTCGCCGTCGACGGTCGACCTGATCTCGGGATGATCGTCTACAACCCGATGCAGGTCGAAACCGTCGAGCGGCTCGGCGCGCTCCTCGGCGAAGCGCGGCGCTAGGCCGCCAGGGCCCGCGCCGCGCTTTCGCTGACCTTGAACTGGCTCATCAGGCGGGCCAGGTCGTCGGCCTCGGTCGCCAGGCTGTGGCTGGCGGCGGTGGCTTCCTCGACCATGGCGGCGTTCTGTTGCGTCACCTGGTCCATCTGGTTCACCGCGACATTGACTTCGCCCAGGCCGGTGGCCTGTTCGCGGGCCGAGGCGGCGATTTCGCTGACGATCCCGCTGACGTCGATCACCTTGGCGACGATGCTTTCCAGCGCCTTGCCCGTCTGACCGACCAGCTCGACGCCCGTCGTGACCTGGTTGGTCGACAGGGTGATCAGCGACTTGATCTCCTTGGCGGCGTCGGCCGAGCGCTGGGCCAGGGCCCGGACTTCCTGGGCGACGACCGCGAAGCCGCGGCCGGCTTCACCCGCCCGCGCGGCTTCGACGCCCGCGTTCAGAGCCAGCAGGTTGGTCTGGAAGGCGATCTCGTCGATCACCCCGATGATCTGGCTGATCTGGCTGGACGAGCTTTCGATCTCGCTCATGGCGGCGACCGCGCGCTCGGCGATCTGGCCGCCGCTCTCGGCGTCGGTCTTGGCGCCGCTGACGGCCGCTCGAGCGTGGCCGGCGCCTTCCGCGGTCTTGTTGACCGTGGCGGTGATCTCTTCCAGCGCCGCGGCGGTCTCTTCCAGGCTGGCGGCCTGCTGTTCGGTGCGGCGCGACAGGTCGTCGGAGGCGGCCGAGATTTCGCGCGCCCCGCCGCTGATGGTCATGACCGCGTGGCGGACGCCCGCCATCACGCTCTCCAGCTTGGCGATCGAGGCGTTGAAGTCGTCCTTCAACTGCTCGGTCTTGGGCGAGAGCTGCTCTGTGATGCGGTGCGTCAGGTCGCCGGTCGACAGGGCGTGCAGGCCCTTGCCCAGCGCCTCGATCGCGGCGCGATCCTCGGCTGCTTCCCGGGCGCGCTGGGCCTCGGTCTTGGCGCGCTCGGCCTCGCCGGCCTCGCGCATGGCGCCGGTTTCCTGCTCGAGGCGAAGGGCCTTGAGGCTGTTTTCCTTGAAGGTCTCGAAAGCCCGCGACAGCGAACCCACCTCGTCGGCGCGGTCGCGGTCGGGCGTCTCGACCTCGAAGTCGCCGTCGGCGAGGCGCAGCATCGACTGGGTCATGCGGCCGACCGGCGCGGCGACCAGGGTCGTCAACTGCCAGCCCATGCCCACGGCGATGGCCACGAGGCCCAGGCCGCCGCCGATCAGCATGGCGACCGACGAGAAGATCGCCTTGTGCTGGGCGGCCTCGCGCACGGCCATCCGGGCCTGCTCGGCCGAGCGGATTTCTCCCAGGCGCTTGATGATATGGGTCACCCGCGCCTTTTCGCCGGCCTGAGTGAGGGTCTGACGACCCTCCTCTTGGTGGGCGGGGTCGAGACCCGCGAGGGTCAGCGGCTTGCCATAGGTGTCCATCCAGGTCTGCCAGTCAGCCTTCACCTTCTTAAGGTCAGCGGCTTCCTGATCCGTCAGGTTCTGGGTGTCCAGTTTGGCGATGGCGTCGTTGAAGCCCTTCAGGCCCTCGTCGTAGGACTTCATGTACTTGACGCTGCCCGTCAGCAGAATCCCGCGCATCTGGGAATTCACGCGCAGGGCCCCCTTCTCGGCGGTGTGGGTCTGTTCGATGATCGACTTGCTCTCATCGTTCAGCTTGATGGCCGCCTGCATGCTGTTGAGCTGCAGGAAGACGCTGACGATCATCGCCACGGCCGCGGCCAGCAGAAGACCGAACGACAGCATGATCTTGTTACGGATCGAGATGTTCTTCAGGAAAGACATCCGGGGTCTCCAGACCGCGCGAAGTTGAGGAAAGATCGACCTAGAATTCGATCTGCATGCGAGCTTGAACGACTGTCACGTCGGCGTCGTTTTCAACCGTGCCGATGCGGCGATTGTTGACCTTGGCCTTGGTGACGTTCGCCATGAAGCGGACGTTGTTGTAGGGGTACCAGTTCACGCCGGCGGTCAGACCCTTGTAGGTGCCGGCCGTCGCCAGGCCCGGCTGGCTGGCCAGGGCGGTCACCGCGTTCGGGCTCATCTTGGTCAGATCCGCATAGTCGTAGCGGCCCGCCAGCTCGAAGGCGCCCATGCCGCCCTTGTCGATCGGGTGCAGGATCTTGATCTTCCCGAATTGACCGCCCGCGCTATACGGACGGGTCTCGCCGGTCGGGAACCAGCTGGCCGAGGCGTAGCCCGTGACGATGTTGAAGTCGGGACCGCCATTGGCCGCGCTTTGGGTCGTGGTCACGCGGTTGACCTTGATGCGGGCGACCTCGCCTTGCACCGAGACGTTCTTGTGGGCCCACGCCGCTTCGGCGGCCACGGTGGTGTCGCTCTTGCCGACGGCGCCGGTCGACAACAGAACCCCGCCGGCCGAGGTCTGCGGCTTGTAGGCCGTATTGGCGGTGGCCGAATAGGTGAAGCCCGTCTCGCCGCCGGAGTCGCGGTAGCGCATCGAGGCGCCCAGGTGAATGGTGTCGGTCGGGGTCATGACCGGCGCCCAGCTGCCGCGAACCGCGAAGCCCGAGCGTTCCTTGGCGTTGTTGGCGTCATAGCCGCCCGAGACATCGGCCTTGTTGATCGAGTCGCCCTGCAGCGCGCCCCGCAGCGACCAGTTCTTGCCGATCTTGGTGACCTGGGCGGCCAGCACGAAGCCGTTGTCGTTCAGGTCGCCGAACGGGCCGCGCTCCATGAACGTCATGGTCTTGATCGAGGTGAGGTTCTCCAGGCCGGCGGTCTTCTGATTGCCGACCGTCAGCAGCACGCCGTTCTTGGTCTTGTATTCAATGACCGCGTCGTCCCAGCCCCAGGCGCCGCCGTTAGCCGCGCCGCCCTCGATGCGATAGGCCCACTGGCCGAACGTTCCCTCCGCGCCCAGGAACACCTGGCGGGCGCGGTACTGGCGCGCCTTGTACGAGGCGCCGGTGTCGCGATCGACATTGACGTTGACGCCGTCGACCATCACGCGGCCGCGCAGCTTGAAGGTCGCGCCGCTGGCGTCGGTGAAGCGGGGCGAACCTTCCCATTTGATCTGGGTGGCGGTGGCCGGCGCGGCCGCGGGCTTGGCGGCGGCCTTGGTCTCCAGCGACTGCAGACGCTCCTGCATGACCTTGATCTGCGCCTTCAGCTCTTCGAGCGAGGCGGCGTCCGACGACGGCGCCTCTTGGGCGGCGGCGACGCTGGCAAGCATGGAAGCCGCCAGCAGAGTTACGGAGAATATTTTGCGCACGAGAGACGGCCCTGTTTTCTGAGAAAACCAGAATTGTTGGGCGAAGTTGATCGGCTCGGGCGGTGAATTCGTGATTAATACATCGTGAGGCGCGACAATATGACCTATCTGGCGGTCAATATCTGAAGCAGTTCCTCACATGTCTTCTGAATATCGGTGTTCTCTCAAGGATGACCTTTGAGTTGCGCGCGCAGGGGCTGGCAACCTTCCGGACGCTCGGGCGCCGATGGTGACTGGCGAGGGCCGACGGGCTTGACGCGGCCGGGGTCAGCCTTCCGCGGCGACGACCCCGAACTTGATCCACAAGGCCTGCTCCTTGAGGTTCTTGCGAACCCAGGCGGCATGGACCTCGCGCTCGGCGTCGGTCGAGCGCGGGGCGAGGGGACGGGCGCGGGCGCCGTAGGATCCCTGGACGGCGGCCGACACGGCCAGCGTCTCGACCACATGGGTCAGCTCCAGCGCGCGCTCCTTGCCGCCCTGAAGCTCGAGATAGACCTCGGCCAGCAGGTGGGCGTCGATCAGGGCGCCGTGCTTGTCGCGGCTTTCCAGGCTGATCTTGAAGCGTTTGCACAGCGCGTCGAGCGAGTTGTACATACCCGGGAAGCGCTTCTTGGCCATCGCCAGCGTGTCGACCCAGCGATCCTCGTGGATCGGGGCGCGGCCGCACTTCTCCAGCTCGAAGTTCACGAACTGCCGGTCGAAGGCGGCGTTGTGGGCGACGACCACGCTGTCGCCGACGAACTCGACGAAGCGGTCGGCGATCTCGTGGAACTTGGGCTTGCCGGTCAGGAAGGCGCTGGAGAGGCCGTGGACCTTCTCGGCCTCGGCCGGCATGTCTCGAAGCGGGTCGCAATATTCGTGGAACGAACGGCCGGTTGGCATGAAGTCGACCACCTCGATGCAGCCGATTTCAACCAGGCGGTCGCCCGTCTTGGGATCGAAGCCGGTCGTTTCGGTGTCGAGGATGATCTCGCGGGCCATGAGCCTTCTTTGCGACCGTTCGACCCCGGCTTCAAGCGGGACCGGAAGTTCTCAACAGAGTCAGAAGGTCGCGGACCTGCGCTCGAGCGGCCTCGACGCCCTGGCCGGTGTCGATGACGAAATCCGCCCGGGCGCGCTTTTCGGCGTCGGGCAACTGGCGGGCCAGGATCGCCTCGAACTTCTCGGGGGTCATTTCGGGGCGGGCCAGGACGCGGGCGCGCTGCACCTCGGGCGGGGCCGAGACGACGACGACCTTGTGAACGCTTTTCTGGCCGCCGGTCTCGAACAGCAGCGGCACGTCCAGCACGACGATGTCGTGGCCCTCGGCCTGGGCTTTCTGGAAGAAGCCGATGCGATCCGCGCCGACCAGAGGGTGGACAATGGATTCCAGCTTGGCCAGGGCCTCGGGGTTCCCGACGACCTTGGCGCTGAGCTTGGCCCGATCGATCGCGCCGTCGGTGACGACGCCCGGGAAGGCGGCCTCGACCGGCGCGACGGCCGCGCCGCCGGCGGCGTAAAGCGCATGAACGGCGGCGTCGGAATCGTAGACGGGAACGCCCTCGGCCTCGAACATGGCCGCGGTCGTCGACTTGCCCATTCCGATCGATCCGGTCAGGCCCAGGATCAGCATGATTCACCTAGAAGTTTGAGGGCCATGCCGCGCACATCGACAGCCGGCGAGGGGGCGACGCCGTAGATCGCCTCGAAGGTCGGTATGGCCTGGCGGAGCAGCATCTCCAGGCCATCCACCGTCCGACGACCCGCCGCTTCGGCGCGGCGCAAGAACTCGGTGCGCAGGGGCTTGTAGACCATGTCCATGACCACCGCCGTCTTGGGGGTGAGCGAAAGATCCGCCGCTGGACCCTCGCCCCCGCCCAGTCCCAGCGAGGTGGCGTTGATGACCAGGCCGGCGTCGGCCAGGAGGCCGGGCAGGGTGGTCTCCTCGGCCGCCAGCACCCTAGAGCCAAACGCGTCGGCCAGCTCCTGGGCGCGGGCCAGGGTGCGATTGACGATGCGGATCTCCGGCGCGCCGGCCAGCAGCAGGGCGGCCACGGCGCCCCGGGCCGCGCCGCCGGCGCCGAGGATCACGACCGGCGCGGCCGTGACGTCGAAGCCCTGCGCCTGGGCCTCGACCGCGCCGAGCAGGCCCGGCCCGTCGGTATTGTCGGCATGGACGGAGCCGTCCGCCGCGAACAGCAGGAGGTTCGCCGCCCCAGCCATCTTGGCCAGGTCGCTGGCGGTGTCGGCCATCGCCAGGGCTCGCTCCTTGAAGGGGATCGTGACATTGACCCCGCGCACCGCGCCGCCGCGCAGGCCGTCGACGAAGGTCTCGAACCGGTCGGCCGCCGGGGCGAAGGGCACATAGGCCGCGTCGAGGCCCGCCGCCGCGATCCAGGCGTTGTGGATCACAGGGCTCATCGAATGCTTGATCGGCTGACCGCAGACGCCGCCGACGACGGCCGCGCCCGAAATTGTCGAACTCATGCGACCAGGGCTCCGTGGAGACGCAGGAAGTCCAGGAGTCCGACCAGAGGCAGACCCAGTATGGCGAAGTAGTCCCCGTCGATCTGGTCGAACAGCTGCACGCCCTCGCTCTCGAGCTCGTAGCAACCGACCGACCACAGCAGGGCCTCGCCGCGGCGCTCTATATACTGGTCGAGCCAGGCCTCGCTGAACGGGCGCACCGACAGCTTGGCGGTCTCGACGATCCGCCAGATCGGCTGGCCGTCGCGCGCCACGACCACGGCCGAGTGCAGTTTGTGGACCTGCCCGCGCAGTTCCAGCAGGCGCGAACGGGCCTCGTCCAGCGTGTCGACCTTGTCGATCAGCTTGCCGCGAAGGTCGAGCGTCTGGTCCGCGCCGATCACGAGACCAGGCCGCTTGGTCGAGACCTTGACCGCCTTCATCTCGGCCAGGGCGTCGGCGACATCGCGGGGTGTGACCGCCTCGGCCAGCAGCGCCGCCTTGGCGGCGTCCTCGTCGACGCCCGAACCGACCGCCTCGAAGGCGACGCCGGCGTTCTTCAGGATCATCTGGCGGGCCGAGCTCTTGGACGCCAGGGTTACGGGAGTCAGCGTCAACGGCGTCAGGCTCCCAGGACCTCGACCTTGCCGCGACCGCCCGACAGCAGGTTGATCACGGCGGCCGCGGTCTCCTCGACCGAGCGGCGGGTGATGTCGATCACCGGCCAGCCCTGGCGCTCGAACAAGCGGCGGGCGGCGATGATCTCCTGGCGCACGGCGTCGGCGTCGACATAGTCGCTCTCGCGGTTCTCCTTCAGGGAGAGCAGGCGGTTGCGGCGGATCTGGATCAGCCGGTCGGGCGAGGTGATCAAACCGACGATCAGGGTGTTCTTGAGCTCGAACAGCTCGGGCGGCGGCGGACGTCCCGGCACCAGCGGCACATTGGCGGCGCGCACGCCGCGATGGGCCAGATAGATGCAGGTCGGGGTCTTGGAGGTCCGCGACACGCCGACCAGGATCACGTCGGCCTGGGTCAGGTCCTGGCCGCCTTGGCCGTCATCGTGAGCGATGGCGTAATCCAGCGCCTCGATCCGATCGAAGTAGTCGTTGGTCAGGGCGTGCTGGGCGCCGACCCGCGTCGAGATCCGCGCGCCCAGATAGCGCGACATGGCGCTGACCACCGGGTCGAGCGCGGCAATGCAAGGCATCTCCAGCTTACGGCAGCCTTCCTCGAGCGCGGAACGCAGGCCCGGATCGACAATGGTGTGCATGACCACGCCCGGCGCGCCGGCGATCTCTTCAAGCGCCCGGTCGAGCTGGCGTGTCGAACGCACCAGCGCATAGATATGTTCGATCGGCAGGATGTCGGTGAACCGGGCGCACACGGCTCGCGCCATGGCGTTCAACGTCTCGCCCGTCGAGTCCGACACCAGATGGATGTGGAAGTAGGTCGCGAAGCGCGGGGGCAACCGTTCGCCCTCGCCGCCGGCGCCGTGACTCTCCTGTGGATCATCCGTTAACGGTTGTTTAACCACTTGCCCTGCCTCTGGGGACGCCTGGGCGCCGAATGGTCCGCGAGGCGTCGTGACATGGCGCCGCTGTGATCAACGGTCGCATTGCTCGCGTACCATCCCCAGGCCCGACCCGCATCCCCCGAAGTCTGAATCCCGCTTATCCAAGTCGGGGGAAGAGTCCCGTGAGGGGTCTTTCGCGCACCGCCGTTAATTAAGTTTTCATTAAGACCTTCAAGGCCCTGCAAACCCTTCCACATTATTAACAGAGCGTTAAGCACATGTGCGAGGCCTTGTGGGCAAAGGCGGATCGGGTGTGGGAGTCAGCCCTTCGCGCAGGGTTTTCCACGGTTTGCAGTTGCCCTCCCTCACCCTCTTCCAAAACCTAATTTCTTATTAAGATATGTTAGAAAGGGCTTAAGGGGACTGAGGGCTTGAGCCGAAGCCCGCGCCGGGCTTTAACCCGAGCCATGACGTCGCCTTCCGAAAATCCCGGCCAGACCCCGAAGTTTCTCTCCGCGCTGTCGGGTCAATCGCACGCCCATCCGCCCATCTGGTTCATGCGGCAGGCGGGACGGTATCTGCCGGAGTATCGGGCGGTTCGCGCCACGGCCCCCGACTTCATCAGCTTCTGCTTCGATCCGGAGAAGGCCGCCGAGGTCACGCTGCAGCCGATGCGGCGGTTCCCGTTCGACGCCGCGATCGTCTTCGCCGACATCCTGCTGATCCCCGGCGCCCTGGGCCAGAAGGTCTGGTTCGAGGCGGGCGAGGGTCCGAAGCTCGGCGACATGCCCTCGGTCGAGTCCATGGCCGAAAAGGCCGGCGAGGCGGGCAAGGCCCTCTCGCTCGTCGGGGAGACGCTGACGCGGGTTCGCTCGGCGCTCGATCCGTCAAAGGCCCTGATCGGCTTCGCCGGCGCGCCCTGGACCGTGGCGACCTACATGATCGAGAAGGGCTCCAGCGATCGCAGCGGCGCGCGGACCTTCGCCTACCAGAACCCCGAGACGACCGACGCCCTGATCCAGGTGCTGGTCGATTCGACCATCGATTACCTGGCGATGCAGGTGGACGCCGGCGCCCAGGCCGTGAAGCTGTTCGAGAGCTGGGCCGAGGGCCTGTCCGAGCCGCTGTTCGATCGTCTTGTCACCCAGCCGCACAAGAAGATCGTCGAGGGCCTGCGGGCCCGCGGCGTCACCGTGCCGATCATCGGCTTCCCGCGCGGGGCCGGCGCCCTGGTCGAGGGCTACGCCGCCCAGGTTCCGGTGCAGGGCGTCGCGCTCGACACCCAGGCCAGCGCCAAGCTCGGCCAATCGATCCAGAAGACCAAGACCATCCAGGGCGCGCTCGATCCGCTGCTGCTGCGGGCGGGCGGAGACGCGCTGCTCAAGCGGGTGGACGAGCTGCTCGAACAGTGGAACCAGGGTCCCTATATCTTCAACCTGGGGCACGGGATCCTGCCGGACACGCCGATCGCGCACGTCGAGGCGGTGCTGGAGCGGGTGACCGGACAGAAGGTGGTCAAGTGAGCAGGAAGCTCGCCGTCGTCCTGTTCAATCTCGGCGGACCCGATGGCCCGCGCGCCGTGCGGCCATTCCTGTTCAACCTGTTCCGCGACCCGGCGATCATCGGCGCGCCCGCCCTGATCCGCTATCCGCTGGCCGCGCTGATCTCGACCACGCGCGAGAAGACGGCCAAGGCCAACTACGCGATCATGGGCGGCGGCTCGCCGCTGCTGCCGGAGACGAAGAAGCAGGCCGAGGCGCTCGAGAAGGCCCTGGCCGTCGCTCTGCCCGGCGTCGAGGCCAAGTGCTTCATCGCCATGCGCTACTGGCATCCGCTGACCGGCGAGACCGCGCGCCAGGTCGCGGCCTTCGCGCCGGACGAGGTGGTGCTGCTGCCGCTCTATCCGCAATTCTCGACCACCACGACCGGCTCGTCGCTGAAGGCCTGGCGCAAGACCTACAAGGGCTCGGGCGCGGAGACGACGGTCTGCTGCTATCCGACCGAGGCCGGCCTCGTCGACGCCCACGCCCGGATGATCCGCGAGACCTGGGAGAAGGCCGGTTCGCCGACCAACATCCGGCTGCTGTTCTCAGCCCACGGCCTGCCGGAGAAGGTGATCCTGGCCGGCGACCCCTACCAGAAGCAGATCGAGGCCACGGCCGCCGCCGTCGCCGCCAAGTTGCCGGCCGGGATTGACTGGACCGTCTGCTACCAGAGCCGGGTCGGCCCGCTGAAGTGGATCGGTCCCTCGACGGACGAGGAGATCCGCCGCGCCGGCGCCGAGGGCAAGGGCGTGATGATCACCCCGATCGCCTTCGTCTCCGAGCACGTTGAGACCCTGGTGGAGCTCGATCACGAATACGCCGAGTTGGCTGAGGAGGTCGGCGCCGCGCCGTACATCCGCGTCCCGGCCCTGGGCGGCGCGCCCGAGTTCATCGACGGCCTGGCCGGCGCGGTTCGGAACGCCCTGGCTGAACGCGCCGGTTCGGTGGCCCCGGCCTGCGGCTGGCGCTGCGGCGCCGAATGGTCCAAGTGCCCGCGTCGAGAGGGAGCCGCCGCGTGATGGATTTCCTGGTGGCGCACTTCAACCTGGTGCGCGGGCTTCACATCCTGTCGGTCATCGCCTTCATGGCCGGGATGCTCTACCTGCCGCGCCTGTTCGTCTATCACAGCAAGGCGGCGCCCGGCTCGGAGATGGCCGAGACCTTCGTGGTCATGGAGCGGCGCCTGCTGCGCGGGATCATCAATCCCGCCTCGATCGCCACGGCGCTGTTCGGCCTGGGCCTGATCCTCGCCGACAGCCAGATCCGCGGCTGGAGCTTTCTCCTCGAGCCTTGGATGGCCACCAAGCTGGTCGCCCTGGTTGGCCTCTACGGCTTCCACGGCTTTCTGTCGGCCTCGCGCAAGAAGTTCGAGAAGGGCGAATATCCCCGCTCGGAGAAGTTCTGGCGGATGGTCAACGAGATCCCGTTCGTGCTGGCGATCGTGATCGTCCTCTCCGTGACGACCAAGTTCCTGAACCACTAGACCGGTCGCGGCGCTTGACCCGCCGCCCGCCGCGTGATTTGCATCGCCGATAGGTTCGCTGTCGGTGAACCGCCTCCTTTCACGGACTGGCGCCCGTCCTGGCGCGCCCCGCGAGCGATCCGCTCCAAGGTCCGTCCCCCGAACGATCCGCGTCATCGTCAATCGACGCGCATGTCCCGGTCCTACCGGGCGTGACCCATGAAGTTCTACCGGCCGGACTCCGTCGTGGAGACCGCGCCCACCCTTGAGTCTTGTCATGACCGAAGAAACCGAAAACCAAATCCCGGGCGCTGAAGAAGCGACCATCGAAGACACCGTCGCTGACACCGCCGACGTCGCCACCGAAGCCTCGGTCGAAGCCGAAGCGGAAGGCGAGGGCGACGACGAAGGCTCTGGCATCGCCGAGGCCGTCGCGGCCCTGGGCCTGAAGTCCATGTCCCTGCAGGAGCTGAAGGAGAAATCCCCGGCCGACCTGCTGGCGTTCGCCGAGACCTTCGAGGTCGAGAACGCCAACTCCATGCGAAAGCAGGACATGATGTTCGCGATCCTGAAGACCCTCGCCGAGGAAGGCGTGGAGATCTCGGGCTCGGGCACCATGGAAGTGCTGCAGGACGGCTTCGGCTTCCTGCGCTCGCCGGAAGCCAACTATCTTCCGGGCCCGGACGACATCTACGTCTCGCCCTCGCAGATCCGGAAGTACGGCCTGCGCACCGGCGACAGCGTCGAGGGCGCGATCCGCTCGCCGCGCGAAGGCGAGCGCTACTTCGCCCTGACCAGCGTCTCGAAGATCAATTTCGAGAGCCCCGAGAACGTGCGCCACAAGGTGCACTTCGACAACCTGACGCCGCTCTATCCCGAAGAGCGCCTGAACATGGAGCTGCCCGATCCGACCGTGAAGGATCGCTCGGGCCGAGTGATCGACATCGTCGCCCCGCTGGGCAAGGGCCAGCGCTGCCTGATCGTCGCCCCGCCGCGCGTCGGTAAGACGGTGATGCTGCAGAACATCGCCAAGTCGATCGAGACCAACCACCCCGAGTGCTACCTGATCGTCCTCTTGATCGACGAGCGCCCGGAAGAAGTCACCGACATGCAGCGCACGGTGAAGGGCGAGGTCATCGCCTCGACCTTTGACGAGCCGGCGACCCGTCACGTCCAGGTGGCCGAGATGGTCATCGAAAAGGCCAAGCGCCTGGTCGAGCACAAGCGCGACGTCGTCATCCTGCTGGACTCGGTCACGCGTCTGGGCCGCGCCTACAACACCACCGTCCCGTCGTCGGGCAAGGTGCTGACCGGCGGTGTCGACGCCAACGCCCTGCAGCGTCCGAAGCGTTTCTTCGGCGCCGCGCGTAATGTGGAAGAGGGCGGTTCGCTGTCGATCATCGCCACGGCCCTGATCGACACCGGCAGCCGCATGGATGAAGTCATCTTCGAAGAGTTCAAGGGCACCGGTAACTCGGAAATCGTTCTGGACCGCAAGGTGGCCGACAAGCGCATCTTCCCGGCCATCGACGTGCTCAAGTCGGGCACCCGGAAGGAAGAGCTCATCACGCCGCGCGACCAGCTGCAGAAGACCTACGTCCTGCGCCGCATCCTCAACCCGATGGGCGCCTCGGACGCGATCGAGTTCCTGCTCGACAAGCTGCGCCAGTCGAAGACGAACGGCGACTTCTTCCAGTCGATGAACACCTGAGTCCAGCCAGACTCAGTCGGATACGAGAAAGGCCCCGGAGCGATCCGGGGCCTTTTTTGCTGTCTCAAGAGATCCTCCCCCGCAATGCGGGGGAGGTGGCCCAGAGGGCCGGAGGGGGCAAGCTCGGCCTGAGCAGCACTGGCCCCCTCAGTCGCTCCGCGACAGCTCCCCCGCAACGCGGGGGAGCATCTATCCTACGGCAAAAGCAACGTCGCGCCCGTCGTCCGCCGACCCTCCAGCGCCTCATGCGCCGCCCGCGCTTCGGCGAGCGGGAAGGTCTGGCCGATGTCGATCTTGACCGCGCCCGAGCCGAGCACCGCGAATAGCGCCTGGGCGCTCTCGTCCAGTTCCTCGGTCGTGGCGATGTAGTCGAACAGGCGAGGGCGGGTGACGAACAGCGATTTCGATCCCAGCTCCAGCGGCGCGAACGGCGGGACCGGACCCGAGGCGTTGCCGAAGGTGACCATCACGCCACGACGCGCCAGGCTTTTCAGGCTGGCGGCCCAGGTGTCCTTGCCGACGCCGTCATAGACGACGGCGACGCCCTGGCCGCCGGTCAGCTCGGCGACCTTGGCGGCGACATCCTCGTGGCTGTAGTCGATCACGTGATCCACGCCGAGGTCGCGGACGATCGCGGCCTTGGACTCGGAGCCGACCGTGGCGATCACCGTCGCGCCCAGGCTCTTGCACCACTGGACCAGGATCTGGCCGACACCGCCGGCGGCCGCGTGGACCAAAACGGTGTCGCCGTGTTTCACGTGGAAACATCGCCGGACCAAGAACTCCGCCGTCATGCCCTTGAGCAAGGCGGCGGCCGCCGTCTCCAGGCTAACCCCGTCCGGGACCTTCACCGCGCGATCGGCCGGGACGACCGCCGCCTCGGCATAGGCGCCCAGGGTCCCGTTGTAGGCCACGCGGTCGCCGACCTTGAACCGCGTGACGCCCTCGCCGATTGCCTCGACCATCCCCGCTGCCTCAAGGCCGATGCCGCTCGGTAGCTTCACCGGATAGAGGCCCGAGCGGTGGTAGGTGTCGATATAGTTCAAGCCGACGGCCGCGTGGCGGACCAGGATCTGGCCGGCGGCGGGCGAGGGGACCTCCACCTCGACCGCCTCCAGAACCTCCGGCCCTCCCGTGCGGGAGAACTGGATGGCCAGCATCAGGCCAGCGCCTTCTGGAAGAAGGTCAGGCTGCGGCCATTGGCCTTGGCCGCGTCGGCGGCGTCATAGTGCGCGCCGCCCTCCCGGGCGAAGGCGTGGTCGCGGCCGGCATAGGTGTGCAGCTCGATCTGCGGGTGATCCTTCAGCGCCTGCAGGATGACCTGCTGAGCCTCGGGCGGGACGAACTGGTCCTTCTCGGCGATGTGCATCAGCAGCGGGTGGGCCAATTTCTCGGCCTCGCCGACATGCTTCTCCAGACCGACGCCGTAGTACGAGACCGAGGCGTCGACGTCGGTGCGCGTCGCCGTCAGGAAGGCCAGCAGGCCGCCCAGGCAGTAACCGACCGCGCCGACCTTGCCGTTGACGCCATCGAGCTTGCGGGCGGCGGTGATGGTCGCGGCGATATCGTTGACGCCGGCGTCGACGTCGAAGGCGTTGAACAGCTCGAAGGCCTTCTTCCATTCGGCTTCCGACTGATCGGTGATGTCGATGCCCGGCTCGATCCGCCAGAAGAGGTCGGGGCAGATGGCGACATAGCCTTGGCTGGCCAGGCCATCGCAGATATCGCGCATGACCTTGTTGACGCCGAAGATTTCCTGGATGACGACGATGGCCGGCGCCGAGGCGGCCTTCGGGCGCGCGACATAGGCGCTGAATTCGCCGTCGGGCGTGGTGATGGTGAGGGTCTCGCTCATCGGGGCTCTCCGTCGTGCAGGTCCCTTGCGGGACGAATGTGACTTTCGACCAAAGCGCTCTAACCTGCGCCGACGGGCGAGGCCCATAACAATATCGTGCCCTGACCGAAGGGAACTTTTGCGATGAAGATGACGATCGAGATCGACTGCACGCCGGTCGAAGCGCGAGCCTTTCTAGGCCTGCCGGATGTCAGTGGTTTGAACGACCATCTGGTCAAGGAGATGCAGGCCCGCATGGACGCCAACATGGCCATGCTGGCGCCCGAGGAGCTGCTGAAGAACTGGATGGCGTTCGGGACCGGCGCCCAGGAGAGCTTTCGCAAGTTGATGACCGCCGCCGCCAACGCCGCGGTCGGCAAGCCGGACTGATCATGGCTGATACGATCTTCGCCCTGGCCACGGCGGCCGGGCGGGCGGCGGTGGCCGTCGTGCGTATTTCCGGCCCCGGCACTTTACGGACGGTCGAGGCTCTGGCGGGCAGGGCGCCCTCGCCGCGCCTAGCCGCGCTGCGCAAGCTGCGGCATGACGGGGCGGAGCTGGACGAGGCCCTGGTCCTGCGGTTCGAGGGTCCGGCCAGCTATACCGGGGAAGACAGCGCCGAGTTCCACGTGCACGGCGGACGGGCCGTGGTCGAGGCCTTGCTCTCCGCCTTGAGCGACCTGGGCCTCCGCCTGGCCGAACCGGGCGAGTTCACCCGCCGCGCCTTCGAGAACGGAAAGCTCGACCTTGCCCAGGCCGAGGGCGTGGCCGACCTGATCGACGCCGAGACCGAAGCGCAGCGACGACAGGCCCTGGGCCAGGTCGGCGGTGCGCTCAGCCAGCGCTATGACCGCTGGCGTGACCTGTTGGTGCAGTCGCTGGCCATGCTGGAAGCAGCGGTCGACTTCCCCGACGAGGATCTGCCCGAGGAGGTCGCCGAGCGCGCCCGACCCGGGCTGCGCATCTTGGCCGATGAGCTGGACGCGGCCCTGGCCGATGTTTCCCGCGGACGGCGGGTCCGCGATGGCTATCGCATCGCCTTGGTCGGCGCGCCGAACGCCGGCAAGAGCACGCTGCTGAACGGCCTGGTCGAGCGCGACGCGGCGATCGTGACCGACACGCCGGGAACCACGCGAGACGTGATCGAGGTTCCGTTGGTCCTTGGCGGATACCGGGTGCTGGTCGCCGACACCGCCGGGCTACGCGAAACAGAAGATGCGATCGAGGCCGAGGGCGTCCGCCGGGCGCGGCGCTGGGCCGAGGAGGCCGATCTGCGTCTCTGGGTCGTCGATGGGTTTCACGTGGAACAGGTCGAGGCCCTGGAGGCGACGGTTCGTCCAGGAGATTGGCTGGTCCTCAACAAGGCCGACATCGCCGACGCGCGGGCGCTTTCCGCCGCCCAGGCGCGATGGTCGGGGGAGGGGCTTGTCGTCCATCCGCTCTCCGCCCGTTCGGAGGGCGCTGTCTCCGCGCTGCGCGACGACCTGGCGTCTCACGTGGCCGATGCCCTTTCCGGCGCGGAATTCCCTGCCGCCACCCGGCTTCGCCACGCCGAGCGTCTGACGGAAGCCCGGAGCTATCTGGCCCGAGCGCTCTCGGATATCGGCCTGGAGGTTGAGCTGGCGGCCGAGGATGTCCGTCTCGCCGCGCGGGCGCTTGAAAAGATCACGGGACGCGTCGACCCCGAGGATGTCCTCGGGCGCGTCTTTTCGACCTTCTGCATCGGCAAGTGATGTTTCACGTGAAACCCTCCCCATATTGTCCACAGCGCGCCCACAGCTGCTGAGGGGGTGTTTCACGTGAAACGCCGTCGACTCGGATCGACCCTCTCGGCTGATTGGCGTATATGTCGAGTCCAGCGCCCCCGCTTGTCCCGGGGGCGTTCGCATTGAGGCGAGCGTCTTGTCCAAGTCCTGGGATGTCATTGTCATCGGCGGCGGCCACGCCGGCTGTGAAGCGGCGGCCGCTTCCGCGCGCACGGGCGCGCGCACCCTGCTGCTGACCCACAAGCTGGAAACCATCGGGGAGATGTCGTGCAACCCGGCCATTGGCGGCCTGGGCAAGGGGCATTTGGTCCGTGAGATCGACGCCCTGGACGGCGTCATGGGCCGTATGGCCGACAAGGCCGGCATCCAGTTCCGGATGCTGAACCGCTCCAAGGGTCCCGCCGTTCGCGGGCCGCGTTCGCAGATCGACCGCAAGCTCTATCGCGAGGCGATGCAGGCCGAGCTGTTTTCCACGGGAAACCTCGACATCATCGCCGCCGCCGCCGAGGACCTGATCGTCGAGGACGGTCGGGTCGCCGGCGCGATCGACGGGGAAGGGCGCTCGTACCGCGCCCCCCGTGTGATCCTGACCACCGGCACCTTCCTGAAGGGCGTCATCCACCGAGGCGAAGAGCGGATCCCCGCCGGCCGCGTCGGCGACCAGCCGGCTATCGGTCTGTCGGATCGTCTCTATGGTCTCGGCTTCCAGATGGGCCGCCTGAAGACCGGCACGCCTGCGCGACTGGACGGCCGCACGATCGCCTGGGATCGCCTGGACAGTCAGGCCGCCGACGACGAGCCGGTTCCCTTCTCGTATCTGAACGACAAGATCGACGTGCCGCAGATCGCTTGCGGCGTCACCTTCACCACCGAAGAGACCCACCGGATCATCGCCGAGCGGATCGGCGAGTCCCTGGTCTATAGCGGCCGCGCCACGGGTGTCGGTCCCCGCTATTGTCCGTCGATCGAGGACAAGGTCGTCCGCTTCGCCGACAAGACCAGCCACCAGATCTTCCTGGAGCCCGAGGGCCTGGACGATCCGACGGTCTATCCGAACGGCATTTCCACGTCGGTCTCGGAAGAGACCCAGCTCTTGTTCCTGCGCACCATTCCCGGCCTCGAGACCGTGGAAGTGCTGCGCTACGGCTACGCGATCGAATACGACTATGTCGATCCGCGCGAACTCTACGCCACGCTGGAGACCAAGCGCCTGCCGGGTCTCTATCTGGCTGGCCAGATCAACGGCACCACCGGCTACGAAGAAGCTGGAGCCCAGGGCTTGGTCGCCGGCCTGAACGCCGCCCTAGCCGAGCAGGGCCGGGAGCCCGCCGTCTTCGCGCGGGACGAGGCCTATATCGGCGTGATGATCGACGACCTGGTCACCCGTGGCGTCACTGAGCCCTATCGCATGTTCACCAGCCGGGCTGAGTTCCGCCTGAGCCTGCGCGCCGACAATGCCGACCAACGCCTGACCGATCGCGGGATCGCCCTGGGCGTCGTCGGCGAACGCCGCGCCAAGGCCTGGGCCGAGAAGAAGGCGCGGCTGGAAGCGGCTCGGACCTTCGCCCGCTCGGTCAGCCTGACCCCCAATGAGGCGGTGAAGGCCGGCTTCAAGGTCAATAGCGACGGCGTCCGCCGCGATGTCTTCGCCATGCTGGCCTATCCGGACGTGACGCTCGACGACCTGGGCCGCGTGTGGCCCGAGGTTTTCACGTGGAACACCGACGTCCGCGAGCAGATCGAGATCGAGGCGGCCTATGCCGGCTACCTCGACCGCCAGCGCGCCGACGCCGAGTCGCTGCGCAAGGACGAAGACCTGCGGCTGCCGGCCGATCTGGACTACGGCGACATCGGCAGCTTGTCGAACGAGGTCCGCGAGAAGCTGGCCCGCGTTCGCCCGCTGACCCTGGGCCAGGCGGCCCGCATCGAGGGCGTGACGCCAGGAGCGCTGACGGCGCTGCTGGCCCACGTGCGGCGCACCCGTGCAGCCTGACGCCCTCCTTGCAGAACCGCCGGTCCTGGACGCGGCGGGCTACCAAGCCCTGACCGGCGCTAGCGACGCCCAGATCGCCGATCTGGCCCGCTTTCAAGAGCTGTTGGCGGAATGGAACGAGGTCATGAACCTCGTTGGCCCGTTGACCATCGCCACCTATTGGACCCGGCACGCCCTCGACAGCTCCCAGCTGCTCGATCTGGCGCCGCCGGAGGTTTCCACGTGGGCGGATCTGGGCGCCGGCGCCGGTCTGCCCGGGGTCGTTCTGGCCATACTGCTGAAGGGTAGGGCTGGCGCGAAGGTCCATCTGGTCGAGTCGATGGCCAAGCGCTGCCGCTTCCTGGAGGTGGTCGCCAAGGATCTCGACCTGCCGGTCCAGATCCACAACGCCCGGGCCGAAGACCTGAAGCTGAGGGTCGATATCGTGACGGCGCGCGCCTGCGCCCCGATGACCAAGCTGCTGGGCTTCGCCGAACCCTATCTGCGCGGCGGCGCGACCGGCCTGTTCCTGAAAGGACAGGATGTCGCGACCGAGCTTTCCGAGGCCGCCAAGGCTTGGAAGTTCGACGCCGAACTGCGACCTAGCCAAAGCGACCCTCGCGGTCGGATCGTTCAAGTGAAGGGGCTGTCACGTGTCCGCTAATCCTCTGCGCGTCCTGGCGATCGCGAACCAGAAAGGCGGCGTGGGCAAGACCACGACCGCGATCAACCTGGGCACCGCCCTGGCGGCCTGCGGCGAGCGGGTCCTGCTGATCGACGCCGATCCGCAGGGCAATTGCTCTACGGGCCTGGGCATCGGCCGCACCCAGCGCCGGACCACGCTCTATGACGTGCTGATGGGCGAGTCGCCGGTGGTGGACGCCGCGGTGAAGACCGAGCTGCCGGGCCTCGACGTCATACCGGCCGACGCCGACCTGTCCGGTATTGAAATTGAACTCGGTCAGACCGCGCGTCGGTCATACCGCCTGCGCGACGCCCTGGAAGCCATCCGCGCCAATGGCCCCTACACCTATGTGCTGATCGACTGCCCGCCGTCGCTGAACGTCCTGACGGTCAACGCCATGACCGCCGCCGACGCGGTGTTCGTGCCGCTGCAGTGCGAGTTCTTCGCCCTGGAAGGCCTGACCCAGCTGATGCGGACGATCGAGCGCGTGCGCGGCAGCCTGAACCCGCACCTGGAGATCCAGGGCGTGGTGTTGACCATGTACGACCGTCGCAACAGCCTGTCGGAGCAGGTGGCCCACGACGTCCGCGCCCACTTCGGCGACAAGGTTTATGACGCGGTGATCCCGCGCAATGTCCGCGTCTCCGAGGCCCCGTCGTTCGGCAAGCCGGTGCTGCTGTACGATCTGAAGTGCGCGGGCAGCCAGGCTTACTTGAAGCTGGCCCGCGAGGTGATCAGCCGCGAACGCGACCGCCAGGCCAAGGCCGCCTGAGACTGTTCGACCCGACCTTTTAAACTAGAACCGAAGCTTGACTGAGATAGTGATGGAGTCCGCCGTGGTGGGAGAGCCGGGTATGGCCGAGGGTCGTCGGGGACTGGGACGCGGTCTGTCCGCCCTGTTGGGCGAGGTCGAGGCCGCGCCGGCTCAGGCGCCGGGCGATCAGTCCGCGGGGTCGCGGGAAGCGCCGATCGAGCTGCTGAAACGCAATCCCGACCAGCCGCGCCGGACCTTCCGCGAGGAGGACCTCGAAGACCTTTCCAACTCGATCCGCGAGAAGGGCGTCCTGCAGCCGATCCTGGTGCGGCCGTTCCCCGGCGTTCCCGGCGAATTCCAGATCGTCGCCGGCGAGCGCCGCTGGCGCGCGGCCCAGCGCGCGGGCCTGCGCAGCGTGCCGATCATGGTGCGCGAGCTGGACGACCTGGCGGTGCTGGAGATCGGCATCATCGAGAACGTCCAGCGCGCCGACCTGAACATCCTCGAAGAAGCGCTTTCGTACAAAGTGCTTATGGAGAAGTTTGAACGGACGCAGGACGCCATCGCCCAGACGATCGGCAAGAGCCGCAGCCATGTGGCCAACACCCTGCGCCTGCTGGCCCTACCGGAGGAGGTCCAGTCATACCTGGTCAGCGGCGAGCTGTCGGCCGGTCACGCCCGCGCCATCGCCGCGGCCGCCGATCCCGTCGGCCTGGCCAAGCAGATCATCGCCGGCGGTCTGTCGGTCCGCGAGACCGAGGCCCTGGCCCGCAAGGCCCCGACCGCGCCCTCGGCCAAGAACAAGGGCGGCCGCCCGCCCAAGGTCAAGGACACCGACACTCAGGCGCTGGAAGCCGACCTTTCGTCGGTGCTGGGCCTCGACGTCACCATCGACCATCGCGGCGGCGCCGGGTCGCTGACCATCAGCTACGCGACGCTCGAGCAGCTCGACGACCTGTGCAATCGCCTGACCCGCGGGGTCTGATCTCCGATCCGTTCGAACGCACCTAAAAGCGTGCGGATGAGCGGTTTTGGGGCTCCAAAAGGCGCTTCTAAAATCGCCTCTGTCGCGCACAAAGCGGCGCCTCTCCGTACTCGGGGAGGCGCCGTTTTCGTGAGGCGAGGGCGGTACACAGCGATTTCGGCCGCAAGGGCTTGTGGCGTAAGGCTTTCTTGAAAAGCGTCCACAGCGCCGCAAACGGGGTGTTTTAGGGTGATTTTCGCTGCCTTGCACGCCAACCCACCAGAACCGCCTTCCTGGGCCTTGTGCCCAGGACCCATGCGTCCGTTCGCGAGGCGCATAAGCAGTGCGCGCCGCCATCGTGGCTGTGCGTCCCCTCAAGTTCGAGCAGGCGAACCATGGGTCCTGGGCACAAGGCCCAGGAAGGCGGGCTTAATTTGTCGCGGGAAGGGCCGGGCGCCCTCTACAGCCCCAACCGCCGCGCCCGCCCGGCGATGCCGAGGGCCAGGCGTTCGGCGATCAGCTGATCCGGCGAGCCAGAGGTCTTGCAGGCGCGGTCGGCGTTCAGCACCTCGCCCTGGACCTCGAGGATCGCTTCCAGGTTCCAGGCGCGGGCTTGGCGCAGAAACTCACGCTCCTGCTTCCAGAAGACGCCGGCGGCCTTGGCGGCGGCCTGCAGGTCGACGCCGTTCTTGTGCAGGGTCAGGACGCGCCGCAGGCGGCCCAGATAATAGCTCATGGCCCGAACAGCGGCCGGACCGCCTTCGCCCTCGGCGGCGGCGCGGCGCAGGGCCGCCTGGGCCGCGCCAACCTTGCCCCCGAAAGCGTCGGCGGCGGCGTCGCTCAGCGAGGCCTCGGGCTCGACGCCCAGGAAGTCGGTGAGATCCGCGGCGGTCGCGTTAATGCCGCTGCCGGGGCCGAGATACAGCGCCAGCCGCTCGATCTCGGCGCGGGCGACGCCGCGCTCCTTGGGTAGGCGCGAGACGAAGAGGTCCAGGGCCTCGCTATTGAGGCTGACCTTGTCATTGGCGAGCGTGTCGCGGGTCAGGCGGGCCAGATCCCCGGCTTCGTCCTCGTAGCAGGGGATGACGGCGCAGCCATTGGCCTTCTCGCCGACCTTGCGGAGCTGGGAATCCCGGCCCAGCGCCCCGGCCTCGATCAGGAAGAAGGCGTCGGGATTGAGATGGCCCCCGACGTGGCGGGTGACCGCCTCGGCGGCGGCCTTGTCCGGACCGGCCTTCTCGCCGTTCAGGCGCAGGCGCACCAGGCGGCGGCCGCCCATCAGCGACATCGCCGAGAGCTCGTCTTCCAGCTTGGCCGGATCGGCCTCGACGTCGCTTTCGGTCAGCTGGGCGGTGTCGAAGGGGTCGTCCGGGCGCTCGACCACGCGCTTGGCCAGGGCGTTGGCGCGGTCGCGCACGACGCCCCGGTCCTTGCCGTAGATGACCACGGCCCGGATGTCCGGGGTCGGCTCCTTCAGGAAGCGTTCGACGTCCGGACGCTTGGAGAGGATCATCTTTAAGCCGGCTTCTTGCCCGCCAGCCAGGTGGCGAGGTCCAGCTGGATCTTGCGGGCCGCCTCGGTCGCCGCGCGTTCCTGGCCGTCCTGCTGGGCCGCGATGGCCGCGTAGGGCTGGTCGGCGGAGTCGTAGGTCACCGAGACCTCGGTATAGCCCTTGTGGACCTCGGCGCCCGTCTTGGCGTCCAGCAGGCGCCAGGTGACGCTCATGCGCAGCTCGTAGCGGTTGGCGACGTTGTCGAGGCGAACGCCGCGGGCGAAACGCGTCTCGTTGACGCCGAAGGCCAGCTTATAGGCGGCCGGCGTCCCTTGGCGGTGGGCCAGAGCGTCGTCCAGCTGCTCGCGCAGCAGATAGCCGCCGCGTCCCTCGGCCGCGATGGTCTCGATGCCCGAGAGGCCGCTCTCGACGCCCGGTCGGGCGTAAAGGGGCGTGAAGCCGCAGGCCGACATGCCAAGGCCCGAGAGCGCCAGAAGCGATGTTCTAAGGGCGCCGATCAGCAGGAAGCGTTTCATCGGTCTCAGTTGGCCACGATGTTGACGATGCGGTCCTTCACGACGATCACCTTGCGAACCGTCAGGCCCTCAAGGTGGGCCATGACGTTGGGATCCGCCAGTGCGATTTTCTGGACCTCGTCCTCGGCCGCGCCGGCCTTGACCTTCACCTCGCCGCGACGCTTGCCGTTGATCTGGATCGGCAGGACACGCTCGTCGTCCGCGGCCAGGGCCGGGTCGGCCTTGGGCCAGGGGGCGTTGACGACCATGCCCTCGCCGCCGATGCGGGCCCAGGCCTCCTCGGCCAGGTGCGGGGTGAACGGGGCGACCAGGCGGGCCAGGATGTTCAGGGCCTCGGCGCGGGCCGCCAGGACGGCCTCCGAAGCGCCTTCGGCGGGAGCCGCCTTCAGAGCGTTCAGGAACTCGTACAGGCGCGCCACGCCGCTGTTGAAGCGGAAGCCCTCGATGCTGTCGGTGACGAAGCCGATCAGCTTGTGGGCCGCTTTGCGCAGGGCCAGGGCGGCCTCGTCGCTGTCGTCGTGGGCGAAGTCGCCGGCCGGTTGGCTGTCGAACTCGTTCCACAGGCGGTGCGTGAAGCGCCAGCTGCCCTCGACGCCCGAGTTCGTCCACTGGACGTCCCGCTCGGGCGGGCTGTCGGACATTACGAACAGGCGGGCGCTATCGACGCCGTAGGCCTCGAAGATGTCCTCGGGGGCGACGACGTTCTTCTTCGACTTCGACATCTTCTCGATGTCGCCGATGATGATTGGCGCGCCGGTCTTGGCATGCGTGGCCGAGCGGCTATTGCCTTCGACCTTGATCACCACGTCCGAGGGCTCGACCCACTCGCCGGCCTCGTTCTTGTAGGCCTCGTGGGTGACCATGCCTTGGGTGAACAGGCCCGCGAACGGCTCCTCGACCGACACCAGGCCCTCGTCCTTCAGGGCGCGGGTGATGAAGCGAGCGTACAGCAGGTGCAGGATCGCGTGCTCGACGCCGCCGATATACTGGTCGACGGGCAGCCAGTAGTCCGCCGCGGCCTTGCCGACCGGCTCGGCGGCTTTCGTGTCGGCGAAGCGGGCGAAGTACCAGCTGCTGTCGATGAAGGTGTCCAGCGTGTCGGTCTCGCGCTCGGCCTTGCCGCCGCAGGACGGGCAGGTCGTGTGACGCCAGGTCGGATGACGCAGCAGCGGGTTGCCGGGCTTGTCGAAGGTGACATCGTCGGGCAGGGCGACCGGCAGCTGGTCTTCCGGCACGGGGACGACGCCGCAGGTCTCGCAGTGGATCACCGGGATCGGGCAGCCCCAGTAGCGTTGGCGCGAGACGCCCCAGTCGCGCAGGCGATAGACGGTCGCGCCCTGGCCCTGGCCGGCGGCCTCGATGCGCGCCACGGCCTCGGCCTTGGCGGTCTCGACGTCCATGCCGTCCAGGAACTGGGAGTTGAAGATCTTGCCGGGGCCGACATAGGCCTCCTTGCCGACCTGGAAGGTCGCCGGGTCCTCGCCGTTGGGCAGCACCACCGGCTTGACCGGCAGGTCGTACTTGCGGGCGAAGTCCAGGTCGCGCTGGTCGTGGGCCGGGCAGGCGAAGATCGCGCCCGTGCCGTAGTCCATCAGGATGAAGTTGGCGATCCAGACGGGCAGGGTGATCGACGGGTCCAGCGGGTGCTTGACCCGCAGGCCGGTGTCGTAGCCCAGCTTCTCGGCGCTCTCGATCTCGGCTTCCGAGGTGCCGCCCTTGCGGCATTCGGCGATGAACGACTGGATCCGCGGGTTCTCGACCGCCAGCTGCTCGGCCAGCGGGTGCTCGGGCGCGATGCCGACGAAGCTGGCGCCGAACAGCGTGTCGGGACGGGTGGTGTAGACCTCCAGCCCCTCGGCCAGGCCGTCGGGCGCCTCGCCGTCGAACTGGAACTTGAAGCGCAGGCCCTTGGAGCGGCCGATCCAGTTCTCCTGCATCAGGCGAACCTTGTCGGGCCAGCGGTCCAGGGTCTTCAGGCCGTCGATCAGGGCGTCGGCGTAGTCGGTGATCCGCAGGAACCACTGGGTCAGCTTGCGCTTCTCGACCGTCGCGCCCGAGCGCCAGCCCTTGCCGTCGATGACCTGCTCGTTGGCCAGGACGGTCATGTCGACCGGGTCCCAGTTGACCGAGGCTTCCTTGCGATAGACCAGGCCGCGCTTCAGCAGGCGCAGGAACCAGGCCTGCTGCTTGCCGTAGTATTCCGGGTCGCAGGTGGCGAACTCGCGCGACCAGTCGACCGAGATGCCCAGCGACTTCAGCTGCTCGCGCATGGCGGCGATGTTGTCGTAGGTCCAGCCCTTGGGGTGGACGCCGCGCTCCATGGCCGCGTTCTCGGCCGGCATGCCGAACGCGTCCCAGCCCATCGGGTGCAGGACGTTGAAGCCCTGGGCGCGCTTGTAGCGGGCCACCACGTCGCCCATGGCGTAGTTGCGCACGTGGCCCATGTGGATGCGGCCCGACGGGTACGGGAACATCTCGAGCACGTAGTATTTCGGACGGCCGTCGTTGATCTCGCCGGTCTTGAAGACGTCGGCCTTCGCCCAGGCTTCACGCCACTTAGGCTCGGTGTCTTTGGGATTGTAGCGGGCCATCGGAAACCAGGTCTTGGATGCAGGAACGCGCCCCGAAGGCGACTCCGCGACAAGACTATGCGGTTTCGCGGCCGGAGCGCGCAGGAATATGGGAACTCGGAGCCCTCTTCGCCGGGAAGAGGGCCCCGCCGGGCCTTAGCCCTTGATGTTCGAAAGTCGAAGCTGACGCGCGCGGGTCAGGATCGCGTTCTCGATGTCGGTGGCGGTCTGGTCGGAGACCGGCGCGTCGATCCAGTTGCCGTTCACGTCCTTGGACTGCTTGAACACCGTGACGTTCAGGCCGTCGGCGCGCAGGCGGGTGTCCAGGATGTAGACCGTCGCCTTGAAGCGCTCGGCCGGAGTTTCCGGGTTCACGTACCAGTCGGTGATGATCACGCCGCCGTACGGATCGGCCGAGGCCAGCGGCATGAAGGCCAGGGTGTCGAGGCTGGCGCGCCACAGATAGCCGTTCACGCCGATCGAGCCTTCGCTCGCCGGACCCTTGTTCCCGCCGCCGAAGCGCTTGAACGGGTTCAGGCCGGGTTCGTCGCTTTGTGTCGAGAACGTCTTCGGGGGCTTGTTGCTGCTGCAGGCCGACACGCCCAGCATCGACAGAGCCAGGACGCCCGCGGCGACGCCGCGCATCACAGACCCACGCTCAAACGCCATAGTACCTCGCTCCAATGTCTCGCCGGCGCGACTTGCGCACTCCTGGCGCGCCCCCGCGGCCGGGAGCCGGTCTATAGCATGGCCGCGCCGCCTCAAAACAGGAATCGCGTGACCTCGCCGCCACACGAGTCGATTGAATCGTACAATACGGCCGTAAGTGCGACCAAAGGCCGGTTGACCGCGTTTCGGCCAAGCCTTTAATCGAAATTCAAAGGGGCCCTTCCTATATGGAGGGGCGGGGACAACTGAGTACAGGCGGCAAGTAGCGATGGTCGCGAAGCGTTTCTTCCTGGCGGGGACTGCCGCGCTGATCCTGACGGGATCGGCGTCGATGGCGTTCGCCCAGGCCAAGCCGCACGCGGTCGCCCCTGATTTCAGCGCCAAGAATGACTTCACCAGCGCCGCCGCCGGCGTCCAATACCCGCAGGATGACAAGCGCACCCTGCGTTGGGACGCCAAGAAGGGCCGCTGGGGCCTGAAGCTGGACCTTGACCAGCCTTCCAGCCGCGAAATGCAGATGCAGGACGTTCAGGCCGGCGCCTACTTCAAGGTCACGCCGTCGATCCGCGTCGGCGGCGCTGTCAGCCTGGGTGAATCCAACCCCGCCCTGGCCGCTCGCAAGGCCCAGCAGCCCGAGGCCGCCCCGCGCGTCCGCCTCGAGACCGCCTTCAAGTTCTAAACGGGTCTAGCCCGCGAGGGCTTCGACCGCCGCGATCCCGACGATCCCGCTGCCCGCGAGCTGGCCGACCGTGGCCGCGCGCACGCCGCCCAGCGCGTAGACGGGCAGGGGCGTCGCCTCGACCATTTCCTTCAAGCCCTCGACGCCCAAGGGCTGTCCGGCTGACGGGCTGTTGCTGGGAAAGATGGGCGAGACGACCACGGCGTCCGCCCCCGCCCGCTCGGCGGCCCGAACGGCCGCGAGGTCATGCGCGGCGACGGTGATGAGATAGCGGCTGTGTTCGGCCCGCAGCTTCGGGATTTCGCCGGCCAGGCGTTCGGGCATGTGCAGGCCGTCCGCCCGAACGCCCTCGGCCAGGCCTGGATGAGCGCCGACCAGCAGCAGAAGTCCCCGCGCGTCGGCGATGGCGCGTAGGCGGCGGCCCTGCTCGACGGCGTCCTCGGCCCCGAAGGCCCGAAAGACGATCCCCGCGCCGGCCGGCAGACGCTCGGCGACCGCCTCCGGCGCGGCGACGCGGGCGGGATCGGTGAAGAACAGCAGGTTCGGCAGGACGCGGCCGCGCACGGTCCTTGGCGGAAAGCCCGCCGCCGTCCTAGACAGGACGTCCCGTTCGCCATCGCCTCGCAAGGCCATTCCGTCCATGTCACCCAACCTCGCCGACATCCAGAGCCGCATCGCCGCCGCCGAGGCCCGCGCCGGGCGGGCGCCGGGCTCGGTCACGCTGGTGGCGGTGTCCAAGACCCAGCCCTGGGAGCATATCGCGCCCGTGCTGGAGGCGGGACAGAAAGTGTTCGGCGAAAACCGCGTCCAGGAGGCCATGGAGCGCTGGGGGGAGCGTCGCGAGGGCCTGGAGCTGCGCCTGATCGGCCCCTTGCAGACCAACAAGGCGCGCGAGGCCGTGGCCTTCTTTGACGTGATCGAGACGGTCGACCGCGAGAAGCTGGCTCGGGTGCTGGCCGAGGAAATCCAGCGCGCCGGCAAGGCCCCGCGCCTCTATGTCCAGGTCAATACCGGCGAGGAGCCGCAGAAGGCCGGGATCGCGCCGGGCGAGGCCGACGCCTTCATCGCCGCCTGTCGCCAGACCTATGACCTGGCGGTCGAGGGGCTGATGTGCATTCCCCCCTTCGACGCTGATCCCGCGCCGCATTTCGCGGCGCTGCGCGCGATCGCCGCGCGCAACGGCGTTGAAAGGCTGTCGATGGGCATGAGCGACGACTTCGAGATCGCCATCGCCGAGGGGGCGACGTCGGTGCGGGTGGGCTCGGCCCTCTTTGGGGTGCGGGGATCGGGGCGCTAGGGTTCCCCCTCCCGAAAAGCCAAAATGACGCTAGGCTAGCGTGTCGCCGCAGGGAGATTTCGTGATGAACGCCTTTCCTCAGGGGACTGTCCACGAAGCCGCTGAAGATCTCCAGACAGCGGTGCGGTCGGATCAGAAGGTCCTTGAGCTGTGGGCTGGCCTGACGCCGCTCGGGCGAAACGAGTTCATTTGCTGGGTCGATGACGCCAAACAAGCCGCAACACGCCAGCGCCGAATCCAGCGAACCCTGGAGGAACTGTTGGAGGGCAAGAAGCGGCCCTGTTGCTGGGCGGGCTGCATCCATCGCACCGACAAGGCGCCGGGACGTTGGCAGCAGGCCGTTCTGATCGACGGGAAAGGCAAAGGCGATCGATAGGTCGCCTTTAGCCCACGATCTCCACCGCATCGCCCGGCTTGGCCACCGCCAGCACCGCCTCCAGGTCCGCCCGCGCCAGGGCCACGCAGCCCTCGGTGCCGGGATAACCCTCGCGCGCCAGGTGCATGAAGATGGCCGAGCCCATGCCGGGAACCGGCGGATCGTCGTTGTGGCCCAGGATCACCACCAGGTCGTAGACGGCGTCGTCGCGCCACATGCGCTCGGCGCTGGCCGGATAGGGCAGTCTCACAGGCCTATTATAGTTCGGGTCGCCCGGGGCGTCGCACCAGCCGTCCTCGGGCCGCGTCGCGCGGACGGGCAGGGCGGTCGTGGGGCCCTGCGTATAGACGTCCGGCCGATACCAGACTTCACGAATGGCCCAGACGCCGACAGGGCTCTTGCCGTCGCCCTCGCGCTTATCTTTCGCCGAGATCGCGCCGGCCTTGCCGATCGCGCAGCGCAGGACCTTGCCATCCAGTTCGAAACGACCATCGGCGTGAGCGCGGAACAGCATGGAGACGTCGACTCCCGGACTTAAGGCCTCGCCCGGGGTTGTCCCCGAGGGCCGCAGCGGTGCATGTTTCCCCTTATGGCGCAACGCAAGACTCTTCTGCTGATCGACGACGACGACGACCTGCGCGGCGCCCTGGCCGAGCAGCTGGCCCTGCACGAGGAGTTCGCGGTCAACGAGGCCGCCAGCGCCGGCGAGGGCGTGCGGATGGCGCGCGAGATCAAGCCTGACCTGATCCTTCTGGACGTCGACCTCCCCGACATGGACGGCCGCGAGGCCTGCCGCCTGATGCGCAAGAACGGCGTCACCGCGCCGGTGATCATGCTGACGGCCGCCGCCAGCGACAGCGACACGATCCTGGGCCTGGAGTCCGGCGCCAACGACTATGTCACCAAGCCCTTCCGCTTCGGCGTGCTGCTGGCCCGCATCCGCGCCCAGCTGCGCAGCTATGAGGCCTCGGAAGACGCGCTGTTCCGCATCGGTCCGTACGAATTCCGCCCCTCGGCCAAGCTGCTGGTCGACGAAAAGCAGAAGAAGGTGCGGCTGACCGAGAAGGAAACCAACATCCTCAAGTACCTCTATCGCGCCGGCTCCAAGCCGGTGTCGCGCGAGGAGCTGCTGACCGAGGTCTGGGGCTACAACGCCGGGGTCACGACCCACACGCTGGAGACCCACGTCTACCGCCTGCGCCAGAAGATCGAGCCCGATCCGGCCGTCGCGCGGATCCTGATCACCGAGATGGGCGGCTATCGGCTGCAGCCGTAAGCCGATAAGCCAGCAAAATCCGTGTCATCCCGGGCGGCGGCGTCGACCCGGGATGACACGCGAGATTTTGGGCAAAGAAAAAGGGGCTCAGCCTCTCGGCGAGCCCCTCTTCCAAAATTCTGACGCCAAACGCTTACGCGTTGCCGACCTGCTGGCCTTCGGCCTGGGCCTTGCGCGCGGCGTAGACGCCGGCGAAGTCGATCGGGTCGATCAGGAACGGCGGGAAGCCGCCCTCGGCCGTCACGTCCGAGATCAGGCGACGGGCGTAGGGGAACAGGAAGCGCGGGCACTCGATCAGCAGCACCGGCTCCAGGTCTTCCTCGGAGACGCCGGCGATGTGGAACAGGCCGCCATAGACCACTTCGACGTGGAACACGGCTTGCTCGTCGCGCAGAGCGCGGGCCGAGAGCTTCAGGTCCACTTCGAACAGGCCGTCGGGACGACCGCGGGCGTTCATCTCGACGCCCATGTCGATGGCGGGCTGGGCGGCGCCGGCGCGCAGGCTGTCGGGGGCCAGCGGGTTCTCGAACGAGAAATCGCGGACGAACTGGGCCAGGATGCGGACGCCCGCTTGGCCGGCGGCGTCTTCCGGAGTCCCCTCGGGGGCGCCATTGGGGGCGGTGGTGTCGGTCATTAGGACAAAATCCGTGATCGGCGCCTAAAAACGCCTGGAGTAAGGTGGGCGCTGCTACCATGAGGGCCCGTCTGGCGCAACGTCAGGCGCCTGACGGGAGAGCGCGTCTCGCCTATATAGGCATGACACGGGGCGTTCGCCCGGTTCGGAAGGCCTTTCCGAAGCCGACGGACATTTCCCGACCTTTGAAATCCCCTGGGCCCAAAAGCCCGTCGCCGGACCCTGAAGTGCTCCAGATCCTGTTCCTCGCCGCGGTCGCCGCCATCGTCCTCTACCAGCTCTACGCCACCCTGGGTCGCCGGGTCGGCCGCCAGCCGGAGGATACGACCGTCAAGGCCGGCGCCGCTGGCCCCGCGCCCGTCGCCACCGACCCTCACCCCGTCCTGCGCTCGGAAGGCCTGGCCGCGCTGAAGGCCCGCCAGCCCGACTTCGATCCCGCCAAGTTCATGACCGGCGCCCGCACGGCCTACGAGCAGATCGTCACCGCTTACGCCGCCGGCGACCGGGAGACGCTCAAGCCCCTGCTGGCGCCCGAGGTGATGGCCAATTTCGAGCAGGCGATGGCCGCCCGCGAGGCCGCCGGACGCACCGAGAAGGTCGAGTTCATGGCGCCGCCGCGCCTGGATCTGGAAAGCGTCGACCTGGTCGGCGACACCGCCAAGGCGGTGGTTCGCATCCTGGCCGAGGTGCGCACCCGCACCAAGGACGAGCGTGGCGAAGGCGTCGATGACCGCCGCACCGCCGAGCTCTGGACCTTCGAGCGCGAGGTCAAGAGCGCCAATCCGAACTGGCTGCTGTCGTTCGTCGCCGCCGCCGAGGCGTGATGACTACGGCCCGGACCGCCTCGCGCGCCATCGCCCCGCTCGCGCTGGCGGCCCTGCTGCTGAGCGCTTGCGCTAGCGTCGTGACGCCCCCGCCGCCGATCGCTCCGCCCGCATCGCCGCCAGTGCAGACAACGCCTCAGACGCCAACGCCCCCGGCTCAGCCGCCGGCCGCCCAGCCAACGACCGTTCCGGTCTCGGACCTGCCAGGCTGGGCTCAAGAAGATCATCTGGCGGCTCTGAAGGCCTTCCAGGCCGGCTGCGGCGTTTCGAAAGAAGCGGCCATGATCCGCGCTTGCGGCCAGGCCCGGGCGATGAGCGCTACGGACGCCGCCTCGGCCCGCGCCTTCTTCGAAACCAACTTCCAGGCCCAGTCGGTCGGCGAAGACGGCCTGCTGACGGCCTATTTCGCGCCCCGGTACCAGGCCCGCATGTCGCGCAACGCCGAGTTCACGGCGCCGGTGCGCGGCCTACCCGATGACTTGGTAGTCCTGGACCTGGGCCCCTTCGAGCCGGCCCTGGTCGGCAAGAAGATCACCGGCCATGTCGAGGGTAAGACCTTCGTCCCCTATCCCGACCGCGCCGAGATCGAGGCGGTCCCGACCGACAAGCCCCTGGCCTGGATGCGGCCCGAGGAGCTGTTCTTCCTGCAGATCCAGGGCTCGGGCGTGCTGGTCCTGCCCGACGGCCGCCGGGTGCGCGCGGTGTTCGCCGGGACCAATGGCAAGCCGTTCGTCGGGATCGCCAGCCCCATGCGCGACAAGGGGCTGCTGCCGGACAACAACACCTCGGGCGACGCGATCCGGACCTGGCTGGCGGATCATCGCGGGCCCGAGGCCGACGCGATCATGCGGCTGAACCCGCGCTATGTGTTCTTCAAGATGGCCGAGGACGACGGCAAGGAGCCCGTGGGCTCGGCGGGCGTGTCCCTGCCACCCGGCCGCGCCATCGCCGTCGATCCCAGCCGTCACGCCTATGGCGCGCTCTACTGGCTGGACGCCAGCGCCCCGGCCCTGGCGGGCGCTTTCCCGGCCTATCGGCGCCTGGCGGTGGCGCTGGACACCGGCGGGGCGATCAAGGGCGAGGTCCGCGCCGACCTCTACATGGGGACCGGACCCGACGCGGGCGCCGAGGCCGGCCGCGTGCGCCACATGCTGCGGCTCTACCGCCTCGTCCCGAAGCCGTAAGGTGAGCAGGAAGCCGCCACCCGGACCCGAGGACGACAAGCGCCTTTGGCGGCTGGTCGCCTCGACGGTGACGCCGCGCGCGCCGGAGAGGCCCGAGAAGATGCGGTCCAAGGCGCGGATTCGGCCCTCGTTGAAGTCCGACACCGCCTTGCCGGCCGAGCCGCCCACGCGTCTGGCCTCGATCGCGCCGCTACGCCTGCATCCGGAGGACCTGAAGCCCGCGTTCGCGAAGGCGATCAAGGGCCCGGCGGGGACCATCGAGCCCAATCGCAAGCTGCGGATCGTCAAGGAGCGCGACCCGATCGGCGCGCGGCTCGACATGCACGGCCTCGACCAGGACCAAGCCCGCGCCACGCTGGAAGCCTTCATCCGCCGCTCGTTCAGCCAGGGTCACCGGGCGGTGCTGGTCATCACGGGCAAGGGCAAGGTGGGGCAGGGGGTCCTGCGCACGCGCACGCCCGAATGGCTGGCCGACCCGTCCCTGCGCGAGATGGTCGCCGGCGTCTCCACCGCCGACCGCCGCCACGGCGGCGAGGGGGCGCTGTATGTGGCGCTGAAGCGGCGGGTCTAGCCCTTCCGCGCCGCCTTCTCGGCGATGCCCGAAGTTCCCTCACGGGCTTCCAGCTTCTCGGCCACGGCGTCTAGCGAGACGCCCGAGGCGGCCATCAGCGCCAGCCAATGGTAGAGCAGGTCGGCGCTTTCCGCCGCCAAGGCGTCGGGACCCTGAGCAACAGCGGCGATCACCGTCTCGACGGCTTCCTCGCCCAGCTTTTTGGCGGCCAGGGCCGGGTCGTTCAGGAGCTTGGCCGTATAGGACACCGACGGATCGCCGCCCTTGCGGGCCTCGATCGTCGCGGCCAGGCGTTGCAGGACATCGGTCAGGCGCTGGCTCATGCCACTTCCTTCAGCTTGTCCAGGCGCACGGGGATCCCGGCGTCGGCCATGGCCTGCTTGGCCTCGCCGATCGAGATCTCGCCGAAGTGGAAGATCGAGGCGGCCAGTACGGCGGCGGCGTGACCGTCGCGGGCGGCTTCGACCAGGTGTTCGGTCTTGCCCGCGCCGCCCGAGGCGATCACCGGAACATTGACCTCGGCCGTCACCGCCTTCAGCAGCGGGATGTCGTAGCCGATCTTGGCGCCGTCGCGGTCCATCGAGGTCAGCAGGATCTCGCCCGCGCCGCGCTCGACCACCTTGGCGGCCCATTCGACCACGTCGATCCCGGTGTCCTTGCGGCCGCCATAGGTCCAGACGTTCCAGCCCGAGCCGTCCTCGCGCGCCTTGGCGTCGATCGCCACGACCACGCACTGGGCCCCGAAGGCGTCGGCGCCCCCGGCGATCAGGTCGGGGTTCTCCACGGCGGCGGTGTTGACCGAGACCTTGTCGGCGCCGGCCAGCAGCAGGCGGCGCATGTCCGAGACCTGCCGCACGCCCCCGCCCACCGACACGGGCATGAAGCAGACCTCGGCGGTGCGCGAGATGACGTCCAGGATCAGGCCCCGGCCTTCGCTCGACGCGGTGATGTCCAGGAACATCAGCTCGTCGGCGCCGGCGGCGTCATAGGCCCGGGCCTGCTCCACCGGATCGCCGGCGTCGCGCAGGGAGACGAAGTTGACCCCCTTGACCACCCGCCCGTCCTTCACGTCGAGGCAGGGAATGATCCGGGTCTTCAGCATCAGGCGGCCGCCGCGATCAGGGCTTCGGCCGGGCGGATCGTGCCGGCGTAGAGCGAGCGGCCCAGGATGGCGCCGGCGATCTCGACGCCCTCGCGGGCCTTCAGCCGCTCGATGTCGGCCACCGAGGCGACGCCGCCCGAGGCGATGACGGGAATGGAGACGGCGTCGGCCAGCTCGCCCACGCCCTCGACATTGACGCCGGTCAGGGCGCCGTCTCGGCTGATGTCGGTGACGATCAGGGCGGCGACGCCGACGTCCTCGAAGCGCTTGCCCAGGGTGATGGCGTCGAGGTCCGAGAGGCCCGTCCAGCCGTCGACGGCGACCTTGCCGTCACGCACGTCGACGGCCACGGCGATCTGCTCGGGCCACAGGCGGGCGGCCTTGCGGACCAGGTCCGGATCGTGGACGGCCACGGTGCCGAGGATCACACGGGACACGCCCGCCTCGATCCAGGCCTCGACGCCTTCCAGCGTGCGGATGCCGCCGCCCAGCTGCACCGGGATCGAGATCGACTCCAGGATCGTCTCGACGGCGGCGGTGTTGACCGACTTGCCCTCGATGGCGCCGTTCAGGTCAACGACGTGCAGCCACGAGAAGCCGTCCTTGACGAAGCGCTGGGCCTGGTCGGCGGGCGAGGTGTTGAAGACCGTGGCCTTCTCCATGTCGCCGTGCAGCAGGCGCACGCACTGGCCGTCCTTCAGGTCGATGGCGGGATAGAGGATCATGGGCGCCATTCCAGGAAGTTGGCGAGCAGGGCGAGCCCTGAGGCTTGTGACTTTTCGGGGTGAAATTGTACGCCCGCGACGTTGTCCTTGGCCACCGCGGCCGTGAACGGTCCGCCGTGGTCGGTCGTCGCGACGACGTCGGCCGGATCGGTCGGCGTCAAGGCGAAGGAGTTGGCGTAGTACATGTGGGCGCCGTCCTCGATGCCCTTGAACAGGTCATGAGCGCGCGTGAAGGCGATCGCGTTCCAGCCCATGTGCGGGATGGTCAGGCGCGGGTCGTCGGGCTCGAGCTTCCTCACCTGGCCCTTGATCCAGTCCAGGCCCGGGGTCACGCCAAACTCCAGGCCCTCGGTGGCCAGGAGCTGGTGGCCGACGCAGATGCCCATGAACGGCACGCCCCGGCCGTGGACGGCCTGGTTCATCGCCTCGTAGACGCCCGTCGCGTCCAGGCCCGCGCGGCACGAGGCGAAGGCCCCGACGCCGGGCAGGAAGACGCGATCGGCCTTGGCGACAAGGTCGGGATCGGCGGTGACGACGATGTCGGCGTCGAGCGCGCGGCGGCGGGCCGCCTCACGCAGGGCCTTTTCGGCCGAACGCAGGTTGCCCGACCCGTAATCGATCAGGGCGACGGTCTGCATGGAGTGTCCTTACAGCACGCCCTTGGTGGACGGAGCCTGGCCGCCGGTCTTCGGGTCGATCTCGACCGCCTGACGCAGCGCCCGGGCCAGGGCCTTGAAGCCGCTTTCGGCGACGTGGTGGGTGTTGTCGCCGTACAGGGTCTCAAGATGCACGCACGCCCCGCAGTTCATCGCGAACGCGTGGTGGAATTCCTTGAAGAGCTCGGTGTCCATCTCGCCGACCTTGGGCCGCTTGAAGTCGACCTTCCAGACCAGATACGGCCGGTTGGAGAGATCGATGGCGCAGCGCGTCAGGGTCTCGTCCATCGGGATATAGGCCGAGCCGAAGCGGCGGATGCCCTTGAAGCCGTCCAGCGCCTTGTTCACCGCCAGGCCCAGCACGATGCCGGTGTCCTCGACGGTGTGGTGCATGTCGATGTGCAGGTCGCCCTTGGTCTCGACCTTCAGGTCGAAGCCGCCGTGGCGCGCGAAGCTCTCCAGCATGTGGTCGTAGAAACCAATGCCGGTCGAGATCGTCGAGGCGCCGGTCCCGTCGAGATCGATCCAGACCCGGATCTGGGTCTCCTTCGTCTCGCGGACCACTTCAGCGGTGCGGGCCATCTGAATCCTAAAGTCCGTTCTTTTCGGCCAACTCGCGCAGGGACACCTGCGGACGCGGACCGTAGTGGTCGATCACCTCGGCGGCCGCCAGGCTGCCCAGCTGGCCACAGATAGGCAGCGGGCGGCCCTGGGAAAGGCCGAAGAGGAAACCCGCCGCGTATTGGTCGCCCGCGCCGGTCGTGTCCACGACTTTTTCCACCGGATAGGCCGAGATTTCGTGCAACTGCCCGCCCGAGGCCACGACCGAGCCCTTTTCGCTGCGCGTGACGGCGGCGATCTCGCAGCGGTCGGCCAGGGCCTTGACGGCCTCTTCGAAGTTCGTGGTCTCGAACAGCGAGCAGACTTCGCTCTCGTTGGCGAAGACGATGTCGCACTGGGTTTCGATGAAGCCCAGCAGGGCCGAGCGGTGGCGGTCGACCATGAAGCTGTCGCTCAGGGTCATCGAGATCTTGCGGCCGGCTCCATGGCACAGGGCGGCGGCCTTGGCGAAGGCGCGGCGGGCTTCCGGCGGATCGAACAGATAGCCTTCGAGATACGAGATCTGGGCGGCTTCGATGATCTCGGGATCGACGTCCGCCGGGTTCAGCTCCACGCAGGCGCCCAGATAGGTCGACATGGTGCGCTGGGCGTCGGGGGTGACGTTGATCAGGCTCTGGGCGGTCGCCGGGCCGTCCGCCAGCGGCGGGGTGGTGAACACACAGCCGATGGCGTTCATGTCGTGGCGGAAGACGCGGCCAAGCTGGTCGTCGGCGACCTTGCCGATGAAGGCGGCCTTGCCGCCGAAGCTGGCGACGCCGGCCACGGTGTTGGCGGCGCTGCCGCCCGAGGCCTCGATGGCCGAGGACATGACGTCGTACAGGCTGGCCGCCCGGGCCGGATCGATCAGGGCCATCGAGCCCTTCACCAGGCCTTCGCGCGCGAGGAAAGCGTCGTCGCACTGGGCGATGACGTCGACGATGGCGTTGCCAATGGCGGCGACGTCGTAGAGCGCGGTCATGGAGCGGAGCAAACCTTTGAAAGAACAGGGCGGTGGGCCCAAGTAGAAGGGCGATTAAAGGAAGTGCGGCCTCAAGGCAACGCGAGCCTTGCCTGGCGGCCTGCGACAATCTAACCGCCGATGTTGAAGCAAGCGTGAGCAAACCGATGGTCGACGTCCTGATCCTGGTTCCGGCCCGAGACGAGCCGAGGTTCGCCACGACCTGGACGCCGCTGTTCGAGCGCCTGGCCGCGCCGCTGCGCGCCCACGGCCTGCTGGTCGGCGCCCAGCCCTGGACGGATCCGATCGAGCGCGGCCGCGCGCGCCTGGTCATGCCGTCCCTGGCCTGGGGCTATCACCACCGCCAGGCCGAGTGGTTCGCCCTGCTGGACCGGCTGGAGGCCGACAGGATCCGCGTCGCCAATCCGGCCTCGGTCATGCGCTGGAACGCGACGAAGACCTATCTTCTGGAGCTGGCCGGCAAGGGCGCGCCCGTCGTTCCGACCCACGCCCATGATCGCCTGACGATGGAGGCGGTCGAGGCCGCCTTCGACGCGTTCGGGGTCGACGAGGTGGTGGTCAAGCCGCAGGTCTCGGCCGGCTCGCAGGACACCATCCGCGTCAAGCGCCACGGGTCGCTGGACGGCGGTCCCAAGGGCCCGGCGCTGATCCAGCCCTTCCTGCCGGCGGTCGGAGAGGAAGGCGAGCTCTCGCTGTTCTATTTCGACGGCCAGTTCAGCCACGCCGTGGCCAAGGTGGCGGTCGACGGCGACTTCCGCGTCCAGCCGCAGTTCGGCGGCCAGGTCAGCGAGATCGCGCCGGAGCCCGAGGCCCTGCACGCGGCGGAAATGGTGCTGAACGCCGCGCCGGGGAACCTGACCTACGCCCGCGTCGATCTGATCCGCGGCCTCGACCACACGCCCCAGCTGATGGAGCTGGAGGTCATCGAACCCGACCTCTTCCTGGAGCACGCCCACGACAAGGGCGCGGCCTTCGCGGCGGCGGTGATGCGGGCGATTGGCTAGCGAGGTGAAAGATGCTCCCCCGCGATGCGGGGGAGCTGTCGCGGAGCGACTGAGGGGGCGAACACGGCTTAGGCCCAGCTTGCCCCCTCCGGCCCTCTGGGCCACCTCCCCCGCGACGCGGGGGAGGAACTTGGCGCGCGTCACGCCCCCAAAAATAGCTCCCGCGACGGACACAGATCGCTGATCTTGCAGATCTCGCACTTCGGTTTCCGCGCCACGCACACATACCGACCGTGCAGGATCAGCCAGTGGTGCGCCCGCGTCTGATACGGCGCGGGCACGACCCGCATCAGGTCCTGCTCGACCGCGTCGGGGGTCTTGCCGGCCGACAGCTTCAGCCGGTGCGAGACGCGGAAGACGTGGGTGTCGACGGCGATGGCGGGCTCAATGTCCAGCTCGTTCAGCACCACGCTGGCGGTCTTGCGGCCGACGCCGGGCAGGCTTTCCAGCGCCTCGCGGTTCAGCGGCACCTCGCCGCCGTACTGGCTGACCAGGATGTTGGCCGTGGCGATGACGTTCTTGGCCTTGGTCCGGTAGAGGCCGATCGAGGCGATGTAGGGGATCAGGCCGGCCTCGCCGAGGTCCAGCATGGCCTGGGGCGTATTGGCGACCTTGAACAGCTTGTCGGTGGCCTTGTTGACGCTGACGTCGGTGGCCTGGGCCGAGAGGGCCACGGCCGTGACCAGCTCGTAGGGGTTGGAGTAGTTGAGCTCGGTCTTGGGCCGCAGCTCCAGGCTCTCGAACCGCTCGAACAGAATCTCGACGCGCTCGCGTTCGGCGGGAGAGATCACGGGCTTGGCTTGGGCGGGTTTGGCCATGGCGCGGACCATGCCGTGATGCGCCCCTCTCGCCAAGCGGGCCGGCCGCGCCTAAATTCTCCGCCCATGGCCTCGCCGCTCTACATGGACCGGGTGATCGCGCCGCACCGCTCGTTGACGCCGCAGGGCGCGGCGGTGCTGCTGGCCGTGGTCATGGCCTTCAACATCCTTGTCGCCATCTTCCTGCTGGTGGTCGGCGCGCCGCCGGTGCTGCCGTTCTTGGGCCTAGACGTCCTGGCGCTGTGGATCGCCTTCCGCGCCAGCGACCGGGCCGCCAAGCGCGTCGAGCGCGTCCAGGTCACCGCCGAGGCCGTGACGGTCAGCCGCGAGGATGAGAAGGGCGCGCGGACGGTCTGGACCTCGCCGACCGCCTTCACCCGGGTGGGCGTCGATCTCCCCGGCGAGCACGACGCCCGCGTGCGGCTAATGATCCACCGCAAGCGCCTGACCCTGGCGCGCTCGCTCAGCCCCGACGAGCGGATCAGCTTCGCCAACGCGCTGCAGGACGCCATCCGCGCGGCGCGGAACGAGCGATGGTCGTGAGCGGCGCAAGAACCGGGCGGACGGCGTTATCCGACGGGACTAGCGTGTCGGACATGGCATACGACGCATCACCCCTTTCGACGGGCCTTTCGGAGGCCGCCAGCCAAGAGCTGGCGCGTCTGGCCGAACGCTCGGTCGACTACCACCGCATGGCCAAGGCGCTCGACTGGCTGGCCGAGCGGTGGTCCGATCATCCCTCGCTGGACGAGGCCGCCCAGGCCGTGGGCCTGTCGCCGTTCCACTTCCAGAGGATCTTCACCCGCTGGGCGGGGGTCAGTCCCAAGACCTTCGTCTCGGCCATCGCCCACGCCGAGGCGCGGCGGTCCTTGGAAGCCGGGGGCACGGTGCTCGACGCGGCTTTCGACGCGGGGCTGTCCGGACCGTCACGGCTGCATGACCTGTTCATCGCCCAGGAGGCGGCGACGCCGGGCGAGGTCCGGCGCCGCGGCGCGGGCATGCGCCTCACCTGGGGCTGGGCCCCGACGCCGTTCGGCAAGGGCCTGTTCGTGATGGCCGAGCGGGGCCTGGCGGGTCTCGCCTTCTCCGACGGCGACGATGAGATGAGCTTCGCCGACATGCACCGCCGCTTCCCGGCCGCCGACTGGGTCCGCGACGACGCGGCCGCCCAGGCCATGGCCCTGCGCGCCTTCGCGGGCGGGGAGGGGCCCTTGCCGGTGGTGCTGATCGGCTCGCCGTTCCACATCCAGGTCTGGAAGGCCCTGCTGACCATCCCGACCGGCGCGACGGCCACCTACGGCCAGGTCGCCGCCTGGGCCGGCAAGCCCGGCGCGTTCCAGGCGACCGGCGGCGCGATCGGGGCCAACCCGATCTCGCTGCTGATCCCCTGCCACCGCGCCATCGCCAAGAGCGGCAAGCTCACCGGCTACCACTGGGGCCTGGCGCGGAAGGCGGCGATCCTGGGGATGGAGGCGGTCCAACGACACCCTCTCCCAGCGGGAGAGGGCGGGGCCCATCGCGACGCGATGGGAGGGTGAGGGGATAAGGCGTCGGCCGTCGTAATCCCTCATCCCCCCACGCCTGCGGCGCGGGTCCCGCCTTCTCCTTGAGGGAGAAGGTGTCCGTTTAAAGGATAAACCGGCTCAGATCCGCGTTCGCGGCCAGAGCCCCGACGCGCTCGTGCACATAGGCGGCATCCACCGTTACCGTCTCGCCGCCGCGATCGGCGGCCGTGAAGCTGATGTCCTCGACCACCTTTTCCAGGATGGTCTGCAGACGCCGCGCGCCGATGTTCTCGACCGAGGCGTTCACGGCCACGGCCGCGTCGGCCAGGGCGTCGATGGCCTCGTCGGTGAAGACCAGGGTGACCTCTTCGGTCGCCATCAGGGCCTGGTGCTGGCGGATCAGGTTGGCTTCCGGCTCGGTGAGGATCCGCCGCAGGTCGTCGCGGGTCAGGCCCTTCAGCTCCACGCGGATCGGCAGGCGGCCCTGCAGTTCGGGCAGCAGGTCCGAGGGCTTGGCGACGTGGAAGGCGCCGGAGGCGATGAACAGGATGTGGTCGGTCTTCACCGGCCCGTACTTGGTCGAGACCGTCGTGCCCTCGATCAGCGGCAAAAGGTCGCGCTGCACGCCCTCGCGGGAGACGTCCGCGCCCGAGCGCTGCGAGCTGCTGGCGACCTTGTCGATCTCGTCCAGGAAGACGATGCCGTGGTTCTCGGCCAGCTCCAGGGCCTCTTGCGTGAGGGCTTCCTGGTCCAGCAGCTTGTCGCTCTCCTCGGCGATCAGCGGGGCCCAGGCGCCGGCCACCGTGGTCTTGTGGGTCTTGGTTCGACCGCCGCCGAACGACTTCATCATGTCGGACAGGTTGAACACCGCCGCGCCGGGCTGGCCGGGGATCTCGAAGGTCTGGCCGCCGGTGTCGGCCAGTTGCAGCTCTATTTCCTTGTCGTCCAGCTCGCCGGCCCGGATCTTCTTGCGGAAGGCCTCGCGGGCGGCGGTCGAGCCGGGACCGGTCAGGGCGTCGAGGATGCGCTCCTCGGCCGCGCCCTCGGCCTTGGCCTTCACGGCGGCGCGGCGCTTGTCGCGGACCATGGCCAGGGCGCTCTCGACCAGGTCGCGGACGATCTGGTCGACGTCGCGGCCGACATAGCCGACCTCGGTGAACTTGGTGGCCTCGACCTTGAGGAACGGGGCCTGGGCCAGCTTGGCCAGGCGCCGGGCGATCTCGGTCTTGCCGACGCCGGTGGGGCCGATCAGCAGGATGTTCTTGGGGGTGAGCTCGTCACGGATGTCGGCCGGCGCGCGGCGCCGCCGCCAGCGATTGCGCAGGGCGACCGCGACCGCCTTCTTGGCCTCGGTATGGCCGACGATATAGCGGTCCAGTTCGGAAACGATCTCGCGGGGGGAAAACTCGGTCATCGGTCGTTGATCAGGGCCTCGAAGATCAGGCGCCACCCTTCGGGGCGCTTCTGCCAGACATGCATATAGTGAGCGTGCTCGATGATTTCCTGGTGGTCGGCCCAACCGGTTTCGCCGTGGGTCCAGACGAAGTCCCCGGCCTTGGAGGCGCCGCCGCCGCGCAGGGTCAGCGCCATCCGCTCCGGGCGCGCCGCCACCCGCTCCGTCACGGCGGCGGGGGCCAGGCCCTCGGCGCCCTTGGGCCCCAGCAACCAGGCGTCGGCGGCGAGGACCTTGCGATAGGCGCCTGGCGCGTCGCGCTCGGCCGCCGCGGCCAGGGCGGACTCGGCGGCCCTGACCTTGTCGAAGGCGATCGCCGCCGAGGCCTCGCCGGTCTTGGCGGGGGCGTCGAGCCGGGCGGGCGCCTGCGGGCCCGGCGCGGGCGCCGGATCGGCTGCCGCCCCGCCGTCATAGATCCACTTCCAGCCGCCGTTCGGCTCGCGCCGCCAGATCGTGGCATAGTAGCCGCCGCGCTTGCCGTTGATCGCCCACGGGCCGACCGAGAGAGCAAGATCCCCCGACCGCGCCGCCACGACCCTCTGCGGCCACCATTCCAGCTTGGGCTTCTTGCTGGAGGGCCGCTGTTCGTACAGCGCCCTGGCGCTGACCGGGCCCGGGGCGAAGACGATCGCGTCGTCGGCCATGTGCTTGAGGAACGAGTCCCGCACCCCCAGCGCCAGCCCGTCGGCGGCGAAGGCGCGCTCGGCGGCCTCCACCTGGGCCGCCGGGGTCTGGGCCTGGGCCGAGACAAAAAGCGTCGAAGCCAGGCCGACGCCGAGCAAGATCTTGAGCATGCGGAAATCCTCCCGGCGGGAGTAAAGCCTACAAGCTTTCGACGGTCAGGTTACCGTTCGTATAGACACAGATCTCGGCCGCGATGCCCATGGCCTTGCGGGCGATCTCCTCGGCGGTGAGGTCCTGGTCGATCAGGGCCTTGGCGGCCGCCAGGGCGTAGTTGCCGCCCGAACCGATGGCCGCCACGGCCCCGCCGCCGGCGCTCTCGCCCGGCTCCAGCACGTCGCCGACGCCGGTGACGGTGTAGATGGCGGTGTTGTCGGCCACCAGCAGCATGGCCTCCAGGCGGCGCAGGTAGCGGTCGGTCCGCCAGTCCTTGGCCAGGTCCACGCAGGCGCGGGCCAGCTGGTCGGGATACTGCTCCAGCTTGGCCTCGAGCCGCTCGATCAGCGTGAAGGCGTCGGCCGTGGCCCCGGCGAAGCCTGCGACGACCTTGCCGCCGGCCAGGCGCCGCACCTTGCGGGCGTTGCCCTTGACGACGGTTGGGCCCATTGACACCTGTCCGTCGCCGGCGATCACGGTCTGGCCGTTCTTGCGCACCGCCAGGATGGTCGTGCCGTGCCAGTCGGGGAAGTTTGAAGAATTGCCTTGCATGGCTTCGCATGTGGCGAGGCGAAGGCGGAGGGTCAAGCGCGTTGGGGTTTTCGCAAGACGAGGTCGAACGCTACGCCCGCCACCTGGTGCTGCGCGAGGTGGGCGGTCCGGGCCAGCAGAAGCTGAAGGCCGCGCGGGTGCTGATGGTCGGCGCCGGCGGCCTCGGCGCGCCCGCGGCGCTGTACCTGGCGGCCGCCGGGATCGGGACCATCGGCCTGGTCGATCCCGACGCGGTGTCGCTGTCGAACCTGCAGCGCCAGGTGCTCTACGCCGGGTCCGACGTCGGCCGGCCCAAGGTCGAGGCGGCCAAGGAACACCTGGGCGCCCTCAATCCGCACGTGACCGTCGAGACCCATCCGGTCTGGCTGGATCCCCAGAACGCCGGCGATCTTGTCCAGCAATACGACCTCGTCCTGGACGGGACCGATGACTTTTCCACCCGCTTCGCCGTCAGCGACGCCTGCCTGGCGCACGGCAAGCCGCTGGTCAGCGGGGCGCTGGGCCGTTGGACGGGGCAGGTGGGCGTGTTCCACGGCAAGCCCTGCTATCGCTGCCTGGTGCCCGAGGTCCCGCCCGACGCCGAGACCTGCGCCCTCGTGGGCGTCGTCGGCGCCCTGGCCGGGGTGATCGGTTCGATGATGGCGCTGGAGGCGATCAAGCTGATCGCCGGGGCCGGCGCGCCGCTGTCGGGCAAGCTCTTGATCTACGACGCCCTGGCGGCCGAGACGCGAACGGTCAGGATCGGGGCGGATCCCGCCTGTCCTGCTTGCGGCGCGCGCTGACAAGACGGATCGTCGCGTCCGGGCTCTTACGGAAGGGACGCGGAGCCGGCCATCGGCTAAGGCGGGCCCGCGTAATGCTGGAGTAGCAAAGCCATGAGCGCTGGACGGATCGCCCTCGCAAGCCTGCAAGCCAAGGTGATGTCGGCGGAAGACGCCGCCGCCCTGATCGATCCCGCCAGCACGGTGGGCATGAGCGGCTTCACCGGCTCGGGCTATCCCAAGGCCGTGCCGCTGGCCCTGGCCAAGCGGATCGAGGCCGAGCACGCCGCCGGAAACAAGTTCCGCCTGCGGGTCTGGACCGGCGCCTCGACGGGTCCGGAGCTGGACGGCGCCCTGGCCAAGGCCGACGGCATCGAGTTCCGCCTGCCCTACAACTCCGACCCCATCGCCCGCGACAAGATCAATCGCGGCGAGATGGACTATTTCGACATGCACCTGTCCCAGGTCGCGCCGATGGCGTGGCAGGGGTTCCTGGGGCCGCTGGACACCGCCATCATCGAGGTCAGCGGCGTCCGCGCCGACGGCTCGCTGATCCCCTCGTCCTCGGTCGGCAACAACAAGACCTGGATCGACCGCGCCTCGAAGGTGATCCTCGAGGTCAATCGCTGGCAGAACCCGGCGCTGGAGGGGATGCACGACATCTATTACGGCACCGCCCTGCCGCCGAACCGCGTGCCGATCCCGCTGACCCGCCCCGACCAACGCATCGGCGAGCCCTATTTCCGCTGCGACCCGTCCAAGGTGGTCGCGGTGGTCGAGACCGACTCCCCCGACCGCAACCTGCCGTTCGACGCGCCGGGCGAGGACCACAAGGCCATCGCCGGCCACCTCCTGGAGTTCTTCCGCCACGAGGTCGCCAAGGGTCGTCTGCCCTCGTCCTTGCTGCCGCTGCAGTCGGGCGTGGGCAACATCGCCAACGCGGTGATGTTCGGCCTGGTCGACGGGCCTTTCGACAAGATGACCGCCTATACCGAGGTGCTGCAGGACGGGATGCTGGAGCTGATGGAGTCCGGCAAGCTCTTGACCGCCTCGGCCACCGCCTTCTCGCTGAGCCCCGAGGCCGCCGCGACCCTGAACGCCGACATGCACAGGTTCCGCGACCGCCTGGTGCTGCGCCCGCAGGAGATCAGCAACCACCCGGAAGTGATCCGGCGCCTGGGCTGCATCGCCATTAACGGCATGATCGAGGCTGACATCCACGGGGCGGTGAACTCGACCCACCTGATGGGCTCGCGCATCCAGAACGGCATCGGCGGCAGCGGCGACTTCGCCCGCAACGCCTATGTCTCGATCTTCATGGCCCCCTCGACGGCCAAGGGCGGCAAGATCTCGACGATCGTGCCCAAGACCCCGCACGTCGACCACATCAACCAGGACGTCCAGATCCTGGTCACCGAGCAGGGCCTGGCCGACCTGCGCGGCCTGTCGCCCCGCCAGCGGGCCGAGGTGATCATCGAGAACTGCTCGCACCCGGACTATCGCCCGGCCCTGAAGGACTATCTGGCCCGCGCCTGCCGCGACTCCTACGGCCAGCAGTCGCCGACCCTCTTGATGGAGGCCTTCGCCTGGCACCAGCGGTTCGTCGAGACCGGGGACATGAGGCCGAAATGAGCGGCGCCGCCGAAGCTCAAGCCGCCGAGACCGCGTTCGACCAGATCGGTGGCGCGAGCCGTATCCAGGCGGTGGTCGACGCCTTTTACGACCTGATGGACACCGATCCGGCCTATGCCCGGCTGCGGACCGTCCACGCGCCGGACCTGACGCCGATGCGCGCCTCGCTGGCGGGCTTCCTCACGGGTTGGCTGGGCGGGCCGAGAGACTGGTTCGCCGCGCGGCCGGGCGTCTGCATGATGTCGCTGCACAGGTCGATGCCGATCGACGCGGAGCTTGCGCGGCAGTGGACCGACGCCATGGGCCGGGCGCTGGATCAGGTGGGCGTGGGGGCGGAGATGGCGCAGGCGCTGCGCGAGGTGTTTGGGCGGATGTCGGGGAATATGACGACGCGGTGAGGGCGGCGGGACATTTCGGGTGGTCGTTACTCGCGGCTCAACCTATCAATCATGCATGCCACGAACGACAGACACCCAGATGTTTCTATCGAAGGTCGTTGCCGAGCTTGGAAACGTGCCTCGACTCGGCCTTCTGTGCTTTTCCGCGTTAGGCCTCTTATCTGGGGCGCTGGATTTCCTGTTTTGGCTCCATAGACCAGGCCTTACAGCTTGGGATTACACGGGTTCCGCGTTTCTGATCGCGGGGTCTGTTCTGTCTACCTACTATGTTTGCACGGCGATGGTTGAGCATCGCCCGTCTTGGAGCGGACTAGGCCGCTTTTTGGCGACCCTGCTAGCGATGGCGTCGCCGGTGCTGCTTGCCATAGCTCTCATGATCTGGCGTCCCGCCAATCTTTCCGTGCTGCCGATATCGCTGATGTGCCTGCTCACGGGCTGCGCCATGCTAGCGTTCCTGCCTGGATGGCCCCTACTGCAAGCCACGTCAGCCTCGCTGGTGGGGCCGTGGAAAGCATTCAAATCGACCCGAGGGTTGCGCTGGCAGCTTTTTCTCGCGTCGTTCCTAGCTAGCGGCTTGAACAAGGCCATACCGAAAGTGTCCTCAACCGAGAGCCTGGCCGGCGCCAGTGTTCTGGCGCTCCTTGGTGGGGTGGTTACCTGTTTTAGCTTGATGCTCGCTGCCGCCATCGGGGTTTCGGCCTGGAGGCATATGACTTCCGATTGAAAGGCAACGGAGTAGCAAATCCAAAGGTCCGCTCAGGGGTCGAAAGCCGACCTCGCGAGGTCGGTGCGAACCTTACATCTCTTGGAGGCTGCAGCGTGCAGGGCTGACCGGGTTGGTCAAGGACCGCCCTCCGGGCGGCCGCTGCGCGGCGGCGAAGCCGTCCTTGAGCAACCCGGACAGCCCTGCGATCGTCTCGCCGTGAGATGTAAGGATGGCTCCCGTCGCGGGGCACGGGTTTCTGACAGCAAGGTCGCGCGTTCCAAGTTCCTCCCCCGCGATGCGGGGGAGGTGGCCCAGAGGGCCGGAGGGGGCTAGCTCGGCCGATTTCCAGTTCGCCCCCTCCGTCGGCTCCGCCGACACCTCCCCCGTGTCACGGGGGAGGAACTTTCACGAGCGTTCGCGGCGCTCTATCATCCGCGTATCCGGAATCGAACCCAACGATTTCAACCACTTCCCACTTTTGCACCCCGCTCCATCATCCGCGTTGAAACCGCCCTTATCCTTGAACCACCTCGTCGCGAGGAAAGGGCGCGTGGCCAGCGACCATCGTGGCGGCGGGGGGCGATCGAGCGGGGACAGGTTCGAGGGGGATACTCGGACGGTCCGGGGATCTGGTTGCTGGCCAGACCCGCCCGCCGTCGGCGTGGTCGGGGGAAAGGGTTCGTCCCTCTCCGATCCCCGGGCGCTTCCGGAAACGGAAACGCCCGGTTCCCGGTAAGGCCCGAACAGGGCCACCTTCCCGGGACGCTGGCGGATAACGGTCGCGCGGAGCGTCTGGCTTCGTCGAAACGGTAACCACTACTCAAACCTCCGGACGTCGTCCGGCGCTCCGCGTCCCTTTCCATCCCTTCAGCGGCAGGCCGCGTGAAGCGCTCGCCCCATGGCTAACGCGACGGCAGGGCTCCCCAACGTCGCGCGGCCCTCTATAAAAGCGCCAACCCTTCAGGAGACCCCGATGGCCGACTACCAGACCCTGATCGTCGAAGCGCCGCAAAGCGCCCCCGGCGTGGCCCTGATCCGCCTCAACCGCCCCGAGGCGCTGAACGCGCTGAACACCCAGCTGCTGGGCGAGCTGGCCCAGGCCCTTGGCGCGGCAGAGGCCGACGACGCCGTCGGCTGCATCGTGCTGACCGGCTCGGCCAAGGCCTTCGCCGCCGGCGCCGACATCAAGGAGATGTCGGACAAGACCTACGCCCAGATGTTCAAGGCCGACTTCTTCACCGCCGGCGCGCGGGCCATCGAGCAGTGCCGCAAGCCGATCATCGCCGCGGTGTCCGGCTACGCCCTGGGCGGCGGCTGCGAGCTGGCGATGATGTGCGACTTCATCCTGGCCTCCGACACGGCCAAGTTCGGCCAGCCGGAGATCAATCTGGGCGTCGCCCCCGGCATCGGCGGCACCCAGCGCCTGACCCGCCTGGTGGGCAAGTCCAAGGCCATGGACATGATCCTGACCGGCCGGATGATGGATGCGACCGAGGCCGAGCGCGCGGGCCTGGTCTCGCGCGTCTTCCCGGCCGACAGCCTGGTCGACGAGGCCCTGGCCGTCGCGGCCAAGATCGCGGCCCAGTCGCCTCTGGCCGTCGCGATGAACAAGGAGCTGGTCGAGGCCGCCTATGAAACGACCCTGACGACGGGCGTGGCGCTGGAGCGGCGCCTGTTCCACTCGCTGTTCGCCTTCGAAGATCAGAAAGAAGGCATGGCGGCCTTCGTCGAGAAGCGAAAGCCAAGCTTCAAGGGGATGTGATCGGGCCTGAAACGATTGCGTCATTCAGGTCCTCAGGAATCCGCCTGTGGACCGTTGACCCCGGGCGCCGCTTCCCGTATATCCGCGCGCTCTGTTTTCCCTGCTTCGCGGCCGCCCGCGCGGCTGTCCGTTTGAAGGTCCGATCCATGGCCAATAATCCCGGCGCCAAGAAAGCGATCCGCAAGATCGCTCGCCGCACCGAAGTCAACACCGCCCGCCGCTCGCGCGTGCGCACCTTCCTGCGCAAGTTCGAAGACGCGATCGCCAAGGGTGACGTCGCCGTCGCCAAGGCCGCTTTCGTCGAAGCGCAATCGGAACTGATGCGCGCCGTTTCGAAGGGCGTGGTTCATCCGAACACGGGTTCGCGCAAGGTGTCGCGTCTGGCGGCCCGTCTGAAGAAGCTGGATAAGGCCGCGGCCTAGTCCAGATTCTGGACGAACGCTGTTCGTTCAAGAAATTCAAGTATTTACGAAAGCCGGTCAGGTTCGCCTGGCCGGCTTTTGCTTTGAATCAAACGTTCTTTTCCTGACGTTGCAAACTGTGATCTGAGACCCCTTTACGGGTATTCCCTTGCGGGGCGAGGCCCTCTCGCGAGTCAACAGAAATATCCGCGACCGGACGCAAGTTTTCCGTTTGACCAGCCTCCGCCGCTGGCTAGTTTAAGCGTCTCAACGCTTCTCCAGTCTTGAACAAACAAGGCGGCGGCGGACCGATTGCGTTCGCCGAGTAAGAACCTGTGTGCGTTGAGGCTAACCGGTCGCGCGCCATGGGGGGCGGCGGCTGAAAGTGTGCGGCGGTTACTTTTTTGCGAGGCGGTGGACGAATGACGATGAAGGGTGGGGTGGCCAGCCAGGACTTCTCGGCGGCGATCGCGGCGGCTTGCGAGCCCGCGACGGCCGTCTGGTCTAAGGTGTGCGTGGCGTTGAAACGCGAGCTGGGCGACGCGGCCTTCGGGTCCTGGATCGCGCCCGCCGTTCTGCGCGAGGCCGCCGCCGGCGATGTCGTCCTGGTGACTCCGACGGGCATCGCCCGCGACTGGATCCGCCGCAGCGCCTGGCGTCGCATTGGCGAGCTGTGGGCCGCCAACGACGCGACGGGTCGTCGCATCGACCTGAAGTCGCGTCTGGAATTCGAGGCCCTGGCCGGCGCCTATGTCGAGGCCGCCGCCAAGCCGGCCGCCGTCGCCGAGCCTTTCGAGATCGTGCTGCCGGTGTCGACCGACGCCCCGGCCGTGGCCCCGACCAGCGCCAAGTCGCCCCGCACCCAAGGGCTGCAGGAGCGCTTCACCTTCGAGACCTTCGTCCCGGGTCCGGCCAACGAGTTCGCCCACGCCGTGGCGCGCCGGATCGCCAACTGGGCCGACGGCCACTTCAATCCCGTGCTGTTCCACGGCCCCTACGGCTTCGGCAAGACCCACCTGCTGAACGCCCTGGCCTGGGAAGCCATGCGCAACGCGCCGGAAAAGCGCGTGGTCTATCTGACCGCCGAGCGCTTCCTGTCGACCTTCGTGCGCGCCGTGATGGATCGCCAGACGGCGGCCTTCAAGGAAGAGCTGCGCGCCGCCGACCTCCTGATCATCGACGACGTCCACTTCATCGCGGGCAAGCAGTCGACCCAGGAAGAGCTGTTCCACACCCTGACCGCCCTGGTCGAGGAAGGCCGCCGCGTCGTGTTCTCGGCCGACCGTCCGCCGTCGGCCATGACCGAGATGGACGCCCACCTGCGCTCGCACTTGTCGGCGGGCCTGGTCTGCGGCCTCGAGCCGGCCGACCGCTCGCTGCGCCTGGGCATCCTGGAGCGCAAGATCCAGACCCTGTCGGCCGCCCACGGCTTCGAGCCGACCATGCGTCCGGACGTGCTGCAGTTCCTGGCCGACCGCTTCACCGACAGCGTCCGGGAGCTGGAAGGCGCCCTGAACACCCTGTCGGCCCGCGCCGGGGAAGGGCTGTCGCGCATGACCCTCGACGAGGTCCAGGCGATCCTCCGTCCGCACCTGCGGTCGGGCGAGAAGCGCATCACCATCGACGACATCCAGAAGGCCACCGCCGAGCACTACGGCATGAAGCAAGCCGACCTGCTCAGCGAGCGGCGCAACCGCGCCGTGGCTCGTCCGCGGCAGGCGGCCATGTGGCTGGCCAAGCAGCTGACCACTCGCTCGCTGCCGGACATCGGCCGTCGCTTCGGCGGTCGCGACCACACCACGGTCCTGCACGCCGTGCGCCGCATCGAGGCCCTGCGCGCCGAGGACAGCGCCTTGAACCAAGACCTGGAGACGATCACGCGCAAGCTGCGCGGCTGATCCGGGCGACGTCGGGACACCGGTTTCCGGTAACGATATCAAGAGGGCCGCTCCGGAAGGGGCGGCCCTTTCTCTTTGGCCTCAGCGCGCCCGCCTCAGGGTCAGATTGATCCGGCCGCCGCCCGGAACCAGGCTGGACGAGCCCGGCAGGATCCGGTCGACGCCATGGAACGCCAGCCGCGCGGGGCCCGAGAGACGGCAAACGTCGCCCGAGCTCAGCTTCAGGCTCCGGGTCGGGTCCTTGCGGCGGGTCCCGCCTATCCGGAACACCGCCGTGTCGCCTAGCGAGACCGACAGCACCGGAAAGCGCGGGTCGGCCTCGTCGCGGTCCTGGTGCAGGCCCATGCGGGCGTCGTCGCGATAGAGATTGACCAGGCACGAGTCCGGCGGCGTCTCCGGATCGCCCAGCCGCGCCCACAGATCGAGCAGCGCCCGCGGCATCGCCGGCCAAGGCCGGTCCGTCCCCGGATGACGGTCGGCGTAGCGATAGCCGGCCCGGTCGCTGACCCAGCCCAGCGGCCCGAACGCCGTCATGGCCGCGCTCATCGCCTTGCCCTGCGGGGTCTCGTACTGGGCGAACGGCGCGGCCTCGGCGGCCTCCAGGATGGCCGCCACCAAGGCCGTCTGGGCCTCGAGGTCCAGCAGACCGGGCCACAGGTCGAACCCGGGCGTGACGGACAGCGGCTGTAACATTACCGATAATTAACGCGCGACGCAGGGACGGAAGGTGTTGGTTTGCGCCGCCGGCTGAGGGGGCCGGATGAAAATTCCAATCTGGAAGCCAACATGCGTCGTCTCTTGTCCTCTACGGCCGCGGCCGTGATCCTTTTGGCCGCTGGAGGCGCTTCCGCCGCCGTTCCGGCCGCGTCCGCCGGTTCGAAGGGCGCGACCTTCGCGACCGTCACCACCCAGCTTCCGCGCAACGTCCGGCCCTCGCACTATGATCTGGCCTTCACGCCGGACGCCGACAAGATGAGCTTCAAGGCCCGCGTGAAGATTTCCATCGAGGTGGTCGAGCCGACCAGCACCGTGACGCTGCAAGCCGCCGACCTGACCTTCGACAAGGTCGAGATCGCCGGAATCGGTCAGGCCAAGGTCAAGGTCGACGACGAGGCCCAGACGGCCAGCTTCACGTTCGCCAAGCCGCTGGCCAAGGGCAAGTACGTCCTGTCGATCGACTACGCCGGCAAGATCTACACCCAGGCCGCGGGCCTCTTCGCCCTCGACTACGAGACCGAGGCCGGCAAGAAGCGGGCGATCTACACTCAGTTCGAGAACTCCGACGCCCGCCGCTTCATCCCGTCGTGGGATGAGCCGTTCTACAAGGCCACCTACAGCGTCCAGGCGACCATCCCGACCGGGCAGATGGCCCTGGGCAACATGCCGATCGCCTCGTCCAAGGACATCGGCGGCGGCAAGACCGTCGTGACGTTCGCGACCTCGCCGAAGATGTCGACCTATCTGCTGTTCTTCGGCCTGGGCGAGTTCGACCGCGCCTCGGTCAAGGCGGCCGGCGTCGATGTCGGCGTCGTGACCAAGAAGGGCGACACCCCCAAGGCCGAGTTCGCGCTGAAGTCGGCCGCGAAGATCCTGCCCTGGTACAACGACTATTTCGGCACCGCCTATCCGCTGCCGGCCCTGGACAACATCGCCGCTCCGGGCCGCAGCCAGTTCTTCAGCGCCATGGAGAACTGGGGCGCGATCTTCTACTTCGAATACGCCATGCTGCTGGATCCGAAGATCTCCACCGAGACGGACAAGCAGAACGTCTTCGTCACCGTGGCCCACGAAATGGCGCACCAGTGGTTCGGCGACCTGGTCACGATGGCCTGGTGGGATGACCTGTGGCTGAACGAGGGCTTCGCCTCGTGGATGGAAGGCCGGGCCACCGAGCATTTCCACCCCGAATGGAACTCGGCGCTCGCGGCGGTCGGCGGCCGGGAATACGCCATGGGTCTGGACGCCCTGTCGACCACCCACCCGGTGGTGCAGCACGTCGAGACCGTCGAGCAGGCCAGCCAGGCCTTCGACGCCATCACCTATCAGAAGGGCGAGGCCGTGATCCGCATGCTGGAAAGCTATGTGGGCCACGACGCCTGGCGCGACGGCGTGCGCGCCTACATGAAGAAGCACGCCCACGGCAACACGGTCAGCGATGATCTGTGGCAGGCCGTCGAGACGGCGGCCAAGAAGCCGATCAAGGCGATCGCCCACGACTTCACCCTGCAGCCCGGCGTGCCGCTGATCACCGTCGACAGCGCGACCTGCGCGGCGGGCAAGACGACCCTGGCCCTGACCCAGGGCGAGTTCAGCAAGGACATGCCGAACAAGAAGCCGCTCACCTGGCGCACGCCCGTGACGGTCAGGGCGCTGGGCGGCGGCGAGGCCAAGACCCTGGTGACCGGCGGCAAGGGCTCGGTGACGGTCGAGGGCTGCGGTCCGGTCGTCGTCAATGCCGGTCAGAACGGCTACTTCCGCGTCCAGTACGGCCCCGAGCGCTTCGCGGGCATCGCCAGCAACTTCGCCAAGCTGCCGGCGATCGACCAGCTGGGCGTGATGAGCGACGCCTGGTCGATGGGCTTGGCCGGCTACCAGCCCGCCACCGACTTCCTGGATCTGGCCAAGGCCGCGCCGGCCGACGCCGATCCGCAGGTGCTGTCCAAGATCGCCAGCGTCTATTCGACGATCGACGCCTACTATGAGGGCATGCCCGCCGAGCGCGCCGCGTTCCGCAAGCTGGCGATCGCCAAGCTGCGGCCGCTGCTGGCCACGGTCGGCTGGACCGCCAAGGCCGGCGAGCCGGACACGATCGCCATCCTGCGGGCCAACCTGATCGGAACCCTGGGCGGCCTGGGCGACGCCGACGTGGCGGCCGAGGCGATCCGCCGCTTCAACGCCGACAAGACCGATCCGACCGCCATTCCGGGGCCTCTGCGCAAGACGATCCTGGGCGTCGTGGCCAAGCAGGCCGACGCCGCCACCTGGGATGCGATCCACGCCCAGGCCCAGGCCGAGAAGACGCCCCTCATCAAGGCGCAGCTCTACTCGCTGCTGGCCTCGGCCGAGAACGAGGCCCTGGCCAAGAAGGCGCTGGAGCTAGCCCTGACTCCCGAGCCGGGCGAGACCCTGTCGAGCACGATGATCTCGCGCGTCGCCGGCAATTTCCCGGACATGACCTTCGACTGGGCGGTGGCCAACAAGGACGCGGTCAACGCCAAGGTCGACACCAGCTCGCGCACCCGGTTCATCCCGGGCCTGGGCTCGGGCTCGTCGAACCCGGCCATGGCCGACAAGATCAAGGCCTACGCCGCGGCCAATCTGGCCGAGGGCTCGCGCAAGGAAGCCGAAAAGGCGGCCGCCTCGGTGCTGAACCGCGCCAAGATCCGCCAGGATCGCCTGCCGGCCATCACCGCCTGGGTCGCCAAGGCTGGCTAAGGCGATAAGCGCCTAAATCTTCGAGACTTTTCGTGGCCGCGTCCTCTGGGCGCGGCCATTTTCATGTCCTGTCGGGCCAGATTCCCCCTTGTCTCGAGGGGTTATGGCCTTGCGCGCCGCTGGCTATCCCCCATATCCGGCTTCGAAGCGGGGTTGACGGGCTCGTCAACTTCGCACAACGCATTTTGCCCGTTCGACTTTCGTCGGTCGGGCAGGATGTGGAACCTAAACCCGAGAGAGTGCGAACCACGGGGACGGTACGAGAAAAACCGGGGCGCTTCTGAGAAGGCCCTTGTCACCGCCGTCCGCCTAAAGGAGCGACAGGTACGAAGATGAGCAAGATTATCGGCATCGACCTTGGCACCACGAACTCGTGCGTCGCCATCATGGACGGCAAGAACCCCAAGGTGATCGAGAACGCCGAAGGCGCTCGGACCACGCCGTCGGTTGTGGCCTTCCTGGAAGACGGCGAGCGCCTGATCGGCCAGCCCGCCAAGCGCCAGGCCGTGACCAACCCGACCAACACGCTGTTCGCGATCAAGCGCCTGATCGGCCGCACCGCCAATGACCCGGTGGTCGAGAAGGACAAGGGCATGGTGCCCTACGAGATCGTCAAGGGCCCGACCGGCGACGCCTGGGTCAAGGCGCATGGCAAGGACTACAGCCCGCAGGAAGTCTCGGCCTTCATCCTGCAGAAGATGAAGGAAGCCGCCGAAGCCCACCTGGGCGAGCCGGTGACCAAGGCGGTCATCACGGTTCCGGCCTACTTCAACGACGCCCAGCGTCAGGCGACCAAGGACGCCGGCAAGATCGCCGGCCTGGAAGTCCTGCGGATCATCAACGAGCCGACCGCCGCGGCCCTGGCCTACGGCCTGGACAAGGACAACAACAAGAAGATCGCTGTCTACGACCTGGGCGGCGGCACCTTCGACGTGTCGATCCTGGAGATCGGCGACGGCGTCTTCGAGGTGAAGTCGACCAACGGCGACACCTTCCTGGGCGGTGAAGACTTCGACCTTCGGATCGTCGACTACCTGGCCGACGAGTTCAAGAAGGAGCAGGGCGTCGACCTGCGCAAGGACAAGCTGGCCCTGCAGCGCCTGCGTGAAGAGGCCGAAAAGGCCAAGAAGGAACTGAGCTCGACGGCCCAGTACGAAGTGAACCTGCCGTTCATCAGCATGAACGCCTCGGGTCCGCTGCACCTGAACATCAAGCTGTCGCGCGCCAAGCTGGAAGCCCTGGTCGACGACCTGATCGCCCGCACCATCGGTCCGTGCGAACAGGCTCTGAAGGACGCCGGCCTGAAGAAGAGCGACATCGACGAAGTGATCCTGGTCGGCGGCATGAGCCGCATGCCCAAGGTCCAGCAGGCGGTGCAGGACTTCTTCGGTCGCGAACCCCACAAGGGCGTGAACCCCGACGAAGTCGTGGCGCTGGGCGCGGCGGTCCAAGCCGGCGTTCTGCAAGGCGACGTCAAGGACGTGCTGCTGCTGGACGTGACCCCTCTGACCCTGGGCATCGAGACCCTGGGCGGCGTGTTCACCCCGCTGATCGAACGCAACACCACGATCCCGACCAAGCGCTCGCAGACCTTCTCGACCGCCGACGACAACCAGTCGGCCGTGACGATCCGCGTGTTCCAGGGCGAACGCCCGATGGCCGCCGACAACAAGATGCTGGGCCAGTTCGACCTGGTCGGCATCCCGCCGGCGCCGCGCGGTGTGCCACAGATCGAGGTCACCTTCGACATCGACGCCAACGGCATCGTCCAGGTCCACGCCAAGGACAAGGCGACCAACAAGGAGCACTCGATCCGCATCCAGGCCAACGGCGGCCTGTCGGACGCGGACATCGAGCGCATGGTCAAGGAAGCCGAGGCCAACAAGGCCGCGGACGAGAACAAGAAGAAGCTGGTCGAGGCCAAGAACCAGGGCGAGGCGATCGTGCACTCGACCGAGAAGGCCCTGGCCGAGCATGGCGACAAGGTCGGCGCGGCCGAGAAGACCGCGATCGAGACCGGCATCGCCGATCTGAAGTCGGCCCTGGAAGGCGAGGACGTCGAGGCCATCCAGGCCAAGACTCAGGCGCTGATCCAGGCCTCGATGAAGCTGGGCGAAGCCATGTACGCCGCCCAGCAGGGCTCGGCCGAGGGCGGTGACGCCCAGGTCGCGGACGATGGCGTCGTCGACGCCGAGTTCGAAGAAGTCGACGACAACAAGCCGGCGGCTTAAGCACGCCATGCGCGCGCCGCGGAACATTCGCCAAAGGATCGTTCCGCGGCCGCGACCTTCCGCCTCAGGACCTGAGAGCGCCTTGCGCCGGGTCACGGGCCATCCCACCTCTTCCTGTATCAACGCCACTTTCGTGGGCCATTTGGGCGCCAGACGCTGACAATGCGCGACTATTACGAAATTCTCGGCGTGACCCGGACCATCGACGAGGCTGGTCTGAAGTCCGCGTTCCGCAAGCTGGCGATGGAACACCACCCCGACCGCAATGGCGGCTGCGAGAACGCGGCCGGGCGGTTCAAGGAAATCAACGAAGCCTATTCGGTCCTGTCGGACCCCCAGAAGCGCGCGGCCTATGACCGCTTCGGCCACGCCGGCGTCAATGGCCCGCAAGGCGGTCCGGGCGGGTTCGGCGGCCAGGGCTTCGACGCCAGCGACATCTTCAACGACGTCTTTGGCGACGTGTTCGGCGAAATGTTCGGCGGCGGTCGTCGCCAGTCGAACGGCCCCCAGCGCGGCCAGGACCTGCGCTACGACCTCGAAATCTCCCTCGAGCAGGCCTATGCGGGCGCCGAGGTCGAGATCACCGTCCCCGCCGCCATGACCTGCGAGGTCTGCGAGGGCTCGGGCGCCAAGCCGGGCACCAGCCCCACGGTCTGCGGCACATGCGGCGGCGCCGGCCGCGTCCGCGCGACGCAAGGTTTCTTCGCGGTCGAACGCTCCTGCCCGCGCTGCGGCGGCTCGGGCCGTCTGGTGCTGGATCCTTGCACCAGCTGCAACGGCCACGGCCAGGTGCGCCGCGAGCGCGTCCTGTCGGTCCGCATCCCGGCCGGCGTCGACGACGGCGCCCGGATCCGCCTGGCGGGCGAGGGCGACGCGGGCGCGCGCGGCGGTCCGCGCGGCGACCTCTACATCTTCCTGTCGGTGACTCCGCACGAGCTGTTCGAGCGCGACGGCCTGGACCTCCTCTGCACCGTGCCGGTGCCGATGACGACGGCGGCCCTCGGCGGCGAGATCGACGCCCCGTGCCTGCTGGGCGGCGAGAACTGCGACGGCAATTGCAAGGTCAAGGTTCAGGTGCCGGAAGGCGCCCAGACCGGCAAGACCGTGCGCCTCAAGGGGCGCGGCATGCCGTCCCTCCGCAGCCGCCAGCGCGGCGATCTGGTGGTCGAGCTGTTCGTCGAGACCCCGACCCACCTCTCCGCGCGCCAGAAGGAACTGCTCAAGGAGCTGGCCGGCCTGTGCGGCGAGAAGCAGAACCCCAAGTCCGCCAACTTCGTCGGCAAGGCCAAGCGCTTCTGGGAAGAGGTCACGGGGAATTAACCGTTCCCCGTCGACGTCCCCGATTTTTGGGCCCTCCGTCCCCGGAAAACCTTAACGCCGCCCCTTAACGGGAGTCGCGACGCTCTGTAGTTTCCCGGGCGATGAACGCCCACGCCTCTCCTCCTGCCGCCACGCTCGACCCCACCGGCGCGACGCCGGTGATGGCTCAATTCTTCGAGATGAAGGCGCGCCAGCCCGATGCGCTGATCTTCTTCCGCATGGGCGACTTCTACGAGCTGTTCTTCGACGACGCCTACAAGGCCGCCGCCGCCCTCGGCATCAGCCAGACCTTCCGGGGCACGCACAACGGCCAGCCGATCCCGATGGCGGGCGTGCCGCAGCACGCGGCAGAGGCCTATCTGTCCAAGCTGATCCGCATGGGCTTCAAGGTCGCCGTCTGCGAGCAGATGGAAGACCCCGCCGAGGCCAAGAAGCGCGGCTCCAAGTCGGTGGTCCGCCGAGACATTGTCCGGGTGGTGACGCCCGGCACCCTGACCGAGGACGGCCTGCTGGACGCTCGCGGCGCCAACCGCCTGGCGGCCGTCGCCATGCGCGCGGGGCAGGCGGCCGTGGCGTCCGTCGAGCTCTCCACCGGCGAGGTCGAGGTCTTCGCCCTGACCAAGGAGGCCGTCGCGCCGATCCTGGCGGCGCTCGCGCCGTCCGAGACCCTGGTCGCCGACCGCCTGCTGTCCGACGACAGCCTCTCACAGACCTTGAAGATCTGCGGCGGCCTGGTGCAGCCAATGCCTTCGGCCCTGTCCGAGCCGCAGGCCTCCGAGACCCGCGTGAAGCGCCTGTACGGCGTCGAGACCCTGGACGGCTTTGGCGGCCTGTCGCCGGCCGAGATCGGCGCGCTGGGCCTGATCGCCGCCCATCTGGAGATGACCCAGGCCGGCAAGCTGCCGGCCCTGCGCGCGCCGCGCCGCGCGGCCGACGCCGATGTCATGGCCATCGACCCGGCCACCCGCGGCAGCCTCGAGATCGACCGCACCCAGACCGGCGACCGCAACGGCTCGCTGCTGGCCGCCATCGACCGCACCGTCACCGCCGGCGGCGCGCGGATGCTGGCCTCGCGCCTGGCGCGTCCGCTGCTGGACCCCGCCGCCATCGACCAGCGCCTGGACGCCGTCGAATGGTTCGTCGAGCACCGCCAGCTGCGCCAGCGCCTGCGCGAGGTGCTGAAGGGCGCCGGCGACATGGCCCGCGCGCTCTCCCGTCTCGCCCTCGGCCGTGGCGGCCCGCGCGACCTCGGCTGCATCCGCGACACCCTGAAGGTCGGCGAGCGCCTGGCCGGGATGGCGGGCGGCTCGCCCGACCCTCTGTCGCCGCCGCCGTTCGAGCTGGAACACGCCTTCAAGGCCCTGACCCCGTCGCTGCACGAGGGCCTCTCGCAGTTCCTGAACACCCTGGAGCAGGGCCTCGGCCCCGACCTGCCGGCCCTGGCCCGCGACGGCGGCTTCGTGGCGGCGGGCGTGCGGCCCGAGCTCGACCAGGCCCGCACCCTGCGCGATGACAGCCGCAAGGTCATCGTCGCCATGGAGGCCCAGCTGATGGCGGAAAGCGGCGTGCCGCTGAAGATCCGCCACAACGGCGTGCTCGGCTATTTCGTCGAGGCGACGGCCGGCAAGGCCGACCCGCTCTTTCAACCCCCGCTGAATGCCATCTTCATCCACCGCCAGACCCTGGCCAATCAGGTGCGCTTCACCACGGTGGAGCTGGCCGATCTCGACGCCCGCATCGCCCAGGCCGCCGAGCGGGCGTTGGCGATGGAAGTCGCCGCCTTCGAGGACTGGCGCGAGCAGGCGCGGATGCACGCCGACGCCATCCAGATCGCCGCCGAGGCCTTGGCGCGGATCGACGTCGCTTCGGCGCTCGCCGAATGGGCCGAGGACGCCGGCGCGGTGCGGCCCATCGTCGACCGCTCCTACGCCTTTGACGCCAAGGGCGCCCGCCACCCGGTGGTCGAGGCGGCCGTCAAGCGCGCCGGCGAGCCCTACACGCCCAACGACTGCTGCCTCGATGCTTCGGGCGAGGGCGGCCCGCGCCTGTCGATCGTCACCGGCCCGAACATGGCCGGTAAGTCGACCTTCCTGCGCCAGAACGCCCTGCTGGCGATCCTGGCGCAGTCGGGCTGCTATGTGCCGGCCGCCAGCTTCCGACTGGGTGTGGTCGATCGCCTGTTCAGCCGCGTCGGCGCGGGCGATGATTTGGCGCGCGGCCGCTCGACCTTCATGATGGAGATGGTCGAGACCGCCGCCATCCTGACCCAGGCCGGGCCGCGCAGCCTGGTGATCCTGGACGAGATCGGCCGGGGCACGGCGACCTACGATGGTCTGGCCATCGCCTGGGCCTGCGCCGAGGCCCTGCACGACGTCAATCGCTGCCGGGCCCTGTTCGCCACCCACTATCACGAGCTGGCGACGCTGGAGGAGCGGATGAGCTTTGTCTCGAACCTCAGCTTGCGCGCCAAGGAATGGAACGGCGATCTCGTCTTCCTGCACGAGGCGGTGTCGGGCCCGGCCGACCGCTCCTACGGCGTCCAGGTCGCCAAGCTGGCCGGCGTGCCGATGCCGGTCGTGGCCCGCGCCCGCGAGGTGCTGGACCGCCTGGAGACCAAGGACCAGTCGCCGGCCAAGCTGGACGACCTGCCGCTGTTCGCCATGAGCCAGGCCGTCGCCTCGACGTCCATGGGGGCGCCCGCCAAGGCGGCGCCCAGCGCGGTCGAGACCACGCTGGAGGACCTCGATGTTGACGGCATGAGCCCGCGCGAGGCCTTGGAGGCGCTTTATCGTCTTAAGGGTCTGCTCAAGGCCTAGCGGGTAAACCATATAACCAACATGCCCCGTCGCCTTCGCCCCACCCGCCTGGAACACGTCGTCGACGGTCACGCCCTTCGGGCGCGCCTCTCGGCCGCCGCCCTCGACTCGATCGGCAACGAGACCGAGCAGCGGGCCCGCGCCATCGAGATCCTCAAGCAGGCGTTGTTTCGCGGCCGGATGATCGCCAAGGAGCGGCTGGAGAACGGCGCCAGCGGCGTCGAGACAGCGCGGCTGCTCAGTGGGGTCACCGACGAGGTGATCACCGCGCTCTACGACTTCACGACGGTGCACATCTTTCGGGCCCGCAACCCGACCGAGGGCGAGCGCCTGTGCCTGATGGCGGTGGGCGGCTACGGCCGAGGCACCCTGGCGCCGTTCAGCGACATCGATCTTCTCTTCCTGCGGCCCTACAAGCAGACGCCGCACGCCGAGAGCGTGATCGAGTACATGCTCTATGCGCTGTGGGATCTCGGCTTCAAGGTCGGCCACGCCTCGCGCACGATCGAGGAGTGCGTGCGCCTCTCGAAGGAAGACTACACGATCCGCACCTCGATCCTGGAGGCCCGCCGCCTGACCGGCGACGAGCGCCTGGCCGAGGATCTGAAGCGCCGCTTCCGCGACGAGGTGATGAAGGGCACGGGCGCCCAGTTCGTCGCCGCCAAGCTGAAGGAGCGTGACGACCGCCAGGCCCGCGCCGGCGCCAGCCGCTACATGGTCGAGCCCAACGTCAAGGAAGGGAAGGGCGGCCTGCGCGACCTCCACACCCTGATGTGGATCGCCGAGTACCTGCATCCGGTCGACCGACCCGAGGACGTCTTCAAGCTGGAGGTGTTCTCGACCCGCGAGACCAAGGCCTTCATCCGCGCCTTCGATTTCCTGCACGCGGTGCGCGCCCACCTGCACTTCACGACCGGTCGCCCGGAAGAGCGCCTGACCTTCGACCTGCAGCCCGAGATCGCCCGCCGCATGGGCTATGGCGACCGGGGCGACGCCCCGGCGGTCGAGCGGTTCATGCGCCGCTACTTCCTGATCGCCAAGGAGGTCGGGGCCCTGACCCGCGCCTTCTCGGCCAAGCTGGAGGCCGAGCACTTCAAGCACGAGCCCAAGGGCATTTCCCGCTTCCTGCCCGGGGCCAAGCCCAAGCGGAAAGCCTTGGAGGTCAAGGGCTTCTTCGAGGACAACGGCCGCCTGAACATCGAGGGGCCCGAGATCTTCGAGGCCGATCCGGTCAATCTGATCCGGCTGTTCAAGATCGCCGACGAGCGCGACCTCGATTTGCATCCCGACGCCTTCACGGCGGTGACGCGCGGCCTGCACCTGATCACCTCGAAGGTCCGCCGTGATCCCGAGGCGTGTCGCGCTTTCCTGGACCTCTTGGCGCGCGGCAAGCGCAGCTACCGCACCCTGACCCTGATGAACGACGCCGGCGTTTTGGGCCGGTTCATCCCGGAGTTTGGCCGCGTCGTCGCCCAGATGCAGTTCAACATGTACCACTCGTACACGGTGGACGAGCACACCCTGCGGGCGGTCGGCATCATCGGCGACATCGCCGCCGGACGCCTGGCCGACGACCACCCGCTGGCCGTCTCGATCATGCCGCTGATCGAGGACCGCGAGGCCCTGTTCCTGGCCATGCTGCTGCACGACACCGGCAAGGGCGGGGTGGGCGGGCAGGAAAAGGCCGGCGCCCGCTCGGCCCGCAGCGCCTGCGAACGCCTGGGCGTCGAGCGCAGCAAGGTCGAGCTGGTCGCCTGGCTGGTCGAGAACCATCTCGTCATGAGCGACTTCGCCCAGAAGCGCGACGTCTCCGACCCCGGCACCGTCGCCGCCTTCGCGCGCATCGTCGAGAACCCCGAGCGCCTGCGCCTGCTGCTGGTCATCACCGTCGCCGACATCCGCGCCGTGGGGCCGGGGGTCTGGAACGGCTGGAAGGGCCAGCTGCTGCGCGAGCTCTACAACGCCACCGAGGCGGTGTTCCGGGGCGGTCGCGGCAGCGACGCCGCCGCCAATGTCCAGCGTCACCAGGAGGCCGCGGCCGAGACGGCGCGCGCGGCGCTGCTGGAGGCCGACCCCGACGCCAGAAGCTGGGTCGCGGCGATGGAGAACGCCTATTTCAGCGCCTTCTCGCAGGACGACCTGCTTGAGCACGCCATCCTGGCGCGTCGGGCGGCCGCTCAGGGCGGCGCGGCGGCCGAGGGGCGGGTGCGCTCGGGCCACAACGCCTCCGAGATCGTCGTGGCGGCCAAGGACCGCCAGGGCCTGTTCGCGGACCTCGCCCTGACCATCTCGTCGCTGGGCGGCAACGTGGTGGGCGCTCGCGTCTTCACGTCTCGCCAGGGCCAGGCTCTGGACGTCTTCTATGTGCAGGACGCCACTGGCGCGCCGCTGGGCTGCGAGAACCCGCGCGCCCTACGCCGTCTGGCCGACGCGCTGGAAGCCGCCGGCCGGGGTGAGCCCATGACGGTCGAGCCGCGTCGCGGCGCCGACCAGTCACGCGCCGCGGCCTTCGCCATCGCGCCCAGCGTCACGGTCGACAACGAGGCCTCGGACGACGCGACCGTGGTCGAGGCCTCGGGCCGCGACCGTCCCGGCCTGCTGCACGCCTTGGCCAAGAGCCTGGCCGACAGCGGGCTGTCGATCCAGTCGGCCCATATCGACGGCTATGGCGAACGGGCGGTCGACGCCTTCTATGTCCAGACGGCGGACGGCCAGAAGGTCACCGACACGCGCCGGATCAATGCGCTGAAGGTCGGCCTGCTGGACGCGCTGGAGCAGAACGAGGCCGGCGCGCCCGCCGCCCGGCCGGGCCTGCGCCGCGCCCGAGCCAGCGTGGCGCGCTAGGGCGCCAGCCTACTTGCCGGCGGCTTCGATCGCCGCGTCGATCTCGGCCAGCGAGTGATAGCCCGGCTCCATCTTGCGGCCGTTGATCTCGAAGGTCGGGGTGGCGTCGACGCCATGATCCCGGGCGTTGCGCTCGACCCGTTCGTTCAGAGCCTTCAGCTGGGCCTCGTCGGTCACGCACTTGGTGAACTGGTCCTCGGTCATGCCCGACGACTTGGCGATCTCGAGCAGGGTCTCGCGGGGGGTGTCGAACACGCCCGGCTGGCTGGCGAACACCGCGTCGACGACCGGGAAGTACTTGTCCTTGCCGGCGCAGCGGGCCGTCAGAAAACCTGCCGTGGCGATCGTCAGCTCCGGACCCTGGCCGACCAGCATCTCGCGGAACACGTAATGCACCTTGCCGGTGTCGATATATTTGGCCTTGAAAGCCGGATAGACCTCCGACTGCCACTTGGCGCAGACCGGGCAGCCGACCGAGGCGTACTCGACCACCGTGACCTTGGCGTCCTTGTTCCCCAGGCTCATGTCGTCGGCCAGAGCGCCCGGCGCGGGCGTCTTGTTGCAGGCGGACAGGGCCAGGCTGGCGAGCAGGGCGGCGGCGAGGGCGAGACGGCGCATCGAGTTTCGAACCTTTGGTTTAACTGCGCGCCATCAAAAGGAGGATCGCGCGCGGGGTCAACATCCGCCACGGCAATCCTCCCCCTGTGGGGGAAGCGGCCGAAGGCCGGAGGGGGGAGGGACAAGATCAGCAGGACTTCCCCCTCCGTCCGCTTCGCGGACACCTCCCCCGCGAGGGGGAGGATTGGGCCGCCGCCCTTGACGCCTTCCCCCCAAACGCCCAGAAGCCGCTCGTGACCGACGCCGCCAATCCCGCCCCCGCCGAACAGCCAAAAGCCCCCAAGAAGGGCGGTCTGCTGAAGTCCTCGGCGATCTATTCGGGCCTGACCCTGGTCAGCCGGTTCATGGGCTTCGCGCGCGATCTGGCCGTCTCGTACCGGATGGGCGCCAGCGCCACGCCGGCGGCCGACGCCTACAACGCCGCCCTGGCGTTCCCGAACCTGTTTCGCCGCTTCTTCGCGGAGGGCGCCTTCGCCGCGGCCTTCGTGCCCGCCTACGCCAAGTCGCTGCAGCGCGACGGCGAGGAGACCGCCGACATCCTGGCCGCCGACGCCATGGCGACCCTTGCGGCCTCGACCATCGTCATCACCGTCGTCTGCCAGCTGGCCATGCCGTGGTTGATGATGCTGATCAGCCCGGGCTTTGGCTGGGGCACCGAGAAGTACAAGCTGGCGGTGCTGCTGACCCAGATCACCATGCCCTACCTGCCGTGCATGGCGATCGTGGCGCACCTGTCGGGCGTGCTGAACGCCCGCGACCGCTTCATCCTGTCGGCCGGCGCGCCGATCCTGCTGAACATCTTCACCCTGGCCTTCATCCTGCCGCAGAACACCGCGATCGACGCGGCCCGCTGGGGCTCGATCGGCGTGGTCGCAGCCGGCGTGGCGCAAGCGGCCCTGCTGACCTGGGGCGTCAACAAGTCCGGCGCCAAGGTCCACTGGCGGCTGCCGCGCCTGACGCCGGAGGTGCGCGAGCTGATCGGCAAGGCCATTCCCGGCGCCCTGGCGGCCAGCGCCACCCAGGTCAACATCTTCATCTCCGGGAACCTGGCCAGCCACGTGCCCGGCGGCCGGACCTGGCTGGCGACGGCCGATCGCCTTTACCAGCTCCCGCTGGGCCTGGTGGGCGTGGCCATCGGCGTCGCCCTGCTGCCGCGCCTGTCGCGGGCGGTGAACTCCGGCGATCGCGAGGACGCGCAGAGCGCCATGGACCAGGGCATCACCCTCGCCATGGCCCTGACGCTGCCGGCGGCCGCGGCCTTGGTCGCCATGCCGGGCTTCCTGTCGGACGGCCTCTACACCCGGGGCCAGTTCACGGCCTTCGACGCCAGCCAGACGGCGGCGGCGCTGTTCTTCTACGGCCTGGGCACGCCGGCCTTCGTGCTGCAGCAGCTCTATTCGCGGGCCTTCTTCGCGCGCGGCGACACCAAGAGCCCGATGCGTTTCGCCCTGGTCTCGGTGGCGGTGAACATCGGCTTGGGCGTCCTGCTGTTCAATCTGATCGGCGTGAAGGGCATCGCCGCCGCCACCGCGGTGGCCTCGTGGACCAATGTCGCCCAGATGGCGGTGGTTCTGGGTCGCAAAGGCCACTACGGCCCCTCGGCCCAGACCTGGTCGCGCCTGTCGCGCATCCTGCTGGCCAGCCTGGGCATGGGCGCGCTGATGGCGGCGGCCTCGCACTATCGCGACCTGATCGAGGCGCCGCTGCGGAGCCTGGGCCTGACCGGCCACGCGATCGGCGCCAAGGAGTTCGCCCTCGCGCTCACCTGCTTGGCCGGCGTGGCGGTCTATCCGCCGCTGCTGTTCCTGTTCGGCGGGGTCAAGCCGGCCGAGCTGAAGGCGGCCTTAAGGAGGGGCAAGGCTTGATCCATGCGGGCGAGGGCGCTAACCAGCGGGCCATGGCTCCGATCGGTCTCCTCGCGCCGCGATGGCGCGGCTCCCACTGACCCTGATCCCCGCGCCCTCCTTTTCGGGTTTGGCGCGCGGTTCGCGCCTCCGCGCGCCCGCCATCCTTCTCGCATTCGACAGCAAGGCTTAGAGCCATGACCGACCAAGCTCCCGTCGCCTATACGGGCCCCTCGCGCGTGCTTTCGGGCGTCCAGCCCTCCGGCGCCCTGCATCTGGGCAACTATCTCGGCGCGCTGGTGAAGTTCACCCGCCTGCAGCACGAGATCGACACCTTCATCTTCGTGGCCGACCTGCACGCCATCACCGTCTGGCAGGACCCGGCGGCCCTGGCCCAGCAGACCCGCGAGATCGCGGCGGCCTACATCGCCTCGGGCCTGGATCCCGACAAGGCGACGATCTTCCCGCAGTCGGCGGTGCGCGAGCACGCCGACCTGGCCTGGATCTTCCAGTGCGTCGCCCGCCTCGGCTGGCTCGACCGCATGACCCAGTTCAAGGAGAAGAGCGGCAAGCACAAGGAGCGCAGCTCGGTGGGCCTCTACACCTATCCGGTGCTGCAGGCGGCCGACATCCTGGTCTACAAGGCGACCCACGTGCCGGTCGGCGAGGACCAGAAGCAGCACCTGGAGCTGACCCGCGACATCGCCGGCAAGTTCAACCACGACTTCAATGCGCCGGGCTACTTCCCGCTGCCCGAGCCCCTGATCCAGGGGCCGGGCGCGCGGGTCATGAGCCTGCGCGACGGTTCGGCCAAGATGAGCAAGTCCGATCCTTCGGACTATTCGCGGATCAACCTGACCGACGACGCCGACGCGATCGCCGCCAAGATCAAGAAGGCCCGCACCGATCCGGAACCGCTGCCGGAGACGATCGAGGAGCTGGCCGCTCGCGCCGAGGCCGACAACCTGGTCGGCATCTTCGCGGCCCTGGCCGGCAAGACCAAGGCCGAGGTGCTGGCCGAGTACGCCGGCAAGGGCTTCGGGACCTTCAAGCCGGCCCTGGCCGAGCTGGCGGTCGAGAAGCTGTCGCCGGTCGGCGAGAAGATGCGCGGCCTGCTGGGCGATCCGGCGGTGCTGGACGCCATCCTGGCCAAGGGCGCGGAAAAGGCCCGCGAAGCCGCCGCCCCGACCCTGGCCGAGGTCAAGAAGCTGGTCGGCTTCTGGGGGGCGTAAGCCGCCACGCCGAGGCTAAAAGGAAAGCCCCGCGCCAGAGGTCTGGCGCGGGGCTTTTTCATGGTCGTCGCAGGGGATCAGATCCGTTCCGGGATCCGAACCATCATCCGCTCATAGCCCTTCACGAAGGTCGAGTAGACCCGCTTGGGCTCTTCCAGCACCTCGATCCTGGGGAAGCGCTTGAGGGTCTCCTCCCAGACGATGCGCAGCTGCATCTCGGCCAGGCGGTTGCCGACGCAACGGTGGATGCCGAAGCCGAACGACAGGTGGCGACGGGCGCCGGGGCGGTCGATGATGAACTTGTCGGCGTCCTCGATCACCGTGTCGTCGCGGTTGCCCGAGACGTACCACATGACGACCTTGTCGCCCTTCTTGATGGTCTGGCCGGCGAGCTCGTAGTCCTCCAGCGCCGTGCGGCGCATGTGGGCCAGCGGCGTCTGCCAGCGGATGATCTCCGAGACCATGTTCGGGATCAGGCTGGGATCGGCGCGCAGCTTGGCCTCTTCCTGCGGGTTCTTGCTCAGGGCGTAGAGGCCGCCGGTGATCGAGTTGCGGGTTGTGTCGTTGCCGCCGACGATCAGCAGGATGACATTGCCCAGATACTCCATCGGCGGCATGTCGCGCGTGGCCTCGCCGTGGGCCAGCATCGAGATCAGGTCGCTGCCGGGCTCGGTCTGGTTGACCCGCTCGTTCCACAGATTGGTGAAATAGGAGAGGCACTCCAGCAGTTCGGCCCGGCGGGCCTCCTCGCTTTCGACGATGCCGCTCTCGGGCGAGGCGGTGGCGACGTCCGACCAGCGGGTCAGCTTGCGACGCTCTTCCCAAGGGAAGTCGAACAGGGTCGCCAGCATCTGGGTGGTCAGCTCGATCGAGACGCGGTCGACCCAGTCGAACGGCTCATTGATCGGCAAGCTGTCGAGGATGCCCTGCACCCGTTCGCGAATGATCCCTTCCAGCTTGGCCAGATTCTGCGGCGAAACGATCGGGCTGACCGTCTTGCGCTGGATGTCGTGCTTGGGCGGGTCCATGGCGATGAACATCGGCAGGACGAAGTCCTCGTCGAAGTTCCGGATCGTGATGCCGCCGAGGTGCGCGTCGGACGAGAACACCTGGTGGGTCGTGTCCACCGTCATGATGTCGTTGTAGCGGGTGATCGACCAGTAGGGTCCGGTCTCCTCGTCCCCCTTCGAATAGTGGACGGGCGCCTCTTTCCGCAGGCGTTCGAAATAGGGCCACATGGCGTCGGCCTGGAACAGGGCCGGGTCGGCCACGTGCATCTCTTCCAGCGGCGTGGCGTAGGCCCTCGCTCGCGCGGCTTCCTTCAGGTCCACCGAACCGTCGCTCATCTGATCCTCCCGAAGATCATTGTTCTGCGCATCACGCCAGAAAATGACGCCTGTGTCACTTTCTTTATTGGCGGGCGGGCCGGTCTTGCGTCACGAGGCCGCGAGGTCCATTTCAGGCTCATGTTCATTCAGACCGAAACCACGCCCAACCCCGAGGTGCTGAAGTTCCTGCCTGGCCGCGAGGTCCTGGGGGAAGGCGCGCGCGAGTTCCGCACGGCCGAGGAGGGCGACGCCTCGCCCCTGGCCAAGGCTCTGTTCGACCTCGGCGACGTCACCCGCGTGTTCTTCGGGCCTGACTTTCTGACGGTGACCAAGGGCGAGGACGCCCAATGGCCGCACCTGAAGGCGCCGATCCTGGCGGCGATCATGGACCACTTCACCAGCGGCCGGCCCCTGCTGCTGGACGCGGAAGCCGCGGGCGGTCACGACGAAGGCGACTATGACGAGGAGACCTCGCAGATCGTCGCCGAGATCAAGGAGCTGCTCGACACCCGCATCCGCCCCGCCGTGGCCCAAGACGGCGGCGACATCGTCTTCTCGCGCTTCGAGCCCAAGACCGGCGTCGTCTGGCTGCACATGCGCGGCGCCTGCTCGGGCTGCCCGTCCTCGTCTGCGACCTTGAAGTCCGGCGTCGAGAACATGCTCAAGCACTATGTGCCGGAAGTGACCCGCGTCGAGCAGACGCTGGGTTGATCGCCTGCTTGCGCCGCGCCTCGGAAGCTCATATTGTAACTATAGAAGTTGCAAATTGTCTTCTTGAGGATCGCTGATGTCCAAGCTCGACACGCCCGCGCTCGCCCAACTGTTCACCGAGGCGCGCACGCGCAACGGCTGGAAGACCGATCCGCTCCCCGAGAGCCTGCTGCGCGAGCTGTATGACCTGGTGAAGTTCGGGCCGACGGCCGCCAATTCGACTCCGGCTCGCTTCCTGTTCGTCACGAGCCCGGAGGCCAAGGCCAAGCTGGCGGCTCTCTCGTCGGGCTCGAACGGCGCGAAGATCCTGCAGGCGCCGGTGACGGTTATCGTCGGCTATGACCTCGACTTCCCGGAGACGCTTCCCAAGCTGTTTCCGCACGCGCCGGGCGCCAAGGACTGGTTCCCCGATCCGGTGGCCAAGGAGTGGGGCGCGCTGCGCAACAGCTCGCTGCAGGGCGGCTATCTGATCCTCGCCGCGCGGGCCCTGGGCCTGGATGTCGGGCCGATGTCGGGCTTCGACAACGCGGGCGTGGACGCGGCCTTCTTCGCCGGCACGAACATCAAGTCCAACTTCATCGCTTCGATCGGCTATGGCACGGACGAGGGCCTGTTCCCCCGCAATCCGCGCCTCGACTTTGATGAGGCGGCGAAGATCGTCTAGCGAAACAATACAGCGTCATCCCGGACGGCCCTTGGGGTCGTCGGGGGGGGGGGCCAGGACCAGGTTCACCGCGGTTGCCCCTGGGTCCCGGCTCTCCGTTCGCCGCGGCGGGGATGGCACGCTTGTTTTGTGCATGTGACGCACATTGGCTAGAAGGAGGGTCATGACCCTCCGCGACGCCCTCCTTGCCCTGCCGCTCATCCTGCTGACCGCCTGCGGTCCGGCCAAGAAGGACGAGACCGCCTCGACGGCGAAGTCCGCCGCCAAGGCGCCGGTGGCGGTCGCGGTGGCGCCCTATGCCGGCGGTCCGCTCTCCGTGACCAAGGACGGGGTCGGTCCGATCGCCCAGGCGACCGCCTTTGATCTGCCGACCCTGAAGGCGCTGTTCCCCAAGGCCAAGGTCGAGCAGGCCTTCCTGCATTTCGGCGAGGGCCCGGCCCAGCCGATCATCAATATCGAACAGGACAACACCCCGCTCCTCGAGGTCGGCAAGACCGACGAAGGCGCGATCGCCTATGTCGCGGCGTCGGGCGGCGACATCCGCGGCCCCAAGGGCGAGCAATTGCTGGCCAAGTGGGCGGATCTGGACTTCACGGTCGAGCAATGTCGCGCCGGCCAGGGCCGCGAGATCAACCAGGTGATCTGCGTTCGGCCCGAGGCGACCGCGGTGTCCTACGTCTTCGGCGTCCCCGGCTGGACCAAGGGCGGCGTGCCGCCCGAGGCCGTGCTGAAGGCCAAGGGTCAGCTGAACGCCCTGGTCTGGCGTCCCGCAGAGGGCGCGGCGGTCGGCGCGGCCTGAGCCATGATCCTGTCGATCGACACCTGCCTCGGCGCCAGTTCGGTCGCCATCGTCGAGGGCGAGCGCGTGCTGGCCGCCCGCAGCGAGCCCATGACCCGCGGCCACCAGGAGCGGATCGGCGTCATCGCCCGTGAGGCGGCGGCCGAAGCGGGCGTCGCCTTCACCGACCTTGACCGGATCGGCGTCACCGTCGGTCCCGGCTCGTTCACCGGCCTGCGCGTGGGCCTGGCCTTCGCCAAGGGCCTGGCGACGGCGCTATCGATACCCTGTGTCGGCGTCACCACGCTGGAAGCCATGGCCTACGGTGTCGAAGGCTTCGTGGCGGCGGTGCTCGATGCGCGTATGGAACAGGTTTACATCCAGGTCTTCGCCGACGGCGCGGCCTTGATGGCGCCGGACGCCCTTGGCTTGGGAGAGGCCGCCGCGCGGCTGGCCGAGCTCTATTCGGGCGGCCCGGCGACGTTGGTCGGCTCGGGCGCTCCGTTGTTGGCTGATGTGCTGGGCGGCGCGAAGCTGCTTACCCCCGCCGCGCCCGACCCCGTCGCGATCGCCAGGCTGGCCGCGTCTCGGCCCGCGCCGACGCATTCGCCCCGGCCGCTTTATCTGCGCGCGCCCTACGCCACTCTGCCGGCGGCTTGAGCGTCATGAACCTGCGACCCGTCGGGGCCGAAGCCTCGTTCGATCTCGCCGACCTGCACGACAAGGCCTTCGACCGGCCCTGGACGGCGCTGGAATTCGAAGAACTCCTGAAATCGCCGGGCGTCTTCGCCGTGCTGGGCGAAGCGGGCGAGCCGGCGGAGGCCAAGGGTTTCATCCTGTGCCGCTCGATCGCGGGCGAGGCCGAGATCCTGACCATCGCGGTGGATCCCGCCGCCCGCCGCCGGGGCTGGGGCGCGGCCCTGGTCGAGGTCGCCGCCGGCGTCGCTTCAGAAACCGGCGCCGAGGCGCTGTTCCTGGAGGTCGCGGTCGACAACACCGCCGCGATCGCGCTCTATCAGGCGACCCGTTTCACCAAGGTCGGCCTGCGGAAAGGCTATTATCCCCATCCGGATGGCGCCAAGGACGCGGTGGTCATGCGCCGGGCGCTTAACACTTAAGGGCTGATTGCCTATCTTGCGCCGACTCAGACGGAGGCTCCGCCTTGGATCGACTCGAAAAGGCCTGCATCGAAAAGGGCATGCGCATGACGGACCAGCGCCGCGTGATCGCGCGCGTGCTGTCGTCGGCCGAGGACCATCCCGATGTCGAGGAGCTGCACCGCCGCGCCCACGCCATCGATCCGCACATCTCGATCGCCACGGTCTATCGCACCGTGCGCCTGTTCGAGGAGAGCGGCATTATCGAGCGCCACGACTTCCGCGACGGCCGTTCGCGCTATGAAGAGACCCCAACCCATCACCACGACCACCTGATCGACATGAAGACCGGCAAGGTCGTCGAGTTCGTGGACGAGGAGATCGAGGCCCTTCAGAACGCCATCGCCCGCAAGCTCGGCTACAAGCTGGTGGATCACCGGCTCGAGCTCTACGGGGTGCCGCTGGAGGAGTGATCCAGATGCTCCCCCGCGATGCGGGGGAGCTGTCACGGAGTGACTGAGGGGGCGAGCGCCGACTAGGCCGAGCTAGCCCCCTCCGGCCCTTTGGGCCACCTCCCCCGCATTGCGGGGGAGGAACCCGCCCTTGCGGAACGGGCCTCTCGACCCCATAACCTCGCCGGATGAGCGAGACCCCGCAAAAGCGCCTCTTTATCAAGACCTACGGCTGTCAGATGAACGTCTATGACAGCGAGCGCATGGCCGATGTCCTGCGCCCGCTGGGCTATGGCGTCGTCGATGATCCGGAAGGCGCCGACCTCGTGGTGCTGAACACCTGCCACATCCGCGAGAAGGCCACCGAGAAGGTCTATTCCGAGCTCGGCTACATCAAGCAGATGAAGGACCGGAAGGCCGAGGCTGGCGGCCGCATGACCATCGCCGTGGCCGGCTGCGTCGCCCAGGCCGAGGGCAAGGAGATCATGCATCGCCAGAAGGCGGTCGATCTGGTCGTAGGTCCCCAGGCCTATCACCAGCTGCCCGAGCTGATCGCCCGCGCCCACCGCGCGACCGGCGAGCGCCTGGCCGCCGACTTCGCCGCCGACGAGAAGTTCGACGCCCTGCCGGCCGAGCGCCACGTGACCGGGGTCACGGCGTTCCTGACCGTGCAGGAGGGCTGCGACAAGTTCTGCACCTTCTGCGTGGTGCCCTATACGCGCGGCGGCGAATGGTCGCGGCCGGTGAACGACATCGTCGAGGAGGCCAAGCGTCTGGCCGGCCAGGGCGTGCGCGAGGTCACCCTGCTGGGGCAGAACGTCAACGCTTATGACGGCGACGGCCAGACTCTGGCCAAGCTGGTGCGCCAGCTGGCCAAGATCGATGGCCTGGACCGCATCCGCTACACGACCAGCCACCCGCGCGACATGGGCGACGACTTGATCGAGGCGCACGGCGAGCTGCCGGAGCTGATGCCCTATCTGCACCTGCCGGTGCAGGCGGGTAGCGACAAGATCCTCAAGGCCATGAACCGCGACCACACGGCCGAGAGCTACGTCCGCTTGATCGAGCGTATCCGCGCCGCGCGGCCGGACATCGCCATGAGCGGCGACTTCATCGTCGGCTTCCCCGGCGAGCGGGACGGCGACTTCGAGAAGACCCTGGATCTCGTCCGCGAGGTCGGCTTCGCCAGCGCCTTCTCGTTCAAATATTCGCGCCGCCCGGGCACGCCGGCCTCGGCCATGCCCGGCCAGGTCGAGGAAGAGGTCAAGGCCGAGCGCCTGGAGCGTCTGAACCAGCTGCTGGACGACCAGCAGCGCGCCTTCAACGCCGCCCAGGTCGGCAAGGTGCTGCCGGTGCTGTTCGAGAAGCCCGGCCGCCACCCGGGCCAGATCGTGGGCCGCAGCCCCTATCTGCAGGCCGTCCATTGCGAGGGCGGCGAACAACTCATCGGGAAGATCGTTCCCGTCCGTATCGAGAGCGCCGCCAAGATGAGCTTGGGCGGGGCGCTCGACCCTGTCCTGGAGACCGCTTGAGCCGTACGCCTGAGTTCCTGCCGCTGTCGGATGACGCCGTCCACGCCGTCTCCGGTCCGTCCGGCCGCCACGCCGCCCTGATCGAGGACGCCTTCAAGGTGTTGATCGAAACGCCGGGCGGCGGCGTCACCATCACCGGAGACGCGCGCGGTCGCACGGGCGCCAAGCGGGTGCTCGAGGCCCTGGCCCACCGCGCCGACGCCGGCGAGGAAGTGGTCGAGGCCGATGTGCGTATCGCCCTGGGCGTTGCTCAGCAGGCCGGCGGCCAGGCCTCGCCTCGCGCTGTGCGCAAGGGCAATGTCTCGCCCAAGACCAAGGGTCAGGCCCGCTACATGGAGGCCATGGCCAGCCATCCGCTGAGCTTTGGTCTGGGTCCCGCCGGCACCGGCAAGACCTTCCTGGCCGTGGCCCACGGCGCGGGGATGCTGCTGCGCGGCGAGGTCGACCGGCTGATCGTCACCCGTCCCGCCGTCGAGGCCGGCGAGAAGCTGGGCTTCCTGCCGGGGGACCTGAACGAGAAGGTCGACCCCTACATGGCCCCGGTCTGGGAGGCCCTGACCGACATCATGGGCGCCGACCAGCTGCGGCGGCGTCGCGAGAAGCTGGAGATCGAGGTCGCCCCGATCGCCTTCATGCGCGGCCGCACGCTGAGCCACGCCTTCGTCATCGTCGACGAGGCCCAGAACTGCTCGCGCCTGCAGATGAAGATGGTGCTGACGCGTCTGGGCGAAGGCGCGCGGATGGTCGTCACCGGCGACCCGACGCAGGTTGATTTGCTGAACCCTCGCGACTCCGGTCTCGCCCACGCCGTCTCGATCCTTGAAGGGGTCGAGGGCGTCGCCGTCTCGCGCTTCACCTCGGCCGACGTCGTGCGCCATCCGCTCGTCGAGCGGATCGTAAAGGCCTATGACGCGGACGCGGCGCAGAATACACCGCGCTAAATGACCATCACCGTAGACATCGAGATCGAGGACGAGGCCTGGACGACGGCGGCCGAGGACGCCGAGGCCCTGGTCTGGCGCGCCGCCCAGGCCGTGCTGGACGCGCATGAGGACATCGAAGGGCAGGGGATCGTGATCCTGCTGACCGACGACGACAGCGTGCAGGCCCTGAACCGCGACTTCCGCCAGAAGGACTATGCGACCAACGTCCTGTCCTTCCCGTCACCGCCCAATCCGGAAGGCCAGATCGGCGACATCGCCTTGGCCTATGGCGTCTGCGCGCGCGAAGCGGCGGAGCAGGGCAAGCCGCTGGCCCATCACCTGCAACATCTGGTGGCGCATGGCGTGCTACATCTCCTAGGATATGACCACGAGCGTGACGACGAGGCGGAAGCCATGGAGGCGCTCGAACGCGAGATCCTGGCGGGGCTGGACGTTCCTGACCCCTACGCCAGTGACGAAGAGGGACGCTGACCGGGGCCATGCCCAGCGACGAGCCTAGTCAACAGCCCGCCGCGCCGGCGCGAAGAAGCCGGGGCGTGCGGGCGTTCCTGAGACGTATGCGCAAGCGGCTGACCGTCGGCGGCGGCGAGTCGCCACGCCCGCCCGAGCCGCCGCCCCAGACCGGCGAGGTCGACATCGTCGACCAGGCCGAGGCCTTCCAGACCCTTCGCGTCGCTGACGTGATGACGCCGCGCGCCGACATCGTCGCCGTCGAGCTTTCCACGCCCTTCGAGGCCCTGGTCGCCCAGTTCGTCGAGGCTGGCCATTCGCGGATGCCGATCTACCGCGAGACGTTGGACGACCCCGTGGGCGTCATCCACGTCAAGGACGTGTTCCGGCTGATGGCCGAGGACGAGAAGCGCCCCGGCGGCGCCGACCTTGTACTGAACAAGCTGCGCCGTGAGGCGTTGTACGTGCCCGCCTCGATGAAGGCCGCGGATCTCCTGCTGCGCATGCGCACCAGCCGGATTCACATGGCCCTGGTCATCGACGAGTTCGGGGGCACGGACGGCTTGGTGACCATGGAAGACCTGATCGAGGCGGTGGTCGGCGAGATCGACGACGAGCATGACGACGCCGCGGCCGCGTCGATCGTGGCGCGTCCCGGCGGGGTTTATGACGCCGACGCCCGCGCGCCCCTCGAGGAACTGGAGGCCGCCCTAGGCCGCGAGCTGGCGCCCTCCGACATGGAAGAGGACATCGACACGGTCGCGGGCCTGGTCGTCGCCCTGGCCGGCCGCGTGCCGCAAAGGGGCGAAGTGATCGCCCATCCCGACGGCTATGAGTTCGAGGTGGTCGAGGCCGATCCCCGACGCGTGCGCCGCGTACGCGTGCGCGGCGGTCCAGCGCCGCAAGCGGAGGAGGCCGAGACGGTTTCCGAGGACCTCGGCGCTTCGTGACCGCCTGGAGTCGTTTTCGTCGGCGCGCCTGGAGCGGGCCGTTGCTGGCCCTGGCCGCCGGTCTCGCGGCGGCGCTGGCGCATCCGCCGTTCGGTCTTTTGCCTGGCCTGCTGGGCTACGCGCTGCTGCTCCGCCTGTTGGATGTGGTCGACGAGGCCAAGCCGCTGCGCTCGGCCTTCTGGCGCGGGTGGCTGGCGGGCGTGGGCTATTTCGGGCTCGGCACCTGGTGGATCGGCGAGGCCTTCCTGGTCGACGCGGCGAACCAGGGCTGGATGGCCCCGTTCGCGATCGCCGCCATGGCGGCCGGCCTGGCGCTGTTCTGGGGCTTGGCGGGGCTGGTCTATAGGCTTCTGCGTCCGGCGAGCGCCTGGCGGGTCCTGACCTTCGCCGGCGCGTTGGCGGCCCTGGAATGGACGCGCGGCCATGTCCTGACCGGCTTTCCGTGGAACCTGCCGGGCGAGACTTGGCGCGCGGGCTCCGCGCCGTCCCAGGCCGCCGCCCTCGTCGGCGCCTACGGCCTGACCTGGATCACCCTGGCGATCGTCGCGGCCCCGGCGGTGTGGCGCGACAGGCGCGGCGGCCGGATCGCCCTGGCCTCGGCGGTCGTGGGGCTGGCCGGGCTCTATGGGTATGGCGTCGCGGCTCTGCACAGGCCCGAGCGCCAGGAGCCGCCGGTTTCGGTCCGGATCGTCCAGGCGGATATCCAGCAGGACGCCAAGTGGGACGCGGGCCGCTTCGCTCAGATCGTTCAGGCTTATGTCTCGCTCACCGCCCAGCCCTATGCGGGTAAGCCCGCCGACCTGGTGATCTGGCCCGAAGGCGCCCTGCCGGCGGCGGTCAACGACTATCTCGCGCCGGGAACCTGGGTGCGCCAAGCCATTCTCGACAGCGTCCAGCCCGGCCAGACCCTGCTGATCGGAGGCTATCGTTACGAAGGCCCGATCGAGAAGCCGGTCTATTACAACAGCCTGATCGTTCTGCGCCGGACCGACACCGACCTCGCGCTCGTCGGCGTCTATGACAAGCACCGGCTGGTGCCGTTCGGCGAATACTTGCCCGCGGAGGCGTTTCTTACCCAAATTGGGTTTAAGAGCTTGGCCCATCTTGGGGATGGTTTCGCCACGGGGCCGCGTCCCGCTCCGTTGCGAGTATCGCCCGACCTGCTGACGCAGCCGCTAATCTGCTACGAGAGCCTCTTTCCGGGATTGGCGAAGAAAAACAACGACGTCCGGGTGCTGATCAACATCTCGAACGACGCCTGGTTCGGCGTGACGTCCGGCCCCCTTCAGCATCTGAACCTGGCCAGCTATCGCGCGATCGAGCGCGCCACGCCCATTCTCAGGGCCACGCCGACGGGTGTTAGCGCTGTCATACGTGCAAATGGTCAAGTTGCGGACGGTGCGCGCCTCGGGCTAGGACAACACGGAGTCATCGATGCGCAAATACCAGGCCGAGGCCAGGTCACGCCCTTCGATAACTTCGGGGAATTCCCCTTTTGCGTGCTTCTACTGATATCTATGGTTGCGTCAGTTCGCCTACGAGCAGGTAAATCCTTGTGGACTATTGCGCCATCGAAAGACTCGGGCTGAATTAAAACCGCAATTTCAGCTATCAAGCGTGGGCATGAGCGATTTGTCGGGCGCCGAACGCCATCCCAATCCGGTCGATCTGCACGTGGGTGCGCGCATTCGAATGCGTCGCAAGATTCTTGGCGTGAGCCAGGAGCGTCTCGCCGAGGACCTGGGCCTCACCTTCCAGCAGATCCAGAAGTACGAGCGCGGCGCGAACCGGGTCAGCGCCAGCAAGCTCTATGAGATCGCCAAAAGCCTGCAGGCACCGGTCGCCTATTTCTTCGAGGGCTTGGAATCGACGGCCGACGGCGTGTCGGAAGGCGGAGAGCCGTTCGTTCACGATTTCCTGATGACCTCCGAGGGGCTTGAGCTGGCGACCCAATTTCCGCGCATCACGCGGTCCAGGGTTCGCCGACGGATTCTCGAACTGGTCCGGTCGATGGCCGAAGAGGAGGCCAGCGAAGACGATTGATCGTCAGGTTCGCTTGCCCGCATAAACATATCTTTATATGGTTCCGGTCTAACTGAACGCCGAAATGGCGCGCGTGCGTCCGCGCGCCTCCCATGGCCGGAGCTGTCTCTTGACCCGTTCGTCCTACATCTTCACCAGCGAGAGCGTTTCCGAAGGCCATCCCGACAAGGTCGCCGATCGCATCAGCGACACCGTCGTCGACGCCTTCCTGAGCGTGGATCCCGAGGCCCGCGTCGCCTGCGAGACCCTGGTGACCACCAACCGCATCGTGCTGGCGGGCGAAGTCCGCGCCGGCAAGCCGGGCGGCGACAAGAAGACCAACAAGCAGCTGACCAAGGACATCCTCCATTCGCTGGAGCCGAAGGTCCGCGAAGCCATCAAGGACATCGGCTACGAGCAGAAGGGCTTCCACTGGCAGAAGGCGAAGTACGCCAACTACCTGCACGGCCAGTCGGCGCACATCGCCCAGGGCGTGGACGCCACCGACAAGAAGGACGAGGGCGCCGGCGACCAGGGCATCATGTTCGGCTACGCCAGCACCGAGACCCCGGAGCTGATGCCGGCGACCCTGCAGTACAGCCACAACATCCTCAAGCGCCTGGCCGAACTGCGCCACTCGGGCGAGCTCTCCGAGCTGGAGCCGGACGCCAAGAGCCAGGTGACCCTGGAATACGACGGCGCCGGCCGCCCGCAGCGCGTCGTCTCGATCGTCGTGTCGCACCAGCACAAGAAGAAGATCGACGGCAAGGCCGCGACCTCCAAGCGTGTGCTCGACCTGATCAAGCCGCACATCTTGCCGATCTTCCCGGACGGCCTGATCACCAAGAAGACCCAGTGGCTGGTCAATCCGACCGGCCGCTTCGAGATCGGCGGTCCGGATGGCGACGCCGGCCTGACCGGCCGCAAGATCATCGTCGACACCTACGGCGGCGCGGCCCCGCACGGCGGCGGCGCCTTCTCGGGCAAGGACCCGACCAAGGTCGACCGCTCGGCCGCATACGCCTGCCGCTACCTGGCCAAGAACGTGGTGGCCGCGGGCCTGGCCGACCGCTGCACGATCCAGATCGCCTACGCCATCGGCGTGGCCCAGCCGGTCTCGTTCCACGTCGACCTGCACGGCACGGGCAAGGTGGATCCGGCTGTGCTGGAAAAGACCCTGCCGCAGCTGATCGGCGGCGCCACGCCCCGCGCCATCCGCGAGCACCTGCAGCTGAACCGTCCGATCTACGCCCGCACCGCCGCCTACGGCCACTTCGGCCGCACGCCGGACAACGAAGGCGGCTTCTCGTGGGAGAAGACCGATCTCGTCAGCGAGCTGAAGGGTCTGGCGTAAGCCTCAGCCCCATCGTCTGTGAACGGGCTCCGATCCAGCCGGGTCGGAGCCCGTTTTCATTTCGCCCTCAAAAGTTCTAAGACCCCCGCCCATGACCAATCCTCAACAACCCCACGGGCCGCTGCGCTCGTTCGGCCGGCTGAAGTCGCGCCCGGTGAAGCCGCGCCAGCAGGCGCTGCTGGACACCCTGCTGCCGAGGATCGCCGTCCCGCAGTGGCCCTTCCAACCGTTGGACCTGATGCCGGAGGCCAAGTCGGTCTGGCTGGAGATAGGCTTTGGCGGGGGCGAGCACATGGCCGCCCAGGCGGGCCGCCATCCCGAGACGCTGGTCATCGGCGCCGAGCCGTTCGTGAACGGCGTCGCCAGCGCGGTGCGCCACGTCGAGGAGCAGGCGCTGGAGAATGTCCGCATCCACGAGGGCGATGCGCGCGATGTCGTCGACTGGCTGCCCGAAGCGTGCCTGGACCGGGTCTTCATCATGTTCCCCGATCCCTGGCACAAGGCGCGGCACAACAAGCGGCGGCTGATCCAGCCAGAGTTCGTCGCGAAGCTGGCGCGGGTGATGAAGCCGGGCGCCGCCCTGCGCTTCGCCACCGACTGGGCCGACTACGCCGAATGGACGACCGAGCGGGTGCTGGCCGATCCGAACTTCCGCTTCGCCGATGAGGCGGCCGACCGCAACGCGATCCCGGCCGACCACGTCACCACGCGCTACGAGGAAAAGAAGCTGGGCGACTGCGCGCCGGTGTTCCTGGACTTCGTCAGGGCCTGAAGGAAGAAAGGCCGGCGCTGGGCGCCGGCCTTATTCGTATCAGTAGGTCTCGTTGTAACGCTTGATCGCCGCGCGGATGATGTCGGCGGTTTCGTCGATATCGGCCCAGCCGGTGATCTTGGTCGACTTGCCCTTCTCCAGGTCCTTGTAGTGCTGGAAGAAGTGGGCGATCTGCTCGGTCAGGATGGTCGGCAGGTCGCGCCAGCTGGAGACGCCCGTATAAAATGGGTGCAGCTTGTCGACCGGCACGGCCAGGATCTTCTCGTCCGAACCGGCCTCGTCGACCATCATCAGGGTGCCGATCGGGCGGCAGCGGATGATCGCGCCGGGCACCACCGGGGTCGGGCCCACGACCATGATGTCGGCCGGGTCGCCGTCATCGGCCAGGGTGTGCGGAATGAAGCCGTAGTTGGCCGGGTAGAACATCGCCGTGTGCAGGAAGCGGTCGACCATCAGGGCGCCGCTCTCCTTGTCGATCTCGTACTTCACCGGCTCGCCGCCCTGCGGGATCTCGATGATGGCGTTCAGATCGTAGGGCGGGTTCGCGCCGGTCGGAATCTTGGAGAGGTCCATTGTGACTCTTTGAATATTTGAGGTCCGCGAGGAGGCGGCCTGCGCGGACGGGCTTATAGGCCGAAATTGCTGCGGCGCGGAAGGGCCGAGCGTCGTCGGAGTCGACAAGCCTCCCCAATTCGCCTATAAACCATCCCACATCGTCCGTTAGCGCTAGATGGCGCTTTCGAGCGGCGGCCCGAAAGGCTGCCGCTTTTTGTTTGGCCGGTCGGCGACCGGCGAAGAGTTCGAGAGACACGTGCGCGGTAAGACGCAGGAAGACCGAGAGCTGATCGAAATGCTCGATCCCGTCGCCGAGAGCCTCGGCTACGAGATCGTCCGGCTGCGTCTGATGGGCGGCGCCGAGCAGCGCCGTCTGCAGATCATGGCCGAGCATCCGCTGCTGGAAGACGGCACGGGCGGCGACATGAACGTCGAGGACTGCGCCCGCCTGTCGCGCGCGATCTCGGAAGTGATGGACGCGGCCGATCCGATCGCCGGCGAATATACGCTGGAGGTGTCCAGCCCCGGCGTCGACCGCCCGCTGACCCGCCTGAAGGACTTCGAGGACTATGCCGGCCTTGAGGCCCGCATCGAGCTCGACCGCGTGGCCGAGGGCCGCAAGCGCTTCAAGGGCGAGCTGGCCGGGATCGAGGACGACCAGGTCGGTCTCAATATCGAGGGCGAGGACGACGTCACCGTCTACTTCCCCTTCGCCTGGATCATCGACGCCAAGCTCGTCATGACCGACACCCTGATGGAGCGGGGCGCCAAGCAGCGCGCCGCCCGTCTCCAATCCGACAACGACGACCTGTCCGAAAGTGAAGAGGACTGACCATGGCCATCGGCATCGCCGCCAACCGGCTTGAACTCCTGCAGATCGCCGACGCGGTCGCCCGGGAAAAGGGCATCGAAAAGGAAGTCGTCATCGAGGCCATCGAGGACGCCCTGCAGAAGGCCGCCCGCGCCCGCTACGGCGCCGAGCACGACATCCGCGTCAAGATCGACCCGCGCACGGGCGAAACGACGCAGAAGCGCGTGATCGAGGTCGTCGCCGACGACGCCGAGTTGGAAGGCGAGATCGGCAAGATGCCGCTGGCCATCGCCAAGCGCACCTGGCGCGACGCCGAGATCGGCAAGGTCTACGAAGAAGCCCTGCCGCCGTTCGAGATCGGCCGCGTCCAGACCCAGATGGCCCGCCAGGTCGTCATGCATAAGGTCCGCGAGGCCGAGCGCGAGCGCCAGTACGACGAGTACAAGGATCGCGTCGGCGAGATCGTCAACGGCAGCGTCAAGCGCGTCGAATACGGCAACGTCATCGTCGACCTGGGCCGCGGCGAAGGCATCATGCGCCGCGACCAGTCGATCCCGCGCGAGAACTTCAACGTCGGCGACCGCATCCGCGCCTACATCTACGACGTCCGTCGCGAGACCAAGGGCCCGCAGATCATGCTGAGCCGCGCGCACGGCGGCTTCATGGCCAAGCTGTTCGCCCAGGAAGTGCCGGAGGTCTACGACGGCGTCATCGAGATCCGCGCCGTGGCCCGCGACCCGGGCTCGCGCGCCAAGATGGCCGTCATCTCGAACGATTCGAGCATTGACCCCGTCGGCGCCTGCGTCGGCATGCGCGGCTCGCGCGTGCAGGCGGTCGTGGCCGAGCTGCAGGGCGAGAAGATCGACATCATCCAGTGGTCGGAAGACGAAGCCACCTTCATCGTCAACGCTCTGGCCCCGGCCGAAGTCTCCAAGGTCGTCATGGACGAGGAAGACGAGCGCGTCGAAGTCGTGGTGCCGGACGAGCAGCTGTCGCTGGCCATCGGCCGTCGCGGCCAGAACGTCCGCCTGGCTTCGCAGCTGACCGGCTGGCAGATCGACATCATGACCGAAAGCCAGGAGAGCGAGCGCCGTCAGCGCGAGTTCGCCGAGCGCACGGCCCTGTTCCAGGAAGCCCTGGACGTCGACGAAGTCATCGCCCAGCTGCTGGTCACCGAAGGCTTCGCCGCGGTGGAAGACGTCGCCTATGTCGAGCCGCACGAGATCGCCGCGATCGAGGGCTTCGACGAGGAAACCGCCGAGGAGCTGCAGGCCCGCGCTCGCGAATTCCTGGAAAAGGAAGCCGCCGAGCTTGACGCCAAGCGCAAGGCTCTGGGCGTCGAGGACGAGGTCCTGGCCATCGAGGGCGTGACCCTGGCCATGGCGGTCGCCCTGGGCGAAGGCGACGTGAAGACGGTCGAGGATCTCGCCGGCCTGGTGCCGGACGACATGCGCGGCTGGTTCGAGAGCAAGAACGGCGAGCGCGTGCGCGAGCCGGGCATCCTGGAAAGCTTCAACCTGTCGCCGGAAGACGCCGAGGCGCTGATCATGCGCGCTCGCGTCGCCATGGGCTGGGTCGAGGCGCCGCCGGAGCCGGAATACGAAGAAGCCGAGGGCGAATTCGATGGCGAGGCCGAAGAGGCTGTCGCCGAGGAAGCCGTCTCGGAAGAAGAGGCTTAAGCCTCTTCGGAGTTTGAAACGACGGCCTCGTGGAGCGATCCGCGAGGCCGTTCGCTGTTTGAGGATCATGACGGACCAACCGCCCAAGACCCACGCCGAAGCTAGCCGCCAGCGCAAGGACATCGTCCTGGGCGAGGCGACCGACGAGGCGCGCCTGATCCGCTTCGTGGCTGGGCCTGACGGGGCGGTGGTCCCGGACCTGGCGCGCAAGCTGCCGGGGCGCGGGATCTGGGTCGGCGCTGACCGCGACTCCGTTACGGCCGCCGCGAAGAAGGGCCTCTTCTCCCGCGCGGCCAAGGCCAAGCTGACCGCCGCGCCGGATCTCGCCGATCAGGTCGAGGCGCTGTTGGCCCGCCGCGTTCTGGACGGCCTGGGCCTTGCGCGGAAGGCGGGCGGCATTATCTCGGGTTACGAGAAGGTGGTCGCCGCCCTGGCTACGGGCAAGGTCGCCTGGCTGATCGAGGCGTCGGACGGCGCCGAGGACGGTCGCCGCAAGATTCTAGCCGCCGCTCGCAGGGCCGCCGTAGCGCCCCGTTTGCTGGGCGCGTTCAATTCAGACGAATTGGGTTTGGCCTTGGGCGGGGAGAATGTGATACACACCGCTCTCCTTGCCGGGCGCGGCATCGATCGCTGGACACAGGATGTCGAGCGTTTGTCAGGCTTCCGCCCGCTTTCGCCGCCCGAATGGTCGGTGAACGGACGCGGGGAAGGCTAGAGGTCTTCCGCCTTCGGCGGTCAAGAAGACCTCTAAGGACAGAGGCCAGCCTGTCGCCTTGATCGGCGCGCCGATCAAGACAGGCTCTAGGGCTTTTGCATCTCACCGGAGCTCTCCGGTGGAATGGAAAAGCTCTAGAATCTTTGAAGTCGGGCGCGGCTATTCGGGTCGCGCTCGTGAGTGAAGGGTCGGGAAACGCGCCTCCTTTTGGGGGTACGTCCAGGCCCCTTTCTCACATGGAAACATCGGTTTTTTAGCCAGGTACCGCCTGGCGGAAGTACAAGCGAGCGCATGAGCGACGAGAACGAAAACGGCCGACCCGGCGGACGAGCCCCGATCACGCTGAAGCCCCGCCAGGGCTCGGTGAGCGCCGGGGTCGTGAAGCAAAGCTTCAGCCACGGCCGGACCAAGACGGTGGTGGTGGAAACCAAGCGGACGCGTCCCCACGCGCCCGCGGGCGGCAATCTCGCCGCGCCGTCTTCGGCGGAACGTCGCCAGACAACGGACGCCCCGGCGCCGCGCTCGGCCCCGCCGCAAGGCGGTGGCGGCGGCGGTTCGACCGGCGGCCTGTCGCAGGAGGAGCTGCGCGCGCGTCAGCGCGCCATCGAGAGCGCCCAGGCCCGCGCCGCCGAGCAGGCGGCCGCCGAGGCCCGCGCTCGTCAGGCTCAGGAAGCCGCTCAACGCGAAGCGGCCGCCAAGGCCGCCGCCGAGCGCGCGGCCCAGGAAGCGGCCCGCGCCGCCTCGGCCCCGGCCCCGGCCCCGGCTCAGCCCGTTGCTCCGCCGCCGGTCGCTGCGGCCCCCGCGGCTCCGGCGCCCCAGGCTCCGGTCGCTCCGGCTCCGGCTCCGGTCAGCGCCGCGCCGACCGCGCCGCGCGCCGAAGCGCCGCGCCAGGACGCTCCGCGTCCGGCTCAGGGCCAGACCCGCACCTACGAGCCCAGCCGCGACCGTCGCGACGATCGTCCGACCACGACGACCTATCGTCCGGCTCCGCAAGGCGACCGCCCGTTCAATCAGCGCGCCCCGCGTCCCGACGCCGGCGCCAACTTCGGCCAGCGCGCGCCGCGTCCGGAAGGCGACCGCCCGCGCGGTCCGCGCCCCGACGGTGATCGTCCGCAAGGCGATCGCGGCGGCTATCGCGGCGACCGTCCGCAAGGCGATCGTCCGCAGGGCGACCGCCCGCAGCAGACTGTCCGCTACTCGGCCCTCGCGCCGCGTCCGGCGCCGGGCGCTCGCGGCCCCGGCGGTCCGCCGCGCGGTCCGCGTCCTGGCGTTCCGGCCTCGGCTCCCGCCACGCCGGAAATCCAGCGCGCCACGCGCTCGGCTCCGCGCCCCGGCGGCAGCGTCATGGATCGCCGTCCCGACGAGGACGATGATCGTCGCAAGAGCGCCGCGCCGAACAAGGCCGTCTCGCGCGTCAAGGGCGCGCCTCAGCGCCGCGAAGGCCGCCTGACCATCCAGGCCGTCGCCGGCGACGGGGATTCCGCCGACCGCATGCGTTCGCTCGCCTCGGTTCGCCGGGCCCGGGAGCGCGAAAAGGAAAAGCGCCGCGGCGGCGTGACCGAACAGGCCCGCGTTTCGCGCGAGGTCGTAATCCCGGACGTCATCACCGTGCAGGAGCTGTCCAACCGGATGGCCGTGCGTGGCGTCGACATCATCAAGTTCCTGATGCGTCAGGGCGTGATGCTGAAGATCAACGATGTCATCGACAACGACACCGCCGAGCTAGTGGCCACCGAGTTCGGCCACACCGTCAAGCGCGTGTCGGAAGCCGACGTCGAAGAGGGCTTCATCGGCGCCGACGATCACGACGACCACATGGAGCCCCGGCCCCCGGTCGTCACGATCATGGGTCACGTCGACCACGGCAAGACCAGCCTGCTTGACGCGCTGCGCTCCACGGATGTGGCGGCGGGCGAAGCCGGCGGCATCACCCAGCACATCGGCGCCTATCAGGTTCGCCTGAAGGACGGCCAGCGCGTGACGTTCCTCGACACGCCCGGCCACGCCGCCTTCTCGCAGATGCGCGCTCGCGGCGCCAACATCACCGACATCGTGGTGCTGGTGGTGGCCGGCGACGACGGCGTGATGCCCCAGACGATCGAGGCGATCAAACACGCCAAGGCCGCCGAGGTGCCGATCATCGTCGCCGTCAACAAGATGGACAAGCCGGGCGCGGACTCCACCCGCGTGGTCAACGAGCTGCTGCAGCACGAGATCGTCGTCGAAAGCCTGGGTGGCGACACCCAGCTGATCGAGGTCTCGGCCAAGGCCCGCACCGGCCTCGACGAGCTGCTGGAAGCGATCCTGCTGCAAGCCGAAGTCCTCGACCTGAAGGCCAACCCCGACCGCACCGCCGATGGCGTGGTGATCGAGGCCAAGCTGGACAAGGGCCGCGGCGCCGTCTCGACCGTCCTGGTCAACCGCGGCACGCTGAAGCGCGGCGACATCGTCGTCGCCGGCGCCCAGTTCGGTCGCGTTCGCGCGCTCCTCAACGAGCGTAACGAGCAGCTTCAGGAAGCGGGCCCCGCCACTCCGGTCGAGATCCTCGGCCTGGACGGCGTGCCCTCGCCGGGCGAAGCCTTCGCCGTGGTCGAGAACGAGGCTCGCGCTCGCGAGCTGACCGAATACCGCATCCGCCAGAAGCGCGAGAAGTCGATGGCCCCCGTGGGCGCCGGCGCCTCGATGGCCGACATGATGGCCAAGCTGCAGGACAAGAAGCTGAAAGAACTGCCGCTGGTCATCAAGGCCGACGTGCAGGGCTCGGCCGAAGCGATCATCGGTTCGCTGGACAAGATGTCGACCGACGAGGTCCGCGCGCGGATCATCCTGTCGGGCGCCGGCGCGATCAGCGAAAGCGACGTCATGCTGGCCAAGGGCGCTGGCGCGCCAGTCATCGGCTTCAACGTCCGGGCCTCGGCCCAGGCGCGCGCCCTGGCCGAACGCGAAGGGGTCGAGATCCGCTACTACGCGATCATCTACGACCTGCTGGACGACATCAAAGGCGTGCTCTCGGGCATGCTGGCCCCGATCCAGCGCGAAACCTTCCTCGGCAACGCCGAGGTCCTGCAGGCCTTCGACATCAGCAAGGTCGGCAAGGTCGCCGGCTGTAAGGTCACCGAGGGCGTGGTCCGCAAGGGCGCCAAGGTCCGGATCGTCCGTCAGGACATCGTGGTCCTGGAACTGGGCACCCTGCAGACCCTCAAGCGCTTCAAGGACGAGGTCAACGAAGTCCCCGTCGGCCAGGAATGCGGCATGATGTTCGCCGGCTTCCAGGACATCAAGGTCGGCGACGTGATCGAGTGCTTCACCGTCGAAGAGATCAAGCGCCAGCTCGACTAGAGCTGGTCGCGAGATCGGAAATGCCGAAGGGCGCGGATCGCAAGGTCCGCGCCCTTTGTTTTTGGCGGTCGTCGCAGACTGGAAATCGCCCCAATCCGGCGCTACGCCTTTGGCATGCGTATCAAGGCCCTCCTTGCTCTGACCGCCGTCGCCGTGTCCTTGACCGCCTGCGCCACGGCCGACCGCTATGACGCCGCAGGCGACGTCCACGACCTCTTGGTGGCGATCCGCGACAACGACCGGGCGCGGTTCGACGCCCATGTCGACCGCCGGGCCCTGAAGGGGCAGATCGAGGCCAGGCTGATGGACGAGGCGCGTCGGCGCGGCGGGTCCAGCGACGCCGTCGCCGCCCTGACCGCCCTGGCGGCGGGGCCGATCGCCGACGTTGCGGGCGAGGCCCTGATCCGGCCCGAGACCTTTCACGCGGCGGCGACCTATTACGGCTATACGCCCGACCGCCCGATCCCGGGTCGGGTCGCGATCGCCAGCGCCCTGCGGCCCGTGGGCGACGGTCGGGTCTGCGCGGCCAAGAAGGACGGGCCCTGCCTGCTGACCTTCACGCGCGAGGGCGCGACCTGGCGCCTGACCGGCTTTGACCCGCAGGCGGCGAACCTGCATTTGCGGCGATGATCAAGGCCGGCTGGGCCGGGGCGGCCCTGATCCTGATGTCGGCCTCGGCGGCCCACGCCGAGACGCGGATGTTCTCATACGACCCGATCTCGCCGGACGCCAAGCGGCTGACGGGCGCCGGGGTGACCATCCTGTTCAACCAGGGCCTGCTGGGCGGCGGGCGACCGATCAAGGTGCTGGCCACTGGCGTCCCGGCCGAGGCGCGGCTGAAGGATGGCCGCCAGAAGGACCTCGGTCCGGGCGGTCTCGGCGGCATTGAAGGCGTCGACACCGACGTCATGCTCTACGAGGTCGACGCCAGCGCGGCCCAGGGCAAGATCTATGTTCGGGCCTTCTGTCCCGGTTCGACGCGGCTTTGGCTGTCGTTCAGCACCATCGTGGTCCGGCGAGACCTGCGCATCCAGGCGTTCGGCGATGATCCCAAGGCGGCCGGCAAGGCGCGTCTGTGCGGCACGCTGGACTTCTCCTATCGCGGCGAGTGGCGCCTGCCCAAGGGGCGCGCCCCCGACCCGATGCAGGACTGGACCGACAACCCCCAGCATCCCGACACGTCGAACTGATCTGGCCGTCCAGGCGCATTCCAGTCTAGCCTTCGAGCGGGGCAGGGAGGGCGACACGATGCCGAACGATCCGCTGGCGGGGTTCGAGCGCTTCGACTTCGACGACGGCCGCTGGACGCGCGAGGTCTATCGCATCGGCGAGGGGCCGGCCGTGATCGTCATCCACGAGGTCCCCGGCCTGCATCCCGGCGTCCTGGCCTTCGCCCGCGACCTGGCGGACGCGGGCATGACCGCCTTCTGCCCCAGCCTGTTCGGCAAGCCTGGCAAGATCGTGACCCAGGGCTATGCGGCCCTCGAGATCCTCAAGAACATGTGCGTGCGCCGCGAGTTCAGCGTCTGGAAAGGCGGCCGCTCCAGCCCGATCGTCGACTGGCTGCGGGCCCTGGCGCGCGAGGTCCACGCCGAGTGCGGCGGCAAGGGCGTCGGGGCGGTGGGCATGTGCTTCACGGGCGGCTTCGCTCTGGCGATGATGACCGAGCCGGCCGTCGTGGCGCCGGTCATGTCCCAGCCGTCTCTGCCGTTCGCCGAGCGGGGCGGTCTCGACTGCTCGGCCGACGAACTGGCCTGCGCCAAGCGTCGGTTCAGGGACGAGGACCTGTCGCTGATCGCCATGCGCTTTAAGTCCGACAAGCTGGTGCCCGACGCCCGCATCGCCCGCCTGAAGGCCGAGTTCGGCGACAAGGTCGAGGTCATCGAGCTGGAAGACCACGACGCCGCGCCCGGCGTGCCGATGGCGCCGCACTCGGTGCTGACCCTGCACTTGCATCGCTCGATTCCCGACTGCGGAACGATGAAGGCCCGCGATCGGGTGATCGCGTTCTTCCGGGAGAGAACGGGAGCTTAATCCCCTCTCCCCCCTGCGGGAGAGGGTGGCTCGCGAAGCGAGACGGGTGAGGGGTTGAAGGGCCTGTCCGAATGAGCCGGCGCGACCCCTCATCCGGCCCTTTGGGCCACCTTCTCCCGCAGGGGGAGAAGAATGCCGTGCTGGACTTCCGCCCTCGACAGGCCTAGACACCGCGCCTTCCGATTTTCCCCGCGCACCGGCGTTCGACCCGCCGGCCGGGCCGCAAGGACGATCGCGCCATGAAGCGCCATGCCGACACCAAGAAGGGCGCCGCCGCCGGCCCCTCGCAACGCCAACTCCGCGCCGGCGAACTGATCCGCCACGCTCTCGTGGAGATCCTCCGCGAGGAGGAGCTGCAGGACGAGGCGCTGCACAACATCTCGGTCACCGTCTCCGAGGTGCGGATGAGCCCGGACCTCAAGCACGCGGTCTGCTTCGTCGAGCCGCTGGGCGCGGGCCTGACCGGCGAGGACACAACCGAGGTGATCAAGGGCCTGAACCGGGTCTCGAAGTTCCTGCGCGGCCGCCTGGGCCGCAGCATCGACATGAAGTTCACGCCGGATCTGAAGTTCATCCACGACGAGAGCTTCGGGACCGCCGCCTATATGGACAAGCTGTTCCTGGACCCGCGCGTTCAGCAGGATACGCGTCGCCTCTCGGACGTCCTCGACGAAGACGAGGACTAAGCATGGCGCGCCGCAAGAAGGGCGACGCCGTCTCGGGCTGGATCTGCCTGGACAAGCCCTACGACCTGACCTCGACCACGGCCGTCTCCCGGGTGCGCCGCGCGTTCAACGCCCAGAAGGGCGGCCACGCCGGCACGCTGGATCCGCTGGCCACCGGCATCCTGCCGATCGCGCTGGGCGAGGCGACCAAGACCGTCCCGTTCCTGATGGACGCCGACAAGGCCTATCGCTTCACGATCGCCTGGGGCCGCGACACCACCACCCTCGATCGCGAAGGCGAGACGACCGCGTCGTCAGACGTGCGCCCGACCCGCGAGCAGGTCGAGGCGGCGTTGCCGGCCTTCATCGGCGAGGTCGACCAGGTCCCGCCGAACTTCTCGGCCATCAAGGTCGACGGCGAGCGCGCCTATGACCTGGCCCGCGACGGGGTCGAGTTCGAGCTGCCGACCCGCAAGGTGACGATCTTCGACCTCAAGGTCGTGGACCAGCCGGACGCCGATCACATCACGCTGGAGATGGAGTGCGGCAAGGGCACCTACGTCCGCGCCGTGGTCCGCGACCTCGCCAAGGCGCTCGGCGCGTGCGGTCACGTGGCCGACCTGCGCCGGACCCGCGTCGGCGGCTTCTCGGAGGCCGAGGCGATATCGCTGGAAACTCTCGAGAATTTGAGCTATGAGGCCCGGCTGTCGGAGGCATTGCTTCCGGTCGAGACCGCGCTGGACGACATCCCGGCGTTGGCCGTGACCGATGAAGACGCCTTCCGGCTTGCACAGGGACGCGCCATCGTCCTGCTCCCAAGGCAGGTTGAAACGCTGAAAGCCGAGCTTCCGCCCGGCGATCGCACCGTTTCCGCCATGTCCGGCGACAGGCTGGTGGCCCTGTGCGAGATGCGCGCCGGGCGGCTCAATCCGGTGCGGGTCTTCCAACTCACCTGAGCGGAGACTAACCGATGTCGATCACTGTCGAGCGCAAGGCCGCTCTCATCGCCGAACACGCCCGCGGCGCGGGTGACACCGGCAGCGCTGAAGTCCAGGTCGCGATCCTCTCGGAACGCATCTCGAACCTGACCGAGCACTTCAAGACGCACAAGAAGGACAACCACAGCCGTCGTGGCCTGCTGAAGCTGGTTTCCCAGCGTCGCCGGCTTCTCGACCACCTGAAGAAGTCCGACGCCGGTCGCTATCAGTCCCTGATCGAAAAGCTGGGTCTGCGTCGCTAAGGCACAAGGTCCGCCGCCCCGCGAAAGCAGGGCGGCGGATCGCGTATTGGGAGCCCGGCGGCCGAGACAGGCCGTACGCCAGGCTCCAAAGGCCGCCCGCTCCAACTGGGCGTCCGATTGTCCGAGGGTTCACGTCCTCAAACCCGCCTGTCACACTGGATGAGGATCATCGGGCCGGCTTCCGTTAGCCGTCCGCCCCTGTCCGCCCCCGACGGGAATCCGCCCGCGGGAACCGAAAGAAGAAAAATGTTCGATATCAAGCGCAAGACGATCGAGTGGGGCGGCAAGACGCTGGTCCTCGAAACCGGTCGCATCGCCCGTCAAGCCGACGGCGCCGTCCTGGCCACCATGGGCGAAACCGTCGTCCTGGCCACCGCCGTGTTCGCCAAGACCCAGAAGCCGGGCCAAGACTTCTTCCCGCTGACGGTCAACTATCAGGAAAAGACCTTCGCGGCCGGCAAGATCCCCGGCGGCTATTTCAAGCGCGAAGGCCGTCCGTCGGAAAAGGAGACGCTGGTCTCCCGCCTGATCGACCGTCCGATCCGCCCGCTGTTCGTCAAGGGCTTCAAGAACGAAGTCCAGGTCGTCGTCACCGTGCTGCAGCACGACCTCGAGAACGATCCCGACGTCCTGGCCATGGTCGGCGCCTCGGCCGCCCTGTGCCTGTCGGGCGCCCCGTTCATGGGCCCGATCGGCGCCGCGCGCGTCGGCTGGATCAATGACCAGTACGTGCTGAACCCGACGCTCGACGAGCTGAAGGACAGCAAGATGGACCTCGTCGTGGCCGGCACGTCCGACGCCGTGATGATGGTCGAAAGTGAAATCCAGGAGCTCTCGGAAGAGATCGTGCTGGGCGGCGTCAACTTCGCCCACAAGGAAATGCAGCCGGTGATCGACGCGATCATCGAGCTGGCCGAGCACGCCGCCAAGGAGCCCTTCGCGTTCGAGCCGGAAGACACCGACGCGATCAAGGCCAAGATGAAGGACCTGGTGGGCGCGGACATCGCCGCCGCCTACAAGATCCAGAAGAAGCAAGACCGCTACGAAGCGGTCGGCGCGGCCAAGAAGAAGGCGGTCGAGGCCCTGGGCGTCTCGGAAGCCAATCCGACCGGCTACGACCCGCAAAAGCTGGCCGGCGTCTTCAAGGAGCTGGAAGCCGACGTCGTGCGTCGCGGCATCCTCGACACCGGCCTTCGCATCGACGGCCGCGACGTGAAGACCGTCCGTCCGATCCTGGGCGAAGTCGGCATCCTGCCGCGCACCCACGGTTCGGCTCTGTTCACCCGCGGCGAGACCCAGGCGATCGTCGTGGCGACCCTGGGCACCGGCGACGACGAGCAGTTCATCGACGCCCTGGAAGGCACCTACAAGGAATCCTTCCTGCTGCACTACAACTTCCCGCCCTACTCGGTCGGCGAGACGGGCCGCATGGGCTCGCCGGGTCGTCGCGAGATCGGTCACGGCAAGCTGGCCTGGCGCGCCGTGCGTCCGGTCCTGCCGACCAAGGAAGAGTTCCCCTACACGATCCGCCTGGTCTCCGAGATCACCGAGTCGAACGGCTCGTCCTCGATGGCCACGGTCTGCGGTTCGTCGCTGGCCATGATGGACGCTGGCGTGCCGCTGAAGCGTCCGGTTTCGGGCATCGCCATGGGCCTGATCCTGGAAAAGGATGGCTTCGCGGTCCTGTCGGACATCCTGGGCGACGAAGACCACCTCGGCGACATGGACTTCAAGGTGGCCGGCACCAGCGAAGGCATCACCTCGCTGCAGATGGACATCAAGATCGCCGGCATCACGCCCGAGATCATGAAGCAGGCCCTGGCTCAGGCCAAGGAAGGTCGCGCGCACATCCTCGGCGAAATGAACAAGGCCATGGACGCGCCGCGTGACGACGTCGGCGACTTCGCTCCGAAGATCGAGACGATCAACATCCCGACCGACAAGATCCGTGAAGTGATCGGTTCGGGCGGTAAGGTGATCCGCGAGATCGTCGCCACCACCGGCGCCAAGGTCGACATCAACGACGACGGCGTGGTCAAGGTCTCGGCCTCGGACGGCGCCAAGATCAAGGCCGCGATCGACTGGATCAAGTCGATCACGGACGAAGCGGAAGTCGGCAAGATCTACGACGGCAAGGTCGTGAAGGTCGTCGACTTCGGCGCCTTCGTGAACTTCTTTGGCGCCAAGGACGGCCTCGTCCACGTCAGCCAGATCAGCAACGAACGCGTCGCCAAGCCGTCGGACGTGCTGAAGGAAGGCCAGATGGTCAAGGTGAAGCTCCTGGGCTTCGACGACCGCGGCAAGACCAAGCTGTCGATGAAGGTCGTCGACCAGGAAACCGGCGAAGACCTGAGCAAGAAGGAAGCTCCGGCCGCTGAAGAGGCGTAAGCCTTTAAAAGCGATCGGTCTTTCCGAAGCGAACACAGGCGGGCGGCTCCGAAAGGGGCCGCCCGTTTTGCATTTCCGCCGTGACTTGTATTCCCCAATATGCAATCAATAGATGCATAGCAGGGGAGACTCGTCTAATGCGTAAGCACGCTCTCGTCGTCGCGGCGCTAGCCGCCGTCACGATCGCTTCGCCGCAGGCCCTGGCCTTCGGCACCATCCACGCCTTGGGTCAGAACGCCGAGCACGAGCGGATCACCCGCCAAGCCTTGGCGGGCCTGGGTTTCGGCGGCGACAGCCTGTCCGAACTGGCCGGCAAAACCGGAACCTTCGGCGCCGTCGGCGCGCCGGACAACCCGGCCCGCGGGCTGATGAGCAACAAGGCCGCCCATTGCGACGGCGGCGATTTCTTCAACAGCCCCGGCTACGCCCAGAGCCAGGGCGCCGCGCAGGCCCAGCTGACGGCCTGCCGCGACTGGATCATGTCCAACATCAACGCGGCGGTGAATGACGCCTCGGGACTGGTGAAGCCCAACCTGTCGCTGGACAGCACGAGCATCTTCGGCGGATGCACCTATAACGGCGTCAAGGGGCGAGCCAAGTGCAACGTCTTTGAGGACCTTGGTCTGGTCTTCCACGCCTCGCAGGACTTCTACTCGCATAGCAACTGGATCGACGCGCCGCGCCCGAACCCCAGCATCGCCAACCCAGCGGGACTGAACAACGCCGCGCCGGCCCCGTGGTTGTCGCCGGCCGGGGCGGCCTTCCCGGCCGGGCTGATCACCGGCTGCTATGACGGCTTCCCGGAGTCGGCCTACTGCAACGGCCGCATCAAGCACGCGGTGCTGAACAAGGACACCGCGGGGACAACGCGTGGCGACTATGTCAAGGCGATGAACGTCGCCGCTCAGGACACCCGCGCCAAGTGGTCTTACTTCGAAAGCCAGCTCGTGGCCCGCTACGGCCCGGCGCGGGGCCAGAAGATGATCTGCGTGATCAAGTCCGACAATCCTGGCGGCTGCTAACCGCGCCGGGCGTCTCCAGGGCCCTTCGAAGGTCCTGGAGACCGGATGGCTGGACCTGTGCAATCGGTACGCTCGCGGCTTTAGCGTGTGAAAGAATGGAAACAATGAGTTTCCATAGTTTCCGTATTCAATGTGATCTGCCGCGGGCATCTTCTGGTCATCGGAGCAACGGGACGGGCCGGAAGGCCTTCCGAACGAAGGGATCAGGATCATGAGCAGCGGCTTCTTCACCACCAACGACGGCGCGCAGATCTTCTTCAAGGACTGGGGTCCCAAGGACGCGCAGCCGGTCGTCTTCCACCATGGCTGGCCCCTGTCGTCGGACGACTGGGACGCCCAGATGATGTTCTTCCTGCTGAAGGGCTACCGGGTCATCGCGCATGACCGTCGTGGTCATGGCCGCTCCAGCCAGACCGACACCGGCAATGAGATGGACACCTACGCCGCCGACGTCATCGCCTTGGCGCGCCACCTCGACCTGAAGAACGCGGTCCACATCGGCCACTCCACCGGCGGCGGCGAAGTCGCCCGCTACGTGGCCCGCGCCGAGCCCGGCCGGGTCGCCAAGGCCGTGCTGGTTGGCGCCGTGCCGCCGATCATGCTGAAGACCGAGGCCAATCCGGGCGGCCTGCCGATGGAGGTCTTCGACGGCTTCCGCGCGGCGCTGCTGGCCAATCGCGCCCAGTTCTTCCACGACGTGGCGGCCGGCCCGTTCTACGGCTTCAACCGCGACGGCGCGAAGGTCTCGCCGGCCACCGTCGAGAACTGGTGGCGCCAGGGCATGATGGGTGGCGCCAAGGCCCACTACGACTGCATCACCGCCTTCTCGGAAACCGACTTCACCGAGGACCTGAAGGCGATCGATGTTCCGGTGCTGATCCTGCATGGTGAGGACGACCAGATCGTCCCGATCGCCGACAGCGCCGAACTGGCCATCAAGCTGGTCAAGAACGGCAAGCTGATCACCTATCCGGGCTTCCCGCACGGCATGGCCACGACCGAGGCCGAAACGATCAACCGCGACCTCTTGGCCTTCATCGAGGGCTAATCAGCCAGGATCCGTCATCCCGCGAACAGGTTGCGGGATGACGATCTTTTATGAGGGGGCGACTCTATTCCCGCTTGGGCGTCACCTTCACCACCGCCATGTCGGGGACGCCGTTCCCGCCGCGACAGGCGGCCCATTTGAACTTCAGGTCCATGCAGACCCACACCTCGGTCAGCCGTCCGTCCTTGACGCGGACATTCAGGTCCTCCGGCGCGAGCTTGCGGTTGCGATCGAGGAAGGCTTTGCGGATTTCGCCCGCGGTCATGATCCCGTCGGCGCCGGGATCCAGGTCCGGCACGTTCAGCTTCTCGCGGATCTTGCGGGCCTTCTTGAAATAGGCCTCGGGCGTGTCCCACTGGCACGTTCCATGCGCCTGCCATTCGTGCTGCAGCAGCCAGGGCGAAGGCGTCATGCAGAGATTGGCCTTCACCGTCGCCGGACTCATCGGCGGGCTGGGGCGGCAATAGCGGGGATGAACCCTGTCCGGTCCATTGGGCCACAGACCATGCACCGTGAAGCCGAAGCTGTTGGCCTGGCACTGAATGGCCTTGTCCGACTCCGGGATGCCCGCGCGACACGACTCCGGCGACCAGAACAGCGCCAGCAGATAGGCCGCGATCGGCACGTCGGTATGGATCTCGTTCGGCGGCGGGACCTCGGACGGGGCGGGCGTCACCGACACCGGAATCGCGCAGGACTTCAGGTCGGAGGCCTGGGCGCCGCCCGCCAGGACCAGGAATGCGGCGGCGGCGAGGGCGGTCTTCATGCGTGACTCCGTTGAACGCGCGATAGGAACCGCGCGTCGCCCCTTGCGTCAAGAAAACCACAGAAGCGGCGCCATTTTTCAACACGGCCGCAATTGCGAACTATTATCATTGCGACTGCGTCTCAAGGTCGCTAAGAACGCCTCGCAATTTCAGGAAGGGCGAGTGAGCGCCCTCTGGGGAAAGACCAATATGCGTAATCCGACCTTCGCCGGCATTGTGAGCCGGCCCCGCCGCGCGCTGAGCGCCGCCGCCGTCGCCGGCCTCGCGGGCCTGGGCCTGCCTCAAGCCGTCGCCGCCGCCGGGCTGGACGCCGCCGCGCCGATCGCCACCGCGCCCGCCGCCGACAGCACCGAGGTCTCGGGCGTCCGGATCGACGCCAAGCGTGTCGCGGATCCCTCGTCGAGCAAGTTCACCGCGCCGCTGGTCGACACCCCCAAGTCCGTGACGGTCATCCCGTCCAAGATCATCGAGCAGACCGCCGCCACTTCGCTGCAGGACATCCTGCGCACCTCGCCGGGCATCACCTTCGGCGCGGGCGAGGGCGGCCAGCCCCTGGCGGACCGTCCGTTCATCCGCGGCCAGAGCTCGGGCAACAACGTCTTCGTCGACGGCGTGCGTGACAGCGGCGGCCAGGTCCGCGAAGTCTTCAACCTGGAACAGGTCGAGGTCGTGAAGGGCCCGGACAGCGCCTATAGCGGCCGCGGCTCGGGCGGCGGCAGCATCAACCTGTCGTCCAAGACGCCGAAGGCCGACAGCTTCGCGCGCGGCTCGGTCGCGATTGGCACCGACGAATATGTCCGCGCCACCGCTGACGCCAACTACGCGGTCAATGACAGCGTCGCCCTGCGCATCAACGTGATGGGCTCGCAAGGCAACACGCCGGGCCGCAAGTCCGTGGACTTCGACAAGTGGGGCGTGGCGCCCTCGCTGGCGATCGGCCTGAACGGCGACACCCAGCTGACCGTCAGCTACTACCACCTCGACAGCAACCAGACGCCCGACTACGGCATCCCGCTGATCACCAAGACGACCCAGCCGCGGACGGAGTCGGGCATCCTGGCCGTCGATCGCCGCAGCTTCTACGGGGTCAAGTCGCGCGACTATCAAAAAACCAAGTCGGACATCGCGACCTTCGCCATCGATCACCGGATCAATGACGAGCTGAACGTGCGCCAGGTGGTGCGCTATTCGAAGTCGCTGAACGACTACATCGTCACCAATCCGGGCGATGGCGGCGCGGCCCAGTTCGTCCAGGGTCAATGGTGGATGAAGCGCGGCACCAAGACCCGCTGGAATCCGACCGAAAGCGTCGCGGCCGTCACCGACATGCACGGCAAGAAGACCGTCTTCGGCCTGGAGCACAGCTTCGACGTCGGTATCGAGCTGAGCCGCGAAGAAAACCGTAACGCCACCTACTCGACCTACACCACCTCGGGCTCGGCCTGCCCGACGGGCTTCACCATCGCCGCCAGCACGCTGGCCAGCCTTGGCGCGGGCGACTGCACCCTGGTCTACGCGCCGAACGACAAGGACAGCTGGACGGGCGTCATCAACCGCAGCCCCGCGTCGCGCAACGTCGCCAAGACGGTGGCGGTCTACGGCTTCGACACCATCAAGTTTGGCGACAAGTGGTTGCTGAACCTGGGCCTGCGCCACGACAGCTACGACAGCTCGGGCGTCGATGTCTCCGCCACCCAGTCGCAAGGCGTCTTCACCTCGGCGACCTACACCCCCCGCAAGGGCTCGTGGGACTTCACCAACTACCAGGCGGGCCTTGTCTACAAGCCCACCGCCAGCTCCAGCCTTTACGTCTCGTACGGCACGTCCTCGACCCCGCCGGGCATCTCGGCCGGCGACCAGAACAGCAACACCGCGACGGGCACGGGCAATCTGGCCACGACGCAGCTCGAACCCGAGGAAAGCGAAAGCTTCGAGGCCGGCGCCAAGGCCAATGTCTTCCACGACACGCTCGCCCTGTCGGCGGCGGCGTTCAAGACCACGCGCAAGAACGCCCAGATCCAGATCGACGCCAACACCTACGCCCAGGTCGGCGAGGTCGAGGTCAAGGGCTTCGAGCTCGGCTTCTCGGGCAATGTCACGCCCAAGTGGCAGGTGTTCGGCGGCTACACCTATATGGACAGCGAACTGGTCCGCGGCGCCTACACCAGCGTCAACCAGGGCGATCCGCTGGCCAACACGCCCAAGCACAGCTTCTCGACCTTCACGACCTACAAGGTCCTGCGGAACGTCTCGCTGGGCGGCGGCGCCTACTACGTCTCCAAGAGCTTCGGCGGCAACCAGGGCGGCGCCGGCGGCGGGACGAACCGGATCTACGCGCCGTCGTACTGGCGCTATGACGCCTTCGCCTCGTGGGCCATCAGCAAGACGGCCGACCTGCAGCTCAACGTCCAGAACCTGACGGACGAGCGCTACATCCTGCGGACCAACGGCGTCCACCACGCCGATCCGGCTCCGGGACGCCAGGCGCTGCTGACCCTGAACGTGAAGTACTGATCCTCCCCTTGAAGGCTTCACGCCAACGCCCCGCCCGGCTTTCGTCGGTCGGGGCGTTTTTCCTTTTGATCCGGGCGATGATCTGATGCGGATCAAGGGAAAGGCCGGCCGATCCAGCTAGGAATGGTTCGCAAATAGGATGTCTCTCATGATGCTGCAGATCCCCGAAGTGCTGACCAAGGCCCAGGTCGCCGAATGCCGCGCGATCCTCGACGCCGGTCCGTGGGTCGACGGCAATGTGACCTCCGGCTTCCAGGCCGCCATGGCCAAGAATAACGAGCAGCTGCCGCAGGAGAGCGCCGAGGCCCGCCATGTCGGGGCGATCATCGTCCAGGCGCTGGAGGCCAATCCGCTGTTCGTTTCGGCCGCTCTGCCGCGCACCATCCTGTCGCCGATGTTCAACCGCTATGGCGAGGGCATGGGCTTTCGGGACCACGTCGACAACTCGATCCGCCGCGATCCGGTGACCGGCCTGAAGCTGCGCACCGACCTGTCGTGCACCCTCTTCCTGGCCGAGCCGGAGGACTACGACGGCGGCGAGCTGGTCGTGAACGACCTCTATGGCGACCACGTCGTCAAGCTGGGGGCCGGGGACGCGATCCTCTATCCCAGCACCAGCCTGCACCACGTCACGCCGGTCACGCGCGGCGCGCGGGTCGCCAGCTTCTTCTGGATCCAGAGCCTGGTGCGCGACGACGTCAAACGCAGCCTGCTGCTGGACATGGACGTCGCCATCCAGCGCCTGTCGCGCAAGACCGGTCAGGACGAGGAGGGGATTCTCTCGCTGACGGGCGTCTATCACAACCTGCTGCGGCAATGGGCCGAGGTCTGATTTTTCGGGATGACAGCTGCAAGAACAGCGGTATCGCGAACCTAAAGTTTACGGTTGCGCCGCACGATCCGCCAAACCTTGCGGAGATTGGATGCCGGAGCCGGCGAACAAAGGGGTGGGTGTCGATACGACGGCTCAAACGTCCTCGTCTTTTGACGAGGGCGAGGCGGCGCGTTGGTTCTTCGACAACGCCAGCGACCTCTTCGCCATCGTCTCTCCGGAAGGCCGCTTTATCAGGGTGAACGGCGCCTGGACCACGCTTACCGGCTGGTCCGCCGACGAACTGGTGGGGCGTCCGACCATCAAGTTCGTGCATCCCGACAGCCACGCCGAACTGATCGGCTCCTCGCGCCGCCTGCGCGAGGTGGGCTGGGCGATCAACGAGGTTCGCTTTGTCTGCAAGGATGGTCGCTCGGTCTGGCTGCAAGGCCGCTCGCGCCTGGGGCCAAACGGCGAGATGATCGGGTTGATGCACGACGTCTCCAGTGAGGTGGAGGCGCGGACCGAGCTGGAGACCGCGCGGCGGACACGCGAGATGCTGGCCGAGGCCGCCGGGATCGGCGTCTGGACCTATGAGCCCGAGACAGGCCACGTCGATTGGACTCCGGACGCTCTGGCCCAGCTGGGCCTGACGCCCGCCGACATCGCCACGACCGCGCTGTTTTTCGAACGCGTGGCGCCCGAACAGCGCACCAAGGTGAGCGACGCCTTCAAGCGGGCCATCGCCACGGGCGAGGGCGGAACGATGGAGTACCGGCTGCGGGGCGATCACGGCCGCTGGCTGACCTTCCGCAGCACCTACCGCACCGAGCCGCGCCCGGGCGGGATCTACGCGCTCAAGGGCATTTCGCAGAACATCACCGACGTGGCGCGCAGCCGGGACAAGGCGATCTGGAGCGAGCGTCGCGCGCGCCGGCTGATCGAGGACGCGCCGTTCGCGGTCGGCGTCTACGACGTGGACATGCGTCTTCGCCTGGTCAGTCCCAAGTTCCTCGAAATCTTCAAGGCGTCCGAGGCGGACGTGATCGGCAAGTCGCTGGACGAACTGACCAACGGCAGTCGCCGCCGTTTCGTCGCTGGCGTTGCTCGGGCCTTGTTGGGCGAGACCGTGACCCGCCGCGAGGATCGCCTGCTGGACGCCGAGGGCGGCGAGCATTGCCTGCGCTGGGAGGCGCGGCCCTGGCGTGACGTGAATGGCGAGATCGTCGGCGTCATCACCTATATGGACGACGTGACGGCCCTGGCGGCGGCGCGGCGGGAGGCCCGCATCAATGCGCGGCGCCTGAAGGTCGCCCTGGGCGCGGCGCGGGCTGGCGTCTACGAGATCGACCACGAGCGAGAGAGCTTCTGGGGCTCGCCCGAGTTCCATCGCATGATGGGCCGGCGGGTGGGCTATGAGGATGTCCGCGAAGCCATCTGGCCGATGATCCACCCCGAGGATCGGGCGAGGCTCTACGCCGTCGCCGCCGAATGGCGCCTTCAGGGCGACCATGGCGCCCGCGAATACGACGTACGGCTGTCGCCGTCCGAGGGCGAAACCCGCTGGATCCGGGTGTTCCACGAGGTGCGTCGCGACCCCAGCGGACGGCCTCGCAAGGCCTTTGGCCTCGTGCTCGATATCGATGAGCACAAGCGGGCCGAACTGGCCCTGATGGCCGCCGAACGCGCGGCCCAGGCGGCCAGCGAGGCCAAGGCGCAGTTCCTGGCCAATATGAGCCATGAGATCCGCACCCCGATGAACGGCGTGCTCGGCGTCCTGCATGTGCTCAAGCGCGAACTGCCCGACGGCGAGAACGCCGAGCTGCTCGGCGAGGCCCTGGCCGCGGGCCAGATGCTGTCGACGCTGCTCGACGACGTGATCGACATTTCCCGAATCGAGGCGGGGCGGCTGGAGCTGAACCGCGAGGCGGTCGACCCCGCCGAGCTGGCGCGCGGGGTCGTGCGCCTGCTGGCGGGACCCGCGTCCGAGAAAGGGCTGCGGCTGGAGCTCGACATCGTCCAGAACCTGGGCTGGATCGAGACGGACGCGACCCGGGTGCGTCAGGCTTTGTTCAATCTGATCGGCAACGCGGTGAAGTTCACCGTGAAGGGCTCTGTCACGGTGCGGGTGCGCCGGCTGGGCGCGCCGGATGACCAGCGGCTGGTGTTCGACGTGATCGACACCGGCGTCGGCGTGCCGCTGGCGGCGCAGGCGCGTCTGTTCGACCGCTTTCAGCAGGCCGACGCCAGCACCACGCGTCGCTTTGGCGGGTCGGGTCTGGGCTTGGCGATCAGCCGCAATCTGGCGCGCATGCTGGGCGGCGACATCACCCTGCTTTCGAAGCCGGGCGTGGGCTCGACGTTCAGCCTGACCATCGCCGCGCCGCCGGCGCTCGCGCCCGTCGGGACGGGGCTCGAGACCGAGGACCTGCTGGCGGGGCTGCGGGTGCTGGTGGTCGAGGACAATGCGACGAACCAGCTTGTGGCCCGGCGCATCCTCGAGCAGCTGGGCGCGGCGGTCTCCGTGGCCGATGACGGCGCCTCCGGCGTCGCCGCGGCGCGAGACGGCGCCTTCGACCTGATCCTGATGGACGTGCAGATGCCCGGCATGGACGGGCTGGAGGCGGCGCGGCGGATCCGCGCCTTGCCGGGCGAGGCCGGGCGTGCGCCGATCATCGCCCTGACCGCCAATGTCATGGCTCACCAGCGCGCGGCCTACCAGGCCGCCGGCATGGATGGAGTCGCCGCCAAGCCGATCTCGCCGACCGCCCTCGTGACCGAGATTCTCCGCCTGTCGAATGAAGCGTCGTCTGGCGCGAGCGCCGGGCAAGGCGCTCTGGCCTAACGACGTTCCGCCTCTTTCCCCCGCGGCCGGAAGCACGCTAAAGCAGGAGAAAACCGGGGGAACATATGGCTGACCAGGGTCAGGAACGCGCCTCGATGCGCACCGTGGTGGCGGCGTCTTCGGCCGGCACGGCGTTCGAGTGGTACGACTTCTTCATCTTCGGCAGCCTGGCCCAGGTCATCTCCAAGACGTTCTTCGCCGGTCTCCCCGAGACCGCGGGCTATATCGCCGCCCTGGCGCTTTTCGGCGTTGGCTTCGCGTTCCGGCCGTTGGGCGCCTTGGTGTTCGGCAAGATCGGCGACCAGGCCGGCCGCAAGGGGGCGTTCCTGGCCACCGTGCTGCTGATGGGCGGCGCGACCTTCGCCATCGCCTTCCTGCCGACCTATCAGCAGGCGGGGATCCTCTCGCCGATCCTGCTCGTCCTGATGCGCTGCGTGCAGGGCTTCGCCTTGGGCGGCGAGTATGGCGGGGCGGCGATCTACGTCGCCGAGCATTCGCCGCCGGATCAGCGCGGCTGGTCGACCTCGTGGGTGCAGACCTCGGCCGCGTTCGGCCTGTTCGGCGCGCTGCTGGTCATCCTGCTCACCCGTTGGATCCTCGGCGTACATGTCGGACCCGAGGCTTTCGACGCCTGGGGCTGGCGCGTTCCGTTCGCCGTCTCGATCGGCCTCCTCGGCGTCTCGGTCTGGATGCGGATGAAGCTGACCGAAAGCCCAACCTTCGCGGCGATGAAGGCCGAGGGCGAGGCCTCCAAGGCCCCCTATGCCGAGGCGTTCGGCCAGTGGAAGAACCTGAAGCTCGTCCTGCTGGCCTTCTTCGCCATGATGTCGGCGCAGGGGGCGGTCTGGTACACCAGCTTCTTCTACGTCCAGACCTTCATGGAGAAGTTCCTGAAGGTCGATCCGGTCGACATCAACGGCCTGATGATGACGGCCACGGCGATCAGCGCCATCTTCTATGTCGTGTTCGGCTGGCTGTCGGACCGCATCGGCCGCAAGCCCGTGATGCTGGGCGGCATGACCCTGGCGCTGTTGTTCTACTTCCCGGGCTTCCACCTCTTGGAGAAGGCCGCCAACCCGGCCCTCGCCGAGGCCAGCGCCCGCGCGCCCGTCGTGGTGGTCGCCGACCCTCAGGACTGTTCGCTGCAGTTCGATCCGGTGGGCAAGGCGGCGTTCGTCACCGCCTGCGACATCGTCAAGGGCGCCCTAGCCAACGCCGGCGTGTCCTACGTCAACCAGAAGGCCGCCCCCGGAATGGTGGCGAGCATGAAGGTCGGCGGCGTCGAGGTGGCCTCGCAGAGCGCCAAGGGCCTGCCGAAAGCCCAGGCCAAGGCCGTGAAGACGGCGGTCGAGGCCAAGATCAAGGCCGCGCTGGCCCAGGCCGGCTATCCGGCCAAGGCCGATCCGGCGCGGATGAACCGGCCGATGATGCTGGCGGTGCTTCTGGTGTTCGTCATCGGCGCCACGGCGCTGTTTGGCCCGCTGGCGGCCTGCCTGGTCGAGCTGTTCCCGACCCGGGTGCGCTACACCGCCCTGTCGCTGCCCTATCATATCGGCACGGGCTGGGTGGGCGGCTTCGTGCCCTTCTTCGCCTTCGCCATCGTGACCGCCGTCGGCGATATCTATGCCGGTCTCTGGTACCCGGTGGCCTTCACCCTGCTGAGCGTCCTGACCACCCTGTTCTTCCTGCCCGAGACCAAGGGGCGGCCGCTGGACTAGCCTTCCGCCCGCGCCACGGGCAGGACTTCGACGGCGACGCCAGCCTCCGCCAGCGACCCTAGCAGGGCCGGCGCCACGGGCCGCGCGTGCAGCCAGACCACCTGACGCCCCTCGCGCGCCAAAATCGTCAGGTGGGCCGCGTCAGCCTCGTCGGGCGCCAGGCGTTCGACGTCGCGGCGGGCCAGCTTGACGACCTCCGGATCGGCGTCCGGATCGATCACCGCGACATCGGCGGTTCCGAGAGCGCGAACGGCGCGCAGGCTCAGGAGGTCGACCGGCCCGTCGGCCGCCAGGAGCTTCACGCCGCCGGCGCGCGCCTCGCCTCGGGCCAGGGCCTCGCGCAGCAGCGCCTCGGCCCGCGCCATGTCGCCGGCCAGGGCGGCTTCCGCCGCGGGACCCCGCACGGCCGCGCGTAGGAACGCCCGCCGCTCGTGCAGGACGGGCAGGGCGGCGCGCACCTCGTCTTGGAATCGGGCGAGCAGGGCGGCGACGCGTCCGATGCCTTCCGGGACCTGGGTCTCGATGGCGTTGCGCAGCAGGGTCGCCATCACCGGCGCCGAACCGCCCGTGCCGACCGCCGCCACCACCTGTCCCCGGTCGATGATGGCGGGGGTGTTGAAATCGCAGAGCGCCGGGCGATCGACGACGTTGAGCAGCGCGCCGGCCGCCCGCGCCGCCGCGACGGCGGCCTGGACGAAGGTCTCGTCGGCGTCACCCACGAACACCAGGATCGCGCCCTCGTAGGCGGCGGGCGAGAAGGCCTCCGGCGCCCGCAGGCGCACGACTTCGGCGGGAGAGCCCTCGAACAGCCGCGCCTTGGCCTCGGCCGGTTCGCCCGACCCGGCGATCACGACCTTGCGCCCGGCCAGCGGGAAGTAGGCGGGAAAGGAATCCACTCGGGTCCTCGCGCTATTGCGAACTGCAGTCCAGGTAGGGACCGCCCGGAAAGCCTTTGAGCGTGGCGGCGGGGCCCTTGCCCCAGATTTCGGCGTTTCCGGCCGTATAGCGCGCGCCGGAGCCCGAGCGCGCCAGTTTCAGCGTCCGGGTGACCCCGCCGGCGGTCACCACGACCCGCTTGCCGTGCAGCGCATAGGCGGCCGTGAAGCCCTTGCCCGCCTGGCAGCGATAGCGGATCGGCGCGTCGGTGGCGTCCGGCGCCAGGGTCGCGCAGCCCGCGGCCGTGAGGGCCAGCAAGGCCAGTGGGACTAGGGCGCGCCGCATGAGAGGGCCTCCGGTGGTCGAGGCGGGCAGCATAGCGGGTTTGGGTCGCGGCGATCCAGGCGATCACGATTTACTCTGGTCAAGCCGGATGTGAACGGTGTTAGCTTTTCCGCAAAGCTTTGCACGGGGAGGAAATCGGGCATGGCGACGACGCTCGACATCAATGGCAAGCCGGTGACGGCCCAGGCCGCGCCCGACACGCCGCTTCTGTGGGTCCTGCGCGACGAGCTGGGACTGACCGGAACGAAGTTCGGCTGCGGCATGGCCCAATGCGGGGCTTGCACCGTCCATCTGGACGGCCAGCCGATCCGCTCGTGCGTGACGCCGATCGCCGCGGTCGGCGCGGGCAAGATCACCACCATCGAAGGTCTGGGCGGCGCTCACCCGGTGCAGCAGGCCTGGGTGCGCCATGACGTGCCCCAGTGCGGCTACTGCCAGTCCGGCCAGATCATGTCGGCCGCCGCCTTGCTAGCCGAGAAGCCCAAGCCCTCGGACGAGGACATCGACGGCGCCATGGCCGGGAACATCTGCCGCTGCGGCGCCTATCAGCGCATCCGCGCGGCGATCAAGGACGTCGCCGAGGGAGGCGCCCAATGAACGCGCCCTTCAAACCCGAAGCGCCCAGCCGCCGCGACGTGATCGTGGCCGCCTCGCTGGTCGGCGGCTCGCTGCTGGTCGGCTGCTCGCCGGCCGATCTGATGAGCATGGGCTCCAAGGTCGAGGTCGGCGCCTTCGGTCCCTTCATCAAGATCGCGCCCGACGGCGCGGTGACCGTGATCTCCAAGCACATCGAGTTCGGCCAGGGCAATCATGCCGGCCTCTCGGCCATCGTCGCCGAGGAGCTGGACGCCGACTGGAGCCGCGTGCGGGTCGAGCAGGCCCCGGCCAACGCCAAGCTCTATGCGAACGGCGCGCTTGGGGCACAGCTGACGGGCGGCTCGTCGGCGATCTCGAACTCGTGGGAACAGCTGCGTAAAGCCGGCGCGACGGCGCGCGCCATGTTCGTCCAGGCCGCCGGCAACCGCTGGAACGTCCCGGTCGGCGAGATCACCGTCAAGGACGGCGTGCTGACCCACGCCTCGGGCAAGACCGCCGCCTTCGCCGACCTCTTGGCGGACGCCGCCAAGGTCCCGCCGCCCAAGGACGTCAAGCTGAAGGACCCCAAGGCCTTCACCCTGATCGGCACGGACCGCGTGCGCCGCAAGGACTCCCAGGCCAAGAGCGACGGGACGGCGCGCTACACCCAGGACGTCCATCTGCCGAACATGCTGACCGCCATGGTCGCGCACCCGCCGCGCTTCGGCGCCAAGGTGAAGAGCTTCGACGCCGCCGAGGCCAAGAAGGTCCCCGGCGTGGTCGACGTCTTCCAGATCCCGACCGGCGTCGCGGTGGTCGCCCAGAACACCTACGCCGCCAAGCTGGGCCGCGAGGCCCTGAACATCACCTGGGACGAGGCGGAGGCGGAAAAGCGCGGCTCGGCCGCCATCACCCAGTTGTTCAAGGACGTGGCCGCCGGCAAGGACGCCTCGGCCAAGTGGGAGCCCTTCGACCAGCGCGGCGACGCTACGTCCCTGGCGGCGGCCAAGGGCGACGGCGTGTTCGAGGCGACCTACGAGTTCCCCTACCTGGCCCACGCCACCATGGAGCCGATGAACTGCGTCGCCTCTGTGGACGGATCCAAGGTCAAGCTGACGTTCGGCTCGCAGGGCCAGACCCTGGACCAGCTGAACGCGGCCAAGATCGTGGGTTGCCTGCCTGGATCGGTCGAGATCGAGACCCTGTTCGCCGGCGGCTCGTTCGGCCGCCGCGCCAACTTCCAGTCCGACTATGTCGCCGAATGCGTCCACATCGCCAAGACGGTCGGCGACGGCCGGCCGGTGAAGCTGGTCTGGACGCGGGAGGACGACATGCGGGCGGGCTACTTCCGGCCGATCGTCGTCCACGCGGTCAAGGTCAAGCTGGACAAGGACGGCTATCCGGCCGCCTGGCGCCACCGCATCGTCACCCAGTCGATCATGAAGGGCTCGCCCATGCCGGCGGGCAAGGGGCCGGACCAGACGGCGGTCGAGGGCGCGGCGGGCTCGCCCTATCTGAAAGCGACGCCCGTGGTCGACGCCCAGGTCGCTTGCCCGGATGTCGGCGTGCCGGTGCTATGGTGGCGCTCGGTCGGCGCGACCCACACGGCCTTCGTGATGGAGCACACGATTGACCAGCTGGCGCGCCAGGCCGGCAAGGACCCGATCGACTACCGGCGGGCGCTGTATCGCAAGGCCGGGGCGGATCGGCATCTGGCGGTTCTGAACCACGCGGTCGAGAAGGCCGGCCAGGCCGTGACGCCGGGCTGGACGCGAGGCGTCGCCGTGCACGAAAGCTTCGGCTCGGTCGTGGCCCAGGTCGCCGAGGTCAAGGTGGAGAACGGGGTCCCGCGCGTCGGACGCGTCGTCACCGCCATCGACTGCGGCGTGGCGATCTCGCCCGACCAGATCGCCGCCCAGATGGAGGGTGGGACCTGTTATGGCCTGTCGGCGGCGCTGTTCGGCGAGGTGACCCTGACCGACGGCAAGGTCGACCAGGGCAATTTCGACGCCTACCGCGTGCTGCGGATCAACGAGGCGCCGACGGTCGAGACCCATGTCGTCCCCTCGGGCAATCCGCCCAGCGGCGTGGGCGAGCCAGGCACGCCGGTGATTGGGCCGGCCGTCGCCAACGCCCTGTTGGCGCTCGACCAGCGCGTCACCCACCGACTTCCCCTGATCCGGGGCGCCTGACGACGCGGCAAGCTGGACGGAATCGACCTATCCGAGCATTGTGACCCTGTTCGCCAAAGCGTGGGGTGTTCATGGCCGAGCTGTCGGGGTCCTCGGAAGACCATATCGAGGACGATATCGCGGAGTTCCGCGAAGCTCTGTCGCGCATCCGCGAGGACCATCGCAGGGTCTTGCTGATCCTGGTGCCGCGCCTGGCGGCGATGCAGGAGCGCGGCGACACCGAAGGCGCCCTGGCCCTGGTCGCCAGGATCCAGGAAATCCTCAGCGATCCCGAGCGCCCGCTTCAGTAAGGGGCTCCGCGAGTCGGGCCAGGTCCTCGGGCCGGTCGACGTCGAGCAGCACGCCCAGGTCGTCGACCTCGACGGCGACGAGGCGCGGGCCGGCCTCGACGACCAGCTTGCGCGCGCCCTCGTCGCCCGTGCGCGTCCTGAGGGCGGCCAGCCAGTTCGCGCCGAACAGGACCGGATGGCCGCGCCGCCCGTCGTGGACGGGAATGACGATGCGGTCGGGCCCATACAAGGCGGCCGTCAGGCGCGCCGGCGTCTCCGGCCGGATCGCCGGCATGTCGCCGAGGAAGACGAAGACGCCGTCCACATCCTCTGACACCGCCGCCGCGACGTCGCCCAAGGATGCTCCCATGCCGTCGGCGGCGTTGGGCGCGGGGACGAGCACAAGGCGCTCCTGGGCCTTCAGACTTGTCGCCTCGGCCCTCAACGCCGCGACCAGGCGCGGATCGTCTCCGACCGCGACCAGAACCCGTCGCGCGGGCGCGGCGAGGGCGGTTCGCAGGGCCCAGGCGACGAGCGGCGCGCCGTTCAGATCGGCGAGCAGCTTGTCGCCGCCGAACCGGGCGCCGCGCCCGGCCGCCAGGACGATCGCCTCCAAGACCGGGGTATGGCTTTGCGTCATCTGCTCTAGCGCCTATCTTCCAGTCAGACATGACGCCCTATGACGACAGCCCCGCGCAAGCGGTCTTGGCCTCGACCAGCCCGCCCGCCCTAGTGGACGGCTTCGGGCGCGCCGTCACCTATCTGCGCGTCTCCGTCACCGACCGCTGCGACCTGCGCTGCGTCTATTGCATGGCCGAGCACATGACCTTCCTGCCGAAGGCCGACGTGCTGACCCTGGAGGAGCTGGACCGCCTGGCTTCGACCTTCGTGGCGCTGGGCGTGCGCAAGCTGCGCCTGACCGGCGGCGAGCCGCTGGTGCGGAAGGGTTTCATGACCCTGGTCGAGCGCCTGTCGCGGCACCTCAAGTCCGGCGCGCTCGACGAGCTGACCCTGACCACCAACGGCGCCCAGCTCGAGCGCTACGCTAGCGAACTCGCCCAGCACGGGGTGAAGCGGATCAACGTCTCGCTCGACACCCTCGATCCGGTCGTCTTCCGCCGCTTGACCCGAGGCGGCGACGTCGCCCGCGTGATCGCCGGGATCGACGCGGCTCAAGCGGCTGGCATGATGGTCAAGATCAACGCCGTGGCGCTGAGGGACGACAACGCCAAGACGCTTCCGGACCTGATCGCCTGGGCCCACGCCCGCGGCTGCGACGTCAGCCTGATCGAGACCATGCCGCTGGGCGAGGTGGAGCAGGATCGCACCGACCAGTTCCTGTCGCTGGCCGAGGTGCGCCGGGATCTGGCCTCGTTCTGGACGCTGGAGGACATCCCGCTCGTCACCGGCGGGCCGGCCCGCTACGTGCGGATCGCCGAGACGGGCGGACGCCTCGGCTTCATCACCCCGCTCAGCCACAATTTCTGCGACGCCTGCAACCGCGTGCGCCTGACCTGCACCGGCACCCTGCACACCTGCCTGGGCCGCGAGGACGCCAGCGACCTGCGGGCCGTGCTGCGGTCGGGCGCCGACGAGGCCGGGCTGCGCCGGGCGATCTTCGCGGCCATCGGCGCCAAGCCTGAGGGCCACGACTTCCAGATCGCCGCCGCCCGGCCGGCCGTGGCGCGGCACATGTCGACGACGGGAGGCTAGCCGATGGCGCGCGTGTTGCTGTTCGGAAGGCTGGCCGACCGGGCCGGCTGGCGCGACCGCCTGATCGAGGCGGGCGATCTTTCCGCCCTGCGCGCGGCGCTCGCCGCCGAGGACGCCGATCTGGCCGAGGCCCTGGCCGGGCCCGGCGTCCAGGTCGCGGTCGACAAGGTGCTGGTCCGGGGCGAGACGGCGCTGGCCGCCGGCGCCGAGGTCGCCTTCCTGCCGCCGATGAGCGGCGGATGACGGTCGCCCTGACCGACCAGCCGTTCGAGCCGGGCGCCCTGGTCACGGCCTTCTGCGCCAATCGCGCCGAGACCGGCGCCGTGGCGACCTTCGTGGGCCTGGCTCGCGCCGAGCGGGGCGCGGCCGCGGCGTTGGAGCTCGAGGCCTATCCCGGCTTCACCGAGGCGGCGATCGGGGAGATCGCCGACCAGGCCACGGCGCGTTTCCAGCTTCAGGATGTCCAGATCGTCCATCGCATTGGCCGCATCGCGCCTGGGGAGGCGATCGTCTTTGTCGCCACCGCCGCCGGTCATCGCCGCGAGGCGTTCGAGGCCTGCGACTTCCTGATGGATTATCTGAAGAGCCGCGCGCCCTTCTGGAAGAAGGAGCACGGCCAGGACGGCGCGCGCTGGATCGAGCCGACGGACCGCGATAGGACCGACGCGCAACGCTGGGATTGAATGGAGACACGGATGTCGGACGCGGGCCTCAAGCCGGGCGGCGGAATCAAGCCGGAGCTGCCGTTCAAGCCCGTGCGCGTCGCGGTGCTGACCGTCTCGGACACCCGCGACGAGACGACCGACACCTCGGGCCAGATCCTGGTCGAGCGCATCCAGGCCGCCGGTCATGAGCTGGCCGGCCGGGTCGTGGTCCGCGACGACATCGAGAAGATCCGCGCCCAGGTCCGGGCGTGGATCAGCAGCAAGGGCGTGGACGCCATCGTCACCACCGGCGGCACCGGCCTGACGGGTCGCGACGTCACGGTCGAGGCGCTGGAGCCTCTGTTCGACAAGAAGATCGACGGCTTCTCGGTGGTGTTCCACCTGGTGTCCTACGCCTCGGTGGGCCTCTCAACCCTGCAGTCGCGCGCCACGGCCGGGCTGATCGACGGCGTCTTCGTCTTCTGCCTGCCGGGCAGCAACGGCGCGGTGAAGGACGGCTGGGACAAGCTCATTTCCGCGCAGTTGGACAGCCGTCACAAGCCTTGCAACATGGTCGAGCTGATGCCCCGGCTTCTCGAAAAATGAGGCTGTTGGAACAGTGAGCAAGCTGACCCACATCGACGACCAGGGCCGGGCCCGCATGGTCGACGTCTCGGACAAGGTCTCGACGGCGCGCGAGGCGGTCGCCGCCGGGTTTGTGCGGATGAGTCCCGAGACCCTCGCGCTGGCGGTGTCCGGCTCCGGCCGCAAGGGCGACGTGCGCGCCGTGGCCGAGCTGGCCGGGGTGATGGCCGCGAAGAAGACCTCGGACCTGATCCCGCTGTGCCATCCGCTGGCGCTGTCGAAGGTCGAGGTGTCGGTCGAGCCCGCCGACGGCGGCCTCGCGGTCACCGCCCGGGTCAAGACCACGGGCCCCACCGGCGTCGAGATGGAGGCCCTGACGGCCGCCTCGATCGCCTGCCTGACGATCTACGACATGCTGAAGGCCGCCGAGAAGGGCATGGTCATCGAGGCCGTGCGCCTGCTGGAGAAGACCGGCGGCAAGTCGGGCGACTGGTCGGCGGAAGCCTAGGGAGCGGGGTCAGGCCGCCGCCGCGCTCCGCGCCTCGGCGCTGATGCGCAGTTCGCCCATGCGCTGGGCTAGGCGGGTGGCTTCCTGGGCCAGGGCGTGGCTGGCGGCGGTGGTCTGCTCGACCATGGCCGCGTTCTGCTGGGTGACCTGGTCCATCTGGGCCACGGCGCCGTTGACCTCGACGAGGCCTCGGGCCTGCTCGGCCGCGGAGGCGGCCATGTCGCGCACCAGGCTGTCGATCTGCTGGACCTCGGCGGCGATGGCGCGCAGGACCTCGCCGGTGCGGCCGACTTGCTGGACGCCGTGATCGACCTCGGCCGAGCTGGTGTCGATCAGGTCCTTGATCTCCTTGGCGGCGTCCGCCGAGCGCTGGGCCAGGGCCCGCACTTCCTGGGCGACGACCGCGAAGCCGCGACCGGCTTCGCCCGCCCGCGCCGCCTCGACCCCGGCGTTCAGCGCCAGAAGGTTGGTCTGGAAGGCGATCTCGTCGATGACGACGATGATCTTGCCGATCTGCGACGAGGACTTCTCGATCGCCTCCATGGCCCCGACGGCCTGGTCGACGATGTCGCCGCTGGCGTTGGCGGCCTCGCGGGCCCGTTCGACCACCGAGCGCGTACGGCCGGTCGTCTCGGCGGTCTGGCGCACCTTGGCGGTGATCTGGTCCAGCGCGGCGGCGGTCTCTTCCAGGCTGGCGGCCTGCTGTTCCGTGCGCCGAGCCAGGTCGTCGGCGGCCGAGGTGATCTCGCGCGAGCCGCCGTGGATCATGTTGGAGGCCTCGAGCGAGGCGGCGATCACGGCCGACAGCTTCTCGACGGCGGCGTTGAAGTCGACGCGCAGCCGCTCGTAGCCTTCCGGGAAGCGGCGGTCGATCCGATGCGAGAGGTCGCCGTCCGACAGGTGGTCGAGCGCTTCGGCCAGGCTGCTGACGACCGCCTTCTGGACGGCGTCGGCCTCGTCGCGGCGGCGCTCGGCTTCACGACGCTCGATTTCCAGCGCCTCCCGCACGTCGGCGGCCTCGAGGTCCTTCTGGCGCGCTTGGATCGTATCGTGGAAGGCGCGCAGGGCGTGGGTCATCTCGCCGATCTCGTCGCGGCTCTTGATCACCGGCAGGACGACGTTGACGTCGCCGTTCGCCAGAGCGCGGAGCGCGCGGGTCACCGTCTTGAGCGGCAGGACCAGGCCCTGGCGGGCGGCGAAGATCAGCAAGCCGGCGAAGACGGCGGCGGTCAGAAGCAGCGCGCCCATCACCGCCTGGCCGATGAGGCCGAGGGATTTGGCGGCGTTGGCGTCATGGGTGGCGGCCGCTTCGATCTTGCCTGACGCCGCCTCCATCTTGTCTTCCAGAGCCGAGAACTGCGTCGCGAAGCCCGCCAACCGGGCGCGCGCGCCGGCGGGGTCGCTGTCGGCGATGGCGACGATGCCGTTGGCGGCGGCGATGTAGGCGGCCAGCGGCGCCTTGACCTCGGAGAGGGCCACGCTCACCGCCGGATCGTGGGCCAGTTGGCCGCCCTCGGCGATGTCCTGCTTGAAGGCGGTGGTGTGCTCGGCCAGATCAGCGCGGACGGCCTTCAGATCGACGCCGAGCGCCGGATCGCTGGACATGATCGCGCCCATCACATCGGCGCGCAGGGCGTCATGCATCATGTCGCCGTGCATGTGCAGGCGCAGGATGCGTGCCGAGCCTTCCGCGCGGACCAGGGCTAGGTCGAGGCTGTGGGCCACCCAGAGCCCCGTGCCAGCCGTCGCCGCGCACAACAGGGCCGCGCCCGCCGCCGCGCCCATGACTTTCCGCCCGAGGGACGCCATGCCGATCTCTCCGCCTTCGCTTGAACGCGAGGAGGATGCGGGATGATTTGGCTAACGGCGCTTAACCACGTCGTCCAACCGACAGTGGCATAGTGTCGCGGCGATCTCGGAATGGGTGTTGTTCAGGTAACGAAGACCTGCCCGTCGCGAACGGCGACCGGCCAGGGCGCCAGGGCCTGGTTCGGACAAGGACCAGCGACACAGGCGCCGTCCTCGATCTTGAACAGCGCGCCATGCCCCGCGCACAGGATATAGTCGTTTTCGCGCGTCAGATAGCGACCCGCGAACCCCGCCAGCGGCCAGCCGGCGTGGGGGCAGCTGTCGACATAGCCGACCAGCGTGTCGCCTTGACGCACCACGAAGCCGGCGAACAGGGCGTCGCCCTCGCGGAACCGGAAGCCCTTCGAGCCGGACGAGGGGATCTCGTCCAGCGCGCACAGCAGGGTTCCGGCCGCGGGCCGGGCGGGATTGTCGAGGTCGCCGCGCAAGCTTTGGCCTAGAGCGAGCCGATCGCCACGCGCCAGGGCCGCACCTCGACGCTCTCGAACACGCCGGCGGCGGTGAAGGGATCGTTGTCGGCCTGGGCCTGGGCGGCGGCCAGGTCCTCGGCCTCCACGATCAGCAGCGAGCCCATCGGATTGCCGTCGTCGCCCAGCAGGGCGCCGGCCAGCTTCAGGCCCTTGGACTGGTTCAGATAATCGAGGTGGGTGGGACGCGTCGCCAGGCGGGTGTCCAGCGCGCCCGGCTTGTCCTTGCAGATGATGGCGAAGAGGGCCATGCGGCGATCCTTGTTCTAGAAGCCTTCGGATTTCAGGGGACGCGCCAGCAGGGCGGCGATGGCGGCGTCCACCGCCAGCTCGCCGTCGAGGATGGCGGCGACCGCCTCGCAGATCGGGACCTCGACGCCCAGCTTGCGGGCCAGGGCGCGGACGGCGGGGGCCGAGGCGACGCCCTCGGCGACCGACAGCTTCCCGGCCAGCGCCTGCTCCAGGGTCAGGCCCTGGCCCAGGGCCAAGCCGACGCTCATGTTGCGCGACTGCGGGCTGGAGCAGGTGAGCACCAGGTCGCCCAGGCCGCACAGGCCGTTCAGCGTCTCGGCCCGGGCGCCGAGCGCCACGGCGAAGCGGGTCAGTTCGGCGAAGCCGCGCGTGATCACCGAGGCGTGGGCGCTGCGACCCAGGCCCTTGCCCTCGACGACGCCGCAGGCGATGGCCAGGACGTTCTTCACGGCGCCGCCGGCCTCGGCCCCGATCATGTCGCCGGCGACATAGGGGCGGAAGGTCGGGGTGGCGATGGCGTGGGCGATGGCGCGGGCCAAGCTCTCGTCGTCGCAGGCCAGGGTGACGGCGGTTGGCAGCCCCCGGGCCACCTCGCCCGCGAAGCTGGGGCCGGACAGCACCGCGATCGGCGCGCCGGGAATGGTCTCGGCCGCGACCTCGGTCATCAGCTTCAGCGAGCCCTGCTCGACGCCCTTGGCGCAGAGCACGACCGGGACGCCCGGCTTCAGGTGCGGCGCCAGGGCGCCCAAGGCCGAGCGCAGGTGCTGGGCCGGGGCGACGGCCAGGATCAGGTCGCAGGCGGCCAGGGCGCTCATCTCGGCGGCGGCGTGGATCGCCGGCTCCAGCGTCACGGCCGGCAGGAACAGGGCGTTCTCGTGCGCGTCGTTGATCGAGGCGACCACCTCGGCCTCGCGGGCCTGCAGGGTGACTTGAAGACCGGCGCGCGCGCAGACCTGGGCCAGGGCCGTGCCCCAGGCGCCGGCGCCGATCACGCCCGCATGGTGGAAGGTCATGCCTTGGCTCCCTTGCGGCCGTAAGCGTTGGCGGGATTGGCGAGCGCGGCGGCCTCGTCCAGCGGCCAGCGCGGACGGGCGACGGCGTCGAGATCGTCGGAAATGCCCAGGGCCAGCCGCTCGGCGCCGGCCAGGGCGATCATGGCGGCGTTGTCGGTGCAGTAGGCCAGGGGCGGGGCGGCGAACGAAAAGCCGTTCTTCTCGCAATTGGCCAGCAGGGCCGCGCGCACCGCGCCGTTGGCGGCCACGCCGCCGGCGACGACGAAGCGCAGGTCGTCCGCTCCGTGGCTTTCCTTGTAGAGCTTCATCGCCCGATCGACCCGCTCGGACAGCTGGCGGGCGATGGCGGCCTGGACGCCGGCGGCCAGGTCGCGGCGCTCCTCGCCCGTGGTCAGGGTCTCGGCGATCCGCGCGGCGGCGGTCTTCAGGCCCGAGAACGAGAAGTCGCAGTCCTTGCGGCCGAGCAGGGCGCGCGGCAGCGGATAGCGGTCGGGATTCCCGCCGACGGCCAGTTTCTCCAGCGCCGGACCGCCCGGATAGGGCAAGCCCAGGCTCTTGCCGATCTTGTCGAAGGCCTCGCCCGCCGCGTCGTCGATCGTGGTGCCCAGCCGCTTGCAGGCGCCGACCCCGGCCACCTCCAGGAGCTGGCAGTGGCCGCCAGAGACCAGCAGCAGCAGGAACGGATAGCCGACGTCCGCGCCCAGGCGGGCCGAGACCGCGTGGCCTTCCAGGTGGTTCACCGCCACCAGCGGCACGTCGCGCGCCAGCGACACCGCCTTGCCGAACGCCAGGCCGACCATTACCCCGCCGACCAGGCCGGGGCCCGCCGTGGCCGCCACGCCGTCGAGGTCTTCGAAGCCGAGACCCGCCGCCCGCATGGCCTCGGCGGCGATGGCGTCGATCGACTCGACATGGGCCCGGGCCGCCAGCTCTGGCACCACCCCGCCGAACGGCGCGTGCTGCTCGAATTGGGTCCCGATGATCGAGGACAGCACCTGGACCGTCCCGTCCTCGTCCCGGCGCACGACCGAGGCCGCGGTCTCGTCGCAGCTGGTCTCCAGGCCAAGGATCGTGAGCCCCGAGGGCTTAAGGGAGGTCATTGGTTGCGGGCCTTTCGCCGCTCCTGTAGCAGCGAGGATGAATTTCGCATCCGCAGGTAACGTTCCGACCGTGTCCCGGCAACCTCCCATCCGCATCGGCGCGCGCGGCTCCAAGCTCTCGCTGGCGCAATCTGGACTGATGCAGGCCCGTATCGCCGCCGCGCTCGGCGCCCCGGCCGGCGCCTCCAAGGACGAGATCGAGGCCGTGGCGCCCCTGATCCCGATCGTCACCAGCGGCGACCGCATCCAGGACCGCCGCCTGATGGAGATCGGCGGCAAGGGCCTCTTCACAAAGGAGATCGAGGAAGCCCTGCTGGACGGCCGCATCGACTGCGCGGTCCACTCGCTGAAGGACATGCCGGCCGAGCTGCCGCCGGGCCTCGTCCTGGCCGCGACGCCAGAGCGCGAAGACCCGCGCGACGCCTTCATCAGCCACATCTGCGAGCGGCTGGAGGACCTGCCCAAGGGCGCGCGCCTCGGCACCGCGTCCTTGCGTCGCCAGGCCCAGGCCCTGCACGTGCGGCCCGATCTCGAGATCGTCATGCTGCGCGGTAATGTCGACACCCGCCTGGCCAAGCTGGAGCGCGGCGAGGCCGACGCCATCCTGCTGGCCCAGTCGGGCCTGAACCGCCTGGGCCTTGGCCACCTGACCAAGAGCTGGATCGACCCCGACGCCTGCCCGCCCGCGCCGGGCCAGGGCGCCCTGGTCATCGAGACGCGCGCCGAGGATGTCGGCGCGCCGTGGCTGGACGCGATCCGTTGTCGCCCGACCACGATCGCCGTGGCCGCCGAGCGCGGGGCGCTGCTGGCCCTGGAAGGCTCGTGCCGCACCGCCATCGGCGCCCGCGCCACCCTGGACGGCGCGCGCCTGTCGATGATCGTCGAGGCCTTGACCCCGAACGGCGCCCAGCGCTTCCGCCGCCACGGCGAGATCACCTTGTCGGGCGCCGACGACGCGGGCGAGGCCCTGGCGCTGGGCCTGAAGCTGGGCGGCGAGGTGCGCGCCGAGGGCGGCGACGCCATCCTGCTGCCGGAATAGGGCATGGCGAAGGGCGCGCCGGTCTGGATCACCCGCGCCCGTCCCGGCGCCGAGGCGACCGCCGCCAAGGTCGCGGCCCTGGGTTTCACGTCGATTATTGACCCCCTGCTGGAGGTCGCGCCGATCGCGGCCTCGATCGACCTTGGGGGCGTTTCGGCCTTGGCCTTCACCAGCGCCAATGGCGTCCAGGCCTTCTCGGGACTCACCGACGCGCGGAGTCCGCCCGTCTTCACGGTGGGCCGCGCCACGGCGTCGGCGGCGCGGGAGGCGGGCTTCGCCCAGGTCTCCAGCGCCGACGGCGACGTCGAGGACCTGGCGCGGCTGATCAGCGAGGTTTCGCCCGGTCCCATCCTCTGGGCGGGCGCGCGAGAGCCGGCGGGCGATCTCGTCGCGGCGCTGAACCAGGTCGGCGTCGCCGCGCGCGGCGTGGCGGTTTACGAGACGGTCGAGCGTACGCCATCGGAGGCGACTCTGGCTCTTCTGGATCAGCCTTTGACCGTGCTGCTGCATTCGCCCCGCGCGGCCCGCCGTCTGGCTCAAACCCTGCATCGCCGACCGGCCCGCGCCTTGCGGGCGCTGTGCCTGTCCGAGGCCGTCGCGGCTGGGCTTCCGCGGCTGGACGACCCGAGTTCTGTGGCCTGCGCGCCGCGCCCGGACGAAACCGCGCTGCTCTCCCTGCTGACAGCTTAAGCGCAAAGTTGCGCGGCGCGGCGGCGTGGGGCACGAATGGCGTATGAACGCCGCACCCGATCCCGCTGAAATCGTCGCCCCCAGCGATCCGGCGCTGTACGCGCGCAAGAGGGTGATGGGCCCCAGCGTCTGGGTCTGGCTGTTCCTCTGCCTGCTTTGCGCGGTCCTGGGCGCCGGCGTGGCCTGGTTCGGGCCGACGCTGTTCCCGGCCAAGTCGACGCCAACCGCGCCCATCTCGGCCGCGCCCAGCCCCAAGCCGATCGCCGAGCGCCTGGCGCCCGTTCCGGCTCCGACCGTCGAGACCAGCGTCGCCGCGCCGGTCGCGCCCGCCGCCGACGTCGAGCGTCTGGATGGCCGGGTGACCGCCCTGGAGACGACCCAAAAGAGCGTCGCGGACGCCGCCGCCGCCGCCCTGGCGGTCTCGACCATGGCCGAGGCGGCCAATAGCTCGCGGCCCTTCTCGGAGGAGCTCGCCGGCCTGCAACGCGTCCTGCCCGGCTCGCCCAGCCTGCGGGCCCTTGAGCCGCTGGCCCGTCTGGGCGCGCCGACCCGCGCCGGTCTCGCCGTCCAGTTCGGCAATCTGGCGGGCCGCGCCGCCAGCGCCGCGCGCAATCCGGGCGCCGACGCCGACCTCTTCGCGCGCATCCGCTATGCGCTGTCCAGCATCGTCTCCATCCGCCACGTCGGTTCGATCAAGGGCTCGACGCCGGATGCGATCCTGGCCCGCGCCCAGGTTCTGTTGGACGAGGGCGACATCGAGGGCGCGGTCGCCGCGCTGGAAGCGCTGCCAGACCCTGCTCGCGAGGTGCTGGCGCCGTGGTTCGCCGCCGCCAACCGCCGCGTCGAGATCGACCGCCACGTGGCCTCGGTCCGCGCCGACGCCCTCGCGGCCCTGGCTCGCATCACGCAGGCCGCCCCATGACCCGCGTCGTCTTCGCCCTTTTCCTGGTGGCCGCCGTGGCGGTCAGCGTGCTGGCCCTGACCGGCGAGCCGGGCCGCGCCTCGCTGGAGTGGATGGGCTGGCGAATCGAGATGACGGCCGCCGCCGCCGCCCTGCTGACCCTGTTCTCGGCCCTGCTGTTCACCGTGCTGTGGCGCGGCGTGATCTGGATCGTCGAGGCGCCGCGCCGCGCCGCCCGCGCCCGCGCCGAGGCCAAGCGCAAGCAGGCGATCGAGGCCCTGACGCGCGGCTTCCTCGCGGTCGCGGCCGGCGATGGCTCCGAGGCTCGCCGTTTGGCTCAGAAGTCCGCCGAACTGGCCGAGGACGCGCCCGGCCTGGTCCGCGTCCTGGCCGCCCAGGCCGCCGAGGCGGCGGGGGATCGCGGCGCGGCCGCCAGCGCCTACAACGCCATGCTGGGCTTTCCCGAGATGCGGCTGGCGGGCCTGCGCGGCCTGATGCAGGCGGCCCTGGCCGACGGCGACAAGCAGGCGGCCCTGCGCTACGCCGAGACCGCCTATGGCCTGGCCCGCACCGCCCGCTGGGCCTGGCGCGCCCTGCTGGAAGCGCGGCTGGAGGCTGGCGACTGGGCCGCGGCCCTGCAACTGGTCCAGGGCGCCCTGGACCGCAAGATCGTCTCCCCGGCCGTGGCCGAGCGCAGCCGCGCCGCCCTGCTGGCCGCCTCGGCCGCCAGCCTCGAGGACTCGCCGGACCCGAAGATCCGCGCCCAGGCGCTCGATTTCGCCAACCAGTCGGTGAAGCTGAAGCCCGACTTCGCGCCGGGCGTGATCATGGCCACCCGCCTGCTGGCCGACGACGGCAAGACGGCCAAGGCCGGCCAGTTGATCGAGACCGCCTGGAAGGCCCAGCCGCACCCGGCCCTGTGGCTGGCCTATCGCGACCTGAAGACCAACGAGACGCCCAAGGCCCGGGCCCAGCGCCTGGCCGCCCTGGCCGCCCTGCGTCCCGAGGTTCGCGAGAGCCTGATCCTGCGCGTCGAGGCGGCCCTGATCGGCGGCGACCCGATCGCCGCCCGCGCCGCGGCCCGCCTGCTGGACGACGAGGCCCCGACCGCGCGTTTCGCCGGCCTCATGGCCCGCGTCGCCGCCGCCAACGGCCAGCCCGACGAGGCCCGCGCCTGGATCGCGCGCGGCATCGACGCTCCGCGCGAGCCCGACTGGTCCGACCTCGACCCCGAGGGCCGCGCCTTCGCCTATCAGCGCGAGGACTGGGCGCGCCTGGCGGTCAGCTACGCCGAGACCGGCCAGCTGATTCATCCGCGCCACGAGCGTCGCGAGCGCACGATGAGCGATTTGCCCGAGATTCCGTCGGCCTATGTCGAATCAACGCCGTTCATCCGCGCGGCCGAGACCGGCGGCGCCCTGTTGCCCATTCCGGACGATCCCGGCGTGTTCGATGCGCCGCCGCTTCCGGACCCGCCGGAACCGGCTCCCGCGCCTCGTCGCAATTCTGGTGCAAGACGGCGCTTGGCAAGCGGCTCGCGCCCCGCTAAATAGGCGCTCCCTCCGCTCCGGGATCGCTCCCGAAGCGTCCGTGGGCCGCCTTAGCTCAGCCGGTAGAGCGGCGCATTCGTAATGCGTAGGTCAGGTGTTCGAGTCACCTAGGCGGCACCACTCTCTCCTTCTTTCTGGAATTGCCGGCGCCGACCGGCGAGTTCGCCTTGACGCCTAGGTCGTCGAGCGAGCGGGACCGGCTGTCTCGGGCCACGCGGCCGGCGGCGCGGTAGCTGGGACGGCGGCAAGGCGCCAGCCGTTCACCCTGATAGGCCAAATCTTTCCAGGACTTGCCGGCCGCGCATGTCTCGCTCGCCAAGGTTGTTAACCTTACGCTCTACGTAGGGAAGATTACTATCCACAGATAAATCCTAGGTAGATTACGGCCAAATCTAGGCGCCCTGGTTTCCCTATGCGTAGCTCGACTTCTCAACCTCCGGGCGTGCGCCCGTCAGCAGGGAAGTGCGGTCATGTACGTGAAGACTCTCAGCGCGGGCGACGACACCTATGCCGGCGACGAAGGCGCGCCGGACCTGGTCGATCTGGTCAATGGCGGGGCGGGCGATGACGACCTGTCGGGCGGCCAGGGCGACGACACTCTGAACGGCCAGGACGACAACGACCTGCTGAACGGCGGGGCGGGGAACGACATCCTGGATGGCGGCGCGGGCGACGACACGGCGGCGTTTTCGGGCGCGGCCGGCGACTATGTCTGGAGCGGCGACAGCCATTCGGCCACGATCACCGGCCCCGACGGGACCGACACCCTGATCGACGTCGAGCATCTGAAGTTCGGCTCGACCGTCATCGACCTTCCCGCGCCCAACACCGCCCCGACGGCGCCGGCCGATGGCGACGCGGCGGCCAACACGGTGTCCGAGGGCGCGGCCGCCGGGACCGTGGTGGCGGGCCTGACCTTGGCCTCGACCGATCCCGACGCCGGCCAGACCCTGACCTGGTCGTTGCTGGACGACGCCGGCGGCCGGTTCGCCATCGACGCCGCCACCGGCGTCGTCACCGTGGCCGACGGCTCGAAGCTGAACTTCGAGACCGCGACCTCGCACCAGATCACGGCCCAGGTCAGCGACGGAACCGCCGTCGCCTCGGCCAGCTTCACGATCCAGGTGGCCAATGTCGCGGTCGGCGCGCCGGCGGATGGCGAGGCGGCCGCCAATACGATCTCCGAGGCCGCCGCCAACGGGACGATCGTGTCGGGTCTGACGATCACCGCGGCCGATCCGAACGGCGGGGTGACCTATAGCCTGGTCGACGACGCGGGCGGACGCTTCGCGATCAACGCGGCGACCGGCGTGGTCACGGTGGCCGACGCCAGCCTGATCGACTTCGACGCGGCGAGCTCGCACCAGATCACCGTGCGGGCGAGCGATGGAGAGGGCGCGGCCGACGCCAGCTTCACGATCGATGTGGCCAACGTCCCGCCCTCCGTCCCGAGCGACGCCGACACGACCGCCAACCTGGTCTCGGAAGACGCCGCCAACGGCGCCCTCGTCGGGATCACCGCCTCGGCCGCGGAGCCCAAGACCGGAACGGTCAGCTACAGCCTGTCCGACGACGCCGGCGGGCGCTTCGCGATCGACGCGGCGACCGGCGTGGTCACCGTGGCCGACGGCTCCAAGCTCAACTTCGAGGCCGCGTCGTCGCACCAGATCACGGTCCGGGCCACCGACGGCCAGGGGGCCTTCAGCAGCCAGACCTTCACGATCGCCGTCGCCAATGTCGCCAATGGCGCGCCGCAGGACGACAACAGCGCCGCCAACACCATCTCGGAAGGGGCGGTGAACGGCGACGCCGTCCAGGGCCTGTCGATCTCGGCGCCCGACATCAACGGCGGGCCGCTGGTCTACAGCCTGCTGGATGACGCCGGCGGGCGCTTCGCGATCAACGCCACGACGGGCGTGGTCACGGTCGCCAACGCCACCCTGCTGAACTTCGAGGCGGCGACCTCGCACCAGATCGTCGTCCGGGCCGCCAGCGGCGCGGAGAGCGCCACGGCGGCCTTCACCATCGGCGTGCTGAACGCCGCGCCCGTGACGCCCTTCGACGCCAATCCGGCCGCCACCACCGTGATCGAGGCGGCCAACAACGGCGCCGCCACCGGCCTGACCGTCTCCGCGCCGGATCCGCACGGCGGGACGGTGACCTACAGCCTGACCAACAACGCCGGCGGCCGGTTCGCGATCAACGCCACGACCGGCGTGGTCACCGTGCTGAACGGGTCCTTGCTGGACCACGACATCCAGTCCAGCCACACCATCACCGCCCAGGCCAGCGACGGCCTGCTGACGAGCAGCGCCGACTTCGTCATCACCCTGATCGACAAGATCGACAGCTACTGGACCGGCACGACGGCGGCCAACACCTACACGGTCACCGCGACCGACGTGCAGGACTGGCAGCTGGATGGCCTGGCCGGAAACGACACCCTGACGGGCGGCGCCGGCGACGACGTGATCATCGGCGGCGCGGGCGACGACATCCTGGCCGGCGCCGGCGGCAATGACACCTTCTATGTCGCGACCGGCGAGGGCAGCGACACCTTCGACGGCGGCGCGGGCTACGACACGATCAAGGCCTCGTCCGACAATGTCACCATCACCCTCAAGGCGATGACGGGAATCGAGGCCTTCGCGCTGAACGGCTTCATCAACGTCAACATCGCCGGCACCAGCGCCGCCGATACGCTGGACTTCACCAACGTGACCATCCCGTGGACGCCGACCATCAGCATGGGCGCGGGCAATGACGTGGTCTACGGGACGGCCGGCGCCGACAATATCAAGGGCGAGGCGGGCGCCGATGACCTGCGGGGCGGCGCGGGGAACGACATCCTCGACGGCGGGGCCGACATCGACAGCCTCAGCGGCGGCGACGGCAATGACACCCTGATCGGCGGCGCCGGCAACGACAGCCTGTCGGGCGGCAATGGCGACGACCTGTTCCTGATGGGCGTCGGCTCGGGCACGGACTGGGTCGAGGGCGACGCCGGCTACGACACCGTCCAGGCCAGCGCCGATAACACGATCTTCAGCTTCAGCATGCTGCGCGCCGTCGAGGTTATCTCCAGCGGCGGCTTCGCCAACGTGACCCTGCCTGGCACCAGCGGCGCCGACAACCTGGACTTCGGCGGCTACATCTTCGTCGGAACCGTCACCATCACCGGAGGGGCGGGCAACGACTGGCTTTTCGGCTCGGCCAGCGATGACAGCATCAAGGGCGAGGCGGGCGAGGACTGGATCCGCGGCCAAGCCGGAAACGACACGCTCGACGGCGGCGACGCGCTCGACAACCTCGAGGGCGGCGACGGCGCCGACACGCTGATCGGCGGCGCCGGCAACGACCTCCTGTACGGCGGCAATGGCGACGACGTCTTCCTCATCGGCCTCGGCGCCGGCTCGGACACCTTCGACGGCGGCGCGGGCTTCGACGAGATCCGCGCCACCGCCAACAACGTCGCCATCAGCTTCGCCAGCCTGTCGGGCGTCGAGTCGATCTCGGCCAACGGCTTCACCGGCGTGACCATCGCCGGCAGCTCGGGGGCGGACAATCTCAATTTCCTCGGCGTCCAGCTCAATGGCATGGCGATCAACGCCGGCGCCGGCGACGACGTGATCACCGGCACCAACAACGCCGACGTCATCAACGGCGGGACGGGCAATGACACGATCTATGGCCTGGACGGCAATGACGTGATCGATGGCGGGACGGGCGCCGACACCCTGTACGGCGGCGCGGGCGACGACACCTTCCTGGTCGCCACCGACGCGTCCGCCTACGCCGACAATTTCGACGGCGGCGCGGGCGTGGACACCGTCCAGGCCACGGCCAACAACACCGTCATTGGCGTCACCGGCATGAACGGGATCGAGGTCTTCTCCAGCGGCGCCTTCAGCAACTTCACCGTCGGCGGCACCAGCGCCGCCGACAATCTGGACTTCACCGGCAAGACCCTCCTCGGCTCGGTTGTCCTCAACGGCCTGGCCGGCAACGATGTCATCACCGGGACGGCGGGCGACGACACGATCCGGGGCGGGGACGGCGTCGACACCTTGAATGGCGGCCAGGGCGGCGACAGGCTCTACGGCGACGCCGGGGCCGACACCCTGAACGGCGGGGATGGCGCCGACATCCTGGACGGCGGCGCGGACGTCGACACGCTGAACGGCGGCGCGGGGGACGACGTCATGCTGATGTCGTCCGGCACGGGCTACGACGTCTACAACGGCGGCGATGGCTTCGACGAAATCCGCAGCAACGGCGCCACGCTCATCGCCTGGTCCAGCATCTCCGGCGTCGAGAAGATCAGCGGCGGCGGCTTCGCCAATGTGCAGATCGGGCCGCAGTTCACGGGGTTGGCCTGGACCTTCGACTTCACGTCTTACCAGCTGGAGGGGATCGCCCAGATCAGCGGCGGTCTCGTCGGCGACAACATCACCGGCACCGATGGCAACGACGTCATCTATGGCGGGCCCGGCGCGGACATCCTGAACGGCGGGTACGGCGACGACACCTTCACCTATACGGGCCCCAATGGTCAGTTCGACACGGTGGATGGCGGCGGGGGCTGGAACAAGCTGGTCGCCGCGGCCGCGAACGCCGTCATCGAGGTGGCTTCGATGACCGGCATCCTGGAAATCTCTTCGGGCGGCTTCTCCGGCGTCTCGTTCGCCAGCTCGAACCTGGCCGACACCATCGACCTCCGGAACGTCCTGGTCGTCTCCGGCATCACGCAATTCAACCTGAACGGCGGCGCCGACTTCTTCTGGGGCACGGACGGCGCCGATGTCGTCGACGGCGGAACGGGCGACGATTTCATCTACACCGCCGGCGGCGACGATATCATCCGGGTGTCGTTCAACAACGGGGTGGACGAGATCCACGGCGGCGACGGCTACGACAAGATTGTCTACGGCGGCGGCGGCAATGTGAACATCCTCTTCAACTTCGATGGGATCGAGGAGGTCCAGGGCTCGACGATTTCCTTGGTGAACATCGTCGGCACGACGGGCGGTGATTTCATCGACATGAGCAGCATCGTCCTCAAGAACATCCACTACATCGACGGCGGCGCAGGCGAGGACGTGATCCACGGCTCGGCGGGGGCTGACACGATTGTCGGCGGCGCCGGCGTCGATGAGCTCTTTGGCGGCGATGGCGACGACCACTTCCTGTTCGGCGCGGAGGATGTCGCCGATGTGGTTCATGGCGGCGCCGGATATGACACCATGATGAGCATCGCGGCCATCTCCGTCAGCGCCTTCGATGGCATCGAAGCCATCGCCTGGACGGGCACTTCGGGTTATGGCGTGAAGGTGTTCGGCGGCGATGGCGTCAACACCTTCGACCTGACCAATGTCACCGTTTCCAACGTCTATTACTTCTCCCTGCAAGGCGGCGACGACACGTTCATCGGGTCGGCCTCCGCGGATTACATCTTCAGCGGCTTGGGCGCTGACACCCTGAGCGGCGGGGGTGGCGCGGACAAGTTCGCCTACTGGTCGACTCAGGAGGCGGTCGGCGACGTGATCGTCGATTTCGTCAGCGGCCAGGACAAGATCGACGTCTCGCTGATCGACGCCGTCATAAGTGGCTCCGGCGGCGACGACGCTTTCACCTTCCTGGGGACCGGCGGCTTCACCAGCCGCCAGGGACAGCTGCGGTATGAAGCGGTGTCGGACGGCGTGGTGGTCCAGGGCGACACGAACGGCGACGGCGTGGCGGACTTCAACATAAAGGTGCTAGGCGTCTCGTCTCTGAGCGCCTCGGACTTCGTGCTGTAACGGGCTGGGGCCAGAACCGCTCGCCGGGGCGGTTCGGAACCCTCGCCTCCGCGTGTTCGTTGCTGCGAGACCACGGAGGCCGCCATGTTTGATCCCGTCGACGACGAAACCGCCCTCGAGCAAGTGCTCGCCTTCCTCAGCGCGCCGCCGGCGGCGGGGACGGCGGACGACGCGCGGTTCGGGGCGCGGTTGCGTCAGGTGATCGCCGCCTCGATTCCGGCCGCCGAGGGGGATGATCCCGAGGACGCGCCCCGGCTTTCGCTGGATGACGACCTGCGGCGTCGCCTGGACGCCTTGGCGCGCCGGCGGGCCGAGGACCATCCGTTCGGCGACCATCCCGATGGCATCGGTCCGACCCTGGGCATGGATCTTGGCGCGCCGACGACGCGTCGCGATCCTTAGGTTGAGGCCCGCGAGCGGCTCATCCGAAGCGGAAACTTGCCACTCATTTCAGGTTTGAAACGCGGGGCGCGACAATCTGTCCCGTTCCGGGACTTGGGTTGCGCGCCCGATTGATTTGGCGCGGCCATACCGACCTTGTGTACCGGCCATACCGCTGTAAAGGCTGGCTAAGCCGTAGGCGCTAGAAGAAATCGATGTGTATGCTGAAGGCGCGCCTCGTCGCCATTTCAGTTATTATATGAAATACTTAATGCATGTCGCTATTATGGATATATGATAAGCGTAAGTAGTTCCGCATAAATACATGAATTGTATTGAAAGATAGGCTGCGACAATCTGTCATTGTCCGCAGCGATTTACCTTCTATTCAGAAATAAAGCCCGATCTCCATGCGCATCAGCTCGACATAACGAGCGGGGGATAGGCTGAATGTTGAACAAGACCAAGAGTGGCGCGATTGCGCTGATCATCGCGGCGTCCATGACGCCCCTGGCGGCGCACGCGGATGCGGCCAAGGATATCGTGATCGCGGGCCGCGCCCTGACGTTCCTTGAGAATGGTCCCACGGGCAAGGTCGTGATGGGCGTCGTCTTCGATCCGTCGAAGCCGGGCTCGGTGGCCGAAAAGAACGCGGTGATGGCCGCGATCGGCGGCGGCCTCAGCGCCGGCGCCGTGACGATCACGGGCAAGCCTGTCGAAGCCGGCGACGCGGGGGCCCTCGGGGGCGTCGGCGCGCTCTACGTGACGACGGGCGCCAACGGCGCGGCCGTGGTCGGCGCCGCCAAGGGTAAGAAGATCATCACCATCGGCTCGGACGTGTCGTGCGCCACCAGCGGCGCCTGCGTGATGAGCGTGTCGGGCGATCCGAAAGTGGAAATCGTCGTGAGCCGCTCGGCGGCCGCGGCGGTCGGCGCTGTCTTCAAGGCCGCCTTCCGCATGATGATCCGTGAAGTCTGACCCTAGCGAACGAAAGAGACCCACCATGAAGACGACTCTCTTCGCCGGCGCTTCGGTCGGCCTGTGCCTGATGGCCTTCGCCGGCGCGGCCAACGCGCAATCCATCGACTACGGCGCGATGGAGCAGCTGTTCAACGAACCGGTCACCACCTCGGCCACCGGCTCGCCGCAGCGCTCCACGGAAGTGCCGGTCGACATGACCATCATCAGCGCCGCCGACATCAAGCGGTCGGGCGCCAATGATCTGCCCACGATCCTGAGCCGCGTCGCCGGCGTGGACGTGCTGAACTTCGCCGCCGGCCAGTCGGATGTCGGCATCCGCGGCTACAACCAGGCCCGCTCGCCGCGCCTGCTGGTCCTGATCAACGGCCGCCAGGTCTATCTGGACCACTTCGGCTACACCGACTGGGCCTCGCTGCCGATCCAGCTGAGCGAAATCCGCCAGATTGAAGTGGTGCGCGGCCCCAACAGCGCGATCTTCGGCTTCAACGCCGTGTCGGGCGTGGTCAACATCATCACCTTCAACCCGAAGTTCGACGACACCAACGTCATCGAACTGAAGGCCGGCACCAATTCGAGCACCAGCGTCTCGATCGTGAAGACCCTGCGTCTGGGCGAACGCCTGTCGGTCCGCCTGTCGGGCGGCGTCGACCATGAAGACGAGTGGAAGAACACCTCCACGGGTACGGGCGCCATCGTCGCCTCGCAGATCCACAACCCGTCGACGGCTCGCGCCAACATCGACGCCGTGGCCCAGCTGACCGACAAGGCCACGCTGCGGGTCGAAGGCTCGATGTCGAACGGCTCGTCGACCCAGGTGATCTCGACCTTCGCCTACGCCGCCCACCGGGTGAAGACCGACTCGATCAAGGCGACCCTGAACGCCGAGACCAAGTTCGGCCTGCTGCAGGCTCAGGCCTACCGCAACAATCTGGACGCCTTGACGCCCGGTCGTCGTTACCTGAACGACATCACTGTCTACAGCCTGGAAGACCTGTTCAAGATCGGCGCGGCCCACACGATCCGCGTCGGCCTGGAATACCGCGACAACCAGCTGGACACCGCGTCCTACGCCGGCGCCAAGGTCAGCTACACGGTGCTCGCGCCGTCGGCCATGTGGAACTGGGTCGTCAATCCGAAGCTGTCGGTGACCACGGCCGTCCGTCTGGACAAGCTGAGCCTGAAGCGCACCGGCACCTTCCCGGTTGGCGCCCCGCAGACCAACAACGCCCTGTGGGACCGCGACATCACCGAGACCAGCGTCAATGTCGGCGCGGTCTACAAGGTCACCGACCACGACACCGTGCGCGCCACCTTCGCGCGCGGCGTGCAGGCCCCGACCCTGCTGGAGCTGGGCGGCCTGCTGATCCCGCCGGCCACCACGGCTCCGACGGGCGCGCTGATCACCGGCAACCCGCAGCTGGATCCGGCCATCGTGACCAACTACGAGCTGGCCTATGACCGCAGCCTGCCGGCTCTGAAGGCCAAGATCGGCGTCAAGGTCTTCGCTCAGCAGACCAAGGACGTGAAGGGTCAGTTCAGCACCGCTCAGGTGGACTTCGCTCCGACCTCGACCACCTGGGCGACCTACACCTACAAGAACGTCTCGGACTCGAAGATGAAGGGCGTCGAGCTGTCCGCCTCGGGCAAGCTGGACGGCGGCTTCCACTGGAGCGCCGACACGACCTACACCGACGTGAAGGACACCCCGTTCACGACCGTCTCGACGATCGTGCTGCGCAAGGTCAACTTCGCGGCCACCTCGCCGAAGTACCGCAGCAACCTGGCCGCCGGCTGGGCGAACGACAAGTGGGCCGTCGACGGCTACGCCCACTTCGTCAGCAAGTTCGACTCGTACAACGGCAACGTCCTCGAGCCGGTGAAGGGCTACACCGCCATCGGCGGCCGGGTCGCCTACACCCTGGCCAAGGGCACCGATATCGCGCTGAACGGTCAGAACCTGACCACCAGCCGCCAGTCGCAAGCCAAGGGCCCCAGCGGCCTGCAGGCCGAGCGCCGGGTGATGCTGTCGCTGACCAAGACCTGGTAAGCGTCCGCACGGACTAAAGGAGAGGGCTCCGCCGCGAGGCGGGGCCCTTTTCACGTTGGGACGTCAGTCGTCCCACCCCTTGCGCTTCTTCTTCTTGCCCAGGGCGAAGATGCCGGGATAGGGCCCCTTGCCGACCCGGTAGAGACACCAGTCGTCGTCCTTCTTGCAGTCGCCGTCGAAGGCCGCCTTCTTGTCCGGATCGATCGCGGCGTACATCGGGGCGGTCAGGGCGCGTTTGCCGTCGGCCTCGGCGCAGGCGGCCTTTTCGTCGCGGGTCAGGGCCGTGACCTTCTCGTGCCGGCAGCCAAGGCTGTCGCGCAGGCTCTTGCGGGTCCCGTCGCTCTCCTCGACCAGCTTGCGGGCGGTGAAGCCGGGCGGGGCGACGATCGCGGGCGCGCCGACCGGCTCGGCGGCGGGCGCCGTCGGCGCGGCGACCGAGGGTGGAACGGCGCGTCGCGCGGCGGGGCGGGCGGAAGGTTGGGCGAGCGGCCTGGCGATCGGCGGCGCCGGCGGCGCCTCGACCAGTTCGGCCTCGATGGTCGGCGGTTCGACGAGGTTGGGCATCCAGCGCGCGCCGGCGACCAGGGCCAGCAGCGCCAGGGCGTGGGCGGCCAGCACCGCGGCCCAGGCCGCCAGGGTGCGCCGCAACGCTCGCCGCGAGGGCTCTCGCCAGGTTCCGATGGCGATCGCCGTACTCATGGTCTCTCCGGGCGCTGCGGCGCGCCGTGTGGTTAGGCCGGCGATGCGGCGCAAGCGTGGCCATGCGGGACAACAAAAAGGCCCGGCGTCGCCGCCGGGCCTTTCCGTGTTTCAAGCTTGAAGGCCAGGCTTACGCCGCGGCCTTCGCCTTGGCGCCGAAGCGACCGTAGAAGGTCTCGCCCTTCTCGGCCATCTCGCGCAGCAGGGCCGGCGGGGCGAAGCGCTTGCCGTACTTCTGGGCGAGGCCGTCGCAAGCCTCGACGAAGGCCTTGGCGCCGACCGCGTCGATCAGGCTGATCGGACCGCCGGTCCAGGGCGCGAAGCCCCAGCCCAGGATCGCGCCGACATCGGCTTCGCGCGGATCGGTGATGACGCCTTCCTCGAAGCAGCGGGCGGCTTCGACGGCCTGGCGATACAGCAGCCGGGTGCGGATCTCCTGGATCAGCGCCTGGTCGGCCTCGGCGATCTTCACCGGAGCCAGGTCCGACAGGCCCTTCCACAGGGTCTTGGGGCCGTTTTCCGGATAGTCGTAGAAGCCCTTGCCGTTCTTGCGGCCAAAGCGCTGCAGTTCGACCACCATCTTCTCGATGATCGGGGCGAACGGACGGTCCTCGAACTTGTCGCCGAGGTCCTTCTTGGTCTGCTGGGTGACCTTGTAGCCAAGGTCCAGGGCGACGTCGTCGTTCATTTCCAGCGGACCGCGCGGCATGCCGGTGGCGCGGCCGACATTGTCGATGATGGCCGGGGCGATGCCGTCGGCCAGCATCTCGAGGCCCTCCTGGACGAAGGTGCCGAAGCAGCGCGAGGTGTAGAAACCGCGGCTGTCGTTGACGACGATCGGGGTCTTCTTGATCTTCAGGACGTAGTCGATCGACTTGGCCAGGGCCTCGTCGGACGTCTCTTCGCCCATGATGATCTCGACCAGGCCCATCTTGTCGACCGGCGAGAAGAAGTGGATGCCGATGAAGTTCTTCGGACGCACGCTGGCCTTCGACAGGCCGGTGATCGGCAGGGTCGAGGTGTTGGAGCCGAAGATGGCGGTCTCGGCCAGTTGGGCTTCGGCCTTCTTGGTCACCTCGGCCTTGATCTCGCGGTTCTCGAACACCGCCTCGATGACGAGGTCGCTGCCCTTGACGTGATCATAGTCGGTGGTCGGGGTGATCAGGCCAAGGACCTTGTCGGCCTTCTCCTGGGTCATCTTCCCGCGCGACACGGCCTTCTTCAGCAGGCTTTCGGCGTAGGCCTTGCCCTTCTCGGCGGCTTCTTGCGACTGGTCGATCAGGACGGTCTCGATGCCGGCCATGGCTTGGACATAGGCGATGCCCGCGCCCATCATGCCCGCGCCCAGCACGGCGACCTTCTTGGCCTCCGACGGCGGGACGTTGGCCGGACGGCCCGAACCCTTGCCCAGCTCCTGCAGGGACAGGAACAGGGTGCGGATCATGCCCTTGGCCTGGGGCGACATCATCGTCTTCAGGAAGTAGCGGGTCTCGATGCGGATGGCCGCGTCGAACGGCACCTGCGTGCCCTCATAGACCGCCTTCAGGATGTTCAGCTGGGCCGGATAGTTGCCATAGGTCTGCTTGCGCAGCATGGCGTTGCCCATCACGAAGACCTGGCTGCCGGTCGGGGTGTAGGGACCGCCGCCGGGCAGCTTGAAGTCCTTCTTGTCCCAAGGCGCGACAGGGTCGCCCTTGGTCTTGACCCAGGTCTTGGCCGCCTCGACTTCCGCGCCCGGGGCGACCACTTCGTGGACGACCTTCAGGGCCAGGGCCTCCTGCGGCTTCATCGACTTGCCTTCCAGCAGGTACGGCGCGGCGGCCATCACGCCCATCAGACGCGGCAGGCGCTGGGTGCCGCCGGCGCCCGGCAGCAGGCCGACTTTGGCTTCCGGCAGGGCCAGCTGGGTCTTCGGATTGTCGCCGACCACGCGGTAGTGACAGGCCAGGCAGATCTCGAGACCGCCGCCCATGGCCAGGCCGTTGATCGCCGCGGCGACCGGCTTGCCGCAGGTTTCCAGGCCGCGGAAGGCCTTGTTCAGCGCGAAGCCGGCGTCGAACGCCGCCTTCAGGCCGGCTTCACCGCCGCCCGCGCCGCCGCCCAGGCCGCCCGAGCCGCCCAGTTCGCCCAGGTCGGCGCCGGCGCAGAAGCCGCTGGCCTTGCCCGAGGTGATGACCGCGCCCTTGATGGCGTCGTCGGTCTTGATGCGTTCGACGATCTCACCGATTTCCTTGATGACCGAAGCGGTCAGGGTGTTCATCGAACGGCCGGGCACGTCGAAGGTGACGAGGGCCACGCCGTCGGAATCGACCTCGATCTTGAAGTTTTCCATGTGACTAGTTCCTGATCGAGAGGGTTAGACGCGTTCGATGACCGTGGCGGTGCCCATGCCGGCGCCGACGCACAGGGTGATCAGGGCGGTTTCCTTGTCCGAGCGCTCCAGCTCGTCGACCATGGTGCCCAGGATCATCGCGCCGGTGGCGCCCAGCGGGTGGCCCATGGCGATGGCGCCGCCGTTCACGTTCATCTTGTCGTGCGGGATGTCGAGCGCCTGCATCATGCGCAGGACGACGGCGGCGAAGGCCTCGTTCAGTTCATAGAGGTCGATGTCCTTGACCTCCATGCCCAGGCGCTTGAGCAGCTTCTCGGTCACCAGCGAGGGGCCGGTCAGCATGATCGAGGGCTCCGAACCGATCGAAGCCGCGCCCTTGATCTTGGCGCGAGCCTTCAGGCCCAGGGCCTCGCCCATTTCCTTGGTGCCGATCAGCACGCCGGCGGCGCCGTCGACGATGCCCGAGCTGTTGCCGGCGTGGTGCACGTGGTTGACGCGCTCGACCTGCGGATAGCGCTGGGTCACGACGGCGTCGAAGGCCATTTCGCCCATGCCGGTGAACGACGGGTTCAGCGCGGCCAGGGTCTGCATGGTGGTCGAGCCGCGCACGGTCTCGTCATGATCCAGGATGGTCAGGCCCAGCTGGTCCTTCACCGGGATCACCGACTTCTTGAAGCGACCGTCGGCCCACGAGGCGGCGGCGCGCTTCTGGCTCTCGACGGCGTAGGCGTCGACGTCGTCGCGCGAGAAGCCATAGAGCGAGGCGATCAGGTCGGCCGACACGCCTTGCGGGGCGAAATAGGTCTTGAAGGCCGAGGACGGGTCGGTCGGCCAGGCGCCGCCGTCGCTGCCCATCGGCACGCGGCTCATGCTCTCGACGCCGCCGCCGATCGCCAGCTGGGCTTCGCCCGAGGCGACCTTGGCCGCGGCCATGTTCACGGCTTCCAGGCCCGAGGCGCAGAAGCGGTTGATCTGCACGCCGGCGACGCTTTCGGCGTAGTCGGCGGTCAAGACGGCGGTGCGGGCGATGTCGCTGCCCTGCTCGCCGACCGGGGCGACGCAGCCCAGGACGACGTCGTCGACCTTGCTGGTGTCCAGGTTGTTGCGGTCACGCAGGGCTTCCAGCACCTGGGTGGCCAGGGACAGCGAGGTGATCTCGTGCAGAGACCCGTCCTTCTTGCCCTTGCCGCGCGGGGTGCGCACGGCGTCGAAAATGTAAGCGTCAGCCATGGAATGGCTCCTTCCTGCGAAGCGTTGTTCGTGTCTTTTGGCGGCGCGCCGGCCCCGCGGGGCCAGGCGTCGTTATTGTTTCCAGTTCCCGATCGGGTACTTGCCGATCGGCTCGCACTTGAGGCCGCGCGCCGAGACCTTGGCGCGGTAGTAGAGGCGCGATCCGAACTCGGGCGGCGGCAGCTCGCACGCGGTGAAGCCCGAGGTGGTCACCTCCAGCTTCCACTCGGCGATCTTGGAGCGCAGCAGGGTCTGGCAGATGTCCTGGCCCGCCGGCTGCAGCGGCAGCTTGAAGGCGCCCGGCTGCGGCGTCTTGCCGACCAGGGCGCCGGAAAAGGTGAGCGGCCGAGGGCTTTGCACGGCGCGCACGCAGACGACGGCCGAGCGGGCGTCGTTCGCGGGGGGCGCGGCGGCTGGGCCCGCCAGCAGCGCGATCAGCGGCAGCGTGATCACAGGGTCCTCGCGATCAGCAGTTTCATGATCTCGTTGGTGCCGCCGTAGATGCGCTGGATGCGGCTGTCCTTGTACATGCGCGCGATCGGGTATTCGTTCATGAAGCCGTAGCCTCCGAACAGCTGCAGGCAGCGGTCGACGATCTTGTTCTCCAGGTCGCTGACCCAGTACTTGGCCATCGAGGCGGTGGCGGCGTCCAGCTTGCCTTCCAGGTGCTGGCCGATGCAGTGGTTGACGAAGACCTTGGCGACGGTCGCCTCGGTCTTGCACTCGGCCAGGACGAACTGGGTGTTCTGGAAGTCGAGGATCGCCTTGCCGAACGCCTTGCGGTCCTTGACGTAGGCGATGGTCAGCTCCAGCGCCCGTTCGATGGTCGCCATGCCCTGCACGGCGATGTTCAGGCGCTCCTGCGGGAGCTGGCTCATCAGCTGGAAGAAGCCCTGGCCCTCGTCGGTCCCCAGCAGGTTCTCGGTCGGCACCTTCACGTCGTTGAAGAACAGCTCCGAGGTGTCCTGGGCTTCCTGCCCCAGCTTGTCGAGGTTGCGGCCGCGTTCGAAGCCTTCCGCGCCGTCGGTCTCGACGAAGATCAAGGACGTGCCGCGCGCGCCGCCGGCGGGATCGGTCTTGGCGACCACGCAGATCAGGTTGGCGGTCTGGCCGTTGGTGATGAAGGTCTTGGAGCCATTGATGACGTACTGGTTGCCGACCTTCTTGGCGGTGGTCTTGATGCCTTGCAGGTCGGAGCCCGCGCCCGGCTCGGTCATGGCGATGGCCGAGACCAGCTCGCCGGTCGCCATGCGCGGCAGCCAGCGCCGCTTCTGCTCCTCGGTGCCGTAATGGAAGATGTACGGCATGACGATGGCGTTGTGCAGGCTGGCGCCGAAGCCGTCGACGCCCTTCTTGCCCAGCTGCTCCATCAGCACGACCTCGTGCCGGTAGTCGCCGCCGGCGCCGCCGTATTGCTCGGGCGTGGAGAGGCCGAGCAAGCCCGCCTCTCCCGCCTTGGTCCACATGTCGCGGTCGACGCAATGGTTCTTGCGCCACTTGGCGACGGTCTCTTCAGGGGCGTGCTCGTCGAAGAATTTGCCGACCGCGTCCTCGAAGATCGCGATGTCTTCCTCGGCCATGAAGGCCGGCTTTTCAACGTTGAGCACGCTCATGATCAGAAAGCCTCCGCGGGCAGCGCCATCAGGGTCGCCGAACCGGTCTTCAGCTTGGCCAGATGCGACGCAGCGTCAGGCAAGATGCGTTCGATGAAATATCGGCCGGTCGTCAGCTTGGTCGAATAGAACGGGTCCGACGAGCCGGCGGCGATCTTGGCCTGGGCGGCCTTGGCCATCAGCGCCCACATGTACGCCAGGCCCGTCAGGCCAAAGAGGTGCATGTAGTCGGTCGAGGCCGCGCCGGCGTTGTCGGGGTTCTGCAGGCCGTTCTGCATCAGCCACATCGTGCCGTCCTGCAGCTGGGCCTTCACGCCGGCCAGGGCCTCGATGAACGGCTTGATGGACTCGTCGGCGTCATTCTCGCCGATGAACTGGTCGATCTCCTGGAAGAAGGTCATCACCGCGCGGCCGCCCTTGGCCGCCAGCTTGCGGCCGACCAGGTCCAGGGCCTGCACGCCGTTGGTGCCCTCGTAGATCAGGGCGATGCGGCAGTCGCGCATGAACTGGCTGACCGGGAAGTGCTCGGTGAAGCCGCTGCCGCCGTGCACCTGCACCGCGTTCGAGCAGACCTGGAAGCCCTTGTCGGTCAGGTAGCCCTTCAGCACCGGCGTCATCAGGCCCATGTAGTCGGCCGACTTCTCGCGGACCTTCTCGTCCGGATGGACGTGCGAGAGGTCGCCGTGCAGGGCGGTCCAGAACAGGAAGGCGCGGCCGCCTTCGATCAGGGCCTTGCTCTCCAGCAGCATGCGGCGGACGTCCGGGTGGACGATGATGGGATCGGCGGGGCCGTCGGCGTTTTTCGGGCCGGTCAGCGAGCGGCCTTGCAGGCGGTCCTTGGCGAAGGCGACGGCGGCCTGGTAGGCGGCCTCGCCCTGGGCCACGCCTTGCATGCCGACGCCCAGGCGGGCCTCGTTCATCATGACGAACATGATCTTGAGGCCGGCGTTCTCCTCGCCGATCAGGTAGCCGACGGCGTCGTCATACTGCATCACGCAGGTGGCGTTGCCGTGGATGCCCATCTTCTCTTCCAGGCCGACGCACTTGACGCCCTGGTTGCGCTCGCCGACCGAGCCGTCGGCCTTGGGGAAGAACTTCGGCACGATGAACAGGCTGATGCCCTTCACGCCGGCCGGGGCGCCCTCGATGCGGGCCAGCACCAGATGGATGATGTTGTCCGACATGTCGTGTTCGCCGGCCGAGATCCAGATCTTCTGGCCGGTGATGCGATAGGTGCCGTCGGCCTGCGGGACGGCCTTGGTGCGCAGCAGACCGAGGTCCGTGCCGCAGTGCGGCTCGGTCAGGTTCATGGTGCCGGTCCATTCGCCGGTCACCATCTTGGGCAGGTAGGTCTGCTTCTGCTCGTCGGTGCCGCCGGTATGAATCGCCGAATAGGCGCCGTGGGCCAGGCCCGGATACATCGAGAACGCCATGTTGGCCGAGCTCGACATCTCGCTGAAGGCCAGGTTCACGACGTGCGGCAGGCCCTGGCCGCCATAGGCGGGATCCGAGCCCAAGCCGGTCCAGCCGCCTTCGCACAGTTGCTTGTAGGCGTCCTTGAAGCCGGGCGGGGTGGTGACGGTGTTGGTGGCCGGATCCAGGTGGCAGCCGTTCTTGTCGCCGACCGTGTTCAGCGGCGCCAGGACCTCGCCCGTGAACTGGGCGGCGGCGTCCAGGATCTGCTCGACGACGTCGAAGGGCGCGTCGGAGAAGCCGGGCAGGTCGCCATGCTGATCGATATTGAGCACGTCGCGCAGAATGAAAGCGTGATCGCGAACGGGCGGCTGGTAGGTCATGAAACGGTCCTGGGAGGAACGGAGAAGGAAAGGGATGCGGCGCCGCCCGAGAGCGACGCCAGGGTCTTACTTGCCCAGCATGGCCTCGGCGTGACCGTCGAGGCGGGCGCGCAGCACCTGCTCGTAGTCGGCCGCGCGCGGCAGCAGGTCGGGGCGGATCTCGGCGAGGCGGCGTTCGAGGCGGTCGCACGCCTCGCGCAGCTCGACCAGAGCGTTGTCGATGTCGTCGCGCTGCTGCTCCAGCGCCGTGGCGCGTTCGCGGAACTTCTTCAGCGAGCGGGCCATCTGGGCCGCGCCCTGGTCGTTCTCGTCATAGAGGTCCAGCAGCTCGCGGATTTCCGACAGCGACAGGCCCACGCGCTTGCCGCGCAGGATCAGCTGCAGGCGGACGCGGTCCTTGTGCGAATAGACGCGGTTCAGCCCTTCGCGCGCGGGGCTCAGCAGGCCCTTGTCCTCGTAGAAGCGCAAAGCGCGCGGCGTGGCTTTGAATTCGTTGCAGAGCTGGCGGATCGTGAATGTCCGCTCGGGGCGACGCAGGTCGGCCATGGTTTAAACCTCCCGGTGAAGAGGGCCTGGCTACTGCGGCCGGGCCGCTTGGTTATCGTCGATCACCCTAAACCCGATCCCGGGGCAGCGTCAACGCTTACGTAAACGTCAATCTATGCTGTCGCCATAGGTTTACTTTCCTAGGCCGGCGGGCGTATTTTCCCGTCTCGAAGGCCACGATCGTCAAAGGAGACGCCGGATGGCGACCCTCTCTCACGGCGAAATCTGGCGGGCCATCGACGCCCTGGCCGAGCGCTTCGACATGACGCCGTCAGCCATGGCCCGGATGGCGGGCCTGGATCCCACCAGCTTCAACCGCTCCAAGCGCGGCTCGACCGAGGCCGACGGCCGGGCGCGCTGGCCCTCGACCGAGAGCCTGGCCAAGCTGCTGGAAGCGACGGGGGTCAATTTCTCGGAGTTCGCGGCCCTGACCGAACAGTCCGGCGGCGCGAGCGCAAGGCGGGGCGCGCCGCTGATCGGCCTGGCCCAGGCCGGGCAGGAGGGCTTCTTCGACGCGGCGGGCATGCCCGTGGGGGCGGGCTGGGACGAAGTCGCCGCGCCGGATCTCGGCGAGGGCCTGTTCGCGCTGGAGGTGTCGGGTGACGCCCTGACGCCGGTCTATCGCGACGGCGACCGCCTCCTGGTCTCGCCCACGCTCGAGCCGCGCAAGGGCGACCGCGTGGTGGCGCGGACCCATGCGGGCGAGGTTCTGGTGCGGGAGCTGGGCCGGGTCACGGCCAGGACGATCGAGTTTTCGGCGCTCGGGCGCGAGGGCGACCGCCTGCTGTCGCGGGACGAGGTCGCCTGGATCGCGCGGATCGTCTGGGCCAGCCAGTAGCCGGCCTAGAAGACTTTACGTGCGCGGGCAGTCGCCGTGGGTGTCGAGCAGCCAGGCGATCAGGGGGCCGGCGGCCGGATCGGCGCACGACACGTCGACGCGATACGACTGCCAGGTGTCGTTGTGCGCGGCCTCGACGTGGGCGTCGGGGAACTGCTGAACGATGCCGCCGAGCAGAGAATCGAACTTCTGTCGATCGGTGGGGCGGAGGGTGAACGAAGCCATTGGTCTGACCTTGAAGACTGTCCTGGTCCTGAAGATCGGACCTTAGACTCACAAAAGTGGTCAGACCCTTAATACCGAATTCAGTCTTCGTTCATCTGCCAGGCAAGGTGTCGCTGGGCGGTTTCGTCGCACCGATACTCAGCCCAGCTTCTCCTCGATCAGCGCCACCGTGCGATCGACGCCGAAGATGGCCGCGAACGAACCGAAGCGGGGACCCTGGCTCTGGCCCAGCAGCACCTCGTAGAGGGCCTGGAACCAGGCGCGCAGCGGGTCGAAGCCGTGCGTCTTGCCCACCTCGAACACCTCGTTCTGGATCAGCTCGGCATCCTGGGTTCCGGCCGGCATGGCCTTCAACTTGGCCAGGAGGTCCAGCATGGCCACGCGTTCCTGGGCGCTGGGCGCGCGGAACACCTTCGAGGGCTTCACGAAGTCCTCGTAGTAGTTGATCGCATAGCCGGCCAGACGATCCAGCAGCGGCTGGCTTTCCGGCGTCGCGCCCGGGATGTAGCGCGACAGGAAGCCCCAGAGGATCTCCTTGGTCGAGGCGTCGGCGGCCGAGACCAGGTTCAGCATCAGGCTGAACGACACCGGCGAGCCGTGCTGCGGCGGGCGGCCCGTGTGGATGTGCCAGACGGGGTTGTCCAGCTGCTTGGCCGGCTCCTGGCGCGGATAGGCGTCCAGCTGCTGCAGGTACTCGTCCGTCGCCTTGGGGATGACGTCGAAATAGAGCTTCTTGGCCGACTTGGGGCTCTGGAACATGTAGTACGACAGGCTCTCGGGCGCGCCGTACCGCAGCCAGTCCTCCATCGAGAGGCCGTTGCCCTTGGACTTGGAGATCTTCTGGTTGTTCTCGTCCAGGAAGAGCTCGTAGTTGAAGCCCTCCGGCGGAACCCCGCCCAGCGCCTTGCAGATCGCGCCCGAGGCCTTGACCGAGTCGATCAGGTCCTTGCCCGACATCTCGTAGTCGACGCCCAGCGCGGTCCAGCGCATGGCCCAGTCGGGCTTCCACTGCATCTTCACGTGGCCGCCGGTGACCGGGACCTCGACATTGCGGCCGTCCTCGTCCTGGAAGACGATCGTGCCCTTCTCGACATTGCGCTCCAGGGTCGGGACCTGCAGCACGCGGCCGGTGGTCGGGCTGATCGGCAGGAACGGCGAATAGGTCGCGCGGCGCTCCTCGCCCAGGGTCGGCAGCATGACCTTCTGGATCGCGTCGAAGCGCTCCAGGGCCGTCAGCAGGGTCGCGTCGAACATTCCGCCCTTGTAGCAGGCGGTCGAGCTGACGAACTCGTACTCGAAACCGAAGCCGTCCAGGAACGCGCGCAAGCGGGCGTTGTTGTGGGCGCCGAAGCTGTCGTGGGTGCCGAAGGGGTCGCGGACCACGGTGAGCGGCTTGCCCAGGTCCTCGATCAGCGGCTGCTTGTTCTCGATGTTCTCGGGAACCTTGCGCAGGCCGTCCATGTCGTCGCTGAAGGCGATCAGGCGCGTCGGGATGGCTTCGTCGGTCAGGGCGCGGAAGGCGCTGCGCACCATCGTGGTGCGCGCGACCTCGCCGAACGTGCCCAGATGCGGCAGGCCCGACGGCCCGTAGCCCGTCTCGAAGATCACGGCCTTGGCCAGGGCCGGATAGGCTTTCACCGCCTCGTCGGTCTTGCCGGCGTCGATCAGGGCCTTGGCGGCCTCCTGGTCGGCGCGGTCGGGGAGGCGCACGCGCAGGACGCGGGCGATCGTGGCGCGCGCCTGCTCGAAGGGCCAGGAGCGGGCGTCACGGGCGAGGGGGGAGAGGCCTTCAAACATGGCGCGGCGTATAAACCGTGCGAAGGCGGAGGGCTACCCCGCCAGCGCGCCCGCCACCACCTCGCGCGCCTCGGCCTGCACCTGCTTCAGGTGATCCGGACCCAGGAACGACTCCGCATAGACCTTGTAAACGTCCTCGGTGCCGGACGGCCGGGCGGCGAACCAGGCGTTCTTCGTGCAGACCTTCAGGCCGCCGATCGCCTCGCCGTTGCCGGGGGCGGCGGTGAGGATGTCGGTGATCGCCTCGCCGGCCAGGGTCTTGGCCGAGACGTCGCTGGGGCTGAGCTTGGACAGGCGCGCCTTCTCCTCGCGGCTGGCCGGGGCGTCGACGCGGGCGTAGGCCGGCGCCCCATATTGTTCAGTCAGGCCGGCGTAGAGCTGGCTGGCGCTCTGGCCCGTCACCGCCTGGATCTCGGCGGCCAGCAAGGCCAGCTGGATGCCGTCCTTGTCGGTGGTCCACACCCCGCCGTCGTGGCGCAGGAAGGCGGCGCCGGCCGACTCCTCGCCGCCGAAGCCGACCGAGCCGTCCAAGAGGCCCGGCACGAAATATTTGAAGCCGACGGGCACTTCGAGCAGGCGGCGGCCGAGGCCGGCGACCACGCGGTCGATCATCGAGGACGAGACCAGGGTCTTGCCGACCGCCGTGTCCGCGGCCCAGCCGGGACGATGGCTGAACAGGTACGAGATCGCCGCGGCCAGATAGTGGTTGGGGTTCATCAGCCCGCCGTCGGGGGTGACGATCCCATGGCGGTCTGCGTCGGCGTCATTGCCGGTGGCCACATCATAGGCCGCGCCGCCCTTCATGATCCCGATCAGATTGGCCATCGCCGAGGCCGACGAGCAGTCCATGCGGATCTTGCCGTCGGTATCGAGCGGCATGAACGCCCAGCGCGGGTCGACGGCGTCGTTGACCACGGTCAGGTCCAGGCCGTGGCGCTCGGCGATCGCGCCCCAATAGGCGACGGCCGCGCCGCCCAGCGGGTCGGTGCCGATCCGCACCTTGGCCGCGCGGATGGCGGCGATGTCGATCACCGCCGGCAGGTCGTCGACATAGCGGCCCAGGAAGTCGTAGTCGCCGACGGTCTTGCGGGCGGTCTCGAACGGGACGCGCTTCACGCCCGACAGGCCCTGGGCGAGGAGCTCATTGGCGCGGGCGGCGATGGCCGAAGTGGCGTCCGAACCGGCCGGACCGCCGGAGGGCGGGTTGTACTTGATGCCGCCATCGCGCGGCGGATTGTGCGACGGCGTCAGCAGCAGGCCGTCGGCTTGCGCTCCGCCCTGACGATTGTGGGTCAGGATGGCGTGCGACACCGCCGGGGTCGGGGTGAAGCCGTCGCGGGAGTCGACCAGGGTCTCGACGCCGTTGCCCGCCAGCACTTCCAGCACCGAGCGCCAAGCGGGCTCGGACAGGCCGTGAGTGTCGCGGCCGACGAACAGCGGGCCGGTCACGCCCTGGGCGGCGCGGTATTCGACGATCGCCTGGGTGACCGCCAGGATGTGGGCTTCGTTGAAGGCGCCGTCCAGACTTGAGCCACGGTGGCCCGAAGTGCCGAACACGACCTTCTGCGCCGGGCTCGAGATGTCCGGCTTGATCTCGTAATAGGCGCCGATCAGGGCGTCGAGATCGACAAGATCTTCCGGAAGAGCGCGAAGGCCGGCGCGGTCGTGCATCAAGTCACCTGGTAGAGTTTGGACAAGGCTCGGAAGCCGAACTCCTATAAGGGGTGGAAGACAATTTCACGAACTATTCCGTGTCTGTTTTCCGCTGTTCTGGGGCGCTTGCCGCCGCCGAGGGCCCCCACGCTTTGCGTGGTCGTCCGCCCCCGGAGGGGGCAGAAGGACGCCCTGCCTTCTTCCCCCTCCGGGGGAGGAGCGCGTCAGCGCGGAGGGGGCAAGTACGGGGATTGGAGCGCCTGTATGCTCGGCATATCCGGAATCGAAGTGAGCAAAATCAATCCCTTCTCACTTTTACACGCCGCTGGATCATCCGCGTTGAAACCGCGCGCACAATCAAAGCCGTCCCCGTCGCGGGGGAGGGCGCTTGGATCCGGCCCAACGGTCTGCTCGCAGACCGGTCTCTCGCAAGGAGTCGCGGCGATGGGGATAGGTTGAGCGGGGCCGCTTTTCGGTCCCCGTCCGGCTCGGCGGGCCGCGCGGCTTACTCTTCAGGAGCGCGCGCGGGTGACGGGGCGGTTCGGGATCAAGGCCAAGAGCGGAGCGACAGGGCGGTGATCGTACAAGCCGCCTATCGCGGATCGTCGGGCTGGACACGGATGTAGCCGCTCCAGTTGGTCCGCGCCCGTCCGGGGGCTAGTGGGGTCCCGAGCTGAAACACGCTCACGCCCCCCATCCTTACGGGCAAGAACAGCCTGACGGAGCGGTCGTCCGAGCCGAAACGCAAATCACACTCACGGTCTCCAGGTTCGCCCGGCCGCTCCGTCGCCTCCCCCAGCACCTTCAGCGAGCGATCGCGTGAAGCCGAGACGCCGTGTCAGGCGGCGGCGTGATCCTTCAGCACGCCCAGCGGCGCGACGGCCAGCATCTCTTCGTGGGTCGCTTCCAGCACCACCTGGGGCGCCATGCCGGCTTCGAGGGCCTCGGTCCAGCGGCCGGCGCACAGGCACCAGCGGTCGCCGGCCTTCAGGCCCGGGAAGGCCAGGTCGGGGCGGGGCGTCGAGAGGTCGTTGCCGCGCGACTTCGAAAAGGCCAGGAACTCGTCGGTCATCACCGCGCAGACGGTGTGCAGGCCCAGGTCGTGCGGCCCGGTTTCGCAGCAGCCGTTGCGATAAAAGCCGGTCACCGGGTTCAGGGAGCAGGGGACGAGTTCGCCGCCCAGCACGTTCTTGGCGTTCTTGTCGTACCGCATGGTCATGGTCCGATCCTATCCCCAATGCGGGAGGCGCCAAGACCGTATTCCGCCGCCTACCCCAAGCGGAAGGCTTTTGCTGCGGCGCAGCAATGCTAAGCTGCGGCCAACACAGAAAACCGATCCGGGGAGCACCATGACCATCGACTTGCCGAGCCGTCCGCGCCGCAGCGCCCTCTACATGCCCGCCTCCAACGCCAAGGCGGTCGAGAAGGCCCGCACCCTGCCCGCCGACGTGATCATCCTGGACCTGGAGGACGCGGTCGCCCCGGAGTCCAAGCCGGCGGCGCGCGAGGCGGCCGTGGCGGCGGTGCGGGCAGGGGGCTTTGGCGATCGCGAGGTCGTGATCCGGGTCAACGGCCTCGACACCCCTTGGGGAGCCGAGGACCTGGCCGCCGCGGCCGAGGCTGGCCCCGACGCGGTGCTCGTTCCCAAGGTCAATGACGCCGGCGACGTGCGCCTCTACGACCAGCGCCTGCACGCCGCTCCGCCGGCCACGCGCCTGTGGACCATGATCGAGACCGCCAAGGCGGCCTTCCATCTATGGGAGATGGCCGAGGCCTCGCACGGCACGCGCCTTTCGGCCTGGGTGATGGGCGTCAATGACTTCGCCAAGGAGATGCGGGCCCGTCAGACGCCCGACCGCGCGCCGTTTCTGCCGCTGCTGACCCTGTCGGTGGCGGCGGCGCGGGCGCACGGCCTGGCGATCCTGGACGGCGTCCACAACGACATCGAGGATCTCGAGGCGCTGGAGGCGGTCTGCGTGCAGGGCGTCGACTTCGGTTTCGACGGCAAGACCCTGATCCACCCCAAGCATCTGGAGATCTGCAACCGGGTCTTTTCGCCCTCGCCCGAGGACATCGCCTGGAGCCGCGCGGTGATCGCCGCCTTCAACGCGCCGGAAAATTCTGGCAAAGGCGCCTTGCGGGTGGACGGCAAGATGGCCGAACGTCTGCATCTGGCGCAGGCCGAGCGGCTGGTGGCGGTGGCCGAGGCGATCGCCGCCAAAGGGTAGTCGGGCGGGTCATCAGAAGGTTGCGAATGCGGGCTATCGTCTTCTCCGTCGTCCTGGTCGCCAGTCCCGCGCTGGCCCAGCAGAGCCCGGCGACGACCCCGCCCGCTTCGCCCGCGCCGGCCGCGGCCGAGGTTCCCCAGGCGCTGGACCCTTTGGGCGACCTGATCTCGCAGTCCGGCCAGGACATGGACGAGGACCAGGCTGAAACGGTCGCCAGGCCCGCGCCGCGCCGCAAGCCGAACATCCTGCCGATCCCCGCTCCGGGCGAGGCCTCCCCCGCGGCTCAGGTCTACGAGCTGCGGGTGCGCGGCTCGATCGCCGCCGCCCAGAACCTGCAAGGCCCGCTGGACGGCCAGTGGCGCGTGAACGGTCCGGACGGGACGCCGCTCTACGCCCTGCAGATCGTCGACAAGGCCGGCGGCGCCGCGCCGCTGGAGGGGGCCTGGCGCGACCTGCGCCGGACGGGGGCGCCGGGCTCGACCGGCCTGATCGATGACCTACAGCGTGAGGGCGATGGCCTTTCGGCGCGATTTTTGGCCCACGAAGGCGGCCAGCCCTCCACCCTGACCCTGCGTCCCGACGCGGACGGCCGCTGGTCGGGCCAGCTGGTCGAGGAGGGCGTGACGCGGATTGTGGCCGCCGAGCACCTGCTGCCCGAGGCGCCGCCCGGCTACGAGGCGCGGGGCGCGCGGCCCTATGTCTGGCCGGCCGGCGCGGCGCCCGCCAAGGCGGCCGTCTGCTCGACGAAAGGCAAGAAGGGCAAGGCGCTGAAGGCCGCCAAGGCCAAGTGCGCGGCGGCCGCCCGCAAGGCCAAGGCGCCGGCGGTCAAAAAGAGCAAGGCCACCAAGGCCAAGGGCAAGAAGGTCTCGTCGCGCAAGAAGAAGCGCTAGTTCTCGAGGACTTCCTCGGCCGCCGTGATCGCGGCTTCCAGCGCATCCTGGCCGTACGGCATGGCTGGGCTGTGGCCCCAGACGGGACCCGGCCAGGCCGGATCATCCCGCCGTCGACCGACGACATGGACGTGCAGCTGGGCCGTGACATTGCCCAGGGCGCCGACATTCAGCTTGTCGACGTCCAGGCCGAGCGCCGCGCCGATCGCCCGGACGGCGGCTCCGGCCAGGACGATCTCCTCCATCAGCTGCAGCCGATGGCCGACGTCTAGCTGCTCGATCTCGGTCCGGCCCGCCTGGCGCGGGATCAGGACCAGCCACGGATAGCGGACGTCGTCCTGCAGTCGGACCTCGCACAGGGGAAGATCGGCGACCAGGTGCGAGGTCGCCACGAACGCCGGATCAAGAACAAAGTCAGCCACGCTTGGGAACCGCCGCCCAGTAATCGAAGTCGAGGACCACGCTGGAATCGTAGACCCCTTCGCCGCCCTTGTCCGGGAATTCCGCGCAGGGCGCGTCCTTGGTCGCCACCAGCCGCAGCCGCAGGGCGCCGGCGGATCCCAGATCGGCCTTGTCCAGCACCTCGCTCCAGGCGAACACCGTGCCGCCGGCGAAGAACGGGGCGACGTGGCGGCCGCCGTTGATCGCCAGGATCAGGCCGGCGTTCTGCAGGCCGTTGAACGACAGCGCCTTGGCCGTCGAGATCACCACCCCGCCATAGACCAGGCGTCGGCCGGACGGGTCCTTGGACCGCTCGAACTGGTTGAAATGGACCTTGGCCGTGTTCTGCCAGAGGCGGGTGGCCATCTGGTGCTCGGCCTCCTCGACCGCCATGCCGTCGACATGGTCGATCTTCTCGCCGATCTCATAGTCCTCGAAAGCGTGCGGCGCGCCGGCCAGCGCCCAGTCATAGCCGGAGAAATCGAGGCCCGGCGGCAGGACAAGGTCGGCGGGGGCGACGGCGGACGACAGGGTCGGCGTGGCCTGCTCGGCGATCTCGGCGGCCTCGTCGCGCTTGCGGACCATGACCCAGCGCACATAGCTCAGCACCGCCTCGCCGCGCTGATTGGTCCCCGTCGTGCGGACATAGACGACGCCGGTCTTGCGGTTGGAATTCTCCTTCAGCCCGATGACGTCTGAGACGGCGGTCAGGGTGTCGCCCGGGAACACCGGGGCCAGGAACCGACCCTCGGCATAGCCCAGGTTGGCGACGGCGTTCAGGCTGATGTCCGGCACGGTCTTGCCGAACACGACGTGGAAGGCGATCAGCGGATCGACCGGGGCGGACATAAGGCCGCACGCCTTCGCGAACTCATCGGACGAGAACAGCGAAAAGCGAGGACCGTAGAGGGCCGTATAAAGCGCCACGTCCCCCGCCGTGACCGTCCTCGGCGTGGCGTGGACCAGTCGCTGGCCCAGCCTGAAGTCCTCGAAGAAGTTGCCCGGATCGGTCTTGGTCGCCACGGCTTTCATCCCCTGCGCTGCTTATCATTGTTCACGCATCTTTGCCGCAGTGCAGCGAAACGGGAAAGGGGGCTTGAGGCCGGGCCGCGACAGGTCTAGACCGCGCGCGACATTTCACTGTCCACAGCCTTGATGGAGACCCCATGGCTCGCGCGAAGATCGCCCTTATCGGCGCCGGCATGATCGGCGGCACCCTGGCCCACATCGCCGCTCGCGAAGAGCTGGGCGACGTGATCCTGTTCGACATCGCCGAAGGCACCCCGCAGGGTAAGGCGCTGGACATCGCCGAAGCCTCGGCCGTGTTCGGCAAGGACGTCGCCCTGAAGGGCGCCAACGACTACGCCGACATCGCCGGCGCCGACGTCTGCATCGTGACCGCCGGCGTGCCGCGCAAGCCGGGCATGAGCCGCGATGACCTGCTCGGCATCAACCTGAAGGTCATGAAGGCCGTCGGCGAGGGCATCAAGGCTCACGCCCCGAACGCCTTCGTCATCTGCATCACCAACCCGCTCGACGCGATGGTCTGGGCCCTGCAGCAGTTCTCGGGCCTGCCGAAGGAAAAGGTCATCGGCATGGCCGGCGTCCTCGACTCGGCCCGCTTCGCCTACTTCCTGGCCGAAGCCACCGGCGTCTCGGTGGAAGACATCCACGCCTGGACCCTGGGCGGCCACGGCGACGACATGGTCCCGATGGTCCGTCACTCGACCGTCGGCGGCCTGCCTCTGCCGGAATTGGTCAAGCAAGGCTGGCTGACCCAGGAAAAGCTGGACGCCATCGTCGAGCGCACCCGCAAGGGCGGCGGCGAGATCGTCGCCCTGCTGAAGACCGGCTCGGCCTTCTACGCCCCGGCCGAGAGCGCCATCGCCATGGCCACCTCGTACCTGAAGGACAAGAAGCGCGTCCTGCCGTGCGCCACCTACCTGACCGGCCAGTACGGCCTGAAGGACCTCTATGTCGGCGTTCCGGTGGTCATCGGCGCCGGCGGCGCCGAGAAGATCGTCGAGTTCGAAACCAACGACGACGAGAAGGCCATGTTCGCCAAGTCCGTCGAGTCGGTGAAGGGCCTGATGGAAGCCTGCAAGGCGATCGACAGCTCGCTGGTCTAAGCGACTTTCGATCCTAGAACGACAAAGGGCGGCTCCTCGCGGGGCCGCCCTTTTTCGTTCCTAGTGCGCCGCGTCGCCCGGCTCCTGGGAGATTTCCTCCAGCGTCTTGCCGACCTGCTTGGCGCCATAGTCCTTGGCCACGTCGCCCAGCGAGAGAATGCCGCTGAGCGCGCCGGCGTCGTTCAGCACGACTAGGCGGCGGACTTGGTGATTGGCCATCTTGGCGGTGGCGTCGGCCAGGATGTCGTCTTCCTTCACGCTGAGCACCTCACCGTCGGACATGGCCTCGGAGACGGGGCTGTCGAAGCTGCGACCCTCGGCGACCACGCGCAGGACGATGTCGCGGTCGGTGACCAGGCCGACGACCTTGCCGTCGTCGACGACCGGCACGACGCCGCTGTCGACCTTGGCCATGGTCTCGGCGACCTGGCGGATCGTGTCGGTGGGGCGGGCGACCGAGACCTGGCTGGTCATGGCGTCGCTGACTTTCATGGCGGGACCTCGTCGGTTGCGGGCTTCGAGCCCCTAGAACCCACAGCTTCCGCCGACCGTTCCGCTTTCGGTCGTCATAGCCGCTTCCTATCTAGGCGCATCGTCCAAGCGGAGCTTTCGATGTCGATCTCGATCCACCAGGCCAGCGTTCCCGTGTTCATCCAGGGCCTGAAGGGGCTGAAAGGCGTGCTGACCAAGGCCGCCGCTCATGTCGAGGCCAAGGGCCTGGACCCCGAGGCGCTGCTGAGGGCGCGGCTCTATCCCGACATGTTCCCGTTGATCCGCCAGGTGCAGATCGCCACCGATTTCGCCAAGGGCGGCGCGGCGCGCCTGGCCCAGGCCGAGGTCCCGGCCTGGGACGACGTCGAGACCTCGTTCGCCGAACTGATCGCCCGCGTCGAGCGCGCCATCGCCTTCGTCGAAGATCTGGACCCCGCCGCCTTTGAAGGCGCTGAGGCCCGCGAGGTCACGCTGACCCGTCGGGGCGAGACCCACGTCGTCAACGCCATTGCCTATCTGCAAGGCCAGGCGATCCCGAACTTCTACTTCCACCTCGCCACCGCCTACGCGATCCTGCGCCACAACGGGGTCGAGATCGGCAAGCGCGACTTCCTGGGGACGGCGTAACCGCCCGCCTGCTGGACTCTTCCACCCTTTCCGTGCATAAGCCCCGGCTTCCGGCGCTTTATCAGCAGCGCCTCCACCGTCACGACCCCGGCCTGGTAGCCCAGGATCCATCCGGACGAGGACGGCGAGGACCCCCGTCGACGTGATCGTCCACGGGAGCTGATCGCGTTTGGAGCCGAGTTTTCAACCAGGGTTCGACATGTTCGACGGCCTTACAGAGCGACTTTCCGGCGTCTTTGAACGCCTCGGCGGTCGCGGCGTGCTGTCCGAGAAGGACATCGACGAGGCGCTGCGCGAGGTCCGCGTCGCCCTGCTTGAGGCCGACGTCGCCCTGCCGGTCGTCAAGGACTTCATCAGCAAGGCCAAGGATCTGGCGTCGGGCGAGGCGGTCATCCGCTCGGTCAAGCCGGCCGACCAGGTGGTCAAGATCGTCTATGACGGCCTGGTGGACATGCTGGGCGGCGACGTTCCGACCGGCCTGAACCTGGCGCTGAACCCGCCCAGCGTCATCCTGATGGCTGGTCTGCAGGGCTCGGGCAAGACGACGACCACGGGCAAGCTGGCCCTGCGCCTGTCCAAGTCCGAGCGTAAGAAGGTGCTGGTCGCCTCGCTCGACACCCGCCGCCCCGCCGCCATGGAGCAGCTGGCCCTGCTGGCGACCCAGGTCGGCGTCGAGAGCCTGCCGATCGTGCCGGGCCAGAGCGCCGTCGACATCGCCAAGCGCGCCGTCACCGCCGCCAAGCTGGGCGGCTATGACGTCCTGATCCTCGACACCGCCGGCCGCACCACGCTGGACGAGGCGATGATGAGCGAGGCGGCCGAGGTCGCCCGGATCGCCAATCCGTCCGAGACCATCCTGGTCGCCGACAGCCTGACCGGTCAGGACGCCGTGCGCACCGCCAAGGCGTTCCACGAGCGCCTGCCGCTGACCGGCCTGATCCTGACCCGCGCCGACGGCGACGGCCGCGGCGGCGCGGCGCTGTCGATGCGCCACGTCACCGGCCTGCCGATCAAGTTCCTCGGCGCCGGCGAGAAGATCGACCAGCTGGACGTGTTCGACGCCCGCCGCGTCGCCGGCCGCATCCTGGGCCAGGGCGACGTCGTGGCCCTGGTCGAGAAGGCCGCGGCCGACCTCGACCACGCCGAGGCCGAGCGCATGGCCAAGAAGCTGGCCAAGGGCAAGTTCGACCTCGATGACCTCTCGGCGCAGCTGAAGCAGATGCAGAAGCTGGGCGGCATGGAAGGCATCATGGGCCTCCTGCCCGGCGTCCAGAAGGTCAAGAAGCAGATCTCCGAGAGCGGGATCGACGACAGCATCTTCCGTCGCCAGCAGGCGATCATCAGCTCGATGACCAAGGAAGAGCGCAAGAAGCCCGACATCCTGGCCGCCTCGCGCAAGCGCCGCATCGCGGCCGGCGCCGGGGTCGACGTGGCCGAGGTCAACCGCTTGCTCAAGCAGCACCGCCAGATGGCCGACATGTTCAAGGCCATGTCCAAGGACGGCGGCAAGGGTCTGGCCCGCATGGCCCAGATGATGGGCGGCGGCGACATGGCGCGTCTCAAGAATTTGGGCGGGGGAAAGATGCCCCAGCCCGACCCCAATGCAGCGGGGGGCCAAGGCCTCTCGGGGCTGCCCGGCCTGCCGGGTCTCGGGAGTGGCGGCGACGCCAAGCCCAATCCTCTCTCCGGCCTGGGCCTGCCCGGCTTCAACCCGTTCAAGAAATAGAACTTTAGACCAAGGACTACCGAAATGCTGAAGATCCGTCTCGCCCGTGGCGGCGCCAAGAAGCGTCCGTACTACTCGATCGTCGTCGCTGACAGCCACTCGCCGCGCGATGGCCGCTTCATCGAGAAGGTCGGCACCTACAACCCGCTCCTCAAGAAGGACGACGCCAACCGCGTCACCCTGAAGGTCGAGTCGATTCAGGAGTGGCTCAAGAAGGGCGCCCAGCCGACCGACCGCGTCGCCCGCTTCCTGGCCGCCCAGGGCCTGACCACCTGGACCGCCGGCAACAACCCGCAAAAGGGCGCTCCGGGCAAGAAGGCTCAAGAGCGTTCGGCCGAGCGCGCTCAGCGCGAAGAAGACCGCAAGCAAGCCGAAGCCGACGCCAAGGCCGCCGCTGAAGCCGAGAAGGCCGCCGCCGCTGAAGCCGCCGCCGCCGCGGCCGCTGCTCCGGCCGTGGAAGAAGCTCCGGCTGAAGAGGCTCCGGCCGCCGAAGCCGCCGAAGCCCCGGCCGCTGAAGAAACCACCGAAGGCTAAGGGTTCCCGCGCCGCCGATCCTTGTGGGTCGGCGGCGCGACTCTGTCTGCGCGATGGCCGCCTCGAACGATGATCCGCTGATCCTGGTCGGCCGCGTGGCCGGCGGCTTTGGCGTGCGCGGCGAGGTGCGGATCTCGACCTATACCGAAGACCCGATGAGCATCGCGGCCTTCAAGAGCCTGAAGCGCCAGGACGGCTCGCCGGCCCTGACCATCGCCTCGGCCCGCAAGACCAAGGACGGCGTCGTCTGCCGCTGTCCCGGGATCGAGACCAAGGAAGCCGCCGACGCCTTGCGCGGCCTTCGTCTCTATGTCCCGCGCTCGGCCCTGCCCGAGCCTGACGAGGACGAGTTCTACCTGACCGACCTGGTGGGCCTGGCGGTCCGCCATATCCAGACCGACGTCCTGCTGGGCCGCGTCAAGAGCGTCCAGAACTTCGGCGCCGGCGACATCCTCGAGATCACCCCGGACCTGGGCGGCCCGACCTGGTACCTGCCGTTCACGCGGGCCGCTGTCCCCGAGGTCAAGATCGGCGAAGGCCTGATCCTGGCCGATCCCCCCGCCCTGGTGGGCGAGCAAGAAGGTCCTTCCGAAGAGGACTAGAAGGAGCGCCTGGTGACCTCGGACGGAAAATGGCGGGTCACCGCCTCGCGCCAGATTCACAAGGACCGCTGGATCAGCGTCCGCGCCGACGACTGCGTCACCGACGAGGGCGCGGTGATCGCGCCCTATTACATCCTGGAATATCCCGACTGGGTCGAAGTGGTCGCGCTGGACGCCGACAACAACGTCCTGCTGGTCAAGCAATACCGCCACGCCCTGGGCGACATCTCCATCGAGCTGCCCGCGGGTGGCATGGATCCGGGCGAGACCGATCCCGTCGAGGCGGGCCGGCGCGAACTGCTGGAGGAGGCGGGCTGCGCGGGCGCGTTAACGTTGGTGGGCGAGACCCGCCCCAACGCTGGCACCCATACGAACCGCACCCACATCATCCTGGCGCGCGACGTCGTGAAGGTCGCCGAGCCTCAGGACGAGCCCAGCGAGCGGATCGAGAGCGTCTGGGTTCCGCTCGCGGAGGCGATCCGCATGGCCTTGGCCGGCGAGATCACCGTCGGCATGCAGGCGGCCTCGCTGCTGCGCGGCCTCGCGGCGGCCGGCGTCGCGAAGATCGAGCCTGTCTAAAGGCCTACTTCCGCACCCGCATCAGGCATTCCTGGGCCACCGAGGCCAGGAGCTTGCCGTCCTGGCTGAACATCTGGCCGCGGACCAGGCCGCGCCCTTGCGAGGCGCTGGGGCTGTCCTGGGCGAACAGGGTCCAGTCGTTGAAGTTGAACGGGTGGTGGAACCACATGGCGTGGTCCAGGCTGGCGCCCTGCAGGCCCGGCGTCGTCCAGATCAAGCCGTGCGGGCGCAGGGCGCTCTCCATGAACGCCATGTCCGACGCGTAGGCGAGGGCGGCCTGCTGCATCTTGATATCGTCGCCCAGCGGGGCCTTGGCCCGCATCCAGACGTTCTTGGTCCCCGACTTCTGGACCGGGGAGACCGGGTTCTGGGGATCCTCCCAACGCACGTCGACCGGGCGCGGCTTCCTGGCGTGGGCCAGCATCTTCGGGTGGATCTGATCTCCCAGGCTTTCCAGGAACTCGACCTCAGTCATCAGGGTCTCGGGATCGGGCGCGTCGGGCATCTCCGACTGGTGCTCGAAGCCCTCTTCCGGCGTCTGGAAAGAGCACGCCAGGTTGAAGATCTGCTCGCCATGCTGGATCGCGGCGACGCGGCGCGTCGTGAAGGTGCCGCCGTCGCGGGCCCGCTCGACGTCGTAGAGCACAGGCGCGTTCACATCGCCGGGGCGGATGAAATAGGCGTGCAGCGAGTGGCAGACGCGTTCCGGCACCGTCCGGTAGGCCGCCAACAGCGCCTGGGCGATGACCAGGCCGCCGAAGATGCGCGGGAAGCCGTCGTTGGGGCTGGTCCCCCGGAACAGGTTCACCTCGATCGGTTCGAGGTCGAGGATGTCGGCGAGGTTCTCGGTCGTCTGCATGGCGCAGTGCGATAGGCGCAGCGGCGCCGCGCCGCAAGTCGTCTCCTTGCGTCAGGCCGTCGCGGCGCCCATCGTCTCGCGATGTCTCGCTGCCCGCCGATCGTCCATCACCCCGCCTTCCACGCCGAAATGCCGGCCGGGCATCGCTTCCCGATGGACAAGTTCTCGCGCCTGGCCAGCGTTCTGGAAGCCGAGGGCGTTCCGGGGGCCGACGGCTTCGCGCGTCCCGAACCTGCAGATATTGAGACTTTGCGGCTGGCCCACACCGAGGACTACGTCCGCGGCGTGATCGAACTCTCCCTGCCGTCCGACGTGGTGCGGCGGATCGGCATGCCCAACACCGAGAGCGTCGCGACGCGGGCGAGGGCCGCAACCGGCGGCACCCTGCTCGCGGCGCGCCTTGCTCTGGAGCACGGGATCGCCTGCAATACGGCCGGCGGCAGCCATCACGCCTCGGCCGAGGGCGGGGCGGGCTTCTGCGTCTTCAACGATGTGGCCGTGGCCGCGCGGCGGTTGCAGGCGGAGGGGGCGGTCAGCCAGGTGCTGGTCGTCGATCTCGACGTCCACCAAGGCGACGGCACGGCGCGGATCTTCGAGGGCGACCCCAGCGTCTTCACCGTCTCGATGCACGCCGAGAAGAACTTCCCGCACCGCAAGGCCGCGAGCGATCTCGACATCGAGCTGGCCGACGGAACCGGCGACGAGGCCTATCTGGCGAAACTGGGGGAGATCGTGCCGGCGCTTCTGTCCAGCGTCCGGCCGGATATCGTCTTCTTCAATGCGGGGGTCGATCCCCACGCGGACGACAAGCTGGGCCGGTTGTCGCTGACCGACGAGGGTCTGGCGCGACGGGAGGCCCTTGTCCTGGGCGCTTGTCTGTCTCTTGAGATCCCCGTGGTCGGGGTTATCGGCGGCGGCTACGACGCGGATATCGATCGTCTGGCGGGCCGCCACGCCATCCTGCATCGGACGGCCAAGTCTCTGTATTCTCGTTAGTCTTCTGGGTCGCCATCTCCGTCGAGGCGGCTCGTGTGAGCGGCCCGACGGAGGCTAAGCGGCGATCACTTACAGGCTCTGGGCGAGCGAGCCGGCGATGATGACGAGCGGCAGAACCGCGAGAACGAGCGAGGCGAGGCCGGACACGGCGGTGGTCTTCATGGTCATGGTCTTGATCCCTTTTTTCTCCGGCCGCCCCGTTGGCGTCCGGTGATCAGGGATATAGGCCCGCCCCTTGGTTACTGCACGTTACCTTTGCTTCATTACGCCGATTTTAAGAAGGTTATCGCGCTCAATTCGCATTACATGGGTGTAATTTTACGTGATCGGCACATATCGGAACAATATTTCACCGTCTCCCAGTCCTTCGCCCACTTCTTTCGCCATGTGAACGGCCGGCCGCAGGTCAAGCAGGTCTTTGACGGCAGATCACCTTTGGCGACCGCCTTTCCGCCCTTGCGGGACAGCTTCAAGCGCTTTCCTCGCTGGGCGCGACCAGAAAGAGGCCGCGCAGGGTGGCGATCGGGGCCGAGCGGGTCTCCTGCCAGGCCTCGACATGGACGTTGGCGATCCGGCGGCCCAGCTTCTTGATGCTGGCGCGGGCGTAGGTGGTCAGCGGGCGTCCCGAGCGCAGATACTCGATCGAGACGTCGATCGTGCGCGGCTGGCGCCTCATCGGCGCGGCGGCCGACAGCTGCGCCAGGGCCGTCATCTCCATGAAGGCGCCCAGAACGCCGCCGTGGATGGCGGGCAGCATGGGATTGCCGACGATGTGCTGGGCGAAGGGCAGGATGGCGGTCATCTCATCCCCGGCCAGCTCGGCGCGCACGCCCAGGAAGCGGGCGTAGGGGATGGAGTCCAGCATCGAGACCAGGCGGCTGTCGGCGTCGCTCATTGGTCGGCTCCCTTGGTCTGGGCGCGGCCGGACCGCGAGGGTTTGAGATTGGCGCCGGGCTTCTTGCCGGCGCTGGAGTCGAGCATGAAGGTCGCCTGGGCGGTCGCCACCGGATCCTCCGGATCGCGGTCGTAGGCGACGGCGCGGACGAAGGCGACCGATCGGGTCAGCTTGTAGCAGTGGGCGCGGGCCAGGATGTCCAGCCCCGGCTCGGCGGGGCGCATGTAGTCGATGCGCAGGTCCAGGGTGGCGATCGAGGTCCAGGCCTCCAACGCGGCGTGCACGGCCTGGCCGCTGGCGTGGTCCAGGAGCGTCGTCACCACGCCGCCGGCGATCACGCCCGTCTCGGGATCGCCGACGATCTCCGGACGGTAGGGGACCTTCAACAAGGCCGTGGCCTCGCCGATCTCCAGCGTCGAGAAGCCCAAAGCTCGGGCCTGGGGGCTGCCTTCGTTCATCGCCGTGGCGATCAGGCGGCTCTGTTCATTGTCGCTCATGCCGTCTCCCTCGATGGGATAGGCTTACCGCTTGATGCGTTGTCATATCCAGTCGTGATCAAGCCCGAAGATCTTCTCTGTCCCCGGCCAGGAGGCCTGTACTGCCCGCCGGGGGACTTCTACATCGATCCGGTCCGTCCCGTGGACCGGGCGGTGATCACCCATGGCCACTCGGACCACGCTCGCGCGGGCCACGGCGTCGCCGTCGCCACGCCCGAGACCCTGGCGATCATGGCCGCCCGCTACGGCGAGGATTTCGCAGGTCGGCGCGAGGCGATCGCCTACGGCCAAACCTATGCCCGTGACGGCGTCGAGGTGACCCTGGTCCCGGCCGGCCACGTGCTGGGCTCGGCCCAGGCCGTGGTGCGCTGGAAAGGCCTGACCATGGTGGTGTCGGGCGACTACAAACGCCGGCGCGACCCGACATGCGCGCGCTTCGAGCCCGTGCCCTGCGATGTCTTCATCACCGAGGCGACCTTCGGCCTGCCGGTCTTCCGCCATCCCGATGACGCCGGCGAAATCCGCAGCCTCTTGGCTTCGGTCGAGCAGTTCCCCGAGCGTTGCCACATCGTCGGGGCCTATGCGCTGGGGAAGGCCCAGCGGGTGATCCGGCTGCTGCGTGAAGCGGGCTGGGACAAGACGATCTTCGTTCATGGCGCTCTGGAGCGGCTCAACGCGCTCTACGAGGCGCATGGCGTCGAGCTGGGGCCGCTGGCGCCGGCGACCGCATCGGGACCCAAGGAGGCCTTCGCGGGCCAGATCGTCATTGCGCCGCCCAGCGCCGTGGCCGACCGCTGGTCGCGCCGCTTCCCCGATCCGGTCGACTGCTTCGCCTCGGGCTGGATGCGGGTGCGAGCCCGGGCCCGCCAGCGCGGCGTCGAACTGCCGCTGATCCTCTCCGACCACGCCGACTGGGACGAGCTGACGGGCACGCTGGCCGAGCTGCGCCCCGGCGAGGTCTGGATCACCCATGGCCGCGAGGAGGCGCTGGAGCGCTGGTGCCAACTGGAAGGCTTGCCGGCGCGGGCGCTGCGGCTAGTCGGTTACGACGAGGAAGGGGGCGAGTAGCTTTCCGGCGCGGGGCCGATGTAGCGCGCCCGAGGACGGATCAGCCGGCCGCTCTGCAATTGTTCGATCGCGTGGGCGGTCCAGCCGGCGCTTCGCGCCGTGGCGAACAGGATGAACGGCGCATCGGCGGGCAGGTTCAGAGCGTGGGCTAGGCTGACCAGGGCGAAGTCGATGTTGGGCGACAGGCCGGTGGCCGCTTCGGTCGCGGCGCGAAGCTCGGTCAGCAGGGGCGGGGGCTCGAAGGCCGCCAGCAGCGCCGCGGCGCGAGGATCGCCGTCCGGATAGAGCGGATGGTCGAACCCGGGCATCAACGCGCCGCGCGACAGGCGCGCAGCCACGGCCTGGGCGGGATCGCGACGCTCGGCTTCCTCGACAAAGGCCTCCACCCGCGCGGCCATGCCGCCGTGCAGCGGTCCGGAGAGCGCCGAGAGTCCTGCGAGGCACGCCGCCGACAGGGAGGCGCCGGTCGAGGCCGCGACCCGCGCCGCGAAGGTCGAGGCGTTCAGCTCGTGATCGGCCAGCAGCACAAGAGCGCGCCTGATGAGACCAGCGCCCCCGGCGTCTAGGCCCCAGGCGGCGGCGAAGCGCAGATGGGCCGCGCCTTCGCCGGCCTGGCCGGTCGCGGCGTCGACGATCGCTTCCAGGAGATCGGCCGCCTCCATGGCCAAGGCCAGCGGCGCGCGACCGCGGGCTGGAGGTTCGCGGCCCGCCCTTGTCGCCAGAGTCATGAAGAGCCGCTGGCGCGCGGTGTCGCCCATCAACGGCTCTGCCTGACGCGCGGCTTTCAGGGCGACGCCATGCCCTCGGCGCAGCAGGCGGGCGACGTTCTCCAGCGTCAGGCCGTGGTCCGCGAGTTGGACGGCGTCGCGGCCGCGATACCAGAGGCGTCCGCCGGCCACCGTCGTGATCGCGGACGGAAGCACCGGTTCGCCCCAGGCGATGGCCTCTGCGGCGACATCGGCGGCGCGACGACCGCGCGCCTTCTTCTGGGCCAGGGCGGCGACGTCCGAGGCGCGATAGAGGCTGCGGCGGGGGTCCTGCGGATGGGCCGTCGCCTCGATCCGACCCCGGCTGACATAGGCGTAAAGAGTCTGCGGCCGGATGCCGAGCCGTTCCAGAACCTGATCCGCGTCCATCCAATCGGCCATATAGATTGATTATATTGATCAAGATTGACGATCAAGCTGTGTAAGCGCCTTTTCGCGGTGAAAGGAGACCGCACATGTCCGATGGTCTTGAGGGCGTTATCGCCGCCCACACTGTCCTGTCCGATGTCGATGGCGCTCGGGGCCGCTTGGTGATCCGAGGCTACGCCGTCGAGGATCTTTCGGGGCGGACGCGTTACGAGGACGCCGCGCACCTGCTGTTCGACGGCTTCTTCGAGGATGCGCCCAGCGATCTTTCGCCCGCCGTGGGCCAAGCGCGGGTGCGCGCGTTCGCGGAAGTCGCCGCCCTGGACGAAGGCCTCGCGCGCCGCGACCCGGTGGAGGCGATGCGCGCTTTGCTGGCGCGCCTGCCCGATGGCGACGACCTTTCGACCGCCCTGCTGCTGATCGCCGCCCCGGCCGTCTTCACCCCCGCCGTGCTGCGCGTCGCGGCCGGCCAGAGCGCCGTCGCGCCGGACCCGTCCCTGTCCCACGCCGCCGACATCCTGCGCATGACGCGCGGCGCGCCGGCGTCGGACGCCGAGGCCGCCGCGCTGGACGCCTACCTCGTCACGGTTTGCGACCACGGCCTGAACGCCTCGACCTTCGCCGCCCGCGTCGTCGCCTCCACCCGCGCCGGCCTGACCTCGGCGGTGCTGGCGGGGCTTTCGGCGCTGAAGGGGCCTCTGCACGGCGGCGCGCCGGGTCCGGTGATCGAGATGCTCGACGCCATCGGGACGCCGGCCAATGCGCGGCCGTGGCTGGAGAAGGCTCTGGCGCGCGGAGACCGGCTTATGGGTTTCGGGCACCGCATCTACCGCGTCCGCGACCCGCGCGCCGACGCCCTGAAGGCCGCCGTGCGCAAGCTCGCCTCGGCGTCCAGCGCCCTGCCGGGACGGCTAGCCTTCGCCGAGGCGGTCGAGCAGGCCGCGCTGGAGATCCTGCGCGAGCACAAGCCGGACCGGCCGCTGGACACCAATGTCGAGTTCTATACGGCTCTGCTGCTGGAGGCCCTGGGCCTGCCGCCGTCCAGCTTCACCTGCGTCTTCGCCATGGGGCGGGTCGCCGGATGGATCGCCCACGCGCGCGAGCAGCTGGCGGGCGGACGTCTGATCCGGCCGCAGTCGGTCTATGTCGGCCCCGAGCCGCGCATCGCCGCCTGAGCGTCGCGAGTCGTTCGCGCTGGGGCTTGGCGGACCGCCTTGCTAAAAGGCGGCCATGTCGCTCTCCGCCGCCTCTCCCGAAGTTCGCGCCGCCACTCGCCGGGTCGCCCTGCTGTCCGTGGCGACGGCGTCGATCCTGATCGTGGTCAAGGCGGTCGCCTGGGTCGCCAGCGGCTCGGTCGCGATCCTGGCCTCGTTGTCGGACTCCGCGCTCGACTTGGTGGCCTCGCTGATCACCGTCTACGCCGTGCGCTACGCCGCCGAGCCGCCGGACGCCGAGCATCGCTTCGGTCATGGCAAGGCCGAAGCCTTTTCCAGTCTGATGCAGGGCGGGCTTGTGTTTTCGTCAGGCGCGCTGATCGGACGGGAGGCGATAAACGCCCTGCTGCACCCGCGCCCGGTCGAGCACGGCCTGGCGGGCGTCGCGGTGATGCTGATCTCGATCGGCCTGACCCTGGCCCTGATCACCGCCCAGACCCGCGTCGTGAAGGCCAGCGGTTCGATCGCCATTTCCGGCGACCGCGCCCACTATGCGGCTGACCTCGCCTCGAACATGGTCGCCCTAGTCGGCGTCGGCGCGGCCGCGTGGCTCGGCCTGCCCTGGCTGGACGCGGCCGCCGGCCTGCTGGTGGCGCTGTGGCTGATCTGGGGCGCGATCGGCGTGTTCCGCGAAGCCTCGGCCCAGCTGATGGACCAGGAGCTGCCCGAGGAGGAGCGCACCCGGATCGTGCAGCTGGCCACGGTCGACCCGCGAGTCCTGGGCGTCCACCAGCTGCGCACCCGCGCCTCGGGGCCTTACGTCCACATGCAGATGCACGCGGATCTGCCGTCCGACATCTCGCTGGCCGAGGCGCACACGATCATGGTCGCCGCCGAGAACCGCCTGCTGGAAGCTTTCCCATCGGCCGACATCATCATCCATCCCGACCCGCGCGGACTTGCCGAAAAGCACGGCGGCGTCTTCGCCGAGAGCGTCGAGGGTTGAGTTTTCGGGGCGGGGCGGTACGGAACTCCGCATGAACGACACCCTCGCCCATCTGCCCCGCGCCTTCGCCGGCAAGACCGTGCTGGTCCTCGGCGACGTGATGCTGGACCGTTTCGTCTATGGCGCGGTCGACCGCATCTCGCCCGAAGCGCCGGTGCCGGTGATCGCGGTCGAGAAGGAAACCGCCATGCTGGGCGGGGCGGGCAATGTCGCGCGCAACGTCGCCGCCCTCGGAGCCAAGGCGGTTCTCGTGGGTCTGGTCGGCCAGGATGACGCCGGCGCGGCCCTGCGCGGCATGATCGACGCCGAGCCGGGCCTCGAGGCCGAGCTGATCGCCGACGCCAGCCGTCGCACGACCGAGAAGGTTCGCTACATCTCAGGCTCGCACCAGATGTTGCGCGTGGATCGCGAAGACCGCGCGCCGGGCGATGGCGCGGCGCTGCTGGCGGCCTTCAAGGCCCGGCTGGCGACCACCGACGTCGTGGTGCTGTCTGATTACGCGAAAGGCGTCCTGACCGACGCGGTGGTGCGCGAAGCGATCGCCGCCGCCCGCGCCGCCGGCAAGCCGGTCATCGTCGATCCCAAGAGTCGTGACTTCGCCCGCTATGACGGCGCGACCCTGATCAAGCCCAATCGCAAGGAAGCCGCCGAGGCGACGGGCGTCGTCGACAACAGCGACGAGGCCTCGGAAGAGGCCGGCGCGGCGATCCTGGCCATGGCGCCGACGCTGGAGGCGGCCCTGATCACCCGGGGCGGGGCCGGCATGACTCTGTCGGTGCGCGGCGAGACGCCCGTCCATCTGCCGGCTACGGCGGTGGAGGTGTTCGACGTCTCGGGGGCCGGCGACACCGTCGCCGCGACGCTCGCCCTGGCCGTGGCGGCCGGCGCCAGCCTGGTCGAGGCCGCGCATCTGGCCAACCTCGCCGGCGGCCTGGTGGTCGCCAAGCTCGGCACCGACGTCGTCACCGCCGCCGAGTTGACGGCGCGGGCGGGGTCCGATCAAGGCGAGCCCGGCGAGATCAAGATCGCCGACCTCTCTCAAGCACGCGACATCGTCGAGGGCTGGCGGGCGCGGGGCCTGAAGGTCGGCTTCACCAACGGCTGCTTCGACCTTTTGCACCCCGGCCACGTCTCGCTCCTCTCGCAAGCCAAGGCCGCGTGCGACCGGCTGATCGTCGGTCTGAACACCGACGCTTCGGTCTCCAAGCTGAAGGGCCCGACGCGCCCCGTGCAGAAGGAGCAGGGCCGCGCCACGGTGTTGGCTTCGCTGTCGTCTGTCGATCTGGTCGTGCTGTTCGACGAGGACACGCCGCTGGCGTTGATCAAGGCCTTCAGGCCGGACGTGCTGGTCAAGGGCGCGGACTACACCGTCGAGACGGTGGTCGGCTCGGATGTCGTGCTGGGCTATGGCGGCAAGGTGCTTCTGGCCGACCTCAAGCAAGGCCAGAGCACCACAGCCTTGATTGGGCGAATGAACGCCAAGATCTGACCGAAATCGCCGCGCAAAAGCCTGGTTTTCCTGAGTAATCGCGGTTCAGCAATCTCTTGTTAAGCAAAACGGCGCATCGCTCTTTCGATGCAGCCTGAGCGCACCTAAGGCATGAGCGTCGAACGCACCCTTCACCATTTCCCCCTGGATCCCGCCTCGCGACAGGTGCGTCTGGCGCTGGGCGAGAAGCGTCTGCCGTTCGTCGAGGTCCAGGTCCGCTACTGGGAAATGCCGCCGGAGTTCTCGGCGCTGAACCCGTCGGGCCTGCCGCCGGTGCTGGTCGAGACGCGCAACCAGCGCACCGTGACCGCCTGCGAGACCCGCGCCATTCTCGAGCACATCGAGGAGACCGAACCGGAGCCGCCGCTGCTGGGCCGCGATCCGGCCGAACGGGCAGAGGCGCGCCGCCTGTTGCAGTGGTTCGATCGCAAGTTCGACAATGAGGTCAACGGCTTCCTGCTGCACGAGAAGATGGAGAAGCGCCTGCTGCGGATGGGCGCGCCGGACCTCGCCGCCCTGCGCCAGGGCCGCGAAGCCTTGCGCATGCATCTTGGCTATATCGAGAGCCTTCTGCAGACCCGCGACTGGCTGGCGGGCCGCCGCATGAGCCTGGCCGACTTCGCCGCCGCCGCGCACCTGTCCGTCATCGACTATTTCGGCGACGTGCCGTGGAAGGACTTCCAGGCGGCCAAGACCTGGTACATGAAGCTGAAGTCGAGGCCGGCCTTCCGGCCCATCCTGGCCGATCGCTGGCCCGGCCTCGCGCCGGCCGCGCATTATGACGACCTCGACTTCTGAGCTGACTCCTCTCGAAAGCCTTTTGGCGATCAAGGACGAAATCCGCGCCGAGGCCCTCGCGCTGGGGTTCTCGACCTGCGGCTTCGCCGACGCGGCGGCGGCCTGGCCAAACGGCGAATGGCTGCGGGAGTTCGTCGAGGCCGACCGACATGGCGCCATGGGCTGGATGGAAGAGACGCTGGACCGGCGCTCGCATCCGACGGCGATGTGGACCGAGGCGAAATCCGCCGTGGTGCTGGGCGTCAACTACGGCCCGGACATTGATCCTTTGGAGCAGCTGGCCCGGACTGATCGCGCGGCGATCTCGGTCTACGCCCAGGGCGACGACTATCACGACGTCATCAAGAAGCGGCTGAAGGTGTTGGCGGGCTGGATGCACCGTCGCTTCGGTCGCGACGTGAAGGTGTTCGTCGACACCGCGCCGTTGATGGAAAAGCCGCTGGCCCAGCGGGCGGGTCTCGGCTGGCAGGGCAAGCACACCAACCTCGTCTCGCGCGATTTCGGCTCCTGGCTCTTCCTGGGCAGCGTGCTGACCACCCTGGACCTGCCGCCGGACGCTCCGGAGACGGACCACTGCGGCCGGTGCAGCGCTTGCTTGGACGTCTGCCCGACCAACGCCTTCCCCGCGCCGCGTCAGCTGGATGCGCGACGGTGCATTTCGTACCTCACCATAGAGCTCGCGGGTCCGATCCCGGCTGAGTTCCGGCCCGCCCTTGGCAATCGTATCTACGGCTGTGACGACTGCCTGGCCGTCTGCCCGTGGAACAAGTTCGCCTCGCTGTCGAACGAGGCCAAGCTGCAGGCGCGCGAGGCCTTGAAGCAGCCTTCGCTGGCCGACCTCGCGCGGCTGGACGATGCGGAATTCCGGACGCTGTTCTCGAAGAACCCGATCAAGCGGATTGGCCGCGATCGCTTCGTGCGCAATGTACTGTACGCCATTGGCAACAGCGGCGACGCCAGCCTGATGGCGGTGGTCGAGCCGCTGCTGGCCGATCCCGCGCCCGTGGTGCGCGGCGCGGCGGTCTGGGCCGCGCGCCGGCTCCTGGGAGACGCGGCGGCGGCCTTGAAGCAGGACGAGGACGACGCAGAGGTCTTGGCGGAATGGGAAATCCTCCCCCCAGCGGGGGAGGTGGCGCCGCAGGCGACGGAGGGGGAAGAAACCGGATAGCCCGAAACTTCCCCCTCTGGCCTTCGGCCGCCTCCCCCGCTGGGGGCAGGGCTTATTCTTAAGCCTTCAGAGCCGCTTCCACCGCCGCGCGGGCCGCGGCGCCGAGGTCGGGGCGCTTCAGGGCCAGGGCGACATTGGCGCGCAGCAGGCCGATCTTGTCGCCGCAGTCGTGGGTCACGCCGTCATAGACATAGGCGTGGAACGGCTGTTGCTGCATCAGCTTGGCCATCGAGTCCGTCAGCTGGATCTCGTTGCCTGCGCCCTTCTCCTGGCTGGCCAGCAGGCCGAAGATCTCGGGCTGCAGGATGTAGCGGCCGGCGATCGACCAGTTCGAGGGGGCCGTGCCCTGCGGCGGCTTCTCGACCATGCCGGTCATGGTGGCGACGCGGCCGTCGACCTTGCCTGGCGCGACGATGCCGTACTTGTGGGTCTCGCTGGCCGGGACTTCCTCGACGCCGATGACGTTGCCGCCGCCGACCTTGTTGTAGACCTCGATCAGCTGATTCAGGGCCGAAGGCTCGGCGTCGACGATCACGTCGGGCAGCATGACCGCGAACGGCTCGTCGCCGATGATGTCGCGGGCGCACCACACGGCGTGGCCCAGACCCAGCGGAGCCATCTGACGCACGAAGCTCATCTCGCCGGGCTTCGGCAACTCGGCCCGGAGCTGATTGAGGATGTCGGTCTTGCCCTTGGCTTCCAGCTGGGCTTCCAGCTCGACCTGGTGGTCGAAATAGTCCTCGATCGCGCCTTTCGAGCGGCCGGTGACGAAGACGAAGTGCTCGATGCCGGCCTTGCGGCCTTCCTCGACGATGTAGGACAGGATCGGCCGGTCGACGACGTTCAGCAGCTCCTTCGGCGTAGTCTTGGTGCCGGGCAGAACGCGGGTGCCCAGGCCGGCGACGGGAAGGACGGCTTTACGAACGGGTTTCATGAGCGGCTCGTCTAATGTTGGGACGCCGTTTCTAGAAAAGCTGGCGGCCGAAAGCCACCACTGTTCCGTGAAATCGTTGGCGGAAAGGCTCGGAGATGGAATCCCGCGCTGTCCGTGCTAGCTGAAGGGCCAGCTTCGCCTGAGGTTTCTCCATGCTTCGTCGTTCTCTGCTTCTCACCCTCGCCGCCGCCGGCCTGACGCTCGCCGCCTGTGGCCCTAGCAAGAAGGCGCAGGAGAACCTGGCGGCCGCCGACGCCTTCATGGCCAAGAACGCCAAGGAGCCAGGCGTCGTCACCCTGCCTCAGGGTTTGCAGTACAAGGTCGTGCGCGAGGGGCCTCCGGGCGGCCTGCACCCCACGACCGCCGATGAGGTGAAGGTCCATTACGAAGGCAAGCTGCTGGACGGCACGGTGTTCGACAGCAGCTATGAGCGCGGCGTGCCGGCGGTGTTTCCGCTGGACGGCCTAGTCCCGGCGTGGGTCATCGCGCTTCAGCGCATGAAGGCCGGCGACGAGTGGATCCTCTATGTGCCGCCGGCGCTGGGCTATGGCGCCCAGGACAAGGGCCCGATCCCCGGCAACAGCGTGATGATCTTCCGGATCGAGCTCTTGGACGTGAACCGGATCGGTCCTGGCAAGCCGAAGGAATAGGACTCTAGACGGCGCGGGGCGGGTAACCGCTCTCGCGCAGGGCGTCCATGACTTCCTGGGTGTGCTGGGCGTCGCGGGTTTCGATCGTGATGTCGAACTCAGCGCCCTTGGCCGGGACGTCCAGCGCCAGGCGATTGTGGTTCACCTCGATGATATTGGCGCCCATGGCGCCGATCACGCTGGCCACGGTCGAGAGAAGCCCCGGGCGGTCGTCGCCGATGATGCGCAAACTGGCCAGGCGCTGGGCGCGGACCAGTTCGCGGGTCAGCACCGAGGCCAAGAGGCGGGTGTCGATGTTGCCGCCGCACAGGATCAGGCCGCACTTCTTGCCCCGGAAGCGTTCCGGATAGGCCAGCAGGGCGGCCAGCGAGGCGGCCCCGGCGCCCTCGGCGATGGTCTTCTCGACGTTGCAATACAGCGAGACGGCCTGCTCCAGGTGCGGCTCTTCCAGCAGCAGCACGTCGTCGATCAGCGGACGCACGACGCCGTAGGTCAGGTCGCCGACCTGCTTGACGGCCACGCCCTCGGCTATGGTCTGGCCGCCGCAGTGGGCCGCGACACCGCGCATGCGGGCGGTGAAGGACGGGTACATGGCCGGCTCGCAGCCGATGATGCGGATGTCGGGCTTGAGAGCCTTGGCCGCCGTGGCCACGCCGCTGATCAGGCCGCCGCCGCCGATCGGCACCGGCAGGACCTCCAGGTCCGGCGCGTCCTCCAGCATTTCCAGGGCGATCGTGCCCTGGCCTGCCATGATGTCGTAGTCGTCGAACGGATGGACGAAGGTCAGGCCCTGCTCCGCGCACAGCTTGCGGGCGTGGGCGTTGGCGTCGTCATAGGTCTCGCCCTCGATGACCACGGTCGCGCCGAAGTCGCGAGTGTGCTGCACCTTCACGAAGGGCGTGGTCTTGGGCATGACGATGGTGACCGGCACACCCAGGCGCGCGCCGTGATAGGCCAGGCCCTGGGCGTGGTTGCCGGCGCTGGCGGCGATGACGCCCTTGGCCTTCTCGGCCTCCGACAGCAGCATCAGCTTGTTCAGCGCGCCGCGCTCCTTGTAGGCGGCGGTGAACTGCAGGTTCTCGAACTTCACCCACACCTCGGCGCCGGTGATCTTCGACAGGGTCTTGGAGTGGCGGCACGGCGTGCGCTCGATCTGGCCCTTCAGGCGGCCGGCGGCGGCTTGGATGGCGGCGAGGTCGAGGGTCATCGGATCAGCACTCTGTCGCGGCGAAGAACGGGCCGTGGCGGGGCTCTAACACGGCCAAGCCATCCGGGCCCACCCCTTTAGGGCGCCGTTTCGAGGAGCTTTTCTATCGCCGCCCAGGCTTCCGGCTCGGTCAGCATCGGCGCATGGCCGACGCCAGGGACCTCGGCATAGGCCATGTCCGGCGCGGCGGCGCGCATCCGCTCGGCGATCGCGGGGTCGATCAGGTCGGAGATCGCGCCGCGGATCAGCAGCAGCGGGCGATCCTTCGCCAGGGCGCTGAACAGCGGGTACATGTTGGGCGGCGGCGGCGCCTGTCCCGTCTCGGCCTGGACCTTGGCGGCCGCCTCGGCCGCGGCCCGGATGGGTGCGGCGATGTCGGGATCGTAGGCGGCGACGAAGCCGCCGTCCTGGGCGTCGAAGGTCCGGCGAGCGGCGCGATCCCAGTCCTCGGGGCCATAGCCGGGAAAGGCGGCCTGGTTGATGTCGCGGACATAGGCCGCCGCCTCGTCCCAGGTCTCGAACCGTCCGGCCCGGCCCGTATAGCCGGCGATCCGCGCCAGCCCGACCGGCGAGATCTCCGGGCCAACGTCGTTCAGCACGGCCGCGGCGATGGCTTCGGGCTTGAACGAGGCCAGGACCATGGTGATCAGACCACCCATGCTGGTGCCGACGAACACCGCCTTGTCGATCTTCGCGGCGTCCAGCAGGGCCACGATATCGGCCGCGTATGTGCCGGGCTGGTAGTTCATCGGGTTCGGGTCCCGCGCCGACAGCCCCCGGCCGCGGACGTCGACCGCCAGGACACGGCGGCCCTTGGCGGCGATTTTCGGGGCGAGGTCTTCGAAGTCGCGCGCATTGCGGGTCAGACCATGGATGCAGATCACCGGCGCTTTCTGGTCCCCGCCGCGCGGCGCGTAGTCCCGGGCGTGGAGCGGCAGGCCCTCGGGCGAGGTCCAGAAGAAATCGGTGAAATCCTGCATCATCAGCCCTCGTAGACAAATGGCGAGTCGATCTCGGCCAACAGCGGCGCGGCGTTGTCGCGGTCGTTGGCGGTGATCTCCGAAACCTGGATCGGCCAGTCGATGCCGATCGCCGGATCGCTCCACCGCACCCCGCCCTCTGCCTGAGGCGCGTAGTAGTCGGTGACCTTGTAGAGCACCTCGCAGGCGTCGGTCAGGGTGACGTAGCCGTGGGCGAAGCCCTTGGGGACCAGCAGTTGCTGGCGGTTCTCGGCCGACAGCTCGGCCCCCACCCACCGGCCGTAGGTCGGCGAGCCTTTGCGGATGTCGACCGCCACGTCGAAGATCGCGCCGACCACGCAGCGCAGCAGCTTGTCCTGGGCGTGTGGCGGCTTCTGGTAGTGCAGGCCGCGCTGGATGCCGCGGGTCGTCGAACGGACATGGTTGTCCTGCACGAAGGCGGCCTTGAATCCGGCTTCCTCCAACGCCGCTTGGCGGAAGGTCTCGGAAAACCAGCCGCGCTCATCGCCATGACGCGCGGGCGTGATAAGCAGCACTTCGGGGATCGCCAGCGGCGTGATCTTCATGACGCGTACTTCGATTTGAGAAACGACTGGCCACCGATGCCGCCTGAGACGATGGAAGACAAGAGCGGCCCGGCGGTCACGGTGGTGATCGTGTCGTATCAGAGCGGCCCGACCCTGGCCGAATGCCTGTCGCGGCTGGAGGCCCAGACCTTCCGCGATTTCGAGACGATCCTGATCGACAACGCCTCGACCGACGGCGCGCCCCAGGCGGCGGCCAAGGCCCATCCGTGGGTCGATTTCGTCGAGGCCGGCGCCAATCTGGGCTTCGCGGCCGGCAACAACCTCGCCGCCCGGCGCGCCAAGGGGCGGTGGCTGGTGCTCCTGAACCCCGACGCCTATCCGGAGCCGGACTGGCTGGAGGAGCTGATGGCGGGCGTAACGCGCCACCCGTCGGTGAAGAGCTTCGCCTCGCTGCAGCTGTCCGCCGACCAACCCGGCTTGCTCGACGGGGCGGGCGACAACCTGACCAGCGCGGGCATTCCGTTCCGAGGCGGCTACGGTCGGAAAACGCCGCCGGTCCTGCCCGAGGGCGAGGTGTTTTCGGCCTGCGGCGCGGCCATGCTGATCGATCGCGCGCTGTTCCTCGAGGTCGGCGGCTTCGACGAGCGCTACTTCTGCTATTGCGAGGACGTCGACCTGGGCTATCGCCTGCGGCTTCTGGGCCAGCCGACCCTGCTGCTGCCCAAGGCCAAGGTCGCCCACGTTGGCTCGGCCAGCACGGGCGTGCGCTCTGACTTCGCCATCTTCCATGGCTCGCGCAATCGCGTCTGGACCTTCCTGAAGAACACGCCCGGCTGGCTGTTCCCGGTCACCCTGCCGCTGCACGTCGCCGTGACGGCCGGCCTTCTGCTGCTGCACTGGCGGCGCGGCGACGTCGCCCCGGCCATCCGGGGGATCAAGGCGGCGCTGAAGCGCGACGACCTTGACGCGGTCATGGCCGATCGCCGCGCGATCCAGGCCATGCGAAAGGCCTCGCCGAGCGCGATCCTGCGGGTGATGTCGATCGATCCGGCCGCCTTCATCGGCCGGCGGCTCGTGATCCGCAAAGCGCGCGGGATCTAGACCGACAGGTCCTCGATCAGGCGGCGCATGAAGGCCGCGCCGCGCTGCATCTGGCTGATCTCGACATACTCGTCGGGCTGGTGGGCCTGGTCGATAGAACCGGGGCCGCAGATCACGGTCGAGAAGCCCGCGCCCTGGAACTGCCCGGCCTCGGCGGCGTAAGGCACGACCCGTGGCGGGCCGTTGTCGCCGGCCAGCCTGCGGGCGAAGGCCTCGGCGACGCCGTCCTCCTCCGGTGCGAAGGCGGGCGTCAGGGAACGACGCTCGACCTTCACGCCGCCTTCCGGCGCCTTGGCCTTGATCTCGGCGTCCATCCGCTGGGCGGCCGCGAAGAAGTCAGCCAGCAGCGCCTCGGGGTCCATGCCGGCGGGCGTACGCAGGTCGAAGACGAAGACGCACTCGCGCGCCAGGATGTTTACGGCGGTGCCGCCATTGACCTGGCCGATGGTCAGGGTCGCGCCCTTGGGCGTGAAGGGCGAGTTGGGATCGGCCTCGCGCTCCAGCCGCTCGGACAGCAAGACCAGCATCGCCATCAGCTTGATGGCCGCCATGTTGGCCGAGACGCCCAGGTGGGTCAGGCTGGAATGGGCTTCGCGGCCGGTGACGGTGACGATGAAGCTGGCGATGCCCTTGTGCGCGCGCACCGCGACCATGTCCGTCGGTTCGCCCACGACGACAAGCGCGGGGCGGGGCGCTTCGCGGGCGATGACGTCGATCATGGCGGGCGCGCCAAGACATCCGACTTCCTCGTCGTACGAGAAGGCCAAATGGACGGGCTTCCTCAGCGTGGCCTTGGCGAGGTCCGGCGCAGCGGCCAGGGCGAGCGCGAGGAAGCCCTTCATGTCGCAGGTCCCACGGCCATAGAGCCGGCCGTCGCGCTCGGTCAGGGTCCAAGGATCGCTGGACCAGGGCTGACCATCGACGGGAACGACATCGGTATGTCCAGAGAGCACGACCCCGCCCTCGATCGCCGGGCCGATCATGGCCATCAGGTTCGACTTGGAGCCATCGGCGTTCGGAACGCGCCGCGAGGGGATGCCCAGATCGGCGAGATAGCCCTCGACCCATTGGATCAGCTCCAGGTTCGAGCGCCGCGAGGTGGTGTCGAAGGCCACCAGCTTGGCCAGGATGTCGATGGCGCGTTCGGACAAGACTTCTGAGGAGGAAATCATCGGATGAGCCTAGACCCGTTCCCCCCGCGACGACTACCCGGCTCGGTTCTTCCGCCTTCCAATGATCTTTGGCGGGGCATGGCCGTGCGCTCGGAGACGCTCCAGGGCCGTTTGACGAGCGATTTCATGCCCCCTCGCCGCCACTGCGGGCTTTTCTTGACGTGCGCGGTTCTCTAGAGGGAGCGGACCATGATCCTGACCCTCTCCTGCCCCGACCAGCGCGGCATCGTCGCCAAGGTTTCCGCCTTCCTCTTCGAGCGCGGCTGCAACATCCTGGACGCCCAGCAGTTCGACGACCAGGAGACCGGTCAGTTCTTCATGCGCGTGGTCTTCGACGCCGATGGCGCCGACCGCGCCGCGCTGCGCCAGGAGTTCGGCGCTCTGGCCGAGCCGCTGAAGATGAAGTGGACGCTTCGGAACCGCACCGACCGCTATCGCGTGCTGCTGCTGGCCAGCAAGTTCGACCATTGCCTGGCCGACCTCGTCTATCGCTGGCGCATCGGCGAGCTGCCGATGGACATTACCGGCGTGGTCTCGAACCACCCGGCGGAGACCTATGGCCACATCGACCTGTCGGATCTGCCTTTCCATCACCTGCCGGTGACCAAGGAGACCAAGTTCGAGCAGGAGGCCGAGCTCTGGAAGCTGATCCAGGAGACCAAGACCGACATCGTCGTGCTGGCCCGCTACATGCAGGTGCTGTCGGACGGGCTGTCGGCCAAGCTGCAGGGCCGCTGCATCAACATCCACCACTCGTTCCTGCCCGGCTTCAAGGGCGCAAAGCCCTACCATCAGGCCCATGCGCGGGGCGTGAAACTGATCGGGGCCAGCGCCCACTACGTCACCGGCGACCTCGACGAGGGGCCGATCATCGAGCAGGACGTCGAGCGGATCAGCCATCGCGACACGCCGGAAGACCTGGTCCGCAAGGGCCGCGATATCGAGCGCCGGGTGCTGGCGCGGGCCCTCCGCTATCGCCTGGAAGACCGGGTGCTGCTGAACGGCCGCAAGACGGTGGTGTTCACCGACTGACCGCCCGCTTCGGCCTCGACGGTTGCAAGTACACTAAAAACTGGAGTACGGGCTGGCTCTTGGATGGCCGAGGGCTTTGCAGCGCATGTCGCAACAGAATCTCCGCGTGATGGTGACCGGCGGGTCGGGCTTCATCGGCTCGGCCGTATGCCGCCATCTGGCCGGCCAGAACGATGTCGCGATCCTCAACTACGACAAGCTGACCTACGCCGCGTCGCCGGCCAGCCTGGCGATGCTGGGGGGCAAGGCCGACTATCAGTTCGTTCAGGGCGATGTCGCCGACGCCGCGGCGGTCTCGGCGACGATTAAGGCTTTCCGGCCCAACGTGATCATGCACCTGGCCGCCGAGAGCCATGTCGACCGCTCGATCACCGGGCCCGGCGAGTTCATCCAGACCAACATCGTCGGCACGTACGTCATGCTGCAGGCCGCGCTGGAGCACTGGCAGGGCCTGACCGGCGAGGACAAGGATCGCTTCCGCTTCCACCACATCTCGACCGACGAGGTGTTCGGCAGCCTGGGCGCGGACGGCCTGTTCAGCGAGACCACGCCCTATGACCCGCGCTCGCCCTATTCAGCGTCGAAGGCCTCTTCGGATCACCTGGCCCGCGCCTGGCACCACACCTACGGCCTGCCGGTCGTGGTCTCGAACTGCTCCAACAACTACGGGCCCTATCACTTCCCCGAGAAGCTGATCCCGCTGGTCACGCTGAACGCTCTCGAGGGCAAGCCGCTGCCGGTCTACGGCAAGGGCGACAACGTCCGTGACTGGCTGCACGTCGAGGACCACGCCCGCGCCCTACACCTGATCGCGACCAAGGGCGTCCCCGGCGAAAGCTACAATGTCGGCGGCCGCAACGAGCGCACCAACCTGCAGGTCGTCGAGGCGATCTGCGATGTGCTGGACGAGCTGCGTCCGCTGCCAGGTCGAACCCGCCGCGAACTCATCACCTTCGTCGCCGATCGCCCGGGTCACGACGCTCGCTACGCCATCGACGCCACCAAGCTGGAGACGGAGCTGGGCTGGAAGGCGCAGGAGACCTTCGAAACAGGCCTGCGCAAGACAATCCAGTGGTACCTCGACAACGAGGCCTGGTGGACGCCGCTGCGCGAGCGCTACGCCGGCCAGCGCCTGGGCCTGAAGACCGCCTGATGGCCGGCCCGCGAATCGCTCTTTTCGGGGCCAACGGGCAACTGGGCTCGGACATCAGAGCGCTCGCGGCCCAGCGGGGGCTCGACCTCGTCCTGGTGACGCGCGCCCAGCTCGACGCTTCCGACGCCGCCGCCAGTTTTGATGGCCTGTCCTTCGACGTCGCCATCAACTGCGTGGCGATGACGCGGGTCGATGACTGCGAGAAGGACCCCACGCCCGCAGTGGCGATCAACGCTCATTTCGCCGGCCGCCTGGCCAGGGCCTGCGCCGCCAAGCGCGCGCGGCTGATCCAGGTCTCGACCGACTATGTCTATGGCGGCCAGGCGCAACGCGAGCCCCTGTCGGAGACCGTCGGCCGGGCGCCGGTCAATGTCTACGGCGCGACCAAGGCGCTGGGCGAGGACCTGGCGCGGCTGGAGCATGACGACGTCATCGTCGCGCGCGTGGCCTCGCTGTTCGGCGTCGCCGGCGCCAGCGGCAAGGGCGGCAACTTCGTCGAGACCATGCTGCGCTTTGGCCAGGAGCGAGGCCGCCTGACCGTCGTCGCCGACCAGGTCATGTCGCCGACCGGCTCGTGGGACGCCGGCGAGGCGATCCTTGACATGATCGCGGCCGAAGCGCCTTCAGGCGACTATCACGTCGTCAATTCCGGCGTCGCCAGCTGGTGGGAGTTCGCCGCGCGGATCATCGAGCGCGCGGGAATCGCGGCGGAGGTCGCGCCAATCCCGACCAGCAATTTTCCGACGCCGGCGCGGCGTCCGCCCTACAGCGCGTTATCCAACGCCAAGCTGGCGGCCGCGATCGGCCGGCCGATGCCGCCCTGGACCGACGCCCTCGACCGCTACCTTCGCGCCAAGGGACGGCTTTGAGCGCGCCTCAAATCCTCCACGATCATCGCGTTGAACCGCCAGCCCGCGCGCGAAAGGCTTCACGCTTCGCGCAAATCCGCTCTAGGTTCGGGCGTCAGGACTGAAGAAGAAGACGTATGAAGGGTATCATCCTCGCCGGCGGGTCGGGCACGCGTCTCCACCCGGTGACCATGGCGATCAGCAAGCAACTGCTGCCGGTCTTCGACAAGCCGATGATCTACTATCCGCTGTCGGTCCTGATGATGGCCGGCGTGCGCGACGTCCTGATCATTTCCACGCCGCGAGACTTGCCATTGTTCGAGGGACTCCTCGGCGATGGCGCGCGGTGGGGGATCAACATCAGCTATGCCGTGCAGGCCAATCCGAACGGGCTGGCCGAGGCCTATCGCATCGGCGCGGACTTCGTGGGCGATGAACCCAGCGTCCTCGTGCTGGGCGACAACCTGTTCTACGGCGCGGGCCTGGGCCGGATCCTGCAGGGCGCCAAGGAGCGCTCTAAGACCGGGGCCAGCGTCTTCGCCTATTTCGTCAACGACCCGCAACGCTATGGCGTCGTCGAGTTCGACGCGGACGGCAAGGCCATCTCGATCGAGGAAAAGCCCCAGAAGCCCCGCTCGAACTGGGCGGTCACCGGCCTCTACATGTACGACAACCGCGTCGTCGACTTCGCCCGCGACCTGAAGCCCTCCGCGCGCGGCGAGCTCGAGATCACGGACATCAACCGGCTTTATCTGGAAGCCGGCGCCCTGTCGGTCGAGCGGATGGGACGCGGCTTCGCCTGGCTGGACACCGGCACCCACGACAGCCTGCTGGAGGCCTCTGAGTTCGTCCGTACGTTGGAGCACCGCCAGGGCCTGAAGATCGGCTGCGTCGAGGAAGTCGCCCACCAGAACGGATGGATCTCGAGCGAGCAGTTGCTGGGTTTGGCCCACGACCTGAAGAACTCGCCCTACGGGGCCTATCTGAAGATGATCGCCTCGCAGGGCTGATCTACGACCTCGACCGGCTGGAAAACGACCTCGGCGTCGGCGACAGTCCGCGAAAGTTCGCCGGGAGGTCCTTAGTGTTCAGGAAGATGATCCACGTCGCTTTGGCGGCGATGCTGCTGGCCGCCCCGGCGGTCCCCGCGCTTGCGCGGCAGATCTCCGCGCCGGCCCCTCAGTCCGCCGACGTGAAGATCGACAGTGCGCGGATCGACGCGGCGCTGAAGGCCATGGTCGACAGCGGCCGGGCGGTCGGCGTCTCGGCCCTGGTCTGGCAAGACGGCCGCGAGCGCTACTTCGGCGCCGCCGGCATGGCCGACCGCGAGGCTGGCAAGCCGATGCGCCGCGACACCCTGGTGCAGATCTATTCGATGACCAAGCCGGTCACGGGCGTCGCCCTGATGCAGCTGTGGGAGCAGGGCAAGTTCGGCCTGGACGATCCGCTGTCGCGCTACCTGCCTGAGTTCGCCGACATGAAGGTGATGGACACGCAAGGCCAGACGCGTCCGGCCAGCCGACCGATCGTCATCCGCGACATCCTGCGCCACACGGCGGGGTTCTCGTACGGCGGAACGGCGACGCCCGCCGACGCGGCCTTCACGGCCCTCGACCCGCTGAACCTGACCAATGACCTTTCCGAGTTCGGTCGCCGGCTCGCCAAGGCGCCTCTGCTGTTCGATCCCGGGGAGCGTTGGAGCTATAGCGCCGCCGTCGATGTCCAGGCGCTGTTGGTCGAAAGGCTGTCCGGCCAGCCTTTCGAGGCCTATGTGAAGGCGCATATCCTTGATCCGCTGGGCATGAAGGAGACCGCCTGGACCCAGCCTGAAGCGGCCTTTCCACGGCTGGCCGCCGTCTACAACAAAGGCCCTGACGGCCAGCTGACCAAGGAAGATCCCGCCGAGACGCGGCGCATGAATTTCGATCCCGCGCGTCGCATGACCATGGGCGGGGCGGGGCTTGTCGCCTCGATTGACGACTATGCCCGCTTCTCGCGGATGCTCCTGGGCGGCGGATCGCTGGAGGGGGTGAAGATTCTCAATCCCTCGACCGTGCGCCTGATGGCGACCGATCACCTGGATGCGCGCGTGACAAACCGGTCGTGGCTGCCCAGCAAGGGCTCCGTCGGCTTCGGCTTCGACTTCGCCGTGCGGGTGAAGCAGCCCCAGACCCCGGCCGAGAACCGCGGCGCGGTGGGTGAGTTCTTCTGGGACGGCCGCGACAGCACGCTGTTCTGGGTCGATCCCGTGAACCGGCTGACGGCGGTCTTCTTCGTCCAGACCTTTCCGTTCGATGGCGCGCTGCACCACGACCTGCGGGCGGCAGTCTATGGCGCGGACTATCTGGGGCCGAGGGGGGACTGAGCGGGCGCGCGGCCCTGGCGCGGCGGCGCGAACAGGCTAGTCTCCGGCCGATGACTCGCGCGCGTCCAAGCTTTCTGGAATTCTTCGCCGGCGGCGGCATGGCCCGCATCGGCCTGGGTGATGGCTGGACCTGCGCCTTCGCCAACGATTTCGATCCGGTGAAGGCGTCGACCTATCGCGCCAACTTCAGCGACGCGGACGAACACCTCCACCAGGGCGATGTCTTCGCCCTGACCGCCGAGGCCCTGCCGACGGCGGACCTCGCCTGGGCCTCCAGCCCCTGCCAGGACTTCAGCCTGGCCGGGGCTCGCGCGGGCCTGACCGGCGGCAAGTCCTCGGCCTTCTTCGGCTTCTGGACCTTGATGAAGGCGCTTTCGGCCGAGGGGCGCGCGCCGCCTGTGATCGTCATCGAGAACGTCGTCGGGCTGCTGACCTCGCACCACGGCGACGACTTCACCGCGCTCTGCGGCGCCTTGAGCGAGCAAGGCTATCGCTTCGGCGCCCTTGAGATCGACGCCGCCGCCTTTGTCCCGCAGTCCCGTCCGCGCGTCTTCGTGGTCGCCACTCGCCTGCCGACGGCCGGCTTGGAGGGGAGCAGCGCCTTCCATAGCCGCGCCATCCGTGAAGCGGCTGCTCGGTTGCCCGAGGATCTTCAGGCGCGGTGGATTTGGTGGGGCGTTCCCAAGCCGCCGGCGCGCAACACCGACCTCGCGGCCATGCTCGAGCCCGACGCGGCGGTGACTTGGCATCCTCCGGAAAAGACCGAAGCCTTGCTGGACCTTATGGCGCCGGCGCATCGTCAGGCGGTCGAGGCGCGGATGAACGCCGGCGGGCGCTCCGTGGGCGCCGTCTTCCGCCGGATGCGCGGCGGTCAGCAGCGCGCGGAGGTGCGGTTCGACGGCCTCGCCGGCTGCCTGCGTACGCCGCGCGGCGGCTCGTCCCGACAGACCCTGCTGGTGATCGACGACGGTCACGTCCGCTCGCGTCTGCTCACGCCCCGTGAAGGCGCGCGCCTGATGGGCTTGCCCGACAGCTATCAGCTTCCGACCTCGCAGACCTCGGGCCTGCAGGTGGTTGGCGACGGGGTGGCGGCGCCGGCGGTGCGATGGCTTGCCGAAACGCTTCTAGAGCCGCTCGTCTATAGCAAAACTGCAAGCCTTGCCGCCGAATGACCTCCTGACAGCGGGGGGATAGGGGGCTAGGGTGCGCCGCTTCCCGCAACCCCACGGCTCCGAGGTGTTCCGATGGACGACGCTTCCTCCCTCTATGACGCCGCCCGCTTCAAGCGCGCCGGTCGCGGCAAGATCTACGACTCGATCATCGATACGATCGGCGACACGCCGCTGGTGCGCCTGCCCCGGCTGTCGGCCGAGCTGAAGCCCAAGGCCGAGGTTCTGGCCAAGCTGGAATTCTTCAATCCGATCTCCTCGGTCAAGGACCGCATCGGCGTCTCGATGATCGAGTCGCTGGAGGCCCAGGGCATCCTGAAGCCCGGCGCGACGATCGTCGAACCCACCAGCGGCAACACCGGCATCGCCCTGGCCTTCGTGGCCGCCGCCAAGGGCTACAAGCTCACCCTGGTCATGCCTGAGAGCATGTCGATCGAGCGCCGCAAGATGCTGCTGCTGCTGGGCGCCAAGCTGGAGCTGACTCCCGCCGAGAAGGGCATGCGCGGCGCGGTCGCGCGGGCCCAGGAGCTGATCGAGGCCACGCCCGGCGCGGTCATGCCCCAGCAGTTCGAGAACAGCGCCAATCCGCTGGTCCACCGGGTCTCGACGGCCGAGGAAATCTGGAACGACACCGCCGGCGCCGTGGACGCGGTGGTCTCGGGCGTCGGCACCGGCGGCACGATCACGGGCGTCGGCCAGGTGCTGAAGGCCCGCAAGCCGTCGCTGAAGATGGTCGCGGTCGAGCCCGAGGCTTCGCCCGTCCTGTCGGGCGGCGCGCCGGGACCGCACAAGATCCAGGGTATCGGCGCCGGCTTCGTGCCGGGCGTGCTGGATCGCGGCGTGATCGACGACATCGTCCAGGTCAGCAACGACGACGCCTTCGCCATGGCCCGCCGCGCGGCGGCCGTCGAGGGCCTGCCGGTCGGCATCAGCTCCGGCGCCGCCTTGGTCGCCGCCTTCGATCTGGCCCTGCGCGACGAATATAAGGGCAAGACGATCGTCACGATCATCCCCAGCTTCGCCGAACGCTATCTGTCGACGGCCCTGTTCGACGGGCTCTAGGAGCATTTTCCGATAAGTGTGAAGCGGTTATCGGATCGGAAAATGCTCTAACCTACGAGGAGCCGGGCGGGCGCTTGACCGACGTCTACGACAAGGAAAAGCGCTCCGCCGTCATGGCGCGGGTCAAGAGCAAGGACACCTCGCCGGAAAAGGCGGTGCGCCGCATCCTGACCCGGCTGGGCGCGCGCTACCGGCTGCATCGTAAGGACCTGCCCGGTAATCCCGACATCGTCATGCCGGGAAGGAAGCTGGCCATCTTCGTTCACGGCTGCTTCTGGCACGGCCACGACTGCGCTCGAGGCGCCAGGGTGCCAAAGGCCAACCGCGACTATTGGCTGGCCAAGGTCGCGCGCAACAAGGCGCGTGACGAAGCGGCTCAGCAAGCGCTGCGCGCCGGCGGCTGGACGGTGGAGACGATCTGGGAATGCAAGCTCAAGGATGAGCCGGTCCTGACGGCGAGGTTAGCGCGGCGGCTGCAACGACCGGCCTCGGACGACAGCGCCGTGCGCTAGGCGGTGGTCCGCGCCTGGGCGTCGGGCTTGCCGGCGGATGACGCCCGCGCCAGGGCCGCATAGAGCTCGAAAGGGTCGATCGGCTTGGAGACGTGGTCGTTCATGCCCGCGGCGGCGAAGGAGTCCCAGTCCTGCGGCGCGGCGGAGGCGGTGACGGCGATCACGGGAATGTCTCGGTTAGGCCCGCCGCCAGCGCGGAGGATCTGGGTCGCGGCGCGGCCATCCATGCCGGGCATGTAGACGTCCATCAGCACCACGTCGAAGGCTTCGGTTTGCAGAAGCTCCAGGGCCTGGTCCGCGGACTCCGCGAGGGTGGCCCTGACGCCGAACGGCTGCAGCACCAGTTCCAGCGCCCTGCGATTGACCAGGTGGTCGTCGACGACCAGCACCCGAAGATCGGCAATGGGCGGCGTCTCGGGGGCGTCCGCCGGCGCTTCGGCGATCTCCAGCTTGGCGCTGAAGGTGAAGCGCGCGCCTTGGCCGGATGGGCTGCTGCTGGCCGACAGATCGCCCCCCATCAGACGCGCCAACTCCCGGCTGATCACGAGTCCAAGGCCCGATCCGCCGTGGTGCCGGGCGACCGCGTCGTTCAGCTGGTCGAAAGGCGTGAAAAGACGCGAAAGCGCGACTTCCGGGATCCCGGGGCCGGTGTCGGCGACATCGATCGACAGCCGGACCGTGGAGCCCTCGGTGTCGGAGCGCAGAACGACCGTAATCTCGCCGCGCGTCGTGAATTTCAGCGCGTTGGACAACAGGTTGTTGAGCACCTGTTGAAGCCGCATCGCGTCGCCCATGACCCAACGGGGCAGGGTCGAAGCGCCCTTGACCCGCAGGCGCAGGCCTTTGCGCATCGCTTCGGGGCGCCAGAGCCTGACCGTGTCGGCGATCGTCTGGCGCAGATTGAACGGCGCCCTCTCCACCGACATCCGCCCGGCCTCCAGCCGCGAGAAGTCGAGCAGATCGTTCAACAGGCCGCGCATCATTCCGCCTGCGTCGGCGATGAGCTGTGCTTGAACCTTCGACTTGGCGTCTGGAACGTCGCTGTGCAGCCGAGCCGCGCCCGCCAGGATCGCGCTGATCGGCGTACGCAGTTCGTGGCTGATCATCGCGACGAAGGCCGACTTGGCGGCCACGGCTTCCTCGGCCTCGTGACGCCGGCGCTCAGCCTCGTCCTTGGCCTTGGCCTCGGCCTTGAGCGCGGTGTGCAGCGTATGCGCCGCGATCGTCACCGTGGCGATCAGCAGCAAGGCGCCGAACCATAAGGCGTTGGCCAGCGGCGATCCCGGATTGGCCGCGCGCGCGACGAGCGGCACGATCAGCAGATAGAGCACGTAGGGCGTGGCGGCCGAGACGATCGCGGTCCGCCGGCTTCCGTTGATCACCACCACGTTCAGCAGCGCCCCCGCCAGCAACATGGCGCCCAGCGTGGGCGCGAACCGCGCCTTGGAGGCGAACAACGGCAGCGAGAGATAGCCAAAGACCGTCGAGGTCAGCAGGGGCAGAACGGTCACGGTGAGGCGTCGCCACACGGCCTGGACCTGCTCCGAGCGATGGCGAACCCATTCGGCCCCGCCAATTTCGACAAACTGCAAGGCCGCGTAGATCGCCGCCCAAATCCAGACCCAGCGCAGGTGGATGTAGACGCTCAGGATCAGCGCGATGGAGAAGGCCGCGACCAGGCGCAAAACCATGTTCGCGCGCCGTGAAGCGAGCACGTGGGCGGCCTGCCTTCTCTCCCTCGCCGCGCTCATCCGCGCCATTCCCTTGAAGGCCCGACTGAGGACCTCAACAGGAGATTAAGCTCGAAGGCCTAAGAGGGTGTGAAAAGAAACATGGTTGATCAATGACTTGGCCCAAAGCGGCCGCTTCCGCGCATTGAGCGCGTAACGATCAGGCGCCAAGCTCCGGCGGGCGTGGGCCGAACACGCGCTCAAGTCCGGCCTGATCGACGCCATCGAGCTCCAGCCGTTTGATCCTCGCGGTTTCGCCAGACGCGAGCCTGACGGCCGAGCGCGGGATCTTCAGGGCCTTGGCCAGGAAGGCGATGAGGGCCGCGTTGGCGGCGCCGTCCACGGGCGGGCTGGAGACGCGCACCTTCAGATAAGGTCGACCGTCCGCGTCGAGCGCCCAGCCGTCCGCGGCGTCGCGACCGCCGCGGGGCGTCAGCCGTATGGCCAGGATCTCAGCCAACGACGCCGAGAAGGCTATATTTCAGGGCGGGCAGAAGGATATTTTTCACGCCCGAGATTATGAGCAGTACGATAATCGGGCTGATGTCCACGCCGCCGATGGCTGGGATAATGCGTTGGAACGGACGCAGGATCGGGTCCGTGATCCGATCGAGCACGGTGGCGACGTTGTAGACGAACTGGTTGCGACGGTTGATCACATCGAAGGCGAAGAGCCAGCTCAGAATCGCCGACACAACTATCGCCAGCCAAAGGAGGCCCAAAAGGCTATCGGCGATAAAAAAGACAAATGTGATGATCGCGGCCATGAGTTCCCATCCAGAGGCTCAAGCTTCTTGCCCCGCCAGAACGATGCTGACAAGGCGGTGTGATAACCCCGCTTGACGTGACGGCTCAGGGGCCGTATCTCCGCCGCTCCTTGGGGCCGTAGCTCAGATGGTAGAGCGCCTCGTTCGCAATGAGGAGGTCAGGGGTTCGATTCCCCTCGGCTCCACCAAGGACCTTCCCGAAATCGTATTGTGTCGCGCTGGGACCAGCTAGCAGGCGCGATCGTGGTCAACTCGGCCCAAAGGCTTGTTCTGCCCTGGAGGTCTGCCCTGGAGGTCTGCGACGACGCGCCACACGCGCGTTTAACAGGATTGCGGCGATCGCGACCTAGCATCCTCGTCTGCGCCCAAGGGGTCGGAGCCGTGGATCGGAATGCGCCAGCACAACCATATCACGCTCGGGATAGGAGCTGTCGCCGGCGCGCTGGCGATCAGCGCGAGCGCCGGGGCGACGGAACAAGCTTCGTCCGCTGTCGCCTTCAGCGGCGGCTATACCGTGGACGTGGCGGGCGTGGTCAGCGGCGGGCTCGCCAAGCGCGGTCGGGTGCTGGATGATCTCCAGATCGGCGCCGACGTCGATCTGGAGAAGGCGATCGGCTGGAAGGGCGCCAGGGCGCACGCTCTGCTGCTGAACAACAGCGGCGGCATGCCCAACGATGACGCGGGTACGCTGCAGGGCGTGAACAACATCGAGGTGTCGCGCCAGCGCGCTCGTCTGTTCGAGGCCTGGGTCGAACAAGGCTTTGGCGACAAGGCCTCGGTGCTTGTGGGGCTCTACGACCTGAACAGCGAATTCTACGCCAACGACAGCGCCGGTCTGCTGCTGGCGCCGGCCTTTGGCATTGGCTCCGAGCTGGCGGCCACGGGGCCGAACGGACCATCCATTTTCCCATCGACGGCCCTCTCGGCGCGCGTTCGCTGGACGCCGAACGAACACGTCTATGTCCAGGCCGCGGCGATCAACGCCCATGCGGGGGTGCTTGGCGATCCAGGCGGCGTCTGCACCGAGTTCGAGCACGGTTTGCTGACCATCGCCGAGGCGGGCTGGCAGGGGCGCGGCAAGGTGGCGTTCGGCGCCTGGCGCTACACCAAGAAACAGCCAGACCTCCGAGATGTGACCGCCGCCGGCTATCCGGCCGCCAAGACGGCGCAGGGCGCCTATCTGCTGCTGGAGCGCCAGCTGAGCGGACAGGACGAAGATGCGGCGCGCAAGACGACCGCCTTCGCGCGCCTCGGCCTTTCCGATGGCGACACCACCGCCTTCCGGGGCGGCTGGCAGGCGGGTCTGCTGGTCGAGCGCGTCTTCGAAAGCCGACCGGACAGCGCCTTCTCGATCGGCGTCAACCAGGCCTTCCTGACGGGCAAGTTCCGAGCCAACACGCTCGATGAAGGGCAAGACCTGACGCGCGCGGAGAGCGCCATCGAGGTCACCTATTCCGACAAGATTGGTCCGGTCACCATCCAGCCGGACCTTCAGTACGTTCGCAATCCGGGCGCCGACCGTGGCGTCGGCCACGCCCTGGTCGCCACGGTGCGGTTCGGGGTGGCGTTCTGACGCCACCCCGTCCGGAGCTTAGCTCAGCGCGGCTTCAGCCACGGCTTCGGCGGTGATGCCGAACTTCTGGTAGAGCACCTCGAACGGCGCGGAGGCGCCGAAGCTCTTCATGCCGACGAACTTGCCATCCTCGCCGATGAAGCGCTCCCAGCCCATGCGCACGCCGGCCTCGACGGCGATGCGCACCGGGGCCTTGCCGATGACGGCCGCCTGGTAGGCGGCGTCCTGCTTGTCGAACAGCTCCCAGCAGGGGGTCGAGACGACGCGGGTCGGCTTGCCCTTGGCCTGCAGGATGTCGCGGGCGGCGACGGCGACGCCGACCTCGGTGCCCGAGGCGAAGATCGTCACCTGCGCCTCGCCGCCGTCGGCCGCCAGCAACTCGTAGGCGCCCTTTGCGGAAAGATCGCCGCCCTGGGTGCGCACGTGCGGGGTCTTCTGGCGCGACAGAGCCATGACCGACGGCGTGCGCTGTTGTTGCAGGGCGACCTTCCAGCACTCGGCGGCTTCGACCGCGTCGGCCGGGCGGAAGACCAACAGGTTCGGAATGGCGCGCAGTGAGGCGACGTGCTCGACCGGCTGGTGGGTGGGGCCGTCCTCGCCCAGGCCGATGGAGTCGTGGGTCATCACGTGGATGACGCGGGCCTCCATCAGCGCGCCCAGGCGGATGGCCGCGCGGCTGTAGTCGGCGAAGGCCAGGAAGGTGCCCGAGTAGGGGATCACGCCGCCGTGCAGCGACATGCCGTTCATGGCCGCGGCCATGCCGAACTCGCGGACGCCATAGTGGACGTAGCGACCCTTGTAGTCAGGCGTGTCGAACGCGCCCATGCCCTTGACCAGGGTGTTGTTCGAGCCGGTCAGGTCAGCCGAGCCGCCGATCATCTCGGGGATCACGGGGACCAGGTGATCCAGGGCCGAGCCCGAGTGAACGCGGGTGGCGTTGACCGGCTTGGTCTCGAGGGCCTTGGCGATGTGGGCGTCCAGCGCCTCGAAGGCGTTGGCGGGCAGCTCGCCCTTCATGGCGCGGGTGAAGTCGCTGGCATACGCCGAGGCCGAGAGTTTGGCCTCCCAGGCCTTGCGGACCTTCGCGCCGCGGCGGCCGACGCTCTTCCAGGCCTTGGCGATGTCGTCCGGCACGGTGAACGGCGCGGCGTCCCAGCCCATGGCCTCGCGGGCGGCTTTGATCTGGTCGTCGAACAGGGTGTAGCCGTGGCTGTGGGGGTCGCCTTCCTTGGGACCCGCGCCCTTCGAGATCAGCGTCTTGCACGCGATCATGGTCGGGCGGTCCTGCTTGGTGGCCCAGCGCAGGGCGGCGGCGATCTTGCCGTGGTCGTGGCCGTCGACGACCTTTACGGCCCAGCCGGCGGCCTTGAAGCGGGCGACCTGGTCGCCGGTCTCGGAGATCGTGGCCTCGCCGTCGATCGTGGTGTTGTTGTCGTCGAACAGCACCGTCAGCTTCTTCAGGCGAAGGCGGCCGGCGATGCTGATCGCCTCGTGGCTGACGCCCTCCATCAGGCAGCCGTCGCCGGCGATCACCCAGGTGCGGTGGTCGACGAGGTCATGGCCAAAGCGGGCGGCCAGATGGGCTTCGGCCATCGCCATGCCGACGGCGGTCGCCAAGCCTTGGCCCAGCGGACCCGTGGTGGTCTCGACGCCCGGGGTGTGGTGGACTTCCGGATGGCCGGGGGTCAGCGAACCCCACTGACGGAAATTCTCGATCTCCTTCATCGTCACGGCCTTGAAGCCGGTCAGGTGAAGCAGGGAATAGAGCAGCATCGAGCCGTGGCCGGCCGACAGGACGAAGCGGTCGCGGTCGGCCCAGTCGGGCTTGGACGCGTCGAACTTCAGGAACTTGCTCCAAAGCACCGTCGCCACGTCGGCCATGCCCATCGGCATGCCTTGGTGGCCGGACTTGGCCTTGTGCACGGCGTCCATGGAAAGGACGCGGATCGCGTCGGCCATCTTGATGGGCGAAACGGGCATGGAAGTTCCGTCTTTATCGTTGTTTTGCGGGGCTGCGCGATCGGCGCAGTCGCATGGGAACCCGGAGGGGTCAACCCGCGACAGGGGCTCAAGAGGGGAGCCGATCGCCCGCCGTGGGCGCTATGCAACATGCTCCGCAGGCGTTATAGCTGGAGCGCGCCTTATGCTCACTTTCAGCATAAGGCGGCCGCAAGATGGGAAAGGCCGGTCGCTTGGGTAGTCCGTCGTTCTTCTCGCCCTACCGCCACGGCTTCGTCCGGGTGGCGACCGCCGTGCCGAAGGTGAAGCTGGCCGATCCCGTCAGGAACGCCCAGAGCGTCCTGGCCCTGGCGCGCGAGGCGCACGACGCCGGCGTCGCGGTCATCGTGTTCCCCGAGCTGGGCCTGACCGGCTACACGATCGATGACCTGCTGCAGCAGGAGGTGCTGCTGGACGCCGTCGAGGCCGCGATCGCGACCTTGGCCGAGGAGAGCCGCGCGCTCTCGCCGATGATGGTCGTGGGCGCGCCGCTGCGCGATGCCGGCCGCCTCTACAATACGGCCGTCGCGATCCAAGGCGGTAAGGTGCTGGGCGTCGTCCCGAAGAGCTTTCTTCCCAACTACCGCGAGTTCTACGAGCGCCGCTGGTTCACGCCGGGCGCGGGCGTTGCCGGCAAGACCCTGAACCTCGCAGGCCAGTCTGTTCCGTTCGGGACCGACGTCCTGTTCCGCGCCAGCGGCGCCACGCCGTTCACCGTCGGCGTCGAGATCTGCGAGGACGTCTGGACGCCCAATCCGCCCAGCACGGCTCAGGCCCTGGCCGGCGCCGAGATCCTGCTGAACCTGTCCGCCAGCAACATCACCATCGGCAAGTCCGAGACCCGCCGCCTGCTGTGCGCCAGCCAGTCGTCGCGGGCGATCGCGGCCTATGTCTATTCCGCCGCTGGGGCGGGCGAGAGCTCCACGGACCTGGCCTGGGACGGCCATGTCGACATCCACGAGATGGGCCAGCTGCTGGCCGAGACCACGCGGTTCTCCACCGGGCCGGCGTGGACCTTCGCCGACGTCGACGTCGAGCGGATCCGGCAGGAGCGGATGCGGGTCGGCAGCTTCGGCGACTCCATCGCCCTGGCTCCGCCCAAGGTTCCGTTCCGAGTGATCCCGTTCGATTTCCACGCGCCCGCCGGTGACCTGACCCTGGCGCGCGGCGTCGAGCGTTTCCCGTTCACGCCGTCCGATCCCGCCAAGCTGCGCGAGAACTGCTACGAGGCCTACAACATCCAGGTCCAGGGCCTGGCGCGCCGTCTGGAGGCTTCGGGTCTCAAGAAGCTGGTGATCGGCATCTCGGGCGGCCTCGACTCCACCCAGGCGCTGCTGGTGGCCGCCAAGGCCGTCGATCAGCTCTCGCTGCCGCGCGAAAACATCCTGGCCTACACGCTGCCGGGTTTCGCGACGTCCGACCGGACAAAGTTGAACGCCTGGGCGCTGATGAAGGCCATGGGCGTGACCGCCGCCGAGCTCGACATCCGCCCGGCCGCGACCCAGATGCTGAAGGATCTAGACCACCCGTTTGGCCGGGGCGAGGCGGTCTATGACGTGACATTCGAGAACGTGCAGGCGGGTCTGCGCACCGACTACCTGTTCAGACTGGCGAACCACAACGCCGCGCTGGTCGTCGGCACGGGCGACCTGTCGGAGCTGGCCTTGGGCTGGTGCACCTATGGCGTCGGCGATCATATGAGCCACTACAACCCCAATTGCGGGGCGCCCAAGACGCTGATCCAGCACCTGATCCGCTTCGTGGCTCACTCCGGCGATGTCGACGCCAGCACGACGGCGCTGCTGGAGGACATCCTGGCCACCGAAATCTCGCCGGAGCTGGTCCCCGGTGAAGAGGTGCAGGCGACCGAGAGCTTTGTCGGTCCCTACGCCCTGCAGGACTTCAACCTCTACTATATGACGCGTTATGGCATGGCGCCGTCCAAGATCGCCTTCCTGGCCTGGAGCGCTTGGCATGACATAGACAGGGGCGGCTGGCCGGTGGGACTGCCGGAAAACGCCCGTCGCGCCTACGACCTATCCGAGATCAAGCGCTGGCTGGAACTGTTCCTGAAACGCTTCTTCGCCAATCAGTTCAAGCGTTCGGCCGTGCCGAACGGGCCTAAGATTTCATCCGGCGGCGCCCTGTCTCCGCGCGGCGATTGGCGGATGCCGTCCGACGCCACGGCCGACGCCTGGCTGGCCGAACTGCACGCTGGCGTTCCAGGCTGACGAAAACTCTTCGTTACTGGCGGCTTTCCCTTTAAGCACCCGTCGCAACAACGCCCTATCAGAGGCGAAAGACTAAGGTGTGGGGATATAAGTCTTGGCTGCGATCTATCCGGTAATCCTATGTGGCGGTTCGGGCACGCGTCTGTGGCCCGCCTCAAGAAGCGACCAACCCAAACAGTTCCTGAAGCTGGTCGGCGATCGCTCCTCGTTCCAGGAAACGGTGCTGCGGGTGAAGGATATCCCGGGCGTCGCCGAGGTGGTGGTGGTCACTGGCGAGGCCATGGTGGGCTTCGTCGCTGAACAGACGGCCGAGATCGGCGCCTGGACCACGATCCTGGTGGAGCCGGAAGCGCGGGATTCCGCGCCCGCCGTGGCCGCGGCGGCCGCCTATGTCGAGCGGCAGGATCCGGACGGCGTCGTGCTGATGCTGGCGGCCGATCACCACATTTCCGAGCCAGAGATCTTTGAGCGAGCGGCGCTGGCGGCGGCGCAGGCGGCTGAACAGGGGCTGATCGTCACGTTCGGCGTCCAGCCGACCGTCCCCGCCACCGGCTTCGGATACATTCGTCCTGGGGAGGCGCTGCTGGACGGTTCGGTCCGCGCGGTCGCCGCCTTCGTCGAGAAGCCCGATCAGGCCACCGCCGAGCGCTACCTGCTCGAGGGCTATCTGTGGAACAGCGGCAACTTCGCTTTCAAGGCCGCGACCCTTCTCGGTGAGTTCGAGGCCTTCGAGCCGACCGTCGCGGCCGCCGCCAAGGCCTGCGCCGCAGCCCTTGAGCTCGAGGCGGGCATCGGCCGGCTCGATCGGGAGGCCTTCGCTCAGGCCAAGAAGATCTCGCTGGACTACGCGGTCATGGAGCGGACCCAGAAGGCCGCCGTGGTGCCCGCCGCCTTCGCCTGGTCCGACCTCGGAGCCTGGGACGCGATCTGGGAGGCTTCGGTTCGCGACGGCGAAGGCAACGCCCGTGCTGGTGACGTGGACCTTCATGGCGCGACGGGCGTGCTCGTACGCTCGACCGGCCCCTATGTCGGCGTGATCGGCGTCAGCGACATCGTCGTGGTGGTGGAACCGGACGCCGTGCTGGTCTGTCATCGCAAGGATAGCCAGTCGGTCAAGACGCTGGTCGACGGTCTCAAGGCCAAGGGACGCTCGATCGCCTCGCGCCGCAGCGCCTCGCCGAATGGGACCGAGACCCTGGTCTCCACGGACGGCTTCGACGTCGAGCTGCGGCGCGCCTCGGCGGGCCAGACCTTCGATCTGCCCGCATCCACGGTCCAGCTGCTCGAAGGCGTTCTGGAGATGGACGGCGACGTCTACGCCGCCGGGGCCGTCATCCCGCTGGAGGCCGAGGTGCGCGCTCGCGCTATCGGGGCGGCGACCCTGCTGGTCACCCGCCCGCGATAGTCTCGCTTACGCCCGCGCGCTGATCGTCCTGTCGAGCTCCAGGATCGCCAGGACGATGTGGTAGAAGGAGCTGGCTGGCGCCGGCTCCTCCACGAAGGTCTCGTCGGGCTGGTATTTGTCACGCCATAACCCGGGGACCGGGGTGCGCAGGTAGGCCAGCAGACCCTCCGCGCCAGCGGCGGCCATGTCCCAGTACCTGGCCTCGCCGGTGATCTCGGCGGCGAGCACCGCGGCCTTGATCCGTTCGGTCTGCGGCCACAGGCGCGCGCCGTTGTCGTGGATCGAGAAGTCGTCGAGCAGGGCGTTGATCGCCACGCCGCGCGCCAGATCGACGCCCTTGGCTTCGGCGTCGTCGATCATGCGCAGCGCCGCCTTGGTCGCATCGGCCCGGCCTGCGAGCTTGCCCCAGCGCAGCAGCAGCCAGCCCCACTCGAACTGGTGCCCCGGTTCGCAGATACGACCTTCGACGCCTGGCGCCGCGCTCCAGTCCAGGTCGAAGAATTCGCGAAGCTGGCCGCTTTCGGCCTGGATGAACTTCGACAGGGCGAGTTCGGCGATCTCGTCGGCCAGCGCGCGCCAGGCCGGATCGGCGTCGACCTCGTTCCAGGCCAGCATCGCCTCGAACAGGTGCATGTGAGGGTTCGACTGCAGCGGCGAGGTCGGAGGATTGAAGTTGTGAAAGCCGGCGATCGGGTGCTTGCGCTCCGCGATCAGCTTTTCCCGCACCTCGATGGCGATCGCCCTGGCTTCGGCGGCCCGGGCTGGAAGCGCTTTCGCGACAGCCGCCAGGGCGAACATGGCGAAGGCCTGATCGTAGAGTTCCGCCGTCTCGTCCAGGCTCTCGCCGTTGGGACCGATCAGGGTCCGGAATAGGCCATCGGGGCGCCGGTAGGCGGAGAGGTAGAAGGACAGGCCGTGTTCCACCGCTTCTCGCCAGGGCCCTGTCCAGCCGAGCTCTCCGGCGATCGAGAACGAGAAGATCTGGCGCGGCAGGACCCGACCGCGACGCGGACCGTCCACCGGCGCGCCTTCGAGGTCCAGCTTCTCGAAAAAGCCGCCCTTGTCTTGGTCCGCCCCAACCGTCCACCAAAGTGGGTAGGCCGCCTCGGTCGCCCAGGTCTTGAGGCGGTCGCGCAAGCGGGCGGCGTCGGCGAAGGCGTTCGTCATCGAGGAATTCCCCTGGGAGATACGCCCTTCTAGAGCGCAATCCGTGTCGAGGCCAAGACAGTGGTCTGGCGAATTCCTCTCGCGCGCGGTACTGCTCAAGGCATGACCGGCGCCTCTGATCTTCCGCCCCTGAAGGCTGTTTTCCTGGACCGCGATGGCGTCCTGAACATCGATCACGGCTATGTCTTCGATCCGGCGCGGCTGGACTGGATCGAGGGCGCCCGGGAAGCCGTGGCGGCGATCAGCAAGGCGGGCTTGAAAGTCCTCGTCGTCACCAACCAGTCTGGCATCGGCCGCGGCTATTTCGACGAGGCGGCCATGGACCGCTTTCACGACGCCATGCAGGACCAACTGGCCGAGCTGGGCGGTCAGATCAACGCCTTCTACTATTCCCCCTTCCATGAAGCGGCGATCGTCGAGGCCTATCGCGTGGCTGACCATCCGGACCGCAAGCCTAATCCCGGCATGATCTTGCGGGGTCTGGCCGATTGGAACCTGAAGCCGGAAGAGGCCGTGATCATCGGCGATCGCCACATCGACGTGGAGGCGGGTAACCGCGCCGGCATGCCCGGCTATCTGTTCAAGGGCGGCAATCTGCGGGCCTTCGTCGCCCAGGTGCTCGGCGATCGCGTTCCAGAACTGAAATGAAGATCCTGCAGTTCGGCGGGACCGGGCAGGTCGCCACCGCCGTCCGGGCGGCTGCCCGGGATGGGGTCGAGATCATCGCCCTGTCCCGCGCCGAATGCGATCTTGAGAACGTCAGCCAGATTCGGAAGGTGATCGAGGCGGCGGACTGCGATCTCGTCCTCAATACGGCCGCCTTCACCCAGGTCGACCCCGCGGAGTCTCGGCCCGATGAAGCCTTCGCGGTCAACGCGACCGCGCCGGGCGTGATGGCGGAGGCCTGCGCGGCGCGGGGTCTGCCGTTCGTCCATCTCTCGACCGACGCGGTGTTCGATGGGCGGACCGACCGCCCCTATGTCGAGACCGACGAGGCGCGGCCGATCAATGTCTACGGGCGCTCCAAGCTGGCCGGGGAGCAGGCGGTGCGGGCCCATCCCCGCACGGTCGTGCTGCGCGTCTCCTGGGTCTTTTCCCGCTACGGCCGCAACTATGTCAGCTTCATGCTGCGGCTGGCGCGGGAGCGTGACGTTCTGAAGGTCGTCGCCGACCAGTTCGGGACGCCGACCGATGGCGAGGCCCTGGCCGCGTTCCTGGTCGCGACCGCGCCGCGCTGGGCGGCCGCGCCGTCGGGCGATCCGGCGTTCGGCCTCTTTCACTTCGCCAACGCCGGCGAGACCAGCCGTTTCGACTTCGCCAAGACGGCGATCGATCGCGATCCGCGGGCGCGCGCCCAGATCGAGCCGACGACCCAGGCGGCCTTCGCCGAGCCCGCGCCAAGGCCGCCCCGTTCACCGCTCGACACCGCCAAGTTGCGGGAGATGTTCGACTTCGAGCCGGAACCCTGGCGCGTGGCGGTCGAACGTACGGCGGATCGACTGATCGCGTCGGATCTGACCGTCTAGCGGCTGGCGTCCCGCCCGCGCGCGCGATAAACCCGAGGCGAGTTCTCCAAGAAAATCCAGCGCGAGCGACCATGCAGATCTTCCTCGACAGCACCGACACCAAGGTCATCGCCGACCTGGCCTCCACCGGCCTGATCGACGGCGTGACCACCAACCCGACCCTGATCGCCAAGTCGGGCCGGCCGATGCTGGAGGTGATCGCCGAGATCTGCGACATCGTCCCAGGCCCGATCAGCGCCGAGGTCGCCGCGACCACCGCCGACGCCATGATCGCCGAAGGCCAGAAGCTGGCGAAGATCGCCCCGAACGTCGTGGTGAAGATCCCGCTGACGCGCGACGGTCTGATCGCCTGCGCCGCCTTCGCCGACGAAGAGATCAAGACCAACGTCACCCTATGCTTCTCGCCCACTCAGGCGCTGCTGGCCGCCAAGGCCGGGGCGACCTTCGTCTCGCCGTTCATCGGTCGCCTGGACGACTACGGCTTCGACGGCATGGACCTGATCCGCGACATCCGCACGATCTATGACAACTACGGCTACGAGACCGAAATCCTGGCCGCGTCGGTGCGCAACGCCAGCCACGTCAAGGAAGCCGCCATCGTTGGCGCCGACGTGGTGACGATCCCGCCGGCCGTGTTCACGGATCTTTACAAGCACCCGCTGACCGACAAGGGCCTTGAGCAGTTCCTGAAGGACTGGGCCTCGACGGGACAGTCCATCCTGTAAGGCGTTGTGTCGCTTCCGGGCGGGCGTTTCGCTCGCCCGTGAGGCGATCAAGTGATCACAGTTTATTTCGCAATGGCGAAGCTGGTTCGCAGTGGCGAGTTCGCGCGTTAAAAGTGGTCCGCTCACAGAGGGCCACGCTCATGGTTCCCCATATCGCCGAGACCGAAGTCCGCCTTGCCGGCCCCGAAGAGGCCGATCGGTTCTCGCGCTTCCTGCACGACTTCCTGTCCGACAACGGCTTTCCGTTCGTCATCATCCACGACGCGCCCGAGCGTCTGGGACAGCTTCGGCGCGTGGTGTTCGAGGAGGCGGCCTTGAGTTTGAAGTTCGCGCGGGAATGGACCGACTGCCACGGCGCGGCCTGACGCTTAAGCCTCGCGCGGCCCGGACCGCGTCGACCGCTTCCGGCGCGTCTTGATCAGGCCCAGCAGGTGATGCTCGCCCTCGCCGGGCATGGCGGGAGAGGGGTCTGTGGCTCTGGAAGGGCGCGGGGCCGGCAGGTCGACGCGCTCGGGGTCTTCGGCCAGCAGGTGGGCCGAGAGCATCAGATCGGTCTTCACGGGACCGAAGTCGGCCGCGGAGGTCCAGACCCTGATCGCCGCCTGGGCGAAGACCTCCGAAAGGTCGGTCACCTCGATCATCGGCGCGGGCTCCTTGCGGATGCGAGGATCGTTCTCGGCGCGCTCGCGCAGACGCTTGAGCACCATCATGAGGTCGGTCTTCAGCGGCACCTTGAACAGGACATCGGCCCGGCGATGACGGTGGGTCGAATAGTTCAGGATCACATCCCCGAACACCTTGCTGTTGGGGATCATCACCTTGACGTTGTCCGGCGTGGCGATCTCGGTGAACAGCAAATCCAGCGACTTGACCGTGCCCTGGCGGGTCGCGGTCTCGATCACGTCGCCGACGCGATAGGGCCGGAACAGCAGGATCATCACGCCCGCCGCCACGTTCGACAGCGCCCCTTGCAGCGCCAGGCCGATCGCCAGAGAGGCCGCGCCCAGCACCGCCAGGATCGAGGTGGCCTGAACGCCCAGCTGCTGCAGCACGGCCACAAGGCCGACCGCGATCACCGCATAGCGCGCCAGCGAGGCGCTGAAGCTTTCCAGCGTGGGGTCCGGCGCGCTCCGGTGTACGCGGCTGAGCGTCCGTCGCATGAACCGCGCCGCCCAGCCCGCGACCCAGAAGGTGACCGCCAGGATCAGGCCGGCCACCACGAGATTGACGGCCAGCTTGCCCAGCCAATCCAGGAAGTGGCCGAACATGGTCTCGTCCGCCTTGACGTTCATCAGCGACGGCAGCGGCGTGGTGGCCGGGATCGGGCTAGGCTTGGTCTGCATGAAGGTCTCGATAGGCGCCCCCGCGCGTCCAGGTCAACGGCAGGGCTGGTCTATGGTTCCGCTTCGGAGGGGCGGGTCAAGCCAGTGGAAACAGTCGGTTACATCAATTGGCTCGAATTCGTCATGAACGAAGACTAAGAGCGCCGCCCATGAGCATGCCCTTCATCGACCTCGGCGCGCAGCAACGCCGGATCCGCGACAAGATCGACGCCGCCATCGCCAAGGTGCTGGATAGCGGCGCCTATGTCATGGGCCCGCAGGTGCGGGAGTTCGAGGCCAAGCTCGCGGAGTTCGGCCAGGCCAAACTGGCCCTGTCCTGCGCGAACGGCACCGACGCGATCGCCCTGCCGCTGATGGCGTGGAACATCGGCCCCGGCGACGCGGTGTTCTGTCCGTCCTTCACCTTCGCGGCGACGCCGGAAGTCGTGCCGTGGGTCGGAGCCACGCCGGTGTTCGTGGACGTGCTGCCCGACACCTACAACCTCGATCCGGCCAAGCTTGAAGCCGCCATCGCCGGGGTGAAGGCCGAGGGCAAGCTGACGCCCAAGGTGGTCATCGCCGTCGACCTGTTCGGTCAGCCCGCCGACTATCCGGCGATCAAGGCGATCTGCGACCGCGAGGGCCTGAAGCTGATCGCCGACAGCGCCCAGGGCTTCGGCTGCACGCTGGACGGCAAGCATCCGCTGCACTGGGCCGATGTGGCCACTACCAGCTTCTTCCCGGCCAAGCCGCTGGGCTGCTACGGCGACGGCGGCGCGGTGCTGACCAACGACGCCACGCTATGGGACCTGATGGACAGTTACCGCGTCCACGGCAAGGCGGTCGGTCCTGATCTGGCGGGCAAGACCTTCGACCACGACCCCAAGTACCTGAACACCCGCATCGGCATGAACTCGCGCCTGGATACGATCCAGGCCGCGATCCTGATCGAGAAGCTGGCCATCTTCGCCGAGGAGATCGCGCTGCGCCAGGCTGTGGCCAACCGCTACGCCGAGGGCCTGAAGGGCGCGGTGATCTCGACGCCCGCGGTGATCGAGGGCGGGGTGTCGGTCTGGGCCCAGTACGTGATCGAGCATCGCGATCGCGACGGCTTGGCCGCGCACCTGAAGGCCCACGGCGTTCCGACGGCGGTTTACTACCCCGTCCCGATGCACGTTCAGGCGCCCTACGCCGCTTTCCCGCGCGGCGCGGGCGGCCTGCCGGTCACCGAAGCCAAGGCCGAGACCGTGCTGGCCCTGCCGATGCATCCCTATCTGGGCGAGGCCGACCAGCAGAAGATCATCGACGCGATCCGGTCGTTCGGAGCCTAGGCAGCCTTCAGCGTGCGGCGGCGAGCCAGGTTGACCAGCTGAAGGACGGTCGCCGCCGCCGTCAGGCCTACGCCCAGGGCGCAGACGCCGGTCCATCCGGCGCTCTTCCAGGCGAAGGCCGCCGCCGCCGAGCCGGCCGCGCCGCCCAGGAACATGCCGCCCATGAAGACGGTGTTGATCCGCGAGCGGGCTTCGGGCCGCAGCGCGTAGACGACGTGCTGGTTGGAGACGAGGGCGCTCTGCACCGCGAAGTCCAGCAGGATGACGCCGGCGATCAGGCCCGGAATGGCGTTGCACAGGCCGAACACCAGCCATGAGATCAGCGCCAGACCCGCCCCAAGCGCGATGATCGGGCGCGGGCCCCGCTTGTCGGCGATGCGGCCCGCCAGGGGCGCGGCCAGGATCCCCACGGCGCCGATCACGCCGAACAGACCCGCCACGTCGGCGCCGAGGTGGAAGCGCGGCTCCTGCAGGTGCAAGGCCAGGGTGGTCCAGAAAGCCGTGAAGGTGGCGAAAAGCAGAGCTTGAGTGGCGACGGCCAGGCGCAGTGATCCGAATTCCCCCCAGAGCCGTCCTAGCGACGCCAGCAAGCCGCCATACGATAGGCCAGCCTGCGGATGGCTGCGAGGCAACTTCAGCGCCATCCAGCCGCCGGCGGCCAGGGCCATCGGCGCGCCAAGCCAGAACATCGCACGCCAGCCGGCGTGCTCGGCGACGAAGCCGGCCAGCGTCCGGCTCAGCAGGATGCCGCACAGCAGGCCAGCCATCACCGCGCCGACCGTGGCTCCGCGACGGTCCGGCGAGGACAGGTGGGCGGCGAACGGCACGATCTGCTGGGCCACGGTCGAGGCCGCGCCCACGAAAAGCGAGGTGACGATCATCAGGCCGGCCGTCGGCGCGATGGCCGCCGCGACGAGCGCCGCCGCCAGCGCCAGGAACTGCAACACGATCAGCCGCCGGCGCTCGATCAGGTCGCCTAGAGGCACGAGCAGGAACAGGCCCGCTGCGTAGCCCAGCTGGGTGGCGGTCGGCACCATCGCCGTCAGTCCGCTGGGAACGTCGCGCAGCATCAGACCCAGCATTGGCTGGTTGTAGTAGATGTTGGCGACGCCGATCCCGGTGGCCGCCGCCATGGCGAGGGTCAGGCCACGGCTTAGTCCGCCGGCTTCCGAAGCTTGGGTCATGCGAGACTCCCAGCGAACGCCCAAGGCTGACCGGGCTATGGGTCGAGGCGACGCTTGGCGGCCTATATAGGCGCTCGCGCCGCAACGCCTAGTCGAGCATGGCTTCCAGCGTGGCGAGCTCGTCGGCTTCGCGGGACGGCTTGTCCCAGCGGATGCGGTTGATGCGCGGAAAGCGCATGGCGACGCCCGACTTATGCCGGGTCGAGCGTTGCAGGCCTTCGAAGGCGACCTCGAAGACCAGGCCGAACTGGAGATCGGCCCGCACCGAGCGCACGGGGCCGAAGCGCTCGATCGTGTGGTCGCGGACGAACTTGTCGATCTGCTTCAGCTCCTCGTCCGTGAAGCCGAAATAGGCCTTGCCGACGGGAGTCAGGCTGCGCCGCCCCTCCTCGTCCTCGCGCCAGACGCCGAAGGTGTAGTCGGAATAGAAGCTGGAGCGCTTGCCGTGGCCGCGCTGGGCGTACATCAGCACCGCGTCGATCAGGTGCGGGTCGCGCTTCCATTTGAACCATGGCCCCTTGGGACGGCCGGGCTCGTACACGCTGTCGCGGCGCTTGAGCATCAGGCCTTCGGAGAGACGCGCGTCGCCTTCGGGCGGATCGAGGCGCAGGGCGGCCAGTTCTTCCCAGCTCGCGAACGGCTGGAGGGGAGACAGGTCGATCCGTGTGGTCTTCAGCCGGCCGACGAAGGCCTCCAGCCGGGCGCGCCGCTCGACGAAGGGCAGGGCGCGAAGGTCCTCTTCGCCGTCCAGCAGCAGGTCGTAGGCCCTAATTCCGGCTGGAAAGTTCGCCAGTTGCTTGCTGTCCACGGTCTTGCGGTTCAGACGCTGCTGCAGGTCGCCGAATGGCGCGAGAGCGCCGTCGCGCAGCACCAGCAACTCGCCGTCGATCGCACCTTCGAAGTCGAGAGCGTCGAGCACATCGGGGAAACTGGCCGAGATGTCGTCGCCGGTGCGGGTGTAGAGCCTGCGCTCGCCCCGTTCGCTGACCGCCTGGACGCGAATGCCGTCCCACTTCCATTCGGCGACATAGTCGGCCGGGTCGAGCTTGGCGAAATCGACGGCCTCGTCGATCGGCTGGGCCAGCATCACCGGCCGGAAGCGACCGGGGGCGTCGGGCGAGGGCCGTTCCGAGCGCCCTTCCAGCCAGGCGAAGAGGTCGCCATAGGGCGGCTCCATCGCGTGCCAGACCTCCTCGATCTCGCCGATCTCGACGCCGCCGAAATTGGCGCAAGCCTGCTTGGCGAGCCGCGAGGAGACGCCGACCCGCAGGCCGCCCGTCATCAGCTTGAGCAGCGCCCAGCGGCCGTCCGGATCCAGAGCGTCGAGCCAGCCCTCGATCAGCCGCTGGACCTGGGCGCGAGACGCAGAGTGCAGGGCGTCGATCACCTCGGAGAGCTCCGGCGGACGGTTGGCCCCCGGTTTCGCGGGCCAGACCAGGGCCACGGTTTCGGCCAGGTCGCCGACATAGTCGTAGGACCAGCCGAACAGCTGGGCGTCCATCCGAGCCTCGACGGCCTTGCGGATGAAGGTCGGCTTGGCGGCGTTGAACGACAGCGCCCCCGTCAGCGCCGCCAGGGCGTAGCCGCGATCCGGGTCTGGCGTCTGGCGCAGATGGTCCTCGATCAGGGTCAGCTTGGCGTTGCGCGAACTGGTCAGGGACAGCCGGTCGAGCAGGTGGGCGAAGGCGCGCATGGACATGGAATGTCGGACGGCTCCGTTCGTTCAGCTCGCCGCATAACGCGGGTTCAACGCTCCGTACGCAAGGACCTAGCTACGTCGGCCAGCGCTTGCCAGATGCTCAAGCTTGACCTGTAGTTCGCACAACATGGGTCGGAGGTCGTTATGCTCAACCTGTCCGCCTTGCCGCTGCCGTTTTTGGGAGCGGCCTTGGCCGCCGCTCTCCTGCTGTCGCAGGAAATCGGCTACCGCAGCGGTCAGCGCATAGGCGCGCGCGATGAGACCGCGGGCGCTGGGCACCTGCTGTCGGCGGCGCTGGCGCTGCTGGGCCTGCTGATCGCCTTCACCTTCTCGATGGCGTCCGATCGCTACGAGGCGCGCCGGGCGCTGGTCCTGGCCGAGGCCAACGCGCTGTCGACCACCTATCTGCGGGTCCAGGCGCTGGACGAGCCGTACCGCGGCCGGCTGAGCCAGGGCGTCGTGGCCTATGGCCAGGCGCGACAAGATTTCTTCTCGGCGGGCGAGGACGCGCGCAAGCTGGCCGCCGCCAGCGCCGAAACCGACGCTCTGCAGGCGCGGCTCTGGGCGGATCTGATTCCGGCCCTGCGCGCGGCACCGACCGCCACGATCAATCCGCCGATTCTGCAGACCACCAATGAGCTGTTCGATTTGGCCGCCTCACGCCAGGCGGCGCTGGAGGCCCACGTGCCGGACGCCATCCTCCGTTCCCTGATTGTCTACGCCTTGGTCGCGGCGGCGATGCTGGGCTACGGGATGGCCTCGGCGGGGCGGCGGCACATGGTGGCGTCGCTGGCGCTGTTTATCCTGGTCTCCCTGGCGGTCACGCTGATCATCGATCTCGACCGGCCCCGCGCGGGATCAGTGACCATCTCCCAGGCGCCGTTCGCCCGCACCCTCGAAGGCTTGAAGACGCTGGAAGCCGCCGGGCTTCGCGCGCCGCGCTGAAACGAGAACCGCCGCGAGAGCGATCAGACTCTCGCGGCGGCTCGGGTCTTCAAGTCTTCAACGATCAGGCGCGTTGGTGAACCGCCTCTTCCGCCGCCAGAGGCTGGGGTAGGCGATTGACCATCTCTTTCGGGCAGACCTGCCAGAACTGGTCGCGGACGCGGTCCCAGTCGCGCAGCAGGGTCGCGGCGAACACCGAGTCGGTCTCGCGGGCGTGCTCGGCGATCAGCGAGCGCAGCACGCCTTCCCAATAGGGCGAGGCCAGGCGCTGAACGAGGATGCTGTCCGGGTTGATGTTGGCCTGGAAGCGATCGTGCTGGTCGAGCACGAAGGCCATGCCGCCGGTCATGCCGGCCCCGAAGTTGTTCCCCGTCGGGCCCAGGATCACCACCTGGCCGCCAGTCATATACTCGCAGCCGTTGGCGCCGCAGCCCTCGACCACCGTGACGGCGCCCGAGTTACGGACCGCGAAGCGCTCACCGGCCTGACCCGCCGCGAACAGCCGGCCCGAAGTGGCGCCGAACAGCACGGTGTTGCCGATCAGGGCGTTGGTCTCCGGCGCCGCGAGGCCGCGTGCGGGCTTGATCACGATCGTCGCGCCCGACAGGCCCTTGCCGACATAGTCGTTGGCCTCGCCGGTCAGCTCGATGCGCAGGCCCTGGACGGCGAAGGCGCCCAGGCTCTGGCCGGCCGAGCCCTTGAGCTGGACCGTCAGGTGGCCCGAGGGCAGGCCCTTCATGCCGAACTTGCGGACGATGTGGCTGGAGGTGCGCGTGCCGATGGTGCGAGCGGTGCTGCGGACCGTGTAGGTCAGCTGCATCTTCTCGCCACGCTCCAGCAGCGGGGCGGCGTCGCGGACAATCTGGGCGTCCAGCGTGTCCGGCACCGCGTTGCGGCCCTCGACCGTGCAGTACGGCTTGTTCGCGCCTGGATCGGCGCGGACCAGCAGCGGGTTGAGGTCGAGGTCGTCGAGGTGCTCGCCGCCGCGGCTCACCTGGGCGAGCAGGTCCGTGCGGCCGACGATTTCCTGCAGGCTCTTGAAGCCCAGGCCGGCCAGGATCTCGCGCACCTCTTCGGCGATGAACGTGAACAGGTTGATGACCTTGTCCGGCGTGCCGGTGAACTTGGCGCGCAGGGCCTCGTCCTGGGTGCAGACGCCGACCGGGCAGGTGTTCGAGTGGCACTGGCGCACCATGATGCAGCCCATGGCCACCAGCGAGGCGGTGCCGATGCCGAACTCCTCGGCGCCCATCATGGCGGCGATGACGATGTCGCGGCCGGTGCGCATGCCGCCGTCGGCCCGCAGGACGACGGAGTGGCGCAGGTTGTTCAGGGTCAGCACCTGGTTGGCTTCCGACAGGCCCATCTCCCAAGGACCGCCGGCGTACTTCACCGAGGTCTGGGGTGAGGCGCCGGTGCCGCCGACGCCGCCGGCGACCAGGATCACGTCCGCTTTCGCCTTGGCGACGCCGGCCGCGATCGCGCCGATGCCGGTGGCGGCCACCAGCTTCACCGTGACCCGGGCGATCGGGTTGATCTGCTTCAGGTCGTAGATGAGCTGGGCCAGGTCCTCGATCGAGTAGATGTCGTGGTGCGGCGGCGGGCTGATCAGCATCACGCCCGGCGTCGAGTGACGCAGGCGGGCGATCATCTCGGTGACCTTGAAGCCGGGCAGTTGGCCGCCCTCGCCGGGCTTGGCGCCCTGGGCGACCTTGATCTCCAGCTCGACGCACTGGTTCAGGTACTCGGCCGTGACGCCGAAGCGGCCTGACGCCACCTGCTTGATGGCGCTGTTGGGGTTGTCGCCGTTGGGCAGCGGTTTGTAGCGCGCGCTGTCCTCGCCGCCCTCGCCCGAGACCGAGCGGGCGCCGATGCGGTTCATGGCGATGTTCAGGGCGCCGTGGGCCTCGGGGCTGAGGGCCCCCAGGCTCATGCCGGGCGTGACGAAGCGCTTGCGGATCTCGTTCACGCTCTCGACGTCGTCGGTCGAGATCGGGTTGCGGTCCGAGCGCCAGTCCAGGAGGTCGCGCAGCTGGATCGGCTTCTGGGTCCGCAGGCCGTTGGACCAGCGGCGATAGAGCTCGTAGTCGCCGGTGTCGCAGGCCGTCTGCAGGGTGTGCATCAGGCGGGCTTCGAAGGCGTGGGCCTCGCCCGAGCGACGGGCCTTGTAGAGACCGCCGACCGGCAGGGTGACGGCGGGCGTCCCCCAGGCCTTGCGATGCAGCTCCACCGCCTTGCTTTCGATGCCGGCTAGGCCGATGCCCGAGATGCGCGAGGGCATGCCGGGGAAGAACTCGGCGGCCAGGGCCCGCGACAGGCCGACGGCTTCGAAGTTGTAGCCGCCGCGGTACGAGGAGATGACGCTGATGCCCATCTTGGAGATGATCTTCAGCAGGCCGCCCTCGATGGCCGTCTTGAAGTTGATGCAGACGTCACGCAGCGTCTTTTCGCCGACCAGGCCCCGCTCCAGGCGGTCCTGGAAGCTTTCCTGGGCCAGGTAAGCGTTCACGGCCGTGGCGCCGACGCCGACCAGCACCGCGAAATAGTGCGTGTCCAGGCACTCGGCCGAGCGGACGATGATCGAGACGTACGAGCGCAGGCCCTTGGCGACCAGGTGAGCGTGGACGCCGCCGGTGGCCAGGATCATCGGCAGCGCCACGCGGTCGGCGGCGCTGTTCTCGTCGGTCAGCACGATGGCGCCGCAGCCGCGCAGGACGGCGTCCTCGGCTTCGGCGCGGATGCGGTCGAGGTTGGCGCGCAGGGCGTCGCCGGCGCGGGCCTCGGCGGCCGGCAGCGGCATGGTGCAGTCGATGACCGCGACGTTCTTCTCGCCGAGCAGCGCATGGACGCGCTCGTACATGCCGGTGGTCAGCACGGGGCTTTCCAGCACGTAGACGTCCGCCTGGGCCGCGTCCTGGGCGAGGATGTTGCCGAGGTTCTTGAAGCGGGTCTTCAGGCTCATGACGCCGGTCTCCCGCAGGGGGTCGATCGGCGGGTTGGTCACCTGGCTGAAGTTCTGGCGGAAATAGTGGCTGAGTGGACGGTACTTCTCCGACAGCACCGCCAGCGGCGTGTCGTCGCCCATCGAGCCGACGGCTTCCTTGCCCTCCTCGACCATGGGGGCGAGGATCATCTCCAGGTCTTCCAGGCTATAGCCGGCGGCGGCCTGGCGACGGGTCAGCTCCTCGCGGCCGTACTTGCGCGGCTCGGGGCCGGGGCCGATCTCCTTCTCGAGATCGACCATGTTGCCCAGCCACTCGGTGTAGGGGTGGCGGCCGGCCAGTTCGTCGATGATCTCGTCCTCGCCGTAGAGGCGGCCCTCGGCCAGGTCGATGGCGATCATCCGGCCCGGCGAGATCGCCAGCTTGCGGGTGATGCGGCTTTCCTCGACGCCGCACATGCCGGCTTCCGAGCCCATGATCACCAGGCCATCGTCGGTATAGGCCACGCGCAGCGGGCGCAGGCCCGAGCGGTCCTTGCCGGCCACGACCCAGCGGCCGTCGGTGGCGCACAGGGCGGCCGGACCGTCCCACGGCTCCATCACGGCGTTGCAGTAGGAATAGAGCGCCTTGTGGGCGTCCTTCATCTTCGGGTTGGAGGCCTCGGGCACCAGCAGGGCCTTGGCCATCGGCGCGTCGCGGCCGGCGCGCACCAGCACCTCGAAGGTGTTGTCGAGGTTGGCGCTGTCGGAGCCGCCCGGCTGGATCACCGGCTTCACGTCGTCCCCGAACTCGCCGAAGGCCTGGGCGGCCATCTTGATCTCGTGGGACTTCATCCAGTTGATGTTGCCCTTGATCGTGTTGATCTCGCCGTTGTGGGCGAGCATTCGGAAGGGCTGGGCCAGGCGCCACTGCGGGAAGGTGTTGGTCGAGTAGCGCTGGTGGAAGATCGCCACCGCCGCGGCGAAGCGTTCGTCCTTCAGGTCGGGATAGAACTCGTCGATGTGTTCGGCCAGGAACATGCCCTTGTAGATCAAGGACTTGGCTGAGAACGAGCAGATGTAGAAGTCGGTGATGTTCTGGCTGTGGACGCGCTTTTCGATGCGCTTGCGGCACAGGAACAGGGCGCGTTCCAGCGCCTCGCCTTCAAGGCCGGCCGGACCGGCCAGCATGATTTGCTCGATTTCCGGACGCGTGGCGTTGGCCTTCTCGCCGATCACGGCGGTGTTCACCGGCACCTGGCGCCAGCCGTAGATGTAGAAGCCGAAGCGCAGGGCTTCCGCCTCGACGATCGTGCGGCAGGTCTCCTGGGCGCCCAGGTCTGTGCGCGGCAGGAACACTTGGCCGACGGCGATCGGCCCCGGACGCAGGGCGTGGCCGGTGCGGCGCACCTGATCGACGAAGAAGTCCTGCGGGACGCTGACCAGGATGCCCGCGCCGTCGCCGGTCTTGCCGTCGGCGTCGACCGCGCCCCGGTGCCAGAGGGCCTTCAGGGCCTTGATCGCCAGCTCGACGACCTCGCGACGCGGCTGGCCGTCGATGGCGCAGACCAGGCCCACGCCGCAGGCGTCGCGCTCGGTCGACGGATCATAGGCGTGGCCGTCGATCAGGGTCTGGCGGTTCTTCAGATAGAGGTCCATCGCGGTCATGGTCTTGGTTCCTCTCTCTTATTCCGCCGCGATCAGCGCGGGCGCGCCGACCTTGGCCTGCAGGTAGCGGTGGATGGCGTCTGCGGCGTCGCGGCCGTCCTTGATCGCCCAGACGACCAGCGAGGCGCCGCGCACGATGTCGCCGGCGGCGAACACGCCGTCGAGATTGGTCATCTGGTTGCGGACGTCGGCCTTCACGGTGCCCCAGCGGGTCACCTTGAGGTCCGGCGCCGACCACAGTTCGGGCAGGTTCTCGGGCTCGAAGCCCAAGGCCTTCACGACCAGCTGGGCCGGGCGATCGAAGTCGCCGCCGGGGATTTCCTCAGGGCTCTGGCGGCCCGAGGCGTCCGGCGCGCCCAGGCGCATGCGGATGGCGCGCACGCCCGTGACGGCCTCGGCCTCGCCCGACAGGGCGCGCGGGGCGGCCAGCCATTCGAAGGTGACGCCTTCTTCCTCGGCGTTGGCCACTTCGCGCATCGAGCCGGGCATGTTGGCCTTGTCGCGGCGATAGAGGCAGGTGACCGAGGCCGCGCCCTGACGGATGGCCGTGCGCACGCAGTCCATGGCGGTGTCGCCACCGCCGACCACGACGACGTCCTTGCCCTCGGCGTTCAGCTCGCCGGAGTCGTAGGCCGGCACGCTGTCGCCCAGCGACAGCCGGTTGGAGGTGATGAGGTAGTCCAGCGCGGGCACGACGCCTTTGCTGCCGCCGCCGGGCACGGTCAGGTCGCGCGCGGCGTAGACGCCGACGGCGATCAGCACCGCGTCGTGCTTCTCGCGCAGCTCTTCCAGGGTGGCGTCCTTGCCGACCTCGAAGCCCAGCTTGAACACGACACCGCCATCGGCCAGGCGCTTCGTGCGGCGCTCGACGACGTCCTTCTCCAGCTTGAAGCCGGGGATGCCGTAGATCAGCAGGCCGCCGGCGCGGTCGTGGCGGTCATAGACGGTGACATCGTAGCCGGCTTCGCGCAGCTTCTCGGCCGCAGCCAGGCCCGCGGGGCCCGCGCCGATCACGCCGACCGACCGGCCGCGCGGCTCGCCGGCCGCGAGCGGCTTCACCCAGCCGTTCTCCCAGGCCTTGTCGGTCAGGTAGCGCTCGACCGAGCCGATCGTCACGGTGCCGTGACCCGACTGCTCTATCACGCAGTTGCCTTCGCACAGGCGATCTTGCGGGCAAATCCTGCCGCAGACTTCCGGCATGGAATTGGTCGCCTGCGACAGGGCGTAGGCTTCTTCCAGGCGGCCCTCGGCCGTCATCCGCAGCCAGTCGGGGATGTTGTTGTGCAGGGGGCAGTGGGTCTGACAGAAGGGCACGCCGCACTGCGAGCAGCGCGAGGCCTGCTCAGTCGCCTTGGCGTCGATGAAGTCGGCGTAGATCTCGTGGAAGTCGCCGGAACGTTCGGCGGCCGCGCGCTTTTCGGGCGTCTTGCGGGGCACCGTGATGAATTTCAGCATGCGCTCGGCCATGCGACTTCCCTCGTCATCCCTGGCGGGAGAAAAATTGCTCTGGCGGGCGTCTTACGGACTCTTTAGGGCAATAAGAATGTGTTGGTCAAAAATATAGACTTATATATCCCTGGGGAAGGTGGGGATTTTGAGACCAAGTCGCATCTGACCTGAAAAATAGTCTACTTTGTGGATTTACGACCTGTTTACCGTGTCGGGCGCACGCCGGACGCTTACTTGGAGCCGAAGCATGCCTGACTGGTTGAGCGCCATTATCCTGGGTCTGGTCGAAGGCCTGACGGAGTTCATTCCCGTCTCGTCGACCGGCCATCTGCTGCTGACCAAGACGGCCATGGGGCTGAAGGATCCGTCCTGGGACACCTTCATCGTCCTGATCCAGCTAGGCGCGATCCTGGCGGTCGTGGCGCTCTACTTCCAAAGGCTCTGGAACGTGGTCATCGGCCTGCCGACCCGACCCGAAGCGCGGCGGTTCGCGCTCAGCGTCATCATCGCGGTCATCCCGGCCTTCGCGGCGGGTCTGCTGCTGCACGACGTGATCAAGACGCTGCTGTTCGAGAGCCCCTTGCTGATCTGCTGGTCGCTGCTGATCGGCGGGGTGATCCTGCTGGTCATCGACAAGAAGGCCCCGCCGGCCGTCGATCACGACGCCATGGCGCTTCCGCTGCACAAGGCGCTGATCGTGGGCCTCTTCCAGTGCCTGTCGCTTGTGCCAGGCGTGTCGCGCTCGGGCTCGACGATCGTCGGGTCGATGCTGTTCGGCATCGAACGGCGCGCGGCCGCCGAATTCAGCTTCTTCATGGCGATCCCGATCATGGTCGGGGCCTTCGTCCTCGACGTCTACAAGAACCGCGACGCTCTGGACGCCGGCCACGTCAGCATCGTCGCCATCGGCTTCGTCGTCTCGTTCCTATCGGGCCTGGTGGTCGTGAAGTACATGCTGGACTTCGTCGGCAAGCGGGGCTTCGCGCCCTTCGCCTGGTGGCGGATCGTCGTCGGCCTGGGCGGCCTGGCGGTGCTTTACCTGCGCCACTAGGGCAGGCTTTTCCGGAAACAAAAAGGGCGGGCGCCGCGCGGCGCCCGCCCTTTCTTTTGTCTCGGCCTTAGAGTCTAGAACGCGCCCGCCGGGGTCTCGGCGTACTGGCCGCCCTTGCGATAGCGATAGAGATAGGTCGGGACCACGGCTTCGACGGCGGTCGCGGCGACGCCGGCCTCGGCGAGGCCCGGCAGGCCGTGGGCGGCGACGTTGTCGTTCTTCAGCATCTCGACCTGATCCGTCGTCAGCGGCGGGGCCAGCGGCAGGATCGAGGCTTGCAGGTCGCCCAGCGTTCCGATCAGGCCGGCTAGCGGCCACGGCACGGGGAGCAGCGGACGATTGCGGCCCGTCTCGGTCAGGATCAGCTCGAGGATCTCGCGCATCGTGTAGACGGTCGGACCGCCCAGCTCATAGGTCACGCCGACGGCGGCCGGGCTGGCTACGGCCTTGGCGATCACCGCGGCCACGTCGCCGACAAACACCGGCTGGAACTTCGTGTCGCCGCCGACCAGCGGCATCACCGGCGCCAGGGCGGCCATCTGGGCGAAGCGGTTGAAGAAATCGTCCTCGGGGCCGAACACGATCGAGGGGCGCACGATCGTCGCGCCCGAGAAGGCGGCGCGGACGATGGCTTCGCCCTCGCCCTTCGAGCGGGCGTACTTGGCCGCGGCGTTGATGTCCGCCCCGATCGCGCTGACGTGGACCAAGCGCTTCACCCCGGCCTTGGCGGCGGCTTCGGCGACATTGCGCGCGCCCATGGCGTGGACCGACTGGAACTTCTGGCGGCCGCTCTCCCAGAGCACGCCCACCAGGTTCACGCAGGCCTCGGCGCCGTCCAGCGCGCGCGCCACCGAGCTCGGCACGCGGACATTGGCCTGGACCACCTCGATCTGGCCGACATCGCCCAGCATGCGCATGCGATAGGCGAGGTTCGGCTGGCGCACGGCCACCCGCACCCGGTAGCCCGCCTTGGCGAGCGCCCGCACGACCTGGCCGCCCACAAAACCGGAGCCGCCGAACACCGTGACAAGACCCTGCATCTTCATTCCTCGTCGCATGCGATGACGCGGGAATTAGACGACCGAGCGCGGCGACGCAACGAAATCACGATTTGTCGTTTTTTCGCTGTTGACGCGGCCGAACGCTTTCCCTAAACGTCCCGGCCTCGCGGCGACCTAACCGGTTGCTACCGCGGGCCCAGGTGGCGGAATTGGTAGACGCGCTGGCTTCAGGTGCCAGTGACCGAAAGGTCGTGGAGGTTCGAGTCCTCTCCTGGGCACCACCCCTTGTTCAGCTTCTTCAGAGAAGCGAGGGGTGGCGCCAAAATCCTCCCATAATCGAAAATCTGGGCGGATAGATATCCCATTCATCGTGAGTATATGTAACGCGCGCCTATGTCGGGCGCGTGGTCGAACGCGTCGCGCGCGCGGCTCTCGCCGGAGATTTCTGAGACTTGGCCAATTTCGTTCACGAGGGCGACCTGCCCAATGGCGTGTTCGCGGGCGCGAGCATCGTCGCGATTGATTCGGAGACCATGGGCCTGCGCCTGGGGCGTGACCCTCTATGCGTGGTGCAACTGTCGTCCGGCGACGGCGACGCCCATGTCGTGCGCCTGAGTCGGCCGGGTTACGACTGTCCGAATCTGAAGGCCCTGCTGACCGATCCGACCGTCCTGAAGCTTTTTCACTTCGGCCGCTTTGATATCGCCATGTTCGAACTCCATCTGGGAGTCGTGACCGCGCCTGTCTATTGCACCAAGATCGCCTCGAAGCTGGCCCGCACCTACACCGATCGCCACGGCCTGAAGGACGTGACGCGCGAACTGCTGGGCGTGGAGCTTTCGAAGGCGCAGCAGTCTTCGGACTGGGGCTCGCCCTCGCTGAGCGCCGACCAGGTCGCCTATGCGGCCTCGGACGTGCTGCACCTGCATGCGTTGCGCGAGAAGCTCAACGCCATGCTCGAGCGCGAGGGCCGCATGGCCCTGGCCCAGGCCGCCTTCGATTATCTTCCCCACCGCGCTTCGCTCGATCTGGCCGGTTGGGAGGACGTCGACATCTTCGCGCACAGCTGACGGACGGACGATGCAGCCAGCCGCGGTCATGACCGGACGAGCCATCAGCGCCGATCTCGCGCGCTGGCGCCGCCGCTCGCGCCGCGTACTGATGGCGCGCATCATCCTGCCGATCGCGATTGGGGCTCTATTGCTGGTGGTGGTTTCGCAGGTCGGTTGGCGCACCTACATGGCGGCCACCCATCCGCCCGTCGAGGCCAAGACCGAAATCCGCCTGATCACGCCGCGCTTCTACGGCCAGTCGACGGACGGCCGCAGCTTCATGATCACCGCGCGCTCGGCCATACGCGACGACGCCGATCCGCGACGGATCCTGCTGGATGAGCCGGCCCTGACCCTGGATCTCGGATCCCCGACGCCCACGCGAATGACCGCCAAGAGCGGCGTTTATCGTCAGGATGACTTCGGACTGACCCTGAAGGACGATGTGCGGCTGGACGATGGCACGGGCTATCGCTTCGCCTCGGAGGAATCTTTCGTCGATACGCGCACGGGCGATGTGACCGGCGAAAGCACGCTTAACGGCGAAGGGCCCAGCGGACAGGTGCAATCGCGCGCCTACTCCGTATATGACAAGGGCGACCGCATCGTTTTCCGGGGCGGGGTTCGCGCGCGGCTAGAACGGCAGTAAAGAACGTAAATGGCGCAGGTTCGCTGACGCGGCCGCGACGGATGAGGACATGGTTCTGATGAAGCGATGGACGGCTGCTGCGGCGACCGCGTTGGTCCTGTCTGGGTTTGGAGCCGTTGCGGCTCATGCCCAACAAGGCGACTCGAGCGCGCCGATCGACGTGTCCGCTGATCAGCAGGAAACGATCAACAGCAAGTGCATCACCATCTTCCGCGGCAACGTCGAGATCCTGCAGGACCGCTCGCGGATGCGCGCTCAGCAGGTGACGGTGTACAGCGCCAAGCGCGCGGGCTCCGAGAACGGTTGCGGCAACGCCCAGCGCCTGGAAGCCGAGGGCGACGTTTATGTCGTCAGCGAGAACCAGAAGGCTCGCGGCGACCGCGCGGTCTACACGTTCAGCGACAACATCGCGGTCCTGACCGGTGACGTCATCCTGACCAAGGGCAAGGACGTGGCGCGGGGCGACCGCCTGACGGTCAACACCAAGACCAACGACGCCAAGCTGGAGTCCAGCGCCAAGGGGCGCAGCGCTCCGCGTCGGGTCCGCGCGGTGTTCTATCAGGACGACAGCAAGAAGACTGACGCGCCCGCCGCGTCCGACCAGCCGGCCCAGCGCTAGGATCGTTTCATGACCCTGACCTCCGCCGAGATGGACGGCCTCTTCGTCGATTCCGTTGGCAAGTCGTTCGGCGACCGTCCCGTCGTCAAGAACGTCTCCCTGCGCCTCAAGCGCGGTGAAGTCGCGGGCCTGCTGGGTCCGAACGGCGCCGGCAAGACGACCTGCTTCTACATGGTCACGGGCCTGATCGCCGCCGACTATGGCGCGATCTATCTGGACGGCGAGAACATCACCGCCCAGCCGATGTTCCAGCGCGCCCGCCTGGGCGTGGGCTATCTGCCGCAGGAAGCCTCGATCTTCCGCGGCATGACGGTCGAGCAGAACGTCATGGCGGTGGTCGAGATGCGCCAGAAGGACGCCCGCAAGGCGCGTGAGCAGGTGACCAGCATTCTGGAAGAGCTGCGCATCACCCATATCCGCAAGTCGCCGGCCGTCGCGCTGTCGGGCGGCGAGCGTCGTCGCGTCGAAATCGCCCGGGCCTTGGCCAGCGAGCCGTCGTTCATGCTGCTGGACGAGCCGTTCGCCGGTATCGACCCCCTGGCGATCGCCGACATCCGCGAGGTGATCGGCTATCTGAAAAGCCGTGGGATCGGCATCCTGATCACCGACCACAACGTGCGCGAGACGCTCGACATCATCGACCGGGCCTCGATCATCCACGCGGGCGAGGTGCTGTTCGAAGGCTCGCCGCGTGAGATCGTCGATAACCCGGAAGTTAAGCGGGTCTATCTGGGCGACAGCTTCTCCGAACCCAGGTTGGGCGCCTGATAGAAGCCTCGAGCGTCCAAAATGGCCTCTCAAGGGGTCCTTTGAGCGTAAGAAGCTCTTTCAAAGCAGAGCCTTACCCTCTGGCATGATATTTTCCCGAGGCGGAAGGTCGCACCGGCCCGATATTTGCAGGCGTTCGCAAGCCGTTAACCAAACCAGCCCTTCAATGACGGTCGAGATTGGTTCGTTCGTCAGGAGGGCGCATTGGCGCTCAGCCACAGACTTGAGCTCCGGCAAGGCCAGGGCCTCGTCATCACCCCCCAGCTGCAGCAGGCGATCAAGCTGCTGCAGCTGTCGAACATCGAGCTCGACGCCTTCGTCGAGGCCGAGCTCGAACGCAATCCGCTATTGCTGCGCGATGAAGGCGAGGCCGAGCCCGCCTCCGACGGGGCGGTGGAGCGCGACCCCAGCCTGACCCAAGTCGACGTCGTGGCCGACACGGCCGCCGGGCATGAGATGGACGCGCCCGCCGAGGATGTCTCACCGGGCGAGCGCGCCACCGGCGACGGCGCGGAGGCTGAGCATGCCGGCGGTCAAATCGACTGGTCGCGCGCCGGCTCCGGCGGATCCTTTGACGGCGACGAGGGCTATGAGAGCGTTCTGGTCGACGTTCCGACCCTTTCGTCCCACCTGCGGGCGCAGCTCGTGCAAGCGGCCCTGTCGCCGGCCCACAACGCCATCGCCGAGATCCTGATCGACGCGGTGGACGAGGGCGGGTACCTGCGCCTCGACGTGATCGAGCTGGCCGCTCGCCTCGGCTGCCCGCTGGATATGGTCGAGGGGGTTCTCACCGTTCTTCAAGGCTTCGAGCCGGCTGGAGTCTTCGCCCGCGACGTCCGCGAGTGCCTGGCGCTGCAACTGAAGGACCTGAACCGCTACGACCCGGCCATGGCGGCGATGCTCGACCACCTCGAGCTGCTGGCCAAGCGCGACCTGGCGGGTCTGCGGCGGGTGTGCGGCGTCGACGACGAGGACCTGCGCGAGATGATCGCCGAGGTCCGAGCGCTCAATCCTCGTCCCGGCGCGGCCTATCACAGCGAGCCGGCCGAGACCCTGGTGCCCGACGTTATGGTCCGCGAGGGTCTGGGCGGCATGTGGCATGTCGAGCTGAACACCGACACCCTGCCGCGCGTGCTGGTCGACCAGCGCTATCACGCCCGTGTCGCCAAGGGCGCGCGCAGCGACCAGGAGAAAACGTTCGTCGCCGACTGCATGGCGTCGGCGAACTGGCTAGTGAAGAGCCTGGATCAGCGCGCCAAGACGATCCTGAAAGTCTCCAGCGAGATCGTGCGCCAGCAGGACGGCTTCCTGGCCTATGGTGTCGAACACCTGCGCCCTCTGAACCTGAAGACGGTCGCCGACGCGATCGGCATGCACGAGAGCACCGTCAGCCGCGTCACCTCGAACAAGTACATCGCTACGCCCCGCGGCGTGTTCGAGCTGAAATTCTTCTTCACCTCGGCCATTCAGTCCTCGGAAGGGGGCGAGGCCCATTCCGCCGCCAGCGTCCGGCACAAGATCAAGGGCCTGGTCGATGCGGAGAAGACCGAGGCGGACGTCCATTCGGATGACCGCATCGTGGAGATCTTGAAGGCCGCTGGCGTCGACATCGCCCGCCGTACGGTCGCCAAATATCGCGAGGCCATGCGCATCCCGTCATCGGTTGAACGTCGACGCCTGATGAAGGAAATGGCCTGAGCCCTCCTATATGAGGCTTGAACACCGCCCGCGCCTGTCGGCCGCGCGGCCTGATCGGCTCCCGCGCGTTCCCGTGCGGGCGTGACGAGGATCCGATGAGCGAGAAGAGCCTGGCGGACGTGATCGAGGGGTTCGGCGAGGACCAGCGTCCGACCCTGACCGTCGGCGAGATGCTGGACGCGTTCGACAGCCGAGCCTTCGGCGCCATGCTGCTGGTCTTCGGCCTGCTGAACACCCTGCCGTTGCCGCCGGGGTCGTCGACGATCCTGTCACTGCCCATTCTCTTGCTGGCGCCGCAGATCGCCATGGGCGCCGATCATCCCTGGCTGCCGAGGAAGCTCACCGAAAAGCCCCTCAAGCGTGATGACATGCGCGGTCTCTTCCGCCGGCTGGCGCCGATCGTGCGGAGCATGGAGTTGATCACGCGTCCCAGGCTGCGGCCAATGTTCGCACCAATGGGCGAGCGCGCCATCGGCGTGGTCTGCACCTTGCTCGCCTTGGTGCTCGTCCTGCCAATCCCGTTGGGCAACCTGGCGCCCGGCGCGACGGTGGCGGTCCTGGCCCTGGCCCTGCTGCAGCGGGACGGAATCCTGGCCTTGGCGGGCTATCTGATGGCCCTGTTCAGCGGGGGACTGCTGTTCGTCAGCGCGCATGTGGTGATCATGGCCGTGCGCAAGCTCATGACCGTATTTTCGGGCCTGTTCTGACGGCTCCTTAAGGACCGTTTCGACCGCTTGACACCCGTTCGAGACAGGCGCGTTGTATCGATATGCAAGTCCAAGTTTCCGGCAAGCATGTCGACGTTGGCGAGGCTCTGCGAGCGCGAGTCTCCGACGAAATCGCCCAAAGCATCGGCAAATACTTCGACCGAGGCGGCGCCGCCGAGGTCGTGGTCAGCAAGGAGGGTTACGCCTTCCGTGTCGATTGTTCGGTCAAGCTGGCCTCTGGCCAACAACTGATCAGCCATGGTTCGGGAGGCGACGCTCACGCCGCCTTCGACGCGGCCCTGGCCAAGATCGACACGCGGATCCGACGATATAAGCGACGCCTCAAGAGCCATTCGCCGGCGGCGACGGCCAAGCAGGTCGAGAACGCGGCCATGTTCGTCCTCCGCGCGCCCGACGCCGAAGACGCTGAGGATCATGACTGGGATGTGGATGCCGACCACCCGACGGGCGCGCCCGCGGCGATGGTCATCGCGGAAACCCAGGCCGCTTTGAAGACAATGACCGTTTCCATGGCTGTCATGGAACTGGACTTGACCGGCTACCCGGCAATCGTGTTTAGGAACGCCGCCCACGGCGGATTGTCCGTGGTCTATAGGCGTCCAGACGGAAATATCGGCTGGATCGATCCCGAACGCACGAAGTCGCTGAACGGGCACGGGTCTACCGCGAGCTAACCGGACCGTGTCACGGCCGGTGGCGCCGTCGGCGGATCTGCGGCGACGGCGCCAAGGCGGTCGACAACGAGCGAGCGTTAGAAGTCCATGACCATTGGCGACCTTCTGGACCCGGGGGCGGTGGCGTTGCGCGCCGGTGCGCCTGGCAAGCGCCAAGCGCTTTCGCTCGTCGCTGACGTCGCCGCGCGCGTCCTTGGCGTCGACGCCGACGCAACGCTGGAAGGTCTCTTGGAGCGCGAGGCCGCCGGATCGACGGGCGTGGGCGAGGGCGTGGCCATTCCGCATGCCCGCGTCGAAGGCGTGGACCGGGTGCGCGCCGTGGTCGTCCGGTTAGACACGCCGGTTCCCTTTGACGCCCTCGACGACAAGCCTGTCGATCTGCTGGTGGCGCTGTTCGCTCCGCTGGACGCCAGCGCTCAGCATCTCCGCGCCCTGGCGCGCGTGGCGCGCGTCCTGCGTCAGCCGGAAACGCGCGCCGCGCTACGCCAAGCCAAGTCAGCGGACGCCATTCACGTCCTGCTGACCCAGGAAGCCGCCAGCACGGCGGCTTGATCCCTCTCGCTAGTGCACAGAGACCGGCGCCAGTTCGTGCGCCAAGGCGGCCGCGATCGCGGTGTCGCGGTCGATCATGACGGCCAAGCGCGCGCCGTCCGCGCGGCACACAGCGTATAGCGTCTGGTCAGGCGAGAGATTGAAGTCGTCCACGCCCTCCGGCGCGTCGGCGAGCACTTCGGCGGCCTTGATCGGCCGCACATAGACAAGGTCAGGGGCGCCAAGGGCCGCGAAAGCTTCGCTCGTGAAGAGCGGGCTGTGATGAGTGTTGGGCGTCATGATGACCACCTCCTTCAATGAGGGAACGCGCCTTTCTCCGGCCGGTTCAGCCCGCGCCGGGAGCCGCTCGTTCCGCGCGGCCGCTCGGCCCGCGCTAAATTGCGTTCAAGGGCGCGGTCAGCCCGCGCTGCGGATAGGGATGCGCTTGACCAGGCGCTCGGGTTCCGGACGCGCCAGATCGATGTGCAGGAGGCCGTGCTCAAGGGTTGCGGCCTGCACCTCCATGCCCTCGGCGAGGACGAAGGTGCGCACAAAGCCTCGGGCGGCGATGCCGCGGTGCAGGAAGGCTCGCTCGGCCTCGCCGCGCGCATCGGCGTCGCGCTTGCCGGCCACGATCAGTTGGCCGCCTTCGACCGTCACCTGCAGTTGCTCGGGCGAGAACCCGGCCACGGCCAGGGTGATGCGCACGCCGCCGTTCTCGGACTGCTCGACATTGTAAGGCGGATAGCTTTCGGACGCGGCCTTGGCGGCGCGCTCGATCAGGTCTCTGGTGTGCTCGAAGCCCAGCAGGAAGGGGCTGTCGAACAGGATCGTCCGGGTCATCGCGAAGTCCTCGCTTAAGCGACTTCGTTCGCGGCGACAAACCCGTGGGTCGGCGCTTGTCCCCGCGACACGTGGCTAGACATGGCGAGCACGGATGAAGGGTTCAAGAGGGAAGAGCGCGGGTCGAGCCCGCTTTAGCTCAAGCCAGGAATCTTACGCCCGGAAATGGACAAGGCCCGGACGTTTCCGTCCGGGCCTTGATGGTGGAGCTAAGCGGAGTCGAACCGCTGACCTCTTGAATGCCATTCAAGCGCTCTACCAGCTGAGCTATAGCCCCGAGTTTTCAGAGAACACCTAGCGGTAACTCTCGGAAATCCTTGGTCTCTTCGGCGTTTCGACTGGTGTCGCTCCCCGAAGAGGCGCGGAACCTAGTCCGGGATTTTCCGGGGATCAACCCTCCCTGCGAACTTTTTTCGAGAAAAATGTCGCAGGCCCGAAAACGCCTGTGGAAAGCCGGTCGCGGCAAGACCGAAACCGGCTTTCCGCTGGATCAGTCGTCGTCGCCCTCGCCGGGCAGACCTTCGATCTCCTCGTCGAGGATATCGTCGTCGTCCTCGTCCTCCAGGAACGGCACGTCGTCGGCTTCGTCTTCGGCGAGATCGTCGTCCTCGGCGAAGTCCACGCCCAGGTCCGCGTCGCCGGCGGGCGTCGCGCCGGGCTCGGCGTCTTCGTCGTCCGTTTCGACGACGTCGGCTTCGGCGGCTTCGTCGATTTCCGGAGTCTCGTCGACTTCATCCTCGAAGCCGTCCTCCTCCTTCGGGGCGACCGACTCCTTCTCATCGTCGGACTCGTAGTCCGGCGTGATGGCGCGGGCGCGGACGCGCCGCGACTTCAGGGCCTCTTCCGGGTCGAACTGCTCGCCGCATTTGGGGCAAACGGCCGGACGGCGGTTGAGGTCATAGAACTTCGATTGGCAGTTGGGGCAGATTTGTTTTGCGCCCAGGTCGGGATTGGCCAAGGTGGCGACCCTTTGATCCGGATGGGAAAAGCGGCGGGTCACTTGCCATGACGAGAGCCCGCTGTCAAAAGCAAACCCCTTCGCGAAAACCACCAAGTACTAAGGAGCCGGTTTCGGCATGTCGTCGGCTGGATTGAAGAGCGCCCCCGGAAGCGCTCTGCGAGGGATCGTGCGCGCTCCGGGAGACAAGTCCATTTCTCACCGTTCGATGATCCTGGGCGCGCTGGCGACCGGGACGACGACGGTCGAGGGCCTTCTAGAGGGCGACGACGTGCTCGCCACCGCGCGGGCCATGCAGGCCTTCGGCGCGCGGGTGGAGCAGGAGGGCGTCGGTCGCTGGCGCATCGAGGGCCAGGGAGGGTTCTCCGAGCCCTCGGACGTCATCGACTGCGGAAACGCCGGCACTGGCGTGCGCCTGATCATGGGCGCGGCGGCCGGCTTTCCAATGTGCGCCACCTTCACCGGCGACAGCTCGCTGCGCGGACGGCCGATGGGCCGGGTCCTGGATCCGCTGGCCCGCATGGGCGCGACCTGGCTGGGCCGCGACAAGGGGCGCTTGCCCCTGACCTTGAAGGGCGGCGCCCTGCGCGGCCTGAACTACACCCTGCCGATGGCTTCGGCTCAGGTGAAGTCGGCCGTGCTGCTGGCCGGCCTGCACGCCGAGGGCGGCGTCGAGGTGATCGAGCCGGAAGCCACGCGCGACCATACCGAGCGCATGCTCCGGGCTTTTGGCGCGGAAGTGATCGTCGAAGACCGCGTCGTCGGCGAAAAGACTATCCGCCACATCCGTCTGCCCGAGGGGCAGAAGCTCACCGGAACCCATATCGCCGTGCCGGGCGATCCGTCTTCGGCCGCCTTCCCGTTGGTCGCAGGCCTGATCGTCCCGGGCTCTGAGGTCACGGTCGAGGGCGTGATGCTCAACGAACTGCGCACGGGCCTTTTCACGACCCTGCAGGAGATGGGCGCGGATCTCGTGATCTCGAACCAACGCCTGTCCAGCGGCGAAGAGGTCGGCGACATCACCGCCCGTTATTCCAAGCTCAAGGGCGTGGTCGTCCCGCCCGAGCGCGCGCCGTCGATGATCGACGAATATCCGATCCTGGCGATCGCGGCGGCCTTCGCCGAGGGCGACACGGTGATGCGCGGCGTTGGCGAGATGCGGGTCAAGGAAAGCGACCGGATCGCCCTGACCGCCGCCGGCCTGGAAGCTTGCGGCGTCGATGTCGAGGAAGAGCCGGAAGGCTTCATCGTCCACGGGACGGGCCAGGCCCCGCGCGGCGGCGCGACGGTCGAGACCCATGGCGACCATCGGATCGCCATGAGCCACCTGATCCTGGGCATGGCCGCCCAGGCGCCGGTCGCCGTCGATGAGCCGGGCATGATCGCCACGAGCTTCCCGGGCTTCGCCGACCTCATGCGCGGTCTCGGCGCGACGCTGGCGGAAGCCTGAGCCATGGCGTTCGTGATCGCCGTCGATGGTCCCGCCGCGTCCGGCAAGGGCACCATCGCGGGGCGCCTGGCGGCGCTCTATGGCTATCCGCTGCTGGACACCGGCCTGCTCTACCGGGCGGTCGGCGTGGGCGTCCTGGCGGGCGCCGGCGATCTGGACGACCCGATCGCCGCCGAGGCCGTGGCGCGTACGCTCGACCTTTCGGATCTGGACCGGGCGGAAGTGCGCACGCGGGCGGCGGGCGAGGCGGCCAGTCGCGTCGCCGTGCATCCTGGCGTGCGCGCGGCCCTGTTCGACCTGCAGCGCGACTTCGCCCAGCGTCAGCCCGGCTCCGTGCTGGACGGGCGCGACATCGGCACGGTCATCGCGCCTCACGCGCCGGCCAAGCTCTATGTCACCGCCCGCCCCGAAATCCGCGCCGAGCGGCGCTGGAAGCAGCTGGTTGGCCAGGGCGAGGCGGTCGATTTTGAGGATATCCTGGCCGATATCCATAAGCGCGACGCCCGCGACGGCGGTCGCAAGGACGCCCCGATGACGCAGGCGCCCGACGCCGTCTTGCTCGATACGTCGGAAATGACTATAGAGCAGGCCTTCGATGCGGCCCGCCGTATCGTCGAGGACGCGCGCGCCCGTCACCGGCTCTAGCCGGAGGGCAAATCCACCGCCGTTCTCGCCGCGATGAAGACCATCGCGGGCCGTCTTATCAAACTCACTTCATCCGGAATCCCGAGGACCGTTTCATGACGGTGCTCGTTTCAGGGGTTCCCCCAACCTAGAGACCAAAGATCAGCATGGCTGACGATATGAGCTTCAACCCGACGCGCGACGATTTCGAAGCGCTCCTCAACGACTCGATGGGCGGCCGTGACTTCGCCGAAGGCACCGTCGTCAAGGGCAAGGTCGTCGGGATCGAAAAGGACTTCGCCATCATCGACGTCGGTCTGAAGACCGAAGGCCGCGTCCAGCTGAAGGAATTCGGCGTCGACGAAGCCGGCAAGCCGACCGTCAAGGCCGGCGACACCGTCGAAGTGTTCCTGGAACGCCTCGAAAACGCGATGGGCGAAGCGGTCATCAGCCGCGAAAAGGCCAAGCGCGAAGAAGCCTGGACCCGTCTGGAAGGCGTCTACGCCCGCAACGAACCCGTCATGGGCGCGATCGTCGGCCGCGTGAAGGGCGGCTTCACCGTCGACCTGGGCGGCGCCTCGGCCTTCCTGCCGGGCTCGCAAGTCGACATCCGTCCGGTCCGCGACGTCGGCCCGCTGATGGGCAAGGAACAGCCCTTCGCCATCCTGAAGATGGACCGTCCGCGCGGCAACATCGTCGTCTCGCGTCGCGCCATCCTGGAAGAAGCCCGCGCCGAGCAGCGCACCGAACTGGTGTCGCAGCTGCAAGAGGGTGAAATCCGCGAAGGCGTCGTCAAGAACATCACCGACTACGGCGCGTTCGTTGACCTGGGCGGCATCGACGGCCTGCTGCACGTCACCGACATGAGCTGGAAGCGCGTCAACCACCCGAGCCAAGTGCTCGCGGTCGGCGACACCGTGAAGGTCCAGATCGTCAAGATCAACCCGGACACCCAGCGCATCTCGCTCGGCATGAAGCAGCTGCAGTCGGATCCGTGGGACGGCGTGGAAGCCAAGTACCCGGTCGGCGCCAAGTTCACGGGCCGCATCACCAACATCACCGACTACGGCGCCTTCGTGGAGCTGGAAGCCGGCGTTGAAGGCCTGGTGCACGTCTCGGAAATGTCCTGGACCAAGAAGAACGTCCACCCCGGCAAGATCGTCTCGACCTCGCAAGAAGTCGACGTGGTCGTGCTGGACGTCGATCCGTCCAAGCGCCGCGTCTCGCTGGGCCTGAAGCAGGCCCTGGCCAACCCGTGGGAAGCCTTCCTGGAAGCGCACCCGGTCGGCTCGACCGTCGAAGGCGAAGTCAAGAACGCGACCGAGTTCGGTCTGTTCATCGGCCTCGACAACGACATCGACGGCATGGTGCACCTGTCGGACATCGACTGGAGCGTCCCGGGCGAAGAAGCCATGGCCCGCTACAAGAAGGGCGACATGGTCAAGGCGAAGGTTCTCGACGTCGACGTCGAGAAGGAACGCATCTCGCTGGGCATCAAGCAGCTGGCGGGCGACCCGATGTCGGGCGACACCTACCGCAAGGGCCAAACCGTGACCGTCACCGTCACGGAAGTGACCTCGGGCGGCATCGAAGTCCGCTTCGGTGAAGACGACGCTCCGATGTCGGCCTTCATCCGCAAGTCGGACCTGTCGCGCGACCGTCAAGAGCAACGTCCGGAGCGTTTCGCCGTGGGTGACCGCGTCGACGCCCAGATCACCAACATCGACAAGGCCGCGCGCCGCGTCTCGTTGTCGATCAAGTCGCTGGAAATGGCCGAAGAGAAGGAAGCCATCGAGCAGTTCGGCTCGTCGGACTCCGGCGCTTCGCTGGGCGACATCCTGGGCGCCGCTCTGCGCGAGCGCGCCAGCAAGGAATAGGCTTCCGCTCCATAGGCGTTGAAGTTGGCGGCGGCTGGAGCGATCCAGCCGCCGTTTTCTTTTGCGCGAAAGCCTGCCACAAATCCCGAGGGTTGAGTTGTGGGGGATGTTCGTGCTGTTCAGCGGGTTCCGAGGCGTCCGAGGCGCGGTGATCGCCGTCGCCTCCATCACGGTCATGGCCAGCGCCGCTCAGGCGGACGAAAAGCCCAGCTACGGGCCGCCGCCCAAGTGGGTTCAGGTTGCGGACGTTCCCCCGCCGCCCGCCGATGATCAGGCGCCATCGACCCAGCTGCTGCTGAACGACAATCAGTCCCAACACGACAATACGGGCTCGGCCTACTACAACCGCCGGATCGTCAAGGTGCTGAAACCCGAGGGGCTGCAGGGCGGGTCGCGGTCGGTGACCTGGGACCCCGTGCGCGACAAGGTCACGCTCCACACCCTCGCCATCATCCGCGACGGACAGCGGATCGACCTGCTGAAGCAAGGGCAGGACGTCCTGGTCCTGCGGCGCGAGAAGAACCTCGAGCGCGCGATGCTGGACGGGCGCATGACCGCCTCGATCCAGATCAAGGATCTCCAGGTCGGCGACATCGTCGACTGGGCCTTCACCCAGGAGCACAAGGAAGCTCTGCTGGGCGGCCGCACCAATGATTTCGAGACCATGGCGTGGAGCGGCGTCGCGGGCCGATATCGCGCCCGACTGCTGTGGCCCGATGGAACGCCCCTGACTTGGCGGATCACACCGGGCTTTCCGCAGCCCAAAGTCTCCAAGGCGGGCAAGATCAACGAGCTGCTGGTCGACGTCGCGAACGCCAAGCCGCCAAAGCCGCCGATCGGCGCGCCCATCCGGTTCCAGCGCGTAGGGATGCTCGAGGCGACGACCTACACCGGTTGGGAAGACATCTCCCGCCGCATGGCGCCGCTTTTCGCCGAGGCTTCGAAACTGTCGGCGGACTCTTCGCTGCGAGCGGAAATCGCCGCCATCGCGCAGGCGAGCGCCGATCCGAAGGCGCGGGCTTTCAAGGCTTTGCAGCTGGTCGAGGACAAGACCCGCTATCTGTTCCTGGGCATGGGCGATGGCGGCTACAAGCCCGCGCCCGTCGACGAGACCTGGTCGCGGCGCTTCGGCGACTGCAAGGGCAAGACCGCGCTGCTGCTGGCGATCCTGCGCGAACTCGGCGTCGAGGCCGAGCCGGTGCTGGTGTCGACCACCAGCGGCGACGGCATGGAAGAGCGGCTTCCATCGGCGGCGCTGTTCAACCATGTCATCGTTCGCGCTCGCATCGGCGGCAAGAGCTATTGGCTTGACGGTACGCGCTCGGGAGACGTCGGCGACATCGATGGATTGCGGCCGCCGCCGTTCCGCTGGGCTTTGCCGCTGCGGACGGATGGGGCGTCGCTGGAAGAGATCGTCCAGCCCTCGCTCAGCCGCCCCGACAGCGAGGGCGTGGTCCGTATCGATGCGTCGGGCGGCCTCGACAAGCCCGCGCCGATCATCATGACCAACGTGCTCCGCGGCGACGCCGCCCTGGGCTTGGCCCGCGCCCTGCGCACCGCGCCCCGAGCCGATATCGAACGTGGCCTAAAGCAAAACGCTTCCGCCAGCCTGAGCTGGGTGAATATCGAGACGATCGACTTCGACGTGTCCCCCAGCGGCGAGGCCAGGATCAGGATTGGCGGAACAGCCGACCTCGACTGGCGCTTGAACGACGACCTCGGGCTTCGAGAGTTCCGCATCCCGGGATCCGGTTCGGGCAAGGCGACGGCCTTCCCCCGACGCGAGCCAGGTCCGAACGCCGATGCGCCCTACGCGACCGGCTTCCCAGCCTACGCGACATCGACCACCGAAATCGTCCTGCCCAACAAGGGCGCGGGCTTCGCGGTCAAGGGGCCTAACTGGACGGGTCGCATCGCCAATCGAGAGATCGTGGCGACCGCGGAGCTGAAGGACGGCGTGGCGAGGTTCGCCGAATCCAGTCGAAGCGTCGGCCGGGAACTGCCCTACGCCGAGGCCGAAGAGGCCAACAGGACGGCTCGCCGCCTGGCCTCCGAGCCGCAGATCGTCCGCGCGCCTAAGGGTTCATAGCCGTGCGCATTAACCGAACCCCGTTCGTGAATCGCACGCAACCCCTTGAAGACTCAGCCATCGTTGGGCAAAGGTCCGGTCGCGCCTTGTTAGTCTTGGGGCGTTCCGGGGATTTCGATGATCAAGTCTGAACTCATCGCCAGGCTCGCGAATGAAAATCCGCACCTGACGCAGAAGGACGTCGAGCGCGTCGTCAGCGTGATCCTGGAACGCATGATCGGCGCTCTAGAGGACGGCGGTCGCGTGGAGCTGCGGGGCTTCGGGGCTCTGTCGGTGCGTTCGCGTCCCGCCCGAACCGGCCGCAATCCGCGCACCGGCGAGGCGGTCGAGGTCCGCGCCAAGCACGTGCCATTCTTCAAAAGCGGCAAGGAGCTCCGGGCTCGGCTGAACGCTGACGGCGACGAATAAGGCGACTAGGCCGGGGCTTGACCCGGCATCGCGAACGACGCCAGCCTCGCGGTCATTCTGAACAGGCGAGGAGGCCGTCATGAGCGTCGTCAAGGAGTTCCGCGAGTTCATAGCCCGCGGCAACGTGATCGACCTGGCCGTCGGCGTGATCATCGGCGCGGCCTTCAACAGCATCGTCAAGAGTCTGGTCGATCAGGTGGTCATGCCGCCAATCGGCCTGCTGACCGGCGGCCTTGACTTCTCGAAGCTGGAATGGGTGCTGCGATCCGAAGATCCGGCGACCGACGCGGTCGAGAAGGTGGCGATCCAGTACGGCGCCTTCATCAACACCTTGATTCAGTTCTTCATCGTCGCGGTCGTGGTGTTCCTGCTGGTCAAGCTGGTCAACGGAATCCGCCGCAAGGACGCCGAGACTCCGGCGCCGGCCGCCCCTCCCGCCCCGACGCCGGAGGAAAAGCTGCTGACCGAAATCCGCGACTTGCTCGCCAAGTCGAAGTAGCGCGCCGATCAGCCTGGAGCGCCGCGCTGATGCGACGCCCCAGGCCTTTCGTCACTTGCCCAGCGTGGGGCTGTCGAGGTCGAGCTTGGCGGCCGGGATCACCGTGGCGTTGGGCGCGACCTTGGTGAGCTCTTCGCCCATGGCCTTGGCGTCGCCCGCCACGATCACGCTCATCTGCGCGGGGTCCAGCTGCGCCTTGGCGAAGGCCTGGACCTGGTCCGGTGTCACCGCCTCGACCTTGGCGGCGTAGGTCTGGATTTCCGTCAGCGGCACGCCGTAGACGGCGAGGTTGCCCAGGATGTTGGCCAGGCCCTCGGAGGTGCCGAGATCGCGGCCGAAACCGCCCACCAGCACGGACTTGCGCGCGGTCAGCTCGTTCGCGGCGGCGGGCTCGGACGCCAGACGCGTCAGTTCCGCACGCGTCAGGGACACGACCTCGGCCGCCGACGGGTTCTTGGTCTGCACCCGCGCGGAGAAGCCGCCGAAGCGGCCCTGAGGCGTCAGGCTGGAGCCGGCGCCGTAGGAGAGGCCGCGCTTGATGCGGATCTCCTGGTTCAGGCGCGACGAGAAGCCGACGCCCAGCACCGTGTTGGCCACCAGGCCCTGATAATAGTTCGGGTCCGTGCGGGTGATCGCCGGCTTGGCCAGAACCACGGCCGCCTGGCCCGTGCCCGGAAGGTCGATAACCACGTTGCGGGGCTGGTAGCCGGTCGGGGCGGCGGGCGGCGCGGGCGGCGGCGTGGCGGGCTTCTTCCAGCCGCCGAAGGCCTTCTCCGCCAGGGCGAAGCCGGCCTCGGGCGTCAGATTGCCGGTCAGCACCAGCACGGCGTTGTCAGGACGCCAGTAGGCTGCGTGAGTCTTGGCGAGGTCAGTCCGCTTGATCTTGGGCAGCGAGCCCGGCGTTCCGCCCGCCACATGTCCATAGGCCGAGCCGGCGTACAGCACCGGCGCGGTGGCGAAGCCGGCCAGGCTGCCGGGGCGTTGGTAGGCGACCGACAGGCTGTCCAAGGTCTCGGCGCGGACCCGATCCAGTTCCGCCGTGGCGAAGGCGGGATTCTCCGCGACATCGGCCATGATGGCCATGGCCGGCGCGGCGTTGTTCTGGGTGACGCTCAGGGTCAGGGAGGCGGCTTCCCAGCCGGAGCCGGCCTCGAGATTGGCGCCCAGAGCCTCCGTCTCGCGCGCGACCTGGGTCGCCGAGCGGGTGGCCGTGCCCTCCGTCAGCAATTCGGCGGTCAGGCTGGAGACGCCCGCCAAGCCCTTGGGGTCCGAGCTCGCGCCGCCGCGCACCGTCAGGTCGGCGGTGATCAGGGGCAGGTCGCTGGACTTGGCGACGATGACGCGCAGGCCGTTGGCCAGGATCTTCTCGGCCGGTGTCGGCAGCGCCGCCGGGACAGGCGCGGCGATCGGCGGCGGCGCCTGGCGCTCGCCTTCCGGCGCGAGCGTTGTGACCGGGCCGTCGTACTTGACCGAGGCCACCTTGGGGATCGGCGGCGTTGCGTCCTTCTCGCCGGCCGGACGATCCTTCTCCGGCAGGTAGCGGATCACGGTGCGCTTGTCGTCGGCGAGGTACTTGCGGGCCACGCGCTGGACATCGGCGGCGGTGACCGCCTGCAGGGAGGCGAGGTTGGTGTTAGCCCGGGCGGCGTCGCCCTCGGTCATCAGGGCGTAGCCGATGGCGAAGCCGCGACCGTCGATCTCTTCGCGGCGGCGCACCGCGTCGGCCAGCAGGCCGGCCTTGGCTTCCGAGAGCTCGGCGGGCGTGACGAGACCGTCGCGAAGCCGCGCGACCTGGGCGCGGAGCGCCGTCTCGCCCTGCTGGACCGTCTTGCCGCCCGCCATGATCGCGCCGACGTAGAACAGGCCCGGCTGGGCGTTGTTCGGCGCGCTGGAGAACACCGACTGGGCGATCTTTTGCTCGTAGACGAGGCTGTCATAGAGCCGCGAGGACTTGCCGGCCGACAGGATGGCGTCCAGCACGGTGAGGGCCGGCGCGTCCTTGTCGGCGGCCGCCGGCGCCAGCCAGGTGATCGCCAGCGCGGGCAGCGGCACGTTCGGTCCGTAGGTGTTCACGGTCTTGGGGCCGGAGCGAGCCGGCTCGACGACGGAGACCTTCGGAATGTCGCCCGCCGGCTTGGCGATGCCCGCGAAGTACTGGTCGATCATCGCGTCCAGCTTGGCCTGGTCGAAGTTGCCCACGACGATCAGGGCCGCGTTGTCGGGCCGATAGTAGGTCTGGTGGAAGGCGCGAACGTCATCGACCGTGGCGGCGTCCAACTCCTCGATCGAGCCGATGCCAGGGCGTTGGTACGGATGGGTCGTGAACGACTGCTGGGGGATCGAGAGCGCGAAGAAGCGGCCGTACGGATCGGCCAGAACGCGCTGGCGCAGCTCTTCCTTCACGACGTCGCGCTCGGAGGCGAACACGCTCTCGTCGATCACCAGCGACTTCAGGCGATCGGACTCCGCCCAGAGCAGGCGCTCCAGGTGATTGGCCGGCGCGACCTCGTAATAGTTGGTGAAGTCGTCCCAGGTGGAAGCGTTGTTGAAGCCGCCGACATCCTCGGTCAGGCGGTCCAGCGTCTCGCTGGGCATGTTCCGCGTGGCCTTGAACATCAGGTGTTCGAAGAGGTGCGCGAAGCCCGAACGGCCACGCGGATCGTCCTTGGAGCCGACACCGTACCAGACCTGCACCGAGACATTGGGCGTCGTGGCGTCGCGCGAGGTGAAGACCTTCATGCCATTGGGCAGCACGCGCTGCTGATAGACGATCGGCGGCGCCTTGATCGCCGCGACGCTCGCGACCTTGGGCGCGGCTGGGGCGACCTTCGCCTTCGCGGGTGGGGTGGCCGCCAACGCCATCGGCGAAAGCGCCGTGGTTGAGAGGGCGGCCGCGACAAAGGCGAACTTGGCGGTGCGGATCATGCGCGAGAAACTCCTGAACAGTCGCGCCGAACCCTAGCACTCCCCGTTTCGAGATAAACCTTACCGAGCTGTCATCTGCCGGGAACAAAAACGGCCAATGGCCGTTAAAAACGCTCGTCTCGGCTCCCCGCTCGCGGGTCGCGCGCGTGGGGCCCTGATTGACTGCACCTTTGCTTCGTGACCGCCTGCGCGCGGCGACCGCTCAAGACCATGCGGCGCTGGACGCTGTCGCGGCGGCCTTCGATTTTGAGAGCATCTCTGGATATGGGCGGTTCCTCTCAGCGTCCGCCGCCGCCCTGACGCCCTTGGAGCTGGCCCTGGAGCGGGCCGGCGTCGGGACCTGGCTGGACGACTGGCCCGACCGGAGCCGACGCGCGGCGGTGTCGCGCGATCTCGCCGCCCTGGGTCTGGCGCCTCCCGCCATGGCGGCTCAGCCCACGCCGTCGCGAGGGTTCGCCGTCGGGCTCCTCTATGTTCTCGAGGGTTCAAGGCTGGGCGCGCGTTTCCTGGCGCGCCGCGTGCGCGGGGCGGCGCCCGGCTTGCCGACCAGCTACCTCAGCCATGGCGACGAGGCCGATCTCTGGCGCTCCTTCCTGGCGTGGTTGGAAGCGCAGCCGAAAGTCGGCTTGCGGACAGACGAGGCCATCGCGGGTGCGCGATATGGGTTTCAGTGTTTCTCGGCCGCGTTCGAGACCGCCGCCTCGCCTGGAGTCCCGAATGTCCGAGCCGGCGCCCATGTCCGGATTTGAGGTCGATCTGACCAACTGCGATCGCGAGCCGATCCATATGCTCGGCGCGATTCAGCCCTTCGGCTTTCTGCTCGCCGTCGACACCGACTGGCTGGTCGTCCACGCCTCGACCACCACGCTGCGGTTTCTGGGCCTGTCGGCGACGGATCTCATTGGCCGGCCCCTGACGCAGGTCATGAGCGGTCATGCCATTCACGCCATCCGCGGGCGATTGCAGATCATGCGCGGGGCCGACGCGGTCGAGCGGATGTTCGGCCAGCCGTTGGTCGATGGCGGCGAGGACTTTGACCTGGCGCTGCACTATTCCGGCCGCATGCTGATTATCGAGGGGGAGCCAAGCCAGGCCGAAGCCTTGATCGAGGCGGCCTCGGCGGTGCGCTCCATGACCATGCGGATCGCCGCGCGTCCGGGCTTCGAGGACTTCTGCCACGAGGCCGCGCGCCAGGTTCGGGCGCTGACGGAGTTCGACCGGGTCATGGTCTACCGCTTCAGCCACGACGGCGCCGGCGAGGTGATCGCCGAGTCGGTGCGCCCCGGCGTCGGATCGTTCCTGGGGCAGCGCTATCCCGCTTCCGATATCCCGGTCCAGGCGCGGGCCCTGTACGAACGCAACTGGCTGCGGATCATCGCCGACGTCGATGCCGAGGTCTCACCGATCGCGCCTCAGGTCAGCGTCACCGGCGAGCCCGTGGACCTGTCGATGAGCATGTTGCGGGCCGTCTCGCCGATCCATATCGAGTATCTGCGCAACATGGGCGTCGGAGCCTCGCTGTCGATCTCGATCCTGCGCGATGGCAAGCTTTGGGGCCTGTTCGCCTGCCATCACTACGGGCCCAAGCACATCAGCTACGAACGCCGGACCGCCGCGGAGCTGTTCGGACAGCTGTTCTCCCTGACGCTTGAAAGCCGCGAGCGGGAGATCGAGATGCGTCGCCAGGCCGAGGCGCGCGCCTTGCACGATCGGATGATGGCGGCGGTCGTGGGCGCGCCCCAGGGGACGGACACGCTCAGTCCCTACCTCGACGACCTGTGTCGCCTCATCCATTGCGACGGCTTGGCGCTGTGGCTGGACGGGCGGCTGACGCTGCGGGATTCGACGCCGGACGCCAGCAATGTGCACGCCCTGATCCGTCTGCTGCGCGAAAAGGACACCCATACGGTCTTCGCGACCAATGAGATCGCTGGGCTGTTGCCGTCGGCCGCGTCCTGGGCCGGCAAGGCGGCGGGCATGATGGCGGTGCCGTTGTCGCGGGCGCCGCGCGACTATCTGATCTTCTTCCGCAAGGAGGAGGCCCAGACCGTCGTCTGGGCAGGGCAGCCCGCGAAGCTTGTACAGGTCGGACCCCTGGGCGAGCGGCTGACGCCCCGCAAGAGCTTCGAGGCGTGGGAAGAGACCGTGCGCGGCCATAGTCGACCCTGGACGCAGGCCGAGCGCTTCCTGGCCGAGAGCATGCGGGTCAGCCTGCTGGAGATCGTCTTCCGCCTGACCGACCTCGCCGACGAGGAGCGGCAGCGCGCCAACCAGCGGCAGGAGTTGCTGATCGCGGAGCTGAACCACCGGGTCCGCAACATCCTGGGCCTGATCCGGGGGCTGATCAGCCAGAGCCGCGCGGGGGTGTCGACGGTCGAGCAGTTCGCCGAGGTGGTGGGCGGCCGCGTCCAGGCCCTGGCGCGGGCGCATGATCAAATCACCCGCCACCAATGGGGGCCGGGCGCGCTGAGCGACCTGATCACCGCCGAGGCGGAAGCCTATCTGAGCGCCAAGGCCGACCGTGTGCGCCTGACCGGCGCGCCCACGGCGCTTGCGCCTGACGCCTTCTCGCTTCTGTCGCTCGTCATCCATGAGCTGATGACGAACTCCGCCAAGTATGGAGCCCTTTGCGATCAGCGTGGGTATGTGACGGTGGACTGGATGCGTGACGCCCAAGGCGACCTGATCATCGACTGGCGCGAGCGCGACGGTCCAATGGTCAGGCCGCCCACGCGCCGAGGGTTCGGTTCGACCATCATCGAGCATTCCATTCCGCACGACCTGGATGGCGAAGTGACCCTGGACTACCGTCCCGAGGGGTTCCAGGCGCGGATTCGCATCCCGGCGCGCTACGTGACCACCGAAGGAGTCGAGGCGACGATCGCCAAGGCCAAGCGCGCGGAGACGCCCGTCCGGGCGCCGGACCGTATGCTGGTCCTTGAAGACAACATGATCATCGCGCTCGATCTTGAGGACATGCTGACGCGCCTGGGGGTCAAGCAGGTGACGGTCGTCTCCAGCGTCGGCCAAGCTCTGGAGGCGCTGGCGGAGGCTGTGCCGCCCTTCGCGATCCTGGACGTGAATCTCGGATCGGAGACCAGCTTCCCGGTAGCCCAGGCGCTGCAGGAGGCGGGCGTGCCGTTCGCGTTTGGCACCGGCTTTGGCGACAGCGCGGCCTTTCCCGACCGCTTCCGGGATACGCCGGTGCTGCAGAAGCCCTACAGCGCCGAGAGCGTCGCGGCGTTGTTCTAGGGCGCTTCGGTGATGAACCGGGCGCGCTGGTCCTCGGTCGGGACCATGCAATGCTCGCGCCGTCCAAAGAGCCGATAGCGGTTGCGAGCGATCGCGTCATAGATCTGGTCCGTGAGACCGCGCGGCAGGCGGTCGAGGATCGCCAGCCACCGCCAGGGCTGGGATGAGCGACGCAGGATCGCCGCGACCGCCGCCGTCTTGATGAGCGCCCGGCCCTGGTCAAGAAAGACGAAGCTGTCAGGCGACTCCGGGTTCAGGCCGTGCCGCGCGGCGAGCGCCTGGCCATAGGGCGACTGCAGAGGCGTGAAGCGGATGGCGCCTTCGCGGTCGATCGCCAAGACCGCCTGAACCGCGCCGTGGCACAGGTTGCACACCCCGTCGAACAGCATCAGGCCATCGGGCTCGTGGGGCGGGCGCGATGTCATGGCCGCTCGCACTCGCGACGCAGGGCCTGCAGCGCCGCTGGCGCATCACGCCGCATCATGCGCCCGACCAGATCGATGGGCAGGCCGAACGGCGCGCTGGCCCAGAAATCATAGTCCACCTGCGTCCGTCGCCCGCCGTCCAGAGGCGTCAGCCTCCAGGCGCCATCACAGGCGCGGATGTCGCCGCGGATGCAGGTGAAGCGGATCAGCCGGTTCGGCTCCAGCGTCACCCGCGAGGTCGAACGCACCGGCGGGAGGAAGAAGCTGAACCGCACCACATGCTCGCGGATTTCTCCGGCCGCGTCCTTGGATACGATCTTGCAGCGCCGGACCCCCGGCATGATCCGCGCTGCGCGGTCACAGTCGAGCAGGGTGCGATAGACCACCTCTGGCGACGCGGCGATCTCGGTGTGGGCGCGGACGACCCCGTGTCCTTGATCGTCGAGCCGCATCGACACGTCGACGCCATCGCTGCGTTCGCCATCTTCCGCGCGCATGGCCGATGAGGCCATGGCGAGAGAGAGGCTCAGGGCGAGGGCGATCGAGTGCATCACGCCGAAGCTAACGCCTCGGCGCGACTTTCGTCAGGCCTCACGCGCCGGCGCGGTTCTGGACGAGATCGTCCACGACCGACGGATCGGCCAGGGTCGAGGTGTCGCCCAGGCTCTCCAGCTCGTTCTCGGCGATCTTACGCAGGATGCGGCGCATGATCTTGCCCGAGCGGGTCTTCGGCAGGCCCGGCGCCCACTGGATGACGTCGGGGGTCGCGATCGGACCGATCTCGCGGCGGACCCAGTCGGTCAGCTCCTTGCGCAGCGGTTCGCTGGGCGCCACCCCGGCGTTCAGGGTGACGTAGCAATAGATGCCTTGGCCCTTGATCTGGTGCGGATAGCCGACGACCGCCGCCTCGGCGACGCGGGGGTGGGCGACCAGGGCGCTCTCCACCTCGGCCGTGCCCAGGCGGTGGCCCGAGACGTTCAGCACGTCGTCCACGCGCCCGGTGATCCAGTAGTAGCCGTCGGCGTCCCGGCGGCAGCCGTCGCCTGTGAAATACTTGCCGGGATAGGTCGAGAAGTAGGTCTCGAAGAAGCGGCGGTGGTCGCCATAGACCGTGCGCATCTGGCCGGGCCAGCTGTCGGTGATCACGAGGTTGCCCTCGGTCGCGCCCTCCAGCACCCCGCCTTCGGCGTCGACCAGTTCGGGGTTCACGCCGGGCATGGGCCCGCACGCCGAGCCGGGCTTCAGCGCGTCGGCGCCGGGCAGCGGCGTCATCAGCGTGCCGCCGGTTTCCGTCTGCCACCAGGTGTCGACGATCGGGCAGCGGCTCTCGCCGACCACGCGGTGGTACCAGAGCCAGGCTTCCGGGTTGATCGGCTCGCCCACGCTGCCCAGCAGGCGCAGCGAGGCGCGCGAGGTGCGCTCCACTGGAGCCTCGCCCTCGCGCATCAGGGCGCGCAGGGCGGTCGGGGCGGTGTAGAAGATCTCGACCTTGTGCTTGTCGATCACCTGCCAGAAGCGGCTGTTGCAGGGATAGTTCGGCACGCCTTCGAACATCACGCTGGTCGCGCCGTTCGCGAGCGGTCCGTAGACGATGTAGGTGTGGCCGGTGACCCAGCCCACGTCGGCCGTGCACCAATAGATTTCGCCGGGCCGGTAGTCGAACACCACCTCGTGGGTCCAGCTGGCCCAGACCAGATAGCCGCCGGTGGTGTGCAGCACGCCCTTGGGCTTACCCGTCGAGCCCGAGGTGTAGAGGATGAACAGCGGATCCTCGGCGTTCATCGGCTCGGCGGCGCAATGGATCGAGGCCTTGGCGGCGGCGTGTTCGTAGATGACGTCGCGCCCGGCGGTCAGCGGCACGCTGGCGCCGGTGCGGGTGACGACCAGGACCTTCTCGACGCCGGGGCAATGGGCGAGGGCCGCGTCGACATTGACCTTGAGCGGGATACGCTTGCCGCCCCGAACGCCTTCGTCGGCGGTGATCACCAGCTTGGAGTCGCAGTCGTTGATGCGGCCGGCCAGGCTGTCGGGCGAGAAGCCCGCGAAGACCACCGAGTGCACCGCGCCGATGCGGGCGCAGGCCAGCATGGCGTAGGCCGCCTCGGGGATCATCGGCAGGTAGATCGTGACCCGATCGCCCTTGGTCACGCCGTGCGCCTTGAACACGTTGGCCATGCGGCAAACCTGCTCGTGCAGCTCGGCATAGGTGATCTTGCGCGAGGCGGCGGGATCGTCGCCTTCCCAGATCAGCGCGACCTCGTGGGCGCGGTGGGGCAGGTGGCGGTCGATGCAGTTAGCCGAGACGTTGAGGACGCCGTCCTCGTACCAGCGGATCCGGAAGTCCTCTTCGTGGAAGGAGACATCCTTGATCTTGGTCGGCGGCGTGATCCAGTCCAGGCGGCCGGCTAGGTCTTTCCAATACCCGTGCGGGTCCTCGTTGGCGCGTCGTCGCGCGGCCGCCAGGGCTTCGGCGTTGAGGTGGGCGCGTTCGCCCCAGGCCTTCGGAACCGGAAACAGCATGCCGTCGCTCACCCGCCTAACTCCCTTGTATTATTGCCGCCGGAATAGGCGAAGCCAAGCGCCGGGCGCAAGAAGACCATTGCGGTTTCTCGCGCCCGGGCTTGTCGCCCAGAGATCAGTGTTGGATCAGAAGAAGCCCAACGCTTTCGGGCTGTAGCTGACCAGCAGGTTCTTGGTCTGCTGATAGTGGTCCAGCATCATCTTGTGGGTCTCGCGGCCCACGCCCGACTGCTTGTAGCCGCCGAAGGCTGCGTGGGCGGGATAGGCGTGGTAGCAGTTGGTCCACACCCGGCCCGCCTCGATGCCTCGACCGAAGCGGTAGCAGCGGTTGGCGTCGCGGCTCCACACGCCCGCGCCCAGGCCAAAGGCGGTGTCGTTGGCGATCGCCAACGCCTCTTCCTCGGTCTTGAAGGTGGTCACGGCCAGAACCGGACCGAAGATCTCCTCCTGGAAGATCCGCATCTTGTTATGGCCCTCGAAGACCGTGGGCTCGACATAGTAGCCGTCGGCCAACTGCCCTGGCAGGACCTTGCGGTGGCCGCCGGTCAGCAGCTTGGCGCCCTCCTGCCGGCCGATGTCCATGTAGCCGAGGATCTTGTTCAGCTGCTCCTCGGACGCCTGGGCGCCGATCATCGTCGCCGGATCCAGCGGGCTGCCCTGGACCACCGCGTTCACGCGCTTGAGGGCGCGCTCCATGAACCGCTCGTAGATCGACTCCTGCACCAGGGCGCGGCTGGGACAGGTGCAGACTTCGCCCTGGTTCAGGGCGAACATCGTGAAGCCTTCCAGGGCCTTGTCCAGATAGTCGTCGTCCTCGCGGACAACGTCGTCGAAGAAGATGTTCGGGGACTTGCCGCCCAGCTCCAGGGTTACCGGGATCAGGTTCTGGGCGGCGTACTGCATGATCAGCCGACCGGTGGATGTCTCGCCCGTGAAGGCGATCTTGGCGATGCGGGGGCTGGACGCCAGCGGCTTGCCCACCTCGATCCCGAAGCCGTTGACGATGTTGAGCACGCCGGCCGGCAGCAGGTCGCCGATCAGCTCGGCCCACACCATGATCGAGGCGGGGGTCTGCTCGGCGGGCTTCAATACCACGCAGTTGCCGGCCGCCAGGGCGGGCGCGAGCTTCCAGCAGGCCATCAGCAGCGGGAAGTTCCATGGGATGATCTGCCCCACCACGCCCAGCGGCTCGTGGAAGTGATAGGCGATGGTGTCGTGGTCAATCTCCGAGATCGAGCCTTCCTGGCTGCGCAGGCAGCCGGCGAAATAGCGGAAGTGGTCGATCGCCAGCGGAATGTCGGCGGCCAGGGTCTCGCGGATGGGCTTTCCGTTGTCCCAGGTCTCGGCCGTGGCCAGGACCGCGAGGTTCTCTTCCATCCGGTCGGCGATGCGCAGCAGGATGCGAGAGCGATCGGCCGCGCTGGTCTTTCCCCAGGCGGCCTTGGCGGCGTGGGCGGCGTCCAGGGCGCGCTCGATATCGACATCCTGCGAGCGGGCGATCTCGCAGATCTTCTGGCCGTGGATCGGCGAGCTGTTGTCGAAATAGCGTCCGTCAGCCGGAGCGACCCACTGGCCGCCGATGAAATTGTCATAGCGAGCCTTGAACGGCGGGCGCGCCAGGGACTCGATGAATTCGGGTTTGGTCATGGTTTCCTCCATGCCGCCTTCTCGGCGGGCTTCTGGAGGAAGTGTGCGACTCGGGTTCCCGCTCGGCGAAGCTGGCCCGAGGCGAGGCGGGGAGGATGTGTCTCAGATCTGAGACAGGTTCAGTGGAATTCGCGACCGCGCTCCAGGCCAAGCCGCCTGAGTTTCCGGTTCAACGTCGCGCGCGACAGGCCCAGGAGATTGGCGGCCGCCGAGACATTGCCGCCAGCCTGGGTCAGGGCGCGGCGGACGGCGGCGCGCTCGGCGTCGTCCAGATCGGTCGAGCGGTCGGGTGAAGCCAGCCCGCGCCGCAATGTCTCGTCGGTCAACCTCAGTGCCTGGCGCGCCGCGCGGGTGGCGCCAATCACCAGGTCGTCGCCATCGACCGCCAGCATCGGGACGGAGGCCCGTTCCGCCCCGGTTTCCGGCAGCAGGACGATCCGGGCCGTCGGGAAGGCCTCGCGAAAAGCCTTGGCCTCGATCCTTCGGGCCGCGTCGGTGACGATGCGCTCGACCATTCCGGTCAGGGCTTCGTGTCCCTGACGACAGGAGGAGACATCTAGGGCCCCCGCAATGCGTCCGGTCGGGTCGAACAAGGGCGCGACGGTGCAGGAGAGGCCGATGTTTCGGGTGTGGAAGTGTTGGTCGCGATGAACCGTCAGCACGCGCTGCTCGGTCAGGCAGGTGCCTATGCCATTGGTGCCCTCGCGCGCCTCGCTCCAGACCGCGCCCTGCCACAGACCCCAGCGGCGAAAGACCGCGTCGTCGCTCTCCACGCCTCGACGATCGACCGGCACGCCATCGGCGTCGGTCAGCAGAACGCAGCAGCCGGCGTCGCCGACCGCCTGGAACAGGGCGTCCAGATTGTCCTGGGCGGCGGCCAGCAAGGGGCCCATCCGCTCCTGCGCCAGACGCAGCTCCCCGCCGGTGAGCGTCTCGGGCGGCTTTCGGTTCTCCGGATCCAGGTGATGTTGGGTCAGGCAGCGCCGCCACGAGGCGGCGATCGGCGACAGGGCCGGCGCGGCGCCGTCGCGCAGCACCGAAAGAACCCTTTCGGCATGGCCGTCGGCCATAGCGTTTCCTCCGCGGATGAGTGTCCCCCCATCCAGACCCTCAGCATGACGTGACGTCAGCTGATGACGCAATACGGGATTTTACGTGTGGTCACCCCGCTTTGGGCTTAAACGGACGCGAGGTTTCTCAGGAGTTCCCCATGCTGCTCGCACTGTCCACCTGGGCCGAGATCGAGGCCTATCTGAAGACGAACCAGACGGTGGTGGTGCCGATCGGCTCCAACGAGCAGCATGGTCCGACAGGCCTTTTGGGCACCGACTGGCTGTGCCCCGAGATCATCGCCCACGAAGCGCACAAGCGCGCCGACAAGGTGCTGGTGGCGCCGACCTTCAATATCGGCATGGCCCAGCATCACCTGGCCTTTCCGGGCACCATCTTCCTGCGGCCATCGACTTTCATCGCCGCGATCGGCGACTGGGTGCGGTCGCTGGGCGCTCATGGCTTCAAGCGGATCTATTTCCTGAACGGCCATGGGGGCAATGTCGCCTCGATCGAGGCCGCCTTCTCCGAGATCTACGCTGAGTACAGCTTCCGCAAGGAGCGCGCGCCGTTCGCGCTGAAACTGAAGAACTGGTGGGACCTGGCTGGCGTCAACGCCTTGGCCAACAGCCAGTTTCCGACCGGCCACGGCAGCCATGCGACGCCGTCCGAGATCGCCGTGACCCAGTGGGCCTACCCAGAGACGATCAAGACGGTCGCCTATGAGCCCAAGATCGCGCCGACGGGACCGATCCGCGAAGCGCTGGATTTCCGCGCGCGCTACGCCGATGGCCGCATGGGCTCGGACCCGGCCCAGGCGACGCCGGAGAAGGGCGGCGCGCTGGTGGACCTGGCCGCCAGGTCGCTGATCGAGGACCTCGCGGCCTTCTCGGCCGAGGCCACCCCCGCCTAGGCGTCCGCGGGCCGTCGCGCCAGGACCGGTTGGCCGTGGCGCGCGGCCATCACCTCGCCGATCACCGCCACCGCCACCTCGAACGGCGCCTTGCCGCCCAGGTCGAGGCCGATCGGCGCGCGCAGCTTGGCGAGCTCGCGATCCGAAAGGCCTTCGGACCTGAGACGCGCGAGGCGCTCGGGGAGCCGACGCCGGGCGCCGAGCAGGCCCACATAGGGCGCATCCGAGGGCAAGGCCGCCTTCAAGGCCGCATGATCCTGTTCAGGCTCGTGGCCGCAGGCCGCGACCGCCGTCCAAGCGTCCAGGCCGATGTCGGCCAAGGCCGTCTCGACGCTGTCGCGACGATAGGCCACGCCGGCGAGCGGCGGCGGCGTGGAAGGACCTTTCGGTCTGATCAGCGTGGTCTCGAATCCCGATTGAGCGCCCAGGCTCGCGACAGCAAGGGCCGTCGGATCGGCGCCAACGACGATCAAGCGCGGCGGGGGATCGTAAGCGCGCTCGAAGGCGCCCGGCCAAATCGCTTGCGGCTCCTCGGCGCAGAGGCGGCGCGCGCCGTCGCTGACCCAAAAGGCTGGGAGCCTCCGCTGGGCCAGATCGAGGAGAGTCAGCACGGCCGGGTCATCCGGCATGATCCGTTCGATCAGGACTTCAATCCGCGCCCCGCACAGCAGGCGGATATCCGGCCAAGGACTGTCCTCGCCATAGACCAGGCGGCGAGGCTGTCCATCCAAGAGACACGCCTGTGCATGCCCTTCGACGTCGGCCTCGATGCAGCCGCCGGACAGGAAGCCGGAAACGATTTGCGCGCCAAACACCATCTGCGTCCCGATCGGACGGGGGCCGCCGCCGCCCAGCGAAACGATCGTCGCCAGGACCGCCGGGCCTCGCGAAAGCGCGTCGGACAGGGCCGGACGGGCGTCATCGGCCATGCCGTGCGTCGGCCAATCCGCATCGGAGCGATGGTTCATCATTGGGACCAACTTTAACCCCTCGGCAAGGTTCCAGAAACCTGATGTTCAAACCTTGGCGCGTAGCGTCGGTCTTCGATTAGTGATTTCCCGCACGGATGGCATGTCCATTTCGGTCTCAAAATTGGGTCTCGCGGCCGCGCAGTTCGGCCTCGACGGCAGCGGTTCCGCGCCGCGCGGCCGCTCGCCCGAAGTCGAGACCCGCGAGATTCTGAATATCGCCGCCCGCGCCCGTCTGTCCGTGCTGGACGCCTCCGGCCTGTTTGGCCGCGCCGAAACCATTCTCGGCGAGCTCCTGCCGCGTCCGACGCCGTTCCGCGTCACCCTGGCCGCCGGTCGCGCCGATCGCGGCCCGGACTATGTCGAGGCCGAGGCTCGCGCCACGCTGCGCCGCCTGGGCGTTGAGCGCGCGGACGCCATCATCGTTCATTCGCCGTCGGAACTGTTCGGCGCGCATGGTCCGGCGCTCTGGGAGCGTCTCCAGCGCATGAAGGACCAGGGCTTGTTCGCCAAGATCGGCGTCGCCGCCCACGCGTCCGACGATCCGGTCGGCGTCGCCAAGCGCTTCAAGCCCGATATCCTGCAGGCGCCCGCCAGTCTGCTTGACCAGCGCCTGCTGGCCGACGGTTCGCTGCAGCGTATCGCCGGCATGGGGGTCGAGGTGCACCTGCGCTCGATCTTCCTCAATGGCCTGCTGTTCCTGCCGCCCGATCGCGTGCCGGCCCAGCTGAAGGGCGCCTCTGGGCGTCTGTCGCGCGTGCGCCGCATGATCGCCGAAGGCCGCTCGGATCCGCTTCAGGCGGCGCTGGGCTTCGCGCTCTCGCGTCCGGAAGGCTCCGCCGTCCTGGTGGGCGTCAACTCGGCCGCCGAACTGTCGGCGGTGGTGGCCGCGGCCTCGAGCCCGCCGCCGGATCTGGATTGGGACGAGATGGCGATCGACGATCCGGTCGCGCTCGACCCGCGACGTTGGGTCGCCTGACAGAGGTCTCGCCGACGCGCCGGTTTCTCTGGCGCGTTCCTAGAATCACTTCGGACAATGATCCCGTCGAAGGTCGCGGACGCGATCTCCGGCCGAAGACCGTCAACGCCTATTAACCCTATGGTTCACTCGGATTTTAAGACTTCCAGCCTAGCTTGATCCCAACTGAGGGAGAGACGCGACATGATCCTCGCCGTGCTGCAGGCCCGCATGGGGTCCACTCGACTGCCGGGCAAGTCGATGGCCACGCTTCGCGGCGAGCCGATGATCATCCGCCAGCTGGAGCGCCTGCGCGGCGCGCGCTGCCTTTCCAAGATCATTGTCGCGACCAGCGCCGACACCGTCGATGACGCCCTGGCGGGCTTTCTGGTGTCGCGCGGCTACACGGTCCATCGCGGGGCGGGCGCGGATATCCTGGCGCGCATCGCCCGCTGCGCCGAGACGATCAGTTCGGTCAGCCACGTGGTTCGTCTGAAGGGCGATGCGCCGTTCGTGGATCCGGGCGTCATCGACGAGGCCATCCGCCTAGCCCTGGCCAGCGGCGCGGACTACACGTCCAACCGCGTCCAGCGCACCTATCCGGCCGGTCTCGAGGTCGAGGTGATCAAGGCTGGCGCACTGCAAGCGGCCGCGGCCGAGGAGCGTGATCCGATGGCGCGCATCTCGCCCACCGCTGCAATCCGCAATCAGCCCGGCCGCTGGAGCCAGGCGCACCTCACCGCACCCCGCGATTGGTCGCGCCTCGACTGGCGGGTCAAGACGGCCGCCGACCTGGCCTTCGCCCGCTCGGTCTACGACGCCCTGCATCCCGTCGATCCGGGCTTCCGGATGAACGACGTGCTGGACATGATCGGCAGCCGCCAGGACATCGCCCGCTTCGCGGCGTGATCGCTCCCCGGCCTGAGCCGGGGAGACGTTCTTCGAACTACTTCCAGGCCCCGTAGGGGTCGATCGACGTCTTGCCCAGCGCCTCGGCGACGGCCGGGTGAGTCAGCTCTCCCTTCAGCACGTTGAGGCCGCGCGCCAGGTGGACATTGGCCTTCAGCGCGTCGAGGCCCTTGTCGGCCAGCGCCAGACCGAACGGCAGGGTGGCGTTGCCCAGGGCTTCGGACGAGGTGCGCGGCGCGGCGCCCGGCATGTTGGCCACGCAGTAGTGCACGACGCCGTCGACCACATAGGTGGGCTGGGCGTGGGTCGTGGGCTTGCTGGTCTCGAAGCAGCCGCCTTGGTCGATCGAGACGTCGACCAGCACCGAGCCTGGCTTCATTTGCTTCAGGTGCTCGCGGCGCACCAGTTTCGGCGCGGCCGCGCCGGCGGTCAGCACCGCGCCGATCACGACGTCGGCCTTGAGGATCTCGTCCTCGACGGCGGCGAAGGTCGAGTAGCGGGTCAGGATGCGGCCTTGATAGAGGTCGTCCAACTCGCGCATGCGCGGGATCGAGCGCTCCAGCACCACGACCTCGGCGCCCAGGCCCGCGGCCATGCGGGCGGCGTTGCTGCCCACGACGCCGCCGCCCAGGACGGCCACGCGCGCTGGGGGCACGCCCGGTACGCCGCTGAGCAGCAGGCCCATGCCGCCATTGTGCTTCAGCAGGGTTTCGGCCGCCGAGAAGACGGCGATCCGCCCGGCGACTTCCGACATCGGCGCCAGCAGCGGCAGGCCCCCGCGCGCGTCGGTGACGGTCTCGTAGGCGATGGCCGCGCAGCCGCTGTTCAGCAGGCCCTCGGTCTGAGCCGGATCGGGCGCCAGGTGCAGGTAGGTGAAGAGGATGTGGCGCGGTTCGAGCTTTTCCCACTCGACCTTTTGCGGTTCCTTGACCTTCACGATCATGTCAGCGCCCGCGAACACCGCCGCGGCGTCGGGGGCGATGGTCGCGCCGGCCTTCACATAGGCCTCGTCGGCGTAGCCGGCGCCGAGGCCGGCGCCCGACTGGACCAGCACGGTATGGCCGTGGCCGACATATTCACGGACGGCCGTCGGCGTCAGGCCGACCCGGTGCTCGCCCGGTTTGATCTCTGATGGGACGCCAACCCGCATGATGCTTCCTCCAAAAGCGCTTTCCTGGAATTCTGCTCTTCGGACCGCGCAGTTTCCTTGGTGATTTCGTGCTTCGGCGCTATATTGATGCAGGATTCCTGCGCCGGATGGGCGAAGCATGACGAAACCCGCCGCCAATCTCGATGGTTTTGACCGGAAGCTCCTCAACCTGCTGCAGAGGCGGGGGAGAGCCAGCTATGTGGAAATGGGCGAGGCGGTGAATCTATCCGAGTCCGCCTGTCTGCGTCGGGTCAGGGCCTTGGAAGAGTCCGGGGTGATCAGTCGATACGCCGCCGTGATCGACGAGCGCGCGGTCGGCCTGCCGCTCAGCGTCTTCGTGACCGTGACGCTGTCGTCCCAGGCGGAGTCGGCGCTGAGCGCGTTCGAGAAGGCCATAGCGAGCGTGCGCGAAGTCGCCGAATGCTACCTGATGACCGGCGGGTCGGATTATCTGCTGCGGCTGGTGGTTCGGGACGTGGACGATCTTGAACGGGTCCATGCGCAGGAGCTGACCCGTATTCCCGGGGTCGTCCGGGTCAGCTCCAGCATCGCGATGCGCACGGTGGTCAAGCGCGTTGAATTGCCGCTGTAGGGCGCGGTTAACGTTCCTTAGAGCCGTTCTGGTCTAGCTGTTCTCCGACATTGATCGACGTCGGGGGACGAGATGGTTTCGAGACGACTGCTGCTGGGCGCGCTCATCGGCGTTGCGGCGCCGGCCCTGGCCTTCGCCGAGGGCGAAGGCGGCTCGCCCAGTCTCCTGACCAAAAAGGGCCGGCGCACGCGGCGCGCGATCAAGCACCAGTCGACCGACAAAGCCGCGCTGGACAAGGCGCTAGCGACGGTGAAGCCGATGGAGCCGGAGCCGGCTCACGCGCCTGCGCCCGCTGACATGGCCATCAGCCCGGACGAGGCACTCGGTCGCCTGAAACAGGGCAACGCCATCTTCGCCCGAGGCGGCGCCAACATCTCCCTGCCCTCGATGGCCCGCGTGGCCGAGCTGTCCAAGGGCCAGAAGCCGTTCGCCGTGATCATCGGATGCTCGGACAGCCGCGCCGCGCCGGAACTGATCTTCGACTGCAATCTGGGCGAACTCTTCGTGGTCCGCGTCGCCGGCTCGACCGTCAGCCGCGAAGGTCTCGGTTCGATCGTCTATGCCGTGGAACACCTGGGCGCGCCGCTGGTCGTCGTCCTGGGTCACACCAAGTGCGGGGCCGTGGGCGCGGCGGTGGACGTCGCCACCAAGCACGCCGAGCTGCATGGCGCCCTGCATGAAATGGTGCTGCCGATCCTGCCGGCGGTGATCGAAGCCGAGGAGCAGCATCCGGCCGACCTGCAGGACGCCGCGATCCGTCAGAACGTTCGCGACATCGCCCGCCGTCTGAAAGTGTCTGACGGCGTTCTGGCCGAGCGGCTGGAGGAAGGGCGCTTGAAAATCGTCTCGGCCTGCTACGATCTCAGCACGGGCACGGTCGCCTTCGACGCCTGACGTCGAAGGCCCCGCGTTCAGCCGGCCATCGACTCGGCGACGACGCGCTCATAGTCGGCCAGGCTGGCGATGCCGATGTCGAGGTCGGTGACCAAGCCGTCGTGCAGCGAATAGACCCAGCCGTGCACGGCCAGCTGCTGGCCGCGCGCCCAAGCGTCCTGCACGAAGACGTCGGCGGCGACGTTGCGGACCTGGCGGGCGACGTTCAGTTCGGTCAAACGATCCAGCATGGCGCGCTTGTCCGGGATCTGCGCCAGCTCGTGCTTGTGCTCGGCGCAGACTTCGCGGATCGGATGCAGCCAATGGTCGACGAGGCCGCGGCGCTGACCATCGATCGCCGCCGCCACGCCGCCGCAGCCGTAGTGGCCGACGACCATGATGTGCTTGACCTTCAGCACGTCGACCGCGAACTGCAGCACGCTCAGATAGTTGGCGTCCTGCGGCGGAGCCAGGTTGGCGACATTGCGGTGGACGAACAGCTCGCCGGGGTCCAGGCCGACGATCTCGTTGGCCGGCACGCGGCTGTCGCTGCAACCGATCCACAGGTATTCCGGGCTTTGCTGGCCTTCGAGGCGCTTGAAAAAGTCGGGATCGACCTGGGTCTTGCTCTTCGACCAAGCGGCGTTCTTGGCTTTCAGATCCTCAAGCATCTAGCGCTCCGGATGGTGGTCGGGGTGTGCGGCCGCGATGGCCGGGTGCCGCGCCGCGCGGGCGGCGGCGGCTTGGATCGCTGGGAAGGGCGAGAGGTCGACGTTGAAGCGGCCGGCGTTGAACACTTGCGGAACCAGAAGACAATCCACGAGACCCGGCGTGTCGCCGAAGGCGAAAGCGCCGCCATGACGGGCGACCATCGGCTCCAACGCGGAAAAGCCATCCGAGATCCATCGCGTGACCCATGCGTTGCGCTGAGCCTCGTCGATCTCCAGGGCCGTCAAAGCCCGCAGGATGCGCAGGTTGTTCAGCGGATGGATGTCGCAAGCGATGATCTCGGCCATGGCGCGCACTGCAGCCCGGTCGAAAGGATTGGTCGGCAGCAAGCGGGGCTCCGGAAACGCTTCGTCCAGCCATTCCAGAATCGCCAGGCTCTGGGTCAGCGGTCGCCCGTCGACCTCCAGCGTGGGCACCAGGGCTTGGGCGTTGAGCGTGCGGTAGGCGTCAGTCTGGTGCGCGTTCGTCACCAGATCGACCGGCCGCAGCTCGAAATCCAGGCCCTTGAGATTCAGGCCGATCCGAACCCGATAGGGCGCGCTGGCGCGCTTGGCGCTGTGCAGGACGAGCTTCATGGGGACCTCAGACGAGGATGAATTCCAGCCGGCCGACGCCGTCGATCTCGCCGACCACCCTATCGCCGCGCGTGATGGCGGCGACGCCTTCTGGCGTGCCGGTGAAGATCAGATCGCCAGCCGCCAGGGTCCAGAGCGAAGAGGCCTTGGCGATGACTTCGGCGACACTCCAGATCATATCGCCGATCTGGCCGCGCTGGCGTTCGCCGCCGTTGACGGACAGCGTGACGGCGGCTTCGGGCAATGGCTCGCCCATGACGCGGATGGCGCTGATCGGCGCGCTGGCGTCGAAGGCCTTGCCGGCTTCCCAAGGCTGGCCCTTGGCCTTGGCCGCGCCTTGCAGGTCGCGCCGCGTCAGGTCCACGCCCACGGCGTAGCCGAAGACGCAGTCCAGCGCCTGTCCCGGCGTCAGGTCTGATCCGCCGGCCTTCAGCGCCACCACCAGTTCGATCTCATGGTGCAGGTCGCTGGTCGCGGGCGGATAGGGGATTTCAGCGCGCAGCGGCGCGATCGCGTCCGCGGGCTTGGCGAAGAAGAACGGCGGATCGCGCTCGTCGCCACCCATCTCGCGCCGATGCGCGGCGTAGTTTCGGCCGACGCAAAGGATCCGGCGAACGGGAAATACCGCGTCCGATCCCTCCACCGGGACCGTCGGAAGGGCGTGCGGGGGAAAGGCGTAAGTCGTCATGGCGCTTCCTGTAGACCCAAACCGCCCCCGCAAAAACCCTCGTCGCACGTTCGGAGGCGCCAGCTCGAAAGTGAGAGCTTTCCAGAATCCCTGGGTTGAAGGTCTCGCCTAAACGTTCTTTCACTTGCCCCTATCCGCGCCGCCGAGTCATGACGGTGTGGGGATATTTGGGCGGCATTCGGGGGCGACGGAACGTTCATGCTGATCATCGAGAACCTGACCCACGTCTATGGCAACGGCGTCAAAGCCTTGGACGAGGTCAATCTGACGATCCCGCGCGGGATGTATGGCCTTCTGGGGCCGAACGGCGCGGGCAAGTCGACCTTGATGCGCACGATCGCCACCCTGCAGGCGCCGACCTCCGGCCACATCCGTTTCGGCGACATCGACGTCCTGAAGACCCCGGAACTGCTGCGCCGCACGCTGGGCTATCTGCCGCAGGACTTCGGCGTCTATCCGCGGGTGTCGGCCTACGACATGCTGGACCACATGGCCGTTCTGAAGGGGATCGCCAACGCCAAGGACCGCAAGGAGACGGTCGAGCACCTGCTCAATCAGGTGAACCTCTGGAATGTGCGCAAGAAGGCGATCGCCGGCTTCTCGGGCGGCATGCGCCAGCGGTTCGGTATCGCCCAGGCCCTGATCGGCGATCCGCGCCTGATCATCGTCGACGAGCCCACTGCTGGCCTCGACCCCGAAGAGCGCAATCGCTTCCTGAACCTGCTGGCCGAGATCGGCGAGAACGTGGTGGTGATCCTTTCCACCCACATTGTCGAGGACGTTTCCGACCTCTGCCCGGCCATGGCGATCATCTGCGATGGCCGCATCGTCAGCGAGGGCGCGCCGGCGGACCTGGTCGCCAAGCTGCAGGGCCGCATCTGGAAGAAGACCATCGAAAAGAGCGAGCTCGAGGCGGCCAAGGCTCGCTACAAGGTCATCTCGACCCGTCTCCTGGCGGGACGCACCATCATCCATATCGAGTCCGACGACAATCCGGGCGACGGCTTCACGCCGGTCGAGGGCGGGCTGGAGGATGTCTATTTCTCCACCCTCTCGACCACGCGGCGCGCGGCCTGACGGAGGGCGGCCAATGTTTCGCAAGATCGCGGGCTTCGAGCTCCGCTACCAGCTGAAGTCGCCTGTCTTCTGGGTGGTCGCGACCATCTTCTTCCTGCTGACCTTCGGGGCGGCGACGATCGACCAGATCCGCATCGGCGGCGGCGGCAACATCCACAAGAACGCCCCGTTCGCCATCGCCCAGACGCATATCATCCTGTCGATCTTCTACATGTTCGTGACCACGGCCTTCGTGGCCAATGTGGTGGTCCGCGACGACGAGACCGGCTTTGGACCGATCCTGCGGTCCACCCGCGTGCGCAAGTTCGACTACTTGTATGGCCGCTTCACCGGCGCCGTTCTGGCCGCGGCGATCTCGTTCCTGGTCGTGCCCTTCGCCATCTGGCTGGGCTCGTTCATGCCTTGGATCGATCCGGAACGGCTGGGCCCGAACGATCTCCACGCCTACCTCTTCTCCTATTTCGTCCTGGCCTTGCCGACGATCCTGCTGACTTCGGCGCTATTCTTCGCCCTGGCCACGGTCACGCGGTCGATGATGTGGACCTATGTCGGCGTCATCGCCTTCATCGTGCTCTGGATCGTCGCGGGCATCGCTCTGCGTCGGCCGGAATACGCCAAGATCGCGGCCTATTGGGAGCCGCTGGGCGCTTCGGCGTTTGGCCAGGCGACGCGCTACTGGACCGCCAGCGAACGCAACACCCTTGTGCCGCCGCTCACGGGCGCGTTGCTGTTCAACCGCATTTTCGTGAGCGCCTTGGCGGTCGGGTTCCTGACGCTGGCCTACGGCCTCTTCCGGTTCCAGTCCGCTGACCTCTCGGGTCAGCGTAAGATCAAGGCGACGAAAGGGGCGGCTGATGAGGCGCCTCCATCCGCCCTGGCCGGACCTCTGCCCACGCCCCGCTTCGATCGCCAGACCGCCTGGGCGCAGCTGGTGGTTCGCACGCGGCTGGACATGGGCCAGGTATTCAAGAGCCCGGCCTATTTCGTGCTGCTGTTTCTGGGCCTCGCCAACGCCATGGGTTCGCTGTGGTTCGCGACCGAGGCAGGGACCTATGGCGGCGTCATCTATCCCGTCACGCGCGTTCTTATCGAGCCTCTGCTGGGCTCGTTCAGCCTGATCCCGATTATCATCGCCATCTACTACTCGGGCGAGTTGGTCTGGCGCGAACGCGAGCGCAAGACCCACGAGATCATCGACGCCACCCCCGTTCCCGACTGGGCGTTCGTCGTTCCCAAAACGCTGGCGATCAGCCTAGTGCTGATCTCGACCCTGCTGATCAGCGTGCTGGCGGCGGTGCTGAGCCAAGCCCTGCACGGCTACTTCAATTTCGAGTTCGAGAAGTACCTGCTCTGGTACCTGCTGCCGCAGTCGGTGGACTGGATCCTGCTGGCGGCGCTGGCCGTCTTCCTGCAGGCGGTGAGCCCGCACAAGTTCATCGGCTGGGGGCTGATGGTGATCTATCTGATCACCACCATCACCTTCGTGAACCTGGGCTTCGAGCACAAGCTCTACAACTACGGCTCGGTCACATCGACGCCGTTCTCCGACATGAACGGCCAGGGCAAGTTCTGGATCGGCGCCTGGTGGCTGCGGGTCTACTGGAGCGCCTTCGCGCTGGTCTTGCTGGTGCTGGCGCATGCTCTGTGGCGCCGTGGGACCGAGAGCCGGCTTCTGCCGCGCCTGCGCCGCCTCCCCGAGCGCCTGAACGGCGGAGCGGGGATCCTGATGACCCTCTCGCTGGCCGTCTTCGCGGCCGCCGGCGGCTACATCTACCTGAACACCAACGTCTGGAACCCCTACCGGACCAAGATCGACAACGAGAAGTGGCAGGCCGATTACGAAAAGACCCTGCTGCCGTTCGAGAACACGCCTCAGCCCAAGATCGTGGCGATGACGCTTGACGTCGACCTGCGTCCGCACGCGCCCAGCATCGAGACCAAAGGCTCTTATGTCCTGGAGAACAAGACGGGCGCGCCGCTGAAGGAAATCCACGTCCGCTTCGATCGCGACCTGCAGGTCAAGGGCCTGTCGATCGAGGGGGCGCGGCCCAAGAAGACCTTCGAGGCCTTCAATTACCGCATCTTCGCCTTCGACACGCCGATGCGCCCGGGCGAACGCCGCAAGATGAGCTTCATCACCCTGCGCGCCCAGCGCGGCTTCCCCAACAGCGACCAGGAGCGCCGGATCGTCGACAACGGCTCGTTCGTGAACAACCTGGAGATCGCGCCGCTGCTGGGCATGTCGCGCGAAGGCCTCCTGCAGGATCGCGCCAAACGCCGGAAGTACGGCCTGCCGCCCGAACTTCGCATGGCCAAGCTGGGCGATGTCGCATCCCGCCAGTTCAATGGCCTGCGCAAGGACGCCGACTTCATCAGCTCCGACATCACCGTTTCGACCGAGGCCGATCAGACGCCGATCGCGCCGGGCTACAAGGTCTCGGATACGGTCAAGAATGGTCGCCGCATCGCGCGCTTCGTGACCGAGGCCCCGATCATGCCGTTCGTGTCGATCCAGTCGGCGCGCTATCAGGTCTCGCGCGAGACCTACAAGGGCGTCGAGCTGGCGGTCTATTACGACGCCCAGCATCCCTGGAACATCGAGCGGATGAAGACCGGCATGAAGCGGTCGCTGGACTACTTCCAGGCCAATTTCAGCCCCTACCAGTTCCGCCAGCTGCGCTTCCAGGAGTTCCCGGACTACGCCCAGTTCGCGCAGTCCTTCGCCAACACCATCCCGTGGTCGGAAGGGCTGTTCTTCATCTCCGACTATCGTGATCCGTCCAAGATCGACATGGTCACCTATGTCGGGGCGCACGAGATCGGCCACCAATGGTGGGCCCACCAGGTGATCGGCGCGGACCAGCAGGGCGGCGCCATGCTGAGCGAGACCTTCGCTCAGTATTCCGCCCTGATGGTCATGAAGCACGCCTATGGCGAGGACCAGATCCGCAAGTTCCTGAAGTTCGAGCTGGACAGCTATCTGCGGGCCCGCGGCGGCGACGTGATCGACGAGCAGCCCTTGGCCAAGGTCGAAGGCCAGCCCTACGTCTATTATCGCAAGGGTTCGCTGGTCATGTACCGCCTGCAGAACGAGGTCGGCGAGGAGGTCGTCAACCGGGCGCTCCGCAAGCTGATCGCCCAGTACGCCTTCAAGGGCGCGCCCTATCCGATCACGACCGACTTCCTGACCTTCCTCCGCGCCGAGGCGCCGGCGGACAAGCAGGCCCTGATCACCGACCTGTTCGAGAAGATCACGCTGTACGACCTGAAGGCCAAGACCGCTTCGGTGAAGGCGCGGCCTGATGGGAAGTTCGACGTCACGGTCACGGTGGACGCCCAGAAGAAGTACGCCGACGGCAAGGGCAAGGAGACCTCCGCCGCCCTGAACGAGACCATGGACGTCGGTGTCTTTACCGCCAAGCCTGGCGACAAAGGCTTCAACGCCAAGGACGTGTTGCTTTACGAGCGTCGTCCGATCCGTTCGGGCGTGCAGACCTTCACCTTCACGGTGGCCAAGAAGCCGAAATTCGCGGGGATCGATCCGTACAATACGGTGATCGACCGCAACAGCGACGACAACACGGTCGCGGTCGGCAACTGACGCGAAAAAGCCCGCCGTCTCGATGACGGCGGGCTCGTTCTCGCAAAGCGACGCAAGCCTTAGTGCTTGGCGTTATCCTTGGCGACGTCCTCGCCGGTGTCGAAGCCCTTCTTCAGGCCTTCGGCCATGTTCAGGTGCTCCTGGACCTTCGGGGCGGTGGCTGCGGCGAACGACTTGAGGGCGGGCGTGTCGCCGTCCTGGGCGTAGCGCTGCAGCAGGTTCAGGGCGGCCTGGTGGGCGTCGACCTGGCTGTCGGCGTACTTCTTGTCGAAGTCCTTGGCGTCAGCCTTGTTCAGGTCGTCCAGCTTGTCCTGCAGGTCTTGCGGCAGCATGGTCGGCGGGGTGAGCGCCGCGCCCGACGCGGCGATCGCGGCCTTCAGCTCATCGGTCGTCTTGGTGTGCGCCTTTTGCATGTCGGCGGCGAATTTCTTGACCGACGCATTGGTCGAGCGCTTGGCGGCGATCTTCGCGGCCTCGATCTCGAACATGTCGCTGGCGGCGGCCTTGGCGACGAAGACGTCCGCCTTGGTCTCGTCCGACGGCGTGGGAACCGTTGCGGCGGGATTGGCGTCCGGCGTGGCGGCTTGCTCGGCCGGCGTCGCGGCGCCCTTGGTTTCGTCGGACTTCTGGCCGCAAGCGGCGAGGCTCAGCGCCGCCACGGCGGCGCTGACGATCATCAGGTGACGGGTCATGGCTTTGTCTTTCCCTGGGTTCTTTTTTGTTAGAGAGGGATCAAACTTCGGCGCCGCGGTTCGCCGTCGTGCCAAAAGAACATCACGGGGCCGTGATCGGTTCCCGTGGAGCTGGGGAACATGTTGATGACCGAAGGCCCGCTTGCCGGATTGCGCGTGATCGAGATGGGCTCGCTGATCGCCGGTCCCTTTTGCGGACAGGTGTTGGGCGACTTCGGCGCCGAGGTGATCAAGCTCGAGGACCCCAAGGTCGGCGATCCGATGCGTCAGTGGGGGCGCTCCAAGCCCAAGGGCCTGTCGCCCTGGTGGCCGGTGATCGGCCGCAACAAGAAGTCCGTGACCATCGACCTTCGCACCGAGGAAGGCCGCGACATCGCGCGCACGCTGATCGCCAAGGCGGACGTGGTCGTCGAGAACTTCCGGCCCGGCACGCTTGAGAAGTGGGGCATGGGCTATGAGGCCCTGGCGAAGACCAATCCGGGCCTCGTCATGGCGCGCGTTTCCGGCTTCGGCCAGACCGGCCCCTATTCGAGGCGCGCCGGCTATGCGCTGGTCGGCGAGGCGATGGGCGGCCTGCGCCATATCACCGGCGAGCCCGATCGGCCGCCGGCGCGAGCGGGCATTTCGATCGGCGACAGCCTTTCCGGCCTCAATGCGGCGCTCGGCGTGATGATGGCCCTGCACGCTCGCCAGCGGACCGGCAAGGGACAGGTGGTCGACGCGGCGATCTACGAGAGCGTTCTGACGGTGATGGAGAACCTGATCACCGAATACGACCTCACCGGCTATATCCGCGAGCGCTCGGGCGCCGTGCTGCCGGGCATCGCGCCGTCGAATGTCTATCCGACCAAGTCGGGCGAGCTGGTGCTAATCGGGGCCAATCAGGACACGCTGTTCAAGCGGCTCTGCGATTTGATGGGCCGCCCCGATCTCGCCGATGACCCCCGCTATCGCGATCATGCGGCGCGCGGCGCGCATCAGGCCGAGCTCGACGCGCGCATCGCCGCATGGACAGCGGACCAGGACATTGAAGAGCTGTTGCCGAAGCTGGAAGCCGCGGGCCTCGCCACGGGGCGGATCTACCGCGCGCCGGACATGCTGAAGGACCCCCAGTTCCAGGCCCGCGAGTCCATCGTCACGGTGCCGCATCCGGTGTTCGGCGAAGTGAAGATGCAGAACGCCTTCCCTCGCCTGACCGAAACCCCTGGGACCGTGCGCTGGCCGGGCCCCACGCTCGGCGAGCACACCGACATCGTCCTGGCCGAGCTGGCGGGTCTGGACGCCGAGGCCCTGGCGGATCTGCGGGCGCGGAGCGTGATCTAGGACGCTTCAGAGCGCCTTGCGGAAATAGACCACCCGTTCGGTCTCCTCGAAGCCTATCGCTTGATGGAAGGCGTGGCTTTCGAGGTTGTCCGCCAAGGCGTCCGACGCCAGCTCCGTGCAACCGCGACGACGCGCCCAGTCAGCGACCGCTTCACACAGCGCGCGCCCGACCTGGGCGTTGCGGAACTCGGGGCGCACGTACAGTCCCTCGACGAACGCGACGGGCGAGGTTTCGCAGCCGTTGATATAGTCGTGGCGCAAGGCCGCCTCGACGAAGCCCGCGAGCCGGCCGCCCGGCGCTTCCGCCAGAAAGGCGATGATGTCCTTCTCCGAGGCGAGCGCCTCGGCGACCTCCTCGCGGTGGTCGGCGATATCATCATCCGGCCAGAGCGCGACGCGGAGCGCGGTCCAGGCGTCCAGGTCTCGCGGCGCGGCGGCGCGGATCAGCATGGCTCAGGCCCGACCCGTGACCCCGGCCACGGCGCGGGCGATCTGGTGAACGTTGTACGGCTTGCGCACGATCGGGGCGTCGAAGCCCATCGGCGCGGCCTTGTCGGCATAGCCCGTGGCGAACACGAAGGGACGACCCATGCTGCGCAGGATCTCGGCGACGGGGGCGACCGACTGACCGTTCAGGTCGGCGTCCAAGACCGCGACGTCAAAGTCCTTCTCGACCATCGACAGCGCCTCGCCCAATTCGGCGGCGCAGCCCACGACCTCGACGCCGGCGTCCTCCAGGCCCGCTTCCAGCTCCAGGGCCAGCAGCAACGAATCCTCGACGATAAGCACCTTGAGTCCGGCGATGGCGCCCGGCCTCACGGTCTCGTCGGCGGCCACCACGGTCTCGACGATCCGTTCGGGAGCGGCGCTGACCGGTTCGACCGGCGGCGCGTCGGCCAGAGCCTCGGCCGCGCCGACGATCATGGCGGTGACGCCGCTTGAGCGATAGTTGATCTTGGCCGAGCCGCCCAGCTCGCGGCCGGCGACATCCTCGATCAGCGTGGCGCCAAAACCCTTGGTCGCCGGCGCCGCCGCGGGCGGCCCGCCGGTCTCCAGCCACTCAAGGGCGAAACCGCCGTCCGGCGTCCGCCGCCAGACCACCTCGACCTTGCCGTTCTCGGTCGACAGCGAGCCGTAGCGCACGGCGTTGACCGCCAGTTCGTGCAGCGCCAGCGACAGCGCCGCGGCGGCGCGCGGCGTCAGGAACAGCTCCGGGCCGTCCCAGCGGGTCTGGGTGGGGGCGAGACCGCCGAGCTCGGCGGCGGCGATCCGCGCCAGGGTCGCGCCGCGCCAGCGGGCGGCGCTCAGCAGGTCGTGCGCCGAGCTCATCGACTTCAGGCGCGCGGCGAATGTCTTGAGGAAGACGTCAAGCGAGGCGGACTTGCGCGCCGACTGGGCGGCGACCGACTGGACGACCGCCAGCAGGTTCTTGATCCTATGATCCAGCTCGGCGACGAGGGCTTCGCGTTGCTGTTCCTCGGCCTTCCGCTCGCTGATATCCTGGACAACGCCGATCAGATAGGTCGGCTCGTGGTCCGGGCCGAACAGCATGACGCCCGACCCGTGGTACCAGACCGCTCGGCCGTCCGCGTCGGGAAGACGGCGATATTCAAGGCTGTAGCGGCCGGTCTCGGCGAGCTGCCTGTTGATTGTCTCGCGGGCGATCTCACGATCTTCGGGGTGGATGTAGGGAAACAGCGCCGCGCCGTTTTCGGACGGGATCACGCCAGGCGCAATCCCGGCGACCTTGGCTAGGCGAGGGCTGATCTTGAAGACGTCGCGCTTGATGTCCCATTCGAACTCGCCAAGCGCCGCCGCGGTGATGGCGAGGTTGAGGCGTTCGCCCTCCAGCGTTCTGTCGCCCTCGGGCTTCGCCGTCAGGACCTCGGCCGCCAGGTCCGCTAGATCCTCCAGCGCCTGAAGGTCTTCAGCGGCGGTCAGGCCATGCGCGCCCGGCCCCTCGACGACCAGCGCGCCCAGGATGTGGCCTTGGCTGTCGCGGATCGGCGCGGCCAGATCGATTGTTCTGCCGGTCGAGACCACCTTGTCGGCGAGGTCGTTGCACCGAGGGGCTTCCGGACCCGCATAGCCGACGAACGCCTTGCGCCAGATGCGGTCCTGGTCGACCAGCGCGACGGCGGCCTTAGGCGCGTCGAACAGCCGGGAGGCAAGCCGCGCGACCCGCAGGAGGCGCGGCTCATTCACCTCGCCATCCAGAATTCCAAGCGCGCGCAAAGCCTTGAGGCGGGCGGTTTCCTGGCGGTCGTCGCTGACGATTGGGGCGTCGTCCATGATTCGACCTTAAACTTGGTTCGCGTCCGGCGCGAGCGCCTTTGAATCAGGGCCCTTAAGCAGGCGGATTCGAGTGGTGAAGCTTGGGGTCCTTGAGTATCGTGGAACCGCAGCGACGAGTGCGGCGTTGTCGGGACGCCGCTTCCCGCGTCCCGGTCGGTCGCGTCGCGAACAGGAGATGACCATGCCCGCCAATTCTCTGAATCCCGCCGCCAAGGAAGCCGACAAGGCCAAGGGCGCGACGCTGGAAGCCGTGGAACACGCCGAGCGCAGCTTCGCCGAGGCCGCCAACGCCGCCCGGGTCTCGTTGACCGAGGCCGCCAAGCGCGTTGAGAAGTCGGTCGCCGAAGGCTTCGAAACCCTCCGCGCCCAAAGCCGCGCCTATACCGACACCGCCGGCCAGCAGATCGAGGAAGCCCAGCGTTACGTTTCCGAGCGCGTGCGTGAGCGCCCGATCACCGCCACCCTCGCGGGCGTGGGCGTCGGCGTCCTGATCGGCCTGCTGATCGCTGGCGGCCGTAGCAACAACCGGTAATGTTCGAGAAAACCCTCATGACCCTGGCGGCGGCCGCGGCGATCGCCGCCGCCGCCGCTGTCAGCGTCGTTTCCGCCGCCTTCGCGCTGTACGCGATCCTGCTGCCGCGGGTTGGCGCCGCCGGGGCGTCAGCCATCGTCGCCGCCGTCGCGGCCCTGATCGTCGCGATCGCCGGTATGATCGCCGCGCGCAAGGTCGAGAACCGTCGCACCAGCCAGCAGGAGATTCCGCAAGGCGGATTCGACCTGACCGGCAAGGTTGTCGATATCGTCCGGGAACGTCCCCTGATGTCGCTGGGCATCGGTCTGGCGGCCGGCATCATCGCGCTGAAGAATCCGACGCTCACGGCGTCGCTGGCGAAGGCCTTCCTGGATCCCAAGCCGCCGCAGCGCTGAAGATATTGACCCGAGCACAGCATCGCCGCCGCCGGTACCCTCTGGCGGCGGCGATGTCTTTTTGAGGCGCCGGAAACCCCAAGTTTCAAAGGGAATTTATCTCTAAAATTTGACCAAGATCATGCGTCTGGCGACTTACACTTTCGCGCCGGCGCCTCTAGATGCCTCGTCGCGTTCCCGCTCCTCCCTTCATGGGAACGCCTTCCCATGGAGTGAACATGTACAAGCTGCCGGACCTGCCCTACGCCTACGACGCGCTGGAGCCGACCATCTCCGCCAACACGCTCCACTTCCACCATGACAAGCACCATGCCGCCTATGTCACGGCCCTGAACGGCCTGCTGAACGGCGACGACCAGGGCTCGCTGGAAGCGGTGATCAAGTCCGCCGGTCCGGGCAAGGTGTTCAACAACGCCGCGCAGGCCTGGAACCACGCCTTCTTCTGGGACGGCATGAGCCCGACCAAGACCGCGCCGGGCGTGGAACTCGCCGCGGCCATCGACAGCACCTTCGGCGGCCTGGCCGAGCTGAAGGAAAAGTTCGTCGCCGAAGGTATCGGCCACTTCGGCTCGGGCTGGGTGTGGCTGGTCTCGGACGCCTCGGGCGCGCTGAAGATCATCTCGACCCACGACGCCGAGAGCCCAGTGACCCAAGGCCTCACGGCGCTGCTGGTCGCCGATGTCTGGGAGCACGCCTACTATCTGGACTATCAGAACCTGCGGAAGGCCTTCCTGGAAGCCTTCTTCGACAACCTGGTCAACTGGACTCTGGCCGACAGCCAGTACGCCGCCGCCAAGGCCGGCGCCCAGGGCTGGGCTTATCCGGCTCCGGAATAGTCGATCTCGCCGGAACGTCCGGCGCGCCGGGCGCGTTGTCAGGAAGCGAGGCCATAAGGGCTCGATGACCGACAATCCGCCCCGGCGATCCGCCGGGCCAATCCGGAGAGGCCAATGCTGAACTGGGCTCTGACCTTCCTGGTGATCGCCCTGATCGCCGCCCTGCTGGGCTTCACCAGCATCGCGGGCGCGGCGATGGGGATCGCCAAGATCCTGTTCTATGTTTTCCTGATCCTGTTCCTGGTGTCGCTGGTCAGCCACCTGTTCAGGGGACGGCGCGCTCCCTAGCGAAGACGCCTATCAAGCATTCGACCGGCGCGGCCTTCGGGTCGCGCCGTTTTGCTTTTTAGCGCCGATCGAACGCCCAGGTGCGCCAGACCTCGAAGCGGCCGCGCTCATAGGCCAGGGCCGTCACCCGGACGCAGCCCGAATCCGCGTCGATGACGTTGAAGCCCGGCGCGGCGCCGCGCTCGCGCAGGGACAGGGTGCCGGAGCCGACCAGCTGAGCCTTGCCGTCGCCGAATGGAATTGCGGTCACGAACGGCAGGTGAATGTGACCCGACAGCACGATGTCAGCGCCGGCCTCGACGAGGCGGTTGGCGGCGTCGACGCCGCCGCGGACCCTCGCCGTCATCGGTCCGCCCAGGACCTCCATCAGCGGATGATGGCAGACCACCACCTTCAAATCGTTCGAGGGGGCGGCCTTCAGGACGTCAACGACGCGGCGGATCTGGCTTCGCGAAACCGCGCCCTTGGACCAGTTCCAACGCAGCTGGGCGGCGCGCGCCGTGTTGAGGGACGTGACGGTGAGGCCGGGTCCGCGCCAGTCCACACCGTCCTCCGGTCCGAACCGATCCTTGAACCGCCGCCAGGGACGCGTGAACCGGACCCAAAGTTCGCTTGGCCCCACGAAGGGCGTGTCGTGATTGCCGGGAACGACCAGCGTCGGTCGCGGAAGGCTATCGATCCACGCCGCCGCCGCATTGAACTCCGATGTCTTGCCATCGAGCGTGAGATCGCCGGCGACGACGACCAGATCGGGCGCCTCTTCGTGGATCCGCTGCGTCGCGGCCTCCACGGCCTTGCGGTTCTCGCCGCCGAAATGGATGTCCGAGACCTGGACCAGCTTCATGCGGGAGGAACCAGAGCGCGGAACGCCTTCGGACGGAAGCGGATCGAGACCTTGGGATCGAAACGCGCCGGCTCGCCGTCCAGGATCGCCGGAATGCGCCCGCCCGCCCAGACCCGGCCGGTTCGGCAACGGCCGACGGAGACCGACGGGTCTTCGCGCCACTGGCCGCGGGCGGCGTTGAAGCCGAGGCGAAAGACGTCCAGCGCGCTTGAAGGATCCAGGGCCGCGGCTTCCAGAGCCCGTTCTTCCGCGTCCAAGGCGGTCGACACTAGCGGACACATCAAGGTGAGCGCCTCGGCCCGCTGCTTGGGGCGTCCGTCGAGTACAAAGCGCAGCCGGCCCGAAAACGCGCGCTGGAATGCTCGTCGCGCCCGGGCGACCGCCAGGTCAAAGCGGCCTTCGCGCGCGGCCTCCCGCGCCGTCGCCCACAGGGCGGGGCTGCCCAGGATGGCGGCGACAAAGAACAGACGGCCGCCGACTTCGCCGCCCGAGATCATCCGCGCCTCGCCCGCCGTCAGGCAGTCAGCCATCACATCTCGCCATGGTCGCTCGCCGTAGAGGGCGTGGGGCAGCATGTTCATGGTCCCGCCGGGCAGGGGCGCGATCATCGGTCCATCCGGCCCGGCCAACTCGGCCGCGGCGCGCGCGGTGCCGTCGCCCGCGAGGACCAGGACGGCGTCCGGCGCGGAGTCGATGACGTCCCGCAGGCACATCGCCAGCTCATGGGTCTGAGGGGCGTGGACGCGCCCGTTCACACCATGCTCGGCGAGCATGCGCTCGGCTACGGCCGGCGCGTCCGGGCCGACCGACCCCGAGGCGGTGTTGACGACGATATCGATCCGCCGCACGGGCGCCCCCTGTCTCGCGAAACTCGCCGACCCAACGGCCTGGAAGCGGCCATGGTTCCGCTTCGCACGGAACCCTCCCGGACGGTGGCCGTTTGTCGGGCAGGGGACAAGCTCGGAACGGAGAGCCAAGATGAAGACGACCATGATCGCCCTGATGGGCGTGGGTGTGCTCGCCGCGGCGTGCACCTCGACCGGCAATGTGGAGCGCAACGCCGCCGGAGGCGCGGCGCTCGGCGCGCTCGCGGGCGCGGTGATCGGCAACAATGTCGGCGGCGGCAGCGCCAGCACCGGCGCGGCCGTGGGCGCGGCCCTGGGCGGCACGGTCGGCGCGGTCAAGGGCTGCCGGGAGGACGGCGGCTGCGGCGCCAATTCGGTCAATCGCCGCCAGTATTATGACGAGCGCGCGGGGCGCTATTACTACTACGACTCCCGCAGCGGCCGTTACTATTGGGAAGACGGCGCCCCCCGCTACTAGGGCGGGGCGGCTTGGTTCATCGAAAGGCGATCGGTCCGGCCGGTCGCCTTTTTCGTGCTCGCGCATCTGGAGGAGGGAACCATGAAGACGACGAACGCCGCCATTTTGATCGCCGCCGCTCTGTCGCTGGCGGCCTGCGCCGAGACCGCTGGCCCTTGGCGGAACCTGAAGAAGCCTGTCGCGGCGGCGGGCCCGAGCTGCGCTGGCTTCACGTCATCGATCTATTTCGACCAGGACAGCGCCGCCCTGACGCCTGAGGCTAGAATGGTCCTGGCCGGCGCTCGAGCGCAGGCTCGGGGCTGTCAGGTCCGCGGCGTGAGGGTTGTCGGACTGGCCGATGCGGTGGGCGCGTCGCAAGCCAATCTGGCGCTTTCCAAGCGCCGGGCCGACACCGTGTCCAGCGCCTTGGCGGCGCATGGATTTGGCAAGGCGGATTTCGATCTCGCGGCCTTGGGCGACGTGGGCGCTGCGTCTTCGGGCGTCGCCGCGCCATTGCGCCGACGCGCTGACATCATCTTCGATCTCGCGCCGCCCACCCGCTGAGTTGAACGAAGAAGGGCGGGCCGGATAGCCGGTCCGCCTGAGTTCGCATCAACAAAGGGGGGTGCGAAGGCGGCAGGCTGGCTTGCGCCAGCCTCAAGTCGGGGGGGCGTCGCCGCCTTCGCGAAGATGAAAACGGCGCGTATCAAAAAGAGTTCCCGCTAGGCGCGATTTTTTTCGCATTCCCCCGCACGGCCGCCGCGCGGGAACAGCTGGGTAGGGGAGGCGTTGACTTTCCAGGCGGCGAGAGGGCCGTCGCATTTGGGGAGCTGCGTCGTGATCCGGACCTATCAGGCCCAGCATGGCGGAACGGTTTTTGTCCAAGCGCTCACCGAGCGTCAGCGCCGCACGCGTACGCGGCTCATGGCCCTGGCCGTGATCGCCGCCAGCGCGATCTCCGCCGCCACCGTGATGGGCTTCAATCATCGCGCCGCCGCATTGGCCCGCGCCGATATCACCACGTCCTGGGCTCCCTAGGACTTTTCAGGAGGTAGGACACCATGCCCACCGACATCCATCATCACGCCGAACAGACGTCCTCCGGTCCTCGCGTCAGCGCCACGCGGGCGCGGCAAGGGCGCTTTGGTCGCCACATCTTCTGGATCCTCATCGTGTCGACCGTGCTTGCCGCCATGGCGTTGTTCGGCGCCTGGAGTTTCCGCGCCAAGGATCTGGCCGCCGTGGACGCCAACACGGGCGCCACGACGCCGGCTGAGGCGCAGTCGGGAACGACGGCGCAGCAGCCGGCGCGCCAAACGCCATAAACGCCGGGCGATCGACCAAAGAAAAACGGCCTCCCGATCGGGAGGCCGTTATCATTTGGAAGTCTTGCGTCGTTAGGCGGCCTTTCGGGTCCGTCGCGGATGGAAGAACAGCGCCTGGCCGATCGCCGCCTTCACCGTTTCCGGCTGGAAGGGCTTGGTGATTAGGAAGGTCGGCTCCGGACGCTCCCCCGTCAGCAGGCGTTCCGGGAAGGCCGTGATGAAGATCACCGGCACGTCAAGGCGACCCAGGATGTCCTTGACCGCATCGATGCCCGATGAGCCGTCGGCCAGCTGGATGTCGGCCAGCACCAGGCCAGGGGTGCGGCGCGCGACGGCGTCGACAGCCTCGCCACGGGTGGCGGCGATGTCCGTGACGTCGTGGCCCAGCTCCCGGACCAGCGCCTCGATGTCGGCGGCGATCACCGGCTCGTCCTCGATGATCAGGACGTCGGTCGCCAGTTCGGCGTCGATCTCGGCCTGGGCGTCGGCGATGAGGCGTTCGATCTCGCCAAAGTCGCAGTCCAGGATCTGGGCGGCTTCGGTCGGGGTGAAGCCTTCCAGGGCGGTCAGCAGGAAAGCCTGGCGCGAGCGCGGGGCGATACGCATCAGACGTTGAGCGGCGTCGTCCGCCGACGAGATGCTTTCGTCACGACGGGCCTCAAGCTGGGCGCCGGAGCTCAGCCAGATGGCGTGGAACACGCGATAGAGCGCCACGCGCGGCGAAAGGTCGGCGTCCAGGGAACGCTCGCCGGCCGCGAGGGCCTCAAGCGCCACACGGACATAGTGATCGCCAGTGGTCTGGTCGCCGGTCAGGGCGCGAGCGTAACGGCGGATGTAAGGCAGATGCGGCGCCAGCCGAGCTAGAAGACTCATGACCCCTCCCGATGCGGTGTCTCGAAAACCGTAGAACGCACGGCAAAGCTGCGCCGTTCCGTCGAAGGCCCATAACGCCTCCTCAACTCACCGGTTCCGTCAGTCGAGGATTTTTGACATCTTATGCCCAAGCTTATGGAACCCGGTACGGAAAAGCACGTTGTCATCCGGCGGAAAGACATTCGGCCAAAGGGGGCGGACGCCGATGCACTTCGGTGTCGAGGACATGATCGAACACGTACCCATGGAAGACAAACGCAAGAGCGCCGCGGCGCTTGATGAGGCGCGTCTGCGCCAACAGGCCATCGGCGTGAAGCTGCGCCAGATGTTCGACGAGGTCGTCAACGAGCCCGTGCCGGACGAATTCCTCGATATTCTGCGCAAGGCAGAGCCGCCGACGGGAGGCCAATGAGCATGGCCGAAGAAAAGGTGGGGCGTTCGGCGCCCGATCCCGCGCGCGACGCGCTGTTCAAGCGCGAGCTGGTCACTCTGATCCCGCATCTGCGCGCCTTCGCCCGGACTTTGACGGGCGATCCGACCGCGGCCGACGATCTGGCGCAGGACGCCATGATGAAGGCCTGGGATGCGCGCGCCAGCTTCCAGTTGGGCACGAACATGAAGGCGTGGACCTTCATGATCCTGCGTAACCAATTCTATTCCGAGAAGCGCCGCAGCTGGCGCCAGAGCCAGCTCGACCAGGAAGCCGCTGAGCGGACCTTGGTGGCTGTCGATGACCCTGAAGCGCCGGTGGCCCTCGACGAGCTCCGCCTCGGCCTCGCCATGCTGCCCGCCGAGCAACGCGAAGCGCTGATCCTGGTGGGCGCCGGCGGGTTCGCCTACGAAGAAGCGGCCGATATCTGCGGCTGCGCGGTGGGTACGGTGAAGAGCCGTGTCAGCCGGGCTCGTCGCGCCTTGCAAGCCATCCTTGAAGCGGGCGCCTACGACCGCGACGGCGCGGCCGCCGGCGATGCGATGCACGCCATTCTGGCCGACGCGGAGCGGCTGAGCTCCCTGCGGTGAATGCGCTCGCCGGCCGCGCCACGCAGGCCGTCACATCGATCCGGGTTCGTCTCGCCATAGCCTTGTGCGTGGCGCTGCTGCCTGTGCTGCTTCTTGGCGGCCTGCAATCCGTCTTCGCGTTCCGCGCGGAGGCGGACTCGCGCCGCCAGAGCCTGGAGCTAGCCGCGGGACGCAGCGCGGCCGTCGCTCGCGCGCGGATCGAGTCGGCGGGCGTGCTGCTGCAGACCCTGGGTCCGGGCACGGTCGGGCTGGAGTGCGCCCAGCGTCTGGCCGACATGCGAGCCCGATTGCCTGGCTACGCGAACCTGATCCGCTTTGACGCTCGCGGGCGGGTCGCCTGCGCCGCCGCCACGACGCCCTATGACGCCCAGCGCGGCGCGCGAAGCTGGTTCCAGTCGCTTCGAGGCGGCGCCAATCTGGTCGTCGCCGCCGAGCCTGGCGCGGTCTACGCCAACGAACCGGCCGTTCTGGCCGCAGTTCGCGCGGGCTCGCCGGAGCGGTTTGAAGGCGCTATGGCCGCGGTGCTCACGCTGGACGATCTCAAGCTGGAGACCGCCAATCGCTTCCTGCCTGGCGGCGCCGAGGTGGCCTTGGCGGACTCGCGCGGACGGGTGTTCGCGGCGACGAATTCGGCCGCTTTCAGCGCGCCGCCCAGCGGTTGGCGCGCGGTCGCCAAGCAGCGGGGCGCCGCGCTTTGGAGCGCGCGAGACGCTCAACGTCGGGATCGAACATTCTCGGCCGCGCCCTTGGTCGATGACAATGTCTTCGTCATCCTCTCGGCGCCGGCGCCGCGGCTGTTGTCCTGGGCGTGGATCAATCCGATCTCGCGCTTGCTTCTGCCCTTGCTGGCGTTCGTCCTGGGTCTGGCGGCTGTGTGGTTCACCGCCGAGCGAGGGGTGATCCGCTGGATCGTCTATCTGCAACGCGTCGCCGCGATCTATGCGCGTGGACGCTTCACGGTGCGGCCTCTTCAGGCCGAGCGCGCGCCGCCCGAGATCCGTGAACTGGCCGCTACGCTGGACGCCATGGCCGGCGCCATCGTCGCCCGCGACGCCTCGCTGATGGACAGCCTGGCGGAGAAGGACGCGCTGATGCGCGAGATCCATCACCGGGTGAAGAACAACCTGCAGATCATCACCTCGCTGCTCAACATGCAGCAGCGCGCCCTGGCCGATCCGGCGGCGAAGGCGGCGATGAACGATACGCGGCAGCGGATCACGGCCTTGGCCCAGATCTATCGCGCGCTCTATCAAGGGCCTGATCTGAAGCGGGTGGACCTGCGTCCGTTCCTGGAAGAGCTGACCGCCCAGCTGCTGGCGAACGACATGGGGACGTCCAACCTGGTGCGGACCGAGGTCCATGCCGATCCCCTAGTGATCGATCCCGATCGTCTCGCGCCGATCGCCTTGTTCGCCGTCGAGGCCATCACAAACGCGCAGAAGCACGCCTTCGGCGCGACGGGAGGGACGCTTCGGGTCAGCTTTCATGTGCGGGGCGAGGAGGCCGAGCTTTCGATCAGCGACGATGGGCCGGGGGCCGCGGACAGCCTGGGGGGCGGCGTCGGTCGAACCTTGATGACCGCCTTCGCGCGCCAGCTTCGCGGCAAGGTGTGCTTCGAGACGCAGGATCCCCGGGGCCTCACGGTTCGGCTCATCTTCCCCACGCCGCTCGCGGTCGGATCGGCGACCTGAATCTGCGAACCTGCGCCGGAACCGAGCTTCGCCGCTCACGTTCTCTCCGGGCGATGAAGTCACAGCCTTCCCATGGTGACCTGGGGGGCAACAGCGGAGAAGAGCATGCGTAAACTGGTGATCCTGGCCGCCCTCGCCGCCAGCCTGTCGGTCGCGGCCTGCAATACGGTCGAAGGCGCCGGCAAGGACGTCTCGTCGGCCGGTCGCGCCGTCAGCGACACGGCCAAGGACGTCAAGAACAACTGACGTTCAAAGTCTTTTGAGACAGAGGCCCGCCGGCGACGGCGGGCCTTTTTCTTTCAGCTCCAAGCTAAGTGTTACGGCATCGCAAACGAGAAGCGCTCGCGAGAGATACCCCTGAAAAACAGCCGGTGAATTTTGGCCCCTCCGGAAGAGGGACCGATTGATTGTCGAACGGCGTTGTCTTTGTTCATAGCGGCTGGCGGTGTTCCAGCACGTACATCTGGCATCGCTTTCGCGCGGCGCCGAATGTTCGAGCCTATTATGAGCCTTGGCATGAGCAACTGGCCGGTGTGACGGCAGAGACGATCCGCGCCGAGACGCCCGCCAACAGCGGCCTGAGACACCCCGGCGGCAGCGAGCCCTACCTCAAGGAGTTCGAGGTTGTCCTCGACGAGAACGGCGGCGTTCAGCGCTTTGACGCCAGCTTCGCCTTGGATCGTTTCTGGATCGAACCTGAAGCCAGCGATCTGGCCCAGCAGGCCTATGTCGAGCGGCTCATCGAGGCCGCGCGGATCCGCGGCGAGACGCCAGTTCTGGCCTGTTGCCGGACGCTTGGGCGCGCGGGATGGCTCAAGAAACGATTTGGCGGCTTTCACATCGTCCTGGTGCGCGATCCCGTGCAGCAGTGGCTATCGTTCTATTCGTTGCGCCGTCGCCCCAGGCCCACCTATTTCGAGCTTTGCCACTACGTCCTGTTGTCGGAGATGGCGGTCTGGCGCGACGCCGCCAGACAGATTCTGGGGCGCGCGTTCGACGGTTCCGGAGCGTTGTCCCAGCGTCTGGCGGCGGTGCGCCGAGCGCTCAAGCGCCGGCCGGCGACGCTTTCCTTTCAAGCCTTCCTGGCCGTCTGGCTGGCGTCTCACCTCAAGGCGCTGCCCTACGCCGATCTGGTGATCGACGTGGATCGATTGGCGCGGGACCAAGCTTATGCGCGTGAGATCGAAGCCGCGATCGCCGCCGGCTGTGGCGTGCGGCCTGATTTCTCGGACTGCCGCGCGCCGGCCCCTCACGGCGTGGCGCCGCCGATCGAATGGCGCAAGGCCGCTCGCGCCGTCGTGGACGCCATGGGGCTGCATGAGGCCATCGTCGGGGTCGACGCGCACCCGATCTTGTTTCGCAAGCTCGCGCCAGCCTTCGCGGCCTTGCCGCCGGCGCGAGCCGGCGTGTTGGCCCGGGTCGGCGAGATGCTGGCCGGGGTCGCGGGCGGCGCGGCCCTCGCTCGTCTGCAGACGAAATTCCGCAGGGCTTGAAGGCGTTACGCGGCCGCGGCCGTTCCGATCGTCGGGTCGCGTAGGTAGAGGCCGGCGCCGCCAGGCGCGGCGACGAGAATGTCGCTGAGGCCCGCGACGTCGTCCTCTGGATCCAGCGCCAGCACGCCATCTGGGGCGAGCCGGCCGGCAAGGCTGCGGATGACCTTGTCGCGCAGCGCCGGCGTCATGTTGCGCAGGACATTGCGCAGCAGGATCACGTCGAACACGCCCAGCGCCGAGAGGTCGGACAGCAGATTGATCCGCCGCCAACGCACCATCTGCCGGATGCGCGGCGAGATCGTCCAGGTGTCGTCCTGGTTCTCGAAATACTTGACCAACATGCGGATCGGCAGGCCGCGCTGGACTTCGAACTGGGTGTAGAGGCCGCTTTGGGCCTTCTCCAGGCACCGTTCGGAAAGGTCGGAGCCGAAGAATTCGAACCGCGTCCCCGGCGCCAGCCCGGTCGCCTCGGCGGCGGCCATCGCCACCGAATAGACCTCTTGGCCCGTTGCGCAGGCCGCGCTCCAGATCCGCAGCGGCGCGTCGCGACGATGAGACAGGGAGGGCAGCACGCCATCGCGCAGGGCCGCGAAGGCTTCCCGTCCGCGGAAGAAGGTCGTCTCGGTTCGACAAAGCGACTCGACGACCGCCCAGATCAGCCGCTCCTCCCGCTTCGCGCGCAGTTCGTCGATCAGGGCTTCGATGCTCTCGAAGCCCTCGCGCCGCACCAGCGGCGTCAGGCGGCTTTCGATCAGGTAGGGCTTTTCGACCTCGACGCGCAGGCCGGCGCGGGCGCGCCCCAGCGCGGCCAGAAGGTCGATATGCTCAGGGGTCACAGCAGGCCCGCCTCGGCGAACTTCGCCTGGATGATGTCCCCGTCGAACGGCTTCATGATGTACTCGTCCGCGCCGGCGTCCAGCGCCTCGCGGATGCGGTCGATGCTGTTCTCGACCGTGCAGAAGATGACCTTGGGCGTGTCACCGCCTCGCTCCTTGCGCAGGTGGCGCAGGAACTCGAGGCCGTTCATGACCGGCATGTTCCAGTCGAGCAGCACCGCGTCAGGCATGGCCGCGCGACACCAGGCCAGGGCTTCCATGCCGTCGGAAGCCTCGGCGATGTCGAAGCCGATGTCCTCGAGGACTCGGCGGGCGACCTTGCGGATCACCCGGCTGTCGTCGACCACCAGGCAGGTCTTCACGGCGTGCTCCAATCCAGAGGGCCAAGATGGAGGCTTCTGGTTAAGGACCGGTTTGCCGAATTTTCCAGCGCGATGAAGGCGCTAGGCGGGCACCCAGGCCGCGATCGAGGCGCGATCCTCGCCAACCTCGCACGCAATCTGTCCGCCGGCCGCGCGGACCAGGGCGTTCAGATAGGCCGCCTGCACCCACGGACCGCCCAGGCCCTCGGCCAGGGGCTCGCCCTTCAGGCCGGCCAGCACCTCGGGGCGCAGGCGGGCGCGCGGGCCGACCGCCTCGGCGATGATGGAGAAGCGACCATCGGCCGCGACGCCCTTGACCGTCGCCACGCCGCCGGCCGGCAGGGCGCTGGCGGCGATCTGGGCGATGTTGAGCACGGCCCGCGCGGACGGCTTGTTCATGGCCTGGGGCTCGATCGCCCAGTTCAGGGTCGGGCGCACATGAGCGAAGACGCCTTGCGCCAGCTTTTCCAGTTCGCGGCTGTCGAAGTTTTCGGCCGAGGCCGAAGCGCCGAAAGCCACGCGGGTGAATTGCAGCAGGTCCGCCAGCTTGCGGGCCGACGAGGCGATCAGGTTCATGGCGTCGTCGCGCATGTCCTGGGCGGCCGGGTCTTCCAGCAGGTCCAGGCCCGAGACGATCGCGCTGGCCGGGCTGATGAAGTCATGGCACAGGCGCGCGGCCAGCATGGCGGCGAAGTCGGGGCCTTGCACGTCCGTTTGCGCTGGCGCTGGGGTCGCGGGAACGGTCTCGGGGACGATATCGGTCATAGAGCCGGACTCTGCCGTGATTTGAGGCTTTGGCAAACTGGGCCAAGCCTCTACAGGAAGGCCGTTATGGATCCGTTTCTAGAGCCGGGCGTCCTGGTGCGCCATCCCGACCAGCCCGACTGGGGTCTGGGTCAGGTTCAGTCCATGATCGGACATCGGGTCACCGTCAATTTCGAAGAGGCGGGCAAGCAGACCATCGACGGCCGGCGCGTCCGGCTGGAGTTCGTCGGCGACGATCCCCGGGGACAGGCATGAGCGAAACGACCAAGACCCTGGCCGACTGGGGCCGACCCCTGGCCCGGATCACCGAGGAGGCGGCGACGGTCATCCTGCCGTTCTGGCGGACCGAGCTGGCCGTCGCCCAGAAGGCGGACGAGAGCCCTGTCACCGAGGCCGACCGGGCGGGTGAACGCCTGATCCTGCAGCGCCTGTCCGAAGCGTTTCCCGCCGTTACCGTGATCTCAGAGGAGCACGCCAGCGAGTTCGGGACGCCCGACGCCGTCGGTTCGCGCTTTTTCCTGGTCGATCCGGTGGACGGCACGAAGGCCTTCGTGCGCGGCGACCCGAACTTCACCGTTAATATCGGCCTGATCGAGAACGGCCTGCCGGTCGCGGGCGCCGTCTGCGCGCCGGCGACCGGCGAGGTCTGGTACACGACGGCCGCCGGCGCGATGAAGCGCATGGGGCCCGATGCGCCAGAGGTTCCGGCGCGCGTGCGCCCCTGGCCGACCGGCAAGGCCTTGGGCTTGATCAGCCACACCATGCGCGAGGAGAAGGCCGCCGAACTGGCCGCCGAGTATGGCTTTGATCTGCGGGCGGCGATGGATTCCTCGATCAAGATGTGCCGCATCGCCGAGGGCTCGGCGGACATCTATCCGCGCCACGGCCCGACCTCCGAGTGGGATACCGCCGCCGCCCACGCGGTGCTGGTCGCCGCCGGAGGGACCTTCACCCAACCCGACGGCTCGCCGTTCATCTACGGCAAGGCCGACCAAGCCTTCCGTAACGGCTGGTTCGTGGCGCGCGGCGGCGCGGCTTGAACCAAATCGTCGGCCGTGCTGCTGTCCGGCGACGTTTTTTGCTTTGATCGGATGACCGCATGGCTCGTCGTCTCGCCCTGATCACCGGCGCTTCCGCCGGCATCGGCGCCGCCTCGGCCCGCATCTACGCCAGCCATGGCTATGACGTGGTGCTGACCGCGCGGCGCGCCGATCGGCTCGAGGCGCTGGCCGCCGAGATCAAGCTCCGCTCGGGCGTCGAAGCCTACGCCGTCGCCGCGGACCTCGCCGAGCCGGCGGGCGCCGATACGGTCTTGGCCGCCATCGCCGAGCAGGGGCGGGTGGTCGACGCCCTGGTCAACAACGCCGGCTACGGCCTGCCTGGGACCTATGCGACGACGAGCTGGGCCGACCAGGCGACCTTCCTGCAGGTGATGCTGACCTCGGTCTGCGAGATGACCCACAAGGTGCTGCCGGGCATGGTCGAGCGCCGGTTCGGGCGGATCACCAATGTCGCCTCGCTGGCGGGCCTGGTTCCCGGCGCGGCCGGTCACACGCTCTACGCCGCCACCAAGGGCTTCCTGGTGAAGTTCTCCCAGAGCCTGCATCTGGAAAACCTGTCGACCGGCGTGCATGTCAGCGCCCTGTGCCCCGGCTTCACCTATTCGGAATTCCACGACGTCAACGGCACCCGCGCCCAGGTCAGTCAGGGCGTGCCGGACTGGATGTGGCTGGGCGCCGACGAGGTCGCGGCCGCCGGCTACGAGGCCGCCGAAGCCAACCGCCCGATCTGCGTGCCGGGCTCGCCCAACAAGGCGATCGCCGCCGTGGCCAAGGTCCTGCCCGACGACTGGGCCCTGGCCCTGATGGCCAACCAGGGCGGGCGCTTCCGGAAGGTCTAAGGGCCCGCGGCGCCCGGCCCTTTTGGAAAACCGGCCCGGACCTGCTATATGTCCGCCTCAGCCCCGAAGATCCGGACCCCCCCTTGAGCGTCACCCTCGACCTGTCGCGCGTCTCGTCCGACGCCGCGCCCGCAACCCCCGTCACCAAGCCGCTGGTCAACCTGTCGGGCCTCACGCGCCCGCAGCTGGTCGCCGCCCTGGTCGAGAGCGGCGTGGTCGAGCACGGCAAGGCCAAGATGCGGGCGACCCAGATCTTCCGCTGGATGCACCATCGCGGCGTCACCGACTTCGCGGCGATGAGCGACGTCGCCAAGGAGACCCGCGCGCGTCTCGCCGAGGCCTTCACGATCGCCCGTCCCGAGATCGTCGAGCGCCAGGTCAGCCAGGACGGCACTCGCAAGTGGCTGATCCGCATGGCGCCCGGCATCGAGGTCGAGAGCGTCTTCATTCCAGGCGTCGGCCGCGCCGGCGCCCTGTGCGTCTCCAGCCAGGTCGGCTGCACCCTGAACTGCAGCTTCTGCCACACCGGCACCCAGCCGCTGGTCCGCAACCTGACGACCGCCGAGATCGTCGCCCAGGTGCAGGTCGCCAAGGACGACCTGGGCGAATGGCCGTCGGACAAGGAGGATCGCCAGCTCTCGAACATCGTGTTCATGGGCATGGGTGAGCCTCTGTACAATCTGGGCCAGGTCGCCGACGCGATCGAGATCATCAGCGACAACGAGGGCATCGGCATCTCGCGTCGCCGGATCACGGTCTCGACCTCGGGCGTGGTCCCCATGCTGGGCAAGTTGGGCGAGACGACCCAGGCCATGCTGGCGATCAGCCTGCACGCCACCAACGACGCCCTGCGCGACGTGCTGGTGCCGCTGAACAAGAAATATCCGATCGCCGAGCTGATGGCCGGCATCCGCGCCTATCCGGGCCTGTCGAACGCCCGCCGCGTGACCTTCGAGTACGTGATGCTCAAGGGCGTGAACGACAGCCCCGAGGAAGCGCGCGCCCTGGTCAAGCTGATCAAGGGCATTCCGGCCAAGATCAACCTCATCCCGTTCAATCCCTGGCCGGGCAGCGACTATCAATGCTCGGATTGGGCGACGATCGAGGCCTTCGCCGCGATCCTCAACAAGGCCGGCTATTCCTCGCCGATCCGCACCCCGCGCGGCCGCGACATCCTGGCCGCCTGCGGTCAGCTGAAGAGCGAGAGCGAGAAGGTTCGCGCCAGCGCCCTGCGCAAGCTGTCGCTGGCCGCGATGGCTGGCGTGCTCAGCGAGGATGACGACGAGGCGGCCTAAGCCTCCTCGCTCGCCTCCACCGTCTTCTTTAGCCGGCTCAGCATGCTCGCCGCATAGGCCGCGTAGGGGCCGATCCAGCGCTCGTGAATGGCGTGGATCGGTAGCGCGTCCAGGTGGTTCCAACGCTCGCGTCCGCGCCGCTCGGCGACGACCAGACCGGCCTCCTCGAGCACGCCCAGGTGCTGCATGACCGTGCAGCGGTCCAGGTCGGGAAACCGCGCGCACAGCATGCCGGTCGTCAGCGACTCGGCCTTCAGCAGATCCAGGATCCGCCGCCGCGCTCGGTGGCTCAGGGCCTTGAAGATCAGGTCGGCTTCGTCTTCGCTTGACATGTTATAAAATTATAACACATGGTCGCGCTCATCAAGGATGGAGAGGCTCCATGTCTCACGAATTCACCGTCAGCGGCCGGATCGCCAAGCCCGTCGCCGAGGTCTTCGAGGCCGTCGTCGATCCCAAGAAGCTGTCCGGCTATTTCACGACAGGCGGCGCCCAGGGGCGGCTCGAGACTGGAGCGACCGTGACCTGGGACTTCCATGACTTTCCCGGCGCTTTCCCGGTCGAGGTGATCGAGGTCATCTCAAACGAGAAGATCGTTCTTCGCTGGGGCGCTTCGGAGCCCGGCGCGACCTACAAGACGACGGTCACCATGACCTTCGCCGACACCGGCGACGGCCGCACCCTGGTGAAGATCCACGAGGCGGGCTGGAGCGACACTCCGGCCGGAGAGAAGGCCGCGTTCGGCAATTGCGAGGGCTGGACCGGCATGCTCTGCGCCCTGAAGGTCTTCGTCGAACACGGCCTCAATCTCAGAGAGGGCTTCTACAAGTAATTCGGTCGCGCACGCGCCCCCTACGCAAGCCTCCGCTTGCCGTGTTAGTCAGGAGATCGCACCTTTCCGGGGGTAGTTCGCGTCCATGCCGTCCCAGCTCCAGTCGCCCGAGGTCCAGGCCTTCGCCACCGGCTTTCCGATCACCCTCCTGCATGCGGGGGTGACCTTGATCATGCTGATCCTGGGCACCACGCTTTATGCGCTGATGACGCCGCACAAGGAGATCACCCTGATCCGCGAGGGCAACTCCGCGGCCGCCCTGTCGCTGGGCGGGGTGATGGTCGGCCTTGCCGTTCCTCTGGCTGTGTCGCTGAGCGCGGCGACCTCCGTGGTCGAGATCGTCATCTGGGGGGCGGCGACCACGGCTGTGCAACTGCTTGTCTTCCGTTGCACCGACATGGTCCTGAAAGGTTTGCCCGAACGCATTCAGGACGGCGAGATCTCGGCCGCGGCCCTGCTGGTCGGCGCCAAGCTCGCCACGGCCCTGATCCTCGCCGCCGCCGTGGCCGGCTGAGCGGACGCGGAGCGTCCCCGTGCATTTCCCCAAACTCCCTGACTGGCTGGTCTATGCGGCGGTGGTCAGCGCCCTGCTGATCGTCGCCGTCGGACGCCAGGAGCGATCCGACGCGCCGCCGCCGCCGCCGCCCGTCCCTGGCGAGGAAGGGCTGCCGCTGGGGCCGTCCTCGCCGTTTGATCCGTCCATCGTGGTGCAGGTGCCCGAGCGCCCCGAGCCGGGATCGGGCACCGCCTTCTCGATCGGCGACGACGGCGCCTGGCTGACGGCGCGCCACGTGGTCGATGGCTGCAAGCAGGCGGCGATCGTGGTCGCCGACGGGCGCGGGGTCGCGGCCAGGGTGCACGTGGATCCCCGCGCCGACGCGGCGCTCCTGACCACCGAGGGCGGCGCGCCCGCCGTGCCGCTGGGTATCGATCAACCGTTGAGACGCGGCGCGCGCGCCTATCATCCCGGCTTCCCGCAGGGCCATCCAGGCGAAGCGGCCTCGCGGTTGCTGGGGCGCGAGAACCTGGTGGTTCACGGCCGAGGCGCGCGCACCGAGCCGGTGCTGGTGTGGGCCGAGGTTGGCCGCACCGACACCTTGAAGGGCACGCTGTCGGGTCTGTCCGGCGCGCCGGCGCTGGACGCGGCCGGCCGGGTGATCGGCGTCACGGTGGCCGAAGCCCCGCGGCGCGGGCGCATCTACACGACCGCGCCCGAGACCCTGAAGACGCTGCTGGGCCCCCGCCGTCATCCCTCGCCATCGGAATTCGCGCCGAGCGAGCCGATCACCACCGAGAACTACGGCCGCGTGGCCGACGGCCTGCGCCGCGACCTGCGGGTCGCCCAGGTGGTGTGCCTGGCGGTCTAGGCTTAGGCTGGTGTCTCGTCTGGCTTCTGGCGCGCCGCGACCATGAACGACAGGACGATCGCCACCAGGCCGATCAACGCCGTATAGATGAAGAAGGTCGTGTAGCCCGCCGCCATGGCCTGGGCGCTGACGCCGAGCTTGGCGCCGGCGGCGGTGAAGCTCTCGGGCGGCAGGCGCGTGAACAAACCCTTCAACACGCCGATCGGACCGCCGTGCTCGGCCGCTTGTGCCGACGCCTCGACGATGCGTCCGGACTGCGAGGCGATCAGCTTGCCGGGCAGGGCGTAGAGCGACGAGAACAGCGCATATTGAGTGGCGGTGAAGCCCGCCGAGGTCAGGCTCGACATGTAGGCGATCAGGGCCGTGCCCGCGACGCCGCCGGCGATGTTGTCCAGGCAGATCGCCGTGAACAGCATCGGGATGTTGTGACCGCTCATGGCCAGCAGGGCGAACATCAGATTGCTGATCGGCTGGGCGAAGGCGCCGATGACCAGCGCCTTCATCAGGCCCAGGCGCGCCACGACCACGCCGCCCAGGAACACGCCGATCATGGAGGCGATGATGCCGAATACCTTCCGGATCTCGGCGATCTCGGTCAGAGAAAAGCCCATGTCCCGGTAGAACGGGTTCATGATGTTCAGCACGAAGTCCGAGACGCGATAGACACAGATCGCCGCCAGGATCAGGCCGGCGACGCCTTGGAAGCGGGTGAGGAATTCGCCTAGCGGCTCGCCGAACGCTTTCGACATGTAGACGCCGGGCTTGGTGCGCACCTTCGGGATCGGCCAAGCGGCGATCACGACGATGACGAGGCCAGCCGCCACGCCCAACAGCTGAAGCCAGACGCCGTTCGGCTTGGCGGTCCAGGCGTCCGCCAGCGCCTGTCCGCCGATCAGCTTGGAAAGCAGGGTGGCGTCGCCGGCGAGGCCCGACCCCAAGGCCAAGGCGCCGAGAACCAGGACCCCCAAACGGGCCAGCCATTCCAGCACTTCCAAGGCGCGGGGCTGGACGACGTCGTCGGTCGGGATCGGGCGGATGCTGTGCTCGGCCTCGCGCGGCGCCCACAGGGTGGCCAAGATGCCAATCCCGACGATCACCCCCATGGCCGCATACGAGAGGTTCCATCCGTAGCGCTCGGCGAGCAGCAGCGGCACGGCCCCTGCCGCGATCATGGCGACGCGATAGCCCCACTGGTAGGCCACGACCATCGGGCCCTGTTCCTCCTTATCGGCGACCTCGATCCGCCAGGCGTCGATGACGATGTCATGTGAAGCGGTGGCGAAGCCGACGGCGACGGCCGTGGCGGCCAGGACGCCCAGTTGATTGGCGGGGTTCATGGTCGATATGGCCCAGAGGCCCAGGACCATCGCGCTCTGGAACACCAGCATCCATGCTCGTCGATGACCCAGCAGGCGATGCAGAACGGGGACCTTGGCCCGGTCGATCAAGGGGGCCCAAAGAAACTTGAAGGAGAAGGATAGGGTCGCGAGGCTGAAGAAGCCGATCACCGCCAGCGACAGCCCCGAGTCGCGCAGCCACAGCGACAGGGTGTCGAAGATCAGCATGAAGGGCAGGCCGGACGCGAACCCCAGACCCAGCATCACCAGGCTACGGCGCTCGCCGAAGAAGGCGAGGGTTTGCAGCAGGCTCTTCTTCTCGGGCTTGGTCTTGGCGCCCTCGGTCTGCTCGGTCATGCGGCGGAATCCTCGGCGAGGGAACCGCCCCCGCTTCAGCCGGCGACCTTGGATCGCGTCGCGCTTTTCGTCCAGCCGGCGACGCCAGACGTCGTCCAGCGGGTCAGCACGTCGCGCAGGGCTTCCTGAGTCAGCGGCTTGACCAGGAAGTCGTCCATGCCGGCGGCCAGGCAGGCGCGCTTGTCCTCGTCGAAGGCGTCCGCCGTCAGCGCGGCGATCGGGGCGGCGACACCCTTGGCGCGGAGCTTGCGAGCGGCGTCGACCCCCGACATGCCGGGCATGCGCAGATCCATCAGGATCAGATCGTAGGACCCGGCCACGGCGGCCGCGATCGCCTGTTCGCCGTCGGCGACGCGGTCGACCTTGCAGCCCTCGCGTTCCAGCAGGGTGCGGGCCAGCAAGGCGTTGATCGGATTGTCCTCGGCCAGCAGCACCCGCACCCCGTGGGCCACGGCGCCGACGATGCGGTCGTCGTCATGGTGACCGTTCGGACCGGGCGCGGCCTCGGCGGTGTCGGCCTGCAGCACCTGGGCGACCAGAGAGGCGGTTCGTAGTGGCTTGATCAGATAACCGCTGAAGCCCGTGGCCTTCAGCGGATCTATGCGGTCGCGCTGCTCGGGCGTCAGCAGCACCACGGCCTTGCGGCCCGCGGGCGGCTTGAACGCGCCGCGCGATCCGGACAGGGCCGCGTCGATCAGCAGGACGGCGTCGGCGGGCGCGCCGGTCAGGGCGGCGTTGACGTCGACGGCGGCGTAGGCGCGCCCTCCGGCCGCCTCGATCTGGCGGGCCGTGGCGATGCGGACGATGGCGTTGGGCGAAATGATCGCCACGCTGCGACCGGACAGCGGCGCTTCGCGAGGCGCGGGCGTGACCGTCTCAAAAGGCGCTTCAAACCAGAACTCGGCGCCATGGCCCACTTCGCCGCCGACGCCCACTTCGCCCCCCATGGCCGAAGCCAGGCGCGAGACGATGGCGAGACCCAGGCCCGCGCCGCCAAGCTGGGTGCTGTGGGTGATGTCCGTCTGGACGAAGGCCTCGAAGATGCGAGCCCGCGCTTCGGGCGCGACGCCAGGCCCGGTGTCGGCCACCGAGAAGCGCACGCGGCCGTTCTCGCCGGCCGAGGCCGACAGCAGGACGCCGCCGGCTTCCGTGAACTTCACGGCGTTGCCTGCGAAATTGAGCAGGATCTGGCGCAGACGGCCCTCGTCGGCCTGTATCATCGGCAGCGGCGCGGTCAGGGCCCAGGCGATCTCGACGCCCTTTTCGTGCGCGCGGGGGCTCATCAGTTCGGCGACCTGGCGCAGCAGGCTTTCGATATCGACCGGGCCGAGGCTCAGCTCGATGGAGGCCGCGCCCAGCCGCGCGAAATGCAGGACGTCATTGACCAGCGAAAGCAGGTGGTCGCCGCTTTCCCGCAGGGCGGTGACATAGGCCCGCTGCTCGGCCGTCAGCTTGGTGTTCTCGAGCAGGCGCGCCATGCCCAGCACGCCGTTCAGCGGCGTGCGGAATTCATGGCTCAGGGTGGCCAGCTGCTCGGGCGTGACGCCGGGTCGCCCACTCGTCGCTTGGGGGTCGCTCATGAGACGCGACCTTAGCTGGAGCCCATTAACGGGGGGTCAACCCTGTAGCGCCGCCTCGCCGACGCTAGCCGTGCGGCGATAGGCCAACGCCTCGGCGACGTGCACGCGGCGAACGGCGTCGACGCCTTCGAGATCCGCGATTGTCCGCGCCAGGCGCAGGACGCGAGTCCAGCCTCTAGCGCTGATGCGTCCCGCCTCGGCCGCCCGCGCCAGCAGGGCCCTGCCGGACTCATCCAGGGCGGTGATCCGCTCAAGAAAGGCGCCCTCCGCACGGCCGTTCAACGCTTCGCCGCCATCCAGTTCAGCGGCGCGGTCCGTCTGCAGGCGACGGGCGCGGGCGATCCGGGCGGCGACCTCGGCCGTACCCTCAGACGGGGGCGGCAGGGAAAGGTCGGCCGCCGTCACGGCCGGCATGTCGATCGCCAGGTCGATCCGGTCCATCAGCGGGCCGGAGACGCGGCCCTGGTAGTCCTTCTGGCAACGGGGGGCCTTGCCGCACGCGCCGCGACCCGCGCCGCCATGGCCGCAGCGGCACGGGTTCATCGCCGCGACTAGCTGAACACGCGCCGGATAGCGGATGTGAGCGTTGGCCCGGGCGACCATGACCTCGCCGGTTTCCAGGGGCGCGCGCAGGCTGTCCAGCGCCTGGACGCCGAACTCGGGCAGTTCGTCCAGGAACAGCACGCCATTGTGGGCCAATGAGACTTCGCCCGGCTTGGCGCGATGGCCGCCGCCGGTCAGAGCGGCCATGCTGGCGCTATGGTGCGGCGCTCGGAAAGGCCGAGAGCGGCTCAGCGTCCCGCGCGCGATCAGCCCGGCCACCGAATGGACCATCGAGGTCTCCAGCAATTCCGCGGAGGTCAGCGGCGGCAACAGGCCGGGCAGCCTTTGCGCCAGCATCGACTTGCCAGAGCCTGGCGGGCCGCAGAACAAGAGATTGTGGCCGCCAGCCGCGGCGATCTCCAAGGCCCGCTTGGCGTGCTCCTGGCCCTTCACGTCGCGGAGGTCCTTGGGGCGTTCGCCCTCGACGATGGGGCCGGGCGTGGGCGCCGAGAGGACCTGGCTGCCCCGGAAGTGATTGATCAGCGACACCAGGGAGCGCGGCGCCAGGATTCGGGTTCCGCCGGCCCAGGCGGCTTCAGGGCCTGACGCCTCCGGGCAGATCAGGCCCAGGTCCATGGCTCCCGCCGCCATGGCGGCGGGAAGCGCGCCCGCGGCGGGGACAATGCGGCCGTCTAGCGAAAGCTCGCCCATCGCCGCCCATCCATCCAGGGCGTCCAGCGGAATGACGCCGAGCGCCGCCATCACCGCCAGGGCGATCGGGAGATCAAAATGGGTGCCCTCTTTGGGCATATCCGCCGGCGCGAGGTTGGCGACAATACGCTTGCCGGGCAAGGAAAGGCCCAGGCCCGCGAAAGCGCCGCGCACCCGCTCCCGGCTCTCGGCCACGGCCTTGTCGGCGAGACCAACGACGACGAAGGCGTGCTGCCCTGTCGTTAGTTGGACCTCGACATCAACCCTTCGCGCCTCGACCCCTTCGAACGCCACCGTGACGACTTTGGCCGCCATGCTCCTGCCTTGCGGATGATCAATTTATCCACAACTTGCAGCATAGGCCGTGGGAAGGAGCAAGAACGAAAAACGAACGTTTCAGGAAAATCCGAGAGTTGGGAAAAGTTACCCACGGACTTGGCGAATGTCCTCGATGCGCTCCCAAAGTACAGCGGCGGCGTTGACGCCGCTGAAACGCAGCAGCTGTTGGGCGCCCGTGGGCGACGTGACGTTGATTTCCGTCAGGTACTCGCCAATGACGTCGATGCCGACAAAGATCAGTCCACGGCGCTTTAGTTCGGGTCCGATGATCTTGCAGAGCTCAAGGTCGCGCGCGGTCAATTCGACCGCCTCGGCGCGACCGCCGACCCGCAGGTTGGAGCGCACCTGGCCGTCGGCGGGCACCCGGTTGATCGCGCCGACCGGCTCGCCATCGACCAGCAGGACGCGCTTGTCGCCCTTGCTGACCGCCGGCACGAATTTCTGGGCGATGACCTGCTCGCGGCCGATCATGGCGTGCAGTTCAAGCAGCGCGTCGAGGTTCGGATCGTCCTTCAAAAGGCGGGCGACCCCAGAGCCGCCGCCGCCATAAAGCGGCTTCAGCACGATATCGCCGTGGCGGGCCCGAAAGTCGTAAATGGCCTCGTGATCGCTGGTGATCAGGGTTGGCGGCTGAACGCCGGGGAAGTCGGTGACGAACAGCTTCTCGGGCGCGTTGCGCACCTCGGCGGGATTGTTCACCACCAGGGTGTGGGGGTGAACCTTCTCCAGGAAGTGGGTCGCGGTGATGTAGGCCATGTCGAACGGAGGGTCCTGGCGCATCAGCACCACGTCGACGTCGTCCTTCATGTCGAGCAGGACAGGCTCGCCCAGCTTGGCGTGGGCGCCCTTCTCCGCGAAGACCTCCAGGGGCTGGGCGCGGGCGAAGACGCGGCCGTCCTCCAGCGACAGCTTGTCCGGGGTGTAGAACCACAGCCGGTGACCCCGGCTCTGAGCCTCCATCATCATCAGGAAGGTCGTGTCGGTGTCGATGTTGATCCCCAGGACGGGATCCATCTGGACGGCGACTCGCAGCGACATGGGGGCTCCTGGGGTTCTTTCGGCGTCTGGGCGCGACGGCTTAGTTAGGCGTTCTTGCGCGCGGCTCCAACTTCGGAAGCCGACAAGTCGTCAGTTCAGGCGCATCCGCATCCGCTCGCGCGCCGCCCGGGCCGCCATCGCCGCGCCGCCATCGAGGACCTGGGCGCGGGACAAAGCCTGGAGCGCGCCGGCCAGGGCCCCCTGACCCTCGCGGGCGGCCGCGACGTCCAGCCAAGGGCGGTGGTCGTTGGGATTGAGCAAAGCGCGACGCAGGGCCGAGCGTTCGGCCCGCACCCAGTCCTTGGCCTGCTGGGCCCGAGCGAAGATGTTGTTCTGCAAGCGGATCAGCACGGCGCGATCCGAGATCGGGGCCATCAGCAGTTCCAGCCGCGCGGCGACATCCGGCATCAGGCCGGTGCGAAGCGCGCGCCGGGACAGTTCCGAGGGCAGGACCACGCGGCCTTCGCTGAAGGGATCCAGCGCCAGCGGCCCTTCGTCGGTCTCAATCCGCAACAGGAAGTGCCCCGGGAAGTCGACGCCGTGAACCTCCAGTCCGACGGCGCGAGCCGCGTGCAGGTAGAAGACGCCCAGCGCCACGGGCAGCCCCTTGCGCCGGTGGGCGATGGCGATCACGTCGGCGTTGTCCGGGTGATCGTAGGTCAGAACGTCGCCCGTCAGGCGCAGGTCGCCCGCCAGCGCCTCGGCGATCGCCTCCTCTGGCGACTCCGTTTCCAGTCGCCGGCGCAGGCGCTCGATCGCCTCGGCGGCCAGAGCCTCGGCCGGGGCGGTGTCGCGGCTGGGATCGTCGTGCACGGCGCAGGCCAGAGCCGCTTCGAACAGTGGGAAACCCTCGTCGGACCCCTGGCCGGCTCGGGTGAGGATGTCCTCGGCCTCGTCGCGCGTCATAGGCAACCGCCTTGGGAGAGCTCGGCTCCCCACGCGTCGGGCAGATGGCGCGGCGCCCGGCCGGGCGACAAGGCGATCAGGTCGAGACGTGTTTCAAGCGCGCGCAGGCCGGCCCGGTGCGCGGTTAGATGAGCGGCGGCGCGGCGTAGGCGATCGCGCTGGGTGGGCGTCACGGCGTCCAGAGCGTCCTCGATGGTGGCCCGTTGCTTGACCTCCACAACGGCCAGGACGCCGCCGCGTTGCGCCAGAAGGTCGATTTCGCCCAGAGGCGTCGCCAGGCGGAAGCCTAGGATCCGATAGCCCTTGGCCATCAGCCACAGCGCGGCCAGGACCTCGGCGCGCCGGCCGAGCTTACGCGCCGCCGCGCCCCGGATCTGGCGCGCGCTGGCCGTCATCCCGCGGCCTCCTTGAGGGCGAGCGCCTGACGATAGAGGTCCTTGCGCGACAGGCCAAAGGCCTTGGCGACCTCGGAGGCCGCCTCGCCGAGCGGGAGCCTGGAGAGCGCCTCCCGCAGGGCGGCGTCGACGTCATCCGCGCTGGCGGCCTTCTCGACCCCGGGGCCGACCAGGATGACGATCTCGCCCTTGGGCGCGTCGAACCGGGGATCAGCGGCCAGCTCCGCAAGGCTTCCGCGTACGCAGGTCTCGTATAGCTTCGTCAGCTCCCGGCACACTGCGGCCGGCCTTGGGCCGAATACGGCCGCCATGTCGGCAAGGGAGTCGGCGACCCGGGACGCGCCTTCATAGAAGATCAGGGTCGCGCGGACATTGGCGAACTCTTCCAGGAAGGTGCGGCGCGCGGCGCTCTTGGGCGGCGGGAAGCCGGCGAACAGAAAGCGGTCCGTCGGCAGGCCGGCGAGCGTCAGGGCCGCGAGCGCCGCCGAGGCGCCGGGGATCGGGATCACCGGATGGCCGGCCGCGATCGCCTCCCGGGCCAGGCGATAGCCAGGATCGGACACCATCGGCGTTCCAGCGTCGGAGACCAGCGCGACGCGCTCCCCCGCTTCGAGGCGCTCGAGGATGCCAGGAATGGCGCGCTCGGCGACATGTTCGTCATGGCGCTCCAGCCGCGTCCGGATTCCGTAGGCGGACAATAGCTTTCCGGTGACCCGGGTGTCCTCGGCCAGCAGCACGTCGCAGCCCGCCAGCACGTCCAGGGCGCGCAAGGTGATGTCGCGCAGATTGCCGATCGGCGTCGCCACCAGGTAGAGCCCCGGCGCGAGCGGCGCGTCTGACAGGGCGGGCGGGGGAGGCTGACGGCTCAAACCAGGCGTCCTTCGGATGTCGCTCAATCTTAGTTGGTAGCACTCGCCCGCGCTAAACCTTCGCGGGCCATCCTCATATCAGGTCGCAAGCAGGCCTGTCAGCCGATCCAGGACAAGACGACCCGCCCTTGTCGCGCGCAAACGATTGGGGTCGTCGACCAGCAGGCCCGCCTCTACGAGATCGCGCACCTTGGGCGTGCCTGGTCTTAGATCCAGCGGCGTCATTTCGTCGAACGAAACGCCCGCGTCGATTCGCAAGCCCAGCACCAGCCGCTCCTCGGCGGCCTCTTCTGGCGTAAGGATTTCCTTCGCAAAGCCAAGTCCCGTCCGTTCAACGGCGGCGACATAGTCGCCGATCGCGCGGTGGGCCGCGGTGGCCGCGCGTCCCTCGGGCAGGGCGAGCCGTCCGTGCGCGCCCGGGCCCACGCCGACATAGTCCACGCCCCGCCAGTAGACGAGATTGTGCCGGGAGCGGGCCGCCTCGCCCCGGGCATGGTTTGACACCTCGTAGGCGTCGAAGCCCGCGGCCTCCAGAACCTCCTGCGTCGTCTCGAACAGCGTGGCGGCGAGGTCTTCGTCCGGGACCTTCAGCGTTCCCCGACCCACGGCCCGGTCGAAGGCTGTTCCCGCCTCGATGGTCAGTTGATAGGGCGAGACGTGTTCCGGCTCCGCCGCCAGGGCCTCCGCCAGCTCGGTCCGCCAGGCGGCGTCGGATTGTCCCGGGCGCGCGTAGATCAGATCGATCGAGAGGCGCGGAAACGCGCGACGAGCCGCCGCCATGGCCCGCCGCGCGGCGCCGGCGTCGTGGTTGCGGCCCAGGGTCTTGAGCGCGGCGTCGTCAAGCGCCTGGACGCCAAGCGACAGCCGTTGGACGCCTGCGTCGGCCAGAGCGGCGAAACGGTCGGTCTCCGCGTCGGTCGGATTGGCCTCAAGACTGATCTCGAGGTCATCCGCTGGCGACCAGAGGCGCTTGGCCGTCTCGATCACCCGGGCGACCTGCGCCGGATCCATCAGCGAGGGCGTGCCCCCACCGAAAAAGATCGACAGGAGGGCCCGTTCGCCGGTCAGGGCGCGCTGGGACTCAAGGTCCGCGACGATGGCGTCGGCGAGCGCCGCCTTCTCTTCGGACCGGCCCCGGTCGCGGACGACGTTGAAGTCGCAATAGGGGCAGATGCGCGCGCAGTAGGGCCAGTGGACGTAGACGCCCAGTTCCGTCCGGTCACTCAAACAGCGCCGCCTTCAGCTTGGCGAAGGCGCGGGCGCGATGACTCATGGCGTCCTTCGCCGCGGGCTCCATCTCGCCGAAGGTCGTCTCGTGACCTTCGGGAACGAAGATCGGGTCGTAGCCGAAGCCGCGGTCGCCGCGCGGCGGGAAGGTCAGGGCGCCGTCGATGCGGCCTTCGACGACGACGGCCGGGCCGTTCGGCCACGCCACGGCCAGGGCCGAGGTGAACCAGGCCGAGCGATCGTCGGAGCTCGTCTCTTCCAGCCGCTCCTCGACCTTGCGCATGGCCGCGGCGAAGTCCTTGCCAGGGCCCGCCCATCGGGCCGAGTAGACGCCGGGAGAGCCGCCGAGCGCGGCGATCGAGAGGCCCGAGTCGTCGGCCAGGGCGACAAGGCCCGACCGGTCGGCCGCATGGCGGGCCTTCAGCAGGGCGTTGCCGACGAAGGTGCTCTCGGTCTCTTCGGGCTCGGGCAGACCCAGCTGGCCCGCCGTGACGATCTCGAAGCGGCCGTCCAGCAGGGCCATGATCTCGGGAACCTTGCCAGGATTGTGGGTGGCGGCCACAAGCTTCATTCCCATCTCAAGCTTCAGCGCCATTCGTCCCTCCGGGCAGCTAAGGAAAACAGTTCGATGCGGCTCCTTTACTCCGCCCTGTCGCCATTTGCGCGCAAGGTTCGTGTCCTGGCTCTCGAAAAAGGCCTCGCCGACCGCATCACGCTTGAGCCAGCTTCGCCGTATCAAGACGAGGCCGTCCGCGCGTTGAACCCGCTGAACAAGATCCCGACCCTGGTCACCGACGACGGCGAGGCGGTCTATGATTCCGCGGTGATCTGCGACTATCTCGATGGACTGGCCCAGCCCCGCCTGATCCCCGAACGCCAGCCCGAGCGCCACCGCGCCCTGACGCTGGAGGCCGCCGCTGACGGCATGGGCGACGCGGCCCTGCTGGTCGTCCGCGAACGCATGCGACCCGAGGGCGAGCACCGTCAGGACGTGTTCGATCGCCAGCTGAAGGCCATCGCGGCGGCGTTGGACCTGTTCGAGCGCGCGGCCCTGTCGGCTGATCGATTCTGCATCGGCGAGATCGCGGTCGCGGCCCAGCTTGGTTATCTCGACGCGCGGAAGGTCGTCGACTGGCGCCAAGGGCGGCCCGCGCTCGCGGATTGGTTCGAGGTTGTCTCGAAGCGGGGCTCGATGGTGGCCAGCGACCCCAGCGCCAGCTGATTGTGTCTCCTGGGACACGCCGCCGGGCCACGACGCAACATTACTATAGTTTAATATCGTTTTTCGATAATCGTGATTGGCGGAACGGAAATCGGGTCCTATTTGTTGATCGTGGACAGCGCCGGATCGTTCGACGCCCGTCCATCTCTTGAACCGGAAAACCCGATGTCCGCCGCCCGCCTGTTCCGCCTCGCCGACAAGGTCGTCATGACCGCCATCACCGCCGCGTTGATCGTGGCCGTGCCGGTCTCGGCCGTGGCGTTCGTGGCGCAGACGCTCTAGGGCCAAGTCCGGCGAAGGTCGCCGTTTGACGTCTTCCGCGAAGCGGGGCGTCCTGTTCAGCGTCGCTGTCGGGGAGCAGCCATGCGCGCCTTGGGGCCAGGCTCCGTTTCGAGTTTCCTGAAGATCATCCTGGACGTGATCTACGTCGGGCTTTGGATCTTCGTCAGCCTTCTGTCGCTGTTCACGCTGGTCGCCCTGCTGTTCAGTTTCAATCCAGAACTGCTGGCCTCGATGTTGCCGATCAGCGATGCGGTCGAAGCCGTCAGTCGCGACGGTCCGCTGTTCGCCGGCGCCCTGGCCGCCTGGGCGCTGCTGCTGGGCGGCTGGATGGTGATCGTCGAGCGCCTGCGCAAGATCTTCGCGACCCTGACCGCCGGCGACCCCTTCCACCCCGACAATGTCGTGCGGCTGCGCCTGATCGGCCTGGTGCTCGCGGGGCTCGAGGTCGGCCGCTACGTCTTCTCAGGCATGGCCCGCTGGCTGGCCCCCAAGACCAAGGTCATCGACGACAGCTTCACCCTGACCGCCTGGTTCTCGGTGCTGGTGGTGTTCGTGCTGGCCGAGGTGTTCCGCGAAGGCGCGCGCCTTCGTCGCGAAGCCGAACTGACGATCTGACCCGGAGCGATTTTTCTATGCCCGTCCGCGTAAACCTTGACCGCGTGCTGCTGGACCGCCGCATGTCGCTGACGGAACTGTCTGACCGGGTGGGTGTAACGATCGCCAACCTGTCGATCCTGAAGACCGGCAAGGCCCGGGCGGTGCGGTTCTCGACCCTGGACGCCCTGTGCCGAGAGCTGCAATGCCAGCCGGGAGACCTGCTGACTTTCGAAAGCGGCCCGCCCGCCGGTTATGAGGAAGACTAGTTCAGCCGTCGTTTCTTCAGCAGGCTGTTGCGGTCCATCGACCGGACTTCCACCTCGAAGGCGTCGCCCTCACGCAGAATCTTGAGGGGCACGGTCACGCCAGCTTCGCCCAGGCTCCACATGACGGCGTAGAATTCGGTCAGATCCGAGACGGGCTTGCCGTCGACAGCCAGGATCAGGTCGCCGGGCTTGATCTCGGCGCGCGCCGCGGGACCCTTGGGCGAGATGCCCACGACCACGACATGGTTCTCCATTTCCTGCGCGAAGACCCCCAGCCAAGGCCGGGGCGGGTGCGGCGAGCGTCCGCGCGCCAAGTCGTCGAGGATCGGCGGCAGCAGTTCTGCGGGCACGAACATATTGAGCGGGCGCGTGTCGCCGTTCTGGTCGCGGCCCTCCAGCGTCAGTGAACCCAGGCCAACGAGGTCTCCCTTGGGGCCGATCAGCGCCGCGCCGCTCCAGTGCGGATGCGCGGGCGCGGTGATGATCGCCTCGTCCAGCAGGTACTCCCAGTAGCCGGCGAACGGGATGCGGGCCAGGACCTTGCTGGCGGCGGCGTGGGCGCGACCGCCCGCGCCGGCGGCGATGACGGGCGCGCCCGCTTCGAGATCCTGGGCGCTTCCCAGGGTGATGACCGGCAGGTCCAGCGGCTCCAGCGCCTGAACCAGGCCAAGACCCGAACGACTGTCGAGGCCCAGCACGTGAGCCGGAACACGGCGGCCGTCATTGCGGGTCAGCACGACCTCTTCGGCCTCTGTGATCAGATAGGCCATGGTCAGCACCAGTCCCGAGGGCCCGATGACGACGCCGTTGCCGACACGCTCGGTCCCCAGGATCGCGGCGGTGTAGGCGTCGGCCGGGACCTTCGCCTCAAGCGCCACGACGCTGGCCAGCGTCTGGTCGAGGTCGAACCGATAGGCTTCGGCCGACGGACGCAGGCGCGCTTCGACTTCGTAACCTTCGAACGGGGTGGGCAAGCAGAACTCCTGATCTTCAGGATTTGAATCTGGGTCCTGGCGCCTTTCCCGACAAGAGGGGCCCGACGAGAGGGGGTTAGCCCTCGATCGCCGCGCGCTGCAGGGTGAACAGCTCGCCAATGCCCTTTTCAGCCAAGCCGTACAGCGCCTCGAACTCGGCGCGGGTGAAGCCGCGCTTCTCGCCGGTCGCCTGGATTTCGACGATGTCGCCGGCGTTGGTCAGCACGAAGTTGCTGTCGGCCTCGGCGCTGGAGTCTTCTTCGTAGTCCAGGTCGAGGACAGGCGTGTCATTGAAGACGCCGCACGAGACGGCGGCCACCTGGCCGATGATCGGGTCGGTCTTCAGCACGCCCTCGTCCAGCAGGTACTTGGTCGCCAGGCGCAGGGCGACCCAGGCGCCGGTGATCGAGGCGGTGCGGGTGCCGCCGTCGGCCTGCACGACGTCGCAGTCCAGCGTGATCTGGCGCTCGCCCAGGGCCTTGAGGTCGACGACCGCGCGCAGGGAACGGCCGATCAGGCGCTGGATTTCCTGGGTGCGGCCGCTCTGCTTGCCGGCGGCGGCCTCGCGGCGACCGCGGCTGTGGGTAGCGCGCGGCAGCATGCCGTACTCGGCGGTGACCCAGCCCTGGCCCTTGTTGCGCAGCCAGCCCGGCAGGTTCTCCTCGACCGTGGCGGTGACCAGCACCTTGGTGTGGCCAAACGAGATCAGGCATGAGCCTTCGGCGTAGCGGTTGACGCCGGTTTCCAGCGTGACGGCGCGCATCTGGTCGGGGGCGCGTTCGGACGGACGCATGGGAAACTCCGGGATTTGAATAGGTCGATGGGGCCGCTTATCCTATTGAAGGCGGAACTTGAAAGGGGCCGACTTCTTTTGTTCGCTGACCGGGTCCCAAACGACACGACTCGAGACGACACGCTCAAGATGACTTCGTCATGACGCAGCTGTTTCCAGGGGCGATCGTCCGCACGCCGGGGCTGGCCGATCTGGACGCCCGCGCCCGCGACATCTTTCGGCGGGTGGTGGAGTCTTATCTCGAGACCGGCGAGCCCGTGGGGTCGCGCACCATCTCCAAGGGCGGGGTGGCGCTGTCGCCCGCGTCGATCCGCAACACCATGCAAGACCTGGCGCAGCTCGGCTTGCTGGACGCGCCCCACACCAGCGCCGGCCGCATGCCGACCCATGCCGGGCTGCGAATGTTCGTCGACGGCTTCCTGGAGGTCGGCGACATCGCCGAGGCGGAAAAGCAGGCGATCGAGGCCCGGCTGGCTGTGAAGGGGCGATCCTTCGAGGAGGCCCTGGCCGAGGCCTCGGCCGTGCTGTCGGGCTTGGCTGGCGGCGCCGGGATCGTCGTCACCCCGGTCCGCGAGGGCGGGGTCAAGCACGTCGAGTTCGTACCGTTGGGCGGCGGCCAGGTGCTGGCGGTCATGGTGTTCGAGGACGGCCAGGTCGAGAACCGTCTCATGCGCCAGGCGCCGGGCGTGACGCCGTCGGCCCTGCAGGAGGCCGGCAATTTCCTGAACGCTCGCCTGCGCGGTCGCACTCTCAGTGAAGCGCGCGCCGAGATGGGCGCTGAACTGGACTTCGCCCGCCGCCAACTAGACGAAACGGCCGCGCGCCTCGTCGAGGATGGCCTCGCGGCCTGGAGCGGCGGCGAGGGCGACGCGCGGTCTTTGATCGTGCGGGGGCAGGCGAACCTGCTGGCCGACGCCAGGGCCCGCGAGGACATCGACCGGGTCAGGCAACTGTTCGACGACCTCGAGCAAAAGGGGCAGCTGATCGGCCTGCTCGACGATGTGCGCGACGCCGAGGGCGTGCGCATCTATATCGGTGCCGAAACGCGCCTGTTTTCGCTTTCGGGTTCCTCCGTGATCGCGGCGCCCTATATGACAGGCCGGCAGAAGGTGCTGGGCGCGATCGGCGTGATCGGGCCCGCCCGCTTGAACTACGCACGGGTCATCCCGCTGGTGGACTACACCGCCCGGGTGCTCGGACGCATGATGGATGGATAAGGACCTTAAGAGATGACCGACGAGCAAACGCCGGCTGAAGATACGCCGTTCGAGACCGAGGACCTCGCTCAAGAGGTCGAGGCGCTGAAGGCCGAGGTCGCCGCCCTGAAGGAGCAGGCCCTCCGCTACGCCGCCGAGGCCGAGAACACCAAGCGCCGCGCCGAGCGCGAGATGAACGACGCGCGCGCCTACGCGATCCAGAAGTTCGCCCGCGACCTGCTGGGCGCCGCCGACAACCTGGCCCGCGCCACGGCCCACAGCCCGCGCGACTCGGCCGATCCGGTCGTGAAGAACTTCGTCATCGGCGTCGAGATGACCGAGAAGGAGCTTCTGACGGCCTTCGAGCGCAACGGCCTGAAGAAGATCGATCCGGCCAAGGGCGAGAAGTTCGATCCGCACCTGCACCAGGCCATGATGGAGCAGCCGTCGGACGAGGTCGCCGCCGGCGGCGTCGTCGCGGTGCTGCAGGCTGGCTATGAGCTGATGGGACGTCTGGTGCGTCCGGCCATGGTCGCCGTGGCGGCCAAGGGCTCGACTGGTCCGGCCCCGTCGGACGCTTCGGTGGGCGGCAATCCCTATGCCGAGGCGGCCGCGGACGGCGATGGTTCGGGCGGCGCCTTCGACACCAAGGCCTAAGACCCGCGATTTTGCCTCTTGGGGCGCGCAAATGAGCGGCGCGCCCCCTTTCCCCCTTCGCGCTTTGCGATAATGTCGGCGGTCCATTCATCGCGGGGGTAGCGGGCGATTCTGCTGTGAGCGCCCGCACGATCTGGATCGGACTATGAAGCTTACCATCGAACGGGCGGCGCTCCTGAAGGCGCTGGGGCACGTGCAGAGCGTCGTCGAGCGGCGCAACACCATCCCGATCCTGTCGAACATCCTGTTGTCGGCCGAACGCGACCAGCTGTCGTTCTCGGCGACCGACCTGGATATGGAGATCATCGACGAGGGCCTGGCCCAGATCGACATCCCCGGCCAGATCACGGCTCCCGCCCACACGCTTTATGAGATTGTCCGCAAGCTCCCGGACGGCGCCGATGTCTCGCTGAGCTTCAGCGGCGATGATCCGCGCCTGGTGATCCAGGCGGGCCGCTCGCGCTTCAATCTACCGGTGCTGCCGGCCGGCGACTTCCCGGTGATGAGCAGCGATGGCCTGTCGGGCCGGATCGCGGTGGACACCAACGAGCTGATCCGCCTGATCGACAAGACCCGCTTCGCGATCTCGACCGAAGAGACCCGTTACTATCTGAACGGCCTCTATCTCCACACGGTCAACGACGGCGGCGAGACCAAGTTGCGCGCCGTGGCCACCGACGGTCACCGCCTGGCCCTGGCCGAGATGCCGGCGCCCGAAGGCGCGGTCGGCCTGCCGGGCGTGATCGTGCCGCGTAAGACGATCGCCGAGGCTCGCCGCCTGATGGAATCGGCCGGCGAGACGGTCGACCTGCAGGTTTCGCCCCAGAAGGTCCGCTTCGAGTTCGGCGCGGCCGCCCTGACCTCCAAGGTCATCGACGGCGCCTTCCCGGACTACATGCGCGTGATTCCGCGCGACAACGCCAAGATCCTGACGCTGGACAACGACCTGTTCGCCAAGGCCGTCGACCGCGTGGCCACCATCTCGGCCGAGAAGAGCCGCTCGGTGAAGCTGGCCGTCGAGCCGGGCCGCATCACCTTGACGGTCCGGAACATGGAAGCCGGCCAGGCCGTGGAAGAGGTCGAGGTCGACTACGACGGCGAGCCCTTCGAGATCGGCTTCAACGCCCGCTATCTGCTCGACGTCTGCGGCCAGATCGCCGGTCCGCAGGCCGAGTTCCGCTTCGCCGATCCGGCCAGCCCGACCCTGGTGGTCGATCCGGTCGATCCGGGCGTGAAGTACGTGCTGATGCCGCTGCGGGTCTGATCCGCGGCGTTTTTGGGTTCAATGAGCGGGCGCTTTGGGCGCCCGTTCTGCTGTTCGGGGTCTCGTATGAAGAAGCTGTTCGTCGCCTCCGCCGCCATCCTGGCCCTCGCCGCCGCCGCGCCGGCCTTTTCCCAGGCCGTGGAGCGCCGTGAGATCGGCAACCAGATCCTTGAGAACGTGCCCGTCGCCCCGTCTTCGATCCGCGAAGGTCTGGCGCGTTACCAGAACGCCCGCTCGGCGTCGTTCGGCGACTGGCTGCCGGGCGGCGGCATGATCATCACCACGCGCTTTGGCAACACCAACCAGCTGCACGTCGTCGCCGCGCCGGGCGCGGATCGCAGCCAGATCACCTTCTATGATGAGCCGGTGTCTTCGCCGCACGTGCTGCCGAACGGCCAGATCCTGTTCTCGAAGGACACCGGCGGCGACGAATGGTTCCAGCTCTTCCTTCGCGACGCCGACGGCAAGACCGTCCAGCTGACCGAGCCGGGCACCCGCAATGGCTCGCCGGCCTGGTCCAAGGACGGATCGACCCTGGTGTGGTCGCGGGCGGTCAAGGGATCGGCGGACTATGACGTGCTGATGCGCGACGCCTCCGGCGCGACCAAGGTCATCTTCAAGGGCGAGGGGCAGGTTTCGCCGCTTGCGGTGTCGCCCGACGGCAAGACGGTGCTGCTGGGGCGCTACTACTCGATCTCGGAATCCAAGCGCTGGCTGCTGGACGTCGCCACCGGCAAACTGACCGAACTCAATCCGCCCAAGAAGGGCGCGAGCAAGATCGCCTATGGCGGCGGGTCCTTCACGCCCGACGGCAAGTCGGTGTTGCTCCTGTCGGACGAGGGCTCGGACTTCCTGCGGCTCGTCCAGATCGACCTGGCGACCGGCGCCAAGGTCAATGTCTCGGGCGAGCGGCCGTGGGATATCGAGGACTTCGCCCTGTCCGACGATGGGCGGATCCTCGCCTATGTCGTCAACGAGGACGGCTATTCGAAGCTGGTGGTCCAGGACTTCCGCACCCGCCGCGCCTTGCCGCAGCCGGAGCTGCCGGCCGGCGTGGTCAGCGGCGTCGCCTTCTCGCCGGACGGCGGCAAGCTGGGCTTCAGCCTGGCGACCCCGACCTCGGTCAGCGACGCTTGGAGCTGGGGTGTGAACGACGGCAAGCTGGAGCGTTGGACGGCCTCGGAGTTGGGCGGCCTCGATCCCAAGGCGCTCGCGACGCCGGCGCTGATCCGCTATCCCTCGTTCGACAAGCGCTCGATCCCGGCCTTCGTCTACAAGCCCAAGCTGGCGGCCGGCCAGAAGGCGCCTGTGATCATCGACATTCACGGCGGTCCCGAGGGGCAGTCGCTGCCGACCTTCAACCCCTTCCATCAGCACAGCGTCGCCGAGCTGGGCGCGGCGGTGATCGTCACCAACGTCCGGGGCTCGACCGGATATGGCCGGACCTTCCACAACCTCGACAACGCCGAGAAGCGCGAGGACTCGGTCAAGGACATCGGCGCGCTGCTGGACTGGATCAAGACGCAGCCCGACCTCGATCCGAACCGCGTCGTCGTCTATGGCCAGTCGTACGGAGGCTATATGTCCCTGGCCGTCATGACCCACTATTCGGACCGTCTGGCCGGTGGGATCGAGCGCTACGGCATCAGCAACTTCGTCTCGTTCCTGCAGAACACCGAAGCCTACCGCCGCGACCTGCGCCGCGCCGAATATGGCGACGAGCGCGATCCCAAGATGCTGAAGGCCTTCGAGACGATTTCGCCGCTGAACAATGTCGGCAAGATCAGCAAGCCGATGCTGGTCATGCAGGGCTGGAACGATCCGCGCGTGCCCAAGTCCGAGTCCGATCAGGTCGTCGCCAAGCTGCGCGAGAAGGGCGTCGAGACCTGGTATGTCCAGTTCAAGGACGAGGGCCACGGTTTCCTGAAGAAGGCCAACAACGATCGCCGTCGCGAGGTCGAAACCCAGTTCCTGCGCAAGGTGCTCGGCCTGGGTCAGTAGCGCTGGTTGCGGTTGCGCGGCGGCCGTGCTCAGGTCCGTTTTCTAAGAAAATGGGAGGTGGCCATGGCCAAGGTGAACTACGTGACGGTTGGCTCGAACGATCTGGAGAAGGCTAAGACCTTCTACGACGCCCTATTGGGCTCGATCGGCTTCAAGCCCCTGTTCGACCACCCCTCTGGCGGCCGTCTCTATCGCGGCGACGGCTGCATGTTCGGCGTGCTGGGCCCGTATGACGGCAATCCGGCCTGCGTCGGCAACGGCATGATGGGCGGCTTCGCCTTTGATACGGTCGAGGAAGTGGACGCGTTCCACACCAAGGCGCTGGAGCTGGGCGGCAAGGACGAGGGCGCGCCTGGCGCGCGCATGCCCAAGGCCTATTTCGCCTATTTCCGCGATCTCGATGGCAACAAGCTCTGCGGGTACAAGCTAGGCTGATCCGGGTCGCCGGTCCGCTCCGCTCTCCGGGGGGAGCGGGCCGTCTTACGCCAGTAGCCGCGGCCGCCGACACCGCTTAAGAACGCCGCATGGCGTCGGCCGCACTGCTTTCCCTGACCCTGACGGATTTCAGATCCTATGAGCGCGCGCGCCTCGAGACGGGCGGGCGGAGCGTCTATCTGTTCGGCCCGAACGGCGCCGGGAAGACCAACCTCCTAGAGGCGATAAGCCTGCTGACGCCCGGCAAGGGTCTCCGGGGCGCGAGCCTTGCCGAGGTCGGCCGGCGGCTGCCGGGGGAGGCGGTCGGCAGAGCCTGGGCCGTGGCCGCGGAGGTCGAGAGCGGCCTGGACGCGCCCGTGCGGATCGGCACCGGCGTCGAGCAGGGCGGCGCCAGTCGTCGAACGGTGCGCCTCGACGGCGAGACCGTATCGCCCGGGCGCCTGGCCGATCATGTCCGGCCGATCTGGCTGACGCCCGCCCAGGATCGTCTGTTCTTGGAAGCCGCGTCCGAGCGGCGGCGCTTTTTCGATCGGCTGGTCTTCGCGGGCGAGCCATCGCACGCGGCCAACGCCAACGCCTATGACAAGGCGCAACGCGAGCGGATGCGTCTGCTGACCGAGGCCGTCGAACGCGGCGCGGCGCCGGACGCAACTTGGCTCGACGCGCTTGAGGCGCGCCTGGCCGAGAGCGGCGCGCTGCTGGCCCAAGCGCGGGCGCGGACGTTGCTGGCCCTGCAGGCCGAGATCGACGGGCGCGGCGATCGACCGTTCCCGCAAGCGCGTCTCACCCTGACGGGGGAATGGGAGGGGCTTGCTCTGGAGGCCGTTCCGTTCGCCGAGATCGAAGGGAAATTGGCCTCCGCGCTTTCCGCCGCCCGCGCTCGGGATGGCGCCGCCGGACGAGCCTTGACCGGCCCTCACCGCGGCGATCTGGCGATCTTCCATGTCGAGAAGGACCGTCCGGCGGCCGAATGCTCGACCGGAGAGCAGAAAGCTCTGATTTTGAACCTCGTTTTGGCCCAGGCCGCGCGACTTTCGCGTGCGGAATCCGCGCCGAATCCTGTAATATTGCTCGACGAAGTCGCCGCGCATCTCGATCTTGCCAGACGAGCCGCATTGGCCGACGAACTCACGGCGCTCAAGCTCCAGGCCTTCCTCACCGGCACGGACGAGTCGCTGTTCGACCATCTCAAGGGTCGGGCGCTAGGCGTTCGCGTGGGCGACGCCGGCCTGGCTACTCTGGAAGACGAATGACCGAGAACACCGAAGACCAAGTTCCCGAAGTGTCGCCCGAAATGACCACCGAGGAAGCCGCCGCCCAGTACGGCGCCGACTCGATCAAGGTGCTGAAGGGCCTGGACGCCGTTCGTAAGCGCCCCGGCATGTACATCGGCGACACCGACGACGGCTCGGGCCTGCACCACATGGTCTATGAGGTGGTCGACAACGCTATCGACGAGGCCCTCGCGGGCCACGCGACCAAGGTGCAAGTGATCCTGAACGCCGACGGTTCGGTGACGGTCACGGATGACGGCCGCGGCATTCCGGTCGACATGCACGAGGGCGAAGGCGTCTCGGCGGCCGAGGTCATCATGACCCAGCTGCACGCCGGCGGTAAGTTCGACCAGAACAGCTACAAGGTCTCGGGCGGCCTGCACGGCGTGGGCGTCTCGGTCGTCAACGCGTTGTCGGACTGGCTGGAGTTGCTGATCCACCGCAACGGCAAGGTCCACCAGATGCGCTTCGAGCGCGGCGACGCGGTGACCTCGCTGAAGGTGACCGGCGATTCTCCCGTGCGCACCGAAGGTCCCAAGGCCGGCGAGACGCTGACTGGCACGGAAGTGACCTTCTTCCCGTCCAAGGACACCTTCGCCTTCATCGAATTCGACCGGAAGACCCTGGAGCACCGCCTGCGCGAGCTGGCGTTCCTGAACTCGGGCGTGACGATCTGGTTCAAGGATCACCGCGACGCCGAGCCGTGGGAAGAAAAGCTCCACTACGAAGGCGGCATCGAGGCTTTCGTTCGCCACCTCGACAAGGCCAAGACGCCGCTGCTCAAGGCGCCGATCGTGGTTCGTGGCGTGAAGGACAAGGTCGAGGTCGACCTCGCCGTGTGGTGGAACGACAGCTATCACGAGCAGATGCTGTGCTTCACCAACAACATCCCGCAGCGGGATGGCGGCACGCACCTCTCGGCCTTCCGCGCGGCCCTGACCCGTATCATCACCAATTACGCCGAAAGCTCGGGCATCCTGAAAAAGGAGAAGGTCAACCTGGGTGGCGAGGATGCCCGCGAAGGCCTGACCTGCGTGCTGTCGGTCAAGGTGCCGGACCCCAAGTTCAGCTCCCAGACGAAGGACAAGCTGGTTTCGTCCGAAGTGCGCCCGGCCGTGGAAGGCCTAGTGTCGGAAGGGCTTTCGACCTGGTTCGAGGAGCATCCGAACGAGGCCAGGGCGATTGTCTCCAAGATCGCCGAAGCCGCCGCCGCGCGCGAAGCCGCCCGCAAGGCGCGCGAGCTGACCCGGCGCAAGAGCGCGCTCGATATCACCTCGCTGCCCGGCAAGCTGGCCGACTGCTCCGAGCGCGATCCGGCCAAGTCCGAGATCTTCATCGTCGAGGGCGACTCGGCTGGCGGGTCGGCCAAACAGGCCCGCAACCGCGACAATCAGGCGGTGCTGCCTCTGCGCGGCAAGATCCTGAACGTCGAGCGTGCCCGTTTCGACAAGATGCTGTCGTCCGACCAGATCGGCACCCTGATCACCGCCCTCGGCGCGGGCATCGGTCGCGACGACTTCAATCCGGACAAGGTGCGCTACCACAAGATCGTGCTGATGACCGACGCTGACGTCGACGGCGCGCACATCCGCACCCTGCTGCTGACCTTCTTCTATCGCCAGATGCCGGAGCTGATCGAGCGCGGCTACATCTATATCGCCCAGCCGCCGCTTTATAAGGCCAGCAAGGGCAAGTCCTCGCGCTACCTGAAGGACGACGCCGAGATGGACGCCTTCCTCGTGGACGAGGGCGTTGATGGCGCCGAGCTGGATCTGGCGTCCGGCGAGCGCCTGATCGGCCAGGATCTGCTAGCCTTGGTGCAGACCGCGCGCTCGGCCAAGGCCAATATCGACCGCTTGGCCGCGCGAGCCCCCGCCACGGCGATCGAGCAGGCCGCATTGGCGGGCCTGCTGGGTGAAAGCCCCGATCCGGCGGCCGCGGCCAAACGCTTGGATCTCTATGCCGAAGAGGGCGATGGCCCTTGGAGCGGCGAGCGCGGCGACACCGGCTTCGTCTTCAGCCGCGTGCGGCGCGGCGTTTCCGAGCGCGTGGTTCTCGACGACATTCTGATGCATGCCGCCGATGCTCGCCGCCTGGCCGAACGCGCGGTCAAGCTGGCTGAGATCTTCTCGGGCAGGGCGGTCTTCCGCCGCAAGGACAAGTCGACGACCGTTCGCGGTCCGCTCGATCTGGTGAACGCCGTGCTCGACGCCGGTCGCAAGGGGCTGACCATCCAGCGCTACAAGGGTCTTGGCGAGATGAACCCCGAGCAGTTGTGGGAGACGACGCTGGACGCCGAGGCGCGCACCCTGCTGCAGGTCCGCGTCAATCACGCCGACGACGCCGATGACATGTTCAGCCGACTGATGGGCGACCTTGTCGAGCCGCGTCGCGAGTTCATCCAGGAGAACGCGCTCGACGCGGAGGTCGACGTCTAGTCCCTGGCGGGAAATCCACCGCAAACGATTGTTTTCTGAGCGCCGGGCGCCCGTTTCGAGGGCGTTCCGGCGTTTTCACATCGTGGAGGCGACGAGAACCCCAAACGGCCCTGTCATGTCGTCGCGCGTTCATGGCGAGGGCGTCATCTTCCTGAGTGCAGGTGATTCGCTTAGGTGTGCGTGGGGGCGCGTCAGGTATGGAACAAGACTCCAGTTTTCGCCCAGAACGGATCCTGGACTTGTCTGAACGGCTTTCGAGCGTTGCGGGCGAGAAGATTGGCGAGATCGCGAGAGTCAATCGCGCGGCCAAGATGCTCTCGATCAACGCTCTGATCGTCGCCGCGCGCGCCGGAGAGGCCGGCAAGGGCTTCGCCATCGTCGCCGAGGAATTCAAGAAAATCTCCACCGAGATCGATGCGGTCGCGGCGGCGCTCGAAAGCCAAGTCCGCGCTGACCTGGACGAGCTTTCGGCGATCGGGGGGGCGATCCTTTCCCACATGCGCGGCCAAAGGCTGGCCGACCTGGCGCTCAACGCCATCGAGATCGTCGACCGCAACCTTTATGAACGGACCTGCGACGTACGCTGGTGGGCGACGGATTCGGCTGTGGTCGCCTGTCTCGGCGAAGAGGACGAGGGCGCTCGCCTTCATGCAAGCAACCGTCTGGGCGTCATTCTCGACGCCTACACCGTGTATCTGGATCTCTGGATCTGTGACGCGCGGGGGAGGGTTGTCGCCAATGGCCGACCGTCTCGCTATCCCAACGTCGTTGGGCAGTCCGTCGCCGACACGCGTTGGTTCCAGGAGGGGCTGCGCACAGCGAGCGGAGACGATTTCGTCGCCTGCGATATCGAGCGCTGCCGGGCTCTGGGCGACGCGCCCGTCGCGACCTACGCCACGGCCATTCGCGCGGGCGGGGAGGCCAGCGGCAAGCCGCTTGGCGTCCTGGGCGTACACTTCGACTGGAGGCCGCAGGCTCAGGCGGTCGTCGATGGTGTTCGCCTGACAAGCGAAGAGCGGGAACGTTCGCGGGTCATGCTGCTAGACCAGAAGGGGCGGGTTTTAGCCTCGTCCGACAATCAGGGTGTTCTCAGCGAGATCTTTCCGCTCGATACATCGGCTGGCCCAATGGGAAGCTACGCCGATGGCGAGGTGACAGTTGGCTATGCCTTGACCCCCGGATACGAGACCTATGCCGGTCTTGGCTGGTACGGCTGCCTCGTTCAGCGTCAGCAAGTTCCGGGATTAACCACGGTCGCGGCCTAATCTTAACCAAAACGCTTGCTGATTAACCGAACTATTTACCTGCTAGCAGGCGAAAACGACTAGATTCTTGGCATTTCATATGGATTTTCCAGCGACGGCGTTGCATTGCAAAGCCGCGCGTGGTTTTTTTAGGCCTAACGAGCCCGATGACGAAGTCTGATAGTTCTGCCGGGGGCGGAGAGACGCGTCATATTCTTAGTCTAAGGCTCGTTCGCGTGTTTCTTTCGCGGGGATCTGCACGAAAAGTGTGATCTCCGGGGAACGCTTCCGTCGAGAAATCGACAGGGGCGCGCGTTCTGGGCTAGAGAATTCGTTTACATTGTCCTAAAGGGACGCCGTTAATTTGGAGGGAGCAGTTATGGCTTCTCATCGCGTTCGGGCGATCGCTATCAGCTTGGCCGTTGCGCTGGCGCCGATGGGCGCTGGTCAGGTCTGGGCTCAAAACGCTCCGGCTACGGCCGCTTCGCTGCAGACCACCATCCAGGCCGCTGCTCGGGCGGCCGCCGCGCAACCCGGCTTCGCTCGCCTTTCATCCCAGGCGAAGCTGGCGGCTATCCAGGCCGCGGTCACCGCCGCTCTGGCGGCCACTGGCGCTTCGCCGACGGTAGTCGCCGCGGCGCTCGTTCAGGCGGTTGGGTCAGGCACGATCTCGGCCGGCGTCGCCATCCAGGTGGCGTCCGTGGTCGCTCCGGAAATGACCCAGACCGTGGCCTCGGCTCCGGTTGTGACTCAGCAGTTGGCCCAGACGGGCCAAGCGGCGACGGTTACCCAAACCGCTACGACCGACACTGCTGGCGCGCCGAGCGTTCTGGTCAATCTGCAAGGTGCTTCGCAGACCTCGGGCGACGCCGGCGCTGGCGCCGGCGCTGGCGCGGGTGGCACGACCACGACGACTCCTGCGCCGTACGATCCGTGCGCGGGCGTGGTCGCTGCCTACTGTGGGTAGAGAATAGCAATAAGTCTCGGGGCGGACCGACGCGTCACGACGTGCGTCGGCCGCTCCTTTCTGGTGGGGATAAACATGCGACTCCTTATGTGCTCGGCCGCTATGGCCTGCATCGCCTTGACCGCGCCTCAGGCCGTTCAGGCGCAAGACCTCGGTTCCAACTTCAAGCGTGACAAGAACGTCAGCGTCCGTCAGCGCCCGCGCCCGGACTACGAGGCGACCGGCCAGAAGGCTGGCGGCTTCACGCTGTATCCGCGCATCACCGCTGATGTTGAACGCAACGACAATATCTATGCCGTCGCGGCGGGCAAGGACAGCGACACCATCTGGCGCGTGAAGCCCGAAGTGGCCGTGCGCTCGAATTGGTCGCGTCACGCTCTGGGCCTGTTCGCCGGTGGCAACATCATCCGCTACTCGGACAACAGCTCCGAAAACGCCGAAGAATATACGGTCTCCGCGAACGGCAGGCTCGATATCGAGCGCGGCTCCAACCTGACGGGCTCCGTCCAGACCCAGCGCTTGGTCGAACCGCGTACGGCGCCGACCTCGCCGACCGCCTCGGGCAAGCCCGTGAAGTACGACCTGACGCAAGGCACGGTTTCCTACGTCAAGGAATTCAACCGTCTGCGCGTTACGGGCCGCCTGGACGACAAGGACTTCAACTACAAGGACGTGCCGAACGTCGCTGGCACGAGCATCGTCGACCAGGACTTCCGCGATCGCAACGAATTCTACTACGGCGCCAAGGCCGAGTATGCGGTCAGCCCCGACACGGCCCTCTATCTGTCGGCGACGGGCAACAAGAAGGACTATGACTCGAAGGCTGCGGCGACGAACCGTACGTCGGACGGCTATGTCGTCGGCGTCGGCGCCAACTTCGACGTCTCCGAGCTGGTGCGCGGTGACGTACAGGTCGGTTACATGTCGCAGTCCTACGACAATCCGGCTTTCGCCAAGATCGACGGCTTCAATGCCATTGGTCGCCTGGAGTGGTTCCCGACCCAGCTGACCACGGTCGGCCTGAACGGTTCGCGGACCATCGAAGAATCGACCGCGCCCGGTTCGCCTGGCTACGTCTCGAACAACCTCGGCGCGTCGATCGACCATGAGTTGATGCGGAACGTGCTTCTGTCGGCCGCCTACACGCATGGCAAGGACAACTACAAGGGTATTGATCGCGACGACAAGCGCGACAACTTCTCGGCGACGGCGACCTATCTGCTGAACCGCCGCGTGGGTCTGTTCCTGACCTATAACTACCTCAAGCAGGACTCGTCGGGCGCCGCGAAGGGCGCCTCGTTCAAGGACAACAAGGTGATCGCTTCGGTCGCGCTTCAGTTCTAAGAAAAACGTCCACGAAACGGCAAGCATTGCCGATTACTGAGAGTGGTTATGGACGGCTCCGGTTATGAAACTTCGAGCGCTCCGGTGAATGACACCGGAGCGTTGTCTTTTGACCTGAATATCGCGATCGCGACCTTCAGGCGTCGCTTCCGCTTGTTCGCGGCGGTGGCCGTGGTGGTGTTCGCCGCGGTGGTTCTGTTCACTTTGCAGCAGACGCCGCGCTATACGGCGACGGCTCAGGTTATGCTGGACGTCCGCAAGGAGCAGGTGACCGACATGAGCGCGGTTCTGTCGGGTTTGCCCGCGGACTCCGCCGTCGTCGACACCGAGGTCGAGGTTCTGAAGTCCCGCTCGCTGGCCGCGCGGGTCGTCAAGGATCTGAAGCTCGAGCAAGACCCCTACTTCAACCCGTATCTGCCGAAAGCCAAGGGCGCCACGGCCTGGTTCTCTTCGTTGAAGAAGGCGGCCGCGCCCGTGGCGGTCACCGACCCGGCGGAGCTGCAGCGACGCCGCGAGCGGATTGTCGACAATGTGCTCGGTGGGCTGAAGGTTCGTCGCGCGGGCCTGACCTATCTGATTTCGATCGAGTACACCCACACCGACCCCCGGCGTGCGGCGGACTTGGCGAATGCCTTTGCCAACCTCTACTTGACCGAGCAACTCGAGGCCAAGTTCGACGCCACGCAAAAGGCCAATGAATGGCTGGATACGCGCGTCGCCGAGCTTCGTGACCAGGTCGCGCAGGCCGACGCCGCGGTTCAGCAGTACAAGATCGCCAACAACCTGCTCAGCGCCGAAGGCGCCACTCTGACCGAGCAGGAAATCTCGGGGTTAAACCAGCAGCTGGCGCTGAGCCGCGCGGCTCAGGCCGAGACCGATGCGCGCCTCGCCATCGCGCGTCAGCAGTTGGCGCGTGGCAGCACCGGCGAGGACGTCGGCGAGTCCCTGAACTCACCGGTCGTGCAACAGCTACGCAAGCAGCGCGCCGAGAAGAGCGCCCAGGTCGCCGATCTCAGCGGCCGTTACGGCGACCGTCACCCTGACCTGCTGAAGGCCAAGCGCGAGCTGGCCGACATCGATACTCAAATCCAGGCCGAAATCCGCCGCATTATCTCGAACCTGGAAGCCCAGGCTCAGGTGGCGCGTCAGCGGACGGGCTCGGTCGCCGCGAGTGTTTCGCAGTCCAAGGGCACGCTCGCCGGCAATAACCGCGCCGCGATCGGCCTGGCTGAACTGGAACGCAAGGCGCAGTCCGTGAAGACGCTGTACGAGACCCTGCTGTCTCGTTTCAAGCAGACCACGACGCAGGAAGGTATCGAGCAGGCGGACGCGCGAGTCGTTTCGCCCGCCAAGATTCCGACCCGCGCCAGCTATCCCAAGCCGTCCTTGAACCTGGCCCTGGGCCTCGTTCTGGCGCTTGGCGCCGGTCTGGCTTCGATCGTTCTGGCCGAGATCCTGATGGCCGGCCTGTTCACCGAGGACGAGGTCGAGCGTCGCCTCGGCCTGCCCTATCTGGGCGCCGTGCCGTCGCTCGACACCACCGTTGACGACGCCAAGACCCTTCGGGGCGTGACGCCGCCGGAATACCTGATGGCCAAGCCGCTTTCGAGCTTCGCCGAAAGTCTCCGGAAGCTTCGCGCGTCGATCCTGTTCTCCAAGGTCGGCGAGACGGTCAAGGTGATCGCGGTGACCTCGTCCCTTCCGGGCGAGGGCAAGACGACGACCACCTTCTCATTGGCGCGCACCCTGGCGACGTCTGGCGCCAAGGTTATCGTCGTCGACTGCGACCTTCGTCAGAGCGCCATCAGCCAGTTCCTGAAGGAGCCGGCGCAGGTGGGCTTGCTGGAGGTCCTCAACGGCGTCTCCACTCTGGATCAGGCGCTGATCAACGACGAGAGCGGCGCGCAGATCCTGCCGCTGGCGAAATCGGCCTACACGCCGCGTGACGTGCTGGGCTCGGCCGCCATGCACCGCCTGTTGCAGGAGCTCCGTAACCGTTACGAGATCGTGCTTCTGGACACCGCGCCGCTGCTGGCGATCGCGGACACGCGCATCCTCGCGCCGCATACCGACGCGGTGGTGATGCTGGTGCGGTGGAAGAAGACGCCCGTGAAGGCGGTGCAGTCGGCCCTGGCCCTTCTGCAGGGAACGCGGGCGTTCATCGCCGGCGTCGCCCTCACCCAGATGGACCTCAAGGCCCAGTCCCGCTACGGCTACGGCGACTCCTACTACTACTACGCCAACTATCGAAAGTACTATGCGGACTAGGACCAAGTCGGGCGAGGGCACACCATCGCCCGGCGCTGCTAGAACCCGAAAGTTGCAGGCTTCCGAGGGCGCCGCGATCGGCGCCCTCGTTGCTTTGGTCATGTCGGAAGTCGTCGTGTTCGGCGCGAGCGATGTGGCCGTGGCCGCGGTCTTCGGCGTTCTGCAGTCCTTGTTCCTGCTGGTCTTGTTAAGCACGTGCGCCTGGGCGCGGCGCGTGCCGAGCATTCTGACGGCGCCTTGGCCAGGCTTGATGTTTCTGGCCGTATTGATCGCGACGGCCTGGGCGCTGACGCCCTTTGGTCCCGGCGGGCCGCATCCTGTCTGGGCCTATGTCGGCGGGGGCGGTTCGATCACCGTGGATCGTTCCTCTCTCGTCTTGAGCTTGCTGCGCCTTCTGGGACTGGCCTGCCTCTTCTATGGCGCATGGATCGTCGGCGCCTCAGAGACGCGCCGTCGAGCGTTGATCTGGTGGCTGCTGCTGGCCTTGAGCGTGTTCGCCGCGGTGGCCATCGTCGATCACGTCACACTTCGCGGCGGTCGGCGGCTTACAGCGACCTTATTGAGCCCGAATAGCGCCGCCACCCTGATGGGGATTGGCGTGGTGTTCGCCTTGGGGTTCTTCTCGCAGTCTATCCAGCGCGCGGGTGGGAAGCTGCGCATCGAAAGGCTGGGCCTGGACGCCAGTCTCGCCCTCGGCGCCGCAGCCGTCTTCGCCGTGGCCCTGGCTCTGACGGCTTCTCGGGCAGGCATTTTCTCCACCGTGGTCGCCTTGGCGGTTCTTTTGACCTGGCAGGTCTTGGCTCAAGGGCGGAAGCCGAGCGCGATCGCGATTGTTGGCGGCGCCGCGGCCCTGCTTGTCGTTGTCGGCGTCGCGATGCAAAGCGCCGATCTGACGGCCGCTCGCCTCGACAACCTGCAGAGCGACATCGTTGTGCGACGGACCATCTTCGACGCGCACTGGGAGGCGTTCGGGGGTTCGCCCTGGTTCGGGTTCGGGCTTGGCTCGTTCCCGCTCGTCAACCAACTGATCACCACTAGCGAGACCTTGGGCGCTCTGTTCGACGTGCGGGCGACCCATAACCTTTATCTTCAATGGCTTGAAGAAGGCGGGGTGGTCGGGACGATCGTCATGGCGGCCTGGGCTCTGGTCGCTCTGGGACGCGCCTCGAGGGAGGGGCTAAAGCCCGGGACGGCCGGAATGCTGGCGCGGGCCACCGTCGCCGCCGCCGTTCTGGTGCTTTTGCACGGTCTGTCGGATTTCGCTGTTCAGGTGCCGGCTCTGCAGGCCTTGTTCGCCGTCGGCCTCGGCGCCGTGACGGCTGTCGCGCCATCGCGCCGCGCGCCGCCCGCCATTAAGGCGGGCAGTTTTGCTTTCGCCGGAGGTGTTTTCTTCGCGTCGCTCCTGTTCGCGACGCCTCTGGCCGTTTCACGCTTCGGCGGCGATATGGCGTGGGCCCCGACCGCATCGGCGGAGGTCCTCGCCGTCGCCATCGAAAAGGATCTGGCGCGCGAGACCAAGGATCCCGACGTCCAGGAGCGCATGCTGGCCCGCGCCAAGCGCGAGATCGCCTTGAGGCCCGCCGCGGGCGGCGCTTGGCTACGGATGGCCGCCGTGCAGTTCCAACGTGGAGACATCGCGGCGGCGAACGCTGCGCTCGATCATTCCTTCGCGGTGGCGCCGTTGCAGACCAGCCTCTTCGAGAGTCGCGCGCGCTTGGCCTACGAGCACTGGGCGGTCCTGACTCCGGCTGTTCGCCAAGTGGTGATGTATCAAGTGCGCATCGAGTTCAGGCGTCCAAACGGCCTTGGGCGGCTGATTGCGCTGGCCAACAGCATTCGCGATCCGGCCGGTCGGGTCGGTCTGGCCCTGCTGATCGGATCCGAGCGCATTCAGCAGCAGCAGGCCGCGGCTCAATAACGCCTTCTGCGAAGGAAACCCCGTCTTCTCCATAGGAGGGGACGGTGCGCGCCGCAGGATGTTTAATTCAAGTAAACCTAGATTTTTCACAGGGCATTACCTTCGCCGCGATACTCCTTCGACAAGCAGGAGTTGTGGCCGATGGTCGACGCCGAAATCTCTTTCTCGCCTACGGATATCGCGCTGTCGCCGCAGAATCCGCGGATGGCTCCGCTGGCCGGCCTGGGTCTCGCGGTGGCGACGTCGGCGAGCCTCTGGGCCCTGCTCGCGCTGGGTCTCGCCTGGCTCCTGTAGGCTAGCGCTCTCCGCGCTTTTCGATCGCACAAACGAAACAACGCCCGCTCCGCTTGTCGGGGCGGGCGTTTCGTCTTTCTCCGCCGCCGTTTTCAACAAAGCGGCGCTAATGAGAAAAGCCCCGAACTCAGTTCGGGGCTTCTTAGGCTCTCAGCCGATCAACCTCAGGCCGCCGCGCTGGTCCACAACGCCGTGCCCGGCACTTGGCGCTCGACCCAGCGGTAGTTGAGGTCTTCCCAGGGGGTCGCCCATGGCGTCAGGTTATCCAGAACCCAGTCGCCGCTCTTCAGCGAAATCATGAGCACGGCGTGGCCTTCGCCGCGGGCGGTGACCGCCACGGCCAGGGACAGCGCGCTTTCAGGCACGCCGGCGGCGATCAGCTGGCGACGCTTCTCCAGCGCATAGTCCTCGCAGTCGCCGTAGAGCTTGCCGTCGACCATGCGCGGCAGGGCCCAGTATTCCGGCTGACCATAGAGATCGAGATCGCTGGCCTTTTTGACGTCCCGGTTGACCGCTTGGTTGATCTGGTTGAGCAGTTTCAGTTGCTCGCGTTCGCCGCGGGCCAGCCAGGCCGAGACAGTCGCCGACGCGGGCGTCTGATCGGCGGAGGCATTCACATCCGGCTGCGCCGCTACGGCGACAGCGCTTTGAGCGGCGGGCGCCGCGACTTCGGACGCGACGATCGGAGCCAGCTCGGCGGCTTGATCTTGAGATGGCGCGCTGGCGCCCAGGAAAGCATGGGCGGGCGACGCGCCGACCGACGAGGTGAGCGGCTGGACCGAAGGCGTCTCAAGACCCATCAAGGCCAGCTGGCTCTGAGGTAGGCCGCAGGTGGCGAGATCGCGGCGGCACAGCTCGGCGAAGCCCATCGGCGCGCTCATGCCCCCACCACGCGGCATGAAGGGCATCGAACCGGCGTGAGCATTAACGCCAGCCATCAGGGCGACGGCGCTGATCAAGCCGCTAACAATGTTCCGCGTGTTGAGCATGGTGTCCCCGCTGTGTTCACGAGGGCACTATTCATTTGCGCAACGAATTTGAGCTGAATTTAGATGGTATAATTCGAATTTAAGGTGAAGGTAATTTTGATATTAACTGTAATGACGTGCGTATTTATTTGGTAAATTCATTGAGAATGGGTTTGCTAAATTCAGGGTTAACCGCCACGAGCGCCGTTGAACTAGCTGGCCGCCTGGGGCAAAATTGAACGATCTTCCCGGCGCCCGTCGCCGACCTGGCGAGCCCGATGTTCAAGTCCCTCTTTCGGTCCAAACAACAACCCGAGCGCGCCGCGTCTACGGATGGACGCCTGCTCTACGCTATCGGTGACGTGCACGGCCGGCTGGATCTTCTGGATGGTCTGGTCGAGCGCATGACCGAGGACTTCCGGACGTTGGGTCGCCAGGATCAGCCAGTTCTGATCATGCTGGGTGATTACATCGACCGGGGGCCGCAGTCGGCGGCGGTGATCGATCGCCTGATCGACCTGCGTCAACAATCGGCCGAGGGGCGGTTTGAGTTTCGGGCCTTGATGGGTAACCACGAGGAGACCCTGCTGCACTTCCTCGACGACCCGATGGCCGGGCCGTCCTGGGTGGAATATGGCGGCGGCGAGACCCTGGCCTCGTACGGCGTGCGCAGGCCCGTGGGACGCGCCGAGCCCGAAGCCTGGGAGCAGACCCGCTTGGCTTTCCGCGAAGCCTTCCCGCCGACGCACGAGACCTTTTTGCGCCAGCTCGAGCTGAGCGTGGTTTACGGCGATTACGTCTTCGTCCACGCGGGCGTGCGTCCAGGCCTGCCCCTGGAGCGCCAAGTGGCTGCGGACCTCCTCTGGATCCGCAACGAGTTTCTGGACAACCCGCATGGGTTGGACGCCACGGTGGTGCATGGACACACGCCCGTAGAGCAGGTCTTCCTCGGCCGACGGCGGATCAATGTCGATACCGGCGCCTATGCGACCGGGGTCCTGACCGCCGTTAGACTTGATGGTGGCGAGCCCACGATCATTCAGTTCAGTAAAGCGCGCGCGGCGTAAGGCTTCGCCTTGTTCATCAGCCGGTCACGTGCGATGTGCAATTGCAATCTCCGCGTCCTGTAAGTCTCAAGGTGAGAAGCTTCGCAATGATCGGTGTTCCGAAACTCTCTCGCGCCCTCTCGCTGTTGGCGCTGGCGGTTTTCATGACGTTTGGCGCCATGACCGGCGCGGCGCATGCTCAGACCATCACCCCAGGGGCGCCAGCCGTCACGCCGGCTCAGTCCATGGACTATCTGCTGGGGCCGGCGGACAAGGTCCGCGTCACGGTCTATGGCGAACCCTCGCTGTCGGGTGAGTTCTTTGTCACGGGCAGCGGTCTGATGTCCCTGCCGCTGATCGGCGAGATCAAGGCGGGCGGCATGACCGTCGGCCAGTTCCAACAGGCTGTGCAGAAGGCCCTTAGCGACGGCTATCTGAAGGACCCGCGCGTCAGCGCCGAAGTCCTGACCTTCCGCCCCTTCTACATTCTTGGCGAAGTCGAGAAGCCTGGAACCTACCCCTACACCTCGGGGCTGACCGTGCTGAACGCGGTGGCCACCGCTGGCGGCTTTACCTATCGCGCGGACAAGAAGAGCGTCTGGATCAAGCACAACGGCGAAACCACCGAGAACAAGAGCGAGCTGACGCCTTCGACGGTCGTCGCTCCGGGCGACACGATCCGGATCGGCGAGCGCTTCTTCTGATCCTGGCGGAAAGCCTAGGAAACGAGGCGTGGCGAGTGATCGCCACGCCTTTTTTCTTGGTCTGCTCGCGGAACGTCGATCTCTGAAATTGAGACGCCATGTCAACAGAATGAGACGCCGCGCCGTCTCCGCCGATGGCGACGAATGGTAATGTCCAATTCGAGAGCTGTTATCGCCACCCGTCTCGGCGAGGCTCTCCAGGCTTGTCCGCCATCCCTAAGGCGCATGGCGACACGCAAGCCGAACCGGTGGCTGAGGACGGTGGATCATCACCGCCGTCCCGCCCCTCAGCCACAGGTGGGGGATTCCGTCCGTGAGCCATGGCGCTCGCGGACGGATGTCCGCCCGAGCCGCTCAAGTCTCAGAACTTACGAGAAGGCCGCTGGCGCACCCGACACGATTCGAACGTGTGACCTTTGCCTTCGGAGGGCAACGCTCTATCCAGCTGAGCTACGGGTGCATCCCTTGCGGGAAGCGGGTCTTAGCCGAAAGGCGGCCGTGGCGCAAACGGTCTTGCGGGGGGCGGCCTAGGCCGCCCCCATGTAGATGAAGCGAGCGACGAATAGCGCCGCCAGCACGAACAGCAGCCAGTCGCTCGTTTGGGCCTTGCCTCGGATCAGCTTCAGCCCAGCATAGGCGGTGATGCCGAACGCCAGGCCGTTGGCGATCGAGAAGGTGAGGGGGATGGCGATCACGGTCAGGAAGGCCGGGATGGCGACGCCCGGGTCCTCCCAGTCCACGTCGACCAGCGCTCCAATCATCATCGAGCCGACGATGATCAGGGCCGGCGCCGTGGCGGCGGCCGGAATGGCCTGGACCCACGGCGCGAAGAACAGCGTGGCGAGGAACAGCAGGCCGACCACGACCGCCGTCAGGCCCGTGCGGCCGCCGGCGGCGACGCCCGAGGCGCTCTCGATATAGCTGACCACGGTCGAGGTGCCGGCCAGGGAGCCGCCGATGGTGGCGATCGAGTCGGCGGTCAGGATGCGGTTGAGGCGTGGGATCGTGCCGTCCGGCTGGACGAGGCCGGCCTTCTTGGTCACGGCGACCAGGGTGCCGACATTGTCAAACAGGTCGACGAACAGAAAGACGAAGATCACCTCGGCCAGCGCCATGCCCATGCCGCCGTTCAGGTGCAGGGCGGCGGGGACGTCGAGCTTGAAGGCCGTGGCGGTGAGGGCCGCCAGGCCGTATTCACCAGGGACGATCTTGGCGAGGCCCAGCGCCCAGCCAGCGACCGCGGCGACCAGGATGCCGATCAGGATCGCGCCCTTGACCCGCCAGACCATCAGCCCGCCCATGACGAGAAGGCCCAGGATGGCGAGGGCGGCGTTGGGCTTGGTCAGGTCGCCGAGCGCCACGGTCGTGGCTGGATCGGCGACGATGATGCCGGCCTCCTTGAGACCAATGAAGGCGATGAACAGGCCCACGCCGGCGGCGACGGCCGAGAACAGCGGACGCGGGATCGCGCCGACGATCAGTTGCCGAATGCCCGCGACCGTCAGGACCAGGAAAGCCACGCCGGACAGGAAGACGCAGCCGAGCGCGGTCTCCCACGGCAGGCCCATGCCCTTGACGACGGTGAAGGTGAAATAGGCGTTGAGGCCCATGCCCGGCGCCAGGGCGATCGGATAGTTGGCGATCAGGCCCATCAGGATGCTGCCGAAGCCGGCGGCGAGGCAGGTGGCGGCCGCCACCGCCGCGATGGGCATGCCCGCCTGGCCCAGGATCGTCGGATTGACGATCACGATGTAGGCCATGGTCAGGAAGGTGGTGAAGCCCGCCAGCACCTCGGTGCGCACCGAGGTCCCTTGCGCCGACAGCTTGAACATCCGCTCGATCATTTCACCGTCCCCCCAATGGACGCCGCGCTAGGCGTATTGGCCTCATAGCGATCCCAGCGGCTGGTTAGCTCACGCACCACGACCGAACCGACACGGTAGGCCGAGTCGAACGCCGCCTGCGCGCCCTCGCCATGGAAGGCGCGCGGGAACTCCGGAGCGCCGGTGGGCGCGCGCGAATAGTTGCTGGCCGTCCGCAGCACCAGGACGCGCGAGAAGTCGACCTTGCCGGCCTTCGCGTAGAGGTCGAGCACGTCCATGACGCCCTGGTCCTCGCAGTCGGTCATCGTGAAGGTCCCCGCGCCGTCGGTCCAAAGGCGGACCCAGTCCTCGGCCCATTGGGTGCGACGCGCGCCATGCCAGAACCGGGTGGCGCCCAGCGCCTCGCCCTTCAGGACGAACGGTGGCTTGGTGGCGTTGACGTCGCTGGCGTAGGGCGCGCGCAAGCCCGCCAGGGCGGGATTGTCGGGGATGGGGGTCTTGGCGGTGAGGCCATAGGCCCAGTCCACGAGCCGCCAGTTCAGCGCCCAGACCATGCCGGACGACCCTTGAGCGGAGCCTTTCACGTTAGGCCTGTCGGTTTCCAGCGAGTAGAGGCCATAGGGCCAGTCGGCTGGGATCTCGCGGTCGTCGACTTCAAAGATCGGGTCGGCGTCCACGACGTAGCGCGCCCAGGCGGCGCTGCCGATCGAGGCGACCTTGGGATCGACGCCGGCGATGCCGGCCACGATCCAATAGGTCTTGGAGAAATCGAACTGCTTGGAAAGGATCAGGGCGGCGACGCTCTCCCGCGCACGCGCGCGCATGTCGGTCATCACGCCCAGCACGCCGGTCTCGGGCGACCAGCGGGCGGCGTGGCGCAGGCCGGGAACAGCGATGGTCTCCTTGAGCGGCAGGCCCTCGACCCAGGGCTGGAACTCGCCGGGCCTGTCGCCGGTCACCTCGCCGATCTCGAAGGTCGTCAGCACCACGACCTTGACGGGGATAGGCTTGGTCTCCCGCGCCTGGGCAAGGCCCGATAGGCCTAGGCACAACGCCACAACAAGTCCCAGAAGCCGCATCGCCAAACCCCTCGCGCGCAAATCGCGGCGAAGCTGGCGCGGTGCGGCAAGCCTGGCAAGCGCGTTTGTCGCCGGCGGCCAGGTGTGAGGCGAGCTGACTAGTCCTTGGTCGGGTCGGCCGCGTTCGGATCGCCATAGGTCAGAGCGACGAAGACATCTTCAAGGTCCGGATCCTCGGTGGCGATGTCCTTGATCAGAACGCCGCTGGCGCGGACGGCCGCCAGAACCTGTTCAACGCTGGATTGGCCGGTGCGATAGCTGACCGAGAAGGCGCCGCCCGCACGCAGCTTGGTGTCAAATCCCGCCAGGGCTGGTGCGGCCGTCACGGGCTGTTCCGGTGTGACCACGACGTTGCGGCTGTCCATCCGGCGCAGCAGGGTCCCGGTCGGCTCGCAGGCCACCACCTCGCCGCGATTGATGATGGCGATCTGGTCGCAGAGCTCCTGGGCTTCTTCCAGGTAGTGGGTGGTCAGAACGATGGTGACGCCCAGCTCGTTGAGGCCCGTCACGTACTGCCAGAGCTGGCGGCGCAGCTCGACGTCAACGCCGGCGGTGGGCTCGTCCAGGATCAGCACCGGGGGCTGGTGGACCATGGCCTTGGCCACCATCAGGCGACGCTTCATGCCGCCGGATAGCTGTCGGACATAGGCGCCCGCCTTGTCGCCCAGGCCCAGAGCGTTCAGCAGTTCGTCGGTGCGCCGCTCCCGCTTGGCCACGCCATAGAAGCCCGCCTGGACCTCCAGTGACTCGCGCGGTGTGAAGAAGACGTCGGCGGCCAGCTCCTGGGGCACGACGCCGATCGCCGCGCGGGCGTCGCGAGGACGCTGGTCGATGTCGCGGCCCCAGATCCGCACCGTGCCCGAGCTTTTGCGCACCAGGCCGGCCAGGATGTTGATGAAGGTCGACTTGCCCGCGCCATTGGGGCCCAGGAGGCCGAAGATCGAGCCGCGCGGGACCTTCAGGTCGATGCCGTTAAGCGCCCGCTTCTCGGGCGAGGTCTTGGTGGCGGCGTAGGTCTTGTAGAGGCCTTCGGCTTCGATGGCGTAAGCGGGCAGGTCCATGGATCGTCCAGAATGCAAACGGCGAGGCCGGAAACGCCGCGAGAAGGGCCCCCGGAGGCGCGCGTCGATTGACGGCGCCTTTCGGCGTCGCATAGGTATGCCTCGTTCGCGGCGACGCCAAGGCCGCGATCCGAATTCGAGGACTTCCGAAGATGGCCAAGGCCAAGACCCCGACCGCCAAAGCGACCGTTCCGACCGCCATGGATCCGGCGGCGATCGCCGGTCCCGCGCCGGAGACGATCATCGTCCGCTCGCACCGCATCGCCTGCGACGGCGTCGGCGGCGCTCTGGGTCATCCGCGCGTCTGGCTGGAGATGGGCGCGGCCGGCTTTGTCGACTGCCCCTACTGTGACCGTCGCTTTGTCGCGGCGACGGGCGAGGGCGACGAGGACGAGCAACTCGCGCCCGGCGTCTATGAAGGCGCCGGCGGCCACTAAGCCGTGAACGACAGCGTTCCGACGGACCAGCGGGCCGAGACCCTCGCCAAGGCCTGGGAGAAGGCCGAGTGGCCGCACGAGGCGCCGGTGCTGCGCGCCATCGCCATGCCGTCCGACACCAATCCCGAAGGCGACATCTTCGGCGGCTGGCTGCTGTCGCAGATGGACTTGGCGGCGGCGTCGATCGCCTTCCACCGCGCGGCGGGTCGCTGCGCCACGATCGCCATCGACGGCATGACCTTCATCAGCCCCGTCTTCGTGGGCGACGAGGTCAGCCTGTTCGCCAAGGTGATCCATACGGGCCGCACCTCTCTCAAGGTCGCCGTCGAGGCGTGGCGTCGCCGCCGGGACGGAGAGCAGGCGCACAAGGTGACCGAAGGCGTCTTCACCTTCGTGGCCATCGATGAGCACCGCAAGCCGCGACCCTTGCCGGTTTAAACGACCGCGCCGAACACCTTGCCGATCAGGGCCGTGGCCGCCAGGGCCAGGACTCCCCAGAAGGTCACGCGGATCACCGACTTGAGCCGCGGCGCGCCGCCTGCCCACGCGCCCAGCCAGCCGAGCACGGCCAGGGCCGCCAAGGTCGCGACCGTCACGACCGGGATCATCACCTGAAGCGGCGCGATCGCGGTGACCGCCAGGGGCATGGCCGCGCCCACCGCGAAGGTCGCCGCCGAGGTCAGGGCGGCCTGGACCGGCCGGGCGGTCAGGTGCTCGGAAATGCCCAGTTCGTCGCGCGCATGGGCGGCCAGCGCATCGCCCGCGTTCAGCTGCGCGGCGACCTGGCGGGCGAGGTCTGGCGTCAGACCGCGCGAGACATAGATCGCGGTCATCTCATCCAGCTCTTCTTCCGGCTTGGTCGCCAATTCTTGGCGTTCACGCGCCAAGTCCGCGGCCTCGCTGTCGGCCTGGGAGCTGACCGAGACGTACTCGCCAGCGGCCATCGACATCGCGCCAGCGACCAGACCTGCGCCCGCGGCCAGCAGGACCGCGCCGCGCGAGGTCTCCGCCGCCGCGACGCCGACCACCAACGCCGCCGTCGACACGATGCCGTCATTGGCGCCCAGGACGGCGGCGCGCAGCCAGCCGATCCTCGACACCGCGTGTCGTTCGACATGCGCCTTCAACCGAGCCATGGCCGTACCCCTTGATCGAATTCGACCAAAGGAGGACCCAGGCGGCTGCGTCGGGTCAAGCTTGGCGGCGGCTTACGGGGCTAGTGCGACAGGTCGAACTGGGTCGGCGCGACGTCGAGCCAGGCGCAGATATCCAGGATGACCTGGCGTTCCTCGGCCTGAAGGCCGCCGTCCGCGATCGAAACCGCCACCGCCGCCGCCGCGACCTCCACGGCCTCCGCCCGTCCTTTGAGCTGGCGGATCATCATCTCCGCCTCCGCCCGAGCCTCCTCCGGCCGTGTCTCGAACCGGGCGTCAAGGGCCTCGAAGGCTTCGAGCACATCGTCGACGCCGAACGGGATCAATCCCGCCTGACCTCGGATCCGGTCCAGCATCCGCCCACGCTCTTCGGTCGAGACCTCGCCGTCGGCGTGGGCGATCAGGGCGCAGGCCGCCACCACGGCGTCGAGCTGCTCCAGTTGGCGGGGTGTCCAGACGTCGGTCGGCGCCAGCGCCTTGCGCAGGGCGTTGTTCATGAGCGTTTCCTCGTTGTCGTTATCGTTGACGGCCTTGGACATGATCTCAGGCCCACCGCGCGGTGGCGGCGTTCAGTTCAATGGTCCACAGACGTTCCTGCAGGCTTTGCCGCCGCAGGCTCCAGATCTGGATCTTGGCCTTGTCCGGGTTGGGCTGTGCGCTCTCCTCGCGCATGGCCGTGCTCAGCCGGGCGATCTCCGCGCGAAGCTGCTGAGCGTTCATCAAGGGCATGTCCTCGCTCTCCTCTGTTCGGGGGAGTGCGCCGATGCTGGGCGATGGGGCTCAGAGGGGGGAAGCGGCCTCCAGGACCCGGCATCGAGCGCACTCGATGCGGTCCGACATCACGCCCGACGCTAAGCGTCGAAACGTCAGAGGGGCCCGGCCCGCACCTAAGACTTTGGGAGAAATGGGACGGGACACAAGAGGGGCGATGAAATTTTTCGGCGTCTATCCGGCGACGGGCGTCCAGAGGACGTCCTCGATCCGGCGCGCGCCGGTCGCCAAGAGAACCAGGCGGTCGAAGCCCAGGGCCGACCCTGACGCTTCCGGCATGTGGGCCAGGGCCGCCAGGAAGTCCTCGTCGATGGGATGGCGTTCGCCATAGACGCGAGCCTTCTCGTCCATCTCCAGCCCAAAGCGGCGGCGTTGCTCCACGGGGTCGGTGAGCTCGCCAAAGGCGTTGGCCAGCTCGACGCCGCAGGCATAGAGCTCGAAGCGCTCGGCGACGCGCGGATCGGAAGCCTTGGGGCGCGCCAGAGCCGCCTCGGGGATCGGATATTCGCAAAGGATCGTGGGGCGGCCTTCGCCCAGGCGCGGCTCGACCTTTTCGACGATGATCCGGCTGAAGATGTCGGCCCATGTGTCGTCGTCGGCTACGCGGACGCCCGCCGCGGCGGCTTCGGCGACGAGAGCGTCGCGGTCCGTGACGCCGTCGGCCGCCACGCTGGCCAGCAGATCGACGCCGGCGTGGCGGCGGAAGGCCTCGGCCACCGACAGCCGCTCGGGCGATGCGAAGGGGTTACAGACCATGCCCCGGAATTCGAAACTTTGTGTTCCCGCCGTCTCAGCCGCCAAGGCGAGCAGAGCCGCGCAGTCGTCCATCAGAGTCTCGTATGGCGCCTCGGCGCGGTACCACTCTAGCATCGTGAACTCGGGATGGTGCAGGGGGCCGCGCTCGCGATTGCGCCAGACCTTGCCCAGGCTGAAGATCCTTTCCTCGCCGGCCGCCAGCAGCTTCTTGCAGGCGAACTCGGGTGAGGTGTGCAGGTAGAGCGGCGCGGCCTCGCCGGCGGCGCTCAGCGACTCGGTGGCGAAGGCGTGCAGGTGCGCTTCGGCGCCGGGCGAGACCTGCAAGGCGGCCGTCTCGACCTCCTCGAAGCCCTGAGCCTCGAACCAGGCGCGAAAGGCCTTGGTGATGCGATTACGCGCCAGCAGGAAGGGGCGGCGGTCTTGGTGGACGTCCGTGCGCCACCAGGTCGAGGAAGAGTGCGGCAAGGGCTCTAAACCGAAGAGACTGGAGATTTCGGCCCTTTCGCTATAGGAGGGCGCTCACGGATCAATAGCACGAACGCGCCCGCGGCCTCGCGCGCGCTTTCCACCAAGGACGGTAACTACGTGAAGGTCGCAGCCAGCTCGCTCCGCAAAGGCTCCGTCGTCGATCTCGACGGCAAGCTCTATGTCGTCCTGAGCGCCGAGAACATCCACCCCGGCAAGGGCACCCCGGTGACCCAGCTGAACATGCGCCGCATCTCGGACGGCGTGAAGGTTTCGGAACGCTATCGCACGACCGAGCAGGTCGAGCGCGCCTTCGTCGACGACCGCAACCACACCTTCCTGTACCAGGACGGCGAGGGCTTCCACTTCATGAACCCCGAGACCTACGACCAACTCGTGGCGACGGAAGAGGTGATCGGCGACGCCGCCCCGTACCTGCAGGAAGGCATGACCGTCATCCTGTCGACCCACAACGACGTGCCGATCGCCATCGACCTGCCGCGCACCGTGGTGCTCGAGATCGTCGACACCGAACCGTCGGTGAAGGGCCAGACCGCCAGCTCGTCCTACAAGCCCGCCGTGCTGAGCAACGGCGTGAAGACGACGGTCCCGCCGTACATCACGTCCGGCACCAAGGTTGTGATCCTGACCGAAGACGGCTCTTACGTCGAACGCGCCAAGGACTAAGCGTTCCTCGGGCGCTGAAACAGGAAAGGCCCGGCGGGAGACCGCCGGGCCTTTTGTCTTTTGGTATGCTGGCGGACTAGAAGTCCGCCGACACCGTCACGAAGCCCATGCGCGGCGACTGCGGGAAGGCCGTGTAGCCGCCCGAGTTGCTGGTCACGCCGGCCGTCGAGACGCCCTTCTTGTCGAAGAGGTTAGTGACGTTGGCGGTGATGCGCAGGCCCTTCACGAAGCCCTTATCGGCCATGTCGAAGGTGTAGCCGGCCTGTAGGTCGACCAGCATCATCGACTTGACCGAGAGGTCATTGAGATAGGTGACGAAGCGCTTGCCGACGTAGTCGCCGCTGATCTGGGCGTCGAAGGCGCCGTAGTTGAAGCGGGCGATCGTCTTGTTCATCCACTTGGGCGTCAGCGGCACGTACTTGCCGCCGGTGGCCACCGTGACCGGGGTCGAGACGCCGTTCACCAGGGTCGTGCCGCTCTGGTAGTTCTGGTCGTACTTGGACTCGTTATACGAGACCGCGTTGTAGAGCTGGAAGTGCTCGCCGAACTTCAGCGTTCCGGCGATGTCGACGCCCTTGGTCGTCACGCCGCCGACGTTGGCCAGGATGGCTGGCGCCGGGTTGATGAAGTTGTAGGGCGCGATGTTCAGCAGGCGGTTGCTGAACTTGACGTCATAGGCGTTGACCTGGCCCTCGATCCCGGTGACCGGCCCCCAGGCCACGTCGCGACGCGAGCGCAGGCCGATTTCATAGGTCCACGAGGTTTCCGGCTTCACCGTCGACTTGAACAGCTCGAAGGCCGCCTGGGTGCCCAGGCTCCAGGCCGAGAAGCCGTAGAAGCCGCTGCCCGCGCCGTACGGGATGAACTGGCGCATGTTCTGCTGGACGTTCACGAACAGCTGGTCGCGGTCGCTGATGTCCCACAGCACGCCCACCTGCGGCAGGAACCACTTGTTCGACTCGATGCTGCCGGTCGGATACTGCACCGGCACGGCGACGGTCGGCAGGTTCTTCTGGTTGATCGGGAACTTGCCGGTGGCGTCCTGCAGGCTCGACTTGAAGCCGGCTTGCAGCAGCAGGTTCGGACGGATCCGCCACTGATCCTGCAGGTGCAGCTGGATGTCGTTGGTGAAGAACTCGGCGGCGTACTGGGTCAGCACCTTCTTGCCGCGCGGCACGTCGTACGGCGACAGGTCGTTGTTTTCCTTGGTCATCGGATACCAGGCGCGTTGCTGCGCCGGTTCGTTGTGCTCGAACCAGACGCCGCCCTTGATCTGGTGATCGCCCAGGGTCCACTCGACCGTCGACAGCGCGCCCGGGCGGTTAATTCTGTACTCGGTGGTGCGCACCGCGTAGCCGCTGCCGCCGAACAGGTTGACGATGTTGGTTAGGGTGGCGGTGCTGGTGGTCGAGCCGACGACCAGGTTCGGATAGTAGGTCGCGAACAGGCCCGGCAGGCCGGCGGTGTTGACGGGACCGGCCACGATGCCACGGCCGAAATTGTAGTGATAATAGACCTGGTTGGTCCAGGTCAGGTTCTCGGTCGGGCGCCAAGCGTACTTGATGTACGACAGGATGTCCTCGCGCTGGGCGGCGCTGAAGCAGTTCGAGAAGTTGTTGCCCTGCGACGGCGGCGGAGTGCCGGGACCGCCCGTCAGGTTGGCCTTGCAGGCATCCAGGTCCGGATAGATGAAGGCGCGGGTATAGGGCGTGAAGCCTTGCCCGGCGGCGGTCTGCTGGTTGCCAAAGGCGGTGGCGTCTTCGTTCGGCTCCACCTTCATCTGCCAGTCGGCGTAGAAGGTCAGCTCGCCCTTCTCGCCTTCGCGGATCAACTTCAGGTTCACCTGATGGCCGCGCTGGTGACCGTCGAAGTCCCAGGCTTTCGCGTCATGGCGCAGGTACGAGATGTAGCCCTTGAAGCCGCCGGCCATTTCGCCGCTGTCGAGGCGGACGAAGGTGCGGGTGGTATCGTAGCTGCCCAAGGTCTGGCGCAGGTTGAGGCCGCGCTCGGCCGACGGATCGCGGCTGAAGGTTTCGATGGCGCCGCCCAGGTTGCTGGTCGAAGCCACGCCCAGCGAGCCCGCGCCCGACGACAGGGTGACGCGCGAGACGTTCTCGCTGGTGATGGCGCGCGAGACCGACAGGCCGTTGTAGTTGCCGTACTGCTGGTCTCCCAGCGGAACGCCGTCCAGGGTATAGCCCAGCTGCTGGGTCGAGAAGCCGTGGACGAACAGCGACAGGTTCTGCTCGTTGTTGCCCCACGGGTCGGCGGTCCGATAGACGACGCCGGGCAGGAACTGGATGGCCTTCAGCGGGCTCGCGCCGGGCAGGACGCGCTGGATTTGCTGGGCTTCCATCGCCACCGCCGAGCGCGTTTCACGCTGGCTGGTGATGATCAGCTGTTCGACGGCGGTGTTGTCTTCCGTCGTCGTGGCGGCGGCCGGAGCCGGGGCGGCCGCCGTGTCGGCCGCGTTGGCGCCGGTGGCCAGCAGCGCCGCGCAGGCCGCGCCGCACCAGAGCGCGGCCTTCCGACCACTGAACGCCTGGAAAGTCTTCGATTGCATCATACCCTATCCCCCAAACGCAAATGCGATGGGGCGGGCATAGGCGCCCTCTAAGACGAGTCCGCGACAGGCGCGCGACTGGCATGTGACGATGCGCCGGCGCCACAGCCTAGAGGCCGATCGCCTCCAACTGGCCAGGCGCCATCGCGTCGAGCTGCGCGGCGGTCAGCTTGTTGATCTGCGCCCGGGACAGGCTGCTGAGCTGGCTAGGCTTGAAGGCGGCGATCTGGACGGCCGTGAAGCCAGGAATCTGGCTCGGCATGATCTGGCCGACCTGCGTGGCGTTGAGGGCTTCGATCGAAGCGGCGGGTAACTGACCCACCTGGGTGGTCGTGAGCGCGCCCAATTGCGCGCCGGAGAAGCGCGCCAGCCCGCTCGCGCCCAGGGCGGTCAACTGCTCGGCCGTGAAGCCGCGCACCTGGCTGGCGCTGAGATTGCCGAACTGGTCTTCCGACATCGCGCCGATGGCGCTCATCGACAGGGCGCCGATTTGGCTGGATGTCAGACCGGCGATCTGCGTCCGGCTCAGCTCCGCCATGTCGGTCGGGCTGAGGCCGCGCACCTGGACCGGCGTCAGCGCCGAGATCTGCGCCGCGGTCAGAGCGGCGACCTGCGTCGCCGTCAGGGCGGAGATGTCGGCCGCTGAGAAATTCTCCATCTGCTGCGGGCTCAGCCCGCCGATCTGGGTGACGGTGATTTCGCCGATGTCGGCGGCGCTGAACTGCTCGATCTGGGTGGCGGTCAGGCCGCGCACCTGACTGGCCGTCAGCCGGGCGAATTGCGTCGCGTTCAAGGCCGAGAGAATTTCTCCGCGCACCGCGCCGATCTGCGCGGCCGACAACGAGGCCACCTGGGTCTCTGACAGGCTTCCAAAGCTGCTGGCGTCGAGACTGGCGACCTGCGTCGTGGAAAGCCCGGTCACCTGGGTCGAGGTGAGGCTTGCCAGCCCGCTGGTTCCCAGCGCCCCAAGGGCCGTGGCGGAGAGCGCGCCAACCTGGCTGGCGCTGAGCGCGGCGACCTCGGTGGTCGACAGGCTGGCGATCAGTGTGGCGGAGACGCCGGCGATCTGGCTGGGGGTCAATTGTCCGATGCGCGTCTTTACGGCGCTGTCGGGCAGGGCGGCGAGCTGGGCGCTCGTCAGGCCGCCGAACTGGCTCGTCGACAATCCGGCGAGCGCCGTGGTGGAAAGCGAGGTCAGGTTCGTGACCGACAGCGCCGCGATCTGCGAAGGCGCAAGGCCGCTCACCTGTGTCGTCGAAAGCTCGGCGAAGTCGCTTGTCGACAAGGCGCTGACCTGAGTCGTGGTCAGGGTCTGAAGCTGTGTCGTCGACAGGCGTGCGACCTGCGTCGCCGTAAGCGCAGAGAAGGCTGTCGGCGTCAGCGCGGCGAGGAAGCCTCCGCTCAGCCCCCCCACTTGCGTGCTGGACAGGCCGGCGAGCTGTTCGCCTGTCAGGTTGGCCGCTTGCGTGGCGTTCAGGCCCGCCATCTGGGCGGCGGTCAGCGCGCCGACCTGCGTCGCGGTCAGAGCCGCCAAGGCGTCGGTCGTTAGCGCCCCCAACTGGACGGAGCTCAAGGCGGCCAATTGGCTGCTGGACAGGCCGCTGAGCTGGGGCGGGCGCAAGGCCGAGATCTGCGACGGCGCCATGGCCCGGATCTGGTTGGCGCCCAGGGCCGCCACCTGGCCTGAGCTCAGCGCGGCCACGTTCGTCGAAGGGAGGGCGGCCACCTGCGAAGCATTGATCGCGCTGATCTGCGTGGCGCTAAACTCGGCCATGTCCTCGGGCGAGAGGCCGCGGAGCTGCGTCGCCGTCAGAGCCGCGATCTGACCTGTCGAGAGGGCGGCGACGCGAGCGGCGTCGAGCGCCGAAAAGGCGTTGGGCGCAAGACCCGCCAGTTGGGTCGGCGTCAACTGGGCTAGGCGGTCTGCGTCGAGAGCGGCGACCGCCGTGGCGGAGAGGCCCGCGATCTGGGTCGATCGCAACGCCGTCCATTGCGTGGCGGACAGCTTTCGCAGGTCGTCGGCGTCAAGGCCCGCGAGCTGGGTCTGGGTCAGGCCCTGGGTTTGGACGGTGCTGAGGCTAGCCCACTGCGTGGCCGAAAGGTCGCCCACGACATTGGCCGACAACGCGCCGATCACGTTGGAGGTCAGCGCGGCGATTTGTGTTCCATTGAATGCGCCGAGCTGGACTGACGTCAGGCTTCGGCCTTGGGTGGGGGTGAGGCCCCTCAACTGGTTTGCGTCCAGTCGCGCCAGGCCGTCGAGAGACAGGCGGCCGAAATTGTCCGGCGAAAGGGCGCCGAGTTGCTGCGCCGTGAGCGCGGCGATCTGGGTGGCGTTGAGCGCGGAGGGGATGTCGGACGGCAGCTTGCCGATCTGATCGGCTGTCAGGGCGCGCAGCTGGGTTGGTCCGAAGGCCGCGAGCTGCGTCTGCGAGAGCGCGTCCAGCGCGGTCACGGACATCTTCGAGACCTGCGTCGCGGTGAGACCGCCGATGATCCCGGTCGACAGGTGCGGCGCCATCGCGCCGATCTGGGTTCCGTCCAGCAGCGCGATCTGGGTGGGACGCAGTTGCCCGACCTCGGTGTCGTCGAGACCGCTCAGCTGGGTGGCCGTCAACCCGCGCAACTGGTTTCCGGTCAGGCTGTCCACCTGCTCCTGGCTGAAGGCGGCGATGGCAGTCGATGTCAGGCCGCCGACCTGTTGACTGTTGAGCCCTCGGATCTCCGCCGTGCTGAGGCGGGCGATATCGGTCGGCGTGAAGGCGCGCAGCTGAGTGGCGGTGATGCCGTAGAGCTGCCCCTGGGAGAGCGGCCCGGCCTGTCGCAACGCGGCCAACTGGGTTCCCGAAAGCGCGGCGACCTGCACCGCGGTCAGCGCCTGGGCTTGTTCCGTCGACAGGGACGCGAGATCGCTACGCGACAACGCCTTCAGCTGCAGCGGCGTCAGCGCCTTGAGCTGGGAGGGCGTGAAAGTCGCGAAGGTCTCGTCGGTCAGGGCCGCTAGCCGTTCGGGAGGTAGGTCGCGGATCTGGCTGGCCGTAAAGGCCTTCAGCTGGGCGCGGGTGAATTCGTTGAAGTCGTCGCCGTTCAAAGCCTTCAGTTGCTCGCCGCGGAGGCGGGCGATCTGGCTGGCGCTGAGCGCGCTGACCTGGGTCGCGTTCAGGGCCGAGAAGGCGCTGGGCGACAACCCGCCCAGCGCCGCGGGATCCAGCGCCGCCAGCTGCGGGATGTCGAGACTGGTGATCGCGGTGATGGACAGCGCCGCGCCATGGCCGGCGCCCAGGCCCTTCAGCTGAGTTGGCGTCAAGGCGGCCAGGAACGCGGGGCCCGCGCGGCCCAGCTCTGTCGCCGAAAGGGCGCGAATCTGGGTCGCGCTGAAGGCGGCCTTGCGGTCCCCCAGGGCATTCATCTGGGTCGAGGTCAGGGACGAAAGCTGGCCGGGCGTAGCCGCGGACCACTGGCTCGCCGAGGTCAAGGCGATGGTTTCGGGCGGCATGGCCCTAATGGTCGGCGCCGAAAGACCGGCGAACTGGGTCGGGGTCAGGGCTCCGATCTGGCTGCTTGAAAGGCTTACGACCTGGGTCGGGCCCAGCATGCCAAGTTGAGCGGGGGTCAGGCTGGCGACCTGATCCACGGTGAACTCCGCCATGTCGGCGGCCGAAAGACCGCGCAGCTGAGCCGCGCTCAGCGCGCGTAGCTGAACCGCCGACAGGCTCTGGACCTGGGTCGCGTTCAGGGCCGAGACGTTCGCGGCGCTGAGGACCGCGATCTGGGTCATGCGCAGACCGTCGAGCGCCTCGGTGCTCAGCGCCTGGATCTGCGTGCGCGACAGCGACGACACCTGCGCCTGGTTCAGGACCATCAGCTGGGTGCTGCTGAAGGCCACGGCCGGCAGTCGGGGCAGCTGGGCGGCGGTCAGGCCCGCCAGCTGGCTGGCGCCGAACCGGGCGAACTGTTCGGGAGTCAGGGCGGCGATGGCGGTCGCGGAGATCGCCGCGACCTGCTGCGAAGTGAGCCTGGCGAATTCCGAGGGCGGCGCGGCGGCGATGGTCGCGCTGCTGAGGGCGGCGATCCGGCTCGGCGCCAGGCTGGACAGGGCCGACGGATCGGAGCTGACAACCGCCATCGCTACTCCAACAACTCACCGCGGCGTTGGCCGCAACCTTTGCGAATCGCTAGACGACTTTAGGTGGAGTTTTGTTTAGTTCAAACTGTATTAACCATAATTCCGCCGTCATCGCTCTGACTTCAGGAAATCCACGAACGCGCGCAGAGGCGCGGGCATGTGGCGGCGACTGGCGTAGTAGAGGTAGGGACCAGAGAACGGCGGCAGCCAGTCGTCGAGCGCCGTCTCCAGCCGACCCGCGGCCAGGGCTTCGGCGACGAAGTCCTCGAAGGTGGCCATCAGGCCGACACCGGCTTCGCAGGCCGCCAGCTCCAGATCGATATTGGTCGAGGTCAGCCGGGCCGTGGGGCTGATGCGGACCACCTCGCCGTCCTTCTCGAACTCCCAGGCATAGGATGAGCCGCTGGCGAAGCGGTGGCGGATGCAGGCGTGGTCGAGCACGTCGCGCGGATGGGCGGGGCGTCCGTGGGCGGCGAAATAGGCGGGCGAGGCGACCAGGACGAAGCGCTGCGGCCCCGACAGCGGTACGGCGATCATGTCCTTCTCAAGCCGCTCGTCGTAACGAACGCCGGCGTCGAACCCGGCCGCCAGCACGTCGATGAACGCGTCGTCGGCCACCACCTCCACTGAGACGCCCGGATGCAGCGCCAGGAAGCGCGGCAGCAGGCGCGGCAGGACGACCTTGGCCACCACGCCCGGAACATTCAGGCGCAGCGTGCCCGTCGGGCTGTCGCGGAAGGCGTTGACCTCGTCCAGCGCCAGGGCAACGTCGGCGAGGGCGGGAGAGAGGCGCTCCAGGAGCTTCTGGCCAGCCTCGGTGGGCGTGACGCTGCGCGTGGTGCGATTGAGCAGGCGCACGCCCAGCCGCGTTTCCAACCGCCGCACCGCTTCGCTGAGCGATGAAGGCGAGACGCCGCGCAAGGCCGCCGCAGCACGGAAGCCGCGGGCGCGGGCCACCGCCGTGAAAGCGTCGAGATCGGCGAAGTCGGCCTGCTGCATTGTGCGTTTATCCGAACAGGTCGTGCGAACCTTGTCGGATTATCGCACGAAATGCGCTGGCGCATAACAGCTCCGCCAACCGCATGGAGACATCAGATGAAGACGCGCCAATTGGGAAAGACGGGGCCCGTCGTCTCGGCCTTCGGCCTGGGTTGCATGGGCATGTCCGACATGTACGGCCCTGCTGACCGGACCGAGAGCCTAGCCACCTTCGACGCCGCCGTGGAGGCCGGGATCACGCTGATCGACACTGGCGACTTCTACGGCATGGGCCACAATGAGATGCTGATCGGCGAGGCGCTCAAGAGCCACAAGCGCGACCGCCTGGTGCTCAGCGTCAAGACCGGCGCCTTGCGCGATCCGATCGGCGGTTTCCTCGGCTATGACGGCCGACCCAAGGCCATCAAGAATTTCCTCGCCTATAGCCTCAAGCGCCTGGGCGTCGATCACATCGACATCTACCGGCCCTCGCGCCTGGATCCCGACGTGCCGATCGAAGACACCATCGGGGCCATCGCCGAGATGGTCCAGGCCGGCTACGTCCGCCACGTCGGCCTTTCCGAGGTCGGGGCCGAGACGATCCGCCGGGCGGCCAAGGTCGCGCCGATCGTCGACCTGCAGATCGAGTACTCGCTGGTTTCGCGGACCGTCGAGGCGGAGATCCTGCCGACGCTGCGCGAACTCGGCATCGGCATGACGGCCTATGGCGTGCTCTCGCGCGGCCTGATCAGCGGGCATTGGACGCCGCAGACCGGTCAGGGCGGACGCGACTTCCGCGCCCACAGTCCGCGCTTCCAGGGTGAGAACCTGACGGCGAACCTGAAGCTGGCCGAAGCTCTTCGCGCGGTCGCCGAAGCCAAGGGCGTGACGACGGCCCAGGCCGCCATCGCCTGGGTGGCCTCGCGGGGCGACGATATCGTCCCGCTGATCGGCGCGCGTCGTCGTGACCGCCTGTCCGAGGCCTTGGGAGCGCTGGAAGTTTCCCTGACCGCCGAGGACCTGGCGGCGATCGAGGCGGCGGTCCCGGCTGCCGCCGTGGCGGGAACGCGGTACGCGGAGGCGATGATGGCCCACCTCGACAGCGAGCGCGGTTCACACTGACGCTTGCATCCGGGGCGGAGGCGGGCGTCAGATGCCGTCATGAGCACGCCCGTCTTCGATCTCGCCCTTCTGCCGTTCGCCGCTCTGATGGGCGTCGAGATCGTCCACGCCGCCCCCGATTGCGTCGAGGGACGGCTGCTGGTCCGGCCTGATCTGTGCACCGCCGGCGGAATCCTGCATGGCGGCGCGGCCATGGCCCTGGCCGACACGCTGGGCGCCATCGGCGCGTTCCTGTCGACGCCGGAAGGCAAGCGAACCACGACGCTGGAGAGCAAGACCAACTTCATCGCTCCCGCCGCTGTCGGAACGACGGTGAAGGCCGTGGCGACGCCGTTGCATATCGGTCGGCGCTCCAGCATCTGGGTCACGCGGATCGAGGGCGAGGACGGCAAGCTGGCGGCGGTGGTCACCCAGACCCAGATGACGGTGGAGTAGGCGCGTGCTCGGAACCCGGCGCATAAGCATTCAAGGATCGACGGTCATGACGCGCGATCTGGCCGGGCTGAAGGCGTCGTTGGAAGCATGATCGCGCTGCGTCCGCCCGCGCCTGGCGACCTGGGCTGGATCGTCCAGCGGCACGGCGAGCTCTACGCCGCCGAACAGGGCTGGGACCATCGCTTCGAGGGCGTGGTGGCGGGGGTCGTGGCCGACTACGTCAAAACGTTCGACGCGAGCCGCGAGGCCTGCTGGATCGCCGAGCACGAGGGGCGCAAGGTTGGCTCGATCATGCTGGTCAAGGAGAGCGAAACGGTCGCCCGCCTGCGCCTGCTGCTGGTCGACCCATCAGCGCGAGGACTGGGCGTTGGCGAGGCCCTGATCGGCGCGTGCCTGGGGTTCGCGCGGGCGGCGGGCTACGCCGAGGTCATCCTCTGGACCCAGAGCAACCTCCTGGCGGCCCGTCGCCATTACGCCCGCTTCGGCTTCGTGTTGGAGGACAGCTGGCCCTACGACGGCTTCGGCGAAGGGCTGGTGTCCGAGAGTTGGCGTTTGAAGCTCTAGCCCCCCAAATGTCCCCGCCAGGCTTGGCGCAGCACCTTCTTGTCGATCTTGCCCGTAGCGGTCAGCGGCACCGGCGCGAAGACCACATCGTCGGGCGTCCACCACTTGACGATCCTCGGCGCCAGATAGGCCAGCACGGCGGCCTTGGTGACGGCGGCGCCCTCGTGCGGCTCGATAACCAGCAAGGGGCGTTCTTCCCACTTCGGATGCGGCACGCCGACGACCGCGGCGATCTTCACGCCGGGGCAGCCGACCGCGACGTTCTCCAGGTCGATCGAGCTGATCCACTCGCCGCCGGACTTGATCACGTCCTTCTGGCGGTCGGTGATCCGCATGAAGCCGTTGGCGTCCAGCGTGGCGATATCGCCGGTGTCGAACCAGCCGTCATCGTCGGTGGCGTCGTGGTCCTTGCGGAAGTAGCGCTTGACCACCCACGGGCCGCGCACCTTCAGCGCGCCGGAGGTCTGGCCGTCCCAGGGCGCGTCGTCGCCGTCCTCGGTCTCGACCTTGAGCTCGATGCCGAACTGCAGCCGGCCTTGGCGCGTCCAGATCGCCTCGTCCATGGCGTCCTCGCCGAGCGCGGCCAGGGCCGGTGTCGGCGTGGCGACGACGCCGATCGGGCAGGTCTCGGTCATGCCCCAGATCTGCAGCGTCTGGACGCCGTAGCGGCGCTTGAAGGTCTCGGCCATGGCGCGCGGCACGGCGCTGCCGCCGATCACGACCCGCTGGAGCGTGCTCGGCGCGGCGTGGTTCTTCTCCAGCCAGTCCAGGTACATGGTCCAGATCGTGGGCACGCCGCCGGTGAAGGTGACGCCTTCGCTCTCGATCAACTCGTGCAGCGACGCGCCGTCCATGCGGTCGGCCGGCAGCACCAGCTTCGCGCCGCAGATGGGGGCGCTGAACGGCACGCCCCAGGCGGTGGCGTGGTAGAGGCTGGAGCAGGGCATGGCGACGTCGAACGCCGTGAAGCCGAACGCGCTGTTGAGGCCGCCGGCCATGGCGTGCAGCACCACGGCGCGGTGCGAATACAGCACGCCCTTGGGGTCTCCGGTCGTGCCGGAGGTGTAGCAAAGGAAGGCGCCGGCGTTCTCGTCGAAGGATGGCCAATCGATCGTCTCGGGCTCGCCGGCGATCAGCGCCTCGTGGGAGATCGCGCCGACCGCGCCCGGCTCGGTCCGCGCCTCGTCCGACAGCATGACGAATGTGGTCACCGACGCCAGGCGCGGCGCGATGCGCTCGACCAGCGGCAGGAAGTTGCGCTCGAAGAACAGGACGCGGCTGCCGGCGTGGTCGATCGTATAGGCGATCTGCTCGTCCGAAAGGCGCGGATTGGCCGTGTGCAGAACCGCGGCGACGCCGGGAACGGCGTAGAACAGCTCGAGGTGGCGGTGGGTGTTCCAGGCCAGCGAGGTGACTCGGTCTCCCGGCGCGACGCCGAGGCGGTGCAGGGCGTGGGCGGCCTGGGCGGCGCGGCGGGCCAGCCCCGCATAGTCATAGCGCCAGATCGGCTCGTCGATCAGCCGAGAGACGATCTCGCGCGCGCCATGCGCCTGGGCCGCGTAGGCGAGAATGCCGCTGATCATCAGCGGCGCGGTCTGCATGAGCCCCGGGATCATCGGCTCCTCCCAACTCTTATCGTTGGAAGGAGCCTAGAACCTTATCGGCGTTCAGGGGAAGCGGTCAGGCCGCTCGGGCGCGCGGGGCCGCCGAAGCTTTCTCCTCGCCGACCTGGAAGCGGCCGACCAGCGTGGCCAACTCGCCGGCCTCGCCCTTCAGCGAGTGGGTGGCGGCCGTGGCTTCCTCGACCATGGCGGCGTTCTGCTGGACGACCTGGTCCATCTGGTTCACCGCGACATTGACCTGGTGCAGGCCGGTGGACTGCTCTTGAGCCGAAGCGGCGATTTCCTTGACCAGGGTGTCGATCGAGGCGACCTGATCGACGATGGCGCGCAGCGCATCGCCGGTCTGGGCCACGAGATCGACACCGGTTTCGACCTGCTCGCTGGAGGTCGAGATCAGCTGCTTGATCTCCTTGGCGGCCTCGGCCGAGCGCTGGGCCAGGGCCCGCACTTCCTGGGCGACGACCGCGAAGCCCTTGCCCGCTTCGCCCGCCCGCGCGGCTTCGACGCCGGCGTTCAGGGCCAGCAGGTTCGTCTGGAAGGCGATCTCGTCGATCACGCCGATGATCTGGCTGACCTGGCTGGACGAGGTCTCGATCTCGCTCATGGCCGAGACGGCTTGGCTGACGATCGCGCCCGACCTTTCCGCGCCGGCGCGGGCCTGGGCGACCAGGGTCGAGACTTCCAGGGCGCCGGAGGCGGTCTTGCGGACCGTGGCCGTAATCTGGTCCAGCGCCGCGGCGGTCTCTTCCAGGCTGGCCGCCTGCTGTTCGGTGCGGCGCGACAGGTCGTCGGAGGCCGAGGCGATTTCCTCCGAACCGGCGCGGATGCCGCCCGTGGCGCCGTTGATGCCGCGCAAGGCGTCGCGCAGGCGGTCGGCGGCGGTGTTGAAATCGCGCTTCAGGCCTTCGGCCTTGGGCGTCAGCTGGGCGTTGATCCGATAGGTCAGGTCGCCGGAGGCCAGGTGATCCAGCGCCTTGGCCAGGGTGCTCATGGCGAAGGCGTCGGCCTCGGCTTCCGCGGCCTTTTCGCGCTCGCGCTGCTGGCGCTCGGCCTCGACCTGGGCGCGCTGCTCGGCCGCTTCGGCTTCGAGGCGGATCTTCTCGATCGCGGCGGTCTTGAAGTGGACGACAGCGTCGGCCATGTCGCCGATCTCATCCTTGCGTCCCATCGCCGGGACCTCGACGGTGTTGTCGCCGCTGGCGAGGCGACGCATGGCGGAGGTCATCTGCGCGACGGGCGCGCCAATAGCGCGCGAGAGCAGCCAACCCATCAGCCCGGCCGTAACCAGCGACAGCGCGCCGCCGATGATCAGGGCGAGATTCGCGGTGGTCTGGGCGGACTTGGCTTCCTTCGCGCGGATCGCGACGCGTTCCTTGGCCGCCGCGACCAGTTCGCCATGGATGGCGCGGATCTTGGTCAGGCTCTTCTTGCCCAGGAGTTGCCCAGCCTGCTCTCGGCCGGCCGCCGGATCCGCCATCAAGGTCAGGGCCGGTTCGCCGATGGCGCTCCGCCAGTCAGCCATCGCGCCGCGGAGGGCGGTGATGCGAGCCTTCTGCGCGGGAACGGTGGTCTTGGCCTCGAACGCCTCAAGGCTGGCGTCGAACTTCTCCTTCGACTCCGCGTAGGTCTTGGCGAACTTTGGATCGCCCAGGATGACATAGCCGCGCAGGGCGTTCTGCTGTTCCAGGACCAGCGTCATGATCTGTTCGGCCTGGGCCACTAGCGCGAGGCTGCGCTGGGAGGACACGGAGGCGTCTTCGATCTTCTTGAGGCTTGCGAACACCGTCGCCGATGAGATCGCCGAAATGACGATTAGGGCGATGAATGCAACGCCCAGTTTTATTGATATTCTCAAATCTCGGTAACGCATGTCCCCGAATCCCGCAGCCCTGTGGAATGGACCTGCAGAATTCGGGGAGATATTTTAAAATCTTATTGCCGCTTAACCATATAACGTCGGTATTCGGCGGTCCTTATATATTGGAGATAACAGCATCTCCCATTTGAACAGTGTTAAGTGATCCGCCAAGATCCCTCGTTCTCGCGCCTTGATCTAGGGTTTTCTTGACCGAGGTCAAAAGACGATCGGCCGCCTCCACCTGGTTCAGTGACCAGCGCAGCGCCATTTCGAACGACAGGATGGCCGCCAGCGGATTAGCAACGCCCTTGCCGGCGATATCCGGCGCCGAGCCGTGGATGGGCTCGTAGAGACCCGGCTTGCCCGGCGCGCCCAGGGCGGCCGAGGGCAGCATGCCCAGCGAGCCCGTCAACATCGCGGCCGCGTCCGACAGGATGTCGCCGAACAGGTTGTCGGTGACGATCACGTCGAACTGCTTGGGCGCGCGGACCAGCTGCATGGCGCAATTGTCGGCCAGGATGTGCTCCAGCTGGACGTCCGGATATTCGCGGGCGTGAAGCTCGGTGATCACCTGCTTCCACAGCAGCCCGGACTCCATGACGTTCGACTTCTCGGCCGAGTGGACCTTGTTGGTGCGGCCGCGGGCCAGTTCGAAGGCCACGCGCCCGACGCGCTCGATCTCGCTGGTCGTGTAGACGGCCGTGTCGAAACCTTTCTTCTGGCCGTCGGCCAGGGTCTCGATGCCGCGCGGCTGGCCGAAATAGACGCCCCCGACCAGCTCCCGGACGAACATGATGTCGAGGCCCGAAACCAGTTCCGGCTTCAGGCTGGAGGCCCCGGCCAGGGCTTCGAAGCAGTAGGCCGGACGAAGGTTCGCATAGACGTCCATCGCCTTGCGCAGGTTCAGCAGGCCAGCCTCTGGGCGCAGGTGGCGCGGGGCGTCGGCCCACTTCGGCCCGCCGACGGCGCCCATCAGCACCGCGTCGCTGGCGATGGCCTGGTCGCGCACCTCGTCCAGCAGCGGCGTTCCATAGGCGTCGTAGCTCATGCCGCCATAGGGCGCTTCCTCGACCTTCAGGTCCGGGGTGAGGGCGGCGGCCACGCGGCGCACCTCGGCGCAGACTTCCGGGCCGATGCCGTCGCCGGGCAGGAGCAGCAGGGTGGACATGGAGCTTCTCTCTTGGATTTTCGCTTAGATTTGGCGGTAGGCGGAAACGTCGAAGGACTGCAGGTCGCGGCCATGCACCCCCAGCGCGGCGCAGGCGGCGCGCCAGGCGGCCATGTGCGGCGTGGCGCGATGGAATTCCAAGGCCGCTTCGTTCTCGAAATGCTCGTAGACCCGGATCAGGCCGGGGTCGAGCGGGTCCTCGGTCAGGGCGTAATCCAGGCAGCCAGGTTCGGCCCGCGTGCCCTCGACCTGGGCGCGGAGATGGGGGCGCAGGTCCGCCAGGCGCTCGGGAGCGATGCGGATCGTGCCGGCGAGGATCAGGGTCATCTCAACATTCTCCCGCTTCCCCTTGATGGGGAAGGGTTGGGGATGGGGTGACAGCCTGTCGGGGCTTGGCGCGGTTGAACCGCCGCGCTTAAGCCTCCAGCCAGGGCTGGCTGATGGCGCGCTTGCTTTCGAAGACGTCGATGTCGGTCGCGTGCTGCATCGTCTCGCCGATGGCGTCGAGACCCTTCAGCATCTTCTCCTTGCGGACCGGATCGATCTGGAAGGTGAAGGTCTTGCCCGACGGCGAGACAACGGTCTGGGCCTCGAGGTCGACGCTGACCATGTGGTTGCCGCCCTTGGCCTCGTCCATCAGGACCGCCAGCTCCTCCGGCTTCACGATCACCGGCAGCAGGCCGTTGTTGAAGCAGTTGTTGAAGAAGATGTCGGCGAAGCTGGTCGAGATCACGCACATGATCCCGTAGTCCATCAGGGCCCACGGCGCGTGCTCGCGCGAGCTGCCGCAGCCGAAGTTGTCGCCGGCGATCAGGACGCTGGCGCCCTTGTATTCCGGCTTGTTCAGCACGAAGTCGGCGATCTCGTCGCCGTTGGCGTCGAAACGGAAGTCGTAGAACAGGCCCTTGGCCAGGCCTTCGCGTTCCACGGTCTTCAGGAACTGCTTGGGGATGATCTGGTCGGTGTCGATATTGGCCAGCTCCAGCGGCGCCGCGCGGCCATCGAGGCGGGTGAAGGCCTTCATTGGGCGGTCTCCGAGAGCAGGGCGCGGACGTCGACGAGGTGGCCGGCGATCGCCGCCGCCGCCGCCATGGCGGGCGAGACGAGGTGCGTGCGGCCGGCGCGACCCTGGCGGCCCTCGAAGTTGCGGTTGCTGGTCGAGGCGCAACGCTCGCCCGGCTGCAGCTTGTCGGGGTTCATGGCTAGGCACATCGAGCAGCCGGGCTCACGCCAATCGAAGCCGGCGGCCTTGAAGATCGCGTCCAGGCCCTCGGCCTCGGCCTGCTCCTTGACCAGGCCCGAGCCAGGCACGACCATCGCCTTGACGTGCGGCGCGACGAGACGCCCGTGCAGGAAGGCCTCCTGCACCACGGCGGCGGCGGCGCGCATGTCCTCGATGCGGCTGTTGGTGCACGAGCCGATGAAGACGCGGTCGATCCTCGCCTCGGTGATCGGCTGGCCGGCGGTCAGGCCCATATAGTCGAGGGCCCGGTGGGCGGCGGCGCGCTTGTCGGGCGTGGCGAAGCTCTCCGGATCCGGCACCGTGCCGGTCACCGGGATGACGTCCTCGGGGCTGGTGCCCCAGGTGACCATCGGGACCAGGGCCGAGCCGTCGATCACGACCGTGCGGTCGAAGACGGCGTCCTCGTCGGTGAAGAAGGTCTTCCAGTGGCTCAGCGCCATGTCCCAGGCCGCGCCCTTCGGCGCGGCCGGCTTGCCCTGGATATAGGCGAAGGTCTTCTCGTCCGGCGCCACCAGGCCGGCCTTGGCGCCGCCCTCGATGGTCAGGTTGCAGAGGGTCATGCGGCCCTCCATCGACAGGCCGCGCACGGCCTCGCCGGCGAACTCGATGACGTAGCCGGTGCCGCCGGCCGTGCCGATCTCGCCGATCACGGCCAGGGCGACGTCCTTGCCGGTCACGCCGGGCGCTAGCTGGCCGTCGACGCGGACCAGCATGTTCTTGGCCTTCTTCTGGCGCAGGGTCTGGGTCGCCAGGACGTGCTCGACCTCGGACGTGCCGATGCCGTGGGCCAGCGCTCCGAAGGCGCCGTGGGTCGAGGTGTGGCTGTCGCCGCAGACGATGGTCATGCCCGGCTGGGTGCGGCCCTGTTCAGGACCCACCACGTGGACGATGCCGTTGCGGATGTCGCCCATCGGGAAGAATTCGATGCCGTTGTCGGCGACATTGCGGGCGAGGGTCTTGAGCTGGAGGCGCGCTTCCTCATCCTTGACCGCATCGACGCCGAGCGCCTGGCCCTCGGTCGGGATGTTGTGGTCGGCCACGGCCAGCGTGCGGTCGGGACGGCGCACCTTGCGGCCGGCCGCGCGAAGGCCGGCGAAGGCCTGCGGCGTGGTCACCTCGTGGATCAGGTGCAGGTCGATGTAGAGGATGGCCTCGCCGTCGGTTTCGCTGACGACGTGGGCGTCCCAGATCTTGTCGTAAAGGGTTTTACCGGACATGGCGGGGATATAGGGCGGATCGTGCGCCAAAATCCAGTGGGGCCTAGCCGGCGCGACAAATTCTTGCGTTCTGTGGCCGTGGGGCGGCTAGAAAAGCAAAGGGCGCGCCCGTCTTGCGACCTGTCGGCGCGCCCTAGCATCGTTTTCTGCCTTCGGGGGCCGATGGGCTCCGCCCGAAGAGGGCCGTCCGCTAGAAAGAAGACGGTCTGGAAGCCCGGGCGACGAGCGCCGGGGGTGAGCGGATCATCTCACGGAACGGCGGTTTGTCAATCTTAGTGCGAACGCACGCAAGCTTGGCCGTCTATTCGTTAGCGCGCGCGAGCGGCGACGCCTTCGAAGCTCCCAAGGGCTCCATCGCGGCGTATCGCGCGATCAGAGGATCAGCGGCCGCCTGGGCCAGGACCCAGTCCCGGAAGGCGGCGATCTTGCGAACTCGCGCGCGCTCGCTGGGGTAGGCCAGCCAGTAGCCGCCGGAATAGCGGGCCACCACATCGAACGGCATGATCAGGCGCCCTTCCGCCAACTCGCGGGCGAAGAAGATCGGAGAGCCCAGCGCCGCGCCCTGATCCGCCAAGGCGCTTGCGACCTCCAGCGTCTGGGCGTCCGAGGTCAGGCGCGGCGCCAGGCGGTCGGAGATCCCGGTGACGCCGGCGGCATGGAACCACTCCTCCCATTCGCGCGCCACGCCGACGCGCGGCGCATCCAGCAGATCTTCGGGACGGGAAAGCCCGCCGATGCGCTCCAGGAACCGAGGAGAGACCAGGGGCGTCTGGACCGCCGGGATCAGGAAATGAGCCGCCATGCCCGGCCACTGTCCCTGACCCCCGCGCAGCGCGACATCAAGGCCCTCGCGCGCCAGGTCGGCGACCCGGCTTGAGGCCTCCAACCGCACGGCGATGCGCGGGTGCGCGATCTGGAACTCACCCAGGCGCGGCGCCAGCCACTGGCCGCCCAGGCTCTGGACGGTCGTGATGGACAGCACCCCCTCCTCGGTCTCGACCAGATCGGAGATGGTGGAGCGCAGCAGCGACAGCGCCTCGGTCGCCGCCCGGGACAGGCGCTCGCCGGCGGGGGTCAGGGTCACCTCGCGCGGCAGGCGGTTGAACAGCGGCTGGTCCAGCCTTTGCTCCAGAGCCTTCACCTGCCAGCTGACGGCCGCCTGCGTCATGCCCAGCTCGCCTGCGGCGCGGGTGAAGCTCTTCAGGCGAGCGGCCGCCTCGAACACGCGGATCGCGCTGAGGGGCAGGCGGGCGAGGATGTCTGACATAAGCGTAGCCTATGGATAGCCAAGGAAGCCGCGTTTGTCATCCGTTCGTCGAACGGCGAAATTCCGATGCGTTTCAAGCAAAGGAAGACGGCGATGATGGACACCGCCCTTCAGACCCATAAGCAAAGCTCTTTCGGCTGGCTGGCGGCGCTGCAGGCCTTCTGGCGCGCTCTGCGAACGCCTTGCCCGGCCCGTAAGTATCCCCGCCTGATCGCGCCTCGATAAGCTTCAAGCCAAAGAAAAGGCCCCGGCGTCACCGCCGGGGCCTCGATCTTTCGCGATGCGCTGAAGATTACTCTTCGGTCGCGGCGGCCTTCGGGCCACCGGCGCGCTCGGCGATACGCGCCGACTTACCGCGGCGGTCGCGCAGGTAGTACAGCTTGGCGCGACGGACGACGCCGCGACGCTTGACTTCGATGCTTTCGATGCTCGGCGACAGCAGCGGGAACAGACGCTCCACGCCTTCGCCGAACGAAATCTTACGGACCGTGAAGCTCTCGTGGACGCCAGCGCCTTGACGGGCGATGCAGACGCCTTCGTAGGCCTGAACGCGCTCGCGCTCGCCTTCCTTGATCTTCACGTTGACGCGCAGGGTGTCGCCGGGACGGAAGTCCGGGATCGCGCGGGCGGCCAGCAGACGGGCCGATTCTTCTTGCTCGAGCTGAGCGATGATATTCGCAGCCATGATCTAGTCTCCTTGGGGCTTTCCCCCTTTGGGGGCGCCTTTTGCCTGTTGATTGGCGAGGTGGGCCTCCCAGAGATCCGGGCGCCGCTCGCGGGTCGCTTCTTCACGCATACGCTTGCGCCATTGGTCGATCTTCTTGTGATCGCCCGACAGCAGCACCTCGGGGATGTCGAGCCCTTCGAACGTCCGCGGCCTGGTGTACTGCGGATGCTCGAGGAGACCGTCCTCGAAGCTTTCTTCCAGCGTGCTCTCGATGTTCCCCAGAACCCCCGGGGCAAGTCGAACACACGCCTCGATCACGACCATCGCCGCCGCTTCGCCACCGGCGAGCACGGCGTCTCCGACCGAGACCTCCTCGAACCCTCGGGCGTCGAGCACCCGTTGGTCCACCCCCTCGAAGCGGCCGCACAGCACCACGATACCGGGGGCCTTGGACCACTCTCGAACGCGCGCCTGGGTCAGGGGCCTGCCCCGGGCGCTCATGTACAAAAGCGGCCGCCCGCCGAGGTCCACGCTGTCCAGCGCAGAGGCGATAACGTCCGCTTTGAGCACGGCTCCCGCGCCGCCACCCGCGGGGGTGTCGTCGAGGAAGCCGCGCTTATCCTTGGAAAAGGCCCGAATGTCCAGCGTTTCCAGACGCCAAAGATCCTGTTCCTTCCAGGCGGACCCGATCATCGAGACGCCAAGCGGGCCCGGAAAGGCCTCGGGGAACATGGTCAGGACGGTGGCGGTGAACGGCATGGGCGCTGTTTAGCCGCAGCGGGCGCGAGAGTCGAAGGTCCGCTTATTTACCCAAGGGGTTACCGGCTTGTTCACCAGGGGCGTTCAAGGTCGCCAGACCCTGGTTGGATTGCCTGATGTCGCGTCTTCTCCGCTTTTTCCGCCGTCTCGGGCGTGATGACCGGGGGGCGATCGCCATCCAGTTCGCGCTGCTGGCCATCCCGCTGTCGATCCTGGTCTTCGCCCTGATCGATCTTGGCCGCATCAGCCTGCAACGCCACCAGATGCAGGACGCTCTGGACGCGGCGACCTTGATCGCCGCGCGATCCACGGCGGTGACGGACGCCGAGCTGGAAGCGGTCGGCGACCCGGCCTTCCTCGCCGAAGCCGCGGGCCTGAACCTTAGCCTCTCGGCGTCGAACGCCAGCTTCAAGGCCGGGACGGGCAATCACATCCTGGGGACGGCCAGCGCCACGGTGAAGCCGATCATCGCCAACCTCTGGACCAAGGCGGACTTCAACGTCACCGCCACGTCCGACGTCATCCGGTCGTCGAAGAACCTGGAGGTCGCGGTCGTCCTGGATATCACCGGCTCGATGAGCGGGACGAGGATCGCGGACCTGAAGACCGGGGCTTCGGATCTCGTGGACATCGTGGTCAAGGACGACCAGACGCCGTTCTATTCGAAGGTCGCCATCGTCCCCTATTCGGTCGGGGTGAATGTCGGGAGCTATGCCGACGCCGTGCGCGGCGCCGTGACCGCCCGCGCCATCACCAATGTCAGCAAGGCCAACCCCGCCGTCGTCACGTCGGCCAGCCACGGGTTCATCGTGGGCGACAAGGTGACCATCAGCGGCGTTTCCGGTCCGACCATGCTGAATGGGACCACCTACAGCGTTACGTCGGCGACGACGAACAGCTTCACGATCAATGCGAACACCTCAAGCGCCCCCAGCTATGTCTCCGGCGGCGTGGCGACCTGCAACACCAGCACCAACCCGGGGTGCCTGAACTTCACCTTCACCAGCGCGAACTTCACGACGGAGACTCGGGCGCTCAGCACCTGCGTGACCGAGCGGACGGGGACCTATGCCTATGCCGATATGGCGCCGAGCGTCGCGCCGGTGGGGCGAAACTATCCTACGCCCAGCTCCAACCCCTGCCCATCGGCCACCATCACGCCGCTGTCCAGCGATCGCACGGCGCTGAAGGGCCAGATCAGCGCCCTGGCCGCCGCCGGTTCCACGGCCGGTCAGGTCGGCTTCGCCTGGGGCTGGTACATGGTCTCGCCGACCTTCGGCTATCTGTGGCCCAGCGCCCCGCAGCGTCCCGCGCCCTATGGCGCCAAGGATCTCGTGAAGGTGGTGGTGCTGATGACCGACGGCGCCTTCAACACGCCCTATTGCAAGGGCGTGATCGCCAAGGACGCAGGGTCCGGTAGCGGCTCGGCCAGCGATCACATCAATTGTACGGCCACCAACGGCGATGCGTTCACCCAGACCCGCAAGCTGTGCGACGCCATGAAGGATCCGGCGCTGAAGCTGACCATTTTCACCGTGGGCTTCGACGTCGGCGGCGACGCCAACGCCGTGAACATGCTGAAGTACTGCGCCACCGACGCCCAGCACGTCTATTTCCCGGCGACGGGCTCGGAGTTGAAGACGGCCTTCAAGTCCATCGCCCAGGAGATCTCGTCGCTGCGGATCGCCAAATAGAAAAGGCGGCGACCGGATGGCCGCCGCCCTTGATGGCTCAGCTCGGCTCGGGCCTAGGCCAGCTTGATCTCGCGCAGGCGCTGCTGGAGGAACTCGTCGGCGGTGATCGATTCCGGATAGCGGTCCGGGTTCTGCGCCGTGACGCAGTTGGGCAGCGTCTTGATCTCGTAGTCCGACGCGAAATGCAGGAAGAACGGCGTCGAATAGCGCGCGAAGCCCCGGCGCTCCGGCGGCGGATTGACCACGCGGTGCACGGTCGACGGCAGGACGTGGTTGGTCAGGCGCTCCAGCATGTCGCCGATGTTGATCACTAGGCAGCCGGGCGGCGGGTTGATCGGCAGCCACTGGCCGTCGCGGTCCAGCACTTCAAGCCCGCCTTCCTCGGCGCCCAGCAGCAGGGTGATGGTGTTGATGTCGCCATGGGCGCCGGCGCGCACGCCGGTCGCATCCATCGGGATCGGCGGATAGTGCAGCAGGCGCAGCACGCTGTTGCCGTCCTGGATGGTCGGATAGAAGAAGTCGCGGTCCAGCTTCAGGTACGCGGCGATCGCCTCCAACACCTTGCCGCCCATGCCGTCCAGAGCGTTGTACAGCCAGCTGACGTCATGCTTGAACGCGGGGATCTCGGCCGGCCAGACGTTGTCGGCCATGTGGGCGCGGAAGCGGTGGCCGGGCGGCAGCTCGCGGCCCATGTGCCAGAATTCCTTGAGGTCGTAGTGGTCGGCGCCCTTGGCGGTCTCGACCCCGAACGGGATATAGCCGCGCGCGCCGCCCTTCACGCCGGCGTAGTGCTTCTTGGTCTCGACGGGCAGGGCGAAGAAGGCCTTGGCGGCGTCGACGGCGGCGTCGATGCGCGCTTGATCCAGGTCATAGTCCGACAGGACCGCGAAGCCGTAGCGTTCGAAAGACGCGCCGAGCTCTTGGGAGAAGCGCGTGAAGTCCTTCGCATACAGCGAGAAGGAAACCGGAGCGATGGCGGAGTTGGACACGTCGACGAGCCTTGGGTCTGCAAGCTTCTGAATGAGTAAGTTCCTTCTTACTACACCGCGCGGCGACGGACGCGAAGGGCGTTCGTTTCGCCGACGGCGCGGGAGGGGAACTTGACCATAAGTCGGGCGTTTGCCCGTCGGACCTTGATCTACAACAAACCAGCGAGGGTTGCGATGACGCGCAAGTTTGCTTTGGCCGCCGTTCTTGTGGGCGCGGGCGCGCTGGCCGCCTGCACGACCACCGACCCCTATACCGGCATGCCGGTCCGCAACAACACCGGCACGGGCGCGCTGGCCGGAGCCGGCGCTGGCGCGTTGCTTGGCTATCTGACCAACACCAACAAGGGCGAGCAGGGCCGCAAGAACGCCCTGATCGGCGCGGGGATCGGCGCTCTGGCCGGCGGCGCGATCGGCAACTACATGGATCGCCAGCAGGCTGATTTCCGCCGCAGCCTGGAAGGCTCGGGCGTGATGATCCGCCGCAACGGCGACCAGATCGTGCTCGTCATGCCCAGCGACGTCACCTTCGCCGTCGATCGTTCCGACGTGCAGCCGCAGTTCACGCGCGTGCTGGACGACGTGGCGCGCACGCTGAACGCCTATCCCCAGACCACGATCGACGTCGTCGGCCACGCCGACTCCAGCGGCCCGGACGACTACAATCAGGTTCTCTCGGAGCGCCGGGCCAGCGCCGTGGCGGGCTACCTGACGAACGAAGGACGGGTGATGCCTGACCGCGTCTTCGTGGCCGGCATGGGCGAGCGCCAGCCGATCGCCGACAATTCCACCGCCGCGGGCCGCGCCCAGAACCGCCGGGTGGAGATCGTCCTGCGGCCCCTGACGCGCTAGCCTGGTCCGCTTCGGGGCCCTTACGGGCACGAAGCGGTTGCTTTTCGCCGCTGTCGTCGCCAAGTCGTCACCTTCGAGCAATGCGAGGGCGAAGTGGCCAAGACAGCGAGCGATAGCGTCAGCCTGACGCGGCAGGCCTACGCCCTGACCGATGACCTGATGACGCCGAACGCGGCCGTCTACTGGGTCGACCTACTGATCTCGGCCGCTCTGATGTGGGGCGGCTTCCTGCTGGCCGCGACCACGTCGAGCCTTCCGGTCGGCCTGGTCGCCGGCTTGATCAGCGTGCTGGCGCTTTATCGCGCGCTGAGTTTCATCCACGAACTGACTCACATCCGCGACGACGAGGCGCCAGGCTTTCGCGTGGGCTGGAACGTGCTGGTCGGCGTACCCTTGATGACGCCGTCGCTGATGTACGAGGGTGTGCACAACGTCCATCACGTCAAGGATCGCTTCGGCACGGCGCTGGATCCGGAATACCTGCCGCTGTCGCGCTACACGCCCCTGTCGCTGGCTGGCTTCCTGTTCGTCGCCCTGCTGGCGCCGATCGGCGTGCTGATCCGTTCGGCCATCGTCATCCCGCTCTCGTTCTTGGTCCCGCCGCTGCGCCGTGTCCTCAAGCAGCGCCTGTCGGCGCTGGTCATCAATCCCGACTTCGTGCGCGAGGACATGGCGAAGATGCGCCCGGCCTGGCTGGTCCAGGACATCGCCTGCTGGCTCTGGTCGTGGGGGCTGATCGCCGCGACGGTAGCCGGCGTGCTGCCGATCCGTTTCGTGCTGACGGGCCTGGCGATCTTCTCGCTGGCCACCTTCGTCAACCAGGCCCGGACCCTGGTCGCGCACCACTGGGACAATGACGGCGGCAAGATGAGCCTGGACGAGCAGTTCCTGGACTCGGTCAACGTCCCGCCGCCGAACCTGGCGTCCGAGCTCTGGGCGCCCGTGGGTTTGCGCTACCACGCCCTGCACCATCTGCTGCCCAAGCTGCCCTACCACAATCTTGGCAAGGCCCATGCTCGCCTGGCCCAAGCCCTGGCGCCAGATTCGCTCTATCATCGCGCTTCCCAGAAGGGCCTGTTCGAAGCTCTGACGGCGCTGTTCCGTCGCGTGGCGCAAAAGCCCGCCGTAGTTTCCCGAGGGCCGAGCGCCGCCGAATAGTTGTGAGCGCTCGACAAGGCCAAGTTCTAACGGCATGAGAACTCTTCGGCGGCGAGGCAATGTTTGTCCGTCGCCATCATGTTTGAGCGTCCTATGTCGCTTTCCTTGTCGCTTCCTCGGCACCAGGCTGGCACCCGATTATCGCCGGGGCGGCAAGGCGTCGCCGACTTCGCCGAGGCGATCGCCCCCGTCTTCGACACCCGCCTGAGGGACGTCGCCGCCTCCGGTCCCGATCTGTGGATCAGCAGCGTCAATGTCGGCCCGATGCTTCTGGGCTACGCTCACATGAGCGGCGGGACCTACAGCTATGGGCGCGACCACAGGAAGGTCGCCGCGACGGGGCTCGACCTCATCCTGGTGCAGATCATCGCCGAGGGCGGCGATCGCCGGGAGGCCTATCGCGGCGAGGTGGAGGCCTCGGTCGGGGACGTCTGCCTGCTGGATCTCACGCGACCGTTCCGCTCGGAAGCTCAGACTTGCGGAAATTTCAGTCTGGCCATTCCTCGCGAGGCGTTGGCGGCGCGCGATCGTGACCTCGATGACCTGCACGGTCGCGTCCTGAGGCGCGACACCGCCGCGGCTCGGCTGTTCAAGAGCCATGTCGAGACGCTGTGGAGCGTCGCCGGACAGCTCTCCGTGGCCGACGCGCCCATCGTCGGACGAACCACCATCGATCTGCTCGCCGGGCTGGCCATGCCGGCCTCGGGCGATCCAGCGGCCCGGGCGGCGATCGCGGAATCGCAGCTTGGCCGTATCCGGCGCTTCATCGACGCCAACCTGGACGATCCGTATCTGGGGGCCGAGGTGCTGTGCCGGCGGTTCGGTCTTTCGCGGGCCTCGCTCTATCGCCTTTTCGCGCCGCTGGGCGGGGTCCGCGAGCACATCCAAAACCGACGCCTGCGTCGGGCGTTCGACGCGCTGACCGACCCGTCGCTGAGCCACCTGTCGCTGAGCCAGGTTGTCGAGGGCCACGGCTTCTCGGCCTGGTCCAGCTTCGCGCGGGCGTTCAAGACCAGGTTCGGCCTTGCGCCCGGCGAGGCGCGCGAGATCGGCGCGGCGGCGGCTCTGCACGCCAGCGCCGCCGAGGCGCGAGGCCAGGGTCTGCCCGATTGGCTCCGCGCCCTGGATGGCGCAGACCTCTAGGCCCTATTCCGCGCCTTCCTGCTGGGCCCGCTCGCGCAGCTCCTCGTCGAGACTGGCGGTGTCCCACGCGCCGCCGGCGTCCCCGGGGCGCATGCGGTGCAGGTCGGCGTCCAGCAACCGATCCATGGTCTGGGCCGCGTCGCGCGAGGCCAGGATATAGGCCTCCTCCTGGCCCCACATGGGGCGCAGCTCCTCGAACATCCGGCGATCGTGGCGGCGGAAGAAGGCGGCCGCCCGATGCGCGCGGTGGGCGCGGAAGCCCAGCTTCTGCAGCGCCGTCGCGCCCAGCGCCAGAGCGGACTCGAAGGTCTCGCGCTCCACCGCGTCGGCGCCGTTGGCCAGCAGGTCGTAGGCGTGGCGGCGGTCCCAGGCCCGCGCCAGGATGATGAGGTCGGGGAAGGCCTTGCGCGCGGTCTCGACCAGTTCGACCGTCTTCTCGCGGTCGTCCAGGGCGACGATCAGCATCCGCGCGCGGTCCGCGCCCGCCTGCCTCAGCAGGTCGAGGCGCGTGGCGTCGCCATAGTGCACGCGGCGCCCAAAGCGGCGCAGCAGCTCGATCTGCTCGATATCGCTGTCCAGAACCGTCGACTTGAAGCCGTTGGCCGACAGCAGGCGACCGGTGATCTGGCCGAAGCGGCCGAAGCCGGCGATGATGATATCGGGCTCGCCCTCGTCGAAATCGCCAGTGTCGGGGACCACGTCGGGGATGGCCGCGTCCATCAGGGCGGCGACGCGCTCGTAGAGGATCATGGCGACGGGGGTCAGGGCCATCGAGACGGCCACGGCGGCGGTCAGCAGCGCCGCCAGCGACGCGCCGATCACGCCGGCGCCGACCGTGAAGCTCAGAAGAACGAAGGCGAACTCCCCGCCCTGGGCCAGCGCCGCGGCCACCGCCATGGCGCCGCGCTTGGGCGCGCCGAATAGTCGGGCCAGGCCGTAAAGCACCAGGAATTTCAGGGCCATCAGACCCAGGACCAGCCCGGCCAGCAGCAGCGGCTGGCGCGCGATCAGCGGCAGGTCGACGCCAGCCCCGACTGTGATGAAGAAGAGGCCCAGCAGCAGGCCGCGGAACGGCTCGATGTCCGTCTCCAGCTCGCGCCGGAACTCGCTTTCGGCCAGCACCACGCCGGCCAGGAAGGCGCCGAGGGCGGGCGAGAGGCCGACGATCTGCATCAAGCTGGCGACCGCCACGACGATCAGCAGAGCCGAGGCGGTGAAGATCTCGCGCAGGCGCGCCTTGGCGATGAAGCGGAACACGGGCCGCACCAGATAGCGACCGCCGCCGACCACGGCCGCGACCGCCGCGAACACCGAAAGGCCCTGGGCCCAGGCCGGCAGGTGGGCGATCAGGCTGGCGCCGCCGTGCCCGCTCGCGTCGCCATGGGTCTGGGGCGCGACCGTGGCCAGCAGCGGCAGCAGGGCGAACATCGGTATGACTGCCAGGTCCTGCAGCAGCAGGATCCCGAACGCCGCGCGGCCAACCGGTCCTTGCCGCAGCCCCTTCTCGTCAAGGGTCTGCAGCACGATGGCCGTCGAGGACATCGCCAACACCATGCCGACCGCCAGAGCCGTCTGCCAGGGCAGGCCCAGCAGCATGGCCGCGCCCGCGATCGCCAGCGAGGTGCAGACCACCTGGGTCCCGCCGAAGCCGAAGATGGCCTTGCGCATGTCCCACAGCATCGTGGGACGCACCTCGAGGCCGATCAGGAACAGCAGGATGACGACGCCGAACTCGGCGAACTTCATGACGTCGGCCTGGGCGCCGACCAGCGACAGGGCGTAGGGACCGATGACGACGCCGGCGATCAGGTAGCCCAGCACCGAACCGAGACCGAGCCGCTTGGCGATCGGCACCGAGACGACCGACGCGCCCAGATAGACCAGAGCCTGGGTGAGGAAGTTTTCCATCCGTCCTTAGGCCTCCGTGCGCCCAGAAACGCGAGAGACCGGAAGCAGCGAGGCGATCCGCGCCTTGTAGCGCTCGGCTTCCGCCTTCAGGGCCGCGTCGTCCTTGACCGACGCGCCATGCACGACGAAGGGCGTCTCCCATTCCATGCCGCACAGGTGGGCGGTCTGCTCCAGCGGGCGTAGAAACTCGTCCATGCTGAAGCGGTTGTAGCCGTGGGCGTGATAGGCCTTGGCCGAGCCGCCGGTGGTGCAGGTCACGAACAGCTTCTTGCCCTTCAGCGCCTCGCCGCCCTCGCCATAGGCGAAACCGTGCAGCCAGACGATGTCCAGCCACTCCTTCAGCAGGGACGGCGTCGAGTACCAGAACAGCGGGAACTGCAAGGCCACGACGTCGTGAGCTGTCAGGGCGGCCTGCTCGGTCTCGATATCGACCACGAAGTCAGGATAGGTCTCGTACAGGTCCTTGAAAGTGACCCCGGAGAGGCTCTTGGCCGCCTTGGCCAGGGTGCGATTGGCGCGTGAGCGTTCAAGCGCGGGGTGGGCCAGCACCAGGAGCAGGCCGGAGGTGGCGGGTGTCACCGAGCCGGTGTTAGCGTCAGGCATCTGGGGCCCTTCCGGAAAAAGAATTCATCAAGGGTTGAATTTCTTCGTGGCTCGGGCGACACGGTTCGCCAAACACCCGACTAGCAGGTTGGGACAAGGGAGACACCATGGTCGACAAGGTGAAGAAAGACGCCGTCGAGGCCCTGGCCGGGCTGCTCAAGGACGGCATGACCATCATGGCCGGCGGCTTTGGCCTCTGCGGCATCCCGGAGAACCTGATCGCGGCGATCCGCGAGGCGGGGGTGAAGGACCTCACGGTCGTCTCCAACAATTGCGGCGTCGACGGCTTCGGCCTGGGCATCCTGCTGGAAAACCGCCAGATCAAGAAGATGGTCTCGTCCTATGTGGGTGAGAACAAGCTGTTCGAACAGCTCTACCTGAGCGGTGAGCTGGAGCTGGAGTTCAATCCGCAGGGTACGCTGGCCGAACGCATCCGTGCGGGCGGGGCGGGCATCCCCGCCTTCTTCACGCGCACCGGCTACGGCACCCTGGTCGCCGAGGGCAAGGAGGTCCGCGAGTTTGACGGCGAAATGTACGTGATGGAGCGCGGCCTGACCGCCGACCTCGCGATCGTCAAGGCCTGGAAGGGCGACGCCGAGGGCAACCTGATCTACCGGAAGACCGCGCGGAACTTCAATCCGATGATGGCGACGGCTGGCCGGGCCACCGTGGTCGAGGTCGAGGAGCTGGTCGAGATCGGCGCCCTGGACAAGGACGCGATCCACACCCCCGGCATCTATGTCGACCGCATCATCAAGGGCGCGAAGTTCGAAAAGCGCATCGAGCGGGTCACCACTCGCCAGAAGGAGACCGCGTAATGGCCTGGACGCGCGACGAGATGGCGGCCCGCGCCGCCAAGGAGCTGCAGGACGGCTTCTACGTGAACCTCGGCATCGGCATTCCGACCCTGGTCGCCAACTACATCCCCGAAGGCATGCACGTGACGCTGCAGAGCGAGAACGGCATGCTGGGCATGGGCCCCTTCCCCTATGAGGGCGAGGAGGACGCCGACCTGATCAACGCCGGCAAGCAGACGATCACTGAACTCGACAGCAGCTCGTACTTCAGCTCGGCCGACAGCTTCGCCATGATCCGCGGCGGGCATATCGCTCTCTCGATCCTGGGCGGCATGCAGGTGGCGCAGAACGGCGACCTCGCCAACTGGATGGTGCCGGGCAAGATGGTCAAGGGCATGGGCGGGGCCATGGACCTCGTGGCTGGCGTCAAGCGCGTGGTGGTGGTCATGGACCACTGCGAAAAGTCCGGCGCGCCCAAGTTCCTGAAAGCCTGCACCCTGCCGCTGACCGGCGCGGGGGTGGTCGACCTGCTGATCACCGAACTCGGCGTCTTCGAGATCAATCGCGGCAAGACGCCGGTCCGGCTGATCGAGCTGGCGCCAGGCGTGACGGTCGATGAGGTCAAGGCCAAGACGGAAGCGGCGTTCGAGACGGCGCTGTAGCGCCGTCTCTTCCCAGACTACTTGCGCTTCGGCTCCGGCGGCAGGCCGGTGACCGGGTCGCGGGGCAGGGGCGCGAAGCCTTCGGCGATGAACAGGTCGATCCGGCGCGAGCGCTTCTTATCGAGGCGCACGCGCGAGATCTCCAGGCCAGACGTCGCCTTGAAGTCCTGTTCGATCTCGGGGCGATAGCCGCCCTCAAGGCTGACGATCAGGGCGCGGCGGCCATAGGCGGCGTCGAGCGGCGCCTCGGTCTCGGCCTGGTTCTGCGGCGCGATCTCGTGCACCCACATGCGCAGCGGCGGCGCGCCAGGCTGGCCGAAATAGTCGCGGCCGTAATAGGCGGCGGCGTTGTAGAGGAAGCGATCGTCCATCGCGACGGCGCTCACCCCGCCGCGCAGGGCCTGCTCCTCTCGGGTCCGGTCGATGATCGCCTGGACGGTCTGGTCCCAGCCGCGCACGCGCTTGAAGCCGTTGGCGAGCCCGACGGCGTCCGCCGCGCGCGGATTGACCATGCAGACCACGAAGAAGGCCGCGAACAGCCCTTGCAGGGCCAGGCCGCCGACCAGCCAGCGACGGGCCTTCCAGCGCAAGAGCCAGCCGGCGGCCAGCACCGAGCCCGCCACGAACGCCGCTCCGGCCCAGTTGGCGTTGGCGCGCGAGACGAAGGCCTCCCCGGCGACGATGATCAGGGGCGGCGCGCTGAAGCACAGCAGCAGAAGGTCCGGCGACTGAATCTTCTTCTTCGCGCCCAGCCAGATCGCGCCGCCCAGCAGCACGCCGAACGGAACCGGGCCGAAGACGCCGAACTGCGAGAGGACGAACTCGCTCAGCTCACGGACATTGAAGAGGTGCGCGCCCCAGTTGGCGTTCGAGGCGGTGTGCTTGACGGTCGAGAAGTGATGGCTGGCGTTCCAGGCGAAGTTCGGCGCCAGGGTCAGGACGAAGGCGAAGGCGAACAGGACGATCGCCGCCGGACACCAGCGGTGGCGCGCCTCCCGCGAGATCAGCGCGTGCAGGACGATGCTGCCCAGCGCGTAGATGGCGGCGTATTTCGACAGGAACGCCAGGCCCAAAGCGACGCCCATGCCCGCCGCCACGAAATAGCGGCGCGGCGCATAGGCATCGGCCAGGTCGACATAGGCCCAGATCGTCAGGGACAGGAAGAAGAGCAGGGGCGCATCGGTGGCGATCAGGCCCGAGGACAGCACGACGCCCGGCATCAGGCTGTAGATCATGGCCGCCACGAGGCCAGACCATCCGCCGTAGAGGCGCCGAGCGATCCGATGAACCACCAGAGCGGTCGCACCGTGCAGCAGCGGCGCCGACAGCCGCACCCAGGCCTCGGCGTCGCCGCCGATCTTGGTGGTCAGCCAGATCAGCCAGGCGATCATCGGCGGCTTGGAGAAGTAGCCGAAGGCCAGCTCCCGCGACCACAGCCAGTACTGGGCCTCGTCCGGATAGAGTTCCAGAGGCGTCGCGAACAGCGCCGCCAGACGCAGAATCGTCAGCCCCGCCACCATCAGCAGGGTCAGCCGCCAGGCGCGGATTTCGGCGGATTTCGGGGCCGAGTCGGGTCGAGGTGTCATGACGTCCGATTAAACAAGTAAGAAAAATCTGACCAATTCTTCCGCGTTTCCGGGGCTTTGTGACAGTTTCTGGGCAGGCGTGGCGTTTCCGTCACCAAACCTTCGAAAACTTTCTGTAAACGGCCGGAAACGACGCGAGACCGTGCTTTCAGGCCTGGGCGCTTCGAAGAATGAGGGGATCCTTCCGCATGAAAATGAAAAACTTCGCCCTGGCGACCACCGCCCTGGTCGGTTGTCTGATGGCCGCCGGCGCCGCGATGGCCCAATCGTCGGGTACGACGGAAGTCGACAAGGTCGTCGTCACCGCGACCGGCCAGAAGTCGATCGACGGCGCCGTCGTCGCCGAGACCGCGCCGAAGTCGCGCTCGACCATCACTCAAGAGTACATCGGCCGCCAGGCCGCCGGCCAGACGATCGTTCAGACGCTGAACAACGTGCCGGGGTTGAACTTCACCAACAACGACCCGTATGGCAACAGCGGCGGCAACATCCGTCTGCGCGGCTTCGATGGTAATCGCATCTCGCTGACCTTCGACGGCATTCCGACGAACGACACCGGCAACTATGCTCTGTATTCGAACCAGCAGCTGGATCCGGAACTGATCGAGCGCGCCAACGTCACGACCGGCCAGACCGACGTCGACACCCCGACCATCTCGGCCACCGGCGGCGTGATCAACTATACCACGCTGAAGCCGACGACCGACATGGGCGCGACCGTCGACGCCTCCTACGGCAGCTTCAACTACCGCCGCTTCTTCGGCCTGATCCAGACCGGCGAATTCGGCCCCTGGGGCACCAAGGCCTGGGCCTCGGCCTCGTACACCAAGTACGACAAGTTCAAGGGCGAGGGCGACCTCGAGAAGAAGCAGTTCAACGCTCGTATCTGGCAGGATATCGGCACGAAGGGCGACTATATCGCTCTGTCGGCCCACTGGAACGAGAACCGCAACTTCAACTACAACTACGCCCAGCTGGGCACCGCCGACGGCACGATCCTTCCTGAAACCGCCGTCTACGGCTGGGACTGGGATTACCGCAACAACACCTCGGCCACGACCGGCATCTACGACTGGATCAAGCCGACCGCCGTCGCCGGCTCGCGCGACACCGATCCGAACGGCAGCAACTGGTGGGGCGGCCGCATCAATCCGTCGAACACCGGCAACATCCGCCTCAAGTCGCGCTTCACCCTGGCCGACAGCCTGATCTTCACGTTCGACCCGTCGTTCCAGTACGTGATGGCCAACGGCGGCACCCAGCAGGTGGCGATCAACGAATACGACGCCAAGCTGGTCGGTACGGCCACCAGCTTCCCGACCTGTAAGGTGGGCGCGATCTCGTCGACCAACCGCGGCGTCGACCTGAACGGCGACGGCGACTGCATGGACTCCGTCCGTTACATGTCGCCCTCGAACACCAACACCCGTCGCTATGGCCTGAACACCTCGCTGATCTGGCGCCTGAACGACGACAACACCTTCCGCCTGGCCTACACCTTCGACCGCGGTCGTCACCGTCAGACCTCGGAAGCCGGCTACGTCGATCAGTCGACGGGCTTCATGAAGAATTGGTTCGGGGGCAAGGAAACCTGGGGCGGCGATCGCATCGTCGGCGCCGACGGCGCTCTGCTCCGCTTCCGCGACCGTTTTTCGATCGCCGAGCTGCAGCAAGTCGCGCTTGAGTATCGCGGCCGCTTCATGGACGACAAGCTGAACGTCACCATCGGCGTCCAGCACAAGGAGTTCACGCGCGAGCTGAACCAGTACTGCTACACCTCGAACGGCACCAGCACCGTGCTCTGCACCACCCAGACGCCGAACGCTGCGCTTGCCAACGGCAACGTGACCTTCGGCACGTCGTCGACCCAGTACATCCCGCCGTTCGCCTATAACGCCAAGGTCAAGAAGACCCTGCCGAACGTCGGCCTGTCGTACACGCTGGACACGCACAACACGTTCTACGCCAGCTACTCGGAGCAAATCTCGGCTCTGCGTACGGACAGCTACTACACCGTCCAGCGTCAGACCGACGGCTCGATCGCTTCGCTGAGCGCTAAGCCGGAAGCGACCAAGACCGGTGAAGTGGGTTGGCGTTTCAACGCCCAAGGCTACTACGCCACGGTCAGCGCCTATAAGACGCAGTTCAAGAACCGTGTCGTCAGCACCTATGACCCCGACTCCGACACCTACCGCGAACGCAACGTGGGTTCGGTCGACATCAAGGGTCTGGAAGGTCAAATCGGCGGCCGTATCACGCCGGAATTGTCGGTGGCCGCTTCGGCGACCTACACCGACGCCAAGTACCAAGACCCGCTCCTGGTCGTGAAGCCGAACGTCTACGCGCCGATCAACGGCAAGCAGCTGGTCGAAACCCCGAAGGTCATGTTCGGCGGCCGGATCAACTACGAAGAAGGTCCGTTCTCGTTCGGCATCCAGGGCAAGTACACCGGCAAGCGCTACGCCACGGACATGAACGACCTGGCCGTGGACGGTTACGCCCTGTTCGACCTGGACGTCCGTTACAAGCTCGACGCCGTCCTGAAGGGCTCCTACGTTCAGCTGAACGTCTGGAACATCTTCGACAAGGAATACTACGGCAGCCTGGGCACCCAGGTGACGGCCGCCTCGGCCGCCACCAAGACCCTGTACGGCATCACGAACCAGCCCTACGGCTACATCGGTGCGCCGCGCACGGCTCAGCTGACGTTCCGCGTCGACTTCTAAGCTGATCTGACTTCCCGTCAGCAAGAGAAGGGCGGCCCGCTTGGGCCGCCCTTTTTCTTTGTCACAGGGGTTTGCTAACTAGGCTCCGCTTGACCCAGGGGCCCGGAAGGGCCATCTGCGCCCCCTTTGTTTTCCACACCCTGCCATCGGGTTTTCGAATGACCGTGATCGTCCCCGCCGAGTGGGCTCCGCACCGCGCCATGTGGGTGGGTTTCCCCAGCCACGCCGAGCTGTGGCAGGAAGACCTGGAACAGGCGCAACAGGAAGTGGCCGACCTCGCGCGCGCCCTGGCCGGGCCGGGCGGCGAGCGCGTGCGCCTGATGGTGGTCGGCGACGAGGCCGAGGCCGCCGCCCGCGCCCTGCTCTCCGACACCGCGGTCGAGATCGTTCGCGGCCAGTTCGGCGACATCTGGCTGCGCGATACGGGCCCGATCTTCGTCGACGACAACGGCAAGGCCGTCGCCGCCGGCTTCCAGTTCAACGGCTGGGGCGGCAAGTACAGCCTGGAGGGCGACGACATCGTCGCCGAGCAGATCGCCGCCGCTTCGGGCGCGCCATTGGCCCGCAACGGCTTCATCCTGGAGGGCGGCGCCCTGGACCATGACGGCCTGGGCACCATCCTGACGACGCGCCAGTGCCTGCTGAACGCCAACCGCAACGCCGGCTGGGACGAGGCGTCGGCCGCCTCCGCCCTCGCGGGCGCGCTGGGCGCCAAGAAGGTGGTTTGGCTGGGCGATGGCCTGTTGAACGACCACACCGACGGCCATGTCGACAACCTGGCCCGCTTCGTGGCGCCTGGCGTCGTCGCCTGCCCGATGGCTTTCGGCGCCGATGATCCGAACGCGGAGGTCTATGCCGAGACCGCCCGCCTGCTGGCCGGCATGACCGACAGCCGCGGCTCGCCCCTGCAGGTCGCCCGCATCCCCTCGCCGGGGAGGATCCTGGACGAGGACGGCGAGCCGATCCCGGCCTCGCACATGAACTTCCTGATCGCCAACGAGGCGGTCATCGTGCCGATCTACGCCGAGGAGTCGGGCGCCTTCGCCGTCGAGGTGATCAAGGGCCTGTTCCCCGAGCGCCAGGTCATCGGCCTGCCCTCCACCGCCATTCTGACCGGCGGCGGTTCGTTCCACTGCATCAGCCAGCAGGAGCCCGCATAATGGCCCGCACGCTCAGCGTCGCCGCGATCCAGACCTCGTACGGCATGGATCTGCAGGCCAATATCAAGAAGACCGAGGGCTTCATCCGCGAGGCCGCGTCCAAGGGCGCTCAGGTCATCCTGCCGTCGGAACTGTTCCAGGGGCCGTACTTCTGCGTCGCCCAGGAGGAGCGCTGGTTCGCCGAAGCCCATCCGTGGCGCGAGCACCCGGTCGTCAAGGCGATCGCGCCGTTGGCCGGCGAGCTGGGCGTGGTGCTGCCGATCTCGATCTTCGAGCGCGAGGGCCCGCACTACTTCAACAGCCTCGTGATGGCCGACGCCGACGGCTCGCTGATGGGCGTCTATCGCAAGAGCCATATCCCCGACGGCCCGGGCTATATGGAGAAGTACTACTTCCGGCCTGGCGACACCGGCTTCAAGGTCTGGGACACGCGTTTCGGCCGCATCGGCGTCGGCATCTGCTGGGACCAGTGGTACCCGGAGGCCGCCCGCGCCATGGCGCTGATGGGCGCCGAGGCCCTGTTCTATCCGACCGCCATCGGCAGCGAGCCGCATGACCCGAGCCTGGACACCGCCCTGCCGTGGCGACGGGCCATGCAGGGCCACGCCGTCTCGAACGTGATTCCGGTGATCGGCGCCAATCGCATCGGCTTCGAGCCGTGGGACGGCTATCCGAACGGCGGCCAGACCTTCTACGGCTCGTCCTTCGTGGCCGACCATCGCGGCGACCTGGTCTCTGAGCTGGGGCGTGCGGACGAGGGCCTGGTCAGCGCGACGTTCGACCTCGATTTTCTGACGACGCACCGCGCCGCCTGGGGCTTCTTCCGCGACCGCCGGCCGGAGTTCTACACGGCCCTGTCGAGCGGCCGCCCGGCGTGATCACGACCGACCGCCTGACCCTGCGACCGGCGGTCGACGCCGACCGTGACGCCGTCGCCGCGCTGAACGCCCATCCCCGGGTGGGCGAGTGGCTGGGCGGCGTGCGCGATCGCGCCGAGAGCGACGCCTTTGTCGATCGCGTGCAGGCTCACCAGACTGAGCACGGCTTCGGCTTCTGGGTCGTCGAGCGGCAGGCCGACGCGTCCGTCGTCGGCATGACCGGCATCTGGTGGACGCCGGATGACGTAGGCCTGGGCCGCGTCGTCGAGATCGGCTGGCGTTTCCTGCCCGAGGCTTGGGGCCAGGGCTACGCCACCGAAGCGGCCAAGGCGGCCCTCGCCTACGGTTTCGAGACCGTGGGCCTGCCCGAGATCATCGCCTTTACGGCGCGCTCGAACCTGGCGTCGCAGAGCGTCATGCGTCGGATCGGCATGCGCCATGATCCGGCGCGCGACTTTGATCATCCGAAGTTGGCGGAGGATCACCCCCTCCGTCCGCATGTCGTCTACGTCGCCCGGCCCTAGGCGCCGCAACCCGCCGGCGGGCCGCTGGCCTTCGACGCCGCCACTTCCGCGCGCGCCTTGGCCAGGTCGGCCATGAAGGCGGGATCGTCGTGCAGTCGCGTGACCAAGGCCGAGCCCAGATAGCGGCCGGCCTCGACATCGCTCTGGAAATGGACTCCGCAGATGATCCGGCTGTCGCCGAACGCCTTGCCGCGCGCCAGGATCGGGCTGGCCTTCTCCGGGACCAGCTCGGCGATCACCGAGGCCCAGGCCCAGCCGATCAGGCCGTGGCCCGAGGGGTAGGACCCGTCCGTGTTGATCCAGGGCTCGCGCGGCACGCAGATCGGCGCCTTGTTGCCGACCGGCGGGCGAGGGCGCTGGTATACGCTCTTGGCGGGCTGGTAGATCTTGGCGGCGTCATCCGTCATCCGCAGCAGCATGGACGCCAAGGTCGGCGTCGCTTCCGCGCTCAGCGTTACGCCCGCGGCGCAGGAGAAGCTCCGAAGGCCGTTCTTGCCGGACAGGTCGGCGTCGGCGATGGCCTGGGTCCAGGCCGGCGTGTTCGCCAGCTTGCGGGTCTCGTCGAATTGGGCGCGCTCGGCCTTGCCGCGGGGAGAGGTCGGCGCGGGCGGCGGGCCGATGATGGCCGCCGCGTCGAGGCCGCCGTTCCCGTTCAGATAGCCTGGCGGCGGCTTGGTCCATCCGGCGGACGGCGGCGTCGTCGCGACCATTCCCGGGGGGCTCGGCGCGTCGAAGCGCGCGCAGCTGGCGAGCAGGACGGTGGTGGCGATGAGCACCAGACGGGGCATGATTTGCGTCTTGGAAGTCATCCGCTCACAGAGCGGGCGAGAAGTGGCCCGTCAAGCGTTGCAGCGCGAAAAGCGGATTGACGGTGAGATATGTTATTTCATAACAAATTCGCCTCAAGCCTCTTCTTCGGCCTGGTCGCATCTGTTCAGGACTCTCCATGCTTCGTCGCGCCGTCCTTTCCGCCGCGAGCCTCCTGGCTCTCGCCGCCGCCGTTTCCGCCCATGCCGAGACCCCGGCCGCGCCGGCGCCAAACCCGCAAGACACCGAAGTCTCCAAGGTGGTGATCACGGCCGCGCCCTACGCCATTTCGCTCGATACGGTGACCAGCAGCGTCAACATCGTGACCCGGGAAAAGCTCGATGTCGCGCCGCCCGCTGGTCTTGGCGACATGTTGAACGGCCAGCCGGGTCTGCGCTCGACCGCCTACGGTCCCGGCGCCAGCCGTCCGATCATCCGCGGCCTCTCCGGTCCCCGGGTGATGGTGCTGGAGAACGGCGTCGGTCAGGTCGACGCCTCGTCGCTGTCGCCCGATCACGCCGTGGCCTCTGACCTTGGCGAGGCCGAGCGCGTCGAGGTGCTGCGCGGCCCCTCCACCCTGGCCTATGGCGGCTCGGGTATCGGCGGGGTGGTGAACATCATCGACGATCGCGTGCCGTCCAGCCCCGCCCATAACGGCTTCGAGGGCCGTGTCGCCGGCTCGATGTCGTCGGTCGACGACGGCAAGTCGATCAACGGCTCGGCCAAGTTCGGCAAGGGGCCGCTGGTCTTCGCCATCGACGCCGATCACCGCAAGAGCAGCGACTACGACGTGCCGACCACGCCGGTCTCTCCGCGCCTCGCCGCGCGCGACGGCCTGACGCCCGATCCGGACAAGACGGTCAAGAACACCGGCGTCGAGGTGGACGCCTATGGCGCTGGCGTCTCCTACGTCCGCGACAGCGGCTATCTCGGCGTTTCGGTGAAGAAGACGGATACGACCTACGGCGTACCTTACCTTCAGATCCTGGCGCCGATCGATCCGAACGCCGAAGGCCCCGTCTCGATCCACCTGCAGCAGACCCGCTATGACCTGCGCGGCGAGCAGGACGTCGACCTTGGCCCGTTCGCCAAGATCCGTCTGTCCGCCGGTTATGCGAAGTACGAGCACGCAGAGGTCTCGGTCGACAGCGGCGAGGTCGGCACGCGCTTCCTCTCCGACGGCGCCGAAGGCCGGCTGGAGCTGGTGCAGAAGGAGCGCGACGGCTGGCAGGGCGCCGTGGGCTTCCAGGCCCTGGAGCGTCACTTCGAGGCGATCGGCGACGAGGCCTTCGTGCCGTCGACCGACATCAAGGAATATGGCGTCTTCACCCTGCAGCGCCTGGACAAGGGCGACTGGGGGATCGACGCGGGCCTGCGCTTCGACAGCCGCGAGCTGAAGACCGACTTCGCCAAGCGCTCGTTCGACAACGTCTCGGCCTCGTTGGGCGTGTTCTACAAGCCCGCCGACCACCAGTTCGTGGCCCTGACCTTGTCGCGCAACGGTCGCGCGCCGACCGAGTTCGAACTGTTCGCCGATGGTCCGCACCCGGGCACCGGCGGCTATGAGGTTGGCGACGCTGCGCTCGACTCCGAGAAGGTCACCTCGCTGGAGGCGACCTATCGCTACACCGGCGATCGGTTGCGCGTCGAAGGCCACCTCTGGGGCGCGCAATACGACGGCTTCATCGAGGAAAAGCCGACGGGCGCGGTCGAGGACAGCCTGCCCGTCTTCCAGTATTTCCAGACCGACGCCAAGTTCCACGGCGCCGAGCTGGAGACCTCCTACGTCGCCTGGCGCGGCGGCGAGAACGCCCTGAAGCTTGAAGGCGTCTATGACTGGGTGCGCGGCTCGACCGACCTCGGCATTCCGGCCCGCGTGCCGCCGTGGGCCCTGACGGGCCGCGTCGTCTGGAGCGCGCCGCGTCTGGAGGCCCAGGCCGAGGTCCGCCGCGTCGCCAGCCAGGATCGCGTGTCGACCTTCGAATTGCCGACCGACGGCTACACCCAGGTCAACGCCATGGTCACCTACAAGCCGTTCCAGGATCCGGCGCTGCGCCTGTTCGTCGATGGCCGCAACCTGACCAACGAGACCATCCGCGAGCACGCCTCGTTCCTGAAGGACTTCGCACCGGCGGCCGGCCGATCGGTCCGCGCCGGCTTCGCCTGGCGCTTCTAGCGCCGACGGAAGGCGGGCGCGCGAACAGCTCCTAGCGAGCCCGCATGCGCCGGGGCCCGGAACCCCTCGGGGCCGCAGACTCGCCTACGACGGCGGCCAGATTGCCGCATCCCGCTGGATCGGCTAGAACCGCGAGCCTTTGCGGTCGTCTTCGAAGCGTTCGAGCGTCCGTTTCCAATTTCTGTCGTAGAGCTCTTCATGACAACGACCCAGTCCGCCGGCGAACTCACCGGCAACGTTCTGTTCTACACCTCGCCCGAGCCGCTGAACCGCGAGCAACACGCCAAGCTGGCGCTGGTGCACAAGGACAAGCCGTATGCGTTCGCCGCCGCCGGCACCGCTGTCCCGCTGACCGTCTCCGAGTTCGCGCCGGCCGCCCTGACCTTCCCGGTGATCTTCGCCGGCGAAGACAAGGTTCCGCTGGCCGTGATGGGCCTGAACCAGCAGGAAAACCTGTTCATCGGCGCCGACGGTTCGGTCGAGCCGAACGTCTACATCCCGGCCTACATCCGCCGCTATCCGTTCGTGCTGGCCAATGACGACACGCAAGACCGCCTGATCGTCTGCATCGACCGCGGTTCGGACCTGCTTGCCGAGAATGGTCAGACCCCGCTGTTCGACGCCAAGGGCGAGCCGACCGAATACACCCAGAACTGCATCAAGTTCTGCGATGACTTCGAGCTGGAGCGCCGCCGCACGGACTCGTTCGTCCAACTGCTGAAGGACCTGGACCTGTTCGAGCTGAAGAAGGCCATCTTCCAGCCGCAGGACGAGACCGGCGCCGCCGCTGGCGAGCCCGTGACCGTCGCCGAATATTTCGGCGTCTCGGAAGAGAAGCTGAACAATCTGTCGGCCGACAAGCTGAAGGAGCTGCAGCAGAACGGCGCCCTGGCGCAGATCTATGCGCACCTGGTGTCGCTGCTGGGCTGGGACCGCCTGATCAACAAGACCGTGCTGAAGCAGGCCGAAGCCGCGAACCTGAACTAAGGTTCGGCGTCAGCTGAAAATGAAGAGGGCGGCGGGGCTTCGGCTCCGCCGCCTTTTTCTTATCACCGGGCGAAGATGCTGCGGGTCAGGCAGGAAAAGACAAGCCGACCGGCCTCGTCGAGCAGGTCATGCTGGGCGATGACGATGCCCTTGCCCTCGCCGACCGGGTCCTTGCCCATCACCGTCATGCGACCGCGCAGCAGCTCGCCGACGGGCGGATTGCGCATCCAGCGCAGGGCGTCGACGCCCAGACGCTTCGTCTGCGGCCAGGCGGCGGTGGCCTCGGTGTCCAGGCGGGTCCAGATCGAGAAGATCATCGCATCGGGCGCGCCATTCTCGACGGGCCAGCCGGGGGTGAACGCGGCGATGAACGCCTCCAGCGCCTTGGCGTCGACGGCCCGTGTCCCCAGCGAGACGACCTGACCGATCTCGATATCGTCGAACGCGGCGGGCATGGGCGGCTCCAGGATGATTCCTTCGCCGACTGTCAGGCGCGTCTTGACCATTGTCGAGAGCGCCTAGCCGGGCCATGTGTGCTGGCGCTGTCGTTTTCACAAAGTCCGGTCGCCGATGTTCCTCAAGAGAGCCGTCCTCGCCCTGCAAGCCTTCGTGGCGGCGACTGTGTTGGCGGGCGCCGCCTTCGCCGGACCGGTGGTCAATTCCGGCCATATCGAGTCCGAGCTTGTCCCGCAGGAGAGCGGCGTCGCGCCTGGCGGCACGATCTACGTCGCCCTGCGCCAGAAGATCCAGAAGGACTGGCACACCTATTGGCGCAATCCGGGGGACGCGGGCGAGCCGACCAAGATCGCCTGGACCTTGCCGGCCGGCTGGACCGCCGGCGACATGGTGTGGCCGACGCCGATCAAGGCCAAGCTGGGTCCGCTGCTGGACTACGCCTATGAGGGCGAGGTGCTGATCCCCGTGCCGATCAGCGCGCCGGCCAGCGCCCAGGTCGGGACGACGGTCTCCCTGACCGCGAAGGTCTCCTACCTCGTCTGCGAGCAGGTCTGCGTGCCCGAGGACGCCGAGCTGTCGCTGCTTCTGCCGGTCGTGGCGGGGGCGGCGAGCGCCGATCCGAAATGGGGCGGCAAGATCGCGGAGGTTCTGGCCAAGGCGCCCAAGCCCGCCGGCCTGAAGGCGGTCTTCAAGCTGGATGGCCAAGTCTTGAAGCTGGCGGTCACCGGCGGCCCGCTAAAGGGCGCCGACATGGCCGGCGCGTATTTCTTCCCCTATTCGTCCAAGTCGATCGAGCACGCCGCCGAGCAGACGATCGATCGCGGGCCCGAGGGCCTGACCCTGACGTTGAAGCCCGGCCGCGACTTCGCGGGCGACGGCGCGACGCCGGCCGAGTTGGCGGGCGTCCTGGCCTTGGCCGACGGCTCGGCCTGGGAGGTCGCCGCGACCCCGGGCGAGCTTCCCGCCGCGGCCGCTGGTCTGGGCGCGCCGCCCGTCGAGACCCGGGCGTCGACCGCTAGCGTTCCCGGCGGGCTGATCGGCGCGCTGGCGTTCGCCTTCCTCGGCGGCCTGATCCTGAACCTGATGCCTTGCGTCTTCCCGGTGCTGTCGATGAAGGCGGCCAGCCTGGCCGGCCACGCCCACCACGAAAGCAAGGCGCGGACCCAGGGCTTGGCCTTCCTGGCGGGCGTGCTGGCGACCTTCTTGGCGCTGGCGGGCCTGCTGCTGGCCGTGCGCGCCGGCGGCGCGGCGGTCGGCTGGGGCTTTCAGCTGCAGTCGCCGCTGGTGATCGCGGCCCTGGCCTTGCTGATGCTGCTGGTCGCGCTGAACATGTCGGGCGTCTTCGAGATCGGGACCTCGATCCAAGGCGTCGGCGCCGGCGCGTCCTCTCGCGATGGCGCGCTGGGAGCTTTCTTCACCGGAGCCCTGGCCGTGGTGGTGGCCGCGCCCTGCACCGCGCCGTTCATGGCGGGCGCGCTCGGCTACGCCCTGACCCAGCCGGCCGTGGTGGCGCTCGGCGTGTTCGCGGCGCTGGGCCTTGGCTTCGCGGCGCCGTTCGTGGCGGTGGCGTTCATTCCCGCTGTCCTGCACCGCCTGCCGCGTCCCGGCGCCTGGATGGACATCCTGAAGAAGGGCCTGGCCTTCCCGATGTACGGCGCGGCCCTGTGGCTGACCTGGGTGTTCGCCCAGCAGGCCGGTCCGATCGCACTGGGCCAGGTGCTGGGCGCGGGCGTGCTCGCCGCCTTCGGCGCGTGGGTCTACGGCCTGTCGCAAGCTCGCCGCGCGGCGGGCAAGGCGTTCCTGGGTCAGATGTTGGTCGGCCTGCTCTGCGTCGGCGCCGCTCTAGCGCTTTCCGTCTCCGCCGCCCTCGCCGCCAAGATCCCGGCCAGCGCGGACGCCGCCGCGCCGTCCTCGGGCCCGGGCCTGGTCGCTGAAGCCTGGTCGCCCGAGCGTGTCGCCGCGCTGCGGGCCGAGGGCCGTCCGGTGCTGGTCGATTTCACCGCCGCCTGGTGCGTGACCTGTCAGGTCAACGAAAAGGTCGCCCTGTCCGGCGGCAAGGTCGCCGAGGCCTTCAAGGCGACAAACGCGGTCTATCTGAAGGCGGACTGGACCAATCGCGATCCGGTCATCGCCAAGGCCCTGGCCGAATTCGGCCGGGTGGGCGTGCCGCTCTACGTCGTCTATCCGAAAGACGGCGGCGCGCCGGTGGTCCTGCCCCAGCTGCTGACCGAGGGTATGGTGATCGAGGCGATCGAGAAGGCAGGCGGCTAGGCCTGATCTACTTCTTCTTGTCGCCGCCGCCGAAGGGCAGCCTGGCCTTGACCTGGTCCAGCGGCGTCTTGGTGATCACGACAGGCGGCGGGGCCACGACCGGCGCGGTCGGCAGCGGATAGGCCCGCCACCCCGTCTGGATCAGCGCCTTGAAGCCCTGGCATTTGGGCAGGTAGCGGACCATGCCCGTGCGCGGCTTGGGGAAGGGCGCGGGCTGAGCGAAGTCCTGCCGCTTGGGGTCGACGAACCGCCAGTCGGTCGGCAGGCCGTAACCCTTCTCGCCGCCCAGCCGCACGGCCTTGTAAGCGATGTTGGCCTGGAAGGGCGGCACGCCGTATTTCAGCATCGCGCGCAGGAAGATGTTGTCGGCCTCCTCGCGCTTGCCCGGTTCGCCGATCGTGTAGAGCCAGTCGTGGACGATCGCCGCCCGCGCCGTCGGCCCTTGCGGGTCGATGAAGGCCTGACCGTACCAGGGCACGCTGGCGAAATCGGTGACATACCAGCGCGGCACGACGATCACCTTGCCTGTCTCGACGTCGCAATAGGGGAACTCGGCGTCCAGGGTGAACAGCTTGCGGCCGTCCTTGGTCTGGTTGAACAGCATGATCGGTTGCGGCGTCAGCGAGCTGGGCGGCGTCGGGGCGACGACCGGCACGAAGACGGTGGTGTTCGTCTGCGTCGCGCAGGCGGCGAGGATCAGGCTGGCGCCGGCGAGGGCGGCGAAGGTCTTGAGGCGGGACATCGGGCGGGGAGGCGGGGGTGGAGACTGTGCGCGTTCTTCTGGGCGCGAGCGGACACGGGAGCAAGCAAGAATGGCGAAGTTTCGGCGCACGCGACGATTTTGCGACCGTTTCGCATAACCACGATCTGTGGCAGCTTCAGGTCGGGGAGGAATTCATAGCTGGAGACCCGACATGTCGATCACCCGCCGTCTCGTCGCCGCCGCTCTGCCGCTGGCCGCCCTGGTTCCCGCCGTCGCCCACGCCCGTCTCGCGCCTGACTTCACCGCCGTAGACGCCGACGGCAAGACACGCTCGCTGTCCGAGTTCCGCGGCAAGACCGTGGTGCTGGAGTGGACCAACGAGGGCTGTCCCTATGTCCGCAAGCACTATTCCGGCAACATGCAGGGTCTGCAGCAGGCCGCTCGCGCCGACGGCGTGGTCTGGCTGACCATCGCCTCCTCGGCGCCGGGCAAGCAGGGCCATTTCGCCAACGGCGCCGCCGCCAAGGCCTGGATGGCCGCCAAGGGCGCCAAGCCCACGGCGCTGCTGCTGGACCCGGAGGGCAAGGTCGCCACCGCCTATAAGGCCAAGACGACGCCGCACATGTTCGTCATCGATAAGGCCGGTCAGGTCGTCTACGACGGCGCGATCGACGATCGGCCGACCAGCAAGGTCGAGGACATCGCGGGCGCCAAGAACCTGGTCGCCGCCGCCCTGTCCGACGTGAAGGCGGGCCGCAAGGTCGCCACGCCTTTCGCGACGCCCTATGGCTGCTCGGTCAAGTACAAGGACGCCTAGGAGATTTTCAGGGGGCGAACTCCTGAAAAAACGTCATTGGTCCGCCATGACGCGGCGGCGGCCGTTTGCTAAGCCCGGAAGGAAAGCTCCGACCTCTTACGCAAGGACGCCGCCTCATGGCCGATCTCGACGCCGCCTGGACCCGCCTGGAAACCGCCGCCAAGGCCGCGGGCGCCCAGCGCATCGTCGACTTCTTCAAGGACGAGCCCGGTCGCCTCGAGGCGCTGACCCTGGACGTCGCCGGCCTGCACCTGGACTTGTCCAAGCAGGCTTGGGACGAGGCCGGTCTCGAAGCCGCTCTGGATCTCGCCCACGCGGCCGACGTCGAAGGCGCCCGCGCCCGGATGTTCGGCGGCGAGGCGATCAATTCGTCCGAGGGCCGCGCCGTGCTGCACACCGCCCTCCGCGCGCCGGCCGACGCCGACGTCAAGGCGCTGGGCCAGCCGGTCATGGCCGAGGTCGAGGCGGTCCGCCAGCGGATGAAGGCCTTCGCGCAGGCTGTCCGTTCCGGCGCGATCAAGGGCGCGACGGGCAAGCCGTTCAAGGCCATCCTGCACATCGGCATCGGCGGCAGCGACCTTGGTCCCCGCCTGCTGTGGGACGCCCTGCGGCCGATCAAGCCGTCGATCGACCTGCGCTTCGTGGCCAATGTCGACGGCGCCGAGTTCGCCCTGACGACGGCCGATATGGATCCCGAGGAGACCCTGGTCATGGTGGTCTCCAAGACCTTCACGACCCAGGAGACCATGGCCAACGCCGGCGCGGCGCGGGCCTGGCTGGTCGCGGCCCTGGGCGAGCAGGGCGCCAATCAGCACCTGGCCGCCATCTCGACCGCGCTGGACAAGACCGCCGCCTTCGGCGTGCCGGACGAGCGGGTGTTCGGCTTCTGGGACTGGGTCGGCGGCCGCTATTCGCTGTGGTCGTCGGTCAGCCTGTCGGTGGCCGTCGCCGCCGGCTGGGACGCCTTCGAGGGCTTCCTGCGCGGCGGGGCGGCGATGGATGAGCACTTCAGGACCGCGCCGCTGGAGGCCAATGCGCCGGTCCTTGTCGCCCTGGCTCAGATCTTCAATCGCAATGGGCTGGACCGCCGGGCCCGCTCGGTCGTGCCGTACTCGCACCGCCTGCGCCGCCTGGCCGCGTTCCTGCAGCAGCTGGAGATGGAGAGCAACGGCAAGTCGGTCCGTCCCGACGGCAAGCCCGCCCAGCGCGGCACCGCCACCGTGGTGTTCGGCGACGAAGGCACCAATGTCCAGCACGCCTATTTCCAGTGCATGCACCAGGGGACCGACATCACGCCCATGGAGCTGATCGGCGTCGCCAAGTCCGACGAGGGCCCGGCCGGCATGCACGAGAAGCTGCTGTCGAACCTCTTGGCCCAGGCCGAGGCGTTCATGGTCGGGCGCTCCACCGAGGACGTCGTCGCCGAGCTGAAGGCCAAGGGCGTCTCGGACGCGCAGATCGCCACCCTGGCCCCGCAGCGGACCTTCGCCGGCAACCGGCCCTCGACCCTGGTGGTCCTGGACCGCCTGACGCCCGAGACCTTCGGCGCCCTGATCGCCCTCTATGAGCACAAGACCTTCGTCGAGGGCGTCATCTGGGGCATCAATTCCTTCGACCAGTGGGGCGTCGAGCTGGGCAAGGTGATGGCGAACCGCATTCTGCCCGAGCTGGAAAGCGGCGCGACGGGCGACCACGACCCGTCGACCACGGCGCTGATCCAGCGGCTGCGCAAGTAGCCGCTAGAAGGTCTTCCTCACCCGCAGCTGGACGAAGGTGCGCGGGTCGATCGCGCGGTCCTCGACGAAGGCCACGGTCCGGTCGGGCCCGCGGTTGGCGAAGACCGTGCGGCGGATCGTGAAGTCGTCCCAGATGTTCAGCTGCGCCCGGATCGCCAGGGTCGGGGTCGGCTTGTACTCGGCGAAGGCCTCGTAGTAGCGCGAGCCGCGCCAGACGCTGGTCTGGTCGACGTCATAGGTGCCCTGGCCCAAGAGCGGCAGCCAGTTGATCCCCCACTGGGTCTTCCACGAGACGATGTCTTGCTGGAAGCCGATATTGGCCTGGGTCGGGCGGACCTTGGTGATCGGCCGGTCGCGGCCGGTCGTCGGGTCCTTCACGTGGCTTTCGTTCCAGTCGTTCTTGAAGGTGAAGCGGCCGCCCTTGATCCCCAGCTTGTCGGTCGGCACCACGATGTTCAGGCTGAGGCGGTCCAGCGTGCCGTCGCCGATATTGCCGACCGCCGACAGGCCGCCCGGCAGCGGCAGGCGGTCGATCACGCCGATGATCTCGTCGTGGCGATAGCCGATCGACACCACGCCCTGGCCCCAGAAGCGGCGCTCGTAGGTCACTTCCGAGATCCAGCGCTGCTCGGGCTTCAGCTCGACATTGCCGCCATAGACGGTCCCGTCGTCCAGGTCCGATGAGGCGGCGAAGTCGTCGAAGTCCAGCTGGCCCAGCTCGCGCTCGAAGCGGAAGCGCACCTGATTGTCGGCCATCGGCGTCCAGGTCAGCAGGAAGCGCGGCTTGGCGTAGAAGAAGCTCTTCTTGTTGTCGGCGTCGCCCGACTGCTTGATCGTCGAGGTCTCCAGCCGCAGGCCGCCCTCGGCGGTCAGCTTGGGGTTCAGGCGCCAGGTGGCCTTGGCGAAGGCCTCGCCGCGCAGCTCCTCGACCTTGACCGAGGCGCTGGGCAGCGGCACGCCGACCCCGCCCACGCTGTAGGCCTGGGTCACGTCCAGCATGTTGTAGGCGCCCTCGCCGCCGGCTTCCAGCGTCAGGGCCGCCGAGAGGTCGTGGCGCAGCAGGGCGCGCAGGATCGACTCCGAGCTGTCGCCGTCGGCCACGAAGCGCTGCTGGGGCGAGGCCACGCCGTTCAGCCGGTCGTCCCCGGTCGAGACGTTGTCGAAGTCCTCGAACGAGTGGATCAGCCGCGTCTCCAGGTTCCACGTCGGCGCCAGCCGCCGGGTGTAGGTCAGGCCCAGCTCGCCCGAATGGCTCTCCTCGTCATAGGCGCTGCGGCGGAACGACGTGGGCGAGGTGAGGTCCGTCCACTCGTGCCAGTCGTTGCGGCCCACGCGCGCTGTGGCCTCCAGCTTGCCGCCCAGCAGCGGACCCGACCAGTTGCCGCGGAGCCCGCGCCCGCCGCCATAGCCGTCGTCCCGATAGGCCTCGTCGCGGGTCAGCTTGCCCGTCCCGTCATGGCGCACGCTGCGGCCCGCGCCGTTGGAGTCGCTGGTCGAGGTGCCGTCGCTGAGCAGCACGCCCCAGCTGCGGTCGCCATTGGTGGCCGTGAACTGATAGCTGCCGCCATAGACGTCGTGGCCGCCGTCGAACAGCGACGCGTTCCAGGTGGCGATCTGCTGATGGCTGACGCCCTTCTTCAGCACCACGTTCACGACGACCGAATAACCCTGCATGTCGACGCCCGGCGCCCCGCCGCGGATCAGCTCGATCCGCTCGACCCGGTTGGCCGGCGTGCGCGACAGGACGTTGCTGCCGGTGTCGTTCTTCGAGGCCGGGCGGTTGCCGTTGATCAGCACGTTGCCGACCGCGCCCTCGAAGCCCCGCGTGCCCGCGCCGTCCTGGATGGTGAAGCCCGGCACCCGGTTGACCATGTCTTGCGCCGTGTTCGGACGATTGGCGGCGAAGAAGTCCGGGGTGAAGACCAGCACGCCCTTCTGAGCCTGGTCGTCCATCGGGGCCTGCGAGGTCGGACCGGTCGGGACCGGGGTCACGGCGGCGGCCTGGTCGGCGGGCTTGGGCGTCTCGCCGGCCTGGACCGCGCCGGCGGCGGCGAGCAACACGGTGGCGGCGGTCGCCAGAAGCGCGGTCTTGGTCATGGACTTTCCCCTCACGAGGAAAGCAGTGGCCGCCGGCCCTGTTCATCTCAAGTTACAAGCCTGAAAGGTGGATTACTTCTCTGAAAGATTACATCGGCGTCATGTTTATACGGGGCGGGGCTGTGGATAAGTCTGGGCCGCCAACCGTAAAGACTTAAGGCTTCGTGTATAGGCCATGCGGCTCAGCCGTCGTTGGCGGGCGGAGGGTGGGGCTCGGGGACGGGCGGGGTCTCGTCCAGCTCCGCCCGCAGCATCTGGAGGTACTCGTATTCCTTCCGGCGCTGCAGCTCCTCGGCGACCCGCATCCGCTCGGCGCGGATGGCGTCAACCGGGCTGTCAGCGGTGACGGCGCCCGTCTGAAGCGCGGGCTGGAACGTGGCCTTGGGCGGTCTGTGCTTGGACATCGAAGGTCTCCATCGGTTTGGACATGCGGCGACGGTCTTCCGCCGGAAAAGCCGGCGGGCTGGGGAGGCGGCGGAGCTCCGGGGCGCGCCCGGAAGGATGTTGGAGTTACCGTTTCGACGAGACCCGGATGCTCCGCGCGATCGTTTGGACGAAAGCCCTCGGGGCGCGGGGTTTTAACCCGCTTCCGAAAAGAGGCCCTCGGCGGGCGGGAGGGAAAGCGACCCTCCCGGACCGCGCGGGCGATTTCAGCCCGCGCCTGGCGCGATCCCGTCAACGTCGCGAGCATGGCCCACGGCCCGGCCTGGGAGAGGGAGCCGCCCCGTCCGGAGCTGTCGCCCTTCCCCAAGGCCCGCCGGGCCCCGCGACGCCGAGCCGGACCGCATCCCGCTCGACCACCCCCGCCGCCCGTTCGGTCGCCAGCTGGACGGCCTCCCCCGCGACGGGGCGAGGACAAGTATGGGCACCGTTCCAGAGGGGGAGGACAGATTGGCGTGTAAAAATGAGAAGCCGTTGATTTGGTTGGATTCGATTCCGGATACGCGGCTGCGTATAGGGCATTTTGGAATCCCTCTCTCATGGAGAGAGGGAGGGGCCCACGCGCAGCGTGGGAGGGTGAGTGGGTAAGCCCTCTCCGGACAAGGCGGTGACTGAAAGCGGCTGATGGGCGGAGGTTTCGACGGCCAGCCCCGAAACCACTCACCCTCCCACCGCTTCGCGGCGGGCCCCGCCCTCTCTCCAAAGAGAGGGATTCTTAGAGCCCCCTGTCGGCCCGCGCCCCGCTCATCCGTCCTTGCCCAAACGGAGGGACCTCACACATGCGCGAGAAGATCACGACCTGGGCCGGGTGGATGCTGTCGGGGGCGTTTTCCCTGTTCATCGCCGCCGCCTCGGTGGGCCCTAAGCTGGCCCAGCACCCGGCGGCGACGGGGACCCTGGAAAAGCTGGGCTGGGACCCGCGCCACACCCTGACGATCGGGGTGATCGAGGCCGCGTGCCTGGCGCTCTACCTGATCCCGCGCACCCGCCTGCTGGGCGCGGTGCTGTTCACGGGCCTGCTGGGCGGCGCCCTGGCCACCCAGATGCGCGCCGAGAGCCCGCTGGTCAGCCACACCCTGTTCAGCGTTTATCTGGGCCTCTTCCTCTGGGGCGGCCTCTGGCTCCGCGACCCGGCGCTGCGGGCGCTGTTCCCGGTGCGGCTGGGGAGGTAGGGGCGTTGTCGGAAACCCTCTCCTTCAGGGAGAGGGAGGGGCCGCGCAGCGGCGGGAGGGTGAGGGGTTACGGGGTCTGACGCCGCGCCGGCCCGCCGTCGGACGCCGTACCCCCTCACCCCAACCCTTACATCTCTTGGAGGCTGCGGCGTGCTGGACACTCGCCCGCCAATGGCTGACCTTCCGATGCATGGATAAGCGTATGAAGCAGCGTCTCACGGCTCAGTACATCGCGGTCTGGTCGGTCGGTGCGCTGTTGGCGGTGGTCTTCGCGGGGAACGGGTTCGTCTTGGTCGCGCCCGCCCTGTGGCTTTGGGCGATGTTCAACATCGTCCAGACCTGGCGCGGCAAGCGCCGGAGCTTTTGGGGTTAGATCATTCTCCTCCCCCATCGGGGGAGGGGAACCGCCGAACGGCGGTGGAGGGGGCAGCCGACCGGGCCGCGCCCCCGCCCGCTCAAGACCGCGCACATTCCGCCGCCCACAGTATGTAGCCCCGCCGCACGAGGCCCCCTCCACCCGCGTTCGCGGGTCCCCCTCCCCCGATGGGGGAGGAGAGGGTCGCGTCGCGTCCAGCGATCGTCTCGCCGTGAGATGTAAGGGGAGAAGCGATCTCAGATCGTCAACTGTTTGAGCTGATCGAATAGAGCTGGGAGTGCCTCTGCGGCGCTCGGCTCTTCGGATATGATGGTGCGAATTCCCCAGCTATCAAGAACGCGTTCCTGAACGGGGTCGGGGCGCAGCATGAACATGTATAGGGGGGGCTTATGCTCCATAACGCCCGATTCTTTCCACATTTGCTTCATCTTGTACAGAATAAGTCTTATATTTATATCGGAAAGGCTGTAGCCGACAAACAAAATGCTCCTTCCAAGTGTATCTGATCTAAACTTTATATCTAGAGGAGATTCAAAATTTAATCTTTCATAATAATCGGATTCCGTTAATACGATAGATTTGTCGTCATCAAAATCTCCGTGAAATTTTACAATTTGCGTCTCGCTTCCGGTTGTTCGGGATATATCTTTCACCGATGCAATTTTGAAGAATTTCTTTCCTCTAATCCTGTGTATTTCTTCAATATTTCTGTCATAATTTGTCGTGTATATAAAAGAAAAGTCAAGATCAACTATTTGATTAAATACTTTTGAATTGCGGAGGCTGTCTTCGCTAACCGCCCAGTTTCTGTCCATCCAGCTACGTAATGGGCCAATAGAGGACATTTCCAGTCTATAAAACTCAGCCATGGTGAGGTAACTAGTGCTTGGACGTATTAATACTTCAGGGTCATACCCTAGTTGTTTTGCCATTTCATGAGTGAGTTGCTGCCATGTTGGTAGGCCAAGGGATACTGATAGGCCGGCTCCTGCAAATAGAATTACACTTCTCTCCCTAATTCTTCTGGCAAGATCTTCAATCATCGATTGTTTGTCCTCAGGTGCTTCGCGAAGGCATCAAGAGCTCTTCGTCTCATTGATATCTCGTTCTTTCGTCCTGTACCCATTTCGGCAAAAGTCTCCGTGCCTCCCTCGGGGACGAATATACAATCCCATTGAAAGCTACGATCTCCCCTGGGCGTTGGAGCAATATGGCCGCGAACTTCCCCAGAGAACGGCCAGATCTTCTTGCCGTCACAATATCCGATGTGCGTCGTTGCTGTTACGCCTGTATTGTTTCCCTGTCCAAATAGCTCTGAGACTCGGTCTGCTTCCAGTGTGTCCCAAAATATTTGCGTTAGACCGCCTGGAAAGCCGTTGATGCTATCTATAGAAAGGCTTGTGTGTTCCACAAATATTGGGCGACCAATTTGATAAAATGCCTTAAGGAGCTTGTGACGAATAAGGTCGTCGATTTTTGAGGTCTGTATCTCGGCGATAGATGTACGCGTCGGGGCTATCTCGAAACCCAGGGGTTCGAGTATCGCCTTCGACTCAGCGATCTTGTGTGGATTGCTTGAGAGGAAATGTATCTTCATCGCTAAGCGCCACCATTGGGGGAAACGTGAAACTTTGCAATCGTCAGTGATGCGGGTGCATTGAGTAGGGGTATCGAGAGCGCATTTTCACTCCCTCGTCTTTTTGATTGTGAGTTGCGTCCCCCTTTTCTCCCCCCTTCCCCCGCCGCCCCATCTCCGCTACACCGCCCCCCCAATGACCCGCACGCCGCACCATCACGGCCACCACCACCATCCGACCTCGCCTCGCGGGATCGGCCGGGTCCGCTCGCTCTAGAAGCAAGCCCCCAGCCAGAGCCCCCGCCTAGCGGATGGGGCTTGGCTCAAGCGCCATCCGTCGAAGCCTAGAAGACCTTAGGACCGACGCCGATGACCGACTCCACCGAAACGCCCGCCGACTTCCGCCCCGAGGCGCGCAGCCCGCGCGGCTTCGCCGACAAGCGCGCGCGCGACCTGCGGGCCGAGCGGGCGATCCTGGAGGCGGTGTCGGCGGTCTATGAGCGCTACGGCTTCGAGGCGCTGGACACCGGGGCGTTCGAATATGCCGACGCCCTGGGCAAGTTCCTGCCCGACAGCGACCGGCCCAACGAGGGCGTCTTCGCGCTGCAGGACGACGACGACCAGTGGATGGCGCTGCGCTATGACCTGACCGCGCCCCTGGCCCGCTTCGCCGCCCAGAACTGGGAGACCCTGCCCAAGCCGTTCCGCCGCTACGCCTTCGGGCCGGTGTGGCGCAACGAGAAGCCGGGGCCGGGGCGCTTCCGCCAGTTCATCCAGTGCGACGCCGACACGGTGGGCTCGGCCCGTCCGGAGGCCGACGCCGAGATCATCGCCATGGCCGTCGAGGGCCTGGAGGCCGCGGGCCTGCCGCGCGGGGCGGCGGTGCTGAAGATCAACAATCGCAAGCTCCTGAACGGCCTGCTGACCGCCGCGGGCGCCGACAGCGCCGGCCAGAAGCTGGCCGTGCTGCGCGCGGTCGACAAGCTGGACCGCCTGGGCGTCGACGGCGTGCGGCTGCTGCTGGGCGAGGGCCGCCTGGACGAGAGCGGCGACTTCACCAAGGGCGCCGGTCTCAAGGGTAAAGCGGTCGACCAGGTGCTGGACTTCGTCCAGGCCGGCTCGACGGGTGGTCGCGCCGCGACGCTGGACAACATCGCCAAGGTGATCGGCGGCTCGGCCGAGGGCGACGAGGGCCTTCTGGAGCTGTCGCGGATCGACGCGGCCCTGACCAGCCTGGGGATCGCCGACGACCAGGCCTTCATCGATCCCTCGATCGTGCGCGGGCTGGAATACTACACCGGCGCGGTGTTCGAGGCCGAGCTGTTGCTCTCCACCACCGACGAGAAGGGGAACAAGGTCACCTTCGGCTCGATCGGCGGCGGCGGGCGCTATGACGACCTGGTGGCGCGGTTCACCGGCAATGTGACGCCGGCGACGGGCTTCTCGTTCGGGGTGTCGCGCCTGGCGGCGGCGCTGCGGGCGGCCGGGCGCGAGCCGGGCGGGGCGGCGCGCGGGCCGGTGGTGGTCATCGCCTTCGACGACGCGCACATGCCGGAATACTTCTCCGTGGTCGGAGAATTGCGCGCGGCGGGCATCCCGGCCGAGGTCTATCTGGGGACTTCCGGCATGCGGCCGCAGATGAAGTACGCCGATCGGCGCCTGTCGCCCGCGGCCATCATGCTGGGCGGCGACGAGATCGCGGCCGGCACGGTGACGATCAAGGACCTGGACCTGGGCCGCGAGCTGGCCTCGGGCGTGGCCGACAACGCCGCCTGGAAGGCCGAGCGTCCCGGCCAGCAGACCATTCCGCGCGGCGAGCTCGTCGCCGCTGTGCGCAAGATCATTGGGGGCTAGTTCGTGAGGCTCGAGCGTTCCATTCCGGCGGAGGCGCTCGACGCCATCCGCGCTCCGCTTCTGGCCGCCGGCGCCGCGCCGACCGACGCGCCGGTGCTGCAGCCGCTGGGCCTGCTGCTGGATTTGGCCGGCGAGGCCATGCGCTCGCGATTGTTCGTCGTCTCCGGCGACGGCGGCGAGGAGGCGGCCCTGCGTCCCGACTTCACCGTCGCGGTGGCGCGCCAGCACTTCGCCGGTGGTGAAGGGGCGGGCCGTTACCGCTACGAGGGCAAGGCCTTCCGCGTGGCCCCGCGCGGGTCTGATCGCGCCGAGGAGTTCCTGCAGATCGGCATCGAGGCCTTCGAGGCCGGAGACCCGGTCGCCGCCGACGCCGAGATGGCGGCCCTGGCCTGGGCGGCCTCGGCGGCCGGCGGGCGCGGGGACCTCTCGCTGATCCTCGGCGACGTGTCGCTGTTCGCCGCCTTCGTCGACAGCCTCGATCTCGCCGCGCCCCTGGCCGCCCGCCTGAAGCGCGCCTTCGCCAAGCCGCGCCAGCTGAAGGCCGAGCTGGAAGGGGAGGGCGCCGCGCCCGACGCCGACCAGAGCCGCATCGCCGCCTTGCTGGCCGGCTTGCCCGAGGCCGAGGCCTCGGCGGTGCTGCAGGAGCTGTGGTCCCTGGCCGGCATCGAGCCCGTCGGCGGCCGCCGCCCGGCCGAGATCGCCCGCCGCCTGGTCGAGAAGGCCGAGACCGCCAAGGCCGGCCGTCTCGATGCGGAGCAAGCCGCCAAGGTCCGCGCCTTCCTGGCCGTCTCGGATCGTCCGGAGGCCGCGCTGGACGCCATCGCCGCGCTGGCGGGTCCGAACGATGGAGCGTTGAAGGCCGCCATCGCCGGCTGGCGCGCGCGCCTGTCGGGTATGGCCGCCCGAGGCGTTCCGCTGGACAAGGCGACCCTGGCCGCCGCCTTCGGCCGGGCCTTCGGCTATTACGACGGCTATCTGTTCGAGGTCCGCTCGGCGGGCCTGGGCGACGAGCGGCCGATCGCGGCCGGCGGCCGCTACGACGGACTTCCGGGCAAGCTCGGCGTCTCCACCACCAACACCGGCGCGGTCGGCTTCATGGTCCGTCCCGCGCGCGCCTATGCGGGAGGCGGCGAATGAGCTCCGCACCGATGATCTTCGCCATTCCGTCCAAGGGTCGGCTGAAGGACCAGGTCGAGGCCTGGCTGGCCGAGTGCGGCTTCAAGCTGGAAATGACCGGCGGCGCGCGCGGCTATTCGGCCGAGCTGTCGGGCCTGCCCGGCGTCTCGGTGCGCCTCTTGTCAGCCGGCGACATCGCCGCGGGCCTCGACAGCGGCGACCTGCACCTGGGCGTCACCGGCGAGGACCTGCTGCGCGAGCGCGGCGACGACATGGACAGCCGGGTCATGCTGCTGCGGGCCTTAGGGTTCGGCCGCGCCGATCTGGTGGTGACCGCGCCCAAGAGCTGGCTCGACGTCGACACCATGGCGGACGTGGACGAGGTCGGGCACGCGCATCTGGCCCGCACCGGCCGGCGCCTGCGCGTGGCGACCAAGTACGTGACCCAGACCCGCGCTTTCTTCGCTCGCCACGGCGTCGCCGACTACCGCATCGTCGAGAGCAGCGGCGCCACCGAGGGGGCCCCCGCCGCCGGCGCGGCCGAGCTGGTCGTCGACATCACCACCACCGGCGCGACCCTGGCGGCCAATGGCCTGAAGATCCTGTCCGACGGCGTGATCCTGAAGAGCCAGGCCCAGCTGACGGCCTCGCTGCTGGCCGGCTGGAACGGCGAGCAGCTGGACGCCCTGCGCCGTCTCTTGTCGGTGGTCGAGGCCAAGGGCCGGGCGGGCAAGCTCGCGACCCTGGTCTGGCCGGCCGAGCAGGACCGCGCCGCCCAGGACGCGGTGGCCGCCTTCGTGGCCCGTGGCGGCTCGCGCCGGGCCAACGGCGCCCTGCTGGCGACCGCCGACCTGTTCGACGCCGCCGCCGCCCTGGCCGAGGCCGGGGTCGAGCCGGTGACCGTGTCGCGTCCGGACTATGTGTTCGAGTCGCGCTCGGCGGTGCTGGACCGTTTCACGGCGGCGCTCGGAAAGTAAATTTTGACTGCTTCGTCAAAAATGACGCCGGAATCCGGGGGTAAAACCGACTTTTCAGTCCAAGATACGCCGCCGGCGTCAAAAATTCGTCCAAACCTTTGCAGAAAACGGCTTTGACGCGTTGACACCGTCACGAATTTGACGTTTCTACACACTGCAAGGACGAAACGAGCCCACCAGAGAGCTCCCGTTCTTCGGCGTTTCGGGGAGGAAACGCCCGCCTAGATCGAATGATCGAGAAAATAGCCAGCCCGTCGCGATTATCCCCCGCGACGGGTTTGGTGTATCTGGGCCCTGGTTTTTCTTTTTGACGAGATCGTCAAAACTTTGGTGAGAGCTGCGCGCCGCCGTCAGCGATAGCCCAGCAAGGCCCTCAGGCCCGGGGCGTGGAAGTCGACCACCTGCCGGTGGATCTCCGACAGCACTTTCGGCACCTCGGCCGTCACGCTGAGGTTCTCGCGCGCCGTGCGGCTCTCGCGCGGATCGGCGCCGGCCTCGACGCGCGCGCGCCAGTCCTGGGGCAGGGCCAGGCCGCAATCGGCCAGCAGCCGGCCAAAGAAGGCCTCGGCCCGCCTGGAGCCCAGGTCCTTGAGGTTCTCGACGATGTCCTCGTAGCGGACGATGATGGCCTTGGAGCCCATCCAGGCCACGGCGTTCATCGTGAAGATGTCCTTGAGGTCCGGGATGCGGCCGTGCGCGCCCAGGATCATCATCATGATGACGTCGTCGATCGCCGCGCCGCCGTCCTTGATGTGGTTCAGGTTCCCCTGGAACTCGTCGGAGAGGTAGAAGCGGGCCCGCGCCAGCACCCAGTCGTAGGGGTCGCGGACCAGCACGATGTGGCGCACGTCGCGCAGGGCCACCGCCGCCTCGTCCGAGAACAGCATGTGCCCCCAGCTGATCATCGGGGCGTCGGGCTGGAAGGCGTCGCGGCTGCGCGCCAGCAGGGCGTGCTGGATGTACTCGCGCCGCCAGTGCTGATCGGGAGCGACGAACATCCGCATGATGTTGCGGATCAGGTGGGTGCCGGCTTTCGGCACGCTGTTCAGGAAGACCGGCTGGTCGAGCCGCGCGCGCTCGAAACGCTCGCCGATCGCATCGAGATTGTCGGGCTTGCCGCGAATGATGGCGTTCACGCTGAGAGAGCCTCGGGACTGAAGGAGCCGGACAGAAAAACGGCGGCGGATCGCTCCGCCGCCGTGATCTTAGAGGATCGTGTGGCGCTTAGAAGTGCGCCTTGATGTTCACGAAGACGCGACGGCCCAGGTAGTCGTACTGCGAGGACTGCACCGAGGTCCCCACCGTTTCGTACTTGCCCTGGCTGAGCGTGAGCGCCGGAGGGTGTTCGTCGAACAGGTTCGAGACGCCGCCCGTGATCGACCAGTCCTCAAGGTCCCGCCGCAGCGACACGTTGTGATAGGCCGTGAACTCGGTGTGGATCTTGTAGAAGGTGGTGCCGGCGACGTTGCGGTCGCGCTCGGTCTCGGCGTCCGAGGCCTTGCCGATCATGTCGATGCCCCAGAAGCCGGTCCAGTCGCCCTTCTGGAAGCTGATGTTCAGCTGGCCGGTCCAGTCGGGGTCGCCGACGAAGCCGTTCTGATCGATGATCGTGTCGGCGAACTTGGCCTCGGTGTCCTTCAACTGCCAGGTCGACTGCAGCTCGGTCACCATCTTCACGTCCCAGGGCAGGTCTTGGCCGTAGCGGACCGTCAGGTCGATGCCGCGGTTAATCTGCTGGGCGATATTGATGTAGTTGTTGGTGATGTTGGTGATCAGGTGCGAACCCGGGTTCCGGGTGAACAGGCTGCACAGCTTGTCGTTCGGGAAGTTCAGCGACTTCAGGCACTGGCCCACGATGGTCGCCGCGCCGAGCTGGGTCACCTCGTTCTTCACGTTGATGTCGAAATAGTCGACGGCCAGCTGCAGGTCCGCGAACTTCGGTGTCCAGATGACGCCATAGGTCTTGGCCAGCGACGTCTCGGCTTCGAGCAGGCCCTTGCCGCCCGACGAGACGACGGTGACGCTGGCGCCGGCGCCCGTATAGGTGTCCGGAACGCCCGACGCTCGGCAGTTGTCGGCGACGCGCTGGGTGATGTTCCCCTGGGCCAGGTTCTGACCCCAGCGGATGCACGGATCGACCGAGCGCTGGTTCACGAACGCCGTCTGGGCGTTCTTGTACAGCTCGAACAGCGCAGGAGCGCGGAACGAGGTGCCCCGGGTGGCGCGCAGGCGCAGCGACGGGACGATCTGCCAGTTCAGGCCGATCTTGTAGGTGTCGTCCTCGCCGTAGGAATTGACCTTGGTGTGACGGCCCGACAGCGACAGCTCGACGTTCTTGGCCAGGAACATGTCGCGGAAGATCGGGATGCTGAGTTCGCCGTACACTTCGCGCGCCAGGTCGTCGCCCTTGGTGACGCCGGCGACCGACGAGTTCCAGATGTTGCCGGCCAGGGTGATCGGGCCGGGCGTGTCGTTGATCGAGTCCTTGCGATAGTGGAAGCCCAAGGCCATGCCCACGTCGCCGGCGGGCAGCTTGAACAGGTTGCCCGACACCGAGCCTTCGAAGACCAGCTGCTTGTAGACGGTCTTGCCGGTTTCGGTGTCGAACAGGAACGCCTCTTCCTCGGGCGTGTACTTGCCGGCCAGGAAGTCAGGCGACACCCAGGCGACGTCGACGCACTGCCTCTTGCTGATCGGCGTCACCGTGCCAACGCACGAACCGGTGCGGAAGGCGTTGCTCTGGACGGCGTCGTTCAGGATCACGTCCTGCGAATAGAGGCCCTTGCTGTGGCTGTACTGGGTGAAGATGTCCCAGTCCCAGCCCTTCAGGAAGTCGATGGACCCGAAGTCGCCGCGCAGGCCGCCGACATAGCGCTGGTAGTCGACGCGCTGGCCGTCGCGGGCGTGGTTGGTGACCGGGGTCGGCGACAGGATGTAGTCGCCGCTGAAGCCCACGCTGAACGGATCGGCGCCGGTGTTGGGGCCGCCGGTCTCGGTGTAGAAATAGCTCCAGAACTGACGATAGCCATTGGTCTTGGTGGCGCGGCGGTTCAGCAGCGCCTCGCCATAGGCCTCGATGCTGTCGTTGATCTTGAAGGCGCCCTGGGCGAACACCGTGTTGCGCTCGGTGCGCGGGCTCAGCGACGTCGCCAGGTTGAAGGGGCTGTTATAGTCCAGCACGCCGCGGTCCGGCGCGGACGGGTCGTCGCTGTAGCCGACCACGTAGAAGCCCGCCGGCGCGCCCGGATAGCCGCCGCCCGCCGGGGCGCGAGGGATCAGGCCGCCGATCTTGCCGGTGTAGTCGTACTGCAGCTTGCCGGCCAGGCCCGAGAAGCTGGCGTCGTACAGCCAGATCTGATCGTACAGCAGGTCCTGGCACTGGATCTGGCCGGTGCGCGGATCGATCGTGTCCTTCCGCTTGCCGTTAGAGTCGGTGATGTACTGACGGCCGCAGTTGGTGTAGCTGCGCTGGCCGCGCGTCTGCTCGGCCTTCTTGAAGTACTCGTACGACAGGCTGAAGAAGCCGCGGTCGAACGTCTTGGCGAAGCTGGCGCTGGCCGAATACTGCTCGCCGCCGTGCTTCTGCGGCTGGCTGTAGAACATCGAGGCGTCGATGCCGTCGGTGTTGCGCTTGGTGATGATGTTCACCACGCCCGCCACGGCGTCCGAACCATAGATCGACGAGGCGCCGTCCTTCAGGATGTCGACGTGGTCGATCACCGACAGCGGCAGGACGTTCAGGTCGAAGGCCGAGACGCCGCCGCGCGTGCCGGCGGGGCCGGCGCGTCGGCCGTTCAGCAGGACGAGGGTGCGGTTGGGGCCCAGGCCGCGCAGCGACACGGTCTCCGAACCGGGACCGCCGTCGGTGACGAAGGCGCTGGAGATGTCCGAAGTAACCTGCGGCGAACCCGACGCGATCGTCGAGGACTGCAGCAGGCCGGTCGCCGAGGCGATGCCGCGCAGCTGACCTTGCTCGGCGGAAATGACCTGGATGGGGTCCGGGCTGTTGAAGGCCGAGCGCTTGATGCGCGAGCCGGTCACCACCACGGCCTCGACCTCCGCGCTGTCCTGCGCAGAAGCGCCCGCGGGCGCCGCCGTCTGGGCCAGCGCCGGCAAGGCGGCGCTAGTCGCCAAGCCGGCGATGATCGTGGAGGCTAGAAGACGTCCTCGTTGGTTCAGCATGAAATGAACTGGCCCCTCAATAGTGAAGCTTGCGGTGCTGCGCGCGCAGGCGACTCAACTCGCACGCGACGTTTCGCGTTGGCCTAACGAAGCTCTTTCAAGAAGTAACCGCAATATTTTCGCCGCCAAACCGTCATATTTGCGCCGGCTGTGACATCTTCCGCGCACTCTTGGGTCAGATTGGCCGCCGGAGGGCGGTGTTCCGACCTGATCTATGATGATGTCGCCCCGGCCTGCGGCGTCGGGCCGCAGCGCGCGTCCCGGAATCTGGGGTCATTCTGCCCGGGCTTGGGGACGGCTCTGGGAGGATGGCCATGGACGAGTTCATTCGCCGCAAGAATATCGAGCTGTTCCGGGCGAAGCTGAAACGCGAATGCGATCCGGAACTGCGCGAGACGCTCGAGCAGCTTCTCAAGGAATACGAGGCCATTCCGCTGGGCGGCGGCACGCCGCCCATGGCGGCCTAACGCCAAGACCTAGTGTTGGGCGGGTTTCGTCTCCGTCCACCCGCCGCCCAGGGCCTGGTACAGCGCCACGGCGTTCTGCAGCCGGGCCTCGCGAACCTGTGACAGCGCCAGGTCCGTGGCCAGCAGGCCGCGCTGGGCGTCCAACTCCTCCAGATAAGCGACATAGCCCGCCTGATAACGCTTGCGCGCGTGGTTCAGGGCCGAGGCGGCGGCGGCGCGCTGGCGCACGGCGGCGGCTTCCTGCTCGGCCAGGCGGCCGGTGCCCTCAAGCGCGCTCTCGACCTCGCTGAACGCGGTCAGCACGGCCTTGCGATAGGCGAAGGCGGCCTGGTCGCGGCGGGCCGCGGCGGCGTCGGACTGCGCGCGCAGGCGGCCGCCGTCGAAGATCGGGGCGAGCGCGCTGGCGCCGAGGCTCCAGGCGGTGATGGAATCCACGTGCTGGACGGAAAGTCCGCCGCCTGCCGCCGACAGGCGGACCTGGGGTAGGAAGGCCGCGCGGGCGGCCGCCAGGCTGGCGTCGGAGGCGGCCAGGGTCGCCTCGGCCTGGGCGATGTCGGGGCGCCGGTTCAGCAGCGTCGACGGCAGGGGCGCGCCCGGCTGCGGGATGACGAGGGCGGCCAGCGTCCCGCGTGCGATCGGCTGCGCGGTCTGGCCGACCAGCAGGGCCAGGGCTCCCTCCTGGCGGCGGATCGCCAGCTCCAGGGCTGGTACCCGTTGGGCGGCGGCCTCCAGCTCGGCTTCGGCCTGGCGGAGCTCCAGATCGGAGGTCACGCCCCCCTGGGCGCGACGGCGAGCCCGGACGGCGGACTCTTGGCGCGAGGCCAGGGTGGCGCGGGCGGTGGTCAGCTGGGCGTCCAGCGACAGCAGCGCCACATAGGATCGCGCGACGGCGGCGGAGACCGACAAACGCGCCGCGTCGCGGGCGTCGCGGCTGGCCTGCAGGCTGGCGCGCGCGGCGGCGTCGGCCGCCCGCACCCGGCCCCAGAGATCGACCTCGTAGGCGACCTGAACCTGGGGTTGGGTCGTCAGGGTCGTGCTGGGTCGACCGAACGCGTTGATCGTATGTTGCTTCACCACCCCCGCCGAGAGGTTGACCGAGGGCAGGAGGGTGGCGCTGGCCAACAGGCTCTGCGCCTCGGCTTCGCGCACCCGCGCCTCGGCCGCGCCGAGGTCGGCGTTGTAGGCCAGGGCGGCGGCGACCAGGTCCGACAGGCGCGGATCGCCGAACGCCTTCCACCACTCGGCGGCGGCCGCGTCCTGGGACGACGGCGCATCGGCGCGCCAGGTCGCCGGCGGCGCGACGGCGGCCGAGGGCGGCGGGGCGGTCTTGGGCCCCGGCGTCGCGCAGGCGGCCAGCGCGCCAAGGCTGACCAGGCCGATCAGGGCGCGGCGCATCAGCGGCGGCCCTTGCCGGCGGTGTCGACCTCGGCCTGCACCGACATGCCCGGACGCAGGCGGGCCAGGTCCTTCTGCCCGGCGTCGAGCACAATGCGCACCGGCAGGCGCTGGGCGATCTTGGTGAAATTGCCCGTGGCGTTCTGCGGCGGCAGGATGCTGAATTCCGAGCCGGTGGCGGGCGAGACCTGCTCGACGCGCCCCGTGAAGCGCTGGTCGCCCAGGGCGTCGACGGTGACGCTGGCCGTCTGGCCCGGACTCATCCGGCCGGCCTGGCGCTCCTTGAAGTTGGCGATCACCCAACGCTGCGGCGGGACCAGCGAAACCAGCTGGCTGCCGGCGGTCACCCACTGGCCCTGGCGCACGCCGACCTGACCCAGCTGGCCGTCGGCGGGGGCGGCGACGATGGTGTTGGAAAGGTCGATCTCGGCCAGGCGCAGGGCGGCCTTGGCGGCGGCGACGGCGGCTTGCAGGCCTTCGCGCGACACGCCGACCGAACGGATGTCCTGGCGGGCGATCTCGCGGCCGGCCTTGGCGGAGGCCAGCGTCGCCTCGGCGGCGCGCAGCGCGGCGCGGGCCTGGTCGCGTTCCCGCAAGGACACCGAGCCGTCGGTGGCGAGGTCGGCGACGCGGGCCATGTCGGCGCGGGCCCGCTCGACCTGGGCCTGGGCCGAGCCGATGTCGGCCTCGCGGCTCTTGAGAGCGGCCTCGCGCGAGGCCTGGGCCTGGGTCGAGTTGGCGAGGTCCGCCTCTCGCGCGGCCAGGGTGGCGCGGGCCTGGTCGACGCGCTGGGCGTAGATGCGCTGGTCGATCTCGAACAGCGGCTGGCCCTTGCGCACGGTCTGGAAGTCCTGGGCCATGACCTTGACGACATAGCCGCTCAGTTGCGGCGCCACGACGGTGACCTGGCCGCGGACATAGGCGTTGTCGGTCCGCTCCACCGAGCCCCCGAACGGCGGAAGCTTCCACAGGAACAGGATCAGCAGGATCACGGTCAGGGTGACGGCCGCGGTGATCAGGATCGCATAGGCGCTCGGCGGCTTGGGCCGGGCCGGCGGGGCCGCGGCCGATGCGGCGCGGTCTTCGGGCTGGGGCGCGGGGCCGGGCGGCGGGGAGGTCGCGTCGGTCATGCGGTCTCTCGGGCTGGAATGGTGGAAGCTGGCGCGGCGGGCGCGGCGCCGGCCTGAGCCTTCATGCGCAAGGCCAAACGCGCGAACAGGAAGCCGGCGTAGAGAAACTGGAGCAGGGCCGCGACGCCGATCACCAGGAAGACGTCGTTGAAGGCCAGGATGCTGGCCTGCTGCTGCACCTGCTGGGTCAGCAGCACGCTGGCGTCGGCGGCGCGCAGCGCCGGGTCGGTCTGGGTCGAGGCGTAGACGCCGCCATAGGCCTGCAGCGTCGCCGCGACGGCGGGATCCGCGCCGGTCAGGCGCTCGGCCAGGCCCACGGCGTGCTGCTGGGTCCGCACGGTCTGCAGGGTGCCCAGCATGGCCGCGCCGAACAGACCGCCTAGGTTCTGCGCCACGCCGAACATCACCGAGAAGGTGATGATCGAGCCTAGGCCTCGGGTCAGCAACTGGCCGATGCCGAACATGAACGACGGGCCCAGGAACATGGTCGCGGCGAAGGCCAGCAGGGCCTGGCTGAAATAGAGCTCGGCCGGTCCCGTCTGGGGCGTCGATCGCGCGTCCAGGAAGGCGGCGATGGCGATCAGCAGGATCGAGCCCAGGAACTGCGCCGGCAGGGTCTTCTGGGTCAGGGTCGCGGCGCTGACCACCAGGCCGGCGGCGGTGGCGGCCAGGACGATGGCGTACAGCAGGCGCTGCTGCTCGGCCGCGAAGCCGAGAGCCTGCATCAGGCCCGCCGCCCCGACGGTCTGCTCCGACAGGATGACCCGCACCAGGGCGACGTTCAGGCAGAAGCGCAGGAACACTCCGGTGGCGACCCAGCGGGTGTCGATCAGCGGGTGCGCGCGGCGATGCTCGAGCGCGCCGCCCGCGACCAGCAGCAGGACGGCGGCGATCAGACACCAGCCGATCCACGGCGCCTCGAACCACCAGACGATGCGCCCCAGGCCCAGCACGGCGACGATCAGGCCCATGCCGCCGCCCAGCAGGGCGAAGCTGAGGGCGTCGACGCCCTCGAACACATGGATGCGGACGCCGATCGGCAGACGGAACAGCCAGACGGCGGCCAGGCACAGGGCCGCCAGGCTGGCCTCCAGCGCATAGAGGCCGTGCCAGTAGGCCGCGTCCAGCAGGCTGGTCGAGATCACGCGCGCGAGGGGGGAGCCCAGCTGCGAGACTCCGACGCCCAGCACCAGGGCGCCGATCCGGAACGAGGCGGGAAAGGCCTGCAGCATGTAGAACATGGCCAGGGCCGTCAGGGCCGCCGCGCCGACGCCGCTGATCGCCCGCAGGATCAGGGCCATGGCGAAGTTGTCGAGCGCCAGGTGGGCGAAGGCCGCCACCGTGTAGAGGCTGAGAAACACCAGGGCGAACCGGCGGATGCCGAACTGCTGGCGGTACTTCACCAGCAAGAGGTTCATCGAGATGTTGGTCATGATGTAGACGGTGGTCAGCCACGCGCCCTGGGTCGGGGTCAGGCCCAGCGAGCCCTGGATGGCGGGCAGGTTGACCTGGACCAGCGCCTGGCCCAGCGAGCCGGTCACCCCGATCAACAGGCTGATCAGTCCGTGGATGATCCGGAAGCGCGTCGGGAAATGCGGCGTCGACGGCGAGCCGGGCAGGAAGGGCCGCTCGTGCGGAAGCCAGTCCGGCGTCTGTCCGATCTGTTGGCCGTGCTGGGGCATGGGGCCTCGACTGTGAGCCGGTCTTTTACCGCGCGGCGCGTGCGCGGCAAGGTTTAGTCTGCGGCCATGACGTCTCAACCTTGACGGGCCGCCGAGCGTATCGGCAGCTAGGCGTCGAAAATGTACACGGGGGGAGACTGTCTTGGCGAACCCGCACGACTTTCACGCGCCAAAGGATCTCTATGACAAGGCGGATCTGCTGAAATCAGGCCTGGGCGGCTATTTCGGGCCAGGCAATGCGCAATTGCCGGCGCCGCCGATGCTGATGATGGACCGGATCACGCAGATCAGCCTGGACGGCGGCGAGTTCGGCAAGGGTTTCGTCGCCGCCGAGCTGGATATCACGCCGGATCTCTGGTTCTTCGGCTGCCACTTCATCGGCGACCCGGTGATGCCGGGGTGTCTGGGGCTGGACGCGATGTGGCAGGTGATCGGCTACTGGCTGGGCTGGTCCGGATCCCCCGGCAAGGGCCGCGCCATCGGCGTGGGCGAGGTGAAGTTTCGCGGCCACGTCACGCCCGAGGTCAAGGTGGTGCGCTACGAGATCAGCCTGCGGCAGGTCCGACGCGGCAAGCTGGCCCTGGGCCTGGCCAATGGTCGCCTCCTGGCGGATGGCGAATGCGTCTACACCGCCACCGATCTCAAGGTCGGCATGATCGCCGGATAAGAACGAAAAGGGCCGCCGGCGTCCCGGCGGCCTTGGCGTTAGTCGGTCCATCGACCGTCAGGTCTTCGGCGCGAAGACGATCGGGATCGTGACTTGGCCGCCCGCGACAGGCTTCCCGTCCAGGGTCTTGGGCCGCATCTGGAAGGTTTCGGCCAGTTGCAGGGCGGCCGCCCCGAAGCCGAGATCGCCGGGGCTCTCCTGCAGGACCTTGCACTTGGTCAGCCGGCCTTCGACGGTGACTCGGCAGTCGATGGTGGCTCGGCCGCCGGCGTTCGCCGCGACGGCGCCGGCCGGGTAGAACCGCGCCAGGTCGTCGGCGGTGGGCTTGGCCGCCCAGTCGGGCTTGACGATCGCGTGCGCCGGGCGCGCTTCCGCGGCCCAGACCGCGCCGGCGCCGGCGAGGCCGACGAGCGCGGCCAGGGCGAGGCCGGCGGCCTTCCGCGCGGGGCTTCTGGCGGGGATGTTCAGCATGACCAGTCTCTCCTTCAGGGGATGAGCGCCACCGGCCGGCCAATGGCAGCCGAACGGAACGACGCGGGGAACAAGAAGCGTGTCGAGCAGGGTTTCCGCGTACAGCCGGCGGGCTTGCGGGCGGCGGGCGAGCACGGCCTCGTCGCAAGCCATCTCCTGATCCAGGCGCAGGCGATGGGCGCCCAGGTGGACCAGCGGGTTGAACCAGGCCAGGCATTGCGCCGCCGCGACCAGGGCGTTGATCAGGGCGTCGCCGCGTTCGAGGTGGACGCGCTCATGCGCCAGGACCAGGTCGCGCGCCTCGCCCTTGAAGCGGACGTCGAAGTCCGCCGGGACGACAATGCGCGGCCAGGGACTGGCCAGCACCATGGGGCCGGACCCGACATGGCGGCCCTGCAGCAGGCTGGGATCCTGGGCGTGCGGCGTCAGCGGCCCCATCGAGCGCGTGAACCGGACCTGGCGGATCGCGAAGGCGGTCGCCATGGCGATCGCGCCGAGCGCCCACGTCAGCAAGGTCAGGGTGGTCGCGGCCTGGCTCGCCAAGGCCGCGGGGACAGCGTCGCGGATTGCCTGACTGGTCGACACGACGATCGGGGCCAGGGGCGCGGCCTTGATCGGCGCGGGCGACAGCGCCGCCAGGGCGCAGAGCGGCGGCGTCAGCCACAGCAGATAGGCGGCCAGCGCCCCCAGGCGTCGACGGACCGGTCCGCGCAGGACCATCACGCCCGCGACGCCGGTCGCCAGGGCGAGGTTGGCGCCGATGATCTCGGAAAGGACGCCGGCGCTCATTTGCCGATCCTTTCGACCAGGGCCTTCAGCTCGGCGATGTCTTGGTCGCTAAGCTTGTCGCTCTGGGAAAAATGCATGACCAGCGGAGCCAGACGCCCGTCGAACAGGCGATCCAGCAGGCCCTGGCTCTCGGCGCCGACATAGGCCTCGCGGGTCAGCAGGGGCGAGTAGTGATAACGCCGCCCCTCGGCCCGGGCGGCCAGCGCCTTCTTCTTGACGAGGCGGCTGATCAGCACCTTCACGGTGCCCTCGGTCCAGCCCTGGGGCTCGCACACCTCGGCCATGATCGCCTCGGAGGTCAGCGTTCCCCGCCGCCACAGAGCCTCCATGACCACGCTCTCGGCCGCGCTGATCTTCATACCGCATCCTCTCGATGACAGTTGTCAACGAGTCGACGTTGACACTTGTCATCGAAGTCGTCAACCGGTGTTCGACGATGTCGCCAAATCATGACCCCCGAGTCGGCATAACGATGATATGCCAGATGAATTGGCCCGAGGGGGGCCGCGCAGCGCGGGGGACATGCATGAGCACCACCGAAATCCGGACGCCGCCGAACGACCTGGCGTTCCTTCGAAACCTGATCACGGTCATGGCCGTGGTCGAGGTCGCGGGCTTTGTCCTGCAACTGGCCATGGGGCGGTCGAGCTTCGGCGCGCCGTTGATCGTGCACCTGCACGCGGTGACGTTCATGGGCTGGGTGGCGATCGTCGTCGCCCAGGCCTGGCTGGCGAGCGGCGGGGCTCTGCGCCTGCACCGGACGCTGGGCGGGCTGGCGCTGGTCTGGATGTTGGCGCTGATCGTTCTGGGACCGCTGGTGACCCTGGCGGCGGTGCGCGCCGGCCGCACGCCGTTCTTCTTCCAGCCGCAGCACTTCGTGGTCGCCAATCCGGCCACCCTGCTGGGCGCGGTCGGCCTGTTCGTCGCCGCCGTCGCCCTGCGGCGCAACCGCGACTGGCACATGCGCCTGCAGGTCGGAGCGTTCACGATGCTGATGGGGCCGGGCCTTGGCCGCATCCTGCCGCTGCCGTTCCTCAAGCCCTACGCGTTCGAGGTCGCGGCCGGGGCGGCGGTGATCTTCCCGCTGATCGGCCTGGCGCGCGATTGGCGGGTCCGGGGGCGGCCGCATCCGGCCTGGCTGTGGACGCTCGGCGTGCTGGCCGCGTCCCTGATCGGCGCGCGCGTCCTGGCCCTGTCGCCGACTGGAGACGCGATCTACGCCAATGCGGTCAAGGGCGCGCCGGCCGCCCAGGCGGACGGCCGGGCCTTCCCCAAGCCGCCCTTCTAAAGAGCCTGAAACGGAAAAGGGCCGGTGATCGCTCACCGGCCCTCTAGCGCAACGCGTCAGGCTCTGGAGACTACCAGATCTTCACGCGGTCTTCCGGCGCGACGTACAGCTTGTCGCCCGGCTTGACGTCGAAGGCCGAGTACCAGCCGGGCTGGTTCCGGATGGTGCCGTTGACGCGATAGTAGCCCGGCGAGTGCGGATCGCTGGCGATCTGCTGCTTCAGGGCGTCTTCGCGCGACTTGCCGCGCCACACCTGGGCCCAGCCCAGATAGATGCGCTGGTCGCCGGTGAAGCCGTCCAGCACCGGGGCCGGCTGGCCGTGCAGCGAGACGTGATAGGCCTCGAGCGCCAGGGTCAGGCCGGCCATGTCGCCGATGTTCTCGCCCATGGTCAGCTTGCCGTTGACGTGCACGCCCGGGAAGGGCTCGAACGCCGAGTACTGGGCGCCCAGCTTGTCGGCCTGGGCGTTGAACTTGGCGGCGTCTTCCGCCGTCCACCAGTCGCGCAGCACGCCGTCGCCGTCGGACTTGCGGCCCTGGTCGTCGAAGCCGTGGCCGATCTCGTGGCCGATCACGCCGCCGATGCCGCCGTAGTTGATGGCCGGATCGGCGTCCGGGTGGAAGAACGGCGCCTGCAGGATGGCGGCCGGGAACACGATCTCATTGTTGACCGAGTTGTAGTAGGCGTTGACCGTCTGCGGGGTCATGCCCCACTCGGTCTTGTCGACCGGCTGGTTCAGGCGCTCGACGTCGTGGCGGTAGTCCCACGCGCCGGTGCGGATCATGTTGCCGTAGGCGTCGTCTTCCTTGATCTCCAGCTTGGAGTAGTCGCGCCACTTGTCGGGATAGCCGATCTTGACGGTGAACTTGCTGAGCTTGTCCTGGGCCTTGACCTTGGTCTCGGCGCCCATCCAGTCGAGGTTGTCGATGCGGGTCTTCAGGGCGGTGCGGATGTCGCCGACCAGCGACAGCATCTTGGCCTTGGACTCCGGCGGGAAGTAGGCGGCGACATATTCCTTGCCGACCGCCTCGCCCAGCATGCCGTTGACCTGGGCGACGGCGCGCTTCCAGCGCGGACGCTGCTCGGGCTGGCCGGCCAGGGTCTTGTTGCGGAACTCGAACTGGGCGTCGGCGAAGCGCTTGGACAGCATCGGGGCGGCGCCGTCGGTCACCTTGAACGCCTGCCAGGCCTTCAGGGTCTCCAGCGGGGTTTCCGCGTAGATCTTGGCGTACTTGGGGAACGAGGTGTTGGTCGTGACGATGACGCGGTCCAGCTTCGGCAGCTCGGTTCCGACCAGGTAGCGGTTCCAGTCGTAACCCGGCGTCATCGCCTGCAGCTCGGCCAGGGTGGCGGGATTGTAGGTCTTGTCGCGGTTGCGGCGCTCGACGCGGGTCCACGAGGCCTCGGCCAGCTTGGTCTCGAAATCGACGACCGCCTTGGCGTTCTCGGCGGGCTTGGGCCAGCCGGCCAGGGTCAGCATCTTCTCGACATAGACCAGGTAGGCGGCCTTCTTGTCGGCGAACTTGGCGTCCAGATAGTAGTCACGGTCGGGCAGGCTGGTGCCGCCGGTGCCGGCGTAGACGGCGTAGCGCTGCGGGTTCTTGGCGTCGACCGAGATGCCCAGGCTGATCAGGTCGGCGTAGGGCGTGGTCGAGCTCTTGCCCATCAGGGCGGTGAACTCGTCCTTGGTCTTGACCTTCTTGACGCCGTCCAGCCACGGCTGGATCGGCTTGGAGTCCAGCTTCTCGATCGTGGCCTCGTCCATGAAGGCGCGATAGGCGGCGCCGATCTTGGCCTTCTCGCCGGTGGCGGCCTTGTCGGCGGCGGCGGACTCGATGATCGCGCGGGTGCGGAGTTCGGAGAGTTCGGCCAGCTTGTCGAAGTTGCCGTAGCGGGTCCGGTCCGAAGGGATCACCGTCTTGGCGTCCCACGTCCCATTGGCGAACTTGTAGAAGTCGTCGCCGGGCTTGGCGGTGGTGTCCATGCCCGAGATATCAAAGCCCCAGGTCCCGTAGCGCGGGGACTCCAGCGACGTCGCGTCGCCAGCGGCGGCGCCCTCGGCCGCGCCATTGGGGGCGAAGGGCAGGATGGACTGCATCACGCAGGCGTCGTCGATGCAGGCGTGCTGTTCGTGGGCCTGCGCCCCGAAAGCCGACAGAGACAGGGCCGCAATCGCCGCAGCGCCGAACAAAACTCTTTTCATGGAAATCGCATCCGTTGGTGTGAGCCGGCGGCAATCTGCAACGGGGTGAAATTTTTGCTCCCTTAAAAAAAGTTCATGTTCGGCGATAGCCGGTCTTCGCATGGATATGCGGCGCCCGCCACGCTCGCGCGGGCGTTCGCGTCGACAGGGATTCCGACGATCGTCGTTACGGAAACTTTTGCCCCTGGGCGCCCCAATCCGGGGAGAGCGTCAGGCCTTGGCGGGGCGCCGGCGGCGGGGGACGCGGACGATCGCCTCGCCGTCCATGATCAGGTCCTCGCCGACCAGGGCCTCGCAACGCAGGGTGACCCGGGCGCTGACCTCGTCGATCGCCGCGACGGTGGCGCGGGCGGTGACGACGTCGCCGATCCGCACCGGCCGATGGAAGGCCAGGGTCTGCGACAGATAGATCGAGCCGGCGCCCGGCAGGATCGTTCCGACCACGGCCGAGCCGAACGAGGCCGACAGCAGCCCGTGGGCGATCCGGCCGCGGTAGGCGGTCTTGGCGGCGTAGGCCTCGTCGATATGGACGGGGTTGAAGTCGTCCGACGCCTCGGCGAACAGGCCGATGCGCTCCTCGGTGACGGTCACGTGCTTCTCGGCCGTCATGCCGACCGACAGTTCTTCAAGGATGTAGCCGCCCGAGGCGTGTGGCTGGATCATGACGCCGCGTTAGCGGGCGAGGGGCGTCATGACCAGCAAAATTCACATCCTCAGTGGCCGCCGGCCGTGGCCGCCGCCGCTTTGCGCGGCGCTCTGGCCAGCATGCCCTTGGCGATTTCCTCCTCGCCGATCAGGGCGTGGGCGGCGCCCATCTGCTTGAGCAGGGCGACGTCGTTGTCCGTATAGGCGCGGGCGACGATCAGGGCTTTCGGATTGGCGGCGCGGGCTTGTTCGATGATCCGCGCGGCCTCGAACGGGTTGGGCACGGCGACGAACAGGTGGGTGGCCTTGTCGAGTCCCGCCTGGAGCAGAACCTCGGCCTTCACGGCGTTGCCGCCGACGGTCTCGAAGCCGGCGCGGCGCAGGTCCTCGGCGCGCTCGACGTCGTCCTCGATCACGACCAGCGGCGTGCGGCCCTTCAGGCCCTCGGCCACGGCCTTGCCGACCCGGCCGTAGCCCACCAGCACCGCGTGCGGCTGGGCGGCGGCCGAGGCCGGGGGAGCCTCGCCCCGGGCCTTGGCCTCCTTGGCGATCATGCCCGGCAAGACCTTGTCGAGGATGGCGAACAGAAGCGGGTTGACCAGGATCGACAGGATGGCGCCGGCCAGCACGAGGTCGCGGCCGGCCTCGGGCAGCAGCTTCAGCGACACGCCCAGGCCCGCCAGGATGAAGGAAAACTCGCCGATCTGGGCCAGGCTGACCGAGATGGTCAGGGCCGTGCTCATCGGCCGCTTGAAGGCGCGGACGATGATCAGGGCGGCGATCGACTTGCCCACCACGATGATCAGCAGGGTCGCCAGCACGGCCAGCGGCTCGCGCAGCAGCACCATCGGATCGAACAGCATGCCGATCGAGACGAAGAACAGCACCGCGAAGGCGTCGCGCAGCGGCAGGGTCTCGTTGGCGGCCTGCTGGGAGAGCTCGCTCTCGGCCATGATCATGCCGGCGAAGAAGGCCCCCAGCGCGAACGACACGCCGAACAGGGCCGCCGAGCCGAACGCCACGCCAAGCGCGATCGCCAGCACGCCCAGGCGGAACAGCTCGCGCGAGCCGGTGTGGGCGATGCGGTGCAGGATCCAGGGGATCACCCGCCGGCCGACGATCAGCATCAGGGCCACGAACGCTGCGACCTTGCCGATGGTCAGGGCGAAAGCGCCCAGCACCCCGCCGCCGCTGGTCGTCGCCGCCTCGCCGCCCAGCACGCCTGACAGGGCCGGCAGCAAGACGAGCGCCAGCACCATGGCCAGGTCCTCGACGATCAGCCAGCCCACCGCGATCTTGCCGCGTCCGGTCTCGATCAGCCGACGCTCCTGCAGGGCCCGCAACAGCACCACGGTCGAGGCGACCGACAGGGCCAGGCCGAACACCACGCCCGCGCCGACGCTCCAGCCTAGGGCCACCGCCAAGCCGAGGCCCATCGCCGTCGCGGCGCCGATCTGCACCACCGCGCCGGGGACGGCGATGTTTTTCACCGCCATCAGGTCCTTCATCGAAAAGTGCAGGCCAACCCCGAACATCAAGAGGATCACGCCGATCTCGGCCAACTGCGGGGCCAGCTCCTGATCGGCCACGTAGCCAGGCGTGAACGGCCCCACCAGCACCCCGGCCAGCAGATAGCCGACCAGCACCGGCAGCTTCAGCCGGTTGGCGACGGCGCCGAAGACGAAGGCCAGTCCCAGGCCCGCGACGATGGTGGCGATCAGCGAGGTATGGTGCAAACGTCCTCCTTGACGGTCATGCTTTTCGGGCGTACTCAACCAATATGGGTGACGATGCCCGAGGCCGCTAGATGCCGCACGCAAAAATTCTCCTTCCGGCGCAATGCCGGGCCGCCCGCGGTCTGATCAACTGGTCGCAGGGAGAACTCGCCGACCGGGCGGGCGTTTCGCGCAGCACGGTCAAGGACTTCGAGACCGAGCGCCACGCCTTGCATCATAGCACCGAACGGCTGCTGATCGACGCGATCGAAGCGGCCGGCGTGAGCCTGATCATGGCGGACGAGGCCGGGCCCGGCGTCCGGTTCAAACGGCCAATCTAAGAGAGGCGAGGGGCGGGCGCATGGAGCACGAGGTTTCGGCGGCGAACTACAAGGACCTGGTCCTGTTCCTGGCGACCGCCGGCATCGTCGCGCCGATCTTCAAGCGCCTGAAGATCAACACCATCCTGGGTTATCTGCTGGCGGGGGTGATCCTGGGACCGTTCGGCCTGGGCCGTTTCATCCACGCCGCGCCCTGGCTGGACTACGTCACCGTCGACAAGCCCGACGAGATCGCCCAGCTGGCCGAGTTCGGGGTCGTCTTCCTGCTGTTCATGATCGGGCTGGAGCTGTCGTGGGAGCGGCTGCGGCTGATGCGCAAGCTGGTCTTCGGCCTGGGGGCGGCCCAGGTGATCGGCTGCTCGCTGGTCCTGGCGGCCGGCGCCATGCTGCTGGGCCAGCCGCCGGCGGCGGCGCTGGCCATCGGCGCGGCCCTGACCCTGTCGTCCACCGCCATCGCCGTGCCGGTCCTGGCCGAGCGGCGGCGACTGCATTCCGAGGGCGGCCGCGCCACCTTCTCGGTGCTGCTGTTCCAGGACCTGGCCGTCGCGCCGATCCTGATCACCCTGGCGATCGTCGGACGCGGCCACGGCGACTTCAAGCTCACCGACCTGCTGTCGCTGGCGCCCGCCGCCCTGGGCCTTGGCGTGATCGTCCTGGTTGGCCGCGTGGCCCTGCGGCCGATGCTGAAGTCCGTCGCCAAGGCCAAGAGCGAAGAGATGTTCATGGCCGCCTGCCTGCTGGTGATCATCGGCGCGGGCCTGGTCAGTCAGATGTCGGGCCTGTCGATGGCGCTGGGCGCGTTCGTCGCCGGCATCCTGCTGGCCGAGACCGAGTACCGCCACGAGGTCGAGGTCAAGATCGAGCCGTTCAAGGGCCTGCTACTCAGCCTGTTCTTCGTGTCGCTGGGCATCCGCCTCGACCTGTCGCTGCTGGTGGTCAAGCCGGCGGTGATCCTGGGGACGGCGGTTGGCCTGCTGGTGGTCAAGGCGGTCGTCGTGTTCGGCATCGGGCTCTTGATGGGCCTGGGCCGCAAGGCGGCGATCGAGGCCGCGCTGATCCTGGCGGCCGGCGGCGAGTTCGCCTTCGTGCTGTTGGACAACGCCATGGGGGCCAAGGTCGTCTCGCCGGCCATCGGTCAGGCGGTCCTGGTCTCGGCGACCCTGACCATGTTCCTGATCCCGGGCCTCGCGGCCCTGGGGGCGCGCCTGGGACGCAAGGGCGCGCCGCCGCCGGTCAACGAAGCGCCGACGGGCGAGCCCGATCGCGTCGGTCCCGAGCCGGCCGGCCAGGTGCTGGTGATCGGCTATGGCCGGGTCGGCAAGCTGGTCGGCGACATGCTGGGCCGCCACGACCTGCCGTGGATCGCGATCGAGCGCGACGCGCGCCTGGTCGAGCAGGGCCGCCGCGACGACCGCCGCATCTATTATGGCGACGCCGCCCGCGTGGAGCTGCTGGAGCGCTGCGGCCTGGCCACCGCCCGCGCGGTGGTCGTGACCATGGACGCGCCCGAGGCGGCCGAGGCGGTGGTCGCCGCCGCGCGCGGCGCGCGTCCGGACCTGGCGATCGTCGCCCGCGCCCGCGACGCCCGCCACGCCGCGCGCCTCTACGAACTGGGCGCCACCGACGCGGTGCCCGAGACTATCGAGGCCTCGCTGCAGCTGTCCGAAGCCGTGCTGGTCGACATCGGCGTGCCGATGGGCCTCGTGATCGCCTCGATCCACGAACGCCGCGACGAGTACCGCAAGAAGCTCAATCGCCCCGACGCCCTGGGCGGCAAGCGCCGGCGCCTGCGGGACGCGTCGCTGCGGTAGGTCTCACACCGCTTCGGGCGCGAGGAGAAGACGATGAGCACGAGCGCCGAACGCGACATGGCGGCCTATTGGGACCGCGCCGGTCAGGTCTGGGTCGAGCATCAGGCGCTGCTGGACCGGGTGATGGCGCCGATCGCGGAGGCGGTGGTCGAGGCGGCCAAGCTGGTCAATGGCGAGTCGGTGCTGGATGTCGGCTGCGGCGCCGGCGCGACGACCTTCGCCGCCGCTTGGCGGACGGGACCGACGGGGCGCGCGGTCGGCGTCGATATCTCTGGCGCCCTGACCGAACTGGCCCGCCGGCGGGCGGGAGAGGACGGCCTTGAAGGCGTCGAGTTTCTACTGGCCGACGCCCAGACCCACGCCTTCGATCCCGTGTTCGATGCGGTCATCTCGCGGTTCGGGGTGATGTTCTTTCCTGATCCCGTCGCCGCCTTCGCCAACCTGCGTCGGGCGCTGAAGCCGGGCGGACGCCTAGCCTTCGCCGCGTGGCGCTCGCCCGAGGACAACCCGCTGGCGCTGATCCCGCTGCGGGCGGCCGCGCCATTTCTCGCCGAGCCGCCGCGCTTCCAGAAGGACGCGCCGGGCCGCTTCGCCTTCGCCGATCCAGACCGCATCCGGACGGTCCTGGCCGCCAGCGGCTGGCGAGAGGCGGCGATCACGCCGCTGGACGTCGCCAGTCCGCTGTCGTTCGACGAGCTGATGACCATGAGCCTGCGGGTCGGGCCCCTGAATCCGATCCTGAAGACGGCGGACGAGGGTTTACGGCGCCAGGTCGAGGCCGCCGTCGCGGAGGCGCTCGCTCCCCTCGCCCCGAACGGCGCGGCGACGATGGCGTCCGCCTGCTGGCTCGTGACGGCGAAGGCCTAGCGAGGGGGCGGTCCTGGCTGTTCGCATTTCCTGAGCTCGGCTCCGGCGGGGATCGCGAAGAGTGAGGATTTTGGGCGACGATTTGCGAATGCTTGGTCTTTTCCTGTCCGCGAACCTTGCGCGCAATCGTTTCACGTGCGAACCCAGCAAAAGCTGACGCTTCACATCCGTGGAGTCCGGCGGACATGCTCGGAAGCGATTCTGAGGGGCGGTCTTGTGGAGCTTTCCCTTGAAAAATCAGGGGGGGCGAAACCTGTCGAGTGTGTCTTCGCCGACACTTTCCCGTGGCGTTCGCCTTGGTATAACAGCGCTAGGCTCGGGTTACCGAGCCTGGGCAGGGCAATAGAGGGCTCTTCAAAAATGAAACTCAACCTCCTGGCGGGAGCTGCTCTGGCCGCGGTGTTCGCCGCGTCGGGCGTTTCGGCCCAAGAGACCGGCTGGTACGGCGCGGTCGACCTTGGTTATCACTCGCCGCAATCGCTGAAGACCGAGTCGGACGCGGCCGTCGTCGACGGCGTTCCCGCGCACTGGGCGTGGAAGACGGACAGCGACTGGACCGGCTTCGTGCGTCTGGGCTACCAATTCAACCCGCACTGGCGCGCCGAAGTTGAAGGCGGCTACCGTCCGGGCGACCTGAAGGGCGTCCGCGGTCCTGGCGTCCGCACGCCGACCGCCCTCTGCACGCCGGGCGTGACCCGCACCCTCCAAGCCCCGACCTGCGGCGCTCCGGATGGTTCGATCGATTCCTGGACCCTGATGGCGAACGTCCTGTACGACTTCGCGCCGGGCGCCTGGTTCAACCCGTTCGTCGGCGCTGGCGTCGGCATCAACCGTCTCGACGTCAAGACCCTGGGTCAGTTCAGCAACGTCGGCGTCGTCAGCGCGTCGAACGCCGCCGTCCAGAACCTGACGGTGGACGATGACGATCTGGCCGTCGCTTGGCAGGCCATCGCCGGCGCCTCGATCAAGGCGACCGACAAGCTGAAGATCGACTTCACCTACCGCTACATCACCGGCGCCGAGCATGCTTGGCAGTCGACCGGTTCCAGCGGCATTCAGCCGGGCGCCTTCTCTGGTCAGTACAAGGACCAGTCGGTGACCGTGGGCCTGCGCTACTCGTTCGCGTCGCCCCCGCCGCCTCCCCCGCCGCCGCCGCCGCCCCCGCCGCCGCCTCCTCCGCCCCCGCCGCCTCCCCCGCCGCCGCCGCCGCCTCCGCCGCCGCCGGCCTTCGAGGCGCGTGAGTTCATTGTGTACTTCCCGTTCGACCAATCGGTCCTGACGCCGGAAGCGCAATCGGTGGTCACGGAAGCCGCGAAGTACGCCAACGATGGTCACGCGACCAAGATCATCGTTGTCGGCCACACCGACACCTCGGGTTCGCCGAAGTACAACATCAAGCTGTCGGAACGCCGCGCCAAGGCCGTCGCCGACGCTCTGGTCTCGCAAGGCGTCGCCAAGGACGTCCTGGGCGTCGACTGGAAGGGTGAAAGCGCTCCGGCCGTCGCCACCGGCGATGGCGTGAAGGAACCGCTGAACCGTCGTTCGACGATCTCGATCAACTTCTAAGATCGACGACGACTGTAAGACTTGGGAGGGCCCGGCGGCGACGCCGGGCCCTTTCTCTTTGGCGTGATGTCTTGGGCCCAGGAAGCGGAGGCTGTAACACCGCCCCATGCTGACCGATCCGCTGTTCTACGCCGTGGCCATTCCGGCCGTGATCCTGCTGGGCCTGGCCAAGGGCGGCTTCGCGGGGATCGGCGTGGTCGCCGTGCCGCTGATGGCCCTGGCGGTCTCGCCGGTCATGGCCGCCTCGATCGTGCTGCCGATCCTGCTGATCCAGGACGTCGTCAGCGTCTGGGCCTTCCGGAAAAGCTGGGACAGGGGGCTGCTGGTCCTGATGCTGCCCGCCGCCGCGGCGGGCATCTTCCTGGGCTGGGCCCTGGCCGCTTTCGTCAAGGAGGCGGCGGTCGAGCTGGCGGTGGGGGTGATCTCGGTCGCGTTCGCCCTGCAGCGCCTGTGGGCCGAGCGAGCGGTCAAGGTCGCCGAGCAGGTCGAGGCGACCCCGGGGCGGCCCTGGTTCGGGGCTCTGTGCGGCGCGGCGGCGGGCTTCACCAGCCAGATCGCCCACGCCGGCGGTCCGCCGTTCCAGATCTACGTCCTGCCGCGCCGCCTGCCGCGCGACGCCTTCATCGGCACCAGCGCCATCTTCTTCGCCGTCGTGAACTGGATGAAGGTCCCGGCCTATGTCGCCCTGGGCCAGTTCACGCCCAAGGTCCTGGCCACCGCCGGCGTGCTGGCGCCGCTGGCGATCGCCTCGACCTGGGCCGGCGTCTGGCTGGTGCGGCGCGTGCCGGCCGAGGGCTTCTACAAGGTGATCTACGTCCTGCTGGTCGTGGTCGGCGGCAAGCTCATGTTCGACGGCGCCCGCGGCCTTTTGACCTGAAGCGCGTTTTCGTGGCCGATCGTGTCGCCGCGGCCCTTTCGCGGCCACAGTGATCGACGCTTATATGTCACGGAACGAACTTACCGTTCGGGCGTACTGCATCCGGACAGAGCGGGGCCATGGACACGACCACCCAAACGACCGACCTCGTCGCGCGCGAGCCGGCGGCGACGCATTATCCGACGCCAGGGGCCAAGTGCGCGGACCTGATCGTGCACCTGGCGGGCCTGGCTTGCGCCCTGCTGGGCGGCGGCATCCTGCTGGGCCTGGCGTTCGGGCTCGGCAACCTCAAGCAGGTCGCGGCGGTCAGCATCTACACCGTCGGCCTGATCCTGATGCTGTCGCTGTCGACGGCCTACAACTTCGCCAAAGCCCGCTGGCGCCCGCTGCTGCGCCGCTTCGACCACGCGGGCATCTTCGTGATGATCGCCGCCTCGTACACGCCCTTCACGACCCAGAACCTGCATGGCTGGTGGGCCATCGGCATGACCACGGCGGTGTGGACCGTCGCCGGCGTCGGCGTGCTGGCCAAGCTGTTCCTGCCGGGCCTGGACAAGCGCTTCTGGGTCGGCCTGTACCTGGCCCTGGGCTGGCTGGTGCTGGTCGCCATCAAGCCGATGATCGACGGGCTGTCATGGGTGGCCCTGCTGCTGCTGGCCATCGGCGGCCTCGTCTATTCGACCGGCACAATCTTCTACCTGATGCGGCGGCTGAAGTTCCGGCGCGCCATCTGGCATGGCCATGTCATCGGCGGCGCGGGGCTGCACTACGCCGCGGTGCTGGTGGGTGTCGTGCTGGCCGGCGCGCGGTAAGGCCTGGAGAGCGGCGTGGACAAGGATCTTTCCGGCAAGGCCAGCCTACAGGGCTTCTTCCGGACCGATCCTCTGCGCGGCAAGCGGCTGCCGGCTCCGCCCAACGACCGTCACGTCGAGGCCGTCGGCTTCCCGGGCGTGCGCCTCAGCGTCGACCAGGCCGACGACGCCCTGCGCCAGGCCGCCGATCGTCTGGCGCCGATGCGCTCGCTGCTCAGCCGGGACGAGTTCAACATTCTAGCGCTGTCCGGCGGCGCGGCGGGCGGCGCCTATGGCGCGGGCGTGCTGACCGGCCTTTCCAAGGCGGGACGCCGCCCCGGCTTCGCCATCGTCACCGGCGTCAGCACCGGCGCGTTGATCGCCCCGCTGGCCTTCCTGGGCTCGGCCTGGGACGAGCGCCTGACCGACGCCTATGTCGGCGGCCACGCGGCCGAGCTGCTCAGCCTGCGGCGGCTGAATTCGGCGCTTGGGCCCAGCATCTTCAAGGGCGAGTCGCTGGACCGCCTGGTCGAGACCTTCGTCGACGGCGAGATGGTCGAGGCGGTGGCGGCCGAACACCTGAAGGGCCGGCGGCTGCTGATCGCCACGACCAATCTCGACAGCCAGCGGGCCGTCGTCTGGGATCTCGGCGAGATCGCCGTCCGGGGCGGCGAGGAGGCCCTGAAGCTGTTCCGCACCCTGCTGGTCGCCTCGTCCTCGGTGCCCGGCATCTTCCCGCCCAAGCTGATCGACGTCGAGGTGGACGGCCGGCCGCACCAGGAGATGCATGTCGACGGCGGCGTCGCCGCGCCGCTGTTCCTGATGCCCGACGCCCTGCTGCACTGGCGCAACCTCGGCCCCCGTTTCCGGCGCGGCCGGGTGCATGTGATCGTCAATACGGTGCTGGATCCGGCCACCCAGTCGACCCCGCCGGGCGTGGCCTCGATCATGAGCCGCAGCTTCGACACCATGCTGCGGTTCTCGTACCGCCAGGCCCTCAGCGTGGCGGCCGGTTTCTGCACGCGTCACAACCTGCCGCTATCGGTCGCCTCGATCCCGGGCAGCTTCGAGGGCTTCAACATGATGAAGTTCGACACCGGCCTGATGAAGGGCATCTATGACGCCGGCGTCGAACAGGCCATGGCCGGAACCGCCTGGACCAGCGCGGTGGAGGAGCAGAGTCTGTGGCGCGGCCTGTTCAAGAAGCCGCTGGCCGCCTCGCCGACGGCTGGCACGGGCGTGATGATCCGCGAAGAGCCGATCAGCGCCGGAGCACAGCTCGAGCCTTAGGGCGTGCTTGGCTTGGCCGCGATACTCTCGGTGGGGGACCAGTAGAAGCGGGCGTAGTGGAACAGTCCATCCGGATCGAGGCGGACAAGCACGATGGGCGCGCCTTGTTCGTGGATGATGGGTTCCGACCCGATCAAGTCGAACCGGTAGTTCACTGTCGCGAGAAGACGCGCTGGCGACCATCCGCCTTGGGGGCGTGGGTCCGCTATAGCGATTTGAGCCTGGTTGGACGCCCCGCATCGCCAAGCTCCGATGAAGTGACCTCGTGTTTCGACGCCGCTGAGCAGCTGGCCGCCCTTGAATTCCGCTTCTGCTGCGTCGTCGGAAGGCGCATTCGCTGGAACCTGCCAGGCGCGCTCGGCGTCTTCTGGCGAGGCGGGCGGCGCGAAGGTCAGGCTCTCGATATGGCGCAGGTCGCCCCGCACCGACCAGTGGAGCACACGGCCGTTCTCCAGCCGAGCCGATTGCGTGCGCACGAGCGTCTTGATCTTCAATCCGCGCAGCGCGGGCGCATCAACGACGACGCCGTCGAGATATTGGACCGCCTTCGAGCTCTCGACGGCTAGGCCTAGTTCCGACGGCGCGATATGCCGTAGCGGTGCCGCTTGAACTAATTGTACTTCAGTCTGTGGGGCTGTAGGGGGCAGCATTGATCACCACCCGTAAGTTGGATCTTGATATACTGGAAGGCCGACATAGTTAGCGATATTGATGCCGATATTATTCACTATATGTTCTACCTGCTCGCGCCAGGGGTTTGCTGGCTCATTGTTCCAGTTTGCGACCGTATTTTGCCCCCCCCAACGCTTAGATAGGCGCCGAAGTAAGTGTTGAATGCTTGGTTGCCGGGGGGTGTCATGTGGCCAATCTCGTGCGTCAATAGGTAGTTAATCCCGCTATCGCCCGAGAAGCTTGGGCCGGCATATGTATTCAGTATATTGGGCGTTATTAGCATTGTAGGCCCGTAGGTGCCGTCTGGCTGGGTACCCCAAACCATTGCGGCATCGGCATTGGCCGTTCGTGCGATATTATCCACGATTTTGATGTTTATCTCATTCCATATGGACTGGACCTCGCCGGTCCTCACTTGGCCGTAGCTGGTATTGATTTGCTGTGTTTCGCCGATGTAGCTGATCTTGTAGCTGAGCAGCGCAACGGCGGGAGCCAGTCGAAGAAGCGTAAGAACCGCAGCCGGTGTATTGGCCGCACTCACATCAATGCTGATAATGTGGTCGTTCTGCTCTTGGTACGAGAAGTTGGGATTTGGTGTTCCATCCGGCAGCGTCCGAAAAATTCCGTAGTAGCCGTCTTCGAAAGCAATACTCCCCACCGGGAGGTTTGTGCTCGGCCACTCAGGTGGTCTTCAACCTATAATTACGATTTCTGAAACTACAGTTGATGATGTGGCTTGAGTTTCGTACTGTTCGTATGATGATTTATCGAGCCCGTTGTAATTTAGCGTGCCAATATCGATATACGTATAATCTAGGAAGACATCTAGCGCGGCTGCGGCTTTGAGCATTTTGGTCTCCCTAAGTGATTAATCGAGAGTGTCGATCAATTTTAGGTGGAGTCAATACGTAAAAAGCTCCAGATTGAGCCGGGCTCTGCTAGGCTTCCGCGCTGTAGGGGCGTCGTTCCGTAGAGTGATAGCGCATCATTGCTCCTGAGCTATCAGGAAGGGGACGCGATAGGAGTGCTTGTCGCGAAGCGAGCACCCCTTAAGCCTTTTTCAGCCAGCGCGCGCGCAGCTTGGCGACGTTCGGCGGGTCGGCGCGGAAGTCGGACGCTAGGCCCAGGCGCGCGTTGCACGAGGGGCAGCGGACATAGTCCTCGTCGGCCAGCTCGGCGGGCGGGTCGAAGCGCGTGCCGCACGGCTTGCACTTCCAGTCGCCGACGGGCGCGGGGGGCGGTGCTGGCGGCGGCGGGGCGGCCGACGGCGTGAACACGGTGGTGCGGGCCGACGGCTTGACCATGCGCTCAAGAGGCGGCGGTCCGCCGGGGGCGGCGACCGGGCTCTTGAGGCTCAGGGTCTTGCGGCGCGGGGGCTCGCTCTCGCTCATGGTCTCGCTGGGGCAGTGGACAGGTGGGGCGCTTGCTGCATGAAAGCGGCCGGAAACACAAGCCTAATAGGCGTTTTGGCCCAATAGACGCGGGTCTCTACCAGTGAGGCTTCAGGCTGAACGACAGGGCGACCACGTCGTCCTTCTGGGTCGCCAGGCCCATGATGCCTTCCTTGGCCTTGATCTCGCGGTGGATATAGCCCAGCGAGGCCTGCATCGGCCCCTTGCGCCAGGCGACGCCGGCCTGGCTGTCGCCGATCAGGCGGCTGGTCGCATCCTGGGTCAGGCCCGCGCGGCTCCAGTCGCCGTTCTGGCCGCGCAGCATGTTGAAGCCGACGGCCCGGCCGCTGGCGGCGGCGTAGATGTACCAGCGTCCGCGCGTCCCGAAGGCCGTGTCGCCTTCGCGCACGCCGAGCGCGTCCGTCACCCGGTCGCCCATGTTCTTCTTCTTGCCCAGGCGCACCGTGGCGCCGGCCTCGGCCGAGCCGCCGGCGCCGCCGAAGCCCAGGCCCGCGTGCGGCGTGACATCCAGGGCGTACTTGCCGCCCGACAGCATGACCGCCGAGGGCCAGCCGCGCGTGACGGTCACATCGACCTCGCGCAGCTCATAGGCGTCGGGGCGGGAAAGGGTCAGCGGGGCGTAGGCCGCGGTCGGCGCGGCGCCGGCCATCGAGACGCGCACCGAGTCGATCGGGCCGCCCGGCTGGGCCTGGTGGCTGAAGGCGTTCGAGCGCCAGCTGACGGGGCCGACGCCCTCGTAGTAGCGGTCGGCGTCCAGGAGGCGGACATCGCCGCCGGCGGCGCTCGGCGGCAGGGCGAAGCCGCCCTCCAGAGCCAGCTCGATCGCGTCGCTGTCGTAGGCGATGAAGCCGGCGGCGGGGTTCAGCGGGCGCAGGCTTTCGGGCTTGACCTGGAAGCTCGGCGCGGCGGCGGGGGAGGCGTACTTGTCGACGGGCGCCTTGCCAGCCTTCTGGGCCGCGCAAGCGTTTCCGGCATAAGCCAGTCCCACGGCCAGAAAGGCCGTTAGACACAGGACGGTACGCTCCCCAGCGGTCCGCATCCTCGGATTCCCCAATCCTCACGGAAGATCAGCCTACGCGCTTCCTGCGGTCTGTCCACCGTGACGAAAGCGCACGTGGTGAACCGCCGGGGGATGGTCGGGTTCCGCGCAGCGGAAATGAAAAACGGCGGCGCGATCCGCATCGCGCCGCCGTCTTGGTCTTTTGAGGAGGCCGGCTAGCCTTACTGGCAGGCCAGGCACTCGTCGTAGTCGGTCTTCTCGGGAACGTCGAAGCCCTCGGCGGTCTTCTCGGCCTTGTCCTCGGCGCCGGCGTAGGCCGCGCGCTGCACCGACTTGGAGCGCAGGTAGTACAGCGACTTCACGCCGCGCTCCCAGGCGGTCCAGTGCAGCATGTGCAGGTCCCACTTGTCGACGTCGCCCGGCAGGAAGACGTTGACCGACTGGCTCTGGCAGATTTCCGGCGTGCGGTCCGCGGCCAGTTCGATCACCCAGCGCTGATCCAGTTCGAAGGCGGTCTTGTAGACGTCCTTCTCGTCCTGGGTCAGGAAGTCCAGGTGCTGGACCGAGCCTTCGTGCTCCAGGATCGAGCCCCACACCGTGTCGGTGTTCTGGCCCTTCTCCTCGAGCAGCTTCTCCAGATAGGGGTTCTTCACCGCGAACGAGCCCGACAGGGTCTTGTGGGTGTAGATATTGGCCGGGATCGGCTCGATGCCCGCCGACGTGCCGCCGCAGATGATCGAGATCGAGGCGGTCGGGGCGATGGCCAGCTTGTGCGAGAAGCGCTCCATCGAACCGCGGTCAGCTGCGTCGGGGCAGGGGCCCTTCTCCTCGCCGATCGCGATGCTGGCCTTGTCGGCCTCGCGGCGCAGGTGCTTGAACATCCGCATGTTCCAGCTCTTGGCCAGGGCGCTCTCGAACGGCACGTTCTGGCTTTGCAGGAACGAGTGGAAGCCCATCAGGCCCAGGCCCACCGAGCGCTCGCGCATGGCGGCGTAGGCGGCCGTCGAGGCCGCGTCCGGCGCGCGATCGATGAAGTCCTGCAGGACGTTGTCGAGGAAGCGCATGACGTCCTCGATGAACGTCGGGTGGTCGCGCCACTCCAGGAAGGTCTCGGCGTTGACCGACGACAGGCAGCAGACGGCGGTGCGCTCGTTGCCCAGGTGGTCGGTGCCGGTGTGCAGCATGATCTCGCTGCACAGGTTCGACTGGCGCACCTTCAGGCCCAGCTCGCGCTGGTGGGCCGGCATGGCGCGGTTCACGCTGTCGGAGAACACCAGATAGGGCTCGCCAGTCTGCAGGCGCAGCTCAAGCACCTTCTGCCACAGGGCGCGGGCGTCGACCTCGCGCAGGACCTCGCCCGTCTTGGGCGAACGCAGGCCGAACTTCTTGCCGTCGCGCACCGCGAACATGAATTCGTCGGTGATGTTGATGCCGTGGTGCAGGTTCAGGGACTTGCGGTTGAAGTCGCCCGACGCCTTGCGGATCTCGAGGAACTCCTCGATTTCCGGGTGGTGGATGTCGAGATAGACGGCGGCCGAGCCGCGGCGCAAGCTGCCTTGGCTGATCGCCAGGGTCAGCGAGTCCATCACGCGGATGAAGGGGATGATGCCCGAGGTCTGGCCCTGGCCCTTGACCTTCTCGCCGATCGAACGGACGCCGCCCCAGTAGGTGCCGATGCCGCCGCCGTTGGCCGCCAGCCAGACGTTCTCGTTCCAGACGCTGAGAATGCCGTCGAGGCTGTCGTTCACGGCGTTCAGGAAGCAGCTGATCGGCAGGCCGCGGTCGGCGCCGCCGTTGCTCAGCACCGGCGTGGCCGGCATGAACCACAGGCGGCTCATATAGTCATAGACGCGCTGGGCGTGGTCGGCGTCGTCGGCGAAGGCCGTCGCGACGCGCGCGAACATGTCCTGATACGACTCGCCCGGCAGCAGGTAGCGGTCTTCCAGCGTGGTCTTGCCGAAGTCCGTCAACAGAGCGTCGCGCGAGCGGTCGACCTGGACCTTGCGGACCAGGGCCAGCTGCGGACGCTTGGCGGGCTTGATCGCCGCCATTTGCGCCTCTCTACGGATGGTCGTCTTCGCCGCTTCACTGCCGTTCATGACCAAATTCCATTGCTCAATCAGCGTGTTCCGGAGAAGGGGTTAACCCCGCCCAGCCGCTATATCTTGTGGCCGAGGAGCCCCCTCAGCCCAGATATGGGGCCACAGTGGTGAATGACTCGTCAACGGTGTTGGGGCCAGTTTTTCGTTAACAAGCTGTGAACGGCTGGAACTTGTGAGGCAGGATCAAGGAGTTGCACGAGCGAACTTTTTTCACCCGCGACGGACGGTCGCAAGGCGCCCCTGGAGCTCCGTCCCCGGACAACGACGTTCGCTCACAGGGGCGCCCACAAGATATGGGGTCGGGTAACGTTAACCCGTGTCATCCCGGCCGTCGGCCGGCCGGGATGACACGAGAGAGGCGTCGCTAGCCCAGCATGACCTCGGCGATCTGCACCGCGTTCAGGGCCGCGCCCTTGCGCAGGTTGTCGCCGACCACGAACAGGGCCAGGCCATGCGCGACGGTCGGGTCGGGACGCACCCGGCCGACGAAGACCGGGTCCTGGCCGGTGGCCGCCAGGGGATTGGGCACGGCGTCCACGACCACGCCCGGCGCCTGGCCCAGCAGGTCGAGCGCCTCGGCGACCGAGACCGGCCGCTCGAACTCGGCGTTGATCGACAGCGAGTGGCCGGTGAACACCGGCACGCGCACGCAGGTGCCCGAGACCGGCAGGCCTGGGATCTCGAGGATCTTGCGGCTCTCGTCGCGCAGCTTCAGCTCTTCCTCGGTGTAGCCGTCCTCGCCCAGCACGTAGTTCAGCGGCACGACGTTGTAGGCCAGGGGTACGGCCCACTTGCGCGGCTCGGGCAGAGGCGCGGCGTCGGGCGAGCGGGCCAGGCCGTCCAGGTCGCCGGCCGCGCCGGCGCGCAGCTGCTCGGCCAGGACCTCGATGCCCTCCATGCCGCCGCCCGAGGCCGCCTGGTAGGTGCTGACGGTCAGGCGCTTCAGCCCCGCCTTGTCATGCAGGGGCTTGAGCACCGGCATGGCGGCCATGGTGGTGCAGTTGGGGTTGGCGACGATGCCCTTGGGGATGGTCGCCAGGGCGTGCGGGTTCACCTCGGCCACCACCAGCGGCACGTCCGGGTCCGAGCGCCAGGCCGAGCTGTTGTCGATCACCACGGCCCCGGCCGCGGCGGCCTTGGGGGCCAGCGCGCGCGAGGTCGAGCCGCCGGCCGAGAAGAACACGATATCCAGGCCCGCGAAGTCCGCCGTCGCGGCGTCCTCGACCACGATCTCCTGGCCCTGGAACGCGACCTTGGTCCCGGCCGAGCGCGCCGAGGCGAACAGGCGCAGGCTCGCCAGCGGGAAATCCCGCTCGGCCAGCAGCTCGCGCATCATGCCGCCGACGAGGCCCGTGGCGCCGACGACGCCGACGTGGGGCGGATGGGAACGGGAAAACTTGAAGCTCACGGTCTTGCGTCTCCTGAAGATGCGGAGCGCGGGGAGCTAGAGGTCTCTGGTGATGAGAGCCGCCCCGCGCATCGGCGGGGCTGGTTGCGGGATGCTCGCTAGTGCGCGCGCACGCCCGACCACGCCCCGCCGCGGCGGGTCGTTTTCGGGGTGGTAATTTTGGTCGCGCGAACTTGCATCGGCGGCGCTTCTAGCGAGGAAGCGCCGCCGCGTAAAGTCGGTTTAGAGGAACAATGATGCCGCATTGCCGAAGTTGTGCATCAGGATCGGCAATAAAATGCTTCCGGTGCGCAGGCGGAGCCAGACGGCGATCAGCGACGGACCGGCGGTCAGGGCGAAGTACAGCGGCTCGAACGAGACCCTGCCGTGCGAGATCCCGAAGGCGTGGGCCAGGCCGAACAGGGCGCATGACAGCACCGCGCCCCAGCTCCAGTCGACGCCGAGGAACCGTGTCCGGCCGGTGAAGGCGCGGTCCAGGACCAGCAGCAGCAGGCCGCGATAGAAGGCCTCCTCCTCCAGCCCGGGCAGGGTCAGCTGGAAGGCCATCGTCTCGGGCGTGGCGGGGGCGTTTGGGAAGGCCAGGGCCAGGCCGACGAACAGCAGGGCGTAGAGGCCGGCCACGACCAGCGGCGCCTTGAGGTCCGCCTGGCGCAGGGTCAGGCCGCTGGCGCGCCAGCCGAAGGCGGGCAGGGCGGCGATGGCCAGGGTGGCGGCGAGGGCCAGGATCTTGCCCTGCCAGTTCCACTCGCCGCCGATCAGGTCGGGGAGCAGGCGGTAGGCCCGCGTCAGCAGGGCGTCGTTCAGCAGGACAAGGCCCGCCGCGACGAGCAGCCAGCGGAACGAGACCCCCTCGCCCTTGCCCAGCAGGGCGATCACCCCGCCCGCCGCCAGGAGCAGCGCGATGATCGCGCCGATGGTGAAAACGCCGTCCATGACCATAACCTCGAAACTGGAAGATCGAGGCTTGGCCTTAAGCGCCGCGCTGACAGCCCGCTCCTCAGAAGACGGCGGAGCGTTCCTCAACATCCGGCGCCAGGCGGAAGGCGCTGGGCGGCCGGCCCTCCACCGCCTGGAAGGCGCGGTTGAACGAGGCCAGGGAGGCGAAACCGCTGTCCAGGGCGATGGCGATCAGCTTGTCGTTCGTCCGGGCTGGATCGGCCAGCAGACGCCGCGCCTCGGCCACCCGGCAGGCGTTCAGGAAGGCGCGGAAGTGGTCGTGGCCCAGGCGGTGGTTGATCAGCCGGCGCACCGTCCGCTCGGGCGCGCCCATGCGGCGCACGAACTCGGCGAAGGTCAGGTCGGGTTCGAGGTGGACCTTCTCGACCTCGACCAGCACCCGCAGGCGCTCGGTCAGGCGGGCTTCCTCGCCCTGGGCGGGCAGGGCGGCGGGCGTCGCGGCGGTCGCGGGCGCGGGGACCGGCAGCAGGCGCAGGGCCAGCCAGGCGGCGAAGGCCAGCAGGGCCGTGTTCTGGACGATGGTGAAGCCCTGCGGACCCCAGTCCAGCCCCATGACGAGGTCCACCAGGAAGTCCGCGCCCAGCTGCCCGGCCAGCAGGACGACGACCAGGATCCGCGCCCGCCGCCGCTCGTCGACGAGATCGCCGGCCCGGTCGCGGACCAGCCGCCAGAAGAGGTGGCCGATCATGCAGAGGCCCAGGGCGATCAGCGCCCAGGACAGGCCCTTGCTCTCCAAGGCCGGCCCCAGCAGGCCGCGATCGGCGCTGGCGATGACCAGCCAGGCCAGGCCCGCCGCAAGGACCCCGCCGCGCGGTCGGAACGTGGGATCGAAGCTCGCCAGGCAGAACCACCACAGGAAGGGGACGGCGTAGCCGGCGGCGATCACGGCGGCGTGGCCCAGCGGTCCGCCGAGGCGCAAGGACGGCTCGGGCGTGTTGCCGGCCAGGAACCCGGCCAGGCACAGGGCCATCGGCGCGAAATAGGCCGCCAGCCGCAGCGTGCGCGGGTCCCGCGCCAGCAGCGCCGCCAGGGCCAGCAGCAGGGTGGCGCCGGCGACCCGCGTGATCACATCCAGCTGGCTGAGGTCCATGGCGCTCCCAGGCGTAGAAACCCTCTCCCGACGGGAGAGGGTGGGGCCCACGCCAACGGCGTGGGAGGGTGAGGGGTTGTAGAGCGTCCGGGGCGCGTTCCGCCAGTGTGTGGCGGGGCCTTCCCGGTTATGGCCCGTGTCTTTTCCGGCGGAGGGTGAAGTCCCTCACCCTCCCACCGCTTCGCGGCGGGCCCCGCCCTCTCCCGAGGGGGAGAGGGTTTTCGCGCGTCGACCCACTCTTCTCCCCCGGAGAAGGAGCCCTCCCTAAATCTCACGGCGAGACGATCGCGGGGCTGGGCGGGTTGGTCAAGGACGACGCTCCGCGTCGCCGCGGCGCGGCCGGCCGGAGGCCGGTCCTTGACCAACCCGCCCAGCCCTGCACGCTGCAGCCTCCAAGAGATTTAAGGATCGCACCCGACCGGGTGCGGTCGGGCGGCGGAACGATGCCTTCCATCTTTAAGTACGTTGGCGCTGAGAGCTATGCGCGTGCCTTAATCGAGAAGGGGCAGCTCTATCTTCAATCTCTAGCCCACTTCCGAGCCTACGAAGACGGCTTGGTCAGAGGCGACCCCGATGACGGAAAGCTACGCTATCAGCCAGCTGAGGGATTGACCCTAACAAAGGCTGATGGGGAGGTGGTCGTTCTACCCGCAGGGTCGCGATTTCGTTCTTCCGTCAATGCTGAGGACGTCTTCGTCTACTGCCTGAGTTCGGAACGTTCTGAGGCTCTAGCAGAGAAGTTTCGAAGCCCGTTCTGCGTTGAGATAAGGGACGCCGGAGCGCTGTTCGCCAAGATCAAAGGGAGCGTAAAGCTTAGGTCTAAGCTGGATTCTCGAAACGTGTACCGAGGGGCCGTTGAGTACCGGGCCCTGTCGGCTTTGCCCGGGGGCGATTGGGCTCTTCCCGAGAAAGTCGCGTTTATCAAGCCGCCAGATTGGTCGTGGCAGGCTGAATATCGGATCGTCATAGGACGCAAAGGGACATTTCGGGCCGAGAACGTCAGCCTTGCTTTGGAAATTGGGCCGGGCGAATCCAGCGTGGCCATGCAAAGGGAGCCACTAGTACTGAATGTGGGCAGCCTTTCACCCATAGCTCAGCTGCATCGCTTCTAGCCCTCACCCCTGCTGCCCCAACCGCTCCCACCCGTCAAAGAACGGGAACCGCTTCGCCCAGAAGTCCGCCAGCCTCGGATCGGCGTCCACCCGCTTCACCACCTCGGTCATCTTCGGCGCGGCCTCGTAGAACCGCACCCGCCTCGGCCCCCAGCGGCTGAGCACCGTGACGTAGAGGTCGAGCACCGTCAGCTCGTCGCCCAGCAGGTAGCGGCCGGGCGTGATCTGGCTGTCCATCATCCGCCAGCAGTCGACGATGCGCTCCTTGATCGCGGCCTTGACCTGGGCCTGGAGGGCTTCGTCGTCGCCGACCAGGCGCGAGGGGGCGTCGCTGATCCAGTACAGGGAATAGATCGAGGCGGGGATGAAGGTCATCCAGCGCAGGTACTGGGCGCGGACGGGGCCGTCGATGGCGGGGGCCAGGCGCGCCTTCGGATAGCGGTCGGCCAGCCACATCAGGATGGCGGCGCTTTCGGTGATCGTCTCGCCCTTGTGGGTGACCAGGGCCGGAATCTGCTTAAGGGGATTGATCGCCGCGACCTTGGCCTGCTGCGCCTCGCCCTCCCAGGTCGGAGCCTCGACCACTTCATAGGTCAGGCCGATCAAGGACATAGCGGCCTCGACGGGCACGCCGCCGGAGCCGAGCGCGCTGAACAGCGTGTACTTCTTGTCCACAGGTCCTCCTCTATCTTGTGGCTGAGGCCCATTGTCACACCAGATGTAGTGGGGCACTCTTGGGCGTGCGTCGGGCGCCGGCCTGCCGTACCTTACCTAACCCGTCCGCTCGATTCTCGCTCCGAGGCTCTGTCATGTCCGCTACGTCGTCGCTGATCCTGCCTGGCCTTATGACCCCGTCGGGCGGCTACAAGCCGTTCCGCTATCCCTGGGCCTACGACTTCTGGAAGAAGCAGCAGCAGGTCCACTGGATGCCGGAAGAGGTGCCGCTGGGCGAGGACCTCAAGGACTGGGCCGTCAAGCTGAACGACAAGGAACGGAACCTGCTGACGCAGATCTTCCGCTTCTTCACCCAGTCCGACGTCGAGGTGCAGGACAACTACATGGAGCGCTATGGTCGGGTGTTCAAACCGACCGAAGTGAAGATGATGCTGGCCTCGTTCGCGAACATGGAGACGATCCATATCGCGGCCTACGCCCTGCTCCTCGAGACCATCGGCATGCCCGAGACCGAGTTCTCGGCGTTCATGGAATACGAGGCCATGAAGGCCAAGCACGACTACATGCAGACCTTCGGCGTCGACTCGAACGCCGACATCTGCCGGACGCTCGCCATGTTCGGCGGCTTCACCGAAGGCCTGCAGCTGTTCGCCTCGTTCGCGATGCTGATGAACTTCCCGCGCTTCAACAAGATGAAGGGCATGGGCCAGATCGTCTCGTGGTCGATCCGCGACGAGAGCCTGCACTGCGACGGCATCATCAAGCTGTACCACGCGTTCAACAAGGAAACGAACGCGGTGACCAAGGCCGTGGCCGACGACATCGTCGACTGCTGCAAGCACGTGGTCGGGCTGGAAGACAAGTTCATCGACCTGGCCTTCGAGGCCGGCGACGTCCAGGGCATGACCCCCGACGACATCAAGCAGTACATTCGCTTCATCGCCGACTGGCGCCTGCGCCAGCTGCAGCTGCCGGAAGTGTACGGCGTGAAGGAAAACCCGCTGCCCTGGCTGCAGTCGCTGCTGTCGGGCGTCGAGCACGCCAACTTCTTCGAGGCCCGCGCGACCGAATACTCCAAGGCCGCCACCAAGGGCTCGTGGCACGGCGCCGAGGGCGTGTGGACCAGCTTCGACGAGATGATGAAGAAGCGCTCGGACCAGGTGCTGCCGGCGGAATAGGATCTAGACCCCCTCTCCCAACGGGAGAGGGCGGGGCCCGCCGCGTAGCGGTGGGAGGGTGAGGGTTTCCGGCGTGGGCTGACGTCCGCGCCGGCCCCGCACCTCGCAGCCTCACCGTCCTATCACCTCACCCTCCCATGCTTCGCATGGGCCCCGCCCTCTCCGTCCGGAGAGGGTGTTTTTCTGTGGAGCCTGCCATGACCAGCATCGCCGTGATCGGCCCGGGCGCCGTCGGTGGAACCGTGGCGGCTTGGCTGGCGCAGAAGGCCGAGCACGCTGTGACGGTCTGCGTCCGCACGCCGTTCGAGACCCTGGCGGTCGAGACCCCCGAGGGGACGATCACCGCGACGCCGCGCGTGGCCGCCTCGCCCCAGAGCCTTGAGGATGGGGGCCTGTCGCCCGTCGACTGGGTGCTGGTGACCACCAAGACCTACGACACCGATGGGACCATGGCCTGGCTGGACGCCCTGGTCGGTCCCGAGACTCGCGTCGCCATCCTGCGCAACGGCGTCGAGCATGCCGAGCCCTTCGCGGGCCGGATCGACGCCGAGCGGCTTGTCCCGGCGGTGGTCGACATCCCGGCCGAGCGCTCGGCCCCAGGACGGGTGCTGCAGCGGCGCAACGGCTGGATCAAGGTCCCGGCGGGCGCGGCTGGCGAAGCCTTCGCGGCCCTGTTCGCCCACACGCCGATCGCGGTCGAGACGGTCGCCGATTTCACCACCGAGGCCTGGAAGAAACTGGCGCTGAACTGCGCCGGGGCGGTCAACGCCCTGATCCTCAAGCCCGCCGGGGTCGCCCAGGACGAGGGCGCGGCCGAGGTCATGCGGACCCTGGTGCGCGAGTGCGTGGCGGTGGGCCGGGCCGAGGGGGCGGAGCTTTCCGACGACCTCCCCGACCAGGTCATCGCCGGCTATCGCGCCGCCGATCCGGGTTCGGTCAATTCGCTGCACGCCGACCGCGCCGCCGGCCGGCCGATGGAGCTGGACGCCCGCAACGGCGTGATCGTCCGCAAGGGCGCGGCCCACGGGATCGCCGCGCCCGCCAACGCCATGGTCGTGGCGCTGCTGAACGCGGCGGCCCTTTAAGCCTTACGGCTTATACTTCTTCGGGATCAGCGCGATCTGTTCCGGGGTCAGCTTGGTGATGGTCTTGGCCCGGATCGGGATCGCCATGCCAAAGCCGTCCGACACCCGCAGGTCCAGGTCCAGCGGACCGCAGACGCTGTCGACGCCTCGGACGATCGAGACCAGGTGCGTGCCCGGCCAGGTCAGCTGGTTGGAGCCATAGGCCAGGTCGACCTTGTAGACGTCCTTGCCCCGCACCTTCAGGTACAGGGTGTCCTTGTCCGGGGCGGTCCAGCCGCGCCAGTCGGACAGGTAGAAGCACTGCCGGGCGGGCTTGGCCGCCTTTTCGGCCGGGGCCGGGGTCGTGTCCTGGGCGGCCGCCGCGCCGCTCAGCGCCAGCGGGGCGGAAATGGCGAGCCCGACCAGGGCCGCGCGCGCGATGTGAGCGATCTTGCTCATTGACGTCGTCCTTCTAGTCCCTCCCGCTTGAGATTGGACCTCGGGCGGGTGGTGTCAAGTTTTTACTGTACAGTATCAACTGGACACGAAAACGGCCCGCGCCGAGCTTCGATGCGGGCCGTTCGATAGGCGTATCAAAAGGCGGCTTAGATCGTGGCCCCTTCGGCCTCGGGATCGATCTCGTCCAGCTCGCCCTCCCACTTGGCGACCACGGCGGCGGCGACGCTGTTGCCGACGACGTTGGTGGCGCTGCGGCCCATGTCCAGCAGGTGGTCGACGCCGAGCACCAGGGCGATCCAGGCTTCCGGCAGGCCAAAGTAGGTGAGGGTGGCCATGATCACGACCAGCGAGGCGCGCGGCACGCCGGCGATGCCCTTGGAGGTCACCATCAAGAGCAGCAGCATGAAGATCTGCTGTTGGACCGTCAGATGCACGCCGTGGGCCTGCATAATGAACATGGTCGCGAAGGTGCAGTACAGCATCGAGCCGTCGAGGTTGAACGAATAGCCCAACGGCAGGACGAACGAGACGATGCGGCGGCGCACGCCCACCTTGGGCAGGCTGTCGAGGATGCGCGGATAGGCGGCTTCGGAGCTCGCGGTCGAGAAGGCCAGCAGGGCCGGGTCGCGGATCACGCCGAACAGCGGCAGCACCCGCTTGCCCAGCACCGCGGCGCCGGCCAGGAACAGCAGGCCCCACAGCACGCCCATGGTGGCGTAGAAGCCCAGCACGAACTTGCCGTAGACGGCCAGCATCGAGACGCCCTGGGTGGCGATGGTCGAGGCCAGGGCCGCGAAGATGGCCAGCGGGGCCAGCTTCATGACGAAGCCGGTGACCTTCAGCATGACCTGGGCGGCCTGTTCGGCCAGCTCCAGGATCTGCGGGGCCTTGTTGTCCAGCGAGGCGACGGCGGTGCCGACGAACAGGGCGAAGACGACGATCTGCAGGATCTCGTTCTTGGCCATGGCGTCGAAGATCGAGGTCGGCACCAGGTGGGTGATGAAGCCCTTCAGGGTGAAGGCGTCGGTGGTCGCCGTGGTCTTGGCGCCCTCGATGTCCATGTGCGTCAGGTTCAGATTGGCGCCCGGATCCAGCAGGTGGACCATCAGGAGGCCCAGCAGCAGCGAGACGGCCGAGGCGGTGATGAACCAGGCCATGGTCTTGGCGCCGATCCGGCCGACGGCGGCGGCGTCTTCCATGTGGGCGATGCCGGCCACCAGGGTGGTCAGCACCAGCGGCGCGATGATCATCTTGATCAGGCGCAGGAAGATGTCGGTGACCAGTGACAGGCTGTTGGCGGCGGCCTTGGCCTGGGTCGGGTCCATCGTCTGGTTGATGGCCCAGCCCACGGCGACGCCGAGCACCATGGCCGCGACGATCAGTAAGGCGAAGCGTTTGTTCATTCAGTCCCCCTGGCGCCAGATGCGGCGTCGACGGCGTCGTCTGGTTTGCAGAAGACATGACGCGCGAGAACGCCCGCGCCGCCATCCATGCCTTCCTTGATCATTTCCGCCCTTTTGGCCGACCGGCGCGGGTTCGTCCATGCCCTTCGGTAGGGCGAGGGTGGGTCGTTTGCGGGCAAAGCGCGAAAACAGGCTCAGTCTGTAGAGACGGAAGGCGCCGAGACTTCCTCATCTCGGATAAGTAATAAATCATTCCCCTGAACAGGTCCGGTGTCTCGCCATTGTCGCGGAACGCCGCTATAAGGCGTCATGTCAAACCAAGAAAAAGCAATCGCCGTCGTCGAACGGCTCAATGACGAATACGAACGCGCCGTCGACGCTCTCCGGACCGCCCTGCGCGCCTATCTCGAAAATGGAACGCGTCCCGACCCGCAAGCGCGGTTCGACGGGACCTTCGCCTATCCCGAGCTGCGGCTGACCTACGATCCCGAGGCGCTGCCGCCCAAGCTGGCCCGCTCGTACGCCCGCGTCAGCCGTCCCGGCGTCTATTCGACGACCGTGACCAAGCCGGCCCAGTTCAAGGACTATCTGGTCGAGCAGCTGACCCTCTTGATGGACGACTTCGACGTCGAGATCGAGGTCGACCGCTCCCGCCAGGAAATCCCCTATCCCTACGTACTGGACGCCACGATCGACCTGAACCAGGCCGACGTCCGCAGCGAGGACATCGCCCGCTTCTTCCCGACCACGGACCTGGCCTTCATCGGCGACGAGATCGCCGACGGCGTCTGGAGCCCGGCGCTGGAGGAGACCCGCCCGCTGTCGCTGTTCGACGGCCTGCGCACCGACTTCTCGCTGGCGAGGCTCAAGCACTACACCGGCGCCCCGGCCGAGGACGTGCAGCAGTTCATCCTGTTCACGAACTATCACCGCTATGTCGACGAGTTCGTGCGCTGGGGCATCGCCCAGCTTAAGGCGCCCGACAGCCCCTACACGGCCCTGTCGTGCTCGGGCGGCGTGACGATCACCGCCAACACGGTCAATCCCGAGATGGCGGTGGCGGAGTCGGCCTGGCGCAAGCACCAGATGCCGGCCTATCACCTGATGGCGCCGGGCGGCTCGGGCGTGACCCTGGTCAACATCGGCGTCGGCCCTTCCAACGCCAAGACGATCTGCGATCACCTGGCGGTGCTGCGCCCTCAAGCCTGGCTGATGATCGGCCACTGCGGCGGCCTGCGCGACACCCAGACGATCGGCGACTACGTCCTGGCCCACGCCTATCTGCGCGACGACCACGTGCTGGACGCCGTGCTGCCGCCCGAGATCCCGGTCCCGTCGATCGCCGAGGTGCAGCGCGCCCTCTACGACGCGGCCAAGGCGATCAGCGGCGATAGCGGCGACCAGCTGAAAAAGCGCCTGCGCACCGGCACCGTCGTCACCACCGACGACCGCAACTGGGAGCTTCGCCACAGCCTCTCGGCCCTGCGCTTCAACCAGAGCCGCGCGGTGGCGATCGACATGGAAAGCGCGACGATCTCGGCCCAGGGCTATCGCTTCCGGGTGCCGTACGGGACGCTGCTGTGCGTGTCCGACAAGCCGCTGCACGGCGAGATCAAGCTGCCCGGCCAGGCCAACGCCTTTTACGAGCGGGCGATCAGCCAGCACCTGCAGATCGGCATCATGGCCTGCAAGCTGCTGCACGCCGAAGGTCCGAACCTGCACTCGCGCAAGCTGCGCGCGTTCGACGAGCCGCCGTTTAGGTGAGGTGAGCTCTCCACTAGATCCTCCCCCGCGATGCGGGGGAGGTGGCCCAGAGGGCCGGAGGGGGCTAACGCGGCAAACGTCCAGCTTGCCCCCTCAGTCGCTCCGCGACAGCTCCCCCGCATCGCGGGGGAGCATCTTTGGCGTCTCGCCTACCCCTCCGCCCAGGCCTTGATCAGCTGATGGGCGATGGCCAGGGCCGGCGGGGCGAAGAGGCCGCCTTCGAACTCGCCTCGCATCAGGCGCAGCGCCTCTTCCTTGGTGAACCAGCGGACTTCCTCGAGCTCGGTCTGGTCCGGCGCCGCCTCGTCGCTGTCGACGTCGGCGATCATGCCGATCATCAGCGAGCTGGGCCACGGCCAGGGCTGGCTGGAGTGGTAGCGGACGGCCGTCGCCTTCAGGCCGGCCTCCTCCTGCAGTTCGCGGGCGCAGGCCTCCTCCATGGTCTCGCCGGGCTCGATGAAGCCGGCCAGGGCCGAGAACATTCCGGGCGGCCAGGCGGCCTGGCGGCCCAGAAGGCATTTGCCGTCGTGGACGGCCAGCATGATGGCCACCGGATCGGTGCGGGGGAAGTGCTCGGCGCCGCAGGCGGTGCAGACGCGCTTCCAGCCGCCGTCGGCGACCTCGGTCTTCTGGCCGCAGGCGCTGCACCAGCGATGGCGGCGACGCCATTCGAACATCGACTTGGCCGTGGCCAGGATGCCGGCGTCGGCCGGCGGCATGCTCGCGGCCGCCCCGCGCAGCTCCTCGAAGCGGCCCAGGCCCTGCAGCGGCCCCTCGGCTGGGTCGGCGGCGCCCTCGATATCGACGGCGAAGACCGCGATGTCCTTCCAGAGGCCCATGTACAGCAGCTTCTCGTTCCCGCCCGCCAGGTCCTGAGCCATGTCGGCGCGGAGATAGGCGATCTGGACGCCCTTTGGCTTGCCGTCGGCGTCCAGGATGTCCTCGACCAGCGGCTTGCCGTTCCACAGCGCCACGGCCAGCGACTCCGGATCGGCCAACTTTTCGGCGATGAACGCCGCGTCGCCCCGACGCTCGCTGTCGCGGTTCAAGGGGTTGCCGGCGAAGGTGTTGGTGATGATCGAAAGGGCCATGCGTCACTGTTTAGCGTGAGCGGAATGACTCGTCAGCCTTGCATCCTGCGCGATGAGTCGCGATATAGGCCTCGGAGATCGGCTCGGACGAAGTCCTCGCCAACCTGGTCAGGGCCGGAAGGCAGCAGCCACAACGAGATCCCCTTCGGGTCGCTGTCCGGTCTCCACCTTCCCCCAAAATCGCGAAATCTGTCAGCAGATGGCTGGTCCGCTCCGAGCGGGTCTTTTGCCGCGCCCTTCGCCCCACTACACTGAAGGCCATGGCCGACCACGACGACCTTTCGCCTGATTCCGCGCCGCCGTGGGACGAGGCTCCCGCCGAACGCGACGAGAACACCGCCGACATCTTCGGCGAGGCCCCCGCCGCGCCGGCGGATGAGGCTCGCCCGGTCGTCCAGGATCCGCCGGCCGAGACCGGCGACGCCTACACCGTGCTGGCGCGCAAGTACCGCCCGCGCACCTTCGAGGACCTGATCGGCCAGGAAGCCATGGTCAGGACGCTCGCCAACGCCTTCTCGACCGGCCGCATCGCCCACGCCTTCATGCTCACCGGCGTCCGGGGCGTCGGCAAGACCACGACCGCGCGCCTGCTGGCTCGCGCGCTCAACTACGAGACCGACACCGTCAAGGGCCCCTCGGTCGACCTGACCACCGAGGGCTACCACTGCCGCGCCATCATCGAGGGCCGGCACATGGACGTGCTGGAGCTGGACGCCGCCTCGCGCACCAAGGTCGACGAGATGCGCGAGCTCTTGGACGGGGTGCGCTACGCCCCGGTCGAGGCGCGCTACAAGGTCTACATCATCGACGAAGTGCACATGCTGTCGACGGCGGCGTTCAACGCCCTGCTGAAGACGCTGGAAGAGCCGCCGCCGCACGCCAAGTTCATCTTCGCCACGACCGAGATCCGCAAGGTCCCGGTGACGATCCTGTCGCGCTGCCAGCGCTTCGACCTGCGCCGGGTCGAGCCGGACGTGCTGGTCAAGCACTTCGACCGCATCTCGGCCAAGGAAGGCGCGCGGATCGAGATGGACGCCCTGGCCCTGATCGCCCGCGCGGCCGAGGGCTCGGTGCGCGACGGCCTGTCGCTGCTGGACCAGGCCATCGTCCAGACCGAGCGCGGCGCGACGGTCTCGGCCACCGTGGTCCGCGACATGCTGGGCCTGGCCGATCGCGGCCAGACCATCGCGCTCTACGAGCACGTGATGGCCGGCAAGACCAAGGACGCGCTGGAAGCCTTCCGCGCCCTGTGGGGCTTCGGCGCCGATCCGGCGGTGGTGATGCTCGATGTCCTCGACCACTGCCACGCCTCGGCCGTGTCCAAGGCGCTGGGCCCCGACGCCCTGTCGATGCCCAAGGAGCAGGCCGCGCGCCTCGCGGCCATCGGCGCTCACACCTCGGCCGGCACGCTGTCGCGCCTGTGGCAGATGCTGCTGAAGGCCCATGAGGAGGTGCGCCGCGCGCCTGACGCCATGGCCGCGGCCGAGATGGCCCTGATCCGCCTGTGCTACGCCGCCGACCTGCCCGGTCCGGAAGAGGCGTTGAAGGCCCTGCGCGACGGCGCCCCCGTCGGCGGCGGTGGTCCTGGCGGCGGCGTCTCGGTCGGCGGCGGGGCGGGCGGAGCGACCGCCTCGGCCCACGCGCCCATGACCATGGCCGCGCCGGGCGCCCAGGCCATGCCGGTCCTGGCCTCGTTCGACGACGTCATGGCCCTGATCGCCGCCAAGCGGGACATCGGGCTTCGCCTGGACGTCGAGCAGTACGTCCGCCCGATCAACTTCCGGCCCGGCGCCATCACCTTCGAGGCCGCCCCGGGCGCGCCCGGAAACCTGGCCGGTCGCCTGGTCCGCTTCCTCAAGGAGCACACCGGCCAGCCCTGGCTGGTCGCGGCCGAGGGCGGCGGCGGGGCCGAGAGCATGATGGAGCGCCAGAAGCGCGAGGAGCGCGAGGCGCTGGAGCAGATCAAGAAGGATCCGTTCGTCGCCTCGGTCCTGTCGGCCTTCCCCGGCGCCGAGATCGTCGAGATCCGCAAGGTCCTCACCCCCGAGGCCGCGCCGCTGGAGCCGGACGAGGAAGAGGGATAGGAGCGGAATTCTCCCTTCCCCCTTTGATGGGGGAAGGGCGGGGATGGGGGTGACAGCGTGTCAGGACGGAGCTCGTCTTCGCCGCCGTATCACCCCCACCCCTACCCCTCCCCCATCAAGGGGGAGGGAAGTCAGATTGGAGACCAAGACCATGAAAGACCTCGGCGGCCTGATGAAGCAGGCCCAGGCCATGCAACAGAAGCTCCAGGACGCCCAGGCGCGCCTGGCCGAGAGCACGGTCGAGGGAACCTCGGGCGGCGGCATGGTGACCGTGACGCTGAAGGGTACGGGCGAGCTGGCCAAGGTCGTTCTGGACGACAGCCTGATCGAGCCCGGCGAGGGAGAGGTCATCGCCGACCTGATCGTCGCCGCCCACGCCGACGCCAAGAAGAAGCTCGACGCCAAGCAGGCCCAGTTGATGCAGGAAGCCGCCGGCCCGATGGCGGGCCTGATGGGCGGTCTGCCCGGCATGAAGTTCTAACCACCCTTTCCGCTGGAAAGGGACGAAGGAAACAGAGTGGCCGCCTCCGCCGGACCCGAGATCGAGCGCCTGATCGCCCTGCTGTCCAAGCTGCCGGGCCTGGGACCGCGCTCGGGCCGCCGGGCGGCCCTGGCCTTGCTGAAGAAGCGCGACACGCTGCTGGCGCCGCTCGCCGCCGCCATGGCCGAGGCCCAAGCGAAGGTTCGCACCTGCTCGGTCTGCGGCTCGCTGGACGTCACCGATCCCTGCGCCGTCTGCGCCGACGCCACCCGCGACGCTCGCCTGCTGTGCGTGGTCGAGGAGGTCGGCTCGGTCTGGGCCATGGAGCGCGGCGGCTCGTTCAAGGGCCGCTATCATGTGCTGGGCGGCCTGCTGTCGGCGCTGGACGGCGTCGGTCCCGACTCCTTGCGGATCGGCGAGCTGGTCGCGCGGGTCGGGGGCGGCGAGGTGGCCGAGGTGATCCTGGCCCTGCCGGCCACGGTCGACGGCCAGACGACCGCCCACTACATCGCCGACCGCCTGGGCCAGACCAACGTGCCGGTGACCATGCTGGCGCGCGGCGTGCCGGTCGGCGGCGACCTCGACTGGCTGGACGACGGCACCATCGCTCAGGCCCTGCGCGCACGGCGACCGGCCTGACGAAATCCGCGCCCTTCGTCGGAAATCCGGCTGACAGTCGCGCTTTCCCGCGCCAAGCTCCGCCAGCTCGCTCCCGGACCGCCGGGGCGATAGTGGAGGGACTGATTTCATGAGCACGCCCGAAGACAAGGCTCCGGAAGCCGAAACCGAAGCCCCGCACCCCGCCAAGGTTGGCGTGGTCGATCGCGGCCACAACGTCACCGGCTTCGGCGGCGAGCCCATCAGCGGCATGATCGCCGACCTCGCCGACGGCGACGACTGATCAAGAACGGCGGCGGCCTTTATGCCGCCGCCGACTCCCGGTAGGAACGGAGCATGAACTTCTCCGATCCTTATCCGATCCTGGCCCTGGTCTTCGCCCTGGCCGCCGCGGCCCTGGGGCTCTGGGCCGTGACGGCGCAACGCCGGGCCGCCAAGGCCGAGGCCGAGAGCTGGCTGCTGAACGAGCGCCTGGCCCAGGCCGAGGAGCGCCATCGGCTGCTTGAGGACCAGAGCGCCACCCAGATCGAGCTGATCAAGGCCCAGGCGGCCCAGAGCGCCAACGCCATCGCCGAGCAGCTGATCAAGCGCGCCGACGAGAACGCCAAGAGCCGCGAGCGCCTCGCCGAGGCCCGGCTGGAGGCCCAGCTGAAGCCGGTCGCCGAGACCCTGGCCAAGTTCGAGGCCCAGGTGAACGCGGTCGAGAAGGTCCGCGCGGAAGAGACCGGCGGCCTCAAGGCCCAGATCGCCGCCCTGTTGGAAGCCTCCACCGCCACCCAGGCCGAGGCCCGCAAGCTGTCGGCCGCCCTGCGTCGCGGGGCCGGCGTCCAGGGCCGCTGGGGCGAGCAGACCCTGCGCAACGTGCTGGAGGCCGCCGGTCTCAACAGCCGCTTCGACTTCCAGGAGCAGTTCAGCGTCGACAGCGACGAGGGCCGCCGCCGGCCCGACGTCAAGGTCACCCTGCCGGGCGGCGGGGTGTTCGTGATCGACGCCAAGTGCTCGCTGAACGCCTTTCTGGAAGCGCAGGAAGCGACCGACGAGGTCCTTCGCGAGGCCGCCATGGCCCGCCACGCCCAGAGCGTGCGCGCCCACATGCAGGGCCTGTCGTCCAAGGCCTATTGGGACCAGTTCGCGGGCGAGGGCTCGCCGGATTTCGTGGCGATGTTCGTGCCGGGCGACGGCTTCCTGGCCGCGGCGCTGGACCGCCTGCCCGAGCTGATGGCCGAGGCCATGGACCGCCGGGTGGTGCTGGTCACGCCCACGACCCTGTTCGCGCTCTGCAAGGCCGTGGCCTATGGCTGGCGGGCCGAGGACCAGGCCAAGAACGCCGCCCGCATCGTCGAGGTCGGCCGCGAGCTCTACAAGCGCGTCTCGGTGATGGGGGCCCACGCCGGCGCCATGGGTAAGGCGCTGGAGAGCGCGGTCGGCAAGTACAACCAGTTCGTCGGCTCGCTGGAGAGCCAGGTCCTGACCCAGGCCCGCCGCTTCGAGGACCTCTCGGTCGACCACGAGGGCAAGGAAATCCCCGAGCCGCCGCTGGTGGATCAGGCGGTTCGACCCCTGACCAAGCTCGCGGCGGGACAATCTCCCACCTTGACCCTCGGAAATGACGCGCCTACCTGACGAGCATCATGGCTATCCGTCGCATCCTCACCGTCGATAACGCCGCCGACCTGGCGGTGCTGAAGAAGATCTCCACGCCCGTGGAGGCCGTCACCGACGAGCTGCGCGCCCTGATGGATGACATGCTGGAGACGATGTACGACGCGCCGGGCATTGGCCTGGCCGCCGTGCAGATCGGCGAGCCGGTGCGGGTGATCACCATGGACCTGGCCCGGGAGGGCGAGGAGCCGGCCCCGCGCTACTTCGTCAATCCCGAGATCCTGGCCAGCTCCGAGGAGATGTTCGTCTACGAGGAAGGCTGCCTGTCGGTGCCGGAGTATTTCGACGAGGTCGAGCGCCCGGCCAAGGTCACCCTGCGCTACATGAACTACCAGGGCGAGACGGTCGTCGAGGAGGCCGAGGGCCTGTTCGCCGTCTGCATCCAGCACGAGATGGACCACCTGGAAGGCGTCCTGTTCATCGACCATCTCTCGCGCCTGCGCCGCGACCGCGCCATCGCCAAGGTCAAGAAGGCGCGCCGGGCGGCCTAGGGGCTGTCGCCACTTCCCAAGACCAATACCGCCGTCATCCCGCGACGTGTTCGCGGGACCCATCCGTCCGCCGCAGGTGCGGAGCAGGATGGGGCTCTCACGTGGAAGCTGAACCATGGGTCCCGCGCATAGAGCGCGGGATGATGGGGTGTGTGGCGGTGGTTTCGAGCTTCCATCCGCCCAGAAGGAAGCCCTCCTTACATCTCACGGCGAGACGATCGCAGGGCTGATCAGGTCACTCAAGGACGACGCTGCGCGTCGCCGCGCGCGGTCGCCGGAGGCGATCCTTGACTGACCTGATCAGCCCTGCACGCTGCAGCCTCCAAGAGATTTAAGGATCACACCCGCCCGGCGGTCGGCTTTCGACCCGTAGCGGACAAATCCTCTCCCTGTGGGAGAGGTGTCGGCCCGAAGGGACGACGGAGAGGGGAGCGCAGCCGAATCTCAGCTCCACGCCCCCCTCCGGTCGCTGGCGCGACCACCTCCCCCACAAGGGGAGGATTTGAAGCGCGTCTGCTCCCCACCCATCTCGGACCTTCATCCATCACCGCGTCCGCCCAGTCTCCGTCTCATACGGCGTCCCATCCCGGTGGCGGTAGCCGCTCTCGCCCTCCCGCAGCACCAGGTCGATATCCGGATAATCACACCCGTCCTCGTGCGGCCGCCGCGACCCCACCTCCAGCAGCAGCACATCCCGGTCCGAGCGGTTCTGGAAGCAGTGCCCGTTGGCCACTCCGGCCTTGAAGCCCGCGCAGTCGCCGGCCCGCAGCACCGTCTCGCCGTCGTTGTCGACCAGGACGACCTCGCCCTCGACGACCCACGCAAACTCGTCCTCGGCCGTGTGCCAGTGGCGCTGGCTGGACCACTGGCCCGGCGGCAGGCGCAGCAGGTTGACGCCGAACTGGGTGAGGCCGACCGCGTCGCCCAGCTTGGTGCGATGGCGACCCTCGCAGGGCGCGTTGAAAGGCGGCGGATAGCCCGTGCCGACACGGGTGGGGGCCGAGGCGAGATCGATCTTGGGCATGGACAGTCCGTGTAAGAAACTTGCGGGTTTGCGTCGCGACGGAGGGAAGCCTAAAGGCAAGATCATGAACAGCCCCGCGCCCGTTTCCGTCAGCATCGACCCCGTCGACCTCGCCCAGGCCCTGATCCGCCGGCCCTCGGTGACGCCGGCCGACGCCGGCGCGATGGATACGCTGCAGCGCCAGCTGGAGGCCCTGGGCTTCGCCTGCCGCCGGATGAAGTTCGGGGAAATCGAGAACCTCTACGCCCGGCGCGGGACGGCGCGGCCGAACCTCTGCTTCGCGGGTCATACCGACGTGGTGCCGGTCGGCGACGACGCGGCGTGGACCGCCGGGCCCTTCGAGGCCGAGATCAAGGACGGCGTGCTATACGGCCGCGGCGCGGTCGATATGAAGTCCGCCATCGCCGCCTTCGTCGCCGCCGTCTCCAACATCCCCGAACACCCGGGCTCGATCAGCTTCCTGATCACCGGCGACGAGGAGGGCGTGGCCGAGGACGGCACGGTCAAGGTCGTCGAGGCCCTGGCCGCCGAGGGCGAGATCATCGACCACTGCATCGTCGGCGAGCCGACCAGCGCCAATATCCTGGGCGACATGGTCAAGATCGGCCGGCGGGGCAGCATCAACGCCTGGATCGCCGTGGACGGTAAGCAGGGCCACGTGGCCTATCCGCACCGCGCCGCCAACCCGATCCCGGTGATGGTCGACATCCTCTCGCGCCTGCAGAGCCGGGTGCTGGACGAGGGCTATACCGGCTTCCAGCCGTCGAACCTGGAGGTGACCACGGTCGATGTCGGCAACACCGCCACCAACGTCATCCCGGCCTCGGCCAAGGCGCGGGTGAACATCCGCTTCAACCCCGCCCACAAGGGCAAGGACCTGGCCGCCTGGATCGAGGCCGAGTGCCGCGAGGCCGCGGAAGGCTTCTCGGGCCGGGTCGAGGTGCTGTGCAAGATCAGCGGCGAGGCCTTCCTGACCGAGCCGGGCGCCTTCACCGACGTGATCGTCGAGTCCGTGCGGGAAGCCACCGGCCGGGCGCCCGAGCTGTCGACGACCGGCGGCACCAGCGACGCCCGCTTCATCCGCGCGCTGTGCCCGGTCGTCGAGTTCGGCCTGGTCGGCTCGACCATGCACCAGGTCGACGAGCGGGTCCCGGTCGAGGAGGTCCGTCAGCTGGCGGGCGCCTACCAGGCCCTGATCAAACGCTACTTCGCGGCCTTCGCCTGAAGCCGGACGGGGACGAGGATGAAGGCGCTCTCGATCCCCGACGTCCTGGCCGAGGTGGCCGTGCTGGTGAAGCCGCACTTCGGCAAGGGCAAGCCCGCCGACTACATCCCGCAACTGGCCGAAGTGCCGGGCGACAAGTTCGGCATGGCCGTGCGCACGGTCGACGGCGGCGAGCACGTGATCGGCGACGCCGACGAGGCCTTTTCGCTGCAGAGCATCACCAAGGTCCTGGCCCTGGGTCTCGCTCTGAACCGGATTGGCGACGAGATCTGGACCCGGGTCGGCAAGGAGCCGTCGGGCACGCCGTTCAATCACCTGTCGCTGCTGGAGGCCGAGCGAGGCGTGCCACGCAATCCGTTCATCAACGCCGGCGCCCTGGCGGTGACCGACGTGCTGATGAACGTCACCCGCGACCCGGCCGCCCTGGTCCGCGACTTCGGCGGCTTTCTCTGTGGCGAGCGGCTGGAGATCGATCCGGCCGTCGCCGCGTCCGAGCTGGCCCATGCCTGGCAGAACCGCGCCATCGCCAGCCTGATGCGCGGCCAGGGCACGATCGATCACGAGCCCGAGGCGGTGGTCGCCGCCTACAGCCGCCAGTGCGCCCTGACCATGAGCTGCCGCCAGCTGGCGCGGGCCTTCCTGCCCCTGGCGGCGGGCGGCTTCTCGCCGGTGGCGCAGGAGACGATCTTCCCCGACCGCCTGACCCGGCGACTGAACGCCCTGCTGTTGACCTGCGGCATCTATGACAGCGTCGGCAGCTTCGCCTATCGCGTCGGCCTGCCGGCCAAGAGCGGCGTCGGCGGCGGCATCGTGGCGGTGGTTCCGGGTAAGGCGACGGTGGCGGTCTGGTCGCCGGAGCTGGATCGGTTCGGCACGAGCGTGGTCGGCACGGCGGCGCTGGAGGCGTTCAGCCAGATCACGAACTGTTCGGTGCTTTAGACTAAGATCCTCCCCCGCGATGCGGGGGAGGTGTCGGCGGAGCCGACGGAGGGGGCAAGCTGGAAGTCGGCCGAGCTAGCCCCCTCCGGCCCGCTGGGCCACCTCCCCCGTGTTACGGGAGAGGAACTTGGCGCTAGTCCCCATACCCCACGCCCACCAGATAAAGCCCATCCGCCGGCGCCACGGGCCCGCATTCCCGGCGATCCTTGGCCTCCAGCGCCGCCTTGACGTCGTCCACCGCCCAGCGGCCCGCGCCGACCTCGACCAGCGTCCCCGTCATCGAGCGGACCTGGCGATGCAGAAACGACCGCGCTTCGAAGTCCAGGTGGATCTCCTCGCCGACCCGGCGCACGCGGGCGACGTCCAGGGTCTTCACCGGGCTCTTGGACTGGCAGTGCATGTCGCGGAAGGTCGTGAAGTCGTGCAGGCCCACCAGGTGCTGGGCGGCGGCGTGCATGGCCTCGTGGTCGAGGTCCTTCTTCATGTGCCAGACCCGGCCCTTGTCGAGGGCCGGCGGGGCGCGCCGGTTCAGGATCCGGTAGAGGTAGCGCCGCTCGTTGGCCGAAAACCGCGCGTGCCAGCCTTCCTCCGCCACCTCGGCCGAGAGGATCGAGACCGCCTCGTGGGTCAGGTGGGCGTTGAGGGCGTTGAACACCGTCTGGGCCGGCCAGTCCTTCTCGAGGTCGACATGGACGACCTGGCCGGTGGCGTGGACCCCGGTGTCGGTGCGGCCGGCGGCGGCGATGCGCACGTCCTCGCCGCAGAAGGCCTTCACCGCCGCCTCGATGGCCCCCTGCACGCTGGGCAAGGTCGCCTGGGCCTGGAACCCCGCATAGGGGCGGCCGTCATACTCGACGAGGAGGCGGTAGCGGGGCATCAGGAAAGGACCGTCCCCGCCGGGATCGGGAAGCCGCGCGTGAAGGTCTCGGCGTCCTGGACGCCCTTGCCCTCGCGCTGGGCCTTCAGCAGGCGAATGGAGCCTTCTCCGCAGGCGATCAGCAGGGCGTCGTCCAGGGCGGTTCCGGCCGCGCCAGAGGCCGCTTCCACGCGCGACAGCAAGGCCTTCACGCGCACCGGTCCCTTGTCGGACGGGGCCTCGAACCAGGCGCCCGGGAAGGGCGAGAGGCCGCGGATGTGGCGGTCGACCTCGACGGCCGGGCGGGTCCAGTCGATGCGGGCCTCGGCCGACTTGATCTTCTTGGCGTAGGTGACGCCGTCCTCGGCCTGCGGCGTCTCGTGGACGACCTGGCGCTCGATGGCGGCCAGGGCGACGGGCAGCAGGCGGGCGCCGGTGGCAGCCAGCTTGTCGTGCAGGGTGGCGGCGGTGTCGTCGTCGGCGATGGCGACCTGCTGCGACATCAGGATCGGGCCTTCGTCGAGGCCTTCGCTCATGCGCATGACCTGGACGCCGGTGACCGGATCGCCGGCCATGATCGCCCGCTGGATCGGCGCGGCGCCCCGCCAACGCGGCAGCAGGCTGGCGTGCAGGTTGAAGCAGCCGAACTTCGGGGCGTCCAGCACGTCCTTCACCAGGATCTGGCCGAACGCCACGACGACAGCGGCGTCGAGGTCCAGGGCCTTGAAGGCCTCGATCTCTTCCGGGGTCTTCATCGACACTGGCGTGCGCACCGGCAGGCCCAAGCCTTCGGCGAAGGCGTGAACTGGCGAGGGCTTCAGTTCCTGGCCGCGACCACGTGGGGCGGGCGGCTGAGAATAGACGGCGACGATCTCGTGGCCCGAGGCGACGAGTTCGGCGAGGCACGTGACGGCGAAATCGGGGGTGCCGAGGAAGGCGATGCGCATGGCGGGGGTTTAGACGTCTCGCGGCCTTGGGGAAAGCCGGACTCGGAACCGGCGCCGTGGCGCTCCGTTATCCAGCCGACGAAAGAGGAGCCAGACCATGCGTTCCACCCTGATGCTGATCGCCGCCGGGGCCGCCGCCCTCTCGCTCGCCGCCTGTTCGCAGGAGCACGCCACGGAGGTGAAGGAAGGCGCCAAGGCCGCCGCCGCCGACGTCAAGGACGCGGCTCACAACATCGCCAACGATCCGGACGTCAAGGAAGCTGGCACGGCGATCAAGGAAAGCGCCAAGGAGACCGGCGCGGAGCTGAAGGAAGCCGCCGGAGATGCGGGGCGGGAGCTCAAGGAAGCCGGCAAGGACCTGAAGCAGGACGCCAAGGAAGGCGCGGCCGACAGCAAGCGGCAGCTGAACGAGGCGACGAAGTAGGGGGGCGGCCCTAGTTCCTCCCCCGCGATGCGGGGGAGGTGTCGGCGGAGCCGACGGAGGGGGCAAGCTGGAGATTGGGCCGAGTTGGCCCCCTCCGGCCCTCTGGGCCACCTCCCCCGTTGCACGGGGGAGGAACTACGCCGTCATCAATCCCGCAGCAGGTCGTTGATGCTCGTCTTCGACCGCGTCTGGGCGTCCACCGTCTTCACGATCACCGCGCAGTAGAGGCTCGGGCCGCCGTTCGGGTCGGGCAGGCTGCCGGGGACCACGACGCTGTAGGGCGGGACCTTGCCGATGTGGACCTGGCCGGTCTTGCGGTCGACGATCTTGGTCGAGGCGCTGATGAAGACGCCCATCGAGAGCACCGAGCCTTCGCCGACGACCACACCCTCGACCACTTCCGAGCGGGCGCCGATGAAGCAGTTGTCCTCGATGATGGTCGGATTGGCTTGCAAGGGCTCCAGCACGCCGCCGATGCCGACGCCGCCCGACAGGTGCACGTTCTTGCCGATCTGGGCGCACGAGCCGACCGTGACCCAGGTGTCGACCATCGTGCCTTCGTCGACATAGCCGCCGATGTTCACGAACGAGGGCATCAGGATCACGTTCTTGCCGATGTGGGCGCCGCGACGGACGATCGCGCCCGGGACCGCGCGGAAGCCGCCGGCCTCGAACTGCGGGGCGTCCCAGCCGTCAAACTTGTTCGGCACCTTGTCCCACCAGGGACCGACGCCGCCGCCCAGCGTGCCAGCGCGCATCACGGTGTTGGGGTTCAGGCGGAACGACAGCAGCACGGCCTTCTTCAGCCACTGGTGCGTCACCCACTCGCCATCGACCTTTTCCGAGACGCGGGCCTTGCCGCTGTCGAGCAGCAGGAGGGCTTCGTCCACGGCGGTGCGGACCGGGCCCGTGGTGGCGGCCGAGACGTCGGCGCGGGCTTCCCAGGCGGCTTCGATCTCGGTCTGGAGGTCGGCGAGGCTGACGGCGGTCATTGCGGGCTTCCTTGCAGGCGGGCCGAGCTGAGGAACTCGGCGAGGTCGGGAGTGCGGAAATGGACGTGTTCGGAGGTCGACGCCGCCGCATGCGGGCCGACCAGCACGGTGGTCATGCCCAGCCGCGCGGCCGGTACGAGGTTCTTCTCGCTGTCCTCGAAGAAGGCGGTCATCGGCGGGTCGATGGCGTGCAGCTTGGTGATCTTGTCGAAGGTCGCCAGCGCCGGCTTGGGCACATAGTCCGCCGTCTCGATCGCGAAGACCTCCGAGAAGAGATCGCGCAGCTCAAGGTGCGTCAGCACCCGCTCGGCGTGGCCCAGCGAGCCGTTGGTGAAGATCAGTCGACGGCCCGGCAAGCGGGCGATCGCCGCGCGCAGGGCCGGGTTGGGCGTCAGCCGGTCCAGCTCGACGTCGTGGACCTCATCGAGAAAGCGCTTGGGCTCGAGGCCGTGATTGATCATCAGCCCGGCCAGGGTCGTGCCGTGCTCCTTGAAGTACCCATGCTGCAGCGCCCGGGCCTCTTCGTAGGGAAGGCCGGTTTCGCGCTGGACGAAGGCCGTCATCTTGGCCTCGATCAGCCCCATGAACTCGCTTTCCAGCGGGTACAGGGTGTTGTCGAGGTCGAAGAGCCAAGTGTCGACGTGGGTAAGGTCGGCGCTCATTTCGAGATGAGCGTGCCCGCGCCGTGTTCGCTGAAGAGCTCGACCAGCATGGCGTGCGGACGGCGGCCATCCAGGATGACCACGGCCTCGACGCCTGATTCCACGGCGTGGATGGCGTTCTCGAGCTTCGGGATCATGCCGCCGGTGGCGACGCCCGTGGCGATCAGGTCGCGGGCCTCTTCGATTGTCATCTGGCGGATCAGCTCGCCATTGGCGTCGAGCACCCCCTTGATGTCGGTCAGCATCAGCATCCGCTTGGCCTTCAGGGCGCCCGCCAGGGCGCCGGCGACCGTGTCGGCGTTGATGTTGAAGGTCTCGCCCTCGGTCGAGACGCCGATCGGCGCGATGACCGGGATGTAGTCGGTCTCGGAGCTCAGCAGCGCCTGGATCAGGTGCGGATCGACCTTGGTCGGCTCGCCCACGAAGCCCAGGTCCACGACCTGCTCGATGTTGCTGTCCGGATCCTTGCGGGTGCGGGTCACCTTCTCGGCGGTGATCAGGCGGGCGTCCTTGCCCGACAGGCCCACGCCGCGCACGTCGGCCTCGGCGCCGGCCTGGGTGATCCAGTTGGCGATCTCCTTGTTGATCGCGCCGGACAGGACCATCTCGGCCACTTCCATGGTGGCTTCGTCGGTGACGCGCAGGCCGTCGACGAAGGTCGACTTGACGCCGGCCTTGTCGAGCATGCGGCTGATCTGCGGGCCGCCGCCGTGGACGACCACCGGGTGAACGCCCAGAAGCTTCAGCAGCACGGCGTCGGCGGCGAAGACCTTGGCCACCTCTTCCTGGCCCATGGCGTGGCCGCCGTATTTGATCACCACCGTCTCGCGGTCGTAGATCTGGATGTAGGGCAGGGCCTCGGCCAGGGTCTTGGCGGTGGCCCAGCCAGCTTCCTCGGCGACGTCGGTCAAGGCGGCGATCCTCGAAGGGAAAATAGGCGGGCCTCGATAGCGGACCCCGCCCCCCCTGTCATCAAAAACGCTGAGTTTAGCCGCGCTGCTCGAACCGCCACTTCATCAGCAGCACCGCGCCCGACATCAGCAGGCAGGCGATGTTGGAGGCGATGACCGGCCAGGCTTTGATCGTGATCCCGTAGACGATCCAGCAGGCGAAGCCGGTGACCGTGACGACATAGGTCCGCAGCGAGACGGCCGAGGCGTCCTTTTCCTTCCAGATCTTGAGGATCTGAGGCGCGAAGCTGGTGATCGACAGCAGGGCCGCGATCGTCCCGATCGTCGCGGCGACCGGCGTGACGGCCATCTAGGCTGTCTGTCCGACGGCCTGGTCCAGGCCCCACAGCGCGGCGTAGCTCGGCGCCAGGGTCAAGCCCACCGGCGTCGGACCCGGCGCGCGGCCTTCGCGGAGGCAATGGGCCAGATAGGACAGGGCGGTCTTCACCCCGTGCTCGGAATAGGGCTTGCCGATCACGCCGCAGGCGCCGGCAAAGTCCTCGGGCAGACGCTTGACGTTGGCGGTCATGAACAGCGCCACGCCGCCGCAGTCCTGAGAAATCTTGCGGGCCACGTCGACGCCGGTCGGGCCGTCGCTGAGGTGAACGTCGACCAGGGCCAGATCGGGATGAAGCTGCTGGGCGAGGGTGACCGCCTCGTCCGAGCTCATCGCGCAGCCCAGCGGATGGCAGCCGACCTCTTCGATGAGGTGCTCCAGCTCGATGGCCAGAAGCATCTCATCCTCGACGATCAGCACCTCGAGCGCACGACCGCTCATTGCCAAAGCCTTGTCCTTCACTCAATGCGCGCCATTCACAGGCAGCAGAACGACCACGCGGGTTCCAGGTTCCGCGTCGGTGGTCTCACACTTGGCTTTCAGCTGCTGACAGAGCAGCTGAACGATGGTCAGGCCAAAGCCGGTGGCCTGCTTCTCCATTCCAACGCCGTTGTCGGTGATTTCGATCCGGAAGTCGCCGTTCAGGCGGCTGACCCCCACGAAGATCCGGCCGCCGCGTCCTTCCGGGAAGCCGTGCTTGAGCGCGTTGGTCAGCAGCTCGTTGACCACCAGGGCGAACGGGGCGGCCTTGGCGGCGGGGATTTCGACGCGCTCCAGGTCCAGCTGCATCTCGATGTCGTCACGTCCGGCCGAACCCATCAGGTCGGCGACCATGTCCCGGATGAAGGCCGAGACGTCGAAGCGCTCGACGTCCTCGCTCTGGAACAGCCGGCGGTGAACGGTGGCGATGGCGTTGACCCGGCCCAGCATGCCCTTCAGCGAGGTCTTCAGGGCCGGATCGGGCACGCGGCGGGTCTGCAGCAGCAGCAGGCTGGAGATGAGCTGCAGGTTGTTCTTCACGCGGTGGTCGACCTCGTGAAGCAGGGCGGTCTTCTGCTCCAGGGCTTCGGTCAGTTCGCGTGTCCGATCCTCGACAACCTGCTCCAGGTCGTCGCGATGCTCGCGCACCTTGGCTTCGGCGGTCTTCTTGTCGGTGACATCCAGCTGCGAGCCGAAGAAATAGACGATCTCGCCGGCGTCGTTGCGCACGGGGGAGATGTAGAGGGCGTTCCAGAAGGTCGACCCGTCCTTGCGGTAGTTCAGCAGTTCGACCTTGGCGTCCTCGCCCGCGGCCACGGCCTTGCTCAGGATCTCGATGGCCGCGCGGTCGGTATCAGGGCCCTGCAGCATGCGACAGTTGCGGCCGATGATCTCGTCGCGCTCGTAGCCGGTGAGCTTCAGGAAAGCGTCGTTGGCGAAGATGATCGGATTGTCGGCCTGGCTGGCGTCGGTGACGATCATCGCCATTCGGGTGGCGCGGATGGCGGCCGCGAATGGGTCGTCGATGCCGTGCCCGGCGGCCAAGCGGTCGCCGGCGCGTCGCGATTCCGAATAGTCGTCCATGCCTGCAATCAGCTCCACCGCCCCGTGGACGCTCAACGTACTCGATCGTGTCGGGTTCCAAACACAGGTTCAATCCCAAAAAGGAACGGCGGGAGCCTCGCGACCCCCGCCGTGGAGCGCGCCCGGGGGAGGAAGGCTGTCCCCGCCGTCGCGCCATGAGGAGGTCCAGACCGCGCTTCCCGGTGCGGCTGGGCCTCGAAACGCCCCTACTTGGGCTGGTAGATCTTGTCGAACACGCCGCCGTCGGCGAAGTGCGTGGCCTGGGCTTTTTTCCAGCCGCCGAAGGTGTCGTCGATGGTCACCAGCGGGATCGACTTGAACTTGCTGGCGTATTTGGCGGCCGCCGCGGCGCTGCGCGGGCGGTAGTGGTTCTTGCCGATCAGGTCCTGGGCCAGGGGGCTATAGAGGAAGTTCAGATAGCCCTCGGCCACGGTGCGGGTCTTGTGGCGGTCGACGTTCTTGTCGACCAGGGCCACCGGCGGCTCGGCCAGGATCGAGATCGACGGATAGACGATGTCGAACTTGCCCGGCAGTTCCTCCTGGGCCAGGAACGCCTCGTTCTCCCAGGCCAGCAGCACATCGCCGATGCCGCGTTGGGTGAAGGTGGTGGTTGCGCCGCGCGCGCCGGTGTCCAGCACCGGCACGTGATCGAACAGGCTGCGCAGATAGGCCTCGGCCTTGGCGGGGTTGCCGCCCGGCTGCTTCAGCGCCCAGGCCCAGGCGGCCAGGTAGTTCCAGCGCGCGCCGCCCGAGGTCTTGGGGTTGGGCGTGATCACGTCGATGCCCGGCTTGATCAGGTCGCCCCAGTCCTTGATCTTCCAGGGATTGCCCTTCCGGACCAGGAACACGATCGTCGAGGTGTAGGGCGTGGAGTTCTGCGGCAGGCGCGACTGCCAGTTGGCCGGCAGCAGCTTGGCCTTGGCGGCGATCTCGTCGATGTCATAGGCCAAGGCGAGCGTGACCACGTCGGCCTGCAGGCCGTCGATCACCGACCGGGCCTGCTTGCCCGAGCCGCCGTGGCTCTGGTTGATCGTCAGGGTCTGGCCGACCTTTTCCTTCCAGTACTTGGCGTAGGCGGCGTTGATGTCCTTGTAGAGCTCGCGCGTCGGGTCATAGCTGACGTTGAGCAGGGTGACCGGCTTGGCCTGGGCGTGGGCCAGGCCCCCCGCCATCAGGGTCGCGGCCCCGGCGCCCGCGCCGGCCATCAAGCCGCGTCGGGTGGGAGCTTTGCGGGTGTCGCTCATGGGCGCGATCCTTTCTGTAGACGTGGATGACGTGAGGTGAGGGGCCGCCCGCTCCGGGCTCTTCGTCTTGCGGGGCGGGCGGCCTGTTAAGCTAGAACGCGAACTGGCTGCGGAAGTTGATCGCCTGGTAGCTCTGGCTGAGCGGCAGCAAGCCGCCGGCCGGATCCTTGCGGTCGATGTCGACATCCAGATAGTCGAGCGAGAACTTGGTGACCGAATTGGGGAACCAGTTCAGGCCGGCTGTCCAGATGGTCTGCTCGCCGCCGCGCACGCGATCGGCGGCCAGGACCGCGTTCTCGTGGTGGTTCAGGTCCAGCACCGAATAGCGCGCGGCCAGCTCCCAGGCGCCCCACTTGCCCTTCTTCGGGTCGAAGGGGTTGGCGATCGTCGGGGCGTCGAAGGCGAAATTGGCCGCGTTGTACTTGCGGGCCTCGCCCGTCAGCACCCAGCCGCCTTCCACATACCAGCCCTTGAACTTGGGATCGCTGACCCCGGCGGCCGGATTGCGGCGGTCGATCTTGTAGTCGAAGACCTCGCCCTGGATCAGCAGGTTGGACTTCTGGGCCGCCAGTTCCAGGCCGTAGTGGCGTGCGCCCTTGGCGTCGATCGCGCCCGTGCCGATCAGCTGCTGGCCGTCGACGCGGAGCTCCGGGCGATCCTGGATGGTGATCGGGTAGGCGCCGCTGAGGGCGGTGGTCTGGGCGGGGGTGGCCACGACGCTGGCGTTGGCCCCGACATGGACCAGCCAGTCCTGGCCGCGCAGCGGCGTCCCGGCGACCCGCGCCACGTAGCCCAGCTGCTCGTCGAAGGTCTGGCCGTCGCCCGCCTTGGCCCCGGTCACGGCGCCGGAGAGGATCCAGCGCTCGCCGACCGCCTGGGCCTGCAGGGCGATCCGGCGATCGGCGCCGGCCAGGCCGCGCGCGGCTTCCGCGGGCGAGGGGCGTTCGGGGAACAGCGAGCCGTTGGTCGAGGCGGCGTCTTCCAGGCCAAGGTTCGGCGCGAAGGCGCCGACGCGGACCTTGAACGGGGCGTAGTTGTACTGAAGGTAGATCTCCTGCAGCACGCCCGAGCCGTCCGTGCCCGCGCCGCCGAAGTCCAGCAGGATCGAGTAGTCGAAATTCTTGGCGAACTTGCCGTCGACGCCCAGGCGGGCGCGGCGGAAGTTCGTGCCGTTGTTCAGGTCGCGGCCGTTGCCGATCACCGCCGGCAGACCCTTGTCCTGGAAGTAGTGGGCGGTGTCGAGCTGCATGACGCCATGCAGGGTGGCGCTGTAGGCGCCGTCGCCGGACGCAATGGTCGGCTTGCCGCCGGCGATGCTGACGGTCGTGGCGGCCTGGGTCGTGCGCACGTCCTTGAAGCTGGCGGCGGTGGCGGCCTTCAGGTCGGCGACCTGCTGCTGCAGCGCAGCCAGCTGGGCCTCGAGCGCGGCGATGCGCGCGGCGGCCTCGTCCGGGCTGGGCGGCGTCGTCTGGGCGGACGCCGCGCCGGCGGTGGCCAGCAGGGAGACGCCGGCGATCAGCGCGGCGCGGAAGACGATCTGCTTTGACTTGATCATGTTAGTCCCCTCTCGGCGCCGCGGGGCGGGCCGACCTGCCGAGCTAGGGAAGACTATTATCCCTAGTTACGGAATCGAGATTTGGGAAAGCCGGCCATGAGTTTTTCTGCAAGGCGCGGCCACGCGGTGCGGAAGATCCTTCGAACCTTCCTTGGAAACCAAACGCCCAAAGACGAAAAAATCCGTTTACGGATTAAAGCGCTGCGCGTCGATCGGGCGCGGAAATGGCCCAGGTCGCGCCGGGGTTCATAAGGTTTCAAACGCCATCCATGCAAAAGGGGCCCGCGGCATGCCGCGGGCCCCTTGAAGCTGATCAGGTAAGGCGTCGACCGCCTTAGAACATCGCGCGTCCGGCCAGGCGCAGATTGTAGCGCTTTTGCTTCTTGGTGGCTTCGACGCCGCCTTCCAGGGCCAGGTAGGACATCGGCGTGCCGGCGCGCAGGGCGAAGCCCGCGGTGACCGCGCCGTCCTTGTCGTTCAGGGCCGCCAGGGTGAACGGATTGCCGCCCTTGAAGCTGGCGACGGTGTCGCCGACCGAACCGGCCAGGGTCTGGCGGTAGCCGACGCGGATTTCCGGACGCCACCACACGGTCTTGCCGTAGTCGGCGCCCAGGACCAGGCCCAGTTCGCCGCTCAGGTTGCTGGAGGTGCGCTTGTCGACGGTCAGGTCGAAGCCCGAGCCGCCGCCGCTTTCGGCGCGCTTGCCTTCACGCAGCCAGACATAGTCCACGCGGCCTTCGGGACGGGCGAAGAAGCGGCCCATCTTGGCCTCGTAGGCGACGCCGGCGTAGGCGGTCGAGGTCAGGCCATTCCAGTCGGCGTTATTCTTCAGGACCAGGTCGGCCACGCCGTCGGCGTTGACGTCCGGGGCGATGAAGCTGCGCTTGCCATTGAAGAAGCCATAGCCCACGCCGCCGCCGGCGTTGAAGCGCCAGCCGCCGACCGAACGACGCCAGTAGGCGCCGGTCTGGATGAACGAAGCGGTGGTGTGCTCGCCGACCTTGGCGACGGTGTCGTGCTCTTCGAGGCTGGCGTAGGCCAGGGTCACGCCCAGGGCGCCGCCCGCGTCGCCCATGGCCTCGTAGCCGGCGACGAAGCCGAAGGCCTGGGTGTCGGAACCCAACGTCTGGTCGGTGTCGCGACGGGTCAGCGAGGTGATTTCCTGGACCCACAGGCTGTCGGGGCCGTAGCGATCGCCTGGATCGGGGCGGAACATGGTCGCCGCCGAGATCTGCTGGTTGACCGACTGCAGGGCCGAGAACATGCCCTCGCCCTGGTCGGGCAGCATCTGATCGTAGACGTCGCGGAAGCCATCGCGCGTGCTCTGGTTCAGGAAGGCGCTGGCCAGCGTCGTGTCCTGGCCTAGAGCCGCGAACACGGCGTCATAGGCCGAGGTCTCGGCCTTGTTGAAGCCGATCTCGGCGGCCGAGCGGCGGCGCACGTCGATATAGACGTTGTTGGCGTCCGCGCGGCTGGTGGCGACATACAGGTAGGGCGATTGGGCCAGCAGGCTGTTGCCGAACGCGCCCGCGCTGATGTTCGAGCCCTGGATCACCGTGAAGGTGGTCGGCTGCTTGACCAGATTGGCCAGGCGGATGCCCAGCTCGGCGCCCGAGGCGATGGTGGTCGCGCCGGAGACGACCAGCTTCGTGCCGGTCCCGGCGCTCGGATCGGCCGAGAACAGGATCTTGCCGGTCGAGCCGATGTTCAGGCTGCTGACGTTGATCGTCTCGCTGTTCAGGATGCCCAGGCTGCCGTTGGCGACCGAGATGTCGAGCTTGCCGTCGCTGTCGGTCAGCTTGCCCAGGGCCACCGCGCCGTTGGTGATCGACAGGCGGTCTTGGCCCGCGCCGAACGACATGGCGCCCACCAGGGTGCCGCTGTTCAGGTTCAGGGTGTCATTGCCGCCGCCGAACAGCACGTCGCCGACGGTGGTCGGCGTCGACGTGACGGTGGTGGTGTCCGTGCTGGTGACGGTGTCCGTGCTCGGGAAGGTGGTCGTCGAGGTGAAGCTGGACGCTCCCGTCTGGGTGTAGGTCACGCCGACGTTGTTGGCGCGGAGGTCCAGGGCGATCGCCTGGCCGCCGGCCGTCACCGTCGCGGTCGTGCCGTCAGCCTTGAACTGGGGGGCGGTGACGGCGGCGCGGATCGCGCCCGTATTGGTGATCGTCTTGAGCGTGCCGCCCTGGTCGAGCACGGCCACGGCGTCGCCGGTCTCGCCGACGCGCGTGGCGCTGATCGTGCCGTAGTTGTTCAGCGTCGAGGCGGTGGAGCCGGCGCCCAGCACCAGGCCCCGGGCTGAGGCCGTGACGCCAGAAGCCGCGTACGACGAGGCCGTCGACAGGATCGAGCCGCGGTTCAGCAACTGGTCGGCGATCGCGCCGCTGTTGAGGATGGCGCCGGTGGCGTTGGCTTCGTACGCGCTGGCCGAGATCTGGCCGTCGTTGCGCAGGCCGCCGACCAGCGTGGTCGTACGCCCGCCGCCCGCGCCGACCGAAAGCGCCGTCGCCGCGACGCCGTTATAGACGCCGCCGGCGGTGATCGAGCCCTTGGCGATCAGGCCGAAGGCGTTGTCGCCGGTTCCCACCGCGCCCAAGGTGACGTTCTGGCTGGTCGAGCCGATCTGCAACGCCGGCGACGCGCCGAAGGCGCTGATGCTCGACGTCCCGGTGGTGCTGGAGGCGATCGTGGTGAGCACGGTGTTGCCGTCCGCGCCGACCTTGCTTGAATAGTTGGGGCCCTGCAGCAGGACGCCGCCCGTCACATCGCCCGCGACCCGCACGGCGGGCCCGCCTTGGAGCAGGTCGTCGGCGTCCAGCTTGTTGAGGGCGTCCACCGTGGTGGGGCGGGAGGTCGAGCGGTAGCCGGTGGCGCTGGTCGCGCCTTGCAGCACCAGGGCGCCGTTGATGTTGGCGTCGATATCCTGGGCGATCGCGCCGACGCCCTGGACGTTGACCGAGCCGCCGAGAGTGACCTTGCCGGTCACCGGCGCGGCGATGCGCACGCCCCGGGCGTTGTCGCCGATGATGCTGATGCTGCCCAGGTTGGTGACGTTCCCGACGACGGGACCTTCCAGCAGCACGCCCGCGGAATTGTTGCCCTCGATGGTGATCACGCCGGCCGCGTCGTTGACGATATCGCCGGTGAAGGTCCCGGCGTTGGTCAGGCGCACGCCGAAACGGTTCGAGCCCTGGGCGAAGGCGCCATCCAGATCGCCGTCATTATCGCTGTCGGTCGGGGTGTAGTCCTCGAGCAGGGAGATGGTCGCCGAATTGGTCAGGCCGCCCGTCTTGCCGCCGATGATCAGCACGCCGACGCTGTCGTTCACGTTGTTGGTCGACAGGGTCCCGGCGTTGGTCACCTTGTTGTTGCTGTCGATCGTGACGATGGCGCCCGCCGCGGTCGGCTTGATCGAGCCGTCGGCCGTGATCTTGATGTCGTCCGCCGCCGAGCCGGTGGCCGTGCTCGTGGCAATCGGCGTCGTGCGCGCGGTGGAGACCGAGGTTTCCGCCGACGCGGCGAAAGCCATGGCCAGAAGAGGAGCGGCCGCGACCGTCGCGACCAGGACCTTGCGCTGCATTACGAACGACACCTCGATAGAAACCGGCGCACCTAATTCGGGTCACGTTGCGGCGAAAATGCGGTGAGTCTCGCTCGCGACACGTACTAAGGCGCCAACCGTCTATCGCATGGCTTGGCGGGGCGCCATATCTGCTTCGTCGAATCGCTTCACGCTCTGGACCATGAGCCCCCACATGCCCCTGGCGAACACGTCCTCCGCAGGACCGGAAAGTCGCCGCTCCAGCGCCTTTTGGCCCATTCTGGTGGGGCCCGGCGCGATCCTGGGTCTGATGGTCGTCGGCGTGGCCCAACCGTTCCCCGCCGCGCTCGCGGCCGCCGGCGCGGCCGGCGCCGGCTACTGGCTGGCCAAGCGCGACCAGGCGCGGCAAGCGCCTGTGAAGCCCGGCGCGCCGCTTGCCCCCGTCGCGGCGACCGAGGAGATTCCGCCCTTCGCCGCGATTCTCGACCGCCTGCCCGATCCCCTGATGGTGATCGCGGCCGAGGAAGCCGACGACCTGACAGGCCGGCGCTTCCTGTTCGCCAACGCCGCCGCGCGCGAGCTGTTCAAGATCCAACATCCCGGCCAGCTGCTGGTCACGGCGGTGCGTAACCCGCGCGTGCTCGAGGCGGTGGACGAAGCCTTGTTCGGCGGCCTCGAGGGCGTGGTCGAGTTCGAGACGGGCGGGACCCAGGGCCGCGCCTGGCTGGCCTATGTCCGGCCGCTCAAGGACGCGCCGGGCCGCTCGCGCCTGGCCTTGCTGGCCCTGCGCGACGAAACCGACGCCCGACGCAGCGAGCGGACCCGCGCCGACTTCCTGGCCAACGCCAGCCACGAGCTGCGCACGCCGCTGGCCTCGCTGTCGGGCTTCATCGAGACCCTGCGCGGCCACGCCAAGGATGATCCGGGCGCGCGCGACAAGTTCCTGGCCATCATGCTGGCCCAGGCCGAGCGGATGTCGCGCCTGATCGACGACCTGATGAGCCTGTCGCGGATCGAGCTGAACGAGCACATCGCGCCGCTGGGACGGGTCGACCTGGCCATGGCCGCCATCGACGTGATCGACGCCCTGGCCCCGCAGGCCAAGGACAAGGCCGTGACCTTCGATCCCGTGCTGCCGCCGCGCGGCGGGGCGGTGGTCGACGGCGATCGCGACCAGATCATCCAGGTCATCCAGAACCTGGTCGACAACGCCATCAAGTACACGCCCAAGGGCGGGACGGTGCGGGTCGAGATCTTCCCGGGCCTGCCGGCCGAGGCGGCCGCCGCGCCGCGCGATTCGGCCGCCGCCCGCATGTCGCTGCTGACGCCCGACCACGACCCGGCCGAGCGCTACGCCGTCCTGCGGGTCACCGATCGCGGGCCGGGCATCGCGCGCGAGCACCTGCCGCGCCTGACCGAGCGCTTCTATCGCGTCGAGGGGCAGAAGAGCGGCGACCGGTCCGGCACGGGCCTTGGCCTGGCGATCGTCAAGCACATCATGAACCGCCACCGAGGCGGCCTCACGGTCGAGAGCGTTCAGGGCGAGGGGGCGACCTTCGGCGTCTACCTGCCCATGGCCAAGGCCGAGGCCTAGGTCAGGGCGCCGGTCCGCGGCGTCAGCTTGGCCGCGATCTTGCGAAGCCGCCGCCGGTCATCTATCTTTGGTATGCGAGCCGGGCCCCTCTGACGATCGGCGCTGACAGCGCGGTCGTGATGTCGGAACGCATCGGGTGTGCTCGATGCCGGGTCCGAGGGACGTCCCCCCACAGCCCAGCAAGCCCGACGTCGGGCCGCCCTCCCAACAGAGGAGAGCGTCGATGTTTCTGAGTTCCATTTTTTCCAAGTCCGCTCACAGTGGTCGGTCTTCGCCTGACCGTCGCGAACGACCGGCTCCGCCCGCCGGGCCAGCCGATCGGGCGCCGCCGCGGCCCTTCCTGCTTGATCTTGTCGATCGTTGGGGGCGGCGATGAGGATCGGCGCCCCCTCTGGCTCCGGGGCCTGGCTGCCGCTACGACTGACGCAGCAGACCCTTGTCCAGGCGGCGTCCCACGCCAGCCAACCGACGAGCAAGCCCGTGACGCCGCCAGACCGGATCGAGACTTCGCCAACGGCGCGATCCGCCCGTCGCAGCGTGCTCGACATCCGCGTCTGACCCTTTCGGGCTAGCCGACTTCCTTTCAACCTCAAGTCCCCCGGCGGCCGCGACCACAGCGCGGCCGCCGAAGGATGGATCGCGACCTCACCATGGATTTCCTGACCCTGCCGCTGATCGGCAAACCCCTTTGGATGTGGGCCGGCTTCGTTCTGGCCGTCGTCGCGCTGCTGGCGTTCGACCTTGGCGTCCTGCACCGCAAGACACGCGAGATCGGCATCCGCGAGAGCCTCGTCATGTCGATGGCCTACATCGCGCTGGGCCTTGGCTTTGGCGGTCTGGTCTGGATGCAGCTGGGCGCTGCGGCGGGGGTCGAGTACCTGACCGGCTTCGTGATCGAGAAGAGCCTGGCGATCGACAACGTCTTCGTCATCGCCCTGATCTTCGGCTTCTTCGCCATTCCGCCCGCCCTGCAGCATAGGGTGCTGTTCTGGGGCGTGCTGGGCGTGATCCTGATGCGCGGCGTCATGATCGGCGTCGGCGCGGCGCTGGTCAGCCAGTTCGGCTGGGTGCTCTATATCTTCGCCGTCTTCCTGATCCTGACCGGCCTGAAGATGCTGTTCTCCAGCGGCAAGCCGATCGATCTCAACGAGAGCGCCACGCTCAAGCTCATCCGGCGGGTCCTGCCGGTCACCGAGCGGCTGGAGGGCGAGAAGTTCTTCGTCAAGGGCGCGGACCCACGCACAGGCAAGGCCGCCCTGCTGGCGACGCCGCTGTTCCTGGCCCTGGTGCTGGTCGAGGTCGCTGACCTGATCTTCGCCGTCGACTCGGTCCCGGCGATCTTCGCGATCACCACCGATCCCTACATCGTCTACACCTCGAACATCATGGCCATCCTGGGCCTGCGCGCCCTCTACTTCGCCCTGGCGGCCGTGCTGCACCGCTTCGCCTATCTCAAGCAGGCGCTGGCCGTGCTGCTGGTGTTCATCGGCGGCAAGATTTTCATCGCGGACCTGCTGGGCTGGGCCAAGTTCCCCGCCAGCCTGTCGCTGTCGATCACCTTCGCCATCCTGGCGGCCGGCGTGTTCTGGTCGCTATGGCGGACGCGAAAAGCCGGTTCTTCGAGCGCGTGAGCGCGTTAACCGAGCGCTGTCGTCAAACTGTCATGCAACTGTCGCATAAGCACAGCGCCGGCCGGTCATAGATCTGGCCCGGGGGAAGGCCGCGATCCTGCGGAGCCTTCGACACTTCTGGCGCAAGATTAGCTTCACGCATGCTGACCTGGCTTTCGCTCCTTGTCCTGGCGCTGTTCTCCGGCGCGGCCTTCATGGCCGGCCGCCGTCGCGCCGTGGCCGCCGCCGGAGGCCGCGCGCGCGTCCTCCATTCCCTGCCGGACTACTACGGGACCTACGCGGCCCTGTGGGCCGGCGTGCCCGCCGCCTTGCTGCTGCTGCTGGGCGTGATGTTCGGCGGCCGCGTCGAGGACGCGATCCTGCAGTCGAGCCGTCCGGCCGCCGTCCAGGCGCTGGAGCCCGACCGCCAGGACGTCTTCTACAGCGACGCCCACGCGATCGCCGCCGGCAAGTCGCCCAGCGAGGTGACCTACGAGGGCGAGCTGAAGGCCGCCCTGGACGTCAAGGTCGCCGAGGCTCGCCGCATCGAGACCCTGCTGAAGGTCGGCGTCCTGGCCGCCGCGGGCGTGCTGGCCCTGGCCGGCTTCCTGCTGGCCTTCCCGAAGATCTCCGCTGAATTCCGGGCCCGCAATCGGGTCGAGGGCTGGATCGGCATGCTGCTGATCGGCTGCTCGGTCGCCGCGGTGCTGACCACCCTGGGCATCGTGCTGTCGCTGGTCTGGGAAAGCTGGCGCTTCTTCCAGAGCGTCAATCCGATCTCGTTCCTGTTCGGCACCGAGTGGAGCCCGCAGATCGCCATGCGCGCCGACCAGGTGGCCTCGGCCGGCGCCTTCGGAGCCGTGCCGCTGTTCGCCGGCACCTTCCTGATCATGCTGATCGCCATGCTGGTCGCCGCGCCGATCGGTCTCTATTCGGCGATCTACCTTTCGGAATACGCCAACCGCGGCGTGCGCGGCGTGGTCAAGCCGCTGCTCGAGGTGCTGGCCGGCGTGCCGACCGTCGTCTACGGCTTCTTCGCCGCCCTGACCGTGGGCCCGCTGTTCCGCGCCGGCTTCAACGCCCTCGGCGCGGCCCTGCCGCCGGGCCCGATCGCCACCTACCTGATGGAAGTCCAGAACCAGATGGCCCTGGTGGCCGGGGTGGTGATGGGGATCATGCTGATCCCGTTCGTCTCCTCGCTGTCGGACGACATCATCAACGCCGTGCCGCAGTCGCTGCGCGACGGCAGCTACGCCATGGGCGCGACCAAGTCCGAGACGGTCAAGAAGGTCGTCCTGCCGGCCGCCCTGCCGGGCATCATGGCCGCCATGCTGCTGGCCATGTCTCGCGCCGTCGGCGAGACCATGATCGTCACCATGGCCGCCGGTCTGCAGGCCAAGCTGACCGCCAACCCGCTGGACACGGTGACCACCGTCACCGTCCAGATCGTCACCCTGCTCACCGGCGACCAGGAATTCGACAGCCCCAAGACGCTGTCGGCCTTCGGCCTCGGCCTCACCCTGTTCGTGGTGACGCTGTGCCTGAACATCATCGCCCTGCGCATCGTCCAGAAGTACCGGGAACAATATGACTGACGCGACCCTCGGCGCGGCCGCCCCGCGCTCGGCCTTCTCGGCCGCCGACGACCGTCTGAAGAAGCGTCACCGCGCCGAGCGCCTGTTCAAGGCCCAAGGCATGGCGGCGATCATCATCGCCATGATCTTCCTGGTGGTGCTGGTCGGCCGCATCGTGGCGCAAGGCTACACGACGTTCGAAACCCACACCCTGAGCGTGCCGGTCTATCTGAACCCGGACCGCATCGACACGTCCGACCTCTCGGGGGTCAACTACGACTACATCGTCGCCGAGGCGGTGATGAAGAAGCTGGGCGTGCAGGACGACGACCTGGGCACGACCTCGACCAAGGTCCAGGACCTGGTCTCGCGCGACTTCGGCTTCCAGCTGCTGAACAAGATCAAGGCCGACCCGAAGCTGATCGGCCAGACGATCACCGTCTCTGGCCCGCTGAAGGCCGACGCCGACCTCTATTTCAAGGGCGAGCTGAAGCGCTCGACCGCCGAGGGCGACCGCAAGCTGGACAACCAGCAACTGGATTGGCTGGACCAGCTGAAGACGGCCGGCGCGATCAAGTCGGGCTTCAACTTCGCCTTCTTCACCAACTCCGACTCGACCGAGCCTGAGCAGGCTGGCGTGCTGGGCGCGGTGGTCGGCTCGGCCATGATGCTGATCATCACCGCCCTGATCGCGGTGCCGGTCGGGGTGATGGCCGCCGTCTATCTGGAAGAGTTCGCCCCGAAGAACCGCTGGACCGACATCATCGAGGTCAACATCAACAACCTCGCGGCCGTGCCGTCGATCGTCTACGGCCTGCTGGGCCTGGCCTTGTTCATCAACTGGCTGAACGTGCCGCGCTCCTCGCCGCTGGTCGGCGGCCTGGTGCTGGCCCTGATGGCCCTGCCGACCGTGATCATCGCCACCCGCTCGGCGCTGAAGGCCGTGCCGCCCTCGATCCGCGAGGCCGCCCTGGGCGTCGGCGCGTCGAAGACCCAGACGGTCTTCCACCACGTGCTGCCCCTGGCCATGCCCGGCGTGATGACCGGCGCCATCCTGTCGCTGGCCCACGCGCTGGGCGAGACCGCTCCGCTGCTGATGATCGGCATGGTCTCGTTCGTGCCTGGCGTGCCGGAAGGCTTCACCGGCGCGGCCACCGTCCTGCCGGTCCAGGTGTTCATCTGGGAGAACGCGTCGGAACGCGCCTTCCACGAGCGCACCGCCGCCGCCATCATCGTCCTTCTAGTCTTCATGATCGTCATGAACGCCGCGGCCGTGATCCTGCGCCGCCGCTTCGAGCGCCGCTGGTAGGTTTCACATGACCCTGATCCTGAACCCTCTCGCCCATCCTCTCCTGCGCGGACACGCCATGACCGTCCAAAGCCCCGACGACACCGCCGGAACCCCGGTGATCCAGACCGCCGTGCCGCCGGCCAGCGCCGCCGCCCCGGTCGGCGAGCCCAAGATCAAGGCTCGCGACGTCAAGGTGTTCTACGGCGAGAAGCAGGCGCTGTTCGACGTGAACCTGGACATCCCGGCCAAGTCGGTCACCGCCTTCATCGGCCCGTCGGGCTGCGGCAAGTCGACCTTCCTGCGCTGCATCAACCGCATGAACGACACGATCCCCTCGGCCCGCGTCGAGGGCTCCATCGAGATCGACGGCGCCGACGTCAACGCCAAGAGCGTCGACCCGGTGGTGCTGCGTTCGCGCGTCGGCATGGTGTTCCAGAAGCCGAACCCCTTCCCGAAGACGATCTTCGAGAACGTCGCCTACGGTCCGCGCATCCACGGCCTGGCCTCGCGCAAGGACGAACTGGAAGCCATCGTCGAGAGCAGCCTGAAGAAGGCCGGCCTCTGGAACGAAGTCGCCGACCGCCTGCACCAGCCGGGCACGGGCCTCTCCGGCGGCCAGCAGCAGCGTCTGGTGATCGCCCGCGCGATCGCCGTGTCGCCGGAAGTGATCCTGATGGACGAGCCCTGCTCGGCCCTGGACCCGATCGCCACCGCCAAGATCGAGGAGCTGATCGACGAGCTGCGGACCCAGTTCTGCATCGTCATCGTCACCCACTCGATGGCCCAGGCCGCCCGCGTCTCGCAGCGCACGGCCTTCTTCCACCTCGGCAAGCTGGTCGAGAGCGGCCCGACCGAGGAGATGTTCACCAATCCTCGCGACAGCCGCACCCAAGACTACATCACCGGCCGCTTCGGCTGATCCGGCGGGGAAGGACACCGACATGACCGAACACACCGTCAAATCCTACGGCGAAGAGCTGGCCCACCTGACCGCGGAAGTCACCCGCATGGGCGGCATCGCCGAGAGCCAGGTCGCCGACTGCATCGCCGCCATCGCCCGCCGCGACGGCCCGCTGGCCCAGGCCGTGGTCGCCGGCGACGAGCGCCTGGACGCCCTGCAGGGCGAGATCGAACGCAAGGCCTTCCGCCTGATCGCCCTGCGCCAGCCGATGGCCGTGGACCTGCGCCACGCCGTCGCCGCCTTGAAGATCTCGATGAGCCTGGAACGCTGCGGCGACATGGCCAAGAACATCGGCAAGCGCGCGCTGATCCTGAACGACGCCGATCCGATGACCGCCCTGACCCGCTCGATCGAGCGCATGGGCAAGCTGGTCCAGGGCCGCCTGAAGGACGTGCTGGACGCCTACACCACCTCCGACCTGCAGCGCGCCATCGGCGTGTGGAGCCGCGACGAGGAGGTCGACGAGCACTACAACTCGATCTTCCGCGAGCTGCTCACCTACATGATGGGCGACCCGCGCACGATCAACGCCTGCGCCCATCTGCTGTTCGTGGCCAAGAACCTGGAACGCATCGGCGACCATGCGACCAACATCGCCGAGATCATCCACTTCGAGCTGACTGGCGAGGAACTGACGTCCCAGCGCCCCAAGCTCGACGTCGTTTCGCAGTAAGGCTGGAGGCGATCTGAAGTGACACCCTACGTTCTGGTGGTCGAAGACGAAGACGCCCTGGCCACCCTGCTGCACTACAATCTCGACAAGGAAGGCTACCGCGTCGCGGTCGCCGGCGACGGCGAGGAAGCCCTGACCCTGGCCAGCGAACGCGCGCCGGACCTGGTCATCCTAGACTGGATGCTGCCCAAGGTTTCGGGCATCGAGGTCTGCCGTCGCCTGCGCGGCCGGGCCGAGACCCGCAACGTGCCGATCATCATGCTGACGGCGCGCGGCGAAGAGAGCGACCGCATCCGCGGCCTCGACACCGGCGCCGACGACTATGTGGTCAAGCCGTTCTCGATGGTCGAGCTGACCGCCCGCGTCCGCGCCGTGATGCGCCGCATCCGTCCGGGCCTGGCCGACGACCGCATCACGGTCGGCGACATCGTGATCGACCGCGTCGCCCACCGCGTGAAGCGGAACGGCAAGGAGATCCACCTGGGCCCGACCGAGTTCCGCCTGCTGGACTATCTGATGCAGCATCCGGGCCGGGTGTTCAGCCGCGAGCAGCTGCTGGACGCGGTCTGGGGCTCGGACGTCTATGTCGAGGCCCGCACGGTCGACGTCCACATCGGCCGCCTGCGCAAGGCGCTGAACGGCTCGTCGGACGGCGACCCGATCCGCACGGTGCGTTCGGCCGGCTATTCGCTGGACCTGGACGCGGCCTGAGACTCTACAGCCCCAGCCGCTCCAGCAATTCCCGGCGATAGGTGCGGCTGGTCACGACCTCCGCGCCGCTCTCCATCGTCAGCCGCCACGAGCCGTCCGACAGGGGGGCGAAGGCGGTGACCCGCGCCAGGTTGACCAGGGCCGAGCGGTGGCAACGGGCGAAGAGTTTGGCGTCCAGCCGCGCCTCCAGGGCCTGCAGCGTGCTGCGCAGAAGCCCCTCGCGGTCCGACCAGTGGACGACCACGTAGTTGTCGGCGGCGCCGAACCATTCGACCTCGGCCGTCTCGACCGGCACCCGCCGCGCGCCGCTCGTCACGATCAGCCGCTCTTCCGGGGGCGGCGGCGTGGCGGTCGCCTGCGCCAGCGCCTGACGGGCGTCCTCCAGCGCGATCTCCAGCGCATGGGCGCGGTCCCTCTCGTCGCCGGCCTGGCTGTAGCGCCCCGCGGCCAGCCCCACCGCGGCCATGGCCGTGTACAGCAGCAGGCTGACCGGCAGGCGCGCCAGGGTCCGGGCTGGGATATCGGCGCCCGCGCCATGGGCGGCGTCGATCGTGGCCGAGATCAGCGACTCCGCCGGGATGATCAGGGCGCCGGCCAGATAGAGCGCCAGAAGCCCGATCGCGCCCAGGCCGAACCGACGGATCAGCAGCCATACGACCAAGGCCGCCGGCAGCCAGGCGGTATAGATCGCGCCCTGCCAGATCAGCGAGTCGACGACGCCGAGCTCCCGGCCGCGGAGCGCCGCCAGCCGTCGCGCGAACCAGGCCGCCGATATCGTCGTGGCCAGCCAGCCATAGGCGGTGAACGCCAGGACCCAGACGCGGGTCTGACGACGGCTCAGGCGGGCTCCGGTCGGGGCGCGCTCTTCCGCCCCCGGACCAGGACGATGATCCAGATCACGGCCATCGGTTGGAACAACAAGGTCGGCCAGAGCTGACTCCACGGCTTGGGCAGGAACGTCACGAAGTTACCTGAGAACGCGCTGATCACGGCGCCATAGGCCGAAAGCATTTTTAAGACGTGCTCGTAGCGCCAGAGAGACGGGCTGAAAGGCCATGACAGCGGCCGCAAGAAACGCCAGACGTCCCAGCCGCCGTAGGTGAAGGCGGCGTAGACCAGCGCGGCGCTGACCGCCGCCTTCCCGCCGGTGCGGCCCTGTACGACCAGCAGCAGGATCCAAGCCCCGATCGCCAGGACCGCCAGTGTGGCGATCCAGTCCAGAGGCCGGGCGCGCTGGCGCGGATCGAGGTCCGGCCGCTTGCGGCCCAGGACCCGCGCGCCCGAGAAGAGCGTGATCGTCGCGGTGGCCGACAAGGCGGCAAAATAGGCGTTGAAGCGCAGCACGGTCATCACCCAGGCGGCGGCCAGCAACACGCCCATCAGCGCCACGAACAGACGGCCCGACCAGCGGTGAAGCCGCGCGCCCTTGCGGCTCAGGATCGGGACCAGGCCGACGGCGACCAGCAGGAAGCCGGCGGACACATGCACGGCGAGCGCGGGGGAGAAGATCAGCTTGTCCATGCCCTCGGCTTAGCGGCGCGTGGGCCGGACGCGAGCCGATTGGGGCGAATGACGGCGGGCGGGGGCGAGCGATGGCTTGACCCGCCGCCGCCCGCGCGTCACACCCCGCGCTCATGGAAAAGCTGACCATCCTCCTCGTCGGGTCCGGCGGGCGCGAGCACGCCCTGGCCTGGAAGATCGCCCAGTCGCCGCTGTGCGGCCGCCTCGTCGCCGCCCCGGGTAATCCCGGTATCGGCAAGGTCGCCGAGCTCAAGGCCGTCAAGGCGACCGACGCCGACGGCCTGGTCGCCCTGGCCCAGGAGATCGGCGCGGACCTGGTGGTGGTCGGTCCGGAATCGGCGCTGGAGGTCGGCCTGGCCGACAAGCTGGCGACGATTGGCATCCCGTGCTTCGGCGGCAGCCAGCGCGCGGCGCAGTTGGAGACCTCCAAGGCCTTCACCAAGGACTTCTGCCAACGCCACGGCCTGCCGACGGCGGCCTATGGCGTGTTCGAGGACGCCGCCTCGGCCGGCGCCTTCCTCGACACCCTCGCCGCGCCGTTCGTGATCAAGGCCGACGGCCTGGCGGCCGGCAAGGGCGTGGTGATCGCCGCGACCCGCGCCGAGGCCGACGCGGCGGTGCTGGACATGCTGGGCGGTCGCTTCGGCTCAGCCGGCGCGCGCGTGGTGATCGAGGAGTTCATGCACGGCGAGGAAGCCTCGCTGTTCGCGGTCTGCGACGGCGAGACGGCGATCTTCTTCGGCGCGGCTCAGGACCACAAGCGCGCTTATGACGGCGACGAGGGCCCCAACACCGGCGGCATGGGCACCTATTCGCCGCCGCCGGTGCTGACCCAAGACCTGATCGACCAGGCCTGGCGCGAGCTGATCGTCCCGACCGTCGAGGGCATGGCCGCCGAGGGCAATCCGTATGTCGGCGTCCTCTATGCCGGCCTGATGCTGACGCCCACGGGCCCGAAGCTCGTCGAGTACAACGCCCGCTTCGGCGATCCCGAGTGCCAGACCCTGATGCTGCGCCTCGAGAGCGACATCGTGCCGATCCTGCTGGCGGCGGCGAAGGGCGAACTCGCCTCCATCGAAGCGCCGAAGTGGCGCGACGAGGCGGCGATCTGCGTGGTGCTGGCCGCCGAGGGCTATCCCGACGCGCCCAGGACCGGCGGCCGCATCCAGGGCGCCGACGCCGACTTTGGCGAGGCGGTCGTGGTCTTCCACGCCGGCACGACGCGCGAGTTCGAAGGCCGCCTGGTGGCGTCCGGCGGCCGGGTGCTGAACGTCTGCGCCCTGGGCGCGACGCTGAGCGAGGCCCGGGATCTCGCCTATGCGGCCCTGGGAAGCATCAGCCTGGAGGGCGGCTTCTACCGTCGCGACATCGGCTGGCGGGCGCTGGCCGCAAAGAGCTGAACACCGTGCCTATCTGCTTGCCATGGCATTGGCGAGCGCCTTCATGATTTCAGGGGCCACAGTCCAAACAGTCCAGATTGCCATCCCTATTAGAGGGAGCTGAATTGCGAATGACAGGGCATCTCTAAATTTGTGCAGACGATCCGAAGTGCCTCTTTGCGCGATGATTTCTCCACTGCGAAAGAGAACCCACATGCTCAACCAACCGAAGAATACTGTGGTTGCGACATAGGCTGTCACAACGATCCAAACGTTGTGTGTGTTTCTGCCTAGTTCAAGAAGAACACTCACGGCGGTGATGCGCGCAAGGACGTCGAAGAAGCGCTTAGCTGCGCTGTCCGCTAAGTCGATGACTTCTCGCAATTCTTCCGGCTTTCTCACAGTGTTACCTGCCCAAATAGCTACAGTTGATGCACATTTAGGTTGCATAGCTATGAATAAACTCTTAGCGGGTATCTGATCTGCGCTTGCCTCCGCCGCTTCACCCTCTAAACTCCCTTTCAAACAAGTGTTGGGGAGAAGCGCGCCATGGCCCAAGCCGCCGAACAGTCCGCCCAGGACCTGAACTCGGGCACCAAGCCGGTCGACCCGCGCCACGCGATCGACGAGGTCAAGCTGGCCGCTTGGCTCGAGGCGAACGTCGAAGGCTACGCCGGTCCGCTGGAGGTGCGCCAGTTCAAGGGCGGCCAGTCGAACCCAACCTATCAGCTGGTCACGCCGGCCCGGAAGTACGTCCTGCGCCGCAAGCCGCCGGGCAAGCTGCTGCCCAGCGCCCACGCGGTCGACCGCGAGTACAAGGTGATCTCCAGCCTGAACAAGGCGGACTTCCCGGTCGCCAAGGCCTACGCCCTGTGCCTGGACGAGGACGTCATCGGCACGATCTTCTACGTGATGGAGAACGTCGAGGGCCGCATCCTGTGGGACGGAACCCTGCCCGACTACCAGCCGGCCGAGCGACGCGCGATCTACGAGGCGCAGATCGACACCCTGGCGGCGCTGCACAATGTCGACTACGCGGCCGTGGGCCTTTCCGACTACGGCAAGCCCGGCAACTATTTCGCGCGCCAGATCGACCGTTGGACCAAGCAGTACAAGGCCTCCGAGACCACCCCGATCCCCGAGATGGACCGGCTGATCGAGTGGCTCGCCAAGACCGTCCCCGCCGACGACCAGACCTCGATCGTCCATGGCGACTACCGCCTCGACAACATGATCCTGCATCCCACCGAGCCGCGCGTGATCGCGGTGCTGGACTGGGAGCTGTCGACCCTGGGCAATCCGCTGGCCGACTTCAGCTACTTCCTGATGAACTGGGTGATGCCGTCGGACCAGCGCGGGGGTCTGGCCGAGATCAAGGACCTGGAAGCCTACGGCATTCCGACCATCCCCCAGGCGGTGGCGCGCTATTGCAAGGCCACCGGCCGCGACGGCCTGCCCGAGCTGGACTGGTATTTCAGCTACAACCTCTTCAGACTGGCCGGCATCTGCCAGGGCATCGTCGGTCGCGTCCGCGACGGCACGGCCGCCAGCGCCCATGCGCAGCTGATGGAGGCGCGCGTGCCGGTCCTGGCCAAGGGAGCCTGGGACTTCGCGCGCAAAGCGGGGGCTTGAGGGGTTAGATGAGGAAACTGCTGTCGGGCGCTTGCGCCCTGGTTCTGGCCGGGGCGCTGAGCGGCGTCGCCTGCGCCGAAACCGTCTTTGTCCAGGCCGGCCGCCTGCTGGCCGATCCCGCCACGGGCAAGGTCGAGACGGCCAAGACCCTGGTGCTGGAAAACGGCAAGGTCGTCCGCATCGTCGACGGCTATGTCGTCGAGAAGGGCGGCAAGGTCGTCGATCTGAAGGACAGCTTCGTCCTGCCCGGCCTGATCGACAGCCACGTGCACCTGACGGGCCAGCAGGGGCCGACCTCGCGCCTCGACGAGGTGACCCAGTCGTCCGCCGACCAGGCGATGGTCGGCGCCGGCTATGCGCGCAAGACGCTGATGGCCGGCTTCACCACCGTCGCGGACCTGGGGGCCGAGAACCAGGCGATCTTCGCGCTGCGGGCGGGGATCAAACGCGGCGACGTGCCGGGCCCGCGCATCATCGCCGCCGGTTCGGCCGTGTCGATCCACGGGGGCCACGGCGACGTCAACGGCTATAGCGACGAGGTGATGCACGTGCTGCGGCCGACCTCGGTCTGCTCCGGCGCCGATGACTGCCGCCGCGCCACGCGCGAGCAGGTCTGGCACGGCGCCGACATCATCAAGATCACGGCCACGGGGGGCGTGCTCTCCAACACCGCCGCGGGCCTGGCCCAGCAGTTCTCCGACGACGAGCTGAAGGCGATCGTCGACGCCGCCCACAAGATGGGCCGCAAGGTCACCGCCCACGCCCACGGCGTCGACGGCATCAACAGCTTCCTGCGGGCCGGCGGCGACTCGATCGAGCACGGCACCTATCTCGACGCCGAGAGCATCGCGCTGTTCAAGAAGAACGGCGCCTATCTGGTCCCGACCCTGATGGCGGGCGATTTCGTCTATCGGATCGCCTCGGGGCCGAACAACTTCCTGACCCCCGCCCAGACCGCCAAGGCGCTGGACGCGGGGCCCAAGATGCTGGCCATGGCCCGCCGCGCCCACGAGGGCGGGGTCAAGATCGCCTTCGGCACCGACACCGGCGTCTCGGCCCACGGCGACAACGCCGGCGAGTTCGCCTTGCTGGTCAAGGCGGGCCTGACGCCGCTGGAAGCCATCCAGACCGCCACGGTCAACGCCGCCGACCACTTCTCGCTGTCCAGCGAGATCGGCAGCCTGGCCCCCGGCAAGGCCGCCGATCTGATCGCCGTGAAGGGCGACCCTCTGAAGGACGTCACCGAGCTGCAGCGCGTGACGTCGGTGATCAAGGGCGGGGTGGTTTACAAGTAGGGAGCCGGATAGATGCTCCCCCGCGATGCGGGGGAGCTGTCACGGAGTGACTGAGGGGGCAAGCTGGAGATCGCCCGAGATGCCCCCTCCGGCCCTCTGGGCCACCTCCCCCGCATCGCGGGGGAGGATCTTCGGCTTTCTACAGCCCCGCCTTCGCCAACAATTCCTCCAGCGCCGCCTCGTCGTCGAAGCGGGCGCGGACCGGCCAAGGCGTCACCCGCGCGCGCCAGGCGGGCGGCAGGCGGATCCAGTCCTTCTCGGTGGTGACCAGGCCCGCGTCATAGGCCTTGGCCCGATCGGCCAGCATCTTTAGCGTCGCCTCGTCATAGGCGCCGTGGTCGGGGAAGGGCGCGAAGTCCACGAGCTGGCAGCCGGCGGCGGTCAGGGCCTTCTCGACTTTCCAGGGCTTGCCGACGCCGGCGAAGCCGACCTGCGGGCCTTCCGGCACGGGGGCGGCGGACTCCAGCCGCGCGACCAGCACGGGCATGTCGCCGAACGTGACCAGCAGGTCGAAGTCGGGCTGAGGCATGTCGATCGGCAGCAGTACGATGACCGCGTCGGCGCGCGCCAGGCCCACCTTGAGCGGCTCGCGCATGGGACCGGCGGGGAAGACCCGGCCGTCGCCGAACGGCCACTCGCCGCCGCGCGTCTCGCCGTCGACCACCACCAGCGACAGGGCCTTGCGAACGCTGGGGTTTTGGTGGCCGTCATCCATGACGATCGCGCCGGCTCCGGCGGCCGAGGCGGCGATCGCGCCGGCGGCCCGGTCGCGGGCCACCCACATCGGAAAGTCCTGGGCCAGCATCAGCGGCTCGTCCCCGACCTCGGCGGCCGTGTGCTGGGCGGGATCGACCCTCACGGGCCCCTTCAGCTTGCCGCCATAGCCGCGCGACAGGCCATGGGCCTCGACGCCCCGGCGGGTCAGGGTCAGCAGCAGCTCGCGGACGATCGGCGTCTTGCCCGCCCCGCCCATGGTGACATTGCCGACGCAGATCACCGGCGCGGCGACCTCGGTCGGGATCGTCTTGGCGATGCGGCGCGCGGTGGACGCCGCCCACAGCCACGAGATCGGGGTCAGCAGGGCGCGGGTCAGCGGGGCGGGGCCGCCGCTCTTCACGTACCACCAGCGGGGCGTGCCGAGTTTCATGAGGCTATCTTGGGGACCAGCTCGAGAATACGGGAAAGACCCGCGCGCGCCTCGGCGTCGCGGGAGTCGACGAAGCTACGAGCGCGGGCGGCGCGGTCGCGCGCGGCGGCGGGATCGGCGAGATCGGCCGCCAAGGCCTCTCCCAAACCGTCCGGCGAGGTCATCACGACGCCGCCTGCCGCCTCCAGACCCGCGAAGGCCGAGGCCCAGTTCTCGACGAACGGGCCGCTGATCGCCGGACAGTCCAGCCGCGCGGCCTCCAGCGGATTGTGGCCGCCGATATCCGGGACCAGGCTGCCGGCGATGACGGCGGTTCCGGCCAAGCGGAACCACAGGCCCATCTCGCCCAGGGTGTCGGCGACCACGATGTCGGCGCTTTCTCCGGGCGCCTGGCTACGCAGGGCGGCGGAGAGGCCACGCGCCTGGGCCAAGGCCACGATCGCGGGGCCACGCTCGACATGGCGCGGCGCCAGCACCACCGGCGGCCGGTCGGCCAGGGCGGCGATGGCGTCTAGCGCGATCGCGTCCTCGCCCGGATGGGTGCTGGCGATCAGCACAGGCGGACGCGGGAAGCGCGCGCGCTCAACGGTCAGAGCCGGTTCATCGACCGGCAAAGGCGCAGCGCCGAACTTCAGGTCCGCCTCGCCGGCGACCTTGCCGCCCAGGGCCTCGAAGCGTTCGTGGGCGCGGGCGTCCTGGGCCAGGATCAGGTCGAAGGCCGACAGCAACTGGCGGGCGGCGTCGGGGCGCTGGCGCCAGCGCGCGAAGCTGCGATCCGACAGCTTGGCCGAGACAAGCGCCAGGCGCGTCCCGGCGACCCTGGCCTCCAGCAAGAGGTTGGGCCACAGCTCGCTCTCGACAAAGACGGCGAGGTCGGGCTTCCAGCGGGCGATGAAGCGCCTGGCCGCGCCGGGGGCGTCGACCGGGACATACTGGTGGATCGCGCCGGCCGGCAGGCGCTTGGCCAGCAGGACGGCGGACGTCGTGGTGCCGGAGGTGACCAGCACCGTGACCTCCGGCCGCTCGGCGCGCAGGCGCTCGACCAGCGGCAGGATCGACAGGCTCTCGCCCACGCTGGCGCCGTGCAGCCAGACCAGCGGGCCGGCGGGCCGTGCGCGTTCGCTGCGTCCCAGGCGTTCGGACAGCCGCGCCGGGTCTTCCTTGCCCTGGCGGGCCCGGCGGGCCAGCAGCGCGGGCGCGATGGGTTCGAGCAGGCCCGTGGCGGCCCGGTAAAGTTTGAGGGCGTCCGGCCGGATCACACGACGCCCGCCGGCGCCAGGCGGCAGGCGTGCGCCCCGTGGCTGGTCTCGACCTGGATGGTCACGTGGCCGATGTTGAACTGGCTGGCGAGCTCCGCGCAGGCGTCGTGCAGGAACTGGTCGTGACCCTCGTCCAGCGGACGGACGACGTGGGCGGTCAGGGCGTTCTCGGTCGTGCTCATCGCCCAAATGTGTAGGTCGTGCACCTCGGAGACGCCCGGGCGCGTGGCCAGCCAGTCGCGGACCTTGGCCGGGTCGATACCGCGCGGCGTGGCGTCCAAGGCCAGATCCAGCGAGTCGCGCAGCAGGCCCCAGGTGCCCAGCACGATGACCGCGACGATCGCCAGGCTGACCACGGGGTCCAGCCACAGCCAGTTCGTCAGGCTCATGGCGAAGGCCGCGACCACGACGCCGGCCGACACGGCCGCGTCGGCGGCCATGTGCAGGAACGCGCCCCGGACGTTTAGATCCTCCTTGGAGCCGCGCATGAACATCAGCGCCGTGGCCGTGTTGATGGCGATGCCGACGGCGGCGACGATCATGACCGGACCGGTCTCGATGGCTTGCGGATCGGCGAAGCGGCGGACGGCCTCCCACGCGATCGCGCCGACGGCGACCAACAGCAGGGCGGCGTTGGCCAGCGAGGCCAGGATCGTGCCCTTGCGCAGGCCGTAGGTGCGGCGAAGGCTGGGCGCGCGCTTGGCCATCACCGCCGCGCCCCAGGCCAGCAGCAGGCCCAGCACGTCGGACAGGTTGTGGCCGGCGTCGGCCAGCAGGGCGAGGGAGCCGGTGATCAGGCCGGCGGCCGCCTCGACCACCACGAAGCCCATGTTCAGCGCCGTGCCGATCGCGAAGGCTCGCCCGAAGTCCTTCGGCGCGTGGCTATGGCCGTGGTGACCGTGGTGGTGATGGCCGTGACCGTGCGCGTGATCATGATCGTGGTGATCATGGTCGTGCCCATGATCGTGATTGTGCGCGTGTCCGGGGTGATCGTGAGCCATGGCCCTACATCCCACCAAGCAGGGGCCGGATCAATCTTCGACCAAGGCTTCGGCGCGGCGGGTGACCGCCGAGAGGCGCGCGGCCCAATCCTCGGCCAGCTGGTCGGGGTCGTCGCCTCGACCCGCGCCGGTCGGTCCGTCCCAGACCATGGCGGCCTTGGCGAAGGGGAGGGGGATCATGGTCTGGTCCCACGAGCCCAGCCGCAGGCAGGGCTTGGCGGCCAGGCCTACGAAGATCACCGGCGCGCCGGTGACGCGGGCGAGGGAGGGCGTGCCCTTCTCCATGTGCTCGGCCGGGCCGCGGGGGCCGTCGGGGGTGATGGCGACGCCGCCGCCGTCCTTCACCCACTTGACCATATCGCGGAAGGCCTGCTCGCCGTGCTTGTTCTTGGCCAGATCGGTCTTCTTGGCTGACGAGCCCCGGATCGCGGGGAAGCCCAGCTTCTCGACGGTGCGAGCGATGAACTCGCCGTCGTTGGAGCGCGAGATCAGGGCGCGCATGTCCTGGCGGCGCGAGAGATCCTGCGGCCAGCTCAGCGGCGACATCGGGATGCGCGAGTGCCAGAAGCACAGGATCGCCCCGACGCCGGTCTCACGACCCTGGGCCCAGACAGCCTCGGCCTGCTCACGGCCTTCCTCGGTCATGCGCAGGGTTTTGAAGACCAGCTTGGAGTAACTGGCGAAGATCGAGGACAGCAGCCAGATCACGAACGGCGAACGCAAAGGTCTCAAGCGTCACCTTCCAAAAGCGGCGCGTCGGGGGCGTGGTCGAGGTCCTGGGCCTTGGCGAGCCGCGCATAGAGGCCGCCGGCCTGGACCAGCTCGGCGTGCGACCCAGTCTCGACCACGCGGCCCTTGTCGATGACATAGATGCGGTCGGCGTTCTTCACCGTCGACAGGCGGTGGGCGATCAGGATGGTGGTCCGGCCGGCCATCAGCCGCTCCAGCGCCGCCTGCACCTGGGCCTCGCTCTCGGTGTCGAGGGCGCTGGTGGCCTCGTCCAGCAGCAGGATCGGGGCGTTCTTCAGGAAGGCGCGGGCGATGGCGATGCGCTGGCGCTGGCCGCCCGACAGACGGGTTCCCGCCTCGCCGACGGGGGTGTCGTAGCCCTCGGGCAGGGCCAGGATGAAGTCGTGGGCGGCCGCTTGGCGGGCGGCGGCCTCGATCTCCAGCTGGCTGGCGCCGGGGCGGGCGTAGGCGATGTTGGCGCGGACGGTGTCGTCGAACAGGAAAGGCTCCTGGGTGACGAGCGCGATCCGGTCTCGCAGCGAGGCCAGGGTCACGGTCCGCACGTCGTGGCCGTCGATGGTCACCGCTCCGCCGTTCACGTCGTAGAAGCGCGGGATCAGGTTCAGGATCGAACTCTTGCCGCCGCCTGACGGGCCGACCAGGGCGACGGTCTCGCCTCGGCGGGCCTCGAGGCTGACGTCGGACAGGGCCGGGATGTCGGCGCCATACGAGAAGGTGACGTGGCTCAGCGCGACGGCGCTGTCGCCGGCCGGCAGCGGCTTGGCGTCGACTGGATCGACGATGGTCGGCTCGACGTCGAGGGCGGCGAACAGGCGCCGGGCGCCGGTGAAGCCCTCGCTGAACACCGTCTGCAGGTTGGCGACCTGGCGCAGGGACTGCAGGGCCATGGCGAGAGCCGCCAGGAAGGCCGAGAAGTCCCCGGCGCTCATCTGGCCCATCGTCGCCCGCCAGCCCGCATAGGCCAGGACGCCGGCGGTGATCAGGGCGCCGAAGGTCTCCGTGGCCGGGGCGGCCATGGCCTTGGCGTTCGAGCCCTTGACCAGGTGTCGCTGGCGGCGCTCGATCACGGCGGCGACGCGGCCTTCCTCGTAGGCCTCGCGGTTCTCCATCTTGACGATCTTGACCCCGTCCAGGCTCTCCATGATCGCCGTGGAGAGGTTGGAGGTCTCGCCCATGGCGCCCTTGGCCGCCTTGGTCGTCTTCTTCGAGAAGCGCCGGATGAACAGGCTGGAGACGGGGCCGATGATCAGGACGCCGCAGGCCAGCGGCCAGTCCAGCTGGAACATGACCACCAGGGCGCCGACGACAGTCAGGAACTCGCGGGTGTAGTTGACCACCCCGCTGGTCGCCGCCTCGCGGATCAGGGTCGCGTCATAGAGCATCGACGAGACGTACGAGCCCGAATGCGCGCCACGCAGCCGCGCCAGGTCCGAACGCATCAGCTTGCCGAACAGTCGCAGTTGCATGTCGCCGACGACGCCGTTGCCGATCCGATTGATCGAGGTGGTCTGCAACACCTGGAAGACGCCGCGCGAGATGGCGATGACGGCGATCAGCAACGGAATGCGCCACAGCGCGCCGGGCTGGGGGTGCGAGATCAGATGATCGACCGCGGGCTTCAGCACATAGGCGAGGGCCGCGCTCAGTCCGGCGACCGCGACCGCGCAGAGCAGGGCGGCGACCAGCCGGTTGCGACGGGGCCGCAGATACTCGCGCCAGATCCGCGCGGCGATGACGCGGTTCGAAAGTTCAGGCGTGTCCTGGGCGGTCATGCGGGAGGGGTCGGATGTCGCGTGGAGGCTGTCAAGGACGCGAGAGACGCACTGGCCGGTAAAAGCGACAGCATAAGGGCCGGTTTTGCCTTTCCGGGCGCTCTATCCTACTTAGACCTCGCAATTCGCAAGGATCGTCCCCGCTTGGCCAAGTTCGACCTCACCACGCCCTGGGGCCGGTTCAAGACCTATCTCCACTATCTGTGGAACGACCACGCCTATCTGCGCCTGGGCTTTTCCAACGCCCATTGGATCAGCCCGGAGATGGTCCGCGCCAACCAGCCCTGGCCGTTCCAGCTGGCCTGGTGGAAGAAGCAGGGGATCAAGACGATCGTGAACCTGCGCGGCGGCTTCGACGGCAGCTTCTATGCGCTGGAGAAGGACGCCTGCCAGCGCCTGGGGCTGAATTTCGTCGACTTCACCATCACCTCGCGCGAGGTCCCGATCCGCGAGCGGGTCCGGGGCGCCAAGGAACTGTTCGAGACGATCGAATATCCGGCCCTGATGCACTGCAAGTCCGGCGCGGACCGGGCGGGAATCATGAGCGTCTTCTACGCCCACTATCGGCTGGGTCAGCCGATCCGCGAGGCGATGAAGCAGCTGGGCCCGCGCTACCTGCACATCAAGCACGGCAACACCGGCGTGCTGGACTATGTCTTCGAGCAGTATCTCGAGCGCGGCGAGCCCAAGGGGCTGACGTTCAGCGAATGGGTCGAGAGCGAGGACTACGATCCCGTCGCGATGAAGAAGACCTTCCGGGCCGGGATGCTGGGCAAGGTGCTGACGGACAGGATTTTGCGGCGGGAGTGATAGATGCTCCCCCGTGATACGGGGGAGCTGTCGCGGAGCGACTGAGGGGGCTAACACAGCTTACGCAAAGCTCGCCCCCTCCGGCCCTCTGGGCCACCTCCCCCGCATCGCGGGGGAGGAACCTGTCCAATCAACCCTCGCTCGGATCCAGCAGCTTGTGGGCGTGGATGATGAAGTAGCGGGCGTGGGCGTTGTCGACCGTGGCCTGGGCCTTGGCCTTCCAGGCCTTGTGGGCCTCGTCGTAGTTCGGATAGGCGCCGACGAATTCGACCTTGTCGAGGTCGCGGAATTCGATGCCGGCGACGTCCTTCAGTTCACCGCCGATGACGATATGAAGAAGCTGCTTATCGGGCATTTGGGGCAAGTTCCTGCGAGGAATTGGTTTTATGGCAGCTCGATATGCCCGACGCGGTTAAGGATCAATGGCGCTAGCGCTTGATTGGCGCAAACCAGGCTCGGAACCTGCGGAACGGGGCGATTATAGGCGAAGTCTCGTCCTTTATGGTCGCTAAGCGTGGCGCCCGCGCGACGGACGATCAGGTCTGCGGCCGCGAGATCCCACTCGCTCTTGGGCGACAGGGCCACCGCGGCGTCGAAGGCGCCCGAGGCCACCAGGCACATGCGGTAGGCGATCGAGTTGCGGCTTTCGATCCGCATCTCCGGCCAGGGCTCGCGCCAGGCCGGGTGAGCGAACATCTTGGCGTCGCCCAGCATGGCCGCGCCGAACAGCTGGTCAGTGGCGCTGGGCGCGATCGGGACGCCGTTCAGGGTGGCGGGGCCTTCCAGCGTGGCGGCGTAGGTCTCGGACAGCGCCGGGGCGTGGACGACGCCGGCGATCGGCCGCCCGTCCTCGACCACGGCGATCGAAACCGCGAACCACGGCTTGTTCTTCATGAAGGCGACGGTGCCGTCGATCGGGTCGACGACGAACTGGCGGCGGGTGGCGAGGCGGGCCGGATCGTCGGCGGTCTCCTCCGACAACCAGCCATAGTCGGGGCGCGCCGACTTCAATTCCAGCTTCAGCAAGGTGTCGACCGCGAGGTCGGCGTCGGTGACGGGCGAGCCGCCGGACTTGGACCAGATCTTCAGGCCGCTTTCGCGCGCGGTGAGCGCCAGCTCTCCGGCCTTGCGCGCGGCGTCGAGGATCAGGTCCAGGTCGTTCATTTGCCCGCGATCGCCAGGGCGTCGACCAGCAGCGACGGGCTGTTGCTGGCGCCGCGCAGTTCCAGGTCCGAGCCGGGGACCAGGCGCGCATAGATGTCGATCAGGTTGCCGGCGACGGTGATCTCGGTGACCGGACCGGTGCTCTCGCCGTTCTCGAACCAGTAGCCCGAGCAGCCGACCGACCAGTCGCCGGTGTTGCCGTTCAGCGAGGGGCCGAACATCGAGGTGATGACGAGGCCGCTCCCGGCGTCCTTCATCAGGCCGTGGATGTCCTTCTCGCCCGGTTGGAGCGTCAGGTTATGGGTCGACACGCCGGAGGGACCGGCGAGGCCGCGAGAGGCGTGGCCGGTGGTCGCCATGCCCAGCTGCTTGGCCGAGCTGGTGTTGAGCAGCCAGGTGGTCAGCACGCCGTCGTCGATCAGCGCGCGCGCCTCCGTCGCCACGCCTTCGTCGTCGAACGGCGCCGAGCCGAGGCCGCGGATTCGGTGCGGGTCCTCCAGCAGGTGGACGCCCCGGGCGAAGATCTGCTGACCCAGCTTGTCCTTCAGGAACGACGTGCCTCGCGCGATCGACGGGCCCGAGATCGCGCCCAGCAGCGGGCCGATCAGGCTCATGGCCAGGCGGTTCTCGAAGATCACCGGGGCGGTGGTCGAGGCGATCTTGCGCGGGTTCAGGCGCGCGACGGCCTGGCGGCCGGCCTCCATGCCGATGTCGCCGGCGGCGGGCAGGTCGCCGAAGTGGCGGGTCGAGCGGCCTTCGCCGCCGCGCTCCATGCCCGCGCCTTCGCCGGCGATGGCCGAGGCCGACACCGAGTGGCCGGTCGCCGCATGGCTGGCGTGGAAGCCCTCGCTGGTCACCATCGCCCAGCGGGACGACGACCAGGCGGCTGAGCCGCCATCGGAATTGGTCACGCCCTTGACCGCGCGGGCGTGCTCCTCGGCGGTGCGAGCTTGGGTCTCGAGCGTCTCAGCCGTGGGCTCGTAGGCGTCGACGAGGTCGAGCTCCGGATAGGGCGCGCGCGCCAGGCGGTCGGCGGGCGCGAGGCTGGCGTAGGGATCCTCGGGCGCCAGGCGGGCCATGGCGATGGCGCGCTCGATCAGCTTGGCGCGGGCCTCGGCCGAGATGTCGGAGCCGGAGACCGTCGCGCTGCGCTGGCCAATGAAGACGCGCAGGCCCAGGTCGCGGGCTTCCTCGCGCTCGACCTCTTCCAGGTCGCCCAGGCGGACGCTGACGGAGAGCGACTGGCGCTCGGCGAAGACAGCCTCGGCCGCGTCGGCCCCGGCCTTGCGCGCGGCGGCGACCACGTCATGCAGCAGGTTTTCGTCCATGCGGTCTTATGGACGACGCGCACCGGCCGGGGCAAGCGGCCGCAGAGATTTAGGCGATGGCCGAGATCAGCAGGGCCACGCCGGCGAAGATGTAGGCCAGCCAGGTGGCGATCATGCCCGCCGCGCGGGGGATCGAGACGCCGCCGCTGTTCGAGAGCCCGATGGCGTGGGTGACGCGGCCGGCGAACAGCAGGAAGCCCACAACGTGGATGGTCAGGCTCGATGCGCCGGCGACGGCCAGCACGGCCAGGGCCGCGACGCCGGTCGGGACATATTCGGTGGCGTTGCCGAAGGCGCGGATGGCCCGCGCCAGTTCCGGAATGCCCTCGTCGCCCAGCGCCACCTTGTGTTTCTGGCGCAGGCGCACGACCAGCACCGACAGGATCAGCAGGAGGAAGAGGTGCAGGCCGGCCCAGAGGGCGGCCGCGTGGCCGGAAACAATCGTATCCATGACTTACAAGACCTTATGGCGCCGCCCGCCCCCGAGCGGTCGGCCATATGAAGCCTTCCGCCGGGTCTGGGCAAGTCGCGCTACTTCGCGAGCTCGCGGGCGATCGGATACAGCAGATGATGGTCGTCGTAGAACGGCGTGCGCTTGTAGAACCAGGCCAGGCGCGCGTCGGGATCGGCGGCGAACTTGGGCTCGGCGGCCAGCTTGGCCTCGAACTCGGCCTTCAGCGCCGGATCGGCGGCCAGCATCTTCTCGGCCAGCGGGGCGATCGCGTAGGGCTCGATGTACTCCACGCGGCTCAGCACCTCGGGGACCATGCCCCAGGCGAAGACGCTTTCGTTCGACTGCGGCTCCAACAGCAGGACCACGAGGTCGCCCAGCGGCTGGTCGGTAGGCACGCGGACCGAGCCCTTGGGGAAGGTCCAGTCGCGGGTCTCGGTGGTGACCTTGTCGACGCTGATCTGCACATGGCCTTCGTTGGCGCGCGTGGCGATCTTCGGATCGACCAGGCGGATCATCTCGACCTTCAGCGTCTTGTCGGCGCTCAGGGTCTCCAGCGCCACGCCGTGCAGCTTCAGGCGCTCGATGATGTCGGCGCGGTAGCTCGGCACATAGTAGGCCGCCGGGCGCTTCAGGGTCAGGGAGGGCTTGGAGCCATAGAACGGGACGTTCCAGATCTCGGGATCGGCCTCGCCCAGCCACCGCACTTCCTTCCGGCCGGAGGCGGGGCTGTCGTAGTACTCGTAACGGATGCCCTTGAAGGCGCGCATGTAGGCGGGCTTGTCGTCGGACACGAAGTTGGCCGGGATCTCAGCCGGGCGCAGGGCGCTGTCGGCGGCGATGGCGGTCCGCAAGGTCTCGCCCTGGTCGGCCAGCAGCTTCATCGCCGTCTCGATGAACACATAGGTCCCGAGCACGCGCTGGGCGTGGGGCTTGAGGCTATGGTTCTCGATCAGGATGGTCGGGACGTGGGCCGCCGCGCCCCAGCCGTTCGAGAAGCGCTCGCCCAGGCCCCCGTCCGAGAAGCCGGCCTTCGGATTATGCTCGTCGATCCCGAACACCAGCTCGCCCGGGATGTGGCCCTCGGCCTCCAGGCTCTTGTTCATGACGGGTTTCAGCACCCCATCCAGCCACTGGGCGATCGCCGGCGAGCGGTTCCAGACGCCGTTCTCGCCGTTGAAGCCGTAGGTGACGTCGTACTGGTAGTCCATGCCGTCGGTCACGTGGACGTCGACATAGAGATCGGCCTTGTACTTGGCCTGCAGCCGCTTCAGCGCCCGCATCTCCGGCTGGTCCAGCTTCATGAAGTCGCGGTTCAGGTTCTGGTTGGTCGCGGTGTTGCGCCAGCCCTGGATGCGCGGGCCCCGCTGGTTGGGACGGGAGTAGGGGCCCGAGCGCTCGTGGCCGTCGACCGACAGGATCGGGATCAGGACCAGATTGACCTTGTCCAGCAGGCCGTCCTTGCCGTGGAAGGCCATGTCCCGCAGCAGCATCATGCCGGCGTCCTTGCCGTCGATCTCGCCGGGGTGGATGCCGCACTGAACGAGCAGCAGCGGCTTCTTCGGATCGAGCTTGTCGCCGTCCTTGGAGGCGATGACCGCGAAGATCGCGCGGCCCTGCGGCGAGACGCCGAAGTCCTCGACCCGGATCAGCTTGCTGGCCTTGTCCAGGCGGTCGAACCAGGCGCGGGTGTCGGCGTAGGTCGGCGAGAAGTTATGCTCGGCGTCGGCCTCGAACGGCGTCACCCACGGATCGGCCTTGTCGCGGAGCAGCCCTTGGCTGGCGCCCTGCCAGTGCGGCGCCGGCGGCAGGAAGGCTTCGTCCCAGGGGGCTTTCGGGGTCTGAGCCATGCTCGTACTCGCTGTCAGGGCGACGACCAGCGCCGTCAGGGTAAGGCGTTTCATCCTAGGGCTTCTTCCAGATCGGCGTCCCGTCGCCGGGCAGGCCGAGGCGGGCCCACTTCTCACTGACCGCGTCGACCACGGCCTGGTCCATGCGGATCTCCTGGCCCCACTCGCGCTTGGTCTCGGGCGGCCATTTGTCGGTGGCGTCGAGGCCGATCTTGGAGCCGAGGCCGCTCTCGGGGCTGGCGAAGTCCAGATAGTCGATCGGGGTGTGTTCGATCACCGTGATGTCCCGCGCCGGGTCCATCTTGGTGCTGATCGCCCACATCACGTCCTTCCAGTCGCGGGCGTTGATGTCGTGGTCCACGACGATCACCCACTTGGTGTACATGAACTGGCGCAGATAGCTCCAGACGCCCAGCATCACGCGCTTGGCGTGGCCGGGATAGGCCTTCTTCATCGACACCACGGCGATGCGGTAGCTGCAGCCCTCGGGCGGCAGCCAGAAGTCGACGATCTCGGGGAACTGCTGGCGGATCAGCGGGATGAACACCTCGTTCAGCGCCTCGCCCAGCACCGACGGCTCGTCCGGCGGCCGGCCGGTGAAGGTGGTCAGGTAGATCGGGTCCTTGCGCATGGTGATCGCCGTCACCTGGAAGACCGGGAACTTCTCGACGCTGTTGTAGTAGCCGGTGTGGTCGCCGTAGGGGCCCTCGTCGGCGAACTCGTCGAGCAGGACGTGGCCTTCGAGGACGATCTCGGCGTGGGCGGGCACCATCAGCGGCACGGTCTTGGCCGGGACGAGGTCGACCTTGGCCCCGCGCAGCAGGCCGGCGAACTGGTATTCCGACAGGGTGTCAGGCACCGGCGTCACGGCCGCCAGGATCGTGCCGGGATCCGCGCCCAGAACGGCGCAGGCGGGCAGGGGCTCCTTGGCGCCCGCCTTCTTGTGGCGAGCGTAGTGCTGGGCGCCGCCGCGATGGGCCAGCCAGCGCATGATGCACTTGTCCTTGCCCAGCACCTGCATGCGGTAGATGCCGAGGTTGAAGTCGTCCTCGCGATCCTTGCCCGGGCCCTTGGTCACCACCAGCGGCCAGGTGATCAGCGGCGCGGGCTCGCCCGGCCAGCAGGTCTGGACCGGCAGCTTGGTCAGGTCGATCTGGTCGCCGGTCAGGACGACCTCCTGCACGGGGGCCTTCTTCACCGCGCCCGGGCGCATGCTCATGACCGTCTTGGCCAGGGGCAGCATGTCGAGGGCGTCCTTGATCCCCTTCGGCGGCTGCGGCTGGCGCAGGAAGGCCAGGAGTTCGCCGACCTCCCGCAGCTCGCCGGCTGTCTCGCGCGGTTCGCCGCCCAGGGTCACGCCCATGGCCACGCGCTTGACCGTGCCGAAGAGGTTCGCCAGCGCCGGCATCGCCGAGCGCGAACCGTCGGGCAGCAGCACGTTCTCGAACAGCACCGCCGGACCGCCGGTCGCCAGGAGGCGCGTCTGGATCTCGGTCATCTCGAGCACGCTGGAGACCGGCTCCTTGACCCGGACCAGCTCGCCCTTGGCCTCCAGGACGTCGATGAACTCGCGAAGGGAACGGTAGGCCATGGGATGCTCGTACGGAGAAAAGTCTAGTTGGCTACGGCCAGGTCGTCGGCGTGGATCATCGGGCCCTCGGTGAAACCGAGTTCGGCCTCGATGGCGTCGGAGCGCAGGCCCGCGATGCGCTGGGCGTCGGCGCTGTCATAGCGGACGATGCCGCGCGCGACCTCGCGGCCGGTCTCGTCGCGGACCCGGACCGCGTCGCCCTTGTCGAAGGGGCCCTCGATGGCTCGCACGCCCGCCGAAAGCAGGCTCTTGCCCGCTTCCAGCGCCTTGGCGGCGCCGGCGTCGACCGTCACCCAGCCCTGGGGCGCCAGCGAGCCGGCGATCCAGGCCTTGTAGGCGGCGGCGGGCGACGCGCCGGCCTCGATCAGGGTCGCCTTCTCGCCGTCGGCGATGGCGGCCAGCGGACGCGGGCGCGAGCCCAGGGTGATCAGGGTGGCGCAGCCGGCGGCCCGGGCGATGCGGGCGGCGGCGATCTTGGTGGCCATGCCGCCGGTGCCGACTCCGGCCTCGGCGTTGGCGCCTTCGGCCATGCCGGCGATCTCGGCGGTGATCTCGCTGACCAGCGGGATGTGCTCGGCCTTGGGGTTCTTGCGCGGGTCGGCGGTGTAGAGGCCGTCGATGTCCGATAGCAGCACCAAGAGGTCGGCGCCGGCCATCTGGGCGACGCGCGCGGCCAGGCGATCGTTATCGCCGTAGCGGATTTCCTCGGTGACCACCGTGTCGTTCTCGTTGACCACCGGCACGACGCCCAGGCTCATCAGGGTCTCGGTCGTGGCGCGGGCGTTCAGCCAGCGGCGGCGGGTCTCGGTGTCGTCGCGGGTCAGCAGGATCTGGGCGACGCTGAGGCCATGCGGCTCGAAGGCCTCCTCCCAGGCGCGCATCAGCAGCGACTGGCCGGCGGCGGCCGCCGCCTGCTTTTCGGGCAGGGTGGCCTTCTTGCCGCTCAGGCCCAAGCGCCGTCGACCCAGCGCGACCGCGCCCGACGAGACGACCAGAACCTGCTTGCCAGCGGCGCGCAGGGCCGCGGCGTCGGCGCAGAAGGCCTCCAGCCAGGCGCGGTCGGCCGCGCCCGTCGCGTCATCGACCAGCAGGGCCGAGCCGACCTTGAAGACGATGCGACGCGCGTTCCGGTATGCCTGCGCCGTCTGGCTCACGGCGTCCAGCCTCCGGGGGTCTCGTCGACGTGATCCTCGTCGTCCTCGATCTCTTCCTCGAGATCGCCGCGACGGATGCGCACCTGCTTGTAGGCCGCGCGCAGCAGTTCCTTCACGCCCTGGCCCGAGACGCCGGACACCAGGCGCGGCTTCACGCCGGCCACGGCTTCCAGCTCGGCGACCTTCTCCGCGAGGGTCTCCTCGTCGAGGGCGTCGATCTTGTTCAGCGCCAGGATCTCGGCCTTGTCGGCCAGCTCGTCGCCATAGGCTTCCAGCTCGCCCCGGATCGTCTCATAGGCGCCCACGACGTCGTCCTGGGTGGCGTCGATCAGGTGGATCAGGGTCGCCGAGCGCTCGACGTGGCCCAGGAACCGCGTGCCGAGGCCCGCGCCCTCGCTGGCGCCCTCGATCAGGCCGGGGATGTCGGCCAGCACGAAGCGCTCACTGCTGGACAGGTCCACGACGCCCAGGTTCGGGGTCAGGGTGGTGAACGGATAGTCGGCGATCTTGGGCTTGGCGGCGCTGGCGGCGGCCAGGAAGGTCGACTTGCCCGCGTTGGGCAGGCCGACCAGGCCGACGTCGGCGATCAGCTTCAGCCGCAGCCAGATCCAGCGCTCCTCGCCCTCCTGGCCGGGATTGGCGTATTTCGGCGCCTGGTTGACCGGGCCCTTGAAGTGCAGGTTGCCCCAGCCGCCGTTGCCGCCCTTGGCCAGCAGGATGCGCATGCCGGCGTGGTCGAGGTCGGCGATCAGGGTCTCCTTGTCCTCCTCCAGCACCTCGGTGCCGACGGGAACCTTCAGGACCACGTCCTCGCCCGCCGCGCCGTGGCGCGCCCGGCCCATGCCGTGCACGCCCGTGCCGGCCTTGAAGTGCTGCTGGTAGCGATAGTCGATCAGGGTGTTGAGGCCTTCGACGGCCTCGATCCACACGTCGCCGCCGCGGCCGCCGTCGCCGCCGTCCGGGCCGCCGTACTCGATGTACTTCTCGCGGCGGAACGACACCGATCCGCCGCCGCCGTTTCCGGAGCGGATGTAGATCTTGCATTGGTCCAAGAATTTCATGGGGTCCTTTTGTCCCAAGGCGTCCCGCGCGTCGAGCCAAAACCCCGTTCTCGCGTGACGCATGGCCACAGCCGTTAACCTCAAGAAACTGGTGACGAGGGCGCGGCGTCGTGACGAAATGTTAAAACACGCCATGCGACAAGGTGTCATGGCAGCGAACCGCCTTTGTCTTCGCGGCGGAACGGGAGGCTGACCTTGGCGACCGAAGTAGAAGTCGATGATGTGCTGGCGAAGGACCTGGTCGAGCTCTCGACGCAGGAAATCCATCGCAAGTACAGCGCCGAAGCCTCCGTCCATCGCAACATCCTGATCGGCCGCGGAACCGGCGTCGCGCCGCAGTGGCGCGACTTCAAGACCTTCCTCGGCGAAGTGGGGCGTCGCCCCTCGACAGACCACACCCTCGTTTTGCTGAACCGTTACGAGCGGACCTACGGCCCGGGCCGCGCCCGCTGGATGACGGCCGAGGAGCAGGCGGCGCACGAGGAGGAATTCGACCGCCAGCGCGCCGAACAGCAGCGCGAGGAGCAGCTGCTGCTGCACAAGGCCGCCGCGACCAAGCGGGCCGGCACGCCCGGCGCGCCGTCGTTTGGCCAATGGACGCCGATGGCTGGCAAGCAGGTGGCCTATACCGACGTCGCCAAGAAACTGGCCATTCCGGTCAACGCGCTGTCCAAGACCATGCCGGCCGGCACCAGCGCCGACGAGCTGGTCAAGCGTTCGGCCACCGCCAACGACCTGATCAACGAGAACGCCTCCTGGCTGCCGCCGGACCCGGCGCGCAAGGCGGGCTTCTTCGAGGCCTACCGCATCTGGCACCTGCAGGTGCAGCCGCAGTTCGCCAAGGCCGCGACCCCGACCTTCCTGTTCCTGTACATCGCCCTGCCGGTGATGAAGCAGTGCCGGGACGATCTGATCGATCTGGACCTGTGGAATCCGCTCGGCCAGCGCGCCCTGAACGCGCGCGACAGCCATGTGGCCTGGAAGAAATACACCGAGTTCATGCCGCGCGCGCAGGTGGCGATGATGGAGATTCCCATCTACGCCACCTATTCGCTGCTGACCGACCTGGACGCGCTATGCGAGCGGATCGTGACCGCCGAGAAGCGCTTCCGTGAAGGGCCGCAGAAGGTGATCCACACCCACCGCGCGGCCTAGGATGCTCCCCCGTGATACGGGGGAGCTGTCGCGGAGCGACTGAGGGGGCTAATTCGGCCCCGATCCAGCTTGCCCCCTCCGGCCCTCTGGGCCACCTCCCCCGCATCGCGGGGGAGGATCACTAAGCCAGCCACACCATCATGCGGGTGGCCGCAACCGCGCCCCGCGCGATTGACGGCTTGTGCTCCACGACGCCGGTGTACAGAAAGCCCGCCTTCACCAGCACCCGGCCCGACGCGTCGTTGTCGGCGAAGTGGCCGGCCGTGACATAGCGCTTGTTCCAGACGCCGCGCGCCCAGTCCAAGGCGCCCTTGGTCGCCTCGGTGGCGTAGCCGCGCCCCCAGTAGGGTCGGCCGATCCAGTAGCCCAGCTCGACCTGGCCCTCGAGCGTGGTGAAAAGGCCGACAACCCCGATCAGCCCCTCGTCCGCCAGCTCGATCGCGAAGGTGTTGTCGCGCGCGCGGTCCTGAGTCCCGCAGCGGGCGACGAAATCCTCGGCGTGGCCGCGGGTATAGGGCGAGGGCATGCGCGTGGTCATGCGCGCCACGTCATGATCGACGCAGAAGGCCGCCACGCGCTCGACATCGGCCATGGCCGGAACGCGCAGCGTCAGCCGCTGGGTTTCGATGACGGGTCTTTCTTCGATGACGCACATCGGCGCCTCCCAAGGTTCCTCCGGTCCTCTTTCATCCGGGACCGTGACGCCGCCGTGGCGATCGGTGTTGCGGCGGCGAGACAAAACAAAAGCGGGGAGCCCGGCGTTCCGGACTCCCCGCTAGAGATCGTCTGTCCGGATCGTCTTCTGAAGGAGAAGCACGATCCGAAGAAACCTTGGTTCGCGCTTACTCGGCCGGCTGAGCGGCCGGGGTCACGGTCACGTAGGTGCGGTTGTGCTTCTTGGTCACGAAGCCCACCGCGCCCTGCACGAGCGCGAAGAGGGTGTGATCCTTGCCCATGCCCACGCCCGAACCCGGGTAGAACTTGGTGCCGCGCTGACGCACGAGGATGTTGCCGGCGAGAACCTTCTCGCCGCCGAACTTCTTCACGCCAAGGCGCTTCGACTCTGAGTCGCGGCCGTTGCTGGACGAACCGCCAGATTTTTTGTGAGCCATTGTGCTCTCCTATCCTCTGGGGGCGTCGCCTTAGGCTTCGCCGTCTTCCGTCTTGGCGGCCTTCTTAGGGGCGGCCTTCTTCTTGGGGGCGGCTTCGGCGGCCGGCTCGGCGGCGGCTTCAGCAGCCTTCGGAGCCTTGGCCTTCTTCGGAGCCGGAGCGGCTTCCGCGGCGGCCGGGACCGAGAACGGCACGGCGGCGTCGCCGAGACCGCGAGCGCGGGCGTCCAGGATGACCTTCGGGGTCAGGTCGATCGAACCTTCCCACTTGGCTTCCTTGCCGGCGCCGGCGACGGACGTGACGCGCACGACCGACTCGAGCTGGCGGTGACCGCGGGTGCGGCGGTAGCCCTGACGGCGGATCTTCTTGAAGATCTTCACCTTCTCACCCTTGCGGGTTTCGATCAGGGTGCCGGAGACGACAGCGCCGTCCACGGTGGGGGCGCCGACCGTCACGGCCTCGCCTTCGCCAAGCATCAGGACTTCGCCAAAGGCCACGGCAGCGCCGGGTTCACCTTCGAGCTTTTCGACCACCAGCAGGTCGCCGGCTTGAACCCGGTACTGCTTGCCGCCGGTTTTGATCACCGCGTACATAGGTTAGCGCCTTAAAAACGTGCGTTCGCAAAATAGGGAACGCCCGCTCGGAAACCCGGCGGGCGAAGAGGGCGCGACTTATACAGCCGCGAGCCCGAGAGTCAACGGCGTCGCCACGGGAATCCGGCCTGGATTCCGCTAAATGCGAGAAGTTCGCGATGACCCCTGGTGTGTTATTTTATAACACGCTATATCGCTGATCGTGAACCTGACGCTTCTCGCCCCCATCGCCGCCACCGGTTTCGCCGTCGCCTTCCTGCACGCGGCGCTGCCCACCCACTGGCTGCCGTTCGTCCTGGTCGGGCGCGGCCAGCATTGGTCGGCGGGCAAGACGCTGAGCGTCACCGCCCTGGCCGGCCTGGGGCACGTGGCCTTCACCATCCTTCTGGGCGTGGTCCTGGTCGGCGCGGGCCTCGCGGTACAGCCGCACATGGGCGCGGTGTTCGGCTGGGCGGTCGGCGCGCTGATGGGCGTGCTGGGACTCTTCTATCTCTGGCGCGGCCGCCATGATCACGGCGAGGGCGATATAGAGACTCGTCGCTACGCCTCGGACCGCGCCGCCATCGTCGCCCTGGTGGTGCTGCTGACCCTGTCGCCCTGCGAGGCCTTCCTGCCGATCTATCTGGCGGGGGTGAAACACGGCTGGACCGGCTTCATGGCGTTGAGCGCCGTGCTGATGGCCGCCACCACGGCCGGCATGCTGCTGTTCACGACCCTCAGCCTGGCCGGCGTCAAGCGCCTGGGGTTGGAGCGGATCGCCCGCTACGAATCGACCATCCTGGGCGTGGCCCTGATCGCGATGGGCCTCGGGGTCGCGTTCCTCGAACTGTAGGGACGCCCCGGCTTTTGTTTGCGGAGGCGAGCGCCTAAATAGCGCTCCATGACCCAAGCCTCCTCCGCCGCTTCCGGCAAGATCCCCGTCACCGTGCTGACCGGCTATCTCGGCGCCGGCAAGACCACCCTGCTCAATCGCATCCTCACCGAGGAGCACGGCAAGCGTTACGCCGTGATCGTCAACGAGTTCGGCGAGGTCGGCATCGACAACGACCTGGTGGTCGGCGCCGACGAGGAAGTGTTCGAAATGAACAACGGCTGCGTCTGCTGCACGGTGCGCGGCGACCTGATCCGGGTTCTGCAAGGCCTGATGAAAAGGAAGGGCGGCTTCGACGCGATCATCGTCGAGACCACCGGCTTGGCCGATCCCGGCCCGGTGGCCCAGACCTTCTTCGTCGACGAGGACGTCAAGGCGCGCACCGCCCTCGACTCGGTGACCGCCGTCGTCGACGCCAAGCACATCATGCTGCGCCTGGGCGACAGCAAGGAGGCCGTCGAGCAGATCGCCTTCGCCGACCAGATCGTGCTGAACAAGACCGACCTGGTCTCGGAGGACGACCTGCGCCACGTCGAGGCCCGCATCCGCCGGATCAACCCGCTGGCCCCGATCCACCGCGCCCAGCGCTCGAACGTTCCGCTGGAGGCGATCCTGGGCAAGCACAGCTTCGACCTGGACCGGATCACCGAGCTGGAGCCGGACTTCCTCAATCCCGCCCACGGCGAGCCGGGCCACGTGCACGACGAACACTGCGGCCACGACCACCACCACCACGATCATGATCATGTGCATGACGAGCACTGCGGTCATGACCACCACCACCATCATCACCACGACGCCAAGAGCGACGTGCACGACGACGGCGTGAAGGGGATCTCCCTGACGCTGGACAAGCCCGTCGACGGCCAGAAGATCACCGCCTGGCTCAACGACCTGCTGGCTCGCCGCGGCCCGGACATCCTGCGCGCCAAGGGCATCATCGACGTGAAGGGCGAGAACAAGCGCCTCGTCTTCCAGGCCGTCCACATGATCCTGGAAGGCGACTTCCAGCGCGAGTGGACCGACAAGGACAAGCGCTACAGCCGCATGGTCTTCATCGGCCGGGATCTGGACGAAGCCGAACTGCGCGCCGGCTTCGAAGCGACGGCGGCTTAACGACCCTAAATCCTCCCCCTAGCGGGGGAGGCGGCGCGAAGCGCCGGAGGGGGAAGTCTCCAGAGCCTGCTTCTTCCCTCTCCGTCATCTCTTTGAGCCGACACCTCTCCCTTGGGGAGAGGATTTCAGACAAACAAAAAGCCCCGGAGCCTGAGCTCCGGGGCTTTCGTGTTCTTGGCTGTCGCCGAGGATCCTTAGTGGATGTCCTCGTTGATCAGGCCGACCTTGTACCAGCCCGAGGTCTGCAGCTGGTTCAGCACGCCCATGAAGTCGGCGTACATCACGTCGGCGTCGGCGCGGATCATGATGCGCTGGTCGTCCTTCGGGCCGGCTTGGCCGTTGGCGGCGAACTTGGCGTCCAGATCGGCTTCCAGGCCATCCAGGCTGGTCTGCTTCTCGGCGATGAAGATCGCGCCAGACTTCTGGATCGAGATGAAGACCGGCTCCTTCGGCTTCGGCGCGTTCGGGGGCGGCGGAACCGCCGGAGGAAGGTCGATCTTGATGGAGGTCACGGCCATCGGCACGGCGACCATGAAGATGATCAGCAGCACCAGAAGGATGTCCACGAAGGGCGTGACGTTGATTTCGGAATTTTGGCCCAGCGAATAACGGCCACCGCCGCCGCCAGCAAGTTTAGCCGCCATGCCTGACTGTCTCCCAGAAGGCCACGCGCCCCGCGCGCGCCTGAAAATGTCATTACCGCGCCACGTCTGGCGCAGACGGGCGCGGAAGTAAAGCCCGACGACGCGGCGCAATAGCAAGCCCCTTTTTTCGACTTTTCGCCGAACGCCGTTCGAACGGGCGCCTGGCGCCAAACGCGCCTGGAAACGCATCGCCTTGAAAGAGTCTGGCCGTGGAGGCCTCGGCGCCTTATCTCGCGCGCATGATCTTTTCCTTCGACGCCTTCGTCACCGACGTCCTTTTCGACCGTTCCGGCCGCGCCGCCTTCGCCCTGGGCGACGGCACGGTGCGCCTGCAGACGCAGGATGGCTTCGTCACGGTGGAAGCTCATGGCGGCCCCCTCGGCGGCGCTGTCCTGGCCGCCGCCGCCCATCCCAGCGGCGCCGGAATCGTCACCGGCGGCGATGACGGCCGCGTGGTCTGGAGCCGAATCGAGAACGGCGAGGTTGTCGCGACCCTGCTGGCCGAGGTGAAGAACAAGTGGATCGAGCACGTGGCGACCAGCGCCGCCTCGGGCCTGATCGCCTTCGCCGCCGGCAAGGAGGTCCATGTCCGCGACGCCGCCGACCCGGCCTTCGCGCGCGCGTTCGCGCACGAGAGGACGGTGTCGGGCCTGGCGTTTGAGCCCAAGGGGCGGCGCCTGGCCTCGGCCACCTATGGCGGCGCCTATCTGTGGTACGCGCGGATCGCCGACCAGAAGCCCCAGCTCCTGAAGTGGGCCGGCAGCCACATCGCCGTGGCCTTCAGCCCGGACGGCAAGTTCCTGATCTCGTCGATGCAGGAGAACCAGCTGCACGGCTGGCGCCTGTCGGACGGCAAGGACATGCGGATGGGCGGCTATCCGGCCAAGATCAAGAGCCTGGCCTTCTTCGACAAGGGCAACCTGCTGGCCACGGCCGGCGCCAATGGCGCGGTCATCTGGCCGTTCGCCGGCGCCAGCGGCCCGATGGGCAAGGAGGCCGCCGAGATCGGCTTCTCGCGCGATTCGATGGTCGTGCGGGTCGCCGGCGTCGATGCGCACCCCGTCTGCCTGGCCGGCCAGGACAACGGCAAGATCTGGGCCGCCCATATGCGCAACGGGCGCATCGAGACCCTGAAGGCCGAGAAGGGCGCCCCGATCAGCGCCCTGGCCGTCAGCGCCGACGGCAAGCTCATGGCCTGGGGCGACGAGAGCGGCGAGGCCGGGGTCCTGGAGATCCCGGACATCAGCGGCCCTCGCCAGTTCGCGGGCTAGAACCCCTTCAGCTCGCCCCACTCCTCGAACGGGGCGCGGCGGGAGCGGAAGTTGTTCACCGGGGCTTCGGCGTCGCGGTAGCCAAGGGCCATGCCAGAGAACAGCATGTGGCCCTCGGGCAGGCCGACATGCTCGTCGACCAGCTTGTTGTAGTGCGACCAGAACTCCTGCGGGCAGGTGTCGAGGCCTCGCTCGACGGCCAGCAGCATGAAGGTCTGCATGAACATGCCGACGTCGCTCCACTGCGGCGGGCCGCAACGGCGGTCGATCGAGAAGAACAGCTGCACCGGCGCGCCGAAGCCCTGGCCGTTTATGGCGAACCACTGCAGGCGGGCCATCTTGTCCTCGCGCGGGATGCCCAGCGCCCCGTACATGTCCTCGCCCACCTGGAAGCGACGGCTGCGCAGCGGCTCCCACAGGTTGGCGGGATAGACGTCGTACTCGGTCGGATCGGGCGAAGCCACGCGGGTCAGCATGGCGTCGGTCAGGGCCTTCAGCGGCGCGCCGGCCACCACCTGCACCCGCCAGGGCTGGAGGTTGCCGCCCGAGGGCGCGCGGGACGCCGCCTCCAGCAGCTCGCGCACCAGGGCGGCGTCGACGGGATCAGGCTTGAAGGCGCGCACCGACATGCGGCGGTTGACGGCGTCGATCACGTCCATCGAAGGCTCCCTTGATTGTCTCGCCGCTATGCCCGCGACAGCGACTTTTCCTCTGGCTAGCATCCCGCCGCAGCGTAAAGACAAGTCTGTTCGAGATTCTCTTCCTGGTCTCTTTGGGGGCGTTCCTTGCGGCGGCTTCTGCGCAATATCGCTTTGGCTCTGTTCATCGTCCTGGTCGCGGGACCGATCGTGACCGTGCTGATCTACCGCTTCGTCCCGCCGCCGATCACGCCGCTGATGGTGATCCGTGCGGTCGAGGGGAAGGGGCTGGACCATCGCTGGCGGCCGATCGACGAGGTCGCGCCCGCCCTGCCGCGCGCCCTGATCGCCGCCGAGGACGCGCGGTTCTGCGAACACCACGGCTTCGACTTCGACGCCCTGCAGAAGGCCTACGCCAACAACGAGGCCGGCAAGAAGATCCGCGGCGGATCGACGATCAGCCAGCAGACGGCCAAGAACGTCTTCCTGTGGCCGGGCCGCTCCTATGTCCGAAAGGGTCTGGAAGCCTGGTTCACGGTGCTGATCGAGGTCGGCTGGGGCAAGAAGCGGATCATGGAGGTCTATCTGAACTCCATCGAGTTCGGCCCGGGCATCTATGGCGCGGAGTCGGCCTCGCGCCGCTATTTCGGCGTCGGCGCCGACAAGCTGACCCAGGCCCAGGCCTCGCGCCTGGCCGCGATCCTGCCCAGCCCGCTGAAGTGGCGGGTGATCAAGCCGGGCAAGTACGTCGCCAAGCGCACGAAGAAGATCGGCAAGGCCTCCGGGACGGTGCGCCGCGACGGCCTCGACGACTGCGTAGGCTAGCTATTCCACCACTGGCGCGTGGCGGGGCAGGCGTCGAGCGCCCGCTCATAGCCGTCCCGCTGGCGCAGTCGCTTCACGTAAGCCATCTCGGCCTCGCCCAGCGGAAAGTCGATGTTCTTGCGCGCCATCTCCAGCGCGTAGCCGACCGAGATGTCCGCCGCGGTGAAGGCCTCGCCCGCCATGTAGGGCGCCTGCGCCAGCCGACGGGCCACCAGGCCTAGGCGGCTGGTGAACACGTGCATCGCCTGGCGGACGGTCCAGTTGTCACGGTCGGTCTCGGGCGCGAAGTGCTTGGCGCCCGTCAGGAAGAAGACCGAGGCCGCCAGTCCGGCCTCGCCCAGGTGCAGGAACTGCTGGTAGGCGGGGAAGGCGGCGTCTCGAGGGGCCGGCGCCAGGGGGGAGGGCCCGTAGCGGCCGAGCAGGTACTCCATGATCGCGATCGACTCGACCATGACGACCTCGCCGTCCTGGATCGCCGGGATGAAGCCGCCGGGATTGACCGCCAGGAACTCCGGATCGTTCTCCACCCCCGCCAGCATGTCGACTCCGCGCAGACGATAGGGCAGGCCCATCTCCTCCAGCAGCCAGACGACGCGAAAGCCCCGACCTTCTCCGAAGACGGTGATCATCCGCGCATGCCCAGCAGCGCGAACATCCCTCCCTGCGGGTCCGTGGCGTTGACGACCCAGGCCCCGCCGGGGACCTCGACCGGACCCATCAGGACCTGGCCGCCGTTCGCCTTCACTCGCTCGACGGCGGAGTCGATCCCTTCGACGCCGAAATAGTACAGCCAGTAGGGCGTCGGCGCCGGGGCGTGGTTGCTGAACATGCCGCCGATCGCCGCCGTGCTGGGCCCAAAGGTCTGGTAGACGCCCATCTCGCCCATCGGCACGGTGTCGTGCTTCACCCAACCGAATAGCGGGGCGTAGAAGGCGAAGGCCTTCTCCCAGTCGGCCGCGTGCAGCTCCGACCAGCCCAGCGAGCCGGGCGACATGGGCTCGGGCCGGGGCGGCGGCGTCTCGAGCGAGCCCCGGAACAGGATGAACATCGCGCCTTGCGGATCGGCGACGACGGCGAAGCGGCCGACGCCCGGAATATCCTGCGGCGCCTTGTGGACGGCGCCGCCGGCGGCCTCGACCTTCTCGGCGTAGGCGTCGACGTCATCGACGCCGACATAGCCCAGCCAGCCCGGCGGAACGTCCTTCATCTCCAGCATGCCGCCAACGGCGAGCTCGCTGGCCTTGAAGATCGTGTACGGACCATTCGGACCGGAGGAGGCCTCGGTCGTCCAGCCGACGACGGTCTTGTAGAAGGCTTCGGCGGCCGCCGCGTCGGGGGTGACCAGTTCGAACCAGACGAAGTCGCTAGCCATGAGGGTCTTCCTTTGGGCGGGGGAGGGTGTTGAAGGGGCGAGCGAGGGCATGGCCTCGACGAAGGCGTTCCAGGAACGGATCATGGGCCAGGAGCGTGTCAGTCGGCGCCGGCGCAGCAGGCGGATTTGGGCTGGACGTCCTCGTACTCGTCGTGGCGGCGGATGAAGTTCATTGTCTCGCCCTCATTGCGTCCCAGCGGCGCGCGGTCGAGCAGCATCAAGGTCCCGAGCGCCTCTTCCGGCCCCCGGGCGTAGGTCGAATAGGTGTGGAACACCTGACCCTCGGCGTCGCGATAGAAGGCCGAGAGGCCCGGCAGCTCATCGTGGCCCTGGGCGGACGGCAGATCGGTGAAGTTGTAGCGGATCGTCTCGCCGGCCAGCTCCTCGGGCGTGAACGAGACATGGAAGTCGCGGTTGAAGTCGCTGTCGCGCGCCGACACCCACGGAAACTTCCAACCCATGCGACGCTTGTAGGCCTGGATCTTCGCGAGAGGCGCGCGGGACACGGCGACCAGGGTCACATCGTGGTGGTTCAGGTGCGGCAGCGTCCCGTCGAAATGGTCGGCCATGAACGAGCAACCCTCGCAGCCCGCGTCCCAGTCCGGGCCCAGCATGAAGTGATAGACGAGCAGCTGGCCGCGCCCGTCGAACAGCTGGTCCAGGGTCTGGCGGCCGCTGTCGGTGTCGAAGGCGTAGGTCTTGTCCAGTTTCACCCAAGGCAGGGCCAGGCGCTCGGCGTTCAGGGCGTCGCGGGCGCGGGTGTGGGCCTTCTCCTTCAGCAACAGGGCGCGGCGCGCTTCGAGCCATTCCTCGCGGGAGACCACGGCGTGCGACATCACGTCCTCCGTAAGCTGAGCAGTATTTCCTTGACTAATAACGTTGATATCAACATAAATGGATCATGTCAAAGCCGGTCGTGATTCCCTTCGAGACGACGATCCATGTCCGCGACACCTGCCTGTGCCTGCACGTCCAGCGCGCGGCCCGGGCGCTGGCCCGCCGCTTCGACGAGGCCCTGCGGCCTCTGGGCCTGACCAACGGCCAGTTCTCGCTGCTGATGTCGCTGAACCGGCCCGAGCCGGCCGGCATGGGCGGCGTCGCCAACCTGCTGGCCATGGACCGCACGACCCTGACGGCGGCGCTGAAGCCGCTGGAGCGCCGGGGGCTGCTGACGGTGGCGCCCGATCCCAAGGACGGCCGCGCCCGGGTGCTGAGCCTGACGCCCGACGGCCGCGCGCTGCTGGCGCAAGCCCTGCCGATCTGGACGCGCGAGCACGCGGCGCTGGACGCGGACCTGGCCGGCGGCGGCGATGCGCTGCGCGCCGGCTTGAAGGCGATCGCCTAGAGCCCGACCTTGGCCAGATAGGCCTCGACCGCCGCCGCGTCGCCGGCCCGGCCCACCGTCGCCACATAGCCGTCCGGGCGCACCAGCACGAAGCCGCCGGGCGGCAGGCCGTAGGCGTCGGCGAACCAGCCGTCGGCGTCGACCAGGTTCGCGACGACGAGCCCCGGCCGGGGCGCAATGTCGGGCCCGGCGCCCAGCAGCGTCCAATGCGGGCCGCGTAGGAGCTCGAACACCCGGACCGGCCGGCCATCGCGGTCGCGGCACGGGGCGTCCGGGGCGCGGTCGCCGGGCGCGATCTTGGCGGCGAGGCCCAAGTCCAGCGACAGGCTCGAGTCCTCGTAGCCGAGGTCCAGCTGCCGGGCTTCGCGGCCGCGCTTGATTTCCTTCTCGCCCAGCAGGCGGACCGACAGGCCCAACACCCCGGCGGCGATCGGTTGGCGCTCGGCCTCGTAGGTGTCGATCAGGCCTTCCGGCGCGCCGGCCAGCGCGGCGGCCAGCTTCCAGCCGAGGTTGTAGCTGTCCTGCAGGCTGGTGTTCAGGCCCTGGCCGCCGGTCGGCGGATGCACATGGGCGGCGTCGCCAGCCAGCAGCACGCGGCCCATGCGATAGCGCTGGGCCAGGCGGGCGTTGATCCCGAAGGTCGAGGCCCAGGTGACCTCGGTGACGACGATGTCGTCGCGGTTACTCCGTTCGCGGATCAGGGCGTTCAGGGCCGCGATCGAGAAATCCTCGATCTCCGGCGCGTGGCCCTGCAGCTGGAAGAGGTCGGTTCCGGCCAGCGGGCAGAAGGAAACCCGCTGTCCGTCCGGCGCGGCGAAGTGATGCCAGACCTCGCGCGACAGACCCGTCAAGCGGACGTCGGCGACGAGGCCCCGGCCGGGCTTGGTCTCGCCGGGAAATTTGACGCCCAGGGCCTGACGCACGAAGCTGCGGCCGCCGTCGGCGCCGACCATCCATTTCGCACGGATTGTCTGGCCAGAGGCGAGAGTCGCGGTGACGCCTTGGCCGTCCTGTTCGAAGCCGGCGAGGGCGGTTCCGAAGCGCGGGGCGTGACCCAGGAGGGCCAGCCGGTCGCGCAGGGCCCGCTCGGTCAGGAACTGCGGCGCCATCAACGGTCGGGCCCAGGGCTCGGCCGGGGTCGGCGTGACATCCTCGGTCAGGGCGGTGTCGGCGAAGGTTCCATCCTGGGCGTAGGTCCGCAGCGGCGGATAGGGTCCCGCGCCCAGGGCCATCAGGCCGTCCAGCACGCCCAGGTCCTCGAACACCTCGACACTGCGAGGCTGGATCCCCTTGCCGCGCGAGCCCTGGAACGGGCCGTTGGCCTTGTCGATCAGGATGAAGTCGACGCCCCGGCGGGCCAGGTCGATCGCCAGGGTCAGGCCGGCCGCGCCGGCGCCGCAGATCAGGACGTCGGTCGCCCGAGGAGCTTCAAGTGTGGTGGTCATGCCTGCCTCCTATGTCTGTGCGTTATGCACATAAATCGCGTGCAAAAGGCACATAATTAGGAGGCTGGACGGCGTCAATGAAAAATGTGCAAAATGCACATATGGACGCCGACCTGCGAGACATTCACCTGGCGATGATGGACCTGGCCGGGTTTCTGAACCGGCCCCAGGCCGACGACATGCTGATCCGCGAGGCGGGGATCACGCTGGACCGGGCGCTGTTCCCGCTGCTGGTGCGCATCGAGCGCAAGGGGCCGATCGGCGTGGTCGAGCTGGCCGACCTCGCCGGGCGCGACCACTCGGTGGTCAGCCGTCAAGTCGCCAAGCTGGAGAGCCTGGGCCTGGTCGAGCGTCGGCCGGGCGCGACCGACAAGCGCGTGCGCGAGGCGGCGGTGACGGATAAGGGCCGCGAACTGACCGACGCCCTGGACGCCGCGCGCCAGCGGCTGGCCGGGCCGATGCTGGAGACATGGAGCGCCCAGGACCGCAAGGACCTGGCGCGGCTGCTGCGCAAGTTCGTCGACGAGGCGACGAAGGCGCTGAAGGGCTAGCGGGACCTCAGTCGACCGCCAGGATCACGTCGGACGCGGCGACCCGCGCCTCGACCTTCGCGCCCACCGCCAGTCCCCAGGCAGGATTGCCCGGCTTCAGCGTCGCCACCAGCGTCTTGCCCGCCGATAGCGCGATGGTCACCTCGGCCGAGGTTTCGCCGGCCTCGCGGTCGACGATCTCGCCGGAAAGGCGGTTTTCGCTCTCGCCCCCCTGGGCCGCTTCGCCGAGCCGCACGAAGCTGGACTTGATCAGGGCGATGGCCGGGCGGCCGGGGGCCAGGTCCAGGTCCTCGACGCTGCGCCGCGTGATCGAAGCGCGCAGGGAAAGCGCCTCTCCCAGCGACAGGGTCACCAGCGCCGTGACGCCGTCGCCCTCGATGGCTGTGACAACGCCCCGTAGCGCGTTGCGGGCGCTGGTGCGCAGGCCCAGGCTCCACAGCAGGTCGGCGTCGTCCGAGAGGTCCGCCTCCAGTCGCGCGAAGGCCGCGCCAACCTCGCGCTCGGCGGCGCGGAAGGCGCGGACCACGGCCTGGCCGCGCGCCGTGACCTGGGCGGCGCCGCCGCTGCGGCCGCCGGGCGCGGCGCTGACCAGGGGCGCGTCGAACAGGTTGTTCAGGGCCTGCACCCCGTCCCAGGCGCCCTTGTAGGAGAGGCTCGTCGCCTTGGCCGCGGCGCTGATCGAGCCCAGCCGCGCGATCGCTTCCAGAAGCGCGATGCGTTCAAGCCCGACGCGCGCCAGACCGCCACGCTTGAGGATCAGGGAGGCGCTGAAGTCGGCGTCGCTGCTCACTGGCCGGGGTCCTGTTTCATCGTTATGTAGTTCAGCTGCATAACCGCAGCGCCAAGCCAGGATTACCAGATGATCGCTCGCCGTCCGATGCTGATCGCCGTGTTCGCCGGAGTCTTGTCGCTGACGCTGGGCGGCGCGGCCCTGGCCGGCGAGACCAAGGTCGCCGTCGCCGCCAACTTCACCGAGGCGGCCAAGGAGATCGCGGCGCGGTTCAAGGCCAGGACCGGCCACGACGCGACGCTGAGCTTCGGCTCGTCCGGCCAGTTCTACACTCAGATCGCCAACGGCGCGCCGTACGAGGTCTTCCTGTCCGCCGATGTCGAGCGGCCGCGGAAGGCCGAAGCCGAGGGTCTGTCGGTTCCTGGCTCGCGCTTCACCTACGCCACGGGCCGGCTGGTGCTGTTCAGCAAGACGCCGGGTCTCGTCGACGCGAAGGGCGCGGTGCTCGCCAAGGGCGGGTTCGACAAGCTGGCGATCGCCGATCCCAAGGCCGCGCCCTACGGCCAGGCCGCCGTCGAGACCTTGACCAAGCTCAAGCTCTACGACGCGCTGAAACCGAAGGTCGTCACCGGCGCCTCGATCACCCAGGCCTTCCAGTACGTCCAGACTGGCGCGGCCGAGCTGGGCTTCGTGGCTCTGTCGCAGGTGATCGACGAGAAGGGCGGCTCGCGTTGGGTCGTCCCCGCCGCCGACCACACGCCGATCGAGCAGCAGGCCGTGCTGCTGAAGACCGGCCAGAACAGCGAGGCGGCCAAGGCGTTCGTGGCCTTCCTGAAGAGCAGCGAGGCCAAGGCGATCATCCGGCGCTACGGCTACGAGGTCCGCTGACCATGGTCGAGGTCCTGTGGCTGACGGCGAAACTGGCGGGGATCACCACCCTGCTGCTGCTGGTCCTGGCCACGCCGCTGTCCTGGTGGCTGGCGCGCGGACGCTCGTCGCTGCGCACGGTGGTGACGGCGGTGGTCGCCCTGCCGATCGTGCTGCCGCCGACGGTGCTGGGCTTCTACCTGCTGATCGCCTTGGGGCCGAAGAGCCCGCTGATGATCCTGCTGCAGCCCTTCGGCGTGCGGACCCTGGCCTTCACCTTCGAGGGGCTGGTCATCGGTTCGCTGATCTATTCGCTGCCGTTCGCGGCGCAGCCGCTGCGCAACGCCTTCCTCGCCGTGGGCGACGAGCCGCTCGAGGCCGCCGCGACGCTGGGCGCTTCGCCGTGGGACCGCTTCTGGCGGGTGGCCTTGCCGCTGGCCCTGCCGGGCTATGTCGCCGCCGCGATCCTGACCTTCGCCCACACGGTCGGCGAGTTCGGGGTGGTGATGATGCTGGGCGGCAATATCCCGGGCGAGACCACCGTGCTGTCGACCGAGATCTATCGCCTGGTCGAGGGGCTGGAGTGGAGCCAGGCTCACCGCCTGTCGCTGCTGCTGCTGGTCTTCGCCTTCGCCGTCTTGTTGGCGCTGCTGGCTCTGGAGAGCCGCTCCAAGGTGCTGCTGCGCGCGCGATCCGAATAAGAGAGGAGCGCGGCTTGGCGGCCGCGCTCCAGTTACCGAGATTGTGATGGCGGGGGAGGATTGCGCGCCGACGGCCATCACGCCGGCGCGCGCCGACGCGCCTAGAACTTCCAAGTCAGGGACGCGCCGTAGGTCGTGGGCTTGCCGGGGAAGCGCACCACCGTGTTGGCGTTGCTGCTGACGGCGCTCCAATAATATTCGTCGGTGATGTTGCGGCCCCAGATCGAGAGCTCCCAGCCCTTGTCCGGCGCGCCCAGGCCGACGCTGGCGTTGAGCATGCCGTAGCTGTCGATCACGAACAGCGGATTGCCCTCGAGGTCGGCGTAGGACTTGCCTTGCCAGCGGCCGTTCAGAGCGGCGTTCAGCTCCAGCCCGTCGCCGACCGGATGGTGGAACAGGGCGGTTAGACCGCCCTGGAACTTCGGGCTGTACAGGAACGGACGGCCATCGAAGTCCTGCGGCTTTCCGGCGGCGTTGATGCCCGTGTAGCCCTTGACCTCGGTGTGCAGCAGGGTCGCCGAGGCGATCAGGGTCAGCGACCGCGAGGCGCGCCAGGTGAGATCGCCGTCGAGGCCATAGGCTTCGCCGTTCGGCACGTTGGCCAGGCGCGACAGCGCCGTGTAGATCGGGTCGGCGAAGTACACCGACAGCTGCTTGTCGGTGTAGTCGTAGTAGAAGCCGCTGACATTGGCCTGCACGCGCCGCTGGAACAGGCCCGCCTTCACGCCGATCTCGTAGGCGGTCAGCATTTCCTGCGTGGCGGGCGCGTTCTGGGTCGAGATGTTGGCGGCGTTGATCGGCGTCGCCCCGGCCTTGGCCCCGCGCGAGATCGAGGCGAAGACCAGCACGTCCTGGGCCGCCTGCCAGTCGAGCGCCACGCGCCAGGCGATGTTGTCCTCGTCCAGCTTGGACTTCACGAAGCCGAAGCTCTTGGTCGCCGGGTCGAAGGTGTTGCAACCGCCCTGGGTGATCGGCGCCACCAGGCCATAGGCGGCGGCGAACAGCGCCCGGTTCACGACATTGACGTTCGGCAGCATGGAGCCGCCGACGTCGCGCGAGCATCCGACATAGTCCTGTTTGTCCTGGCTGTAGCGGACGCCCAGCGTCAGCTTCACGCTGTCGGTCAGGGCGTGGTCGGCGTTGGCGAACAGGCTCCAGGTCTTGGTCTCGATGTTGCCGACGTCCTCATACGTGCGGAACGCCTGGCTCATCTGCAGGGCGGTGTAGCCGAAGCTGTTGAACGGCGAGGCCAGCAGGGTCGAGCCGACATAGCGGATCGTGCCGACATTGGCGTTCTGGCCCAGCAGTGTGCGGTTGCTGTCATAGATCTTGTCGCGCGCGACATAGGCCCCGACCAGCCACGAGCCCTTGTCGGTCTTGCCTTCCAGATGCAGTTCCTCGGCGGCCGACTTTATGTCGCCATGGGCCTTCTGGATCAGGATCTCGTAGGGCGCGCCGCTCCAGTCGAACACGGCCTTGCGGGTCAGCCGGTTGAAGCTGGACAGCGAGACCAGGGTGACGTCGTCGCTGAGGTTCCAGGCGACCTTCAGCTTGCCGGCGTGGAACTGGTCGTTCTCGCGCAAGGGATCGCTGATCCCCAGGCCCGCGCCGATATCGACGCCGCGCGTGGACAGCGGAGCCCAGTCGGCTTGCGTGGCCTTGGTCGGGGCGTGGGTCGCGACATAGTTGACGACGCCCGGGGCGTTGAACGGGCTGGCGGCGGTGGCGGGCGTGAAGCCGATGGCCTGGGCCGCGACGGTGTCCGACTTGTTGCGCCAGCCGGAGTAGGAGGCCTCGACCTCGACCGTGTCGGTCGGCTGCATGGCCAGAGACAGGCGCCAGCCGTCGCGATCGACCTTGCCCAGGCGCTCGTCCCGGCTGTTGCTGACCTGCCAGCCCTTGTCGCTGTTCTCCATCCGGAACGCCGCGCGGCCTTGGACGCGGTCGCCCAGCGGCCCGCTGACGACGCCTTCGAGGTTGTAGGTCTTGTAGTCGCCGGCCTCGGCGGTCAGCGAGCCCTCGAACTGCTCGGTCGGCTTGTTGGTGACGAAGTCGATCAGGCCCGCGGTGGTGTTGCGGCCATAGAGCGTGCCTTGCGGGCCTTTAAGCACCTCGACCCGCTCGAGGTCGAACACCGGGCCGGTGTTCATGAACGGATAGGCGTAGGCGACCTCGTCCCAATAGGTGCCGACCGTCGAGGTGGCCGACAGGTTGATCGTATTGAAGCCGATGCCGCGCAACGTATAGGTGGGCACGCCCTGATAGCTCTGGCTGACCGTAAAGCTGGGGGCGACGGTGGTCAGGTCCTTGGGGTCGGTGACCCGCAGCTGCTGCAGGGCCTCGCCGCTGAAGGCCTGGATCGGCATGCCGACGCTGTTGGCGGTCTCCTCCCGACGCTGGGCCGTCACCACCAGGGTGTCGATGGTCAGGCTCTCGTCCGGCTTCTGCGGCGCCGCGCTCTGGGCCATGGCGGGGGGCGCCATCAGCAGGGCGAGCGCCGACACGCTCAGGCTCAAGGTCAGGCGCGTAGGTCCTGGCATCCGTCTTACCTCCCTTTGGCCGCGCCTGCATTGGGCGCGCGCTCTGGAGGCAGCCTGGGGTTGGGCTGCTCGCGTAACAAGCTATCGGAAATGATAGGGGCGCCGTCACAACCCCAGGACCAGCCTGGCGATGATGTCGCGCTGGATCTCCTTGGAGCCGCCATAGATCGAGGCCGCGCGGTTGTTGAGATATCGCGCCATGGTCGTCAGGCCGTGCTCGGGGCCGATTGGAGACTCGTTCGAGCCGGCCTCCCGCGCCCTGGGCTGGTGCGGGGCGACGTAGGGCCCCAGCGCGTCGACGCCGAGTTCGTCCAGGCGCTGCATCTGCTCGGAGCCCTGAACCTTGAGGATCGACGAGGCGGGGCCTGGCTTTCCGCCCGTCGCCAGGGCGCTGAGCACCCGTCGCTCGGTGATGTCGATGGCGAGGGCGTTGATCTCGGCCGCCGCCAGGCGACGCCGATGATGAGGATCGTCGAGGATGTTCTCGGCGCGCGCCATGTCCCGCAGGCGTTCAAGCCCGGCGTGGAGGCCCGCCGCGTAGCCGCCGCCTCGCTCGAACTCCAGCAGGTGCTTGGCGACCGTCCAGCCCTGGTTTTCCTCGCCCAGGCGGTCGGCCTTGGGCGTGCGGACGTCGTCGAAGAACACCTGGTTGACCTCGTGTTCGCCAGCCAGGGTGACGATCGGGTCGACGCGGATCCCCGGCCGGTCCATCTCGATCAGCAGGAAGGTGATGCCCGCCTGCGGCTTGCCCTCCGTCGAGGTGCGGACCAGGCAGAACATGTGGGTCGCCCAATGGGCGTGGGTGGTCCAGATCTTCGAGCCGTTCAGCACATAGTCGTCGCCGTCGGCGATCGCGCGCATCTGCAGCGAGGCCAGGTCCGAGCCCGAACCCGGCTCGGAATAGCCCTGGCACCAATAGTCCTCGCCCGACAGGATGCGCGGCAGGTAGCGGGCCTTCTGCTCGGCCGTTCCGAAGCCCATGATCGCGGGCGCGACCATCCGCAGCCCCATCGGCGCCAGGTTCGGCGCGCCCGCGCGGGCGCACTCGGCGAAGAAGACATGGCGCTGGATCTCGCTCCAGCCCGGTCCGCCGTATTCGACGGGCCAGGTCGGCGCGGCCCATCCCCGTTCATGCAGGATCTTCTGCCAGGCCAGGCTGCGGGCCTTGTCGCAGAAGACGCTGGTCATGCGCCTGCCGGCCTGGCGAAGCGCGGGCGTCAGCTTGGCGTCGAGGAAGGCGCGCACCGCGTCGCGAAAGGCCAGGTCGGCCTCAGACAGTTCCAGATCCACGCGCGCGCTCCCTTGTTCGGCGTCGTCGGGGAAACTTGCGAAGGGGCGACGGGGGCGCGCAAGCTATCGGAACCGATAGGGAGAGCGGGCGAGCTCAATGGCCAACGGGACGGACGACAAGGCGCGTCTGGCGCGGGTCACGGCCCTGGCCGAACGCGTGGCCGCGCTGGGCCGCGAGATCGGCCTGCCCTATGTCGCCGCCAGCGCCGACATTTCCAGTCCCGAACCGATGCTGGGCGCCGACGGCAAGCCGCTCGCCGAGACGACGTTCGAGTGGCTGGACAGCGCGCTGCGCTATTGGCGCGACCGCGCCTTCGCCCTACGGGCGCCGTTCATCCTGGCCGCCCGCTACACGGCCGAGCCCTTCTTCTACCATCAGGGCCGCTTCGCGAGCTGGCGCCCCTTGCCCCGGCTGGAGACCATCGCGGTCGCCGAGGCGGCGGAGTCGTTTGGCGTCCGGTCGGCCATCATCGCGCCCGCCTATCTGACCGGCGGGGTGATCGGGGCGGTGGTCTGGGCCGAGGCGAAATCGGTGGAGGGGCTGCCGGCGCTCTACGCCGCCCGCGCCGACGAGCTGCACGGCGCGGCCCTGCGGTTGGTTTCGGCCTATCGCGACGGTTTCGACGACGACGCGCCGCCCGTGCGGCTGACCAAGCGCGAAATCCAGTGTCTGAAGTGGGCGGCCGCCGGCAAGACGGACGCCGACATCGCCCAGATCGTCGGCATCTCGGGACCCACGGTCCGCTTCCATGTCCAGAACGCGGCCCTGAAGCTGCGGGTCGCCGGCCGCGCCCAGGCGATCCATCGGGCGACGGGCCTGGGCTATATCGGCGGGGGGGCCGTCTAGAGCATTTTCCGATAAGTGTGAAACGGTTATCGGATCGAAAAATGCTCTAAACTTTTGAATTAGAGCCCTTTTTATCCGATCTGATTGATTCAATCAGATCGGAAAGGGCTCTAGCGGCTCAGCAGCCGTCCAGGTGGTAGCGGATCAGCGCCCGGGCCGAGCGGGCCACGGCGCGGGAAGGACCGTCCGCCCCCAGGGTGACCCGGGCGGTGTAGGAGCCCTCCATCAGCAGCATCAGGGCGTCGGCCAGATCGTCGTCCTTGGCCCCGGCGCGGCGCGCCAGGTCGGTGAGCCGCCGGTGCAGCTCCTTCTTGTAGTTGACCGAGACGACCTGGGCCGGGTGGCCTTCCTCGTGCAGCTCGATGGCGGCGTTGGACAGCGGGCAGCCGTGAACGTCCTTGTTGCAGGCCTTGGTCTCGAAGGCGTCGAAGATCGCCTCGAGCTGGGCGCGAGGATCGGTGCAGCAGACGGCGGTGACGCTTTCCCACCACGCCCAGTATTCGCGCTCCTGCTCGCGCAGGACCTCGGCCACCAGCTCGTCCTTGGACGGGAAGTTCCGATAGAGCGTCATCTTGGTGGCGTCGGCCTCGGCGGCGATCGTCTCGACGCCGACGGCGCGGATGCCGTGCTGATAGAACAGCTCACGGGCGGTTTCGAAGATCCGGTCACGCGCCGGACGCTTGGACGCGGGCGTACAAACGGCCGCTTCCTTATCGCCCATAACCCCGTCCCCAGAATTTCTTGGCGCCATTTTGGCGGACCTCTCCTTGACGTGCGAGTTACCGGTCAGTATCTCTCGCCTGGAGCGATGATACCGAACGGTCTCGTCACATCCTAAATCGTCATTCCGGTCGCCCGGGTCAAGTAACCGTCCCTGCGACATTTGATCCCTTAAACCCCTAAGGAGCGCGCGCCAATGCCCCCGCAAACAAACGTTTACGTCACCGCGCCCCGCGCCGTGCCCTCAACGGCAAAGGCAAAGGGTTTCATGGGCTTCTTCAAGTCCAAGACCGAGGCCGCCCACGACTGGACCACGGTCCGCGCTCTTGGCCAGTCCACGCGCCGCGTCCCGCGCTCGCCCGTCCTCGAATAGCCGCCGTCCTCCGTTTCCTCCCCCGACAGGTTCCTCCCCCATGCGTCTCCAACCCGTCATCACGTCCTTCGCCGGCCTCGCGGCCGTGGCCGTGCTGGCCGCCTGCTCGGCCCAGGCCAAGCAGGACGCCGCCGCGGCGCCGCCGCCCGCCCAGGTCACCGTCACCGACGTCGCCTTCAAGTCCCTGCGCCAGTGGGACGACTTCACCGGCCGCTTGGAGCCGATCGACACCGTCGAGATCCGTCCGCGCGTCTCCGGCTATATCGACGGCGCCCAGTTCGCCGAGGGCGCCCGCGTCCACAAGGGCCAGGTGCTGTTCCAGATCGACCCGCGCCCCTACAAGGCCGAGGCCGACCGCGCCGCCGCCGAGGTGGCGCGCGCCAAGGCCCAGCTGGATCTGGCGGTGGTCAATCGCGAGCGCGGCCGTCGCCTGATCGAGCAGAACGCCCTGGCCCAGAGCGAATTCGATCGTCTGGCCTCGGAAGAGCGCGCGGCCCAGGCCAACCTCGCCGCCGCCCAGGCCGCCCTGCAGACCGCTCGGCTGAACCTGGAATGGACCCGCGTGACCTCGCCGATCGACGGCCGGGTCTCCAAGGCCATCATCACGCGCGGCAACCTCGTCACCCAGTCGAGCCTGCTGACGACCGTGGTGTCCGACACCCCGATCTATGCCGAGTTCAACGCCGACGAGCAGACCTTCCTGAAGTACGCCTCGGCCGAGCGCGGCAAGGGCGGGCCGGTCTATATGGGCCTGATGACCGAGGACGGCTATCCGCACGTCGGCAAGCTGGCCTTCATCGACAACGCCCTGGACGCCAAGAGCGGCACCATCGCCGGCCGGGCGATCTTCGCCAACGCCGACGGCCGCTTCACGCCGGGCCTGTTCGCCCGCATTCGCCTGGTCAGCGCCGAGACCCAGACCGTCGCCCTGGCGCCCGATCGCGCCGTCGCCACGGACCTCGGCAAGCGCTTCGTCGTGGTGGTCGACAAGGCCAACAAGGCCGAGTACCGCCCGGTCGAGATCGGTCCGCTGGCCGGGAACCTGCGCATCATCCGCTCGGGCCTGAAGCCCGGCGACCGGGTGATCGTCGGCGGCCTGCAGAAGGTCAAGCCCGGCGACACCGTCGCGCCGGTGCCGGTCAAGACCGAGAAGGCCGACCTGGACCAGCTGGCCCAGATCGAAAGCCCGGTCCGCCAGAACTGAGATCTCTCCCTTCCCCCTCGATGGGGGAAGGGCGGGGATGGGGGTGACCTCGGCGCTTGGACCCTGCGCCGCGTTCGCCATCACCCTCTGCAATCACCCCCACCCCTGCCCCTCCCCCATCCAGGGGGAGGGGAGTGACAAAACACGCTTCCTCCCCGGAACGCCTCCTCCCCAGGACGACCCGCATGTCCTTTTCCAAGTTCTTCGTGAACAGGCCCCGCTTCGCGGCGGTGCTGTCCATCATCATCTTCATCGCCGGCCTGGTGTCGCTGCCTCAGCTGCCGATCAGCGAGTATCCGGAAGTGGTGCCGCCGACCGTGGTCGTGCGCGCGGCCTATCCGGGCGCCAACCCGTCCGTCATCGGCCAGACCGTCGCCGCGCCTCTGGAGCAGGCGATCAACGGCGTCGAGGGGATGATCTACCAGTCGTCCCAGTCGGCCGCCGACGGGGCCATGGTCCTGACCGTCACCTTCGCGCTCGGCACCGACCTCGACAAGGCCCAGGTGCAGGTCCAGAACCGCGTCGCCCAGGCCCTGCCGAAGCTACCGCAGGAGGTGCAGCGGATCGGCGTGACGACCGACAAGGCCTCGCCCGACCTGACCCTGGTCGTGCATATGATCTCGCCGAACAACCGCTACGACATGCTGTACCTCAGCAACTACGCGCAGCTGAACGTGCGCGACCGGCTGAAGCGCATCGACGGCGTCGGCGACGTGCAGATCTTCGGCGCGGGCGCGTACTCGATGCGCGTCTGGCTGGATCCCGAGAAGCTGGCCGCCCTGTCGATGACCGCCGGCGACGTCGTGCGGGCTCTGCGCGAGCAGAACGTCCAGGTGGCCGCCGGCCAGCTGGGCGCGCCGCCCAACGCCGGCTCCGGCGCCGACTTCCAGCTGTCGATCAACGCGCCTGGCCGCCTGACCGACGAGGAGCAATTCCGGAACGTCATCATCCGCTCGGGCGAGGACGGCCAGATCACCCGCCTGGGCGACGTCGCCCGCGTGGAGCTGGGCGCCAATAACTACGCCCTGCGCAGCTTGCTCGATAACAAGTCGGCCGTCGCCATGCCGATCTTCCAGCGTCCCGGCTCCAACGCCCTGCAGATGGCGGCCGAGGTCAAGAAGACCATGAAGGAGCTCAAGAAGGAGTTCCCCGAAGGCGTCGACTACGAGATCATCTACGACACCACGGCCTTCGTGCAGGAGAGCATCGACTCGGTGGTTCACACCCTGATCGAGGCGATCATCCTGGTCGTCATCGTGGTGGTGATCTTCCTGCAGGGCTGGCGCGCCTCGGTGATCCCGCTGATCGCCGTGCCCGTGTCCTTGATCGGCACCTTCGCCGTGATGCTGATGCTGGGCTTCGGCCTCAACGCCTTGACGCTGTTCGGCCTGGTGCTCGCCATCGGCATCGTCGTCGACGACGCCATCGTCGTGGTCGAGAACGTCGAGCGGAACATCACCCTGGGGCTTGCTCCGGCCGACGCCACCCGCAAGGCGATGGGCGAGGTGACCGGACCGATCATCTCCACGGCGCTTGTGCTGTGCGCGGTGTTCATTCCGACCGCCTTCATCAGCGGCCTGTCGGGCCAGTTCTACCGCCAGTTCGCCCTGACCATCGCCATCTCGACGGTGATCTCGGCGATCAACTCCCTGACCCTGTCGCCGGCCCTGGCCGCGGTGCTCCTGAAGTCGCATGACGCGCCCAAGGACCGCTTCCAGAAGCTGATCGACGCGGCCCTGGGCTGGCTGTTCAACCCGTTCAACCGCTTCTTCGCCAAGGCCTCGAACGGCTATGTCGGCGGCGTCGCCAAGACCCTGGGCCGCTCGACGGCGGGCCTGGTGGTCTATGGCGTGCTGCTGGCCCTGACGATCTTCGCCTTCGCCAAGACCCCGACCGGCTTCGTGCCGCAGCAGGACAAGGCCTATGTGGTCGCCGTCGTGCAGCTGCCCGACGCCGCCTCGTTGGACCGCACCGAGGCGGTGATCCGCCAGATGGGCGAAATCGCCAAGTCCGTGCCCGGCGTGAAGCATTCGGTGGCCTTCCCCGGCCTGTCGGTGAACGGCTTCATCAACAGCCCCAACTCCGGCGCGGTGTTCTACCCGCTGGACGACTTCAAGGATCGTCGTGACCGCGACAAGCAGGCGGGCGCGATCGTGGCCGCTCTGAACCAGAAGTTCGGCGCGATCCCCGACGCCCAGATCGCCGTCTTCCCCCCGCCCTCGGTGCAAGGCCTGGGCACGATCGGCGGCTTCCGGATGCAGATCGTCGACAAGGCGGGCCTGGGTCCGGACGAGCTGAACAAGGCTACCCAGAACCTGATCGACAAGGCGCGCAAGGACCCGGCCCTGGCGGGGGTCTTCTCGACCTACCAGGTCAGCGTTCCAAAGATCCAGGCCGACATCGATCGCGAGAAGGCCCGGGCCCAGGGCGTGTCCCTGACCGACCTCTTCGAGACGATGCAGGTCTATCTGGGCTCGCTGTACGTGAACGACTTCAACCGCTTCGGGCGGACCTACGAGGTCAACGTGCAGGCCGACCAGCGCTTCCGCCTGCAGCCCGAGCAGATGCTGCGCCTGCAGACCCGCAACGGCCAAGGCCAGATGATCCCGCTGGGCGCCTTTGTCAGCTTCCACGAGGCCACCGGTCCCGACCGCGAGAGCCACTACAACGGCATGCTGACCGCCGAGATCAACGGCGGCCCCGCGCCCGGCTACTCGACCGGCCAGGCCCAGAAGGCGCTGGAAGACCTCGCCAAGAAGGAGCTGCCCAACGGCATGGGCTATGAGTGGACCGAGCTGACCTACCAGCAGATCCTGGCGGGCAACACGGCGGTCTTCATCTTCCCGCTCTGCGTGCTGCTGGCCTTCCTGGTTCTGGTCGCCCAGTACGAAAGCTGGAGCCTGCCGCTGGTCGTCATCCTGATCGTGCCGATGACCCTGCTGTCGGCCCTGGCCGGCGTCTGGATCAGCAAGGGCGACAACAACATCTTCACCCAGATCGGCCTGATCGTGCTGGTGGGGCTGGCCTGCAAGAACGCCATCCTGATCGTGGAGTTCGCCAAGGAGCGCGAGGAGCACGGCGACAGCCCGCTCCAGGCGGTCCTGGAGGCCTGCCGCCTGCGCCTGCGCCCGATCCTGATGACCTCGATCGCCTTCATCATGGGGGTCTACCCCCTGGTGGTGTCGCACGGGGCCGGGGCCGAGATGCGCCGCGCCATGGGCGTGGCGGTGTTCTCGGGGATGCTGGGCGTGACCGTCTTCGGCCTGATCCTGACGCCGATCTTCTACTACGTCATCCGTCGCTTCACGGCCCGCAAGGCCGTGGCGAAGACGGCTCCGACCTCGCCCGTGGAGGCGCACTGATGTCTGTCTTCAAGCAAACCCTGCGCGCCGTGCTGATCGCCGGCGTCGCGACCACCGCCGCCGCCTGCGCGGTGGGGCCGAACTACAAGGCGCCGGCGACCCCGCCGGCGGCCTTCCAGAACGCCGACCCGGCCGTCTTCACCGCCGCCAATCCCGAGGCGCAGTGGTGGAAGGCGTTCGGCGACCCGGTGCTGGACCAGCTGGTCGGCCAGGCCCTCTCCGCCAATCTCGACCTGAAGATCGCCCTGGCCCGCGTCGCCGAGGCTCGCGCTCTCTTCACCGAGCAGAAGCTTGACGTGCTGCCCCACGTCACGGCGGACGGGACCTATACGAAGAGCAAGCAGCAGCAACCCGGTCTCACCACCGACCGCGTCGAGAGCCAGACCTACCAGGCCGGCTTCGACGCGCGCTGGGAGATCGACCTGTTCGGTCGCGTCCGGCGCGGCGTCGAGGCGGCGGGGGCGGAAGCTGGCGCGGCCCAGGCCGACCTGCGCGACGCCCAGGTGACGGTCGCCGCAGAGGTGGCCCGGAACTATCTCGAACTGCGCGGCGCCCAGGCCCGCCTGAAGGTCGCCCAGCGCAACCTCGAGACCCAGCGCGAGACCCTGCGCCTGACCAAGGTGCGGTTCGACGCCGGGGCGGGCAGCCCGATCGACGTCGCTTCGGCCCAGGCGCGCCTCAACGCCACCGAGTCGGCGATCCCGGGACTGATCACCGCCGCGACCCGCGCCAACTATCGGCTGGCGGTCTTGACTGGGCAGCGGCCGGGCGCGCTGGACGCCCTGCTGGCCCCGCGCCAGGACGACACCCCGCCGCTGGTCGCGGCCCTGCCGATCGGCGAGGCGGGTCAGTTCCTGCGGCGTCGTCCCGACGTCCAGGCGGCCGAGCGGCGTCTGGCGGCCTCGACCGCGCAGGTCGGCGTCGCTACGGCCGACCTGTTCCCGCGCGTCTCGGTGACCGGCTTTGTCGGCTTCCTGTCGGGGACCTCGACGGGCTTCGGCAACAGCGCCAGCCAGGCCTGGTCGGTCGCGCCGACGGTCAGTTGGCCGGCGCTCGATCTCGGCAGCGCTCATGCCCGCCTCCGCGCCGCGAGAGCTCGCGACGACGCGGCGCTCGCGGCCTATGACAAGGCGGTGCTCCTGGCCCTCGAGGACCTGGAAAACGCCCTGGTCGCCTACCGCCAGCAGCAGGCCCAGCTGAATAGCCTGGCCGACCAGGCCGCCGCCTCGCGTCGCGCGGCCGAGCTGGCCCGCATCCAGTACCGCGAGGGCGGCATCGACTTCCTCGTGCTGCTGGACGCCGAACGCACCCTGCTGGCCGCCGAGGACGCGCTGACCGTCGCCGAGACCGGCGTCAACACCGACGTCGTGGCGATCTACAAGGCGCTGGGCGGCGGCTGGACAAGCTGATCAGAACGCATCGCCTTTACGCACGTTGTCGAAACCCGGCCTCTCGCGGCCGGGTTTCTTTTTTTTCACAGCTACGCTTGCGTGTGTACAGCAAATACCATACCCCTTTGCCCAGCACATGCCGGAGGTTGAGTTATGGCCACGCTTCAAGTCCTAGGGTCGGCCTATGCCGATGTCGCTCGGATTAAATACGCGAGCATATCCACGGCCGATCTGGCCAAGCTGCAGACCCTCGCGGACCAGGTCGACGCCGCGACGATGACCCTGACCGCGGCGCGCGCCGAAATCGGCAAGATGGCGATCGCCTCGACCTCGGTCGCGAACCTGTCCTACGCCTTCTTCACGGGCGTGACGCCCAAGATGGCCGGTCTCGACTATCTGGTGTCGCCGACGGGCGGCAACGCCAACAACCTCAACTCGGCCTACTATACGTCGTTCAGCGCCGAGAACCGCTACATCAATTTCTCGGTCAATCTGGGCAAGACGGGCGAGGGGGCGGCCAAGTTCCAGGCCGCCTATGGCGCGCTCGATCTGACCGCCGCGGCGACCAAGGCCTATACGGAAATCTTCGGCTTCGCGCCGGCGGCCGGCAAGATCGACGCCATCCTGAACGACCAGGTGCCTAACGGGCAGGGCGGGACCTATACGCGCGGCGAGTACTTCGCCTCGTTCGGCGGCGATGGCTTGAACGGGCAAGGAACCAAGGCGGCCATGGTCGGCTGGCTGCTGAACGAGGCGGCCAAGGCCGATCTTGGGGTCTACGCCAAGGCCAATGACGCCTTCCTGGCGGATCTCGCGGCCGACGGTCAGGCCTCGTTCAATGTCGACCTGCTCGGCGTCTACGGCCAGCAGACGACCTTCGGGACCGGCGCGACGATCACGGTGACCTCCAGCCAGAGCGTCGCGCCTGACGCGGCGACGCCGAGCCTGCGCTCCACAGGCGACAACGACACGGTGACCGGGACCGACAGCAACGCCTCGCAGTCGATCCTGACCGTTGGCGGTCATGACGTGATCACCTTCTCGGGCGCGGTCGGCGGCTATGTCGACGGCGGCGATGGCAACGACACCATCAGCGCCGGCCAGCTGAACGCCGCGGTCGAGGTGCTGGGCGGCGCGCCTAACGGCAAGATCAGCGGCGGCGCCGGCAACGACCTGATCACCATCAGCAAGGTGATCAACGGCGCGATCATCGACGGCGGCGCCGGTGACGACACCTTGGTCATGGGGGCCGACACCGACACGTTCGACAAGACCAAGGTCACCAATGTCGAGCACCTGGCGCTGAACAATTTCAAGCTGTCCTTCACCCTGCCGGCGACCGGCGTCACCACGCTCGTGCCGCTCGATGTCGGCGGATACACGGGCCTGCAGGACATTACCTTGAAGTCCGCCGACTCGGTGAGGATTACCCAGATCGCCGATGGCGTGGCGCTGAAGATGGACGGGGTCAGCGGCGCGACGCTGTCGGCCAGCTATCACACCGACCTGGTGATCAGCGGCATGTCGTCGACCCAGGTCGGCGTCAAGGGCGTGCACGCCTATCTGAGCGGCGTCACCAGCAACGGCGCGACCAAGAGCAACCTCTACGTCACCGGCAATGACGGAGCGCTGACCCTGCACGTCCAGAGCGACAGCGTGCTGGGGACCATCAACTCCCAGACCGCCACCGGCGGCGTCGGCGCGGTCATCGTCACGGGCGTGGGTCGTCTGACCGCCGGCTTTGTCAGCAATGTCAGCGGCGCGGACTACACGACCTACAATCTGGACGCCTCGGGCTCTGGCGGGATCGACATCACGGGGATCGGCGCGGACGCCCCGGACAGCCGGGCGGTCACGGTCGTGCTGTCCAGCTACAACGACAGCGTCGCCGCCGATCTGCGGGGGCAGTCGGTCTCCACCTACACCCTGGGCGCCGGCGCGGACGTCTTCAAGCTGTATCAGGACGGTTTCGCCGCGCCGCGCTTCTCGAACCTCTCCATCCAGGACGGCAAGGTCGCGACCTATTCCACCATCACCGACTTCGCCAAGGGCGTCGATCACGTCAATCTCGGCGTCGAGATTCCGGCGGTGGTCACGGGGCTGAGCGCGGGCTCGGCCACGACGCTGGAGCAGGCGCTGATCAACGTCTCGGGCCAGGTCGCGGCCAACGCCACGGCGGTCTTCGAGTATGCCGGCGACACCTACATCTACCACCAGGACGCGACGGTGGCGGTCAACGCCGGCGACGGCCTGATCCGCCTGGTTGGGGTGACGGGCCTCACTGTCGGGACGGGCGCGGCGAGCGCCGACATTCACTACGGCTGATCAGAACCAGCCCGCCTCGCGCAGCGCCTTGGCGTAGGCGCGGCTGACGGGCGCTTCGACGCCGCCCTTCAGGGAGAGGACCGCTCGGCCGTCGCCGCGCCGGGCGTCCTCGACCGCGCCTTTGGCCACCCACCACGAGCGGTGGGTCTGGGCGCCTTCGATGCCCTCCAGCTCGGCGATGGCGTCCGACAGGCGCATCAGGATCAGGTCCTGGCCGCGCGAGGTGTGCAGGCGCAGATAGTGATCCTCGGCCTCCACGGCGTGGAGCTCGGCGCCGCGCAGCTTGGGCGGCAGCCGGTCGAGGAAGCGCGGGGCGGGGGCTCCCTTCGGCGCCGCGTGGGTCTCGACCGGCCGGCGCTGGACCAGAAAGTTCAGGGCGGTCATCGCCACCGTCATGATCAGCACGGGCAGCAGGTAGCGCGGCAGGGCGTCTAGCCGCAGACCGCGCGCGAACAGCATCTCGCTGACGAACCAGACCACGCCGGTGAACGGCAAGGTGATCAGCACCACCGTCATGACGCCATAGAGCCAGGGGTGATTGTCGGCGCGGCCTTCGCGGCCGATCAGCTGGGTGACCCCTGTGCCGACCACGGCTCCCGCGAGACAAAGGCCGACCCAGTAGGCCAGGCGCGTCGCCATCGGCACGTGATACGAACCCATGGCGCCGATCAGCGCCAGAAACACGCCGGCTCCGCCCGACACCAGATAGCCGCGCATCGCCTCCGGTCCGAACAGCGCCATTCGCGAAGCGTGAATGGCGTCGCCCAGCCGCTCACGAAACGAGGGCGGCGATTGACGCAAAGACGATTGAGACACGAGGCCGCCCATTCCAACACCGACGTCGACGGCGAGGCGATCGGTCGCCCCGCTCGAACCGGGAGTGAAGGAAGATGGATGCGAACGCCAAGTCAATCGGTCGCCGGGTTCTGGGCGACGACGCCCTGAGGAATGCGATCCTGGGCGTGGTGCTGGCGATCCTGATCGTGGTCGTCGCCGGGCCCAAGATGTTCACCGGCATGGGCGCTTTCCTGGTCGAGCGCGGCGTCCACCCGCATGCGCCGAACCTGTCGCTGCTGGCGGCCCAGCCGCTGGCGATCCAGATCCACCTGACCGCCGCCGTGACCGCCCTGCTGGTCGGGATCGCCCTGATGATGCGGGTGAAGGGGACGAGCCTGCACAAGACGCTGGGCTGGACATGGGTGATCGCCATGGGCGTCACCGCCGTCAGCTCGCTGTTCATCCGTCAGCTGAACCACGGCCACTTCAGCTTCATCCACCTGCTGTCGGGCTGGACGATCGTCGGCCTGCCCGGCGCGGTCTACGCCATCAAGCGCGGCAAGGTCGCGACCCATCGCAAGGCCATGACCGGCATGTTCGTCGGCGGCCTGCTGCTGGCCGGCTTGTTCGCCTTCATTCCCGGTCGCCTGCTCTGGGCCCTGTTCCTGGGCTGAGACCGCCTTCCCAACACATCGAAAAGGAGTTCGCCATGACCCTCTCCAAGACCCTGCTCGCCGGCCTCGCCTTCGCCGCCTTGGCCGTCGCCCCCGCCGCCCGCGCTCAGGAGGCGCTTGGCGACCTGACCCTGAGCTTTCCCGGCCTGGCGACGAAGTCCGGCAAGGTGATGATCGCCGTCTATGACAGCGCTCAGGGCTGGGCCGCCGGCAAGGCCGTGCGGGTCGCCGTCGCCAACGCCTCGGACGCCGAGCCGAGCGCCAGGATCCCGGCCCTCCCGACCGGGACCTACGCCGTCCGCGTGTTCCAGGACGTGGATGGCGACGGCAAGATGAGCAAGAACCCCTTCGGCCTGCCGACCGAGCCCTACGGCTTCTCGCGGGACGCCATGGGCGCCATGGGCCCGCCGAGCTTCGACGACGCCGCCTTCGAGGTGAAGGCCGGCGCCAACGTCCAAGCGCTGCACCTGAAGTAGGGGGAGGGGACCATGAACCGACGCGACATCCTGCGCGGCGCGGCCCTGATGGGCGGGGCCGCCCTGCTGACCCCCGAGACGGTGTGGGCCGGCGCCGCCAACGCCTCGGCCGGCGACTGGGCCCTGGGCCTGGCCGACGTCGAGAGCGACGTCGCGCCGACCGGCATGAGCCGCCTTCACGGCCGCGCGCCGGCCGAGCTGAAGGGGACGCTGTTCCGCAACGGGCCGGCCAAGTTCCGCCGGCCGGGCGGCTCGGTCGGCCACTGGTTCGACGGCGACGGCATGGTCCGCAAGTTCCAGATCGCCGATGGCGAGGCGAGGATGACCGCCCGCTTCGTCGACACGGTCAAGCGCCGCAACGACACGGCCGCCAACGCCGTGATCACGCCGGGCTACGGCACGGCGCCAGGACCTGGCGCCCGCCTGACCGGCCCCGACGACGCCAACGCCGCCAACACCTCGGTGATCATGGCCGGCGGCGAGCTCTGGGCCCTGTGGGAGGGCGGCTCGCCCACGGCGCTCGATCCGGTCAGCCTGGAGACGCGCGGCTTCAAGACCCTGCGTCCAGACCTCAAGGGCATGCCGTTCCTGGCTCACCCGCGCGTCCAGCCGGACGGGACGACCTGGAACCTCGGCCTGTCGGGCCGTCACGCCATCGTCTGGAAGCTCGCCCCCGACGGCGCCCTGCAGAAGGCCGAGATGATCGAGCTGCCGCGCGCCAGCTACATGCACGACTTCACGGCGACGTCTCGCCACCTCGTCATCGTGCTGCAGCCCTGGGTGGTCGACTGCTTCCGGATGCCGATCTCGACCGCCATGGTCTGGAAGCCGGAGCTGGGAACCCAGGTGCTGGTCATCGACAAGGACGACCTGTCCAAGCGCCGCGTGTTCGAGCTGCCGCCGTTCTTCTTCTTCCACCTGGGCGACGCCTGGGAAGAGCGCGACGGGACCATCCGCTTCGACGCGTGCGTCGACGAGAACCCGTTCGGGACCGCCCAGAACGCGGGCGTGTTCCTGCAAGGCAAGCACATCCCGGGCGCCCCGCCGCGCCGAGCCCTGATCACGCTGGGCGCCGACGGTCGCGGCGCGCTGACCAGGGAGGCGACCTCCGCCGAGTTCCCGCGCGGCGATCCGCGCTTCGCCGGCGAGGTCCGCCAGTACTCCGTCCACGTCACCAACGAGCAGCCCGACCGGCCGCTGTTCCAGGGCGTGGCGGTCCGCGACTGGAAGCGCGATCGCGAGCAGATCTACGGCTTCGGTCCGCGCCACATGGTCGAGGAGATGGTCTTCGTCCCGCGGCCTGGCTCCAGCCAGGAGCTGGACGGCTGGATCGTGGGGACGACGTTGAACCTGGACGCCAAGGCGACCGAGCTGCACGTCTTCGACGCCCGCCACGTCGACAAGGGGCCGATCGCCGCGTGGCGCGCGCCCGTCGCCCTGCCGGTGACCTTCCACGGGGTCTTTGTGCAGGCCTGAGAGAACGCTGGTCCTTGCCAGGCCCGCCGGGTTGCGCCTATCCGGGGACGCAGCGCAACCAAGGCGGGCCCTTCCTCATGACCGCAGCCAAGACGCCGTCTCGCTCTGGGGCCCGCCCCGGCGGGCGGGGCCGTCCGTCCAAGGCCAAGGGCCTGGACCTGAAGGAGACGATCCTCGACGCGGCCGAGGGTCTGTTCGCGCGCCACGGCTTCTACGGCGTCACCACCCGTCAGGTGGCGGCGGAGGCGGGCGTCGATACGGCCCTGATCCACTACTATTTCGGGGCCAAGCGCGAGCTGTTCGACGCGGTGTTCCTGCGCCGGGCCGAGATCCTGAACCAAGCCCGCGAAGCCTCGATGGACGCGTATCTGCGGGACCATGGCGGCGCCATGACGGTCGAGGGGGTGATCGAGGCCTTCATCGACCCGCTGCTGCGCATCTCGCAGGACGGCGGGCCCGGCTGGAAGAGCTACTTCGCCCTCGTCGCCCAGGTGAACAACACCCCGGCCTGGGGCGGCGAGACCATGACCCGCTTCTTCGATCCGGTGGTCCACCGGCTGGTCGAGACGCTGAAGACCGTCCGGCCCCAGGCCGAGTATCGCGACCTCTACTGGTGCTACCAGTTCCTGACCGGCTCGATGATGCTGGCTTTGTCCGAGACCGGACGGATCGACTCGCTGTCCGAAGGCGAGTGCCACTCCAGCGACCTTGAGGCCGTGCGAGCCCGACTGTTCGCGTACTGCGCCGCCGGCTTCGAGGCGGTGATCGCCAAAGCGGGCGCTTAATATCCTCCCCCGCGATGCGGGGGAGGTGGCCCAGAGGGCCGGAGGGGGCTAATGCGGCAAACGTCCAGCTTGCCCCCTCAGTCGCTCCGCGACAGCTCCCCCGCGTCGCGGGGGAGCATCATTTTCATCACCTGATGAAAAAGGGCTGGCGCGCGGCGCCGGTTCGGGTGATGGTGTCCGCAATTCGCTGTTCGATGAATTGGCGAACCCCGAGCGCGCGTCCGCGAAGACGGACCGGTCGGGACGGGCGGAAACCAGGGAGGGGAAACCCATGAATTCGATGTGGAAGGCCGCGTTGCTGGCCGGCGCGGCGTGGAGCGGCGTGGCGGGCTCGGCTTGGGCGCAACAGGCTCCGGCCGCCAGCGACAGCGTTGGCGTCGAAGAGGTGGTTGTGACCGCCCGCCGGCGCGAAGAGAATCTCAAGGACGTGCCGGTCGCCGTCTCGGCCTTCTCGGCCGACAAGCTGGAGCGCGCCGGCGGAACCGACATCACCGTCCTGCAGCAGACGACGCCGAACATCACGGTCCAGACCGCCCGCGGCTCGAACTCGACCCTGATCAGCTACATCCGCGGCGTCGGCCAGCAGGATCCGCTGTGGGGCTACGAGCCCGGCGTCGGCCTCTATGTCGACGACGTCTACATCTACCGCCCGCAAGGCGCGGTGCTGGACATCTTCGACATCGAGCGCATCGAAGTGCTGCGCGGTCCGCAAGGCACGCTGTACGGCCGCAACACCATCGGCGGCGCGATCAAGTACGTGACCAAGCGCCTGGGCGACGAGGCCGGCGCCAAGATCAAGGCGACCTACGGCAGCTTCAGCCAGACCGACGTGCTGGTCACGGCCCAGACCCCGATCGCCGACACCGGCCTGTCGGTCGGCGCCGCCTACGCCCTCTACAAGCGCGACGGCTACGGCAAGAACCTGACCACCGGCGCCGACCAGTACGACAAGGACGTCCACGCCTATCGCCTGAGCGCCGAGTACAAGCCGACCGAGAACCTGTTCTTCCGCCTGGCCTATGACCGGGTCGAGGACAATTCCAACCCGCGCCACGGCCACCGCGAGCTGCCCTCGCTGACGGGCGGCTATCAGGTGCTGGACGTCTATGACACCCAGGCCGGCCTGGGCGACAAGAACCACGTCCTGACCAAGGGCGTGTCGCTGACCGGCCAATGGGACGTCACCGACAAGGTCACGCTGAAGTCGATCACCGCCAACCGTCGCGGCCATACCGACACCCTGATCGACTTCGACGGCACGCCGCTGCCGACGCTGGACGTTCCGGCCACCTATGACGACCGGTCGTTCTCGCAAGAGCTGCAGGCGGTCTATGCGGACGACAACGTCCAGGGCGTCTTTGGCCTCTACTACATGAACAGCCAGGCCTCGGGCGAGTTCGACACCATCGCCGGCAACCTCGGCGTCTCGATCGCCGACGGCGGCAAGGTCAGCACCCAGAGCTTCGCGGCCTTCTTCGACTTCAGCGCCAACCTGACCGACCGCCTGAAGGTCTCGATGGGCGCCCGCGCCACCCGCGACGCCAAGCGCGCCAACGTGTTCCGCTTCTTCTATCTCGGCGCCACGCGCTCGCCCTACCAGGGCGGGACGCCGCGCGCGATCCTGCAGACGCGCACCAACTACAGCGCCGACAAGACCTTCGAGCAGTTCACCCCGCGCCTGTCGGTCTCGTACGAGCTGAACGACGACCTGACGACCTACGCCTCGTTCTCCAAGGGCTACAAGTCGGGCGGCTGGGATATGCGCGGCGACGCCTTCATCACCCCGCAGACCGTCAATGGCTACAAGCCCGAGATCGTCAAGACCTACGAGGCCGGCCTGAAGGGCTACGCCCTGGAGCGCCGGGTGTCGTTCTCGTCGGCGATCTTCCTGTCGAAGTACACCGACCAGCAGGTCACGACCCAGGTCGTGGTGCCCTCGGGCATCGCCAGCTCGGTCGACAACGCCGGCGCCTCGACGCTGTACGGCGCCGAGTTCGAGGCGAACGCCAAGCTGAGCCGGAGCCTCTCGGCCAATGTCGCCCTCGGCTACATCCACGCCAAGTACGACACCTTCAGCCGCTTCGTGCCGGCCGGCGCGCCCAACCCGCTGAACCCGTCGCAGACCCTGGCGACCGGCCAGGTGATCAACGTCGCCGACCTCTACGGCTTCCAGAACACCCCGCAGTGGACCGGCAATGTCAGCCTGACCTGGCGCGGCGAGCTGGCGGGCGGCGACATCGCCATCACCCCGATGGTCAGCTACCGCGACAAGTACCAGCAGTTCGAGCAGCCCCTGCCGGCCCTGGACCAGAAGGCCTTCACCCTGGTCGACCTGACCGCGATCTGGACCGCCCCGGGCGGCAAGTACAAGCTGGCCCTGACCGGCAAGAACCTGACCGACGAGCGCTATCGCACGGGCGGCTACAACTTCGCCGGGGCCACCTACAACAACTCGGTGATCGGCTTCTACGGCCCGCCGCGCACCATCGCCGGCTCGATCGAGGTGGCGTTCTAATCCTCTAGGCGAAAGCTGGGGCGGGGCTTGCTGCAACAAGTCCCGCCCGTTTTTTATGTAACCGTGGCGTAAGGTGGGGCAGTCGATGAGCGGGAACGGGAACGAGGCGCTGGAGACGGCCCCGAAGCAGGCGTCCGGATATCGCTATGTCGTCCTGGCCATGCTTGTGCTGGCCTACACCTTCAATTTCCTGGACCGGCAGATCCTCGGCATCCTGGCCAAGCCGATCAAGGACGAGTTTGGCCTGACCGACGCCCAGTTCGGCCTGATGGGCGGCCTGGCCTTCGCGCTGCTCTACACGACCCTGGCCATTCCGATCGCCTGGCTGGCCGACCGCTTCAGCCGCGTCTGGATCATGACCGCGGCCCTGACCCTGTGGAGCGGGTTCACCGCCCTGTGTGGCGTCGTCGGCAGCTTCGGCCACCTGTTCCTCGCCCGCATGGGCGTGGGCATCGGCGAGGCGGGCGGCGTGGCGCCGGCCTATTCGCTGATCTCGGACTATTTTCCCAAGGCGCAGCGCGCGCGGGCGCTGGCGGCCTATGCGTTCGGCATTCCGCTGGGCACGGCGGCGGGCACCCTGGTCGGCGGCCTGCTGGCGGTTCACTACGGCTGGCGGACCGCGTTCATCGCCGTCGGCCTGCTGGGCGTGCTGCTGGCGCCGGTGTTCCGCCTGGTCGTGCGAGATCCGCCGCGCGGCGGGGCGGACCGCGCGCCCGGCGAGGCGCCGCCGGCTCCCGCGCCGGCCGCGCCGCTGGGCCAGGTCGTGCGCCTGTTGGCGGCCAAGCCCAGCTTCTGGCTTCTCTCGCTGGGCGCGGCCTCGTCGTCGGTCTGCGGGTACGGCGTCGCGGCCTGGCTGCCGTCGTTCTTCATGCGAAGCCTCGGCCTGACCCTGGCGCAGACCGCCTGGTACTATTCGGGCATCGCCTTCCTGGGCGGCGTCGTCGGCATCTGGCTGGGCGGGGCCATGGGCGACAAGCTGGGCGCAAAGTCCAAGGGGGGCTATCCGCTGACGCCGGCCGTGGCGTTCCTGATCTCGGTGCCCTGCTTCCTGCTGGCGATGAACAGCGGCGCGCTGGTCGGCGGTCTTGGCCCGCAAGCGGCCCTGGCCGTGGCGTTCGTGATCTTCCTGATCCCGACGGGCCTGAACCTGACGTGGCTGGGCCCCATCACCGCCGCCGTCCAGCACCTGGCGCCCGCGCCGATGCGCACGACGGCCTCGGCCCTGTTCCTGCTGATCAACAACCTCCTGGGCATCGCCGTCGGGCTCTACTATTTCGGCAAGGTCTCGGACGTGCTCAAGCCGGTGTTCGGCGCGGAGTCCCTGCGCTGGGCCATCTACACCGGCATGAGCTTCTATCTGCTGGCCGCGCTGCTCTTCTTCCTGGCCTCGCGCCGCCTGGAACGCGACTGGGTCGACTAGAAGGGGAGGGCGGCGGAAGGTCGCGGTATCGCAACCGCCACGCTTCGGACAATTTCAGGTATCAAAGCCGCGACAAATCGCGAGCGACCTGAATGATCCCCGAAGACCGCCACATCTTTCACGACCCCACGGGCAAGCGTGAGCGGCGGGCGAAGCTTGTCCTCGGGATCGTCATCTCGCTGATCGCCGCCCTGGTGGCGGGCTTCGTGGCGACCCTGGCCTTCGCGCCGCGCCTGCCGGACGCGCCGCTCAAGGACCCGCACGCCCTGACCGCCCTGCACCAGGAGACGCCGCGCAAGACCAAGCCGGTGACATCCTGGAAGCGGGTTCCCCGTCCCAAGGCCACGCCGAATGGCGCGGCCGCCCGGCCGCTGTCGGTCGGCTTCTATGTCGACTGGGATCAGGACAGCCGCGAGTCCCTGCGCCGCAACATCGACAAGCTGGACGTCGTCTCGCCGCAGTGGGTCGCGATCAAGGGCTCGGACGGCGACATCGTCGTGACCGACGATCCGGAAGGCGCGGCGCGGATCGCCAACGCCCCCAACCACCCGGCCGTGCTGCCGCTGGTGCACAACTCCGCCAACGCCGCGTTCAACGGCCCGCTGGCCGACGCCCTGCTGACCGCTCCCAAGGCGCGAGCCAGGCTGATCGCCAACCTCAAGGACCTCGCCGCCCAGCGCGGCTATGGCGGCTATGTCTTCGACTTCGAGGCGCTGTCGGACAAGGGCCTGGCCGCCTATCCCAAGTTCCTGGCCGAAGCCCGCGCCGCCTTCGATCCCGTGGGCCGGGAAGTCTGGGTCACCGCGCCGTTCGACGAGCAGGGCTGGCCGCTCAAGCGCCTGGAGCAGGCCTCCGACACCCTGGTGCTGATGGCCTATGACCAGCACTACGCCGGCGGCGATCCGGGGCCCAACGCCGGTCAGGACTGGTATCAGCACGAGCTGGCCAAGCGTTTCGCCAGCCTGGATCCGACTCGCACCGTGCTGGCCCTGGCCGCCTACGGCTACGACTGGACGCTGAACAAGGACGGCAGCCGCTCGTCCGGCGCGCCCGCCACCTTCCACGAGGCCATGCGCAACGCCCAGGACGCCGGCGCGGCGATCCGCATGGACCCGGACGTGCTGAACCCGACCTATGAGTACACCGACGACAACGGCGACAACCACGTCGTCTGGTTCATGGACGCCGTCACCCTGTTCAACGAGGTCAAGGTCACCGACCCGTGGAAGCCGCGCGGCTACGCCCTCTGGCGCATGGGCATGGAGGATCCGGGCGTCTGGTCGCTGCTGGGCAAGCCCTATGGCCAGACCTCCACGACTGGCCTGATGACCCTGGCGAATGGCCAGGGCGTGGACTTCGACGGCGGCGGCGAGGTGCTGCGCGTGGCGGCCTTGCCGACGCCCGGCAAGCGCAGCCTGCAGGTCGATCCCGCCACCGGCCTGATCTCGAACGAGACCTACGACATCATCCCCAGCTCCTACGTCATCGAGCGTTACGGCCAGCGCAAGGGCATGGTCGCCCTGACCTTCGACGACGGCCCCGACGGGCGCTGGACGCCGAAGATCCTCGACATCCTCAAGGCCAAGAACGCGCCGGCGACCTTTTTCGTGATCGGCCAGAACATGCAGCGCCGGCCCGACATCGTGCAGCGCGAGGTTGCCGAGGGGCACAATGTCGGCGGCCACACCTGGACTCACCCCAATATCGGCGAGACCCCGCTGCCGCAGGTGCAGGTCGAGTTGAACGCCACCCAGCGCCTATTCGAGGTGCTCACGGGCCGCCAGATGCGCCTGTTCCGGCCGCCGTTCTTCGGCGACGCCGAGCCCTCGACCCCGCACGAGGTCGCTCCGCTGGTTATCGCCCAGACCCTGGGCTACACCACCGTCGGCCTGCGGATCGACCCGGACGACTGGAAGAAGCCCGCGCCGCAGGAGATCATCGACAAGACGCTCGACCGCCTGGACAATCCCGGCAACCGACCGGGCCAGGTGGTGCTGCTCCACGACGCTGGCGGCGACCGCAGCCGCACCGTCGCCGCGCTGCCGGGCCTGATCGACGCGATCCGGGCGCGCGGCTACAAGCTGGTCACGATCGGCGAACTGGCCGGCATGACGCCCGAGCAGGCGATGCCGCCAACCTCGCGCACGGCTCTGGACCTGGCGATCGATAGCCTGGGCTTCGATTTTTTCCGCTGGACCCAGACCGGCATGGGCGCCCTGTTCATCCTGGCGATCTTCCTGGGGGTGGCGCGGCTGGTGTTCCTGGCGAGCCTGGCCCTGGTCCACCGCTTCTGGACGCACGAGGAGCCGGCCGACCTCGATCCCGAGACCGGCCCGCTGGTCAGCGTCCTGATCCCTTGCTTCAACGAAGAGAAGGTGATCGCCGCCTCGGTGGCGCGGATCCTGGAGTCGGACTGGAAGAATCTGGAGGTCCTGGTCCTCGACGACGGCTCCAAGGACGGCACGGCCGACGAGGTGCGCAAGCACTTCGCCAATGATCCGCGCGTGACGCTGCTGTCCTTCGAGAACGGCGGCAAGGCGCGGGCGGTCAATCGCGGCCTGGCGGTGGCCAAGGGCGAATATGTCGTGGCGCTGGACGCCGACACCCTGTTCCCGCGCGAGACGATCGGCCGCCTGGCGCGCTGGTTCCAGGATCCGGACATCGGCGCGGTGGCCGGCAACGCCATCGTCGGCAACCGCGTCAACATCGTCACCCGCTGGCAGGCGCTGGAATATGTGACCGCCCAGAACCTGGAGCGCCGCGCCCTGTCGGCCCTGGGCGCGGTGACGGTGGTGCCGGGCGCGGTCGGCGCCTGGCGCAAGAGCGTGCTCGACGCCCTGGGCGGCTATCCGGCCGACACCCTGGCCGAGGACCAGGACCTGACCATCGCCTGCCAGCGCGCCGGTTGGAAGGTCGCCTTCGACCCCGAGGCTCGCGCCTATACCGAGGCTCCGGACACGGTCGGCGGCCTGCTCAAGCAGCGTTTCCGCTGGTCGTTCGGCACGCTGCAGTGCGTGTGGAAGCACCGCCGGGCCATGTTCAGCCGCAAGGCGCCGGTCCTGGGCTTCGTCGCCCTGCCGCAGATCTGGCTGTTCCAGATCATCCTGGCCGTGGCCGCGCCTCTGGTCGATCTGGCGGTGGTCTGGAGCCTGATCAGCGGCCTCTACGGCGCCCTGGCTCACCCGGTGGAGTGGCGGCCCGACGACATGCTGCTGGGCCTGGTCTACTGGGCCATCTTCATCGCCGTCGACCTTTCGGCCGGCGCCCTGGGCATGGCGCTGGAGAAGCGCGCGCCGTGGGCCGACCTGCCGTTCCTGCCCGTCCAGCGCTTCGGCTATCGCCAGCTGATGTACTATGTGGTGGTCAAGTCGGTGGTCATGGCCATCCGCGGCGGTCGCGTCGGCTGGGGCAAGCTCGAGCGGCGGGCGACCGCTTCCGTGGGAGCGGACGCATGATCCCATGCGCCCGGCGAATGGAAAACGTTGTCATCGCGCGAAAAGAGTGTGACCGGTAACAATTCCGCAACGTCAAGGCTTTCTCTTGCCTGGCCGGGGCAGGGGATGCGTGAGGACCTCTCATTGGGGAAGATAAGCGCGCAAGCCTTCACCTTATCGTCCACACGCGGTTGCGCCTGCGAAATAGCGCTCCTATAACCCCGCCACATTTCAGAAAGCCGTCGTCGAGACCGGGCCCTCATGAACATCCACGAACATCAAGCCAAAGCCGTACTCGCCGAGTTCGGCGCCCCCGTGCCGCGCGGCTTCGCCGCCTTCACGCCCGATGAAGCCGCCGCCGCCGCCGAAAAGCTGGGCGGGCCGGTCTTCGTCGTGAAGAGCCAGATCCACGCCGGCGGCCGCGGCAAGGGCAAGTTCGAGGGCCTCGGCCCCGACGCCAAGGGCGGCGTGCGCGTCGTCAAGTCGGTCGAAGAGGTCCGCACGAACGCCGAGGAGATGCTCGGCCGCGTGCTGGTGACCCACCAGACGGGCCCCAAGGGCAAGCAGGTCAACCGCCTCTACATCGAAGAAGGCGCGGCGATCGCCAAGGAATTCTACCTGTCGCTTCTCGTTGACCGCGCCTCGAGCAAGGTCTCGGTCGTCGCCTCGACCGAAGGCGGCATGGACATCGAGGACGTCGCCCACTCGACGCCCGAGAAGATCCACACCTTCACCATCGACCCGGCGACGGGCGTGTGGCCGACCCACCAGCGCGCCCTGGCCAAGGCTCTCGGCCTGACCGGCGGTCTGGCCAAGGAAGCCGCCTCGCTGCTGACCCAGCTCTATACGGCGTTCATGGCCAAGGACATGGCCATGCTGGAGATCAACCCGCTGATCGTGACCGCGGATGATCACCTGCGCGTTCTCGACGCCAAGCTGTCGTTCGACGGCAACAGCCTGTTCCGTCACCCGGACATCAAGGCGCTGCGCGACGAGAGCGAAGAAGACCCCAAGGAAATCGAAGCCTCGAAGTACGACCTGGCCTACATCGCCCTCGACGGCGAAATCGGCTGCATGGTCAACGGCGCGGGCCTGGCCATGGCCACCATGGACATCATCAAGCTGTACGGCGCCGAGCCGGCCAACTTCCTGGATGTCGGCGGCGGCGCTTCCAAGGAAAAGGTCACCGCGGCCTTCAAGATCATCACCGCCGATCCGGCCGTGAAGGGCATCCTGGTCAACATCTTCGGCGGCATCATGCGCTGCGACATCATCGCGGAAGGCGTCATCGCCGCCGTGAAGGAAGTCGGCCTGAAGGTTCCGCTGGTCGTCCGTCTGGAAGGCACCAACGTCGAACTCGGCAAGAAAATCATCTCGGAAAGCGGCCTGAACGTCATCGCCGCCAACGATCTGTCTGACGGCGCCGAGAAGATCGTCGCCGCTGTGAAGGGCGCCCGCTAAATGTCGGTTCTGATCGGTTCTCACACCAAGGTCATCTGCCAGGGCATCACCGGCGCTCAAGGCACGTTCCACTCCGAGCAGGCCATCGCCTACGGCACCAAGATGGTCGGCGGCGTCACCCCGGGTAAGGGCGGTCAAACGCACATCGGCCTGCCGGTGTTCGACACCGTCGCCGAAGCCAAGGACGCCACCGGCGCCGACGCCTCGGTGATCTACGTCCCGCCGCCCTTCGCGGCCGACTCGATCCTGGAAGCCATCGAAGCCGAGATCCCGCTGATCGTCTGCATCACCGAGGGCATCCCGGTGCTGGACATGGTCAAGGTCAAGAAGGCCCTGCAAGGCTCCAAGTCGCGCCTGATCGGCCCGAACTGCCCCGGCGTCCTGACGCCGGGCGAGTGCAAGATCGGCATCATGCCGGGCTCGATCTTCTCGAAGGGCTCGGTCGGCGTCGTGTCGCGCTCGGGCACCCTGACCTACGAAGCCGTGTTCCAGACCACGAACGCGGGTCTTGGCCAAACGACCGCCGTCGGCATCGGCGGCGACCCCGTCAAGGGCACCGAGTTCATCGACGTCCTGGAGATGTTCCTGGCCGACGAAGCCACGAAGTCGATCGTCATGATCGGCGAGATCGGCGGCTCGGCCGAGGAAGAAGCGGCGCAGTTCCTGAAGGACGAAGCCAAGCGCGGCCGCAAGAAGCCGATGGTCGGCTTCATCGCCGGTCGTACGGCTCCTCCTGGCCGTCACATGGGCCACGCGGGCGCGATCGTCTCGGGCGGCAAGGGCGGCGCCGAAGACAAGATCGCGGCGATGGAAGACGCGGGCATCCGCGTTTCGCCTTCGCCGGCCAAGCTGGGCGAGACCCTGCTTGAAGTGCTCAAGGGCTAACTAGAACACCGAAACCCCGCCTTGGCGGGGCCCAGGTTTTTTGCGACCGCCAGTCGACGATCCGAAAAAATCACCTGGGCCCCGCCAAGCGACGGGCGCCCGGGCGATTGAGAGACTATATTTACGGGCTTGCGGTAGCGCTCCCGTAAGCAAGCGGATCTGAAGGCGACAAATCCATGGCGGACGACGCAGGCATCATCAACCAGGTCTTGACCGAGACCAGCTTCCTCTACGGCGCCAATGCGGCGTTCGTTGAGGACCTCTACGCCCAGTGGGCGGAGAACCCCGCTTCGGTCGAGCCCTCGTGGAACGCCTTCTTCGCCAGCCTGGCCGAACAGGCCGACCAGGTGAAGCGCGCGGCCCAGGATCCGGCCTGGACGCCCAAGAAGGTCCAGACCGTCCGTCCGGACTGGCTGTCGGCCCTCGACGGCCAGTGGGCCACCGTCGCCCCCGCCGTCGAAGCCAAGATCGCCAAGGCCGTCGAGGGCAAGGCCCCCGGCGCCTCCGCCGAAGCCGTCCGCGCCGCCACGCTGGACAGCCTGCGCGCCATCATGATGATCCGGGCCTACCGGATGCGCGGCCACCTCGCCGCCAACCTCGACCCGCTGGGCCTCGAGCCGCCGAAGCCCGCCCCGGAACTGGATCCGGCCACCTATGGCTTCTCGGACGCCGACTACGACCGTCCGATCTTCCTCGACTTCGTGCTGGGTCTCGAGACCGCCACGATCCGCGAGATCCTCAACATCCTGCGCCGCACCTACTGCGGTAATGTCGGGGTGCAGTACATGCACATCTCCGACCCGGCCGAGAAGGCCTGGCTGCAGGAGCGCATCGAGGGCCGCGACAAGGAAATCACCTTCACCAAGGAAGGCAAGGTCGCCATCCTGAAGAAGCTGATCGAGGCCGAGGGCTTCGAGAAGTTCCTGCACAAGCGTTTCCCCGGCACCAAGCGCTTCGGCCTGGACGGCGGCGAAGCCATGGTTCCGGCCATGGAGCAGATCATCAAGCGCGGCGGCGCGCTGGGCGTGAAGGACATCGTCCTGGGCATGCCGCACCGCGGTCGCCTGAACGTGCTGGCCGCCGTGATGGGCAAGCCCTACCACGTGATCTTCCACGAGTTCCAAGGCGGCTCGTCGGTCCCCTCGGACGTCGAGGGCTCGGGCGACGTGAAGTACCACATGGGCGCCTCGTCGGACCGTGAGTTCGACGACAACAAGGTCCACCTGTCGCTGACGGCCAACCCGTCGCACCTGGAAATCGTCAACCCGGTCGTGATCGGCAAGGCCCGCGCCAAGCAGGCCTTCACCCTGCGCGAGCAGCCGGACGCCGGTCGCGGCCACGTCCTGCCGCTGCTGCTGCACGGCGACGCCGCCTTCGCCGGCCAGGGCGTGGTGGCCGAGTGCTTCACCCTGTCGGGCCTGAAGGGCTACCGCACGGGCGGCACCATCCACTTCATCGTCAACAACCAGATCGGCTTCACGACCAGCCCGCGCTATTCGCGCAGCTCGCCGTACCCTTCGGACGTCGCCCTGATGGTCGAGGCCCCGATCTTCCACGTGAACGGCGACGATCCCGAAGCCGTCGTCTTCGCCTCGAAGGTCGCGACCGAGTACCGCCAGAAGTTCGGCAAGGACGTGGTCATCGACATGTTCTGCTACCGTCGCTTCGGTCACAACGAAGGCGACGACCCGACCATGACGTCGCCGCTGATGTACGCCAAGATCAAGGGTCACCCGCCGACCCGCGAGCTGTACGCCAGCCGTCTGGTGGGCGAGGGCGTCGTGACTCAGGCGGAAGTCGACGGCTGGGTCTCCGAATTCGAGACCTTCCTCGACAAGGAATTCGAAGCCGGCAAGGCCTACAAGCCCAACAAGGCCGACTGGCTGGACGGCAAGTGGGCCGGTCTGACCCTGCCGGGCGACGAGGATCGCCGCGGCAAGACCGCCTTCCCGAAGACCCGCCTGCTCGAGCTGGGCCGTCTGATCACCACGATCCCGGACCGCATCGACGCCCACAAGACCGTGCGCCGCGCCATCGAGAACCGCCGCGACGCGTTCGAAAAGGGCGAGGGCATCGACTGGGGCGCGGCCGAGCACCTGGCCTTCGCCACCCTGCTCGACGAGGGCTATCCGGTCCGCCTGTCGGGTCAGGACTCGGTGCGCGGCACCTTCACCCAGCGCCACTCGGACATCATCGACCAGAAGACCGAAGAGCACTACACGCCGCTGAACAACATCCGTCCGGGCCAGGCGCACTATGAAGTGATCGACTCGGCCCTGTCGGAAGAGGCGGTGCTGGGCTTCGAATACGGCTTCTCGCTGGCCGACCCGAACACCCTGACCCTGTGGGAAGGCCAGTTCGGCGACTTCGTGAACGGCGCCCAGGTCGTGATCGACCAGTTCATCAGCTCAGGCGAGCGCAAGTGGCTGCGGATGAGCGGCCTCGTCATGCTGCTGCCGCACGGCTACGAAGGCCAGGGCCCCGAGCACAGCTCGGCCCGCCTCGAGCGCTTCCTGCAGTCGTGCGCGGAAGACAACATGCAGGTGCTGAACTGCACCACGCCGGCCAACTACTTCCACGCGCTGCGTCGCCAGATGAAGCGCGAGTTCCGCAAGCCGCTGATCGTCATGTCGCCCAAGAGCCTGCTGCGCCACAAGCGCGCCGTCTCGAACCTGGCTGACTTCGCCGAAGGCTCGAGCTTCCACCGCGTGATGGTGGACGGCGCCGAGGCCGGCTGCGACGTCGGCGGGATCACGCTGAAGAGCGACGACAAGATCAAGCGCGTCATCGTCTGCTCGGGCAAGGTCTACTTCGACCTGGTCGACCATCGCGCCAAGACCGGCCGCGACGACGTCTATCTGCTGCGTCTGGAGCAGTTCTATCCGTGGCCGATGAAGTCGCTGATGAACGTGCTGTCGCGCTTCAAGAACGCCGACCTGGTCTGGTGCCAGGAAGAGCCCAAGAACATGGGCGGCTGGACCTTCGTCGATCCGTGGATGGAGCTGACGCTGGACAAGCTGGACATCAAGGCCAAGCGCGCCCGCTATGTCGGTCGTCCCGCCTCGGCCTCGACGGCCGCTGGCCTGATGAGCCGCCACCTGAAAGAACTCGAGACCTTCCTCAACGAGGCCTTCGCGTAAGCGAAGGCTCCCGTTACCAAGAAACCCGCCGGACCAAGCAAGAGAGACTCGGAAAGCCCCATGGCCGACATCAATACGCCCGCCCTCGGCGAATCCGTCACCGAAGCCACGGTGGCGCGCTGGACCAAGAAGGTCGGTGAGGCCGTGAAGAAGGACGAGATCCTCGTCGAGCTGGAAACCGACAAGGTTTCGCTGGAAGTGGCCTCGCCCGCCGACGGCGTCCTTTCGGCCATCGGCGCCGCCGAAGGCGCGACGGTCGTCCCGGGCACGGTCCTGGGCGTGGTGACCGAAGGCGCAACCGCCTCGGCCGCTCCGGCCGCGCCCAAGGCCGCCGAGGCGCCGAAGCCGGCTCCGGCTCCGGCCGCCGCTCCGGCCCCGGCTCCCGCGCCCGCCGCCGCCCCGGTCAGCCCGGCTCCGGCCCGCATCGCCGCCGAGACCGGCCTTGACCTGTCGAAGGTCGCGGGCACCGGCAAGGACGGCCGCGTGACCAAGGGCGACGCCCTGGCCGCTCTCGAAGCCCGCGCCGCCGCTCCGGCCCCGGCCGCCGCTCCGAGCGCGCCGCGTCCGATCCATGAGCGCGAAGAGCGCGTGAAGATGACGCGCCTGCGTCAGACGATCGCTCGTCGCCTGAAGGAAGCCCAGAACACCGCCGCCATGCTGACGACCTTCAACGAGGTCGACATGAGCGCCGTGATGGCCCTGCGCGCCCAATACAAGGACGTCTTCGAAAAGCGTCACGGCGTGAAGCTGGGCTTCATGTCGTTCTTCACCAAGGCCGTCGTGGCCGCGCTGAAGGCGATCCCGGACGTCAACGCCGAGATCGACGGCCAGGACATCATCTACAAGAACCACTACGACATCGGCGTCGCCGTCGGCACCGACAAGGGCCTGGTGGTTCCGGTCGTCCGTGACGCCGACGTGCTGAACCTGGCCGAGATCGAAAAGACCATCGGCGACCTCGGCAAGAAGGCTCGCACCGGCGGCCTGGCCATCGAGGACATGCAGGGCGGCACCTTCACGATCACCAACGGCGGCATCTATGGCTCGCTGATGTCGACCCCGATCCTGAACGCGCCGCAGTCGGGCATCCTGGGCATGCACGCCATCAAGGAACGCCCGATGGTCGTCAACGGCAAGATCGAGATCCGTCCGATGATGTACCTGGCCCTGTCCTACGACCACCGCGTCGTCGACGGCGCCGGCGCCGTGACCTTCCTGGTCAAGGTCAAGGAAGCCCTGGAAGACCCGCAGCGCCTGCTGCTGGACCTCTAAGAACCACGAGAAGCCCGCCTCTTCGGCGGGCTTCTTTGCATTCGCGGCCCCGGCGTCCTACGTCGGGGCCGTTCGCATTTCCGGGACCCCGTCATGGCCAAGGACACGCTCTATCTGCTGAAGCCGCATTTCGAAAAGGACGGCGCCCAGCGTTTCTGCCCCGACTGCGCGATGATGGAGGGGTATCTGGCGACCTATCCCGCGCTGCGCGAGACGCTGGAGATCGTCTATGTCGACTACCTCCGCCCGCGCGCGGCCCTGGTCGAGCGGCTGGGCGAAGGCCACCAGAACGCCCCGACCCTGATCCTGGCGGAAGCCTCGGCCGACGCCGGCCCGCACGGCGAGATTCACTCCGCGAACGGCCTGTCGTTCCTGACCGACGCGCGGCCGATCACGCGCTATCTGGCAGCCAAGCACGGCCTCGCCGCGCCGCTCTAGATCCCGGGCGTGTTTGAGCTGCCGTCCCGGATGCTGTATGTATCCGATCGTAGATAGGACAGCCCTATGGGAAAGTTCGAGATCGCACCGGCCAGGGCCAAGCTCTTCACGCACCGAGGCGGCCAAGCTGTTCAGCTGCCCGAGGGCTTTGCGTTCGAAGGCGCGGAAGTGGCCCTCCGCCGGCAGGGAAACGCCGTTATTCTGGAGCCACTGCCGGTGAAGCCTCCGCGAACGCGCGCCGAACTAGAAGCCATGTTCGCGCGTATCGACGCCGAAGGCGGCGCCGACTTTCCCGATCGTGATCAGCCGCCCATGCAAGAGCGTGACTTCGACTGGTGACCCTGGCGCTCGATACGAACGTCTTTGTCGATCTGACTCAAGGACGACGCCCCAAGGTTCGGGAGCGCTATATTGAAGCCGTGCTCGCCGCCGAGGTTATGCTGGCCTCGGTGATTGTGCACCACGAACTGCAGTTCGGCGTATTCGCGAGCCGTGATCCCCAAGCGGCGGCCAGGCATCTTGCCGATTTCGTGCGGGATGTCGTCATTGAGCCGTTGTCCCGCGAAGATGTGGAGGTCGCCGCTCGCATACGCGAAGCGCTCAAGCGAGCAGGCACGCCGATCGGTCCTTACGACCTTCTAATCGCCGGCCAGGCCTTGAATCGCGGCTGGACCTTGGTCACTTCGAACACGCGGGAATTCTCTCGGATCCAAGATCTCTCCCTGCAAGACTGGTCGGCCTAACGCGCGGCCTTCAGCACCGCGTCCCCCAGCGTGGCATAGTCGCCATCGAAATGGTGACCGCCGGGCAGGCGGATCTTGGCGACCTTGTCGTCCGGCAGGGTGGGGCAGATGTCGCGCCGCTCCTTGTCGCCGTAGACGCAGGTGATCTTCACGTCCTGCAGCGCCGCGATGGCCGGGGCGACGGGGAACGAGTCGCGCGGGGCCAGGTTCAGCCAGCTTACCGGATGAAAGCGCAGGTCGCCGTCCGGGCCGGTCCCGATCAGCACCACGCGGCTGACCTGGGCGCGGACGTCCTCGGGCAGCTTCGGGATGATCGCCGGCAGGGCGTCGGCCCCGAACGAATAGCCGATCAGCGTCACCTTGCTCCGGCCCCATTGATGCTCGTAGGCGCGCAGGGTGCGGGCCAGATCGGCCGCCACGTCGTCGGCTGTACGGCTGGTCCGGAAATAGGCCAGCGAGTTGACGCCCAGGGTCGGCACGCCGTTATCGGCCAGGCGCCGCGCCACCTTCTGGTCCAGCGGGCCCCAGCCGCCATCGCCTGAATAGAGCACCGCCAGGGTGTCGCCGCCCTGAGCGCTGGGCACGACGACCGGACCGCTCCAGGTCGGGGTCGACCGCGCGAAGGCGGCCGAGAAGGCGCAGACGGCGGCGACGGAGGCGAGGGCGGCGGAGAGGCCGAAGAGGCGCGGACGGGTCATCATGACTCTAAGGACGACACGGCCCGGTGACCCTCTCCAGGCGCTCTAGTGTCAAGCTTGTGGCGATCCTCGCAACGGGGAGAGCGACGCCGCGCGCTTCCCGCCTTCTCCTTGATTTTCAAGGGCGCGGACGGCGAAAGGTTGTTTCGTTTTTAACAGTCTGGTTCTAAGGAACACCCGCCTCCAAAGGTCTGACAAAACGGCCGGCGAGGCCCCATATCTTGTCCGGCGCCGATCCCGGCGCGTCCTGAAGGCGATAGACCCATGGCTCAGTACGACGTCGTCATCATCGGTGGCGGTCCTGGTGGCTACAACGCGGCGATCCGCGCTGGCCAGCTGGGCCTGAAGGTCGCGATCATCGAAGGCCGCGGCAAGCTGGGCGGCACCTGCCTGAACGTCGGCTGCATGCCCTCGAAGGCCCTGCTGCACGCCTCGGAGCTGTACGCCGCCGCGACCGGCCCGGAATTCGCCAAGCTGGGCATCGAGGTGAAGCCGAAGCTGAACCTGGCCCAGATGATGGCCCAGAAGGCCGAGAGCGTCGAAGCCCTGACCAAGGGCGTCGAGTTCCTGATGAAGAAGAACAAGGTCGACTACGTGAAGGGCTGGGGCCGCATCGAAGGCGTCGGCAAGGTGGTCGTGAAGGCCGAGGACGGTTCGGAAACCACCCTCGAGACCAAGAACATCGTGATCGCCACCGGCTCGGAGCCGACCCCGCTGCCGGGCGTGACGATCGACAACAAGCGCATCATCGACTCCACCGGCGCCCTGTCGCTGCCGGAAGTGCCCAAGCGCCTGGTCGTCGTCGGCGCCGGCGTCATCGGCCTGGAGCTCGGCTCGGTCTGGAAGCGCCTCGGCGCCGAGGTCACCGTGGTCGAGTACCTGGACCGCATCCTGCCGGGCACGGACACCGAAGTCGCCAACGCCTTCCAGAAGATCCTGACCAAGCAGGGCTTCACGTTCCAGCTGGGCGCCAAGGTCACCGGCGCGACGGCCTCGGCCAAGGGCGTCAAGCTCAGCTTCGAGCCGGTCGCCGGCGGCGACGCCCAGACGATCGAGGCCGACTACGTGCTGGTCGCCATCGGCCGCCGTCCGTACACCCAAGGCCTGGGCCTGGAGACGGTCGGCATCACGCCGGACAAGCGCGGCATGATCGCCAACGACCACTTCAAGACCGGCGTCGCCGGCGTGTGGGTCATTGGCGATGTGACCTCGGGTCCGATGCTGGCCCACAAGGCCGAGGACGAAGGCGTGGCCTGCATTGAGATGATCGCGGGCAAGGCCGGCCACGTGAACTACGGCATCATTCCGGGCGTCGTGTACACCAGCCCCGAAGTCGCCACGGTCGGCCAGACCGAGGACGAACTGAAGGCCGCGGGCGTCGCCTACAAGGTCGGCAAGTTCCCGTTCCTGGCCAACAGCCGCGCCAAGATCAACCACGAGACCGACGGCTTCGTGAAGATCCTGGCCGACGCCAAGACTGATCGCATCCTGGGCGCCCACATGGTCGGCCCGAACGTCGGCGACATGATCGCCGAGTACTGCGTGGCCATGGAGTTCGGCGGCGCCTCGGAAGACGTGGCCCGCACCTGCCACCCGCACCCGACCCGCTCGGAAGCCCTGCGCCAGGCGGCCATGGGCGTCGAAGGCTGGACGATGCAGGCCTAACGGCTTCCTGTCCGAGAGTTAACGTGCGGCCCGTTTCGACGGGCCTAAAGTGGCGGGGTTCCCTTTCAGGAGCCCCGCCATGCTTTTGTCTGGACTGCTTCTGGCCGCCGCGCTTCAGGCGCCGCCGCCGCCCCCCGCGTCCATGCCGGCAGGCCCGCCCTCACGGGTCGTCGCGCCGTTCAGCCAAGCCCCACGCATGAAGGGGCAGCGGTCCGCGTTGGAATGCCGGCAGCGCGCCACCCTCGCCCGCAAGACTGAAGACGGCGCCGCCAAGCCGCTGAACCGCATGCGGACGGGCGTCGGCGAGCGCGCGGTCATGCGGATGGTCGACGGCTGTCCCGTGCGGACGCCCCTCATCCCGCCGCCGCCCCAGCGTTGATCCAAGAAAAAGGCCCCGTCGGGGGACGGGGCCTTGAAGTCGCTTAGGGGAGGACACGCCCCGCCGCATGAACGGGGCGCTACGCTTACTGGAGCTTAGAATTCTTCCCAATCGTCAGCCGAGGCGGCCGGCGCGGCCGAGCTCTTGGCGAAGCTTGCGACCTTGGCCTGGGCGGCGGCCACCGGGTTCAGGCCCGGGCGGCTGCTGGCCGAGGCCGGCGCCGGGCCCCTGGCCGGCGCGGGGGCCGGACGCGAGGGGGCGGGGGCCGGACGGGTCGCGGCGCGGGCCGAGCTGGCGCTCGAGGACGGAGCGGCGGCCGCGGCGCCGCCGACGCGGAAGCGGCCGATCATCTTCAGCAGGTTGCCGGCCTCGCCCTTCAGCGAGTGGGCGGCGGCGGTCGATTGCTCGACCATGGCGGCGTTCTGCTGGACGGTCTGGTCCATCTGGTTGACGGCGGCGTTGACCTGGTTCAGGCCCGTGGCCTGCTCCTGGCCCGAGGAGGCGATCTCGCCGACCAGCGCGTCGATCTCGCCGACCTTGGAGACGATGGCCTGCAGAGCCTCGCCGGTCTGGCCGACCATGCTCACGCCTTGGTTCACTTGCTGGCTGGACGTCGAGATCAGGGTCTTGATCTCCTTGGCGGCGTCGGCCGAGCGCTGGGCCAGGGCCCGCACTTCCTGGGCGACGACCGCGAAGCCGCGGCCCGCTTCACCAGCCCGCGCGGCTTCGACGCCGGCGTTCAGGGCCAAGAGGTTGGTCTGGAAGGCGATCTCGTCGATCACGCCGATGATCTGGCTGATCTCCTGCGACGACTTTTCGATCTCGTTCATGGCGTCGACGGCGTTGCGCACGACCACGCTGGAGCGTTCGGCGTCGCCGCGGGTCGAGCCCACGACCTTGGCGGCTTCCTGGGCGCCGGCCGACGAGCGGCGCACGGTGGCCGTGATCTCGTCCAGGGCGGCGGCGGTTTCTTCCAGGCTGGCGGCCTGCTGCTCGGTGCGACGCGACAGGTCGTCGGAGGCCGAGGCGATCTCGTCCGAGCCAGCGCCGATGCTGCTCGCGGCGTGGACGATGGTGCGCATCGTCTCTTCCAGCTGCGTGACCGCGCCGTTGAAGTCGGTCTGCAGACGCTTGTAGCTCTCGGGGATATCCTGATCCAGGCGGTAGGTCAGGTCGCCCTCGGCCAGGCGGTTCAGGCCCGCGGCGATGATCTCCATGACCTGGGCCTGCTCCTTGGCGGCGGCCTCGGCCATTTCCTGGTTGCGGCGGCGTTCGGCCTCGGCCTCGGAATTGGCGCGGGCCTGGGCGGCCTCGGCCGTGCGCAGGGCCACCGCGTTGTCCTTGAACACCTGGACCGAGCGGGCCATGGCGCCGACTTCGTCCTTGCGCTCCGCGCCCTTGACCTCGACGTCCACCGAGCCGTTGGCCAGGACTTCCATGGTCTTGGCGGTGTCGGCCAGCGGAGCGGCGATCTTGCGCGAGCCGATCCACAGGGCGAACAGCAGGGCCGAGCCGGCGGCGATCACGCCGAACAGCACCGAGATGAGGGTGTTGGTCTTGGCTTGGTTGGCCGAGGCGGCCACCATCACATCAGTCTCTTTCGAGTGAGCCGAGACGAACTTGTTGACGTCCTCGTTCAGGCTGGTGATGTCCGGGTCGATGATCGCCATGATCATGACCGCCGCCTCATTGGCGTTCTGCAGGCCCATATCGGCGCCTTGGCGCGCGTTGGTGTAGATCTTTTCCAGGCGTGCGGAGAAGTCGGCGACCTGTTTGGCGGACGTCGGATCGGCTTCCTTGATGGCGGCGAGATACTTCTTGCCGTCCTTGTAGGCCTTATCGACGTCGTCGCTGGCGCTCTTGGCTTCGGGCGAGGTCCCATCGTACGACACCGTCCGATAGGCGCCGTAGCCGATCGCGGTCACCCGACGATTGAAGCGAGCAGCCGCGAGTTCGGCCGGCGCGCGCTGTTCGACCAGCACCCGGGTCGCCTGCTCGGCTTGGCGCGCCTGCCAGGCGCCCATGCCCACGATCGCCAAGGCCACCACCGTCAGAATGACGGCGGGCAACGCGACTTTCGTGGAGATTTTCAGGTCGTCGAACTTCATGATGGCCTCTCGGGGGCTGCGTCCTCCGCAAGGGCGGAAAGGCGCGCTTCTCGCGAGGAGGAAGCTCCGCCCGACGTAAAATCGCGGTTAATTTCGGCGGACCGGGCCGTTAACGCGACAGTCTGTCGCAGATAACCCTACGTAAGGTGTGGCTTTTAGGCCTTGGGATGCGCGGCTTGGTAGGCCGCCAGCAGGCCGGCGGCGTCCACCTGAGTGTAGCGCTGGGTCGTGGACAGCGAAGCATGACCCAAGAGCTCCTGGATGGTCCTCAGATCGGCGCCGGCGCCCAGCAGGTGGGTGGCGAAGGCGTGACGGAAGGCGTGCGGCGTCACCCGGTCCGAGAGCCCGAGCCGCCCGCGCAGGGTCTGGACCAGGCCCTGGACATGGCGCGGCGACAGCGGTCCGCCGCGCTTGGCCCGGAACAGGGGTTCGTCGGGACCCAGCACGAACGGCAGCTCGTCGGCATAGACCGCGATGGCGTCGCGAACGGCGTCCAGCACCGGGGCGATGCGGGTCTTGCCGCCCTTCCCGGTGATGCGCAGCGCCGAGCCCAGCGGGACGTCGCTCCAGGTCAGGGACAGCGCCTCGGAGATCCGCAGGCCGCAGCCCCACAGCAGGGTCAGCACCGCCTCGTCGCGGGCGGTCTCCCACGGCTCGCGCTCGGTGTCGCCCGAGGCCTCGGCGATCAGGTCGCGGGCCTGGTCCTCGGAGACGGGGCGGGGCAGGCCGATCTTCAGGCGCGGGCCGCGCACCAGGCCGATGGCGGCGTTGGCGACGCCGTGACGCTGGTCGACATAGCGATGGAAGGCGCGGATCGACGACAGGGCCTGCGAGATCGAGCGCGGGGCCAGGGCGGCCTCGCCCTGCCTCCGGAAGGCCAGGTAGCCGCGCAGGTCGGCGGCCGAGATCTCGCCCAGGGCCGCGACGCTCAGCGCCTCGCCCCGATGACGCTCCAGGAAGTTCAGATAGGCCAGGACATTGTCGCCATAGGCCCGCACCGTGCGCGGCGAGGCCCGGCGCTCCAGCGTCAGGTAGTCGAGCCAGGCGGCGAGAGCCTGGCGAGCCGTCATAGGACTGGCCAGCGTTCGGCGGTGCGCTCGACCACCCGGCCCAGGAAGTTCACCAGCTCGGTGCCCATGTCGGGCATGAAGGCCTCGGGATCGGTCGAGCCGAAGGCCAGCACCGCCTCGCGGCGCGGCTCCCAGATCGCCATGCGCACCAGGGCCATGCTGCGGATCAGCTCGGCCTTGTCGCCGAACAGCGGCAGGGCGGGGGCGAAGAAGCCCATGCGGGCGATCGGCGCGTCGCCGACCAGCATGTCGGCCTGACCCTCGGCGAGGGCGCGCCAGCCCGCCGGGACGCGGTTTGGTCCTTCCAGGGCGATGACCCCGGCGGCGAGGCCAAAGCGCAGCACCGACAGCTCGTCCACGCGGCGCGCGAGGTCGGAGTGGTTGCGGGCGTCGAGCATATCGATCACCGCCGCGTGGGTCTGGGCCTGGGCGGAGTAGTTGGCGCGGGCGTTGGCCTCGATCGCCTGGCGGGCCAGGGCCTCGCGCTTGTGGGCGGCCGCCACCTTGGCCAGGGCCGCCGGGCCAAAGTCGAGGACGTTGCTGGCGTCGATCTTCAGGCCCAGCTCCCCCAGCAGGTCGTCGTCCTGGCGCAGGAACTGCGGCTGGGTGCGCAGGAACGCCCGGACGCTGTCGGCGTCGACCGTCGTCTTCTTGGCCGCGCGAGTCGCGTCGCTCATGGATGCCCCGAGTCTGGTGAAATGACGCGTCGATGAAGCCCCAAGACGGTTAACGGCGTCTTGATAAGCTTGGCCGGCGGACCTCTCGACCTGGGGAGCGTTTCGCGGCAGAAGCTTGGGCCCATGCCGCGTATCGCTTCCGTCCTGCTGCCGATGCCCTTGCCGGAGGCCTTCGACTACGCCGAGCCGGAAGGGCTGGACCTGGCCGTCGGCGACCATGTCGCCGTGCCGCTGGGCCCGCGCGTGATCCGGGGCGTGGTGACCGCTCTGCGCGACGGGACCGGCGGCAATCGGCCGCTGAAGGTGGTGCAGGGCAAGGTGGACGATCCGCCGCTGCCGCCGGGCGTCCTGACCTTCGTCGAGTGGGCGGCGCGCTATTCGGTCGACGTCCCCGGCTGGCCCCTGGCCATGGCCTTGCGCGGCCTGCGCCATCCGCCGCCCAAGCCCGACAAGGTGCTGATTCTGACCGGCGTGCAGCCCGCGCGCATGACCCCCGCCCGGCTGAAGGTGCTGGCCGCCGCCGAGGGCGTGAAGCTATCCGGCGCGGCCTTGGCCTCGGCCGCGGGCGTCTCGGCCGGCGTCGTGAAGGGTCTGGTGGACGAGGGCGTGCTGGCCGTCGACTTCGTCGAGCCCGAGCGCGGCCTGCCCCAGCCTGATCTTTCCCTGCCGCCGCGCGCCCTCAATCCCGGCCAGGCGGCGTGCGTCGGGGTGCTGAAGGAGATGCTGGACGCCGGCGGCTTCCAGGCGGCGTTGCTGGACGGGGTGACCGGCTCGGGCAAGACCGAGGTCTATCTGGAGGCCGTCGCCGAGGCGCTGAAGGACCCCGAGGCCCAGGTCCTGGTCCTGCTGCCCGAAATCGCCCTGACCCAGGCGGTGATGGCCCGCTTCGAGCAAAGGTTCGGCGCGGTTCCGGCCGAGTGGCACTCGGGCGTTTCGCCACCGCGCCGCCGTCAGGTCTGGGAAGCCGTGGCCAGCGGCAACGCCCGCATCGTCGTCGGCGCCCGCTCGGCCCTGTTCCTGCCGTTCCGCAAGCTGCGCCTGCTGGTCGTCGACGAAGAGCATGACGGCTCGTTCAAGCAGGAAGAGGGCTTCATCTACCAGGCTCGCGACCTGGCCGTGGCGCGCGCCAAGATCGAGGGGGCGAGCGTCTTGTTGGCCTCGGCCACGCCGTCGCTGGAGAGCCTCTACAACGCTCAGATCGGCCGCTATCGCTGGCTGCGGCTATCGGCCCGCCATGGCGCGGCCCAGCTGCCCGATATCGACCTGATCGACATGCGCCAGACGCCGCCGGAGCCCGGCCGCTGGCTGTCGCCGCCGCTGATCAAGGCCATGGCCGTGACGCTGCAGCGCGGCGAGCAGGCCATGCTGTTCCTGAACCGGCGCGGCTACGCCCCGCTGGTCCTGTGCCGGGCCTGCGGCGAGAAGATGAAGTCGCCCGACACCGACAGTTGGCTGGTCGAGCACCGCTATACCGGCCGTCTGGTCTGCCACCTGACCGGTTTTTCGATGAAGAAGCCCGAAGCCTGCCCGCATTGCGGGGCCAAGGACTCGCTGGTCTCGATCGGTCCGGGCGTCGAGCGGGTCGAGGAGGAGGCGCGGCACATCTTCCCCGACGCGCGGGTGGCGGTGTTCTCGTCCGACACGGTGATGGACGCCGAGGCGGCCAAGGCGCTGGTCGCCAGCATGGCGGCCGGCGAGATCGACATCCTGGTGGCGACCCAGGCGGCGGCCAAAGGCCACAACTTCCCGAACCTGACCCTGGTGGGCGTGGTCGACGCGGACCTCAGCTTGCGCGGCGGCGACCTGCGGGCCGGCGAGCGGACCTTCCAACTGCTGGCCCAGGCCGCTGGTCGCGCCGGACGTCATGAGAAGCCCGGCCGCGCCTTGCTGCAGACCTACGCCCCGGAGCACGCGGTGATGCAGGCCCTGGCCGCCCAGGACCGCGACGCCTTCGTCGAGGCCGAGATGGCCATGCGCCAGGAGGCCGGCTTGCCGCCGTTCGGACGCCTGGCGGCCCTGATCGCTTCAGGACCCGACGCCGCCGCCTTGGAAGCCTATGTCGAGGCCCTGGCGGCGGTGATCCCGAACGCAGAGGGCGTGGAGGTGTTCGGCCCCGCCGACGCGCCGCTGTCCCTGGTGCGCGGCCGTCGGCGCAAGCGGTTCCTGGTCCGGGCCGAGCGCAATGTCGACCTGCAAGGCTTCATGGCCGCCTGGCGGGCGCGGGCGAAGATCCCGAACTCTGTCCGCGTGGTCATCGACGTGGACCCCTACAGCTTCCTCTAGGGGGAAAGCGGCGGGTCCAATTCTTGGTAAAAAGAAAATAAAAACAGAGGTCTACCTCAAGCTTCGCTGCGGCTACGGGTCACATTCCGTGTCTCTGCGCACTCCTCCAATGTCTGGTTGCCGACGGCGCGAGGAACGCGCCGCGAGAGGAGGGCTATCGCCCTCCGTGCAGGAGGAAATTCGAAATGAGATCGCTCGGTATTTCGGTGGCGTTCGTGCTTGGTTTGGCCGTGGCGGGTTCGGCCGCGGCCCAGTCCGCCGCGCCGCTGTCGGGCTCGGGTGGTTCGATCCAGGCGCCGCTGTTCAAGGCGTGGATCGCCAACTACCAGAAGGCCGGGGGCGAGCCGATCGCCTACCAGGGCCAGAATTCCGCGTTCGGGATCAGCCAGATCGAAGCCAAGGCCGCCGACTTTGGCGTCACCGCCATGCCGATCTCCGACGCCGACCTGAAGACCAAGGGCCTGTCGCAGTTCCCGTTCGTGATCAGCGGCACCGTTCTGGTGACCAATGTGCCGGGCCTCGAGAGCGGCAAGCTGAAGCTGGACGCCAAGGCCCTGGCCGACATCTTCATGGGCAAGATCACGAAGTGGAACGACCCGGCCCTGAAGGCGCTGAACGCGGGCCTCGACCTGCCGGATTGGCCGATCACCGTCGCCCACCGCACCGACCCGGCCAGCATGACCTTGCTGCTGACCAGCTATCTCTCGTCGGTCAGCCCCGAATGGAAGGCCGGCCCCGGCGCGGGCGAGACCGTCAACTGGCCCACCGGTCTGGGCGGCAAGGGCAACGCCGGCATCAGCGAGATCATGTCCGGCACCATGGGCACGATCAGCTATGTCGAATACGCCTACGCTCTGGACCACAAGCTGGACCTGGTTTCGCTGAAGAACCGCGATGGCGCGTTCGTCACGCCCTCGCCCGCCGCCTTCTCGTCCTTCGCCGCTTCGGCGCCGTGGACGGCCACCAAGGGCTTCGGCGTCCAGACGCTGGACCAGCCGGGCAAGGGGACCTGGCCGCTGGTGCTGGTCAGCTATGGCCTGCTGCGCGACGACGCCGACGCGGACCGCGCCAAGCGCGTCCGCGACTTCTTCACCTGGGGCTACAAGAACGGCGACGCGGACATCACGGCCCTGGGCTACGCCCCGGTTCCGGCCTCGGTGAAGGCCGCCGTCCAGGCCAAGTGGAAGTAGGCGCCTCAGCCGCACCTCTAGAGAACCGAAGGCCCCGGGGTTCGCGCCCCGGGGTTTTTCGTTGGGCGTCAGTTCGTGGGTTCGGCCTTCTGAAGCACCGGCGCGTCGCCGATGGGCTGGCGCGAGCGCAGGGGCAGGGCGGGGATGAACAGGATGGTGATCAGCGCCAGGATGATGACCGCCAGGGCCGCGACCATCACGCCGCTGACGGCGTCGACCAGAGCCTTCTGCAGAACCGGATCGGCGTGGGCGGCCTGACCCTGGGCGGCGGCCTTGACGGCCATGCCTTCCAGCGCTCCGAGATCGAGGCCGCCGCCGGGCAGGCTGGCCAGCCGCGCCGTCAGCAGGGTTCCGGCCAGGGCCGCGCCGACCGTCGAGCCAATCTGCCGGAAGAACTGGTTGGAGCTGGTGGCCACGCCGATGTCGCGCGGGTCGACCGCGTTCTGGGTGGCGATGTTGAACAGGCTCTGACCCGGTCCCAGGCCCAGGCCCACGAAGGCCAGCAGCCCGCACAGCAGGGCCAGGCCGTGGATCTTCGACAGGTCATGCAGCAGGAACACCGAGACCAGCAGCAGGCCCGCGCCCACCAGCATCAGCGGCTTGTACTGACCCGTCTTGGTGACCAGCTGGCCCGCCACGGCGCTGCCGACGATCAGGCCGGCCATCAGCGGCAGCATGGTCATGCCGCTGATCGTGGCCGGCACGCCGCGCCCCAGCTGCAGGAACAGCGGCAGGAACATCACCACGCCCATGAAGGCCATGGAGATCAGGAAGCCAGCCAGGTTGGCGGTGGTGAACACCCGGTTCTGGAACAGGCGCATCGGCAGGATCGGGTTGGCGACCTTGGTTTCGGCGATCACGAAGCCCGCCAGCGACACGGCTGACAGGGCGAAGAGGCCCAGGCTCCGCGGGTCGCTCCAGGCGAAGTTGTGCCCGCCCAGGCTCAGCGCCAGCAGCAGCGGCACGAAGGCGCAGATCAGCAGCGCCGCGCCCAGAAAGTCGATCCGCCCGGCCTGACGATGCTCCAGCGGCGGCATCTTCACGATGACCATGAAGAGGGACAGCAGGCTGAGCGGCAGGTTGACGTAGAACACCCAGCGCCAGCCGGCGACGGTGTGGGTCCCGACCTGCACCGCGCCATGATCGGTGAAGTAGCCGCCGATGATCGGTCCCAGCACGCTGGCCAGGCCGAACACCGAGCCGAAGATGCCGGCGAACTTGCCCCGTTCGCGCGGCGGATAGAGGTCGGCGATGATCGCGAAGGCGGTGGTGAACAGCGCCCCGCCGCCGATCCCCTGCAGGGCGCGGAAGACGATCAGCTGGACCATGCCCGGCACGCCCAGCACGGTCCCGAACTCGCCGGAAATCCCCGAAAGGAGAGATCCCGCGAGGAAGATCGAGATGCCGGTGATCAGCACCGGCTTGCGGCCGTAGATGTCGCCCAGCTTGCCCCAGATCGGCACCATCACCGTCGAGGTCAGCAGATAGGCGGTGGTGATCCAGGAATAGAGGTTGAGGCCGTTCAACTCCGAGATGATCCGCGGCATGGCCGTGGAGACAATCGTCTGGTCCAGGGCGCTGAGCAGGAACACGATCATCAGCGCCGCCAGGGTCGTGCGGCGCTCGGTGTCGGTAAAGGTCTGGGAGGTCATCGGGGCCTTGGTAAGCGTGACAGCCGGTTATCCCCGACTATCACGCTCCCAACGCCGGAAGTAGGCGGCGTATCCCGCCTATCCGCTTTTCTTGGCGTCGCGCTTGCGGGCCAGCATGTTCAGGCCCTCGACCCCGGCCGAGAAGGCCATGGCCGTGTAGATGTAGCCCTTGGGAACATGGGCGCCGAAGCCCTCGGCGATCAGCACCGTGCCGATCATCAAGAGGAAGCCCAGCGCCAGCATCACGACGGTCGGATTGTTGTTGATGAAGTTGGCCAGGGGATCGGCGGCCAGCAGCATGACCGAGACGGCGATCAGCACCGCGACGACCATGATCGGCAGGTGATCGGTCATGCCGACGGCGGTCAGGATCGAGTCGATCGAGAACACCAGGTCCAGCAGGATGATCTGGAAGATCGCCGAGCCGACGTTCGAGATGACGACCGTGGCCTTGTCCTTCTCCAGCACGTCGTCGCTCTTCCCCGGATCGACGGTGTGGTGGATCTCCTTGGTCGCCTTCCAGATCAGGAAAGCGCCGCCGGCGATCAGGATCAGATCACGCCACGAGAAGGCGGTCTCGAAGCCGGGGTCGCCATGCGATCCGACCGGGCCGGTGACGCCGAGGTCGAAGACCGGGGCGGTCAGGCCGACGATGAAGGCGATGGTCGACAGCAAAACGAGGCGCATGATCAGCGCCAGGGAGATGCCGATCCGGCGCACCTTCTGGCGATGCTCGGGCGGCAGCTTGTTGGACAGAATTGAGATGAAGACGAGGTTGTCGATCCCGAGGACGACCTCCATGACGACAAGCGTGACCAACGCGGCCCAGGCGGCTGGGTCGGCGAGCAGGCTGAGTATTTCGTTCATCGATCCCCACAGAGGATGTGGCTCCGCGCCTCCCCGCGCGAAACCGCCAACGCCGTCAAATGGGGGCGAACACCGTTCTTGTCGAGGCCGGGCGGGAGAAAAAGCCGCCAGCCTTGGTCAACGATTCGCCGGGTCTCCGGGCGCTTCCGACCAGCGACGCCGATCAATTGATCAACGTGGTTTTTTTGGCCGCGGCCGTCTGCTTTCGAGACCATTTTCGAAGGGCGATTTCGTCTTGGGTCTTCAAGATGATCAAGGACGTCGCTGAGATCAGCTGTCAGTCTCGCAGGTCACCGAGCTACGCGTACGCGCGGTGGAAAGGACGTATGATGGGGCGTTCAATATCATCAGAGATGACACCGATATTTCCAGAGTGGTCTTGATTGCGGTCGGGGTTCGCGAAGCTGCCGAGCCGCGTCCGCATGTCGAGGCGGAGGCGGCGTCGCGGGGCGATGAAACTTGCTCGCCCTGCGTCAAATGGCTCCGCTCGCGGATGACATCCGCGACATAAAGACTCTTTTCACACGTCCATGGGAAGGTTATCCCTTAACCCAGTAACGCGGGGGAGTACCCAAGCATGACGAAACGGACGAGGGCCCTTCTGGGTTCCCTGGCCGCTGCCGCCATGATCAGCCTGGCGCCGGCGGTGGCAACCGCCGACGGCTATTGGCAATGCGTTCCTTTCGCGCGCCTGATGTCTGGCATTCAGCTGTTCGGCGACGCGCGCACCTGGTGGTCGCAGGCCGCCGGCAAGTACGAAACCGGTTCGGTGCCGAAGATCGGCTCGGTCCTTTCCTTCAAGCCGACCGCCCGGATGAACCTGGGCCACGTCGCCTTCGTGAGCCAGGTGCTCACCGACCGGGTCATTCAGGTCACCCACGCCAACTGGTCCGTGATCGAGGGCGATCGCGGCCAGATCGAAAAGGACGTCACCGTCGTCGACGTGTCGGCCAATGGCGACTGGAGCCAGGTCAAGGTCTGGTACGATCCGATCCGAGACCTGGGCAACACGGTCTATCCGACCAACGGCTTCATCTATCAGGACGCCCAGGCGATGAAGATCGCCATGGCCACCAGCAAGATCGCCATGGCCCAGAACGCCGTCGTGTCGGCCGCCAAGCAGGCCGCCAACCAGGTGGCTTCGTCGGTTCGCGCCTCGCCGCTGGACATCATCAGCCAGGCCGCCGACTCGACCGATCGTATCGCGGCCCTGATCGAGGCGGCCACGGGCGGCGGTTCCTCGTCGACCGACTCCAACAAGCAGAACGCGCCGCGTTGACCTGAAGCGCGGGCCGGGGCACACCCGACCCGCAGCGCTTCGCGCGAGGCCTTCCGGACCTCGCGCGACGCCTGCTTCTCCAAAGGGGCGAGTCCGCCGAGCAGCGGGCTTGAAGGGCCGCGTCCATGCTGAGAATCCTCCGACACGGCGCTCCGGGTTTCGAGGCCGGCGGCCTGTCCCCGGACTGGCGCGTGCCCCCCGACACCGTCTGGATCGAGCTGGTCGACCCCACCCGCGCCGAGGAAGTCGCCGTCGAACAATCGATCGGCCTGCTGCTGCCCACCCGGGAAGAAATGGCCGAGATCGAGGCCTCGTCGCGCCTCTATCAGGAGGATGGCGGGACCTTCATGACCGCCACCGTGCTGGTCAACGCCGACGGCGACCTGCCGACCGCCGCGCCGGTCACCTTCGTCCTGGCGGGCGCGCGGCTGATCACCATCCGCTATGTCGAGCCCCGCGCCTTCTCGATCTTCGCCGCCCAGGCCGAGCGCCAGCCCAGCCTCTGCCCCAACGGCCTGCAGACGTTCCTTGGCCTGCTGGACGCCATCGTCGACCGCACCGCCGACATCCTCGAGCGCACGGCCGCCGAGGTCGAGGTGCAGTCGCGCGCCATCTTCGGCCGCCCGCGCGGCGCGGCCTTCGAGCAGATCCTGAAAAGCCTGGGCCGCGCCCAGAACATCAATTCCAAGGCCCGCGACAGCCTGGTCAGCCTGGCCCGCCTGATCAGCTTCGCCGCCCTGGCCGAGCAGTTCGACGGCGAGCGCGAGCTGCGCGATCACCTGAAGTCGCTGCAGCGCGACGTCCAGTCGATCACCGACCACTCCAGCTACCTGGCCGGCAACATCACCTTCCTGCTCGACGCGGCCCTGGGCCTGATCAACATCGAGCAGAACTCGATCTTCAAGGTGTTCTCGGTCTTCTCGGTGATCTTCCTGCCCCCGACCCTGATCGCCGGGATCTATGGCATGAACTTCGAGCACATGCCCGAACTGCGCTGGATCGAGGGCTATCCGATGGCCATCGCCCTGATGTTCGTGGCGGCGGGCGCGCCCTTGCTGTGGTTCAAGCGCAAGGGCTGGCTGTAGACGAAACGCGACTTTTCGTCGCGGTTTTGACCTTGCCTTAAGCCTACGGGGCCATGTTCGGATTTCAACGATCTCCCGAACAGAACACGCCCTCGCACGATGCGTCCCGCATCTTCCCGACCCAGCCTGATCCGCAATCTCCACCCTTCGGTGGTGCGCGAAGCCGTGGAGGCGCACGGCCGCTTTCTGAAAGGGCTGCCGGCCGGCCGCCGGGCCGTGCTGTCCTACGTCAACCTGAACAATTACGAGCTGGACGGCGCCGAGCTGTCCGAGGCCGACCTGACCGGCGCCCTGCTGGGCGGGGCGTCGCTGCGCGGCGTCCGGCTGGTTCGCGCCACGCTCTACGGCGCGGATCTGCGCGACTCCGATCTGCGCGAGGCCAATCTGTCGCGCGCCGACATGCGCGGGGCGTGCCTGCGCGGCTGCAATCTGGGCGGCGCCGACCTTTCCGGCTGCGATCTGCGCGAAGGGCTGACCGCCGTGCAGGACGACAGCAAGGGCCTGCGGATCCTCGACCACACCAAGCGCCCGGGCGAGCTCGACTACGCCCTGCTGCAGGGCGCCAATCTCAGCGGGGCGCAAATGTCGGGCGCCTTCGCGCGCAAGGCCGACTTCACCGACGCCAACCTCTCGAACGTCAGCCTGCAGGGCGCCAAGCTGGCCAACGCTTGCCTGGACGGCGCCGACCTCTCCGGCGCCAACCTGCAAAGCGCGGACCTGACCAAGGTCTCGCTGCGCCGGGCCGTGATGGTGGGGGTCGACATCAGCGGCGCCGACCTGACCGCCGCCGACCTGAGCGAGGTGCTGCGCGCCCCGCCGCCGCTGATCTATATCGACGACCTGCCCCTCGACGAGGTGATCGAGGCGCACGAGCTGTACTGCCGATCCCAGGGCGCCGAGGGCAAGGCGGCCAAGGCGCGCGGCGTCGACTTCCGGCCCCTGAAGCGGTTGAAGGGGCGCCGCCTCAGCGGACTGGTCGCGCCGGAGGCGGTGTTCTTCGGCATGGACCTGGAAGGCGCGCACCTGCAGGGCGCCAATCTGGTCGGGGCGGACCTGCGCGGAGCCAAGCTGCGCGGCGCCGACCTTCGCGGCGCGCGGCTGATGGACGCCCAGCTGTCGCGGGCCGACCTGTCGAACGCCAAGCTGGGCCCGTTGAAGATCGGCGAGGACCGGGTCCTGCGCACCGACCTGACCCGCGCGGTGCTGCGCGGCGCGGACCTGCGCGGCGCCAGCGCTCCGCGCGTGCGGCTGCTGGAGGCCGACCTGACCCGCGCCAAACTCGCCGGCGCGGACCTGCGCGGCGCGGAACTACCCGCGATCTTCGGCGTCTGAGTCCGTCTCTCGCGCGTCAGGGCTTCAGGGGTCGTGCCGACATGATCCCGCCAACAGACGTGGCCATGCGGCTTCCACCCCGAGGGCCGCCAGATACGGAGCCGACCGCCTCATGATCCGCCCCGCCACGCGCCGTCTTCGCCGGCTTCAGTGCGGCGGCCCATCCCGCCCTGGCCCAGGATCGCGACCAGAACCGCGCCGTCGTGGGTCTGTCCGCCATCCACGCGCCCGCCTATCAGGGCGCCGACAAGTACCGCACGCTGCCCTTTCCGGTGATCGATCTGAGCTATGGCCGGTTCTTTCTCAGCGGCCGAGCGGGCGCCGGCGCCAAGGTGATCGACGGCCTCGGGGCTGCCCGCCTTCCGGCCCGGCGGCGGGGTCAAGGGCGTCGCGGCCTCTCTGACCGCCAGCTACCGCGTATCCGACCGGGTCGGCCCTGGGGGCCACCGGGGTGGTCAGCACGCTGACAGGCGACGCCAAGCGCAGCCCCATCGTCGTCCACGCCACCCAGCCGGCGGCGTTCGTTTCGGCGTCCTACGCCTTCTCGCGAGGCTTGCGGACCCCGGCGGCCTTGGTGTTGATGGGCGCAAAGCTGGAGTTTGCGATGTCGTCCAAATCCCTGATCGCCGCCGCTGTCGGCGCCCTGAGCCTGACGGCCGTCTTCGTCGGAATGGGCGGCGGCGCGGCCCACGCCGCCGCGCCCCCGTTCAAGCCCACGGCCTGCGTCGGCGACTACAAGGGCGTCGATCTCAAGGTCCAGTGCGGAAACCTGATCGTCGACGAGACGCGCGGCGATCCCAAGAGCCGCCGGATCAGCGTGGCGATCGCCATCGTCAAGGCCTCTGCGCCCAAGCCGGGCCTGCCGCCAGTCGTCTATCTGCACGGCGGTCCGGGCGGTTCGGCGCTCGCCAATCTTCCGCGCATGCTCAAGAGCAAGGGCCCGCGCGAGTACGTCGCCATCGACCAGGACTGGATCTTCATGGACCAGCGCGGCGGCGGCCAGTCGAAGCCGAACCTGAACTGCCCCGGGACCAATCTGACCGACGCCGGGCCGCCTTCCGACAAGGACAAGGACGGCATCGTCGCCTGCCTGAAGGCCTTCCAGGCCCAGGGCGTGAACCTCTCGCGCTACAACGCCGTCGAGGTCGCCAAGGACGTCCAGGACCTGCGCCAGGCGCTGAAGCTGCCGATGATCGACCTGTTTGGCGGCTCGTACGGCACGCGCATCGAGGCGGCGATCCAGACCCACGCGCCGCGGGGCGTGCGGGCGGTGGTGCAAGACTCGCCCTGGCCGCCGGAAGCCGACTGGACCGTCGGCGGGCCGGCCATGGTCTCCAGCTCGATCGACATCGTCATGGCCAAGTGCGCCCTCGTCGCCGAGTGCGCCCAGCGCTATCCGGACCTGAAGGCCAAGCTGGCCGTGGTCGCCGAGCGGTTCTTGGCCGGGCCTCAGACGGTGGGCGGCAAGACCTACACGGCCGATGACCTGGGCGGCTATCTGATGGACGCCAGCTACTTCACCGCCGGCGTGCTGCCGCGCGACCTCTGGAAGATCATCCAGGGCGACCTGTCGCCGGTGCAAGAGTTCGTCGAAAGCCGTGACTACTACAGCGAGGGCCAGTTCATGACCCACCTGTGCAAGGAGGAGATCCCGTTCGAGAGCCGCGCCGCGGTGGCGGACGGAACCGAGAAAGACCCGGTCGCGCGCCTGATGGTCGTCTCGATGCAGCGTATCCACGACGTCTGCGCCGCGATCGACGTTGGTCCCATCTCCAAGGCCGAGCAGGCCCCGGTCAAGACCGCCATCCCGACCCTGTTCCTGGCCGCCGAGATCGACCCCGGCTGCCCGCCGGAACTGACCAAGGCCGCGTCGAAGGGTTATCAGGGCTCGCAGGTGGTCATCGTCACCAACGCCACCCACGGCGTCTCGCGCAGCAGCCCGTGCGTGCGCAAGATGATCCGCGGCTTCTTCCAGGACCCGACGAAGGCGGTTGATCGCTCGTGCCTGCCGGCGGCGGATACGCCGATGACGTTTGTTTATGAGGGCGAGTGAGAGGCGGCCTAACTGGCCAAACCTAAAATTTTTCTCCGCTTGCCCTGCGCGGGCAAGCGATCAACCGAACAGAGCGGTTGCTCGTGCCATATTTCCGGAAATTTGTCAACTCGAGTCCCCGTTGACGGAGCCGTCAACAGCATCCAGATATGCACCATTACTCCTCCGGGGGCTTCGGCCAACGGACGCGCGGCGGGCCCTTAAAAGCCCGCCGTAGCATTTCTAGGGTGGGGCGCATCCGAACTAACGTCTATATCGACGGGTTCAATCTCTATTACGGCTCCCTAAAGGGCGGGCCGCACAAGTGGTTGGACATAGACGCGCTTTTTGCCTTCCTTCTTCCGAAAAACGACATTCGAAAAATCCGATACTTCACCGCTAGAGTCGAAGCTCGGAGCAATGACCCAGATTTGCCCGTTCGGCAGGATACCTATCTCCGCGCCCTAGCAAGTAGGTCGAAAGTCGAAGTGCATTTCGGCTCCTTCATGAGCAATTGCGTACGCGCTCCCATAGTTGAGCAAGACCCCGCTGGAAGGCCGATAAGGCAGAATGGAAAGCCAGTCGTAGCGCTAAAGCCAAACGGCACAGCGAAGATGGAATGGGTTCACAAATCCGAGGAAAAGGGCTCGGATGTGAATTTGGCGTCATATCTTTTGCGCGATGCCTTCAAAGGTGAATGCGAGTGTGCAGTCATTGTCTCGAACGATAGCGACCTGCTGACGCCTATACGTATTGCTAGGGAAGAGTGTGGCCTGACAATCGGCCTTGTACTCCCCCGCCCGAATGGAAGCATTGCATTGAAGCAGCTGGCGCATTTTCAAAAGCCGCTTCGTGTTCACGCGCTCGCCGCCTCGCAATTTCCGGAAGTCTTCAATGACAGCGTAGGCACGGTTAGCAAGCCGGCTGGCTGGTAGCGGTTGGACTGCCGAGAGATATCTCGAGGCCCTCACATCTTCTTCTTCAGCGGCAGCAGGTCCGGATAGACCGCGTCGCGCTTCTGCGCCTTGGCCGCGAACGCCTCGGCCATGTGCGGGCCCGAGAACATCCCCGTCTGCCAGGTGGCGATGTAGTCGAGGCCGTCGGCGATGGAGTGGTCGCGGGCGTAGTTGATCATCACCTTGCTGCCGGCGACGGCCAGGGGCGACTTCTCGGCGATCTCGCGGGCGGTGGCGAGCGCGTGCTCGACCAGGGCCTCGTGGGTGTCGAAGAGCTCGTTGACCAGGCCGATGTCGCGGGCCTTGGCGGCGGGCAGGCGGCGGCCGGTGTAGGCCAGTTCGCGCACCCAGCCCTCGGGGATCAGCTTGCACAGGCGCGGGAAGGTGCCGACGTCGGCGGTCATGCCGATGTTGATCTCCTGGATCGAGAAGAAGGCGTCGGTCGTGGCGTAGCGGATGTCGCAGGCGCTGACGAAATCGACGGCCCCGCCGATGCAGCCGCCCTGGATGGCGACGATCACCGGCATGCGCGCCCGGTCCAGGCAGCTGAAGGTCTCCTGCAGGTGATGCACGAAGCGGCGGAAGCTCTCGGCGGCCACCCAGCGGTCGGCGTCCTGGCGGGCGGTGACGCCCTCGTCGTCGGTGAAGACGGAGAGGTCCATGCCGGCGCTGAAGTGCTTGCCGGTCGAGGAGATGACGATGCAGCGGGCGCGGGCGTTGTCGTCGATGTCGCGGACGATGGCCGGCAGCTCGTTCCAGAACGGCCGGGTCATGGTGTTCATGGCCTCGGGGCGTTTCAGCTGGATGTGGGCGACGCCGCCTTCGATCTCGACCTTGAAACAGCTGTAGTCCGTCTGGCCGCTCATGACCGCCTCCCTTTATGCCTGGCCCGACTATCGGCCGGGCGACGGGCGGCGACAACGATGACCCTACGGAAGAGCTGCTAGAGGTCGATAACCTCACACTTCAGGCTCGCGCGGATGCGGTCGGCGACGATCTGGCGGTGGCAGCAGTTGGGATCGTCCTCGTAGCAAAGCAGGGCGATCCGCTTGTCCTTGGCCAGCTCGGTCGCCTGGGCCAGGGCCAGCTGGGCGTCGGGCTCCTCAAGATGCGCGTTGAAGATCTGGCGCATTTCGTCGGCGCGGCCAGCCCGGGCGGCGTCGCGGCCCGCCTTGGGCGTGCCCAGCGGGCGCAGGTGCAGATAGTCTACGCCCTCGGCCTTCAGGCTGTTTCCCAGCAGGGTCTTTGAGAAGCCGGCCTTGCGCGAGCTCGCCACCGCGCGGACGTCGACGACCAGCTCGACGTCGGCCGCCTTGAGCCGCTGGATCAGCCCGGCCTGCGTGTCGGTCTCGTAGCCGATGGTCGCCAATCTGTTCATCTCTCGCCTCTCCATGGACGCGCGCCGATCGCGAGCCTACCTTAGTCGCGTCTGGACCACAGGAGCCCGCCGATGGACGCGGCCGTCTTTCGCGAACCGCGCAAGCGCGCCACCCCCGTGGCGGGCGGCGAGATCGCGGGCCTGGAGTTTGGCCCGACCGATCGGCCGATCGACATCGTCTTCGTCCACGCCAACGGCTTCAACGCCCAGACCTACCGAACGCTGCTTTCGCCCCTGGCCGCCGGCCTGCGCATCCTGGCGATCGACCAGCGCGGCCATGGCGAGACGACCCTGCCGGCCAATCCGGAGGGGCGGCGCTCGTGGCGGGATTTGCGCGACGATTTGATCGGCCTGCTCGACGCGCTGGACGGGCCGCCCGTGGTTCTGGCGGGCCACTCGATGGGGGGCACCGTCGGCTTGCTGGCCGCCGCCGAGCGACCAGAGCGGGTCAAGGGTCTGGTCCTGCTGGATCCCGTCGTCATGCCGTGGCTGGCGATGCTCTACGCCAAGGCGCCCTGGACCTCGGGCCGGATGTGGCGGCGCATGCCGATGGTCCAGGCCGCCCTGCGTCGACGCGCCGTCTTCGACAGCCGCGAAACCGCCTTCGCCGCCTACAAGGGGCGCGGCGCCTTCAAGACCTGGCCCGAGACCATGCTGGCCGACTACGTCGCCGGCGGGTTCGTCGAGCGGCCGGAGGGCGTGGTCGAGCTGGCCTGCGCGCCGGCGTGGGAGGCCTCGAACTACGCCGCCCAGGCGCACGATCCTTGGCGCGCGGTTCGGCAGGCCAAGGCGCCTGTCCGAATCTTGAAGGCCGAGAAGCACTCGACCTTCCGCGCCGGCGACGGCTTCGCGCGCCGCGGTCGCGACGTGCGGATCGAGACCGTGCCGGGGACCAGCCACTTCCTGCCGATGGAGCGCCCGGACGTGGTGCGCGACGCCCTGTTCGACATGGCGACGCGGTAGAGGCGCTATAGCGCCAGACCCGGAACCTCGAACCGGGCCAGCGCCGCCCGGGCGGCGTCGCTGACTGGCACGACCTTGCGCGCGTCGAGGTCGAAGGTGATGGCGACGGCCTCCGAGGTCCCCCAGGGCTCGCCCGTGGCGGGGTCCAGCATCCAGTGGACGACCCGCATGGTGCGCGCGTCGGTCCCGACCAGACCCGAACGGATGTCGATGCGGTCGCCGATCCGGGGCCAGGCCAGATAGGCGATCCGATATTCCAGGACCGCGCCGCCCATGCGCTGGGGCCTGTGCTCTGCGTGCTCGACGACGAGATCGCGGAACGGGTGGATGAAGGCGCCGATGCCGTCCGACACGCGGCCGATGAACTGCTCGGCGCGCATTCGTCCGTATACGTCGCAATCGGTCGGCAGCAGTCCGCCGAGGCCGATGCGGGGCAGCTTCAGGGCGTCCGCCCGCGCCAGGCTGGCGGTCGGCGCGAACGGCGAAAGGTCGATACTCCGCGCCCGCGCCTTCTCTGGAACCTCGACCATCAGGGCCTCGGCGCGCTCGCGGGCGATCCTGGGCCAGGGGAAGGGCTGGCCTTCGCGCGGCGTGGCGTGGATCACGGTGGTCTGGAAGGTCGCCGCGAGCTCGCCGGTGGCCGGATGGATCAGAAGCTGCAGCAGTCGCGCGTCGGTCTCGCCCATCTCGATGACGCCGCCCAGCATGGTCAGGGGCGCCCCGGCGTGGGCCTCGCGCAGGAAGCGGATGTGGTGCTCCTTGACCAGCAGGGTGGCGTTGGCGTGGGGCGAGAAGGCGCCGGGCAGGCCCAGCTCCGCCGCCAGGCCGATCAGCCCTTCCTGGGCGCGGACCACGTAGTGGCGCACGTTCATGTGCCCCATCTCGTCGCAGTCCCAGGTATTGACGCCACCGCGCCAGATCTCGACGCCTGGAAGACCCTCGGCGGCCGTCATGGCGCGGTTCCTTGAAGACAGGAAGGGGGCCAAATCTCGACGCCAGGAAGCGGCTCTGCGATCGTCATGGCGGCGCAACTCGAACGGCGGTGAACGGTCGTTCGAGTCTAGCGGCTGCGGCGAGCTTGGCTAGAGGGCGCTCAGCACTTGCCTTCGGCGGGATCGCCGGCCGGGCCCTTGAAGGTGTTCCCGATCTCCTCGGCGTCCGGACCGTCGGGACCCGCGCGCTTGCGCGATTCCTCGCCGGTCTTCTGGACGCTGTCCTTGCCGCCGAGCGCGGTGAATTCGCCCAGCGGCTCGGCTTCGTTGGCCTTACGGCCGTCGGTGTTGGGTTGCTCGTCCATGATCGTTCTCCTTGGGTGACCCAAGGAGAACAGGAGGCGAGGGCGGTTGTTCCGATCAGGCGCCCTTGCAATCGGCGCAGAGGCCGTGGGCCTCGATGGTCACGCCGGTCAGGGCGTAGCCGGCCGCGGCGCCGGCGGCGATGATCTCGGCGCTGGCCTTGGGCTCGATCTCGCGGGTCGCGCCGCAGCAGTCGCAGATCAGGAAGGCGGCGGCGTGGCCGTCGGCCTCCTTGCGGCAGGCGACGTAGGCGTTGAGGCTCTCGATCCGGTGCGCGAAGCCCTGCTTCTCCAGGAAGTCGAGCGCGCGATAGACGGTCGGCGGCTTGGCTGGCGGGCCCGCGCCTCCGAAGGTCGAGATCAGGTCGTAGGCTTTCACGGGCTGGCCGGCCTGCAGCAGCAGTTCCAGCACCCGTCGGCGGGGGGCCGTGAGCCGCTGGTCGGCGGCCGCGCAACGGGCCTCGGCCGCGTCGAGCTCGGCGGCGAGCGCGGCGCCGGCCACGCCGTGGTGATGATGTTCGTGTCCGCAGGAAGCGCCTTGGGCCATGTCCAAGAGGTAGAGGTCCGGACGCGCTCGCGCAACCTTGGCCTTATGACGCGGAGTCTCAGAACAGCGGCGCGCTGACCAGGTTCGCCTCGGCGGTGCAGCGGGCGGGATCCAGCGGGGCGGCCTTGGCGCGGACCTCGTCGGACTCGGCCCGGACGGCCGCGAGGTCCGCCTTGAAGGCGTCCGAGCTCCACAGGGCCGCGAACAGGGTCTCGGCGTTATGCTTGCCCGCCTCGACCGAGCTGGCGTTGTGCACGCCGCAGATCACCCGGCTTTCGCCATAGGCGCGGGCGCGGGTCAGGATGGCGTTGGAGCGGTCGGGCGCGACCTCGGCTAGCAGCAAGCCCACGGTCCAGCCCCAGGTGGCGTGGCCGGAGGGATAGTCGGGCGAGAACCGGAAGCCGAAGCCTGGCTTGATGCAGATGGGCGCGCTTTCGGACAGATAGGGCCGCGGCCGCATATACTTGAGCTTCGGCCCCGCCACCGCCGAGCGGACGTCGCGGCTCATGCGCATCAGCATCGCCGCCAGCTTCGGGTTGGTCTCGCGGGTCGGCGTGTAGCCCAGCGCGCAGGCGTAGGCGTCGAGCACCTTCTCCTCAGCGTTGTCGGCCTGGGCCAGGGACCAGCGCGGGGTGTCCTTCAGCGCCCGGGTGGTCAGGAAGATCTCGCGATCCTTCTCCGCCTGGGGCGAGCCCTTGGCGGGCGGCGGCGGGACGTGGTCGCGGGCGTCGAAGGCGCTCTTGGGCAGGTAGCGCGGATAGGTCCCCGCGTCGCCGCTCAGGGTGGCGCAGCCCGATAGGGCCAGGAGGGCGACGACGGCCAATGCGCGCATGAAAAAGGTCCCCGGAATTTCTTCCGGGGACCCTGCATTCTCAGCGGAGGCTGATCAAGCTTACTTGCCGAACAGCTTGTTCCAGCGCGGCTTTTCGCGGCCTTCCCAGGCCTTGCGCCAGTAGGCGTCCGAGGCGATCAGCGGAACCACCGTGGTGGCTTCGGCGAACACCATCTGCTCGTAGGTGGTCGAGACCTTGCCCCACGAGGCGGCTTCCTTCAGCGTCGAGCTGCTGCAGGCGCCATCGCGGACGTCGGCGACCGTGATCTGGATGGCGTACTTGTGCATGTCGGCCTCGACGCCGAGGATCTCGGCGCAGACGACGGTGTCCTGGGCGAAGTTCTTGGGAACGCCGCCGCCGACCATGAACAGGCCCGTGGTGCCGGCCGCGATCTTGATGTCGGTCAGTTCGCGGAAGTCGGCCACGGCGTCGATCATCAGGTAGGGCTGCTTGGCGGCGGCCCGTTCCTTCTGGTGCTTCACCAGGCCAAAGCCGGCCGAGCTGTCGACGAAGGCCGGGCAGAAGATCGGCACGCCTTCTTCATAGGCGGTCTGGATCAGAGAGCCCGGCTTCTTGGCGTTGCCTTCGGCCAGCCACTTGCCCATCTCCCAGATGAACTCGCGCGAGGAATAGCCGCGCGGCTCCAGGCGGTTGGCGATCTCGAGGATCGTGTGGTCGCAGGCCTGCAGCTCTTCTTCGTCGATGTAGGTGTCGTAGATGCGGTCGATGTAGTTGTCGCGCAGGACGTTGTCGTCGACCGGGCCGGCGGCCTGGTAGTGCTTGAAGCCGAGGGCTTCGAAGAAGTCCATGTCGACGATGCTGGCGCCGGTGGCGACCACGGCGTCGATCATGCCGTTCTTCACCATGTCGCGGTAGACGTGCATGCAGCCGCCGGCCGAGGTCGAACCGGCCAGGATCAGCCAGGTCGAGCAGCCCTTGTCGGCCAGGGCCATGTTGAAGATGTCGGCCGCGCGGGCGGTGTCGCGCGAGCTGAACGACATCTTGCGCATGGAGTCGATGATCGGGCGGGCGTCGTAGGAGGTGATGTCGACGTGCTCGACGGTCTTCTGGAGCAGTTCGGCCTTCGTATTCGGAACGGGAGCGTTCATGACAGAGAGTCCTCTGAAGGTGAGCGCCCGTCGTGACCCTAGGACCCGCCGGGACGGAGCGACCGGCGAGAGGGTTTCGTCAATGGAGGCGGCTATATAGCGGCTTTGCGACGATTATCGAGTCCTACCTCGAAGAAACGCGGGAAAGCGGTTCTCAGGGCTGTTCCGTCGTCGCTTCAGGCTGGCGAGGCCGATCAGGCCGACGACCAGCAGCGAGGCGAGCGCGACGCCGTCGCCCAGTTTTTCGATCGGCGTGCGCACGATGTGCAGGCGATAGACGTGGTCGCCGGGCCGGGCGGCGAACGTCAGGATGCGCGAGGGGCCGGTGGAACTGGTCGGGACCGACGGGTCCTTGCCGGCCTGGACGATGTCGGCGCGCCAGGCCGGGAAGTAGAAACGGCGGACGACCACCCGGGTCGGCGCGGGCGCGTCCAGCCGCACGGCCAGGCTGCCGTCGGGATAGGACGTCGCGGCCAGGACCTTGGCGGCCGGATCGAGCGGGCGGACCAGCGGCAGGCGCTCGTAGCCGGTCAGGTAGGCGCGATCGACCAGGATCGCCGGATCGAAGAAGAAGTCGCCCGGCAGATGCTCCTCGGGCAGGCGGCCCACGCGGATGCGCTCGGTGATCACCGAGTCCTTCATCGCGGGATAGAGCCGCGCCCGCTCGAACGCCGGGAGCACGGTCTGCCGGACCGGCGTCCAGAGGCTGACGGCGATGACCGCGGCCAGCAGGGCCGTCCATCTCGGGCGGTGGCCGAAGGCCAGGCAGAGGGCGGCGATCAGGGCGAACTCGACCATGACCAGCATTCGGAACGGGAACTGCATCTTGCCCAGGATCGGGGCGAGCGGGCCGTGCCAGACGGCGGGCGTGGCGTAGGCGGCGATGGCGACCAGGCAGACCGCCGCCCAGACCCGCGCGAGCGCCGCGCGCGGGCCGGGTGTCGCGCCCAGGAGAACGAGGACGCCCAGCGCCGCGGCGCCATAGGTCCAGCCCAGCCAGGCCATGGCGCCGGGCAGGGGCGGCGGCGGCCAGTGCCTGGCGTTCAGCAGGGTCCAGGCGGCGGGATCGGCGGGCGACAGCGGCGGGCCCCACATAAACTTCATCGAGGCGGCGCTCTGCAGCGCCAGGGCCGGCAGCAGATAGGTCGACGCCAGGCCCAGGCCCAGAACTCCGCCGGCGGCCAGTCGGGCGGCGACGGCCGCGCGGGCCTTCGGTTCGGCGCGGATGATCAGCCAGAGGGCGGCGATCGGCGCGGCGATCAGGCAGATCGGCAGGGCGACGGCGATATGACCCAGGATCAGGCCGGCGAGACAGAGCGCCAGCGGCGCGATCCAGGCGGAGCGGCTGGCGGCGCGCTCCAGAGACAGGGCGAAGAAGGGCAGAACCGCATAGACGGCAAGCTCGCCCAGCGAGCCGCGCGAGACCGCGTCGAGCAGATGGTAGGGCGCGATCGCATAGACCACGCCCGCGACCAGCGCCGCCCGTCCGCCCGCGTGAGGGCGCAGCCAGGCGTAGAGGCCGAGGCTGCCGGCGAACGACAAGGCGAGGCACGTCCAGGCCGTCACCTGCTCGGCGTTCAGCAGGCCGCCGGTCAGCAGATCGACGGCGGCGGCGACGTAGAAGAACAGCGGCGGATAGAAGTAGAACGACGACCCGCCCAGGCCGTGGAAGCCTTCGGGAACCCAGCGCGGCGGGAACGCGCCGCGGCGCAGGGCGGCGCCGAACGACTCCACCCAGATCGAATTGTAGCTGTCGATGGGGGCCAGGCCCGCCCACAGGGCGTGGGACAGCGGCGCGAGGCTGGCGGCCAGCAGCAACAGGACGGCGAACCAGATCGGCGGATCGTTCGTCGGAGCGGAGACGCGTGTCGTCATGGCCTGTGAGGTCTGCCGCCGGCGAGGCGCTTCGGATCGCGAAACGAAAAAGGAGGCGGACATCCATCCGCCTCCTCCCCGTTGATCGCAGGATTTCCGGCGCCGGTCTAGCGACGGCGCTTGCGCTTGCCGGCCGCGCCCTTGGGACGCGAGAAACGGACGATCTTGCGCTCTTCCGCCTCTTGGCGAACCAGCGGGATCGAACGCTTGGCCAGGCCGTACATCGAGGCCATCGGCGCGTCCTGCACCAGGGCGGTGTCGGTCTCGCCGAAGCCGTTGAAGCGGGTGTTCATCGCCACGCCATAGGCGCCGAGCATGCCGATCTCGATGTAGTCGCCTTCGTCGACGCTTTCCGGCAGGTAGAACGGGCCGGGCATGTGGTCGACGCTGTCGCAGGTCGGGCCATAGAAGCGGAAGGGCTTGAGGCCTTCTTCCACGACTTCGCCGTTCTTGCGGTACAGCTTGACCGGGAAGGGCCACTTCATGTGCGCGGCGTCGAACAGCGAGCCGTACGACCCGTCGTTCAGGTAGAGCGCGTCGCCCTTCTTCAGCTCGACCTTGACCAGCAGCGACGAGGCTTCGGCCACCAGGGCGCGGCCGGGCTCGCACCAGAGCTCGGTGGTCTCGTGGACCATCATCTCGGCGAAGCCGCGGTCGATGGCCGCCAGATACTCGGAGAGATCCGGCGGGACCATGCCCGGATAGATCGACGGGAAGCCGCCGCCGACGTCGACGACATCGGCCAGCACGCCGGCGCGCACCAGGGCGCGGCTGGCCTGGGCCATCGCCGCCTGGAACGCCGTCGGACGCATGCACTGGCTGCCGACGTGGAAGGACACGCCCATCAGGTCCTGGGTGGCGCGACGGGCGGCCAGCAGCAGGGCGGGGGCGTTGTGCATCTCGACGCCGAACTTGCCCGACAGGCTGTAGGCCGCGCCTTCCGCCTGCACGCCCATGCGGACGATCAGGTTCAGGTCCTTGGCGTTACCCGTGGAGTCCAGGATCTTGGCCAGCTCTTCGTGGGTGTCGAACGAGAAGGTCTTCACGCCGTGGTCGAAATAGGCGGCGGCGATCGCCGCCCGGCTCTTGACCGGGTGCATGAAGGCCATGCGCGAGCCCGGGGCCTGCTCGGCCACGAGTTCGACTTCGTTCAACGACGCGACGTCGAAGGACCGCACGCCGGCCTGGGCCAGCTCACGGATCACCCACGGCGAAGGATTGGCCTTCACCGCGTAGAAGACGTCGCCTTTAAATTCGGACTGGAACCAGCGCGCAGCTACGGAAACCGCGTCGGGCCGCACGAGTGCGACGGGACGTTCCGGTGACCGCTCACGGACCAGGTCCAGGGGAGAATGGTACGTGTGCAATTCACGTAACCCCCTGTTGGAAGTTAAACCCAGGCCGGCGTTAGCAGCGTTTAGAGGACTTCGGGTCCGCCGGAGCCGTGCGAAATAGGGGCATTGATCCGGGATGTAAAGACCCTTTTGCGGCCCCGTTTCGGGACGAATTGTTCCACCGGGGCGCGTGGGCCGGAAGGGACGGCGGATTCCCGGCCGCAAAGCGCTCCGCGTCCGGAAATTAAGCGCGCCTCTCGCGGGGCGCGGGTCCGTTCGAACGCGATTAGGGGCGCGGATCGTCACAAATCCATTGCGAACCTGCCCCAAACCGGTGATCGCATTCCCCAAGTCGTGAAACCACGTTAAGGATTCGCCCCGACCATGACGTCGGACCCAGTTCTCTCGATCCGCGCCGCGTCCAAGACCTTCGGGCCTCGTCGCGCGTTGGACGCCGTCTCCCTCGACGTCAATCGAGGCGAGATGATCGCGCTCATCGGCCCGTCGGGCTCGGGCAAATCCACCCTGCTGCGCTCGATCGACGGTCTTCAGACCATCGACGCGCCTGGCGAGAACGGCGGCGAGGGCGTGATCACCGCCTTCGGCGGCCCGGTCCAGGCCAAGGGCAAGGTGTCCAGCGAGGTGCGCAAGGCGCGCGTCCGCATCGGCTTCATCGCCCAGCAGTTCAACCTGGTGGGGCGGCTGTCGTTGTTCAGCAATGTCGCCCTCGGCTCGCTGGGACGCATTCCCGTGATCCGCGGACTGTTCGGCGCCTGGCCGAAGGAGACGCGCGAGGCGGCCATGGCCGCGCTCGCTCGCGTCGGCGTCGCCGACTACGCCGCCCAGCGCGCCAACACCCTGTCGGGCGGGCAGCAGCAGCGCGGCGCCATCGCCCGGGCCCTGGTCCAGAAGGCCAAGATCATCCTGGCCGACGAACCGGTCGCCTCGCTGGATCCGGTCTCGGCGCGCAAGGTCATGGAGATCCTGCGTGATCTCAATCAAACCGATGGCCTGACGGTCGTCGTAACCCTGCACCAGGTGGACTACGCTCTGCGCTATTGCGATCGGGTCGTGGCCCTTAAGGCTGGTCAGAAGGTCTATGACGGTCCGGCGTCCGGCCTGAATCGCGAAAAACTCATCGACATCTACGGCCCGGAATTCGAGGACGTGTTCTGGGAAGGAGCCCCGCAATGATCAATCGTCGTTCGGCCCTCGTGATCGCCGCCGGCATCTCGGCCCTGGCGCTCGCCTCGTGCGGCAAGGCCCCGCAGACGCCGGCCGCCAAGGACACGATCACCTTCTCGATCCTGTCGACCGAGTCGGCCCAGAACATGGAAAGCTACTGGAAGCCCATCCTGGCCGACATGGAGAAGCAGACCGGCCTCAAGGTGAAGCCGTTCTTCTCGTCCAACTATTCGTCGCTGATCGTGGCCATGGGCGCCAAGCAGACGGATGTCGGCTGGTTCTCGAACCAGTCGGGCCTGGAGGCCGTGCGCCGCTCGAACGGCGAGGTTTTCGCCCGCACCTTCGACCCGTCCGGCACCGACGGCTACAAGTCGGTGATCATCGTCCCCTCGAACAGCAAGATTCAGACGGTTCAGGACCTGCTGAAGTGCGACAAGTCGCTGAACTTCGGCATCGGCGACAAGAAGTCGACCTCGGGCACCCTGGCCCCGATGACTTACGTGTTCATCCCGGCCAACAAGAAGCCGGAAGAGTGCTTCAAGACCGTGATCAGCGCCAACCACCAGGCCAACCTGTTCGCGGTGGCCAACGGCAAGCTGGACGCGGCGACCAACAACTCGACCGCCATCGGCCTCTCGAAGGCGCGCGGCGAGGGCGTCACCGACAAGGTCCGGATCATCTGGCAGTCGCCGACCTTGCCGGAAGACCCGATCGTCTGGCGCAAGGACCTCGACCCGGCGATCAAGGAAAAGCTGCGCCAGTTCTTCCTGACCTACGCCCAGGGCGACACGCCGGAGGCCGAGCAGCAGCGCGGCTATCTGAAGAAGCTCAGCATCGGCGGCTTCAAGCCGGCCGACGACTCGCACCTGCTGGTCGTGCGCGAGATGGAGGCCACCGAGCAGCTGGGCCTGGCCCGCGAGGCCGGCGACCAGGCCAAGATCGCAGCCGCCCAGACGGCGCTGGACAAGATCAAGGCCGAACGCGTCGCCGCCGAGGGCAAGGCCGGCCTTGCCTCGACCCCCGCGAACTGAGGCGGCCTGGATGAGCGACGCGACCATTCCAGCGCCGCCCAAGCGCTCGACCTCGGCCCTGGCCTTCGACACCCTGCTCTGGGGCGGGGTGATTCTGCTGCTGGTCGTCAGCTTCAAGCCGGCCGAGATCGACAAGTTCCCGCAGCTGTTCACCGACACCGAGCGGACCGGGAACTTCGCCAAGCTGTTCTTCAAGCCGTTCACCGACCCGGCGCTGTTCCTGTCGATGGATTGGGGTCTGTTCATCGGCAAGATGTGGCAGACCATCCAGATGGCGCTGTGGGGCACGGCCCTGGCGATCATCGTGGCGATCCCGCTGGGCCTCCTGGGCGCGCGCAACATCGCCCCGGTCTGGATCCAGCAGCCGGTGCGCCGGGTGCTGGACCTGATCCGCTCGATCCCCGACCTGGTCGTGGCGCTGATCTTCATCACCGCCGTGGGCCTGGGGCCGTTCGCCGGGGTCATGTCGATCATGTTCAACACCGGCGGCGTGCTGGCCAAGCTGTTCGCCGAGGCCGTCGAGTCGATCGACAAGGGGCCGGTCGAGGGCGTGCGGGCGACCGGCGCGGTCAAGCTGCAGGAGATCGTCTGGGGCGTGATCCCGCAGGTCGCGCCGCTGTGGACCAGCTACGCGCTCTATCGCTTCGAATCGTCGAGCCGCGCGGCCACGGTGCTGGGGATCATCGGCGCGGGCGGCATCGGCCAGATCCTGTTCGACTCGATCAACGCCTTCCAGTTCGACCAGACCGGCTGCATCGTCCTGGTCATCGTCGTGGCGGTGTCGATGATCGATCTGCTGTCGCAGATCATCCGTACGCGGCTTCTCTAGAAACGAATATCCCGGCCCAGCGCGCGGCGCGCCGAGCCGGGATCACGCAAAGCGCCGAGAAGGCCGTCTCCATCAGCGCCTCCTTCGCCATCCGGCGGGGGAGGCGCTTTCGGTTAGCGTTCCCACTGTCGGTGAACGGACGTTTCCCGCCGAGTCTTGTTGCCGGAACGCCACAGCTTAAGACCTTGAAAACACTTGTCGCTGTGCTGTCACAAATCGGTGGCGGAAGCGTCACGGACCCCCGGTAAGCCCGGCTTCAACCTGATCCACCTCGAGACGGGTGAGAGGACAGGGGCGCCTTTCAAGGGGAATTCTCAAATGAGCATCAAGACCTCGCTGGTCGCCGGTTCGGCGCTGGCCGTCGCGCTCGCGATCGGCATGGGCGCGACCGCCCAGGCCCAAGACATGAGCTACAAGTGGAGCGGCGCTCCGCAGTTCAGCAATGACGACACCGCGTTCAAGGTCCGCGGCCGGATCCTGTTCGACTACGTCGGTCAGGACATCAAGCGCGATGGCCCCGGCGGCGACTTCAAGACCAGCAACGCCCGCGGCCGTCAGGCCTTCCTCGGCGTCGAAGGCAAGCTGAACAGCTACTTCGCCTACAAGCTCGAAGGCGGCGCTGTGAACGGCGGCTCCTGGGGCTGGGATGACGCGGTCATCGAATACAAGCCCAGCGAGCCGGTCTCGATCCTGTTCGGCAACGTCAAGGTCGCCGGCCTCGAGAACCTGACCTCGACCCGCTTCACCACCTTCATGGACCGCGGTCCGTACGGCGACTTCGGCGTCGACAGCTATCTGCTGGGCGTGGTCGGCAAGTATAGCGGCTACAACTACTCGATGTCGCTGGGCGTCCAGGGCGCCAGCCTCAACAGCACCGACGTCGCCAACGCCAGCGCCGACTCCAAGGAGCGCCTGACGATCACGGCCCGCGGCCACTACGCGCTGCTGAACGACGACGCCAACAAGCTGCACCTGGCCGTCTCGTACCGCTACCGCAACCGCGGCGACGAAGGCGCCTTCGCCTACACCGGCCGCACCAACACCGCCTACAGCAACGCCACGTTCTACACGACGGGCGGCATCGGCAACCGCGACAAGACCATCGCCGTCGAAGGCGCCTGGGTGCACGGTCCGCTGTCGGTCCAGGCCGAGTACTCGAGCATCGACGTGACCCGCGCCGGCACGGCGGGCGATGATCCGACGATCAAGGTCGGCTACGCCTTCGTCAGCTTCTGGCCGACGGGCGAGACCCGCAACTACGACGCGGCCGCCGGCGAGTTCAAGCGTCCGAAGATCCTGAACCCGGTCACGGCCGGCGGCTTCGGCGGCGTCGAACTGGCCGTCCGCTACGACATGGCCGACACGACCGACGCCTACAAGACCCTGAAGGTGAAGCCCGCCACGTCGCAGGCGGGCGAGTACACCGGCTGGACCCTGGGCGTGAACTACTACCCGACGTCGTACGTCCGCTTCATGGCGAACTACACCGACGGCAAGGTCGACAACTACGGCCCGAACCAAGACTTCGACGTCAAGCAGTTCCAGCTGCGCGCTCAGCTCGACTTCTAAGCGTCGTTACCGATCCGGGCGGGCCGCGCGGCGGTCCGCCCCTACCCCTCTCCTCTAGGAGTTCGTCATGAAGAAGCTTCTGTCCTGCGCGGCCGCCGCCGTGGCCCTCTCGGGCCTGGCCGCCGCCCCCGCCCACGCCGCCCGCGACTACGTCTGGGCCGCCGGCTCCTCGACCGTGTTCCCGTTCGCCACCCGCACCGCCGAAAACTTCGCCAAGAAGTCCGGCAAGAAGGCTCCGAAGGTTGAAAGCCTCGGCACCGGCGGCGGCATCAAGCTGTTCTGCTCGGGCACGGGCGAAGGCTTCCCGGACATCGCCAACGCCTCGCGTCCGATGAAGAAGGCCGAGTTCGATCAGTGCGCCGCCAAGGGCGTCAAGGACATCATCCAGATCAAGATCGGCTTCGACGGCATCGTGATCGCCACCGACAAGGACGGCGCCGACTACAACTTCAAGACCGAGAACCTGTACATGGGTCTCTCGAAGACGGTCCTGAAGGGCGGCCAGTTCGTCGCCAACCCGAACAAGAACTGGGATGACGTCGCCGGCGGCCTGCCGGGCAACCGCATCCAGGTCTACGGCCCGCCGCCGACCTCGGGCACCCGCGACGCCTTCGTCGAGCTGGCCATCGAGGCCGGCGCCCGCAAGTACCCGACCCTCGACGCGATCCGCTCGGACAACGAGAAGAAGTTCAAGTCGCTGGTCGACCCGCTGCGTAACGACGGCTGGATCGACGCCGGCGAGAACGACAACGCCATCGTCGGCACCCTGACCAAGACCCCGGGCTCGCTGGGCGTCTTCGGCTGGTCCTACCTCGAAGAGAACATGGACAAGATCAAGGGCGCTTCGGTCAACGGCGTGCGTCCGTCGCCGCAGACGATCGCCGACGGCAGCTATCCGCTGTCGCGCTCGCTGTTCATCTACGTCAAGAAGGCCAACATCGGCGTCACGCCGGGCCTGGAAGAATTCCTGAAGGAGTTCACCTCGGACGCCGCGACGGGCCGTGGCGGCTACCTGCAAGGCCGCGGTCTGATCCCGCTGCCCCCCGGTCAGCACGACGGCCAGAAGCAGATCCTGAACAACAAGACCGTGATGGGTCGTCCGGCCGCCTAAGCGACCGTTCGAGCCTCGGCTTGGAGATCGACGCCGTGGTCCTATGGGCCACGGCGTTTTTCTTTGTATAGTAGCGGGGCCGGGCCCCTTTGCGCGCCCCGCCGCGGCCGCCGTCCGGCGACGCGCCCCCGACCCTGAAGGGCCATGATTCTCGTCGCGCTCGCCGTCGTCCTCCTCCTCGTTCTGTTGAACGGGGTTTTCGCCATGTCCGAACTGGCCGTTGTCTCGGCCCGCAAGGCCCGCCTGCAAGGCTTCGCCGATCGGGGCGACAAGGGCGCCAAGCTCGCCCTCGACATGGCCGAGCACCCGACCCGGTTCCTGTCCGCCGTCCAGGTCGGCATCACCCTGATCGGCATCTTCGCCGGCGCCTACGGCCAGGCCACGATCGCCGGGGCGCTGGACGCCTGGCTGGAGCACAGCGCGCCGGCCGTGGCCAAGTACTCCGAGGCCATCGCCACGGGCGTCGTCGTCGTCGGCCTGACCTATGTCTCGGTGATCCTGGGCGAGCTGGTGCCCAAGCGCCTGGCCCTGATGTTCCCCGACGCCATCGCCCGCCGCATGTCGCCGTTCCTGGCCGTGATGGCCACGGTGCTGCGCCCGTTCGTGACCCTGCTGACCGTCTCGACCGCGGCGGTGCTGAAGCTGATGGGCGTGCGGGACGAGCGCAACAGCGGCATCACCTCCGAGGAGGTCGAGACCGTCCTGGCCGAAGGCGCCGACGCCGGTCTGATCGAGCCCGAGGAGCGGGCGATGATCAACGAGGTCCTGCGCCTGGGCGACCGCCCCGTTCGCGTGGCCATGACCCCGCGCCGCGACCTCTTCTGGGTGTCGCTGGCCGACGACACCGAGACCGTGCTCAAGGAAATCCGCGCCAGCGCCCATTCGCGCATCCTGGTCGCCACCGAGGACGACCTGGACGGCGACATCGGCGTGGTCCTCAAGAAGGATCTGCTGGACGCCTGCCTGTCCGACGGCCCGCTGGACCTGAAGGCCCACGTCCAGCAGCCGGTCGCCATCCCCGAGACCATGTCGCTGCTGAAGGCCCTGGCGGTCTTCAAGCAGACCAGCCTGCACATGGCCCTGGTCGTTGACGAGTTCGGCTCGCTGCAGGGCGCGATCACGCCGCTGGACCTTCTGGAGATGATCGCCGGCGACTTCCCGGAAGATCACGACGACGACGAGACCCGCATCATCCGCCGCGACGACGGCAGCTGGCTGATCGACGCCCGCCTCGACATCCAGGAGCTGAACGATCACCTCGGCGAGAACTTCGAGGCCGACGGCGGCTATCACACCGTGGCCGGCCTGATCCTGGATCGCCTGGGCCGCATCCCCAGCGAGGGCGAGCATGTGGCCATGGGCGGCTTCGACATCGAGATCGTCGACATGGACGGCTCGCGGATCGACAAGGTCATCCTGAAGGCCGGCAAGCGGAAGAAGGACGAGACCCAGGGGTAGGGGGCGGCGGAGTGAGTAGCGGACCTTGGCAAGGCCCGCCATGGATGGGGGCGCCCATAAGGAATCCCTCTCTCTTAGAGAGAGGGATTTCGCGCTACGTCCGCCCAGGGTCGCAAGCCGACTGTCCAAGGTCGGTGCGAAACTTACATCTCTTGGAGGCTGCAACCTGATCAGCCCTGCGATCGTCTCGCCGTGAGATGTAAGGATGGCGCCCGTCCGGGGAGACGGAACAGCCAACCCTTCTCCCGCAAGGGGAGAAGGAGCGTTCGCGGCGCTCTATGATCCGCGTGGACGGAATCGAACCCAACGATTTCAAAGACTTATCATTTTTACACGTCGCTGGATCATCCGCGTTCAAACCCCGCCCATACTCTTCCTCACCCGATGGCTTGGAAGGGACGTCCGGCCGGCGATCGTGACGGCTGTCGGGGGTGGTCGAGCGGGACAAGGTTCGGGCTGAAATCGCCCGGACGGTCCGGGGACCGGGTCGCCAGCCCGGCCCGCCCGCCGGGGGCCTCTTTCGGAAGCGGGTTAAGACCCCGCGCGTCGAAGGCTCACCGGATAACGATCGCGCGGAGCGTCCTGGCTTCGTCGAAACGGTACTCACTATCCATACTCCGGACGAACGTCCGGCGCTCCGCGTCCCCTTCCGTCCCTTCAGCGAGCGATCGCGTGAGGCGGCGTAGGCGTGTTCAGAGCGGAAAGATCCTCCCCCGCGATGCGGGGGAGGTGGCCCAGAGGGCCGGAGGGGGCTAGCTCGGCCGACCTCCAGCTTGCCCCCTCCGTCGCTCCGCGACACCTCCCCCGTATCACGGGGGAGGAACACCCAATTGAACGCCCGTATGACCCGCGACATAACTAGGATCATGAACGCGCACCACACCGCTCCCTTCCGCGACGCCCGCTACGCGCCCCGCGCGCTGGACGTGGAGCGGCGGGACGAGACCTTGATCCTGCGCAACCCCAACCCCTATTCGGACGCGGTGCGGACCACGACGCAGCCCCTGGCGCGGTGGGCGGCCGAGGCGCCGGATCGGGTCTGGCTGGCCGAGCGGATCCCGGGCGCCGAGGGATGGCGGACCATCACCTATGGCGCGGCCAAGGCGAAGATCGAGGCCCTCACCGGTGGTCTCGCCGAGCTCGGCCTCCAGCGCGGCCAGCCGCTGCTGATCCTGGCGCGCAACGGGATCGACCACGCCCTGATCGCCTACGCCGCCATGAGCCTGGGCGCGCCGGCCGCGCCGGTCTCGCCGCAGTACGGCCTGAAGGGCGCGGACCTGACGCGCCTGGCGCACGCGGTCGAGCGGCTGAAGCCGGCCGCCGTCTATGCCGACGACGCCGAGGCGTTCGGCGAGGCCCTGGCCGCGCCGTTTCTGGCCGGCCTGCCGACGATCGTCAGCGGCAACGCCCGTCCTGGCGACATCGCCTTCGCGAACCTGCTGAAGAGCTCGCCGCGCACCCCGGTCGCCCAGCCCGACGACATCGCCAAGCTGCTGCTGACCTCCGGCTCGACCGGCAAGCCCAAGGCGGTGCTCTGCACCCACGCCAACATCGCGCTGAACGCCGCCCAGATCGAAGCCTGCTACGCCGACCCAGAGCCGCCGGTGCTGGTCAATTCCGCGCCGTGGAGCCACAGCCTGGGCGCCAACGCCATCCTGCATATGGTGCTGCACCGGGGCGGGACGCTGTACATCGACGCCGGCCAGCCCGTCCCCGGCCGCTTCGATGAGACGGTGCGGAACCTGCGCGAGGTGGCCACGACCTATCACAACATGGTGCCGGCCGGCTGGGCCATGCTGATCGGCGAGCTGGAGCGCGACGAGGCCCTGGCCGCCAAGTTCTTCGAGACGGTGCGGGTGCTGCAATATGGCGGCGCGTCCATGGCCCAGTCGATCCTCGACCGTGTGCAGGCCGTGGCGGTGAAGACCGTCGGTGAACGGATCACCTTCGCGGCCGGCTATGGCGCGACCGAGACCGGGCCGACCGCCTGCAACATCCACTGGCTGAACGCGCGCTCGGGCATGGTCGGCCTGCCGACGCCTGGCACGGCGGTCAAGCTGGTCCCAGCCGGCGAGGGCGGCAAGTTCGAGATCCGCGTGAAGGGACCGCAGGTCTCGCCCGGCTATCTCGATCAGCCAGAAGCGACGGAGCAGGCCTTCGACGAGGACGGCTTCTATCGGCTGGGCGACGCCGCGCGGCTGGCCAATCCCGAGGATCCCTCGGCGGGGCTCGTCTTCGACGGCCGCCTCGTGGAGAATTTCAAGCTGGCCAGCGGCGCCTTCGTCGCGGCCGGGGCGCTGCGGGTGGCGGCGGTCTCGGCCCTGGGCGGCCTCGTCTCCGACGCCATCGTCTGCGGCGAGGGGCGCGAGGGGATCGGCTTGATGCTGTTCCTCGACGCCAAGGCTTGCGCGCGGCTGGGCGATGAAGCGGCCGTGCGGGCGGCGATCGCCGAGCGGCTGGCGGCCTACAACCAGCAGGCCAAGGGCGGTACGGGCCGGATCGCCCGCGCCCTGATCTTGGACGGCGCGCCGGACGCGGCCAGCGGCGAGCTGACCGACAAGGGCTACATCAACCAGGCCCTGGCCCGCGAGCGCCGGCCCACTGAGCTGGAGCGGCTGTTTTCGGAGACGCCGGATGCGGGGGTCATGTGCTTCTAGGTTCGAGGGCGCGGGCGACCCCCAGGCAGATCAGCAACTGGCCGGCGTAATAAAGTCCCCATACCGCCAGGCCGGTCGCGAAGCCCTCGGGCAGCAGACCGCCGCGCGCGAAGATCAAGAGGTCCGAGACCAGGAACATCAGCGCGCCGAGCGCCACTTGGCCGCGCGGGAAGCGGCTGAGCCAGGCCGACGCCGCCATGGCTGAGAGGCCGGTGGCGTACAGCGCCACGCCCGGGGCTCCGGCCCGATCGGCGGGCAGATGGAAGGCTATGCCGACGACCACGGGGATGAAGACGGCGGCGGCCAGCAGAGCTGGGGTCGAGGCCCTCCGTCGGTTGCGGGCGTAGAGCCCGATCGCGGTCAGATGTCCGGCCAGGAAGGCCAGGGCGCCGATGGTCAGGCCCGACGTCACCAGCAGGATGTCGCCCAGCGCCCCCAGCGCCATCACCGCCGTCAGCAGCCAGCCGTCCGCGGAGCGCGCCTTCAGCCCCGCATACAGGGCCAGCAAGCCGACGCCGGAGCCTTTCCAGAGGACCTCGGCCGGCGTCGAAAGATGCAGGCTCCAACTGGCGATATAGCTGACGCCGCCGATGATCGATGCGATCAGCGCCCAACGGGCCATCGTGGCCTTCGGCATGTGCGATTCCCCCCAAACACGGCTCGCCCTGTCGGCGATGCTCGCGGGACCACGATGCCTCGCGGCGGCTTGGTCGCGCAATGCTGTTGCGTGACTTGGCGGAAATGTCGGAAGGATGGGCGACGGTACGGAGAAGACCATGAACGGCGCGGACGCCCTGATCACCACCCTGGCCGACAACGGCGTCACCGCCTGTTTCGCCAATCCCGGCACCAGCGAGATGCAATTCGTCTCGGCTCTGGACCGCGAGCCGCGCATGCGCTCGGTGCTGTGCCTGTTCGAGGGCGTGGCGACCGGCGCCGCTGACGGCTATGGCCGGATGGCCGGCAAGCCCGCCTGCACCCTGCTGCACCTGGGCCCCGGCTACGCCAACGGCGCGGCCAACCTGCACAACGCCCGCCGGGCCTTCACGCCGGTGGTCAATGTGATCGGCGACCACGCCACCTATCATCGCGGCTTCGAGGCGCCGCTGAACAGCGACATCGCCGCGCTGGCCGCGCCGAACTCCATCTGGGTCAAGTCGGCCGAGACCGCCGACAGCGTCGGACCGCTGGCCTCCGAGGCGATCGTCGCCAGCTACGGGACGCCCGGCGGCAACGCCTGTTTGATCCTGCCGGCCGACGCGGCCTGGAACGAAGCGACCGTGAAGGGGCCGGTGATCGCGCCGCCCGCCTTCGCCGCGCCGGACCCCGCCGCCATCGAGGCGGCGGCTAAGGCCCTGGGCTTCGCCAAGAAGCCGGTGCTGCTGCTGGGCTCGGGCGCCTGCGGCGAGGCCGCGCTGGCGGCGGCCGGACGCCTCGCCGCCCACGGCGTCCGGGCGCTGACCGACACCTTCACCGCCCGCCAGGCGCGGGGCGAAGGCCGCTTCCGGCCCGACAAGCTGCCCTATTTCGCCGAGCAGGCCCTGAAGGACCTCGACGGCGTCGACCTGATGATCCTGGTCGCGACCCAGGCGCCAGTGGCCTTCTTCGCCTATCCGGATCGGCCCAGCGTGCTGACGCCGGAGGGCTGCTCGGTCGAGACCCTGTGCGGCCGCGAGGTCGACGCGGCGGCGGCGCTGGCGGCGCTGGCCGACGCTATCGGCGCACCGGCGGCGGGACCGGTCGAGGCCTACGCGGCGCCCGCCGCGCCAGCGGGCCGGCTCGACGCCTGGGCGATCGGCGCTTCGGTGGCGCGCCACATGCCGACGGGCGCGGTGATCTCGGACGATGCGGTGACGGCGGGCCTGCCGATCTTCACCCAGACCCGAAGCGCCCGGGCCCACGACTGGCTCTCCCTGACCGGCGGGGCTATCGGCCAGGGCATACCGCTGGCGATCGGCGCGGCGGTGGCCTGCCCCGATCGCAAGATCCTGGCCCTGACCGGCGACGGCGCGGGCATGTACACGGTCCAGGGCCTCTGGACGATCGTCCGCGAGAAGCTGGACGTCACCGTCATCGTCTTCGCCAACCACGCCTACCGGATCCTCGGCATCGAGCTGGGGCGGACGGGGGCGGGCAATCCCGGGCCGGCGGCCTCGAAGCTGTTGGACCTTGGCGATCCGCGCATCGACTGGGTTCAGCTGGCCCAGGGCATGGGCCTGAGCGCCGAGCAGGCGGAGACGGCGGAGGCCTTCGACGACGCCCTCGCCCGGGCCATGGCGACGCCGGGGCCGCGCCTGATCGAAGCGGCCATGGGCTAACCCAAAAGAAAAGGCCCGCCGGGATCGCTCCCGGCGGGCCTTCCTCATTCAGGCGAGAGGGCTGGGATCAGCCCTTGACCTTGTTGGTCGGCAGCTTGCAGCCGCCGCCGATGCCCTTGGCCTGCACGCAGGACAGGAACTCCTTGGCGGCCGGCTTGGCGACGCCGGTCGGATAGCCCAGCACCCAGCCCGGCAGGCCGTCCGAGCAGGCCACTTCGACGAAGCCTTCGGTCTCGGTCGCGCCGATGATGCGGGCGTCCGAAACGGTGCACGACGACTTGTTGAAGCCGACCAGGTCCTTGGTCAGGCGAGCGTACTGCGTGTCCTTCTTGGTGAAGGAGCAGCGATAGCCGTTCAGCTCGGCGGTGACGCAGTCATAGACCTTGCCGTCGGTGGCGGTGAACACGGCGATACCGCCGACGTCGCTGCCCTTGCACTTCAGCTCGACGATTTCCTTCTTCGGGTCGTTCGTCGGCAGCATGCCGTACTTCTCGACGTCGCAGGGGAAGCCGGCCTTGGTGGCGAGCTTGGTGTAGAAGCCGGCCTGTTCGGTCTGAGCCGCGACCGCGTCGGTCATGGTGCAGCCGCCGCCGACGAAGCCGGCCTGGGCGCAGGGGATCGCGCGGGCGAAGGCGCCGGTGGCGGCCGTCTGCTGGTAGATGTAGCCCTTGCCGTCCTGGCAGGCGACTTCGAAGTAGTTGTCGCTCTTGGTGCTGAGCACGTAGCGGCGATCCTTGACCGCGCAGTTGGTGTTCGCCGCGCTGTTCAGCGTGTCGACCACGTTCAGCTGGGTCTGACGGGTGGTCAGCTTACAGCTGACATTGCCGCCTTCTTCATAGAGCAGGCAGCTATTGACCGAGACGTCGCCATTGATGTTCAGCGGCGCGACCGTCTGGACGATGTAGCCCGAGCCGCCCTTACAGGCGACTTCGAAGTACGAGTTCTTGGCGCCCGAGCCGATGGCGCGGGTGTTCTCGATATCGCAGTTCACGCCGCCCTTCTTGACGTAGGGCGAGAGCGCCGCGCCCTGGTTGGCGTTGCCGGGCAGGATACAGGCCAAGCCGCCGACCTTGCCGTCCGGACCCGGCTGGCTCGATTCGAGGCAGGTGTAGACCTGGGGCGCAGCGTCCTTCTTGGCGATCGCCGCGAAGCCCATGCCTTCGCTACAGGCGACTTCGTAATACTTGGCGCCGGCCTTCTTGTCCTCGCCGATGAAGCGAGCGTCCGAAACCGTGCAGCTCGCGCCGCTGGCCTGGATGACGGCCGGGGCTTCTTTCATGCCGATTTCGCGCGCCTTGGCGTCGATGGCGGCGGGCTTGCCCTTCTCTTCCTTCGGCGCCGAAATGACGGCGGCCGGCACGAGAATGGCGACCGCGAGGGCGGCCGACAGGCCGATCGCGAAAGGCCTCATGGGAAACATCTCCTGGGTGGATTCCTCGCGCGGACATAAGCGCGTGCTTGCATCGGGGGTCAAGATACCGTCCGACCTAGGCGCGATCTTGACAGCCCCCGCGGGCAAAAAATGGGTTAGGGAGCGGAATGCGCGACGGGTTTGAAGACGAAACAGGAAGCGAGGCCGAGGCGCCCAAGAAGGCTGGGCGACTGGTCTATCCGTTCGAGACGGCGCCGGAGCAGGGCTCGGGCGAGGCGGTCGAGGTCGCGCCGGGCGTGCTGTGGCTGCGTATGCCGCTGGGCGGTTCGCTGCAGTTCATCAATGTCTGGGCGATCGAGGACGGCGAGGGCTGGGCGGTGGTCGACACCGGCGTCCAGACCAAGGAAACCAGCCAGGCCTGGCGCGCGGCCTTCGCCGGGGCGCTGGGCGGGCGACCGGTCACGCGGGTGATCGTCACCCATCTGCACCCGGACCATATCGGCCTGGCCGGCTGGATCACCCGCAAGTTCGACTGCCGCCTGTGGATGACGCGTCTGGAGTACTTCCAGTGCCGGATGCTGGTCGCCGACACCGGTCGCGAGGCGCCCGAGGACGGGGTGAAGTTCTTCCGCGCCGCCGGCTGGGACGAGGACGCGATCGAGAACTACAAGGCCCGCTTCGGCGGCTTCGGCAAGGCGATCTACGCCCTGCCCGACAGCTATCGCCGTCTGAGCGACGGCGAGGACTTCGAGATCGGCGGCCGGACCTGGACGGTCGTCACCGGGCAGGGCCATTCCCCGGACCATGCCTGCCTCTGGTGCCCCGAACTGAACCTGTTGATCTCGGGCGACCAGGTGCTGCCGCGCATCTCGTCCAACGTCTCGGTGTTTCCCACCGAGCCGGACGCCGACCCGCTCAGCGACTGGCTGCGCTCCCTGGCCAAGGTCAAGGCGACCGTGCCCGACGACGTGATCGTCCTGCCGGCCCACAACGATCCCTTCGAGGGGCTACACACGCGGATCGACGGCCTGATCTCGGGCCACGAGCGCGGCCTGGCGCGGCTGGAGAAGAAGCTGGCCGAGCCCAAGCGGGTGGTCGACACCTTCGGCGCCCTATTCGCCCGCCCGATCGGACCCGACCTGCTCGGCATGGCGACCGGCGAGGCGCTGGCGCACCTCAACTGCCTGATCCGCCGGGGACGCATCGCGCGGACGACGGACGGCGAGGGTGTCGCCTGGTACGCGGCATTTTCTAGCGGCGACTAGAAACGTGCGTTTGACATTTCGCGTGCGAAGCATCACGCTCGGCCCATGCCTGTCGCGCAAGACCGCCGCCTGATCTTCCTGCTCAACGCCGGCCACCGGCGCGTGCAGCGTTGGCTGGAAGCCAGGATGGCGGCCAAGGGCGGCCTGACCGCGGCGCAGTCGGGCGTGCTGTTCTTTCTCGGCGAGAAGGACGGCGCCCTGATCGGCGAGGCGGCGGACGCCCTGGACCTCGCGCCCTCGGCCATGACCGGCCTGATCGACCGCATGACCAAGGCCGAGCTGGTCGAGCGCCGCGCCGACCCCAACGACGGCCGGGCCATGCGCCTGCACCTGACCGACAAGGGCCATGCGGCGCGGGAAGAGGCCAAGACCGGCCTTCAGGGGATCAAGGCCCAGTTGGTCGAAGGCTTCACGGAAGACGAAATCGATGTGGTCGCGCGCTGGCTGGCCAGCCTGCAGACCAAGTTCCCCAAGGGAGACGCCTGACATGACGGACCTCGTGAAGGTCGAGATCGACGCGGGGGTGATGACCCTCACCCTGGCGCGACCGGAGAAGAAGAACGCCCTGTCGAACGCCATGTACGGCGCCCTGGCCGACGGCCTGGAGCGGGCGGAGAAGGACCCGGCGATCCGCGTCGTGGTCTTCCAGGCCGACGGCGACAGCTTCACGGCCGGCAACGATCTGCAGGACTTCGCGGCGCAGGCGACCGGCAGCTTCACCGGCGAGCGCCACGTGTGGCGGTTCCTGAAGGCGCTGGCTCACGCGACCCGACCTCTGGTCGCCGCCGTCCAAGGGCAGGCGGTCGGCGTCGGCACGACCATGCTGCTGCACTGCGACCTCGTCTATGTGACCCCGGACGCGCGGTTGACCGTCCCGTTCGTCAACCTGGCGCTGGTGCCGGAGGCGGCCTCCAGCTGGCTGCTGCCGGCGCGCATCGGCCACGCCCGCGCCTACGCCATGTTCGCCTTGGGCGAGGCGGTGGATGGCGCGACGGCCGTGGCCTGGGGTATCGCCAACGCCGCGGTCGAGGCTGGCGACCTGAGGGCCAGAGCGCGCGCCGCCGCCGATCAGTTGGCCAAGCGTCCGCTGGGCGCGCTGACCACCACCAAGCGCCTGATGCGCGACGCCGAGAAGATCGCCGCCCTGATGGACGTCGAGGGCGCCGAATTCGCCGCCCGTCTGCAGACCGCCGAGGCGCGCGAGGCGTTCATGGCCTTCATGGAACGCAGGCCTGCGGACTTCACAAAGGTGAGCTAAGCTCGCCACAACAACACGATCTGGGAGGATCGCATGGCGGACAGGATCACCTCGCCCTTCGGGGCCAAGTCGACGGCGCGCGAGGTGGTCGCGGGCCATGATCTCTCCGGCAAGGCGGCCATCGTCACCGGCGCGGCCACCGGCATCGGCGTCGAGACGGCGCGGGCCCTGGCCGAGGCGGGCGCGGAGGTCATCATCGCCGCCCGCAAGCCGGAGCTGGGCGAGGAGATCGCCAACCAGATCAACGAAGACGTTGGCATGAAGCGAGTCAGCTTCGGCATGCTGGATCTCTCCAGCCTGGAAGCCATCCGCCACTTCGCCCACCGCTGGGGCGACCGGCGGCTGAACCTCCTGATCAACAACGCCGGTGTGATGGCCTGCCCGCTGGCGCGGACGGTCGACGGGCTGGAGATGCAGATCGGCACCAACCACTTCGGCCACTTCCTGCTGTCGGTGCTGCTGGCCCCGAACCTGGTCGACGGCGCCGCCCATTCGGGCCATCGCTCGCGGCTGGTGTCGCTGTCCTCGATCGGCCACCGCCGCTCGCCGGTGAACTTCGAGGATCCGAACTACCTGACCCGGCCCTACGACAAGTGGGAAGCCTACGGCCAGGCCAAGACCGCCAACAGCCTGTTCGCGGTCGGCTTCGACAAGCGGTTCAGGGATAAGGGCGTCAACGCCAACGCCGTCATGCCCGGCGGCATCATGACCCCGTTGCAGCGGCACCTGCCGATCGAGGAGCAGCGCGCGCTGGGTTGGCTGGACGAGAACGACCAGCCGCGCGAAGGCTTCAAGACGACCGAGCAGGGCGCGGCGACCAGCGTCTGGGCGGCGGTCGGCGACGAGCTGGAAGGCGTTGGCGGCCTTTATCTCGAGGATTGCAATCAGGCGGTTCCCTGGAGCAAGGAAGCGCCTTGGGTCGGCGTCATGCCTCACGCCCTCGATCCCGAGGCGGCCGAGCGACTGTGGGCCCTGTCGGTCGAGACGACCGGCGCGGGCGCGTAATTCGGAGTTTTAAGCCATGAGCCTCAAGGGCAAGACCCTGTTCGTCACCGGCGCCTCGCGCGGCATCGGCCTGGCCATCGCCCTGCGGGCGGCGCGCGACGGCGCCAATGTCGTGGTGGCGGCCAAGACCGCCGAGGCCCATCCCAAGCTTCCGGGCACCATCTACACGGCCGCCGCCGAGATCGAGGCCGCGGGCGGCAAGGCCCTGCCGCTGGTCGTCGACGTTCGCGACGAGGCCAATGTCCACGAGGCGGTCGAGAAGGCCGTCGCTGCGTTCGGCGGCATCGACATCTGCGTGAACAACGCCTCGGCGATCTCGCTGACCGGGACGCTGTCGACCGACATGAAGCGCTACGACCTGATGCACCAGATCAATACGCGCGGCACGTTCCTGACGACCAAGACCTGCATCCCGTACCTGAAGAAGGCGGAGAACCCGCACGTCCTGATGCTGTCGCCGCCGCTGGACATGTCGCCGCGCTGGTTCGGACCGCACGTGGCCTACACCATGGCCAAGTTCGGCATGTCGATGTGCGTGCTGGGCATGGCCGAGGAGTTCAAGAGCGACGGCGTCGCCTTCAACGCCCTGTGGCCGCGCACCGGTATCGCCACCGCCGCCATCCAGTTCGCCCTGGCCGGCGAGGAGGGCCTGCGCCACTGCCGCACGCCGGAGATCATGGCTGACGCGGCCTATGCGATCTTCAACAAGCCGGCGCGCGCGTTCTCGGGCCAGTTCCTGATCGATGACACCTTCCTCTACGGCGAGGGCGTTCGCGATTTCGATCACTACAAGGTCGATCCGGCGGCGACGCTGATGCCGGACTTCTTCGTGCCCGAGGACAGCGTCCCGCCGCCGGGGGTGAAGATCGGCTGATTTTGAACCCTCTCCCATGGGGAGAGGAGGGACCCGCCGTGCAGCGGTGGGAGGTGACGGGTTTCGCTGGCTGACGTTTTACCCTCACCCTCCCACGCTTTCAGCGCGGCCCCGCCCTCTCCCCCTGGGAGAGGGTTTTTGTTTTCGCGCCGCCACCTCGAGCGACTTCCTCGCCCAGTCCAGCAGGATGTCCTGGTCGTCCAGCGCTTCCGTCGGCGCGGTCCAGTAGCTCATCGGCTTGTCCGCGCCGAACGGGGCGAAGGCCTGGCAGCCGGCGGCCTCGAACTCCGGCCTCAGCGACTCGTCGGTCTTCAGGTAGAGGACATCGTCGTCGATCAGGGCGAAGAACAGGCCGTTGGCGTAGATCCCCACGCCGCCGAACATCCGGCGGGCGGTGACCTGGCCCAGCGGCGCCAGTTGCTCCAGAACAAAGTCCCGATAGTCCGAAGAGACCGCCATGTCCGTTTCAGTCCGCCCCGCCACGCCCGCCGACGCAGGCCTGATCCATCAATTCATCCTCGATCTGGCGGACTATGAAAAGCTGCTGGACACGGTCGAGGCGACGCAAGCCGACACCGAGGCGGCGCTGTTCGGCGCTCAGCCCCGCGCCTTCGCCGATATCGCCAAGCTGGACGGCCAGCCGGTGGGCTTCGCCCTGTGGTTCTACAACTACTCGACCTTCGTCGGTCGCCACGGGATCTATCTCGAAGACCTGTTCGTGCGGCCCGCCGCGCGCGGCGCCGGTGCGGGCAAGGCCCTGCTGGCCAACCTGGCCAAGCGCTGCGTCGACGAGGGCCTGGGCCGCCTGGAGTGGTCGGTCCTCGACTGGAACGCGCCGTCGATCGCCTTCTATGACAGCCTGGGCGCAGCCTCGATGGACGAGTGGATCATCCGCCGCCTGACGGGCGAGGCGCTGCGCAAGCTGGCCGAAGCCTGACGCTATTCCAGCTTGTCGGCCTTGCGCAGCTCGGGGAACAGGAAGGCCCACAGCCCGGTGACGGCCATGGCGCCGACGCCGCCGAACACCGCCGCGCCCACAGGGCCCATCAGCCAAGCCGCCGCGCCGCTCTCGACCTCGCCCAGCTCGTTGGAGGCGCTGATGAACACGCCCGAGACGGCGGCGACCCGGCCGCGCATGGCGTCGGGCGTCACGATCTGCACCAGGGTCTGGCGGACATAAACCGACAGCATGTCGGCCCCGCCCAGCACCGCCAGAGCCGCCACCGACAGCCACTCCAGCTTCGAGAGGCCGAAGATCACGGTCGCCAGGCCAAACACGGCGACGCCCGCGAACATGATCTTGCCGGCGTTGCGGCGGATCGGATTGGCGGCCAGGTAAAGCCCGACCAGCGTGGCCCCGATCGCCGGCGAGGCGCGCAGCAGGCCAAAGCCGCCGGGGCCGATGTGCAGAACATCCTTGGCGAACACCGGCAGCAAGGCCGTGGCGCCGCCCAGGATCACGGCGAACAGGTCCAGCGAGATCGAGCCGAACACGATCTTGTTGTTCCAGACATAGGACAGACCCTCCTTGATCAGCTCCATCCGCGAGCCGGACTGCTGCTCGGGCTTGGTCGGCTTGCGGATAAGCAGAGCCAGCAGGGCGGCGAACAGGTAGAGGCCGAAAGAGGCGCCGAAGGCCAGGGCCGGGGAGTGGATCAGCAAGAGGCCGCCCAGGGCCGGGCCGACGATCGAGCCGGCCTGCCAGGACAGCGAGTTCCAGGCGATGGCGCGGGGCAGAAGCGGACGCGGCACCAGCATCGGGCCCATGGCGCTGCTGGCCGGCGACAGGAAGGCGCGGCTGGCGCCGAACATCACCGAGATGGCGAAGATCGGCCACAGCTGGTGCGAGCCCATCAGGGCCAGGACCAGCAGGACGCCGGCGCTGACCGCGTCCAGCGCCAGGGTCGCGGCGACGATCAGCTTGCGGGTCCGGCGGTCCGCCGTCTCGCCGGCGACCAGGGTCAGCAGAAACAGCGGCAGGAACTGCGCCAGGCCGATCATGCTGACCATGAAGGCCGACTCGCCGACCGACTTGGTCATCCGGGCGATGGCGTAGACCTGCCAGCCCAAGGCTACCGACTGGATCTGCACCCCCAGGGTGGAGCTGAACCGCGCCACCCAGAACAGGAGGAAGTCACGTTCCCGCAACAGGGCGCGGGTAGACGTATCGGCGGCGGGGCCAGCGTCGGCTGAAGCGGGGTCGGACATCGGGTCGCAACATAGGGCGAAGCTCCCACGCCGCAACGTTATTGACCTGAGAAACGCTTGGCCCTACAGCGCGCGCATCTTTTGGAGCCTTCGGAGCGTGGCGACGCCGCGATCCGAACCATCGAGGAAGGCCAGGCATGCGACGCCTGCGACGAATGCCGCGCGAACGCGCCACGATCTGAGCCTCTCCCATCGCGCCTTCGCGTCGGGAGCCCCCGACGTTCTTCCGCATTTCCCGAAGGCCGATGACCTCCGTTCCAAAGACCCTCGACCCCTCGCCCGCCTATCCGCCGCTGGTCCTCGAGACCCCGGCGATGGAGGCGTCCGTCACCGCCCTGATCGACCGGGTGTTCGGCCCTGGCCGCTTCGCCAAGTCGTCCGAGCGTCTGCGCGAGGGCAACACCTTGCTGGCCGACTGCTCGTTCGTCGCCCTGCGCGATGGCCAGCCGGTCGGCTGCTGCCGCATGTGGCCCGTGACGATCGGCGGCGAGGCCGTGGCCTTCCTCGGCCCGTTGGCGGTCGATCCCGACGAGCGTAGCGCGGGCCTGGGCCAGGCCCTGGTCGAGAGCGCCTGCGAGGCCGCCCGCGCGGCCGGCTGGCGCGCCGTGCTGCTGGTCGGCGACGGCCCGTACTTCGGCCGGATCGGCTTCACCAACGCCCATACGGCCGGCGTGACCATGCCGGGCCCGGTGGATCAGCGCCGGGTGCTGCTGCTGCCGCTGCGCGAAGGCGGCGACGAGGGCCTGGCCGGCCTGGTCGCCATCGCGCCCGGAGCCCGCGCGACGTCATGATCGCTTGAGCCGGACGGCGGGACGGCCTAACTGATCGGTATGACCGACGCGCCCGCCAAACCCGGCCTGGAAGGCGTCGCCCAGGCCGCCAAGAACGCGCAGGCCTCCGGCGAACGCGGACTGCCGCCGGTATGGCTGTGGAATCCGCCCCATTGCGGCGAGATCGACATCCGCATCGCCAAGGACGGGACCTGGTTCCACGAGGGGACGCCCATCGGCCGCGAGGCGCTGGTGCGGCTGTTCTCGACGGTCCTGCGGCTGGACCCGGACGGCTATCACCTGGTCACGCCCGTCGAGAAGATGAAGATCACGGTCGAGGACGCGCCGTTCATCGCCACCCGCGTCGATCGCGAAGGGGACGCCCTGGTCTTCCAGACCAATGTCGGCGACACCGTCGAGGCGGGGCCCAACAACGCCATCCGCGTCGAGATCGACCCGGCGACCGGCGAGCCGCGCCCCTATGTCCACGTCCGGCGCGGCCTCGAAGCCCTGATCGCTCGACCGGTCTTCTACGAGCTGGCCGAACTGGCGACGCCGAAGGACGGCGTCTGGGGGGTCACGTCGAACGGCGCCTTCTTCCCGATCGCGCCTCCGGGGTCAGCGCCGGCATGACGCGAGACGAACGCCGCGCCTGGATCACGAGCCGCCTCGACCCGATCGACAGCTACGATCCCAGCCTCGCCAATCCGCTGCGCTCGGACTTCGATCTCAATCCGGGCATGAAGTTCGACAATCCTCACGCCTTGCGCCCCGCCGCCGTGCTGGTGGGCCTGATCGAGCATGAGGAGGGGCTGACGGTCCTGCTGACCCGGCGCTCGGACACCTTGCGCAGCCACACCGGCCAGATCGCCTTTCCGGGCGGTCGCTGCGATCCGGGCGAGACCCCCTGGACCACGGCCCTGCGCGAGGCCAACGAAGAGGTGGGCCTGGATCCGGCCTGCGTGACCCTGGCCGGCCTGCTGCACGGCTACCAGACGGTGACCGGCTTCCACGTGACGCCGGTGGTCGGCTTCATCGACCCGCGCGCCACCTTCACGCCGAGCCCGGAAGAGGTGGCGGACGTCTTCGAGACGCCGTTCGACTTCCTGATGGACCCGGCCAATCACCAGCGCCAGCATCGCGAGACGCCCGGCGGCGAGCGGCGGCACTTCTACGCCATGCCCTGGAACGACCGCTTCATCTGGGGCGCGACGGCGGGCATGCTGCGGTCGCTGTATGAGCGGCTCCATGACGACGCGCCGGCGGCGCGGGCGGGCTGAGGGGGAACGGGTTTGAGCGGCGTATCGATCGGCGTGACCAGCTGGATGGCGCTGCCGCAGACGCGAGCGGTGATCGCGGCGCTGGAGGCCAAGGGCGGGGCCGGCTGCGCGCGCTACGTCGGCGGCTGCGTCCGCAACGCTCTGATGGGCAAGCCGGTCGATGACATCGACATCGCCACCATCCTGACGCCCGACCAGACGATCGAGGCGATCGAGCAGGCGGGCCTGCGCGCCGTGCCGACCGGCGTCGAGCACGGCACCGTCACGGCGCTGTCGGGCGGCCGGCCCTACGAGGTCACGACCCTGCGCCGCGACGTCGCCACCGACGGCCGCCGGGCGGTGGTCGCCTTCACCACCGACTGGGCCGAGGACGCCCAGCGCCGCGACTTCCGCTTCAACGCCCTCTACGCGGACGCCGAAGGGACGGTTTACGACCCGGTCGGCCAAGGGATCGAGGATGCGCGCGCTGGGCGCGTGGTTTTCGTCGGCGATCCGATGACCCGGATCCGCGAGGACTATCTGCGGATCCTGCGCTTCTTCCGCTTTCAGGCCTGGTACGGCCGGGGCGAGCCGGACGCCGAGGCCCTGGCCGCCTGCGCGGCGCTGAAGGACATGCTGCTGGGCGGCACGGCCGAGCGCATCCACAAGGAGCTGATGAAGCTGCTGGCGGCGGACGATCCGCGGCCGGCCCTGCGCCTGATGGCCGCCACCGGCGTGCTGGGCGCCATCCTGCCGACCGTGGCCTCGCTGGCCCGTTTCGACGCCCTGGTCGCCATCGAGACCGAGCAGCTGTTCGAGACCGACGCTCTGCTGCGTCTGGCCGCCATGACGCCTGATAACAGCGACGCCAAGGCGCTGGCCGAACGCCTGCGCCTGTCCAACGCCGACCGCGACCGCATTGTCGAGGCCAAGACCGAAGGCCCGAGGATCGTCTCGTGGATGAGCCCGCGCGAGGCCCGCCGGGCGATCTACGCGATCGGCCCGCGCGCCTTCCGCGACCAGGTCAAGCTGGCCTGGGCCGGTTCGGAGCGCGCTTCCACCGCCCCGCAATGGCGCGCGCTGTTGGCCCTGGCCGAGACCTGGACGCCGCCGGCCCTGCCGCTGACCGGCGAGGAGATCCTGAAGGCGGGCGTGCCCAAGGGGCCGATGGTCGGCAAGGTGATGCGCGAGGTCGAACTCTGGTGGATCGACCAGGACTTCATCGACGACAAGTTCAGCGTCATCGAGCGCCTGAAGGCCGTCGCCCAGGGCATGGTCTACTGAGCCAGATGACGGAGGCGCGCTTGAAGATCGGCCTGCTCGAGACTGGCGAACCGCCGGGCGACCTGCTGCAAGCCTACGGCGGTTACGGCGCGATGTTTGAGGCGCTGCTGGGACCCGGCCATGTCTATCGCACCTACGACGTTCAGCGCGGCGAGCTGCCCCAGGATCTGGCCGAGAACGACGCCTATGTGATCACCGGCTCGGCCGCGGGGGTCTATGACCCGCTGCCCTGGATAGAGCCGCTGAAGGCGTTTTTGCGCCAGGCCAAGGGCGAGACGCCGCTGGTCGGCGTGTGCTTTGGCCACCAAATCATGGCCGAGGCGTTCGGCGGCAAGGTCGTGAAGTCGGAGAAGGGCTGGGGCGTTGGCCTGCACGCCTATGAAGTAACCGACCCCGCCCCGTGGATGGACGGCGCCGACGCCGTCGCCGTGCCAGCCTCGCACCAGGACCAGGTCGTCGAGCCGCCGCCCGGCGCGCGGGTCCTGGCGGGCAGCGCCTTCACGCCCTACGGCATCCTGTCCTACGACGAGGCCAAGGCGATCTCGATGCAGTTCCACCCGGAGTTCGATCCGGCCTACGCCACGGCCCTGATCGAGGCCCGGCGTGGGACGCGGTTCTCCGAGGAACAAGCCGATGCGGCGATCGCGAGCCTGGCCCAGGCCAACGACCGGGCCCGCATGGCCGAGTGGATCAACCGCTTCCTGGCGCAGGCGGCGGGCGCCTAGGCGAGCTCGCGCTTGGGCCACAGCAGGACCAGCGCCGCCATGACCAGGTGTGCGCCGGCCGACAGCCAGGGCGAGCCCGCCGGGTGGGCGGCGTCGATCGTGACGAAGCCGTCCAGAACGGCGTTGGTCAGGTTCCAACCCCAGTGCAAGCCGACGGCCGCCCACAGGCTCTTCCACCGCCAGGCCGCGCAGGCATAGGCCAGGCCGAAGCAGAACAGCCGTATCCACTCGACCGGTCCTTCGCCCAGGCGGAAAACGTGGTTCAGGACATAGATCGCACTGGTCGCCAGGATGAAGGCCGGGCCGGTCCAGGCGAGCCCCGCCGCCTTCAGCCAGAAGCCGCGGGTCAGGATGTCCTCGGCGACCGAGGGGACGAGGGTCGATAGCGCCGCGCCCAGGATGAAGCCGATCCCGAAGATCGGGGTGTGCGACGCGGGCGGCGCGCCCAGCACGAACGTCCCGTTGGCCAGGCCCCAGAAGATCGTCGCGAGGCGGGCGAGCGCCGCCAGAAGCAGCCCGGAAGCGACCAGTCGCGGCCAGCCGGGCTTCAGGTCCAGGGCGTAGGCGTCATAGCCGCGATAGCCGAGCAGCCAGCGCCCGACCGGCCAGCCGACCAGCAAGGCCAGGATCATCAGGACCGCCTGAGCCGCGCCGTTGTGGAGCAGCAGGCCGCCGACGCCCTCCGCCGACTGGTAGAGGGCGAACAGGATGACGAAGGACGCAATCCTGCGGCCCAGCGACGCCTGCGCTACGGCCATTTCACCGCCGGGGGCATGGAGCTGAGGATCGACTCGACATTGCCGCCGGTCTTCAGGCCGAAGGTCGTGCCGCGGTCGTACAGCAGGTTGAACTCGACATAGCGGCCGCGCTGGACCAGCTGCTGCTCGCGCTCTTCCGGCGTCCAGGCCTCGCCCATCCGGCGACGCACCAGGGTGGGATAGATCTCGAGGAAGGCGCGACCCACGTCCTGGGTGAAGGCGAAGTCGCGCGCCCAGTCGCCGCTGTCGTGGTGGTCGTAGAAGATGCCGCCGATCCCGCGCGGCTCGTTGCGGTGCGGCAGGAAGAAGTACTCGTCGCACCAGGCCTTGTACTTGGCGTGCCAGGCCGGATCGTACTTGTCGCAGGCGCGCTGGTAGGCGGCGTGGAAGTCGATGGCGTCGGGGAAGTCCTGCTGGCGCTGGTAGCCGAGCAGGGGCGTCAGGTCTCCGCCCCCGCCGAACCAGCTCTTCGTCGTGGCGATGAAGCGGGTGTTCATGTGCACGGCTGGCACGCGCGGATTGGTCATGTGCGCGATCAGGCTGATGCCGGTGGCGAAGAAGCGCGGGTCCTGGTCGGCGCCTGGCATGTTCTTGGCCATCTCGGGCGTAAAGGTCCCGTGCACCGTCGAGACGTGGACGCCGACCTTTTCGAACAGGCGCCCGTGCATCATGCCCATCACCCCGCCGCCGCCGGCCTCGCGGGTCCAGGGCTTCTTCTCGAAGCGGCCAGGCGCGCCGGGATAAAGGTCCGCCGGGGCCTCGTCTTCCAGGCGTTCGAACTCGGCGCAGATCTGGTCGCGCAGGCTTTCGAACCACGCCCGGGCGCGGGCCTTCTTGGCGTCCAGGCTTTGGGCGTCGATGTCTTGTTCGGTGCTCATGATCGCCGATTAAGCCGCCGGGCGCGCGGCGCCAAGGATTTGTGCGGTCCAGGCGTCCGCGCCGGCGAAATTCGACAAGCGCCGCATCGCGATCCCATATAGGGCGGAGACCCTTCCCTCTCCGGAGCTTTCGCATGGCCGCCGTTTCTTCTTCCGCCTCTGGCGTGTGGCTCGCGGCCGGTGTCCGCACCCCGTTCGCCAAGGTCGACGGCGCCTTGGCCGGTCATGACGCGATCGGCCTGTCGGTCCCGGTGGTCAAGGCGATGCTGGCCAAGGCCAAGCCGGACTTCGCCATCTGGGGTACGGTCATCCCGAACCTGACCTGGAGCAACCTGGCGCGCGAGGTGCTGTTGGATGCGGGCGGCGATCCCACGATCCCGGCCTTCTCGACCGTGATGGCCTGCTCGACCAGCATGATCGGCGCGATCGAGGCGGCTGGCATGGTCGACGGTCGCGGCCGCGATCTGGCCCTGGTCGGCGGCGTCGAGAGCATGAGCCGGGTGCAACTGGGGCTGTCGGTCGCCCTGTCGGACTGGATCCGCAAGTTCCAGAACGCCAGGACCGGCCAGCAACGGCTGGCGGCGTTGGGCGCGCTGAACCTCAAGGACGTGCGCCTGTTCATCCCCAAGGTGGTCAACCGAGTCACCGGCCTCTCCATGGGCGAGCACACCGAGATCACGGCCAAGGAGTGGAGCCTGTCGCGCGCCGACCAGGACGCCATCGCCCTGGCCAGCCACCAGGGCGCGGTGAAGGGTTGGGAGAACGGCTTCTTCGACGATCTGGTCATCCCCGTCGGCGAGGCCAAGCGCGACAGCATCCCGCGCAAGGACACCTCGCTGGAGAAGCTGGCCAAGCTGGGGCCCGCCTTCGACAAGACCAGCGGCAAGGGCACGCTGACCGCCGGCAACTCCTCGCCCCTGACCGACGGCGCGGCGGCGGTTTGGGTCGGCTCGGCGGCCGGCATGTCAAAACTGCCCGGAGAGACGCCCAAGGTGCGGCTGGTGGACTACGAGGTCACCTCGATCGACCTGCGCCATGAGGGGCTGCTGATGGCGCCGGCCTATGGCGTGCCGCGCATGCTGGCGCGCAACGGCCTGACCTATGCCGACATCGGTCTGTGGGAGATCCACGAGGCCTTCGCCGCCCAGGTGCTGTCGCACATCGCCGCCTGGGAGAGCGCCAAGTTCCTGAGTGAGAAGGCCGGGGTGACCGCGCCGATGGGGGCCTTCCCGCGCGAGCGGATGAACCCCAACGGCGGCAGCCTGGCGCTCGGCCACCCGTTCGGGGCCACAGGCGCGCGGATCATCAGTCAGACGGTGAAGGAGCTGGCCGCGCGTCCGAAGGGCGAACGCGCCATCGTCAGCATCTGCGCCGACGGCGGCCAGGGCACGATGATGCTGCTGGAAAGCGCCTAGGTTAGGGCTAGGTCTTAGGTCAAGGCCGTGAAGATCAGGGCCACGACCGTGATGTCGAAGATGCGAATGGCGAGGGGCAGCATGACGGGCTCGCGACGTTGAATTCCCCAGCGGTTAAGCAAGTTTCGCGCCAAGGCGGCCGCTGATGGCCCTGTTCTTCGACCAGGCCTGGTACGACGCGCGCCTGGCCGAGCGCGGGCTGGACCGCGCCGTCCTGGCCGCCGCGGCGGGCTTGAGCCCGGCCGAGTTGGCCCTGGCGTTCAAGGATCAGCGCGAGCTGTCGATGCGGGAAGTCTCTGTTTTCGCGGAGCTTCTGGGCGTTTCGGCGGCCGAGGCGGCGTCTCGCGCGGGCGTGCGGCCGCCGCCGATCAGCGACGCGCAGCGGATCGCGGCGTTGGAGACGCGGGTCGCGGTTCTGGAGGCCGAGCTGGCCGCCCTGAAGCGCTAGATATTGGTCTTCTTGATCAGGCCGGCCTTGGGGCGGCGGTCGGCGGGACCGGAATATTCCGTGCCGAGATAGGTCGATCTGGCCGTGTTGAGCACTTCCTGCCCACCGCGCAGGCCGCGCTTTTGGCCGACTTGGCCCATCAGATGGGCGGCGAAGGCGGCGAAGCCCTCGCGGCGCGGCGGCGCGGGGGCGGGGCGCTCGTCCTCGTCCTCGACCGTCGGCACGACCTCTTCCTCGTCCTCATGACGGCTGGCGTCACGCGGCGCGGGCAGGGCGCGTCGCGTGGGGCCAAGGCGTCGAATGGGGTCAATCGGGCCGTTCATGCAAGGGACGGTAGAGAGAGGACGGTTAAGAACGTCTCGCCAGGCGTGGTTAAGACTTGGTGGCCAGTTTGGCGATCTGCTCCTGCATCGCCGCCAGCTGACGCTTGAGGTCGGCCAGCGAGTCGTCGGTCGGCGCGGCGGGCTGCGGCGCCGGAGCGGGCTCGGGCGTCGGGGCGGGCGCGTCCTCGGGACGGACATAGGCGAACGGCGAGAACATCTTCATGGCGCGGTCGAACAGCGCCATGTTCTGGCGGATCTGCTCCTCATAGACGCCCATCCCCGGCATCTTTCCCGGCGCCATGTTGGCCAGCTGGCCGCGCAGGCGCTCCTGCTGCTTGGTGAAGCTCTCCAGCGACATCTCCAGGTACGAGGGCAGGAAGGCCTGCATGGAGTTGCCGTAGAAGCCGATCAGCTGACGGAGGAACTGGATCGGCAGCAGGTTCTGGCCGCCGCCGCGGTTTTCCTCTTCGAAGATGATCTGGGTCAGCACCGAGCGGGTGATGTCGTCGTTGGTCTTGGCGTCATAGACCACGAAGTCGACGCCTTCCTTCACCATCTCCGAGAGGTGTTCCAGGGTGACGTACGAGGAAGACGCTGTGTTGTAGAGGCGACGGTTGGCGTATTTCTTGATGATCACGCGCTGGCCGGCCGTTTTTTCGGTCCCGGCGGCCGTTTCGCCTTTTTCAGGGTTCTCGGACATTTCGTTCCCTAGACAGCGGTTACGTCCGCTTTTCGCATCGCACTATCGCGAATGCAAAGGCATGGCGCCAGTGGTCTGATGACTTGGAGTCGTCATCAAGCCATGAAAATGTGCTGATGACGAAGGCGTTAGTGATGTGCAAGGTGGTGTTGCACTCAAAAACAACGGCGCCGCACTCGCGAAAGCGCCGCTTCGGATCGTTACGGGAGCTATCGCATGAGCGACGTCGTCATCGTTTCCGCCGCCCGCACGCCGGTCGGCTCATTCAACGGGGCGCTGTCCAGCCTGCCCGCGTCGGACCTGGGCAAGGTCGCCATCGAGGCCGCCATCTCGCGCGCCGGCCTTCAGCCGAATGACGTCGACGAGGTGATCCTGGGCCAGGTGCTGCAGGCGGGCGCGGGCCAAGGGCCGGCGCGTCAGGCCTCGGTCAAGGCCGGGATCCCGGTCGAAAGCCCAGCCTGGAGCCTGAATCAGCTGTGCGGCTCGGGTCTGCGCGCCGTGGCGCTGGCGGCTCAGCAGATCGCGGCCGGCGACGCCAAGGTCGTCGTGGCCGGCGGGCAGGAAAGCATGAGCCAGGCGCCGCACGCCCAGAACCTGCGCGGCGGCCAGAAGATGGGCGACCTGGCGTTCGTCGACACCATGATCAAGGACGGCCTGTGGGACGCCTTCCACGGCTATCACATGGGCCAGACGGCCGAGAACATCGCCTCGCGCTGGCAGATCACTCGCGAGGACCAGGACAAGTTCGCCGTCGCCAGCCAGAACAAGGCCGAGGCCGCCCAGAAGGCTGGCAAGTTCGACGACGAGATCGCGCCGGTCACGATCAAGGGCCGCAAGGGCGACACGGTCGTCGACAAGGACGAATACATCCGCCACGGCGTGACGCTGGAGAGCATCTCTGGCCTGAAGCCAGCCTTCACCAAGGACGGCTCGGTCACCGCCGCCAACGCCTCGGGCCTCAACGACGGCGCCGCCGCCCTGGTGCTGATGAGCGCCGAGGAAGCCAAGGCGCGCGGCCTGAAGCCCCTGGCGCGCATCGCGTCCTGGGCCAACGCCGGCGTCGAGCCCGAGATCATGGGCACGGGGCCGATCCCCGCCAGCAAGAAGGCCCTGGAAAAGGCCGGCTGGACGGTGGCCGATCTCGACCTTGTCGAGAGCAACGAAGCCTTCGCCGCCCAGTCGCTGTGCGTGGTCCGCGAGCTGGGCCTCGACCCGGCCAAGGTCAATGTCAACGGCGGCGCCATCGCCATCGGCCACCCGATCGGCGCCTCGGGCGCGCGGGTGCTGACCACCCTGCTGCACGAGATGAAGCGTTCGGGCGCCCAGAAGGGCCTCGCCACGCTGTGCATCGGCGGCGGCATGGGCGTGGCCATGTGCGTCGAGGCGGTCTGACCGTCTGAAGTCACCGGGGACGCGCGTCCGTCCGGCCAAGGGGCGGACGCGTGGTGACGACGAACCAAAAACAATAATCGGGAGAGAGAAATGACGAGAGTTGCGTTCGTGACGGGCGGGACCCGCGGTATCGGCCGGGCGATCTGTGAGCGCCTGATCGCCGACGGTCACAAGGTGGCCGCCGGCTACTCCGGCAACGAGGCCGCCGCCGAGGCCTGCGCCAAGGAGCTGGGCGTGATGGTGGTGAAGGGCAATGTCGGCTCGTTCGACGACTGCCAGGCCGCCGTGAAAAAGGTCGAAGCCGAGCTTGGGCCGATCGACATCCTGGTCAACAACGCCGGCATCACCCGCGACGGCATGCTGCACAAGATGACCTATGATCAGTGGTCGGAAGTGATCCGGGTCAACATGGACTCGGCCTTCAACATGACCCGCCCGGTGATCGAGGGCATGCGCGAGCGCAACTGGGGGCGGATCGTCAACATCAGCTCGATCAATGGCCAGAAGGGCCAGATGGGCCAGACCAACTATTCGGCGGCCAAGGCCGGCCTGATCGGCTTCACCAAGGCCCTGGCGCTTGAGAACGCCAAGAAGGGCGTCACCGTCAACGTGATCTGCCCCGGCTACATCGACACCGAGATGGTGGCCGCGGTGCCCGAGAACGTGCTGGCCGGCATCATCGCCGGCATCCCCGTCGGCCGCCTGGGCAAGGGTGAGGAGATCGCCGACATGGTCTCGTTCCTGGCCGGCGAGCGGGCGGGCTTCGTGACGGGCGCCACGCTCAGCCTCAACGGCGGTCAATACATGGCCTGATCGGCCGCTCCGTATCGACCGCGTCCCCCGAACTCGGGCTTGACGGCGACTGTGGCGTTTTGGCCTCATGCGCCCGTCTTCGGGGGAACGACGCTTTGCCGTCCAAGATTCGCCCCAGTCGGCGGGCAGTACGGATCGCATGAAATTCTGTAAGGCGGAGTTGAGCGTGAGCGGGGCGAAAGCGGCCCTGTCGATCCTCGCTCTGATGCTCATGGCGGGGGCGGCGAACGCTCAGCAGCTGCCGCATTCGCTGCGGGACGCTTTGCTGGGGCATCGCGGCGCGGCCGAGGCGCGGCGCGTGGCGGCGCCGCCGGTCGCGCGCTATGTCTCCGAAACGGGCGGGACCTTCGTCTTCGACAAGGCCGCGCCCCAGCCTCTGATCAAGTTCGACAACAGCACCGAGGTCTGGGTGCTGTCGCCCCAGCCAGCCTCGCGCGGCGACGTCATCTATCGCAACGACCTGGGCGAGCCGGTCCTGCGGGTCACCAAGCTGGGTGGGGTGATCCTGTTCACCGACGACGTGCCGATGGGCGCGGCGGCCGCCCTGTCCGGCCGGGCGTCCTCGATCCAACCCCCGGCGGTCCTGTCGGTCGCCGCCTTGTTCCAGCGCCTCGTCATCGCGGCCAATCGCGCCAGTCGAGCCGCCCAGCGCCAGATCGAGTTCGCCACGCTGGAAGACGCTCGCCCCGAGACCTCCGTCCTGATCGCCGATTCCGCCATCGTGACGGCCGAGGCGTTCGAGGCGGCGGCGCGCAAGGGCGACCGATCGCTGCTCTCGAAGGTCGGGCGCGTGCTGCTGACCGAAGGCCGAAAGCCCGGCGCGCAGTTGAAGGACGGCTCGCTGATCGTCACCTACGCCCCTGGGAACGGCCTGGCGGGCCGCCCGTCGTCCAAGCGCATCATCAAGGTGATGGACCGCTAGGACCTAAGATCGCGTCGGCGTAACCATAAAGCCTTAGGTCGTGTTTACCCTCGGCCGATACCAGCGTTCTTGAAAGCATGTCCGTGCGCGTCCCGCCTGGCCGGCGGCGGCGTTCGCGCGGGCGTTTCTCGTGCGCAAGGTCTCTCTGGTCGTCATGGATAGCCCCGATCTCGTTCTGGCTCCCGAGCGCGGCCGCCTGAAGATGGCCGACATCGCTCGTATGGCGGGGGTGTCGATCTCGACGGTCTCGCGGGCTCTGGCCGGCAATCCGCTGATCCCCAAGACCCTGCGCGACCAGATCGTCGAGATCGCCCAGACTCACGGTTATGTCGTCAACCAGTCGGCCCGCAGCCTGCGCCTGCGCAAGACCGACACCATCGGCGTCATCATTCCCCTGGCCCACGAAGCCGGGCAGATGATCTCCGATCCGTTCTTTCTGGAGATGGTCGGTCGCCTCGCCGACGAGATCACGCGCCGCGACTATCTGGTGCTCTTGAACAAGGTGATCACCACCGAGCCGGGCTGGCTGGACAGGATCATTCAGTCACACCGCGCCGACGGCCTGCTGATCATCGGCCAGAGCACCCAGCATGAAGCGCTCAACAGCGTCGCCGACACCTATCGCCCGATGGTTGTCTGGGGCGCTCCGATGCCGGGGCACCGCTACTGCCTGGTCGGCAGCGACAATCGCGAGGGCGGCCGCCTGGCCGTGTCGCATCTGATCGCGCGGGGGCGGCGCCGGATCGCCTTCCTGGGCGAGATCGACGCGCCCGAGGCGACTCAGAGGTTCGAGGGTTACCGCAAGGGCCTTGAGGAGGCAGGCGTGGCGTTCGATCCCGCGCTGGTGATCCGGTCGCACTACACCCGCTGTGACGCGCAGAGAGCGATGGAGGGCCTTCTGGCCTCGGGCGTCGCTTTCGACGCCGTGTTCGCCTTCTCCGACGTCCTGGCCCTGGCCGCGCTGACGACGCTGCAGCGGGCGGGCAAGAGCGTGCCAGGCGACGTGGCGGTGGTCGGGTTCGACGACATCCTGCTGGCTCAGCACAGCACGCCGCCGCTCACCACGATCCGTCAGGACCTGGAGGCGGGCGCGCGGATCATGGTCGATCTGCTGTTCCGCCGCATGGAGGGCGTGGCCTCTCCATCGACCATCTCGCCGGTTGAGCTGGTTGTCCGCGAAAGCGCTTGAGAGAAGGGCGGTCAGCCGGCGTCCACGCCGACCGACTTCAGCTCTTTGAGGAAGCGCATCAGGCTCTGGTGCGAGCGGCGCAGGCTGTGCATGAACTCGGGCTTGGCAAACACTTCCTGCGGCACGATGAAGCCTTCGCGGCCCACGCGCTTGGCGACGCCGCGATCCAGCATCTCGACGAACCGGCGGCGGACGGTCTCGTAGGGGAGGCCGAGCGAGTCCGCGACCTGGCGCACCGTCAGCGGGCGACGCTCGTGATCGGGCGGCACGTCCTCAAGTTCGGAATAGACCGAGCCGCGCAGGTGCGAGGTGTTGCCGGCCCAAAGTGTCGTGAAGACAAGGCTGTACAGAATGTCCGCGTGATGGACTTCATTCGCGATCTCCACCCAACGCAACATGTAATCGGTCGCGTAGCGATGGACAGCACGAACGTTCACGAACTCTTCGGACATCTTTAAAGCAACTCCCCCTGCGTCAGCCTTTGGGCTGACTTGAAAAGGATTGCACGCCTGCAATGGCAAAGCCATGCGACTAAGTTGCCCAGTTTGGGTATTAAAAAGAAGCTCTGCGGCGAAAAGTCGCGGCCTGCGCCCGGGATTTAGGCGCGGGACGGCGCCCAGTCCGGCGCGGCCATTTCGAAGCCTTCGAACCTGAAGCCCGGCGCGACGGTGCAGCCGACCAGGGTCCAGGCGCCCAGGCTGACGGCGGTCTGCCACCAAGAGGTCGGCACGACCACCTGGGGACGGCAGCCGGCCCGCAGATCCGGCCCCAGCACATAGGCGGTGACGCCCTTGCCGTCGGGCGGCGACAGGCTGATCGAGATCGGCGCGCCCGCGTACCAGTGCCAGGTCTCGACCGCGTCGACGCGATGCCAGACCGAGACCTGATCGGCCTCGAGCAGGAAGTAGATGCAGGTCGACTTCGCGCGCCCGTCGGGGCCCGGCTCGTCCTGGAAGGTTTGGCGGTACCAGCCGCCTTCCGGGTGCGGCTGGAGGTCCAGCATCCGGATGATCTCCTTGGCGCCCAGGTCGCCCGCGACAGCTCTATCCATCACGCTCTCACTCATCCCTTGAAGCTGTCCTTGGCGGCGCGGATCTCGGCGAAGGCCTCGGCGGCCGAGGCCTTGTCGGGGCGTAGCAGGGGCGCGCGCAGGAACGGATTGGTCGCCTTCTCGGCGGCGATGGTGGTGGGTACGGTCGGCTCGCCCCGCTCGCGGGCGGCGAACACGGCGTCGGCCCGCGCCTTCAGCGCCGGGTCGCTGTCGACCGACAGCGCGAAGCGGGCGTTCGAGGCGGTGTATTCGTGCGCGCAATAGACGGTGGTCTGGTCGGGCAGGGCGGCCAGGCGCGACAGCGACGTCCACATCTGCTCGGCCGTCCCCTCGAACAGGCGGCCGCAGCCCAGGGCGAACAGGGTGTCGCCGACGAAGGCGATCCCGTCGGCCGCGTCGTGATAGCTGATGTGGCCCAGGGTGTGGCCGCCCGTGTCCAGCACGTCGAAGCGGGTCTCGCCCAGCATGATCACATCACCGTCCTTGAGCGCGCGATCCAGCGGCGCGATCCGGGTCACCTCCTCGGGGCCCGCGATCGTCGCGCCGGTCGCCGCCTTCAGCGCCGCGTTGCCGCCGGCGTGATCCGGGTGCCAGTGGGTGTTGAGGATCAGGTCCAGCGTCCAGCCCAGCTCGCCCAGCTTGACCAGGATCGCCTCGGCGTCGGGCGTGTCGATCGTCGCGACCTGGCCGCTGGCCTCGTCGCGGACGAGAAAGCCGTAGTTGTCGGACAGGCAAGGGAACTGGTGGACGGTGATCGGCATGGCGCAAGCTCTATCGCCACGACGCGGGCGCGAATACAAGGATGACCTCCAAGCTCGGGAGACTCAATGCGCCGCGACGTGCTCGATCTCAGGGCCTTCTACGCCGCCCCGCTGGGGCGCGCGGCCCGGACCATGCTCACGCGAAAGGTCGAGGAAGCCTGGGGCGACACCCGGGGCCTCGACGTGCTGGGTCTTGGCTACGCCACGCCGTTCCTGGACGCGGCCCGGGCCAACGCTCGTCGGGTGGTGGCGGCCATGCCGGCCCAGCAGGGCGTCGAGGTCTGGCCGCACGGCGCCCGCAACCAGGCCTGCCTGGTCGAGGAGACGGCGCTGCCGCTGCCCAACGCCCTGTTCGATCGCGTCCTGGCCGTCCATGCGCTGGAAGAGGCCGATGATCCCGCCGCCCTGTTGGCCGAGATCGGGCGGGTCATGGCCCCGACCGGCCGCCTGATCGTGGCGGTCTCGTCGCGCGACGGCGTCTGGACCGGCGCCGAGGGCACGCCCTTCGGGCACGGCCGTCCCTACAGCCGCGGCCAGCTGGAGAGCTTGATCCGCGAGGCGGGGCTGGAGCCAGCCGGCTGGACGCGGGCGCTCTACGTGCCGCCCTTCGCCGCCATGTCGGGCTGGGCCGAGGGCTTCGAGCAGGTTGGGGCGCGCCTCTGGCCGCGCTTCGCCGGCGTGATCCTGATGGAGGCGATCAAGCAGACCTTCGCCGTGAAGCCGCAAGGGCGTAAGGCGCCGGCGCGGGTCTTCGCCCCGGGCGTGCTGCTGCCCAGTCCCGCCGGCCCGGCCCCCGTGCGCCACGGCAAGGAGCGTCCGGCGCCCGTTCATAAGGCGCCGAGCAAGCCTTGAGCGCGAACGGGCTTGGAGCCGGGCCTCCGGACGCCTAGCTTGGAGTCGCAACCACCTGTTGTTCGCGAGAGCCCGCCATGAAGATGATCGTCGCCGTGATTAAGCCGAGCCGCCTGGACGCGGTGCTCGAAGCGGTCACCGAGGCGGGGGCGTCGGGCCTGACCGTGACCGAGGTGCGCGGCTATGGCCGCCAGAAGGGCAAGACCGAGGTCTATCGCGGCGCCGAATACGAGGTGAAGCTGCTGCCCAAGGTGAAGCTGGAAATCGCCGTGCCCACCGACGTCCTCGAGCCCGTGATCGAGGCCCTGCAGCGCACGGCCAACACCGGCAAGATCGGCGACGGCAAGGTCTTCGTCATGGACCTGGAACAGGCCCTGCGCATTCGCACCGGCGAGCGTGACGCGGCCGCCATCGCCGGATAGCGTCCGGACGTCTTTCGACACGACCTCGCCTTGAAGCGGAGCCATAGCTAGGCTCCGCGCGTTGTCCAGGTTCACGGCGTTCAGGGCGACATGGATTCAGCTTCTTCCGTTTTTGAGCCGGGCCAGACCTGCTGGCGCGTCGAGGCCGCCGACCGCGTGGCCCTGATGATCGACAACGACGAGACGTTCGACGCGCTCAAGCCGCTTCTGCTGTCGGCCAGGAAGTCGATCTGGATCCTGGCCTGGGTGTTCGATCCGCTGACGCGGCTCGACCCCGATCGCGTGCGCAAGAGCCGCGATCCGACTCAGGCCGACCGTGTCGGCCTGATCCTGCGTCGGCAGGCGGCGCTGAACCCGGCGCTGGACGTGCGGGTGCTGACCTGGGACATGCCGTTCCCGATCGCCGCCTCACAGCTGTTCGGCCCCCATCGCGGCGCGGCCTTCTTCGCCGGCTCGCGGGTCAAGTACCGCCTGGACGCCACCCTTCCCGCCAGCGCCTGTCACCACCAGAAGGCGGTGATCATCGACGGCGTCACGGCGCTGGTCAGCGGCGGCGACATCGGCGTGGATCGCTGGGACGACTGTCGGCACCTGGACAATAATCCCCTGCGCCGCCTGCCGACCGGCCGCCACTACCCGCCGCGCCACGAGGTTTCGATGCTGGTCGACGGCCGCGCCGCCGAGGCGATGGCCGACCTGTTCATCGATCGCTGGCGGGCCTCGGGCGGCGATACGATCGAGCGGCCGCACCGGCCCGGGGTCACCCCCTGGCCCGATCACCTGACGCCGGACCTTCGTCGGCTGCCGGTCGCGGTGGCCCGCACCTCGGCGGAGTGGCGGGGGCGTCCTGAGATCACCGAATGCCTGCTGCTGCACCTGGCGGCGATCCGCAGCGCGCGGCGGCTGATCTATCTTGAGAACCAGTACCTGACCTCGCCGATCATCGTCGAAGCCCTGGCCGAGCGCCTGTTCGAGCCGGACGGGCCCGAGGTGGTCACGATCGGCCCGGCGCGCAGTCCCAGCTATTTCGACCAGATGACCATGGACAGCGCCCGGACGGCGGCGATCAACCGCTTGCGCGAGGTCGATATTCACCATCGTTTCTCGGCCTTCTCGGCCCATACGCCGCAGGGCGGGCCGATCATCGTCCATTCCAAGGTCACGATCATCGACGACCGGCTGCTGCGGATCGGTTCGGCCAACCTCAACAATCGCTCGATCGGCCTCGACAGCGAGTGCGACCTGGCCTTCGAGGCGCGCACCGATCTGGAGCGCGAGACCGTCAGGGCGTTCCTCGGGCGGCTGGTGGGCCACTTCATCGACCGCTCGGCGACCGAGGTGCTGGAGGCCATGGAGCGCGAAGGCGGTCTGGCGGCGGCGATCAACGCGCTGGACGTCCATGGCGGCCCGCCCCGCCGCCTGCGGCCGGCGCCGGTCCGCAAGCTGGGCCGCATCCAGAAGTTCATCGCGGACTGGAGCCTGGGCGACGCCATCGCGCCCGACGACGCCTGGCGGCCGTGGGGGCGCCGCGCCCGCCTGAAACGTGATCTGGCGCGGCTTACCGCTCCGCCCCCTGCGCCGCCGGAGCGTCTGCAGCCGTGATCTCCAGCTCGACCACCAGCGGAAGGTGGTCGGAGGCGACGCGGGCGCGGGCGTCGTAGGGCGAGCGTACGCCGCGTGTTTCCAGACCCTTCGTCAGAAAGACGTGGTCAATCCGCATGAACGGAAAGCTGGATGGGAAGGTCGCGGTCGCCGGGCGCGGCCAGGCCGGCGACGGCGCCTGGGCGTCGCGCAAAGCGGTCCTCAGCATCCGGTAGGTCGCCGAATAGGGCGTGGCGTTGAAGTCGCCCAGCACCACCCCTGGCGCGACCCAGGCGTCATCGCCCATCCAGTCCGGGCCCAGCAGGGCGGCGGCCTGGCGCTTCTGCTCCTGGGGCACCAGGCCCAGGTGCGTGTTGATGATCTGGACCTTGGTCCCGCCGACCTCGACCTCGACCCACAGCGCGCCGCGCGGCTCCAGGCCCGGCACGCGGCGATAGAGCGGCAGGCCCTTGGCCTTGATCCGGCGCTCGGGCAGGGCGGTGAGGATGGCGTCGCCATAGAGCTCCTCCTCCACGGCCATGGCCGGGTGGAAGTGGAAGCTCATCTTCAGCAGCTCCGCCAGGCGATGGGCCTGGTCGACCCCGCGCGTGCGGGCGCGACGGACGTCCAGCTCCTGCAGAGCCACCACGTCCGGCTTCTCGGCGGCGATCACCTCGGCCACACGCTCGACGTCAAGCTTGCGGTCGGCGCCCACGCAGCGGTGGACGTTGTACGTCATGAGACGAAGCGTCTTCATCCGCCGAAGAGATCGCCCGAGCCCGGCGAAGGTTCCCGTATCGCGGGTCCGCCGTTGCGGCTGAGCATGAAGAGACAGCTTTCCGAGCGCCAGTTCTCGATCGCCTTGGTCGGGTCGATCGGCCGCGCCGCGCCCTTGCCGGCGAAGGCGGCGCAGGCGTCCACGCGCAGGTTCAGGTCCTCGGTCAGGGCCATGAAGTCGGCCAGGGTGCACAGGTGGATGTTCGGCGTCGACCACCAGGGCAGGGGCAGGGCCTTGGTCTCGGGCATCCGGCCCCGGCTCAGCAGCGACCAGCGCACCCGCCAGTGGCCAAAGTTCGGGAACGAGACGATGGCCCGTTCGGCGATCCGCAGCAGCTCGTTCAGCACATGGCGCGGATTGCGCGTCGCCTGCAGGGTCTGGGACAGCACCGCATAGTCGAACGAGCGATCGGGGAAGTGATCGAGGTCCTGGTCGGCGTCGCCCTGCACGACGGACAGCCCGCGCGCCATGCAGGCCGCCACGCCGCTGGCGCTGAGCTCCAGGCCGCGGCCGTCGATCTGCTTCTCGTGCGCCAGGAGATCCAGCAGCGCGCCCTCGCCGCAGCCCACGTCCAGCACGCGTGAGCCAGGCCGCACCAGGCGCAGGATCTCGCGGAAGTCCTCGCGGATGATCGTCACGCCAGCCCCCGATCGCGCTCGGCCGAACTGATGAACCCGGCCAGGGCCGAGTCCATCACCGGCTCATCCAGCAGGAAGGCGTCGTGGCCCTTGTCGCTCTCGATCTCGACGAAGGCGGCCTTGGCGCCGGCGGCGGTCAGGGCGCGCACCAGATGGCGGCTCTCGGCGGTCGGATACAGCCAGTCGCTGGTGAAGCTGAGCACGCAGAACCGCACGTTCCGCGCCCCGGTGAACGCTTTGGCCAGCACCCCGCCATGGGCGGCGGCGATGTCGAAATAGTCGGTGGCCCGGGTGATGTAGAGATAGCTGTTGGCGTCGAAGCGATCGACGAAGCTTGCCCCCTGGTGGCGCAGGTAGCTCTCGACCTGGAAGTCGGCGTCGAAGCCCCAGGACAGGCCGTCGCGCTTCAGCTCGCGGCCGAACTTCCGCTGCAGGGCCGGCTCGGACAGATAGGTGATGTGCGCGGCCATCCGCGCGACGGCCAGGCCTTTGCTAGGCTGGACGCCGTGCTCGGCATAGGCGCCGCCGCGCCAGTCGGGATCGGCCATGATCGCCTGGCGGCCCACCTCGTGGAAGGCGATGTTCTGGGCCGAGTGGCGCGAGGCCGAGGCCAGCACCACGGCGCTGAACAGGCGCTCGGGATAGTCCACCGCCCACTGCTGGGCCTGCATGCCGCCCATCGAGCCGCCGATCACGGCGAACAGGGTCTCGACGCCCAGCGCCTTCACCAGCATGGCCTGGGCGCGGACCATGTCGGCGATGGTGATGACAGGGAAGGTCAGGCCATAGGCCTTGCCGGTCGCCGGATTGATCGAGGCGGGGCCGGTCGAGCCCATGCAGCCGCCGATCACGTTCGAGCAGATGATGAAGTGCTTGTTCGGGTCCAGCGGCTTGCCGGGCCCGATCATGCGCAGCCACCAGCCAGGCTTGCCCGTCGTCGGATGCGGCGAGGCCACGAACTGGTCGCCGGTCAGGGCGTGGCAGATCAGGATGGCGTTGGACTTGTCGGCGTTGAGCTGGCCGTAGGTCTGGTAGCCGATCTCCAGGCCTTCCAGCACCGCGCCGGAATCCAGCCGCAGCGGTTCGTTCGCGGGAAACCGCCAGGTTCCCCCGCCACTAGGCGGAGCGGCGGGCGTGATCGGATCGAGCGCAGCCATGCCCGCCTTGGAGCGCTTGGCGAAGAAGGTGTCAACCGCCCGCTTCCTGCCAAGCCAAGGTGCGGCTATGGAGGACGCCATGGACCGACTGATCCTGATGCGCCACGGCAAGGCCGAGCGGCACGCCCAAAGCGGCGGCGACTTCGAGCGCGCGCTGGTCGACAGCGGCCGCGCCGACGCCGCCGTCATGGGGCGGATCCTGGCCGAGGCCGGCATCGCGCCCGACCTGCTGCTGGTCTCCTCGGCGCGACGCACGCGCGAGACGGCCGAGCGGGTGCTGATGGCTCATGACCAGAAGGCGCGGGTCGAGCATCTGCGCGATCTCTATCACGCCGATCCGGAAGACATCCTGCAGACGCTGGACGACCACGGCGACGGCGCCGGGACGGTGATGGTGGTCGGTCACAATCCGGGCCTGCACGAAATGGCGCTCCGGCTCGCGGTCCAGGGCGGCGCCTCGCCGATCCAGACCAACAAGCTGCGCGGCCGCTTCCCGACGGCCACGGTCGTCGTCTTCGGCTGGAATGGACAGAGCGCGCCGGTGCTGGAGCATCTCTTCTACGCTCATGAGAACGGCGGAGCCGGCGGCGAATGACCCTGATCTACAAGATCCTGTCCCGGGCCGAGTGGGCGACCGCCCAGGCCGCCGGCCGCTTCGAGGGCTCGGCCGTTGATCTGGCCGACGGCTTTATCCACCTCTCCGGCGCCGACCAGGCGCAAGAGACCGCCGCCAAGTGGTTCAAGGGCCAGGCCGGCCTCGTCCTGCTGGGCGTCGAGGCCGAGGGGCTGGGCGAGGCCCTGAAATGGGAAGCCTCGCGCGGCGGGGCGCTGTTCCCCCACCTCTATCGGCCGCTGCTGGTCAGCGAGGTCGTCAGCCAGCGTGATCTTGATCTGGACGCCGACGGCGTGCCGCAGTTGGGCGTTCTTTCCGCATGAGCCTTCACGACGTCGCCGCCCGCGCCCTGCACGCCTTCGATCCCGAGGACGCGCACGGCCTGGCCATCAAGGGGCTGAAGCTGGGGCTGGGACCGCGCGACGCCGGCCCGGATGATCCGATCCTGGCGATCCAGCTGGCGGGCCTGTTGCTACCCAACTGCATCGGCCTGGCCGCCGGCTTCGACAAGAACGCCGAGGTTCCCGACGCCATGCTGGCCGCGGGCTTCGGCTTCGTCGAGGCGGGCACCGTTACGCCCTTGGCCCAGGCCGGCAATCCGCGCCCGCGCCTGTTCCGCCTGACCGAAGACCAGGCGGTGATCAACCGCATGGGCTTCAATAATGGCGGGCTGGAGCCGTTCGCCCGTCGCCTGTCCGTCCGCAAGGGCCGCGGCGGTGTCGTGGGCGCCAATATCGGGGCCAACAAGGACGCGACCGACCGCATCCAGGACTATGTCACCGGCCTGACGCGCCTGTGGGGCCTGTCGGATTATTTCACCGCCAACATCTCCTCGCCCAACACCCCCGGCCTGCGCGCGCTGCAGACCAAGGCCGCGCTGGAGGAGCTGCTGGGCCGCCTGGCCGAGGCGAGGGCGGGCCTGAAGGCTCAGTCAGGCAGCGACTATCCGATCTTCCTGAAGGTCGCCCCCGACCTGGAAGACGGCGAGGTCGAGGCGATCGTCGAGACGGTGGTCGACGCGAAACTCGACGCGATCATCGTCAGCAACACCACCATCGCCCGCCCGGAGACCCTGAAGTCGCCTCTGGCCGGCGAGAGCGGCGGCCTGTCGGGCGCGCCGCTCCTGGAGGCGTCGACCGCTGTGCTCAAGCGCTTCCACGCCGCCTCGGCGGGCCGCGTGGCCTTGATCGGCGCCGGCGGCGTCGCCAGCGGCGCGGACGCCTACGCCAAGATCCGCGCCGGCGCCCAGGCCGTGCAGCTTTATTCGGCGCTGGTCTATGGCGGGCCGGGCCTCGTCACGCGGATCAAGCGCGAGCTGGCCGCGCGCTTGCGGGCCGACGGCTTCGCGGCCGTGCAAGACGCGGTCGGCGCCGCATGACGCGCGACCGGGCCCTGACGCTGCTGCGCCGTTTCGGGCCCCTGGCGCTGATCGTCGTGCTGTTTGTCGTCGCCTTCGCCAGCGGCCTGGCCGACCACATCTCGCTGGAAGAGCTGCGCGCGCGCGGCGCGGCGCTGCAGGCCTTCGCCCACGAAAAGCCGCTGCTGTGCGCGGCAATCTATCTGGCCATCTACGTCAGCTCGGTGGCGATCTCGCTGCCGGGCGCGCTGATCCTGTCGCTGACCGGGGGCTTCCTGTTCGGCCCGATCGGCGGCGGCTTCGCGGCCGTGACCGGCGCCACCGGCGGCTCGACCATCACCTATCTCGTCTTCCGCACGGCCTTTGGCGACATGCTGCGCAAGAAGCCGACCGCGTTTCTGGCCAAGGTCGAGGCGGGCTTCAAGGGCGACGCCTTCAACTATCTGCTGACCCTTCGCCTGATCCCCGCGTTTCCCTTGCTGGTGGTCAATGTGGCGGCGGGCGTCATGAACATCCGGGCGCGAACCTTCATCCTGGCCTCGATCCTGGGCATGATCCCAAGCTCGTTCGTCTATGCGGGGATCGGCGCGGGGTTGGGCCACATCTTCGCCAAGGGCGGGCCGGTGACGCTGGAGACCCTGTTCTCGCCGCGCATCTATCTGCCGATCATCGGCATGGGCGTGCTGGCCTTTCTGCCGCCGTTGTGGCGCCATTGGCGTAACGGGCGCCTGGCCGCGCCGCTGGACGAGAAGTAGCCGCCCCGGATGGTCGAAACGGTTTCGCCGTCAGAGACTGAGACCGCCGCGCCCCGGAAACGTTTTCCGTGGCCGGGCGGCCTGTCGGCGCGCCTGCTGCTGTTCACCCTGGTGGTGGTCGCGTTCGGCGGCTTGCTGATCCTGCCGCCGGCCCTGGCGGCCTATGAGGAGCAGTGGCTGCTGGACCGCGTGCGGGCCGGCGAACTGGCCTCGACCATCGCCGAGTCCGATCCGGAGCTGCGGGTCAGCGACGCTGTCGCCAACCAGATGTTCGACCAGGCCGGGGCGGTGACCGTGGCCGTGCAGGTCGACGGCGCCCGGCGCCTTGTTTTGCCGCCCAAGCAGCCGTTCGAGACCACGCCGTACCTCGTTGACCTGCGCCGCCAGAACCCGGGTTCGTGGCTCGCCGCCCCGTTCTTCACCTTGACCAGCCCCAAGGGCAGCATGGTCCGCGTGATGGCCGAGCCGCGCTACCGCAAGGCCGAGTTCGTCGAGGTGGTGCTGCCCGACGCCCCGCTGAAGGCCAAGCTGGTGGGGTATCTCTGGCAGCTTGCTGGGGTCACCCTGTTCGTCGCCAGTCTGGCGGGCCTCCTGGTCTACGCCTTCCTGAACATCTTCCTGGTCCGGCCGATGCAGCGCATCACCCGGGCGATGGAGGCTTTCCGCGGCGATCCGGACGATCCGGCCGCGCGTCTGGTTCCCTCCAATCGCCGCGACGAGATCGGCCGCGCCGAGCTGGAACTCGATCGCATGCAGTCCGACCTGCTGGCGGCGCTGGCGTCCAAGGCGCGCCTGGCCGCGCTGGGCGAGGCCGTGGCCAAGATCAATCACGACCTGCGCAACATGCTGACCAGCGCCCAGATGGCTTCGGATCGTCTGGCCGCCTTGGGCGACCCGAAGGTGGCCCAGGCCCTGCCGCGCCTGGAGCGCGCCTTGGACCGCGCCATCACCCTGGCCTCGGATGTCATGGCCTATGGCAAGTCCAAGGAGCCCGCGCCGGTGGTCCGCCCGACGCCGCTGCGGCCGGCGCTGGACATGGCGGCCGAGGATGCGGGCCTGACCGCCAAGGGCGTGACTCTGGAGACGGTGATCGATCCGCGCGAGCAGGTGCTGGCCGATCCGGACCAGCTGCACCGCATTCTCACGAACCTGCTGCGCAACGCCCGCGAGGCGATCGAGGGCGCGCCGGATCGGGGCGGCAAGGGCAAGGTGTTCGTCGAGCTGCGCCGCGCCGACGGCGCCAGCGTGCTGCGCCTGTCGGATGATGGCCCCGGCGTTCCCGAGCGGGCGCGGGCCAACCTGTTCCAGCCGTTCGTGGGCTCGGCGCGGCGCGGCGGCACGGGCCTGGGTCTGGCCATCGCGCGCGAGCTGGCCCAGGGTCATGGCGGAGACTTGGTGCTGGTGGAAACCGGACCGGGCGGTTCGGTGTTCGATCTGACACTGGCCGGCGTTCCCGAGCCGCTGCCCGAGCCTGACGATCGCGCCGACGCCTCGGCGAACTGATCCCTAGGAGCCTTGCGATGACGACCACCTGGACCATCGCGGTGAAGCTGGGCGCTTCGCCCGACCTCGCGCCCATTCACGAGATCACGGTCGAGGCACCCGACGCCCCGACCGCCTTGCGCCGCGTGGCGGCCATGGTCCAGGTCCAGGAAGCCGCCGACGCCGAGCTGCTGATCGACGGCCAGGAGGAGGTCTTCTCCCGCGCCGAGGTCGAGGCGGGCCTGGAAGAGCACCAGGCCCGCACCTGACTTTAGCGATTAGAGCCCCTTCGCCACGCCCTCGCGGCGGGGGTCGGCGCCGCCTTCCAGCATGTTGCCCGGGCGAACGATCACGCCCTGCAGGCCCGAGCCCTCGATCTGGCCGACCTTGACGTTGACGCCCCGCGCGTTCAGCGCCGCCAGCATCTCAGGACCGAACAGGTCGGCGTCGCCCGAATAGGTCTCGCCCCGCGCCACGACGTTTGGCAGCGAGACAGCCTGTTGCATGTTCAGGCCCCAGTAGAACACGCCGACCATGGCCTTCAGATTATAGGACAGGATGGCGTTGCCGCCCGGCGAGCCGACGGCGGCCAGGAACTTGCCCTTCTTGTCCAGCACGATGATCGGAGCCATCGAGGAGCGCGGCCGCTTGCCCGCCGCGATGGCGTTGGCCGCCGGGGCGCCGTCCTTCTCCTTCGGCGAGAACGAGAAGTCGGTCAGCTGGTTGTTCAGGAAGAAGCCGCCGACCATCCGGCCGTTGCCGAAGATGCTCTCGACCGTCGTGGTCATCGACACCACATTGCCTTGCGGGTCGACGACGACGAGGTGGGTGGTGCCGCCGGGCTCGTGGGTCATGTCGATCCCGACCTTCGGCGCGCCCTTCGGGTGGCCGAACGGCGGCGCGGCGCCGGCCTTGTCGGTGATCAGCTTGGCGCGCTCGGCGACGTACTGGGGATCCAGCAGGCCATCGACCGGCACCGTCACGAAGTCCGGATCGCCGACATAGCGATCACGGTCGGCGTACATGACGCGTTCGGCCTGGGCCAGCAGCGTCCAGGCCACGGGGTCGGTCGGGCCGCGCTTGCCAATGTCGGTGTGCTCCAGCATCCGCAGCGCCTGGATCACGGCTAGGCCGCTGGACTGCGGGTTGGGGACGCAGACGGTGTAGACTTTCCACGGCCGGCACAGGGCGGGCGCGACACGCGGCTTGTAGCTCTTGAGGTCCTGCAGGGTGATGCTGCTGGGCAGGTCGCCCTCGTGCAGGCGGTCGACGATCGCCTGGGCGATCGGGCCCTCCAGCAGGGCCGCCGGGCCCTTGGCCGCGATCTGGCGCACCGTCTCGGCATAGGCCGGGTTCTTCAGCACGTCGCCCGCCTGGTAGCGCGTTCCGTCGGGCTTGGTGAAGTACTTCACCGCGTCGGGCTGCGAGGCCTGCGGCGCGCGGCTGCTGATCATGCCCGCTAGGCGCGGGCTGACCACGAAGCCATCGTCGGCCAGTTTCTCGGCGTCCTTGAACAGCGTGTTCCAGGCGACCTTGCCGTGTTCCTTCTGGGCCACGGACAGCATGGCCACGGCGCCGGGCACGCCGGTGGAGCGGCCGGACAGCAGGGCCTTCACGAACGGCAGCGGTTTGCCGTCCGTATCCAGGAACATGTCGGGGCCGGCGCCGCCGGGGGCCTTTTCGCGGCCGTCATAGGCGGTCACCTTGCCGGTCTTGGCGTCGTAGAAGACCAGGAACGAGCCGCCGCCTAGGCCCGAGCTCTGCGGCTCCACCAGACCGAGGACCGCCTGGATCGCCACGGCCGCGTCCACCGCGCCGCCGCCGTCGCGCAGGACCCGCAGGCCCGCCTCGACCGCCAGAGGATTGGCCGCCGCCACCATGCCCTTCGAAACGGGCGACGTCGCCACGGGCCTGGGCGTGGGCATGCCCAGCGCGATGGACTCCGCGTTGGCGGCCAGCGGCGCGAAGGTCAGCTGAAGGGCGGCGGAAAGGGCGAGCAGGGAAGCGAAGCGACGCATACGGATCCTCAGGCAGACGAAGAGGGACGACCTGCCCGCCGTCCCGGAGGACTCCATGGACACCAAGGATGAGGCGCTGTCACGCCCAGATAAGCTGAGAAGGGCTTCATCGATCGCGCTTTGAGCGCCGCCGGGGCAGTCCATGCGCGAGACCGAACGCCGTTGCGCCAACTTTTCGAAATTATCCGTCAAACCGGGCTTGCGTCCCCCGAACGGCTGGGCTATCTCCCCCGCCTCGCCGCAAGGCAGTGCGCGCCCGTAGCTCAGCTGGATAGAGCATCAGACTACGAATCTGAGGGTCGGACGTTCGAATCGTTCCGGGCGCGCCATTTTCCTCCCAGCCTTTATTTTCAATGGGTTGGCGAGGGGCGCGGCAAGTTCTCGATCAACATTCGCATCGATTTTCCTCGCGCCTGATTTGCGTCGAGAGGCGGCCCCTGGGCGTTGTGATCGCGCGACCAGCCGCGGCGAATTTCCATCCTTGCCGTCCCGCCAGCTTCATGCCGCCGCGTCTTGGAGACGATCTCCAGGCATGAGCGACCGCGCGCACGCCGTCGGCGCGCCGCCGCCGGGAGGCCCCGTGTCTGGGCCACGTAGCGCGTAAGGCCCAGCTAAGCGACCGTGGCCCAAACGCTCCAGTACCTATTTTGAGTTTAATAAACTTAAGGTTGGCATTTAGAGTTTCTGCTACTGATACAGGTGTCTAACCGTAGATTGTTGGCGCCAAATAACAACCTCCGGAAGAGTGATTTGAGGTTCGAAGCTGTTCGCCCGTAGGCGCGGCTTCTGTGTGGCTTTCGGAAGCACGGCTAGGCCGCTTCCCCACGATTTTCTCGATCCGCTTTCGCCTCTTCAAGGAGAAATCCATGACTTTCAATCTCGTGCAGACGGTCTTCGCGCTGAATATGGCCGCCAACGCGGTGGCGGGCATCGACGACACGCCGCAAAATCTTCAGAGCCTTTTCAGCGCCTATCTCAATGGCGGACCTCTTCCTTCGCCCTATGGCGTCTACGAGCCCAATACCGACACCTTCACCACGACCGCGCCTGGCTTTTTCAACAGTCTTGACGGCTCCCTTCTCGGCGATTGGGAAGTCGTCTGGGGACCGGCGGTCTATGTGGATCTGGCGAAAAACATGACGACCGGCGAGGCGACCAATTCCGCCTTTGTCGCCAAGAGCGTGTCGAACAACGCCTATGTCGTCGCGATCGCCGGCACCAACTTCAAGTCTGTCGAGGACTGGCTGGCCGAAGACGTGAGCGTCGATCCGGCCCAGCGCGTGGCCTGGACCGACTTCAACCCGGCGGGGCTTCAGATTCTGACGGAGCAGGAGAAGGACAACCCCATACGCGCCATGATCGACGCGGGATCGGCGCTCGGCGTCAGCAATCTGGTCACCCAACTGACCGATCCCAACCAGCAGCAAGCCGACATGCGGACCTTGACCGGGTTTCTGCGGCAGCTTCCCAGCACGGATGGCTACCTGCAGGGCTCGACCCTCTATTTCACGGGGCATAGCCTGGGCGGCGCGCTGACCCAGGTCATCGCCCTCTATCTCTTTGCGCAGCTGGAGGCGAATGGCTGGGCGAAGATTCGCACCTTGCCCACGGCGGGCCCGACGCCCGGCAACCTGGGCTTCCAGATGCTGTACGACCACACATTCAAGCCTGGCTTCGATCCGACCGGCTTCGCCGCAGTCCCCAACTGGAGCGCCGACGTCATCAGCAGCGGCGACGTCGTTCCGGCGGCGTGGAACAATCTCACCAGCGCGTTCACGCTCAATGTCGACCAGGCGGGCAACTACGCCTCGTTCTATGGAGAGCTGTCGCCCAATCCGATTGATTTCAAGGTTCTCTGGCTGAACTTCGAGGTTAAGAAGGCGCCGTTCGGCAAGGTGATGGGCGACCTGATGCTGGCGATCACGGCCTTCGTCGGCGAGTTCTATTGGCCAGTCTTCCAGACCGCTTTCACGCCGACCCCCGGCTTCTATCAACGCACCGACGGCTATGTGACGTGGCAGCCGTTCCCGCTCGCCACGGACGCCGACCCCATTCTCGATCTGAAGGCGCTGGGGCCTTATGTCCTTCACGCCCACACGTCCCAGTACAACTACTACTTCGGGATCGGCGTGGTGCCGCAGTTCCCGACTGTGCAGGGCGGCTAGGACTTCAAGCGATCGATGCGGCGCGATCAGGCGTTGGTCCTATCAACGTCGGGTCGCGTCACGTTGTCGGGGGCGTCTCCAGGCCTCGCCACCGCATCCGAATGTGGCTGGGGAAGGCGGATGGCTCCTCCTCAAAGCCCAGTCGGGCATAGAGGCGGCGGGCGCCGTGATTGGTCTTTTCGACGTACAGGCTCAGGGCGTCGGCGCCGGCCTCGACGGCCGCCGTCTGAATCGCCCGGATCAGGGCGCCGCCAAGCCCCGCGCCGCGCGCCTTGGCGAGCAGGCTCAGATCGATGGCCTTCCACTCGCGGTCGCTGCGATCAAGGTACAGGCGACCGATCGTTTCGCGGCGACCGTCGGGATCGATCCGCTCGATCACCCAGAAGTCCGCGGTCGGGTTGCGCTGCAGATAGTGCAGGTGCTGCAGGCGGAACTGGTCCTTGATGAACGCCTGCTTTTGGGCTTCCGGCCACGGCGCGACGCCCAGCTCGACCGCGCGCGTCTCGCCGTAGAGCTTGAGCAGGAATGGAAGGTCGGCGGACCGCGCCGGACGCAGGGCCAGACCCGGGACGACGGGCAGGGCGCGCGCGGCGCCTCTCGGAAAGGGAGGGAGGGCCGAAAGCGGCGCCGAAGCCAACGTGGGATGGCTTGCGCCCGTCAGCGCGACATGGTGACCTTGCGCGCCAGGGTTTTTCCTCATCGATTTTCGCGCCTAGGGAGAAGGTCTTGCGATTGCTGACGCCTGAAGATTTCGAGCCATGGGTTGGCCGCCAGGTGCGTATCAATACACTGCCTCGCCCGGTCGAGGTGCTGCTGGCGCGCATCGAGCGGATGCCCCGACTGCCCGGCCTCGATATCCGCGACCGTTTCAGCCTGATGTTCGAGGCGCCGCTCAACGTCATGCTGATGGACGCCGCCTATGAGTTCGACTGTGGGCGAGGCGGTCCGTATCAGATCCACATCAATCAGCTGATACCGACGCCTCAAGCGCGCCGATATCAGGCGATCTTCACCTGACCCGGCGCGCGCCTCGGCGTGGCGTCTAGTTGGGGTTTTCCGGCCAGATGCCGACGGAAGCGATGATGGTGGTCACCGCCAGGAACGGCGGCATGGTGGGGAAGGGCGCGCTATTCCCCGTATTCTGTATGGTGATCGTGGGTCCGCTGTAGTGAGCGTTGACCTGGAAGCCGCCCAGGGGAACCGGCGTGCCAGAGGTATTGGCCGGGACATAAAGCACAGGCGAGGTGTCTGTTTCGAGGGCCGTTCCCAGATACGCCCCGGGCGTGGGTTGGGGCGTCTCGTCCGTCGCGCTCACGCCGCTCATCGCCACCATGCCCCCGGTAATGGCCACGCCGCCGCCTGAAACCGTTGGCGTATGCGAGTGCGTAGGCAAGTTCGCGAGGCCCAGGGTCTGCTGCTCGAAGCCGCCGTTCGCGGCCAGCTGGCGAGGCGTCAGCCCCGGGCCCGCGCCCGTGCCGATCAAGGTCCGTCCCCGCGCGTCGGGCAGGCCGAAGGTCGATGTGCCGTTGCCGCCATAGCGATTGCCGAGCAGGGCGAACAGCGCGTTGTTCTGGCTGATCTGCAGGATCTGCCCCTGGCAGGTCATCCAGTTGACCGGGGCGTAGGCGAAGCCGACCTGCATGATCTGGCCGATGAATGGATCCGACATGAGAACCTCCCTGTGGGTTGTCTAAAGGCCTCGTCCCCAAAACGGGGACGCGCCTGACGGCGTCTCTCTGGAGGTCTGGAAGAGGCCGAAACACCACGCAGCGCTTGTCCAGGGGTCTCCTGTGTGCGAGCTTGACTGCAACCGTGGGGCGAATTTTAGCTTCGGTATGTGATTAAATGCACATCACGGCCAGGGCGCTACCATAATAAGTAGAGCCATCGCGCCGAGGCGGAAAAGAGCGCCTCCCCGCGACAGTTGCTGATTGAGTTCCAGCGTTTGGCGCCTCAGCGCCGACAGTATCCAGTCAAAATTCGCGCGATCGCCGACCACCTTTTATTCGGTGTCGCGCGTCCGGGGGGAAGCGATGTTCGCGAAGATCGGTCGCGGGCTTGGCGCGGCGTGCGCGAAGTCCGTTCGTCATGTCCACGGCGTCGGCGTCGCCGTGATGCTGATGGCCGCTGGCTTGGCGCCGTCCATCGCCCAGGCGCAAAGCGCTGGTTGTATGGCCGTCAATGACGGTTCGATTGACTTCACGGCAAAGATTGTGGCCGGCGACCCGAGACAGCCGGAGACGACCTCGGTCGCCACGTCCAACTCGTATGCGCTGTCGATGATCAAGGTGACGGCGGGATACACGGACAATGTTGCGACCACGTTCGTCCCTGGCGTGCTGCCCTTCACCATCGGCGATCGGATCGATTTCACCGCCAACGTCACCCAGTTTTCCAGCTCCTCGGGCGGCGTCCGTATTCGCTTCCGGATCAATAACAGCGTGATCGGTCTTCCCACCGGAGCGCGGGTCACTCCAGACGCGCCCGGCATCGGCACCTACACCGGCTATTACACGGTGGCGTCGGGGCTGACCGGCATCGGGCTGTCGATTGACCATCCGACCCAGAGCTCCACCACCAGCATCACCGCCACCTGCACGCCCTATGTGGACGCCGGGCTCACGCTCGGGGTTTCGATGTCGCACAGCGGCACGCCCCAGCAGGGCGGCACGGTCGACTACACGATCACGCCTAGCGCGAGCGGGGCTGGTACCGGCTCAAATCTATCACTGACGTTCAGCCTGCCTTCCGGTCTCAGCTACAATTCCGGCTCCGGTTCGGGCTGGAGCTGCACGTCCACGCGCTGCGTCTATTCGAACACCATCGCCAACGGCGCCAGCGGCAACCCGCTGACCTTGCGCCTGAACGTCGCCGCCAACGCCGCGTCAAGTCTGACGCCTAGCGTCACGCTTTCGGGGGGGAACGCGGGCAGTTCCGCGAACGCCAGCGACCCGACGACAATCTCCGTGGTTCAGACACCGGCGTCGGTGACGGTCGCCGGCGGCAACAGCCAGAGCGCATCGGTCAATGCGGCCTTCGCCACCCCGCTCAGCGTGACGGTGCGCGATGGCTCGAACGCGGTGATCCCGAACACCTCGGTGACCTTCACGGCGCCCGCCTCCGGCGCCAGCGGGACCTTCTCGAATTCGAGCAACACCATCACCGTGACCACCAATGGCTCGGGCGTCGCGTCGGCGGGAACGTTCACCGCCAATGGGACGACCGGGAGTTATTCGGTGACGGCGACGGCCGGCTCGGCGTCGACGACCTTCAGTCTCACCAACAGCGCGGCGGCGACGCCGCCGACGGTGACGGGGATCTCGCCCACCTCCGGCTCGACCGCGGGCGGGACGTCGGTGGTCATCACCGGGACCCATTTCACCGGCGCGACGGCGGTGACTTTCGGGTCTACCGCCGCTTCCAGCTTCACGGTCGACAGCGCGACCCAGATCACCGCGACCTCCCCGGCGGGCGCCGCGGGGACCGTGGACGTCTCGGTGCAGACCCCATCCGGAACCAGCGCGACCGGCGCGGCCGACCAGTTCACCTATGTCGCCGCGCCGGCGACGCCCACGATCACCAGTTCGCCGCCGTCGCTGACCAACAGCGGCAACGCGACCTTCCAATTCAGCCTCGCCTCCGGGACGGCGGAATGCGCGATCGACGGCGGCGGCTTCTCTGCCTGCACAAGCCCGAAATCGTACGCGGGCCTGGCGGACGGCAGCCGCACCTTCCAGGTCAAGGCGGTCAATTCGGGCGTCTACAGCAGCGCCGCCAGCTACAGCTGGACCGTCGACACGACCGCGCCGAGCGCGCCCGCGGTCTCGTCGCCCGCCAACGCCTCCTCGCGCGGGGTCTCGCAGAAAGGCGTCTCCGGGACCGCCGAGGCCAATAGCACGGTGACGGTCTATCTGGACGGCTCCAGCGACGGCGCGACCACGGCCGACGGCGCGGGCGCGTGGAGCTATACGCTCACGGCGCTAACGGCCGGATCTCACACGGTGAAGGCGCGCGCGACCGACGCGGCCGGCAATACGTCGTCCGATTCCGCCTCGAACACCTTCACGGCGGTGGCGGCGTTGACCGCGACCCAGGCGGTGTCCTCGATCTCGGCAACGATCAACACCGCCCTGACGACCGTCCAGCCGGTCACCACCAGCGGCGGCCTGGCCCCGATCACCTATGCGCTGAGCGGCGGGTCCCTGCCGACCGGCGTGTCGTTCAGCACCTCCACCGGCCAGTTGTCCGGCACGCCCACCACGACCCTGTCGAGCACGACCTTCACGGTCACCGCGACGGACGCCCTGTCGCAGACCGCCGCCCAGACCTTCAGCCTGACGGTCGCCAACGCGACCCAGACGATCAGCTTCCAGTCCTCGGCGCCGTCGTCGGCGGTGGTGGGCGGGGCGACCTATACGCCCTCGGCGACCGCGACCTCCGGCCTCAGCGTCTCGTTCAGCATCGACAGCGGCAGCAGCGCCGTCTGTACGATCTCGGGCGGCGTCGTCAGCTTCACCGGCGTGGGGACGTGCCGGGTCAACGCCGACCAGGCGGGGAATGGCGCCTACAGCGCCGCGCCTCAAACGCATCAATCGTTCTCGGTCGGGGCGGGAACCCAGACCATCAGCTTCACCTCGACCGCGCCCGCAGCCGCCAAGGTCTCGGGAGCGACCTATACGCCCACCGCGACGGCGACCTCGGGATTGTCGGTGACCTTCAGCATCGACAGCGGCAGCAGCGCGGTCTGCGCGCTCTCCGGCGGCGTGGTCAGCTTTACGGGCGTTGGAACCTGCCTGGTGAACGCCAACCAGGGCGGCAACGGCGCCTATGGCGCCGCGGCCCAGGTTCAGCAGTCCTTCAGCGTCGCCAAGGGCGACCAGACGATCAGCTTCAGCGCCTTGTCCAATGTCGCCATCACGGCCTCGCCCGTGACCTTGAGCGCCACCGCGGGGTCCGGTCTGGCGGTGGCCTTCACCAGCACCACGACCAGCGTCTGCACCGTGTCGGGAACCACCTTGACCCTGGTGGCGCAAGGAACCTGCTCGGTCGACGCCAACCAGGCCGGCAACACGAACTGGAACGCCGCGCCGACCGTCAGCCGCAGCTTCACGGTGCTGCCGGCCACCCTGGCGCTGTCGACCGGGGCGGCCGGCACGACCAAGGTCGGCGTCGCCTTCAGCCAGGCGAACACGGCGACCGGCGGCGTCACGCCCTACCACTTCACGGTCAGCGCCGGCGCCCTGCCGGCGGGGGTCAGTCTTGACGCGAGCACCGGAACCGTCAGCGGGACGCCGACGACCGCGGGGGCGTTCAGCTACGCCGTTTCGGTGACGGACTCGAATGGTTCGCCCGGAACGGTCGCCGGGACGACGGTCTCCGGAACGATCGCCAAGGGGACGCAGACCCTGACCTTCACCTCGACGGCGCCGACGAACGCCAGCGCTGGCGGCGCGACCTACACGGTCGCCGCGACGTCCAGCGCCAGCCTGACGCCGACCTATTCGATCACGGGGGGCGGCGGCAGCGTCTGCACGATCAGCGGCGCGACGGTCAGCTTTGTCGCGACGGGCAGCTGCGTGGTGGCCGCCGATCAGGCCGGGAACGCCAATTACGATCCGGCTGCGACCGTGACCCAGACCATCAGCGTGGCCAGCCCGCCGACCGCCGCCGCCAAGTCGGGTGTTGTCGTTCCCTTCAACAGCCCGGGTCTGGCTATTGATCTAAGCGCCAGCATCACGGGCGGCGCGCATACCTCGATCGCCGTGACGACCGCGCCCGCCCATGGATCGACGACGATCGCGGGCGACGTCGTCACCTATGTTCCGGCCGACGGATATTTTGGCGCCGACAGCTTTGCCTATACCGCGACGGGCCCAGGCGGCGCGTCGGCTCCGGCCACGGTAAGCCTGACGGTGGAGACGCCGAACGCGCCCATCGTCGCCGACCTCTCCGCGGAGGTCGCCTTCAACTCGACCGGCCAGGCGATTGGTCTGCAGGTGACGGGCGTCTTTACGACCGTGAGTCTCGCGGGCGGAGCGGCCCATGGCGCCGTTTCTCTCAGCGGAAACACCGCGACCTACGTTCCCGAGCCCGGCTATTTCGGCGCGGACGGCTTCACCTATACGGCGACCGGTCCAGGCGGCGTCTCCAAGCCCGCCACGGTGTCGTTGACGATCGCATCGCCTAGCGCGCCCACCGTCAGCGGCGTCAGCGCCGAAGTGTTCTCCAACGACACGGGCCAATCGATCGGTCTGTCGGTGTCGGGTGTCTACACCAGCGTGGTCCTGGTCTCGGGACCCAGCCACGGCTCGGTGACCATCAGCGGCGCGACGGCGATCTATACGCCCAACAGCGGCTACGCCGGGGCCGACAGCTTCAGCTTCGCGGCGGTCGGTCCGGGCGGAACGTCGGCGGCCGCCGGGGCCAGCATCACGGTCTTGGCGCCGCCGCCGCCGCCGACTCCGCTGCCCACCAACGTCAACGCGGCGGGCGCCTCGGTCGAAGGCGGCTCTTCGGTCGACGTCAATCTCTCGACGCTGGTCGTGGGCGTCTACAACGTCCTCGAAATCGCCGCGCCGCCCCGCAACGGCACGGTGACGCTGATCGGCCCGGGAGGGACTTCGATCGCCTCTCCGCGCGCCGCGCGCGCCGCGCCGACCGAGGCCAGCGGAGGGTGGACCGCCGTCTATGCCCCTAATCCTGGCTTCATCGGCAAGGACTCCTTCCAGTTCGTGGCGATCGGGCCGGGAGGCCGCTCCGAACCGGCGACCGTAACCATTCTGGTCGGCGTGAGCCTGCCGGTCGCCCAGTCCAAGACCGCCCAGGCCGTCGACGGCCAGACGGTCTCCGTCGACCTTCTGGCCGGCGCGACGGGCGGCCCGTTCACGGGCGCCGAAATCCTGTCAATCACGCCGGCCAGCGCGGCCAGCGCGAAGATCGTCAAGGGCGGAACAAGCGACGCGCCGACCTACAGCCTGGACGTGACGGCCCGGACGCATTTCTCCGGCGACGTGGTTGTTGGCTATCGCTTGCTGAACCCCTTTGGCGAGTCGGCGCCGGCGACGGTGACCGTCACCGTCATCGCGCGACCCGATCCGTCGCTGGACCCCGCGGTGCGCGCGCTTTCCGATACGCAGGTCGAGGCCGCTCGCCGCTTCGCGCGCTCCCAGACGGCCAATTTCATGGATCGCGCCCAGCAGCTGCATGGCGGCGGAGGCGGCGACGCCATGGCGATCCGGATGAACCCCCGCGATCTCTCCGACCCGCATCACGACGGTCTGTTGGCGGCTCGCGACGACCAGTTCGGGCTTACCGATTGGCGGCGCGGACCGGGCGCGAGCGATATGGCGGCGGGTCAGGACGAAGGGCGGGGTGCGGCGGGGCGCCGTCTCGCGTCGCCCCGTGCGGGCGCAGCGCTCGGACGAAGCAACCTGGCGGCGCCGGCGTCCGACGACTCCGACGACGGCGATGGCGACGGGCGGGGCGGTCCGCGCGCGGTCGGAAAGGTCGCGCTCTGGACCGGCGGCGCGATCGAGGTCGGGACCATGGATCGCCGCAAGGGGCGCGCCAAGATCACCCTGTCCAGCTCGGGCCTGTCGGTCGGCGCGGACGTCAAGCTCGCTGAATGGGCGACGGTCGGCGTCGGCGGCGGATATGGCGAAGACATCAGCCGCATCGACTCGGGCGCCGCCCGGGTGCGGAGCGAAAGTCAGGTGGCGGCCGCCTATGGCAGCTTCGAGCCGCTGCAGGGCGCCTTTGTCGACACCGTCATTGGCCACGGAAAGCTCGACTATCGCACCCGCCGCGCCGTCGAGGCCAACGGCATGACCGCGCTTGGCCGACGCAAGGGCGATATGACCTTCGGCGCCTTGTCCTTCGGCGTGGATCGACAGGACGCCGGGATCCATTGGTCGAGCTACGGTCGCTTCGAGTGGCTGAAGGGCGACCTGAACGCGTACGCCGAGACCGGCGCCGACCGGTACGGGCTCCGCTTCGACGCCCGCGACGTTCAGTCCCTGACGGGGGCGCTGGGGGCCAAGCTCGAATTCAAGCGCGATCTCCGCTTCGGCGTCGTCACGCCGAGGATCGGCGCTGAGTGGCTTCACGAGTTCCGCGGCGTCGGAGCGCAGGGACTGGACTACGCCGATGTCGAAGGCCCTTCGAGCTATCGGATCTCCACGGTCGACTGGCGTCGCGAGCAATACCATCTTTCGCTCGGCGGGCGCCTTGTGACGCCATCGCGCTGGATGGTGGACATGGAGGTCGGGTATCGCGGCTCGGCCAGCGAGGGCGTCGGACAGCTGCGACTGCGGGTCGTAAAGCCGCTGTGAGGCTGGCGAGGAGGCTGGCAGGACGGTCTCCTCGCCGCGCCGGAGCCGCCTCGTCGCGCGCCATTTTCCTGGCCTCTCTTGCGGCTCAGGGGCGCGCTCGACGTGGTCGCGCGCTCGGGGGCGTCACCCTGTTACCGATTTTGAGTATCGAGCGACGACTGGCGCAGCCGAGCGCTCTCGCTCCGCCCAAGGATGATGCTCGCCCAGGCTGTATGGCCCTTATGCCTTGGAGATTGCAGGGTTTCTTGGCGAAGAGCCCGGCCTGATTGACTCCATATGCCGAGGACCTTGTCCGCAGGGTCTGTGACAACACGTCGCGCGTGACGCAATGTCACCGTCCTGTCGGCTGATAAATTTACCTCAATTTAAGGCTGGATCTCGCAGGTTAAAACCTAGAATTACACCCGTATACATAACACGGTTACATTTGCATAGGTGCGAGGGCTTTGTGTCAAATATCTCCGAATATTCGGTCCGTCTCTCAGGAGATGTGACAGTTTCGAGTATATCTGACGCCTACGCGGCCCTGGTCGCGGGGATGGAACGCGGCGGCCCGGTCGTCGTGAACCTCGATGAGGTCGAGGACGCGGACCTGACGCTCGCTCAACTTCTGGAAGCGGCGCGCCGCACGGCGGCGGCCAAGGGCCAGGAGATCCGTCTGGAGAAGCCCGCCGAGGGCGCCTTGCTCCAGGTTCTGCAACGCGGCGGCTTTCTGGAGCCGGACGACTCCGACCGCCTGAATTTTTGGTCTGGGGGAAAGACACAGCCATGAGCGCCATTCTCACCGTCGACGACTCGATCAGCATCCGCGCGGCCATCAAGATCGCCCTGAGCAGCGAAGGCTACGCCGTCTCGGAGGCGGGCAATGGGGCCGAGGGCCTGGAGAAGGCCTCCGCCGGCGGCTTCGACCTGATCATCACCGATCTGAACATGCCGGTGATGGACGGTCTGACCATGATCCGTGAGCTGCGAGGCCGCCCGGCGGGCGCCGGCGTGCCGATCGTCTTCCTGACCACCGAGTCCGACGCCGACGTGAAGGCCCAGGCCAAGGCGGCCGGCGCCACGGGTTGGCTGACCAAGCCGTTCGAGCCCGACCAACTGGTCCGGGTCGTCAAGAAGGTCCTCGCCAAGTGAGCAGCCTAGATCCCATCGAGACGTTCCGTCAGGAGGCCCAGGAGCTTCTGGAGCAGGTCGAGCAGGGCCTGCTCGACCTGGCGCATCGTCCGGGGGATCGCGACCTGATCGACGCGGTCTTCCGCGGATTGCACACCCTGAAGGGCTCGGGCGCCATGTTCGGCTTCGACGCCCTGGCCGCCTTCACCCACCATTGCGAAACGGCCTTCGACCGGGTTCGCAAGGGCGAGGTTCCGGCCTCGCCGCGTCTGGTCGCCTGCGTTTTGGCCGCCCAGGATCACATGCGGGCCCTGGCGGAGGGCCGTCCGGTCGAGCCGGGCGCCGACGAGGCGCTGCTGGCCGACCTGCACGCCGCCGTCGAGGGCGGCGACGCCCCGGCCGCGCCGGCCAAGCCCGCCGCCAGCACCTGGAAGATCCGTTTCAGCCTGCCCGCCGACGCCCTGGTCAACGGCGCCCGTCCCCTGCCGCTGCTCGACGAGCTGCGCGAACTGGGCGATTGCCAGGTCCGGGTGATCACCGACGACGTGCCGATGCTGGAGGAGCTGGTCCCCACCGAGTGCCGTCTGGCCTGGGAGGTCCTGCTGACCACCCCGCACGGCCGCGACGCCATCGATGACGTCTTCATCTTCGTGATCGACGAGATGACCCTCGAGGTCGAGGAATTGACCGCGTCCGGCGACCTCGGGTCGCCTTCGGACGACGCCGAGCCGGCCGTGACGGGCCAGGCCGACAAGCCCGTCGAGACCGCCGCCCAGGACACCCGCGCCGCCAAGACCGGCGGCGAGACGGTCCGCGTCCCCGCCGAGCGGCTGGACGAGATGATGGACCGCGTCGGCGAGCTGGTTATCGCCCAGTCCCGCCTGAAGCAGCTGGCCTCGTCCAGCCTCGACACGGCCCTGCGCGCCGTCGCCGAGGAGATCGAACGCCTGGCCGCCGAGATGCGCGACACGATGATGGTCGTGCGCATGGTGCCGGTGATCCAGCTGTTCGGCCGCTTCCGCCGCCTGATCCACGATCTGCAGCACGACACCGGCAAGAAGATCGACCTTCAGATCGAGGGCGAGACCACCGAGCTCGACAAGACCGTGATCGAGCGTCTGGCCGACCCGCTGGTCCACCTGGTCCGCAACGCCGCCGACCACGGCCTGGAGGCGCCCGAGCAGCGCCTGGCCGCCGGCAAGCCCGAGGCGGGCCTGATCCGCCTGTCGGCTGTCCAGTCCGGCGCCGAGGTGCTGATCACCATCACCGACGATGGTCGCGGCGTCGATCGTGATCGCGTGCGAGCCAAGGCCGAGGAGAACGGCTTGATCACGCCCGGCCAGGCCCTGACCGACAATGAGCTTCTGAACCTGATCTTCGCGCCGGGCTTCTCGACGGCGGCGACGATCACCAACCTCTCGGGGCGCGGCGTCGGCATGGACGTCGTCAAGAAGACCATCGAGGGCCTGCGCGGTTCGCTGGAGATCACCAGCAACCCCGGCGAGGGCTCGGTGGTGTCGCTGCGCATCCCGCTGACCCTGGCGATCATCGACGGCCTGCTGGTCCGCGTCGGCGCCAGCCGCTTCGTCATTCCGCTGGCCAATGTCGAGGAATGCGTCGAGCTGTCGCCGGCCCAGGACCTGCGCTCCACGGGCCGCAGCCTGATCACCCTGCGCGACGAGCTGGTGCCGTTCATCCGCCTGCGCGAGGAGTTCAAGACCGGCTCACCGCCCGATCCGCATCAGAAGATCGTCGTGGTGGCGACCGGCCAGGACCGCGTCGGCCTCGTGGTCGATCAGATCCTGGGCGACCACCAGACGGTCATCAAGCCGCTGTCCAGCTTTCACGCCGACATCGGCGCCTTCTCGGGCGCGACGATCCTGGGCGACGGCGGCGTGGCGCTGATCCTCGACATCCCCGCCCTGGTCCATCTGGGCCAGCGGCATGACGCGCATCTGCGCGCGGCTGGTTAGGAGCGCCGCCATGAGCACGCTTGAAGCCCTGACCTTCGATCTGCAGGGCGAGACCTTCGCCCTCGAGGCCAACCTGGTCCGGGAGGTCCTGGACCTCCTGCCCGAAACCGAGGTGCCCGGCGCGCCGCCGTTCGTCGGCGCGGTGATCAATTTCCGTGGTCGGATCATTCCGCTGGTCGACCTGCGCGTCGCGTTCGAGATGGAGCGCGGCGAACCCACGATCGACACCCGGATCGTCGTGATCGAGCATCCGCTGGACGGCGAGCCCGCCCTGATCGGCCTGCGCGCCGACAAGGTCCACGAGGTCACCGCGATCACCGAAGAGACCACCGAGGAAGTTCCGCGCATCGGCCTGCGCTGGCGGACCGACTTCATCCGGCGGCTGGCCCGGCGCGATGGGGACCTCATCGTCCTGCCCGACCTGGACCAGATTTTCGCCGCTCGGGGCCAGACGGCCTCGGTCACGCCCCTCCATCAGACCCAAGCCCGCTGAGCGGCCGGAGTACCCCCATGCGTCTCACCATCAAGCTGCAACTCGCCGCCGCTTTCGGGCTTCTGATCCTCCTGCTGGTGGGCGGAAACCTGTTCGCCATGCGCGAGCTGAACAGCGCCCAGGACAGCCTGGAAGGCGTGCTGGCCGCGCCGGTTAAGCGCATGGAGCTCGCCCAGGAGATCAACATTCACCTGCTGAACATCGTCCGGGCCGAAAAGAACATGGTCCTGTCGGACGACGTGGTCGAGATCCGCAAGTTCGAGGGCTCGATCCAGAAGGAGAAGGCGACCGTCGAAGGTCTGCTCGAGAAGGCCAAGAGCCTCGCCTCGGCCGAGGGCAAGCCGCGCTGGCTGGCGCTGGAAGCCGCCTACAACACCATGGCCGAGGTCCATACCCGGGTCTTCGCCTTCGCCATCGAACACAAGGATGCGGAAGCCACCGTCCTGACCATGGGCGAGAGCCGCAAGGCCATCACCGAGGCCGTCGCCAAGGTCGACGAGCTCGTCGCGCTGTCCAATGATCAATTGGCCCAGGCCACCGATGAGGCCGACAAGGCCTCGAAGAGCGCGCGCAACCTGCTGATCACGGTGTCGGTCATCTCGCTGCTGATCGCCGTCGCCGCAGCCGTCTACATATCGACCATGGTCAGCAAGGGCCTGGCCCGCGCGTCGGAAGCGGTTCGCACCGTGGCCGAAGGCGACCTGACCAAGACCGCCGAGGTCACCACGCGCGACGAGATCGGCGATCTGCTGGGCAATGTGAACGTCATGATCGAGCGCCTGCGCGGCATCGTGGGCGACGCCATCGCCGCCTCCGAGAACGTCTCGTCGGGCAGCCAGGAGCTGTCGGCCACGGCCGAGCAGATGAGCCAGGGCGTGACCGAGCAGGCCGCCGCCGCCGAGCAGGTCTCGGCCTCGATGGAAGAGATGGCCGCCAACATCAAGCAGAACGCCGACAACGCCAACCAGACCGAGAAGATCGCCCGCCAGTCGGCGATGGACGCCGAGACCTCGGGCCAGGCGGTCAACAAGGCCGTCGACGCCATGCAGACGATCGCCGAGAAGATCACCATCGTCCAGGAAATCGCCCGCCAGACCGACCTGCTGGCCCTGAACGCGGCCGTCGAGGCCGCCCGGGCTGGAGAGCACGGCCGCGGCTTCGCCGTGGTCGCCTCGGAAGTCCGTAAGCTGGCCGAACGCAGCCAGACGGCCGCCGCCGAGATCAGCGCGGTCTCCAGCGACACCGTCAAGGCGGCCCAGACCGCCGGCGAGATGCTGACCACCCTGGTGCCGAACATCCGCAAGACCGCAGAATTGGTCTCGGAGATCAGCGCCGCCTGCCGCGAGCAGGACATCGGCTCCAGCCAGATCAACCAGGCCATCCAGCAACTGGACCAGGTCACCCAGCAGAACGCCGCCGCCTCGGAAGAGATGTCGGCGACCTCCGAGGAACTGGCCGCCCAGGCCGAGGAGCTGCAGACCTCGATCTCCTATTTCCGCACCGACGGCGGTCATGGCCGCCGCCCGGCGCCGCGTCCGGCCGCCCGCCGTGCGGCGCCCGTCGCCAAGTCCGCCGCCAAGGCGCCGGCGCGCAGCCCGGTCGCGGCCCAGCAGGCCCGCGCGGCCGGCTTCGCCCTGGACCTGACCAGCGGCGGTCCGGACGCCGACGACGCCGATTTTCGTGAGTACGCGTAAAGCGATCACCCTGAACATTCGCCCGAAGGGGGCATGAGATGCGTCCAACCATCAAACTGAAGCTAGCCGGCGCGTTCGCCGCGGTCCTGGCGCTCTGCGCCACCCTCGGCGTCGTCGGGGTCCTGAAGATGTCGACGGTGAATGACCAGTCGACCATCATCGCCGAGAACTGGATGCCGAGCATCGACGCGGTGCATCGCATCAACACCGCGACCTCCGATCTTCGCGCCGAGCACTACGCGCACGTCGCCTCCACCGATCCCGCCGACATGGCGGCGGTGGAGAAGCAGATCAACGAAACCGTGAGTCTGATCGCTCAGACGCGGAAGACGTACGAGCCCCTGATCTCCTCCAACGAGGAGCGGGACATCTACAATTCCTTCGCCCGCAAGTACGACGCGTACCTGCGCGAGGCCGATAAGGCCCTGGTCTTTTCCCGTCAGAACAAGAACGTGGAAGCCGCGGCGATGCTGAAGGATAGCAAGGCGCTCTACGACGACATGTCGAACGACGCCGTGCGCCTTGTGGATCTGAACGTGGCCGGCGGCAAGGACGCCAGCGCGACCGGCGACAAGGTCTTCGCCGACGCGCGGACGATGTTCATCGGCGTCATCGCCCTGGCGCTGATCGTCGGCGTCGCGGCGGCCCTGTGGATTTCGCGGACGGTCACGACGGGGCTGCGTAAGGCTTCGCAAGCCATCGAGGCGGTCGCGATCGGCGATCTCAACCACGAAGTTTCCGTCACGACCGACGACGAGATCAAGGATCTGGTGACGACCGTCAACCAGATGACGTCCAATCTGCGCGACACCGCCGGGCTGGCCGATCGGATCGCCGATGGCGATCTCACCGTGCGGCCCCAGCCGCTGTCGGACAAGGACACCCTGGGCATCGCGCTGGAGCGGATGGTGGATCGCCTGCGTGGCATCGTCGCCGACGCCATCGCCGCCTCGGAGAACGTCTCGTCGGGCAGCCAGGAGCTGTCGGCCACGTCCGAGCAGATGAGCCAGGGCGCGACCGAACAGGCCGCCGCCGCCGAGCAGGTCTCGGCCTCGATGGAGGAGATGACGGCCAACATCAAGCAGAACGCCGACAACGCCTCCCAGACCGAGAAGATCGCGCGCCAGTCCGCCCAGGACGCCGAGACCTCGGGCCAGGCCGTCAACAAGGCCGTCAGCGCCATGCAGACGATCGCCGAGAAGATCACCATCGTCCAGGAAATCGCCCGCCAGACCGACCTGCTGGCCCTGAACGCCGCCGTCGAGGCCGCCCGGGCCGGTGAGCACGGCCGCGGCTTCGCCGTGGTCGCCTCGGAAGTGCGCAAGCTGGCCGAACGCAGCCAGACGGCCGCCGCCGAGATCAGCGCGGTCTCCAGCGACACCGTCAAGGCGGCCCAGACCGCCGGCGAGATGCTGACCACCCTGGTGCCGAACATCCGCAAGACCGCCGAGCTGGTCACGGAGATCACCGCGGCCTGCCGCGAGCAGGACATCGGCGCCAGCCAGATCAACGACGCCATCCAGCAGCTGGACAAGGTGACCCAGCAGAACGCCTCGGCCTCGGAAGAGATGTCGGCGACTTCGGAAGAGCTGGCGGCCCAGGCCGAAGAGCTGCAGACGTCGATCTCCTACTTCCGCATCGACAGCAGCGGTCAGGATCGTCGCGCGCCCGCTCGCGCGCCGGCCCGGCGCGCCGCGCCTGTCGCCAAGGCGCCAGCCAAGGCCAAGGCTCCGGCGCGCGCTCCGGTCGCGGCCCAGCAGGCCCGCGCGGCCGGCTTCGCCCTCGACCTGACCAGCGGCGGTCCCGACGACCAGGACGGCGAGTTCAGGGAGTATGTCGCGTGAGCGAGGTCTTCCTGGAGCGGCAGTGCGTGACGCTGGGCCTGGGCGCCGAGGTGTTCGCGGTGCCCGTGGCCTTCGTCCGCGAAATCCTGGACTACAGCGCGCCCTCCGCCCTGCCGGAAGGCCCCACCTATCTGCTGGGGCTGACCGACGTGCGGGGGCGGGGCACGCCGACCCTGGATCTGCGGACCAAGCTGGGCCTGCCGCGCGTGGAGCCCAATCTGGCGACGCGGATCCTGGTGCTGGACGTGCCGATCGAGGATCGGATCCTGTCCCTCGGCCTCGTCGCCGATCGGGTGATCGAGGTGGCGACGTTCGAGCCCGAGCAGATCGAGGCCGCGCCGGACATCGGCGTGCCGTGGCGGTCGGACTACATCAAGGGCGTCGTCCGGCGGGATCAAGGCTTCGTCGTGATCTTCGACCTGCCCAGGCTGCTGACCAGCCAGGACGCCGCGCTGATCGCCCAGGCCGCCTGACGCGTCAGCATCCGAAACGAGAAGGCGCGTCGGCGCCCGACGAAAGCAGAACCCTTGTCTCACGCCTCTCTCGCGCAGCCGATCGACCCGCACCAGGACCTGCTGTCCGCCAAGAACTTCGCGCGCCTGTCGGCCTTCATCCATGACTACAGCGGCATCAAGATGCCGGCCAACAAGAAGACCATGCTTGAAGGCCGACTGCGCCGCCGGATGCGGACCTACGGCCACAGCAACCTGAATGACTATTGCCGGTTCCTGTTCGAGGACGGCGGCCTGGAGGCCGAGACCGTCCACCTGATCGACGTCGTCACGACCAACAAGACCGAATTCTTCCGCGAGCCGTCCCATTTCAGTTTTCTGGAGGCGAAGGGCCTGCCGGCGCTGGCGAACGGACGTCGCAAGCCGCTCCGGATCTGGAGCGCGGCGGCGTCGATCGGCGCCGAGGCCTATACCCTGGCCATGGTGCTGGAGGACTTCGTCGCCGACCAGCGCGGCCTCGACTACTCCATCCTGGCGACCGATATCTGCACCGACGTCCTGGCCAAGGGCGTGGCTGGCCGCTATCCGGAAGCGATGATCGAGCCGGTCTCGATGGACCGCCGCCGTCAGTACCTGATGCAGTCCAAGGACCGTTCGCTCGGCGAAGTCCGGATACGGCCGGACCTGCGCTCCAAGGTCGCTTTCGCGCGCCTGAATCTGATGGACGAGACCTATCCGGTCGAGCGCGACTTCGACATCATCTTCTGCCGCAACATCCTGATCTATTTCGACAAACCGACCCAAGCCAAGGTGCTGGGGCGGCTCTGCGACCATCTGGTCCCTGGCGGCTATCTATTTCTGGGTCATTCTGAGTCGATCGTCGGACTGGATCTTCCGGTTCGGCAGGTGGCCAACACCGTGTTCCAGAAGCCCTAGCCGTGCCCGCTGGTCGAAAAGTCAGAGTCCTGATCGTCGACGACTCCGCGACCGTGCGGCAGACGCTGGCGGCCGTGCTGAGCGCCGATCCGCAGATCGAAGTGATCGGCGTCGCCTCCGACCCCTTCGTGGCCGCGCGCCGCATCCGTGACGAGATTCCCGACGTCATCACCCTGGACGTCGAAATGCCGCGCATGGACGGCATCACCTTCCTGCGCAAGCTGATGGCCCAGCATCCGGTGCCGGTGGTCATGTGCTCGTCGCTGGTCGAGGAGGGGGGCGAGACCCTGATGCAGGCGCTGGAGGCCGGCGCCGTCGACATCGTGCTGAAGCCCAAGGTCGGGGTCGCCGAGCACCTGATGGAGTCGCGCATCCGGATCTGCGACGCGGTCAAGGCGGCGGCAAGCGCCAAGGTGTCGGGCGCCCGCCGTCCGCCGGTCTCGGTCGACCGTCCGCTCTACGAGCCCGAGCGCAAGCTGACCGCCGACGCCATGCTGCCCCCGCCGCCGAAGGCGGCGCCCGGCGCCAAGGCGATGGCCCGAACGACCGAGACGATCATCTGCATGGGCGCCTCCACGGGGGGCACCGAGGCGCTGCGGGCGGTGCTGGAGACCCTGCCGCCGGATTCGCCCGGCATCGTCATTGTCCAGCACATGCCCGAGCGCTTCACCGCCTCGTTCGCCCAACGCCTGGATGGGATCTGCGCCGTTTCGGTCAAGGAGGCCGAGGACGGCGACACCGTGTTGCGCGGCCGGGTCCTGATCGCGCCCGGCAACAAGCACACCCTGCTGGAGCGCAGCGGCGCGCGCTACTACGTCTCGGTCAAGGATGGCCCGTTGGTCACCCGGCACCGCCCGTCGGTGGATGTGCTGTTCCGCTCCGCCGCCCGCTCGGCCGGCTCCAACGCGGTCGGGGTGATCATGACCGGCATGGGCGACGACGGCGCGCGCGGTCTCGACGAGATGAAGCAGGCCGGCGCCTTCGCGATCGCCCAGGACGAGGCGACCTCGATCGTCTTCGGCATGCCCAAGGAGGCGATCGCGCGCGGCTGCGTCGATCGGGTGGTCCCGCTGCAGCAGATCGCGGCGGAAATCCTGAAGGCTTCCAAGCGCTAGAGCGTCCACGCAGGGCGCCCGAGCGCTGGGCCCTGACGGACTTAGAACCCGGATCTAGAGGAAGATGTCGTCGTCGCTTTGCGCGGCGGGCGGCTGAGCGTGCGGGTTCAGCTCGGGAACCTCGCCGACCAGATCGGCGAAGGGCGCGTGGACCTCGCGCTCCTGGGCCATGGTGTAGGTGCGCGACAGCCTGGCCATCAGCGGCGCCAGGATCTCGGCGAGGTCGTCGATGCGGTCGTCGTCGCCGACGTCCCGGGCCAGAAGCTCCAGCGCTTCATCGAGATAGCCGCCGACCTGACGGTCGAAATCGAAGCGCGTGGCGGCCTGCTTCAGCATGGCCACGACCTGCCCGCCCTGATCGGCCGCCTCGGCCAGATCGCCGTCCACCTCGTCGCCGGTCTTGCGGATGCGCTCGACCGCCTGGCGCAGAGCCTCGGCCGCGGCCGAGGCCGCGCTGACCTGCGGCGCCAAGTCTTCGGTTTCGGGGACCTCTTCGTCCGTCGTCGATCCAAACAGCGACTCCAGCGCCGCCAGCGTGTGGCCGGCGGAAGTCTCAAGATGGGTCGCGTGCTGGCGGAGCTCGATGGCGATGACGCCCAGCGGCTTTCCTGTCTCGCCGATGCGCGAGCATTTCAGCGTCGTGTTCATCGCCATCATCTGCACGTCGGCGCGCATGTTCTGGATGGCGGCGACCTGGGCCGCGAGATCCCGCGCCGAGCGGCTGGCCGAGCGGCTGACGGCCTCGGCGGAACGCTCGCCGGCCTCGATGTCGTCGACCAGGGCGAAAGCCTTGCCGACATTGGCTTCCAGACCGCGCAGGAAATTGCCCTCGCCGCCTTGGCCTTCGGCGTGGTCGCGCAGGCGCAGGATCTCGCTGGCGTCAGCGGCCATGGCCCCGACATTCAGGCCGATGCGGGAGACGTCGCGGCGGAAGTCGCGCGTGGTGGCGTCCAGCTGCGCGATCAGCAACCGGCGCATGAAGGTCTCGAGCCGCCCGCGCGCCTCTGCCGGCAGGGCGCGCACTTCCGGCGCGTCCAACAGGGCTAGTCCGAACTGGACATGCTCGATGCGTTGACGGGTGATGTCGCCGATCTGCAACGCCGCGAGCGCCGAGGCGACCTTCTTGCGCACATCGCGGGCGAGGCCGGCGACCTGCTCGCTGATCTGGCCGATCCGCGCCTGGTGGGCGGTGATCGCCGCGACCTGGGCGACCAGGGAGTCCGGCACGGCGGGCAGGAGCTCGTCGCAGCGGCGGGCGAGATCGGCCTCTTGGCCGAGGGCCTGGCGCAGATCGCCGTCGAGCGCGCCAAGATCGGCGCGGAACGTGTCGAGCTGCGTGCGGCCCAGTTCGATGCAGTCGCAAATCTCCTGGGCGAAGATCGCGAACTCCGGACCCGCCGCCGCGATGCCGCCCGAAGTGATCTTGATGTTGACGCCGAACACCCGGAGGTAGGCCAGGTGCTTGTGCATGTCCTCGATGCACTTGGTCAGGTCGGAGCCGACCTTGACGAGACCGCTCAGCTTCTCGAGGCGGCCCTCCAGGCTCTGCGGCAACTGGCGCAGGGTGTCGGAGGCCTGGCCCAGTTCACGCGCGGCGGTCGCGACGCTGTCGCCGTCCAGGCTTTCCTTCATGCGGTCGAGCGCGGTGATCAGCGCGTTCATGCCGTCGACGGCGCGTGACAGAACGTCGCCCACCTCAAGGAAGCGGCCCTCGATCGCGCTGCGCGCCGCTTCGAGGCAGGCGCCCGTGCGGTCGTCGGGGGTGGCGGAAGACGCTTTGAGCGCCACAGAAGAAGAGGCCATGAAATCGCCGCTGAGGATTACGCGCCATCATGGCTCGAATGTGCGAATTTGCCGTAAAGGCGGGACGCAATTTCTCGAAGACCCGTGGTCGGCGACGCGCCGAACCATTGTCGCGCGACGCGGCGCTCTGTAAGCAGGCGCCGAAAGCTGGCGAACGGCGGCCTCGGCCCTGATTTCGTCGCGATGATGTTGAATTCGGGCCCGTCTATGGCCGCCGAGGAAGGAATTGTATGCCGAGCCCCGTGATGGCGGCCCTCAAGGACGTTGCCGACGGCGTTCGTCTGGCGCCCCTGTGGTGGCGGCTTGGCCTGGACCAGACGGCCTCGCGCTTCCAGCGCTCGGTGCTGGGGCCGTTCTGGATGGCCTGCAATCTGCTGGTCGTCGCCTTCGCCCTGGCCTTCCTGGTCAGCACGCTGATGGGCGTGGACATGTCCAAGAGCTACCCGCAGGTGGTCGCCGGACTTCTGGCCTGGTCGCTGGTGGGCACGACAATCGCCGAAGCCCAGGCGATCTTCCTCTACAATTCCGGCCTGATGCAGAGCCAGCGCTTGCCGCTGAGCTTCTACGTCTTCCTGCACGCCCAGAAGGCCGCGACCAATTTCCTCTTCCAGCTGATCGCCTTCTGGGCGGTCATGATTGTGCTGCACAAGTTCGTCATTCCCCACTGGACGCTGATCCCGGCGATGGCCGTGATGCTGCTGATCGTCTGCTTCCAGGGCTTCATCATCGCCATCCCGTCCACCCGTTTTCGGGACGTGGCCTACATGATGAGCTACGTCGTGCAGCTTTTGTTCTATGTGACGCCGGTGTTCTGGATGGCCGATCATGTCAGTCCCCGGAACCGTTGGGTGGTCGAGTTGAACCCCTTCGCGCACCAGGTCGACCTGCTGCGCGCGCCGCTGTTGGGACACGCTCCCGCCGTCAACGACTGGGTCTGGGCGCTGGGGACGACCGGCGTCTTGGCCCTGGTCGCCTTCGCGCTGCTGGCCATGTTCCGCAAGCGCGTGGTCTTCTGGCTTTAGGAGACGGCGATGACCCACCAGATCAAGCTGACCCACGTCGATCTCGACTACTTCGTCTACAGCCTGCGCTCGCAGTCGCTGCGCAGCGCGGTGTTCAATCTCGCGGTCGGCGGCAAGATGTACAAGGCGGCCGGCGACGTGGCCGCGGTCAAGGCGCTGTCGGACATCAACCTTGAGATCAACGAAGGCGACCGCATCGCGCTCGTGGGTCACAACGGTTCGGGCAAGACCACCCTGCTCAAGGTGATCGCCGGCATCTATCACCCGACGCGCGGCGAGCTGCATATCGACGGCGACATCACCTCGATGATCGCCATCAACGCCGGCATCGACATGGAGGCCACGGGCCTTCGCAACATCCATAAGCTGGGCCTGATGCGGCGGCTGCCGCGCAAGGTGATCGACAGCCGCGTGGACGCCATCGCCGAGTTCTCGGGCCTGGGCGACTTCCTGCACCTTCCCGTGCGGACCTATTCGGCCGGCATGCTGGCGCGCCTGATGTTCTCGGTCGCGACCGAGTTCGAGGCTGACATCCTGGTGCTGGACGAATGGCTCAGCGCCGGCGACGCCGACTTCGTCAAGAAGGCCGGCCAGCGCATGCAGAAGATGGTCGAGGAGGCCAAGATCGTCGTCCTCGCCACACACGACCACGACCTGGTCCAACGCGTCTGCAACCGCGTTTGCGAACTTCAGGCCGGCCGCATCGCCTTCCTCGGCTCCACCGAGGACTGGCTGGCCTATCGGGAAACCCACGCCGCATGACCGACGCCGTCCGTCCCCTCGCGCACGAGGACATCAAGGACCTCCCGCTGGACGCTTGGATCGCCCGTCTGAAGAGCTCGGTGTCCGAGCGTGTGCAGGACGGGTGCGTCTTTCCGGACTTCCCGTCGGCCGAGGTCCAGCGGCAGTTCGTCGGCTCGGCCTATGAGGACGCGCTGGACGAGGCTGGCAAGTTCTACGCCTTCGCCCAGGAGAGCATGGGCGACAAGGCCTACAAGCGCTCGGCCGGCAAGGGTTATCTCGACTTCGGCGTGGGCTGGGGGCGGATCGGGCGGTTCTTCCTGCGGGACTTCCAGGCCGAGAGCATGGTGGGCGTCGACATCGACCCCGACATGGTCGCGTTCTGCAGCGGCGCGAACCTGCCTGGACGCTTCGAGACGATCGCCAATGGCCAGCCTCTCGCCTTCGAGGACGGCGCGTTCCGCCTGATCACCGCCTATTCGGTGTTCACCCACCTGCCGCCGCATCTGTTCCGCGCCTGGCTGGCCGAGTTGCTGCGCGTGCTCGCGCCCGGCGGTCTGCTGGTCTTCACCGTCGAGCCGCCGCGCTTTCTGGATTTCCTGGAGGCCACCGACGCCAGCTCGCCCAACGCCTGGCTGGCGGCTCTGGCCGTCTACAAGGACCTCCTGCCCGGCCTGCGCGAAGACCTGGCGCGCGAGGGCATCGCCTATCTGGCGTCGGGCGGCGGCGCCTATCGCGAGCGCGACGTCTATGGCGAGACCGTTGTGACCGCCAAGTTCGTGGCCAAGGAAGCCGCGCCGCACGGCGGCGAGGTCGTTCGCTATGTCGACGATCCCGCCCAGTTCTGGCAGGCGGCGGTGGTTATCCGCAAACGCGCCGCCCAGAAGCCCGGCTTCCTGACGCGACTGCTGTCCGGACTGACGGGCAAGGCATGACGGCGCTTCCCTCCGGACTCAAGCCTGGCCGCGATGTCGCGATCGACGGCGTCGACGCGCAAGGGCGCGTCGTGCTGGTCGGAACCGGCGATGATCCGCAACTGATCTGGACGCCGTCCAAGACCGAGCGCGCGGCCCTGCGCGCGGCCCGGACCGTGCGGGTCGACGTGAAGCTGGAAGCCTTGGAAGGCGAGCTGGTCGGTCCCGCCCTGTTCGCCGATTGGGGCGACGGCTTTTCCGAAGACTCCTATGCGCGGCTGAAGGCCGGTCCCGACGGCTGGTTCGCTTCGCTGCCGGCGCGCAGCCGGCAGCTGCTGCGCCTGCGCCTCGACCCGTCCGAGGGACCGTGCCGCTTCGCCGTGCTCGACATCGCGGTCAAGCCGGCGGGGCATCTGGGCAAGGATCCGCGCGGCTGGAAGGGCGTGGCGATCCAGGCGATCAAGCCGGCCCTCGGTCCGCTGCGCCAGCCGGTCGGCGCCGTCTGGCGCAAGGGCCGCGCGGTCGTCGAACAGGCCCGCGCCAGCCGCGCCAAGACCCATGACGCCGGCCCGGTGCGCGCGACCTACACGCACGCCATCCAGGTCTCCAAGAACCTGCGCAGCCCCCACTTCGCCGCCCCGATCGCCGCGCCGATCGCCCTGCCGGCGGACGCGCCGAAGGTCGTGGCGTTCTATCTGCCGCAATTTCATCCGTTCCCGGAAAATGACGCCTGGTGGGGCAAGGGCTTCACCGAGTGGACCAACGTCTCCAAGGCCCAGCCGCAGTTCCTGGGCCACTACCAGCCCCGTCTGCCGGGCGATCTGGGCTTCTACGATCTACGCCAGCGCGAGGTGCTGGCCCAGCAGGTCGACCTGGCCAAGGGCGCGGGCGTCCACGCCTTCTGCTTCCACTACTACTGGTTCGCCGGCAAGCGCCTGCTAGAGAAGCCGATCGAGCTCTATCTGGCCGATCCGACTCTGGACCTGCCGTTCGCGCTCTGCTGGGCCAACGAGAACTGGACCCGCCGCTGGGACGGCGACGAGACCGACGTCCTGATGGCCCAGAAGCACTCGCCCGAGGACGACGAGGCGGTCTTCGAGGACATGGCCCGCTACATCCGCGACCCGCGCTATCTGCGTGTGGGCGGCAAGCCGGTGCTGGTGCTCTATCGCCCCGAGATCCTGCCCGAGGCCAAGGCCACGACCGACCGCTGGAGAGCCAAGGCGCGGGCCATGGGCCTGGGCGAGCTGCGCCTGCTGTGCACCACGGCGTTCGGGTTCCAGGACTACGCCGGCCATGGCTTTGACGGGATCATCGACTTCCCGCCGCACGCCATCGTCGAGGGCGAGATCACCAAGGCGGTCACCCCGCTGCACGAGAACTTCACCGGCAAGGTCTACGATTATCCGGCCGTGGTCCGGCACAAGCTGTCGGAGCTCTCGCGCGTCGACGCGGCCTATGTCCCGGGCGTCATGCCGGGTTGGGACAACCAGGCGCGCAAGCCCTGGGCCGGCCACGCCTTCCACAACGCCGATCCCGAGAGCTACCTGACCTGGCTGTCGGGCGCGTTGACCCACGCCGTCGCGCGCCATCCCAAGGGCGAGGCGATGGTGTTCGTCAACGCCTGGAACGAGTGGGGGGAGGGCGCCTATCTCGAGCCCGACCGCTGGTTCGGCCACGGCTATCTGCACGCCACCCGCGCCGCGCTCAGCGCCTATCAGCCGCGCCTGACGAACGCCCATCCGCTGGTGGCGCAGGCTAAGGCGGCGTTCGTCAAGCGCGCCGACGCGGTGACCTTGCTGCACCTCTTCTATCCGGAGTTGATCGACTGGTTCGCCGAGCGCCTGTCCGCGACGGCCGACGTCCTTGATCTGATGATCACTGTGCCGGAGACGTGGGATCAGGCCGATCTCGTCCGCGTTCGCGCGGCCTTCCCGACCGCTCACCTGGCGATCGCCGAGAACCGGGGCCGCGATATCCGGCCGTTCGTCGAGACCCTGCGACGCGCGCGGGCCCTGGGTTATTCGGTGTTCTGCAAACTGCACTCCAAGCGCTCGCCGCACCGCGCCAAGGGCGACGAATGGCGCGCCGAGCTGGTCGACGGCCTGCTGGGCGGCGAGGCGGCCGCCCTGGCCCTGCGCGCCTTCGCCCAGGACCCGAAGCTGGGCCTGCTGGCCTCGTCGGGATCGCGCATGCGGATCGGCGATCCCGACGTGATGGACAACAACCGCGAGGCCGTCGATCGGCTGTCGCGGCGCATGGGGCTGAAGCTGGCGCCCGAGACGCCGTTCGCGGCGGGCTCGATGTTCTGGGGGCGGACAGAGGCCTTCGCGCCGCTCGCCGGCCTTAACGACGTCGAGATCGCCTTCGAGCCCGAGCTGGGCCGCGTCGACGGCACGACCGCCCACGCGATCGAACGCCTGACCGCCGCCATCGTCGCCAGGGCGGGGTATCGCGCGAGCTTCGAGCTGTGAGACGGGCGGCGAACCTCGCACGCCGAGCAGCGCGCCGCCTCAAGGCGATGCTGCCGAAGCGCGCCCCGCCCGCCGGGTCGCCCTTGACGGTGGTGTTCGAGGAGGACGTGCTGCCGCGCGTCGAAAGCGTGCTGGCCGACCGGCCGCGAGCGCCAGGCGCGATCTCCCAGGCCATCGCGCAAGTCATTGTCGACGAGCCCGAAGCGCGCGCGCTGCTGGGCGGCCGCAGCGGCGGCGTCGATGTCCCCCCCTGGGCGTTCGGCGCCAATGGCGTGCTGCGCTCGCGTGTCGATCTGGTGAGGGCGCCGGACGTCTGGCACGCTCCGGCCTACGGCGCGTTGTTCAATGACCAGGGCCAGGTCTTCCACAAGGCGATCCACGAGGCGCTGTATCTGACCCCGACCCTGGGGCTGCTGCCGGGGGTGACGCTTGAGGGCGAGGGCGGGGATGTCAGGCCGATCTTCCGCGCGCCGGAGGACGTCCCGACGTTGGAGCGCGCGACCGTCTTCATGGCTTGGGGCGGCCTGCACAACTACGGCCACTTCCTGATCGACTGCCTTCCGGCCCTGGTCACGGCCATCCAGGCCGGGGCGACAGAGCGCTTCCCGGCCATCGCCCCGCCCATGCTGCCCTGGCACCAGGAGCTGCTGTCGCTGATGCTGGGCGAGACCCAGCGGCCGCGAGTGATCGAAGCGCCCCTGGTCCGGATCCAGGACGCGGTCTTCGCCACGGCGATGGACCACTTTCTGCACGCGCCCAACGCGCCGCTCGATCAGGTGCGCGAGCGCATCCTGGCGACCGCGGCGGTCGACCCCGACGCCGGCGCCAAGAAGATCTATGTCAGCCGGCTCGGCTCTCTGAAGAGGATCCTCGTCAACGAGGCCGAACTGGAGGCCGAACTCACCGCGCGCGGCTTCACGATCGTCAAGCCGGAAACGCTGTCGGTGCGAGAACAGGTCGCCCTGTTCCACCAGGCCGAGGTGATCGTCGCCCCCGCCGGCGCGGCCCTGGCCAATGTCCTCTTCTGCCGTCCAGGCGCGAAGATCATCGAACTGCAGCCCAGCAACTTCATCGGGGTCTGGGTGCGCAATATCGCGCTTATGGTCGGCGTCGATTGGCGGGCCTTCTTCGCGCCGTCTCCGCTGAGCGAGACCGAGGTGTTTCTGGAGGGGCATCACCGTCCGAACGCGGAGTTCAGCTGGCGGCTTGATCTCGCGGCGTTCCTGGCTTTCCTGGACGCCAGTCTCTAGCCATGGTCGCGTCGGTCGATATCTCGGGCTGCGACCGGGTTTCGATGTCAGAGGCGTTGTCCGGCGCGCACCGCGCCGCCCGTGTCCTTCTGATGGGCTCCAGCGGCCGTATCCCGGCCAGACCCATGCTGTGGCCCTGCGCGGGCGACCTGCTGAACACGCTGCATGATCTCGACCCGGCGGTCGCGCCGGAAATAGACCTGCTCGTCGTTCACCGCGCCGTCATTGGCGGCCGGGGCGCGCATATCAAGCTGGACGGTCGCCTCGTCCATGCCGAGGGGCCTTATCCCGCCTACATCAAGCACTGGTACGAGCACAACATCACGCCCCAGGCCTGGGACTTCCAGGCGCGGGCCCGGTTGAGCCTGCCCAAGGCCTTCGTGATCACGCACTTCAACTACGTCTGGGGTCACTGGCTGACCGAGATGTATCCGAAGCTCTTTCTGATCCGGGCCCTGATCGAGGCGGGGATCGTCGCGCCGCTGCTGCTGCCGGCCTCGGTCCCGGGCTACATGACGGCGATCGCCCGCTCGCTGATCCCGGATATCGAGATCATCACCTACAACTCCGCGCACGAGGCGGTGGAGGTCGGCGCGGTCCTGCTGCCGCACATGCTGCAGAAGGACTATTACTTCCACGACTTCCTGCGCTGGGAGCTGGAGCGGGAGGCCTTGGCCTGGCCCCGTGGCGGAGACATCGACAAGGTGTTCGTCAGTCGCGGCGGGGTCCGCACGCCCCAGTCGTTCCGTGAGATGGAGAACGAGGCCGAGATCGAAGCGATCGCCCAGTCGCTGGGCCTGACCCTGCTGCGTCCCGAGACCCTGAGCTGGGATCAGCAGGCGCGGATCTTTTCGCGCGCGCGGGTCGTGGCCGGCGAGTTTGGCTCGGGTCTGCACAATACGCTGCTGTCGCCGCCCGGCTGTCAGGTCGTGTCGCTGAACTGGCTGGTGGAGGTGCAGTCGCGGATCGCCAATTTCCGCCGTCACGACGTCGGCTACATCCTCCCCGACGACGGTCGCGCCCGGCTCCATTCGATCGAGCCTCGGAAGCAACCCTTCCGGATCGATCCCGAGGACTTCCGCCGCAAGCTGAGCATCGCCGTGGAGCGCGCCGACGCCGGGGCGGAGATGGCCGGCTGGGACGACGGCCCCGTCTTGGCGACGGCGTTGCGCCTATGAGGGGCGCCTTTCTCGCTCTGCTCCTGCTGACCGCCGCGCCGGCCGTCGCCGCGCCGCGCGCGACCCTGATCAAGGCTTGCGAGACACCCAAGGGCCTCGTCTTCGACGGCGGCGGCTACGGCGGGATTTCGGGGATCGACCACGACCCGCGCACCGGTCTCTGGGCCTTCATCAGCGACGACAAGTCCGAGCGGGGCCCCTCCCACGCCTTCCTCGGCCGGCTCGACCTGCGCCCCGGCGCGCCCTGCGGCCCGACGCTGGAGGCCATGATCCCCCTGCGTCGCGAAGACGGCTCGACCTTCCCCGATCGCAAGGCCGGAACCGAGGCCGCCGACGGCGAGGCGATCCGCTTCGATCCCAGGGGGCAGGATCTTCTCTGGACGACGGAAGGCGACTTCGAACACGGCGATCCGCCGGCGATCCGACGCCTGAGCCGCGACGGTCGTCCCGTCGCCCGCCCCATCGCCCGCGTCGTCGCGCCCGACAATCTTCGCTTCCAGCCCGATGGCCGGACCGGCGCGCGCAAGAACGCGACCTTCGAAGGCTTGTCATGGTCCGTCGACGGACGATCTATCTGGGTTTCGATGGAGTGGCCGCTGATCCAGGACGGTTCGGTCCCTTCTGTCGCCGCAGGCGGCCTGACCCGTCTCAGCCGTCTTGATCGTTCAGGACGTCTGCTGGCCCAGTACGCCTATCCTATCGACCCCGTGCAGGCCGCTTCGCCGGTGGGCGTCGGCGACAACGGCGTCAGCGAGATTCTCGCCTTGGACGCCCGGCGGCTTCTGGTGCTGGAGCGTTCGGGGATCAAGGGCGCGGACGGCGGCTACGCCTATCACGTGCGCCTGTATCTGGCCGATCTGTCGCGAGCCGAGGACGTCTCCCGGAGTCCCAGCCTCGCGGATGGCAAGGTCCGCGCCGTGCGCAAGCGGCTGCTGCTCAATTTCGACAGTCTCGGAATCCGGATCGACAATCTGGAGGCCATGGCGTGGGGGCCGCGCCAGAAGGACGGCGCGCGCACCCTGGTGCTGGCCTCCGACGACAACTACGACGCCCGGCAGATCAACCAGATCCTGGTCCTTCGCGTCGCGCCGTAGGTCGAAGAGGCTTCGCGCCCTCCCGGGGGTTCGCACGCCCGTCAACTTACGCTATGCACCCTGACCCGCACGCGCCGCGGCCCGGTAGCTCAGCAGGATAGAGCAGCGCTTTCCTAAAGCGAAGGTCGGGGGTTCGAGTCCCTCCCGGGCCGCCAGCGCCATGTCGGCACAACTTAGAACCGCCCTCAATCCAAGCTAAGACTGTCAACAATGCGACTTAGTCGCAGTCGCCTCATTTTCGGGCTTGGGTTCACGTTGCGCCAGAAGCAGAACTCGGCACACCCAGAGGCGACATTCAGATGATATGTTCCGCTGCAGGGGGACGCGACTGCGGAAACTGTATATTACTAGATTAAAGGGCCGATGCCTCGTCGCCCGTAACTCGACGCTAGCTATCGATAGCTTTCACGAAGATAAAAACGTTATCCTCACTCAGGCGGCACTTAGCAAACATAGCATTAGCAAATTGCGCATCCAGTGATGTGATAGGCTCATCGTGCTACACAGAAGCGGCCATCTCCCCGCCTTCGCCTGCCTGTCGATCCTGATTGCGGGCTGGGGGATCGCCCATGCCGCGCCCGTTAGCGTCGATATCCGCGCGGGAGCCCTTCAAGACGCGCTGTCGGAACTGGCTCGCGAAAGCGGCGTCGACATTCTCTACACAGCGGATCTGGTCCGCGGGCTCCGGGGTCAAGCGGTGAAAGGACGGCTCTCCAGCGAGCGCGCGCTTGCTCAACTGCTGGCCGGATCGGGGATCGACTATCGGATCACGTCCGACGGCGTCTTCGTGCTGTTTCCGAAGCCGACGCGGCCAATCGATCCTGGCGATGGCGCCATTTCGGAGGTTCTGGTCCTTGGCCGGCCGACACAGAACACCGACATTCGGCGTTCGGAGAACGACATCCAGCCTTACAAGGTGATGGGCGCGCGAGACTTGCGCTTCGCCGCGCAGGACAATGTTGGCCAATATCTGCGCGAGCGGCTGCCGTCCGACGGCCAGGTCGTGTCGCCCGCACAGCAGGTGGCCGGCAGCGGGGCGACAACTTCGGCGATCGATGTACGGGGCATAGGGCAACAGAGGACGCTGGTGCTGATCGACGGCCGGCGGATGCCCGGCATACCAACGCTGAGGTTGGGCCTCGCCCAGAGCGACATCAACGCGCTTCCGTTGGGCGCCATCGAGCGCATCGAGACGCTGACCTCGACGGCGGGCGGCATTCACGGACCAACGGCGCTCGGCGGCGTGGTCAATATCGTGCTGAAACGCGACTACCAAGGCGCCGACCTGACCGTGGCCTCCGGCCTGACCAGCCGCGGCGACGCCGGCCGCGCGCGCATCGAGGGGCGGATCGGTTTCTCGCCCGACGGCGGCGCGACCTCGATCATGCTGGCGGGATCCTATACGGCCGCCCAACGCTTGACGGTTGGCCAGCGGAACTATGCGCGGCGCTCCCTCGAGCGGCAGGCGCGGTACAATCCGGATGGTTATCTGGTCCAGGCTCGGCCGGTCAACGCGATCACGGTGCGTAGTGTCGGCGGCGACGCCCTGCGCTTGGACGACGGGACAGCGCTCAATAGCTATTTCACCTTCCTGCCGCTCGACTTTCAGGGCGCGGCGTCGGCGAGAAACGCCGTTCTGGCGGCCAATGCCGGTCAGCTTCCGACAACGCCCCCGAAGGGACTGGCCGGCGATGACACGACCCTTGTCGCGACGCCGAGTACGCGCTCGATCTTCTTCAGCGTTCGCCGCCCGATCGGAAGTCGGTTCGAATTGTTCGCCGACGGCTGGTCGCTCTACAACAAGGGTGAAGCGACGTTCCCGAAGGACTCAGGCCAGTATCGCACGGCCGTCGTGGCCGACGCGCCGACCAATCCGTTCGCCAATCCCATCTATATAAACTTCCCCTTGGCGGGCCTTGTCGACGTGAAGTCGGTCGATACGAACACGCGCCGGGTAACGACGGGATTGATCGCGACCTTGCCAGGACGCTGGCGGATTTCGACGGAATATACGATTGGCCGGACTTCCCAGGTCATCGACAGCGAAGGGTCGGTTCTCGCGACCACCTTCCTGCAGCCTTACCTAAACGGTGTGGTCGGCCCGCAGGGACAAGCGCCGATGCCTCCGTTCGGCGGCTTCGCGAACCTCGAGGCCGCCGTGATGGCCTACGCCGTTCCCAGCTACGAGCACTATCTCCTCAAGACCCAATTCAGCAGTGGGGTCGTTCGCGCCGCCGGACCGGTGATCGATCTTCCTCAAGGCCCGTTGACCGCGACCTTGCTGGCCGAAGTCCGGCGCGAGCGCATGCCCTCAGCGAACCGAGCTCAGGGCGGCGCCGGCGGGCCCGGCAGGGACTTCACGCCCGATCGGGTGCAATTTGTGAAATCGGGCTACGCGGAAATCCGCGCGCCGTTGCTGGGCCGCCAGGCACCGATCGCGCCCGCGCGAGGGCTCGAGCTTCAGTTGGCCGTACGACGCGACGACGTGCGAACGACGTTCCCCGACATGGCCTACACGGGCGCGGCCATGGTCAGGACCCGGGCCACCACCCACCATGACGCCAATGTCTTCACGATCGGCCTGCGGAGTTTCCCGCTCGAAAGGGTGATGGTGCGCGCGAGCTTGGCGACGGGCGAGACGCCGCCGGACATGAGCCAGCTTCAAGAACTGGGGATCGTGGTCACTTCCGCGGGCCTCAAAGACCCGCGGCGCGGCGGGCGATTGGTCACCGCTGATGGTCCTTTCCTGTGGGGGCGTACGGGTCGACATGACGTGGGGCAGGAAAGAGGCCTGACTCAGTCGGTCGGCTTGGTTTTCAACCCGTCGGAAGGCGACGGCCCTCGCCTTTCGATCGACGTGTCACGCGTTGATATCCGCGACGAGATCGGCAACCTCAACCTCGGCTATCAGGAGGTCCTCAACGACGAGGCGCGTTACGGCGATCAGGTCAAGCGCGAGCCCCTGTCGGCCGCCGACGCGGCGCTGGGCTATACGGGCGGACGCATCCTCGCCGTCTATACCGGCGCGAGCAACGTGGGGCGCACCGTGGCCGAGACCGTCGATCTCCAGCTCGACTGGCGAGCGCCTCGGCTGTGGGGCGGTGAGACGCAGGTCTACGGCGCCGCCACCTGGCAGCCGACGCTCAGGACCCGACGGCGCCCCGACGCCGACTGGCTGAACCGCGTCGGCTACCGCGACGGTCCGCTCAGGTGGCGAGGCAACGCCGGCGTGCAGTGGACGCGAGGGTCCACGGCGCTGGACTTGAACGCGCAGTATCTCGGCCGCTCCAGTCCGCTGTGGTCGCCGTACAACGGAACGATCCAAACGACCGCGAAAAACCAGGGACGGAGCTACATCCCATCGCGGGTCTATTTCGATCTTGCGGTCCGCCGACAATTCGCGTTCTCGGCGAGCCAGGCGCTCCGGACGCTGGAAATGCGGCTGGCCGTGCAGAACCTGTTGGACACCAGCCCGCCCATCGTCGCCGACCCAAGCCAGATGGGGTATGATTATCGTAGCGACCCGCGTCGTCGTCGCTTCGAGCTCAGCCTGTCCGGCCGTTTCTAGGGCGTGGTCGCCGAAAGTGTGGTCGGTTTCGGCGGCTGTCACCCTCTAAGTATCTGATTTAAAACCTGTCAGATTCAAACAATTCCATCTGAGGCTGACAGGCTCTGGGCGCGTGAGGGTTCGTCGCAAGCGTGCGTTCCCCCTTCCTAGGCGCGGTGGTTCCGCGCGATCCTGGAGGACAGCAGGTGTTCAAGCTCGCCCCGGTCGCCTTGGCGGCCCTCATCCTTTCGGCCTCGGCCTTGGGCGCCCCGGCCCAGGCGCAGGTCAAACCCTTCCCCGCCGACTTCAAGGTCCAGGACATCGCGACCAACGGCGCGAAGATCCACGTGCGCGTCGGCGGACAGGGACCGGCGGTCGTGCTGCTGCACGGCTATGGCGAGACCGGCGACATGTGGGAGCCGATGGCGGTCGAACTCGCCAAGACCCACACCGTCATCGTGCCCGACCTTCGAGGGCTTGGTCTGTCGTCCAAGCCGGCCTCCGGCGGCTATGACAAGAAGACCCAAGGCCAGGACGTGGCCGGCGTGCTCGACGCCCTAAAGGTCGGTCAAGTCGATCTCGTGACCCACGACATCGGCAACATGGTCGGCTACGCCTTCGCCGCCGAGCATCGCGACCGCGTCCGCCGCTTCGTGCTGATCGACGCGCCGCTGCCTGGCGTCGGGCCCTGGGAGGACATCCTCAAGAACCCGCTGCTTTGGCACTTCCGCTTTGGCGGGCCGGACATGGAGCGCCTCGTCGCCGGCCGCGAGCGCATCTATCTGGACCGTTTCTGGAACGAGTTCTCGGCCAATCCCTCGCGCTTCACCGAGGCCTCGCGCGAGCACTACGCCAAGCTTTACGCCCTGCCCGGCGCCATGCATGGCGGCTTCTCGCAGTTCGCCGCCTTCGACCAGGATGCGATCGACAACAAGGCGTTCATGGCGCAGGGCAAGCTGACCATGCCGGTCCTGGCCCTGGGCGGCGAGAAGTCGTTCGGACCGATGATGGCGACGGTGATGCGCTTCGCCGCCAGCAACGTGACCGAAGGCGTCGTGCCCGACTCCGGTCACTGGATCATGGAGGAGAACCCGAAGGCCACGGTGGCGATGGTCCGCGACTTCCTGGACGCCAAGCCGTGAGCCGCCGCCTCGCGCTCGTCGCGGCTGCGTTGCTGGCCCTGCCCGGCGCCGCCTTGGCCCAGGAACGCCAGCTGCGGCTGACCCCGTCCGAAGTCGCCGCCCTGACCGCCGGCGGCGCCACGGCGGGCACCTCGGGGGTCGCCGGCATCCGCACCACGGTTCTCTACGGCGACCCGACCAAGGCCGGTCCCTATACGATCGCCCTGCGGGTGCCGCCCAACATGCGGATCGCCGCGCACAGTCACCGCGACGACCGCACCGCCGTGGTCGTCTCAGGGGTCTGGAAATTCGGCTACGGCCGCAGGGCCGACGCGGCTCTGGTCAAGACCCTGCCCCCCGGCAGCTTCTACAGCGAGCCGGCAGGCGTGGATCACTTCGCCATGACAGGTCCCGAGGGCGCCAGCGTCTACATCTCGGGCTTTGGCCCCACCAGCACCGACTATGTCGAGGCGGCCAACGCGCCCAAGCCCTGACCTCATCGGCGCAATGGCAAGCAAAGGGAGCAAGGCGATCAGCCCTGCTCCCTTTTTTCGGCTTAGTGCCCGACCGCGCGCAGCACGATGTCCGCGAAGCCCTCGGCGGTCGCCTGGCGGTTCCAGTCGCGCTGCAGCTCGCAAGCCACCTGGATCCAGCTGACCGGCTTGCCGCCCGCCTGGACGACACGGTCGATACCGGCCTGGTGCGCCAGCGCCGAGGTGCCGCCCACGGCGTCCACGACCGCGAACACGTCATAGCCTTCGGCCAGCGCGTCGAGGGCTGGGAAGGCCAGGCAGACCTCGGTCCACAGCGCCACCATGATCAGCTTCTTTCGGCCGGTGGCCTTGACCGCCGCGACGAAATCCTCGTCCTCCCAGGCGTTGATGGCGGTGCGGTCGATGGGCCGGGCGTCAGGCAGCACGTCGGCGATCGGCTTGATGGTCGGCGTATTGAGGCCGGTGGCCACGTTGACCGTGGTCAGCACGACCGGAAGGTCGTAGAGCCGCGCGGTCTTGGCCAGGTTGACGACGTTGGCGATCAGCAAGCGCTTTTCCATCGTGACGATGGACGAGACCTGGACGGGCTGGAAATCGATGATCAGCAGAGCGGCGTTTCGCGGCGTCAGCAGATGATCGGCCAGCGGGTCGCGGATGGTGTTGGGCGATGTCATGTGGGTTCTCGCTCTTAGGGGTGTCGAGCGACGGCAGCTGTCGACAGGCCGAGCCCCTCGAGCCCGCGGCGCTCTGCTAGGGAAAACGCCGACTTTTTGAAAATCCTCAGCGAAATGCTGGTCTAGCGATGCGTCGAAACCAGCTCGTAGGTGTCGGCGTCGCGCGCGATCATGCGCACCGGCAGCACCTGGGAGATCGAGCGGCCGAACCGCCTGACGTCCCCGGTCTTGAAGACCCCGGTGATGCGCAGGGCGGCGACCTTGGGATCCCGGATGACGATCTTGACCCGCGTGTAGCGGTTCAGCAGTTCGACCGCTTCGGACAGCGGTTGATCATGAAACTCGACGACGTCCTGTTTCCACGCGAGCGCCTTGTCCAGATCGGTCGTTGTAACCTTGCCGGCGCCCGCCTTCGGCGCGGAGAAGGCCTGGCCAGGCTTCAGCTTGACCGCCGTAGTCGCCTTCCCTCCGGACGCCATGCCGACCGAGACGCTGCCCTCGGCGAGCACCACCTGGAGCCCGCCCGACAGCAGGCTGACGTCGAACTGAGTGCCCAGCGCCGTGATGACCCGCTCGGCAGCCTGGACCGCGAACGGATGCTCGCGATCGTGCGCGACGTCGAAGAAGGCGCGGCCGTTCAGGAGGCGGACATCGCGCCGCCCGTCGGTGAAGGCCACGTCGATCGCGCTGTCGGCGTCCAAGGTCAGACGCGTTCCATCGGGCAGATCGACGATGGATCTTTGGCCCGCGCCGGTGATGTAGTCGGCGCGTCCGAACGCGGCGAGCGATGGCGCGGCGGTGATCGCCACCGGGGCCGGCTCTCCGGGCGCGTCGAACCATCCTTGTTTCAGGCCGGCGAAGAGGGCGGCGGAAACGACCATGGCCGCGATCGACGCGGCGATCAGCCTGGGGCGGAGCGGCCCGAACCTCGGCTCGGGTCTCGCCCGCCGAGCGGCGCGCGTCAGCGCGGCGATCAGGTCGTTGTCGTCGGCGTCGTCGAACACATCCCAGACGCGATGCGCCTGGATCCAGGCCTCTCGGTTTTCCTCGCTCGCCTCCAGCCAGGCGGCGAACTGTTCGCGCTGCGGCGAGCGATCCAGGTCATCGCGCGCCAGCCATCGCGCGGCGGCCTGGGCGGGCGTCACGGCGTCGCGGCTCATCGGGCGCCTCCCACATGGGCCATCAGGTGCTCGATGGCGCGGGCCATGTGCTTCTCCACGGCGCTGACGGACAGCCCCAATTGCTGGGCGATGGCCTGATGGCGAAGGCCGTCGATCCGGCGAAGCAGGAAGATGGTCCGGGTGCGTTCGGGCATGGTCATCAGAGCTGCCGCCGCCGCATTCAGGGCCTGCTTGCCGGCGTAGATGCGCGCCGGGTCGAAATCCTGCTCGCCATGAAGTTCCGGGTCCAGCGCGACATGCTCTTCGGCCCGCCGGACCGTACGCCGTCGGTAGCGGTCGGCCAGCACGCTGGCGGCGATCTGGAAGATGTAGGCGCTGGCGTGATCGGCGTTGTCAGGGGTGCCTCGTACAGTCAGGCGCAGGAAAACCTCCTGGACCAGATCCTCCACCTCGCCCGCGTTGCGGATCCGCCGGCGGAAGTAGGAGGCCAAGGGGCCTCGCATCGCCGCGGCCTGCCGCGCGAAGGCGTCCGCGCGCGCCGCGACGTCCGAAGCATCCCTCATGGGCCCCTCTCGCGCCATTCCCATCAGAGACTCCGCCGCCTGTCCAACGACCAGGAGAGATGCGTGGTCATAAGGGCGGAACGCAGCCGCGCGCGAAGCCCTCACCTTCGCCGCAAGACGGTGAGGAAATTTCAGCGACCTGCGTTCGACCGGGAGGAGGGGCGCAGAGATTGGGGATGTAGGATGGGTATTGTCGACAAAGGCCGGGACGCCGTCGGCGGACGGACATTGGCGCTCACCCCGTGGCAGGAGCGCAAGGTGCTGCGATACGTCGAGGAACATCTCGGCCGGCCGATCAGGACGCCGGAGCTGGCCAGTCTGGTCGGTCTCAGCATCAGCCAGTTTTCTCGTCGCTTCAGGGGCAGCTTCGGGCTCCCGCCGTGCGAATACATGATCCGCACCCGCCTCGATCGCGCCAAGGCCCTGATGCGGCAGAGCCGCGCGCCGCTCTGCGAAATCGCCCTGGACAGCGGCTTCTGCGACCAGGCCCACATGTCGCGGCTTTTTCACGCTTTCGTCGGCGACACGCCTCGCCGGTGGCGTCGCGAGAACATGATTGCGATTTGACTGCTCACCCCTCCATCGAAAGGCTCCCAAGATGACCGTGAACACGCTCTTGCCCAGCAAGCTTGGATTTGGCGCCGCCCCTCTGGGCAACATGTTCCGCGACATTCCCGACCAGGAAGCCCTGGCGACGGTGGAAGCCGCCTGGAACGATGGCATCCGCTACTTCGACAATGCCCCCTTGTACGGGGCGGGCCTCGCCGAATTGCGCATGGGCGAGGCGCTGGCGGACAAGCCTCGCGACCAGTACGTCATCAGCACCAAGGTGGGCCGGATCATTCTGGACGAAGTCGAGTCCCCGCAAGACCGCGATCTCGGCGAAAAAAGCGGCGTCTTCCAGCATGGCCGTCCGAACAAGGTCGTGAACGACTATTCCGAGGACGGAACCTACCGCTCGATCGAGGGCAGCCTGAAGCGGCTGCGCACCGATCGCATTGACCTCGTTTTCGTCCACGACCTGGCGCAGGACTTCTATGGCGACGCATGGCTCGGCGCCTTCGAGACCGCGCGCCTGGGCGCCTTCAAGGCGCTGGATCGGCTCAAGGACGAGGGCGTCATCAAGGGCTGGGGTCTCGGCGTCAATCACGTCGAACCGATCGAGCTGTTGCTGGCTCTGGACGCGCCCCGCCCGAACGTCTTCCTGCTGGCCGGACGCTACACGCTGCTCGATCATGACCGCGCCCTGCAACGGGTGACGCCCAAGGTCGCCGAGCGCGGCCTGGGGATCGTCGTCGGCGGCCCCTATAGCTCGGGCGCTCTGGTTGGCGGACCGAACTTCGAATACGCCCCCGCCGGCCCGGCGATCCTCGACAAGGTCGCCCGCATCAAGGCCATCGCCGATCGATACGGCGTCAGCATGAAGGCGGCGGGTCTGCAGTTCTCGCTGGCCAATCCCGCCGTCGCCGCCGTCATTCCGGGCGCGAGCCGCCCCAGCCGCATCTCCGAGGATCGCGCTGCTCTGGACGCCGTCGTCCCTGCTGACTTCTGGCGCGAGCTCCGTCAGGCTGGCTTGGTCCACCCGGCCGCGCCCTTACCGAGAGGCGCATGATGGCTAGGTTTAGCGGTCCCAGGGCGGCGCGCCCTTGAAAGCGTCCGCGAGGAAATCGGTTGAAGCGGAAATAGAGCCAGATCGCGTGCCGGATGATCTCAGGCGGAAACCGATGACGCTTGAACGAGAGGCGCTTCAGGCGGGCTTGGGGTTCGAGGACAGCGTCAGCTTGTCGGGTGGGGTTTCTGGGCCAGCGTTAAGTTGTGGCCCCAAGTTGGCGAATTTGCCACTTCGTTCCGTTTCAATGGGTTAGCCACACGGCGTTAAGTTGTCGCGACACGCCAGAAGTTTCTCTGTCCATTCGCTCCGGTTCGATTGGCTACCTAACGCCTTCGCGGTCGGTTCTTGATCGGCTGACAACCTGAAAATTCCATTCTTCGTTCTTGCAACTTATGGCGTTAATTTTACCCTTGGTTCGCAGTGTCGACGGGGCGCTCGCCGACTTCGAGGCTGAGGGGTGTGGGTGGACCAGAACGGAGATCCTTCCGCGGAGGACAGCCAAACCGGCGAGGTTTTTGAGGCCGCCGGAAGACTGGCCAGGGCCGGCCGTTGGGACGAGGCTCTCACGCTCTATGAGCGGGCGGCGCTCGAGACTCCGGATATCGCGGGCCTCTTCCAAGCGCTCGGCGACGCCCGCGCGCGCGCCGACCAGGCCGTTCCGGCGGCTCAGAGTTATCTCGCAGCGCTGGAACGCGAGCCGCTGAACACCATTCTGCTCGACAAGCTGGCCGATCTCCAACGGCGCAGCGGCGATCCCGCCGGGGCCGAAGAGACCCAGGCTCATGCGCGAGCGCTGCGGGCCGCCGGAATTCGCCGAGACTTCGATACGCCTCTGCCTCTGGTCGGGGTCGAGGACTTACCGTCCATCTATCTGGACCTGGTTCGCAAATGCCTGACCTATCTGTTGTGGGACGGCGCCGATGGTCCGGCGCTTGAATTGCATCCGCTGCGGCCGGCCGTAAGCCTGGCCCGGCTCTTCCAAAAGCTGACCGGCCGGGCCCGAGAGCCTTCGATCGAGGCCCGCCGGCAGGGCCAGGACTGGCCCGCGCGCGCGCTGACCATGGTTGGCGAGGCGCGTCTTGAGAATATCCAGGCGTGTGTCGAACGGGCGATGCGCGACGGCGTGCCGGGCGACCTGATCGAGGCGGGCGTGTGGCGCGGCGGCGCCGCCATCTTCATGCGCGCGATCCTGAAAGCCTATGGCGAGCCGAACCGTACGGTATGGGCGGCCGACTCCTTCCAGGGATTGCCCCGGCCGGACCTTGATCGGCACCCGGCCGACCGGGGCTACGACCTTTCGGTCTGGCGGACCCTGGCGGTCGACCTGGAGGAGGTGCGCGGTAATTTCGCGCGTTTCGGTCTGCTCGACGACCAGGTTCGGTTTCTGCCGGGCTGGTTCGCCGAGAGCCTTCCGTCAGCGCCGATCGAGCGTCTGGCGGTGATGCGGCTGGACGGCGACCTCTACGGCTCGACCATGGACGCCTTGACCGCCCTCTATCCCAAACTGTCGCCGGGCGGCTTTGTGATCTTGGACGACTATTACAACTCTCCCCCCTGCGGCCAGGCGGTCAACGACTTCAGGGCGCGCGAGGCGGTGGACGCCCCCTTGATCAAGGTCGACTGGTCCGCCGCCTACTGGCGCAAGCCCTAGCTCCCACCCGATTGACGGATCCCAGGCCTTGCCCGTTTCCCCTCCCGTCCGTGCTATCGAAGCCTGGCTTCAGGACCTCGCGGCGGCGCCGTTCGAAGACGACGCGGCGCACACCCTGTTCATCCTGGACAACGACTTCGGAGAGTTGACCACCGTCATGTACTGGGTGCTGGGGCAGCCCGGCTTCCACAAGGCGCGCGTTCTCGTCAGCCAGCGCCTCTATGACACCAACGCCGACGTGCTTCCGGGCCGATTGTCTCTCTGGAGAAGCGAGCAGGATCTCGTCGAGGCGATCCATCGTCACCGTCCTCGGCTCGTCGTCCTGGCCTCCGGTTATCTGATGCCCGTCCACGGGCTGCTCTCGCCCGAGGCCTTGCAACGCATTCTGCTTGTCGCGGAGACGCAGGGCGCGACCACGATCACCGCGGATCCGTTCATGGGAGTCATCACTCGGCCGCCGGGGCAGCCCATCGAAGAGCTGATCTCGATCCAGATCCCCGAGAACGCCCCCGCCCAATTGCGCGCGGCCAAGAAGCTGGGCGACGACATGCTGCGCACCAGACTTGGCGGAGCCGAGGCGGTGCTGCGCGATCTTCCCCATCTGTACCCGTCGCACACTGACATGAGCGGCCTGGAAGCGCGTTCGCACGACGACCGCAACCTATCGTTCTTCAACGCCGCTCTACGGGCCCCCGCCGAATTGCTCGAGGCTGCGCGGATGGGCGAGCCTTCCTACTGGATGTTCCTGATCGCTCAGGCCGACCACCAGACCCAATGCATGTTCATGGGCCCCAGCGCCTTCGCGCGCGTCGTCGCCGACCGGTTGGAGGACGCCACGCGCTTGGGACGCCGCGCCATACTTCTGGGGCCGTCCGAACTGCTCAGCGATGTTCGCCTGTTGGTGGGCGAAAATCGCGATGTCGAACTCTTGCCGTTCTGCGCCTTCAGTCGCGCGATGGCGCTGCTGCTGGCGGCGGAGTACTGCTTCTACTGGAACCTGGTTTCCCACTCGATCATCATGCAGCTGTGGAATGGCCGGCCGATCATCCTGTTCGATCAGGGGCATCTGGTCCGGGCCGCGCCGACCATCCGCGAGCGCATCATCGCCTGGTATTACCAGGGCTGGGATCCGCCGCAGATCGACCAGACCGAGCCCCTGTCCCTGGAGCGGCTGGCGACGGCTCTGGATGGATACGCCGACCGCCGCGAGGGCTTGATGGCCCGCTATGGTCGGGCGCCCTCATCCGAGGCCCTACTGAACAGCTTGCTCGCGGGCCGTCGACCGGCGGCCTGACCCAAACGCCTCGGCGAGCAGGCGATCCAGACCGGCCCATTTGGCCCTTATCGGCGCCAGGTCTTCTTCTCGCCAGGCCGGGCCAACGGCGCGCTCCAGCCCGGTGGCGACGATCGCCCCGCCCGAGAAGTCTCGCCGACGCGCATGCAGCCAGAGATCCGCCAGCCGCAAGGGCGGCGGAATCCAGGGATCCAGCCCGCCGGTCGCCAGCAGCACCTCTCGGCGCATCAGCAGAAGGTCCGCGCGGGCGGGCGGGGTCGTCTCCGCGGCCAGGGCCGCGACCAGATCCAGCCGTTCGGCGTTCAGCCTGGCGATCGCCGCTTCCACCGCCGTCCGATCGCGCGGGACCGCGTCGGCGCCCAGAAGGCACACGCCCGCCTTGCCAGAAGCCCTGACCTTGGCGACGGCCTCTCCCGGATCGTCGGGCGACCGGGTCGTCTCGACCTGGAAGCCCAGCGTGGTCAGGGCGGCGACCGCCTCGTCTCCAAGGGGGCCGAGAAAGAGAAAATCTTCCGGGGAAAGCGGCGACCGCGCCAGCGGTTCATATTGGAAGGGCGGCAGCGGACCCGTGCGACGCAGCGGCAAGCCCATGCGCTCAAGGGCTTCGTCGGCCAGGCGCCGCCACATGTCGAAGGCGGCCGCGGGCGTCAGGTCCTCGCTCGCCCGGTCGCCGTGGAGGCGATAGCGGTAGAGGACGGCGTCAAGCAGCGCGAAGGGGCCCGTTTCCTCGAGCTGAAGGAACATGTCGCAGTCTTCGCCCGCGCCCATGAACTCCGCATAGCCTCTCCAGCCTTCGGTGCGCTGATAGGCCGACCGACGGATCATGTAGGGCTGGGCCTGATTGAAGACGTCCGCGACCATGCCTTGCTGATAGGCGCGCGGCGCGAAGGGGAACCACTGCGGCTGGTCCACGGGCGCGCCGACGCCGTCGATGAAGCACCGACGCGCTCGGATCAGGCTGGCCCAGGGGTTTTGCCGAGCACAGTCCAGAAGCCGTTCGACCGCCTCCGGCGCAAGCTCGTCGTCGTCATCGAGCGGCAGGATGTAGTCGCCCTCGGTCCGGGCGCTCAGGAAATGTCGGGCCTTGGCGATGCCCTGGTTCTCGGTGAACCAGATGCGGATGCGCGGATGATGGTCCGCTTGCAGAGCCAGGAGGATCTCGCGCGAATCCTGGTCGCCGCCGTCCCAGACCAAGGACAGGCGCCAGCGGTCGGACGTCTGCGCCAGCACCGAGCGGATGCAGGGTTCAAGATAGCGACCCTTGAAGACGGGCACTTCGACGGAGACCATCATGGGGGCCCGCCTCTCGGATCGTCGCGCAGGGCGGCGAGATTGTTCAGATCGATCAAGGGCGAGGCCAGGCGGGGATCGCGTAGCGTCTCCAGGAACGCCGCGTGGCGCGGATGACTTGGAAAGTGCACGGCGCGTTCCATGAAGGCTTCGCGCGAGAAGGTCCCCCAGTTCACGAGTTGCTGGAAGAAGACGAAGTCGGCGCCCACCTCGCGTCCCAGCTCGGCGAAGGCTGGCATCTCCGCGAAATTGTTGTCCTGGACCACGAAATTCAGCGTGTAGAGCTTGAGCTGTCCCTCGGCGCGCAGCCGGCCGATGAACTTCAGGTTCGTCAGCAGCAGGTCGAAGTCGCCGCCCCGGTTGAGAGCGTAGGTTTGGGGCGAGGCCGCGTCGACCGAGACGCAGGCGACCTCGATCGCGGCTCCGCCCAGCTGGTCCCAGGTCTTGCGGGTGAACAACAGGCCATTGGTGCCCAGTCCTATGCGCAGATTGGGATGATCGTTCGCGTTCAGCCCTCGCAGGAAGTGCTGGAATATGCTGCTGGCGAAGGCGTCGCCGCTGCCCGTGAAGTGGAGGACGCCGACATGCGCTAGATGATCGCCTCGCGTCGCCCAGTCCTGGATCGCCAACGCCGCGGCCTTGGCCTGGCCCTTCAGCGTGATGAGCTCCACGCGGCAGGTCGGGCAGGCCAGGTTGCAGGAGCGATCATAGTTCATGGTCAGGCTGGTCGGCCCGCGCGGCAGATGGGTCACCCGGCCGTGGATGATCGCCCGCAGGTAGGGATCGGTGATGTCGGAGCGCCGGGGAAGCTTGCGGGTCCGCAATGCGCCGCACGTGCGCTCGCGGCAGTGTGAAAAGCTGCCGTCCAGGATCGAGGCGCGGACAGCCTGGGCCTGGGGTGAGTTCCAGACATCCATGAACTCGCCATCCGCGGCGTCGCCCACGGCGGTCGGGAGTTGCAGGGGGCAGCAGAGAAAGGTGCGCCCGCCTTGGGCGATCTCCGCCGTCAGGAACGGCTTCTCGCAGAAGAGGTCCGAATAGTCGCCCACATTGGGCGTGGAGACCTGCAGGTCGTTTATGCGTCCCAAGAACTCCGCGACGATCGGGTAGTCGCGAATGGCCAGCAACGAGCGCACGCCTTCGCGCTCGAAAGCGACCTTGTCTTCGCCTTTCAAGAGCGCGGCGAGGTCCGTCTCGAGCCTGGCCAGCAACACCGCGACGCGTCGCGCATGACGTTCGGAAAGCGCCTCGGCGATATCCTGGTCCAGGCGCAGATAGGCCTCCAGGAACGCCATGTCGTCGCCGCCTCGCCGCGCGGCGTACGGGCCCGGCAGGAGTCGCAGGGGCGCCACGTCCCGCGCATCGGCGTCCTCGAGATACGCCGCCAACAGGTCGTCCTTGCAGGCGTGGACGAGGCGCGTGGCGGATGGCGGCAGCGTGGCCGCGTGACTGAAGGGCGCGGCTTCGGGCGGCGCTTCGCTCGTCGTCGAAGCGCTCCTTCGCCCACGCCCTTCGGCGCTGATCGGCCCCCGCTTGAGGTGATCCGTGGGGCGCGTCCCGTCCATGTTCCAGCTCCCTGACCGCGCGCTCTACACCCGAATAAGTGGATAAATCTGGATTTACAACCAAGAATAATGTGCTTAAGCTTTACGGGTCGTGGAGAGGTTTCGGGGGCGAGGCTCAAGCGCGACTGCGGGCCAGGCGTCCGTCGGGTTGATCCCGTGCAAGGTCTGGCCGCTCAGCCGAATGCCGTCTTGCTAGGCTCCCAACTCCTGAAGGCGGCGGCGCTCCGGCGCTGACCTGTCCGCCTCTGCGAACCGGTATCGCGTCCTTCACGAACCTCCACAAAGGCCTTCAAGCCATGAGCGCTACTGACACCTTCATCGCAACGCTAACCCAGACACCGCAGGACGCTCAGGCGCTGCTGACGAGCTTGAACCAGCTGAACGGCGACCTCTCGGAGATCATCAAGGTCCTCGGCTATTCAAAGACCGTCGACGACGACCTGGCCAAGCTGGATCAAGCCCTGACGGTCACCATCGAGGCGCTCGAGATCGTCTCCGTCGTCCCCGAGGTCGGCGAGGCCGCCGCTGGCCTGAAGACCGCCGTGACGGCGCTCAGCGAAGAGGTCAAGCCAGCCCACAAGGCCGCCGACGAGATCGAGGCCGAGGTGAAGCCGCTGCGCGATGGGCTGCAGACGATCCAGAAGTATCTGCAGGACCTGATCGACGCGGTCGCCAAGGTGCAGAAGGAATCGACGACGTTCCTGCACGACTTCACCGCCGTCGTCTCCTGCATCAATAGCCTGCCGGACGGCGCCTACAAGACCCAGGGCCTGGCCTATCTGGACAGCTTCTCCGCGGCGGCGCAGCCCGTCGTGGCCACCCTCAACACCGCCCTCGTCGACGCCAACAGGGTGATCGCCGAATTCTACGGCGCCTTGAAAGCCATTGAGCAGGCCCTCAATCCGCTTTCGGCCATCGCGTCGGCGATCGAAGACGTGTTGAGCGTGCTGCAGCCGGTCACCGACTTGCTGAGCCAGCTCGAGAACGACCTGATGAACATCAAGATCACGGTGCCCGTGCCCTATCCCGTGACCATCAGTCTCTATGACATCTTCAAAGACGCCTCGGTCTTCATCTTAGAGGCCTTGGCGCCCATTCAAGACCTCGTCAACGAGGTGCTCAGCGCCCTGAATATCTCGCTGCCGAGCATTCCGGGCCTCAGCGACCTGCTCAATCTGACGATCCACATTCCCGACATCCCGGACTTCAGCGCCCTGCTGAAGGCGATCGACGATGCGCTCAATTCACTGCTCTCGCTGATCCCGAAGTTCTCGTTGACCTGCCCGCCGAGCGGTCCGGACGCGCAAGTCCCCAACGGCGGCGTCTTCGAGGTCTAGACGGGGAGCGCCCCGAAGGGATACGGCGACGGGATCCTTTCGGGGCAAGCACCTTTTGGCGAAGATACTTCTCTTTCCCTTGAGCAACGTCTTGGGCCACCTGGGGCGAACCCTGGCTCTCGCGGAGGCGCTGGCGGCGCAAGGTGATGAGGTTTGCGTCGCGCTCTCTCGGACGCATGCGCGCCTCCGCCAGGTCCTCCCGGCGCGGGTGCGCGTCGCGCCGACGCTGGAACTTCCCCCGGCGCACACGCCTCGCGGCGGACTCTTGGCGTCTCTTGGCGAGGGAGGCGCGGCGGATCAGGAGAACCTCGCAAGGTCTGGCCAGACGCCCAGGCGCGAGTGGGCGCGTCGCAACGAGCGTCTGAAGGCGATGCTGGCGCGAGACGCCGAGATCCTGGCGGCGGAACAACCCGACGCCATCGTCGTCGACGGTCGGGCCACGCCCGTGCTGCTGAAGGCGCGACAGCCCCTGTTCCATCTCGCCAACTGGCTTGGCTACGCGTCCTTCATGCAGAGGGTCCGTGGCGCGCCGCCCTTTCCGCTGGGCGAAGGTCAGCTGCTCATCCCGGGCGTGGAGGCGATAGAGGGCAGGGCGGATCGGCCGGGGATGTTCTTTGGGCCGATGGTCTGGGCCGGATGGACGCGGCTTTCCAGCGCGTCTCCTCCTGGACCGTCGGACATCCTGCTGTCCTTCGGCAGCACGGGAGAGGCCGGGCGTCTGGCGCCCTGGCTGGCGCGAAACCTTCCGGGCCGCTATCGCGTCTCCGCCCTGGGCGCCGTCTCGCTGGAGGGGCGCCCCGACGCGGCCGTCTTTCCGGCCGGGCCCTTGGCGCCGCACCTGGCGCTCACGCGCGTGGTGCTGTGCCACGGCGGCCATGGCACGGTGATGGAAAGCCTGCTTAACGGCCGTCCGCTGATCGTTTTCCCCCGCAATATCGAGCAGTTGGAAATCGGCCGACGCATTCAGCGCCTGGGGCTGGGACGACTGGTCGACCGCCCGCGTAATGAGCTGGAGCCCGCGCGTCTGGAGGCGATGATAGAGAGCCTGGTCGCCGATCCTCGCGTCCACGCCGAACTCGCCCGCGTTTCGGCCCTGTTGCGCGCGCAGTCCGGCGCCGCCGGCGCGGCGGCCGCTCTCCGCGAGGCCCTGCCGTCGGCCTAGAGGCGTTCGTGAATGAATCCCCCGACCCTAAGACCGTTGGCGGCCACGGTCAGGCTGGGATTGATCGCGCCGCTCGACGGGAAGAAGGACGCATCGACGACGTAGAGATTATCCAACTGGTGAGCGCGGTTGGACGGGTCGAGGACGCTGGAGCTTGGATCTTCGCCAAACCGGCAGGTGCCGCATACGTGGCCGTAGTTCAGGTTGTCGTCGCCCAGGGGGACGACATGCACCCTCATGCGAGGGGACAACACCTCGGTCAGCCGGCGGCGAAACCTGTTGGCGCGATCAGCCAGTTCCGTGGGATAACGGTATTCGAAGCGGAAGCCCCCGGGACTTGCGCCATCGAGAACCACCCGGTTCTCGACATAGGGCAGGTCCTCCATGATCGTCGCCATCAGCGTCGCCCCGCGCAGGTCGCGGGCGGCCATCCGCGCGGCCCGCTTGGCGAATCCGGAGGTCTTGCGACGCCAGCGGACAGGATCGCGATCCGCCGCCGCCATCAGGAGGGATTCGATGATCGGAGCCTCCAGCCGCCGACCAACCGCCTGGAAGGAGCCGAGCTTGAAGCCTTCGTCGTCATAGAAGTCGTTCAGGGTCAGTCCCTTGCGCGGCCCATCCGACGAACGCCATTCGCCTGGATCCACCGCCACCAGATCGGTGGCGTGCAGCATGAGATTCCGTCCAACCATGCCAGAGCCGTTGGCAAGGCCGTCCGGGTGTTCCGAAGACCGCGACCGGAGCAGCAGCGCCGGCGTCATCCAGGCGCCGGCCGCCAGTACGAACATCCGCGCCTTGAGGGTCTTCCGCTCGCCGCCCCTGTCCACGACCACGCCGACCACGCGCCGGCCATCGGCCTCGAAGCCCACGGCTTCGCACTCGGGAAGAATTCGGGCGCCGTATCGCTTCAGGGCCGGGGCGACGAAGCGATTGCCCGCGTCGCTCTTGCAGCCGGAAATGCAGATCTCATCGCAGTCGCGACAGCCCGGAATGTCCGCGAGGCCGACGTGCGAGCGATAAGGATGCAGGCCGAGGTCTTCGAACGACTCGAAGAGCGACCTGTCTCGATCGCTCATCGGGGCCGGCGTTCGGAGGGGAGCCTCAAGGTCCGGCTCCAGGGGGTCGGGCGATCCCGACACGCCAAACAGCGCCTCCACGCGCCGATAGAATGGGACCATTTCAGCCAGGTCGACTGGCCAAGCCTCAGGCAGATTGGCGTCCGCGGCGTTCGGATACCAGGCGCGCGGCGCGAAGTCCGACGCCCGAAAGCGCTCCAGCTGGGCCGAATAGAGGCCGGTTGATCCTCCGGTGCCACAGCCCATGGGCCCCATGAAGTCGAGGTCGCCAAAGCTGGCTCGACCTTTCAGCCGATCCGGCCAGCGCCCGGAGCGCATCAGGCCTTCCCTGAGGCTCTTCGGAGGCTTGTCCCAACCCGCCCGAGCATGCGGTCCGTGCAGAAGCTGGCCGCGCTCGACGAACAGCACGCTCCTGCCCATGCGCGCCAGTTCGTGTCCGACGGCGCCGCCTCCCATGCCGGCGCCCACCACGATGACGTCCCAGAGGTCTCGCTCTGGCTCGGACGGGATCGGACTGGAAGATGACAAGCAGGACTCTTTGGAGCTTGGGCTTCTGTAAGGCCTAGCTGTACCTTGTCGAGCATATTAGCGCATAGCTACCAGGAGTAGTTTTTCGCCGGGCGCGCCTCGGCGGAGCTTCGATCGGGGCTGGAACGTCAACGCCCCAGATCGCGTGAGCTCCTAAGGCGCGGGACGAGGTCGCCGCCATGGCGGCGGCTCAGGCGGGGTGGGCGGCAAGCGCCTGATCACGCCGATGCCTGATCATGTCGAAGCCCGATCAAGCCAATGGACAGCGCCAGGCCATGTGGACGGCCCGGCGCGCCGGCGAGAAGTCCCAGCCCCGGCCTGACCTGGTCCGGGGCTGGGGCAGGGTCGGTCTAATTCTTCGTGACCGGCGGGGGTTCCGCCTGCAAACCATTCGAGGTCGGTTGAATGTAGCGCTTTGCGGTGAGCCGCGCCGCGGCCGCCGCCGGCGACACGATGCCGACCGTCTCCGGGGAGAAGCCGCCGCCGCCCGCGCCGAAGAACAGGAAGCTGAAATCGAACCCGTTCTGTGTCTGGGCGACGCCGTGACAACCTTGGCAACCGCCCATCGAGAAGTTCTGGCCTCCGGAGAAGTGATAGTCGATCACGTTGACCTGGTTTCGCAGGTTGGTGAGCGTCCCCTTGGTGATCGGGGGGAAGCCGCGGAACAGCTGAATGCCCGGTTGGCTGCTCTCGACGACGATATTGGCCAGGTAGAAGTCCTTGGTCGTCTCGTCGTTGGTCGGGATCGCCTGCACCCCGGCGAGCCTGTAATATTGCCAGACAAACTGGTTGTTGAAGCCTGGAATACCTTGCATCGCGGCCAGCGCCTGGGCGTTGACCCTCGCGACATCGGGAACGAGCTTCACCGGTTGGGTGACCGGGATCGTGACCAGATTGTTGACGACCTTGGCGCCCGGGAAGCCGGTCGTCGCGCCCAGCGGAAGCGGCGTCGAAACGCCGTTGGGCTTGGCGACGGGGGCGGTGACGGAGAAGCCGATGTTAGGGTTCTGCACGGTGGTCCCGCTTGGCGGGAAGGTCGTCGTGCTCGGCGTGGCGTAGGCGACCTTATTGTAGGACGGCACATAATAGACGCCCGATGGCTGCTTGGTCGCCTGATTGGTGAGCGTGTCGACCTGCTCGAACGTCGCGAAGATAAACGCGGGATAGTTCTGCGTCTTGTGGATCAGGTGCAGGGCGATCAGCGCATAGGTCTGGGTTTGCGCGACCGGGGCGGTGTCAGTGCCGCCATACGTGATCACCGTCGCGGTGTGATAGCGATAGCGCTGAGCCTGAGGGATCGAAGAGATCGGGCGCCACGCGGCCTTCACCTCGACCGTGCCGGTCGGCAGGGTGATGGCGGGCGAGAAGTGGAAGGGCCCGAACTGCGGCTTTAGCGAAGCGTAGTTCTGGTTGACGAAGTTCCACTCATATTGATTGGCGCGGGCTTCGAACAGCACCTGGGCGTCCGTGGCCGGGTTTGGGCGCCCGGGCGTGGTCGGATAGAAGAGGCTGTTCTGGCCAATCTGGGTGGCCTCGTCGAGATTGTTGTAGGGCAGCGACGGCGCCCCCTGGATCGAGACCTTGCTGCAGGCTGTGCCGCCACTGTTGGCGATGACATAGGTGGGCGGAGCGTTCCAGGGCTGCGGCGGCGTCGGCGACGCATTGCCGCCGCTGATACTGCACGGCAGCAGCTCCGTGCGGTGCTGGTAGGTCTCCCACACCAGCGGACCGGCGGCGCTGCTCGCGCCGGAAGTCGAGAAGCTGCCGCCGGGGACCCCGCGGTTGCTCGATGAGGCGGGAGAGACCGCCGAGATGAACGACAGCCAAGCGAAGGTGGCGAGATCGCCATGGCCTACCGTGTTGGCCGGGGTGCGATAGATGTCGGCCGGGATCAGCGGGTTGGCCGCGGTCATGTCCGCGGTGCTGAGCGTTCGTCCCGCGGCGACCGGCGGCCCGAACGGCGGAAGCAGGGGCGCCGAAGCTGACGCGGCGGCCTGGGATGAGTCTGGCGGGGGCGCGGTTTGCGGCGTCGCGCTCCAGAGCGTGGTGCCCACGGTCGTGATGGCGCCGGCCATCACCAATAGAGACGCTGCCTTCAACTCGACCTCCTGAAATTAGACGTGTGGTTGCTCCGATAAAATAATCACGCATGAAGTGTATCATTGGCCTAGAGCCGCCGCAATGCGCGTCCAGGTGTTATTTCGCGGTTGGTCGTCCCTACGGACCTATGCCGTCGACGGCGGCGACCCAGCGTCCGTCGGCCATGCGCCACGCATCGACATGGTGCATGCCCTTGGCGTTCCAGCCCGCGCCGGAAGCGCCGAGGATCGCGCTTTCAGCGGCCTCGCGCTCGCTGAAGCGATCGACGCCAAGCTCCGCGATCTCGAAGGCGCGGACGCCGCCGCCGTAGCGCGCGCCGCAATCCTGGGCGAAGCGGAGCGGCCGGCCGCCGGACAGGACGACGCGTCCGCCAGGGCGCGCGCGGCGCTTGTCGGCGCGGATCAGCGGGCTGGAGGGATGCTGAGCCCAGGGACCTTCGAGGGCGTCGGCATGGAAGAGCGCGAGCATGTCGTGCCGCGATGGCGACGGACAGGCGAACATCCACCAGCGCTCCTCGAAGCGGAACGGGGTCGGATCGGCCAGTTCGCCCAGGACCAACTCGGCGACCGGCGTCCAGCGGCTGGGAAAGGGATCGGCGCGGTACAGGCGCACGGCGCCGGCGCCCAGCGTCTCCGGCGTCATGTAGATCTCCCCGCGATAGGCGAAGACATGCGGGTAAGAGAGGTGGAACGGTTCGCGAAGGACGATCCCACCATAGCGCCACGCGCGCAGATCGCGGCTGCTGGCCCAGCCGATTTCGCCCACGCCGCGGCCATGGTGGAGAACTTCGAAGAACAGATGCCATTCGTCTCGATGCGGCAGCAGGAACGGATCGGCGACGAAGGCGGCGGGGACGTCGGTGACCTGCTCGCGCGTCAGGATCGGGTTCGCAAGGCCAGGGATCGGCGCGAGGTGAAGCGGATCGGGTCCGGCATAGAGACCGATCGACCAGGGATCCCCGGGAAGCGGCGACAGGGTCATGCGAGCGCGCCGATCTCACGCGCGTCGGCGCACCAGCGCGCCTTGTAGGCCTCATCGCCGCGCAGGAAATCCAGTTCGGCGAGGCCCCGCGCGCAGGCCTCGCGCAGCGCGGCGTGGATCATCAGGGCGCCCGGAGAGAAACCGGCGAACGCGGCGTCGAAGCCCGCGTTCCAATAGCCCAGACTGTCGGCGCCGAGCATGCAGAGGTTGAGGCCCACGATGCGGTCTTCGGCGCGCAGCGCGAAGGGAATGACGACGCCCGCCTGACAAAGTCCAGGCAGCGCCCGCTCGACGAAAGCGCGCGCGGCGGGATCGCGCGCGAACAGGCTGCGCTCGCCGAACCGGTCCTTGTGGAGATCAATAAAGCGCGCGGCGAGATCGGGGGGTGCGTGCTCCGGCCGGGCGACGCTCAGCCCCGCGCGGGCGGCGCGGCGCTCGAGCTGGGCGAGGTCGCGACGGAAGCGCGGCGTGCGCGCGGCCAGCCAGGCGTCGTAGCCGGACGATAGGTCGGCGAAGGGGCAGGTGAACGTCTTTTCGGTCAGCACGGCGCCGGGCTCGGCGCGCAGGCATTCCGCGTCGGGACGGACGCAGCCCAGTTCAAGGGCGGAGAAGCGGCGGCGGGCGAACATCATCAGCCGCCGCGCGGCCGCCAGGTCGTCTCGGGCGACGACCGCGTCGTTGTAGTCGGCGAGCCGCGTCGCGAAGCCCACGGTTCCGCGCGACGTATCGGTTGCCAGCGGCAGGACGCCGACCAACTGGCCCCCGCGCGAGGCGACGACCAGCTGCGGAGAAAGCTCGCGCGTCGCGCCAAGCGCCGCGAGATACCAGTCCGGACCGCTGAAGGCGCGGTTGGCGCGCGAGCGGCCAAGCAGCGCCCGCCATTCGGGGGCGAGCGCCTCGATCGCGTCACGATCGGTGATCAGCCGGCAGGCGACGCCGCCGACCGCGATTTCGAGATCGGCGGCGATCTGCGCCGGATCCGCATGGACCAGCGTGGCGAGGCCCGCGACCGGCGGCTGGGGCGCGCCAGGAGGGGCGTTCCAGACAAGATGGCGCATCGAGGGCAGGGTTTCGATCTCTCCCCGAAGCCCGTCGTCGCGCAGCAGCGCCATCGCGGCGCCCGTCTTCAGGCCAGGGCGCGAGGCGACATCGACGGCGAAGCGCTCGGGATCGACCAGGCAGTCCGCCAGCAGGTCGAGCTGGCTGGTCCCCGTGGCCGCGCGGGACATGAGGTGCGCCGGCGGGCCGCCGTGGAGCCGCGCGCCGATCTCGACCAGCGCGGGACCATCCTCGTCGACGATGATCTCGCAGTGTCCGGCGCCGTGGCGGATCCCCAGCGCGTCGAGCACCCGCGCCGCGAAGCCGAACAGCATGTCCGCGAGCGGTCCTTCGGGGGGCAACAGTTGCTTGGTCGAGAGCAGTCCAACGGCCGCGAAACCGGGCGGGGGCTTGCCATAGGCCCAGAGCGCCGCGAGGCGGTGGCGGCCGTCGAGGCTGACGGTGTCGACGACATACTCGCGCCCCTTCAGAAACTGCTGGGCCAGCACGGTCTCGTTGGCCGATCCCAATCGATCGACGGCGCCGTGGATCGCGGCGAAGGCCCGCGCGGCCTCGTCGGGCGTTGCGCATAGCCGCACGCCTTCCGATCCCTTGGCGCGACGGGGCTTGAGAACCGCCGGCCAGCCCCCCTCTGCCTCGATCCAGGCGAGCAGTGTTTCGAGGGTGTCGGAGGCGATCTGGCGCGGCGTGCGAATGGCTTGCGCGGCCGCCGCCTGGCTCATCATCAGCTTGTCGCGCCGCGCCGGACTCAGCGACACGCCGTTGCCGGGCAGCCAGAGCGCCTCGGCCAGCTGGTCGGCGAGCTCCACGCCGCGTTCGGAGCCGGCGACCACCTGCTCCACGCCCAGCCTGCGCAGCGTGGCGGCGGTCTCGGCGATATCCGCCGACCAAGGGGCCAGATGCGCGAAGTCCGCGGGATCGAACGACACCGCTTCGCTTGCCGGAACCTCGGGCGTGCTTCCCACCATCACCGCCGCCGCGCCACGGTCGGCCAGGGCGGGCGCGAGCATGGATCCGGCGTCGTACGGGTCGACGATCGCGATGATCCGCATTCCAGATCAGCGGGCCTGGACGGCGACGCGGCGACGCGTACGCCCGGCGCGTCGGAAGCTGACCTCAGTATAGTGCCCGTCTGACGCCATTAAAATCTCGGTTTCTGTCCTGTTGTCTGGGCGCGGACTAGAATTGCCGTGTGAAAGAGTTACGCTTCCACTGGCGCTCTATCAATGGAATGACGAATGGCGGAACTCAAGGCCCCGGTTCGTTTTGTTATCCTGCACGCCACGCGTACGGGCAGTAACTATCTGTGTACGGTGCTCAACTCGCACCCGGATATCCTGTGCCACCACGAGATATTCAATCCGCATGTCGTCGGCGTCGCGCGGCATCTCCAGGAAAGCGGTTTCACGCTCGGCGCGATCGACGAGCGCGACCGCGAGCCCGAGGAATTTCTTCAGCGCGTCTGGCGAACGCCCCTGGGGCGCGCGGCCGTGGGTTTCAAACTGTGCCTGTGGCAGCACGAGCCGGCGTGGCGCGCGGTGCTCGCCGACACGTCGGTGCGCAAGATTGTGCTCAAGCGCCGTAACCGGGTGAAGGCGTTCGTGTCGCTGCTGCTGGCGCGTCAGACGGGCGAATGGGTGGTCTACGACGATCGCGGCGCGCCGGCGCCGCGGCCCAAGGTGACCGTGGATCGCGACCTGTTGCTGGAGAACATCGCGCTGCACGAGCGCTTCTACCGCGAGACCGAGGCGTGGCTGACGGAGACGGGGCAGGACTACGCGCAGCTCTGGTACGAGGATCTGTTCGCGCCTGGCGGGATAGACCCGGCGCTCGCGATGCTGGGCCTCGAGGGCGAGCCCGCGCGACCGGAGGGGCAGACCTGGAAGCTGGCCCCGGAGTCGCTGCGCGATACTGTGGCGAATTTCGACGATCTCAGCCGCGCGCTGCGGGGCGGCGATCTGGAAGCGGAGCTCCACGCGTTGGGGCGCTGAGCGCGCCGAGATAGCGGATGAAATGGTCCGCGTCGGTCTCGGGCAGAAAGCGCTGCGCCGCCGCGCGCGACTGCTCGGACAGGCGCCGCCAGGCCTGCGGATCGGCGAGCAGTGTCTCAAGCGCCTCGGCCCAGGGCTCTATCGCGCCGTTGACGGGCAGCACGAAATCCACGCCCAGCTTTGCCTCGGGCTGCCCGCCAAGATCGCCGGCGAGCACCGGGACGCCGCGCAGCATCGCGTCGATCGCGACGTAGCCGAACGTCTCGGGCGTCATGGACGGCGCCAAGAGAACACGCACGCGCGCCAGCAGCGCGCCGATGTCGTCGGCGGGATCGAGGATCGTCATGTTGGGCAGCCGCGTCAGCGCCTCAAGCACCGCGGCGTCCGCGCCCCAGGTGGGCGCCGCGGCGAAGGGCGTTTCGGGGAAGCGTTCGGCGAGCGCCAGAAAGATCGGCAGCCCCTTGGCGTGGCAGGGATTGATCATCGCGACGAAGCCGCCGGGCGGCGCTGGCGGCGCGAACGAGCTGGAGCCGAACACGGGAAAGCGCAGCAGCTTGGACTCGATCCCGCCCCATTCGCGCAGATAGCCGCGGCTGTATTCGCTCACGGCGACGACACTCCGCGCGCGCCTGAGTTGGTCATGCCGGACGGGATCCGGCCGCTCGGCCTCGGGACCGAAGGGCAGGTGGTAGTGGGTGTGGACCAGGGCGATGGTGCGCTCGGGCGCGTGGCGGAGCCCGGCGCCGAGGAACAGGGCGGGGCGGTCGTCCGAGGCGAGGATCCAGTCAGGATCGAAATCAGCGACCAGTGCGGCGAGGCGGGCGCCGGCGTCGGGCGCGGCGAAGTCCATCGGCGTGACGCCCACGCCGCGAAAGCGATAGCCGCCGTCGGCCTCGACCGACACGCCTCGCGCCGCCAGTCCCCGCGCCCCGAATTCATGGGAGAGCGCCCCGCGATCGCCCGGCGCGCGCGAGACCATCCGGCAGTCGAATCCGCGCGCCGCCAGCGCCTCGAGCAGCAGCCGGTTCGCCTTGTTGCCTCCGCCGAACGACGGCAGATGGGCGGCGTCCTGAAGAAGAAGCACTCGCGTGGCCATCGTCGCGATAAGGCGCCGTGGCGCGATCCGCCGTCAAGACGGCGCTCAATTCTTGGTTGACGCCTGTGGACCTCACCACTCTCGCGGAATAGGTTTTCGCGTCGGCAGGGGAGATGAGCGTGCTCGATATCGTCTGTGGATTGCTGGGGGACCGCGCCGAGGCCGGCGCGGGGACGGCGACGGGGCGCGCGCGTGACCTCAGCGTCGCCTGGCTGCGCTGGCACTATTTCGGCGAGATCATCGAGGAGCCCGATGTCGCGCGCATCCTCAGGCGCGCACAGGCGACCGGGCGTCGCTACTGCCTGATCCAGGGCTATGGCCACATCGTCGCCGAGCATGCGGGCCCTGACGGCGGCAAGGCGCGCGGCTTCTTCGAGGCGCTCGAGCCATGGGTCGGCGCGCATGATTTCATCTTCGCGGGCGTCGCCGGCCGCTGCGTGCTGGTCGACCTGGCGGCGTGGTCGCGCGCGGGCGAGCCCAGACTGGGGCAGCTCGCGCCGTTCGGACCCGCGCTTGAAGGGCATCTGATCGATCTGGGCGCCGATCTTTCCGCCGCCGCGCCCTTCGAGGCGTTCCTTGACGAGATGTGCGACAAGGCGGGACGCGGCGTCTTCGTGCTCAACTATGAATCCTATGACGACGTCGCCGAGCCCCCGCCGGGTTTCGCCGGACCAGTCTCGACGCTCTATTGCGTCGCCGCCGGCCTCAAGCCCAACCGCATCCTGGCGACGCACGGCATGGGCGCGGACAGTCGCGTGGTGTTCTTCGACTACAGCGCCGACGCGCTGGACTTCCGGCGCAAGCTCAACAGCGAATGGGACGGTCGGGACTATCCGCGCTATCTGCGCGCGCTGTTCGAGCGCGGCGGGAGCACCCACTACTATCTCTGGCCCGGCGCCACGCCCGAGAACATGGACTGGCGCGAACTCGAACGCCTGTGGGCGGCCGAGCTGGCGCGCTGGGGCGGCGAGGCGGCTTTCGCCGAGCATTGGCGTGCGTTCCAGGCGATCGGCCACGAGTACCTGGCGTGCAACATCCTGGAGCCGGATGCGCTGATCGCGCGGATCGAGGATGCGCCGGGCGGCGTGATCTGGTGGAGCAACGCCTTCTCGACGATCTACAGCGCCGCGCATCACAGCCTGGAGGAAAAGCGCCGGATCTACGCGGACTGGATCGAGGCGCTGGCCGAGCGGGCGCCGAGCGTCTTCCTGTACGGATCGGATCACAGCAACAGCAGCGTCAATGCGATCACCGCGGGCGAGTATCGCGCCCGCTATGTCGCCGAGGGCGGCGACCCGCTGAGCGCGCGAGCCTTCCACCGCCAAGCGATCCGCTTCTAGAAGTTGCCCCCTCCCCGCGGGCGGGGAGGGGGCAATATCCTAGTCCTACTTCTTCGCCGGCTTCGAGGCCGTCGATGACGTCACGTTCGGGAAGACGTGGCTGACCCCGGTCCCCGCCGAGGGCGGCGACATGGGCTTGTTGGCGGCGATGCTGTGACAGCTGAAGCAGTTGTTCGCGGTGGCGTTGGGATCGCTATTGTTCGGCGAGACCTGCTGGAACGTCTCCATGGTCGTGTTCGCCGCGAACAGCGAGCCGAACTGCTGGGCGCCGGTCTGGTTGGGGATCAGATTGTTGCTCCACACCGAGGCCGACTGGAAATAGTTGGCGAGCGTCAGGCCCCGACCGCCCGTCGACTTGAGCTGCGGATTCAGCGTCTGCATCAGCGAGAGCAGCATGGTGTTGTTCTGGATCACCGGGTCGTTCACCGTCGGGGTCGCCGGCTGCTGGTTGCCCCAGGGATTGTAGCGCACGACGTTGGTCGCCACGAGCTTGGCCGACGTCGAGTTGATCGCGGTGTTGTAGTCGCTCGACGTCGCCGTGGTCACGATCGAGGTCGGCAGCGTCGAGGTCCCCGCCTGGCCGTTATAGAAGATCGTCGGGGTGCTGTTGCTGGTGCTGAACGCCACGGTCGACAGGCAGTTGGCGCCGGTCGGGCAGCTGTTGTTCTGCGTGTTGTAGTTGCTGTTGATGTACGAATAGGTGTTGTCGGGCGAGTTGAACACGGTCTCGAAGGTCGACCAGACCATGCCCGGACGGCCCGGAACCGTGCCGACCACATGGATGCCGACCAGGGCGAGCGTGCGCGTCGCGGTGGTCACGCCGTCCCAGCTGAGCGTGAGCACGCCGTTGGGCCCCGTGCCCTGCGTGAAGGCGGGAACCTGACCCTGGATCGTGATCAGCCCCTGCGCCTGCTGGGGCGTCAGATAGGCGGTGTCGACCCAGCTGCTCTTGAGCTCGAGCGCCAGTTGGTTGATGTCGGCGAAGGTTGTCCCAGAGGCGGTCTGGACCTGCTGCGCCTCGGTCAGCGTGGTCGGGAAGGTCTTGGTCGAGTTGGGCGTGTTGTAATACGGCACCTTGGCCTGGTTGGCCTGCAGGCCGGCGAACACGTCGTTCACCTGGATCGTGTAGTAGGTCACCGGATAGGTCGCGTAGCCCGCCTTGCCGGGCACGGGGACGGGGGCGCCGTCGAGCACCAGAACCCCGCCGCCGCCCGCCTGACCGGTCGAATCGTTGAGATTGCTGGTGTCGGCCCTCGCCGCGGCGAGTTGCGCCGGCGTGTGGGTCTTGAGGATGACCGGCTTGTTGACGCGCGCGCGGAACACGATCGTCGCGGGCCCATTGGACTTGAGCGCGTTGACGGTCCCGCCCGGATTGCGGACCAGTTCGAAGCTGCCCGTCTCCGTCGATTCCACGGCGGTGTAGAACGTCGGCGAGAACATGTTCATCGTTCCCGTCGAGTCCGTGCTGGTCAGCCACAGGAACATCTGCGAGCCCCATTTGAAGAACCCGCAACTGGTGTTCAGCGTGGACCCCGCGCTGTTGGGCGCGACGAAGCCCCCGCCGCCGGACGCTTGCCAGCTGCTGAATTCGGACGCGCTCAAAGCGCACAACGGCGCTGCGCTGTCGGAGCTGCTGACTTGAACCTTTTTCGCCGTGCATCCGGCGCCGGCGAGCGCCAGCGACAGGCTCAAAGCGATCATCCATGACTTGCGTGCCATCGCGCGCTCTCCCTTTTAGTTGTTTGTCTTCAGCCCTTTGTCATTTCACGGCGGCCGCCGGGACCAGTCTCTGGGTCATGGCCCGATAGACCCCCGTGACTTCGAGATCGCGCACGGACACGCGATAGACGCCGCCGTCGTACGAGGTCGCGACAAGCGCTTGCCCGCAGCGGGTCAGCGAGCTCAGCCCGTTGGCGGCGATCGTCCGGCGCGAGACGCCGCCGGTGGCCAGATCGACCTTCACCAGCGCGCCCCAGTAGTCGCCGACGATCACCGTGTCGGCGTCCCAGAAGCACACCGACTTGGGCGAGCGCCGCCCCAGCTCGATCGACTGGACCAGCCGCGCGTCGGCGAGGTCGTAGATGTTGAGGGTGAAATCGCGCGAGGCGCTGGCGATGCGGTCGCCCGCGGGAGCGATGTCGACGTCGTCGACGATCGCGGTGTGGCCCGGGAAACGGTGGATGATCTCGCCGTCAAGCGTCCAGGACAGCAGGCCGCCGTCGGCGCTGCAGCTCACGCCCAGGGTCGCGTGCGGGTGAAGGCGCAACGCCTTGACCGCGCCATCGTGCAGGGGGTGCGCGCGGGCGTCCCGTCCGTCCGGCGAGACGCGGACGATCGCGCCGCTGTAGCAGGCGACAAACGCGGCGCCTTCGTGGCCGGGGCAGGCCGCGACTCGGATCGAATTGATCGGACCCTGGCCCAGCGCCAACCGCCCGACAGCCTCCAGGTCCTGGCCCGCGAAGATGTGGAGCCCGTGGTCATGGGCGCCTCCGAAGACGCGGCCGCGGTCTTCGTCGCGGGCGACCGCGTTCATCAGCACGCGGCCGCCTGGCGGCTCGACGGAGGCGATCAGCCGCGCGTCATCGTCGGTGAAGCGGATCATCCGCACCAGCCCGTCATCGGCGACCAGGGCGACGCTGCCGTCCGCCGCGCCCGCGCTGTCGTTGAAGCAGGCGTTGCCGCGCTCGCCGGGCCCGCCGCCGATTTCGGCGATCAGCCCGCCCGACGCCGCGTCCCACCGCACCACCGTTCCATCGAACGTTCCGGCGACGATCGTCTTGCCGTCGGGCGACCAGCCGAACGAGCGCTCCCACTTGGCGGCGTGCCCCTCGAGCGCCACCTTGCGAGCGAAGCTCAGCGCGTCCCAGACCAGGATCTTCTGGTCATAGGCGCAGGACAGGATGTCGCCGGTGACGGGCGAGACCGCCACCTTCTTGATCCCGGACCCGTGCGCCGCGATCTCGGCGACGAAGGCGCCGCTCTGGCTGTCGAAGATGCGGATCACGCCGTCGTCGCAGCCCAGCACGACGCGATGGTTGCGCCCGTCGATCGCGCAGGTGTCGGTCTCGGTCTCGAACGGGCCCCAGGTGCGAAGCAGCTCGCCGGTGGCGAGGTCCCATTGGCGGAGCGTCATGTCGTCGCCCGACGAATGGATCAGCCCGTCATGGACCGCGACCGACAGCACATCCTTCTCGTGGCCCTCGATCACGCGTCGGATCGCGCCGGTCGTCAGATCCCAGACGAGGATCCGCCGGTCGCGCGACGCGGAGACGCCGGTCTCCGCGTCGACGAAGGCGAAGCACTCGACGTCGTCGCTGTGCCCGCGCAGCACCCGCGCCAGGCGGCGTTCGCGCAGATCCCAGATGCGGATGTCGTAGTCCGACGACGATGACGCGGCGAGGCCGCCGTCGGCGCTGACGGTGACGTGATTGACCAGGTGCCCGTGGTAGCCGAGCAGATCGACCGCGCCGGCGTCGAGATCGAACAGCGAGACGGCGCCGTCATAGGCGGCCGCGACGGCCGCCGCGCGCCCGGGGACAGCGGCGACCGAGGTGACCGGACCGCGATGGCGCGTAAAGCTGTCGGCGGGGGCCAAGGCGAGGGCGAGAGGCGTATCGAACATCGGCGGCGCCTAGGACAAGAGGAGCGGAGAGCGGAGGTTGGGCAGGTCGCGCTCGAACAGCTCGGCCGCGAACGGCGTGTCCGCCAGCGCCGCGGCGAGCTCTTCGAAATTGGCCACCACGGCGCCGAGATCGTCCGGGGCGCGCTTGCTGGACGCTGGCGCGAGCGGGGCGCGCGAACCGACGTCCAGCCAGGCCAGGACGCGCCGCAGTTCGCCGGGGTTCGAGAGCGCTTCATAATCGATCTCGAGCCAGTCCTGCCCGGTCGCGATCAGGGTGGACTCGAGCCCTGCATAGTAGGCGGCGTTGCGATCCGCATGGCGCACGAGGTCGCCGATCGCCACGCGGATCACGGGGAGCCCGACCTGGATGGGCGGGTCGTAGCTCTCCCACACGCCGGTGCGCGCGGCGATCTCTTCCGAGACAAAGGTGCGGACGCGGTTGCGGCGTCGCAGCAGCAGCTTGCGCACCGAGGCGTCGCGCAGCAGGGCCGTCGACGCCGCGTCGTTCTCGCCCAGGTTCATCTTGAAGCCGACCGCCCGCGCGTCGCCGGCCGCGCTCCAGACACGCTCCAGGAACGCTACCGGGTCGCGGTCGCGCTCCGCCGCGTCGCCCAGCGGCCCGCGAGGCCAACCTCGCGCCGCGTGGACGCCGGCGGGATTGAACAGCCCGTGGTGGCAGAGGATGTCTGGATGGGCGCCCAGCAGGCTGCACAGCAGATTGCTGCCGGTTCTGGGCGCCGCGAAGATGACGAAGCGGATGGCCGGCGCGGTCATGACGGCGTCGCCTCGATCCGCCCCGCCTCAAGCAGGAAGCCCTCGCCAAAGGCGCTGACGCGGCTGTTCCCTGGCAGGGGGCCTAGGCTTTCGCGCACGCCGCGATCCGCCGCCTGGGCGCTGCCGGCCCGCACGAACACGGTGATCAGATCGACCATGCCCTGGTCGAGGAACGATCGCAGCAGCGTCGGCCCGCCTTCGACAAGCAGGCTCTCCACCCCGTGGTCCCGCAGGTCAGCCAGCGGCGCGCGCAGATCGCGCCCGTTCATCGCCAAGGTCACCACATCCCGCCCGGTCGGCGCGCTGGAGCCGACGACGAACACCGAGGCGCCGGGTTGCGGGGCCGCGCACGGATGCGCGCCCGCGAAGATCACGCGCCGCGGCTGGCGGCGAGGCTCGCGGCCGAGCCGATCGGCCCGGGCGGTGAGGCGCGGCTGGTCGGTGTTCCAGGTTCTTACGCCTACCGCGATCGCGTCATAGCGCTCGCGCAGCGTGTGGACGCGCTTCCAGTCGGCGGAGCAGGAGATATTTCCGGCATAGCTCAGCGCCTCGCCGGAAACGCCAGCGTCGCTCGCGGCGAAATTGACGTGGATGAAAGGCCGTCCCATTCGCCCCGTCCACTCCCCATGGCTCAGGTTTGAAGCGATGCGATCTCGATACCGACGATGAAACTGTACATGGCGCTATGTACAGCATAATTTGTATTTCGCTACAAGCTCGCGTCAGGGTGGTATGAGGCCGGGCCTCGAGAAAGATGTTCGATAAGCACACGGGCTAACTGGGAAGAGATCGCCATGATTAATGAACAGTATCGGCTGGATAGATTGTGCGATGCCGGAATACCGACCGAAGAGGGAAGGTATTCGATGGTCGTTTATCTGGAGCGGAGAACCGGGCGCGAGCATGTGGCGATGGTGATGGGCAATGTTGTCGCCGCGCCGCCGCTGGTTCGGATCCATTCGGAGTGCATGACCGGCGATCTATTTGGTTCGCTGCGTTGCGACTGTGGCGATCAACTCGCCGCCGCGCGCGCGCGGATCGGCCGGCAGGGCGCGGGGATCATCCTCTATCTCCGGCAGGAAGGGCGCGGCATCGGGCTGGCCAACAAGCTGCGGGCCTATGCGTTGCAGGACCGCGGGCTCGACACGGTGGAGGCGAACCTCCAGCTGGGCTTCGCGGCGGACCTGCGCAGCTTCGATATCGCCGCGGAGATGCTGGCCGATCTCGGCGTCGCCGCGGTGCGTCTGATGACCAACAATCCCAGCAAGGTGGACGCGCTGAAGGCCGCGGGGATCCGCGTCGTCGAGCGCGTGCCGATGCGCAGCGTGCCGCGGCCCGAGAACCGCGGCTATCTCTCGACCAAGGCCGCGAAGATGGGTCACGCCATCGACTGGCTGGAAGCCGCGCCGGCGGGTCTGGCCGCGTCGGAGGATCCGATCTGAAGTTCAGCGCGCGGGGTCTTGCGGCGCGAAGATCTGGGAGCCGGCCCGCGCGGGCCGTCGCGATCTGATCAGGCGTTGACGCCCGTCGCCCAAACAAGCGCGCAATCGCCGTTCTGAAGGGGCGCGGCGATTCAAACCCTTAACCTCGCGCCCGTGGTCGTGGTTTAATGTCGCGATCATGAACCCGCTTGCCGCCACGACGCCGCTCCCGGAAATTCTCCTCGTCGAGGATGACGTCGAGCTCCGTCGCGAGATGGCGACCTATCTTCGTGACAACGACCACCTGGTGCATGAAGCCGGCGACGCGGCCAGCGCCCGGCGGATCATGGCCGAGCGCGCGATCCAGGTGGCGGTTCTGGACATCAACCTGCCGGGAGAGGACGGCCTGTCCCTGTGCCGCGCCTTCGCGGGCGGCGGCGGCCCCGCCATCCTGATGCTGACCGCGCTGGGCGACCCGATCGATCGGATTCTGGGCCTGGAGCTTGGCGCCGACGACTATGTCGTCAAGCCGATCATGCCTCGCGAGTTGCTGGCGCGGGTGAAGGCGATGTTGCGGCGCAGGCCGCTTGGGCCGACGGCGCGCAAGACCAACATCTATCGCTTCGCCAATTTCCGGCTGGACCTCGCCGCGCATCAGTTGCGGGCGCCGAACGGAGCGGTGTTGTTGTTGACGCGCAGTGAGCTCGCGATCCTCGGCGTCCTTCTGGAGCGAGGGCGGCAGGTCGTCCCTCGCGAGGACCTGATCGCGCTGCTGCGCGCCGAGGACGAGGCCGGCCGCGCGCTGGACCTTCATATCAGCCGGCTGCGGCGCAAGATCCAGGACCAGACCGACCGCGAGTTGATCCGCACCCATCGCGGCGTGGGCTATATGCTGGACGCCAGCGTGCTGGTCGGAGACTGACGGGGTGAGCTGGGTCGGACGCATCCATCTTCCGCTTTGGGCGCGCATTCTCGCGGTCGTCGTCGGAGCCTTGATCGCGGCGCAAGTCGTCACCCTGGCGCTGACCGTCTTCTTCCCGCCCGCGCCGCCCAGCCAGTACAGCCTGTCCGACATCGAGGCCGCCCTTCGCGGCCGCGAAACGCGCCACGATCGCGAGCGCCCCTTGGTGCGCACCCTGGAGGCCTCGCCGCCCAGCCTGGACAGTCCGGGGTGGGTGGTGTCCCAGCCGGCCACCCGCGACCTCGCCAAACTGCTCGGCGCGCCGGAGAGCGATGTGCGGCTGCTGTTCTACGCGCCGCCGCCCCTGGCTGGCGCGCCCATGCCGCCCCCAAGGCGGGCCGAGAACGCTCGAGGCTATGTGCTCGCGGGAATGATCCCGCCCGGCGGCGGCGGCGGCGGCGGCGGCGGCGGCATGGCGCGGCCCGGCCCGGGCGGCGCCTTCCCAGGACCGGTTGGCGACCCCAGGAGCGCCGGAGGCCGGTTCCCTTCGTTTCCGATCCAGGGCGCGTTTCCGGCGCGGGATTTTCGGTCCGTCGCGCGCGACAGCGAGGCTCGCGCGGCGATCCGGCGATCGATGACCTCGCAGAACGCTCCCATGGGCAATGTGCGGCCCTCTCGCCCGCCCGGAACGGACGCGGGGTCCTTTGCGAGGCCTCCGGGCAGGGGCGCACCGGGCGGCGGTCCGGATTCGACGGCCCCCGCGGCTCCGGGCGCTCCGTTCGGCGGCCCCCAGGCCATCGCGGCCGCGCGGCCCAGGGGACCGATCATCCGCACGCCGTTGGACGCCGCCGTCTTTGGCGTGCGGTTCTCCAGCCAGACCCAGACCCAGACGTCGAGCGCGGCGTCGCCCCCGCCCTCGTCCCCGTCCGAGACCGAGGTCTCGACCGCGCCGCTGCGCGACTCGTCCCTAGTCGCCACGCCCACGCCGGTCGAGCCCCTCGTCGCGTCCAAGGTCGAGCCCATCGCGCCGGCGCCGCGCCTGAAGATCGCCGCGCCGCCCACGGTGGCGCGCGTCGAAGACGCCTCGTCCGGACGCACGCTGGCCGCCCCCAGCACCCGCTTCGGCTTCGCGCCGGCGGCCTATATCGAAGGGGAGTTCGTCGCGGCGCTCCGGCAGGCCGATGGGCGCTGGGCGACGGTTCGTCCGCGTCCGGAAGGTTTTCCCAACAGCTGGCAGCGCCGGGTGATGCTGTGGTTCGGCCTGTCGGTGGCGCTGGTCACGCCGCTGGCCCTGCTGTTCGCCAAACGTCTAGCCGCGCCGCTGAAGGCGTTCGCCGAGTCGGCGGACCGCTTGGGGCGCGAGCCTGCCGCGGAGCTGCCGCCGCTCACCGGGCCGGCCGAGATCGGCCTCGCCGCCGAGGCCTTCAACCAGATGCAGCGACGCATCAAGCGCTATGTCGAGGACCGCACCGGCATGGTCCGGGCGATCTCCCACGATTTGCGCACGCCGCTGGCGAGGATGCGCTTCAAGCTGGAGCGGGCCCCGCCGTCGCTGCGCGCGGCGATCGGGCGCGACATGGATCAGATGGAGCAGATGATCGCCTCGGTCCTCAGCTTCATGCGCGACGAGATGGACGGACGTCAGCGTCAGGTGGTCGACCTGCGCTCGGTGCTGGAGGTCGTGGTCGATGACGCCGCGGGCCCGGTTACGCTGGAGCCGGGGCCGGCCGTGCTGATCGAGATCGACGTGGTCGCCATCCAGCGGGTGATGGAGAACCTGATCGACAACGCCGTGAAGTACGGCTTCGAGGCGCGGCTGAAGCTGGAGGCGTTCGCCGGCGAAGCCTGCGTCACCGTCGCCGACTCCGGTCCGGGCATTCCGCCGGAGGAGCTGGAGGACGTGTTCAAGGCCTATCATCGCGGCGCCCAGGCCCTCGCCTCCGGCAAGGCGGGCGTGGGGCTGGGCCTTGTGGTGTCGCGCTCCACCGTGCGCGCGCATGGCGGCGAGCTGACCTTGCGCGCCGCCGAGCGAGGGCTGGTCGCGGAAGTCCGGTTGCCGGGCGCGCGAACCGTGGAGGCGGCGGCTTAGAGGTCTGCCCGGCTTAGTCGCTCGCCAGGCTTTCGACCGCCGCGGTCAGCAGGTAGCCCTGGCCGCGCACGGTCCGGACGAGGTCGGCGCCGCCCTGAACGCGGGCCAGCTTGGCGCGCAGGCGACTGACGATCACGTTGATCTGGGGCGAGTTATCACGGCGCTTGCCGGAGCCGGAACTCTGCGCGAGCTGCGCTCGCGGCACGATCTGCTGCGGATTTGAGACCAGCGTCTTCAGGAGATTGAATTCGCCGGACGATAGCTCGACGGGACGATTATAGGGGTCGAACAGCTGGCGCGTGACGACGTTCAGTCGCCAGCCGTCGAAGCGATAGACATTGGCCTTATCGTCGTCGGGGTTGGGTCGCATGCTGGCCTGGCGCCGTCGCAGCACGGCGCGGATCCGGGCCAGAAGCTCACGCGAGCGGTAGGGCTTGGCGACATAGTCATCCGCCCCGATCTCCAGGCCCACCACCACGTCGCTTTCCTCGGCCATGGCGCTGACCACGATGACGCCGGGAGCGGGGCTTTGGTTGCGCAGGCGGTTGCAGACGGAAAAGCCGCCTTCGCCTGGCAGCATGATGTCGAGCACGACGGCGTCGACGGGCGTCGTCGTCAGGATGCGGTCCATCTGCTGGCCGGACGAGGCCGTAACGACCTCGTATTCATGGCGAGAGAGCAGGTCGCACATGAGCGACCGCGCTTCGAGGTCGGCGTCGAGGAGAAGGATTCTTTGCTGCACGCCACAAGCTCCTGGGTCCGAGAACCCTTGAAGCTGTACCGGCGCGTAGCGGCGGAAATACCTTCGCAGTGTATTGAAACAATCGCGATTAAGGCGGCTTTGTGGTCGAGTTTTGCGGGCGTTAGAACATGGCCCGACCCGAGAACCGCACATAGTATCGGTTCTGTTTCTTGGCCGCCTCGGCGCCGCCTTCGAGCGCCAGATAGGACAGGGCAGAACCGGCGCGGATCGCGAAGCCCAGGGTGGCCGCGCCCTGCTTGTCGGCCGTCGAGGTCAGGGTGAACGACTCGCCGCCGCGGAACCGCGCGACCGTGTCGCCGATGTCTCCGGCCAGGGTCTGGCGATAGCCGACGCGGATTTCGGGACGCCACCACACCGCCTGACCGAACTGCGCGCCGAGCACGATCCCGGCGTCGCCGCTGAGGTTGCTGAAGCTGCGCGCGTCGCGGATGAGGTCGAAGCCGTCCCCGCCGCCCGTTTCGCTGCGCTTGCCTTCGCTGAAATAGACATAGTCGAGGCGCGCTTCCGGCCGGACGAAGTAGCGCCCGATCGATTGCTCGTAGGCCATGCCCGCGAAGGCGTTGGTGGTGAAGCCGTTCCAGTGGGCGACGCTGGTGGCCGAGGCGTCGGCTTCGCCGTCCGCGTCGACGTCCTCGCTGTAGAAGCTGCGATCGCCGGTCAGCCAGCCATAGCCGGCGCCGCCGCCCAGGTTGAAGCGCCAGCCGCCGATCGAGCGACGCCAGTAGACGCCGGCCTGGACCAGGGCGTTGGTGGTGTGCTCCCCGACCTTGGCGGTGGTGTCGTGCTCCTCGATGCTGACGGCGGCGAGCGTCACGCCCAGGGCGCCGCCCGCGTCGCCCATGGCCTCGTAGCCGGCGACGAAGCCGAGCGCCTGGGTGTCCGAGCCCTGGTCCTCGCCGTCCTCGCGGCGGATCAGGGTGTTGATCTGCTGCACCCAGACACTGTCCGGGCCGTAGCGGTCGCCCAGGTCCGGCCGGATCATGGTCGCCGCCGAGATCTGCTGGTTCACCGCCTGCAGGGCCGAGAACATGCCCAGTCCCTGATCGGGCAGCATCTGGTTGTAGAGGTTGTAGAAGCCGTCCTTGGTGTTCTGGTTCAGGAAGGCGCCGGCGATGTCGTCGTTCTTGGACAGGGCGGCGAACACCGCGTCGTAGGCCGAGGCCTGGTTGCGGGTCATGCCGGCCTCGGTCGCCGTCCGGCGGCGCACGTCGATGTCGATGCTGTTCCCGGACTGATAGGCCTTGGCCACATAGAGGTAAGGGGCGTCGCCCAGCAGGTCCTGGCTGATGTCGCCCGCCGTCAGGGTTCCGGCCTTGATCACCTCGAAGGTCGACGCCGTGGTCAGCAGGTTGTTGATCACCAGGCCCAGATTGGCGCCTGAAGCGATGGTGGCGGTGTCCGCCACCAGGCGGGTCGCCGTCCCCGCCGCCGGATCGACGCTGAAGATCAGCTTGCTGCTGGCCCCCAGGGTCAGGTTGCTGACGTTCAGGTCGTTGGTGTTGAGCAGACCCAGCGTGCCCGAGCCGACGCTGATGTCCAGCCGCCCGTCGGAGTCCGACAGGGTGGTGAGGACATAGCCGCCGCCGTCGATGGTCAGGCTGTCGGCCCCGTCGCCGAACGAGATCGCGCCGATCACCGTGCCGTTCAGGACGTTCAGGTGGTCGTCGCCAGAGCCCAGCAGGATCTTGCCGAGAATCGCCGGTTCGTCGGCGTCGTCGACGCCGTCGCCATCGGTGTCGGTGTCCGCGACATCGTCATCGCCGTCGTCGCCGTCATTGACGCCGGTCTGGGTGATGGTCACGCCGGTGGTGTTCTTGGAGACGTCGATGGCGATCGCCTTGCCGGTGACCGTCTCGTCGCTGGCGTCGTCATTGTCGTCGTCGGTGTCGTAGTCGTCGTCCGTCGCCGTGACATAGGCGGCGATGGTGCGGGTGTTGTTGATCGTGCTCAGGGTCCCGGAATTGTCGAGGACGGCGTAGGACGTTCCCTTCTCGCCCAGCACCGTGGCGGTGATCACGCCGTCGTTGTTCAACGTGCTGGTCTGGGCCCCGGAGTCGATCACCAGGGCGCGCGCCGAGAAGTCGCCTTCCGAGGTGGTCGAGGCGGTGATCGAGCCGGCGTTCCAGATCGTGTCGGCGATCGCGCCCGACTTCAGATGCAGGCCGTTCGTTTGGGCCTCGTAGCCCGAAGCCGACACCGCGCCCGTGATGCGGACGCCGCCGGTGATCAGGGTCTCGTATCCCGCGTCGCCGCCGATCTGGACGCCGGTGGTCTCGACGCCGTCATAGGGGCTGTAGGCGCTGACCGAGCCCTTGATGATCAGGCCATAGGCGTTGTCGCCGGTTCCGACCGCGCCTAGGGTCACGGTGTTGCTGTTGGAGCCGATCTTCAGCGCCGGCGCGCCGCCATAGGCCGAGATCGAGGCCGAGCCCTCCGAGCTGTCGGTGACGCCGTCGCCGTCCTCGTCGTCGCTGGTGTCGTCGTTTGTGTCCGTGGGCGGAACATCCAGCAGCACGCCGCCGGACACGTTCGCGGCGATGTTCACGCCGCCGTCGCCTTCCAGCATGTCGTCGGCGTCGAGCAGGGCCCGGTCGTCGGGGTCGCTGTAGCGCGAGGTGATGCGATAGCCGGTCGAGGAGACCGAGCCCTGCAGCACGAAGGCGCCGTCGATCGCCGAGTCCACCGCCACCCCGACCGAGCCCTGGCCCAGGACGCTGGTCGAGCCTTCGATCGTCACGTTCCCGGTGACGGGCGCGGCGATGTGAATCCCGTAGCCGCGATCGCCAGTAACGCTGATCGAGCCGGAGTGGACGAGGTTCCCGACCAAGGGCGCCTCGAGACTGATGCCCGCCGAATCCATGCCCTCGATCGTGATCGAGCCGGAGTTGGTGATCGTGCCGGTGAAGGCGTCGCTTCCGGTCAGCCGGATCCCGTAGCGGCGATAGCCCTTGGCGAAGAGGCCGTCATAGTCGCCGTCGTCGTCGGTGTCCTCGTAGTCGTAGTCCTCGGTGAGGCTGATCGAGCCGGCGGTCGTCGCCGAGCCGGTCTTGCCGCCGATGACCAGCACGCCCACGGAGTCGTCCACCCCGACGCTGGCCAGGCCGCCATTGATGGTGACGGTGTTGTCGCTGTCGAGCGTGACCATCGGGCCCGCCGCGCTGAGGGTGATGACGCCGTCGTCCGTGACCTTGACGTCATCGGCCGTTCCGCCGTTCGGGCTGGCCGTGGTGATCGCGGTGGTCCGCGAGCTGCTGGTGACCTGCACTTCGGCCAGGGCGTCACCGGCGGCGAGCAGCATCGGCGCGGCGGCCGCCGTGACGATCAGAAACTTGTGCGGCATGAGGACCTTCGAGGGACTATCCCCGCGAGCCCTATCCGCTGGCCTTGACCGCTCCGTGGCCGGGTTGTTTCCGCCGCGCGGCGCCCTGTAATCTGGCGTAGCTAGGCGTTACGGGGCGCAAGACTAGTCCTTGGGGCGTCCCAGCGCGGCGTCCAGGACGGCGTCCGTCAAAGCGGAGTCGAGGGCGTCGGAGCCGGTGTCGTCGCTCTTGTCCAAGGCGGCGGCCAGCAGGGCGACGGCTTCGTCGGAAGCGGCGAGCAAGGCGACCGCTTCGTCCCCGTCGGGCCAGCGCGCGATGTCAGCGCCCAGTATCGACAGCCGCTGACGAAAAACCGAAAGATCCATGGGCGGCAAGGCTCTTCTGCCTTTGAATGAGGAGGCGCAACGCCTGCTTACCCCGCTTGAGGAGCGAGCGCACGGCCTGTTCCGTGGTGTCGAGGACGCCGGCTATTCTGGCGACGTCCAGGTCTTCGAAATAGTAGAGCGTCAGCGCCTGGCGCTGGCTGGCCGGCAGGCGTTGCAGGCAGTCGCGCAATGAGCGGGCGCTCTCGCGACGCTCCAGGGCCTGCTGCTGATCCTCGACCGGGGCGGCGGGCGCGGCGTCGGCCAGGCGCGTGATGACCTCGGCCGGCTCGGGCGTGGCGCGACGGGCGCGATAGCGGTCGATGGCCTTGTTGACCGCGATCCGGTGCAGCCAGGTCGTGAAGCGCGCGTCGGGCGTCCAGTTCTCCCGGGCGCGCCAGGCGGCGACGAAGGCTTCCTGCGCGATGTCCTCGGCCTCGTGGGCGTCGCCCAGGATGCTGAGCGCCAGTCGCCGCACCACGCGGGCGTGCCGGTCGACCAGGATGCGGAAGGCCTGTTCGTCGCCGGCGCGCGCCGCGGCGAACAAGGTCTCGTCCGACCAAGAACGGCGATCGTTTTCATCCGCCTTCTCAAATTGATTGAGCATGTCTTTGGCCCGAGTTCGCGATTTTCGTCGAACTTGGCAAAGCAATCGACGTGCCAGTCACAAATATTCATGCCGGAAACGCCTTGATATTTTGCGTTATTGAATTGAATTGTTCTTACGGAACTTTTCGAAACTCTTGGCATAGGGGGCGCAATAAATCCATCGCCTCCTGATATGATACGGATCGGTTCAGGCCCTTTTCGTTCCGATTTAGCAAGTTCAGCAACCTTAGGTAATATCGCTGGAGGTGCGCTCCATCTCCGCCCACTGCGGAAAAATTCAAAGTTGTTGCAAGAACGGTGAGTATCTGTACGGCCTTGGCGAGGCGCTCGCACATTTGGTCGAGCTTATTTTGCTCGTAGGCATATTTTACCGACGCTATGGCGCTATAGAGCTCCTCATGAACGGCCGTGAGGACGTCACGAGGATTTTCGTTGAGCTGCTTTGAGGCCCGGTAGGCCTGGATGGCTTGATTGCTATTCATCGCTGTTGCTCGAGCTACCTAGTATGGCTTTGATCTGTTCCTGCAGGACCTGAGCGGCGTAGAGCTCTTGCTCCATGGCCGAGTACTTGGCGATCAGCGTGGTCCTGTAGGTCTCGGCGTTGTCCCGGATCGCCGTCGACTTGTCCGAGAGCGCGGTGTTGGAGTCGTTCAGGCGCTCGATCTCGCCTTGGATCAGACCCGTCGACGCGTTGGCGTAGCCGTCGAGCTGGGTGGTGATCAGGTCCGCGAAGCCCTGGGTCAGCGTCACGTCGATCGAGGCGCTGGCCTGGGTCACCAGGGCGAACGACAGGCCTTCGTAGATCGTGCCGGCCGCGCCGACGATGCGGCTGCCCGAAACGGTGAACAGGCCGCTCTGGCCATCGACGGTCACGTCGCTGATGGAGCCGTCGGTCACCGTCACGTCCAGGGTGAAGTCGAACGAGGCGGTGCTGGCGTTCTTCAGCAGCTTCAGCGCGCTGTCGCTGGTCGTGAACTTGCTTTCGAAGAAGCCCCGCAGGCTGTCCAGATCCGACAGCAGCAGGTTGTCCAGCGTGGTCTCGTCGGAGAGCTCCAGCTGGTTCTCGGCGTTCAGCGTAATGCCCAGCGCCGCGAGATTGTCCACCCCGTCCGCGGCCGAGCCGGCCTTGCCGCCGACGGTGGCGGACAGCTGCTTGGTCACGCCGCGCAGCAGGGAGTCGGCGAACAGCACCGCGTCCTCGTCCACGGTCCCGTCGGCGGCGACCTCGGAATTGGTGTCCACGAAGTCGCGCAGGGCGTTGTAGGCGTCGATGAAGGCGGTGATCGCGGTCTTGATGTCCGAATAGTCCGCCTCGATGTCCAGGGTCACGGTCTGGTCGGTCCCGGTCGTCTGGAGAAGCGAGATCGACAGGCCCGGAATGGTGTCCGTCAGCTGGTTGCTGTCGCTGGTGATCTCGACGCCGTCGATGGTGGCGACGGCCGGCTGGGCCGCCTGGAGCACATTGGCGAAGTCGCCGTTGTCATCCACCAGGCCGATGGCGGCGGCCGCGCCGCTGGCGTCGGAGACCTCGATGTCGACATTGGTGTCAGCGGCGGACAGCACCAGCTTGTAGGCGCCGCTCGAGACTTTCAGCAGGGTGGCGCTGACGCCGGTCGCGTCGCTCTGTTCATTGATGGCGTCGGCCAGGTCCGACAGCGTCATGTCCGCGGTGACCGAGATGGTCGCCGAGGCTCCGTCCGCTACGCCGATCGTGAAGTCGCCGCTCTGGCCCAGCGCGGTCGTCGTGTCGTGGCTGTCGGAGGCGACCTTCATCGCCTTGGCCAGCTGGGTGACGGTCACCGAATAGCTGGCCGCGACCGCGTCCGAGTCGGCGCTGACCGCGATGATGTCCGTGGCGTCCGACCCGTCGGAGGCCGTGAGATAGGCGCTCTTGTCGTCGAACGCGTTGCCCGTGCTGGTCGACAGGCTGCTGTAGGCCGTCGACTTTAGAGACGACATGGCGCTGGTCACGTCGTCCAGCAGTCCTTGCAGCGTCTGGTAGGCGCTGATCTTCGTCGTGTTGGCCGTGACCTTGGCGTCGAGCGTGTCGGCGCGCGCGGTCTTCTGGCTCACCGCCGCCTCGATCAGCGCGTCGGTGTCCAGGCCCGAGATCGTGCCGGTCAGATAGGTGGTCGAGCCGCTGCTCGAAACCGTGCTGGTGCTGGTCATGGGGGCGCCGAAAGTGCGGCGGGAGAACCGTCAGGCCCTCCCGCCAGTTGAGCCGACTACTGCAGCAGCTTCAGAAGCGACTGGCTCATCGAGTTGGCCTGCGAGAGGGCCGAAATCGCGGCGCTGGTCAGCGTCTGATAGTTGGTGAAGTTGGTCTGCTCGGTCGCGATGTCGACGTCCGAAATCGCCGACTTGGCCGACTGCAGGTTCTCCAGCGAGGTGCTGATCACGTCGCCCCGGAACTCGAACCGCGACAGGGTCGCGCCGACATTGGCCCGCATTTCCGAGACCTGCGTGATGGCGGTCTGGATGAGGTCCATGTTCGAAGCGGCCGAGGCCGCGTCCGTGATCGAGGTGCCGTTGATGCCGAGGTCCGTCGAGGTGGCGCCGTCCAGCTTCACCGTGATGGTGTCGGTGCTGGCGGTGCCGACCAGGAAGTCCACGCCGGTCGAGTAGCCGCTGGTCCCATCCAGAAGAGCCACGCCGTTGAAGTTGGTCGTGGTCGCGATGTCGTCGACTTCTTCCAGCAGCTGCTGGTACTCGGCGTCGATGTAGCTGAGATCATCGACGCTCGAGCTTCCCGACTGGGCCTGGGCCGTCAGGGAGTTCATCCGCTGGAGGATGTCGGCGATGTTGGACAGCGCGCCGTCGGCCGTGTTCAGCACCGAGGTGCCGCTGGTGACGTTGGTGGCGGCTTGGTTGAGCACGGTGATGTCGGCGTTCATGGACGTGGCGATGGCGAGGCCTGAGGCGTCGTCCTTCGCGCTCACGATCCGCGAGCCGCTCGACAGCTTGGCCAGGGATTCGCTCTGCGCCGTCGAATTGTTGTTCAGATAGCGCAGGGCGGTGTTGGCCGCCGTGTTGGTCGAGATAACAGGCATTTTCTAATCCGCTTCTCTTCGGAAGCCGGGCGGGGAAAGTCCCGACCGGGAAGCGTCGCCTGCGGTTCTTCGCGGACGGGCTTCACGACTTGAACGGCGCGGGCCGCTCGGATGGGGCGGTGTTTTTTCGTCGGCGATTTTCGAAATTTTCCGCGCCCCATCCGACGGGGAGCCTCCGTTCAAAAGGTCATCGGCGCCGGCAAGGCGTCGCACCTCTGGAACCCTCGAGGCCTCCGATGACCGCCATCACCTCCGCGACCAGCGCCGCGACGACGACCACTGCGACGTCGTCCTCGTCCAGCTCGCTGAAGCTGGGCACGACCGACTTCCTGCAGTTGCTGATGACCCAGCTGACCAACCAGAACCCGCTGGATCCGACCGATCCCAACGAGTTCACCAGCCAGCTGGCGACCTATTCGTCGCTGGAGCAGCAGATCAACATGAACGACACGCTGACGACGATGTCGGACACGATGTCGAACGTGCTGACCCAGGTCTCGCTGCTGGCCTCGGGGAGCTGATCGATGTCGCTTTCCGCCGCCCTGTCGACCGCCGTTTCGGGCCTGACCGCCCAGAGCCGCGCCCTGTCGGCCATCTCCGAGAACATCGCCAACTCGTCGACCACGGCCTACAAGACCACCGACGTCTACTTCCAGGCCCTGGTCAGCGGGGGAAGGGGTTCGGCCACCTCGACCAGCGCGGTCACCGCTAAGTCGAGCCAGGCCATGTCGGTGCAGGGGACGGTCACCTCGACCAGCGTCGCCACCAACGTCGCCATCCAGGACGCCGGCTTCTTCGTCGTCACCAGCGACCCGACCGCCGCCGCCTCGGCGGACATGTACACCCGCAACGGCAGCTTCGAGACGAACGCCGACGGCTATCTGATCAACACCGAAGGCTTCTACCTGATGGGGTGGCCGACGAACGCCGACGGCGACGTGCTGGCCTCGAACACCAACGACCTGACGGGTCTGTCGGCCATCAACCTGTCCTCGATCGGCGGCACGGCCAAGGCGACCACCCAGATCGAGATGAGCGCCAACGTCCCGGCCGACGCCGAGGTCGGCGCGTCGCTGACCACCAGCATGCAGATGATCGACTCGCTGGGCGTCAGCCACACGGTCGGCCAGACCTGGAGCAAGACGGCCGACAACACCTGGACGCTGACCTTGTCCGATCCGGTGCTGACCTCCGACGGGACGACCCAGTCGGGGACGATCAGCGGCGGCCCGTACACGGTGGTCTTCAACACCGACGGCTCGCTGGGCTCGGTGACCCCGGCCCTCGACTTCACCGTGACGGGTTTCAGCAGCGGCGCGGCCGATAGCGCGGTCACGCTGGACATCGGCGAGGTTGGCGGCACGGACGGGGTGACGCAATACGCCTCGACCTCCTCGACCATCGGGCTCGAGGACGTCCAGACCGAACAGGACGGCGCGCTGTATGGCGAGCTGTCGGGGATCAGCATCGACTCCGACGGCCTGGTCACCGCCAATTTCGACAACGGCATCAGCCTGGCGATCTACCAGATCCCGATCGCGACCTTCAGCAACCCCAACGGCCTGACCCTGGTCTCGGGCACCACCTATGACGAGAACAGCGCCGCGGGCCAGGTCCACCTGAACCTGCCGGGCGAGGGCGGGGCCGGCTCGCTGGTGGCCAGCGCCCTCGAAGGCTCGACCACCGACATCGCCACCGAGTTCAACAAGATGATCATCGCCCAGCAGGCCTATTCGGCCGCCTCCCAGGTGGTCAGCACCGCCGGCGACATGTTCGACTCCCTGATCCAGGCCGTGCGCTAGCCATGGAGACGTTCGAGAAACTCGCCGCCAGGGCGCAGGCCTCGCGCGAGGCCGAGGGGCGCACGCCCGTGGTGGAGACCGTGGCGGACGCCATCGCTCTGGCGCGGTCCATCGCCGAAACCCTGGACGGACTGTCCGGCGACGCGCGCCTGCTGATGCTGTCGAACCTCGACGACGTGCGTCGCGCGCTTGAGGGGCGGGCGGCGAGCCTGTCCGGCGAGATGCAGGTCCAGCGCGCCCAGATCACGGCGATGAATCGCGGGCTTCGCGCGATCGACGGCTATGGCGGACGCGCCGGGCGCGGGGAGCGCTAGCGGTCATGTCGCTGACGTCGATCCTGTCCTCGGCCGGCGCGGCCCTGACGACGGCCCAATATCAGATCGCCGTCTCGCAGACGAACGTCGCCAACGCCGACGACGCCAGCTACAGCCGCAAGACCGTCACGACGACCGCGACGACCCAGACCCTGGCGGTGTCGTCCGCGACGGTGACCCGCGCCGCGGACGCCTATCTGGCCAGGACCGTCGACAAGACCGCCGCCGCCGATGGCCGGGACGCGATCATCGACACCTATCTGCAGTCCTACGACGCCAGCCTCGGCTCGGTGGATGGCGGCGACGACGTCTCCAGCCTGCTGACCGCGTTCCAGACCGCCCTGACCAACCTGGCCTCGTCGAGCACGGCGGCGACCAAGGCCTCGGCCGTTTCGGCCGCCAGCGGCCTGGCCTCGTCGATCCAGTCCCTGTCGGCCGATATCCAGTCCCTGCGCAGCCAGGCCAATCTGGAGATCAGCGAGACCGTCGACACCATCAACAGCACGCTCGACACCATCAAGACGCTGAACGACCAGATCGTCAGCACGACCGCGTCGGGCGGGGACATCAGCGATCTGGAGGACCGGCGGGCCGCGGCCGTGACCACCCTGTCCTCGCTGATGAGCGTCTCGACCTACAAGACGGCCGACAATCGGGTGATGGTCTACGCCTCCGGCGGCGAGCAGCTGCTGGGCGCCTCGGCGGCCAAGCTGTCCTATGACGCCTCCAGCAGCCTGTCGGCCGACGCGGTCTATCCCGGCGCGATCGCCGGCGTGACGGTCAACGGCAAGGACATCACCACCTCGATCACCTCGGGCAAGCTGGGCGGCTTGATCACGCTGCGCGACGACACGCTGGTCGGCGAGCAGGCCGCCTTGGACCAGTTGGCCTCGACCCTGATCGACCAGGTCAACACGGCCGCCAACAGCGGCTCGGCCGCGCCGGCCCCGAACAGTCTGACCAGTTCGTCGGCCGTGTCGGGCGGCGACGCTCTGGGCGCGACCGGCTCGGTGCGCGTGGCGGTGACCAACTCGAGCGGAGCGGTGGTGTCGACCCAGGACATAGACCTGTCGGCCTATGCGACGATCGATGATCTGGTCGCGGGGCTGAATTCCATCAGTGGACTGAGCGCCTCGGTTTCCGGGGGCAAGCTGACGATCGCCGCCACGTCGTCCAGCAACGGCGTCGCCCTGGCCGACATCGACGCCTCGATCGGCGGGCAGGGATTTTCGGCCTATTTCGGCTTCAACGACATCTTCACGGGCGAGTCCGCCACGGACATCGCCGTCTCCGCCGCGCTGACGACCGACGCGTCGCGCTTTCCCACCACCACGATGGACGTTTCTGGAAGCCTCGCGGCAGGCCAGGTCGCCATCGCGTCGGGCGGGGCGGGGGCGGCCAGCGCGATCGCCTCGGCCCTGTCGGCGTCGACCAGCTTCGCGGCGGCGGGAAATCTCACGGCCGGTCAGTCCAGTCTTCTGACCTACGCCGCCGCGTTCGTGTCGACCGCCGCGACCACCATTTCGGCCGCCTCCAGCCAGGCCGAGACCTCTGGCGACGCCCACGACGCGGCGGTGGATCGCCTGGCCAATCTCACCACCGTCAATCTCGACGAGGAGCTGGCGCTGCTGGAGACCTATCAGCAGGTCTACCAGGCCAACGCCCAGCTGACCTCGATCGTCCAGGACCTGTTCGACGTCTTGATGAACATGGTCAATTGAGGCGTCGCGATGATCACCCGGATCGGCACCTTCTCGCACGCCAACGCCCTGATCGCCGCCAGCCTGCGCACCCAGGCCAAGCTGGCCGACCAGCAGACCCAGGAGTCCACCGGTCTGAAGTCGACCTCGTTCGGCGGTCTGGGCGCTGACGCCGCCTCTCTGCTGCGGCTCTCCAGCCAGTCGACCCGGCTGGCGGCCGACAACGCCGCCGCCCAGAGCGCGTCGGCCTATGTGCAATCGGCCTATGCGGCGGTGGGCGACATCGCGGACCTGGCTGATACGATCAAGTCGCAGCTGGCCGCCCAGATCAGCGGCGCCAACCTGGACGCCGACAGCCTGGAGGCCTATGCCCGCGGCTGGCTGGACGATCTGCAGACCCAGCTCAACAGTCAGGTGGGCGGCGTCTATCTGTTCGGCGGCGAAGCGGTCGACGCCGCGCCCGTCGACTTCTCTTCCGCCGACTACGATCCCGCCACGGCCGGGAATACGGGCTACTATCAGGGGGCTTCGGCGCCGCGGACGTTCGCCAGCGTCGACGGCGCGAAGATCTCCCTGTCGGTGACGGCGCAGGCCGGGGGATTCGAAAAACTGGCGCGGGCGCTCTCGATGGTGATCGCGGACCCGGGCGACGGGGATACGCTGTCGGCCGCTTTCGATCTGGTCGGCGAGGCCGTCTCGGGCGTCGGCTCGGTCCAGGAGGGCCTGGGCGTGCAGGCCGATCAGCTGGCGAGCCTCATCAGCCGCAACGAGACCAAGATCGACACGCTGGACGACCTGGCGTCGCAGCTGAAGGGCGCGGACCTGGCCCAGGCCGCCGTGCTGGTCACCAACTACCAGACCCAGCTTGAGGCGCTCTACTCGACGATCGGCGCGCTCTCCTCTTCGAGCCTGTTGAAGTATCTGGGCTAGAGGCGGGCGGCGGCTCTAGTCGGCCGCCGCCGGCCCTCCGCCGCCCAGGGCCTTCCGGGTCAGCCAGATCAGCGGGATCAGGATCACGCAAAGCCAGGCCGAGACCCGGAAGAAGTCCAGGGCCGCCAGGAGATAGGCCTGGTTGATCACCTGCTGGGTGATCGCGCCGACCGCCTGGAGGTGGGTCATGCCCGCCGCCTGCAGCTTGTTCACCGCGTCGATCCAGGCCGGGCTGCCCGAGCTCATGGTCTCGGCCAGGCGCGTCTGGTGCACGGCCTCGCCGCGGTCCCAGATCGTCGTGGCCAGCGAAGCGGCGAAGCTGCCGGCGGTGATCCGCGAGAAGTTCGACAGCCCCGAGGCCTGCGGCGTCTGCTGGGGCGGGATGCCGTTCAGCGAGATGGTCACCATCGAGATGAAGAAGGTGCTCATCGCCACGCCCTGCACCAGCATCGGCATGACCAGCACCCGGAAGCTGGCGTCGGGCGTGTAGCCCGAGCGCATGTAGAATGACAGACCGAAGGCCGCGAGCGAGACGGTCGCCAACCAGCGCGCGTCGATCTTGGTCATCAGGCGGGCCGTGAACGGCGTGAGGAAGACGGCCACCACGCCGCTGGGCGCCGCCACCAGGCCGGCCCAGGTGGCGATGTAGCCCATGCGCGTCTGCAGCCACAGCGGCAGCAGCAGGTTGTTGCCGAAGAACACCGCATAGCCCAGGCAGAAGGCGAGGGTGCCGATCGCGAAGTTGCTGGACCGGAACAGGGTCAGGTCGACGATCGGGTGCTTCTCGTTCAGCTCCCAGATCACCCAGGCGACGAAGAAGATGATCGCCACCCACATCTCGACGACGATGGCGGGCGAGGAGAACCAGTCGGCCTCCTTGCCGGTGTCCAGCATGACCTGCAGGGCGCCGACCCAGATCAGCAGCAGCATGAAGCCCGTGCGGTCGATCGGCAGCTTGCGGGTCGGGGTCTCGCGACTGGCCATGTTCCGCCAGCAGATGACGGCGCACAGGATCCCGACGGGCACGTTGATCAGGAAAATCCACGGCCAGGAGATGTTGTCGGAGATATAGCCGCCCAGGATCGGGCCGCAGATCGGCGCGACCAGGGTGGTCATCGACCAGATCGCCAGGGCCGTCCCGCGCTTGGCGGGCGGGAAGATCATGATCAGCAGCGCCTGGGAGCCGGGGATCATCGGCCCAGACACCGCGCCTTGCAGGATCCGGAAGAAGATCAGGGACGAGAGATTCCAGGACACGCCGCACAGGAACGAGGCGATCGTGAACAGGATCACCGAGGCCACGAAGGTCTTCACCACCCCGTAGCGGCCCATCAGCCAGCCCGTCAGCGGCACCGACACGCCATTGGCGACGGCGAAGGCGGTGATCACCCACGTCCCCTGGCTGGAGCTGACGCCCAGATTGCCGGCGATGGTCGGGATCGAGACGTTGGCGATGGTGCTATCCAGCACCTGCATGAAGGTGCCCAGCGCCAGGGCGATCGAGGTGATCGCCAGGGTCAGGCCCGTCATGGGCGGCGGGCCGCCCTCTGCTTGTTCGGACGCCATGCCGGCGGCTCCTTACGCGGATCTATTGCTTGGCGACGTCGATCTTGGCCTTCATCGACAGGCCGACGCGGAGCGGGTGCTTGGCGAGGTCCGCGGGGTCCAGGGTGATCCGCACGGGCAAGCGCTGGACGACCTTGATCCAGTTGCCCGAGGCGTTCTGGGCGGGGATCAGCGAGAAGGCCGAACCCGTGCCGCCAGCCAGACCCTTGACCTTGCCGTGGAACTTCACGCCGCCGCCGTAGAGGTCGGAGGTCAGCACGACCGGCTGGCCGGGGACGACCTTGTCCAGTTGCACTTCCTTGAAGTTGGCGTCGACATAGGCCTCGTGCGTCGGCACGACCGCCATCAGGGGCGCGCCGATGGCGACCTGCTGGCCGACCTGCACCGACTTGCGCGCGACGACGCCGTCGGTCGGGGCGCGCACCACTGTGCGGGCCAAGGCGAGGCGGGCGGCGTCGAGGCGGGCGCGGGCGGCCTTCACCTCGGGGTTCTCACCGACCGAGGCGCCGGAGATCAGCACCGTATTGGCCTCGCGCGAGCCCAGCGCCGCGTCGCGGCTGGCCAGGGCCTGGGCGCGGGCGGCCTGGGCGGCGTTCAGCGCGGCCTGGGCGTTGGCGAGGCGGTTCTGGGCCGCCGTCAGCTCGTCGCCGGAGACGGCGCCTTCGCCGACCAGCGCCTTGCGGCGGGTGAAGTCGATACGGGCTCGCTCGACGTCGGCCTTGGCGGCGGTGATCTGGGCGTCGGCGCGGGTGACGTCGGCCTGGCGGGCTTCGAACTGGCCGCCCAGGGCGGTGTCGTTGGCGAAGTAGCCCTTCACCTTGCGCTCGGCCTGGCCCAGCGCGGCCTCGGCCTGGGCGACGGCGATGCGGGCGTCGGCGTCGTCGATGACGACCAGCGGATCGCCCTTCTTCACGGCCTGGGTCTCGGAGACGAAGATCTTGGCGACCGGACCGGGCGACAGGGCGGTCACCTGGGCGGTCTCGGCCCCGACATAGGCGTCGTCGGTCTCGACGAAGTGGCTGTCGAAGGCCAGCCACCAGGCGCCGTAGCCGACCACCCCGACGGCGACGACGCCGGCGAGAAGGGTCAGCTGGCGGCGGCGGTTGCCATTCGCGGCGGCTTGAGGGGCGGTTTGCGGAGCGGAATCGGACATGGGCGAAGTCCTAGGAAGCGATGGGGTCAGGCGCCGGTGAAGCCGCCGCCGAGGGCGCGGATCAGGGCGATGTCGAGGGCGAAGGCGCGGCTTTCGAGGTCGGCGACGGTCCGGCGCTGGGCCAGGACCGACTGCTCGGCCAGCAGGACCGACTGGTAGGTCGACAGCTGGCCCTCGTAGCGCAGGCGGGCGATGCGATAGGCGTTCTCGTTGGCGGTCAGGGCCGCGCGGGCGTCGGCCAGGCGCGAGGCCAGGGCCTTCTCGCTGGCGGTGACGTCGGCGACCTCGCGCAGCGCCTGGGTCAGGGCCGCGTCATAGCTGGCGACGGCCGCGTCGCGATCGGCCTCGGCGCCCCGCAGGCCGGCGCGCAGGGCGCCGCCTTGGAAGATCGGCAGCCGCAGGGCGGGGCCGACCTGGCCGATGTCGGAGCCGCTGGACAGCAGCTTGTCCAGATACAGCGACTGGGCGCCGACGAAGCCTGTCAGGTTGATGTCGGGATAGAAGGCCGCCTTGGCCTGGCGCGTGCGGGCGGTGGCGGCTTCGGCCCTCCAGCGGGCGGCGACCACATCGGGCCGGCGGCCGATCAGGTTGGCCGGCAGGTTCTGGGGCAGGCCGAACGGCTTGATCGTCGCGGCGGCCGGACGGGCGATGGCCAGGCCTCGGTCGGGACCCGCGCCCAGCAGCGCGGCCAGGGCGTTGCGGGTCAGGGCGATCTGCTCGTCGAGGGCCGACAGTTCGGCGCGCGAGGCCGGCGGCCCGGCCGCGGCCTGCTCGCTTTCCGCCCGGGTGTCGAGGCCGTTGGCGACGCGCCGCGAGACGAGCTTGGAGGTCTCCTCGCGCAGCCGGACGGCCTGCTCGGCCACGTCGCGCTGGGCGTAGAGCCGCGAGAGTTCGGCATAGGTCGAGGCGACGGCGGTCGACAGGGTCAGGCGGGCCTGGGCGGCGTCGGCCTGGGCGGCCTTGGCTTCGGAGGTCGCGGCCGCGACCGCCGCGCGGTTCTTGCCCCAGAAATCCAGCTCCCACGAGAAGTCGAGGGCGATGCGGCCGACGTCGTTGTAGCCGTGGGGCACGAAGGCCGGCGGGATGCCGTTGTTGTAGCTCTGCTTGCTCTCGCCGACCTCGGCGCCGAGGCCGACGTGCGGCAGGTCGGCCGACTTGGCTTGAGCGATCAGGGCCTGAGCGCGGCGCAAGCGCGCCTGAGCGGCGGCCAGGGTGGGCGAGTCCTTCAGGGCCTCGTCCTCCAGAGCGTTCAGCTGGGCGTCGCCATAGCCGGTCCACCAGGCGTCGGCGGGCCAGTCGGCCGATGGGGCGGCGAGGCTCTGGGCCGCGGCGTAGGCTTCTGGCGCCTTGGCGACCCGTTCGGCCTGGGTGGGCGGCAGGCTGGCGCAGGCCGCCAGGACCAGGGCGCTGGCGGCCGCCACGTAGGGTCCGCGACGGCGGAGGGCGGCGATCGGGAAGGTCGGCATGAGAAGCGCCTTGATGTGACCGTACGGTATAGTCATATGGTGGCGTGCAGGTAGGCTCATCTTGGCGTATAGTCAAGGCGACCGTACCGTACGGTCTGGAACAAAAAGTACGATGATCGACGTAAAAAATCGCCCGGATCGCGACACCCGACGCGAGGCCATCCTCGACGTCGCGGCCGAGGTGTTCCTGGACGAGGGCTTCGACGCGGCCTCGATGTCGACCATCGCGGCCAAAGTCGGCGGTTCGAAGAGCACGCTCTACAACTACTTCAAGAGCAAGGAGGAGATCTTCCAGGCCCACATCGAGCGCTATTGCGGCTGGCAGGGCGCGGAGATGTTCCAACTGCTGGACGACGAGGTCGACGACGTTCGGGCCGCCCTGACGCGTCTGGGCGGCCGTTACCTGAGTAACGTCATGTCCGAGCGCAACATGCGCCACTTCCGCCTGATCGCGTCGGCGTCGGAGCGTTCGCCCGACCTGGGCCGGACCTTCTACGAGGCCGGCCCGCTACGCGGGGCGCGGCTGCTAGGCGGCTTCCTGGCGCGCATGAAGTTGGAGGGACGGATCGCGGTCGATGACCCCATGGTCGCCGCCCACCACTTCATCGGCCTGTGCCAGAACCGCATGCTGAAGGCGCGACTGGTCAACTATGTCGGCGAGCCGACCGCCGAAGAGGTCGCGGCGGAGGTCGACGCGGCCGTCGGCGTGTTCATGGCCGCCTTCGGACCAAGCCGGGACAAGGTCGCAAGATAGGTCTCGGCGGCCTCTTCCAGCGTGAAGCGACGCGCCTGTTCGAGGCTTCGCCGCGGGTCCTGCGATCCCGGCCGGGCAGCCGCGATCGCCTGGGCGAACGCGCTCTCATCGCCGGTCGGAACCAGGGCGCCCAGCGCGCCGTGGTCCAGCAGGGTCGCCATGCTGCGGCTGCAGTCGGTGGCGATGATCGGCAGGCCCGCGGCCAGGGCCTCGAGGATGACCGCCGGCACGCCTTCGTAGTTCGAGGACAGCAGCAGGATGTCGAACGACGGCAACTGGGCGGCCGGCTCGGGGACGTAGCCCTTGAAGATCACCTGGCGCCCAAGTCCGAGGTCCTTCGCCAGGCTCTCCAGCTTCGTGCGTTCAGGCCCCTCGCCGATCACCGTCAGCGTGTCGCTCGTCTGGGCGCCGCGTGAGAAGGCTCGCAGCATCAGGGCCATGTTCTTCTGCGGCGTCAGGCGAGCGATGCTGACAAAGCGCCGACCAGAGCCGTCACCCGTCTCGCGGGGCTGGGCGCGCAGCCGCTCGATCAACGAAACCGACAGGGCCGGATCGGGAATGATCGTGACGCGGTCCGCGCCCACGCCCAGCGCCTGCCGGATCTCGTCGGCCATCGGCGTCTCCAGGCCGACGAAGTGGTCGATGGAGCGCCCCTGAGCCTTGAGCCAAAGGCGGTAGAAGAAGCGGAACCATACGGGCTGGTCGCGCCGGTCGAGGTCGTTGCTGACCTTGAGCAGGATGGGCGGGCAGTCTCGGCCCAGCAGCGCCTTCAGCGCCAGGGCCACGATCGCATAGGTGTTGCCCGCGCAGAACAGGACGTCGGGCCGGAGGCGCCGCACGACCTTCGGCAGCGTCCAGATCATCCAGAGCGTCTCCATCCGCGCGATCAACGGACCGCCGCGCGGCGGCGTGATGAAGTCCAGATCCGCGCCGACATCGCGCATGGCCCCATCGGTGCGGCCCAGGAACAGCGGCGCATCGACGCCCAGGGCGCGCCACCGCCGCACGAGGCGCAGGGCGATCCGCTCGACCCCGCCTGGCTCGAAGCTGTGCAGGAACGTCAGGACGCGCGGGCCGGCGCGCTGGGGCGCGATGTCGGACGGCTTCAAGGCTGGCGCGCTCCCCAAAGCGAGCGGTCGATCCGCTTGACGTCGAAGAAGGTCACGGGGCCGCAGGCCGAAAGCGTATGGAGGCCGCGCGAATAGCGCCCGGCGTTGGGTGGGAAATCCAGAGGTTGGGACGCGTGGGCCTCGAACCGTTCGGGGGTAAGGCTCGTTATATTCAGTATGCGGATCGCTCCGCCATAGGTGCGCGTGCAGTCCTGGACCGGCAGGCGCGGCAGGCCATCCTCGATCCACGCGGTCCCGCCCGGGCGACTGGAGGCCAGGTCGTCGCGGACCGGATTGCCCGGATGCGTCCGCCAGGGCCCGGTCAGGCGCTCGGCGAAGGCGAAGTGCAGGCGACCCTGCTTCCAGCGCTGCGGCCCCGTCGGCGAATAGGCCAGCCACCAGAGGCCGTTATGCTGGAACGGCGTGGCGTCGATCGCCGGGGTGTCCAGCTCCAGCCGCGCCGCGGGCTCCCAGACGTCGGGGAAGGCCGCCGCGCGATAGAGCGTCAGCGCGCCCGACCGATAGGCCTCGGGCAGCATCCAGATCTCGCCGTCGGCCTCGAACACCTGGGGATAGGAAAGATGCCAGGGCTCCTTGAGCACGACGGCGCGGCGGGTCGGCGTGAAGTCCGCGCCCAGCTCGATCGTCTCTATTACGCCGTGGCGGGTCCGGTAGTCATAGGCCTCGACGAACAGGTGCAGCCGCCCGTCGCGCCACAGGCCGAACGGATCGGCCAGGAACCGTAGACGCGGCTCCTCCGCCAGCCAGCGGACCGGCGTGTCGGCGGGAAAGCCGCGCCGGGCGACGTCGGCGATCGGCGCCTCGACCAGCCCCACCCGCCAGATGTCCCGCCCGGGGATCTTTATCCGCCAGTTACTCATGGACGCTGCTCGCCCCTTTCGTTTCCGGCCCGACGAAGACGCCGCCGCCGCTGCTCATGCCCCGCGCCAGATCCGCCGCGCCCAGCGCGACGATGACGCCCAGATGCATGACCAGGGTGACGAACGCCAAGGCCGCCAGCAGCACCGCCACGGACGAGTGCGCGCCCAGCAGAAGCAGCACCAGGTTGCCGAACACCAGGTCCTTGTTCGAGATCAGCGGGATGCGCGAGATCAGGCAGCGGATCGCCAGCAGCACGATCCATTGGCCCGTCGGAACCTCTGGCAGGGCCATCCGCCAGACGGCGATGTTCAGCACGGTCCAGGCCGCCAGCCGCCCGATGTTGACCGCCCCGACATAGGCCAGCTGGCCCAGGCGCAGCGAGAACACCTGACGCCCGAAGATCAGCACCACCACCGAGATCGCCATCGGAATGAGGCCCGACCACAGGGCCGGCCCCAGGCGCTGAGCGAAGTCGAGATTGCGCAGCTCGGCGAGGCTGATCGCCGCCAGCGCCAGGGTCAGCAGATTGCCCAGCAGCGCCGAGATGATGTTGGCGTCCTTGATGGCCGCGAACGGAGCCTCGACCACCTGGGCCGCGCGACGCGCCCAGACATAGAGGAAGGCCTCGCCGCTATAGCCCAGCACCACCTCGTTGATGACGTTCTTGCGCAGCAGCGCCTTGAATCCAGCCGGCGGCAGGTCCCAAAGCCGCCGGAAGATCAGATAGTCGAAGGCCGGCTGGACCAGATAGAGCAGCAGCAGGACCGGCCAGACCAGCGGGGGGAGGTCGCGGATCGCTGTCAGGATTTCGGACGTCGCGCCGCCAAGCTGCAGGACCACGGCCGCCACCAGGCCGATGGACAGCGCCACGCCGACCCAGACCCACAGGCGCGATGTCTTCTTGCTCGGCCGCTCCGGCGAAGTCTCGTCGAGCCCGTTCTCGATCGCCTGCGTCATGCCCGGGCGCTCGCCGCGATCGCCTGGTAGTGATCGAACAGCTCGGCGAAGTGATCGCTGTCGCGCCGGACTCTTTCGGCGGCGTCGACCGCGGCGGCCCTGAGGGCGGCCGGATCGCGGGCCAGCAGCCGACGGATGGCCGCGGCGGCCGAAGCCGTGTCGCCAGACCGATAGATCTCGGAGGTCGCCGGCTGCGCCAGGTGGGAGAAGCCGCCGCGATCGGGACCGACGACCGGCACGCCGCTGGCCATGGCCTCGGCGGGGATCAGGCCGAAGGTCTCGGACTCGCAGCCGTGCGCCAGGGCGTCGGCGCTGGCGAGGTGGGCGGCCAGCAGGGCGCGATCGTGGATCGGCGACAGGATCTGGACGTGGGGATGGCTCGCGGCCGCCCGCGTCACCCGCTTGCGGTCGATGCCGTCGCCAATCAGGACCAGGCCCAGCGGATGTCCCTCGGCGCGGGCGCGCATCGCCGCCTCGATCACCATCGGCCAGCGTTTTTCGGGATGGAAGCGGCCCACGCCCAGGACCAGCTTGGCGTCCGTCGGGCAGCCACAGGCGGCCAGGAGCCTGGCCCTCAAGCCCTCGTCGCGCATCGCCGGCGAGAAGGCCCCGCCATCAATGCCCAGGGGCACGCTGGCCACGCCGCCGACGCCTTGTCCCGTGAGCCGGTCGGCCAGCCACGCGCCGCCGGTCACGACCGAGCTGAAGCGCCCCGTCAGCTTGCGCAGATAGCGCCAGAACCATCCGAAAAGCTGGTCGATCTGCTGGGGCGTGGCGATCGGCGCCAACCATCGCTGCGGATAAGAAGCCACCGGATCGGCGTGCATGAACATCGCGCGCGGCGCTCGCCCCGCCCAGTCGGCGACGATGCCCGCGCCCCGCCACGGCGAGGACGCCTCGACCAGATCCGGCGCCAGTGTCTCCAGTTGGCGATGGACGGGCGCCGCGTCCCAGAAGACGTGATAGTTGGCGTCGAACGGCAGGCGCGGCGCGCGGACCTGGATCACCCCGCCTGCCGGCCGCGGTTCGAAATGGTCGCGCGGGCCCGGCGCGATGACGAACAGCTCATGACCCAGTTGCGCGGCCGCCTCGAACTTGCGGTCGATATAGGTCCGCACGCCCCCGCCGGTGGGCGAATAGAACTCGGCGACATCCACAACCCGCATCTTCGCGTCCCAGAATCTCTGCCCACCGATAGTCCGACACCGTGACGAAGTGATGCCAGTCGCCCGCCTTCACAAAAGGACGACATGAGTCGGTGTAGCTCTCATCGATTTTGAAAAATCGTCTGCGGTGGTGGGGCCAGGACGTCGTCTAAGGGGCGGGGAACTGGGGGCGCGGGGAAGAACGAGCATGGATATCAAGGCGCAGTCGCACGTCGGTGGTGCGCGCCCGTTACGGATTGCCTTGTTTTCGGGGAACTACAACTACACGCTGGATGGCGCCAACAAGTCGCTAAACCGTCTGGTCGCTCACTTGCAGGACACGGTCGGCGCGCGGGTGCGGGTCTATTCGCCGACTGGACCCAAGGCCGCCTTCGAGCCCGCGGGCGAATTGATCTCGGTCCCCTCGATCAAGATCCCGCTTCGAGGCGACTATCGGCTGGCGCTGGGCCTGCCTGGCGCGATCCGCAAAGACGTCGAGGCGTTCAAGCCGGACTTGGTTCACCTGTCGGCGCCGGACCTCCTGGGCTGGGCGGCGTTGAGGCTGGGCCGGCGCCTCAAGGTTCCCGTGGTCGCCAGCCTGCACACGCTGTTCGACAGCTATCTCGACTACTACGGCCTTGGCCGCCTGCGCCCGCTGGTGCGTCAGCGGCTGTGGAACTTCTATGGCGCCTGCGACTACGTCATGGCCCCCACCGAGGCGATTGGCGACGAGCTTCGGGCCCAGAACCTGCCCGTTCAGGTGCGCACCTGGGCGCGGGGCGTGGATCCCGAGCTGTTCCACCCTGGGCGACGCAGCGAGACCTGGCGAGCCGGCCAAGGCTTCGATTCCGTGCGTCCGGTGATCGTGTTCCTGGGGCGGCTCGTCATGGAGAAGGGCCTGGCGTCCTTCGCCGAGACCATCCAGCATCTGCGGCTGTCGGGCCAGTCGCCGCAGGTGCTGGTGATCGGCGACGGCCCCGCGCGGAGCTGGTTCGAAGAGCGGCTGCCGGGCGCGGTGTTCACCGGCTTCCTGTCCGGCGAGGCCCTGGCGACCGCGCTCGCCAGCGGCGACATCTTCCTCAACACCAGCACCACCGAGACCTTCGGCAACGTCAATCTCGAGGCCATGGCCTGCGGTCTGGCCATGGTCTGCGCCGACGCGCCGAATACGCGCGCGCTGATGCGGCATGACGACAATGCAAAGCTTTGCGCCGACCAGCCTGGCGCCTACGCCCAGGCGCTGACGCAGCTGATCGTCGACGGCGATCTGCGCCGGCGTCTCGCGAACCGGGCGCTGAAGCGCAGCGCCGCCTTCCGGTGGACCCAGATCCTGGACGAGGTGGCGGAGGTCTATGGCGAGGCGCTGAGGGCGCGTTCGATGGAGCAGGCTCTTCCGCCCGCGCGCCGCCGGGCCCCGTCGGTCGAACCAGCGACCGCCGGCCTGCCGGCGCTCTAGAGCGCGCGCCTCTCCATGATCCCGACCACCCTGGACCGGTACCTGCTCAGGCGCACCCTGACGCCGATGAGCGCGGTGCTGATCAGCACGATGGTGGCGTTCCTGATGGAACGCCTGATGCGGTCCTTTCAGCTGCTTTCTCAGACGACGGACGGTTTCAAGTTCCTCACCGAGCTGCTGGTCAATCTGGTGCCGCACTATGTGGGCCTGACCCTGCCAGGCGGCTTCTTCATCGGCCTGTTCGTGGTGGTCAACGGGCTCAGCAAGAGCTCGGAGATCGACGCGATCCTGGCCGGCGGCGTGTCGCTGGGCCGCTTCGCCGCGCCGTTCGTCGGCATGGGCGTGGCGCTGATGGCGTTCAGCGTGCTGCTGTTCGGCTTCGTGCAGCCCTACAGCCGTTACGCCTATCATGCGGTGCTGCACGCGGCCGACAAGGCCGGCTGGAACGGCGACGTCAGGCCCAAGGCCCTGTTGACCACCGGTTCGCTTCTGCTGACCGCCGACGACACGGACGCCAGTGGTCGTCGGCTGGAGCGGGTGTTCATCCGCAAGATCACCCCCGACGGCCGTGAAGACGTGCTGACCGCGCGCACCGCGGTGGTGAACAAGAGTGAAGCCGACCAGAGGGTCACGCTGGACCTGCGGGACGGACGTCAGGTCAGCACCACCCCGGACCGCCAGACCTATGTCGCCGAGTTCTCGCGCTTCGCCTTCGACGTGCCCTTGTCGCTGGCGGGCAAGCTGTTTCGGATGCGGGGAAACGACGTCAGCGAGCTGACGCTGATCGAGCTGGCCCGGCAAGGCTTTGGCGCGGGGCCGACGGCGCTGCCCCGGCAGACGCTGCTCGCCGAGTTCTATGCGCGATCATCCCGGGCGCTGATGTTGCCGCTTCTGCCGCTGCTGGCGATTCCCCTGGGCCTCAGCGCCAAGCGGGCGGGCGCGGGCTCGGCCATGGCCACCGGCGCGGTGCTGCTGTTCCTGTTCGAGACCTCGCTGATCCTGGGGCAGGCCATGGCCGCCAGCGCCGGCTTGCCGGCGCTGCTGACGGTGGGGCTGCCGGCCGCGCTGTTCGCCGTCACCTGTCTGGTCACCTGGATGGTCAGTCGAAACCGGCCGGGCGAAAACCCGGTCAGCTGGATCATCGACCATATCGAGGCCTTGGTCGTCGTAATCGGGCGAAAGCTTGGAATGCGGAAGGGGCACTAGCCCTCAGACCTCGCCGCCGATGCGCTCGACCTCGTCGGCCAAGGCGGGAAGGTCCAGGACGTGCAGGGTGCGGCCCGTCTGGCGCACGATGCCCAGGCCCGCCAGACGGTTCAGCTCGCGCGTGACCGGTTCGCGCTGACTGCCCAGCAGGGCGGCGAGCTCGGCGTGGGTGGGGCAGGGGTTGATCACCGCCTGACGGCCGTCGGCGCTGGCGGCGCTGGCCATCCGCAGCAGCTCGATATCGACGCGACAGGCCACCGACACGGCGGTCAGCTCGAACAGGCGATCGGTCAGGGACCGCGCGAGGCCCGCCATGTCCTCCAGCAGCGCTCTCATGAAGCGCGGCGACTCGTCGAACAGCCGGCGCACCAGCGACTGGGGCAGGCGGGCGATGCGCGAGTCCTCCAGCGCCACGATGTTCACCGAGCGGGGCAGGCCGTCGATGGCGGAAATCTCGCCGAAATAGCTGCCCTGCGTGATGCGTCGGTAGCCGACCTCGCGGCCGGACTTCGCATACAGATTGGCCAGCAGGACGCCCTCCAGCAGCAGGTAGATGCCGCCCTCCTGATCATGGCGCTGGAGGATCATTTCCCCCTTGTCGTAGCTTAGGTGTTCGATCGCGCCGGCCAGGGATTCCACCTCCGGCTGAAGCATGTGCCGAAATACACGATTTGCGCGATAGTCTTTAGGCCATGCTTCTTTCGGCGTATGGGACGACGCAGGGGCGAACGATGGGGCAAACGTTTTCATCGAGGGGCGCTCCTGCTGTCGATCGGGGGCGACACATGGATAACCGACAGCGCTACAAAGCGTTTATCAGTTATAGTCATCGCGATCGCAAAGTCGCTCAATGGCTGCACCGCGCGCTTGAGACCTATCGCCCGCCACGCTTGGTGGCTAAGCGGGGCGTAGACGATTCCAGGCGCAGCTTACGACCTATTTTCCGGGATCGCGACGAGCTGAGCGCTTCGCTCGACCTGAACGGCGCCATCCGGACGGCGCTGGAGCGTTCCGATGCTTTGATCGTCCTGTGCTCGGAGGCTTCGGCGGCTTCCCGCTGGGTGGACCAGGAAGTCGAGTACTTCCTGAAAACCGGAGCGCCCGAGGGGATCATCTGCGTGATCACGCCGGACACCGAAGCCCATACGGACCTCTCCGCGATCCTGCCGCCCTCGCTGCGCGCGGTGTTGCCCCCGGGCGTGGAGCCCCTGGCGGTGGATCTGCGGGAGGATGGCGACGGGCGGCGCCTGGCGCGCCTGAAGATCGCCGCGCGCCTGCTGGGCGTCAGCCTGGACCAGCTCGTGCAGCGCGACGCCCGGCGGCGGCTGCAGGTCATGGCCGCCTTCACCACGGCGGCGGTGCTCGTGGCGATCGGCATGGGCGCCATGACCGTGGTGACCCTCAAATCCCGCCAGATCGCCCGCCAGCAGCGGGACGAGACCGAGGCGCTGGTGGCCTTCATGCTCGGCGACCTGCGCCAGCAACTGGAACCGGTCGGCCGCCTGGACGTGCTCGACAGCGTCAGCGCCAAGGTGCTGGCCTATTACGCCAAGGCCCAGACCGATCGGCTGGACGACAAGGCCCTGGGCCAGCGCGCCAAGGCCCAGACCCTGCTGGGGACGATCCGCGAGCAGCGCGGCGACCTGGCCGGCGCCGAACACGCCTTCTCCCAGGCCGCGGCGACCACCCATACCTTGGTCCAGCGCAATCCGCAGAACGGCGATTATGTGTTCGACGAGGCCCAGAACGTTTTCTGGTTGGGCTATGTCCAATGGCGGCGCAGCGACGTCGTGGGCGCCGAGCGGGGCTTCAAGCGCTATGGCGAGCTGGCCGATCGCCTTGTGGCCCTGGATCCCAACCGTCCCGAATGGCGGATCGAGGTGGCCTACGCCAAGAACAACCTGGGCACCCTGTTCTACGAGCAGGGGCGACCGGCCGAGGCCCTGGAGGCGTTCCGCGTCGCCTCGTCGGTCTTCGAGACCGAGCTTGCCAAGGCGCCGAAGGACCAGAAGCTGATCCAGGGCCTGGCCAATTCGCGGGCGTGGTCCGCGGACTGCCTGATGCGTCTCGTCCGTCCGCGCGAAGCCCTCGCCGAACGGGAGGCCGCGGTGCGCCTGCTGGAGGACGCTCTGACCGAAAACCCGGGCGACAAGCGGCTGGCCGCGCGCGCCGTCGCCGCCCAGGTGGCGTTGGCGCGACTCGAGCTCGACCTTGGTCGCCTGGCTTCGGCGCGGGCGCGGTCGGACGAGAACCTGAAACGGCTTCGGGGCTTGGCCGTCCTGGATCCGACGAACGCTCGCTGGCGGGAATATCTGGCCAGCAGCCTGATGGACGCCGCCGACCTGGCGCTATGGTCGGGGCGAATGAACGACGCGCGCGCCGCCCACGCCGAGGCGGGGCAGATCCTCGCGGCGCGTCGCGCTGGACCGAAGGCCGAGGCCTGGAGCGACAAGTACGAAGGACGCCTGGATCAGCAGGCGGTCACCCTGGCCCTCCAGTCTGGACGAGCGGATGCGGCGCGAACGCTGGCCGACGCGCTGGCCGTCCGGGCCAAGGCCACCGCCTGGCGCAAGGATCTGGGCCGCGCCGCTCTCTACGCGTTCTCGGAGTGGTCGGCCGGACGCGCCGCCTCGGCCGTCGACATCCTTTGGCCGTGGCGCGCCACCCTGCCGCCGTCTGGTCGCGACGTGCTGGCGCGCTCGTTAGCGGCGGCCGGCCGTAAGCCGGAAGCAGACGCAATCGTGCGCGAGCTCATAAAACAGGGCTATGGGCACCCCGGATTCCTTGCGTTTTGGAGAGACTCTCTTCCTGGTGGAGCTTCCACTTTGGGAGGCGCGAAATGACTGAACCTACACCGACCACCTACGTCGAGATCATCGTCGGCCTCGACGGCAACTTCAACTTCATGAACCTTGCGACGAACCCGCCAAGCCCGCTCAGCATGGACCTGAGCCAACGTCAGGAACTGTATTTTCGTCTGAGCGATGAGCTGATCGCGGCGAACTGGGCCTTCCAGCGACGCCCCATCCATATCGATGACGACTACGGCGTCAATTTCTCCAGCTGGGTGTGGGTGACTGAAGGGCCGCACGGCGCTCAGATGCCGACGCACACCGCGTTCAAGATCATCTACGAATGCAATCGGATGGGCATCTACACCTACAGCCTGTTCATGCTGGATGGTCATAAGCAGCTGATCACGCTCGACCCCGACGTCGAGAACGGCACGGGTCAGATTCCCTGACCCCCTACAGGCCCTTCGACAGCGAAGAGATCGCCGCGCTGATCCGGCGCGGCGAGATCCTCGCGGCCTACGACATCGCCCACGCGGCGCTTGAAGGCGAGGCCGCGCCACCCGGCGCGGCCTATGCCGCCGTCCTCTGCCTGGCGCGAGCCGGAGCCTTGGACTTCGCCCGTTCGGAGTATGTCCGACTGGGCCTCGCCGAGGCGGACGACGCCGACACGATCGCCTTGGGCGCCCGGCTGCTGAAGGATGTCGCCCTGGCCAGCCGGGGCGCGCGGCGGATCGCCTTCGCCAAGGCGTCCCGCCTTCGATACGAGGCCCTGTCGCATCGCTTCGGCGGCGTCTATGGCGCGATCAACGCCGCCACCATGACGCTTGTCGCGGGCGACCGCGCCGGCGCCGCCGAGCGCGCCATGGGCGTGCTGCAATCCCCGCCCCCGCAAGGCCTGACCGGCGAGGCGGCCTATTACGAAGCCGCCAGCCGCGCGGAGGCGCTCTTCCTGGTCGGCGACCTGGACGCCGCGCGCCGACGGCTCGAGCAGGCGCTGGCCTCGGCGCCGAGCGCCTACGCCGCCCACGCCTCCACCCTGCGGCAGATGGAGATGCTGTGCCGCGAGGTCGACGTCGATCCTGGCTGGCTGTCGCCCTTTCGGCCTCCGGCCTGCGCGCACTTCACCGGGCATATCCAGAACATCTGCGACCAGAGCCTGCGCGCCCGCATCGACGAGACGCTGCGCGCCGAACGGATCGGCTTCGGCTATGGCGGTCTGGCGGCGGGCGCCGACATCGTCTTCGCCGAGGCCCTGCTTGAGGCGGGCGGCGAACTGCACGTCATCCTGCCCTTGCATCGCGCCGCGTTCGTCGAGGTCTCGGTAGCGCCGTTCGGCGACGCTTGGCTGGAGCGTTTCGAACGTTGCATGGCCCGCGCGGCCTCGGTCCGATACGCCTCGCAGGATCCCTATCTGGGCGACGAGCAGGTGTTCGCCTACGCCAGCCAGTTCGCCATAGGCTGCGCGGTGCTGCGGTCTCAGACGCTGGCGACCGAGGCGGTGCAGTTGGCGGTCTGGGACGGGCGCGCCGCGCCGGGGCCGGCGGGCGTCTTCGCCGACATGGCCTATTGGGCCAGAAGCGGCCGGCGGGCCGCGGTGATCCCGGTCGACAGGCCACAGCCCGCCACGAGCGTCTCCAAGCCGATCACGATCGGGGCGCGGGCCATGAAGGCCATGCTGTTCGCCGACGTTCAGGGCTTTGGCGCGCTGCGCGACGACCAGATCCCAGCCTTCATGGAAGGGGTGATGGGGCGCCTGGCCGAGGTGGTCGAGGGGCTGGAGGCGCGGCCGATCCACATCGAGACCTGGGGCGATGGTCTGTTCCTGGTGTTCGACCAGCCCATCGACTCGGCGCTGGCCGCTCTGGCCCTGCTCGAGGCCTATCGCGCGGTTGATCTGGGCGCCCTGGGCCTGCCGCGAAGCCTGGGCCTGCGGATCGGCGGCCACTATGGTCCGGTCCATCTGGGCACCAATCCCCTGACGAAGGCGCCTGCCGTCGTCGGCGCGCACGTGGTCGTCGCCGCGCGCATCGAGCCCGACGCCGCGCCGGGCTCGGCCTATGTCAGCGAGGCGCTCGCCGGCGCGCTGGCGACGTTCCACGGCGATCGCGTGCGCTGCGGTTATGTCGGTCGCACGCAGGGGCGGAAGGGCTTTCCGGCCACGCCGATCTTCAACCTCTCCCGCGCCTGAAACCCCAGCCGGCGCGTAGCCGAGCCACAAGAAAAACCGCTATTTTTCCCGATGTGAAAATCCGCACATCCAAGCGGGGCCATTCCGGAGATTGTCTGCGTGTCGACCGGCGGCGGCGAGCGTCCTTCGCTTGCAGCCACCGGCCGCGTGAACCGACTTGGGGCCCGGCCACCCGCCGGCCGGGTCCATTTTCGCAACTTTCCGGGGCCTACGTCCCGGTCGGATCGGGAGCCGCGCGATGTCTATGAACACTGTCGCCCTGGGCGATGCGCCCTTCGCCAAGACCGAAGTCGGCAACACCTTTCTCCGGCACGCCCTGATCATCTGGGCGCGCGAACAGGGCGTGGCCGAGGCCCACCTGCCCGCCGTCACCCGCGACGTGCTGGATTTCGCCCAAGCGACCGTTCGCGACGGGCATCCGCAGGCGCTCAGCGCCTGAAACCTTTTCGGATCGCCGGTTACCCCTTCTGAGGCGCCCGGGAGGGACTCAAGGACCGGAGATCACTCATTTTGAGACGCGCCGCCCTGGTGGGGATTGGGGCGGCAGTCGACGAACGCCACCGTCCGCGCGGTGAGTGAGTTCGTCGCGGAGAGCCTGGGCGGCGCGACCGCTCAGGTTCTTCGCAGTCTTGCCGGCTTCTGAATTGTTGGAGAACCGTATGTCCGCCTTGCTGAGCGTCCTGGACAGCCCCGTGATCTTCGCGGCCGCCGCCGTCTTGGCGTTCGTCGCGGCGGGCGTGGCGGGGTGGCTCGGCTCCTACGCGATGCGCCTGCGCGCTCAGCTGGACGAGGCCCGCGAGGAAGCGGCCGGCCTGGCGGCGCACCGCGACAGCGTCCTGGCCGAACTGGCCCTGACCCGCGCGCGCCTGTCAGAGACCCGGCAGGCCGCCGGCCGGGCGCAGGCGACGGCGGCCGAGCTTGAGGCGCGGCTGAAGCCGACCATCAAGATCGAGCGCGGCTTTGGCGAAAGCCGCTGCGAGGCCGCCAACCGGGTGATCCTCGACGCCCTGCGGGACCGGCCGCAATAGAACCGTCCCCGGCGCGTCAGCGCGCCTTGCGGGCCTTGATCTCTTCGGGGGTCAGCTTGCGGATCGCGGTCACTGGATAGCGCTGCGCGCCGATCGGGCCCGGCACGATGATCGTGGCGTCCATGCCCGAACAGATCCAGGAGCCGCCGCGCGCCTCGATGCCGATCCGCTGGGTCCAGTCGATGTCGGGCGACGGCGAGAACAGGGTCAGGCGATAGACATCCCGGACGCCAACCGAGACATCGACGGTCTCCTTGTCGACGGCGTTGAAGCCGTCCACGTTCTGGGCGCGGAAGCACGTACGCTCGGCCTTGGGCTTGGCGGCGGGCTTGGCGGCGGGCTTGTCGGTCTGGGCGGCGGCGAGAGCCGGCGCGGCCAGCAGCAGCGCGCCGGAAACGAGCGATAGGGTCAGGTGACGCATCATGTCGTCAGCTCCTTCAACGCCCCGCTGTCGGCACTTTCGCGCCAAACCCGGCCAAGCTCAAGCCTCTGTCGCCGGCCTCGCCAGACGCAGGAGCGCCAAGCCCAGCAGCGCCGAGGCCAGGGAGCCGGCCAGGACGCCGATCTTGGTCTCGTCGATCAGCTTGGGATCGCCAAACGCCAGCCCGCCGATGAACAGGCTCATGGTGAAGCCGATCCCGCACAGCACCGCCACGCCGTAGAGCTGGGCGACCGAGGCGCCGGCGGGCAGGCGCGCCCAGCCCATCCGGATCAGGCCGTAGGCGACGCCGAACACGCCCAGCTGCTTGCCGAGGAACAGGCCCAGCGCCACGCCCAGCGGCACGGGATCCAGCAGGGCCGACAAGCCGACGCCCGCGAACGACAGGCCGGCATTGGCGAAGCCGAAGATCGGGGTGACGCCGAAGGCGACCGGCCTATGCAGGGCGTGCTCCAGCCGGTGCAGCGGGCAGCGCTCGTCGGCGCGCAGCGGAATGGTCAGGGCCAGGGCGACGCCCGCCAGGGTGGCGTGGACCCCCGACTCCAGCACCAGGTACCACAGCACGACGCCCAGCAGCAGATAGGGCCACAGGCTGATGACCTTCAGGCGATTCAGAATGACGAGGATCGCCAGCACGGCGCCCGCGCCGGCCAGGGCCATCAGGTGCAGCTGGTCGGTATAGAACAGGGCGATGATCACGATGGCGGCGAGGTCGTCCATGATCGCGATGGCGGTCAGGAACACCTTCAGCGAGGTCGGGACGCGCGGACCCATCAGCGCCAGCACTCCCAGGGCGAAGGCGATGTCGGTGGCCGACGGGATCGCCCAGCCGGCGATGCTGTCGGGGTGGCGCAGGTTGAAGAACAGATAGATGGCCGCCGGCAAGGCGACGCCCCCCAGAGCGGCCGCGCCGGGCAGGATCACGTCGGCGGGCCGCGACAGCTGGCCGTCCAGGACCTCGCGCTTGATCTCCAGCCCCACCAGCAGGAAGAACAGGGCCATCAGGCCGTCGTTGATCCAGTGCAGGACGCTCTCGTCGAGGCGGACGGGGCCGATGGCGAAGCCGAGGTGGGCCTTCAGCGCCGCGAAATAGGTCGGGGCCAGCGGCGAGTTGGCGACCACCAGCGCCAGGGCGGCGGCGACCATCAGCACATAGCCGCCGGCCGCTTCGTTCGCCAGGAAGTGCGCCAGGGTCTCGCGAGCGCGGCGGCTGATGACGCGCAGGGCCATGTCGGATCTCCTTCGGGAACGGGACCAGCTAGCCCGCTTCGTCCGTCTCTCGCAATCGGAGATGGCGCGCCTGGGCCAGCCGCTGGTCGGAGACCTCGCCCAGGTCCAGCCAGTCGGTGAAGGGCTGGCGGTAGGCGCGGTCCAGGAACTCGGCTTGGAAACGGAACGGCAGGCCGGCGTCGCTGTTCCACAGCATGACGATGCCGGTCTTGGTCGCCGGGTCGAACACCATGGTCGAGCGGTAGCCCGAGACGGCCCCGCTATGGCCGATCACGCGATGACCGCGGTAGTTGAAGCTGCGCATGCCCAGGCCGTAGCCGGCATGGCTGATCTCGCGGGCGAACGGCGCGCGGCCGTAGGGCGGCGCGGTGCCGATGCGGGGGCGTTGGGCGGCGTCCAGCACGGTGGGCGGCAGGACATCGGGCCGCAGGCCCATCTGCGCCTGCATCCAGACGGCGAGGTCGACGATGGTCGAGTTGACGCCGGCCGCGCCGGGCACTCGGTAATAGGCCTCGGACATCGGCAGCAGCCGGCCCTCGCGATGCGGGCGGGCCCAGCTCTTGGCCCCCACCAGGCCGGCCTGGCCGATCGAGGCGGTGGTCATGCCCAGGGGCGCGAACAGCTTGCGCTGGACGGTCTGAGCGTAGGCCTCGTGCGTGCGGGTCGCCAGGATCTCGGTGATCGTGTCGTAGGCGACGTTCTGATAGGTGTGGCAGCGCCCCGGCGCGCAGGCGACCGGCACGTCGCCCAAGGCGTGGCGGATCACCGTTGGGTCCTGGCCGTCCTCCAGCCGATCGTCATAGGCGTTCTTCGGCAGGCCGGTCCGCTGGGACAGCAACTCCTCGACCGTCAGCTCGCGCTGGGCGTCGCGCGGCAGGCGCAAGGTGGTGTGGAAGGTCTCGACCGGTTCGTCCAGCGACAGCAGGCCATCGGCGGCCAGCTTGGCGGTCAGGGTTCCGGCGACCGTCTTGGACAGCGAGGCCCAGCGGAACACCGTGTGGGCGTCGACGGGCTGGCCGTCCTTGGCCGAGGTCAGGCCATAGCCCTGAACGAACGACAGGCGTCCGTCCTCGACGACGGCGACCGCCAGGCCTTCCATAGAGTGATGGGCGGCCATCTCGGCCAGGCGCTGGTCGAGGGCGCGATAGTCGATGCGGCCATGCCAGTCCTCGGGCTTGGTCGGCAAGACGACCGGCGTCGGCGCGGGCGCGTGGGCCGAGGTAAGCGCCGCGAGCGGCGTCGCGGGGCGGAAGTGGAACGCTACGGCGGCGCAGGCGACCAGCACGCTCAGCCCGCCGACCGCCAGCCACTTGCGACGCGACATCTTGGGGGCGGAGATCGGGTCCTGCGGGTCCGACAAGGGCGATCGACTTTCAGCGGCGAGGAGAGGAGGCCTCGTCCTTATGCGGGGAGCCGTCCGCGCCGCCAAGGGTTCAAGGCGTCGCGCGATGACTGGTCCACAAACAAAAACGCCCCTCGCGAGGAGGGGCGTCTTCGTTTCGGCGCTAGCCGTGAGCCTTAAGCGGCCTTGACCAGCGACTTGGTCAGGATGCCGATGGCGGCTTCGCGGTCGATGCGCTCGATGGCGGCGACTTCGCGAGCCATGCGGTCCAGGGCCGATTCATACAGCTGGCGTTCCGAGTAGGACTGTTCCGGCTGGTTCTCGGCGCGGTGCAGGTCGCGGACCACCTCGGCGATCGAGATCAGGTCGCCCGAATTGATCTTGGCTTCGTATTCCTGGGCGCGACGCGACCACATGGTGCGCTTCACGCGGGCGCGGCCCTTCAGGGTGGTCAGCGCTTGGCTGACGACATTGCCCTCGGCCAGCGGACGCAGACCGGCCGTCTTGGCCTTCTTGGTCGGCACGCGCAGGGTCATTTTCTCGTGGTCGAAGGTGATGACGTAGACTTCGAGCGACATGCCGGCCACTTCCTGGGTCTCGATCGCCTGAATGTTGCCCACGCCGTGCGCGGGATAAACGACGTGATCGCCGACCGAGAATTCCAGACCAGTCTTGCTCATGTTCGTCCTCATCAATGCGGACCCAAAAGGGTCCGAACGCCGTCTTCCGCGCCAAACCAAAGGCGACAGCTTCCCGCTCCGCGGAATACTGGTCGCGGGGCCAAGCCTGTCAGGATTTGGAATAGAGCTCTAAGACACCCTTCGCCTTCATCGGGCGCGCCGGCCAGAATGAACTCTGAAGCCGGCTTGTTCGCCAAGACGGACCGTCGCGAATAGCCGCAACCGTCACGTCGGCGAAGACAATAGCATAAAATTCAGCCCGAAGAAAGGGTTGCGTCCAGGCATGCCGGATCGCGCCGCCAAGCTTTCGCATCGCGGCGGGGTTGCAAGCTTCAGAATTCGCGGGGCGATCAGGAGCCCTTGCCGGGCTTTTCGCTGAAGTACTTCTCGAACTTGCCGGTCTCGCGCTCGAACTGTTCGCGGTCTTCGGGGGGGACGCCCTTGACCGTGATGTTGGGCCAGACCTTGGCGTAGTCGGCGTTGACGCGCAGCCACTTGCCGTCGGCCTCATCCTCGGTGTCGGGCTTGATCGCGTCGACCGGGCACTCGGGTTCGCAGACGCCGCAGTCGATGCATTCGTCGGGATTGATGACGAGGAAGTTCTCGCCTTCGTAGAAGCAATCGACCGGGCAGACCTCGACGCAGTCCATGAACTTGCAGCGGACGCAGGCGTCGGTGACGATATAGGTCATCGAAAACTCGAATGAGATCGGGACGGAGTTCGGCGGGCGCGTTTTCGAAGCCTCGCGGCCGCTTGTCAATGCGGCGTGATCGCGTAGGGGGCCCAGGAATTCTGAAGGCGGGGTCAGGGCGCTCGCCTTTTGGTGGTCGACGGGCCGCCGAAAACAATTTCTTATTGAGTGCTCACGACTATCGATTTCTGAAAGCTTCAACGAAATCAACGTCAGGAAGTCGACTTAATGATCGGGGACGCCCTGGCTGTCGGAAGCAGCGAAGAGGACGGTCTGCGGGCCAGCGCCCAGGCGCGCGCTCGCGCCCAGGCGTTTGGGGCCTTCATAAGCGACACGCCTTTTCCAGCGGCCCTGCTGGACATCGACCTTGTCCTGGTCGCCGTGAGCCGGGACTGGACGGTCCAGGCGATCGCGCCAGACCTGAAGGTGGGCGCCGACGCGAGCGGCGTCGTGGCCGCGGACGACCGGGCGGCGCTGCTGGCCTGCGCCCGCGAGGGCGTCGATTTCTCGCGTTATCTCCAGACCGCGACCGAGGACGGCTCGCCCCGGTTCTGGCGCACGGAGTTCAGCGCGTGCTTGCAAGAGGATGGAAGCGTCTACGCGGTGATGGTCACCGCCCGGGACGTCACCGGCTACGCCGAAAGCGTCCTGCGGGCCGAGCGCGACGAGCAGCGCCTGAGGATGGCGCTCGAGCTCGACGACCTTCTGGTGCGCGAATACGACCTGCGCACCGGCGAGATCTTCTTCTCCGACACCGCGCCCGGCCTGCGGAAGTGGTGCGTGTTCAAGGACGATCCGTTGGAGATCGTCCACCCCGACGATCGCCAGCAATGCGCCGACGTCATCGCTTCGCGCAAGATCGGCGAGGCGCGGGTGTTCGAATTTCGCCTGAACCGCGACGATGGGGTCGAGACCTGGATCCGCGCCGTCGGCAAGGTGTTCGTCGACCAGGAGGGCAAGCCCGAGAAGCTGGTCAACCTGTTCAAGGACATCACCGACCGCCGCCGCCAGACCGAGGCCATCGAGACCCTGGCGTTCAAGGATCCGCTGACCGGACTGCCCAACCGCGCGCTGTTCCAGCACCGGTTCAACGAGGCGGTCTCGGCGTCCGAGACCCTGGGCGAGATGTTCGGCCTGATCATGATCGACGTCGATCACTTCAAGGACATCAACGACACCTTGGGGCACGACGCCGGCGACGTGCTGCTCAAGCGCCTGGCGGGCATGCTGCAGCGGGCCTTCCGGTCCGGCGACACGGTCGCGCGGCTGGGCGGCGACGAGTTCGCCGTGATCCTGCGCGGCCTGCACAGCGAGGCCGACATGATGCGGCCGATCCAGAAGCTGCAGGAGCTGCTGCAACGGCCGATCGAATATGCCGGCCGCAGCTTCACGGCCACCGCCAGCATCGGCGCCGCGCTGCATGGAGACCCCGAGGCCGACCCGGCCCACATGATCAAGAACGCCGACATCGCCCTCTATCACGCCAAGGAGGAGGGGCGGAATCGCAGCATCGTCTTCGAACCGGCGATGCGGACCGAGCTGGAGCGGCGGGTCGAGCTGCTGCGCGACGTCCGGGCGGCCGTGGCGGCCAACGAGTTCACCCTGTTCTACCAGCCGGTCGTCGATATCCGCGAGCGGCGGGTCGTGGGCTTCGAGGCCCTGATGCGCTGGCTCCACCCCGAGCAGGGGGTTCTGACGCCGGCGCACTTCATGGCCGCGTTCGAGGACCAGGAGCTGTCGCTCCGGCTGGGCGACGTGGCCTTCGAGCAGTCTCTGCGCCAGATGCGGGAATGGCTGGACCAGGGCGTCGAGTTCGGCCGCATCGCGGTCAACATTTCCGCCGCCCAGTTCCGCAGCGGACGCCTGGCCGAAGAGGTGCAGGAGCGCCTGGCGCGCTGGAACGTGCCGTGCGAGCGGCTGACCATCGAGGTCACCGAGAACGTCTACATGGGCTGGGGCTCGGACCTGGTCAGCGGCAATATCAGCCGGCTGCACAAGGCTGGCGTGATGATCGCGTTGGACGACTTCGGCACCGGCTACGCCAGCCTGGCCAACCTGCGGCAGTTCCCGATCGACCGCCTGAAGATCGACAAGTCCTTTGTCCAGAACGCCGAGGACGAGGCGATCGTGAAGGCCGTGATCACGCTCGGCTCATCCATGGGCATGAAGGTGGTCGCCGAGGGCGTCGAGGACGCCGACCAACTGGCCGCCCTAATGCGCTATGGCTGCGACCAGATCCAAGGCTACCACTTCGGCAAGCCGATGCCGGCGGAGCAGGTGGCGGGGTTCTTGACGGGGTTTGGGAACTAGATGCTCCCCCGCGATGCGGGGGAGCTGTCGCGGAGCGACGGAGGGGGCGAGCGCCGCGAAGGCCGAGCTAGCCCCCTCCGGCCCTCTCTGGGCCACCTCCCCCGCATCGCGGGGGAGGAACTGGCGTCTACCCCTCCACCGCCTCGTAGAGCCCGCGCGCCTCGCTTGCCGGTCCCCTTCGTTCGCCGCAGTCCAGCACGCGGATGGCGATCAGGCGGCCCGCCAGGCCGAACACCAGCACATCCCCCGGCTTCAGCGTGCGCGAGGGCTTGTCGATGCGGCTCTCGGCGCCGGCGCGGGTCAGGCGGATGCGGCCTTCGTCGACGAACCTGGCGGCCAGGGAGCGGGTCTTGAAGAAGCGGGCGCGCCACAGCCAGACGTCGGCGCGGGCGGCGTCGTTTGAGGACGCGGCGTCCGTCACGACGCGGCCTGCTTGGCTGCGGCGGGCTTGCGGCGACGAGGGCGCTTGCGGCGCGTGGGCGGAGGCGGTGGCTCGGTCAGCTTGGCCAAGGCTGCGAAGGGCGAATCCGGGCGCGCCTTGACCGGCTTCTGCTCCAGCTTGGCCGCGCCGCGCCGCTTCCAGACGATCGGTTGATCGGGCTTGGCGCGGATAGCGGGCGTGTAGTCGAGGGCGCGCAGAACAGCCGAGGCCTGGGCGGCGGTCCAGCCCAGCTTTTCCAGCGCCGCGTCGGTCAGCACCACGCCGCCGGGCCGTTGCTCGGCGCGCAGCAGGGCGTCGAGGGTCTCGAGCTGCTCGACCGGAACCGTGAAGCCCGCCACCGCGCGCAGGCCGCTGGCCGACAGCTCGCGAGCGCTGGGCTCGGGCGAGGGCAGTTTTTCCAGCGTCGTCAGGGCGCCGCGCCAGCCGGCGGGGCTGAGCGCGCGGGCGCAGGCGACGGCCTCGGCCCGCAGCACGCCGGGGCTGTAGAGGCTGAACGCCCCGATCCGCACGCCCAGGCTCTTCAGCGTGCGGCGCTCCGCCTGGCTCAGCGCCTTCAGCTCCGGATCGACCGGACGCTTGTCCAGCACGCCGCCGGCTTCCAGCAGGCGGTGGGCGATGCCGCGCGGCAGGCCTTTCAGCTCACCGCCGGCCAGGGCGCGCTCCAGCTTGCGTAGCGGCGCCAGATGCCGGTCGACCTCGGCGGCCAGGAAGGCGTCCAGTCGGCGCTCGGCCCGCTCGCGCACGGCGGCGGGGCCCAGCTCGCCCAGCAGGCGGGCGCGGGGCGACAGCAGGGGCAGGTCGCGGCGCACGGCGCCGGCCGCCTCGCCGCGCCACAGGATCATGCCGTCGGGCGTCAGGGCGAAGGCGTCGTCGGCCTCGCTGGCCAGCACGCCCAGCCGTCGGGCGATCTCGGGCCCGACCGCGCGCTGGGCGGCGTTGCGCAGCGCCTTCTCCTCCAGCGGGGAGGCGCCCTTGGCCGGGGTGAAGGCGACGCCCGACAGGTGGCCGACCACGTGGCCCTCGACGGTCACCTCGCCGTCCTGGCCGACGCCGGCGTAGAGCGTCTCGCGCTCGCCCAGCTGCTTCATCAGCGCGCTGGTGCGGCGGTCGATGAACCGCGCCATCAGCTTCTCGTGCAGGGTGTCGCTGATCCTGTCCTCGAGCTGGCGAGTCAGGCCCTGCCAGTGGGCCGGATTGGCGACCCAGTCCGGCCGGTTGGCGATGTAGCTGAGCGTGCGCACGCCCGACAGCCGCGCCGCCAGGCTGTCGATCTCGCCGTCGGTGCGGTCCAGGGCCTTGAACTGGTTGTTCACCCAGTCCTCGGGCAGGCGCTTGCGGCCGGTTGTCAGATCGTCGAACAGGGTGCGCGCCATGCGCTGGTGCTCGTCGTCCGTGGTCTTGCGGAAGTCCGGCGTCTGGCAGACCTCCCACAGGCGGGTCAGGGCCGAGCGGTCGGCCTTGCAGCGCTTGATGACGTCCTCCTGCTGGGCCAGGGCCCGCAGGGTGCGCTCGTCCAGCGCCTCGTCCGACAGCTTCAGGCCCCCGCGCTGGGGCGTCTCGGCCAGGGAGCGCAGCAGGCCGGGCAGCGAGCCGAAGTCGAGGCGGGCGTTGCGCCACTCGGCGGCGACGATCGGCTCGAACGCGTGGCCCTCGACCGCCTCAACGAGATCCTCGTCGATCTCCTCGCAGTCGCCGGTGACGCCAAAGGTGCCGTCGCGGGTGTAGCGGCCCGCGCGGCCGGCGATCTGGCCGACCTCCTGCGGATAGAGCCAGCGGGTGCGCTTGCCGTCGAACTTGCGCAGACCCGCGAAGGCCACGTGGTCGACGTCCATGTTCAGGCCCATGCCGATCGCGTCGGTGGCGACCAGGAAGTCGACCTCGCCGGACTGATAGAGGGCCACCTGGGCGTTGCGGGTGCGGGGCGACAGCGAGCCCATGACCACGGCCGCGCCGCCGCGTTGCCGCCGGATCAGCTCGGCGATCGCGTACACGGCGTCGGTGGAGAAGGCGACGATCGCCGTGCGCCGGGGCAGGCGGGTCAGCTTCTTGGAGCCGGCGTAGGACAGGTTGGAGAACCGCTCGCGGCTGACGATCTCGGCGTCGGGCAGCAGGCGGCGCACCAGCGGGGCCATGGTCCCCGCGCCCAGGAACATGGTCTCGAACTTGCCGCGCGCGTGCAGAAGGCGGTGGGTGAAGATGTGGCCGCGCTCGGGATCGGCGCATAGCTGGATCTCGTCGACGGCCAGGAACTCGACCTCGCGCGCCAGGGGCATGGCCTCGACCGTGCAGACGAAATAGGCCGCGCGGGCCGGGACGATCTTCTCCTCGCCGGTGATCAAGGCGACGCTGGCCTTGCCGCGCAGCTTGACCACGCGGTCGTAAATCTCGCGCGCCAGGAGGCGTAGCGGCAGGCCGATCATGCCCGAGGCGTGACCCAGCATCCGCTCGACGGCCAGGTGCGTCTTGCCGGTGTTGGTGGGCCCCAGGACCGCGGTCAGCTTCGATGGGGCCAGGCCGGTCGAACGGTCGCTCATGGACCGAAAGTGGGGCGGGATTCGCGCCGGGGCAAGCGTGGCGGCGGACGGTCGATGGCGCTACGGTTTCTGCGAACGGAGGTCGATATGAGCGCCTTGGACCAGAAAGTCTTCGCGCCGCTGTCCGGCGGCTGCCATTGCGGCGCCGTGCGCTATGTGATCAGCGCCGCCCCGCGCCGGCATTCGCTCTGCTGCTGCGTCGACTGTCGGCGCTGCGCGGGCGCGCCGATGGTGGGTTGGGCTTCGGTGGGCGAGGATACTCTGACCATCACTGGCCAGACCGCTCGCTACAACTCTTCGGGTGATGTCGAGCGCGTCTTCTGCCCGCGCTGCGGGACGGGACTGTTCTATCGCAGCGCGTCGCTGTTTCCAGGCGAGGTCGATGTCAGCACCGGGACGCTCGATGATCCCGATGCGCTGCCGCCGACGGAGGTGATCCAGGTCGCCGACGCGCCCGCCTGGTGGACGGCGATCGGGTCGCTGCCTCGGCACGCGCGGTTTCCCGAGGAGAGCGACCCGAACCCGTGATCAGGCCGTCACCGTCTCCAGCGCCAGGCGCAGGCGGCGGAAGGCCGAGGTCAGGCCCGAGGTCGCCATCGACAGGCGGTTGCCGTTGCGCAGCCGGCGATTGGCCTCGGCGTATTCGCCGCGGTTGATCAGCTCGGCCACCTCGAAGGCGGCTTGGTGGAACTCGCGGTGAGCCTCCACGCAGTTCAGATAGGTGTGGTTGCCCGCCCAGCGTTGCTGGAGCGGCCCATGCAGCCACTGGCCGGTGGTGCATTGACGGTCGGCGCGCAGCTTGGCGGCGTCGACCTGGCGCTTTTCGGCGACGGCGTCGACGAGTTCGTCATAGATCCGGGCGTGCGCGTGCGCTTCTTCGGTAAGGTCCATTTCTAAACCCTAGGGTTGGCTCACATCGGTACGCACTTTTTGGAAAACTCTGGTTTCCACCGCGTAACCGGGGATGCTTAATTCCCTCGTCGGATGTGAACCTTTTTCCCGTGCTTGTGGATGAAGCGGTTCAGCGCGTGAACGCCACCTTTCCGTCCACGATGGTCAGCACCGGTTGGGCCGTCAGGATCGCCTTGGGCTCGACGGTCATCAGGTCCTTGTCGAAGGCCGTCAGATCGGCCTTTTTCCCGGCTTCCAGCGTGCCAAGGTCCTTCTCGCGGAACGCGGCGTAGGCCGGCGCCCAGGTGAGCATCTTGAGCGCCTCGGCGCGGGTGACGGCCTCTTCCAGATGCCAATCGGCGTTGGCGAAACCGTCCAGCGAATGACGGTAAACGGCGGCGTAGAATTCGATGCGCGGATCGCCCACCTCGACGGGGGCGTCGGACCCCGCCGCGACCACCACGCCGGCCTTCAGGAAGTCGTTCCAGCGATAGCCCTCGTGCAGGCGGTCCTTACCCAGGCGCGCGGGGGCGAAATAGAGGTCGCCGATCGCGTGGCTGGGCTGCATCGAGGCGATCACGCCCAGCTTGGAAAAGCGCGGCAGGTCGGTGTCGGCGACGATCTGGGCGTGCTCGATCCGCCAGCGGGCGGTGGTGTCGCCCGCCAGGGCTTCCTCGAACCAGTCCAGCGTCATGCGGTTGCCGCGGTCGCCGATGGCGTGCATGGCGACCTGGGCGTTCACCGCTTTGGCCTTCTTCATCAGGGCCAGACCCTGGTCGCGCTGGGTCAGCTGCAGGCCCAGTCCCTCGGCGTCGCTATAGGGCTCGAGCAGCGCCGCGCCGCGCGAGCCCAGGGCGCCGTCCATGTAGAGCTTGATCCCGCGCACGCGGATCAGGCCGGTGGCGTCGGTCTGCGGGCCCTTGGTCAGGACCTCGGCCGCGCCGCTGGGGTCCATGTAGTTGTCGACCCGGATGTGGAACGCGCCTTTGGCCGCCTCGTCGCGCAACAAGGCCAGGTCGTCGGCCATGACGCTCATGTTGCCCAGGCCCGTCCAGCCGCGCGAGGCGTAGAGCTGGCCGGCCTTGCGCAGGGCTTCGCGCTTCAGGGCCTCGCTGGGCGGCGGGATGACGTCCTTCACCAGGCTCTGGGCGTGGTCGATCAGCATGCCGTCGGGCTGGCCGTCCGCGCCTTTCAGGATCTGGCCGCCGGCGGGGGCGGGCGTCGTGGCGGTGATCCCGGCCTTGGCGAGGGCGGCGCTGGAGGCGACGCTGGCGTGGCCGTCCGAGCGGCCCAGCACCACGATCCGCCCGGGCGCGGCGGCGTCGAGGTCGGCTTTGGTGGGAAAGCGCTTCTCGGGCCAGTGAGTCTCGATCCAGCCCCGGCCGTAGATCGCGCCCTCCGGATGGGCGGCGGCGTAGGCCTTTACCGCGGCGACCAGTTCGGCGACGGACTTCACCTGGTCGAGATTGAGCGTCAGCTCCCGCAGGCCAATGCCCGTCAGGTGGGCGTGGGCGTCGACGAAGCCCGGATAGGCGGCCGCGCCCTTCAGGTCGATGTCGCGGACATCCTTGGCGGCCTTGGCCTTGGCGGCGGCGAGGTCGCCAACGAACAGGATCCTGTCGTCGCGGATCAGCACCGCCTGGGCGGTCGGCGCGGCGTCCACCCCCGTATGGATCGGACCGCCGTGGACCAGGAGGTCGCCGGCCTCAGCGCTCGAAAGCGACGTGAAAGCGAGCAGAGCGGCGAGAGCGAGGCGGCGCAAGGCGATCTCCGTGACAAGTTTCGGAAATCGTAAGGGCGGTCCTTCGCCAGCGGCAACAGGCCTGCTAGTTTTTCCACATGCCGACCCAGGGTTTCGCCCTTTTCGACACCAGCATCGGGCGCTGCGGCCTCGCTTGGGGGCCAAGCGGCCTGATCGGCTTGCAGTTGCCCGAGGCCACGCCTGGCGCGGCTTGGGGCCGCCTGAGGCGGCGCTTCCCTGAGGCGGTCGAATCCGAGCCCCCGCCCGAGGTCGAGGCGGTGATCGAGCGGATCCGCGACCTGCTGTCCGGCGGGCGAGACGACCTGGCCGACGTGCCGCTGGATCTCGGCGGCCAGTCCGCCTTCAATCTGAGGGTCTACGAGATCGCCCGGGCCATCGCGCCCGGCGAGACCTCCACCTATGGCGAGGTCGCCAAGGCCATGGGCGAGCCCGGCGCCGCGCGGGCCGTCGGCAAGGCCCTAGGCGAGAACCCCTGGCCGATCGTCGTGCCCTGCCACCGCGTGCTGTCGGCCTCGGGCGGCCTGGGCGGCTTCTCCGCGCCCGGCGGTTCGGCGACCAAGGCCCGGCTGCTGACGCTGGAAAAGGCCAAGACCGACCACACCCCGACGTTGTTCGACCTGGAATTCTCGGTGGCCCCGCCGCGCGTGAAGGCCCATTCTCCCCTTGCGGGAGAAGGTGTCGCCGAAGGCGACGGATGAGGGGTCGATAAGCGTCTTGGCTTGGCGACCGCCCGGCGCGTCCTCGCGGCGGATGCCGTCTTCAACCCCTCACCCGACCCGCTACGCGGGCCACCCTCTCCCGCAAGGGGAGAGGGGCAGGTCGTGCGCTGATGCAATGTGAAGCTTGGGGAAGCTTAACGTCCGCTAACCCTTGGCCGAACAGGGGCGAAACGAATCATGACCGAATCAGCGACGTTCACCGATTCAGTGTTTGTTCCCTACAATCTATTGTATCTCAATTCGCGTTAACCACAAACGGAAGCTTTGCCTTAGAGCCTACTTCGCAGCCTGCTCGGCCGGGCATTCGGCCGAGACGCGCTTGGCGGTCATCACCCCGGCCAGCGGGAGGCCGTTGATGGTCTTCATGTGGATGTTTAGGGTGAAGCTCTCGGGCGTGTACGAGCCGTCGGCGGTCACCGGGGCCACGCGGTCCTTCTTGTCGGTCCACGTGCCCTTCAGCTTGATCTTGCCGTTGGAGACGACGTTGGTCGTGTAGTCGCAGCGGTACTTGCGGGTGCAGATCCCGCGCGAGAACTGCTCGACGTCGGCCGCCTTCAGGCACTTGGTCTCGCTGCCGGCCGGGATCGGCCCGACGCGATAGTCGTACTCCCAATGCCCTGGGAGAATCGTCCGCGCCGCCGGGGCGGTCGAGACCTGACGGGTCTGGCTGGACGCCGCCAGGGGCAGGGCGACGGTCAGGGCCAGGACGGAAGCGGCGAGGGCGGTCGTACGCATACAACGGGTCTCCTTCATGCGGCCCTATATATAGAGAGCCAGATGAACCGTGCTTGAAGGCCGGCGGCGCGCGGTGGGTTCCTTCGCTGGCGCGAACGGAGGTCCAGACCAGCCTTGACTCAAGGGGCGGCCTTCGCCTATATCGCCCGCTCTCGCGCGGCCAGCTCGTCCGGATCGCGTGCCCGAATTCATATCTTAGCGGGCCAGGCTCTTCTCAAGAGAGCGGGGCTTCGCCCAAGCCAAGGTAACCACCATGTCGCGCCGTTGCGAACTTACCGGTATCGGTCCGATGGTCGGCCACAATGTGAGCCACTCGAACATCAAGACCAAGCGCCGCTTCCTGCCGGCCCTGTCGCCCGCCACGCTCCAGTCGGAGTCGCTGGGCCAGAGCTTCAAGCTGCGCATCAGCAACGCGGCCCTGCGCACCCTGGACTTCAAGGGCGGCCTGGACGTGTTCCTGCTGGGCGCCAAGGACGAGCAGCTGTCGCCGCGCGCCTTGAAGATCAAGGCCCAGGTGAAGGCCAAGGCCAAGGCCGCCGCTCAAGCCGCCTAAGGCTCTACAGCCCTTCAAGGCTGAAGATTTGAAAGCCCGCCGGGAGTGATCCCGGCGGGTTTTTCGTTGTGGGTGATAGGTGGCGGCCGGGTGTCAGTCGCTCAAGCCTGGGCGCGCACAGCGGCAAGCCGCCACGACCGGATGCGTCAAGCCATAGGTTGAATGGCGCGGGAAACTCCCCTCAAACGAAAGACTATCTTAGGGGTTTGCTTGTCTAGCTTGGCGCTCTCGAAACAGAAAAGCCAAGGTGTCAGGGCGCTTCATGGCAAATGAACTCGACGAAATCACCGGTCCGGTCGATCCGGCGGGGCGAGATATCAATGTTGTCGCGAAACAGATTCCGGTGACAATCGGCGTAGGCTCTCTGATCTTCGAGATCGCGCTTTGGGCCGCCATTCCCGTACTCGCGCTCAGCGGCGTCGGCCTCGGACTGATTCCGCCACAGAATGGATTGCTGATGGCGGTGCTAGGTGTCCTGCCGGGCGTGATCTTTCAGTTCATGAAGATCAACGCGCTGGCCTATCTGCGTAAGCTGCAGCAGCGTGTTCAGGCCGACGCATCCCAGATCGACAATTATCTGGAGCAGCGGGTTGTCATCCTGAACAACGTCGTCGGGCTTTTGAACAAGGCCGTTGATCTCGACAAGGACGTGATGAAGAGCGTCGCCGCCATGCGCAGCGGCGCGGGCGCCCAGGCGGACGTCGAGCGCAACATGGCCTCAGCCGAGCTTAACAACGTGCTGTCGCGCATCAACGTCGCGTTCGAGGCCTATCCAGATCTCAAGGCTCACGCCGCCATCGCCGACGCCATGCAGCAGAACAGCTATCTGCAAAAGGAAATCACCGCAGCTCGCACTCTATACAACGATACGGTGGCGATCTGGAATCAGGACATCTTCGCCTGGCCGGCCAAGCAGATCGTGGCGGCGCGCAAGGGCTACACGACCCGCATTCCCTTCATCGCTACGGCTGAGATCAAGGCGGCGGCTCGGGAGGCCTTCTTCTGACCGAGGATCTTTACGAACCGCTCGGCCAGTATGAGGTCAGCCTAAGAGACGCTCACCGTAAGCATACGGCCGATTTCTTCGAAGAGCTGGTGCGCACTTCCGGCGTCGATGAAGCGCTCAACGCCAAGACGGCCCGGGAAATCCGCGATCTGGAGAAGCGCGCCAAGACCTCCGGCGCCACCGTCCGATGGTGGAAGCGGCTGCGCATTGCGGGCTTTGGCGCGATCGCTGCGACCCTCTACTTGGCCTATAGCCAACACCCGGCGTGGCTGGCGGGGGCGGCTGCGCTCCTGGTCGGGATTCTGTTCTGGTTGAATCCCGTCATCAAGACCGCCAGCGACCGAGCCGATTCTCTCGCTAAAGCCCGCGCCGAAAAGGAGGCCGAGGCTTGGCGCCAGATGGCGACGCTGAACAGCCTGTTCGACTGGGACATCTTCGCCAAGCTGGTCAGCAAGACCGTCCCAAAGATCGAGCTGGATCCTTATTTCACCAATGCCCGGCTGACCAACCTTCATCAGTCGTATGGCTGGAGCGACGCCTTCAACCAAGGGCGGTCAGTGATGTTCGCCCATACGGGCCTCGTCAGTGGCAACCCCTTCATCATGGCGCAGACCCTGCGTCACTGGATCGGGGCAAAGACCTATAGCGGCAGCCTTACAATCCACTGGACGGAGGTAGTGCGCGATTCCAACGGGCGCACGAACTCGGTGTCGCGGTCCCAGACGCTAAGGGCTTCGGTCACCAAGCCCTTTCCCGAGTATCAAACCGAGTCGATCCTGATCTACGGCAACCAGGCGGCGCCGGACCTGAGCTTCAGCCGTCAGCCCTCCTCCCTCTCGGGCCTGGACGACGGCTTGATCAATAACTGGCGCAAGAGCCAAGCGATCAAAAAGCTGGAAGCCAAGGCCCGCAAACTTGCAGCCGGCTCAGGCTTCACCCCCATGGCCAACCGTGAATTCGACGCTCTGTTCGCGGCGGGCGACCGTGATCACGAAGTCCAGTTCCGCATGTTGTTCACTCCTCTCGCGCAGCAGGAGATAGTGAAGATCCTGAAGGATAAGGCGATAGGCTTCGGCGACAATTTCACTTTTAAAAAGATTCGAAAGATCAACGTCGTCGAACCCGCACACCTCGTTGGGGCGGACATCAGCGCCGCGCCAGAGATGTTTCGCTTCTACGATCTGGCGGTGGCTCGCGCGCGTTTCAACGACTACCACAACGCGTTGTTCAAGGCCTTCTACTTCGCCTTCGCGCCTATCCTCGCCATCCCGCTGTACCAGCAGCATCGTCCGGCCGAGGATATCTATGCGGGAGTGATCCAAGGCTCGTGCTTCTGGGAGCATGAAGCCATTGCCAACTATATGGGCGAGAGGTGCTTCGCCCACCCCGACTGCATCACGCGCAATGTCCTGAAAACCGTGAGCCAGGAGAGCCAGAACGGCGCCCAGAGGGTCAATGTCACGGCCTATGGCTACCGCGGCGACGACCGCGTCGATTACATCTCGATGCGCGGCGATGACGGCCGCACCCATGAGGTGCCCGTGCACTGGGTCGACTACATTCCGGTCAACCGCACGTCCGAGCTCCTAGTGTGTCACGAAACGCCCGCCTCGACATTGGCGACGTCGGAGGAGGCCTCCCCGCAGCCGCAATCGAGTTGGCGCGGGCATTTCGCCCAGCATGGCGTATCGCCCGAGAACGCCATCGCCCGCCGCTCCCTATTCGCGGCTCTGATACGGTAGCTCTCGCCGCGCCTTTGGCGGGCGAGGCGCGCCAAAGCCTACAAGGGCCGGCTTGGCGTTGGAGAGGGGCGTCGATCGTTCGTCGTCGCCCCCCAAAACAAAACCCGCCGCGGCTTGGGCCGCGGCGGGTTTGTGACGCTTGGTACTGTTACGCTGGGTACTCGGAACGCTGTACTGTTACGCGGGGTACTAAGCTTTGGGCGCCTTAGCGCGAGACGGTCGAGGCCGGGTTCGCCGTGTTGTAGGCGCTCAGGGCCGGGTTGTTGATCTTCGCGACGGCGTCGTTGACCGAGGCGCGGATGCAGGCCGGGTACATGTAACCGGCGAGGGCTTCGCCGCGGATGTCCTGCCAGCAGACGGTCGAGGCCGCCTTGACGATTTCAGCGCGGACTTCGGCGGCCGAGCGACCGGCGACCTTGACGCGCATTTCAGCGGCCGAGGCCGGAGCGGCGGCGGCCAGAGCGATGGCCGAGGCGGCCAGAACGATGGAGCGGATCATGTCGATGTTCCGAAAGGGGGTTGGGCGCAACCACCTCCAGACGCGTTCCTCTGACGGTCGCCGAGGTCTTCCGCTCGTTGGATCCGTCCGTGTCGATATAGCGACGTTCCGTTGGGTGATCAACGATAATGTTGCAGCGCACCCTAAATTGGGTCAATCGCGCGGCGCCCGCGCCACAGCGGGCGCGAGGCGCGGAAAAGACCCGCGAGCGCGACGGCTCGCGGGTCCTTCCTAGGGCTTAGCGAAGCGCGACGCGCAGCGCGTAGACCGAGCGGCCCTGGGCCTTGTCGAAGGCGACCAGCTCGGGGCTGTTGGTGCGGATCACGGCGTCGCGGGTGATTTCGCGGACGCAGTAGGGGGCCAGGTCGTTGGCGGCGGGGTTGCCGGCCAGGTCTTCCTGGCACAGCTGCTTGGCGGCCTGGATGATCTCGGCGTGGACCACGGCGGCGGGGCGACCGCGAACCTTGACGGTGATTTCGCCAGCGCTGGCCGAGGTGGCGGCGGTGGTGGCCATCAGGGCGCTGACGGCGATAAGGAGCAGACGGATCATGGTGTTAGTCCCGGAAAGGAGGTTGGGTTCAACCGCCTCCCGGCGCGTTCCTCTGACGGCCCGTGGGTTCTCGCCTCATCGACCGTCAAGCTATGAATGACTGACACCGGTGTCTATTGCAAGTGCGAAAACGCATCTGAACCGAAAAATGTTAGCGGTAACATATCGTTTCCAACGAAACGATTTCAGGCGTTTAGCGGTTGGTGCTCTATGCTGCGCCGCGAAGACTTAGCGCTTGCGGACGGGCTTCTTCGGCGGCTTGGCCGGGGCGGGCGGCGGTGGCGGGGGCGGCGTCCAGTCAAAGGCCAGAAGCAGGGTGCGTTGCTTGGCGCTGACCGCGCCGTCGTCCGAGATCACGTAGATGCGGATCGCGCCCGAGGGAGACGACGAGAGCGCCAGGCCTTCGAAGTTGTCGCGCGGCATGGCGCCGTCGATGTGCAGCGAGGCGGCGGTGCGTTGGCGCGCGGCGGGCAGGGTGGGGTCCGAGATGAAGCGGACGATCGACCGCCAGCCGCGGATCGGGTCATAGCCCCGGTGCAGGGTGGCGACCGCCGTCCCCTGGAACGGGGCGAAGGCGGTCAGGCCCCACGTGAAGTCGGGGCCCGATTGCGGCGGCAGCGACTTGCAGTCAGCCGACAGGCGGCACAGCCACACCTCGCCCTCCTCGCCGCCAACGATATAGGCGTCGGGACCGGCGGCCGGATAGGCGCTCAGCGCCTCCATGCCCTCGTTGTCGGGGAAGATGGTGGCGGGCTTGGGCGCCGGACGGGGCGTTCCCCAGCCGCCGTCGGCCTGGGCGGGATAGAGCCAGATGCGGTGGTCGCCCTCGAAGCTGACCAGGCGGTCGCCGTTGGCCAGGACGGCCAGGCCCTCGGCGTCGGCGTTGCGCTTGCCCTGCAGCGGCTGGCCGTCGAGACCCTTCAGGGGGAACAGCTTGCCGCCGGTCAGGCCGGCCAGGCGCCCCGTGGCGTCCAGCTGGATCTTGGCCTCGAAGACATCGCCCTCGTCGCTGATCGCCGTCAGCACATCGCCCGCGCCGATACGCAGGTCCGACAGGCCGTGTAGCCGCGTGGTGTCGGGGCTGGTCAGCACCAGGCCGCCGGCATAGGTGAAGCCGCCCTCGGCCGTGACCTTCGTGGGGTCGGCGGTGTCCATCGGTATGGGCGTGGCGACGACGGTGATCTCGGGTCCGGCCTTGACCGGCGCGGCGGGGATAACGGGCGGCGGCGCGGCGTGCTCGGCGCAGCCGGCGACGAGGCCGCCGGCCAGCGCCAGGCTCAGCGCCAGTCGAGCCCTCACGCCGGCGTCCTGGCGGGCTTGGCCGCTTGCGGCGTGACCACGGGCAGCGGCGCCAGCAGGCCGCGCGTCCGGGCGATCTGACGAGGCTCTTCCTCGAACAGGGCCGCCAGCTGCTCGACCAGCACGCCGCCCAGCTGCTCGACGTCGACGATGGTGACGGCGCGGCGGTAGTAGCGCGTGACGTCGTGGCCGATGCCGATGGCGATCAGCTCGACGGGGCTCTTGCCCTCGATCTCGGCGATGACCTGGCGCAAGTGGCGCTCCAGATAGTGGCCCGAATTCACGCTCAGGGTGCTGTCGTCCACCGGCGCGCCGTCGGAGATCACCATCAGAATGCGGCGAGCTTCGGGCCGGCCGACCAGGCGCTGGTGCGCCCACATCAGGGCCTCGCCGTCGATGTTCTCCTTCAGGAGACCCTCGCGCATCATCAGGCCGAGGTTCTTGCGCGCGCGCCGCCAGGGGGCGTCGGCGGCCTTGTAGACGATGTGGCGCAGGTCGTTCAGGCGGCCCGGCGCGGCGGGCTTGCCGGCCTTGATCCAGGCGTCGCGGCTGGAGCCCCCCTTCCAGGCGCGGGTGGTGAAGCCCAGGACCTCGGTCTTGACCCCGCAACGCTCCAGGGTGCGCGCGAGAATATCGGCGCAGATCGCCGCCACCATGATCGGCCGGCCGCGCATCGAGCCGGAGTTGTCGATCAGCAGGGTCACGACCGTGTCGCGGAACTCCTGGTCCTCCTCCTGCTTGAAGGACAGCGGCGCGGTGGGGTCGATGATCACCCGCGTCAGGCGGGCGACGTCCAGCATCCCTTCCTCGAGATCGAAGGTCCAGGCGCGGTTCTGCTGGGCCAGCAGACGGCGCTGCAGCTTGTTGGCCAGGCGCGAGACGACGCTGGAGAGTGCCGAGAGCTGCTGGTCCAGATAGGCGCGGAGGCGGGTCAATTCCTCGGCGTCGCACAGGTCCTCGGCCTGGACGATCTCGTCGAACTCGGTCGTGAAGATCTTGTAGAGCGGCTCGCCGCCCTGGGCCTGGCCGGGATCGGGACGAGCGGGCTTGGCGCCGTCGCCCATGTCGGGCGCCTCGTCGGTCTCCTCGACCTCGCCGTCCTGGTCGGACTGGACCATCTCCTCGTCGCCGGCCTCGGACTCGCGGTCAGAGCTCTCGCTCTCCTGCGGCGAGGAGCCCTCGGGCTGTTCGCCTTCGCCCTCGCCCTGTTCGTCGTCGGAGCCTTCGGTCGGGGAGTCGTCCTCCTCGCCGTCGTCCTCGTCGGCGCTGTCGGTGGCGTCGGCCATCTCCTCGCCGAGGTCGAGATCGCGCAGGATGTCGCGAGTGACGCGGGCGAAAGCGGCCTGGTCGTCGATGGCGGCGGCGAGACGGTCGAGGTCCTTGCCGGCCCGGGCCTCGATGTCGGCGCGCAGGATGTCGACCAGAGCCTTGGCGCCGTCTGGCGGGGCGTCTCCGGTCAGGCGCTCGCGGACCAGCAGGCCCAGGATCTCGGCCATGGGGGCCGACTGGGTGTCGGTGGCGACCGCGCGGGTCAGGCCCTGCTTCTCCAGCCGGGTCTCGAGGGCGGCGGTCAGATTGGCGCGGACGCCGCCCAGGGCGTTGGCGCCGATGGCTTCCAGCCGCGCCTGCTCGATGGACTCGAAGGCGGCCTGGCCGTCGGGCGAGGCGGGGCGGGCGCGGGCGTGGGCGACCGGATCGTGGTGGGCCAGGCGCAGGGCCATCTGGTCGGCGAGGCCTCGGATGCGCGCGGCCTCCTTGCTCGACAGGTCGCGCGGCGGATGCGGCAGCACGGCCCGGTTGCCGAGAAGCTGCGGCCCATCGCCCGAGAACACGACCTCCAGGTCAGGCGTCTCGGCGAGCGAACGGGCCGCGTGGGCCAGCGCGCGCTTGAAGGGTTCGGTCGGGCTTTCGGGCTTGGAGGCCATGGCGTCTGGGTTACCGGCCTCGGGCCGCGAAGACAAGGAACGCCGCGCGGTGAAGCGGCGTTGATTTTCCGAACGCGCCGTTTCGGCGCTCACGGAGGGAAATCGTCATGCTCAAATGGGCCATCATCCTCGCCATCGTCGCCATCATCGCCGGCGCCCTGGGCTTCACCGGCGTGGCCGGCGCGGCGGCCGGCGTCGCCAAGATCCTGTTCTTCCTGTTCCTGGTCGGCTTCGTGATCGTGCTGCTGCTGGGGACCACGGTGTTCAAGGCCGTGGCGGGGCCGAAGTAGCTTTGGTGCAGATCCTCCCCCGCGATGCGGGGGAGGTGGGCCGGAGGCTCGGAGGGGGCGAGCTGGACCTATGCCGCATTAGCCCCCTCAGTCGCTCCGCGACAGCTCCCCCGCATCGCGGGGGAGCATCTTACGCGCCCTACTTCGCCCCGTAAGCCGCCGCCTGCCGATCGACCAGCGCCACCAGGTCGCCCATCGCCAGGTTCACGTCGATCAGGTGCAGGCCCCAGTCCTTCAGCGTGAAGCCGGCCACCACGATGTCTCCGGCGATGTCGTCGGCGCGCGGGTCGGCGGGGTCGGCGTTGATCTTGACCGACAGATAGGTGAAGTCGCCCTCGCTGACGCAGCGGGCCGAGATCAGGCCTGGCATGGATACGAACGGCGTGGTGACCGTCAGGCCCTTGGCGAAGGGCTTGGGCGACTGTCCTTCGACCGCGCCGTAGCCCTTGCTGCTGAGATAGCTGTGCAGAGGGGCCTCTTCCGAGGACTCCTTGCCCGCCAGCAGGGCGGCCGGGTTCACGCAGCCGGCGCGATGGCCCTCGGCGTCGGTCTTGCCAAAGCGGCTGTTGGCCGGCGGCGGGCTGCTGGCGCGGAAAGAGACATAGGTGACGAGGCAGCCGGCCTCGTCGGCCTTCGTGCAAAGCGGGATCGAGCCGTACTTGCCCGCCGCGTCCACCGGCGTGTTCATGCCCAGCACCAGGGCCGAGATCATCTGCTTCTGGGCCGGCTGACCGTCGATCTCGTTTTTCAGCAGGTTCAGCAGGATGCGCGAGCCCTGGCTGTGGCCGATCAGGACAGCGCCTCGGCCCTTGTTCTCGTTAGCCAGATACCAGCGCCAGGCGTCGCGGACGTCGCCATAGGCCAACTCGGCGTCGCCCGGCGAGGGACGGCCCAGCATCACCGAGCGCAGCGCGGCCAGGGTGACCTGCCGGTACATCGGCGCGAACACCCGGCACTTGGACGCAAAACGCGCCAGCTGCTGGTCGACCACGCGCTTCTCGGCGGGGTCGATGACCATGTCGCTGTTGCCGCCGGGGTCCGTCGAGACGGTGGGATAGACGTAGAAGCAGTCATAGGCCGGAGCGGCCGCCGCCTGGAACGTCTCGCTCGAGGTCTTGCCGTCGGCCGCGACGATGGTCGTCGTCTGGTCGGTGGCGCAGGCGTCCTGGCGGCCGGGCAGGCACAGCCAGTTGTCGGCCTTGGCGTAGTCGTTCGGCGTGGCCGGCGCGGTGTTGGTCTGGGCGCAGGCCGACGCGCCCATCGTCAAGATCGCCGCCAATCCCATGGCGGCCAGTCTCATCCCGGTCATGCTCTTCCCCTAGCACGGCGTTCGAACGCCTGTTTGGCGCGGAGCATGGCCTCAAACCCGCCGCCGCGCCAAGGGGGAAGATCCTAAAGACCAGGCACCATCGCCTTCAGCCGCGCCTCGCCGCTCAGCAACGGCGCGCGGGGCGGGCCGGCGCCGGGTCCGCCAGGCGGCCCCATGCCCTCGGGCGGCGGACCCGGAGGCGGTCCGGACGGGCCCGATCCAGGCTGTTCGGGACCAAAGCCGGCGTCCTTCCAGTCGGCTCGCGGATCGATGGCGACGGTCAAGGCGATTTCGTAGGCGTCCTTGCCTTCCTTGACCGCCGCGACCATGGCCGCGCCCCCCTGCAGGGCGATGCCGTCGTTGCTGTTGAGCGTGTCGCGCTTGCGGGGGCGCTTATAGGCCGGGACGTTCTCGTACAGGTATTCGCTGAGCGCGTCGGGGACGAACAGCTGGCAGGTCAGGGCCGTGCGGGCGTCGAGGAAGACCTTGGCGTGGATGTGCGGCGTGCGGCCTTGGTACCAGCCCGGCCAGATGGTGCGAAAGAGCGCCGCGCCGCCGGCGTCGGTCAGCTGGCCGCCGCGCAGAAAGGTTTGGCCCTTGGTCCCGGTCTTCTGGTCGTCGCCCTGGCCGTCATAGCCGGAATAGAGGCCCGAGGCGTTGCAATGCCAGATCTCGACCCGCGCGCCGCGGATCGGCGCGCCGACCTGGTCCAGCACGGTCATCCGCACGCGGGCCGGGACGCCGGGCTGGCCCTCGGTGATGTCCGCGCGCAGCAGGTTGGGGTCGAACCAGTAGGGACCCTGGGTGACCTGGGGCGTCAGCACCAGGGCGTCGGCGTGGGCAGGGCGGGGCAGGGCCGAGGCGGCGGGCGCGATGGCGGCCAGGGCCAGGACGCGACGGCGGTTGGGGGAGAAGAGCTGAGGCATGTCCCGGCTCTAGCCGCCAATTGGGGCGTGGCGATTACCCAGCTGAAACGCGCCGAAAGCGCGTGTCAGAACAGCCAGCGGCGCGGATACTTGTCGCCCAGCCGCCGGGCTTCGCCGCTCTTCAGCCCCAGGTCTCGCATCCGATAGGCGACGATCTCGTGCATCGCCTCGACCGGCTCATGGCCGTCGACGGGGCTGGAGGCGATCGCGCCCTCGGTCTGGGCGAGGTCGGTGGCGGTCCATTCGGCCTGCGCCCGATCGGCCTTGCCGACGGCGAAGTAGTGGCGCACCGGCGCGCGCTCGCCCGGGACCTCGACCATGACGCCGATGACCCAGCCTTGAACGATCAGATCGGCGTCGGGGCGCTGGCGGAACATGGGCCTGCACTTAGGGCGTTCCGCCTCGAACTGTAAGGGCCTTTGACCGCCGATCAGCCGATCAGCCGATCAGCTGAAAGGCCGCCTGGCTCACCAAGCCCAGCACCAGCCAGGCCGACAGCCCCAGCACGACGATACTCAAGGGTGTCCGCGGAGCGCGCTTACGGCGCGGGGCGGGGTACTCACGCACGAACGACATCACGGCCTCCATGCTAGCGAAGCCGTAGCCTAACGCCGATCGGGGCGCTTGGATGCGTGTGGTCTCGCATTTACCGCGAATACCGGTGGATAGCCGGTGGATAGAAAAAGGGCGGAGCCTTTCGGCCCCGCCCTCATCCGTTTCAGCGGTGTGCTGAACTTCTAAGATTAGAAGTCCATGTCACCCATGCCGCCGGGCATGCCGCCCGGAGCGGCCGGAGCCGACTTCTTCGGAGCTTCGACGATCGCGGCTTCCGTCGTGATCAGCAGGCCGGCCACCGAAGCGGCGTTCTGCAGGGCCGTGCGGACAACCTTGGCCGGGTCGATGACGCCGTCGGCGACCAGGTCGACATACTGTTCGCTCTGGGCGTTGAAGCCGAACGAGCTGCTGTCGTTTTCCAGGATCTTGCCGACCACGATCGAACCTTCGACGCCGGCGTTCTCGGCGATCTGGCGGATCGGAGCCTGCAGGGCGCGACGGACGATCGCGATGCCGGCGGTCTGGTCGTCGTTGTCGCCGGTCAGGCCAGCCAGGGCCTTGGAGGCCTTCAGCAGAGCCGTGCCGCCGCCCGGGACGATGCCTTCGTCGGCGGCCGCGCGGGTCGCGTTCAGGGCGTCGTCAACGCGGTCCTTCTTTTCCTTCACTTCGACTTCGGTCGAGCCGCCGACGCGGATGACCGCGACGCCGCCGGCCAGCTTGGCCAGACGCTCTTGCAGCTTTTCCTTGTCGTAGTCCGAGGTGGTTTCCTCGATCTGGCGCTTGATCTGCGAGATGCGAGCCTCGATGGCTTCCTTCTCGCCGATGCCGTCCACGATCGTGGTGTCGTCCTTGGTGATCGAGACCTTCTTGGCGCGGCCCAGCATGTCGAGCGTGACGCTCTCGAGCTTGATGCCGAGGTCTTCGCTGACGACTTGAGCGCCGGTCAGGATCGCGATGTCTTCCAGCATGGCCTTGCGGCGGTCGCCGAAGCCCGGAGCCTTGACGGCGGCGACGCGCAGGCCGCCACGCAGCTTGTTGACGACCAGCGTGGCCAGGGCCTCGCCTTCGACGTCTTCAGCGATGATCAGCAGCGGACGGCCCGACTGGACGACGGCTTCCAGCACCGGCAGCAGCGGCTGCAGCGACGACAGCTTCTTTTCGAACAGGAGGATCAGCGGCTCTTCCAGCTGAACTTCCATCTTGTCGGCGTTGGTGATGAAGTACGGCGACAGGTAGCCGCGGTCGAACTGCATGCCTTCGACGACGTCGAGTTCGGTCTCGGCGGTCTTGGCTTCTTCGACGGTGATGACGCCTTCGTTGCCGACCTTGTCCATCGCCTTGGCGATCATCTCGCCGACTTCCTTGTCGCCGTTGGCCGAGATGGTGCCGACCTGGGCGATTTCAGCGTTGGTGGTGACCTTCTTCGAGGACTTCTTGATGTCCTCGACGGCGACCAGCACGGCCTTGTCGATGCCGCGCTTCAGGTCCATCGGGTTCATGCCGGCGGCGACCGACTTGAGGCCTTCCTGGACGATGGCTTGGGCCAGGACCGTGGCGGTCGTGGTGCCGTCGCCGGCCTTGTCGTTGGTCTTCGACGCGACTTCGCGGATCATCTGCGCGCCGAGGTTCTCGAACTTGTCAGCCAGTTCGATTTCCTTGGCGACCGAGACGCCGTCCTTGGTCGTGCGCGGAGCGCCGAACGACTTTTCGATGACGACGTTGCGGCCCTTGGGGCCCAGGGTCACCTTCACCGCGTTGGCGAGGATGTTGACGCCGCGCAGCATCTTGTCGCGCGCGTCGGAGGAGAAATAGACGTCTTTAGCGGCCATTTTGGAGCCCTTCTAAAAGAGAGTTGCGTTCGAAAAGCGCTGGGAACAGGGAGGCCTTAAGCCTCGACCACGCCCAGGACGTCGCTTTCCTTCATGATCAGGAGGTCTTGACCGTCGACCTTCACTTCGGTGCCCGACCACTTGCCGAACAGGATGCGGTCGCCAGCCTTGACGTCCAGGGCGACGATCTCGCCCTTGTCGTTGCGAGCGCCCGGACCGACCGCGACGACTTCGCCTTCTTGAGGCTTTTCCTTCGCCGTGTCGGGAATGATGATCCCGCCCTTGGTCTTGGTTTCTTCTTCGACGCGCTTCACGAGGACGCGGTCGCCCAGGGGACGAAACTTCATTGTGGTTCTCCGTCGGAACGGTTTGATTTAATGGCTTCGTTGGCAGGGGGAGCGGTGCTGTTAGCAGTCGCTCCCTCCGAGTGCTAACGACGAGCGTCAGTTAGGCGCCGGCCCTCGGGGAGTCAAGAACGCCCGATGCGAACTTTTTGCGGCGCGCGGTTAACGGGAGCGGTCCAGTGATCGACCATATGGGCGTGACGGTGCGGGATCTCCAGGTCGCCAAGGCGTTCTACGACGCGGCCTTCGCGCCGCTGGGGATCGCCGTGGTGATGAGCGTCAGCGCCGAGGAGACAGGAAGTTCGGCCTTCATCGGCTATGGCCCGACCGAGGATCGGCGCGACATCCAGGCGGGCAAGCCCAGCTTCTGGGTCAGCCAGGGCGCGGCGCCGACCGGGCCGATGCACGTGGCGTTCCTGGCCGCCGACCGCGCCCAGGTCGACGCCTTCCACGCCGCGGCCCTGGCGGCCGGCGGGACGGATAACGGCGCGCCCGGCGTGCGGCCTCACTATCATCCCAACTATTATGCCGCTTTCGTTCTTGACCCGGACGGTCGGAACGTCGAGGCCGTCTGTCACGCGCCCGCCTGACGCAAGCCCAAGGAGACCCGATGTCCAGCTACTTCCTGTCGCTGTTTCTCGCGGTGGTGGCCTGTGTCATCGGCGGGGCGCTGGGCGGCATGATCCTGGCGCGGCCGCAGACGATGATCGGCCTGGCGGGTCTGGCCGACGAGGAGACGCCGAAGTCGCCGCTGTTCGCGGAGGGACGCGCGTTCGGCGGCATGCTGATCGCCTCGCACGGGATCGCGGCGCTGTATCTCGGCTATCAGCCGAGGCTGGGCGCGGCCATGGCCATGGTGCTGGCGGTCGGCTGGCTGGGCGCGGCGGCGGCGCGGGCGCTCTCGGCGGCGATCGACGGCGAGGCCGGCCGCTTCAACGCCGGCTCGATCGTCTTCAACGCCCTGATCGGGATCACCCTGGCCCTGCCGTTCTTCAACGTCGGGCCCTATGTGGCGCGGGGCGTCGGGCTGGCCTGACTCTCGACTTTGGCCTAGCCTCGGCTCGTCTTGAGATTGAAGGTTTTGGCATGACGGCTTCTAGGCGAGAGTTGATCGGCCGCGGTCTGGCGGCCTTGGCGATGACGGGCGCGGCGCGAGCGGAAAACTCCGGCCAGCCCAGGGTTCTGCCTCCGGACCCGACGCCGCGCGCGGCGGCGCTCGACACGCCCGCCCTTCATGGAAACAGCCTCGCCTTTAGTTTCAAGCAGCCCCCGACCGGATTGACCGTCCCGGAGGTGAATGTTGAGCGCGCTTCGGGCGTTCGGGCGCTGAAGTTCGAGCCGGGGCTTACTCTGCTGTCGCTGTGGGCGCCGTGGTGCGCGCCATGCTTGAGGGAGCTCGCGGACTTCGCTGTTCAACAGCGGATCTACGAAAGCAAACGCTTCCGCATCTTGCCAGTGCTCACCAGTCCCCGGCGTGACATCGCCTTCGCCGAAGGGCGGGCAGTGCTGGAGAAGGCCGGCGCCGGCGCGTTGCCGACGGTGATCGACCGTTCGCCCGGATCGAGCACCCTGTTCGACACGCTCGCGCGGCGCGGCGCGTCCATGCCGAGCAGCTTGCCCTGCAACCTGTTGGTGACTGACCAAGGTCGTTTGCTGGGCCGGAGTTTTGGAACGCCTCTCTGGCTGAATGGCGTCAAGCTTGGTCCGGGCGAGAAGCCGACGCCAGAGATGATGGCCGCGGCGCGCAGCTCTTGGGTGTCGCCCCAGGGGCAAGCCTTGCTGAGCGCCCTACAGCGCGGCGAGATCGCCGGCGCCGCCTAGCGCGCCCTCGTGGGCCAGCAGCCAACGCTTGCGTTCGATCCCGCCGGCGTAGCCGGTCAGGGCGCCGCTCATGCCGACCACCCGGTGGCAAGGCGCGACCAGGCTGAGCGGATTGGCGCCGTTGGCGGCGCCGACCGCGCGGACCGCGGCGGGGCGCTCCACGCGGCGGGCCAGCTCCGAATAGGTGACCGTCTCACCGGGCGGGATCGCCGCCAGGGCGCGCCAGACCGACCGCTGGAACGCCGTGCCGCCGGTGTCCCAGGCCAGGGGCGCGAGCGCGGCGACATCACCGGCGAAGTAGCGGGCGAAGGCGGCCTTGGTCGCGGGCGGCGCGTCGCCGGTCTCCAGCGGAATGTCGCCATAGTGCAGGCGCAGCAGCCGGCGCAGGCGCGGCTCGAAATCGTGGAAGTCGACGGCGCGCAGCAGGCCGGTCTCGTCGGTGACGATCAGAATCTCGCCGATCGGCGAGGGCGCGCGGTCCAGGAGAAGGCGGTTGGGGCGGGTCATGCGGGGATGATCGCCTCGCGTCGCGAGGCTGTCCGCCCGGATTTTGCTCCCTTCTCCCCTTGCGGGAGAAGGTGGCCGCGAAGCGGTCGGATGAGGGGTTGAAAGACGTGTCGGCCGTTCACGAAAAAGGGGCCGCTTATGCGACCCCTCATCCGTCGGCCTGGCGGCCGCCACCTTCTCCCGCAAGGGGAGAAGGAAACTACCGAATCCCCGGCACGTGCAGGGCCGCGTCGCGTTCGGTCTTCTGTTTGTAGGCGAGGTCGCCATACTTGGACATTTCCATGCGGGCGATGGTGCGGCAGTGGACCTCGTCCGGGCCGTCGGCCAGGCGCAGGGTGCGGATGCCGGCATAGAGCTTGGCGAGGCCAAAGTCGGTGGTCACGCCGGCGCCGCCGTGGGCCTGGATGGCGTCGTCGATGACCTTCAGCGCGATGCGCGGCGCGGCGACCTTGATCATCGCGATCTCGAGGCGGGCCGACTTGTTGCCGGCCTTGTCCATCATGTCGGCGGCCTTCAGGCACAGCAGGCGGCACATCTCGATGTCGATGCGGGCCTCGGCGATGCGCTGTTCCCAGACCGAGTGGTCGGACAGATACTTGCCAAAGGCCTTCCGGCTCATCAGGCGCTTGATCATCTTCTCCAGCGCCACCTCGGCCGCGCCGATCGTGCGCATGCAGTGGTGGATGCGACCCGGGCCTAGACGGCCCTGGGCGATCTCGAAGCCGCGGCCTTCGCCCAGCAGCAGGGCCTCTTCGACCGGCACGCGGACGTCCTTCAGGATCACCTCGGCGTGGCCGTGCGGGGCGTCGTCATAGCCGAACACCGGCAGCATGCGGACGATCTCGATCCCCGGCGCGTCCATCGGCACCAGGACCTGGCTCTGTTGCTGGTGGGTCGAGGCGGTCGGATCGGTCTTGCCCATCACGATCGCCACCTTGCAGCGCGGATCGCCCACGCCCGAGCTCCACCACTTGCGGCCGTTGATCACATAGTGGTCGCCGTCGCGCTCGATGCGGGTCTCGATGTTGGTGGCGTCGGAGCTGGCCACCGCCGGCTCGGTCATCAGGAAGGCCGAACGGATCTCGCCGTTCATCAGCGGGCGCAGCCAGCGCTCCTTCTGCGCCAGCGTGCCGTAGCGCATCAGCACTTCCATGTTGCCGGTGTCGGGCGCCGAACAGTTGAAGACCTCCGAGGCGAAGCCGACCTTGCCCATGTGCTCGGCGATCAAGCTGTACTCGAGGTTGGTCAGCTGCTCGCCTTCGAAGACGAAGGTGTCGTCGACGTGGCTCTGGCCGCTGTGCGGCGGCATGAAGAAGTTCCACAGGCCCGCGGCCTTGGCCTTCTTCTTCAGCTCTTCCAGCACCTGGACGACCTTCCAGCGCTCCTGGCCCAGGACGTTCATCTCGGCCTCGTAGGCCGGGATCGCCGGATAGACGTGTTCATCCATGAACGCGGTGACGCGATCCAGGAAGACGCGTTGCTTGGGGGAGATGTCGAAGTCCATGGTGTTCCCTCTGCCCGCTTTGCTTATCTCAAACGCTTGTTTGAAGTGTTTGTAGAACGCCCTGACGCGCGGGGCAAGCGGGCAGGGCGACGTCCGATTGCGTAAGTTTCCGACCGGCGGGTTGTGTTCGTCACAAGCCTGTCGGACAACGGCGGTCATGCTGAACCTGACCGCCGACATCCTGCAGGGGCGCCATGTGCGCCTGGAACCCGTCACCGTCGATCACCGCGACGAGCTTAAGGCCGCCATCGACTGCGATCCCGAGAGCTGGGAGATCATGTCGGTCAACGGCTGCGGCGAGGGCTTCGACGACTTCTGGGGCGCGCTGCAGGGCGAAACGGATCGGGGCGAGCGGATCGGCTTCGCCATCCGCCGCCTGTCGGACGGCAAGGTGGTCGGCACGTCCAGCTACCTGAACATCCGCCGCGTCCACTGCGGGCTGGAGATCGGCTCGACCTTCCTCAACCCCGACGCGCGGTCCGGTCCGATCAATCCGGAGAGCAAGCGGCTGCTGCTGGGCCACGCCTTCGACTGCGGCGCGATCCGGGTCGAGCTGGTCACCGACGTGCGCAACGCCCGCAGCCAGGCCGCGATCCAGAAGCTGGGCGCGACCAAGGAAGGCGTGCTGCGCAATCACAAGATCACCTGGACGGGTCACGTGCGCGACACGGCCGTCTTTTCGATCACGGATTACGACTGGCCCGGCGTGCGTCAGCGCCTAGACTTCAGGTTGTCCGAGGCATTTGTTTAAGGTCTGTGGCGCGTTGTCGCGCCGTGAGTTCTGAGAAGCAATTCTCAATACACGGCGTTATAAGTTTCCCCGCATGGGCGGGATGGCATGTCTTCGAATCTGCATTGAGCACGGCGCGCGAGAGTCGGCCGTCGAAGGCGTGACTCCGGCCAAGATCGACAAGACCGCCTCCGCCTATATCGAAGCCCATTGGCCCGCTCCCCGTCGTTACGGCCGCGTGGCCCCCGGCGCCTATGTGCTGGTTGATCCGAACGCCCAGTATCTGGACGGCGAAGAGCTGCGCCACATGGCCTCGGAGCTGCAGCTGCGGCTGTTTGGCACCCAGGGTCGCGACGATCTCTGCATGCTCACCTTCGAGGGCGAGGAAGAGCAGGTCCTCAAGTTCTCGACCCTGACCGAGGAAGAGTTGCTGGCCATGCGCGGCGGCAAGCCGCCGCCGCCCGAGGGCCGCACGCGCCTGATCCGCCGCGACGGGGTCGCCGAGCTGGCGCCCTGGGGCTCGACGCCGCGCGTGGTCGCGGCCAAGCCCAAGGCCGAGACGCAGACGCCGATCCACCTGGGCTGGCGGGGCGTCTACAATGTGGCGAACCAGAAGTTCGAGAGCGCCGAGATCATGGTCGTGCGCAAGCCGGGCGCGCCCGAGCCGCAGGACGACGCCGAGTTCGCCGAGGCCGATCTCGTGGCCTTCGACCGCGCCGTCGCGACGCTGGAGGCCGATCCCAGCCTGAAGGCCTGGGTGGGGATCCGGATGTGGAGCGTGGTCCGCGCGGGCATCCGCGAGGCCTATCAGGCGCGCTTCACCGCCCTGTCGCCCAGCGTCCGCGAGCGGATGGCGGCGGTGATCTACGAAGTGCCGCGCGACCTGCCGTTCTCGGCCATCGCCCCGCTGCGCGACCTCGTCCTGCCCAGCTTCGCCCGCGTCGATCTGCGGGTGCATGACGCCGGCTTCTACTGCCAGGCCGTGCCCGAAGGCCTGGCGCACGGCGTGGTCCTGCAGCTGGAAGGCGACGACGAGAAGTCGCGCCTGCTGAAGATCCATCGCTTCCTGTCCGACCGTAAGGTCTACGCCGTCCGCCGCCTGCGTCAGGGCCTGGCGGGGGTGCGCAACGCGCGCGAGCTGGAGCTTGCCCGGCGCATGGGCGCCAATACGATCAAGGGTCCTTTCGTCAGCGGCCTGTTCGCCACGCCCGTGACCGAGCAGGAGACGCCGATCGATGAACTTCCGCTGGCCGTGTGAGGCCCGCGGGTCGCCGCTTTTAGCCGGGGTCCTCAACGAATTGGCGAGGATTCCTACCTAATGTTGCACTCATGACGGCCATCGCCTGCCTCCGAATCCTGTTCAACGCCGCCGGCGAAAGCCAGCCGGGCGAAGTCCCGAAGTCCAAGGCGCAAGCCGTGGCCGACGCCTTCCTCAAGGCCCGATGGCGCGCGCCGCGTAAGTGCGGGGCCGTGGCGCCGCTGGCCTTCGTGCTGGCCGACAACCGGGTCGAGACGCTGGATCCCACCGAGATGCAGGCCCTGGCGGCCGAGCTGGAGCAGGTGCTGTTTCCAGGCGGCGAAGGCGGCGAGATCTGCTTGATGACCTTCCAGGGCGACGAGACCGCCGTCCTGAAGTTCGCCAGCCTGTCGCAGAAGGAGCTCGCCGGCCTGGTCGCGGGCAAGGGTTATGGCGGCGCGGCGGGCCGGGTTCACGTGATCACCGCCGACGCGGTCGAGTCCGTGCCCAGCACGCACGAAGAGGCCAAGGCCCTGGCGGCCGAGAAGGCCGCAACCGAGGGCGCGGCGGACGCCCCTGCGGCCGACAAGCCGGCCAAGGCCGTCAAGGCGCCGGTCCAGCCCAAGGCGCCGCCGCCTCCGCCGCCTCCGCCGCCGCCCCAGACGGGCTGGTGGGGGATCTATGACCTCTCGGCCAACGCCTTCGTCGCCTCGCTGATCGGCATGCGCGCCGACCTGCTGGAGCCGCCGCCGGAAGAGGACGACAAGCTCCTCAAGCGCGATCTGGTCTGCCTGACCGACGCCCAGGCGGCGCTGAAGGCGGCGACGTTCGGCGAGATCCTGGTGCCGTTCGGCTTCTGGAACCTGACGACGCAGCACGCCCTCGATTCCTACAAGAGCCGCCTGTCGCGCTATCCGCTGGACCAGCAGCCGCGGCTGGTCGCCACCATCTACGGCACGCCGCGCGAGGCTTCGCTGGGCATGCTGCAGCAGATGCGCGCCTTCCTGAAGGGCAGCTTCGCCTTCATGGACCTGCGCGTCGACGACGCCACCTTCCCGATCCACGGCCTGCCGCCCGAGCTGATCGACAGCGTCACCCTGCTGCTGACCGGCGAGACCGAATTCGACAGGATGAGCACCATTCAGCGGTTCGCCGAGCGAAAGACCCTCTACGAGGGCAAGGGCGTGCTGCAGGGCGTGGCGGGCGTGGCCTCACGGGCCGAGATCGAGGCCTGCCGGGCCGGCGGCGTCACCCGCGTCCAGGGCCCCGCGATCACCACCCTGCTCGACAAGCCCCTGGCCGCCGCCGAGGGCGCGCCGATCGCCCTGAGCTAGCCGCCTGAATTTTTCTGTTCCGGCGCGCTTGACCCTCACGCCGCGTGATCCCTGAGTGACCTGGCCATCGAGAGGCAAGGTCGACGAAAGGACACCAAGGTTGAGCGTCTACACGGTCAAGCAGATGGCCAAGCTGTCCGGCGTCTCGGTGCGCGCGCTGCACCACTACGACGCCATCGGCTTGCTGAAACCCCGCGCCGTCGGGGCCAATGGCTATCGCTATTACGACCGCCAGGACCTGTTGCGCCTGCAGCAGATCCTCTTCCACCGCGCCCTGGAGACTCCGCTGAAGGACATCCAGGCCGCGCTGGACGACCCGCGCTTCGACCTCGCCGCCGCGCTCCGCGCCCAGCGGATTCGCCTGGCGGCCGAGGCCGAGCGCTACGCTCAGTTGGTGACCGTCGTCGACCGGACCCTCGCCAACCTCGAAGGAGACGAGACGATGGACGACAAGATGCTTTTCGAAGGCTTCGACCCCAAGAAGCAGGCCGAGCATGAGGCCTGGCTGGTCGAGCACTACGGCGACGAGGCCGCCCAGCGGATCGCCGACGCCAAGGCCGGCATGACGACCTGGGGCAAGAAGGACTGGTCCCACTTCCAGGAGGAGGCCAAGGCGATCGAGCACGATCTGGCCAAGGCCTTGAAGCAGGGTCTGCCGGTCGACAGCGAGCCGGTGACGACGATCATGCGCCGCCACTGGGCCTGGGTCGGCCGCTCCTGGAACCGCGAGCCGACGCCCGACGCCTTCAAGGGCCTGGGTCACCTCTACCAGGAGAACCCTGAGTTCACCGCCCGCTACGAGGCGATCGCGCCGGGGCTGACGGAGTATTTCGCCGAAGCGATGCGCGTGTTCGCGGAGGGACGAGGGGCCTGAAGAGCGCCCCCTCCGTCACGCGGTTTCACCGCGCGCCACTTCCCCGTTTCACGGGTGAGGAGGATAACCATCCTCCCTCGCGAAGCGGGGGAGGTGGACCGGCGCGAAGCGACGAGACGGAGGGGGGCGCCAGTCTCACCGCCGCCCGAACAGTTTCTCGATGTCCGCCAGCTTCAGTTCGACATAGGTCGGGCGGCCGTGGTTGCACTGGCCCGAGTGGGGCGTGGCCTCCATCTCGCGCAGCAGGGCGTTCATCTCGGCGCCGTTCAGGCGGCGACCGGCGCGGACGCTGCCGTGGCAGGCCATGGTCGAGCAGACCTCTTCCAGCCGCTCCTTCAGGGCCAGGGCCGCGCCGTTCTCGGCCAGGTCGTCGGCGATGTCGCGGATCAGGCCCGCGGCGTCGGTCTTGCCCAGCAGGGCGGGGGTCTCGCGCACCAGCACCGCGCCGGGGCCGAAGCTCTCGATGACGAGGCCGAGCGCGGCCAACTCCTCGGCGCGGGCGACCACCCGCTCGGCCTCGGCCGGATCGAGGTCGACGACCTCGGGCAGCAGCAAGGTCTGGCGGGCCACGCCGCCGGCCGCCATCTCGCCCTTCATCCGCTCGTAGACCAGACGCTCGTGGGCGGCGTGCTGGTCGACGATGACCATGCCGTCGCGGGTCTGGGCGACGATGTAGGTCTCGTGCACCTGGGCCCGCGCCGCGCCAAGGGGGTAGTCGATCGGGTCGAAGGGCGCCCCGGCGCCTTGATAGTCCGTAGGCGGACGGTCGTTGAAGGCGACGGTTCCGTAGGCCTCGCGCACCACCTCGGCCAGCTCGCCGCCATAGCTCGGCTCAACCCGCGCGGAGACCTCGCTCAGCCCCGGCAAGTCCATCGGGCGCTGCGTCGGCGGCGTCCAGCCGCCTTCGCGCCAGGCCGAGAAGCCGGCGGCCGACGGGCCGGGCTGGTACTGGGGTTGATAGCCGGGGAACGGGCTCTGCTGGGCGCGGATGCTGTCCAGGGCCTGGGCCGCCACGGTGGTCGAGGCGCGGTGGCCGGCGCCGGCCAGGGCGTGGCGCAGGGCCCCGACGATCAGGCCGCGCACCAGGGCCGGATCGCGGAAACGCACCTCGGCCTTGGCCGGGTGGACGTTGACGTCGACCTCGGTCGGGTCGAGCGTGACATAGAGCGCGGCCGTCGGGTGACGGTCCCGCGCGAGGAAGTCGGCATAGGCCGCGCGCAGGGCGCCTTGCAGCAGGCGGTCGCGGACGGGACGGCCGTTGACGAACAGGTACTGGTGGGCGGCGTTGCCCCGGTTGTAGGTCGGCAGGCCCGCGAAGCCCGACAACCGCACGCCGTCACGGGTCTGGTCGATCTCCAGGGCGTTCTCCTGGAACTCGCGACCCAGCACGGCGGCCAGGCGCGCCAGCCGCCCTTGCGGGCCCGGATGCTCGGGCGGCAGGCGCAGCACCCGGCGGCCGTCGATATCGAGCGAGAAGCCGACGCTCTCGTTGGCCATGGCCTGGCGCTTGATCTCTTCGGTGATCGCCAGGGCCTCGGCGCGCTCGGACTTCATGAACTTCAGGCGGGCGGGCGTGGCGTAGAACAGGTCCCGCACCTCGATCCGCGCCCCGTGCGGGCCGGGGAAGGCGGCGGGGGCGACCTCGCCGACCTGGCCGCCCTCGACCAGGATCGAGAAGGCGTCCTTCTGCCCCTTGGCGCGCGAGCTGATCTGCAGCCGCGCCACCGAGCCGATCGACGGCAGGGCCTCGCCCCGGAAGCCCATGGTGTGGATGCGCAAGAGGTCCCACAGGCCGTCGGCGTCGGGCGCCAGCTTGGAGGTCGCGTGGCGCTCGATGGCGACCGGCAGCTCCTCGGCCGACAGGCCGCAGCCGTCGTCGGCCACCAGGATGCGGGTCAGGCCGCCGCCATGAGCCTCGACCTCGATCCGCGTGGCGCCGGCGTCGATGGCGTTGTCGACCAGCTCCTTGATGGCGCTGGCCGGCCGCTCGACCACTTCGCCGGCGGCGATGCGGTTGACGGTCTCGGGCGGCAGGCGGCGGATGGGCATCAAGCGGACTTTCACGAAGCACGCCGGCGAGACCGCCGACATTGCAACTCCTTAAGTTGCCGAACGAAGGCCGATCGGCCAACCAGATGGAGATCGAAAACCTTAGCTCGATTCCGCCGTCGTTCGAGGAACTGAAGATAGTGACCCTGACCCGTTTCGCCGCCGCCGGCCTGGCGTTTTCGTTGTTGTGCGGCGGTTCGGCGATGGCGCAGGGCCAAGGCCAGGGCAAGAACGAGGTCTCGATCCACCAGACCAAGCCCGTGGACCTGACGCCGGTCGACAGCCAGGCCAACCTGGTCGAGGCGCTGATCGTCAACGCCCGCCTGCCGGGGCCCGCCTGGTGGAAGGTCTCGGACGGCGACACCACCGTCTATGTGATGGGCGTCCCCGCCTTCGCGCCGCAGAAGCTGGATTTCGACGACTCGGTGCTGCGCCGTCGGCTGGACGGGGCCAACGTGCTGATCATCGGCCAGGAGCCGGAGGTTCGGATCCTGAGCCTGCTGGCCCTGATCCCGGGACGCGGCAAACAGTTCATGATGGACAAGCCGATGCGCGACACCCTGCCGCCCGACCTGCGCGCCCGGCTGGAGAAGCAGCTCAAGGCGCGCGGCAAGCCGCTGAGCGAGCATGACGACATGAAACCGGCGCTCGCGGGCTTCGTCATCGCCAACGAGCGGGGCGGCGGAGTCTCGATCACCGTGGGCGACCTGACCAAGCACATCCGTGACCTGGCCAACAGCAAGGACCTCAAGGCGCAGCCCCGGATCAAGAAGCTGGACGACTACGACCTGATCGGCATGGTCAAGTCGCTGGCCGAGGCGCCCCAGCCGCTGCAGGAGCTGTGCCTGGACGCTGGTCTCAAGCAGGCCGAGAACGGCCTGGCCAGCGTCCGCGAGACCGCCGAACAATGGGCCGAGGGTCAGGTGCGCGAGGTCGTTTCGGCCGATCGCGGCTTCCAGCGCTGCCTGGCCTCGACGCCCTGGATCGCCCGCCAGTTCAAGGAGGGCCAGGACGACGCGGTCGGCGCGATCACCTCGGCGCTGAAGAAGCCCGGCAAGGCCGTGGCGGTGATCGAGCTGCGTTCTTTGCTGGCCGAAGGCGGCGTCCTGGATCGCCTCCGCGCCAAGGGCTTCACCGTGACAGCGCCCGAATAAGGCCAAGCTTCCGCCACACCGTCTCGCCAGGGTTGAGCCAGGACACGGAGGGGGTGAGATGCGGAAGATCCTGGCAGGCCTGATGCTGGCCGCGACGGCCCTGGGCGGCGCGGCGCGGGCCCAGGCGATCGACGACCCCCAGGCCAATGTGGTCGAGGCGCTGGTGGTCAGCGCCAAGCTGCCGGGGCCGGCCTGGTGGCGCGTGTCGGACGGCGACACCACGATCTATGTGATGGGGACGCCCAGCGCCCTGCCCAAGGGCATGGCCTGGGACAGGTCGGTGCTGGAGCGCCGGCTGGACGGCGCCTCGGTGCTTTTGACGCCGCCGGAGTGGCGCGCGGGGCTGGGCGACATCCCGGCCCTGCTGAGGTTGCGGGGCAACCTCAAGGACGACGGCGACTGGACCGGGCGGTCCCCCGCGCTGGCCGCGCGCACCCAGCGCGCCTGGAGCGGCGTCGATCCGAAGAACGCCGGCGAATGGCGCAAGTGGAAGCCGCTCTTCGTCGCCCTGCAGCTGAACGGCAAGGCCAACAGCCAGGCCCAGCTCCAGACCGCGCAACCCGACAAGACCATCAAGGACGTGGCGCGCAAGCAGCGCGTGAAGACGCGGCCGGCGGCGGTCCACAAGGCCATGCCGATGCTGAAGGCGCTGGTGCGCGAGCATAGCGAGGAAGCGGGGCTGACCTGCCTGTCCGAAACGCTCGACGCGACGGAGGCCGGGCCGGCGCCCATCCGAGCCGCCGCCGACGCCTGGGCCCAGGGCCGGGTCAAGGACGCCCTGGCCGGACCGCGCAGCGCCGAACGCTGCGAACTGCTGATGCCCGGCGTCGCCGATCTCAAGCGCCAGTTGGTCGACGACGAGGTCCAGGCCCTGACGGACTTGCTCAAGACCCCGGGCCACGCGGTCGCCTACTTCCCCTTGCGGGCGCTGGTCGCCGAGAACGGCGTGCTGGACAAGCTGCGAGCGCGCGGGATCACGGTCCGGACGCCGGGAGAGGGGTAGGGAGTCAGAATCCCTCTCTCTTAGAGAGAGGGAGGGGCCCATGCGGAGCATGGGAGGGTGAGTGGTCACCCTCTCAGAGTAACGCTCTGATGTTCAGTCGCGCCGCTACCGACCAACTGTCGCCAGAACGAGCCTCTCGGCTGGCCTCGTATCCACTCACCCTCCCACGCCTGCGGCGCGGGCCCCTCCCTCTCTCCAAAGAGAGGGATTCCGGTGGCGGCTTCCCAAAACAAAACGGCCCGGAACCGAAGCTCCGGGCCGTCTCGAATCTCTCGGCGGAGATGTCCGGCCTTACAGGCCCGGCAGCTTGATGCCGCCCTTCTTCTCGCGGCTGATGACCACGCCGCCCGTACCGACCAGCTTCTTGAGGCGGGCCTCTTCGGCGGCGGCGTCGACTTCCATCGGGGCGTTGGCGCCGGCTTCGGCGGCCGTCGTCACGTTGGTGGTCTTCTGACCCTTCTTCCAGAACATCACCTTGCTGGCGAAGCTCTCGTCCTTGTGGGCCAGGTCGCCGGTCTCGTCGTCGACGACGAAGCGGATCAGAGGATCGGCCTTGTCCGAGCCGGCGCGGGCGACCAGCAGCTTCTCGCCTTCCGAGCGGCCGGCGGCGTTGCTCTGGCCGATCAGGGCGGCGCGGGCCGCGCTTTCGGGCTGCAGCTCTTGCGGGCGCGGCTCGCCGGGCGCCGGCGGACGCAGCGAATAGTCGGGCGGAACCACCAGCGGGGCCTTGCTGACCACGCGGAATTCGTCGGGAACGACCTTGTCCATCCCCAGGGCCTTCTTGGTCGAGGTGCAGCCGGCCAGGCCGATCGCGGCCACGACGGTCAGGGCGCTAACAGCGGCGACCCGTTTGAAACTCATCAAACCATGCTCCAGCAGAGCCGACCCCCGGCCCAAAAATTCGGACGCTCTCGATACGACATCCTCGCGCGGGCGCCAATGTCCCACGCGATTGCGGCGGCAATCGGCCAAAACTACTCGGTCTGATGCGACAGTTTGCTCTCTTCGGACAGGAAGCTGTCCAGCAGCAGCAGCGCCACCCCGATCGAGATCCCCGAGTCGGCGACGTTGAACACCCAGGGGAAATAGAACCGCGAGACGTCGATGAAGTCGACGACATAGCCGTACATCACCCGGTCGATCAGGTTGTTGCCGATCGCGCCGCCGATGATCATGCCGATGCCCAGGGCCGGCAGCAGCTTCTTGGCCTTCCGCGCCCAGACGACCAGGGCGATCACCACCACGATCGAGAAGCCGATCAGCAGCCAGCGGCCCCAGTCGCTGTTCTTCAGCAGGCCAAAGCTCATGCCGTAGTTGTGGACCATGGTCAGGTGCAGCGGGCCCAGCAGCGGGACGCTCGCCCCCTGCTCGCGGCCCAGGAAGCCCAGGATCCAGAGCTTGGACAGCTGGTCCAGCACCAGGACGGCGGCGGCGACGGCGTAGGCGGTCCAGCCGAGGCGGGTGATTTTCAAGCGCGTCGTCCCCTTCTCGAAATCCTCTCCCTTGGGAGAGGAGGGACCCGCCGCGAAGGCGGCGGGAGGTGAGGGGTTACGGCCGCCGACGGCTTATCCCCTCACCCCTGCCCCTCTCCCCGTGGGAGAGGGGGATTTTAGTGCGTCGCGTCCCAGTGGGCCACGGCGTCGGCGTCGCGAAGGCTAAGCTCCGGATAGCGCGGATCGGTTCCCACCTCCGGCAGGATCCGCCACGAGCGGGCGCACTTCTGGCCCTCGGCGAGCTTGGGATCCACCGACACGCCCTTGACCTCGTCGACGCGGAACGCGCCCGCGTCGCCGGCGACCAGGGTGGCGCCGCTGGTGCGGAAGACTTCGGCGGCGTCCAGGCCTTCGAAGGCGGCCAGCAGGTCGGCGTCGGCGACGTGCACCACCGGCGCGGCTTCCAGGGCCGAACCGATGCGCTTTTCGCGGCGTTCGACTTCCAGGGCGCCGGTCACCACCGAGGTGACCTTCTCGACCTTGGCCCAGCGGGCGGCTTCGGCGTCGTTGCGCCAGGCGTCGACCCGCGCCGGGATCACCCGCAGCGCGACCGGACCGGCCTCGGGGAAGCGGGTGGTCCAGGCCTCTTCCATCGTGAAGCTGGCCAGCGGGGCCAGCCAGATGGTCAGGCGGTCGAACACGTAGTCCAGCACCGTGCGATAGGCGCGGCGCTTCAGGGCGTCGGGGCGGTCGCAATAGAGGCTGTCGCGGCGGACGTCGAAATAGAGGGCCGAGAGATCCCCCTGGCAGAACTCGATCAGCGGCCGGATCACGTCGCTGAAGCGGTAGCTCTCATAGGCCTCGCGCACCTGGCCATCCAGCTCCCACAGGCGGTGCAGGATGTACTTCTCCAGCGGCGGGAAGTCGGCGTAGTCGGTGACGCGCTCGGCCTCGTCGAAGCCGGCCAGGGCGCCCAGCAGGTAGCGCATGGTGTTGCGCAGCTTGCGATAGGCGTCGGTCGTGGTGGCCAGGATCGTCTTGCCGATCCGCTGGTCCTCCGAATAGTCGACCATGGCGGCCCACAGGCGCAGGATTTCCGCGCCGGACTCCTTGGTGATCGCCTGCGGCTCGACCGTGTTGCCCTTGGACTTGGACATCTTCTCGCCGTTCTCGTCCATGGTGAAGCCATGGGTCAGGACGGCCTTGTAGGGCGCGCGGCCGCGGGTGCCGGAGCCTTCGAGCAAGCTGGACTGGAACCAGCCGCGGTGCTGGTCGGAGCCTTCCAGATAGAGGTCGGCCGGCCAGTGGCTGTCGGCGCGGCCCTCGATCGTGAAGGCGTGGGTGCAGCCACTGTCGAACCAGACATCGAGGATGTCGGTGATCTTCTCGTACTGGGCCGGGTCGTGGGCGCCCAGGAAGTCGGCGTCGGGACGGGTGAACCAGGCGTCGGCGCCGCCCTCGCGGATGGCCGCCAGGATCCGGGCGTTCACCTCGGGGTCGTTCAGCGGGTGGCCGGTGTGCTTGTCCACGAACATGGCCAGCGGCGTGCCCCAGTTGCGCTGGCGGCTGATCAGCCAGTCAGGACGCGTCTCCACCATGGCGCCGATGCGGTTGCGGCCGGCGTCGGGGTGGAAGGCCGTGTCGGCGATGGCCTGCACGGCGACCTCGCGCAGGGTCTTGCCGCCCAGCGAGTCCACGGCGTGGTCCATGCGGATGAACCACTGCGGGGTGTTGCGGAAGATCACCGGGGCCTTGGAGCGCCAGCTGTGCGGATAGCTGTGCTCGACGCGGCCGCGCGCCAAGAGGTTGCCGGCCTCGATCAGCTTTTCCATGACCGCGCCGTTGGCCGGCCCGAACTTGCCGACCTTCTTGCCTTCGGTCTCGAGGACCTTGAGGCCCGCGAACAGCGCCACATGCGGATAGTAGGCGCCGTCCGGGTCGACGGTGTCGGGGATCTCGCGATGACCGTGGGCCAGCCAGACCTGGTAGTCGTCGGCGCCGTGGCCCGGGGCGGTGTGGACGAAGCCCGTACCGGCGTCGTCGGTCACGTGGTCGCCGGCCAGCATCGGCACCGCGAAGCCGTAGTGGCTGTCGAGGTCGGCCAGCGGGTGGGCCAGCACCATGCCTTCGCAGTCGACGCTGTCGACCTTCTCGAAGGTGGCGACCTTGGCGGCCTTGAAGACGTCGCCCGCCAGCTTCTCGGCCACGATCAGGCGATCGCCCGGCTTGGCCCAGGGCTCAAACTCGAGGCCTTCCTCCAGCGCCTTCACCTCGAAGACGGCGTAGGGGATGTCGGGGTTATAGGAGACCGCGCGGTTGGCGGGGATGGTCCACGGCGTGGTGGTCCAGATCACCAGCTTGGCGCCCTCGGCCACGTCCGGTCCCTCGACGACCGGGAACTTCACCCAGATCGTGGGCGAGACGTGGTCGTGGTACTCGATCTCGGCGTCGGCCAGGGCCGTGCGCTCGACCGGGCTCCACATCACGGGCTTCGAGCCGCGATAGAGCTGGCCGGTGGCCAGGAACTTATGGAACTCGGCGACGATCGTGGCTTCCGACGAGAAGTCCATGGTGGCGTAGCGGTTCCACCAGTCGCCCAGCACGCCCAGGCGCTGGAACTCGGTCTTCTGGGCCTCGATCCAGCCGCCGGCATAGGCGCGGCACTCGCGGCGGAACTCCTCGGCGGGGACCTCGTCCTTGCGGCGGCCTTGGGCGCGGAACTTCTCCTCGATCTTCCACTCGATCGGCAGGCCGTGGCAGTCCCAGCCGGGCACGTAGTCGACGTCGTAGCCGAGGGCGAAGCGGCTGCGGACCACGAAGTCCTTGAGGATCTTGTTCAGCGCGTGGCCGATGTGGATCGCGCCGTTGGCGTAGGGCGGGCCGTCGTGCAGGACGTACAGGGGCGCGCCGGCGGCCTGGCGCTTGGCGCGCACCGCGCCGTAGAGGCCCTTCTCCGAGAGGGCGGCCCAGCCCTCCAGAATCTCGGGCTCCTTCTTGGGCAGGCCCGCGCGCATCGGGAACGGGGTGTCGGGAAGAAAGACGGTCTCGCGATAGTCGCGGGCGGGCGTGGCGTCGTCGGCCATGGGATGAAAATCCGGCTCTGGAAATTTCGGAAGAGGGCGGGAAAACCCGGCGCGCGCTGGAGGATCGTCCGGCGGCGTCACGCCGGGCGGATAATTCGCGAAATCTTCCGAACGGAACTCATGGCGTGGGGGATAGCAGAGGGAGGGCGCTGAGCCAATAGATGCTCCCCCGTGATACGGGGGAGCTGTCACGGAGTGACTGAGGGGGCGAGCGGGAAGTCGGCCGCGTTAGCCCCCTCCGGCCCTCTGGGCCACCTCCCCCGCGTCGCGGGGGAGGAACTGGCGCGCTCCCTAAAACGCCGGCGCGACGATCGCCCGCGCCGCCTGCTCGTCCCGATGGATCTGCTCGATCATCAGGTCCAGGCTGTCGAACTTCAGCTCCGGCCGCAGGAAGGCGACGAGGTCGGTTTCGATGATCTGGCCGTAGAGATCCTCGTCGAAGTCGAACAGCCAGGTCTCCAGTCGCGTCTCCACGACGCCCGTCGTCGGGTTGTTGCCGAGATTGGCGACGCCCGGGACCTCGCGGCCGTCCGGCAGGCGGGTGCGGGTGGCGTAGACGCCGAGCTTGGGGACGACATAGTCCTCGACCTCGACATTGGCGGTCGGAAAGCCCAGCTGGCGGCCCAGCTGCTGGCCGCGCCGCACCACGCCCTCGATCGCGAACGGCCGGCCCAGGATGTGCGCGGCCTGTTCGGGGCGGCCGTCGCGCAGGGCCTCGCGGACGCCGGTCGACGAGAACTTCTCCTCGCCCTCGCCGCCCACGGGCTCGGCCACCGAAACGGTGAAGCCGTACTCGTCGCCATAGGCCTTCATCAGCTCGGCGCTGCCCGAGCGGCCGCGGCCGAACGAGATGTCGAAGCCGACGGCCACATGCTTCACGCCGAGCCCTTCGACCAGCACCTTCTCGACGAACTCTCGGTCGCCGAAGCTGGCCATCTCGAAGTCGAACGGCAGCAGGTAGAAGACATCGACGCCCAGGCCCGCCAAGGCGCGCGCCTGCTGGCCGTGGGTCATCAGCTTGAAGGCCGGTTCGGTCGGGCGGAACAGTCGGCGCGGGTGCGGGTCGAAGCTGACCACGCCTAGCGGGGTCTGGCCGGCCAGGGCGGCTTTCGCGGCCTGGGCGATCACCTGCTGGTGGCCGCGATGCACGCCGTCGAAATTGCCCAGCGCCACCGACGCGCCGCGCGCCTCGGCCGGCAGGTCCTTCCAGGCTTGGATCGTCTTCAGAGGCATCAGGCGGCCTTGCGGGGGACCATGACCACGGCCTCGCCATCGACCACCGGCTTGCCGTTCACAAGGCACACGGTCGAGAAGGTGACGCGGGCCTTGGCCTCGTCGATTTCGGTGATGGTGGCGCGGGCGGTGACCTCGTCGCCGATCTTGACCGGCCGCTTGAAGCGCAGGGCCTGGGACAGGTAGATCGCGCCCGGGCCGGGCAGGGTGGTCCCCAGAACCGCCGAGATGTAGCCGGCCGACAGCATGCCGTGGGCGATGCGCTCGCCGAAGCTGGTCTTGGCCGCGTAGTCGGCGTCCAGGTGGACGGGATTGTTGTCGCCGGTCACTTCAGCGAAGGCCTCGATGTCGGCCTCGCCGACGGTGCGGACCAGCTCAGCCGATTGGCCGACGCTCAGCTCTTCCAGAAACTTACCCTGCATGACGCTTTCCCCTCGGGTTCTTATTGTGCGTTGCACACAGCATAGCGTTCCGAAGCTCGATCACCAGACCAGATCACCGACGGCGTGCGTGGCGCCGACTTGCTCGGCTTCGAGCAAAGCCAGCACCGCTTCCGGGTTCAGGCGGCCGTCCGGGCCGATCGCCTTCTCGCCGTGGATGCCCTTGGCGATGAACAGGCAGGCCAGTTTTTGGTCGTGGGCCCCCTTCACGTCGGTGATGACGCCGTCGCCGACGCACAGCACCCGGTCGCGGTCGACAGGACGACCAAGCAGGCGCTGCGCCTCCGCTAGCGCCAGGTCATAGATCGCGCCATAGGGCTTGCCGGCCATCACCACCTTGCCGCCCAGGCTCTCGTAGAGATCCGCCAGGGCGCCGGCGCAGAAGATCAGCTTGTCGCCGCGCTGCACGACGCGGTCCGGGTTGGCGCAAATGAACAGCAGGCCCCGTTCGGCGGCGACCTTCAGGCGGTCGCGATAGTCCTCGGGGGTTTCGTTCTCGTCGTCATAGAGGCCCGAGCACAGGATGAAGTCGGCGTCCTCGCAGCCGGCCAGGGTCAGGTCGAAGCCGGCCCACAGCGGCGCGTCGCGCTCGGGCCCGACCTTCCAGACCTTGGTCCCGGTATGCGGCGCCAGCAGCGCCCGGGTCGCGTCACCGGAGGTGACGAAGCCGTTCCAGGCCGAGCGGGGGACGCCCAGGCTATCCAGTTGCGCGACCACGTCGGCCGACGGGCGCGGTGAGTTGGAGATCAGCACCACCGGGCCCTTCTCCTGGCCCCACTTGGTCAGGGCCGCGCAGGCTTCCGGAAAGCTCGCCACCCCGTTGTGGATCACGCCCCAGACATCGCAGAGCACCACGTCGTAGCGGTCGGAGAGGGCGCTGAGGCCAGGCGGGAAATCCATCATGCTGGGGCGGTACCGGTCGGGAGGCGGGGCGTCAATGTCGCCGGGCCCTTAGCTGTTCCCCCGCGCGCCGGAATTCAAGACCGCGCGGCGACGCTTCCGAAGACGAGTGTTCCATGGCTATCCTCCCGCAACCTTGGGAGGGGCCGATGACGATACTGATCCTGGGTCTGGTGGTGTTCTTAGGCATTCACTCGGTGCGGATCCTGGCCGCGCCGCTGCGCGACAGCCAGATCGCCGCCAACGAGAAGCGCTGGAAGGGGCTCTACTCGCTGATCGCGGGTCTGGGCTTCGTGCTGATCATCCTGGGCTGGATCGCCGCCCGGCCGACCGCGCCGCAGGTCTATGACCCGCCGGCCTGGGGGCGTCACGCGGCCATGGGGCTGGTCTGGGTCGCCTTCGTGCTCCTGGCCGGCGCGAACGGTCCGGTCGGCCGGATCAAGGCCACGGTGCGCCATCCGATGCTGCTGGGGACCATCGCCTGGGCCAGCGGCCACCTGCTGGCCAATGGCGACCTGGCCTCGATCGTCCTGTTCGGGGCGTTTCTCGCCTGGGCGATCCTGGACCTGATCTCGGCGGTCAACCGGAGGGAGCCGGCGCCGGTCGTGACGAAGCCGATCGCGGACGTGATCGCGGTGGTCGGAGGGACGGTGTTGTACGGGGTGTTCGTGCTCTTCCTGCACCGGCTGCTGTTCGGCGTCTCGCCTATGGGGTGAGGGGTGGCGGGGGTCAAGATGCTCCCCCGCGATGCGGGGGAGCTGTCGCGAAGCGACTGAGGGGGCTAATGCGGCATGGGCCGAGCTAGCCCCCTCCGGCCCTCTGGGCCACCTCCCCCGCAACGCGGGGGAGGAACCTAAAGCGCATCGTGAAAGATCACGCCCAACGTCCGTCTCCGCCCGGACCGCACCTCGCTGACCCCATGCCGCAGCACCCGCCGGTGCACGCCGCGCGTCCCCTCGGCCGGGCGCTCCCGCACCGCGAAGATCACCCCCTCGCCCTGCCTTAGAGGAACCACCTGCGGCGCCGACTGCTGGCGGGGGCGCTGCTCGACGATCACGAACTCGCCGCCGTCGAAGTCGCGGCCGGGCTCGTCCAGCAGGAACGCCGCCTGCAGCGGGAAGACGTGCTCGCCGTAAAGGTCCTGATGCAGGCAGTTGTAGTCGCCGGGGCCGTAGGTCAGCAGCAGCGGCGTGGGCCGGACCTGACCCGCCGCGTGGCAGCGCGCCAGCATCTCGTCCAGCGTCTCGGGGAAGCGGTGGTCCTGGCCCAGCCGCTCGGCCCAGCGATTGGCGACCTGGGCCAGAGGGCCGTACAGGCCCTGCCGCAGCCGCTGCACCAGGTCCGGCAGCGGATAGCTGAAGTACTTGTACTCGCCGCGCCCGAAGCCGTGGCGGGCCATGACCACCCGGCTGCGGAAACCGTCGTCGCGCGGATAGAGGTCGGCGATGTTGGCGCAGGTCTCCGGCTTCAGCAGGGGGCCGGTCAGGGCCCAGCCGCGAGCGTCCAATTCGGCGCCGATACGGGTCCAGTCGAGGTTCACGCGGCCTCGCGGTCGGGCTTGCAGCGCAGGCAGGCGCGGAAGCCGGCGGCGCGGGCGCTCTCTCGGCTATCGTGGAACTCGACGTTCTTGCGCAGCGGCCGCCCGGCGCAGCTGGCGACGCAATAGACGCCGGTGGTGCGAACGGCGACGTAGAAGGCTCCGTCGGCGGCGCGATCACGCGTCTCCCACGCGGCCCAGCGGGCGTCTTCGGTGTCGTAGGCCATGAGGGGCTCCTTTCGAAGGAGACCCTGCCGCCAACGCGTGGCGGCGTCATTCCGATGCTTGCGGCCTTACCAGCCCACCGCGCGACGACGCGGGCCGCCGCGCATGAAGTCCGACGGCGGCTCGGCTTCGGCCAGGATGGCGTCGCGGATGGCGCGGGGCTCGCCGAACAGGTTGCCCTGGCCGTAGCCGATGTCGAGGTCGAGGATCTCGGCGACCTGCTTCTCGGCCTCGACCTTCTCGACGATGACCTCGATGCCGTAGCGGCGGGTCAGCGAGGCGAAGTCGGCGGCGTTCAGGTCGGGCAGGGAGGCGATGACCAGCTTGCCGTCCTGCTCCTCCAGCTCGTTCATCATCATCTGGGCCGCGACCTTCAGGTAGCGCACGTCGGCGCGCGCCAGGTCCTGGAAGTCGATGTCCAGGTCGACGACCTTGTCGAGGCTGAAGCTGAAGCCCAGGCTGGCCAGGCGGGCCATGTGGCGGGCCTCGACCGGGCCGCGGCGCTCGAAAGCGTCCTGGCCCAGCTCGAAGATCACCGCGCCGGCCAGGTCCTTGTTCTCCTGCATGAACTCCAGGAACTGCGGGAAGAAGGCCTCGTCGCCCAGGCTGGCCAGCGAGATGTTGCAGAAGATGCCGACCTTGCGGTCCTGCTTGGCCAGGCGCCGGACGATCTGAACGCAGCGGAACAGCAGCAGATTGTCGATGTTGCTCATCAGGCCTTCGGGCTCGGCCACGGCCAGGAACTCGGCGGGCATCAGCACGCGGCCGCTCTCGTCGCGCAGGCGCGAGAAGCTTTCGTAGTAGACGGTGCGGCGCTGGGGCAGGCTGACGATCGGCTGCAGGTAGAGGTCGACGCGGTTGTCGGCCAGGGCCTCCTGCACCATGCGCAGCAGGCGGTCGCCTTGCGGGGCGCGATCGGACAGCGGGCCGCGCGGGGCGGCGGCGGCGGCGGCCGGTTGGCTCAACTGGCGCTCCAGCCGGTCGTTCATCTTGTGAACGAGGTCTTCCAGGTGGCTGACCTCGTTGGACAGCGCTTCGGTGCGGCGCTGGGCGTCGGCGGCGACGACCTCCATCAGGTCGGTGACGCGGCCGTCCACCTTCTCGACCTGATCCAGCAGGATGGCGTGGGCCTCGCGGACGGTGTCGATGTCCAGGCGCAGGGCCGCGCCCAGGAAGGTCTGGGCCAGCAGGCCGTGGAACGCGAAGCAAAGGCCCAGCATGCCGATGAAGGCCGAGACGCCGACAGCCGGGGTCGCGCCCATCCTCCAGAGGAAGAGGGAGACAATCAGGGCCAGACAAAGATAGGCGCCCGTCAGGAGCGCCAGCATCAGCTTACGCATCATTTCGCCTACACGAATCAATACGAACCATCAGACCGATCCGAGCACCGAGAGTCGAATAGATTAACGCCCCTGCGCCAAACGGTCCCAAGGATCCTTAACGGCTAGCATACACCCGCCTCCGTATTATCGCTGAATCGACATTCGCGCGCTCGACTGATAATCGTTCGCAATCTTATCGGAGCGGTTATGTCCGAAGCGTTCGTCCTGTCCCCAGAATTCGAGCCTGTCGCCGTCGATCCCACTGGGGATCCGGCCGGCGTCCGCCCCCTGGCCGTGGCCGGTCCGGGTGATCGCGGCGTGATCGTCAAGGTCACGGGCGTCTCCGGCGCGGCCGAGGCCGTGGCCGCCGAGGAACTGGAGCGGCGCCTGCTGGAGATGGGTTTCGTCGAGGGCGCGACGATCGAGGTGCTGCACCAGGGCCTGTTCGGTCGCGACCCCATCGCGGTCCGCGTCGACGACACCCGCGTGGCCTTGCGTCGGCGCGAGGCGGGCGCCGTCTCGGTGAAGTTCGACGGACGCTAAGACCTTGACCTCCGACACCAGCGTCGCCGCCACCGTTACCGACACCACTCTCAAGATCGCCCCGCTGGAGCCCGCTCGGGTCGCCCTGGTCGGCAATCCCAATTCCGGCAAGACCGCGTTGTTCAACGCCCTGACCGGCAGCCGCCAGAAGGTCGCCAACTACGCTGGCGTCACCGTCGAGCGGAAGGAAGGCGTGCTGACAGCCCCCAGCGGCCGCCAGATGCGCGTGCTCGACCTGCCCGGCACCTATTCCCTGCGCGCCCGCAGCCCGGACGAGGCCGTCACCCGCGACGCCGTCCTGGGCAAGCTGGCCGGCGAGGCCGCGCCCGAGGCGCTGATCTGCGTCGCCGACGCCACCAACCTGCGGCTCGTCCTGCGCTTGGTGCTGGAGCTCAAGCAGGTCGGCCGCCCGTTCGTGCTGGCCCTCAACATGTTCGACATCGCCCAGCGCCAAGGCCTGCGGATCGACCTCGAGCGCCTGTCGCAGGAGCTGGGCGCGCCGATCGTCACGACCGTGGCGACCCGCAAGCGCGGCCTGCCCGATCTACTCGCGCAGGTCGAGGGCCTGGTCGCCGCCCAGAAGCCTCACGCCGACAGCGTCTGGCGCGAGCCGTCCGCCGCCGAGATCCGCGCCGCCCACGCCGAGGCCCAGCGCATCTTCAAGGCCTGCGTGAAGCCGCCCGAGCGGCCCGACACGGTGACCGGCAAGATCGACGGCGTGCTGCTGCATCCGGTGGCGGGTCTGCTGATCCTGCTGACCTTGCTGTTCGTGATGTTCCAGGCGGTGTTCACCTGGGCCACCCCGGTCATGGACGGCATCGACGGCGCCTTCGCGGCTCTGGTCGAGTGGACCAACGCCCATCTGCCGCATGGCCTGCTGACCAGCTTCATCGCCGACGGCCTGATCGCCGGCGTCGGCAGCGTGCTGGTCTTCCTGCCGCAGATCCTGATCCTGTTCTTCTTCATCCTGATGTTGGAGGACAGCGGCTACATGGCCCGCGCGGCCTTCCTGATGGATAAGATCATGGGGGGCGCCGGCCTGCATGGGCGGGCCTTCATCCCGCTGCTGTCCAGCTTCGCCTGCGCGATCCCCGGCATCATGGCCACCCGCGTGATCGACAACCGCGAGGACCGGCTGACCACGATCCTGGTCGCCCCGCTGATGACCTGCTCGGCGCGCATCCCCGTCTACACCCTGATCATCGGCGCCTTCGTGCCGCACCAGACCGTTTGGGGCGTGCTGTCGCTGCAGGGGCTCGTCATGTTCGGCCTCTACGCCGGCGGCATCGTCTCGGCCCTGGCGGTCTCGTTCGTGATCCGGCGCGTGTTCTGGCGCGGCGCGGTCGAGCCTTTCATGATGGAGCTGCCGACCTATCGCTGGCCGGAGCCCCGCAACCTGCTGACCAATCTGTGGACCCGGGTGCGGATCTTCCTCAGCCGCGCCGGCCGCATCATCCTGCCGCTGATGGTGGCGGTGTGGGTGCTGTCGACCTTCCCCTATCCGCCCGAGGGCGCGACGGGGCCGGCCATCGACTACAGCTTCGCCGGCCGCATCGGTCACTTCATCGCCCCGCTGATGGCGCCCATCGGCTTCAACTGGCAGATGACCGTCGCCCTGATCCCCGGCTTCGCGGCCCGCGAGGTCGCCGTGGCGGCGCTGGGCACGGTCTATGCGGTGGGCGGCGACGCCGACGCGGCGGCCACGACCCTGGGCGGCGTCCTGGCCACCAAGTGGTCGCTGGCCACGGCCCTGTCGTTCCTGGCCTGGTACGTCTTCGCCCCGCAGTGCGCGGCGACCCTGGGCGTGGTCAAGCGCGAGACCAACGGCTGGACCTGGCCGACCGTCATGTTCGTCTACATGGTGTCGCTGGCCTATCTGGCCTCGTTCATCACCTACCACGTCGCCGTGGCGCTCGGAGCGGGCTAGGAGTTGGGCGCGGGCTAGAGCAGCCCCCGCAGCCAGTCGAACACGTCGTCGGGCCGCTCGATCGCCGAGAGGCCCTCGCGCCGCGCCGGCTCGCCCAGGGTCCGCAACCGGCCGGGGGTCATGCCGAAGCGGGCGCGGAAGGCGCGGCTGAAATGGGCGTCGGAGCGGAAGCCGACGCGATAGCCGATCTCGCCCAGGGTCTGCTGGTTGGCCTGGTCGCCGGTGATTTCGTCGAAGGCCTGGTCCAGGCGCCGCGCCTGGATGAAGGCGCTGACCCCGCCGATGGGTTCGAACACCTTGTAGAGCAGGCTGCGCGACACCCCTAGGTGGTCGCGGACCGTCTCCGGCGACAGATCCGGATCGGAAAGGTTCTGGATCACGAACCGCTGCGCCGAGGCCAGCAGCATCTTCTCCACGGGCCGGACGTCGTCGCCGGCGGGCGCGCCATGGGCCAGGATCACCGCGCTGACGAGCGCCGCCGCGGCCTTGCCGGCCAGGGTCAGGTCGGTCGCCGACATCGCCGCCGCGCCGGCCCAGGTCGCCCGGATGTGCGAGCCCAGCAGGCGGCCGCTGGGGCTGTCCTCGCTGACCACGCAGCCGTGGAAGTCGAGGTCGGCCGTCTGGGGCTCCAGCGCCGCGCGCGACAGGATCAGGTGCGCCGTCTCATAGGCCTCGGTGACCATGTCGAAGGGGCGAGCCATGTCGATCAGGCGGATCGCGCCCATCTCGCTGCTGGCGGCGCGGCCGTCATAGTCGCCGCGCCAGCCTCCGGACTCCAGCTCCAGCACGGCCATGACCGAGTCCGACACGTCGGCGGCGATGTGCGACAGCCTGCGCTCGTAGCGCTGCGGCACGCCCGAGCAGCGCGCCAGGACCACGCCGGCCAGGTTGTAGCCCTCCATCCGATTGTAAAAGGCCTCGTCCGGCGTCAGCAGGGTGACATCGAACAGATGGGCGCAGGCTTCGCGATACTGCTGAGCCGCGTCCGCGCGCTCGCGGGCGTCCAGGATCCAGAGGTCGCGACGCGCAGAGTCGGTCATTTCACGTTTAACGGGAAACGTTTGCAAAGGGCCGCGTCAGAGGACGGCAAGGCAAGAGAACGTGGATCTCTGGTCAATGACAACCTGGCCTTGGCGCGCGAGAAGGAGCGGGCTTTCGGGGCGCGCCGGTGGGGAAAATTGGCGAGCCGCGGAGAAGGTCGCCGGCTCTCCGCCAGAGCTGAGGCGACCAGGCTGTCGGGACCCCATCCCGCCAGCTTCGGGAGAGCGGGACGGTCTTGAATTGGTGAATTCGCGACGGTTCCGCTCTTCTTTGAAGCGCGTCCTTGATGGCGCCTAGGCGGCTAGCGCGTGGGGACCGGGGTCTCGCCGCGATAGTCGTAGAAGCCGCGACCGGTCTTCTTGCCCAGCCAGCCGGCCTCGACGTACTTCACCAGCAGCGGGCAGGGGCGGTACTTGCTGTCGGCCAGACCCTCGTGCAGCACGTTCATGATGCTGAGCACGGTGTCCAGGCCGATGAAGTCGCCCAGCTCCAGCGGGCCCATCGGATGGTTGGCGCCCAGCTTCATCGCCGTGTCGATGGCGTCGACCGTGCCGACCCCCTCGTAAAGCGTGTAGATCGCCTCGTTGATCATCGGCACCAGCACGCGGTTGACGATGAAGGCGGGGAAGTCCTCGGCGTTGCTGGTGATCTTGCCCAGCGACTTGGCGAAAGCCACGGCCGTCTCGTAGGTCGGGACGTCGGTGGCGATGCCGCGGATGATCTCCACCAGCTTCATCAACGGCACGGGGTTCATGAAGTGCAGGCCGATGAAGCGCTCGGGCCGGTCGGTCGCCGAGGCCAGGCGCGTGATCGAGATCGACGAGGTGTTCGAGGCCAGCAGCGTGTCGGGCTTCAGGTGCGGCTGCAGGCTGCGGAAGATCGACTTCTTGATCTCCTCGTTCTCGGTGGCGGCCTCGATGGCGAGGTCCGTGGCGCCGACGGCCTCCAGCCCTTCGGCGGGCGAGATGCGGGCCAGGGCCGCCTTCATGGCGGCGTCGTCGATGATCCCACGGCCCACCTGGCGGGCCATGTTCTTCTCGATGACGGCGAGGCCGGCGTCGATCCGCTCGCGCGAAACGTCGTGCAGCTTCACCCCGTAACCGGCCAGAGCGACGACATGCGCGATGCCCGCCCCCATCTGGCCGGCGCCGATCACGCCGACCGTCTTGATTTCACTCATGAACGCCAAGCCTTCGCTCGATATCGCGGCGGGCTGTCGCGCCCACGCCTTCGACTATGCCGACTTTTCTAGCACGAGAAACCACGACGCCGCCAAGGCTTTGCTGCGTCGCAACCGAAGGGCGTCCATTCGCCTCAGTCGGCGGCCGGCGGATAGGCGTGTCGGCGGCCATTCGGGTCCTCTACCTGGCCCTCGCCGAGGTAGGCGGGACCGACCGGCGCCTTGCCGTGGCCGCCGGGGATGTCGAGCACATAAGTCGGCTGGGCCAGGCCCGAGAGCGTCCCGCGCAAGGCGCGCATGATCGCCTGGCCTTCCGCGATCGTGGTGCGCAGGTGGGCGGTGCCGGGGGCGAGATCGCCATGGTGCAGGTAGTAGGGCTTGATCCGCGTCTCGACGAAGGCGCGCATCAGCGCCGCCAGGGTCGCCGGATCGTCGTTGACGCCCTTCAGCAGCACGGTCTGGCTGACCATGGCGATCCCGGCGTCGACCAGCCGAGCGCAGGCGGCGCGGGCGGCCGGGGTCAGCTCGCGGGCGTGGTTGGCGTGCAGGGCGACATAGACGGCCTTGGTCGAGCGCTTCAGCGCGGCGACCAACTCATCCGTGACGGCGGTCGGATCGACGGCCGGGACGCGGGTGTGGAAGCGCACGACCTTGACGTGGTCGATCGCCTCCATCCGGTCGATCAGCTTGGCCAGGCGCCGGGGCGACAGCACGAACGGATCGCCGCCGGTGACGATCACCTCCCAGATCCCGGGCCGGCCGGCGATATAGGCGAAGGCCGCGTCCAGCTGGGCCGGCGTCAGGTTCGACAAGCCCTCGGGTCCGACCATCTCGCGACGGAAGCAGAACCGGCAATAGACCGCGCAGGTGTGGGTGGGCTTCAGCAGCACGCGGTCGGGATAGCGATGGACGATTCCATCCACAGGGCTGTGGATGGAATCGCCGATCGGGTCGCCGTCTTCGCCGGGGCTGGCGATCAGCTCCTCGGGCGCGGGCACGAACTGTCGGGCGATGGGGTCGTGCGGATCGGCCGGGTCGATCAGCTCGGCCATGGCGGGGGTAATCGCCACCGCATAGCGCGCCGCCACCGCCTCCAGAGCGGGGAGGCGGTCGGACGAGGTCAGGCCGGCCTCGGCCATGGACCGGACGTCACGGAGGGTCTTTGCGGTGGGGGACATGAGGCGGCGGGATATGATGGATTTTCGCCGTCGGGGCAAATCCGCCGCCGTTCGCCCTAGCTTCGCCGCTCGCCCTCGGTCGCCGCCAGGAACCAGTCCCGCAGCTTCAAGATCCGCGGCAGCTTGGGATTCTCGGCGCGCCAGACGAAGTTGTGGCCGGTCTCGACATCGACCTCGCCCGGCAGGGGGCGGACCAGGCGGCCGTCCTCGAGGTTGCGTTGGGCGTAGCCGGCGCGCGCCAGGGCGAAACCCATCCCTTGGGCGGCGGCGTCCAGCAGCATGGTCGAAGCGTCGAAGGTCAGGCCTGGCGGCAGTTCGGGCGCCTCTATCCCCATGGCGCGGAACCACGTCGACCACGGCATGTCGGTATGCCGCAGCAGCGGCGCGGCCAGCAGGTCCTCGGGCTTCTCGATCGGATAGCGGGCGAGGGTCTCGGGGCTGCAGACCGGGAAGGTGCGCTCGTCGATCAGCCGGGCGCTTTCCACGCCGGGCCAGGGACCGACGCCGTAGCGCAGGGCGATGTCGACGCCGTCGGTGGAGAGGTTGGCGACCCGGTCCTCCACCCGGATGGTGAGGTCCAGCTCCCCGGTCTCGGCGGCGAGGCGGGCCAACCGGGGCGTCAGCCAGCTGGCGGCGAAGGCCCCGCCCGTGGAGATCACGATCGGCCCGCTGCCGGCGCGGCGGGCGTCCTCGACGCCATGCCTGAGCGTGTTGATGGCCTGGCGGACCTGCTCGGCCAGGGCCGCGCCCGTGGGCGTCGGCTCCATCTGGTTGCCGCGTCGGGCGAATAGCTGGACTCCCAGCTCGTCCTCCAGCTTGCGGACCTGCTGGCTGACCGCGCCGTGGGTCACGAACAGCTCCTCAGCCGCGCGGCTATAGCTCTTGTGGCGGGCGGCGGCCTCCAGGGCGACCAGGGACGAGAAGGGCGGAAGGCGCATCGGCGCGCTCAAGGTTGTTAGTCTGGCTTACAAGTTCGCACAGATACCATCGTTCGCAAAGCGGGCGTGGAAGCGGCATGTTCCTCCTCGCGACGCCGCTCCCCACCGCTTCAGACCGATAGAGGATCACGCCATGAAGACCCTGCTGATCGCGGGCGCGCTGCTGCTCGCCATCGCCACCGGCGCCGCGAGCCATTCGCCCAGCCTGTCCGACCCGCAAGCGGCTTGGGCCAAGCCGGTCGTCACCGTCCGCTAGCCCATGACTGGCGCACGAAAAAAGGCCCGGAGTCGCCTCCGGGCCTTTCATGTTTTCTCCTTCTCCCGCAAGGGGAGAAGGGAAGAGCCTTACTTGCCGGCGGCGGACAGGGCGTCCATCAGCTCCGGCACGGCCGTCTTGTAGTCGGCGACCAGGCCGTAGTCGGCGACCTGGAAGATCGGCGCGTCGGCGTCCTTGTTGATCGCGACGATCACCTTGGAGTCCTTCATGCCGGCCAGGTGCTGGATCGCGCCCGAAATGCCGATGGCGACATAGAGCTGCGGGGCGACGACCTTGCCCGTCTGGCCGACCTGATAGTCGTTCGGGGCGTAGCCGGCGTCGACCGCGGCGCGCGAGGCGCCGACCGCGGCGCCCAGCTTGTCGGCCAGGGGCTCGATCACGCGCTGGAACTCTTCGGCCGAGCCCATGGCGCGACCGCCCGAGACGACGATCTTGGCCGCGGCCAGTTCCGGACGGTCGGACTTGACCATCTCTTCGCTGACGAAGCGGGTCTTGCCGGCGTCGGCGCCAGCGACGCTTTCCACCGAGGCCGAGCCGCCTTCCGCCGCCGCCGCGAAGGCGGTCGGACGGACGGTGATGACCTTCTTGGCGTCGCTGGACTGGATCGTCTCCAGGGCGTTGCCGGCGTAGATCGGGCGCGTGAAGGTGTCGGCGCTGACGACCTCGACGATGTCCGAGATCGGGGCGACGTCCAGCTTGGCGGCGACGCGCGGGGCGAAGTTCTTGCCGCCCGAGGTGGCCGGAACCAGGATCGCGTCGTAATTGCCGGCCAGCGCCAGGACGGCGTCGGCCTGGGCTTCGGCGATCCCGTGACCCAGGGCGTCGGACTCGGCCAGCAGCACCTTGCGGACGCCGGCGATCTTGGCGGCGGCGTCGGCCACGGCCTTGGCGCCCTTGCCCAGGACCAGCACGTCCACGTCGCCCGAGATCTTCTGGGCGGCGGTCACGGTCTTGTGGGTCGCGTCACGCAGGTGCGCGTTGTCGTTATCGGCGATGACGAGAACAGCCATTACAGCACCCCCGCGGTGTTGAGCTTGGACACGAGGTCAGCGGCCGTCTCGACCTTGACGCCCGCCGAACGCTTCGGCGGCTCGGTGACCTTCAGGACCTTCAGGCGCGGCGCGACATCGACGCCGTAGTCGGCGACCGCCTTGGTGGCGATCTCCTTCTTCTTGGCCTTCATGATGTTGGGCAGAGACGCATAGCGCGGCTCGTTCAGGCGTAGGTCGGCGGTGATCACGGCCGGCAGGTCGACGTCCAGCGTCTGCAGGCCGCCGTCGACTTCGCGGGTGACCTTGGCGGTCGAGCCCGAGACTTCCAGCGCCGAGGCGTAGGTGGCTTGCGGCCAGCCCAGCAGGGCCGACAGCATCTGGCCGACGGCGTTGTTGTCGCCGTCGATCGCCTGCTTGCCCATGACGACCAGGTTCGGGTTTTCCTCGGCGACCACGGCGGCCAGCAGCTTGGCCACGGCCAGGGGCTCGAGGTCGGCGTCCGAGGTGATCAGGATGCCGCGATCGCCGCCCATGGCGAGCGCCGTGCGGATCGTTTCCTGAGCTTGGGCGGGGCCGATGCTGACGATGACGACCTCGGTCGCCACGCCTTTTTCCTTGAGACGCACGGCTTCTTCGACCGCGATCTCGCAGAACGGATTCATCGACATCTTGACGTTGGCGAGGTCGACACCCGTCTGATCCGCCTTAACGCGGGCCTTCACGTTGTAGTCGATCACCCGCTTGACCGGGACTAGGACCTTCATCGGTTTTCACCGCCTCCAGGTTTTGCGTTTTCTCCTGCTTGCCAATCGACTTAGCGCTTGTGCGCCGCAATGCAAGTTTCCCTTGGCGTAAGCGTAATGCGTTATCTGCGCGCGGGTTCAAACGGTCGTAGGGATTGCGGGGGCTCGCGCGCGTGGGCGAGCGCGCTCCCAATTCCCTTAAGGACGGAAAGGCGCTAAGGGGCCGGCCATGAACAAGACCTTCACCCGCCTGAAGTACATCTTCCTGGGCCTGTTCCTGCTCTCCAGCGCCGGCGTCCTGGCCTATCACGGCCTGTGGGTGTGGCCGAAGCAGCGCTGCGAAGAGCGCGGCGGCGCCTGGGCTGGCAAGTGGATGAAGTGCGCCACGGTCTATCCGATCGAGACCCTGACCCGCCGCCCGACCAACGTGCCGCCGATCAATGGCGAGCCGAAGCTGGCGCCTGAAGCGCCGGCCGCTCAGGCCGCTCAGCCGCAGAAAAAGTAGTCCGAACCCGCGCTACCGCGTCGCGCCGGGCTTCCACAGCACGTCGGCCTTGCCCTTGTCGTTGGCCCAGCGGGCGGCGACGAACAGCAAGTCCGACAGGCGGTTCAGGTACTTGATGGCCGGCGCGCCGACGATCTCGCCCTCGACGGTCATCAGCGCCACGCAGCCGCGTTCGGCGCGCCGGCAGACGGTGCGCGCCACGTGCAGGGCCGCAGCCGCCGGCGAACCGGCCGGCAGTACGAACGAGGTCAGCGGCTCAAGCTCGGCGTTCAGGAGATCGATCTCGCGCTCCAGCCGTTCGACCTGGCTGTCCAGGATGCGCAGCGGCTCCCATTCCGGCTTGCCGTGCTGCTCGGGCGTGGCGAGATCCGCGCCCAGGTCGAAGAGGTCATTCTGGACGCGCTCCAGGATCGCGTCGAGCACGGGATCGCCTGCGGTATGCTGTCGCGCCTGGCCGATCGCGGCGTTGGTCTCGTCCACCCCGCCATAGGCCTCGACCCGTTGCGAGGCCTTGCTCACCGGCGCCCCGGTCGCCAGTCGCGTCGAGCCGGCGTCGCCCGTGCGCGTATAGATGCGATTCAGCGTGACCATCCGTCGCGGACTCTCGTTCCCTGAGTGGCGTTATCTAGCGAGCGAGCCTTCAAGCGCCCTTCCGCCACCAGAAGGCGGCGGCGACCAGGACGATGATGGCGATGAATTGCAGGAGCACCCGCAACCGCATCAGCTTGTTGGAATAGGAACGCCCGAAGTCGCCGCCGCGAAACAGGGCGTAAAGGCCCGCGCCCAGGGCGATCAGCACCGCCAGAAGGGCGGCCGGGACGAGGAAGTCGAACAGATGGGACATGGCCCTAGGATAAGGGCTCACGCGCCGGCGCGCCATAGCGGCGGTCGATCGGCGAAACCCGTCTCCGTTGAGTTTGTTCGGCGAACTCGTTCGACGGGCAAAATGTCGCAGTGACGCTATGGTAGCGTTCACATATCAAGGTTGAGCGCGTTCACTTACGCATTTTCGCCGGATTTCGCGGTTGCAAACCCGTCCTGCTGGCGTTAAGGCCCGCGCGTCCTATTTAGTAGTCTGCGTTCGTTGAACATGATCAACTCCCCACCGCGGATCGTTCAACGCCTTTCAATGACCCCAGCGGGGGTAGGAGATAGCCGCATGGCTCAGAGCGCCTGCTCTGTGGACATGGTCGAGCCTTCCGCGTTCGAGCGCGAAGAGGCCCTGGCCGAAGTCCGCCAACTGATCACCGATCTGCGCGACGCCGCGCAGGACGGCCGCCAGCTGGCTCGCCGTTACGCCGACGTCCTTCAGAACGTCGTCGATGAGTATTGCACCGAGTTCGAGAAGCGGGCCGAAGCCGCTCTCGCCCGCCTGGAGGCCGCCGCATGAGCTTCGTATCCGTCAATATCGACCAGGGGGCCGAGACCCCGGTGAAACTGACCCGCCGGGCCCTGGCCAAGCAGCGCACCCGCGAGCGCGTCCTCGCCGCCGCCCGCCGCCTGTTCAGCGAGCGCGGCTATGAAGGCGCGACCATCCGGGACATCGCCCAGGCCGCCGGCATGTCGACCGGCGCGGTCTTCGCCAGCTTCGCCGACAAGTCGGAGCTGTTCGAGGAGATCCTGACCGCCGACTACGAGGTCATCTACGCCCAGATGACCCAGGCCGCCCGCAACGCCAAGACGATCGATGAGGCGCTGATGGGCCTGTTCGGCGTCGCCTACAGCTTCCATGTCGAGCAGCTGCCGCTGCTGCGCGCCAGCATCGCGGTCTCGTGGACCCACTCCGAGGCCGCCGAGAGTCGCGCCCGGACGGATCTCAAGCATATCTTCCGCCTGATTGGCGAGGCGCTGCAGCGCGGTGTCGACCAGAAGCAGTTGAAGGCCGACGCCGATACTAAACTGTTGGCGGAGATCGTCTGGGACGTGTATCTCGCCAACTATCGTCGTGCGATTTACGACGGCTGGTCGGTCGAGGCTTTGCTGGCGCGGTTCTCCGATCAACTGAAGATCATCTTCGCGGGCGCTCGCGCCTAACGAATGGCGATCCCGTTCCGGGGGGGACGGGGCCGTGTTTGAAGTCAATCATGACGCTGGCGTGTTCGAGGGGGACGTGCGTGGGCGTAAGGAACGAGCAGAAGGCCGCGACGCGCGAGAAGGTTCTCGACGCGGCGCGCGACCTGTTCAACGAGATCGGGTACGACGAGACCACCATCCGCGCCATCGCGGAGCGGGCGGGGGTCTCGGTCGGCAGCGTGTTCACAACCTTCGCCTCCAAGGCGGAGGTGCTGAGCCATGTGATGAACCACAGGCTCAGCGAGCTCTATGCCGAGTTCGACCGGGTGATCCCGGTCCTGCGGGGCAGCACGGCCGACCGGCTGTGCTCGATCTTCGCCATCCACTACGAGTTCGAGACGCGGCGGGTGAAGCTGTTCCTGGCCCACATCGCCGCCTCGTATAATCCCAGCAACGACCCCGAAGTCGCGCCGTTCGGGCGCAATCCCCGCCTGACCCAGATGCTGCTCGACGTGCTGCGCGACGGCGTCCAGAGGGGCGAGGTGCGCGAAGACCTCGACCTCTTGCTGATCGCCGACACGCTGAAGGCCGCCTACGCCTGGAACTACCGCATGGCCGCCGCCGCCGGCGGGCGCCTGCCCGCCGACCAGATGTCTTCGGTGATGGACAAGCAGATCGCCCTGATCGCCGAGGGCTGGAAGCCGCGCTGAAGGGAGCGTTGATAGAAGCGCCCCCTCCGTCGTGATGCGTATCCGCATCCCGCCACCTCCCCCGTTTCACGGGTGAGGAGGAAGCTGCTCCCCTCCTGCCCCGCTTGCGGGGGAGGTGGCGCGGCGCCGATAGGCGGCGTGACGGAGGGGGCGCTCCAAGGCCGAAATAGGTTCGCCGTTCGGGCCCTTAAGACACCTTGCTCAGCCGCAGGTCCTGGTAGTCGTAGCTGAAGTCGGCCAACGGCGAGACCGCCTTGACCAGGGCCGACGCCACGCGCCCGTCCTTCAGGTCGAAGGTGAAGAAGGCGTCCTCCTGGGTGCGGTCGTCGAAGACCGTCTTGAAGACCTCGCCGTCGAACGGCTCAAGCTTGCCGCGCAGGGCGGGGGTCTTGTCGAACGAGACGTGGAGGCCTTTGGCCTTACCCTTCCCGATCACGCTGATCGTCACCGCGCCGTACCAGGGGTCGCGATAGACGCCGGCATAGGCCTCCAGCGGCAGGCTGGGCTTGGCGCCGCCGCTGGTCGGCGTGGTGGCCTTGGCCAGGTCCTTCAGCAGCTGGGTCTCGTTTTCGGCCTGGACTCGCTTGCTGGAGGCGATCCAGTCGTAGTCGCTCCGGCCTTGCAGCCGGTCGGGGCCGCCAAAGCGCAGCGACCGCAACACGGGCGCCTCCTCGGCGTTGGTCATGACCATGATCCCCGATTTCCGGCCGGGCAGCAGGCCCGTGTAGGAGATGAAGCCCGCGAGGCCCCCGGTGTGCCACAGCAGGCGCTCGCCGCGGTGATCCTGGACGAACCAGCCCAGGCCATAGGCCTGGATCGACGGGCGGACGGGGTTCTCGTCGATCGGACCGTCCGACCAGGTGGTGATCGTGTGAGGCTTCCACATCTCGCGGGCGGTGGGGGCGCTCCAGAGGCGCTTGCCTTCAGGCGTCATGCCCAGGCTCAGCTGCGCCTGCATCCAGCGCGCGATGTCCTTGGGCGTCGAGTTCACGCCGCCCGCCGGCGCGGCGGCGTCGAAGCTGTTATCGAAGGGCAGCGCCTTCTGGGGGCCCAGGCCCCGCGTCGGCGGGCCCAGGCGCGCGTGCGGCGAGGCCCGGCGGGACCTGTCGACCAGGGCTGGGCTGGAGACCGTGCTGGTCATGCCCAGCGGATCGAAGATCCGGGTCTTGATCATCTCCTCCCAGCTCATGCCGCTGACCGCCTCGATCACCGCCCCGGCGGCGACGTAGAGGACGTTGTCGTAGGCGTAGCCGCCCCGGAACTGACCGCCGATCGGCAGGTACTTGAGGCCCGCCACGATCTCGGCCCGGGTGTGGGTCGGCGCAGGCCAGATCATGAGGTCGCCCGCGCCCAGGGTCAGGCCGCTGCGGTGGACCAGGAGGTCGCGGACCGTCATCAGCTTGGTGACGATCGGATCGCTCATCTGGAAGGCCGGCAGGTGCTTGGTGACCGGATCGTCCCAGGCCAGGCGCCCTTCCTCGACGAGCATGCCGATCAGGGCTGCTGTCATGGCCTTGGTGTTCGAGGCGATGCCGAAGACGGTGTTCTCGTCGCAGCGGTCCTGGGTTCCCAGCGTCTTGACGCCATAGCCCTTGGCCAGGGTGACCCTGCCGTTCTCGACCACCGTGATCCCGAGCCCCGGCTGGTCGGGGAAGGCGGCCATCACGTCCTGGGCGAACTGGTCCACCGCCGCGCCGACGGCGCCGGTCTCCTGGGACCAGGCGCGGCTCCCAAGCGCCGCCAGGCCCGTCGTCGCGAGGGCCGAGACGAGGGCGGAGCGGCGGGTCGTGGTCAGCATGGGGGAAAGCCTCTGAGATCAGGGCGCGAGGCTATGCTGATGCTCCGGCGGCGGACAAGGGGCGCGGACATGATCCCTCTCTCTTTGAGAGAGGGAGGGGCCCGCCGCGCAGCGGTGGGAGGGTGAGTGGCGGCAGCGGTGACCGATGCGCCGGCACGCCGTCATGTCTCGCAACCTCTCACCCCAACCCTCTCTCAAAGAGAGAGGGAGCTTGTCCGGGGTGTCCTAGTTCCCCCCGTCCAGCAGCCGCCGCGCGATCACCTGGGCCTGGATCTCGCCGGCGCCCTCGAAGATGTTGAGGATCCGCGCGTCGGCCAGCAGGCGGCTGGCGGCGTACTCCATGGCGAAGCCGTTGCCGCCGTGGATCTGCAGGGCGTTGTCGGCGGCGGCCCAGGCGACGCGGGCGGCGATCAGCTTGGCCATGCCGGCCTCGAGGTCGCAGCGCTTGCCCTCGTCCTTCTGGCGGGCGGCGAAATAGGTCAGCTGGCGCACGCCCATGATCTCGGCCGCCATCATCGCCAGCTTGTTGGCCACGCGCGGGAACTCGAAGATCGCCTGGCCGAACTGCTTGCGGTCCAGCGCGTAGCCAAGGCCGACCTCAAGCGCCGCCTGGGCGACGCCGACCGCGCGGGCGGCGGTCTGGATGCGGGCGCTCTCGAACGTCGCCATCAGCTGCTTGAAGCCCTGGCCTGGGACGCCGCCCAGCAGGTTCCCGGCCGGGACGGTGAAGCCGTCGAAGCCCAGTTCATATTCCTTCATGCCGCGATAGCCGATCACCCCGATCTCGCCGCCGGTCATGCCTTCAGCGGGGAAGGGGGCCTCGTCGGTTCCGCGCGGCTTGGGGGCCAGCAGCATGGAGAGGCCGCGATAGTCGGTGGTGCCCGCCTCGGTGCGGACCAGCAGGGTCATGACGTCGGCGCGGGCGGCGTGGGTGATCCAGGTCTTGTTCCCGGTCACCACATAGTGGTCGCCCTTCAGCTCGGCGCGGGTGCGCAGGGATCCGAGGTCCGAGCCGGTGTTCGGCTCGGTGAAGACGGCGGTCGGCAGAATCTCGGCGCTGGCGATCTTGGGCAGCCAGTACTGCTTCTGCTCTTCGGTCCCGCCGGTCAGGATCAGCTCGCCGGCGATCTCGGAACGGGTGGCCAGCGAGCCGACGCCGATCCAGGCCCGCGACAGCTCCTCGGAGACCACGCACATGGCGGTCTTGCCCATGCCGCTGCCGCCGTATTCCTCGGGAATGGTCAGGCCGAAGACGCCCAGTTCGCCCAGTTCCTGAACGAGCTCGATCGGGATCAGCTCGTCCTTCAGGTGCCATTCGTGGGCGTGAGGCGTGACCTTTTCCTCGGCGAAGGCGTGGAACTGGTCGCGGATCATCTCGAAGGTTTCGTCTAGGCCGGTGTTTTCCAGCGTCGGGCGGCCGCGCGCCTCCGCCAGGCGCTGGGCGATCCGGCTCTTCACGGCCTGGGTCCCGCCCTCGACCATCAGCTTCATCAGGCCGTTGGAATAGAGCCGGTTCAGCACCGCGCGGTCCTCGACCAGATGGGCCGGGCGGACGATCTCGCCCTGGTTCATCGGCACGCCGCCGACCAGCTGGGCGCAATATTCGGAGAACAGCAGCTGGGCCAGCAGGGCCTCGATCTCGCCGAACCGCCCCTCGGCCTCCAGCCGCTCGGCCCAGCCGGCGACCTGGTTCAGGAGCTCGGCATATGAGGCGTACCAGCCATAGCCGTGGACGCGGTGCTGGTGGACGTCCGCCAGCTTGCGGTCGACCTTCCCGCCTTCCGGCGCGATGTGGGCGAGAACGGCGGGCTTGGCTTCGGCCACGAACAGCCCCGCCGCGTCGGCGGCCTCGCGCAGCAGGCCGATCAGGCCGGGAAGAACGGGGTTTTCGGCGTTATCGCGCGCGAGGGTCGTGGTCATGGCTTGCTCCCCTTGGCCAAACAGATGTTTTGCGCCAAACAATTGTTTTCTTTCACCGTGGCGCATTTCGCATCTGCGAGCAATGCCGCGCTGCAGCATAACGATCACAAAACGGGGAGTCCGATGCTCAAGGTCCACCACCTCAACGAGTCGCGCTCGCAGCGCATCCTGTGGCTCTTGGAGGAGCTGGGCCTGCCCTACGAGATCGTCCAGCATACCCGCGATCCCCAGACGCGCCTGGCGCCCGCCTCGCTGACCGCGGTCCATTCCCTAGGCAAGTCGCCAGTGATCGAGGACGACGGACGGGTGATCATCGAGTCCGGGGCGATCATCGACTATGTGATCCGCCGTCACGGCGGCGGCCGCCTGGCGCCGGACATGAAGAGCGCCGACTACGACGTCTATCAGCAGTGGCTGCACTACGCCGAGGGCTCGGCCATGCTGCCGTTGCTGCTGAACATGTATGTCGGCCGTCTGGGCGAGGCCGGCGCGCCGCTGCATCCGCGCATCCAGTCCGAGATCGCCAACCACCTGGCCTTCGTCGACCAGAGCCTGGCGGGACGGGACTTCTTCGTCGGCGACAGCCTGACCGGCGCCGACATCCAGATGAGCTTCGTGCCCGAGGTGGCGAAAGCCATGGGCAAGCTGGCCGACTATCCGAACCTGGCCGCCTGGATCGGGAAGATGCACGCCCGTCCGGCTTGGAAGGCCGCGCTGGAGAAGAGCGGGCCGTACGCCCTGGGGGCGTAGCGGCAGCGAGGGTATTCGTGATGAAGCCGGCCCGAGGACAGATCGATCTCAAGACCCGCCTTCCTGGGCCCCGTGCCCAGGAAGGCAAGTTCCTTGGCTTACCCGCCGTGTTGAATACCGTTTCGACCCCTACTGCGCGTTCGCGACCGCCCAGGAGAAGTCCGTGTGGGTGGTGCGGGTCGTGAAGTAGGCCGGGTCGGTGAAGAAGGCGATCGGCTTGTTGTAGTTCGGCGGATAGGGCGCCTTGCCGCCCACGACCGCCACGCCATGGCAGCTCATGCAGTTCGAGGTCAGGCCGGCGGGGATGCCGGACGAGGTCTCGAGATAGGGGTTGAAGCAGACCTGCATGGTCGAGCCGTCGACCGTCGTGGTCTGGCTGTAGGCCGCGCAGGCGGCGTAGTTGTTCCAGGGCGCGCCCAGGCTGGCGGGCTGGTTCTGCTTGCTGCCGGGGAAGCCGTTCGGGGTGTCGGCGCCGGGCTGCCACCAGAAGGTCTGCCAGGTCCAGAACGGGATTTCCTTGGTGCTGACGTGCATGGCCTGAAGCACGGCGAAATCGCCCTCGGCCACGGCCCTGCCGGTCGAGGTCGCGAACTCCTTGGCCTCGGCCGCGCTGAGCCGCACGGCGTAGAAGGTCGAGAGCGGCGCGTACAGGAAGGTCTTGCACGCGCCGGCCGGACCGGCCGAGGCGATCTCGGCCCGGGTCGCCGGACGCACCGCGCCGACACCCGTCGGGGCCACCAGCACGCAGGTCGTCCAGGTGTCGGGCGTGGGGTTGTTCGGGTTGGTGGAGGCGGCCGGACCTTGCCAGAGCGGCTGGATCGTCAGGCCGGTCGCCTTGACCGTGCTGAACACCGGCTTCAGCTCGACGCCCTCGACCGGGAATTCGTTGATCCCGCGAGCTTCCGGCGTCGTGCCGGCGGGCCAGGAGGCGTTCAGCTTCGCCAGGCCGGCGGCGCTGGCGTAGCTGTAGGTTCCGCCGCCTGGACCTGGTTGCGGCGCGTCGATGAAGGTCGCCGCGGCCGGGCTGAACTTGTTGAAGGCGGTGACGGCGGCGTTGCCGAAGGGCAGGGCGGCCTTGGTCGAGAGCCCGTGGTGGAACTGGTGCGGGACCCGGAAATGGCGAAGCGCGCGCGGCTGGGCCAGGCGCGCGGCCAGGGTGGCGGCGCGCGGTCGCAGGGCGGCCTTCAGGGCGGCCGGCGTGCCCGGGAAGACGTCGTCCGAGGTCGCCCAGGTCTCCCAGATCGGCAGTTGCTGGCCGTTGAAGAACTGGCCCGACGGCGTGGCCATGGCTTGCCACAGGCTCCAGGCGTGGCCGCGGATGGCGGTGGTGTCGCCCGCGGCGATCCAGCCGTTGATGACCGCCGGCGGCGCGGGGTAGTCCGGTCCCGTCGGCAAGGGCACGGGCGTCACGGTCGCGGCCGCCAGTAGCGGCTTGGCCGTGGGCTTGGAAACGGCTTCCTTGGCCAGGTACGCGCCGCCGCCGCCCAGCACGACGGCGATGGCCGTCGCGGTCAGACCGATCCTACGCATGTTCGCCCCCTACAGGCCCGGGCGCCTCGCCGCGTCCAGAAGATGAGGCGCTCGCCCAATGCACCTGTCAAGGGTATCGTCAAGAAACGCTCGTTTCGCGCGTGTCGCGATATCGACGCTCAACATGAACGAACTCTGTCAGTCGGGTCCCCGACGCCGTTCAGCTTCACCCTGTCATGGTCTGTCTCACGGGGTTGATGACCCCGGACACATTCCAAGGGACGAAGGAGTTCTCTCATGTTTGGCCAAATGGCTTTCAAGCAGACCAAGACCATCACCCTGACCCTGGGCGCCGCCGCGGCGGCCCTGAGCCTGAGCGTCGCCCCGCAAGCCAGCGCCGGCGTCGTCGGCTGCAAGGCCTCGGGCGGCAAGCAGGAGGTCGGCGCTCTGATCGGCGGCCTGATCGGCGGCCTGGCCGGCAACCAGATCGCTGGCCACGGCGATCGCGGGACCGGCACGGCCATCGGCGCCGTGGTCGGCGCGGGCGCCGGTTCGGCGATCGGCTGCGACATGCAGAAGACCCGGGCCGAGCAGGCGGTCGGCGGCGTCTACAAGTCGGGCGGCTATCGCTACGCCCGGAACGTCGAGGCCGAGCCGCTGGTCAAGATGGGCCACAAGTACGTCGCCCGCTCGACCCTGAACCTGCGCGCCGCCGCCACCACCCGCGCGCCCCGCGTCGGCGCGGTGAGCTCGGGCGAAACCTTCCAGGCCCTGGGCCGCACGGGCGACGGCAAGTGGATCCTGGTCGGCCAGGACGGCGTCGGCGTCGGCTACGTCTCCAGCGCCTACGTCTACCGCGCCTAACGGGTTCTAGAGTTCAGAGTTTTCGGGGCGCGACCGAACCCGTCCCTCAAGGCGCGTTCCGAGGAGAGAGCCCGTCCGGCCCCCATGCCGGGCGGGCTTTTTCGCGGGCATGATCAATGATCTGCGCGAGCGTCCAAGCAAGTAGATTGTGCTTGTGGAGGACATCGAGCCTCTCGGCTTAACCGCCATCCCTTACTTCGAAGCTGCCCTATTGCGCGCAGTGCCAAGGTGACAGTGGCGATCCAAACCAAAAACAAGCCGACGGGGAGCTTGAGCGCTCCGATCGCAACGAGACCAAGGAAACCTAGGACCAACAGCGCCAGGATTTGTGCGAGCGCAAAGGCCAGATCCCGGACATGGGAATGACCGACTGGCGCTAGTGGTTCGTAAGCCGGTGCATGGCTAAAAACATTTGTCTCGTTTGGATCGAGCCCGAGCCTGTTCGCTTTCCGACGTTGGTAGCGAAGGGAGCCGCGCGAGCGATAGCCAACTCCCGCATCCGCCCTTGCTGCTTGTAGGAACAGCCAAGCGATTACCGCAAGGATCAACACTACGATCGCCATCTCAGCACCCTCACGTCCGCCAGCGCAGCGTCTGTTCCTTGACCGGGTTGCGGAACGGACGGCCCTCCAGCCGGCTCCCAGCCCATTCGCGCTTGCACTGGTGGTACCAGCGGGCCTGGGCGTCGGCGTCGCCCACCCACATCAGCGGCGGATTGTGCTTCAGCCCCGGCGTCTGGCAGTCGACGATCTTGCCGTCCTGGCGCAGGAAGGCCCGGGCCGCGATCCGGATGATGGGATAGAGCGCGACGAAGGCCCAGTGGTCGGACCAGATGATCTGGCTCATCCGGGTCTTGCCGGCGTTGATCGGGGTCATGGCCGACAGGGCCAGCACCTGGCGCTTGCCCACCGTCACATGCTCCCAGCGCAGGGCCGGCAGGCGGAAGGTGATCTCGGTCAGCGGCTCGCCGCCCAGGATGGCGTAGGCCTTGGAGTTCTTGGACGGCTCGTGCCGCACCATGGTGAAGCCGGCCTCGGACGGGCGGAAGGTCTTCTTCTTCTCGTGCTGGCTGGCCTTGGTCCGCCACCACCACTGCTGGTGGACGTAAGGCCCGTGCGCCGGGTCGATCAGGCCCAGCACCGCGTGGTCGACATGGACGTCGTAGTCCAGGCGGTCGACCAGCTTGGGCTTGCCGCCCACGACGCCGGGGATGGTCGGGGGCGGTTCGGGCGGCGAGGTCGCGCGGCGTGGGTCCGAGGCCATCCAGATCCACACCAGGCCTTGGCTCTCGACCACCGGATAGCGCGCCACGCGCACCTTGGAGATGTCGAACTCGCTGTCGGCGGTCAAGGACGGGATCGCCTTGCAGGCGCCGTCCGAACCGAAGCGCCAGCCGTGATAGGGGCACTCGATGCTGTCGCTCCCGTCGGCCTCGCGATGCACGCGGCCGGCCGAGAGGGCGGCGGCGCGGTGCGGGCACAGGTCGCCGATCGCATAGGCCTCGCCCTTGCGGGTGCGGCCCATCAGGACGGGCTCGCCGAGGAACTCGTGCTTGGCGGTCTTGCCGGGCTTCAGGTCGGGCGACAGGCAGGCCACGTACCAGGCGTCGCGGACGAAGCCTTCGCCGAACCGGTCGGGAAGCTTGGCCGTGCGGGTCAGGATCTGGGCGTCGTCGGCGGGCATCGGCGGGGTCCAGGGGAAGAAGGTCTTATCGCGGATCAATGCGACAATCGTGCTGACGCTTGGAACTCAGCGGGACGCGGCGGTCTCGACCAGACGCTGGTAAAACCGGACCATCCGCTCGACATTGGCCAGGGTCAGGTGCTCGTTGGTGCCGTGGATGATCTTGGTCTCGTCGACCGTCAGCACCAGCGGCTGGAAGCGGTAGACGTCGTCGGCGACCCCGCCCATGTAGCGGCTGTCGGTGCCGGCGGTGACCAGGCCCGGCACGACCGGCGCCTCGCTCTCGTCGCCGGCCAGGCCCGCGAGGGTCTTCCAGGCCTCGGAGTCGGTCGAGGACACGGCCGAGGGCTCGTCCGGGGTCTTGGTCCAGGACAGCTCCACCGGCAGGCCGCCGACGGCGTCCTTGGCCCTGGCCATCACGGTGGCCGAGGTGTCGCCGGGGGCGATGCGGTAGTTGATCCAGGCCGTGGCGTCCTGCGGCAGGACGTTCTCCTTGGGCGAGCCCTTCAGCATGGTCGGCGCGATCGTGGTGTGCAGCATGGCCGCGCCGGCGGGCGTCTTGGCCGTCACCGCCACCAGCAGCGGCGAGAACAGCCAGGTGTTGGCCGCGAAGATCTTCACCACCGGCGAGGCGTGCGGGGAGATCGCCTTCAGCATGTCCGCGCCCGGCCCCTGGAACTTCATCGGGAAGCCGTTGTCGTGGATCGCCTGCACCGCGCGGGCCAGGGTCACGACGCCGCCGCCGTCCTTGGGCGGGGCCGAGGAGTGGCCGCCGGCGGCCGGGGCGACGACCTTCATCGTCGCATAGCCCTTCTCGGCCGTGCCGATGATGGCCGCGGGCTTGCCGGTGACCGGGTGGTCGGCGACGACGGCCATGCCTTCGTCCAGCACGAACTGGGCCTTGACCCCGCGCGACTTCAGCAGGGCCGCGGCGGCGCGGGCGCCGACGCCGCGCACCTCTTCGTCGTGGCCGCTGACCACGATCACGGTGCGCAGAGGCTTGAAGCCGCTGGCCGCCACCGCGTCGAGGGCCTCGAACAGGGTGACCAGCGAGCCTTTGTCGTCGATCGAGCCCCGGCCCCAGACGGCGCCCTCGGCGATCACGCCGTCGAACGGCGCGTGCTTCCACTGGCCCTCGCTGCCCGGCGTGACCGGCACCACGTCCTGGTGGGCCATCAGCACGATCGGGGGCAGGGCGGGGTTCGAGCCGGTCCAGGTGTAGACCAGGGTGTGGTCGGCGATGACCTCGCGGGTCATGACCTTGTGCGCCTCGGGATAGGTCGCCTGCAGCCAGGCGTGCAGCTTGTCCCACTCGGCCGGCTGGTCCTCGGCGCGATCCTGGTGGCTGACGGTCTGGAAGCGGACGGCCTGCGCCAAATGGTCGGCGGCCTTGGCCACGTCGACGGGCCGCGCGGCGGCCAGACGGACCGAGGCCGGATCGGCCTGGGCCGGCGCCTTGAACGTCGCGGTGCGGACGGCGACCACGGCCGCCACCCCCAACACCAGACCCACGGCCGTCAAAGCGACCCTTCCGCCCCAGCTCATTTTACGCTCCCCGCGACCTTCCCCCGAAGGCCGGGCCTCATGGACCAGAAGCGACTGTGAGGTCGGACGCGACCGCTGGCAATTGGCGGAACGCGAAAATTTATCCACAGGGTGGGCGGGGAAGGGGGCTCAACGCTCGTGGTTTTTGAGGAAAAGCGTCTTGTATTCAGAGGCTTGATGGAAAATACAGGTTTCTTACGCACGGGGGTCTGGAGCGACCCCAAACTCGGGTCATGACCCAAGTCCAAGCCCAAACCTGGTGCGACCGCCTGCAAGCCAAGCTGATGGCCGCCCTCGACGCCGCCTGGGAGACGATCGCGACCAGCGACGATCCCGACCTGATCAAGCGCGCCCGCGAGCGGGCCAAGGCCTGCGGCGACTTCGCCGCCCACGCCCGCAAGATCGCCGCCATGAGCCCGAAGCCGAAGGCGGCGCGGCCTTCGAACGGGTTTCCGGCCCCGTTCGCGGCGTCGGAAAGCCAGCCTCAAGAACCGCCTGCGCGGAAGCTCGACCGCCTCAAGGGCGGCGCGCGCGGGCGATTATAGGCTCTAGCGTCCTGTTTGATCGCCCCCTGGCAGATACAGGGTCGCGCTCAAACGCGCGGGCGCGACCCTATGCCGGTCAAGCGAGCGGAATTTCTAGAAGACGTATTCGACCACTCCAGGCGAAGCCGTCTGGGCCACGCTGACCAGGTATTTCGGGTCCCAGGCGGCCGCATTGCGGATCCGCAGCACCGCGGTCGTGTCCATCTTGCCGATGAAGCCGATCAGTTGCTCCGGCGGGTAGATGAGTGCGTCGATCTCGAAGCCGCCGCCGGCGTTGGCGATGGCGATCAGGGTCTCGATGGAGATTGGCATGGTTCAGTCCCCCGTCCCGCGTCGCGATGCGCCCCCTATGAGCCTCGCGGTGAGACGGACCGAACATGCCAGTCGGAGTTGAGTATTTGGTAAAAGGCGCGCGGGGCGGTCAGGACTTGCATTGACGCGGCGTTGTCAGCGCACGCGCCAGGACCTTAAACTCGCAGCGGATTGCCATGCGGGGAGGGGTGTTGCGGACAATTTCGTCATGGCTCGCCTTGGCTTTCGGCTTGTCTCTCGCGGTGCTGGAGGTCGTGCGAAATTGGGGTCACTGGGAGTGGTGGCCCTTTTGGCTCGTGGACTATATCTCCGCGTCCATGCTGGTGGCTGGCGGCTTGACCGCCCTGAAGACGAGAGCAACCCCATTGCTCTGTGCGGCCTGGGGATTTTCGTGCGCGATGTTCTGGATGTCGTTTTTCGGTCATCTGGACGAGGCGATGAAATCTCTCGCGCTGCTCACCCCGCGCGACCGGTCGTTGACGACAGCCATTGGCGGCATGTTCGTGATCACGGTGGTTGGCATGACCACCGCGCTGTGGGCCTCCATCATGCCTGAGCGACGACGGTGACCAGCGAGAACTCAGCCCCGAGCGCTAAGATACGCCTGGCTCGACCCGAGGAGGCCGATCGGCTGACGCGGTTGGCCATGACCGCCAAGGCCTCTTGGGGATACGACGAAGCCTTCATGGCGATGTGTCGAGCCGAACTGACACTTACGCCCGAGAAGATGAACGCCTGGACGATCTGGGTCGCCGAGTGCGTTGGCGAGATTGTCGGCATGATCGCCCTCGCCAGCAAAGGGCTGAGCGGCGAGGTCGAGGACTTCATGGTTGACCCCGACTTTCAGGGGCGAGGTCTGGGCGCTGCGCTGATGGGCGCACTGCTGGACGAATGCCGCGCGCGCGGTCTTCAGACCATTGGCTTGGACGCCGATCCCAATGCGGAGGGCATCTACCAAAGGCTCGGCCTCACAACGGTCGGCCAATCGCCGTCGCGATCCATTCCCGGAAGAATGCTGCCTCGCATGGTCTTGGCGGTCTGAACGGCCGAGACGTCTCAGCCGTTCAAAGGGAAGCCCGCGCTACAGCCCGTCGCTCAGCTCCTGCACTTCCTCGACCGTGCGCAGGCCGGGGCGCTGGGCGCAGACCAGCACGGCCATGTTGCCGGGCAGGTGCTTGTTGGCCAGCATCTTCTCGTGGGCGGCCGGGATCTGGTCCCAGGGGAAGACCTCCGACAGGCACGGATCGACGCGGCGGTCGACGACCAGCTGGTTGGCGGCGCTGGCCTGCATCAGGTTGGCGAAGTGGCTGCCCTGGACGCGCTTCTGGCGCATCCACAGGAAGCGGGCGTCCATGGTCAGGTTGAAGCCGCTGGTGCCGGCGCAGATCACGACCATGCCGCCGCGCTTGACCAGGAACACCGACACCGGGAACGTCTGCTCGCCCGGGTGCTCGAACACCATGTCGACGTCGCGATTGCCGGTGATCTGCCAGATCGCCTTACCGAACTTGCGGCTTTCCTTCATGTAGTCGTTGAACTCGGGGCCGTTGACCTTGGGCAGCTGACCCCAGCAGTTGAAGTCGTTGCGGTTCAGCACCGCCTTGGCGCCCATCGACAGCACGAACTCGCGCTTGTCCTCGCTGGAGACCACGCCGATGGCGTTGGCGCCGGCGACGGCGGCCAGCTGGGTGGCGAAGACGCCCAGGCCCCCGGACGCGCCCCAGACCAGCACGTTCTGGCCGGGCTTCAACTCGTGCGGCTTGTGGCCGAACAGCATGCGGTAGGCGGTGGCGAGCGTCAGGGTGTAGCAGGCGCTCTCTTCCCAGGTCAGGTGCTTGGGGCGCGGCAGCAGCTGGCGCGACTGCACCCGGCAGAACTGGGCGAAGCTGCCGTCCGGCGTCTCGTAGCCCCAGATGCGCTGGCTGGGCGAGAACATCGGGTCGCCGCCGTTGCACTCCTCGTCGTCGCCGTCGTCCTGATTGCAGTGGATGACGACCTCGTCGCCGGGCTTCCAGCGCTTCACCTTGGCGCCGACCTTCCAGACGATGCCCGAGGCGTCGGACCCGGCGATATGGTAGGGCTGCTTGTGGCCGTCCAGCGGGCTGATCGGCTCGCCCAGCGCGGCCCAGACGCCGTTGTAGTTGACGCCGGCGGCCATCACGAGGACCAGCACCTCGTCCTCGCCGATCTCCCAGACCGGGACCACCTCGACCTGCATGGCGGTCGAGGGCTTGCCGTGGCGCTCCTTGCGGATGCTCCAGGCGTACATGGTCTTCGGCACGTGGAAGGCCGGCGGGATCTCGCCGATCTCGTACAGGTCCTTCAGGACGGGCTTGTCGATTGTCGCGGTCGTCATCTCACTCCCCATTCCTTCTGCGCTGCAACCCTTTATCGCGGTGCAACAACGCTCGAAGGCCAAACTCGGCTGCGCGCCCGGGCGGTAAAGGCGCTAAAAACACCTCCCCTTCGGGTCATTTTTGGCTTCCGGACGCAAAAATCGTTCCAGAAGATCCCTACGCTGAGACAGATGTTTGAAACTGGCAAGTAGAATCTTGTGCGCCGCAACATCATCGCCCGGGCGCCGCGGCGGAAAGGTTGCGACGGGCGGCGGAGCGGGCCACGGTGGCCGCCGATGATCCATCTGTCCCATCCCGAACCTTCGATCGCCCTCGTCGAGCTGGATGTCGCGCCGGCCAACGTCTTGGCTCTCTCCGAGCGCGCGCGGCTGCTAGACGCCTTCGCCGCGATCGAGGCCGATCCGGCCATCCGGGCGGTGGTGCTGACGGGCCGCAACGGCGCCTTCTGCACCGGCGACGACCTGGCCGAGTCGATGACCCGCGACGTCCCGGCCCAGACGGCGGCGATCCTGCACTTCCTGGAGATGTGCGACCGCATCGCCGCCTGCCGCGTCCCGGTGATCGCGGCGATCGACGGCTGGTGCATCGGCGGCGGGCTGGAGCTGGCCTTGGCCGCCGACATCCGCCTGGCCAGCGACCGCGCCAGCTTCGCCTGCTCGGCGGTGCGTATGGGCCTGACCGCCTCGGCCGAGCGCCTGGTGAAGCTGATCGGCGAGAGCCGCGCCAAACCCCACCTGCTGACCGGCGCGCCGTTCGACGCCGCGCGGGCCCTGGCGGACGGGGTGGCGGCCGAGGTGTGGCCGGCGGCGGAGTTGCTGGACGCGGCGCTCGACATGGCGCGGGTCATCGCCTCGCGCGCGCCGCTGGCGGTAGCGGCGACCAAGCGCGTGGCGTCGGGGGTGACGAGTACGGCGGCCGAGATCCCGGCCCTGGCGGCTTCGGCCGATCACGCCGAGGCGCGTGCGGCCTTCGTGGGGAAACGCGCGGCGGTGTTCGAGGGGAAGTGAGCGCAAAATCCCTCTCTCTTTGAGAGAGGGAGGGGCCCAAGCGAAGCTTGGGAGGGTGAGTGGTAAGGGCCCGGGCCGGCCCCCCGAGCTCACGGGATTAGACTCTGCGATAACTCACGGGCCTCGCCCCACTCACCCTCCCACGCCTGCGGCGCGGGCCCCTCCCTCTCTCCAGAGAGAGGGATTTCAACTCCCTCATTCGCACTCGCGAAACGGATATTGCATCGCAGCAAATCCGGGTTCATGATCGCCGATAATCAAGGCCGCCAGAGCCAAAACCGGGAGCGATCATGACCTCGACGCCGCACCAGCATGCGCCCGATCCGCCTTGGATCTTCCGCACCTATGCCGGACACTCGACGGCCGAGAAGTCGAACGCGCTGTACCGGGCCAACCTGGCCAAGGGGCAGACGGGGCTGTCGGTGGCCTTCGACCTGCCCACCCAGACCGGCTACGACCCCGACCACATCCTGGCGCGGGGCGAGGTCGGCAAGGTCGGCGTGCCGATCAGTCATCTGGGCGACATGCGCCAGCTCTTCAGCGAGATCCCGCTGGAGAAGATGAACACCTCCATGACCATCAACGCGCCGGCCGCGTGGCTGCTGGCGATGTACGTCGCCCTGGCCGACGAGCAGGGCGCGGACCGCAAGAAGCTCCAGGGCACGACGCAGAATGATCTGATCAAGGAGTATCTGTCGCGCGGCACCTACATCTTCCCGCCGGGGCCGTCCCTGCGGCTGATCGGCGACATGATCGCCTGGTGCTATCGCGAGGTTCCCAAGTGGAACCCGATGAACGTCTGCAGCTATCACCTGCAGGAAGCGGGGGCGACGCCGGAGCAGGAGCTGGCCTTCGCGCTCGCCACCGCGATCAGCGTGCTGGACACCGTGAAAGCCGGCGGCCAGGTCCCCGACGAGGACTTCGAGATCGTCGCCTCGCGGATCAGCTTCTTCGTCAACGCCGGCGTGCGGTTCGTGACCGAGCTGTGCAAGATGCGCAGCTTCACCAAACTCTGGGACCAGATCCTCTTGGAGCGCTACGGCGTCCAGGACGCCAAGGCCCGCCGCTTCCGCTACGGGGTGCAGGTCAACAGCCTGGGCCTGACCGAGCAGCAGCCCGAGAACAACGTCTACCGCATCCTGATCGAGGCCCTGGCCGTCACGCTCAGCAAGGACGCCCGCTGCCGGGCCCTGCAACTGCCGGCCTGGAACGAGGCCTTGGGATTGCCGCGCCCGTGGGACCAGCAGTGGTCGCTGCGGCTTCAACAAGTCTTGGCCTACGAGACCGATCTGCTGGAATACGAGGACCTGTTCGACGGCTCCCACGTGGTCGAGGCCAAGGTCGCCGAGCTGTCGAAGGGGGCGCTGGCGCAGCTGGCGCTGATCGACCAGATGGGCGGGGCCCAGAACGCCATCGACTACATGAAGGGCGAGCTCGTTTCCTCCAACGCCAAGCGGGTGCGGGCCGTCGAGACCGGCGACCTGACCGTCGTCGGCGTCAACCGCTGGACCGAAACCGAGGTCTCTCCGCTGTCGGCGGGCGAGGGGGCGATCGAGACCGTGGACCCGAGGCTCGAGGCCGAGGTCGTCTCCCGCCTCAAGGCCTGGCGCGAGGCGCGCGACCCGGCCGCCGTCGAGGCCGCGCTCTCCGCCCTGAAGGCCGCCGCCGCCTCTGGCGCGAACATCATGGAACCCTCGATCTCCGCCGCCAAGGCCGGCGTCACCACCGGCGAGTGGGCCGGGGCCCTGCGCGAGGTGTTCGGCGAATATCGCGGCCCGACGGGCGTCGCGGTCGTCGTCTCGACCGGCGAGGCCGAGGACGTCGAGGCGGTGAAGAAGGAGGTCGAGCGCGTCTCCCAGGTGCTGGGCCGCACGCTGACCTATCTGGTCGGCAAGCCGGGGCTGGACGGCCACTCCAACGGCGCCGAGCAGATCGCCACCCGCGCCCGCGCCTGCGGCATGGAGGTCGTCTATGACGGCATCCGCTCGACGCCGGAGGAGATCGTCCGCCGCGCCAAGGAGACCCGCGCCCACGTGATCGGCCTGTCGATCCTGTCGGGTTCGCACCTGGACCTGGTGCAAGAAGTCATCCGCGTGATGCGCGCCGAGGGCCTGGGCCACATCCCCGTCGTCGCCGGCGGCATCATCCCCGAGGCCGACGCCCTGATCCTGAAGCAGATGGGCGTGGCGCGGATCTACACGCCCAAGGACTTCAAGATCACGCAGATCATGGGCGACGTCGTGAAGCTGGTGGAGGCGACGGCGCTGGCGGAGGCTTAGCGCCGCCCCAACCGCCACGCCGCCAGCACGCCCACCACCGCCAGCGGCAGGAAGGCGGCGAACAGCAGCGGGCCGCGCTGGGCCGCTAGCGTCTGGTCTATGCCGTGGCTGAAGCCCAGCAGGTTGGCCATGGCGCCCGCGCCCGCCGCGCCGGTGGCGCCGCCGATCAGCTGCGAGGTCGGCACCGCGCCCGAGGCCATGGCCTGCTCCTCGGCCGGCGCGCCGCCGATGGTCCGGCGGGCGATGAAGGCGTGGCAGAGTCCAAAGCCCGCGCCCATGACGGCCAGGGCGATGGCCGTCTCGGTCAGGGTTCCGCGCGTGATCGCCCAGGCGCTGGCGAGAGCGCCCAGCAGGATCACCACCACGCCCAGCCGCACGAAGCGGCCGTCGCGCTCGGCGGGCACCTTGCCGACCAAGAGGGCGCACAGGGTCCAGCCCGCGGCGATCGCGCCCACCACATAGCCGGCCAGCAGCGGCGAGGCGTGATGCTGGGCCTGGATGAAGGCGGGGCCGTAGACGGTGAAGCCGATCACCGCCGCCTCGGTCGAGAAGATGGTCAAGAGGCCCAGGCCCGTGGCGGTCGAGAGGTCGGCGGCGCTCTTGGGCAGCAGGCGGTCGTGGGTTCGGGTGTTGACGGCCAGCATGGCGGCCATGCCGAGCGCTCCGCCGATCGCCAGGCCCACGGCCAGGCGGGGCGAGGCGACGACGCCGGCCGCGCCGATCAGGCTGACGGCCAGCACCAAGAGGGCCAGCTGCGGGACGGGCGCGCGGCCTCGGGCGGCGTCGCCGCGCTCGGCGGGCAGCATGGCCATGACCGCGCCGACGAAGATGATCGCCTGGACCACGAACAGCCAGAAGGCGCCGCGCCAGAAGCCGGCGGCGGCGAACAGGCCGCCCAAGGTCGGACCCAGCAGCGTCGCCGCGCCCCAGACCCCGGCGACGGCGCCATAGACGCGCGGCCACAGGCGCTCGGGGAACAGGGCGGTGATGGCGACGTAGCACAGGGCCACGACCGCGCCGGCCCCCAGGCCCTGGACGAGGCGGCCGAGGATGAAGGTGATGAACTCCGGCGCCAGGGCGCTCATCGCGCAGCCGACCGCGTAGACGAGGCCGCTGAACGCCGTAGCCTGCCGCAGACCGAACGCCAGGGACAGCTTGCCCGAGCAGGCGCCGGCCACGATCGAGCCGGTCAGATAGGCGGCCACCGACCAGCCGAAATAGGCGTAGCCGCCGATCTCGCGCGCCACGCTGGGCATGATCGTCGCCGTCACCAGGGTGTCGGCGGCGTTCAGCCAGATGCCCAGGCACAGCAGCGCGAAGCGGGGCGCGAGAGCCTTGTCGATCAGACGCGAGGAGGCGGCGGAGGCGGTCATGCGGGCCAAATGACCGCTTTCGCCGCCCGCGCCAAGGGGTGTTGTGGGGCGGCGTTATCTGCTCTGGCGATCTTCCCGGCGTTCGCCGGAGAGGTTGGGGGTTAGATCAGCGTCTTGGCCAGCGCGATCAGCTGGTCGGTCGCGACGCCCCAGCCCTCGTGGAAGCCCATCTTCTCGTGGGTGTCTCGGTCCTCGACGGTCCAGTGGCTGACCACGGCGCGGTAGTGTGTCTTGCCGTCGCCCAGGTCCTCCAAGGTGATGGTGGCGACCATGAAGGGCTTGGCCGAGGGCTTCCAGGTCTCGGTGAAGGCGTCGGTGAAGACCAGCTTCTCGTTCGGAATGACCTCCAGATAGACGCCGGGCTGGGGCACGCGCTCGCCGTTGGGGCCGTTCATCACCAGATAGCTGTTTCCGCCCGAGCGGACGTCCTGGCGCACGTCCGAGACGTACCAGGGCTTGGGGCAGAACCACTGGGGCAAGAGCTCCGGCGTGGTCCAGCAGCGGTAGAGCGTCTCGCGCGGAACATCGATGATCCGTTCCAGGACGAGGTCGCGGTCTTCCGAAGCGGCTGCGGCGTCGAGGGGCATGGGGCGTCTCCTTGTGGCGTGATCTTGCCTCAAGGACGGACCGATGGCGCGGGGGCCGACAGGGGCGATGGGAAAAATCATCCCCCCAGCGGGGGAGGATTTCCGGATGCTTGACCCAACGTCCGCTCCGTCCCACTGTGTCCAAAATTCAAACAAGTGTTTTATGGAGTCCGCCGTGAACCTCTTCGATCTCTCCGGCAAGGTGGCCATCATCACCGGGTCCTCGCGCGGGATCGGCAAGGCGATCGCCGAGCGGATGGCCGAGCACGGGGCCAAGGTCGTGATCTCCTCGCGCAAGGCCGGGCCCTGCGAGGAAGTGGCCGAGGCGCTGAACGCCAAGCACGGCGCGGGGACGGCCATCGCGGTCCCGGCCAACATCGCCTCCAAGGAAGAGCTGCAAAACCTGGTCGACGAGACCCGCAAGGCGTTCGGCCGGGTCGACGTCTGCGTCTGCAACGCCGCCAGCAACCCCTATTACGGCCCGATGGAGGGGATCAGCGACGACCAGTTCCGCAAGATCCTGGACAACAACATCATCAGCAATCACTGGCTGATCAGCATGGTCGCGCCGGAGATGCGGGCGCGCAAGGACGGGTCGATCATCATCGTGTCGTCGATCGGCGGCCTGCGCGGCAACGCCATCATCGGCGCCTACAACATCTCCAAGGCGGCCGACTTCCAACTGGCCCGCAACCTGGCCCACGAGTTCGGGCCCGACAACGTGCGGGTCAACTGCATCGCGCCCGGCCTGATCCGCACCGACTTCGCCCGCGCCCTTTGGGAAAACCCCGAGACCCTGAAACGCTCGACCCAGGGCGTGCCGCTGCGCCGGATCGGCGAGCCGGACGAGCTGGCCGGGGCGGCGGTCTATCTGGCGTCGAAGGCGGGCAGCTTCATGACCGGCCAGGCGCTGGTGGTGGACGGCGGGGCGACGATCTGACGCCTGCCGGCCGCGCTAAGCTTAACGCGTCCTACATCAGTTCCCGCGAAGGGTGGTCCCGGATTCCGGGATATTCGGTCTTGCGGCGTTTCTTGATTTCACTCGTCCTGCTGGGGACCTTGGCGGCGGGAAGCGTCCAGGCGCAACCCGGCGTGTCGCTGGACCAGCGCCTGGATCAGCTGAGCCGCAAGGTCGGCGTCGATACGGTCCGTCCGTCTTCCGACAATCAGGACGTCGAGCGCGCCGGCGAGGCGGCTCTGAAGGAAAGCGGCCGCCAGCGGCTCTATGACACCTGGCGGGTCCTGTACGCCTACAAGAGCAATCAGGTGCGCCGGCGTTTCGACGCCTGGGCCGAGCGCGCGCGGGCGGTGGCGCGGCGCGACCACGACCCGGCGCTGGCCGCCCTGGTCGAGCTCCAGACGCTGGCCCTCCGACATGAGACCCAGGGCTTCCGCGTGTTCACCGACGCCGACTGGGCGCGGTTCATGGACCATTCGGGCCCCGATATCCGCCTGATGGCCGGGATCGAGCGCGTGCGGCACCTGGGCCAGGTGGGCCGCTGGCGCGACGCCGCGCGGTTGGCGACCGAGCTGACCAACGAGGCCGAACGCCAGGACAAGCTCGCCCAGCCGATTCTCGCCGAGCTTCACCAGATCCACAGCTACACCTTGGCCGACATGGGCGACAAGGAAGGCGCGCTGGAGCACATGGCTCGCGCGGCCGACATGGACGAGGGCGACGTCTTCTTCATCCGCAAGATCGAGCGGCTCTACGACATCGCCTACACCGCCGCCGACCTGGGGGCGATCCAGCAGGCGCGCCGGTTCGCGGCCCTGCATCATCGCTGGGTGACCAGTTCGGGCGACGCGGATCTCGTGACCTGGGACCGCTATCTCTGCGCCAAGATCGCCGCCCTGGCCGATCAGCCTCAGGAGGTCCTGACCTGCCTGGCCGACGCCAAGGCGGTGATCGACCGGCCGGAGCGGCGCCTGCAGGTGATCATGCTGAGCCGCCGGGCGACCGCTTTGGCGCAGCTGGGCAAGGCGTCGGCGGCGCGCGCCGATCTCCAGCGGATGCAGACCATTCCGGAGGCCCTGGGCCCCCGCGACCTCGCCGCCGAGGCTCTGATCAAGGCCTATATCGACCAGGCCGAGGGGCGCTCGGCCCAGGCCTTCCGCGAGCTCGACGCCTGGCGCAAGGCCGACGCCTTGAACACGGCTCGGCGCAACGCCCGCAACGTCGCCGAGATGTCGGCGGCCCTGGACGGCGAGCTGCGGGCCAAGCGCGACGAGAGCCGACGCTTGGCCGAACAGGTCCGCCTGTCGCGCAGCCTGGTCCGCGCCTCGGTCGTCATCGCCCTGCTGCTGGCGGTGCTGGTGGCCGGCGGGATCGGCTGGGCGATACACCAGCGCCGCGCCTCCGGACGCCTGAAGGGCGCCCAGGAGCGCGCCGAGGCCGCCAACCAGGCCAAGTCCGCCTTCCTGGCCGTGATGAGCCACGAGCTGCGCACGCCGCTGAACGGCATGCTGGGCTTGGCCCAGGCTCTGCGGACCGAGGGGCTGACCCCCGAGCAGCGCGAGCAGGTCGACCTGATCCTGGACAGCGGCGACACCCTGCTGGTGCTGCTGAACGACATTCTCGACCTGTCCAAGATCGAGGCCGGCAAGCTGGAGATCGCTCCGACGACCGGCGACCTCGTGGGGAGCTGCGCGCGGCTGGTCGGCGGCTATCAGCCCACGGCCCGCGAGAAGGGCGTGGCCCTGTCGTTCCGGCTGGAGAGCGCGCCGCCGGGCCCGCTGATGTTCGACGGCGTGCGGGTGCGCCAGTGCCTGACGAACCTCGTTTCCAACGCCTTGAAGTTCACCACCGAGGGCAAGGTCGAGGTGGGCCTGGCCTGCTATCCGGACGATAGCGGTCGGGTGCGCGTGCGCCTGCGGGTCTCCGACACCGGCATCGGCATGAGCCAGGAGACGATCGCCAAGCTGTTCCGGCCCTTCACCCAGGCCGACGCCTCGACGACCCGCAACTTCGGCGGCACCGGCCTTGGCCTCAACATCACCCGCCGCCTCGTCAAGATGATGCGCGGCGAGATCAAGGTCGAAAGCGAGGAGGGCCGCGGCTCGGTCTTCACGATCGAGATGCTGGTCGACCCGGCCGAGCCCGTCGAGGCCACGACCGGCGCGGACGACGCCGCCGACGCCGCCGAGGGCTTCGCCGCCCTGCACGGCCGCCGGGTGCTGGTGGTCGACGACCATCCGGTCAATCGCCGGGTCATCCGCCTGTTCCTCGAGCCGTTCGACTGCGAGCTTATCGAGGCCGAGAACGGCCAGGTCGCGCTCGATGTCCTGGCCCAGCGCCCCATCGATCTGGTGCTGATGGACGTCAACATGCCGGTGCTGGACGGCCTGGAGGCCACGCGCCGCCTGCGCCTGGACCCGCGCTTCTACCGCCTGCCGGTGATCGCCCTGACCGCCGACGTGATGTCCGCCCAGATCAAGACCTGCCTCGACGCCGGCTGCGACGCCCACGTGGCCAAGCCGATCGACCTGCGCAACCTGCTGTCGGTGATGGACCGGTGTCTGACCCGGACGCGCGAGGCGGTGGGGTAGGGGAGACTTAGATCCTCCCCCGCGATGCGGGGGAGGTGGCCCGGAGGGCCGGAGGGGGCAAGCTCCGCCTATGCCGCGTTAGCCCCCTCAGTCGCTCCGCGACAGCTCCCCCGCATCGCGGGGGAGCATCTTTCGCGCCGCGGCCAATCGCTCCACCGCCGCGTCCAGCGTCTCGTCGGACTTGGCGAAGCACAGGCGGACGACGCTCGTCACCGGATCCTCCGCGAAGAAGGCCGAGACCGGGATGGCCGCGACGCCGAAGTCCGTCACGCAGCGCTCGCAGAACGTCACGTCGTCCAGGGCGATCCCCGAGGCGGCGAGGTCGACGTTCAGGAAGTAGGTCCCCTGGCTCTCCAGCACGACATAGCCGGCGGCGCGCAGGCCGGCGGCCAGGCGATCGCGGGAGCGCTGCAGGGCGGCGGGCATCTCGTCGAACCAGGCGCGGTGGTGCTCAAGGCCCCAGGCCACGCCCGCCTGCAGGTTCGGCGGCGTCGTGAAGGTCAGGAACTGGTGGGCGGCGGCGAGCGCCCGGGTCAAGGCCGGGGCGGCCATCAGGAAACCGACCTTCCAGCCGGTCATGCCGAACAGCTTGCCGGCCGAGCCGATCTTGACGGTCCGCTCGCGCATGCCGGGGAAGGTCATCAGCGGCCGGTGGCGGCGGCCGTCTAACACCACGGCCTCCCAGACTTCGTCGCAGATGGCGACGACGTCGTGGCGCACGCAGAACTCCGCCAGCAGGGCCAGGTCCTCGTCTGGCGTGACCACGCCGGCGGGGTTCAGGGGACTGTTCAGCACCACCATCCGGGTGCGGTCCGAGAAGGCCGCCTCTAGCATCGCGCGATCAAAGCGCCAGTGCGGGGGCGAGAGGCGGACAAGCTTGGGAACCCCGCCCGCGCGGCGCACCAGCGGCAGGTAGGCGTCGTACAGCGGCTGGAACAGCACCACCTCGTCGCCGGGCGAGATCAGCGACAGGAACGCCGCCGCCAGGGCCTCGGTCGCGCCGGAGGTGACGGTGATCTCGGCGTCGGGATCGAGCTCAAGGTCCTGGGTGCGCGCGTAGTGGCCGGCGACGGCGGCGCGCAGCTGCGGCAGGCCGCGCATCGGCGGATACTGGTTCGAGCCCTCGATCAGCGCCCGCGCGGCGGCCTCGCGGACGGGCAGCGGCCCCTGGTCGTCGGGAAACCCCTGACCGAGGTTGATCGCGCCATGTTGGCGGGCCAGGCCGCTCATGCGCTCGAAGATCGTGGTCGGCAGGTTGTCGAAGACGGGATGGACCATGGGGGGAGTTATTGGGCGAATTACGGTTCGACCAAAAGTCCAAATCCAACCGTCATTCCCGCCCTTGTGGCGGGAACCCCTGGTTCAGTGCGCACGCGCCGCGCCAGCGGACCGCCAGCGGTCCGCCCCACCTTCACTTGCGGCGGATAGAGAGGTTCCCGCCACAAGGGCGGGAATGACGGAAGTTGATGAAGGGGTGGAGATCACCCCGCCGCGGCCTCATCGTCCCAGTCGTCGTCCCAGTCCTCGTCCACCTGCCAGCCGCGCAGCCGGCGCGCCGTGGCGGCCATCAGGAAGCTGGGGATGTCGCCGACGGGCATGGGGCGGCCGTACAGGAAGCCCTGGAAGTGGTCGCAGCGCATCTCGGCCAGCAGCCTGGCCTGGTCGATGGTCTCGACGCCCTCGGCGGTGACCTCGAGGTTCAGGGTCCGGCCCAAGAGGGCGATGGTGCGCAGGATGTCGGCGATGGCCGCGTTGTCCTGCATCTCGGCCACGAACGAGCGGTCGATCTTGATCTTGTCGAACGGGAACCGCCACAGATACGACAGGCTGGAATAGCCGGTGCCGAAGTCGTCCATGGCGATCTTCACGCCCAGCTTCTTCAGCTGCGCCAGCTGCTCCAGGATCTTGGCGCTGTCCTGCAGCAGGAGACCCTCGGTGATCTCGAGCTCCAGGCGCGACGGGGCCAGGCGCGAGGCCTTCAGGGCCTTGCGGACGTGGGTCACCAGGTCGCCGGACACGAACTGGTGGGGCGACAGGTTGACGGCCACGGTCAGGGGCGAGGGCCAACTGGCGGCCGTGCGGCAGGCCTCGTTCAGCACCCACTCGCCGATCTTGCCGATCAGGCCCCATTGCTCGGCGCATTCGATGAACTCGCCCGGCGCGACCAGGCCCCGGCGCGGGTGCTGCCAGCGCAACAGCGCCTCGAAGCCGGTGACCTGGCCGCCCTCGCGGCCGATCAGCGGCTGGAAGAACAGCTTCAGCTCGTCGTTGTCCAGCGCGTCGCGCAGGTCCATCTCCAGCTCGCGACGCTGCTTGATCCACAGGTCCATCGAGGTCTCGAAGAAGCGGTAGGCGCCGCGGCCGTCGCCCTTGGCCTGGTAGAGCGCCAGGTCGGCGTTCTTCAGCAGGCCGTCCGGATCGTCGGCGTGCAGCGGGGCCTCGGCGATGCCGACGCTGGCGCCGATCAGCACGTGGTTGCCGCGCACGTCGTAGGGACGCGAGAGGCTGTCGACGATGCCCCGGGCCAGCTCGCCCAGGATCTCGGCGCCGGGCGAGGGGGCCACGACCACGGCGAACTCGTCGCCGCCCAGGCGGGCCACCAGGCCCATGTCGCCGACGCAGTCGCGCAGGCGGGCCGAGGCCTGGACCAGCAGGTCGTCGCCGATCGGGTGGCCCAGGCTGTCGTTGACGCCCTTGAAGTGGTCGAGGTCCAGGCACAGCACCGCGCAGCCGGCGCCGCGCGGCTCGCGGTCGGCGCGGCCGTGCTCGGTCCAGGCGCGGCTCAGGGCCTGCAGGAACGACAGGCGGTTGGGCAGCTGGGTCAGCACGTCGTAATGGGCCAGGCGCGAGATGCGGGCCTGGTCCTCGCGGGCCTGGGTGATGTCGGCGCCCACGCCGCGGAAGCCGGTGAAATGGCCGTCCAGGTCGTGGACGGGCTTGGCCGACAGCGACCACCAGTGAGTCGCTTCGCCGACCTCGATCGAGACGACGACGTCCCGGAAGGTCTTCTGCTCGACGAACAGGGCCGAAAGGGCCGCGACCGGGCCGTCGGGGCCCTCGGCCGCGCCGCATAGGTCCGACATCGGCTGGCCTAAGAGCTTGGCGCGCTCGACGCCGGCGGCGGCGACCATGCGGTCCGAGACGTAGGTCAGGCGGCCCAGGGCGTCGACTTCCCACAGCCAGTCGCTGGCGCCCTCCTCGAAGTCGCTGAGCAGCAGGCTGACCACCTGGCGCTGGGTCTCCAGTTCCTCGGCGGCGACCAGGCGGTCGACGAAGATCCGGGCGTGCGACAGGCACGAGGCCGCGACCACGGCGTGGCAGAAGATCAAGAGGCCGCCCAGGGCGTAGAGGATCGGGTCGTGGCTGGTCGACAGGGCCCACAGCGCGCCCAGGGCCATGGGCGTCGAATAGGCGATGGCGGCGGCGGGCAGGGTCAGCAGGGCGAAGCCGCCGCAGCCGATCATGCCGGCGATCACCGAGGCGACCAGCATCGGCATCGAACCCTTGAAGCCTTGTTCGGCCGGCATGGTCAGGATCGGCAGGACGCCCCACAGCAGGCCCAGCAGGCCCGCCTGCCAGGTGATGCGGCGCACGCCGCGGGCCGAGACGGCCTTGTTCGGGCTGCGGCGGCGCTGAGAGGCGACCCAGCCGCGCAGGCCCAGCAGGGCGTAGGCCGTCACCGCGCAGGCCCAGAGCGTCAGGGTGTCCGTGTGCGGACTGCCCTGGCCCGCGAAGGCGACCAGTATGGCGATGATGATGTTCGCGCCCATCATGACGGGCGTCATGCGCAGGATGCTCTGCACCTGCTCCATGCGGACGCGGCCGGCCATCGCCTCTGGCAAGGCAGGCAGCATCCGAGACAAAAGCGCGGTCGTTTCTCGACCGACGAAGCTGATCGTGGAACGCAAGTGTCCTGATCCCCCGGGGGCGGTCCGCTCCCCAAGCGAAGAGATATCCGTCGTTTATGTAAACTGGCGGTTAAGTGTGACCGCGCGGATCCGGTGAAGCTGGCAAGCTGTTTCGTCTTGGCGGGGTGAAGGGGCAGGCTGTAGGTCGCTGGCGAAAGTTGGCTCTGAAGCGCGCCCTCCGTCTCGCCGCGTATCCGCGGCGATGCACCTCCCCCGCAAGCGGGGCAGGAGGGGAGAGCTTCCTCCTCACCCGTGACCCGTAGGGCGGCGAAGCCGAACGGGGGAGGTGGCGCGGTGCCGATAGGCGACGTGACGGAGGGGGCGCTTAAATACCCGCTCTGGGTTCGTCGCTTACGACATTGTCCATGAAAAAGGCCGCCGTCCTTGCGAACGGCGGCCCCAATCACGACCCTTGGAAGACTAGTCTTCCTTCGTGCGCTTCTTGCGGAACGAGGGGTTCAGGACCTGCTTGCGCAGGCGGATGTTCTTCGGGGTGACCTCGACCAGCTCGTCGTCCTCGATATAGGCGATGGCCTGTTCCAGGGTCATGCGGCGCGGCGGGGTCAGGCGAATCGACTCGTCCTTGCCCGAGGCGCGGACGTTGGTCAGCTGCTTGGCCTTCATCGGATTGACGTCCAGGTCGTCCGAGCGGCTGTTCTCGCCGATGATCATGCCCTGGTAGGTCTTCTCGCCGGCGCCGACGAACATCACGCCGCGCTCTTCCAGGTTCCACAGGGCGTAGGCCGCCGTTTCACCGTCCGAGTTGGAGACGAGCACGCCCTTGCGCTGCTGGTCGATCGGGCCCTTGTGCGGCTCGTAGTGGCTGAACACGCGGTTCAGCACGCCCGAACCGCGGGTGTCGGTCAGGAACTCGCCCTGGTAGCCGATCAGCGAGCGCGAGGGCGAGAGCAGCTGGATGCGGGTCTTGCCCGCGCCCGACGGGCCCATGTCCTTCAGCTCGGCCTTACGGGCCGACAGCTTTTCGATGACGATGCCGGTGAATTCGTCGTCGACGTCGATGACGACGTCTTCCATCGGTTCCAGGCGCTCGCCGTTCTCGCCGGTCTGATAAACCACGCGCGGACGGCTGATCGACACTTCGAAGCCTTCGCGGCGCATGTTCTCGATCAGCACGCCCAGCTGCAGTTCGCCGCGGCCGGCGACTTCATAGGCGTCCTTTTCCGAGGTCTCGGTGACGCGGATGGCCACGTTCGACTCGGCTTCCTTCAAGAGGCGGTCGCGGATGACGCGCGACTGGACCTTGTCGCCTTCGCGACCGGCCAGGGGCGAGTCGTTGACCGAGACGGTCATCGAGATCGTCGGCGGGTCGATCGGTTGCGCGGGGAGCGCCTCGGTCACTTCCATGGCGCACAGCGTGTCGGCCACGGTGGCCTTGCTCATGCCGGCGATGGCGACAATGTCGCCGGCCTCGGCGCCTTCGTCGACCGGCTGGCGCTTCAGGCCGCGGAAGGCCAGCACCTTGGTGATGCGGCCGCGCTCGATCTCGGCGCCATTACGGTCCAGGGCGTGGATGGCCATGCCGGGGACCGCCTTGCCGCTGGCGATGCGGCCGGTCAGCAGGCGGCCCAGGAACGGATCCGACTCGATCAGCACGTTCAGCATCTGGAACGGCTTGTCCTTGTTCTCGGCGACCTTGGGCGGCGGAACGTGGCGGACGATCAGGTCGAACAGCGGGGCAAGGTTGTCGCTGGGCTGGTTCAGGTCCAGCGTCGCCCAACCCGAACGGCCCGAGGCGTAGATGTGCGGAAAGTCCAGCTGCTCGTCCGTGGCGCCGATCGCGGCGAACAGGTCGAAGGCTTCGTTGTGGACGCGGTCCGGATCGGCGTGGGCGCGGTCGACCTTGTTGATGCAGAGGATCGGGCGCAGGCCCATCTTCAGCGCCTTGGTCAGCACGAACTTGGTCTGCGGCATGACGCCTTCCTCGGCGTCGACCAGCAGGACGCAGCCGTCCACCATGCCCAGGATCCGCTCCACCTCGCCGCCGAAGTCGGCGTGGCCGGGGGTGTCGATGATGTTGATGCGGGTCTCGCCCGCCTCGCCGTTCCACAGAACGCTGGTGCACTTGGCCAGGATGGTGATGCCGCGCTCACGCTCCTGGTCGTTGGAGTCCATCGCCCGTTCGGTCGTGGCTTCGTTGGCGCGGAACACGCCGGACTGGGCCAGCAGCTGGTCGACGAGGGTGGTCTTGCCATGATCGACGTGCGCGATGATGGCGATATTTCGCATGTTCATGGGAACGGACGGACTTTCGGGAGGAATAGGGATGACGCGTCAAGCGTCAGGCGCGCGGCTTTTACGCGACTGCGCTCAATTTATCCACCCCCACCCCTCGGAAAGCATTGTCGCGGGTAACCGGTGTCATCGTCAAACCCTTACCGGGCTTGGCTTTGGGTGATGTTCTCGACAGAGACGGTTTCAGTCGCAACGAATTGTGCGGCGCAACATGACTAAAAATGATGCACTATCTTCCGGCGACCTAACGTAACCCTTGTCGCATAAGGCGTTGCTTCAATCCCCTTTAGAAAAATAGGAATTGAACCGCATTTTTTCACTTGCCCAATTTTGCGTCGCACCCTATAAACAATCCCGTGAGGCGGCGCTGCCGCTTCTGCCCTTCCTGGGCGTTTCCTCCCTAATGAACTGGCCCGGTGGTTTCACCGGGCTTTTTTTTGGCCTGAGCGGCGGTTCGTGTCCTTGATCGACGACAACGCGCCGGGGACGGAGGGGTTTTGGGGATGAATCCCTCTCCCCATGGGAGAGGGCGGGGCCCGCAGCGAAGCGGTGGGAGGGTGAGGGATTACAGACCCGCCCGTATTAAGCGCCCAGGCCCGCCGCGAATCCGCGACGCGGCGCTGCTTCCTGAAAGTTTCGATTTGAGAGCCTTAAGGTTCGGCCGCCAGCGGTGAAGCCCCTCACCCTCCCATGCTGCGCATGGGCCCCGCCCTCTCCCGAGGGGAGAGGGCGTCTTGGCGCTACTTCAGCTCACCCACATCGAGCCCCGCCAGCGCGCGCGTCAGCGCCTCGGCGTCGGCCGTCAGTTTCGCCAGGCCCTCGGTCGGCTCGCGCGTGTCCTCGTCCATATAGAGCGCGCGGTTGATCTCGATCTGCAGGGCGTGGGTGCGCTTGGCCGGGCGGCCGTAGTGCTCGGTGGTGTAGCCGCCGGCATAGGGCGCGTTGCGGGCGACGCGGTAGCCCATGCCTTCCAGCTCGCGCTCGACCAGGGCGGTCAGCTTGGGCGAGCAGGCCGCGCCGAAGCGGTCGCCCAGCACGATGTCGCACGCGCCGCCTCGGCCGCGAATCCCGCGCGCGGCGGCGGCCGGCATCGAGTGCCAGTCGATCAGGATCGCCGCCCCATGCGCCGCCCGCGCCGCCGCCAGCTGGCGGTCCAGGGCGTCGTGATAGGGGCGGTGGGCCAGCTCGATGCGGTCGCGGGCCTCGGCGAAGGTCAGCTTGCGGGCGTAGATCGGCCGTCCCTCGCCGGCGACGCGGGGAATCGCCCCCAGCCCCGCCGCCACCCGCGCCGTGCGACCTTGGGCGTAGTCGGGCAGGTCCTCGTCGAACATCGACGGGTCAAGCTCCCACGGCTCACGGTTCAGGTCGACATAGGCGCGGGCCAGGCGCGCGAGAATCACCGACGCGCCCAGGGCGGGGGCGCCGGCGATGATCCGGTCGACGAAAGCGTCCTCGGAAGCGCGCAAGGTCTCGACCGGCAGGCGGGCGGCCTCGACCATGTCCGGCGGATAGACCTCGCCAGAGTGGGGCGAGGCGAAGACCAGGGCGGTCGGCGGCGGCGCGCCGACGGGCGCGGCGCGCAGCACCTCGAAGGCTGGTCCGGCAAGGGTTTCCAGCGTTTCGGACGGGATCGGCCGGACAGCGCTCATGGCCCATCATCGAAGCGCGCGCCCTGCGGGTCAAACGGCGATTTGTCGAGGATCAAGCTCGGGCGCGATCCGTCCACAGCCCGCGACGTTTAGGTTCATCCCCGATTTACGCTGAACTTGCTAAGGTGCCCAAAGCTACGACTTCTTAATCTTCAGGACACGTGACCTCATGGCCCGCATCCTTCTCGCCGAAGACGACGACTCCCTCCGCGGCTTCCTGGCCCGCGCCCTGGAACGCGCCGGGTTCGAAGTGACGGCCTGCGCGGACGGCGAGGAAGCCGTCCAGCACCTCGACACCAACTGGGACCTGCTGCTGACCGACATCGTCATGCCCGGCATGGACGGCATCGAGGTGGCCCGCCAGGCCGCCGCCCGCGACCCTGGCCTGCGCATCATGTTCATCACCGGCTTCGCCGCCGTGGCCCTGTCGGCGCAGGACCGCGCCCCGGCCGGTTCGAAGGTCCTGTCCAAGCCTGTCCACCTGCGCGACCTGGTCGCCGAGGTGGAGAAGATGATGGCGGCCTAAAAAACCGCTCGAAAAAGTTTTGGGGGCGGCTTGCGCGCCGGCCAAGCCGCCGCTATACCCCCACACCTTCCCGGCCGGGACGTCTTCACGAAGACGCTTCGGATCGCTTCGGCGGACGCGTAGCTCAGCGGGAGAGCACTACGTTGACATCGTAGGGGTCACAGGTTCAATCCCTGTCGCGTCCACCATTCTCCTCCTTTCCTTTCAGTGATTTACGAGCCGTCGGCTCGTGTCGTTCGACGACCGGCTTTCGGCTCGGCGTCAGATCGCGGGCGTCATGGCGGCGCGGATGTCCTGCTCCAGCATCCAGAGGCGATCCTGCCCCCAGTGCGCGGGCCCGCCGCTGACGCGAAAGGTGGGGGCGCCCCACAGGCCCGCGTCGAGCAGCGCGGCGCGATTAGTCGCCACGCGCGTTCGCCAGCCGTCGTCGGCGAGGGCGGCGGCGGTCTGGGCGTCGGTCAGGCCGGCGCGGCGCGCGACATCGAACAGGCCCTTGTCCTCGGCCAGGGCGATCCCATCGGCGAAGGCGGCCTTCAGGCCCAGTTCGGCGAACTCTTCGCCCAGGCCCAGCGGCAGGGCGTGATGCAGCACGGCCAGGGCGCGCTCGGCGCCGGCGCCGACGGGGTCGACGATCGCGCCGAACGGCAGGCCGAGGCGTTCGGCTTCGCGCTTGCAGTCCAGGGCGATGTAGAGGGTCTTGATCCTTGGAACGGCCAGGCCTCGCATGACCATCGGCAGGATGGGGCGAAGGTCGAGCCTTGCGCCATAGGCGCGGGCCAGTCGCCGGATGCGCGGCATGACGAGCCAGGAATACGGGCTGCGGAACGAGAACCAGAGCTCGATGGTCGGCGGCGGCCCGGCCGGCGGCGGACCTAGGGTGGGCTCCAGCGCCGGCGCCAGCGGCGGGGCGCCGGCGTTACGGTCCAGGCCTCGGTCGGCCAGGCGACGCTCGAGGCGGCCGAGGCGATCCACGCCCCAGAACCATTCGCCCTCGAAGTGAAACATGCCGCCCAGGTAGTGGCCCAGGCGTCGGCGCTTGGCTTCGCCGGCGGCGAGATGCTGGTCCGCGAGGCCGGGGGCGCCGTTCGGGGCGGCCATCGTCTCCAGCGTGCGCGGGTCGCCCGACCACAGCGCGTTCCCCGCCGCCTTGGCAATCAGGTCGAAGCGGTCGCCTTCCAGCGCATCCGCCAGGATGGACTGCAGGCGGCCGACTGTCTCCGGCGCGGGGAGGGCGGCGTTGGCGGGGAATTCCAGGCCATACGCCCGCGCCAAACGGGCGGCGTCGCGCACGCCATAGGCTCGCAATCGTTCGCGGTCGGGCGCGGCCGAGTCTTCGGGCGGCGGCGCCAGATAGACCTCGATCTCCGCCGCGTAGCGGGCCCGCAAGCGCGGCAGCATCTGCGCGGCCAGATGCGAATAGGGGTCGTCGGCCTGATGAAAGTACCGAACGGTCGGGCGTTCGCCGCGCAGGCGGGCGGCCAGGGCCGCGCCATCGCGGGCCAGGCGGCGGCGCGTGGGGCTGGTGAGCAGGGTGGTCGCGCTTCGCAGGATCAGGGTGCGCATGGACACGGGGATGGTCTCCGAGAAGCCGGGCCTGAATGACATCTATTGACACTATTGCTGTCAATAGATGCGCGCGGTCGTGACGGCGAGCAGCGGCGCGCCTCCATTCCATCGCCGATTTTTATTGGCACTATGCATGCCATTATGTTCCTCTACGGCCAAAAGCGGGAGGCGAACATGCGCGGACGTTGGATCGGGCTGGGGGCGTTGGGCCTGGTGGTCGTCATCGCCCTGGGGGGCGCCTGGCTCTTTCGCGATCGCCTGGCGCTGATCGGCATGCGTCGGGCCTATGCGTTGGCCCTGGCCACGGATCCCCTGGCGGGCCTGCCCGACGGCCTGCATGTCGGTCTTTGCGGTTCCGGCTCGCCGATGCCGGACCCCACGCGGGCGGGCCCTTGCGTGGCGGTGGTCGCGGGGCGCGATCTGTTCGTCGTCGACTCCGGGTCCGGTTCGACGCGCAATCTGCTGTTGATGAACCTGCCGCCGGCCTCGGTCGCGGCCGCCTTCATCACCCACTACCATTCCGACCACATCGCCGACCTGGGCGAGCTGATGCTGCAGCACTGGGCCGGCGGCGCGGCGCGCGCGCCGTTGCCGATCCATGGCCCGCCGGGGCTTGAAAGCGTATTGAACGGCTTCGAGGCGGCCTACGCCCTCGATCGCGGATACCGTATCGCCCACCACGGCCCGGCGGTGGTTCCGCCATCGGGGTTCGGCGGAGATCCTCATGTCTTCTCCGCCGGCGACGGGCCGGACGTCCTGGTGCTGGAGAAGCCCGACCTGAAGGTCTGGGCCTTTCCCGTGGCCCACGCCCCCGTGGAGGGCGCCGTGGGCTATCGCTTCGAGTACAAGGGCCGCAGCGTCGTCGTCAGCGGCGATACGGGCCCTTCCGAGCGCCTCGTCCGCGCGTCCAGGAACGTCGACCTTCTGGTCCATGAGGGCCTGGCGCCCAACCTGGTGGCGATGCAGGAGTCGGTCGCCGCGCAGGCCGGACGCGGCAACTACGCCCACATCTTCAAGGACATCCTGACCTATCACAGCCCGCCCGAGACGGTGGCGCGCGAGGCGAGGGCGGCGGGCGCCAAGGCCGTGCTGTTCTATCACGTGATCCCGCCCTTGCCGGTGCGGGCGCTGGAGGGACCCTTCCTGGGACGCGCGAAGACGATCTTCGGCGGGCCGATGCGCGTGGGTCACGACGGCGACTTCGCGTCGCTGCCCGCCGGATCCTCCGAGATCCGCTGGTCCAACCGCCTCCAGCTACTCAAGTTCTGAGGTCCAAGCAGAGGCGGGCGGGCTCTCGCCCGTCGGAACGCGCCGGGCGTCAGGTCAGGTTGTATTCGGCCTTGACGTAGACGCCGATCAGGTCGACCCCGAACACGTCGCGGGTCAGCTCGTCGGCGTAGAAGGCCGCCAGGGACTTGGCGTAGACGCCGACGTCGGCCTTGGCGGCCTCGCCCAGCAGCCAGCCGACCATGGCGGCCTTGGTCCCCTGGCCGTTCAGTCCGTCCTGGCCGTAATAGGCGAAGTACTCCGCCCGGGTCATGGTCTGGCCGTTCAGGGTGAAGCTGGCGTCCAGCAGGTCATGCAGCTTCTGGTCGGTGGGGGTCAGGCCGAAGATCGCCGCATAGGCCTTGCGCGTCGCCTCGGTCAGGTTCAGCGCGCCATAGGTCGTGGCGAACGCCGTCGCCCCCTCGCCGACCTTGCCCAGGTTCACCGCGAAGTTGATGTAGCGGTTGCCGTAGTCGAAGCCCTGATAATAGGCGCTGTTGAGGTTGTTGGCGTTGGGGCCGTCCGGCGCGATCAGATAGTCCATGCCGGCGGTCGTCGGCGTCTTGCCGGTGAAGAACTGGTAGGACATCACCGCCACGGACGTCGTGGAGTCCGCGGTCTTGATCACCTGGGCGATGGCGCTGTCATAGGTCCCGCCGGCGGCCATGTCGGCCGCCAGGGTCTTGGCCAGGCTATCGGCGCTGGCGCTCAGCGCGGTCAGGCGCAGCAGGCTGCTCATGGCGCCGGCGACCCGGCTGTCGACCAGCGAGACCGCCTTGTCCGAAAAGGCCAGGCTCTCGACATTGACGACGATGTCCGTTCCGTCGGTCCCGGCGTTGTCCTTCACTTGCCAGCCGCCCGACGCCAGGGCGGTGATGGCGTAGCTGGCGGCCTTGCCGCTGAACACCGCCGTATCGACGCCCAGGCCGCCGTCCAGCGAGTCCGAGCCCTGGCCGCCGGTCAGGCGATTGGCCGCGCTGTTGCCGTTGATGGTGTCGGCGGCGGTCCCGCCGATGGCGTTCTCGATCGTCGCGCCCAGAGCGATGACGACATTGCCCGTCAGGCCGCCGACGCTGGAGAAGTAGCCGGGCCGCAGGTCGATGGTCTGGGCGACCTTGTAGCCCGAGAAGTCCAGGGTGTCGGTCCCGCCGGCGTCCCAGACGGCGAAGACCAGCTTGCTCGTGGCGCTCGAGGCGCTGAACCAGTCGCGATCGGCGGTGGAATTGAAACCGTAGACGGTGTCGCCGGTGCGGGTCGACATGTTGGCGCCATAGGCCAGCTGGGCGGCGGCGATGTCGTCCAGCAGGGGCGCGGAGGCGTAGACGCCGCTGAACGCCCCGCCCGTGTTGCTTTCGCTGAAATAGGACATCACCGTGTACTGGCGGCTGTCCTCGTAATAGCCGGCGTTGGCGGCGTAGGTCAGGGTGGTGTTGGCGGCGGCGTCGTAGTCGCCGGGATGGTCCAGGCCGATCGCGTGGCCCAGCTCGTGCACCAGGACCATGCCGCCGTAATTGGTCGCCGTGGGGTTGGTGTTGTAGCCCAGGGTGGAATTGATCCAGACGTCGCCGGAACGGTTCGTGGGCGAGGTGTTGCCCGGAAAGAAGGCGAAGGCGGCCGCGCCGTCCTGGCCGGAGCTGTAGTTGCCAAACAGGATGGCGGCGTTGTCGCTGTAGGCGGCCGGGCCCGAGGTCCCTTCGCCGACGCGCACGAAGGTGATGTTGGCGACGTCCGACCAGGCGGTCAGGGCCTTTTCGGCCTGCGCGATCTGGGCGGCGTTGAAGGTCGAGAAGCCCGCGGCGTCGCCGGGCATCGTCGTCGGCGCGTTGGCCCGGTACGCGTAGGTGACCGTCGCCGCCTGCTCCAGCAGATTGGACCACCCCGGCTCGCCGCGCAGCAGCTGGGAGGCGGCCTGGGCGATGGTCAGGCTGGTCTTGCCCGCCACCACGCCGGTGCGGGAGTCGGCGTTGACGAAGGCGTTGGGCGTCTCGCCACCGGCGACCGAGGCGAAATCATCCGGGGCCAGAGGAAAAGGTTCAATGCTCACGAAGGTGCTCCGGCCGCCCCAGGGGAAGAAGTATGGGCGGAGCGGATTTTTCCTTCAATCTCAATCTCTTGCGACATGAGGGCGCACTTTTTCAGCCAAGCTAAGCGCTGCCGCATCATGGCTTCGGGCCGCATTGGTTTCACAATTCGCCCCATTCTGTGGCCTCAGGGCAACACCTGAATCCGGTTCGAGCGCGTTTGTCGTCGTGGGTCCCGCTGAGACAAGTCGGGACCGCGACATTCGTAAAGTAGAGGGTAAAGCAATGAACATGCGGTTGCTGGTCGGCGTAGCTGCGGTGGCGCTAAGCGCCGCCTCGGGCGCCCTGGCCCAGAGCGCCACGAGCGGTTGGTACGTCGGTGCGGACGTCGGCTATCACGAGCCGGATTCCGTCAAGGCGACCTCCACCAACAACTATCAGTGGGACTTCAACGGCGACCACGACTGGGCCGCTTTCGGCCGCCTGGGCTACAAGTTCACGCCGAACTGGCGCGTGGAAGCCGAGTACGGCTACCGCCCCAGCGACATCAAGAGCGTCCGCGGCCAAGGCGGCTTCAGCACGGGCACGACGGGCGGCGCCCAGCCGCTGGGTCTCTGCACCGCCGGCGTCGGCCGCACCTCGACGGCTCCGGCCTGCGGCGAGCCTGACGGCAAGTTGAAGGCCTCGACCCTGATGGCCAATGTCATCTACGACATGGCCCCGAACTCCAGCCTGAACCCGTTCATCGGCGCCGGCGTCGGTACGGCCTGGGTCCACAACAAGGTCTACGGCCAACTGTCGGGCGTCCCGGCTGGCGCGGCGATCTACCAGAACACCAGCTTCGATGACGTCGACCAAGCGTTCGCCATGCAGGGCGTCATCGGCCTGGGCTGGAACTTCGCCCCGAACTGGTCGATGGACCTGACCGGCCGCTACCTGCGCACCAGCAAGCTGGACTGGGGTTCGGTGACCCAGAACGCCGGTCCGGCCGGCGGCGGGATCACGGACGTCGGCACGTTCTCGGGCCGCTACAAGGACACCTCGGTGACCCTGGGCCTGCGCTACACCTTCGGCGCGCCGCCGCCCCCGCCGCCGCCCCCGCCGCCTCCGCCCCCGCCGCCGCCTCCCCCGCCGCCTCCGCCGCCTCCGCCCCCGCCGCCGCCTCCGGCTGCTCCGGCCTACGAGTCGCGTGAGTTCGTGGTCTACTTCCCGTTCGATCAGTACGTGCTGACGCCGGAAGCCCAGGCCGTGGTCCAGCAGGCCGCCGACTACGCCAAGGGCGGCAACGCCACCAAGATCGTCGTGACGGGTCACACCGACACCTCGGGCTCGGACAAGTACAACCAGAAGCTCTCGGAGCGCCGCGCCAAGGCGGTGGCCGACGGTCTGGTCGGCCTGGGCGTCAACGCCACGGCCCTGGCCGTCGACTGGAAGGGTGAGAAGGATCCGGCTGTCGCCACGGGCGACGGCGTGAAGGAACCGCTGAACCGCCGCTCGACGGTGTCGATCAACTTCTAAGGTTTTCCGCTCGGAGAAACCTGGGGGCCAGCCGCGAGGCTGGCCCTTTCTTTTTGGCCGTTTTGGAAAACCGGGCCCCAAACGAAAGGACGCTCCCGATGGGGGTCGGGAGCGTCCTGTACGGCGGGCCTAGAGGGCGGCGGCCGCCGCGACGCGGCCGGTTTGAGGGCTCCGGCCTCGTGTCTCGCCTCGAACTATACGCCGCCGACCTGGACGGGCGAGTCGAAACGGGCCGGATCCGCCAGGTGCGACAATTGGCGCGGGAGGGGCGAGGGAAGGTCCAGCAGCCGGGCGATGACGTGCTCGGCCAGCAGCGGCGCCAGGCACAGACCCCGCGAGCCCAGACCCGTCAACAGCCAGGCGCCGTCCGCCCGCGGGCCGGCCAGCGGCAGGTGGTCGGGCACGGTGGCGCGCACGGCCGCTCGGCCCTCGAACGCCTTGCCCTCAAGCCGCGCGGCCAGGTCGGGCAGGCCCTTGGCCAGGGTGGCGAGGTTGCGGGCGTGGTCTTCCTCGCGGACGTCGACGGCCGTCTCGTCGCGATCGTGCGTGGCGCCGAACAGCACGCCGTCGCGGGTGGGGATCGCATAGCCGCCGAACGCCGCCGGCGCGCTGGTCGAGACGCCGGTGGTCCAGCTGGCCTGGCCGCGCACGGGGCGAAGGGGCAGGGTGGGGGCGAGGCTCAGGCTCGCCGCGCCGCCGGCCAGCACGACGGCGTCGGCGCATAGGATCAGCTCGCCCGCCGCGTCCAGCAGCCGCCAGCCTTCGCCGTCGCGCTCCAGCTTGGCGACGCGAGCGGGCAGGGTCTCGCCGATCCAGGCGGCGCGGATGGTCGGCGGCGCAACGACCTGCGCCGAGCTCATCGCCAGGGCCGGCGTCGCCGCGCCCAGTCGCGCTTGGGTCGTCTCCGCATCGAGCGGCGTCATGGTCCCGGGTTCGAAGATGTCCTGGCCCGCCACGGCGGCGAAGCGGGCGGCGTCGCGCTCGGCGCCGGCCAGCTGCAGCACGCCTTCGGCCACGACCGCGTCGGGCGTTGCGGCGTAGAGCGCCGTCGCCCGCGCCAACGCCTGGGCGTAGAGCGCCGCGCGGGGACCGCCGCCGGCGTCGAGGGCGGGGGTGACCAGGCCCGTCGGATTACCCGAGGCCGCGACGCCGTCCGGATCGTCGATCACGGTGACGGCCAGACCCTCGGCCCGCGCCGCCCGCGCCAGCGACGCCCCGGCGATCCCGCCGCCGATGATCGCCAGACTCTCGGGGCGTCGCGACGTCGCGCGCGCTCCGGGCAGCCAGGCCTCCAGCCGCTCGCGCTTGCGCCCGAAACCCGGGCGCTTGGCGATCTCGAAGCCGGCTGTCTGCAGGCCGCGCCGCACGGCGCCGGCCACGGTGAAGGTCGCCGCGCGCGCGCCGGGCGCCGAGCGGGCGGCGACGGCGGCTAGCACCTCCTCGCGCCACATGGCCGGGTTCAGGGCGGGCGAGAAGCCGTCCAGGAACCAGGCGTCGGCCGCGCCGTCCCAGGCCTCCAGCGCCTCGACCACGTCCATCACCGCCAGGTCCAGCACCGCGTCGAAGGCGGGCAGGTCGACGCGATGGAAGCCGCGCGCCTGGCCAGGCCAGGCGTCCAGCAGCGCCCGCGCCGCCTCGCCCAGTTCGGGCCAGTGCGCCAGGATGCGGGCGGCCTCTTCGCGCTCCAGCGGGTGGGCCTCGATCGAGAAGACCCGCAGGCGCGCGCCGGCCGGCTTCTCGCGCCGCCACAGGTCCAGCAGGGCGGCGATGTTCAGGCCCGAGCCGAAGCCCAGCTCGCCCACGACGAAGTCGCGGCGTCCGGCGAACCGTTCCGGCAGGCCGCAGCCTTGCAGGAACACCGCCCGCGTCTCGGCCAGGCCGTCGACGCTGGAGAAGTAGACGTCGCCGTACAGGCTGGACTGCGGCAGGCCGTCCTCGCGCCAGACGAGGGGGCTGGAAGGGGCGGTGGGATCCATGCGGCTGCTAGAGCGCCGGGGCGGGGCGGGCGTCAACGAAAAAGGGCCGCCTCACGGGGAGACGGCCCTCTGAAATTCGCGAAGCGTCGAGCTTAGTGCGCCGCCTTCTTCTCGGCCGGCTTGGCGTCGGCGGCAGCCGTGGCCGAGGCGTCGGCCGGGGCGGTGGTCGTGGTGGCGCCCGTGGCGGCGGCGTCGGCCGGATCGACCGGGGCGTTGGCGGCGGCGGCGGCTTCCTTGTTGGCGTCGGCGGCGGCCTGGTCCTGGGCCGAGGCGGCTTCGGTCACGGTGCTGGCGTCGGCGGCGGCGGCCTTGGCGGCGGCGCTCTCGTCCCCGCCTTCTTCCTTCTTGCCACAAGCGGCCAGCGACAGGGCCGACACGGCCACGCCGGCGATGATGAGCTTACGGAGCATGGTGGTGCGCATGAGGTTTCCCTTCCGAGTCAACGCGTCCTTCGACGTCTTGCCAGAAGGCATAACGTGTTCAGGGCTCCGCGCAAACGCGAGAGCCCGAACGTGTCGCATTATTCATTTGGGATCTGTTGCAGCGCTTCTTCCAGCTCGGCGAAGCTGGGTTGGGCGGGCGAGGGCACGTTGCCGCGACCGATCTCGACCGAGATCTGCGCGGCGTTGCCGTGCAGGTGGGCGACCAGGACGGCCTGGATGATCTTGTAGAAGGCGCCGTCCTCGTTGACCACGGCCGATAGGCGGGTGGCGAACGGGGCGACCAGGCCATAGGCCAGGAACACGCCCAGGAAGGTGCCGACCAGCGCGCCGCCGATCATGGCGCCCAGCACGGCCGGCGGCTCGGTGATCGAGCCCATGGTCTTGATCACGCCCAGCACGGCGGCGACGATGCCGAGGGCCGGCAGGGCGTCGGCCAGGCTTTGCAGGGCGTGGGCCGGCTCGAGCGCCTCGTGGTGGTGCTTCTCGAGCTGCTTTTCCATCGCGTCTTCGACCTGGTGGGGATCCTCCAGGTTCATGGTCATCATCCGCAGGGTGTCGCAGATGAAGTCGACGGCGAAGTGGTCGTGGGTGATCTTCGGGTAGCGCTCGAAGATCTTGCTCTCGTGCGGCTTTTCGATGTGGCTTTCCAGGGCGATGACGCCCTTGGACTTCATCGTCTTGGTCAGCAGGAACAGCAGGGACAGTAGGTCGCGATAGTCGGCCGGCTTCCACTTGGGGCCCTTGAAGATCTTGCCGAAGCCCGCGGCCGTGCCTTTGACGACCGTCATCGAGTTCGAGATCAGGAACGAGGCGATGCCCGCGCCCAGAATACACATCAGCTCGTGCGGCGCGGCCTCGATGATAACGTCCATCTTGCCGCCAGACATGATGAACGAACCGAACACCAGGCCGAAGAGCAGGACGATGCCGATGATCTGAAACATGGTGCGCAGCCGACCCCGAGTTTGAGCCCGCATCATGGGAGTTAATGCTTAATCCAAGGTTCCCGCCGCGACGATTAAGGGCGGGCTCGCGCCGCGACACGTTGCGCGGGCGCGCGGGCGGGTCTAACGATCGTTTGATGACTGGGGAGACATCACAAAGCCGGGACAACCGGACGCCGTTCGCCATCCTGTTTGGCGTGTCCGTCGCGACGGCGATGGGGAACAACGGCATGTTGTCCGTTCTGCCCGCCATCGGCCGGCAGATCGGCATCCCCGACGCCATGGTCGCGGCCATCTTCTCGCTATCGGCGGTGCTATGGGCGATCACCTCGCCGCTGTGGGCCCGTCAGTCGGATCTGCGAGGCCGCAAGCCCTTGATCATGCTGGGACTTTCCGGCTTCTGCGTCTCGATGCTGCTGTGCGCGATCGTGGTGTCGGCGGGCCTGCGTCACCTGGCGCCGCCGATGGTGATCTTCATGCTGTTCCTGCTGTGCCGCGCGCTGTTCGGCGGCGTCGGCTCGGCCGCCAACCCGGCGACCCAGGCCTATATGGCCGACCGCACCAGCCGCGAGGAGCGCACCCAGACCATGGCGACCCTGGCCGGGGCCTTCGGTCTGGGGACCGTGGTCGGCCCGTTGCTGGCGCCGCTGTTCGTGCTGCCGGTCGTGGGTCTGGCCGGACCGATGTTCGCCTTCGCCCTGATCGCGGCGATCATGCTGGTCGTCGTCAAGCGCGGCCTGCCCGAGACCTTCAAACCCGGCCGCGGCGACACGCCGCCGCGCCGCAAGGTCGGCCTGCCCTGGCGCGGCGAGGGGGCGGCGCTGTGGCGCGATCCGCGCCTGAAGCCGTTCCTGATCTATGGCTTCCTGGTGGCCTCGTGCCAGACGGCCCAGACCCAGACCCTGGGCTTTCTGATCATCGACAAGCTGGGCCTGCCGCCGGTCAAGGCGCAGGGCTTCATCACCCTGGCGATGGCGGCGGGCGCCGTGGCGGGACTGCTGGCCCAGTGGGGCCTGATCCGCATGTTCCGCATGGGCCCGCGCGAGCTGATGCGCTGGGGCGCGGGCGCGGCGGTGCTGGGCAATGCGGTGGTGGCCTTCGCGCCGGACTATGCGGCGGTGGCCATCGGCTACGCGATCGCCTGCCTGGGTTACGGCTTCGCGCGTCCCGGCTTCACGGCGGGCGCGTCGCTGTCGGTCCACGCCAAGGACCAGGCCGGCGCGGCGGGGGCGATCGCGGCGATCAACGGCCTGAACGTGGTCGTCGCGCCGCTGTTCGTGCTGCTCTACGAGAAGATCGGCTGGGGGCCGTTCGTGCTAAACGCCCTGATCCTGGCGGCCATGCTGGCCTACGCCCTGCGCCAAGGGGTCCTGCGCTCGGTCAGCGACGTCGGTCCCGAGCGGGAGGCGACCATCGCGGGCCTGGAGCGGACGGACGAGGGGGGCGTCTAGGCCGTCATGCGCTCCAGAGCGCGGCGGTCCTGCAGCACCACGTGGCGGACGGTCGGCAGGGCGATCAGGCCCTCGTCCTGCAGGCTGGTCAGGGTGCGCGAGACGGTCTCGATGGTCAGGCCCAGATAGTCGGCCATGTCCTGGCGGCTCATCGGCACGTCCAGTTCGGCCTTGGCCTGGGTGCGTTCGGCGATGTCCAGCAGCAGACCGGCGACGCGTTCCTGGGCCGAGCGGCGGCCCAGCATCAGCACGTGGTCCTGGCTGCGCTGCAGGCCCTCGGCCGTCAGGCGCAGGATGGCGCGGGCGGCGTCGCCGCGCTTGGCGGCCAGGTCGCTGAGCGCGCCGCGGCGGATCATGCGGATGGTGGTGTCGGTCATGGCCTCGGCCGTGACGCGGTGGGCTTCGCCCAGCTCCAGGCCGAAATAGTCGCCAGCGAAGTGGAACTCGTCGATCTGGCGGCGGCCGTCGCGCAGGATGCGGTAGGTCCGGACCGCGCCCGAGACGACTTGATAGACATAGTCGGCGGTTTCGCCTTCCCCGAAGATCTCCTCGTCGCGGGCGAAGCGCGGGCAGGCGCAGGGCGTTGCGAGGATGGCGTCGAGACCGCCATCGAGGTGGACGGTCGGTTCGAAGCTCTGGGTGCGGATCGGAGACAGCATTGGAAACCCCTCGTTGCCCGAGGGTTATTGCGCCAAAGCAAAAGTCGCGAAATTCGGGGGGGCCGCCTAAGGAAGCCTCGCTAAGGGAAACCCCTTATGCGACGCCCCTTTACAAACCCGTTTTGACCGGGATCAAAGTCAGCGGCCTGTCCGCCTGCGATGATTTTGGTCATGTGCGACCGGCCCGACCTGTCGGACGGCGACGTCCGGCCCCTGATCCTTCTGCTCGTTGCGGACGAGCCTTTGCGCGAGGCGTTGCGGTTCTCCTTGGAGACCGAGGGCTACAGCGTGACGGCGCCGTCGTGCGCCGACAGCTGCTCGTCGTGCCTGGATTGCCGCGCCGCCGCCTGCGTGATCATCGACGACGGCTCGGCGCCGCTGCCGACGCCCGTTCCCGGCCGCTCGACCATCGTCCTGACCAGCGACGCCCAGCGCTTCCAGCGCCAGGGCGTCAAGGATGTCACCGTCGTGGAAAAGCCGCTGCTGGACGACTCGCTGGGCCGCGAGCTGGCGGCGCTGCTGGCGAAGCACTAGGGGCGGGTAGCGCCCCCTCCGTCTCGTCGCTTCGCGCCGATCCACCTCCCCCGTTTGCACGGGGGAGGATGGGGTTTCCTCCTCACCCGCGAAGCGGGGGAGGTGTCGCGATGCGGATACGCATCGTGACGGAGGGGGCGCTCCGCTCCCGAGCCTATCCCCCCCGCACCGACAGCGTCATGCGGACCAGGGCCGCCAGGTTGTCGGCCTGCATCTTGGTCATCAGCTTGGCGCGGTAGATCTCGACCGTGCGGGGGCTGATGCCCAGCTCGCGGGCGATGACCTTGTTGGCGTGGCCGGCGACCACCCCGTCCAGCACCTGGCGCTCGCGCTCTGACAGGCTCTCGATGCGCTTGAGGATCGCCGCCTGGTCGGTGGAGACCGGCGCGGCCTCGACCGACTTGAACGCCCGCTGCAGGGCGTCCAGCATTCGCGACTCCGAGAAGGGCTTCTCCAGGAAGTCGACGACGCCCGAGCGCATGGCCTCCACCGCCATGGGGATGTCGCCATGGCCGGTGATCATCACGATCGGCATCTTGACCTTGAGGGTCGAGAGGCGCGCGACCAGGTCCTGGCCGCTCATCTCGGGCATGCGCACGTCGGTGATGATCACGCCGGGCTTGGCGGTCTCCAGCGCCTCCAGGAAGGCGGGCGCGCTGGCGTAGGCGACGACCTCGAAGTCCGCGGACTCCAGCAGGAAGGCCAGGGAATCGCGAGCGCTTTCGTCGTCGTCGACCACATGCACGACGGGGGCGTCACTCATCGACGGTCTCCTTGGTCTCCGCCGCTTCCGGGGCGGGCGGTAGGGTGAAGCAGAAGCGGGCGCCGCCGGCCGGGTTGGCCTCGGCCCAGATGCGGCCGCCGTGAGCCTCAATGATCGAGCGCGAGATCGACAGGCCAACGCCCATGCCTTGCGGCTTGGTGGTCATGAACGGCTGGAACAGGCGCTCCAGCACCTCGGGCGCGATGCCGGGGCCGGTGTCGTCGACGCTGACCCGCGACCAGCCCTCCTCGGTCAGGTTGCTGCTGATGAGCAGGGCGCGCTTCTTGGGATCCTGAACCTGCATGGCGTCGATGCCGTTGCGGATCAGGTTCAGCAGCACCTGCTGCACCTGAACCCGGTCGGCGAACACCGCGTCGGCCTTGGGATCGAGGTTCAGGCGCACGTCAACCTGACGCTCCTTCTCGCCGATCAGGGCCAGGGCGCTGGCCTCCTCGATCAGCTTGGACAGGCTCTCGGCCTCGCGCTCGCTGGCGCCGCGGCGGACGAAGTCGCGCATGCGGTGGATCACCTCGCCGGCCCGCAGGGCCTGGGCGGCGGCGCGGTCGATGGCGTCGCGGATCTTGGCCTGGTCGCTCTCGCGGCCGCGATCCATCAGGCGGCGCGAGCCGGTCAGGAGGTTGGCGATGGCCGACAGCGGCTGGTTCAGCTCGTGCGCCAGGGTCGAGGCCATCTCGCCCATGGCCGTCAGGCGCGAGACGTGGACAAGCTCGTTCTGCAGCTCCTGCAGGCGGGTTTCGGTCTCCTGGCTCTCGGTCAGGTCGCGGATGAAGCCGGTGAACGAGGGCGTGCGGCCCTTGGTCTCGCCGACCGCCAGCTCCATCGGAAAGGTCGAGCCGTCCTTGCGGCTGCCGACCACGACGCGGCCCGAACCGATGATCCGCCGCTCGCCGGTGCGGGCGTAGCGCTCCAGATAGGCGTCGTGCTGGGCCTTGTAGGGCTCGGGCATCAGCAGGCTGATGTTCTTGCCCACCACCTCTTCGGCGGTCCAGCCGAACATCCGCTCGGCCGCGGGACTGAACGAGGTCATCAAGCCCTGGCGGTCGATGACCACCACGGCGTCGGGCACGGTGTCGAGGATCGAGCTCAGATGGTCGTTGACCGCCGCGGCTCGTCGGCGCGTGGCGTGGAACCAGCCGCCGCCCACGGCCATGCCGAAGCCGACCGACAGGAAGATCGCCGCGCAGATGCCGCTGACCAGGTTGAACGGGATGTCGCGCGTCACCCACCACACCGCCGCCCAGGCGAAGGTGGTCGCGAGCACGCCGGGGCCCACGCCGCCCAGCGCCGCGCTGATCAACACCGCCGGCACGAACAGCAGGAATGACGAGGGGGCCGTGAAGGCCTCGGGCAGGTACAGGCGCGCGACCGCCGTCGCCATCACCGACAACAGGGCCGTGACATAGGCGGCGGGCGAGGGATCGCTGAACAGGGGCGAGGACCGGCCTCGGGCGGGCTTCATCCGCGCAAACACTCCGACGGAAACGCGGCCCTTATAGGCGACGTGGTTTGAGGCAGGTCAAGGCGAGCCGTCCCTCGAATGCTCAAGCTCTTGTCTTCGATCAAGGGAGACGTTCCATGTCCGACGGGCAAACCGCATATCTGGGTATGGTGATCGTGGCGTTCGCCGCCTTCGCGCTGGCGCTGTTCGCGACTCATATCCGAGTGAACCTGAAGTAACCGCGCCTTCAGGGCGTGACGACAAGGCCCGGCGGCGCGACCGTCGGGCCTTTTTCGTGCGCGGCCGGCGCGCCCAGGCGCAGCACGCCGCCGCAGAGGCGGGTGGGCGCCGGGCGGTGGCTGATCAGCACCAGACCCTGGCCGGTGCGCGCCAGGCGGCGCTCCAGGCCTTCGATCACGCGGGCCTCGGTCGCGGGGTCCAGGCCTTCGGTCGGCTCGTCCAGCAGCAGCCAGGGCGCGGGGCGCAGATAGGCGCGGGCCAGGGCCAGGCGGCGGCGCTCGCCGCCCGACAGGCGCTCGCCGTCGTCGCCCAGATAGGCGGCAAGCTCGCCCGGCGCGGCGCGGACGCGATCGGCCAGGCCGGCGTCCTCGAGGGCTTCCCAGAGCGCGGCGTCGCTGGCTTGCGGGGCGGCCAGGCGCAGGTTCTCGCGCACGGTCCCGGCGATCAGCCCGGCGTCCTGCGGCAGCCAGGCGAAGGCGGCGCGGGGCAAGGGCGCGGGCGTCTCGCGCAGGCCTAGAAGCGTTTCGACCAGGGTTGTCTTGCCGCAGCCCGAGGGGCCGGCGATCGCCAGGCGCTCGCCGGGCTGGAGGGTCTGGTCCAGGATCGTCAGCGCGGGCGCTTCGGCCAGGGGCTTGGCGGGGGCGCGCGGCTGATGGCGCAGCAGGGCGTTCAGCCGGTCGCGCGCTTCCCGCGCCGCGCCGTCCTGGTCGAAGGCGTGGGCCAGGCCCGCCAGGGCCTCGACGCTCATGGCGGCGGCCAAGCCCGCCAGGGCGGCCAGCGGCGCGCCGGCTGGAGCCGCGGCGGCCATGGCGCCGGCGACGGCCGCGCCGAGGATGGCCGCCTGGCTCGCCAGCACCAGGCCCTGGGCGCGGGCGGCGGTCAGGCGGGCGGCCTCAAGGTCGGCGGCGCGCTGGTTCAGGGTGTCGCCGGCCCAGGCTTCCAGACCATAGGCGCGCAGCTCGGCCGAGGCCGAGACCAGGGCGGCGGCGCTGTCCTTCAGGGCCCCGACCTTGGTCTGGACGGCGGCGCGGGCGGGGGCGGAGTAGCGGCGGGCCAGGGCGCGGGCCGACAGGATCGCGGCCCCGGCGGCGATCAGGATGACGAGGCTCGGCAGCCAGCCGGCGAAGGCGGTCAGCAAGAGCCCAGCCCCCAGGCCGGCGGCGGCGCTCCAGGGGGCGGAGAGGCGGACGAAGCGGGTCTCGACGGCGTCGACGTCCTGCACCAGCCGGGCCGAGGCCTCGCCCCGCGACAGGGCCAGGGCCTGCGCTGGCGGCGCGGCGGCCAGGCTGGCGAAGACGGCCGGCCGGATGGCGGCCAGGGCCCGCAGGGCGGCGGCGTGTCCGGCCAGGCGTTCTCCGTAGCGGGCGGCGGTGCGCAGGATCGCCAGCAGGCGGATGCCGGCGCTGGGCAGCAGCACGTTGAAGGCGTGGGCGGCGCCCAGGCCCGCCGCGCCGGCGGCGGCGCTGGCGACGATGAACCAGCCCGACAGGCCCAGCAGCAGGGTCGAGGCCGCCCCGACCACCACGGCGCTGAGGATGGCCAGGCGCAGATTGCCGGCGTGGGCGCGCTTCTGGACGCGGATCAGGTCGTCGAGGGGCGTGGACACGGTCTTCTTCACAGCCGCACCACCTTGTCCGCCAGGGCCGCGACGGCCTCGGCGTGGGTGGCGATCAGGGTCGTGCGCCCCTGGGCGGCGCGGCGCAAGGCGGTCAGCATCTGGGCCTCGGCCGTGGTGTCGAGATTGGCGGTCGGCTCGTCCAGCAGCAGGATCGGCGCGGGTTTCAGCAGGGCGCGGGCCAGGGACAGGCGCCGCCGCTCGCCGCCGGAGAGGCCGCTGCCGCGCTCATCCAACACGAAGTCGAGGCCGCCGGGGCGCTGGGCGAGGGCCGGGCCGAGCCCCGCGTCGCGGGCGGCCGCCTCGATTTCGGCGCGCGAGGCGTCGCGGCGCGACAGGGCGATGTTGTCGGCGATCGAGGCGGGCAGGATCAGGGGCGACTGGCCGGCCCAGGCGACGTCCGCCGCCGTGACCGGACGCTGGGCGCCGTCGATCAGGATGCGGCCTTCGCTCAGCGGCGAGAGGCCCAAGAGCAGGTTCAGCAGCGAGCTCTTGCCCGCGCCGCTGGCCCCGACCAGGGCGATGATCGCCCCGGCGGGGACGTCGAGGTCGAAGCCGGCCACGGCCGGCGCGTCGGCCTCCGGATAGCGGATCGTCACGCCCTCGAAGCGGATCGCCGGGGCGGCGGGCAGCGGCGCGACGATGGGGGCGGCGGAGGGCTCTTCGAACGTGGAGAGCCGCGCGGCGGCGGCCTCGGCGGCCTGGCGGTCGTGATAGGCGGCGGCCAAGCGCCGCATCGGCGCGTAGACCTCGGGCGCCAGGGCCAGCACGAAGAAGGCGCGCTTCAGGTCCAGCTGTTCCGGAACGGGGAAGGGCAGCAGGCGCAGCAGGTTGAAGCCGCAATAGACCGCCACCAAGGCCACCGACAGGGCGGCGAAGAACTCCAGGGCCGCCGAGGACAGGAAGGCCACCCGCAGCACCTTCAGCGTGCGTTCGGCCAGGGCCGAGGCCGAGCGGCCGAGGGCGGTGGTCGTCGTTCCCTCGGCCTCGAAGGCCAGGACGACGGGCAGGGCGCGGACGCGGTCGAGGAACAGGCCCGAAAGGCGTTCAAGGGCTTGGAACTGGGCGCGGGCCTCGGCCGCGGCGGCGGTTCCGGCCAGGATCATGGCGGCGATGAACGGGATCAGGGTGGCCAGCATGATGGCCGCGCAGATCGGGCTGGCGATGGCCGCCACCGCGATCATCAGAAGGGGCAGGGCGGCGGCCGACATCCGCGCCGGCAGGAAGCGGGCGAAGTAGCCGTCCATCGCCTCGACGCCCTCCACGAGGGCGGTGGTCGCCTCGCCGGCCGAGCGCCGAGGGCCGCCGAACACCGACCGCGCCAGCTCGGCGCGCAGGTCGGCCTTGGCGTCGGCGGCGGCCCTCGCCCCGGTCCGGGCGCCGGCGTAGGCCAAGAGAGCGCGCAGCAACATCGCCGCCAGCACGCCGGCCAGGCAGGCGGAAAAGATCAAGGGGTTCCGATGATTGGCGATCGCGTCGGCGCCGAACGCCAGGCCGGCCGCGAAGCCGATCGCGGCCAGGCCGTCCAGCAGGCCGACGGCCTTGGACCGGCGCAGGGCCGGGCCGGCGGTCCGGTCTCGCCGCTTCAACCAGGCCTTGGAAACGCGGGGGTGGTCAATCTGTACTATGCCGGAACCCATGGCTTGAGTGTAGGCTGACATCGCCCTCGAACCTTGATCATGATCAAGGTTCGGCGCAACCGATCGGAATAGGACGATGTCCTCGGTCGGCATGCGTATCGACCGTTGTCTCGGAGTTGTCCATGGACCCCGCGGTTATCGACCTGTCGCGACTGCAGTTCGCGTTGACGGCCCTCTACCACTTCCTGTTCGTGCCCCTGACGCTGGGGCTCTCCTTCATGCTGGTCATCATGGAGAGCATCTACGTCATGACCAAGCGCCCGATCTGGCGCACGGTCACCCGGTTCTGGGGGACGCTGTTTGGCATCAATTTCGTGCTGGGCGTGGCGACCGGGATCACCATGGAGTTCCAGTTCGGGATGAACTGGTCCTACTACTCCCACTATGTCGGGGACATCTTCGGCGCGCCGCTGGCGATCGAGGGCCTGATGGCCTTCTTCCTGGAGGCGACCTTCGTCGGGCTGATGTTCTTCGGTTGGGACAAGCTCTCGCGGGTGGGGCACCTGTTCGTGACCTTCATGGTGGCCTTGGGCACCAACCTCTCGGCCCTGTGGATCCTGGTCGCCAACGGCTGGATGCAGAACCCGATCGGCGCGGTGTTCAACCCCGACACCATGCGCATGGAGGTCGCCAGCTTCCGCGACGTGCTGTTCAACCCGGTGGCCCAGGCCAAGTTCGTGCACACCGTCAGCGCCGGCTATGTGATCGCCGCGGTGTTCGTGCTGGGGATCTCGGCCTTCTATCTGCTGAAGGGCAAGTACGTCGGCGTCGCCAAGCGCTCGATGACGGTGGCCGCCGCCTTCGGCCTGGCCTCGTCGCTGTCGGTGGTCGTGCTGGGCGACGAGAGCGGCTACGCCCTGACCGACAACCAGAAAATGAAGCTCGCGGCCCTGGAGGCCATGTGGGAGACGGAAGCCGCCCCGGCCGGCCTGACCGCCTTCGGCGTGCCCAGCCTCGCCGACCGCAAGACCCACTATGAGGTCAAGATCCCCTATGTGCTGGGCCTGATCGCCACCCGCAGCTTCGACAAGCCGGTGGAAGGCATCTTCCAGCTGGTCGCCAAGGCCCAGGACCGCATCGAGTCCGGCGTTGTCGCCTATGGCGCGGTCGAGGCGCTGAAGGCCAATCCCAGCGACCTGGCCGCCCGCGCGACCTTCGAGCAGCATCGCCGAGACCTCGGCTACGCCCTGCTGCTCAAGCGCTATGTCGCCGATCCGCGTCAGGCCTCGCCCGAGCTGATCCAGAAGGCGGCGTGGGACACCGTGCCGCCGGTGCCAGTGATGTTCTGGGCGTTCCGGATCATGGCGGGCATCGGCTTTTTGATGATCGCCCTGTTCGCCACGGCCTTCGTCCTGGTCACCCTGCGCAAGCATGAGACCAAGTGGTTCCTGGCCCTGGCGGTGGCGGCCATTCCGCTGCCCTGGCTGTCGGCGGAGCTGGGCTGGGTGCTGGCCGAGGTGGGCCGTCAGCCCTGGGCGGTGGACGGCGTGCTGCCGACCTTCCTGGGCGCCTCCAGCCTGAGCGTCCCGCAGCTGCTGACCAGCATCGCGGCCTTCACCCTGCTTTACGGCGCCCTGGCGGTGGTCGAGGTCGGCCTGATCCTCAAGACCATCAAGAAGGGGCCTTTCGCCCAGCATGAGCCCGCGCTCGACGGTTCGCCCGAACCCGAACCGGCCGTGGCGTAAGAGGAGCCAGCATCATGGAACTTCCTGTCGATTTCGCCACGCTTCGCGTCCTCTGGTGGGCCCTGGTCGGCATCCTGCTGATCGGCTTCGCCCTCACCGACGGCTTTGACATGGGTGTCGGCGCCCTGCTGCCCTTCGTCGCCAAGACCGACAAGGAGCGCCGGATGGTGATCAACACCATCGGCGCGACCTGGGAGGGCAACCAGGTGTGGTTCATCCTGGGCGGCGGCGCGATCTTCGCGGCCTGGCCGTTCGTCTACGCCATCAGCTTCTCGGGCTTTTACCTCGCCATGTTCGTGGTCCTGGCGGCCATGATCCTGCGGCCGGTGGGCTTCAAGTACCGCTCCAAGCGGCCCGATCCGCGCTGGCGGTCCTTCTGGGACTGGGCGCTGTTCGTCGGCGGCTTCGTGCCGGTGCTGTGCTTTGGCGTGGCCCTGGGCAATGTGCTGCAAGGCGCGCCCTTCCGCCTGAACGACGACCTGCGGGCCTTCTATGACGGCACGTTCCTGGGGCTGTTCTCGCCGTTCGCCCTGCTGTGCGGCCTGTTGTCGGTGGCCATGCTGGTGCTGCACGGCGCGGCCTGGATCACGGTGAAGGGCGAGGAAGGCCCGGTCGCCGACCGCGCCCGCCGCATCGGCGAGATCGCGGGTCTCGCCAGCATCGTGCTGTTCGCGGCCGGCGGTTTCTGGGTGGCGTTCGGGGGCCTTGGCTTCCGGATCGAGGGCCTGGCCGACGCGGCCGGTCCGTCGAACCCGCTGCGCGGCGCCGCCGCCGTGCGGGCCCCGGGCGCCTGGCTGGACAACTACGGCCGCCACGGCTGGACCATCGCCGCCCCCGTGCTGGGCTTCGTCGGGGCGGGCCTGGCGCTGCTGGGCCTGCGGGCCAAGTCGGCCTGGATGGCGTTCGCCGGCTCGTCGGCCTCGGCCGCGGGCATCATCGGCACCGTCGGCCTGTCGATGTTCCCGTTCATCCTGCCCAGCTCGGTCGATCCGCGCTCCAGCCTGACGGTCTGGAACGCCTCGTCCAGCCACCTGACCCTCTTCGTCATGCTGGTCGTCACGGTCGTCTTCCTGCCGATCGTGCTGCTCTACACCGCCTGGGTCTACAAGGTGCTGTGGGGCCGCAGCACCACGGCCGCCCTGACCACCAACCCCGACCTCTACTGAGCCGAAGGAGACAATCCGATGTGGTACTTCACCTGGATCCTGGGCCTGGGCCTGGCCGTCGCCTTCGGCGTGCTGAACGGCGTCTGGTACGAGTTCAATCTGGCCGACGACGGCGACGAAGGTCTGTCGGAATAGCCAACCAAGTCGCGGCGACTCATTTCGGGGCGCCGCGACATTTGGGCGCGCCCGGAACGGGTTTGGCTTAACGCTTGCTAAAGACGGCTCGGGCTTATCTGGCAAGGTGTTCCGGAGCGCGTCGAATCGCGGCCCTGGGACCAGCCTTTACGTTCCCGGGGACCGCTTATGACCGACAACACCGCGCCTGCTCTGGAGCTGATCTCGTTCTGCATCGGCGAGCAGGAATTCTGCATCGACGTGAAGACCGTCCGCGAAATCCGCGGCTGGACCCCCGCGACCCCGATCCCCCACGCCCCGGCCTATCTGCGCGGCGTCATCAACCTGCGCGGCGCGATCATGCCGGTCATCGACCTGCGTAACCGCCTGGGCCTGGGCGTCACCATCCCCGAGACCCGCCACGTGATCGTCGTCGTCGAGTGCCAGGACCGCCTGGCCGGCATCCTGGTGGACGCGGTGTCGGAAACCTTCACCGTGCCGCGCGACAGCCTGCAGCCGGCCCCGGACGTCGGCGAAGAGCTGCGCTATCTCCAGGCGATCATCTCGATCGAGAACCGCCTGATCAGCTACCTGCGCATGGACGACGTGTTCCCGGCGCAGATCAGCGAAGCGGCTTAAGCCTCAAGATGCTCCCCCGCTCGCGGGGGAGCTGTCGCGTCAGCGACTGAGGGGGCGAACGCGGCGAGCGTCCAGCTAGCCCCCTCCGGCCCGCTGGGCCACCTCCCCCGCTCGCGGGGGAGGAACTACCCTCAACTCACCCCTTGCGAACGATCCGCGCCGCCGCGGCGTGGAAGCCGGCTTCAGCCTCGGCGGAGTCGGCCACGGCCGCGTGGCGGTCGCGGGCGACGCCCATGTTGCTCTCGGCGTAGCTCTCCGAGACCTTGCGGGCCTCCTGGGCGCGCAGGGCGGCGTTCGAGGCCTGGGTCTCGTGCCAGTCGGCCAGCGCCTCGGGCGTCAGGTCGTCGGCCGCGTCCGGATGCGGGGCGACATCGCCGAAGCCGATCGCCACGAAGCCGTGGATCACGCCGCCATAATCCTCTTCCGACAGGAGGAAGGTGATCTGCCGCTCCTCGAACTGGCCGGTATAGGTGTCGGTCGAGGGATCGAACTCGCGCAGCACCAGGATGTCGCCGACCTTGAACTCGCGGTCGTTGCGGCGGATCTCGAACCGCTTGTGGCCGGAGCGGACGGCGGCGAAGTACTTGGGCCAGGTCTTCAGTTCGTGGCGATGCATGGTGGGGGAGACTTTTCTGGAAACGGGGAGGCGGGGTTCTGGCGGCGGAACCCTAGCGTAAGGTTAACGGCTCAAACATATCCCCAAACCTACGCGGCGTGGGAGGGGAGCATCGGCTATTCGTCGATACAGACCCGCACGATCTCGGCGCGCAGGTCCGGCAGGCCCAGGCCCTTTTCGGACGAGGTCGCCAGGACGCGCGGGAAGGCGGCCGGGCGCTTGGCGATGGCCTTCAGGGTGTCGGCGACGACCTTGTCGACCTCGGCCGGCTTGATCTTGTCGGCCTTGGTCAGGACGATCTGGTAGCTGACCGCCGCCACGTCGAGGGCGTCCAGCGCCTCCAGGTCGACCTTCTTCAGGCCGTGGCGGGCGTCGATCAGCACATAGACGCGCTTGAGGTTCGCGCGGCCGCGCAGATAGGCGCGGCCCAGATCCTGGAACTTGTCGGCGATCGAGCGCGAGACGCGGGCGAAGCCATAGCCGGGCAGGTCGACCAGGCGCAGCTGCTCGGCCAGCAGGAAGAAGTTGATCTCCCGCGTGCGGCCCGGCTCGTTCGACGCCCGGGCCAGGTACTTCTGGTTGACCAGGCCGTTGATCAGGCTGGACTTGCCGACGTTGGAGCGGCCGGCGAAGGCCACTTCGGGCAGGTCGGCGGACGGCATGGCGTCCATCCGCACCGCGCCCATGATGAACGAGACCGGCTGGGCGAAGAACACCCGCGCCCGCTCGATCTCCTCATCCGTGAACAGGACCTCTTCGCTCATCAGGTCGCGCTAGCCGTCTTGCCCTGCAGGCGCGCGATGATCCGGTCGATTGGGTTCTCGACGCCGTAGCGGCGCATCATCACGTACTGCTGGACGATGGTCAGGACGTTGCTCCAGCACCAGTAGATCACCAGGCCCACCGCGAACTGCGACAGGGTGAAGGTGAAGATGATCGGGAACAGCTGGAAGATGCGCTGCTGGATCGGGTCGCCGGCCGGCGGGTTCATCGCCGTGGTCAGCCACATGGTGAAGCCGTACAGCAGCGGCCAGACGCCGATGTGCAGCGGGCCGCCCAGGAAGGCGCCGATCAGCGGCGCGGTCGCCGGATCCCACGGGATCGCGCCGAACAGGTTGAAGATCGTCGACGGGTCGCGGGCCGACAGGTCCTGGATCCAGCCGAAGAACGGCGCGTGGCGCATTTCGATGGTGACGGTCAGCACCTTGTACAGCGAGTAGAAGACCGGGATCTGGATCAGCATCGGAAGGCAGCCCATCATCGGGTTGATCTTCTCCTTCTGATACAGCGCCATCATCTCCTGCTGCTGCTTGGCCGGGTCGTCCTTGTGCTTGGCCTTCAGCTTTTCGACCTCGGGGGCGATCTTCTTCATCTTCGCCATCGACTCGTAGCTCTTGTCCGCCATCGGGTAGAGGACGAGCTTGAGCACGACGGTCAGAAGCATGATGGCCAGGCCGAAGTTGCCGACGAGGCGATAGAAGATCTCCAGCACGTTGAAGATCGGACGCGTGAAGAAGCTGAACATGCCCCAGTCCACGGCCCAGTCGAAGCGGGGGATGTCGGCCTTGCGGCTATCCCAGAACTTCCACCAGTCGGGCGCCTGGCCGTTGAACTCGTACTTGCGCAGCAGCGGCACGGTCTTGGCGCCGGCGAACAGGCGGGTCTTCTGCGTCAGGGTCGCGCCCGGGTTCAGGGCCTGGGTCGGGCCGACGATGTTGACGTCGTAGATGTCGACGCCGGCCACGTTGGTGAACAGGTACTCGGCCTTGATCGCCTGGTCCTGGTTCGGGATCAGGGCGGCCAGCCAGTACTTGTCGGTGATGCCGGTCCAGCCGCCGGTGGAGTCGAAGGACTGACGGTTCTGGTCCTTCTTCCACTTGGGGTACTTGGCGTACTTCAGCTCTTTCTTCTCGCCGCCCAGATTGCCGATGGCGCCTTCGTGGACGATCTGGGTCTTGCCCAGGTGGTCGGTGATGCCCTGGCGCTGAACGCGGGCGTAGGGCGCCATCTGGTAGGCGTTGGCGCCGGTGTTTTTGACGCTGTCGGTGACGGTGAACATCGCCTGGTCGTCGACCGCGATCACGCGGGTGAAGGTCAGGCCCATGCCATTGTCATAGGTCAGGGTGACCGGCGAATTGGGGCGCAGCACCTGGCCCGGCGCGGCGGTCCAGACGGTGCGGCTGTCGGGCAGGCCCGGCAGGTTCAGGCCGTTCCAGCCGAAATCGGCGAACCAGGCGTGCTCGGCGCCTTCCGGACGGAAGAGCTCGACCGGGGGCGAGTTCTTGTCGGTCGTCTCGGCGTACTTGCGCAGGAAGAGGTCGTCGATGCGAGCGCCCTTCAGGGCGATCGAGCCCTTCAGCGCGGGCGTGTCGACCACGATGCGCGGGCTTTGGGCCTTGGCGGCGTCGCGCGACAGGCGCAGCGGGGCGGGATTGCCGTTGGCGTCCAGCGGCACGCCGGCCTGGGCCGCCGTCTGCTGCTGCGCGGCCTTCTTGGCGCGCAACTCGGCCTCGGCCTTCTTCTGCTGCGGACCCAGGATGAAGAACTGGTACCCGATCAGGATCGCGAACGCGATGGCGAGGAACGCCATCGTGTTTTTGTTGTCGTTCTGCATGGAGCGCTTAACCGGAAACTGTGTGATCGGGTTGTTGGGAAGAGGCGAGGGAAGACGGATCGCCCGACGATGACCGCGAGACCTTGCTTCTCACGCCATCGTGCTCGGCGGCGAGGCTTATCAGCGCGCTTTTGACATCGTCAAGCAAACGTCCCCATTCGCGCGAGCCCGTACCGCCGCGCGCGATGAAGACATAGTCATGAGAAGGCCGCGCATGAAGGGGCAGGACCAGCCGGGCGGCCTCGCGCAGACGGCGCTTGGCGCGATTGCGCTCGACGGCGCCGCCGATCTTCTTGGTGGCGGTGAAGCCGACGCGGACCACCGGATCCTCGTCGGAGCGCTTGCGCATCTGGATAAACACCGCGCCGCGCGACAGGGCCGGGGCCTTGGCCGCCAGCAGGAAGTCGGGGCGCTTGCGCAGCCGTTCGAAGCGGAGCGGGGCTTCAGACATGAAAAAAGCCGCCTTTCCGGCGAGAACCTGAGACCAGGTCTGTGGAAAAGGCGGCTTTGATCATGATCTCGCCTCCCGAAGGAGGAAGAGCAATTAGGCGGTCAGGCGCTTGCGGCCCTTGGCGCGGCGACGCGCGACGACCTTTTGGCCATTCTTGGTGGCCATACGCGCGCGGTAGCCGTGACGGCGGGCACGCACGAGCTTCGACGGCTGGAAGGTGCGCTTCACGACGTGGCTCCGAAATGCAAAACGTTGGACGCGAAGCTTGGGGCCTCGCGAGTGAGGGGCGGTGGATAAAAGAACGGGCGCGGGATGTCAACCTGAGTCGGTTCAGGGGCTTACGGAACGATCACCGCCTTGCCCACCACCTTGCGCTGGGCCAGCAGGTCGAACGCCTCGCGCCAGCGGTCAAGGGGGAGTTCGGCGTGGACGTGCGGCCGGATGCGGCCCTCGTTGGCCATGGCCCATACGGCCTCGGCGTTCTCGCGGCCCTTGTCCGGGAACTGGCGGCCATATTCGCCGGCCCGCACGCCCATCACCGAGAAGCCCTTGATCAGCGGCATATTGACCGAGACCGTCGGAATCCGCCCCGAGGTGAAGCCGATCACCAGCAGGCGGCCGTCGAAGGCGACGCAGCGGACGCTCTCGTCGAACACGTCGCCGCCGACGGGGTCGTAGATCACGTCCGCCCCGTGGCCGCCGGTGATCTCTTTCACCCGGTCGCGGAAGCCGCCCGTCACATTGACCACCGCGTCGGGAGCGTACAGCGCCTGCACCTTCGCCAGCTTGTCGTCGGAGGCCGAGGTGGCGATGACGCGCGCCCCCAGGGCCTTGGCGAGATCGACGGCCGCAAGGCCCACCCCGCCGGCGGCGCCATGGACCAGCACCCATTCACCCGGCTCCAGCCGCGCGCGGCGCACCAGGGCGACATAGGCGGTGAGGTAGGCCGCGCCATAGGCGGCGGCCTCGGCGAACGACAGGCGGGCGGGCTTGGGCTTCAGCGCCTCGGCTGGCAGCACGGCGTATTGCGCGAAGCCGCCCAGCCGCGCGCCGCCCACGACGGCGTCTCCGACGGCCAGGCTGGTGACGCCCTCGCCCAGCGCCGCGACCTCGCCGGCCAGGTCCAGGCCCGGCGTGAAAGGCAGGGGCGGCTTCAGCTGGTACTCGCCGCGCGTCATCAGAAGGTCGGGGAAGTTCACGCTGGCCGCGCGGACGCGCACCAGCACCTCGCCGGGACCGGGAGAGGGCGTCGGGACCTCACGGACCGCGCAGCCGCCGAAGTCGGGCGCCAGGGCCTCGACGACGAGGGCGCGCATCAGTCGCCCCGCGCCTCGAACGTCTCGCGCACCAGGCTGGCGATCTCACGGCAGGCCGCGTCCGCCGCGGGGATCGCGCCGGTGAAGGCCGTGAAGGCGTGGGCCAGGCTGTCGTAGCGGCGATAGCGCACCGGCACGCCCGCGGCCTGCAGACGCTTGGCGTAGGCTTCGCCCTGGTCGGTCAGCGGGTCGAAGCCGGCGGTGGCGATGACGGCGGGGGCCAGGCCCGAGAGGTCTTCGGTGCGGTCGGGCGACAGGCGCGGGTCGGCCGGGTCGGCGTCGGGGCCCATATAGTGGCCCATGAACCACTCCATGGTCTCGCGGGTCAGCGGATAGGCGTCGCCGAAGGTGGTCATCGACGGCGTCTCGCTGGCCACGTCGACGGCCGGATAGATCAGGATCTGGGCCGAGGGCTGCGGCTCGCCCTTGCGCTTCATCTCCTGGGCGACGATGGCCGAGAAGTTGCCGCCCATGCTGTCGCCGCCAATGGCGGGCGGCGCGGCCGAGGCGCCGAAGCGGGCGGTGTTGTCGCGGGCCCAGCGATAGGCGGCCAGCACGTCTTCCAGCCCGGCCGGGAACTTGTGGTCGGGCGCCAGGCGATAATCGACCGAGATCACCGCCGTGCGGACGATCCGGGCCAGGATCGAGCAGAACGCGTGGCAGGTCTCAAGGTCGCCGATCACCCCGCCGCCCATGTGGGCGTAGACGATCAGCGGGGCGTGGAGGTCCTGGTTCTCGGGGCGATAGGCGCGGCAGGGGATCGGACCATTGGGCCCCTCGACCGACAGGCTCTCGGTGCGCACGCCGGGCTCCAGCGGTCCCTGGACGGCGGCCAGGCCCTTGGCGCTGCCGGCCACGGCCTCGGCCGGCGAGAGGGTGGACATCGGCGGCAGCTTCTTGGCCGCTTGGGCGAAGAACTGAAAGCGCGGGTCCAGGGTGCGTCCGCCCTTGTAGACCACGCCGCCGCCCGACATGGCCCGAAGGATCGGGCTGGGCAGCGACAGGATCAGCTTCAGTATGGCTTTCTGGGCGGCGTCCGAGGCCATGTTTCCCCTCCCTTTGTGTTGTTTTTCTTAGAGTTTCGGCAGGGCGGGAACGCCGCCCAGGATCAGCTTGACGGCGAAGTCCGCGGCCGCCCCGGTGTCGACCGGCCGCCGCTCCAGCATCTTGTCGCCCAGCTCGCGGGCGATCGCGATGCAGGCCGAGGTCAGGTAGTCCAGGTCCACTGGCGGGGCGTTGTCGTGCGCCAGCACCCGGGCGAAGGCTTCGCGGACCTCGTCGAACACGGCGGCCAACTCGGGCGTCGAGCGGGCGTGCGGGATAGCCTCGCCGGCCGGCCGGTCCACGCGCCAGCTCTCCTGCTCCTTCGCCAGGAAGTCGAAATAGGCCAGCATCGCCCCGCGCAGGAACGACGGAAAGTCGTCGGCCTTCTCGGACTCGGCGCGCAGCAGCGGACGGAAGCGACGCGCGCCGTCGTCGGCCAGGGCGTCGAACACCTCCTCCTTGGACTTGTAGTAGTTGTAGAAGGTGCCCGAGGCCAAACCCGTCCGGCGGATGATGTCGCGCACCGTGGCCGCGTCGTAGCCCAGCTCGCCGAACACCTCGCGCGCCGCGTCCAGGATGGCCTGGCGGTTGGCGGTCTTTGTCCGCTCGCGCTTGCCCGGCCGCTGGTCGATGTGGGGCTTGGGGAAGTAGGCGATGTTCGACATGGGGCCCGACTCGGAGATGGCGCGATCATGACGCGCCGTCAGGAACGTGACCTCATTCCGCTCCGCCCGGCAAGCCCCCGCGCTCATAAGGGTTTGACCGGCTGTTCGATGTCGTAAACGGCCTCGCTGATCGCCTCCAGCTTCTCGCGGTACAGGGCCTGGGCGTCGTGGAGGCCCTGGTTGTACCAATAGGGACCCAGGCGCTCGGTCACGAAGTCCAGCAGGAATTCGGCGTCGAAGCCCTTCACCTCCAGGTCCAGCTCGTCCCGCAGATAGTGCGAGAGGCCGGCGACCAGCTTGGCGCGGGTGTCCTTGTCGAAGGTGATCTTGGGCATGGGGGCTTTCTTCTCCCTTCCCCTTGATGGGGAAGGGCGGGGATGGGGTGTGCGGCGGTGGATAGTGGCAAGGACGCGTCCTTTTCGGAACCCGTGTCACCCCATCCCAACCCTTCCCCATCCAAGGGGAAGGGCTTTAGCTCGCCAGCAGCGTGTCCGATTTCACCCCCGCCCGCGCCACCACCGGCAGCTTGCCGCCCGCGCTTCGGGCCCGGGCCTCGCCCTTGGCGATCTCCTTCTTCAGGTCGGCGCAGTAGACGTTGAAGTCGACCTGGATGGTGTGGCGGGCGGACTCGTAGAAGTGGCCGGTGTGGCGTTCCTCGTCCTTGGCGATGATCTTCTCCATCTCCGCCCGAGGCGGCGGGGCGTACTGGCCGGCCAGATAGGCGGCGGCTAGCTTGGCCTGCTGCTCGGCGAAGTTCACCAGGGTCGGCAGCGGCTGGGCCAGGCCCATGAAGAAGAGGTTCGGAATGCCCGGCTTCATCATTCGCTTGAACAGCGGGAAACGGTGGTCGGCGTCCGGCAGGAGTTCCGGATCGTCGAAGAACGGGAAGCTGATCTTGTAGCCGGTGGCGAAGACGATGGCGTCGACGTCCTCGACGCTGTCGTCGGCGAAGCGCACGCGCTTGCCCTCCAGCGCCTTGATCGCCGGCTTGAACTTGATGTCGCCGCAGCCCGCGCGGGTCAGGAACTCGCCCGAGACGGAGGGGTGGGCCTCCAACGGCTCGTGGTCGGGCTTGGGCAGGCCGTAGTCCTCCATCTTGCCGATGGTCTTCTTCAGCACCGAGCGGGACAGGGCCAGGCCCAGCTTGCGCGGCATCCAGGCCGGCATGGCGGATTTGTCCGCCGGCTTGCCGTTCAGGTACTTGGGGAACACCCACACCCCGCGCCGGGCCGAGACCCACAGGTTCTTGGCGATCGGGCGCTGCGAGAGCTCGCTGGCGATGTCCATCGCCGAATTGCCCATGCCGACCACCACGACGTTCTTGCCGCGCATGTCGACCGGATCGAACGGGTCGCAATAGGCGTGAGCGTGGAAGGCGGGGCCGTCGAACTCGCCCGGATACTCCGGCACGCGCGGATCCCAGTGGTGGCCGTTGCAGACGAACAGCACGTCGTAGAGCCGTGTCTCGCCGGTCGACAGCGTCACCGCCCACAGGCCGTCGGCCGTGCGCTTGGCCTTCTCCACCCGCGTGTTGAAGGTGATGGTCGGACGCAGGCCGAAGTGGTCGACATAATCCTTGAAGTACTGGAAGAGCTGCGCGTGGTGCGGAAAGTCCGGCCAGTCCCTCGGCACGGGAAAATCCTCGAACGCCAGCCGCCACTTCGACGTGTCGATATGCAGGCTGTCGTAGCAGGCCGACATGCCGTTGGGGTTCTTGTAGTACCAGGTGCCCCCGATATCGTCCGACATCTCGAAGCAGTCGTACGGGATCCCGTAGTCCTTCAGCCGCTTGATCGTCGTGAAGCCGCTGCAGCCGGCGCCGATCACGCAGGCTTTCGGCAGCCGCGCTTGGGGGTTCCTGGTCGCCATCCCACCCTCCTGACTTATCGTTGTTCAGGTGAGTGTACCGGCGTTATGCCAGCCGGCAAGCGGACGTTGCGGAAGGCGGCGCGTCTTCCTTGGCGCGCGTCCGGGGCGCGCGTCCGGGCGGCCTAGCCGCCCACACTTGGGCTGACGCGCTTAGCGCCCGAACGGCGTGGTGGCGTAGGCCGAGGCGCAGGACCGGTTGCACAGCACCCAGTCTCCGCCGCAGCCGGAATACTCGGTGTTGCGCGCCTCGCAGAAGTACCGGGTGCGCGAGCACATCGCGTTGCAGCGATCGAGGTCGCCCGCCGGCTGGCGGGGCGTCAGGGCCCACGGCGCCGGCAGGATGGTCGCGGGCAACTCGTGCGCCGGCAGCACCGAGGTCGAAGTCTTCGGCTTCTGGGCCTGCAGCGCGGCGGCGGGACCGGCGAGCGTCAGGATCAAGAGGGCGAGGAGAGGGCGGCGCATCAGGCCGTCAGGATTACCGGACGGCCGTGAAAGGGCGGTTAAGCGTAGAGTAGCGCCCCCTCCGTCACGATGCGTATCCGCATCGCGCCACCTCCCCCGCTTCGCGGGTGAGGAGGAAACGTCATCCTCCCCCGTGCAAACGGGGGAGGTGGATCGGCGCGAAGCGACGAGACGGAGGGGGCGCTTCCGCTACCCCCGCAGCATCTCCCGCCCCGCCCAGACGCTGTGCGTGCCGCTGCTGAGCTTGTGGGGCAGCGCCACGCGGCAGACGATCTCGAAGCGCTTGGCGTCGACGATCACGCACTCCGAGGTTCCGCGGGTCTCGTCGATGATGAAGCTGACCAGATAGCCGTCGTCCTCGTCGACCGCGCCCACCTTCGGCGCGAACGGCGCCTCGCTGGCGTAGCGGCCCTCCGGCAGGGTGATCGACCAGCTCTCGCCCGTCTCCAGGTCGTGCTTGACGAAGCCGTTGAACAGGAACCAGCCCGGCCGCGTCGTCGTCGAATAGGCGTAGCGATAGGGCTTGCCGGCGTATTTCTGGTTGAACATGCCGAACTCGAGGATCCGGTCGTCCAGATGCTTCTCGCTAGTCTCGCCGGTCTTCAGGTTGAAGCGCCAGCGGTGCAGCTTGGGCAGGAAGCTGTGCTCGTCCAGATAGGCCATCAGGTGGCCGTGGCCGTCGGGCGCGCCTTCCAGCGGGCGCGGGATCGGCTTTTCCTGGAAGTAGCCGTCCAGCACGACCTCGTCGCCGTCCTCGTACGCATTCAGCCAGTGCAGCACATAGGTCGGCTCGGCCTCGAACCAGCGGGGCTCGCCGCCGTGGCGGGGGACGAGAGCGAAGCGGCTGGGCAGGCCCTTGTGCAGGCGCACGGCGTGGATGTCGCGCGCCATCAGCTCCTGGTCCCAGAACACCGGCAGGTCGTTGAGGATCGCCCAATGCTCGGAGAAGGCCATATCATGCGGCAGGCGCGGGCCGGGCAGGGGCACGCCCTGATAGAGCTTACGCTTCCCGTCCGGACCGACCAGGCCGTAGTGCATATAGGGCCAGCTCTTGGAGTAGTTGAAGAACAACAGCTCGCCGGTGTTCTCGTCGACCTTGGGATGGGCCGAGACGCCGTCCAGCGGGGCCCAGGACGCCACGCCCAGGGTCTCCAGCGTCAGAGGATCCAGGCGATAGGCCTCGCCGCACTGGTAGAAGGTGGCGATCGCCTCGCCGTTATGGACGACGATGTCGGTGCTGGCGCTGTCCTTCAGCGATCCGTGGGCGCCGAAGCCGGGACGCTTGGAGGTCCCGGGACCGTCCATCAGCCCGCCCCACAGGCTCTCGTTCACCTCCTGCTCGGCCTCGAAGCAGCGGGTGCGGACGAAGCGGTTGCGATAGGTCGCCTGGCCGCCCTTGAACTCGATCTGGTGGATCATCCCGTCGCCGTCGAACGGGTGATAGCGGCCCAGCGGGTCGTGGACGGGGTTCTCGGTGTTGCGCAGATAGACGCCGTCCAGGTCGGCCGGGATCGCGCCCTCCAGCACCTCCAGGTCCCAGGCGTTGACCTCCTCGTGCTGCGGCGTCCAGGGACCGGTCATGTACGGGTGGTTGGTCGGCGACAGCGACGTCCGCACTGGCGGCAGGCGTTCAAGTTTCATCGGCGGCTCCTCCCGGATTTTGAGAGGAGGTTACGGCTAGTCAGTCTTGTTGTGCAAGTTTCCGCTGCGAACGGCTGAGCAAGATCGGCAGGCATAGCAGGCCGACCGCCGCTCCCCCGACCCAAACGAGACCGGGGAACCAGCCGCGGCTGGCGAAATAGACCTGGGCGATGACCACGGGGCCGATGATCGAGGCCAGGCTGGCTAGGCTGGCCAGCACGCCCTGCAGCCGGCCTTGCTGGTCTTCGCCCACTTGCGCCGACAGCAGCGACTGGATGGACGGTTGGCCCACGCCGCCCAGGCAGAACATCGGCAGCAGCAGGAAGGCCATCCAGCCCTTGGCGGCCAGAGCAATGGCGACATAGGCGAAGGCGTCACAGAGGATGCCGATCGTCAGCGTGCGCCGCTCTCCGAAACGTTCGGCCAACGGCCCGGAGAGGAAGGCCTGGGTCAGGGCCGTGAAGACGCCGAAGCCGGCGAGGGAGAAGCCGATGGTCCACGGATCCCAGGCGAATTTGTCCTCGCCGTACAGCACCCAGATCGTGCCGCCGACCTCGCCGACGATGGTCAGCATGGCGTAGGCCGCCAGCAACGGCAGCAGGGCGGGGAAGGCCGTCGCCCAGCGCAAGGCGCCGAACGGATTGAAGGCCGAGCGGTCGAACGGTCCTGTCCGCCGCTCGCGATGCGACTCCGGCAGAGCGAACAGGGCCAGCAGCAGGTTGACGCCGTTCAGAACGGCCGCCGCGATGAACGGCGCGCGCACCCAGAACCCGCCCAGCACGCCCCCCAGCATCGGGCCCAGGATGAAGCCGACGCCGAACATGGCGCTGAACATGCCAAAGCGTCGGGCTCGCTGGGCCTCGGGCGTGATGTCGGCGATGTAGGCCTGGGCCACGGCCATATTGGCCCCCGTGATCCCCGCGATGGCCCGCCCGACGAACAGCCAGGCCAGGGACGGCGCGAAAGCCATGAACACATAGTCGATGGCCGCGCCCGCCAGCGAGACCAGCAGCACCGGGCGCCGGCCAACCTTGTCGCTGATCGCGCCCAGCACCGGGGCGCACAGGAACTGCATCAGGGCGTAGAGGCCGAGGAAGGCGCCGAACCGCCAGCCCAGGTCGCCGGTGTGGCCGACCTCGCGCAGCAGGCGCGGAATGATCGGCATGACCAAGCCGATGCCCGCCACGTCCAGCGCCACGGTGGTCAGAATGAGGCCGAAGGCGGCTCGCGAGCGGTCGAAATTAAAATTTATCATCGATAAAGTCCCTTATCGGCGATAAAGTCCAAATGGCCCGCGCGGTCAAGTTGATTCAAACGGGAACGTCATGAAGGTCGATCGGCGGCGCATCCTGGATACGGCGCTGGAGTTGCTGAACGAGGTCGGGGTCGACGCCCTGTCGACCCGCGCGATCGCCGAGCGCCTGGGCGTGCGACAGCCAGCGCTCTATTGGCACTTCAAGAGCAAGCAGGCGCTTCTGGACGCCCTCAACGACGAGATTTTGGCGCGGGCGCACGACGGGCGCGCGCCGCGCGAGGGCGAGGCGTGGCAGGACTTCTTCCGCCGCAACGCCAGGAGTTTTCGCACGGCCCTGTTGTCCTATCGCGACGGAGCTCGGATCCACGCCGGCACCGAGGCCGCGCCCGACGACCTCGATCATGTCGAGGCCCAGCTCATGGTGCTGGTGCGGGCCGGGTTTTCGCCGGGGCGGGCCTTGCAGCTCTTCGTCGCCATCAGCCGCTATGTCGTCGGCTGCGTGCTTGAGGAGCAGGCCTCGCCCATCGCCGGCACGGGTCAGCAGACCAGGCTGGACGAAGCCGCCCAGGCCTATCCGGTGATCGCCGAAGCTATCGCCCAGTACCGCGTCGGCGGTCACGAAGGCCTGTTCGAGCGAGGGCTGGACCTGATCGTGCGCGGCGCCGAGGCGGAGCTCGCTACCGCGCCGCGCTGACCCGCCAGACCGCGTTCCCCACGTCATCGGCCACCAGCAGCGCGCCGGACGTGTCGACCGTCACCCCCACCGGACGCCCTTGCGCCTTGCCGTCCTTGTTCAGGAAGCCCGTCAGGAAGTCCTCGACGGGACCCGCCGGCTTGCCGCCCGCGAACGGCACGAACACGACCTTGTAGCCGGCCTGTGGCTTGCGGTTCCACGAGCCGTGCTGGCCGACGAACACGCCGTCCTTGTAGCGGGCCGGGAAGCTGGCGCCCTCATAGAAGGTCAGGCCCAGCGAGGCGGTGTGGGCGCCCAGGGCGTAGTCGGGAACGATGGCGCGCTCGACGAGGTCGGGGCGGCGGTCGCTGTCCTTGACGCGCTTGTCCACGTGGCGGCCGAAGTAGCTGTAGGGCCAACCGTAGAAACCGCCCTCGCGCACCGAGGTCATGTAGTCGGGCACCAGGTCGTTGCCGAGTTCGTCGCGCTCGTTGACAGAGGTCCACAGCTCGCCGGTCGCCGGGTTCCAGCCCATGCCGTTGGGATTGCGCAGGCCCGAGGCGAAGACGCGCTTGGCGCCCGTCGCCAGGTCGACCTCCAGGATCGCCGCGCGGTCGACTTCGTTCTGCATGCCGTTCTCGCCGACATTGCTGTTCGAGCCGACGGTCGCATAGAGCTTCGAGCCGTCCTTGCTGGCGATGATGTTCTTGGTCCAGTGGTGGTTGATCGGCCCGCCCGGCAGGTCGGCGATCTTGCGCGGCGCGGCGGTGATCTGGGTCTCGCCGGCCTTGTAGGGGAAGGCGACGATCGCGTCGGCGTTGGCGACGTACAGCGTGTCGCCGACCAGGGCCATGCCGAACGGCGAATAGAGGTTCGTCAGGAACGGCGTCTTCAGCTCGGCTGCGCCGTCGTGGTCGGCGTCGCGCAGCAGGGTGATGCGGTTGGCGCTGGGCGTGACCGAGCCGGCCTTCTTCATCAGCATCGTCTCGAAGAAGCCGCGCAGGCCGTGCGGGGGCTCGGCCTTGGGCGGGGCGGCGCTTTCGGCGACCAGCACGTCGCCGTTGGGCAGGACCAGCAGCCAGCGAGGATGGTCGAGGCCCGTGGCGAAGGGCTGCACGCGGAAGCCCGCCGGCGCGGTCGGCGTCACGCCCGACGGCCAGCCGACGACGTCCGAAACCTTAACGGTCGGGATCAGGCTCTTGCGCGGCTCGGGCAGGGCCGGATTGGGCCCATAGCCCACCGGACCCGTCTGGGACTGGCTTTGGCCACAGGCCGACAGCGCCGCCATGGCGACGCCGATGATCAAGATTTCGCGAACCCTGCGACGCATAGCCGCCTCTCCCCTTCATCCCGCGTTCAAAGCCAAACGCGTTTCATGTTGGCAGGCAACACATACGGTTCGATCCATGGAGAAGTTCCACACCGCTCCCGCTCCCCGTCGCGCTTTCCTGGGCGGTCTGCTGGCCCTGGCCGTCCCGGGCGTCGTCCCAAGCGCCGTCCAAGCCGCCGCGCGCCGCAAGGCGCCGCAGCCTCCGCCGCTGGTCACCGTGCTCGGCGACTCCATCACCGCGGGACTTGGCCTGGCGCAGGATCGCGCGCTGCCCGCCTGGCTGCAGCGGACCCTGGACGCCATGAAGATCCAGGCCCGCGTGTTCGGCTTCGGCGCCATCGGCGACACGACCAAGGCGGGGCTGTCGCGGGTCGAGCGCATTCCGCCCGAGACCGCTGTCTGTGTCGTCGCCCTGGGCGGCAACGACCTGCTGCAGGGCGCCGACCCCGCCTGGACCCGCGAGAACCTGCGCGCCATCGTCACCCGACTGAAGGCCCGGGGCGTCCGGGTGGTGCTGGCGGGCATGCGCGCGCCGGCCCTGCTGGGGATCGACTACGCCCGCCGCTTCAGCGAGGTCTATCCGGAGCTGGCCCGAGAGGAGGGGGTGTTCTACGCGCCCGACTTCTTCACCGGCGTGATCGGGGTCTCGCGCTACATGCAGAGCGACGGCATCCACCCCAACGCCGAGGGCGCGCGGATCATCGCCGAGCGGCTCGCGCCAGTCGTGGCGCAGGCGTTGCGGGGATAGGCCAGGACCGAGGTCTAACTCAACACCACCGTCATTCCCGCCCTTGTGGCGGGAAACCCTCTATCCGCCGCAGGTGAAGATGGGGCGGACCGCAGGCGGTCCGCTTGCGCCGCACGTGCGCATTGAACAAGGGGTTCCCGCCACAAGGGCGGGAATGACGGTGTTGGAGAGGCGAAATAGGAAAGGCCTCCGTCAGCGATGGCGGAGGCCTTTCCGTTGCGACGAGCCCTATCGGCTACTCCGCCGCCTTCGGCGCGGCGGCGTGGTGCTGGTGGCCGAACAGCTTGTGCATCAGCCGTTCCGAACGGGTCTTCAGGCCGTCCATCAGGATGAACACCACCGGGATGTAGAGCAGCGACAGCAGGGTCGAGGTGATCAGACCGCCGATGACGGCGATCGCCATGGGGGCGCGGAACTCGACCTCGGCGCCCAGGCCGATGGCGGTGGGCAGCATGCCCGCGCCCATGGCCACGGTGGTCATCAGGATCGGCCGCGCCCGCTTGTGGGCGGCGTCGACGATGGCCGTGCGCTTGTCCATGCCGTGTTCCTTCATCGCCATGATCGCGTACTCGACCAGGAGGATCGAGTTCTTGGCGGCGATGCCCATCAGCATCAGGATCCCGATCAGGGTCGAGATCGAGAAGCTGGACTTGGCGATGACCAGCAGGCCGAACGCGCCGCCGATGGCCAGCGGCAGGGCGACCATGATGGTGATCGGGTGGGCGAAGCTGCGGAACAGCAGCACCAGCACGACGTACATCAGGAGGATGCCGGTGATCAGCGCGCCCATGAAGCCGCTGACCATCTCGGCGATGAACTCGGCGTCGCCGGCGGCCACTTCCTTGACGCCCGGCGGCAGGTTTTTGACCGACGGCAGGGCGTGGACGCGGGTCTGGGCTTCGCCGACGACGATGCCGTCCAGCTCGGCGGTGATCGTCGCCACGCGCGAGCGGTCGCGGCGGTCGATCTGCGAGGGGCCGGCGCCGAAGCGCACGTCCGCCACGGCGTTCAGCGGCACGGGGCCGTTGGACGAGGGGACCTGCAGGGTCTGCAGCACCGCGATGTCGCCGCGCGCGTCGTCGTTCAGACGCAGGCGGATCGGCACCTGGCGGTCGCCCAGATTGTACTTGGGCAGGTTCTGGTCGACGTCGCCGATGGTCGCCACGCGCACGGCCTGGGAGATGGCGCCGGCCGAGACGCCGGCGCGGGCGGCCTGGTCGGGACGCGGCGTCACGACGATCTCGGGGCGAGCGATCGCGGCCGTGTTGACCACGTGCGCCAGGCCTGGGACCGAGCGCATCTCGGCCTCGACCTTGCGGGCGGCGGCTTCCAGGGCCGGGCCGTTGTCGCTGACCAGACTGAGCGTGTAGCTGCCGCCGTTCGACGGGCCGCCGCCGTTGTTGCTGCCCGCGCCGATCCGCGCGCCCGGGATGGCGGCGAACTGGTCGACCATCTGGCGGCTGAACGCCTGCTGGCTGATCCGCTGACCCTTGTCGGTCAGGTCGGCGGTGACCTGGCCCTTGTTGACCGCGTTGTTGCGGCCGACCGAGGCGTAGACGCTGACCACTTCCTTGCGGGCCCGCAGCTCGCGGGTCACGCGCTGCACGACGGCGTCGGTCTCGTCCAGCGTGGCCCCCGGCGGCAACTCGATCGAGAACTCGGACCGGCCGCGGTCGGCCTGGGGCTGGAACTCGAACGGCAGGCGGGTCGCCAGGAAGATCGAGAACGCGAACATCGGAATGCCCATCAGCAGGACTTTCCAGCGGTTGTTCAGGCCCCAGTTCAGGCTCTTCAGATAGGGACCCATCCAGGGCGGATCCTTGTCCTCGTGCTTGTGGTCGGCCTTGAGCATGTAGGCGCCCATCAGCGGCGTCAGCAGGCGGGCCACGACCAGCGAGAACAGCACCGAGATACAGGCCGCCAGGGCGAAGGCCTTGAAGAACTGGCCGATGATGCCCGGCATGAAGCCCACGGGCGCGAACACCGCCACGATGGTGAAGGTGGTGGCGACGACGGCCAGGCCGATCTCGTCGGCCGCCTCCATCGCCGCCGCGTAGGGGCTTTTGCCGCCGCGCATGTGGCGGACGATGTTCTCGATCTCGACGATGGCGTCGTCGACCAGGATGCCGACGGTCAGCGACAGGGCCAGCAAGGTGACGCCGTTCAGCGACTGACCCATCGGCGCCAGCACCGCGAAGGTGGGCAACAGCGAGGTCGGGATAGCCACGGCCGCCAGCAGGGTGGCGCGCCAGTCGCGCAGGAACAGCAGCACCACCAGCACCGCCAGGATGGCGCCGATAATCAGCGCTTCCATCGAGGCCAGATAGCTCTCCTCGATGTACTTCACGTTCGAGGTGATCTCTTCGATCTGGACCTCGGGGTGTTCCTTGTCGAGCTTCTCGACGGCCTTGCGGACCTTCTCGGCGGTCTGGACTTCCGACGCGCCGCGCGAGCGGATCATCGAGAAGGTCACGACCTCCTGGCCGTCGAAGCGGGCGCGCGAGCGCGGCTCGGCCCAGTGGTCGGTCACCGTGCCCAGGTCGGCCAGGCGCACGGCCCCGCCGCCGGACAGCGGCACCCGGGTCTCGCGCAGCTGCTCGACCGAGCCGGCCGCGCCCAGGGTGCGGATGGCCCGTTCGGCGCCGGAGATGGTCACGCGGCCGCCCGGCAGGTCGGCGTTCGAGGAGACCAGGGCCTGGCTGACAGCGGCGGCGGTGACGCCGCGCGCGGCCAGGCGGTCGGGATCGAGCGCGACCTCGATCTCGCGATTGACGCCGCCTCGGCGATTGACCTCGCCGACGCCGCGGATGGCCAGCAACGCACGACTGACGTCGTTGTCGACGAACCAGCTGCGCTGCTCGGGCGTCAGGGTCGGGGCCTTGACGACGTAGGTGATCAGGTCGTCGCCGGAGATGTCGACCCGGGTGACGGTCGGTTCCTGCATGTCCTGGGGCAGCGAGCCGCGCAGGTTGGACATGGCGTTGCGCACGTCGTTGGTGACGCGCTCGTGGTCCACGCCCAGCTCGAACTCGATCACCGTGGTCGAGGCGCCGTCCACGATCGTCGAGTTGGTGTGCCGCACCTGGCCCAGGCCCGCGATGGAGTCCTCGATCAGGCGCGTGACCTGGGTCTCCAGCTCGCTGGGCGCGGCGCCGGGGCGCACGGCCGTGACGACGACGATCGGCAGGTCGACGTCGGGATTGTTGTTGATCCGCATCGAGCGGAAGCCCGCGATGCCCGCGATGGTCAGCAGCAGGAACAGCAGGATGACGGGGATCGGGTTCTTGATCGCCCAGGACGAGATGTTGCGCATCGAAGCGTCCTCTAGCGAGCGGGCTTGGGCGAGGCGGCGCTGACGCGCACCAGATCGCCCTCGCCCAGGAATCCGGCACCCTCGACCACGACCTGATCACCGGCGGAGAGGCCGGTGGCGGCGACGCGGTCGCCGGTGGTGGTCAGGATCTGGATCCGGCGGAAGTGCGCCTTCCTGGCGTTGTCGACGACGAACACGCCCGGACGGTTCTCGCGGTACAGCACCGAGGCGCTGGGCACGACGAGCGCGGGCTGGTCGCCGGCGTCGATGCGGACGCGGGCGAACATGCCTGGGCGGAAGCCGCCCATCGACGACAGGGCCACGCGCGCCACGCCCAGTCGGCTGGTGGCGTTGACTTCCGAGGTGACGATCCGAACGCGGCCGCTCATCTCGCCGATCTTGTCGGAATAGACGGTCGCCGGCATGCCGGCCTTCACCGCGCCCAGGTCTGTTTCGGGGATCTCGGCGTCGACTTCCAGGCGGCTGTCGCGGACGATGCGGAAGAGCTCCGAGCCGGTGGTGACGATCTGGCCCTTGGTGACGCTGCGGCGGCTGATCAGGCCGCCGACCGGCGCGCGGATCGAGGTCTGGGCCAGGCGCGCGGCGGTTTCGCCCCGCGCGGCCTCGGCGGCGGCGAGGTTGGCGGCGGCCGTGCCCTGCTTGGCGGTGGCGGTGTCCAGCGAGGCTTGGGACAGGTAGCCCTTGGCCTGCAGCTCGCGGGCGCGGGCCAGGGCGGCCTGGGCCTCGGCCAGGGTGGCGCGGGCGCTGGCGACGGACGCCTCCTGCTGGCGCAGCTGGGCGCTGATCAGGGCGTCGTTCAGCTTGACCAGCACTTGGCCGGCCTGGACCACCTGGCCCTCCTCGGCGTTGACCGACACGGCCGTCAGGCCGCCGGTCTCGGCGCCGACCGGCACCTCTTCCCAGGGCGAGATGGTGCCCGTGGCGTTGATCTGGCGGGCGATCGGCTGGCTGGCGACGCTGACCACGCTGACGGTGGCCGAGGCGGCCGGAGCGGTCTTGGCCTTCTTCGGCTTCTTGTCGCCGCATCCGGAAAGGGCGATCGCGCTCACCCCCAGGACCAAGACCAGCGCGCTCATGGTCGGGCGGCGCCCATTGATCCGGTAAAGCACGTTCATCCCCAGCGACAGTTGTTCGTCGTCGGCCTTCTATCCGACAAACCCCCGGTCGCTGAGTTAATTTGCCGTAAGACGATAAGAAGGTTCAAACACTTGCTGGAGCGGCGCTCTGCGCGGCCTTGGCGCGGGCGAAGGCGGGGCGTTGGCTGACCCGGTTCCAATAGTCGGCGACCGCGGCCGGGAACTCGCCGTCCAGCTTCAGGGCGCTCGCCAGCAGCAAGGCGTAGGCCACCGAGATGTCGGCGCCGGTGAAGCGGTCGGCGGCGACGAAATCGGATCCCTCGAGGATCGCCTCCAGTCCCTTCAACCGGGCCAGGAACCAGCGGGCGTAGTCCTCGGCGACCTGCGGCTGTCGGCGTTCCTCGGGCTCCAGGCGCGCATAGCGCAGCACCAGGGTCTGGGGGAAGGTCAGGGTGGCCTCGCCATAGACCAGGCCGTTCAGATAGGCGCCGTAGCCCGGCTCGTCGGGCCGCACCGACAGCCGCCCGCCGCCGTGGCGCGTCGACAGGTACTCGATCATCGCCGCGGACTCGGTCATCCGCGTGTCGCCGTCGACCAGCAGCGGAATGGTGCCCAGCGGGTTCTCGTCCAGATACGCCCGCGCGTGGAAGCGTGGCGGAAACGGCAGCAGCTTGAGGTCGTAGGGGATCTCCAGCTCCTCCAGCGCCCACAGCGGACGGAACGAGCGCGCGTCGCGGCAGTGGTAGAGAGTGATCATGAAGTCTCTCCATCCCCTCTCCCCTTGCGGGAGAGGTTGGCCGAAGGCCGGGTGAGGGGTTTCTCGGCGTCGCCAGGCGAAACCCCTCATCCGTCATCCCGCGGATGACACCTTCTCCCGCAAGGGGAGAAGGACGCTACAGCCGCTCGACGATCGTGACGTTGGCCAGGCCGCCGCCTTCGCACATGGTCTGCAGACCGTAGCGGGCGCCGCGGTCCTTCAGGGCGTGGACCAGGGTGGTCATCAGCTTGGCGCCCGAGCCGCCCAGCGGGTGGCCCAGCGCGATGGCGCCGCCGTTGACGTTCAGCTTGGCCGGATCGCCGCCGGTGACCTTGAGCCAGGCCGTCGGCACCGAGGCGAAGGCCTCGTTGACCTCATAAAGATCGATGTCGCCGATCCTCATGCCGGCTCGCTCCAGCGCCTTCAGGGTGGCGGGGATCGGGGCCTCCAGCATGATCACCGGGTCGTGGCCGATCACGGTCATGTGGTGGATGCGGGCCAGCGGCTCGACGCCCAGGGCCTTCAGGCCGCGCTCGTTGACGATCATCACGCCGGCCGCGCCGTCGCAGATCTGGCTGGAGGTGGCGGCGGTGATCCGGCCGTCCTCGGCCAGCAGCTTCACCGAGCCGATCGACTCCAGCGAGGCGTCCCAGCGGATGCCTTCGTCGATCTCGTGGCGCTCGGTCTTGCCGTCTTCCAGCTTGACGTCGATCGGCACGATCTCGGCGGCGAACTTGCCGCCCTTGGTCGCGGCCATGGCGCGCTTGTGGCTTTCGAGCGCGAAGGCGTCGAGGTCGGCCCGCGAGAGGTCGTACTTCTTGGCCATCATCTCGGCGCCCATGAACTGGCTGAACTGGATGCCGGGGTACTTGTCCTCGATGCGCGGGCTCTTGTAGGTGCCAAAGCCGTTCTTGTAGGGCAGCTGCGAGGACAGGCCCATCGGCACGCGGCTCATGCTTTCGACGCCGGCGGCGATGACGATGTCCATCGCGCCCGACATCACGGTGGCGGCGGCGAAGTGGATGGCCTGCTGCGACGAGCCGCACTGGCGATCGACCGAGGTGCCGGGCACGCTCTCGGGCAGCTTGGAGGCGAGGATGGCGTTGCGGGCGACGTTCAGGCCCTGCTCGCCGACCTGGCCGACGCAGCCCATGATCACGTCCTCGATCAGCGCCGGATCGGCGCCGGTGCGATCGACCAGCGCGTCGAGAATGACGCCGCCCAGATCGGCCGGATGCCAGCCCGAGACCTTGCCGCCCTTGCGTCCCCCGGCCGTCCGCGCGGCCGCCACGATATAGGCTTCGCCCATGGGTTTCCTCCTCCTTGTGTGGGCGCGCGCGCCCCTGTTGCGAGGAGTGAAACAGGCGTTCGAGGCTATGTCAGCGGTGACGCGGCGTCAGGCCGACGACGGCGCGGCAAGGCCCCGCAGAACAGCGCGGCCATGGTCAGGTAGCTGAACATGCCCCCGCCGGCGACCAGGCTGGCGCGGTTGGGAATCCGGGGGTCGGCCAGGGTCGCCAGCATCAGGATCAGGCTGAGGGCGTGAAAGCCGCAGGCCCACATCGGCCACCACCGGTTCGATCGCAGGGCGATGAACAGCAGCACCAACATCAGGGCGACGTCGACGAAGAACGCGGCGCTCTGGGGGCCGAACCGCAGCTTGCTGTCATACAGCCACCCGGTGGAGAACCACGCAACGATCATGGCCGCGCCGGCCAGCCGTTCGGGCCAGCCGCCTCGCCAAAGCGCGACACCGGTTGAAATGAGCAAGGCCGCGAGGCTGGCCCACTGATAGGGATGGTTGAGCGCCATCGCGTTAGGTTGGCGTCCTTCCGCCAGATTGCAAAGATCCTCGCCAGCGGCAGCCGGCGAGGATCATGCGTTTAATCGAAGCCTGGAAGCTCCGCCACCGGCGCCGAAGGCCGCTCATCCCAGAAGATGAGCTGCGCCGGCGCGGGGGGCGAACCCTAAGGCTTTAGGCGGCGACGGTCAGGCGGCGCTTGGTCTTGGCCATGCCGGCCGGCTTCTCGGGCGCCTGGCCGAACTCGTCGCTGTCGTCGAAGCTCACGGCGGCGAGGCCGATGTCGTGCTGGGCCACCGACAGGTGCTTGTGGGTCGTGACGATGCCTTCGCGCGCCGTGGCCAGCGCCTGCATCGTGTTGACGGCCGACATCAGGGCGTCCTGGCCGATCAGCGCCGAGAGGTTCGCCGCCTGGCGGCTGGCGGGCATCAGGGCGGCGAGGGTGGCCGTGGAAGCGATGGCGGCGTCGATAGCCTTCTCCGCGGCGAACAGGGCGTCTGCCACGGATTGGGCGGCTTGGCGGCGTTCCTTGAGCATGAGCGGTCTCCTTCACGCCGGCGAGACCGGCGCGTTGCCAATGTTGATGGTTGGAGTAGGCGCCCGGCTCCTCGGGCGAGGTCTCTTAAGGCAGCAGGCCTTCGAGTGCGTGGAGCCCCGCCAGGATCGAACCGAACGCGAGCGCGGTTACGATCATCACGGCCGCGATGAAGGCCAACCGAAGCGGGACGCTTAGATGGTTAGGTCGTCCAGCTCCGAGTCCGAAGACGAGAAGTCCGACGGGAACGTCTCGTCCATCACGGCGCTCGCGATGCAGAGGATCTCCCGCATCACCAGCTCGCTGGGCTTGAACGAAGCTTGCTTGCGCGTGGCCGCCACCAGGTCGTGGACCATGGCCGCGCCATCCGGCGTCGCCGACAGGCTCATCAACTGGCGCTCGAGTTCGCTCCAGGTGATGGGCGGCAGCAGCTCGGCCGAATTCAGGGCCGGCCAGCTGTTCCGGAAGCTCATGATGTCCTGGCGCATATAGGTCGCCCGGCCAATGGCTTCTTTCTGATAGGGGGTCAGTTCGGTCACGGGAAGCTCCTTCCTCAGCGAGATCAGGAGACCGTGAAGAAGGGTGTTCGCCTAGCCGCGCCGGATCGGACCCCGACGCGATCGGAGGGGGGGTGACAGGGGGGGGCGAGGGGGGCGTGACAGGGGGAGGGGTAACGGGGGCCGTGGCGCCGGCGTCGGCCTGGCGCGCGCGATCGAACACCCGACGCGCCGCGTCGTAGCGGTCGGCCGCGCCCAGCCGGCGCCGCGCCTTGTCCAGATGCCAGTCGACAGTGTGCTTGGAGAGGCCCAGCTCGCGGGCGATCTCCTTGGAGCTCATGTGCCGATCGACCAGACGCAGGCACTCACGCTCACGCTCGGTGAGACGGTCGAGCGCCTCGACCTGGTCCGTCACAGAGGGATCGCCCTTGTCCATGCCAAGAACTTTAAGGGTCCGCCGCCTTTCGGCCAAGCGTCGCCACATTAAACCTTGGCCATGCGACCCGCGAGTCGTTTTCGAAAGATCACGCCTCGCGGCGGGCGGCCTCGGATTCCGTGCTTGGAGACGCGGCGCGGATCAGCTCCAGAACATCGACGATGATCTCGCGCATGGCCGCCTGGGCCTTGTCGGCGTCGCGGGCGATGATCGCCTCGGCCACGTCCTCGTGCGAGGGGATCGAGGCGGTGCGGCCCTTGATCCGGTTGGTGAAGCGGATCGAGATGCGCAGGGCCGTGTTCACCAGCTCGTGCAGCTCGCGATAGAACGGGTTCTTGGTCGCGTCGAGGATGGCGATGTGGAAGGCGATGTCGGCCGACAGCGGGTCGTCCTCGCCCTCGGCGGCGGCCTTCATCCGGCGAAGGCCCTTGCGGATCTCCTCCAGCCCGGCCTCGTCGGCGTTGCGCGCGGCCAGGGCCGCGGCGGCCGGTTCTATCCCTAAGCGCATCTCGGTGAAGTCGGCCAGCAGGCGCAAGGAGAACTTGCGTTCCAGCAGCCAGCGCAGCACGTCCGGGTCGAGCATGTTCCACTCGGCCTCGGGCTCGACAACGGTGCCGTGGCGCGGACGGGCGCTGAGCAGGCCCTTGGCGGTTAGCATCTTGACCGCCTCGCGGGTGACGGTGCGGCTGGCGCCGAACTGCTTGGACAGCTCCCCCTCGGTCGGGAAGCCCACGGTGGCGTATTCGCCGGTGACGATCGCTTGGCCCAGCTGCTCCACCAGGCCGTAAGTCAGGCTCAGGCCCGGCTGGGTGCGCATTGACGGATCTTCTTTCCTCTGGCGGCGGCCGTGAGATGACCGCCGCTCCCCATGGTGATCGTGTCCGCTGAACCGCGGAATCTATTGGGCCGAATACAGCCGCGCCGCCTGCTTTCGGCAAGAGCGTTCACACGAAGGCGCGCGTCAAAATGCGACAGGCGCCGCATTGGCGATCCCTTTGCGCGCTTGGCCTCGCCGAGCCAGATCCCCATCAGCTCCCCCCGAGCGTCGTTCGCGGATCAGGTGTTCCAGGCCGCGACCAGGGCGGCGGCCCGTTCGCCGACCTCCTGGGCGGTGTAGCCCGGCCGGTAGAGCTCGCCGCCGACCCCGATGCCGGCCACGCCCGCCGCGCGCCAGGGCTCGAGATTGGCCGCGCCCACGCCGCCGACCGCGTAGACCAGGATGTCCTTGGGCAGCACGTCCTTGACGGCCTTGATGTGGCTGGGACCGAACGAGCTGGCCGGATAGAGCTTCAGCGCCTTGGCGCCGGCCTTCACGGCCACGAAGGCCTCGGACGGCGTCGCAAAGCCCGGCATGGCGGTCAGGCCCAGTTCGACGGCGCGCGTGATCACGGTGGCGTCGGTGTTGGGCGTGACGATCAGCTTGCCGCCGACGCCGGCGACCTGGTCCACGACCTCGGGCGCCAGCACCGTGCCGGCGCCGCACAGGGCCTGGTCGCCGAAGGCGTCGCACAGCTTGCCGATGCTCTCCAGCGGGTCGGGCGAGTTCATCGGCACCTCGATGCCCTTGATCCCGGCGGCGACCAGGGCGGCGGCGATGTCTACGATCTCGGTCGGCTTCACGCCGCGCAGGATGGCCACGATGGGGGGCGGAGCGGCGTTGGTCATAAGCTTCACTTCTCTTGGGATCTGGAGATCGCGGAAAGGCCCGCGAGCACGGCCGCGTCGCCGTCGACGACGGACGCGGCCACCTCGAACTTGGCCAGGGCCTGGACATAGAGGTCGCTGAGGGCGCCCGCGCCGATCACGGTCACGGCGTCCATCGGTCCGAACCAGTCGCGGGCCGCGTCGACGTCGGCGCCGATCAAGAGGCCGGAGAGATAGCCCATGGCGTCGGCCGGGCTCATGCCGTCCAGCAACTGGCGGGCGCGGGTCTCGAACATCAGGTGGGGCAGGCGCGCGGCGCCATGCTCGGCGATGCGCGAGAGGCCCAGGGCGAAGCCTTCCGCCGAGCCGTCGGCCTGGCTTCCGCCGCCGGCCGCCAGGGTCGAATGTTTCTTGAGCAGGGCGAAGGTCTCGCCGACGGGGGCGGTGACGAAGCCCGTGACCTTGCCGTCCTCGACCACGGTCCACTTGTTGTGGGTGCCGGGCAAGACGAGCAGGTGACGACCGGTCTGGAGGGTGGGGTTCAGCGACAGGGCGCCGAAGACCTGGGTCTCCTCGCCGCGCATCACGTCGGGACCGCCCAGCGGGTTCACGCAGGAGAGACCAGGGACCAGGGTCACCGGCAGGCCGTCGGCCTCCAGCCGGATCGTACGTTGGGCGATCGCCGCCGGATCGGCGGGGCAGGGGGCGTAGGGGGCGAGCGTCCAGCCGATGCTGGAGCCGACCATGCCGCACAGGATCGCGCCGGCCGGCTTGGCCTCGCGCCAGTCGCCGACCAGGTCGAGGAAAGTCTTTTCGGGGGTGTCGGTCAGGGCCGAAACGCCCGGGCCGTCGCGGCGGTGGATGACGCTCTTGCCCTGGCGCAGCCACAGCCTTAGGCGCGAGGTGCCCCAGTCGCCGACGATCACGATATCCTGGTCCATCAGGCTTTGACCTTCGCTGTCGCGCGTCGCCGTCCCGTGTTCCCGTCGCTCATGATCGTCCCTAACGCCGGGCCAACGTCGCCCGCTTTCGGAGGGGATTTATAGTACAATATTAGGCCGCGCAATCGCGCCGCCTACGACCACTTTGGGACTCGCCAAGGCGGCTCCGGCCGGCGAGTGTCTCCCCAACGACTGATAGCGCTATCAAGGCGCTCGAAGAAGGAGGATGCGGATGGGCGTCTGGCGTTTGGCGGCGGTGGTTTCCTGGAGCGCCCTGATGGCCTCGACCTCGGCGTTCGCTCTGGACTTCGAGCGGACCGCCGACGGGGTGATCGTCACGCCCGCTTCCGGCCCGGCCAAGAAAGTCCGGCTGCGGGTGATGAACGACCGGACGATCCGCGTCACCGCCTCGCCGACGGACGAGATCAAGGTCCCGCCCAGCCTGATGGTGATCGCCGCGCCGAAGACCTCCGGCTTCACGGTGTCGGAGGTCGGCGACAAGGTCGTGCTGAACGCGGGCGAGGCCACGGCCGAGGTGACGCTGAAGGACGGCGCGGTCTCGTTCAAGGACGCTTCGGGCAAGACGGTCCTCGCCGAGCAGGGCCGCTCGGCGTTCAAGCCGCTGACCATCGACGGCCAGGGCTTCTACGCCGTCAGCCAGCGGTTCAATCCGAACACGGATGAGGGCTTCTATGGCCTGGGCCAGCATCAGAACGGCCAGATGAACTACAACGGCCAGGACGTCGAGCTGGCCCAATACAATCGCGACATCGCCATCCCGTTCGTGCTGTCGACACGCAACTACGGGGTGCTGTGGGACAACAACGGGATCACGCGCTTTGGCGATCCCAAGCCCTACGCCCTGGCCTCGCGCGACCTCACGCTATTCGACGCCAGCGGCAAGGCCGGCGGCTTCACGGCCAAGTACTATGTGGGCGGCCAGCTGAAGCTGACCCGCGTCGAGACCGACGTGAACTACCAGCACCTGAAGGACCTGCCGGGCTGGCCGGCCGAGCTGATGGGGGCCGACAAGAAGCCGCTGAAGGGCGCCAGCGTCGTGTGGGAGGGCTCCGTCGAGGCCAAGACCAGCGGCGTCCAGAAGTTCAAGCTGTACTCATCCAGCTACGCCAAGCTGTGGGTCGACGGTCAGCTGAAGATCGACCGCTGGCGGCAGAACTGGAACCCGTGGTTCCACAACTTCACGGCGCCGATGAAGGCGGGGACGCGCCACAAGGTGCGGATCGAGTGGACGCCGGACGACGGCTACATCGCCCTGCTGCACAACGACCCGCTGCCCGCCGCCCAGCAGAGGTCGCTGACCCTCACCTCGGACGTGGCCCACGCGGTCGACTACTACTTCGTCTCGGGGGAGAACCTCGACCAGGTGGTGTCGGGCTATCGCCAGCTGACCGGCAAGGCGCAGGCCATGCCGCGCTGGGCCTACGGTTTCTGGCAGAGCCGCCAGCGCTACGAGACGCAAGGAGAGATCGTCGGGGTTCTCAAGGAATACCGGGCCCGCAAGCTGCCGATCGACAACGTCGTGATGGACTGGCGCTACTGGAAGGACGACCAGTGGGGCAGCCACAGGTTCGACGAGACGCGCTTTCCCGATCCCCAGAAGATGCTGGACGACATCCACGGGATGAACGGCCGCTTCATGATCTCGATCTGGGCCAAGTTCTATCCGTGGACCGAGCACTTCAAGGAACTCGACGCCAAGGGCCACATGTACAGGCGCAACATCGAGCAGGGCGCGGTCGACTGGGTGGGGCCCGGCTACGCCAACTCGTTCTACGACCCCTATTCGAAGGAAGCGCGCGACATCTACTGGCGCCAGGTCAAGGACAGCCTGAAGCGCTACGGCGTCGACGCCTGGTGGATGGACAGCGACGAGCCGGACATGCACTCCAACCTCGACATCCCCGAGCGCACCCTGCGCATGGGGCCGACCGCGATGGGACCGGGCGCCGAGTTCTTCAATTCCTATCCGCTGATCCACACCCAGGGCGTCTTCGAGGGCGAACACGACCTCGATCCCAACAAGCGCAGCTTCATCCTGTCGCGCTCGGCCTTCGGCGGTATCCAGCGCCACGGCGTGGCGGTGTGGAGCGGCGACGTCGTGGCCCGCTGGGACGACTTCCGCGACCAGATCTCGGCGGGGGTGAATCTCTCGATGTCGGGCCTGCCCAACTGGACCACCGACATCGGCGGCTTCTCGGTCGAGGACCGCTACACCAACCAGGATCCCAAGCACCTGGACGAGTGGCGCGAGCTGAACCTGCGCTGGTTCCAGTTCGGCGCCTTCAGCCCGCTGTTCCGCAGCCACGGCGAGTTCCCGTACCGCGAGATCTACAACCTCGCGCCCGAGGGCTCGGAGGTCTATCAGAGCCTGGCCTGGTACGACGCCCTGCGCTACCGGCTGATGCCCTACACCCTGACCCTGGCGGGCGAGACCTACCACCGCGACGCCAGCATCATGCGCGGCCTGGTCATGGACTTCCCCGATGACCTGATGGCGCGAAACATCGACGACGAGTACCTCTACGGCTCGGCCTTCCTGGTCGCGCCGGTGACGGCGTTCAAGGCCCGCTCGCGCGAGGTCTACCTGCCGGCGGGGGCGTTCTGGTACGACTTCGAGACCGGCCAGCGCCACGCTGGCGGCCAGACGATCAAGGCCCAGGCGCCGCTGTCGCGCATGCCGCTGTTCGTCAAGGCTGGCGCGATCGTGCCGATGACCGAGGTCCAGCAATATGTCGGCGAGAAGCCCGACGCGCCGATCACCTTCGTCGTCTACACGGGCCAGGACGGCCGGTTCGAGCTCTACGAGGACGACGGCCTGTCGATGGCCTACCAGCGCGGGGCCTATAGCCGCATCCCAGTCAGCTATGACGAGGCCAGCGGCCGCCTGACCATCGGCGCCCGCTCGGGCCGCTATGACGGCATGGTCGAACGGCGAACGTTCAAGGTTCGCTTCGTCGGTCCGGGCGACAAGCCGACGGACTTCGACGTCGCCGAGGCCGCCATCGACTATGTCGGCCAGCCGGTCGTGGTGACCCGCCGCCAGTAGGGCCCCGTCACGCGCGAGGGAGCCTGCCGGCCTCTTCTTCGTTGGAAGGAGACAAGGAGGCTCCCCCGATGCGTCGCGCTGTTCGTCTTCTGTCCGATATCTGGTCGTCGCTGCTGTTCATCGTGACCATTCGCGCCGCGGCGAAGCCGTGCCGCTCGCGTCGGGTCCCGCCCGCGCCGACGGAGCCGTGCGCCGATCGGGCGGTTCAGGTGCTGTGAATCAGGGTTAATAAATCTATGTTTTGGATTCACTTGGATGTTTCATTTTGAGACATAGTTTTCACATGCCTCGCCGAATTTTCAGTAAAATTCGATTTTACGATTAACAAAATAGTTCGATAAGTTAATTCTATATCTATTTTCTTTAAACGAAGTCGAAAGCACGATTGTGGATACTTGCTGCGGGTAAAACGCCCACCGGCAGTCAAAATGACGTCGGGACACCTCGAATAGGAGTTGTTTCGTTATGGCGCTGAACAGCATCAATACGAACTCTGGGGCCCTTATCGCCCTGCAAAACCTGAACGCCACCAATGCTGAGCTGCAGGTCACCCAGCAGCGCATCAACACCGGCAAGAAGGTCGGCACCGCCAAGGACAACGGCGCCATCTGGGCCATGGCCAAGAACCAATCGGCCACCGCCTCGTCGCTGAACTCGGTCAAGGACTCGCTGCAACGCGGTCAGTCCACCATCGACGTGGCCCTGGCCGCCGGCGACGCCATCACCGACCTGCTCGGCAAGATGAAGGAAAAGGTTCTCGCCGCTTCCGACACCTCGCTGAACACGGCCTCGTTCAACGCGCTGCAGGCTGACTTCAACTCGCTGCGCGACCAGATTTCCAAGGCCGCGACCAACGCCAAGTTCAATGGCAGCAGCGTCGCCGACAGCACCACTCAAAAGCTGACCTTCCTGGCCAACACGGACGGTTCGGCCTTCACCGTGAAGGTGCAGGACCTGACCCTGACGGGCCTGGGTCTGTCGGCTACGTACAGCTTCACCAGCGCGGCCGACGCCAAGACCAAGCTGGCCGACATCGACAAGGCCATCGGCACCGCGACCAACAAGCTGGCGGCCCTGGGCACCAGCTCGACCGGTCTCGACACGCAGCTGACCTTCGTCGGCAAGCTGCAAGACAGCCTGGAAGCTGGCGTTGGCAACCTGGTGGACGCCGACCTGGCCAAGGAAAGCGCCAAGCTGCAGTCGCTGCAAACCAAGCAACAGCTTGGCGTGCAAGCGCTGTCGATCGCGAACTCTTCGAGCTCGTCGATCCTGAGCCTGTTCCGCTAAGAGATACCGAGACGGCGTTCGCGCCGATCTCGACTGGGGCGAGCCTTCGGGCTCGCCCTTTTTCTTTGCCTGAAGGTCAGGTCCCGAACTGGGTGAAGGGCACGCGGTTGAAGAACCGGCGCTCGGCCCCGCGCGGGTCGTCCTCCATGCGGGAGGCGTTGTCGAACACCATCGTCTGGCGGCGCTCCAGCGTATAGGGCTCCCACTTGGGCAGGGCGCCGCCGTTCGGATCGCCGGCGCGGGCGAAGTTCACGAAGGCGTCGCTCATCGTGTTCGACATGGCGACCGACTCCGGTCCCGTTCCGACGATCGAGCCCTTGGCGTCCAGCGTGCCGAACACCAGGCCGATGTCGATCGTGTGCGGCGCGCCGAAGATCCCGCCCTGGATCGGCGACTTCCAATTGACCTGATAGACATAGGCCGGCGCGCCGGCGCGGGCCCGCTCCTCGGCCTGGATGATCGCCGCCTTCCACGAGCGCCCGGCGGTCGAGGCGGCGAAATAGACGTCGGCCGGCGAATAGTTCGGATAGGTCTGGCGGTAGAAGGCCACGACCGTCTCGGGGTCGATGTCGATGCGGGCGTTGAACTGGCCCGGCAGCCTGGCGACCACCTCGTCCCAGGTCTGGGGGAAGGCCTTGGCGTCCCAGCCGATGAAGCCCTTGGTCTCGTCGTGGGTGTTGCCGCACATCATCGGCACGGCCAGCCCCTCGGGCGCGGCGTCGGGGAAGAACGGGTGGCGGGTCAGGCTCCGCTCGTCCAGCACCGGACCCATATAGACCCCGCCCGAGGCGGCGATCGGATCGACGGCCTTCAGGCCGTTCAGCATCTCGGCGGGCGGCAGGGCGCGCAGGGCGGCCAGGTCCTTGATCGCGAGCTTGTCCAGGAACGCCTTGGCGCGGCGGGTGGCGTTGAATGGCCCGCCGACCGTGACCTGCTGGCCGCTCATGGTGGCGGCGCGGTGGAAGAGGCCCTTGGCGGCCGGCATGCCCATCAGGGTGGCGATCTTGGCCCCGCCGCCCGACTGGCCAAACAGCATCACCCGGTCCGGATCGCCCCCGAAGGCGGCGATGTTGTCGCGCACCCACCGCAGGGCCAAAACGAGGTCTAGCTGGCCGGCGTTGCCGCTGTCGGCGACGCTGGGATCGTTGAAGATGCGGGCCAGATAGAGATAGCCGAAGGCGTTCAGGCGGTGGTTTACCGTGACCACCACCACGTCGCCGCGCTTGGCGAGCTTGGTCCCCTCGTACCAGGGGCTGGCCCCCGATCCGCCGTTATAGGCGCCGCCGTGGATGTAGAACATCACCGGCCGCTTGCCGCCGTCCGCCAAGCCGTTCTTCCCAGCCTTCGCCGGCGTCCAGACGTTCAGGAACAGGCAGTCTTCCGAGAGGGGCTCGCCCTCCTCGCCCTTGCCGGTCTGCATCGAGGCCGGGCCGTAGGCGAGCGCGTCCTTCACGTCGGTCCAGGGCTCGGGCGGGACCGGCGGCATGAACCGCCGCGCGCCGCCGGTGTCGGCGCCGTAACGCAGGCCCTTGAAGACGCTGACCTCGCCGTCGAGATAGCCGCGCACCTTGCCGTTGGTCGTCTTGACCACGGGGGACCGCTTCTCGGCCGTGAAGCCGCTGCCGGGCAGGGCGGCGTAAGCGGCCGCGGCGGCGGCGCCAGTGATCAGGGTGCGGCGGTCAGGGTCCATCAAGTCTCCTCCGGCGGCTTCTGACGAGCGCCTCGCCTTAGCGGTATCATGGATGACACCGGTGGCAATCCCTTTGTCGCCGTTGGCGCGTGAGCGCGTATGATCGGCATATTATCGCAAGCGCGCCGCGCGCCGACGTGCTTTGCTCGCGACGTGGACGGGACGAGGAGAGACGATCCATGGCGGCCATCTTCCGACATTTCGCGATCAACGCCGACGATACGGGGCGCGCGAGACGCTTCTATGGCGCGGTCTTCGGCTGGGTTTTCGATCCATGGGGGCCGCCGGGGTTCTACCAGATCAAGAACGCGGGGCAGGGCGTGCTGGGCGCCTTGCAGGACCGACGGGAGATCGTTGCCGGCGTGCGAATGACCAGCTTCGAGCCCAGCTTCGGGGTCGAGGACATCCAGGCAACGATCAAGGCGGTCGAGGCGGGCGGCGGCAAGATCGTCATGCCGCCCTACAAGATCGAGGGCGTGGGCACGCTGATCTATTTCGAGGACCCGGAGGGCAATCTGGTCGGCGCCATGCAGTACGAGCCCGGGGTCTTCGCCGAGGCCGGTGATTGAGCGGCGACGGCTTCGACGTCCGCACCCTGGCGGCGACCTTCTACGCCGGGACCACGCTGGGCGCGCACCGGCACGCCTGGGGGCAACTGGTCTTCGCGGCGTCGGGCGTCATGCGGGTGACGACCGAGGCGGCGGCCTGGACGATCCCGCCCACGCGGGCGATCTGGCTTCCGGCCGGCGTCCCTCACGCCATCGTCGTCCAGGGCGAGGTGGCCCTGCGCACGCTCTATATCGACAGACCGCGATCTGACCCTCTGCCCAAGGCGCCCGAGGCCCTTGAGGTCGCGCCGCTGCTGCGCGAACTGATCCTGCATATCCTGGCGATCGGAATGCTGGCCCCCGACCGCCCCGAGCATGACCGTCTGGCCGGTCTGCTGGTCGACCTGCTGATCTCGGCGCGGCGCGAGGACCTTAGCCTTCCCTTGCCGCGGGACGCGCGCGCCCTCCGCGTGGCGGAAATCTGGCGGCGCGACCCCGCCGACGGTCGCGCGCTGGCCGACATCGCGAGGGAGGCGGGCGCCAGTCTGCGCACCCTGCAGCGCTTGTTCCCCGCCGAGACAGGCCTGTCGCTGGAGGCCTGGCGGCAGAAAGCGCGGCTGATCCACGCCGTGACCCGCCTGTCGGCCGGCGTCAGCGTCACCGAGACGGCGCTGGACTGCGGCTACCAGAGCCCGGCCGCGTTCGCCGAAGCCTTCACCCGCCGGTTCGGCGTCTCGCCGACGCGGTTCGCGGGCAGACGCTAGCCTAGCGCCCGCACCGCCGCCGCGTGCTCGGCGATCACCGCCAGGGTCGAGGCGTCGGTGTCGAAGACGCCGTACAGGCCCTGCTCCTCCTGCGGCGGATCGCCGACGAAGCTCTTGTCGCCGGCCGCGAACCAGGCGTCGGGATGCTGGGCGCGGCCCTCGCCGTTCCAAGCCCAGAAGTTGGTCCCCGCCGTGGGGCCGCCGGCCTTCATGTCGGCCAGGGCCAAGCCGTAGATCGTCCGGTAGAAGCGGTCCTTGTCGGCGGTGGCCGAGCCGGGGGCGAAGGCGCGCGCCTCGCGGATCAGGCCGAACTCTTCGATCACCAGCGGCTTGCCCAGCTGGCGGGCGATGGCGATGTGGCGGGCGACATAGTCGCGGCAACGCGCCTCGCCGGCCTCGTAGGTCGCCGGCTGGTTCTTGGGATCGATCCAGCCCCAGTTGTTGGGCCAGACGTGGGCGGTGACGTAGTCGATCGTCGTCGGCCTGTGGGCGTCGACCACGCAGGCCTCGTTCTCGAGGCAGCCCTTGAGGCCCTCGCTGCCGGTGCAGACCAGGTGGCGCGGATCCAGCGTCTTGATGATCGTCGAGGTGTCGCGGATCCACTGCTGGAACACCGCCATGTTGCGGTCGCCAAAGGCGGCCGTCCCGCCCGGGCGGGGCTCGTTGGCCAACTGCCAGGCCATGATCGTGGGATCGTCGCGATAGGCCTTGCCGGTCACGGTGTTCATCCGGCCGACCAGGCCGCGCAGGTAGCGCAGGAACAGGGCGTTGGCCTTGGCGTCGCCGTAGAAGCGCGCCGAATAGTCGGGATATTCGGGCCACGGATGGGCTGGGTCGCCCTGCTGGAACCACGGGCCGTTCCCGACCCAGTTCAGATAGGCCGGCATGCCGCCCGACCAGTCCCAGAAGTTGTTGACGTAGATGACCGCCTTCATGTCGCGCTTGGCCATCTCGGCCAGCAGGACGTCGAGGCCCTTCAGCAACTCCTGGCGATAGACGCCCGGCTCCTCCTGGAAGGTCGGCGAAACGGCCGCCTTGGCCGGCGAGCGCTCGCCCGCGCCGAGGACGCGGAGGTTGGTGACGCCCAGGCCCTTGAGCCGATCCAGCTCGCGCCTCAGCCGCTCCAGGTCCCCGAACGACGCCGGCGCGCCCAGCCAGGCGCCGTACCAGAGGTTCGCGCCGGCGAAGCGGTAGGGCTTGCCGTCGAGGGATAGACGGCCCTTGTCGACGGCGACGAAGCCTTTCTGGCTCTGAACGGGACGCGCGGCCATCGCCGATCCGGCCGCCAGCAGGGCGGGCGCGGCGGCGAGCAGGCCCCGGCGGGATAGGGTCATGGCGTTTCCTCCGGTCGGGCTCTGACGGCCCCGCGATCCCTCAGTGGGCCTTGGTCGCGTGGGCGACGGTCCAGTCGACGATGGTCGATAGGGCCGTGGGCGCGATGGTCTCCTCGATCTGCATGTACTCGGTCATCATGCCGGTGTTCGCCGTCTGAAGGAGGTGGTTGAGGCCCAGCATCTCCTTGATGGTGACGTCGCCGCCCGCCGGCAGGGCCGCCTTGATCGCCGCGAGGTTCGTCTTGGCGTCGACCTGCAGATCCTTGGTCCCGCCGATCGCCAGCACCGGAACCTTGATCTTCCCCAGCGCCGGGGCCGGATCGGCGGCGAGCATTTCGCGCCAGACCGGCGAGGCCAGCGCCTGGATCTGCCGCCTCTGCGGAGACTCCGGCGACAAGCCCTGGCGGTCGGCCAAGGCGTTGAGTTCGACGCGGGCGGCCGTCTCGCTGACGGCGTCTCGCGCGGTGCGCCACCGCTCCAGCTGGTTCTTCAGCATGATTTCGACCTGGTCCTCGGGCATTCCGCTGGCCGCCAGGATCGCCCGGTTCTGCGTCGCCAGCAGGTCGACGCCCTTCACGCCCGGGGCGGACATCAGGACCAGGAACGCGACGCGCGGGTCCTGGGCGGCCACGAGCGCTGCGATCTCGCCGCCTTCGCTGTGACCGATCAGGCCGACGCGGTCCGGGTCGACGTCGGCGCGCGTCCGCAACAAGGCGACGCCCGCGGCGACGTCGGTCGTCTGGGCCGAGAGCGTCGGCGGCGAGCCTGGGCTGGCCTGCGAGCCGCCCGCGCCGCGGTCGTCGACCCGCAGCACCGCCACGCCCTTGCGCGTCAGGGCGTCGGCCAGCACCAGGAACGGCTTATGGCCGAAGACCGTCTCGTCGCGGTCCTGGGTTCCCGACCCGCTGATCAGGATGACGGCCGGGAACGGCCCCTTGCCTTCCGGCAGGGTCAGGGTTCCCGCCAGCATCAGGCCAGAGGCCGGATTGGGGTAGGCGAGCTGCTCCTCGCGATAGGGGAACGGCGGCTTGGGGGTCTGGGGCCGGTTCAGCACCGGCGCCGTGCGGCTCATGGACAACGGCAGGCTGGCCCCGCCTTGCGTCCACTCGCCCACCAGCGTCTTGCCGTCGGCTGAAAGCGCGCCGTCGAAGCCGATCGGCGCCACGCGGAGCTCGAACCGAAGCTTGCCGTCCTTCAGGGTCGCGGTCGCCGGCAGCGCCCGGGCCATCTGGGCGGGGCTGTCCATCGTGGCCGAGCCGTCGGCCTGGATGTGGAAGACCACGGGCAGCTTCTGCGGCCCCGCATCGAGCGTCCCGTACCAATCCCCCGCGATCGAGGTTGGGATCTGAGCCAGCGCCAGGCTGGGCGCGAGCAGGGCGGCGGCGATGGCGGCCGGCGGCAGGAAACGCATGGGCTTGGAAGCTCCCCCGAGGATGGGGGAGCTTAAGCCGGTCTATCGACGGTTGTGAAGCGCGGCTGAAGTCTTACAGGTTCAGCAGCGCAGGGTCGCCGCCCTGGGCGGTGATGTTGACGCTGAGCGCCCGCTCGACCGCGAAGCGCAGCAGGGCGTGGGGACCGCCGGCCTTGGGGCCGGTGCCCGACAGGCCCTCGCCGCCGAACGGCTGCACGCCGACAACCGCGCCGGTCATCGAGCGGTTGACGTAGGCGTTGCCGGCCGGGACCAGGCGTTGGACGTCGGCCGCGAAGCTCTCGATCCGCGAATGGACGCCCAGGGTCAGGCCGTAGCGGCGGGCCGCCAGGGCGCCGGCGACCTGTTCCAGGTCCTCGGGCTTGTAGCGGACCACGTGAAGGACGGGGCCGAACACCTCGCGCTCCAGGAAGTCGGCGGCGGGGATCTCGGCCAGGACCGGCGCGAAGAACGTGCCGCCGGCGGGGGCTTTGAGCGCGTGCAGCACCTTGGCCTCGCGTTGCAGGCGGGTCAGGTGCGTCTCCAGCGCGCCCTTGGCCTCGGCGTCGATGACCGGGCCGACGTCGGTGACGGCCAGGGCTGGATCGCCCAGGACGAGGGCGTCCATCGCGCCCTTCAGGCCCTCGATGATGTGGTCGGCGGTGTCGTGCGGCAGGAACAGCAGGCGCAGGGCCGAGCAGCGCTGGCCGGCCGAACCAAAGGCGCTGACGATCACGTCGTCGATCACCTGCTCGCGCTGGGCCGTCGTGTCGACGAACATGCCGTTGAGGCCGCCCGTTTCGGCGATGAACGGCACGATCGGGCCTTGGCGTTGGGCGAGCGTCTGGTTGATCCGCCAGGCCGTGTCGGTGCCGCCGGTGAAGGCGACGCCGTCCAGGCCCTCGTGGGCGACCAGGGCCGCGCCGACGGTCTCGCCACGACCCGGCAGCAGGGCCAGGAGGCGCGGGTCCAGGCCCGCGGCGTGATAGAGCTTCACGGCCTCGTGGGCGATCAGCGGGGTCTGCTCGGCCGGCTTGGCCAGCACCGCGTTGCCGGCCGCCAGGGCGGCGGCGATCTGGCCGGTGAAGATGGCCAGCGGGAAGTTCCAAGGGCTGATGCAGACGAACACGCCGCGACCGGCCAGGCGCAGGCTGTTGGTCTCGCCGACCGGGCCCTTCAGGACCTCGCCGGCGCCGAACTGATCCTCGGCCAGCACGGCGTAGTAGCGGCAGAAGTCGACAGCCTCGCGGACCTCGGCGATGCCGTCGCTCAGCGTCTTGCCGGCTTCGCGCGCCAGGATGGCGATCAGCCGCTCGATATTGGCCTCGAGCGCGTCGGCCATGGCGCGCAGCACCTGGGCGCGGGCCGCGCCGCCGGCGCGATCCCAGGCCGGTTGCGCGGCGCGAGCCAGGCGGAAGGCCTCGTCGATCTGCGGCAGCTGGGCCTCGGAGACGGCGCCGACCACGCGGCCTTCGTCGGCCGGAGCGACCACGGGCAGCGGCGGCGTGCCGACGGCCAGCTTGCCGCCGACCAGCGGACCGGCCGACAGGGTCTCGGCGTCGACGGCCGTAACGGCGGCGGCGAGGCGCTCGCGGTCGGCCTTCACCGACAGGTCGAGGCCGGCGCTGTTCTGGCGGCGCCGGCCGTAGACATGGATCGGCGTCGGGATCTTGGCGTGGCGGTCGGGATGGGCCTCGACGGTGTCGATCGGGTCGGTGACGACCTTCTCGACCGGCACCCGTTCGTCGAGCAGGGCGTGGACGAACGAGGTGTTGGCGCCGTTCTCCAGCAGGCGGCGGACCAGGTAGGGCAGGAGGTCCTCGTGACCGCCCACGGGCGCGTAGGCTCGCAGCGTGATCCCGTCATAGAGGTCGTCGGCGGCCTTGTAGAGCGCCTCGCCCATGCCGTGCAGACGCTGGTGCTCGATGCGCACGTCAGCGTTCTTGGCCATGCGCACCACGGCCGCCAGGGTGTGGGCGTTGTGGGTGGCGAACTGGGCGTAGAGGGCCGGGGCGGCGTCGATCAGCGCCTTGGCGTTGACCAGGTACGACAGGTCCGTGGCCGGCTTGGTCGTATAGACCGGATAGTCCGGACGGCCGGCGACCTGGGCGCGCTTGATCTCGCTGTCCCAATAGGCGCCCTTGACCAGGCGGACCATCAGGCGGCGGCCGGTCGCTTCCGACAGGGCGCGCAGGCGGGCGATGACCTCGCCGCAGCGCTTCTGATAGGCCTGGACGGCCAGGCCGAGGCCCGTCCAGTCGCCCAGCTCCGGCTCGCGGCACAGCTTGTCCAGCAGCTTCAGGGACAGGGCCAGACGATCGGCCTCCTCGGCGTCGATCGTGAAGTTCAGGTCGTAGCGGGCGGCGATCTTGGCCAGGCGCAGGGTGCGGGGATAGAGCTCCTCCCACACGCGGTCCTCGTGGGTGGCCTCGTAGCGCGGGCACAGGGCCGAGAGCTTGACCGAGACGCCGTGGCCCTTCTCGGGGCCGGCGCCGTTCGACAGCTTGCCGACGGTGGTGATCGCGTCGGCATAGGCCTTCTCATAGCGCTCGGCGTCGGCGGCGGTGCGGGCGCCTTCGCCCAGCATGTCGAACGAGCACATGGTGTCTTCGTTCGCGGCGCGCTTGATGGCGGCCTCGATCGTGCGGCCCAGCACGAACTGCTCGCCCATGATGCGGATGGCCTGGCCGACGGCGGCGCGGATCACCGGCTCGCCGAGGCGCCCGGCCAGCTTCTTGATGAAGCCGGGCATGTCCTTGCGAGCCTCGTCGTCGGGCTCGACGATCTTGCCGGTCAGCATCAGGCCCCAGGTCGAGGCGTTGACGAACAGGCTGTCGCTGCCGCCCAGGTGGCTGGCCCAGTCGGCCGAGCCGATCTTCTCGGCGATCAGCTTGTCGCGGGTGTCGTCGTCGGGCGTGCGCAGCAGGGCCTCGGCCAGGCACATCAAGGCCAGACCCTCGCGGGTGCCCAGCGAGAACTCCTGCAGGAAGCTTTCGACCACGCCCTGCTTTCGGACGCTGCGGCGGGCCCCGCGCACCAGGGCCTCGGCCTCGGCGCGGACGGCGGCGCGGTCCTCGCTGGAGAGCGGCGCGGCGGCCAGCAGGTCGGCGATCACGGCGGCTTCGTCGCGATACTTGCCGTCGTCGAGGCTATCCCAATTCATCGCGGGCATGGCGTTCCCTGAGGTTAGAATATCGTCGGTCTATCGCGACTTCCGCCAAAGGTGCTTCGTTTGTTGCGCGGCCGCGCCGTACGCTGTTCGGCCTCGGCGCGAAAAACGTTCGTCGGCTCCAGCGCGTGCGTGTGCGCTCGGCGATGAGGATGCTTTGAAAATGGGGAGGGAGGAAGGGACGCCGGTCGGGGAGACGGTCGCGTCCCTTCCTCTCTAGCGCGACGCCCGGTTAGGGGGAGAGGGGCGAGCGTCGCGACGTTCCGACGGCAAAGCCGCCCCACCGACGCCCTGGAGGAGGAGGGGTTGGCGCGGGTGGGCTGGAACGATCGGGGGTGTAACGCTAAGCTTGTCGAAGGTGCTCCGTTTGTGAGCGCTAATTTTCGAAGCTTCTTCGGCAAAAAGGTGCCATGGCCATTTCCGCTCTAGACGATACCGATCGCCGACTACTCAGGGTTTTGCAGGCCGATGGGCGCATCACCAACGCCGAGCTCGCCAAGCGCTGCAATCTCTCGCCGGCGGCCACCTTCGACCGCGTCCGGCGGCTAAAGGAGCGCGGCTACATCACCGGCTACGCGGCGCTGCTGGACCCGGCCAAGGTCGACCGGGCGCTGCTGATCTTCGTGGAGGTGGTGCTGGAGCGGACCACGGGCGAGACCTTCGAGGACTTCGCCGCCGCCGTGCGCCGCGCGCCCGAGGTTCTGGAGTGCCACATGGTGGCTGGCGGCTTCGACTACCTGATCAAGGCTCGCGTGAAGGACATGGAGGCCTATCGCGGCTTCCTGGGCGACATCCTGGTCAAGATGCCGGGCGTGCGCGAGACCCGCACCTACGCCGTGCTCGAGGAGGTCAAGAGCACGGTGCAGCTGCCGCTTTAGCGGGAGGCGACGACCGTCGGGCTGGAGAGCGGGCGGCCGGAAAGGTCGGTCGGGGCGACGACGGCGGAGACGATGGCGGTCAGGGCCAGCAGGCTGGCGAGCACGACGCCGGCCACTTGAGCGGCCTGTCTCGCGGTCTGATCGTTCTTGGCTTTGGTCGTCATGGGTATCCTCTTCCGGCCTTGGCTTCTGCACGCGCGCGGAAACACCGTTAATGTGCAAACGTTTATCGAAGAGGGTTACCAAACGGTAATAAACGGCTTACGCCGTCCCCGGATCGGGTCAGGCGCGGGCCTCCAGATTGAAGAAGAAGAAGGAGGAAGGGGCGGCTCCCGGGAATGGGGGGAGGAGCGCGCCCCTTCCGTTCGTCACCATCGGGGGGGGGGATGATGGTCGACGAACTTCCCCGGAGGCTGCCGGGGAAGGCTTTGGCTCAGCGGGCGGGGGCGCCGCCGCCGAGCGTCTTGTACAGGGTCACCAGGTTGGTGGCCCGATCCAGGCGCGCCGAGATCAGGCCCAGCTGGGCCGAGTACAGCGTGCGCTGGGCGTCCAACAGGGTCAGGGCGCTGTCGACGCCCGCGTCCCGGCGCTGCTGCGACAGGCGTTCGCGGTCGGTCGCGGCGGAGACCAGACGCTCCTGGGCGGCCAGGCGATCGGAGACCGTCTGGCGGATCGACAGGGCGTCGGAGACCTCGCGGAAGGCCGTCTGGACGGTCTTCTCATAGGTCGCCACCGCGATGTCGCGGCTGGCCTTGGCGCTGTTCAGGTTCGCGACATTGGCCCCGCCCGCGAAGATCGGCAGGCTGATCTGGGGCGTGAAGCTCCAGCTGCCCGTGCCGTTCTTGAACAGGTCATTGAGGTCGCCGCTGGTCGCGCCAGTCGAACCGGTCAGGCTGATGCGCGGGAAGAAGGCCGCGCGGGCCGCGCCGATATTGGCGTTGGCGCCTTGCAGGCTGTGCTCGGCCGACAGCACGTCCGGGCGACGCGCCAGGACGTCGGACGGCAGGCCCGCCGGCAGGTCGGCCAGGATCTTGGCCGAGGACAGGTCGCCGGAAGGCAGCAGCTCGGCCGGGACCTCGCCGCCGGTCAGCAGCACCAGGGCGTTGCGGTCCTGGGCCACCTGGGCGGCGTAGGACGCCACGTCCGAACGGGCGGTTTCGGCCTGGGTCTCGGCGGTGCGCAGATCGAGCAGCGAGCCGACCCCGCCGTCGACCTGGCGACGGGTCAGGGCCAGGGACTGCTCGCGCGTGGCCAGGGTGCTTTGGGCCAGGGCCAGGCGGTCCTGGTCGGCGGCCAGGGTCAGCCAGGCGTTGGCCGTCTCGGCGATCAGGCTGATCCGGGTGGCGCGCGCGGTTTCCTCGGTGGCGAAGAAGCTCTGCAGCGCCTGCTGGTTCAGGCTGCGGACGCGGCCGAACAGGTCCAGCTCATAGGCCGTGAAGCCGATGGTGGCGCTGTAGGTCTCGGTGTCGATCGCGCTCCCGGTGCTGGACACCGACGGCGGCGTGCGGGCGCGTTGCTCGCCGAGGACGCCGTTGATGGCCGGGAACAGATTGGCCCGCTGGACGCCATAGGTGGCGCGGGCCTTCTCGATGTTCAGCACCGCCACGCGCAGGTCGCGGTTCTGCTTGAGGGCCAGGTCGACCACGCCTTGCAGGCGCGGATCGACCAGCACCTGGCGCCAGTCGAGGTCGGCGGCCGTGACCGAGCCCGCGGGCTCGGTGGTCGGCGTGGACCAGGTCTGGGCGACCGGCAGGGTCGGGCGCTCGTACTTGGGCGCTAGGGTGCAGGCGCTGACCGCCGTGGAGGCCAGCAGGATCAGGGTGAGGTTACGGAACATGATCAGTGGGCCTCCGTCGACGGCGCGTCGCCTTGGGCGACCGCGGCGTCGTGACCGGCGTGCTTGGGTTTGAAGATCTTCTCGACCACCACGAAGAACAGCGGGACGAAGAAGATCGCCAGCAGGGTGGCCGAGATCATGCCGCCGATGACGCCGGTGCCGATCGCGTGCTGAGCGCCGGAGCCAGCGCCGTTCGAGATCGCGAGCGGCAACACGCCGAACACGAAGGCCAGCGAGGTCATGATGATCGGGCGCAGACGGATGCGGACAGCTTCCAGCGTCGCCTCGATCAGGCTCATGCCCTTCTCGTACAGGTCCTTGGCGAACTCGACGATCAGGATGGCGTTCTTGGACGCCAGGCCCATGGTCGTCAGCAGGCCGACCTGGAAGTAGATGTCGTTGCTGAGACCGCGAGCGAAGGTCGCCAGCAGCGCGCCGATGACGCCCAGCGGGATGACCATGATGACGGCCAGCGGGATCGACCAGCTCTCATAGAGCGCGGCCAGCAGCAGGAACACGACCAGGATCGAGATGGCGTACAGGGCGGGGGCCTGGTTGCCGGCCTCCAGTTCCTGGGCCGACAGGCCGGTCCATTCGTAGCCGACGCCGGGCGGCAGCTTGGCCGCCAGCTTCTCCATCGCCGCGATCGCGTCGCCCGAGCTCTTGCCCGGGGCCGGCGAGCCCTGGAGGTTCACCGACGACAGGCCGTTGTAGCGCTCGAGACGCGGCGAGCCGTAGGTCCAGGACGAGGTGGCGAAGGCGGGGAAGGGGACCATCTGGCCGCTGCCGTTGCGCACGTACCAGCGGTTCAGGTCCTCCGGCGTCATGCGGAACGGGGCGTCGGCCTGGATGTAGACCTTCTTGACCCGGCCGCGATCGATGAAGTCGTTGACATACGACCCGCCCCAGGCGGCGCTGAGGGCGCTATTGATGTCGGCGGTGGTCAGGCCCAGCGCGCCGGCCTTGGCCTGGTCGACCTCGATCTTCAGCTGCGGGGTGTCGTCCTGGCCGTTCGGGCGCACGCCCACCAGGTTCGGATCCTGGGCGGCCATGCCCAGCATCATGTTCCGAGCCTGCATCAGGGTCTCGTGACCGACGCCGCCGGTGTCCTGCAGCTGGAAGTCGAAGCCGGACGAGTTGCCCAGCTCCGACACGGCCGGCGGGACGATCGCGAACACCATGGCGTCGCGGAACTGAGCGCCGAAGGCGCCCATGGCCCGGCCGGCGACGGCTTGGGCCTTGAGATTGGCGGCCTTGCGGTGCTCGAAATCCTTCAGGCGGACGAAGGCGAGACCGGCGTTCTGACCGGCGCCGGCGAAGCTGAAGCCCGAGACGGTGAACACCGACTGCACGGCGTCCTTCTCGCCGATCAGGAAGTGGTCGCGCACCTTGTCGAGGACGGCCAGCGTCTTCTCCTCGGTGGCGCCGGCGGGCAGCTGGACCAGGGTGAACATGGTGCCCTGGTCTTCTTCCGGCAGGAAGGCGCTGGGCAGGCGGACGAACAGCAGGCCCATGGCGACGATGATCGCGGCGTAGACGGCCATCCAGCGGCCGCTCTTGCCCAGGATCTTGCGCACGCCGCCTTGGTAACGCGACGACATGTCGTTGAAGCTGCGGTTGAACCAGCCGAAGAAGCCCGTCTGGTGCTCCTTGTGACCGGCCTCGACCGGCTTCAGCATCGTGGCGCAGAGGGCGGGCGTCAGGATCAGGGCGACGACCACCGACAGGGCCATGGCCGAGACGATGGTGATCGAGAACTGACGATAGATCACGCCTTGCGAGCCGCCGAAGAAGGCCATCGGCACGAACACCGCCGCCAGGACGAGGGCGATGCCGATCAGGGCGCCGGTGATCTCGTTCATCGACTTGCGGGTGGCTTCCTTGGGAGAAAGCCCTTCCTCGCTCATCACGCGCTCGACGTTTTCGACCACGACGATGGCGTCGTCGACCAGCAGGCCGATCGCCAGCACCAGGCCGAACATGGTGAGCGTGTTGATCGAGTAGCCGAAGGCCGCCAGCACGCCGAAGGTGCCCAAGAGGACGACCGGCACGGCGATGGTCGGGATCAGGGTCGCGCGCCAGTTCTGCAGGAACAGGAACATGACGATGAACACCAGCACGATGGCTTCGATCAGCGTCTTGACCACTTCCTCGATCGACAGCTTCACGAACGGCGTCGAGTCATAGGGGACGACGTACTTGTAGCTGGCCGGGAAGTTCTTCTCGAGCTGGGCCATCTTGGCCTTCACGGCCGCGGCCGTGTCGAGCGCGTTGGCGCCGGGGGCCAGCTTGATGGCCATGCCGGCGGCCGGGTGGCCGTTGAACTTGGCGACCGAGGCGTAGCTTTCCGAGCCGAGCTCGACGCGGGCCACGTCGCCCAGGCGCACGGTGGCGCCGCCCGTGGAGTTCTTCAGGATGATCTGGCGGAACTGCTCGGGCGTCTGCAGGCGCGACTGGGCCGTGATCGTGGCGTTCAGGCCCGTGCCCGGCAGGTTGGGCGCGCCGCCCAGCTGGCCGGCCGAGACCTGGGCGTTCTGGGCCTTGATCGCGGTCGAGACGTCGGCCGGGGTCAGGCTGAAGCTGGCCAGCTTCTGCGGGTCCAGCCAGATGCGCATGGCGTATTGCGAACCGAACAGCTGGATGTCGCCGACGCCGTCGACGCGGCTCAGCGGATCCTGGATGTTCGAGGCCAGGTAGTCGGCCAGATCGGTGCCGGTGGTCTTGGGGTCCTCGGAGTAGAGGCCCACGACCATCATGAAGTTCCGCGCCGACTTGGCGACCGTCAGGCCTTGCTGCTGCACTTCCTGCGGCAGCAGGGCGGTGGCGGTCTGCAGCTTGTTCTGGACCTGGACCTGGGCGATGTCGATGTCGGTGCCGGCCTTGAAGGTCAGGGTCACGGTGGCCGAACCGGCGCTGTCGCTGGTCGACGACATGTAGTCCAGGCCGTCCAGGCCCTTCATCTTCTGTTCGATGACCTGGGTGACGCTGTCCTCGACGGTCTTGGCCGAGGCGCCGGGATAGTTGGCCGAGATCGACACCTGGGGCAGGGCGATGCTGGGATACTGCGCGACCGGCAGGGACGTGATCGCCAGCGCGCCGGCCAGCATGATCACGATGGCGATGACCCACGCGAAGATGGGTCTGTCGATGAAGAAACGTGAAAGCATCGGAGGCTGGCCTTAGCGCTGAGCTTGAGCGGCGGCGGGCGCCGAGCCCGCGGGGACGGCCTTGATCGGCGCGCCGGGGCGGACCTTCTGCAGGCCCTCGACGATGACCTTGTCGCCCGGCTGCAGGCCGCTGGTGATCAGCCACTTGTCGCCGACCGTCTGGCCCAGGGTGACCGGACGGGTTTCGGGGCCCTTGGCGCCGACCAGCGTCACCGTCGCGCCGCCCTTGGGATCGCGGCTGATCGCGGTCTGCGGCACCAGGATGCCGCCCGAGGCGACGCCTTGGCTCAGCGCGGCGCGGACGTACATGCCCGGCAGCAGCACGCCGTTCGGGTTCGGAAACACCGCGCGCAGCGTCACCGAGCCGGTGCCCGGATCGACGGTCACGTCGGAGAACTCCAGCGTGCCCGGCGTCGGATAGGTCGAGCCATCCTCGAGCTTCAAGGTCACGGTGGCCGAGTTGGTGCGGCCCAGCTTGCCGCTGGCGAACTGCTGCTTGAGCTTCAGGAGCTCGGCCGAGGTCTGGGTCAGGTCGACATAGATCTTCGACAGGTCCTGGACGGTGGCCAGGGCCGTGGCCTGGTTGGCGGTGACCAGGGCGCCGGGGGTAACGGCGCTCTTGCCGATGCGGCCGGTGATCGGGGCGGCGACCTTGGTGTAGTTCAGATTGATGCGAGCGGTGTCGAGCGCGGCCTTCTGCACCGCGACGGCGGCGGCCGTCTGGGCTGCGGCGGCCTGGGCGTCGTCATTGTCCTGCTTGGACACCGCGCCGCTCTCGACCAGGGTCTTGTAGCGGTCGGCCTTGAGCTTGGCCGACAGGGCCTGGGCCTGGGCCTGGGCCAGCGAGGCCGCGGCGCTGTTGTAGGTCGCCTGATAGGTGGCCGGATCGATCTGGTAGAGCGACTGGCCGGCGTGGACGATCGCGCCTTCCTCGAACAGGCGCGCCTTGATCACGCCGCCGACCTGGGGCCGCACGTCCGAGACCAGGAAGGCCGAGGTCCGGCCTGACAGCTCGGTGGTCAGGCCCACGGTCTGCGATTGGGCCACGATGTAGCCGACCTCTGTCGGTCCGCCCATGCCCATGCCGGCGGCGCCGCCTTTTTGGCCGCAGGCGGCGAGGGTGAGGGCGATGGCGGCGAGACCCACGGCCGTTGTGGCCGCGGTGCGTTGGAAGTGCATATTTGACCCCGGATGCGATGGGCTAGCGAGCTATTGCCCTTGACTAGACCGGCATGATGAACAATCTGAGAATGAACGTTCATTCTCAAGCGGGCTGGACATAGGGACGCAACTGACGCAAGTCAACCTCCATCCCCCGCCGCTGAGGCTGACCTAACGGAAATGTAATGTCGCTTGGGATTTTCAATGGTTGATGAAGCCATTTCTGGCCGCCCGTCACCCGAGTCGCGTCGTCAGCAGATCCTGGACGCCGCGTGCGAGCGCGTGCGCCAATCCGGCTTTCACGGCGCCAGCATGGCCGACATCGCCAAGGCCGCGGGCCTGAGCGTTGGCCAGATCTATCGCTACTTCGAGAACAAGGAAGCGATCATCGCCGCCATCGTCGAGCAGGACCTGGCCGAGATGCGCGACAAGTTCGCCGAGCTGGAGAGCCAGCCGGGCACGCTGGCCGACGCGATCGACGAACATCTGCCCGAGAGCATCGACAAATGCTTCGAGCCGGGCCGCGCGGCCTTGGCCCTGGAGGTCATCGCCGAGGCCGCCCGCAACGCCAAGGTCGCCGCCATCGTCCGCTCCGCCGACGCGCAGGAGCGGGACATGGCCAAGTCCCTGATGGAGCGCAGCCGCAAGCCCGAATGGAGCGACGCCGAATTCCAGGCGCGCTGCGAGGTCATCGGCCTGATCTTCGACGGCCTGCTGATCCGGGGCGTCAACCACCCTGACCTGGATCGCGACACCCTGAGCCAGGTGCTGCGTTCGACCGTGCGCCATCTGCTGACCTGAACCCGCGACGACCGGACCGATTGCCAGGACCGACGCGATCGGCGATGAGCAGGCGGTGAGGTGAAGCCGGCAACGGACTTCGCGAGGCGCTGGGGGGCGCATGAACGAACCGATCGCCGACACGCCGCTAGCGGGTCCGCCCGCGCTGTTCGCGCGCGGCGCCTATATCTCCGGCCTTGACGGTCTGCGCGCCGTCGCCGTCCTCCTGGTGCTGGTCGGCCACTTCGGCCTCGAGAACGTGGTTCCCGGCGGGCTGGGGGTCACCGTCTTCTTCTTCATCAGCGGGTTCCTGATCACCACCCTGCTGACGCGCGAGGCGCACGCCCACGGCGATATCTCGATCGGCAAGTTCTACATGCGCCGGGCGCTGCGGCTCTATCCCGAGCTTCTGCTGCTGGTCGGCGTAGGAGGCGTGGTCGGCCTGCTGTACCATGCTGTCCGGCCGATCGATGTCGCGGGGGCGCTGGGCTATTTCACCAACTACCTGGTGCTGCACGATGAAGCGACGGGCGGCGGTCCGCGCTGGCCGCAGCTGTGGTCGCTGGCGGTCGAGGAGCACTTCTATCTGAGCTTCCCGCTGCTGATGTGGGCCAGCTGGCGGCGTCAGCGGCTGTTCGCCGGCGTCCTGATCCTGGTCTGCCTGGCGACGTTGGCCTGGCGGTTCCACCTGTCGTCGACGGGCGCGCCGTTCGGCCTTCCGCAGGCCGGCGCGGCGCTTCCCTATACATCGCTGGCCTCCGACGCCCGGCTCGACTCCATCGTCTATGGCTGTCTGGCGAGCCTGCTCTTCCAGCGCGCCGGCCAGGGCCTGGCGGCGAGGCCCGGCCTTTCGCTGGCGCTCGGCGCGGCCGGGGCGGCGGGGCTTCTGGCCTCGCTGATCTGGCGCGACGCCCTGTTCCGCGAGACCTGGCGCTACAGCTTCCAGGGCCTGGCGCTCGCGGCCGCCTTCATCGGTCTCTACGCGACCGCGCCGGGCGCCTGGATCCGCGCGACCCTGCTCGATCATCCCCTGCCGCGCCGCCTGGGCGTGCTGTCGTACGGCGCCTACCTCTGGCACATGGAGATCGTCCTGGCGTGCGGCGCCTGGGCTGGCGCGCCCGCGGCGCTCGCGCCGGCGCCGAAGCTGCTCCTGATCGTGGGGGGCACGCTGCTCAGCTTCCTGCTCGCCGAGCTTTCGCTCCGCGCCGTCGCCCCGGTCCAACGCCTGCGGCACAAGCGGTTCGGGCGCTAGCTCTTTCCCTCCGGCAGCTTCAGCCCGCACTTGACCAGTTCTGCCCAGGTCTCCTCGGCGTCGTCGGCGAAGTGCAGCAAATCAAGGTCTTCCTTGGCGATCATGCCGTGCTCGACCAGGGCCTCGAAATTGATGATCGAGCGCCAATAGGCCTCGTCGAACAGCACGATCGGGATCGGCGGCGCCTTGTCGGTCTGGCGCAGGGTCAGGATCTCGAACAGCTCGTCGAAGGTGCCAAAGCCGCCGGGGAACACCACCAGGGCGTTGGCCCGCATCGCCAGGTGCATCTTGCGCATGGCGAAGTAGTGGAAGCGGAAGGTCAGCTCCGGCGTGCAATACGGATTGGGCGTCTGCTCGCGCGGCAGGGTGATGTTGAAGCCGATCGTCGGGGCGCCCGCCTCGTAGGCCCCGCGATTGGCGGCCTCCATCGCGCCGGGGCCGCCGCCGGTGGCGATGACGTTGTCGCGGACGTGGTCGCCGTTCTCGATCTTGGCGCCGCCGCGCTCGGAGACGATGCGGCCAAAGCGCCGGGCCTCTTCGTACCAGCGCGCCTGCTCGGGCGGGCCGTCCTGGCGGGTCCGGGCGCTGCCGAACACCACCACGGTCGAGCGCACGCCCCAGCGGCGCAGGGCCTCGTCGGCCTTGGCGAATTCCAGCAGGAACCGCACGCCCCGCATCGAGTCGCCCAGCAGGAAATCCTGGTCCAGCGCCGCCAGCCGATAGGACGGCGAGGTCAGTTGGGCGTGGTTGTCGGGGGCGTCGGTCGGCAGGGGGACTTCGGTCACGAGGAACACTCAAGGTTTGCGTCGAGGCGCAGACTATGACGGAATCCGTCAGCAAGGTTGACCTGGATCAGGGCGAAGACGCGCCCCGGGCGCTCATCCTTGTTCAGTTTCCTTGTGGATGGCGCTGCGATGACCCCGACCCTGACCTTCCACGGCGCCGCGGGTTGCGTGACCGGCTTTTGCGCTCGTCTCGTCACCGAGCACGCCACGGTGCTGATCGACTGCGGCATGTTCCAGGGCTCCAAGACGCTGAAGGCGCTGAACTACCAGCCGTTTCCGTTCGATGTCGGCAAGGTCGACGCGGTCCTGCTGACCCACGCCCATATCGACCACTCGGGCCTGCTGCCCAAGCTGATGCTGGCCGGGTTCGAGGGGCCGATCTACGCCACGGCCGCCACGCGCGACCTGGCCGCGGTCATGCTGGTCGACGCCGGCGGCATTCAGGAGAATGAGGTCGAGAGCCTCAATCGCCGCAACCAGCGGCGCGGCATCCCGCCGGTCGAGCCGATCTATACGGCCGAGGACGGCAAGGCCGTCGCCGCCCAGTTCCGCAAGGCCAAGCTCGGCGAGCCGGTGGCGATCGCCGAGGGGATCACCGCCACCTGGCACCCCGCCGGTCACATGCTGGGCTCGGCCTCGATCGCGGTCGAGGTCGGCGCGCCTGGCCAGACCAAGACCCTGCTGTTCTCCGGCGACCTGGGGCCTGGCGGCAGTCCATTCATGGATGATCCCGACGCGCCGGCGGGCGTCGATCACCTGATCATCGAGTCGACCTATGGCGATCGCGAGCGCACCGGCTTCGACAGCGCCTCGCGCCGCCAGCAACTGGCCGAGGAGGTGCGGGCCGCGCATGAAGCCGGCGGCCCGCTGCTGATCCCAGCCTTCGCGGTCGAGCGCAGCCAGGAGCTGCTGGTCGACCTTCTGGAGTTGATGGACGCCGGCGAGGTTCCGAAAGCCGACGTTTTCCTGGACTCGCCGCTGGCCATCGAGGCGACGAAGGTGTTCCAGGCGCGCGGCTGGCGGCCGGGCTTGCAGTCCAACCCGTTCGAGGCGCTAAGGCCCTCGAACCATCTGCGCTTCCTGAGTTCGCCGGCCGAGAGCGATGGGCTGGATCGCCTCGACGGCTGGCACATCATCCTGGCGGCCAGCGGCATGTGCGACGCCGGCCGCGTGCGCAAGCACCTCAAGCGGCTGCTGTGGCGCAAGGAGGCGACGGTGCTGTTGTGCGGCTACCAGGCCACCGGCACCCTGGGACGCCTTTTGGCCGAGGGCGCGCCGCGCGTCTCGATCCGGGGCGACGAGGTGCGGGTGCGGGCGCGCATCCGCCAGTTGGACGCCTATTCCGGCCACGCCGACGCTTCGGGGCTGGTGCGCTGGGCGAAAGCGAGGACGCCGGTGGCCGGCTCGGTGTTCATCGCCCACGGCGAGCCCGACGCGGCCCAGGGTCTCAAGCGCCGACTGGCCGAGGCGGGCTTCGCCGAGGACCGCCTGCTGGTCCCCGCGCTGGACGAGACCTTCCTGGTGGGCGAGGGCCCCGCGACCCTGGCCGACCAGGCGCCGCCGCGCCTGCCGCCGCGCGCGGCCGGCTCGCTCGACTGGCACAACCAGCGCGCCGCCTTCCAGCTGGCCCTGGGCGAGGCCCTGAAAGCCGCCCCCGACGACGCCGACCGCGAGCGGATGCTGCATGTGCTGCAGGCGGCGCTGGAGGCGTATCGGGGCTAGTCCAGCGCCCGGTACTTGAACCCCCGGAACCGCGCCGAGCCCTTGCCCGCCGCGTAGATCCCCGGTTTCAGCATCAGGAAGCCGCCGCGCACATTGTGGTGGTAGCCGCTGACCTCCATGCCACGGTCGAAGCGTTTCCAGGTCTTGCCGCCGTCCCCGCTAGTGTGGAAGGCGACGATATGGCGGGTGTTCCGCAGCCGCATCAGCATCTTCGAGCCATGCGGGTTGGCGGGCCGGCCGCGCTCGATGCCGTACTGGTGGGTGACGAAGTTCTTGTCGTCGAAGCCCAGGCCGCAATAGAGCTGGCGGTCGTAGAACAGGATCAGGCCCGCGCGGGTGTCGGGGTCGACCTCGATCTCGCACTCGATCTCATAGGCCTGGTCGCCGTTGACGAAGATCAGCGGCGCGCCGGTCGACGGCGCTTCGCCCGCGCCCTTCAGGGTCAGGACGCCGTTCGCGCGGGTGATGCGCTGGTGCTCGTCCGGACGCGGGTCGAAGAAGTTCCACTGCACGCCGTACTTTTCGGTGGTGAAGTCGTCCGACAGAGCCATGCCGTGCGGGCCGGTCTTGCCGCCTTTCGGCTTGGGGATGGGCTTCGACAGATCGCCGCCGCCGACCTCGAACCAGCCGTCGGCGGTCCAGGTCACCGGGGCCAGCAAGGTCTGGCGGCCCAGGGTGTAATAGCCGTTCTCGTAGCCGTGATAGACGGTCCACCAGTCGCCGCCGGGGCCTTCGACCAGGGTTGCGTGGCCGCGCGACCACCACTTCTCGCTATTGTCGACAGTGCGGACGACGGGGTTGCGGGGGTGGTCCTCCCACGGGCCGGCCAGCGACTTGGCGCGGGCGACGATGACCATGTGGCCGGTCGGCGGACCGGCCGTGCCGCCCACAGCGGTGACCAGGTAGAAGTAGTCGCCCTTGCGCATGACCTTGGGGCCCTCGGGCGAAAAGCCCTCGACATCCCAGTCGTCCGGATAGCGCCACGGGTTATAGACGTGCTCGGGCTGGCCGACGGTGGAGAGGCCGTCGGGCGCCAGCTTGATGCGGTCGCCGCCGGACAGGAACAGCCAGCGCTGGCCCGTCTCGTCGACGATATGGCCGGGGTCGATGTAGCGGGGCAGCTTCAGATCGATCGGTTCGGACCACGGACCCTCGATCCTGTCGGCCCAGATCACGTAGCTGGTGTTGTTGTTCGGCTTCTTGGCCGGCAGGTAGATGTAGTAGCGACCCTTGTGCTTGCAGAGCTCGGGCGCCCAGATCGAGCCGACATTGGTCTTCAGCGTCGTGGTGACCGGCGTCCAGTTCACCAGGTCGCGGCTGTGCCAGATCAACAGGCCCGGATAGGCGTCGAACGAGCTGTGGGTCATGTAGTAGTCGTCGCCGTCCTTCAGGATCGACGGGTCGGGATGGTCGCCGGCCAGGATCGGATTGAGGAAGGTTCCGTCGCCCAGGTCCGCCTTGCGCTGGCCCTCGATCCCCTTGGCCCAGGTCGGGCCACCGCTCGGCTTGCCGGGCAGCGTTCCCATCTGGGCCGCTTCGGTCGAAACGGGCAGGGCGGCCAGGCCGGCGCCGGTCAGGAGCGAACCTAGCGCGCCGCGGCGATTGATGTTGGCCATGGTGTTTCTCTCCCGAACGCGACTTGTCTTGTTGAGCCCAGGCTAGCGGGCGGCACGGTTTTGTCCACCGGTGTCATTCGAGACTGAGCGCAAAAGAAACGCCCGGAAGCCGAGGCCTCCGGGCGCTTCTGAAGATGTTCTCCCGCGATGCGGGGGAGCTGTCGCGGAGCGACTGAGGGGGCGAGCTGGAGGTCGGCGGAATTAGCCCCCTCCGGCCCTCTGGGCCACCTCCCCCTCATAGCGGGGAGGAAGTCAGAGTTCCTACCCCTCCATCGCTTCCAGTTCGCGACCGCGGGTCTCGTGGATCAGCTTCTGGACCAGGAAGAACGAGACCAGGGCGCAGACGGCGTAGAAGCCGTAGGTGGCCGGCAGGCTGGCCTTCTTCATGATCGGGAAGCTGAACGAGATCGCGAAGTTGGCGATCCACTGGGCGAAGCCGCAGACGGCCAGGGCCGAGCCGCGCATCTGGTTCGGGAACATCTCGCCCAGCATCACCCACATGACCGGACCCCAGGAGAGGTTGAAGAAGATCACGTAGAGGTTGGCGGCGACCAGGGCGATCGGGCCGATCGACGGATCCAGGTGCAGGGCGCCGTCGACCAGGGTGGCGGTCGAGAAGCACCAGGTCATCACGCCCAGGGTCACGGCCATGCCGGCCGAGCCGATCAGCAGCAGCGGCTTGCGGCCGATGCGGTCGATCAAGGCGATGGTGGCGAGGCACGCCAGGATCGAGAGCGAGCCCGACAGGATGTTGATCTTCAGGCTGTCGTCCTCGGTGAAGCCCACCGACTGCCACAGCACCGAGCCGTAGTAGAAGACGATGTTGATGCCCACGAGCTGCTGGAACACGGCCAGCACGAGACCCGCCCACAGGATGATGCGCAGCTTCCGGGTCACCGGATCCAGCAGGTCCGAGAACTTCGGCTGGTGGTCGGCGGCCAGCGAGGCGCGGATTTCCGCGACCTTCTTGGCGCCTTGGCCCTCGCCGAACAGGCGCGACAGGATGGCTTCGGCCTTGGCGTCCTGGCCCTTGGCGACCAGGTAGCGCGGGCTTTCCGGAATGCCCAGCAGGCACAGGAAGAAGACGCCGGCCGGGATGACCTGCATCCAGAACATCCAGCGCCAGGCCGGCAGGCCCAGCCAGAACTCGGCGGTCGAGCTGCCGGCGGTGTGGGCCAGGGCGTAGTTCGCCAGGAAGGCGCCCGTCAGGCCGGTGATGATCATGATCTGCTGCACGGACGACAGGCGGCCGCGGATGTTCGCGGGCGTGACTTCCGAGATGTAGACCGGGCACAGCACCGAGGCGGCGCCGACGCCCAGGCCGCCGATCAGGCGGAAGATCACGAAGACCAGCGAGGTGTGCGCCGCGCCGGTGCCCAGGGCGCTGATCACGAACAGCAGGGCCGAGATGATCATGACCGTGCGGCGGCCCCACACGTCGGCCAGGCGGCCGGCCGCGAAGGCGCCGAAAGCGCAGCCGAGCAGGATGGCGGCCACATTGAGGCCCTCGCCCGCTTCGGTCAGGTTGAACGCGGCCTTCAGGCCGGTCTGAGTGCCGTTGATGACGCCGCTGTCGTAGCCGAACATGAAGCCGCCGATCGTGGCGACGGCGACGATCGCGGCGACGAAGGCCATGTTCACCTTCGCCCCGTCAGCGCTCATGCCCGCGCTGGGGCCGGCGTTGGATACACTTGCCACAGGTTTCCTCCCATTGAGCCTTCTTCGGCCCGTTGACGCCCCTACGACCCCTTAAGGGGCCTCTGGTTGGCGCGACCTTAGTGTTACCGGTATCAGCGCGCAAGCGCAGGTTCTGCCGACCATTTGCTCGCGCGTGGGACTCACCTCCGACGGCATGGATAGCAGAGCGGCGCGCAGACGCGAGACCGCGCATGCGGAGACTTTCGTAAGTTGCGAGGCAGTCCCGAGGCGCATCCAGACGGGCGCGGTTTAAAGGCTCAGCCGTTTCTCGTAGCGCCAGACCTTCAGCGGGAACGGGCCGGTCGAGGTTTCGGTCGGTACGACCTCTTCGCGGGCCAGGGTCCATCCGGACTTCTCGTAGAAGCGGGCGGCGCGGGCGTTGCCGATGGCGCAGGCCAGCCAGGCGGTGGTCACGCCGACTTCGGCCAGGCGCCTTTCGGCGTCGGCCATCAGCACGCCGGCCGCGCCCGTTCCCCGCGCCTCGGCGGCCAGGTAGAACTGGTTCAGTTCGTCGCCCTTGATCAGGTGGAAGCCCAGAGGCGCGCCGACGGGGCCCAGCGCCCGCACGCGGGGAAGGGCGGCGGTCATGCGTTCGGCGAAGCTCTCGGGCGTGCGCAAGGCGATCAGCGCTTCGGGGACGATGCTGAGGTGCGCGTCCAGCCAGCCCTGGCGCCACAGCCGGGCCAGCGGCTCCAGGTCCTCCGCCTCGGCGGCGCGGGTCGCCAGGTTCAGCCGGCGCTGGGCCTCTTCCACCCCTGCCTGGACGTCCGCGTCCATGTAGAGCGCCCCGGCCTCGCGCCAGAGGTCGGTGGCGGTCTGACCCAGGTCTTCGCGCGCCAGGGCGCTGAGCCGCAGGGCGTTGGCGAGATCGAGGTCGGCGGCTTCCGGGCTGGCGCGATAGAGGGCGACCGCCTCGTCGGCGGCGGCGAGCGCCGGCCGCGGCTGTCCGGCCTCGCGATCCAGGTCCGAGAGGTGGCGCAGGGCGTGGGCCAGGGGAACGGCGGCGCTCACGTCCCGCGCCTTCTGAGCGGCCTTGGCGTAGAGGTCGCGAGCCTGGTCGGGATGGCCGGCGGCCCTGGCCTGCTGGGCGGCGACGAAGAGCGGTTCGAAGTCTTGCAAGGCGGCGTCCTCCGGGCGGCATCCTGGCAAGCCGTTCGCGCCAAGACCAGAGCCCAGGAAGAAAGCCCCCGGATCGCTCCGAGGGCTTGCTGGTCCGTGTCAGTGATTGTGCCGGGGCAGCTTGGACGCCAGGTCCTGGTACTTGACCGCGAACTCCAGCACGCCGCCGGTCTCGAGCTGACCGGTGTGGGCGCGGTAGATTTCCTGCCAGGGCGTCATCGTCGCCGGGACGGCCGGGATGCCTTCCTTCTTGCGCTCGGCGATCGTCGCTTCGTCCACCAGGGCGTCGCAGCGGCCGGTGTTGATGTCGATGCGGATGGTGTCGCCGGTGCGCAGCCACGAGAGACCGCCGCCGACGGCGCTCTCGGGCGAGGCGTTCAGGATCGAGGGGCTGTCGGCGGTGCCCGACTGGCGGCCGTCGCCCAGGGTCGGCAGGCTCATGATCCCCTTCTTTAGCAGGTGATCCGGCGGCTGCATGTTGACGACCTCGGCCGAGCCGGGCCAGCCGATGGGACCCGCGCCGCGGATGACGAGAATGCAGCGCTCGTCGATCTCCAGCGACGGGTCGTTGATCCGCTTGTGGTAGTCGTCCGAGCCGTCGAACACGATGGCGCGGGCCTCGAAGACGCCTTCCTTGCCTGGCTCTGACAGGTAGCGCTTGCGGAACTCGTCGCCGATCACGCTGGACTTCATGATCGCGAAGTCGAACAGGTTGCCCTTCAGCACCAGGAAGCCGGCCTTCTCGGCGAGAGGCTGGTGGTAGGGGAAGATCACCTCGCGGTCGGTGGTTTCCCGGCCCTGCAGGTTCTCACCCATGGTCTTGCCGGTGACGGTCAGGACGTCGCCATGCAGGCGGCCCTGCTGCAGCAGCTCCCAGAGGACGGCGGGGGCGCCGCCGGCCCGGTGGAAGCGCTCGCCCAGATACTTGCCGGCTGGCTGCATGTTGACGATCAGCGGGATGTCGTAGGCCGCGCGCCAGTCGTCGGCGGTGATCTCGACCCCGGCGTGGCGGGCCATGGCCACGATGTGCGGCTGGGCGTTGGTCGAGCCGCCGGCCGCCGCCACCAGGGCGATGGCGTTCTGGAAGGCCTTCTTGGTCAGGATGTCGAGCGGTTTGACGTCCTCATAGGCCAGGTCGACGATCCGTTGGCCGGTCTTGTAGGCCATCTGGCCGCGCTCGCGGTACGGAGCGGGGATGGCCGCGCAGCCGGTCAGCGACAGGCCAAGCGCCTCGGCGACGGCGTTCATGGTCGAGGCCGTGCCCATGGTGTTGCAGTGGCCCGCCGACGGCGCCGACGAGGCGGCGCGGTCGATGAACTCTTCCTCGGTGATCTCGCCGGCCGCCAGCTTGCGGCGCGAGCGCCAGATGACGGTGCCCGAGCCGACCAGCTCGCCCTCGTGCCAGCCGTCCAGCATCGGACCGCCGGAGAGGACGATGGCCGGGATGTTGACCGTGGTGGCGGCCATGACGCCCGCCGGCGTGGTCTTGTCGCAGCCGGTGGTCAGCACCACGGCGTCGATCGGATAGCCGTGCAGGGTCTCGACGAGACCGAGATAGGAGAGGTTCCGGTCCAGCGCCGCCGTCGGGCGACGGCAGTTCTCGAAGATCGGGTGGACCGGAAACTCCATGGGGATGCCCCCGGCGTCGCGGATCCCGTCCCGTACCCGCGCCACTAGGTCCAGGTGGATGCGGTTGCAGGGCGAGATGTCGCTGCCGGTCTGGGCGATGCCGATGATCGGCTTGCCGCTCCGCAGCTCCTCCGGCGTGATCCCGTAGTTCATGAAGCGCTCCAGATAGAGCGCGGTCATGTCGATGTGGTCCGGGTTATCGAACCAATCGCGAGACCGGAACCGGCGGGGCGTGCGTTCAGGCAAGGCGAACCTCGTGTTGGCGCTGGCCCGCGACATTGACCCCGGCGGCGAACAGACCCCCGGCCAGCGGATACTGGGCCAGGGTTTCGTCGCTGAGGCCCTTGCGGGCGGTGGTGAAGAAAAGGGTCTTCAGGTCAGGGCCGCCGAAGCAGACCTTGGTGACGTTGGGCGCGGGTAGCTCGATGCGGCCGACGATCTCGCCGGCCGGCGAAACGCGGATGACGCCAAAACCGCCCCACAGGGCGATCCACAGGCAGCCTTCGGAATCGACGACCGTGCCGTCGGGATAGATATCGTCGCCCAGCTTGACGTGCACGAAGGCGCGCTTGTTGGACAATGTCCCGTCCTCGGCCAGGTCATAGGCCCAGATGGTCTTTTCCAGGGTGTCGGTGTGGTAGAACGTCTTGCCGTCCGGCGAGACGCACGGGCCGTTGGTGATGCAGATGTCCTTGTCCATCCGCGCCACGCCCTCGGCGTCCATGCGGTACAGCGAGCCGCTTTTCTTCTCCTCACCGTCATGCATCGTGCCGAACCACAGGCGGCCGTTGGCGTCCACGGTGGCGTCGTTCGGACGGTTGTCGAGCGCGGCGTCCTCGACCTCGATCAGCGGCTTGAAGCCGGTGATGGGGTGATAGCGATGGATGCCGTTCTTCAGGCCCACGACGAAACCGCCAGCGTCGGCGAGCGGCGCCAGGAAGGTCACTTGGTCCGGCGCGTCGAAGCTGAAGTGCTCGCCGGTGGCCGGATGGTAGTTGTGGATCTTGCGTTGCTTGATGTCGACGAACCACAGGGCGTCGCCATGCCAGATCGGGCCCTCGCCCAGCGTGGCCTTCAGATCCCAGACGCAGGTGACTTCAGCGGTCATATCAGCCTCTTCAGATCCCTCCCCCTCGATGAGGGAGGGTAGGGTGGGGGGAATAGGACATCGGCGGCCGAACCGCCATATCACCCCCATCCCCCGACCCTTCCCCCATCAAGGCGGAAGGGGGCCTTTGTCAACGCCAGCCGGCGTCGATCCAGTACTCGTGACCGGTGCAGAGCGAGGCGTCGTCCGAGGCCAGGAACAGCACCAGCGAGGCGACGTGATCCGGCAGGATGCGGCCCTTCAGGCACTGGGCCTTGACGATCTCGGCCTCGCCTTCCGGCGTGTACCACTTCTCCTGACGCTTGGTCTTGACGTTGCCAGGCACCACGCAGGTGACGCGGATGTCGTCGGGGCCCAGTTCGCGGGCCAGAGCCCGGGTCATGCCCTCGATGCCGGCCTTGGCGGTTTCGTAGAGGACGAGGTCCTCCAGGCCCAGGTGCCAGCTGATCGAGCCGAAGTTGATGATGGCGCCGCCGCCGCGCTTCTTCATGCCGCCGGCCACGGCCTGGGCCGCGAACACCATGTGGCGCAGGTTCACGCCGATGCGGTTGTCCCAGTACTCGGGCGTCAGGTCCGAGAGGCTGTGGCGGTCGTCGTTGCCGGCGTTGTTGACCAGCACGTCGACGTCGCCGATCTCGGCGAAGACCGCCTTCAACGCGTCGATGTCCATCAGGTCGCAGCGCTTGTAGACCGGCGCGATCGCCGCGTCCTTCGACAGCTCGGCGACCAGGGCCTCTGAGTCCGCGTCGACGATGTCGAGGAAGATCACCTCGGCGCCCTGGCGCACGAAGCCGGCGACGAGGCCAGCGCCGATGCCGCTGCCGCCGCCGGTGATGACGACGCGCTTGCCCTTCAGGCTGGGATAGATGGCTGAGGACATGCTGCTTACGACCACGAGTAGGAGGTTTTTGTCTGGGTGAAGAACTCGACGGCGGCGAAGCCCTGTTCGCGCGCGCCGTACGAGCTGCTCTTCGTGCCGCCGAACGGCACGTGGTAGTCGACGCCGGCCGTGGCCAGGTTGACCATGGTCATGCCGGCCTTGGCGTGACGCTGGAAGTGGCGGGCGTACTTCAGCGAGGTCGTGGCGATGCCGGCCGACAGGCCGAACTCGACGCCGTTGGCGATCTCCAGGGCCTCTTCGTACGACTTGACCCGGATGGTCGAGGCGACGGGGCCGAAGACCTCCTCGTTGTTGATCCGCATCCCGGCTTCCGTATCGGCGATCAGGGTCGGCTGAACGTACCAGCCCGGATTGTCGAGCTTCAGACGACCGCCGCCGGTGACGACGCGACCGCCTTCGCCGGTGGCGATGTCGATGTACTTGTAGCTCGTCTCCATCTGGTCTTCGGAGACGGCCGGGCCGATCTGGGTGTTGGGGTCGAGGGCGTCGCCGACGCGCAGGGCGGCGACCTTCTCGGCCAGCAGGGCCACGAACTTGTCATGGATCCCGTCCTGGACGATCAGGCGCGAGCTGGCGGTGCAGCGCTGGCCGGTGGCGTAGAACGAGCCGTCCAGGGCGATGGCGACGGCGCGTTCCAGGTCGGCGTCGTCCAGGATGATCAGCGGGTTCTTGCCGCCCATCTCCAGCTGCACGCGAGCCTGGCGAGCCACGGCGGCGGCGGCGACCTGGGCGCCCACGCCTTGCGAGCCGGTGAACGAGATCCCGTCCACGTCCTTGTGCTTGATCAGCGCGTCGCCCATCGAGCCGCGGCCGAACAGCATGTTGAAGACGCCGGCCGGGGCGCCGCATTCCTGCATGATGTCGGCCAGCACGTTGGCGGTGGCCGGGGTCGGGCCGGCCGGCTTGATCACCACGGTGTTGCCGAAGGCGAGCGCCGGCGCGGCCTTCCAGGCCGGGATGGCGATCGGGAAGTTCCAGGGGGTGATCAGGCCGTAGACGCCGACGGCCTGGCGGTAGGTCTGAACCTCGACGCCCGGACGGGTGCTTTCAAGGTTCTGGCCGTGGCGGCGCAGGGCCTCGCCGGCGAAGTACTTGAAGATGCGGCCGGCGCGGACGGTCTCGCCGATCCCTTCGGCGACCGTCTTGCCTTCTTCGCGGGCCAGCAGGCGGCCGATGTCGGCGCTGCGGGCGATGATGGTCGAGCCGACCTTGTCCAGGAGGTCCGAGCGGACTTCCGGCGAGGCTTCCGACCACGACGGGAACGCCTTCTTGGCCGCGTCGACGGCGGCGTCGACCTCGGCCTGGCCGCCCATCGGGACCTTGGCGACGACGTCGTTGGTGTTCGACGGGTTCAGGCTTTCGGCCGGGGCGTCGGCCGCGACGCGTTCGCCGCCGATATAGTGGCGCAGGGTGTCGGTCATGGCCGAGCTCCTTGAATTCTGGACTAGAGCAGGCCGCGGCCGGCCAGGTTGCGGATCAGGGCCGAGATGCCGAACGTCCACGGCCTCGCCTTGTCGCAGGTGGTGACCTCGTTCTCGAGCACGCCCAGCTTCGGCGTCGAGACGCGGACGCGGTCGCCGACCTTGTGGGTGAAGCCCTGGCCGGGGGTGTCGCGGTCCTGGATCGGCGCGAACATCGTGCCCAGGAACAAAGCAAAGCCGTCCGGATACTGGTGCTGCTTGCCATAGGCCTGGCCGGCCAGCACGGCCGGATCGCGGCTGATCAGGCTCATGTTCGACTTGCCGTCGAGCACGAAGTTGTCGCGGCCGGTGATCTTCAGCTCGACCTCGGCAGAGCGGACGTCGTCCAGGGCGAAGGTCTCGTCGAACAGGCGGAAGAACGGGCCGATGGCGCAGGAGGCGTTGTTGTCCTTGGCCTTGCTGAGCAGCAGGGCCGAGCGGCCTTCGAAGTCGCGCAGGTTGACGTCGTTGCCCAGCGACGCGCCGCGGATCTGGCCCGAACCGTCGCACAGCAGCACGACTTCCGGCTCGGGGTTGTTCCAGTGGCTGTCGTAGCGGACGCCGACGTGGTCGCCCCAGCCCATCGAGGACAGGGTCGGGCCCTTGGTGAAGATCTCGGCGTCGGGGCCGATGGCCACTTCCAGGTACTGCGACCACAGGCCGTCGGCCATCAGGGCGGCCTTCAGGCGCGCGGCGCCTTCCGAGCCGGGCTCGACGCTCTTGAGGTCGCCGCCCATGCGGTCGGACAGCTGTTGGCGGATTTCCAAAGCCTTCGCCGCATCACCGCGCGCGCGCTCCTCGATCACCCGCTCCAGGGTCGAGACGGCGAAGGTCACGCCGGCGGCCTTCAGGCACTGTAGGTCGACGGGCGCCAGCAGCTTGACCGGCGCGGCGCCATCGGGGTCTTCCCAAACGGGGCGGATGTCGAGGTTTTCCAGCGGACCCTTGTCCTCGCCGCGCGGGATGGCCGCGCCGGGCTGGAAGGCGTTCATCAGGTCGGCGACGGTCGGCGCGACCTTGGACATGTCCTCGACGCGGCCGCCGCGCACCAGCACGGGCGTCGGCCCTTCGCCGAAGTCGATGCGGCCCAGCAGGGTCGCGTTTTTCCAGTCATCCGGAAGGAATTCGCTTACGCCCACGGCGTCGTCTCCCCGTTGTCGAGCGTCTGCACGCGCCGAAACCGTCGGCGGCGCTCGTTGGTCGAAAGCTTGGTAGCGCTAACATGTAACGGCTGCAAGCACGTTGTCAGACCAATCTTATTTCACCCTCTCCGAAGGGAGAGGGCGGGGCCCGCCGCGCAGCGGTGGGAGGGTGAGGGACCAAGGCCTCGCCGCCCGAAGCGTGGTGACGATCGCATCGCCCACACCGCCCGGATCGTTGAGCACGGCCTCGTTCGGAAAGCGGATCAAGAGATAGCCGCACGACTCGAGAATGGCCGTTCTTTCAAGGTCCCGGATCTGGGTTTGCTCATCGTCGTGGAAGCCGCCATCAAGCTCGACGATCACCCGCGCCTCGGCGCACACGAAGTCCGCGACGTAGCGGTCGATCGGGACCTGGCGGCGGAACTTGAAGCCAGCGAGGCGGCGGCCCCGCACGAGGTTCCAGAGGATCGCTTCGGGGCGTGTCTGCTCCCGGCGGAGGCGGCGGGCGCGTTCGGTGCGGCTCATGCCCGCAAGGAATTATGTTCTCGTTTTGTTTTCAAGTTAAGGAATCTGGATTTTCCGAAAGGCGGCTTTGACCCTCACCCTCCCACGCTGCGCGTGGGCCCCGCCCTCTCCCGTTGGGAGAGGGGGATTACTCGCTGACCGGTCCGCTCGAATCCCGCACGATCAGGGTATGCGGGTGCATCAGCTGCCTGGGCTCGCCGCCGCCGTCGCGGTGGCGGCGGATTTCCTCCAGCACCAGGTCCACGGCCGCGCGGGCCATGGCGGCGATCGGCTGGTGGACCGTGGTCAGGGGCGGCCAGATGTTGTCGGCGATCGAGGTGTCGTCGAAGCCGACGATCGAGACGTCGCCGGGAACATCCAGGCCCAGGCGATGGGCGACGCCCGCGGCGGCGGCGGCCATGTCGTCGTTGGCCGCGAAGATCGCTGTCGGGCGCGGCTCAGCCGCCAGCAGCCGCTCGGCCGCCTCCAGGCCCGAACGATAGGTGAAATAGCCCTGCTCGACCCGGATGTCCTTGTCCGGGATCCCGGCCGCCTTCAGGGCCGCCATGAAGCCGTCCAGGCGCTGCTGGCTGACGGTCTGGTTCGGGTGGCCCTTGATGAAGCCGAAGCGCTTGTGGCCCAGGCCCAAGAGGTGCTGGGTCAGCTCCAGGGCGGCGGCCTCGTTGTCGATGCGGATGGTGGCCATGTCGGCGCTGGCCATGCCCGGCGCCACGGCCACGGCCGCGGCGCCGGCGGCCTTGACCTCGGCCAGGACCTGCGGGGACTCGCACAGCGGCGGCGGCAGGATCAGGCCGTCGACGCCGGTCTTCAGCAGGCGGGCCAGGGTGGCGCCGGCCAGCTCGGGCTCGGCGCATTTCTCGATGACGATCTGCGAGCCCGTGCGGCTGCTCTCGTCCAGGGCGCCGACCAGGAACTCCGACAGATAGCCGGTCGAGGGGTTGTCGTAGAGCAGGCCGATGCGGAACGGCGCGCTGCCGGCCAGGCTGCGGGCGGCGGGATTGGGCGCATAGTTGAGCTCGGCGATGGCCTTCTCGACCAGGGCGCGGGTCTCTTCCTTGACGGTGCTTTCACGGTTGATGACGCGCGAGACGGTCATCGGCGAGACGCCCGCGCGGGCGGCGACATCACGGATCGTGGCGCTCTGGGTCGTGCGACGACGCTGGCGCTCGGGCGGTTGGCTCATTCTTGGTCTATCCCTATGCGGGCGGGACACTAGACCGGTTTGGGCGCAGCTTGGAAGACGGCGAAGGTCGAAGGCCTTCTCCCGAGGCGGCGGAGGCGATAGGCAAGCCGAATGACCTCCATCGGCGCGATCATCCTGTGTGGCGGCGGCTCCCGGCGGATGGGGCGCGACAAGGCCGTGCTCGATTGGGGTGGACGGCGCGCCGTCGATCGCGTCGCTGACCTGGCGCGGGCCGTGGGCGCGCGGGCGCTGGTCACGGCCGGCGCCGACCTGGGCCTGCCCTGGGTTCCCGACGATGAGGTCGGCGCGGGGCCGGTGGGCGGCGTGCTGGCCGGCGCTAGGGCGCTGGGAACGGCGCGGCTGCTGGTGCTGGCGGTCGATGCGCCGACCGTGACGGCCGAGGACCTGGCGCCGCTGCTAGAGCGGGGCGGCTTCTACGAAGGCCTGCCCGTGCCGATGGTGATCGAGGCGGCCGCGCTGCCCGGGGACGCAGAGGCGGGTTGGCCCTTGCGTCGACTGGTCGAGCGGGCGGGGCTGGCGGCCTTGCAGGTCCCAGAGGGAGCGCTGGCGCGGCTGCGCGGGGCGAACACGCCGGAGGAGCGGAGCGACCTGCTGCGCCCCTGAGCGCCCCCTCCGTCACGACGCGTATCCGCATCGCGCCACCTCCCCCGTTGCACGGGTGAGGAGGATGCCATCCGCCCTCCTGCCCCCGCTTGCGGGGGAGGTGGATCGGCGCAAAGCGACGAGACGGAGGGGGCGCTTAGCGTCTCAGTACACGTCGCGCCGATATCGGCCTTCGTCGACGAGGCGTTCCAGAGTCTCCGCGCCCAGCACCTCCAGCAAGGCGACATGGACCTCGCGCGACATGCCTTCCAGCGATCCGCAGACATAAATCGCCGCGCCGTCGGAGACCCATTGGCGCAGCGTGTCCGCCGCCGCGCGCAGGCGGTGCTGGACATAGATCCGCTCGGCCTGGTCGCGGGAGAAGGCCAGGTCCAGCCGCTCCAGCGCGCCGGACGCCACCCAGCCCTCGATCTCGTCGCGCAGGAAGTAGTCGTGGGCGGCGGTGCGCTCGCCGAAGAGCAGCCAGTTGCGCTTGGCTCCGGCGGCGATCCGGGCCTTGAGATGCGCGCGCAGGCCGGCCAGGCCCGTGCCGGAGCCGATCAGGATCAGCGGCCGCGCCGGATCGGGCGCATGGAAGCTCTTGTTTGTCCGCACGCGGGCGTCGATCGGTCCGCCCACCTCGGCGAACCGGCACAGCCAGCCCGAGCCCAGGCCCGGCTGGCCGTCGGCGCGGGCGGTCAGGCGAACGATCAGCTCGACTCCGCCGTCGGCGGGCAGGGAGGCGATCGAATATTCGCGATGCGGCAGCGCCGGGTCATTGCGTGGGCCGACCTCGAGGATGTCGCCGGCAGCCCAGGTCGCGCCGTCGGGCGGCGTCAGGCGCACGCGCCAGGCCTCGCCCCCCGGGCTGCCCGGGTTGAGCAGCTCGCGCTCGGCCAGGGTCCAGCGACCATAGGCGGGACGGCTCCAGTCGGGCGCGTCGGTCACGCCGGTGAGCGCCGACAACATGCCTTGCCAGTGGCGCAGGGCGGCCGGATCGCCGTCGTCGACCTCGACGCGGTCGAACAAGGCTTGCGCGCCGGCATGGGCCAGCCAGGCGTCCAGCGTCCGGCCAAAGGCGCAGTAGTGAGCGTAGGAGGAGTCGCCCAGCGCCAGGACGCCGTAGCGCAGGGCGGAAAGGTCGGCGCCGTCCTTCATCACGTCGCGGATGAAGGCGCGGGCGCTGTCGGGAGCGTCGCCCTCGCCGGTGGTGCTGACGACGAACAGGGCGCGGCCCGTGAGGTCGGCGGCGGTGATCTCCGAAAGCGCGCGCAGGGTCACGGGCGCGCCGGCGTCGGAAAGGGCCTTGGCGGTGGCCCCGGCCAGCTCTTCGGCGAAGCCGGTCTGGCTGGCGTAGGCGACCAGTACAGGCTCGCCGGCGCCTTGTGAGAGCGCTTCGGCTGCGCGCACGACAGCACGGCGGCGGAGGGCTTCACGGAGGGCGATCCCGCCGCAGAACAGAGCGTAGGCGCCCGCGACGGCGCCGGCGGCCAGCAGGCGGCGGACCTCGGGCGAAAAGGCGGACAGGTCGGGCATCAGTCCAGCATGGCCCGCAGCGCGGGCGACAGGCGCTCTTCCAGCCCGCCCGAGGCGGCGCGGCTGACGATCAGGGCGGCCAGATCGTGCTGCGCGGCGAAGGCGAGCGCGGCGTCGGGCGCCATCACCGTCAGGGCCGTGGCCCAGGCGTCGGCGCTCATACAGTCCGCCGCCAGCACCGTGACGCTGACGGTCGGGTGCGTGACCGGCGCGCCGGTGGCGGGGTCCAGGGTGTGCGCGTAGCGGCGGCCCTCGTGGTCGAAGAACCGGCGGTAGTCGCCGGAGGTGGCGACCGACAGGTCGTGCAGGGCGACGACGGTCTTCTCGGTGTCGTTGGCGCTGGGGGGGCGCTCCAGCTCGACCCACCAGGGTTGGCCGTCCGGCTTGGCGCCGGTTCCGCGCAGCTCGCCGCCCACCTCGACGAGGTAGCTCTTCACGCCCGCGCGATCGAGCGCGGCGGCGGCCTGGTCGACGCCGAAGCCCTTGGCGATGCCGTTCAGGTCCAGCTTCAGGCCGCCCGGCTGGAACAGGGCCTCGCCGTCCAGCGTCAGGCGCTTCCAGCCGCCGGCCTCGCGCAGGGCGGCGACGGCGCCCGCTTCCGGCGGCGCGCCGGCGAAGGCGCGGGGGCCGAAGCCCCAGAGATCGGTCAGGGCGCCCAGGGTCGGGTCGAAGGCGCCGGCGCTCTGGTCGGCGACTTGGATCGCCCGGCGCAGCACGGTCAGGGTCGCCTCGGGCAACCGGACCCAGCTTCCGGCCGGCGCGCGGTTGTAGCGCGACAGGTCCGACAGCGGCGCCCAGGGGCTCATCTCACCGACGACGGCGTCGAGCGCGCGCTGGACCATGGCCTCGAGCGCGGGAAGGTCGATGGTGGCCGGCAGCACCGCCTTGGCCGACCAGGTCGTGCCCATGGTCGCCCCGCCGAACGCGCGCACGGCGCCGCCCACCGGGCGGGCGGGGGGCGTGGTCAGGGCGGGAACGAGAACGCGGGGCATGGGGAAATCTCATCCTCCCCCGCGCGCGGGGGAGGGGGACCGCGAAGCGGTGGAGGGGGCGTCAACGTGGGGGGAGCGCCCCCTCCGTCACGGCGCGTCTCCGCGCCGCGCCACCTCCCTCGCCGCGCGAGGGAGGAGAGCAGACCTTACGGCCGCTGGGCTTCGATGACGGCGGTGTAGCTGGCGCTCATGCCGTTGCCGGCGAGCGGCGTGGCGGGGCCTTGCGGAGCGCCGCCCATGCCGGGCATGCCGCCCGGAGCGCCGCCGGGGCCGCCCTGGGCGCCAGCCGGACGCGGCGGGCCGCCTTCGCCGCCGCCAGGACCGCGGCCGGTCTCGCCCGAGCGGACCGTGGCGTTGACCCAGTACATGCCCGCTTCCGGCAGGGTGAACTTCACCGCGCCGTCGGCGCCGGTCTTGACCTTGATCTCGCCGGGCGTGGCGCGCCAGCGGGCGCCGCCGGGGATGAAAGTGACTTCCAGGTCGGCGGCCGGCTTGCCGTCCAGCACGAACTTGAAGGTCGCGGGCTCGGTGGCCACCACGTCGGTCGGGTTGGTCACCGGGACCAGCTCCAGGCCCTTGCCGGTCGGCGCCAGGGCGCCGGTCGAGGGCTTGTCGCGGGTGACGAAGGTCTCGTTGCGGCTGGCCATCTTGATGGTCTTGAGGTCGGCGGCGCCGGCCGGGACCTGCTTGGCGAAGTCCTCGGCCGAACCGCGGAAGCGCTTGACCTCGCCGTTCTCGGTCCAGCTGGCCATGACCGAGTTGCTGGCCGTGAAGATCTTGTACGTGCCCGGCTTGGTCAGCTGGACGTCGAAGGTCGAGCGGTACTGGCCGGTCGAGGCGTTCTGGATCTTGTCGGCCGCGCCGTCCGGACCCAGCACCTGGATCCCGTCGGGACGCATGGCCCGGTGGTCGGGATAGAAGAGCTCGTTGGAGATGGCCGCATCGACCGTCACCCAGGCGTTGTCGCCCGACAGGGTGGTGAAGGCCGGCAGCAGCCAGCCTCGGTGGGCCGAGGCCGACATCGGCAGGGCCAGGGCCACGCTGACAGCGGCGACGGCGAGAAGGCGCTTCTTGAAGGTCATGGCTTTTCTCACTTCACGGAGACGGTGACGGCGCCGAGTTCGGCGGAACCCTTGGCGGTGGCGGGCTTGCCGGGCTTGCCCCAAGTGAAGGGCACGCGGACGGCCTCGTGGCCGCCGACTTCGCGGGCGGCCTCGACCACTAGGTTGTACTGGCCAGGCTTGAGGTCCTTCAGGGCGCCCTTGGCGCCGGCGAAGACCAGCTTTTGCGGGCCGGGCGCGCGGGTCGCGCCGCTGACGCCGTCGGCGGGGAAGCTCATCTCGCGGCCGGCCTTGCGCCACCACTGGCGCATGTCCTTCAGCCACTTGGCGCCGTGGTCTTCCTTGTTGTCGGCGTCGTACCAGACGGCCAGGGTGCCGGCGGCGCTGGCGTCGGCCGGGTTCTCGATCCAGATCGAGACGTAGGGCTTGTGGTACTCGGCGACCGACAGGCGCGGGATCTCGACCGTGACGTTGAGGTCGGCGGCGAGGGCGGGGACGCCGGCCGCGGCGGCGCCGGCAAAGGTGAGCAGCGAAAGCTTGGACTTCACGGTGTCTGCCTCAAAGGTGGACGAACAGGATGACGAGGATGACCGGCGCGGCCAGGCCCAGGCCCACCAGGGGCCAGGTCATTGGCCGCGCGCGGGCGTGGAACTGCAGCAGGATCAGGCCGGTGACCGTGAAGATCACGCAGGCGGCGGCGAAGATGTCGATGAACCAGCTCCAGGCCTTGCCGGAATTGCGGCCCTTGTGCAGGTCGTTGAGCAGGGAGACGACGCCGCGCGTCGTTTTCTCGTGCTCGATGGCGCCGGTCTCGCGGTCAATCGATAGCCAGGCGTCGCCGCCCGGGCGGGCCAGGGCGACATAGACCTCTTCGGGCGACCACTCGCCCTCGCGGCCGGCGACATCGGCGCCGACGGCCTTGTCGAGGAAGGGCTCAAGCTGAACGGGCAGGGGGCGCTTGCCCTCTTCCGGGCCCTTGGCCAGCACGGCCATCAGGTCGGGCGGCAGGGTCGCCTTGCGGCTGACGACCTTGGGCTGGGCCTCGATCTGGCCGGCGTGGTTCAGGGTGATCCCCGTGATCGCGAAGGCCAGCATGCCGATCAGCGACACGGCCGCGCTGATCCAGTGCCACTGGTGCAGCTGCTTCAGCCAGAAGGAGCGGCGGTGCTGGTCGGCGGCGGACTTCACGGGCGTTCGAGGAACCTTGGCGATGGAGGCTCGTCCTTACTTGAGAACGAATTGCAATATCAAGCGCGAAGGTGGGGCTCGTGCTTGTTTGGACGCTTTTCCATCGCCCGGGTGTCGGCGAGATGTCCGAATGTCGCCGCGCCGTTACAGCGAAGCTTACTCGTCTCTTTCGTCCGGGCGGCGGAACGTGGCGACCAGCACGTCGCGGATCGCGGGCAGGGCCGGATTCAGCGGGCGGATCGCGGTGACGCCGTGCAGCACCCGGTGGTCGTCGACGCAGACCATGTCGCCGGGCGCGGTCAGGGTGAACGAGCCCAGGCTCGTTCCGTCCGGCGCGTAGATGTCGGTGACGCCGCTGTCGACGTTGCGGCGGTCGACCAGCATGACGATCACCCAGTCGACGCCGTCGCGGTGCGCGCCCTCGGGCGTCGGCAGGCCGGCCATGTCGGCGCGGGCCTCGATGCGAAACTGGTGCAGCTCGACATGCCACGCCTCGGGCGGATCGGCGGTCAGCGGCTGGAAGAGCTCAAGGCCCGCCGCGATCACGCCGCGCGTCACCGGATGGTCGGCGATCGCCTCGGTCACCGGCTCGAACCAGCGCTGCACGCCGCCGTTCAGCGGGTTGTAGTCGCGGCTCTGCCAGTGCGGCTGGTGCGGCTTGCGGACGATGGCGTCGAGCGAGACCGCGAAGGCCGCGAACCGCCGCCGGCGATAGCGGCCGCCGTCGGCCATGAAGCCGTCCAGGGGGAGGTCGTTCCAGCTGTCGGCGAACGCTTTCCAGCTGGCCTCCGCCTCGGCGCCCAGCAGCGCCAGCGTCTCGGGGCCTTCGAAGCGGACGAAGCCGTCGGCGGCCAGCGCGTCGCGCGCGCTCACGCCGTCGCGTCCGACTTGTCCGCCCGCGCCCGCGGCGGAACCGCCTTGGGCAGGCTGGGGGCGGGGGCGTCGGGACGGAAGAAGAGGCTTAGCTTCAGGCTCTTGGCGATGCGCTCGGCCTTCTGGCCGACGACGGCGGCGCGCGGGGCGTCGAACAGGTCGGCGCAGGTCTGGTGGAAGAGGCCCAGCCACGGCGTGAACAGCCCCTCGGTGATCCCCTCGACGGACTGGTGGACCACCATCGGCTGGCCCTTGTAGCGGCCGGTCGTGTTCAGCACCGACGACCAGAAGTCCTTCAGTGTCGAGAGGTGCTGGGGCCAGCCGTCCTCGCCGATCGCGCTCTCGAAGATCGGGCCCAGGCGGTGGTGGCGACGGATGCGGGCGTAGAAGGTCTCGACGAGGAGGTCGATCTCTTCATCCGTGAAGAGAGGAGGGGGAACAGCCATGGCCGGAACATGGGCCGTCCGGGCCCGGGACTGAACCCCGACGCGATCAAACTTGGCTTTCGATTGTTACTTAAGGGGGGCGATAGTTCCTCCCCCGCGTCGCGGGGGAGGTGGCCCAGAGGGCCGGAGGGGGCAAGCTGGGCGGATGCGGCGCTCGCCCCCTCAGTCGCTCCGCGACAGCTCCCCCGCGGCGCGGGGGAGCAACTTCGTCAGCGCCCTCACGCCACCGTCAGCGTCGCCTTCTTCAGATCGACCGAGTTCGGGCCGACCAGGATCGAGAAGTCGCCGGGCTCGACGACGCGCTGCATGTCGAGGTTCCAGAACCACAGGTCCGACGGCTTGATCTCGAAGGTCACCGTGGTCTTGGCGCCGGGGGCCAGGGTGACGCGCTTGAAGTGCTTCAGCTCCAGCACCGGACGGGTGACGGAGGCCTCCTCGTCGTGGATGTAGAGCTGGACGACTTCGTCCCCGGCGACCTTGCCCGTGTTGGTCACGTCGACCTCGACCTTGACGCTCTCGCCCTGGCCGATCCTGGCCTTGGCCAGGCGCGGGGCCGAGATGTCGAAGGTCGTGTACGAGAGGCCGAAGCCGAACGGGTAGAGCGGGGTGACGTCGCCGCCCAGATAGCCGCGACGCGCGGTGGGCTTGCGGTTGTAGTAGATCGGCAGCTGGCCGACGTTGCGGGCGATGCTGACCGGCAGCTTGCCGCCCGGATTGGCGCGGCCGAACAGCACGTCGGCGGCGGCGGCGCCGGTCTCCTGGCCGAGGTACCAGCCCTCGATGATGGCGTCGGCGCGCTCGGCCAAGAGGTTGATCGACAGCGGACGACCGTTCAGCAGGAACACCACGGTCGGCTTGCCCAGGTCGAAGATCGCCTTGGCCAGGTCGTTCTGCTGGCCGACCAGGTCCAGGCTCTCGCGGTCGCCCAGGTGGTTGTCGGCCCAGGCCTCGCGGCTGGTCTGTTCGTTATCGCCCAGCACCATGACGACCACGTCGGCCTTCTTGGCGACCTCGACGGCTTCCGCGATGAGTTTGGCGTTGACGGCCGGATCGGTGAAGTTGACCTGATCCTGCGCCCAGATGCGCTGCTCGGTGATGCGCACGGCCTCGGCGTAGTCGAGGGCGAAGCCTTGCGCTTTGGCCTCGGCGGCCAGGCCTTCATGGATCGACACCACGTGGCGCGGAACGTCCGAGTAGCCGCCGATCGGCGTGTCCTTGGCGTGCGTTCCGAGAAGCGCCAGGCGCTTGATCTTCTTGCCATCGAGGGGCAGCACGCCCTTGTCGTTCTTCAGCAGCACCACGGCCTTGCGGGCGGCCTCGCGGGCCAGGGCGATGGCGTCCGGCGCGGCGGTCTTGGCGTCGGCGGTCTTCTCGTCGCAATAGGGGTTCTCGAACAGGCCGCCCTCGAACTTCATGGTCAGGACGCGCGCCACGGCGGCGTCGACCTCGAACTGCGGGATGCGGCCGGCCTTCACCAGCTCGGGGATCAGGGCGTAGGCCTCGCCGTCGGGCAGCTCGACATCCACGCCGGCGTGCAGGGCGCGCACGGCGGTTTCGCCCAGGTCGTTGGTCAGCTTGTGACGGCTGATCATCTCCTTGATGGCGAAGTAGTCGCTCTGGACCGAGCCCTTGTAGCCCCACTCCTCGCGCAGGACCTTGGTCAGCAGCCAGCGATTGGCGTGCGAGGGCACGCCGTCGATCTCGTTGTACGAGGGCATGACCGCGCGGACCGGCAGCTCCTTCACCGCGCGTTCGAACGGCGGGAAGAAATTCTCGCGCAGGGTGCGCTCGGCGATCTGGGCCGGGCCGACATTGGTGCCGTTCTCGGGCTGGCCATGGCCGGTCATGTGCTTGAGGGTGACGAAGACCTTGTCCTTGGCCAGGGGCAGGGTCGCGCCCTGGAAGCCGCGAATGGCGGCCAGGCCGATCTCGGCGCAGACGTGCGGGTCTTCGCCGTAGGTCTCCTCGATGCGGCCCCAGCGCGGGTCGCGGGCCACGTCGACGACCGGGGCGAGCGCCAGGTTCGAGCCCCGCGCGCGCATCTCGCGGGCGGCGACGGCGAAGATCTTCTCGGTCAGCTCGGTGTCGAAGGTCGAGGCCAGAGCGATGGCCTGCGGAAAGCTGGTCGCGTCGCGGGCGACATAGCCGTGCAGAGCCTCGTCGTGCATCAGCAGCGGGATGCCCAGGCGGGTCTTCTCGACCGCCCACTTCTGGGCGGCGTTGGTGTAGCGGGCGGTCTCCTTGGCGTTGCGGTTGACCGCGCCGTCGTCGGCGCCGGCCGCGGCGCCGATCACCGTCACGGGCTTCGCGCCCTTGCGGTCGGAAGGACGCGAGATCTGGCCCAGGCCATTGGGGAAGTTCTTACTGGCTTCCTCGGCCGAGAATTCACCGTCCGGGGTCTGGATCTTGGACTTGGTCAGCCAGACGCCGATCAGCTGGGCGGCCTTTTCCTCCAGCGTCATGCGGCCCAGGAGGTCCTGCACGCGGGCGTCGATCGGCTGGGTGGGGTCCTTGTAGAGCGGCTTGCCGCCGGACGTCTTCGGCGCCTTGTCGGCGGCGTTGGCGAGCGCGGGCAGGGCGGCGGCCGAGAGGGCGGCGAGGCTCGCGCCGAACAGGCGGCGGGTGATGGCGGTGGTCATCTGGACGTTTCCCCGGGGCTACGCGAATGGCGCGGCGGCTCTTGGGCCGCCTTCGCGCGGCACTATGGGGGCAGTTGTCTGACCACTCAAGCCGGAAATGGTACCGGTCTCATGATCCGGCGGCTAGTGCAGGGCGAAGCCCCCGGCTTGCGGCGGCGCCAGTTGGGTTTCGTCCATCCAGGCGGGCCAGACCGCTGTCGGCCATTCGCCGATCAGGTACTGCGAGCGGACGATGGCCAGCCATTGCCGCAAGGCGTCGGTCGTCAGGGCCAGGCGGGCGCCTTGCTCATCGCCCTCGGGCTTGAAGACCAGGACCACGCCGTCCGGTCCCGTCGCGATGTCGATGCTGGTCACGCAGCCGCCGTGGGTCTGCGCGGCGACGGGCGGTTCGGCGCCGAGAGCGGCCTCGGCGGCCTGCTGGGCGAACTCCTGCAGCAGCGCGTCGCCGCCTTGCTGCTCCAGCCAGCCGACCAGACGAGGGATCAGCACGCCCAGCATGCGCTGGGTCAGCCACAGGACCAGCGTGTCGCCCTTGGCGGTCTCGCCGGACAGGCGGATGCGATCCTCGTTGATCACGTACTGGGTGGTGACGCGTTGAAGTTCCGGCGGGTCCGGTATGGCGGGAGCTTGATCCATCAGGATCGACAGATAGCCGCTCGCGAGGCCGCGCGCCAAGGTCGCCGATTGTCGGGGAGGCCAGACGCGAAAAAGGGCCCGCCGTTGGGAGAGGGGGGTGGCGGGCCCTTTTGGTACGCGTTCAGAGGGAATGAACAGGCGGGAAAATGGCATAATCGCCGGCTTCCCGCCCTTCCCCATTTCGTCGCAGGCTGCGAGACGTTCGCAGCCTATTTGCGCGGCGTCAGGATGTCGTCGAGGCGCGTGGGCGCGCCGGCGATCTTCTCCAGGCGCGGATAGCGCAGACCGCCGCGGTAGTCGATCTTGACGCTCTTGTAGCGCGAGCCGTCCTTGATCAGCAGCTCGACCAGCGGGTTCTCGGGCTTCATGGCGGCGGTGACCGCGGCCTTCAGCTTGTCGCCGTCGAAGGCCTCGCCGTTGACGGCCACGACCGTCACGCCCTGGGTCAGGCCGGCCTTGAACGCCGGGCCGCCCCACTGGACGTCGCTGATCACGCCGTCCGAGCCGACCGACAGGCCCAGCGAATAGCTGAGGCCCGTGCTCTTGGCGCGGCTCTCGGCCGTCTTCGTGAACTCGGTCGGCGTGGCCGTGTAAACCAGCTTGTAGCCGCCGCGCTCCAGGCCATCCAACGGGCCCTTCTCCTGGACCTCCTGGATGCGGGCCTTGAGGAAGGTCGCCCAATCATAGGCGTAGACGCCGTTCAGCGTGCTGACCACGTCTTCGAACGTATAGGTGCGCGGCACGTAGGAGCCGTTGTCGACGCCGAAGAAGGCCTTGGCGAAGTCGTCCAGCGACTTCTTGCCGCCGGTCTTCTCGCGGATCAGGGTGTCGGCGTCGAGCCAGACCAGCAGGCCTTCGGAATAGTAGTCCTCGCTGCGCTGCCACGACAGCCACGACAGCGGCTTGCGGTTGGCAATGATCGGGTCGTTGGTGGTGTCCTGCACCGGACGCCAGTCGCGGCCGCGACGGTTGTCATAGGTGGCGGCCGTGGCGGCGAACGAGTCCATGACCTGCTGCTTGGTCATCAGGCCCGAGCGGGCGGCCAGGACGTTGCCCCAGTACTGGGTCTGGCCCTCGTAGACCCACATCATGCTGTCGCGCATCGGCACGTTCAGGTTCGGGGTCCACAGGTCGGCGGCGCGTCGGAACTTGCCGTTCCACGAGTGGGTGTATTCGTGGCTCAAGAGGTCGCGGCCGACGAAGCTCTTGTCCCACTCCGTGAAGTACTTCGGCGTGACGCGGTTTTCGGAGGAGCGGTGGTGCTCCAGGCCGATGCCGCCGATCTTGTCCGACAGGGCGACCAGGAAGTCGTAGTGATCGTAGTGGTGCGCGCCGTACAGCTTGTAGGCCTGCTGCACGAGGTCCTTGTGGATCTGGATCTGCTCGGGCTTGGCCTCCAGCAGTTCCGGGCTGTCGGCGACCAGGTTCAGGCGCACGGGCGCGGGGCCGGTGGGATCAAGGTCGATCGACTTGAAGTACTTGCCGGCGAAGATCGGGCTGTCGACCAGGGTCTCGACCGTGGTCGTCTTGAAGGTCGTGACTTGGCCTTCGGTCTTGGCGGTCTCCAGCGCCGTGGCCAGCTTCCAGCCTTCCGGCAGCTTGACGCTGGCCTCGATCGGGATCTTCCGGGTGTAGTAGCCGGCCGGATACAGGGTGACCTGCAGCCACTGCAGGTTCAGCATTTCGGGGGTGACCTCGGTGCGGCCGACCTTGGCCTCGACGGCGGTCAGGAACTGGTAGCTGACCTGGATCTCGCTGACCCCCTCTGGCACGTTGACGTGGAAGGCGTGGACGCTGACGACGTCGCGGACCCACGGGATGCGCTTGCCGTTGGCGGTGACCACCAGGCCCGCCAGCTTGTCGAGATCGTTGCGCGGCGAGTGGCCGCCCGGGACCCACTGCGGATACAGGAACACGAAGTCGCCGGCCTTGCTGACCGGGATGGTCGTGGTGACGTTCCAGATCTTGCGATCGAGGTCGGTGGCGTCGACGGCCAGCTTCAGCGCGCCCACGTAGGGGATGTCTTGCGGCGCGGGGATCGGCGCGGTCGGCGCGGCCGACTCCGGCCAGGGCTGCGAGCCGATGGGGCTAGGAACCTGCGCCAGCGCGGCGGTCGCGGCTAGGGACAGGACGGAGACGGAGAAGAACAGCGCTTTCACGAAACACCCCAATGCGGCGCGCGGGCGTGCTCCCGCGACGAGAAGCCGGGATGTTTGTGGCGTTAATACGAGCTTGTCGAGGCCAAGTTGGCCTCCGCATGCGGATTATGGGCTATCGTTTCGAACGTGAAACGAAGCTGCCAAGACGTAATCAAATCCTCCCCCACTAGGGGGGAGGATTTGTGGTTCTGGCCTTACCCCAGCGGATCCGACGAGGTCGGCACGGTCGTAGCGGTCGAGGTCGTCCCCGTCCCCCGATCGACGCGCAGGTTGTTCTGCACGTGGTCGACGCCCGACACCGTCTCGGCGATGGCCTCGGCGCGCTTCTTGTCCTCGCGCGAACGGACCGAGCCCGTCAGGGTCACTTCGGAATCCTGCACCATCACCTCGATCCCTTGCGCGTCCAGCCAGGCGTCGTCGGTGAGGCGGTCGCTGACATCCTCGCGGATGCGCTCGTCCGAGCGGCGGTAGCCCTTGGGCCCACGCCCGCGATGCTCGCCGTCCGCCTGGCGACGCTGCGATGCGTCGCGATCGCCCATCCATGAGGAGACTTCGTCGCGGGCCCGATCGAACCAGGTGCGCTCTTCCTCTTGCGGACGCGCGCGGTCGCGCGGGCTGAGCGAGCGGTAGGGGTTGTAGTCGCCATAGGCGCCGTCGCGCTCGCGGCGCGGGTCGCGGTGTTCGAAATAGCGCTCGTCGCCATAGTCGGCGGTGCGGCTGGAATAGCCGCTGGAGCCGTAGTCGCCGGTGGCGCCGCCGAAGTCGTGGCCGCCGACCCGGCCCCAGTCGCCCGGCTGGCGATAGCCGCTTGCGCCAGCGCCATAGTCCGCGCCGGAGTTCATTCGGCCATAGCCGACGTCGCCGCCTTGCTGGGCCGCGCGCAGGAACTGGCTGCCGCCCCGGCGCTTGTCGGTGCGATAGCCGTCATCGGTGCGGTATCCGCTCTCGCTGCGATAACTGTTGTCATAGGCCGGGTCCCGGCGGCGGCTGGCGTCATAACCATAGCCCCGGTCCTGGTCGAAGTCGGGCTCGACGTCGAAGCGGCCCTCGCGATCGTTCCACCGTTGCGGCATGGGTCTTCTCCCTGGCGTTCTGGACAAGCGGGCGCGACCCAACTGACGGGTGCGTCTCGCCGGAAAGAACGGGCGGGCGCGAACGGCTGTTCCTAATGCCGCGCTTGATCGGTTAATCTGTGGGTAACCTGTGGGGACTCGCGGTATGGCTTGGGACGAGGCCGCTGCGTCCGGTTCTGGCGAAGCGGCCCGCCAGATAAGGTGTCGGGTTCAAGCCCGCGAAGTACCGCTCACCCTCAATGCGTTTCGACGACCGCTTCCTCGAAGAACTGAAGTCCCGCCTTCGCCCGTCCGACGTTGTCGGCAAGACGGTGAAGCTGCGGCGGCAGGGGCGCGAGTATGCGGGGCTGTCGCCGTTCACCAAGGAGAAGAGCCCGTCGTTCTTCGTCAACGACGAGAAGGGCTTCTATCACTGCTTCTCCAGCGGCAAGCACGGCGACATCATCAGCTTCCTGCAGGAGACCGAGCGGCTGACCTTCGCCGAGGCGGTCGAGCGCCTGGCGGCCGAGGCGGGCATGAGCCTGCCCGAGGTCGACCCCCGCGCCGCGCGCGAGGAGCAGAAGCGCTCGTCCCTCGGCGACTGGATGGAGCTGGCCGCCGCTTGGTTCGAGAGCGAGCTGCGCCGTCCGGTCGGCCAGGCCGCCCGCGCCTATCTGGAAAGGCGCGGCCTGCCCGAGAAGGAGTGGAGTCGCTTCCGCATCGGCTTCGCGCCCAACAACCGCACGGGCCTCAAGGACTATCTGATCGCCAAGGGCGCCAAGCCGGGCGACCTGGTCGACGCCGGCGTGCTGATCTCGCCGGAAGACGGCGGCCAGCCCTATGACCGCTTCCGCGACCGGATCATCTTTCCGATCACCGACAGTCGGGGGAAGGTCGTCTCGTTCGGCGGCCGGGCGATGGATCCCGCCGCCCGCGCCAAGTACCTGAACGGCCCTGAGACCAGCCTCTTCCACAAGGGGCGGGTGCTGTACGGCCTGTTCGAGGCCCGCAAGATCCTGCACGCCGGCCAGAGCGCGGGCGAGAAGCCGCCGATGGTCGTTGTCGAGGGCTATATGGACGTCATCGCCTGCCAGCGCGCCGGCGTCCCGGCCGTGGCGGCCATGGGCACGGCCCTGACCGAGGAGCAGATGGAGGGCCTCTGGCGCCTGCATCCGACCCCGACCCTCTGCTTCGACGGCGACAAGGCCGGCCGCCGCGCCGCCGACCGCGCCATCGACCGCGCCTTGCCGCTGCTCAAGCCCGGCCGCTCGTTCCTGTTCTCCATGCCCGTCGGCGGCAAGGACCCGGACGACGTGCTGCGCGAGCAGGGGCCGGCGGCGCTGAAGGCTCAGCTCGCCGACACCAAGCCCTTTGTCGAGGCCCTGTTCGAGCGCGAGCGCGACCTCGAGCCGTTCGACACGCCCGAGCAGCGCACGAACCTGAAGGTCCGGCTGCGCACCCTGGCGGCGACCATCGCCGACAAGGACCTGGCCCACGCCTATAAGGAAGAGCTGCTCGACCGTCTGGACGAGATGCGCGCCGCGCGCCGCCAGGCCCAGACGCCTAGCGAGGCGGGCCGCACCATGGCCCGAGCCCGCTGGGACAACACGCCCCGGCGCGGCGGCAAGGGCCGGCTGGAGGGCTCCACCGCCGAGGGCCGCCAGGCCGCCGCCGCCCTGCAGCAGGCCCCGCGTCCGTTCTCCGCCGCCCTGCTGATCGCCGCCATCCGCGATCCCAAGGTGGTCGACGACCGGATCGAGGTGCTGATGAACCAGGGCTTCGGCGACCAGCGGCTGGACGCCATCGCCCAGGAGCTGGTGAACCTGCGCATGGACGCCGACCACGTCGAGGCGAACATGGTGCGCGGGCGCCTGGCCTCGGCCGGCTATGACGACCAGACCCTGGCGGCGCTGGAGCGCTCGGCCGCCCACGTCAAGGCGCTGGACGCCGCCCAGAGCGCCGCCCAGAGCCCGGAGGACGCGATCCGCGGACTGTGGTCGCAGGCCTTCGACCTCCTGCTGCGGCTGACGGCGCTGGAGCGGGCGGTGGACGACGCCAAGGCCGATCTCGTCGACGACAGCGACTTCCAGACCCTGCTGCGGCTGAAGACCGAGCGCGACGCGGTCAAGCGGCTGATCGACAGCGGCGGCTGGACCGACCCCAGCCTGGTGGCGCAAGTCCTCCACTAGAGTTAGCGGCCCTCAACCTTCCCGGTTGCCTTTCGATCGTGGGAGTTGTGTGTTGAAGCGGCGCGCTTGGGGGGCGGTTCGCCAACCCATGGCCGCGCGCCGGAAGCCACTGCGAGACCAGCTTGTCGGACCTCGAAAGACCGCAGCCGATCCTGACCACCGAGGCGGTGACCCGCGTGGTCGCCAGCGAGGCGCGCTTCCGCGCGGCGATCGAGGCGGTGCAGGGCGTGCTGTGGACCAACAACGCGCGCGGCCAGATGGAAGGCGAGCAGCCGGCCTGGGCGGCGCTGACCGGCCAGACCTTGGATGAGTACCAGGGTTTTGGCTGGACCAAGGCCGTGCATCCCGACGATGTTCAGCCCACCCTCGGGGCCTGGCTGGAGGCGGTGGCCGAAAAGCGCACCTTCGAGTTCGAGCACCGGGTGCGGCGGCATGACGGCGTCTGGCGCGACTGCCGCATCCGCGCCGTTCCGCTGTTCGAGGACACCGGCGAGATCCGCGAGTGGGTGGGGGTCCACACCGACATCACCGAGCAGAAGGCGGCAGCCGACAAGCTGCGCGAGAGCGAGGCCCTGTTCCGCACCCTGGCCGACGCCGCGCCCGCACCGATCTGGATGACCGAGCCCTCCGGCGAGGTCGAGTTCGTCAACGCCGCCTTCGCCGAGCTGGCCAACGTGGAGCGCGGCGACCTGATGGGCCACGCCTGGATCGGGCTGATCCATCCCGACGACGTCGCCCAGATCCTGGTGCGACGCGAGGCGGCGCGGAAGGGGCCGGACCCCTACAGCTTCGAGGCCCGCTTCCGGCGTCACCCCGAAGGCTGGCGCTGGATGCTGGTCAACGCCAAGCCGCGCATCGACGCCAGCGGCGTCTTCCTGGGCTATGTCGGCATGGCCATGGACCTCACCGAGATCAAGACGGCCCAGGCCCATCAGCAGCTGCTGATCAACGAGCTGAACCACCGGGTCAAGAACACCCTGACCTCGATCCAGTCGATCGCCCGCCAGACCCTGCGCTCGGAGGACGTGTCGCCCCGAGCCCGCGACCAGTTCATCGAGCGGCTGATGGCGATGTCGGCGGCTCATAATGTGCTGACCAGCGAAAGCTGGTCGGGCGCGGTCATCGACGACATCCTGCGCGAGGCCTTGAGGCCCTTCGCGGATGATCGCGATCCCGACCGCATCACCATCAAGGGGCCCTCCCTGCGGGTCGAGCCCGGCGCGGCCCTGGCCCTGGCCCTGGCGGCCCACGAGCTGGGGACCAATGCGGCCAAGTACGGCGCCCTGTCGTCGCCGGGCGGCCAGGTCAGCGTCGAGTGGGCGCTGGAGGACGACAAGCACGCCGTGGTCCGCTGGCGCGAGCGGGGCGGGCCCGAGGTCAGCGTCCCGACCCATCGCGGCTTTGGCGCGCGGCTTCTGGAACGCGGCGTGGCTGGCGACCTGGGCGGCAAGCCCGAACTGGTGTTCCTGCCGGGCGGAGTCGAGGCCCGGCTGCCCATTCGGGTCGCCTGACCGCTGCGTCAGGCTCCAAAAGTCTGGACCTGGCGCTGCAAATCTTTGCGGTCCGGGCGCTGTCTCATCTTGACACCGGCGTCACCCACGGCCACATGCCGACTCAAGGATTTGCCACGCAGCTGATTGACATCGCTCGGGCCGCCGGAGCGCGCGCCCTTATCGAAACAGGATGTCACCCTCGCCGCCGCCCCAAGTCCCCAGCGGTCGCTGACCCCTTCGGGAGATGCGCCAGACCGCGCTTATCGCCTTGTGTCTCCGACGGGTCTCTCGCGGAGCGATCTCACATGGCGGCGAGCGCTGGATGGCGGCCTGACGGGAACGTGATCCCTGGGTAAGCGCTGATCAAAGGCGCGGACGAGGCCGGCAAGCCTTTTCGATACGGATTTTTTCGGCGCGCGTCTTGCAGGACTGAAGGCGACGTCGATTGCGGAGAGCTTGATGAGCACCAATTCCTCGGCCGAGACGGAAGCCCCGGAAACCACCGGCGGTGATGGCCCGCTGCTCGACCTGACCGACGCCGGCGTCAAGAAGTTCATCAAGCAGGCGAAAGCCCGCGGCTACGTCACGATGGACGAGCTGAACAAGGTGCTGCCGTCGGAGGAGGTGTCTCCCGACGCGATCGAAGACACCCTGGCCATGCTCAGCGAGATGGGCGTCAACGTCGTCGAGGCCGAAGAGGACGCCGAAGGCGGCGAGGGCGGCGAAGTCGCCACGCGCGACGAAGGCACGGCCGTCATCACCAGCGACAAGCCGGCCGCCTACGACCGCACCGACGACCCCGTGCGCATGTACCTGCGCGAAATGGGCTCGGTCGAGCTGCTGTCGCGCGAGGGCGAAATCGCCATCGCCAAGCGCATCGAGGCCGGCCGCGACACCATGATCCGCGGCCTCTGCGAGTCCGCCCTGACCTTCGAAGCCATCATGGTGTGGCGCGAGGAGCTGGGCTCGGGCCGCATCCTGCTGCGTGAAGTCATCGACCTGGAAGCCACCTACGCCGCGATCAACGGCGTCGCCGCCGCGCCGGCCGCCGATGACGACGAGGGTCCGGCCGAACCGGTCGACGACGAAGCCGGCGAGGCCAAGGCCGAGGGCGCCGAAGGCGAGGACGAGGACGACTTCGACGACGGCGCCGGTCCGACCGTCAGCGCCATGGAAGGCGAGCTGCGCGAAGGCGTGATGGCCATCCTGGACGCCATCGCCAGCGAGTTCGAAAGCTTCCGCAAGCTGCAGGACAAGCTGGTCGGCAGCCGCCTGAAGGGCGAGGACCTCTCGGAAGCCGACCGCAAGGCCTACGAAGGCCTGTCGGCGACGATCATCCAGCACCTGAAGACGCTGAAGCTGAACAACAACCGCATCGAGGCTCTGGTCGAGCAGCTCTATGCGATCAACAAGCGCCTGATCGGCCTGGAAGGCCGCCTGCTGCGCCTGGCCGACAGCTACGGCATCAGCCGCGCCGAGTTCCTGAAGGCCTATTTCGGTTCGGAGCTGAACCCGACCTGGACCGAGCAGGTCAAGGCGATGGGCGTGCGCTGGACCAAGTTCGTCGAGAACGACCAGAGCTCGATCAGCGACATCCGCCAGGAAATCGCCGCGCTCGCCACCGAGACCGGCGTGCCGATCGACGACTACCGCCGCATCGTCCAGACCGTGCAGAAGGGCGAGCGCGAGGCCCGTCAGGCCAAGAAGGAGATGGTCGAGGCCAACCTCCGCCTCGTGATCTCGATCGCCAAGAAGTACACCAACCGCGGCCTGCAGTTCCTGGACCTGATCCAGGAAGGCAACATCGGCCTGATGAAGGCGGTCGACAAGTTCGAGTACCGCCGCGGCTACAAGTTCTCGACCTACGCCACCTGGTGGATCCGTCAGGCGATCACCCGCTCGATCGCCGACCAGGCGCGGACCATCCGTATCCCGGTGCACATGATCGAGACGATCAACAAGATCGTCCGCACTAGCCGCCAGATGCTGCACGAGATCGGCCGCGAGCCGACCCCGGAAGAGCTGGCCGAAAAGCTGGCCATGCCGCTGGAAAAGGTCCGCAAGGTCCTGAAGATCGCCAAGGAGCCGATCTCGCTCGAAACGCCGATCGGCGACGAGGAAGACAGCCACCTGGGCGACTTCATCGAGGACAAGAACGCCGTCCTGCCGATCGACGCGGCCATCCAGTCCAACCTGCGGGAAACCACCACCCGCGTGCTGGCCTCGCTGACCCCGCGTGAAGAGCGCGTGCTGCGCATGCGCTTCGGCATCGGCATGAACACCGACCACACGCTGGAAGAAGTCGGCCAGCAGTTCTCGGTGACCCGCGAGCGCATTCGTCAGATCGAGGCGAAAGCCCTGCGCAAGCTCAAGCACCCGAGCCGCTCGCGCAAGCTGCGCAGCTTCCTGGACTCCTAGGGTCCGTCCTCGGGCTTGTCCCGAGGATCCAGGCGCAAACGAAGACGCCCCGGTCTCAGGACCGGGGCGTTTTTGTTTCTATCCCTCTCCCCCTGCGGGAGAGGGTGGCCCGAAGGGCCGGGTGAGGGGTTGCGCTCCGCTGTCCGGAAAGGCCTTCCGACCCCTCATCCGTCGTCTTCGGCGACACCTTCTCCTCACAACTGCTCCCGCGCCCGTTGCTCCAGCCGGTCGGCCTGGCGTTCCATCGCGTCGGCCTGGGCCGGCATGCGACGGGCCGCGTCTTGCAGCTCCTCGTCCGTCACGGTCTGCCCGCGGGCGCGGTTCTCGGCGATCTGCTTGGCGCGATAGGCGGGGTCGCGCAGGCGGGCGGCCTCCTCGCGCATCTGGCGGGCGCCGGCCCGGATCTGTTCGGCGCCCTTGGCCATGTCGAAGCGGGCCTGCCTCATCGCCGCCGCCCGTGAGCGTTCGGCGACCTTGCGGGCCTCCTCGCCAATGCGGCGGGCTTCCTCGGACGAGAGACGGGCCTGCTGGGCATAGACGCGCGCCTGGGCGCGAGCTTCGCGCGCGGCGGCCTCGATCTCGTCGCGGTGGGCCTCGACCTGGCGGCGGATTTCCTCGGCGTTGATGCGCGAGGCTTCCGCGAGCTGGCGGGACCAGTCGGCCTCGGCGCGCGCCTGCGCCCGGTCCCATTCGGCCTGGGCGCGGGCCTGGGCCACGTCATAGGCCTCGGCCGCATCGGCCGGCGGGGCTGGAGGAGCGGGCGGGGCCGGCGGCGGCGCCGGCGCGGGAGGCGCGGCCTCGGCGGCGGGGGCCGGCGGGGCGGGCGGCAGCGGCGCGCTGGCGACCTTGGCCGGGGGAACGGGCGGGATCGGTGGCGCGATCTGGCGGGTCACGGCGAAGGCGGCCAGCGGCGCGGCGACCAGCGCGATGGCGCCGATGCAGAGCGCGACGGTCAGCGGACGACGGCGGGCGGGCGTGTCGATCATGATGTTGGCGATCCTCGATTTCAGCGTGCGGCTGTCGGCGGCCATCGGCAGCGAGGCGACCGGCGCGAGCAGCGGGGTGGGATGGGCGGCCAGGCGGACCAGGGTGCGGGCGTAGAGCGCGCGGTCGACAAAGCCGAGCGCGGCGGCGTCGGCCGCCTCTTCCGAGCGCTGGCGCAACGTCGCGTGCAGGCGCCAGACCAGCGGGTTGAACCAGAAGATCGCCAGCACGACGCGGGAGATCAGCAGGAAGATCCAGTCGTGGCGCCGCAGGTGCGCCAGCTCGTGGGCCATGATCGCCGGGGCGGTGTGGCGCTCGGCCAGGGTGGCGGGGTCGATCAGGATGGCGCCGGGGGCGACGCCCCAGCTCAGCGGACCGGCCACGCGGTCGGAGCACACGAGGTTGGGGCGGTCGGCCGGCGGCAGGTCCTCGATCGGCGCCAGCCAGGCGGGGCAGGTCACGGGATCTGCCTTCTGGGTCCAGCGGGTCAGGGTGCGCAGGCCCAGGGCCAGCCGCCCGCTGATCAGCGCGGCCCCCAGCAGCCACAGGCCGCCCAGGATCGCGCCGGGCGTCATCCAGCGCGGAGGCGGGGTGGTCGGCGGGGCGGTCGCGACGTCCGACACGGCGGGCAGGGGCGCGTCGATCATCGGCGGCAGGAGGGCCAGTTCGATCGGCGGCAGGGCGTTCATGATCACCGGCAGGGCCAGCAGCAGGCAGACCGTCCCGCGCAGGATGTCGACCCGCTCGACCGGGCGCTGCGTCAGGCGGCGCGAGGCGATCAGGCCCGCGCCCGCGACCAGGCTGGACTTGACCAGCAGCGAGATCAGCAGCGTCCAGGTCATTGCTTGCCCTCCCCACCCTTGGTTTCGACGGCCTTGTCGATCATCGCCTCGAGGGCGGCCGCCTCTTCCGGCGTCAGCTTTTGGCCAAGGCCCAGCAAGGCGCTGGCGGCGCTGGCGGCCGAGCCGGCGAAGAAGGTGTCGATCAGGCGCCGGAGGGCCCCCACGGCGACGGTCTCCGTGGCCTGGGCGGGGCGGTAGGCGACGCCGTGCGCGCCGGGCGAACGCTCGACCAGGCCCTTGCTCTCCAGCCGGGCCAGCAGGGTGCGGACGGCGGAGTCGCTCAAGGGATCGGCGAGGGCGGCGCGGACCTCGGCGGTCGTGCCGGTCTCGAGGCGGCACAGGGTCTCGAAGACCTCGCGTTCGCGTCGGGGCAAGGAGTCGATCAAGGCGGCCTCCGCTGACTGTTCGCTACATTCGTAGCGCTACATTTGTAGCGACGAAAGTGAACTCGTGGTAATGCGGAAGGCGCAAGAGGGGCGGCGTTCGGGGGAGCGCCGCCCCGCTCACCCTTAGGCGTGTTCCAGAGTACGCGCCTGGGGCTGGTGGGTGTCGAGGGCCGCGTTCGGATCGGCCATCTCGGTCACCGCATTGGCGAAGCTCAGATATTCGGCGGCGAAATCCAACGGCAGGATCTCGACCAGCCAGGCGTTCTCGACCCAGACCTCGATCACGTGGAAGTGGCCGCCGCGGTCGCAGACGAAGGCGTCCCAACCCTTGGCCGCGGCGCGGTCCAGAACCGCCTGGCGGTCCATCGAGACGCTGAGCGCGAAGTGGGTCGGCGAGCGGCGCTCGGCGGCCTCGGCCTGGCGCACGAACACCGCGCCGGGATCGCCGTTCGGGACCATGACGCTGCCGGCCGGATAGATCTCGATGGCGGTGCCCATGCCGTCGGCCTTGAACACCATGTGGCTACCCGGATTGGGTGGAAAGTCGACGGCGACGCCGCCCATGATGTCGGCGAAGAATTCCGCGACGCCCTGTGGGTCGATGGCGCTGACGGACAGATGATGGATCACGATATACCCTTGATGACTAGGCGCAGCGGGGCTCACGACGCGCGACGACCGTCACGCGCTTGGCCTTAAGCTCGCCAATTGCTGTTTAAAAAACGGCGTTACGCGCCGGAGCGGCGGGGTTTACGGGCGCTGATCTTGCCGCTCAACTTACAAGACCTTCATGACTTCGAATTAACCTTGAGCATGACGCGGCGTTCGCCGCCGGCGCGTCGGTGGGCGCGGCCCGCGCGCCGCTTCACTTGATCCAGGACAATGCTCGCGAACAGCGCCAGTGGCCTACCGAGGCCGGAGGCGTTTTATGCGTGTCGAGTTTTTTGAAGGCCTGCCCGGCGTCGTGGCGGCTTTGGTTGTCGTAGGATGTATCGCGTCGATTTTCGGGTTTCGAGTGCGGAAGCCCGCAAGGTCTCGGACGCCGGCGGCGCATGAGGTCCCACGGTTCGAAGAAGGCGCCATCGCCGAGCGAGCCGACCCAGACCGTCCCAGCTTTGGTCAGTCCGCCCAGGTCAGGCTGACGCCTCAACTGAACGCGCTGGTCGAACGCGCTCGGGCGCACGGGTTCGAGGCGCTCTACGAGGTGACCGGCGAGGGCGAGGCGGCCAAGCACCGCCTGGAGGTCAGGCGCCCGGATCACCCCGCCGGCCAGCCGCTGCCCTATATCGCCTTTTCGGCGGGCGACGCGGGTCTGGTGGACGTCATCTTTGGCGGGATGTTTCCAGGACCCATCGATCACAACGGGGCGGATACGGAGATCGACTGGCGAACGGTTCGCTGGGACCAGGTCGACAACGTCCTGGCGACCTTCGCGCACAAGCTTTTCGCGCGGTTCGATTAATCCAGCTCAGTCCCGGATCGCGATCAGCGACTTGGTGACGACCAGGATCTTCTCGTCGACGTGACGCGCGTCCGGAAAGAGGAACCGGAACTGGGCCTTGTCCAGCAGGCGGGCGTGCTGGACGGCGCGCATCGCCTCGCCCATGTCCGCCGCCTTGGGCCACCAGCCGTAGCCGCGCCTGAGCAGCATGCGGGCCCGCGCCTGCTCCGACCGCCAGTGGAAGAACGGCGCAGAGAAGTGCGGCTCGATCGGGAACCAGAAATAGGGCGTCTGGACGTAGTAGCGCGGGGCCAGGCGCCGGCACTCGCGGGCGAAGGCCTCCATGCGCGGCCAGTCGCCGACATGCTCGACCACCGAATTGGAATGGACCAGGTCGAAGCTCTGGTCGGCGTGGTCGGAGAGATCGCAGGCGTCGCCGACCACGGCGGTGAACAGCGGATCGTCCACCGTGAACGGCTGCGGATTGAACAGGCTGACCTGGACCTTGCGCGAGACCAGGAAGTCGCGGTTGAACAGCAGCCGCCAATAGGCCGGTTCGCCGCCCAGGTCGGCGATGCGGCACTGGCCGCGCTCGGCGAAGATCTTCTCGATCAGGGCGACCACATGGGCGGCCCGCGCGCGACGGAAGCGCGTCGCCAGCGAATTGGCGTCGCCGGTTTCCTGAAGCGCGTGGATGAGGCTCATGCCGGGGTTATGAACCCGGCGGCTTGAGATTTCGTTAGAACCCGGCCGCCTTGCGGCGCAGGCCCAGCTCGTCCAACTGGGCGGCCTCGAAGGCGCCCTGCTTCTTGGCGGCCAGCACCTTGGCCTGCTCGGCGACGTGCTCGTACTTCTTGAGGTTCTCGAAGGCCTCGGCCAGGGCGTCGCGCGCGCCGACCTCTTCCTCCTGGCACAGCTCGATCTGGACCAGCATCTCGGCGCGGCGGCGCTTATAGCCCTCGCGATAGCCGATCATGTACCAGCCGGCGCCGGCGTCGCCCTCGGCGCGCTTGGCCTCGGCCTCGGCCTCGGCGTCCAGCATGGCGACACGCAGTTCAGCCGCCGTGCGGCGCTCGACGATCTCGGCGAGGCGTTTCTGCAGGGTCTCGACCTCGTGGGTCGAGATGCGGATCAGCGAGGCGGCCCACTTGGTCATCAGTACTCACTCTGCAGGATCTGGCCCAGCATGCCGAAAGAGTCGTCGAGACTGGTTGCCTCTTCCTTATCCTGGCTAAGGAAAGCTTCGATCGCGGGGTTCAGGCGGATCGCGCGGTCGACCACGGGGTCGGCCCCGGCGCGGTAGGCGCCGATGCGGATCAGTTCTTCCATGTTCGAATAGGCGGCCATCACCTGGCGCGCGCCCTTGACGATCTCGCGCTCGTGCGGGAGCTGGCAGCCAGGCATGGTCCGGCTGATCGACTTCAGGACGTTGATGGCCGGGAAGCGGCCGCGCTCGGCGATGGCCCGCTCCATGACGATGTGGCCGTCCAGGATACCGCGCGTGGCGTCGGCGATCGGCTCGTTGTGGTCGTCGCCGTCGACGAGGACGGTGAAGAGCGCGGTGATCGGCGCGGCGGTGGTGCCGTCGGCGCGGATCGGGCCAGGGCCGGCGCGTTCCAGCAGCTTGGGCAGCTCGGTGAAGACGGTGGGCGTATAGCCCTTGGTGGTCGGCGGCTCGCCGGCGGCGAGACCAATCTCGCGCTGCGCCATGGCGAAGCGGGTCACCGAGTCCATCAGGCACAGGACTTCCTGGTCCTGGTCGCGCATGTACTCGCTGATGGCCAGGGTCATGTAGGCGGCCTGGCGGCGGGTCAGGGCCGGCTCGTCCGAGGTGGCGACCACGACGACGGCGCGGCGCAAGCCTTCCTCGCCCAGGGTCTCCTCGACGAACTCGCGGACCTCGCGGCCCCGCTCGCCGATCAGGCCGACGACGACGGCGTCGCAGGTGGCTTCCTTCGCTAGCATCGACAGCAGCACCGACTTGCCGACGCCCGAGCCGGCGAAGATGCCCAGGCGCTGGCCGCGGCAGGTGGTGGTGAAGACGTTCATCGACCGCACGCCCAGGTCCAGGCGCTCGCCGACCCGGCCGCGCGCGTGAGCCGGCGGCGGCGGGGTCTTCAGCGGATAGGGGACCTCGCCCTGGGGCAGCGGGCCCAGGCCGTCGATCGGCTCGCCAAAGGCGTTGATGATGCGGCCCAGCCACGCCTTGGTCGGGCGGACCACGGCGCCTTCCGGCACGATGCGGATCTCCGCGCCCGGCGCGACGCCCTCGACGGGACCGAAGGGCATCAGCAGGGCGCGGGTCTCGCGGAAGCCGACCACCTCGGCGGGCAGGGCGGTCTGGCCCAGGCGCTCGATCTCGACCCGGGCGCCGACCGCCAGGCGCGTCAGGCCGCCCCGGGCCTCGATCAGCAGGCCGTTCACGGCGGCCACGCGACCATAGATGGTCAGCGGGTCGATACGTTCGACGGCGGCGATGAGACTGCGCAAGCTGGACCCCGAAAACCCCACGGCGACGCCAACCTTGGCCGGCGCCTCCGTGTCGCCACAGTCGGGCAACGTGGTTAACCAGGTGTGAAATCAGCGTCCGGAAGCGCCGTCTTTGGGTGCGACCAATTGCTCGGTGAAGAAGCGCGTGACGGCGATGTTGAAGTCGCGGTGGAAGGCCTGGCGGTCGAAACCCGGCGCGCTGGCGCACAGATAGGCCAGATCGGCCGGCGGCGCGGCGTTGCAGGGCGTCAGGAAGTCGAAGTGCCGCGCGCTCGGGACGACGTGGTAGTCGTGCGGACGGCCAAGATCGCGATGCACGGCCTCGGCGTAGTCGTCGCCGGGCAGGATCTCGTCGTCGGTCGCCTTCCACAGCTGGACGGGCGCGGTGATCCCTTTGAGGCCCCGCTTTCTGAAGGTGAAGCCCAGGGCGGGCGCGGCGGCGACCACGGCCTTGATGCGCGGGTCGTGGACCCAGCGGGCGGCCAACGCGTCGGCGGGCGCGGGTCGGCTGGCGGTCAGCTTGCAGTCGAAATTGCCGGGATGCTTCAGGCAGTGCCCGGCCATCCGCGACAGGTTCGGCTCTCCGCCCGCCGCCGCCAGCACCGTGAAGCCGCCGGACGAGAAGCCGAAGGCGCCGACGCGGTCGGGATCGAGCTTCGCCTGCAGCGGCGAGGCCTCCAGCATCCAGCCGATCAGGGCCGAGAGGGCCGCCGGCCGGTCGGCCATGGCCGTGGCGCGGCTCTGGTCGCGATAGTTGTCGCCCGGGTGGGTGAGGGCCGCGACCACGAAGCCGGCCTCCGCCAACGCCTGGGCGGTGTCGGCGTGCCCGCCGAAGAAGCCGCCGTTGCCGTGCGACATGACGATCAGCGGCAGGCGCTCGCCGGCGACCGGCGCGCCGGCGGCGACCGTATGGCCCCAGCTGCCTAGGGGCATGAAGGCGGGCGGGGCGTTCGTGGGATACCAGACCCCGACCTCGACAGGCGGCGCGTCGGGCCGGGGCTCTTGTAGCAGCATGAAGCCGGCGTTGGCGGCCAGGGCGGGGGTGGCGGTCGCCGCCAGCAGGGCGGCGGCGAGGAGGGCGCGGAGCGACATGGCGGTTCTTCGAGCGGATGACGATGTCGTCGCTGTCGCCGGCGGGACGGCGGTCCGCCAGCGCTCCTGCGCGAATGGGCGAATGGGTTCGTGGGCGGGCGAACGGGCTTGGGCTGGCGACTCCGCCGAAGCTGGCCCTATACGAAGGACATGACCGCCGCCCGCGCCACGCCGCCTCTGCTGGGAACCGCCCGCGACTGGGCGGTCGACCTGACGGTCGCCCTGGCCATCGGCGTGCTGCTGGGGCTGATGGGGCCGTTCGGGAGCTTCTTCAACGGCGGGGTTCCGGTGCGGATCGCCTACTGGGTCGGCAGCGTCGTCACCGGCATGGCGGTGATCAGCGGGCTGGCCCGGCTGGGCCTAGCGTTGGCCTGGCGTCGGGATTGGCCGCTCTGGGCGGTGTTGCCGCCCGTCGTGCTGATTGGCGCCTTGCTGCAAGGCGCGCCGCTGCGCCTCGTCGCGGTGGCTCTCTGGCCGGAGATCGGCCGGCTGGTCCCCCCGCTCGTCTGGTACGGCCAGTGCGTGGCGATCACCACGCCGATCGTCCTGGTCTACTACTTCATCCGCATCCGCCCGCTCGCGCGGGCCCACGCGCGCGAGGCGCTGGTCCCGACGGCGGCGCCCGCCCCGACGGTCGATCCCGGCGCCGTCCTCTATCTGAGGATGGAGGACCACTATGTCCGGGTTCGCACCGAACATGGATCCAGACTCGAAATGGGGCCGCTGGCGCGGGTCACCGCCGGGCTCTCCGGCGTCGAGGGCCTGCAGACCCACCGCTCGTGGTGGGTGGCGCGGCGGGCGATCGTCGGCGTCGAGCGGGACGGACGGAACCTGCGCCTGCGCCTCGTCGACGGCCAGACCGCGCCGGTCAGCCGCGCCTCGGTCGCCAAGCTCCGGGCCGCCGGCTGGCTGGCCGACGAAAATCCGTCCTGAACCGCCGCGTCGCGGCGTCGCAGTCTCCGGATTCATCGCGGCCGCAAGGGCGTTCGCGACGCGAGAACAGCGTTCGGAAATCTCGCGACAGAACGCCGCAATTCCACGTCGCCGGCCTCGTGCTACGACCTCGGATTAACGGTTGCCGGCGGGCTGTGAGGCTTGGCGACCAATGGTTTTCGGCCTTAGCGGCGCTGTTTTGCGAGGCCCGGAAACGCTGGGTGCGACGCCTGCGACCAATGTGCCAAAGCGTCAGCGGACGGCTTGCACCCGATTCGCAAATCAGATTAACCATTCGACCAACACGAACATTCACCATTAACCAGTCTTAAATTAACTCTCCGGCAGGATGGTCGAAGGGTTTAACCGGCGGTCATTCCGCCAAGACGTCGAATTACGCCTGAATGGCGTGGAGGGGCTCATGCGCGTACTGTTGATCGAGGATGACAGCGCGACCGCGCAGACGATCGAATTGATGCTGAAGTCTGAAGGCTTCAACGTCTATACGACCGATCTGGGCGAGGAAGGCGTGGATCTGGGCAAGATCTACGACTACGACCTGATCCTGCTGGACCTGAACCTTCCCGACATGAGCGGCATCGATGTTCTGCGCACCCTGCGGGTCGCGAAGATCAACACCCCGATCATGATCCTGTCGGGCTCGTCGGAGATCGACACCAAGGTCAAGACCTTCGCCGGCGGCGCCGACGACTACATGACCAAGCCCTTCCACAAGGACGAGATGATCGCCCGCATCCACGCGGTGGTCCGTCGTTCGAAGGGTCACGCCCAATCGGTCATCAAGACCGGCGACATCGTCGTCAACCTCGACGCCAAGACCGTCGAAGTGAACGGCAACCGCGTGCATCTGACCGGCAAGGAATATCAGATGCTCGAGCTGCTCTCCCTGCGTAAGGGCACGACCCTGACCAAGGAAATGTTCCTGAACCACCTGTACGGCGGCATGGACGAGCCCGAGCTGAAGATCATCGACGTCTTCATCTGCAAGCTGCGCAAGAAGCTGGCCGCTTCGGCGCACGGCAAGCACCACATCGAAACCGTCTGGGGCCGCGGCTACGTGCTGCGCGACCCGAACGAGCAGGTCAACGCCGCCTAAGGCGACTCGCTTCAGTAAGCGTACCCAAGACGCCCGCCGGAAACGGCGGGCGTTTTCTTTTTGGGTCAACGGCTTAGCTTGTGTCTCCGTCCGACCCGTGACAAATCGACCGAAGCGCCGAATAGTCCTTGCCGCCGGTGACCGGCGTGACCAAGGTCCGGCGCGGGCGCTGGGGGGCTTCCCAGCCGTACGCAATTGAATTGCGCGGCGTCGATATCGACGGGGGCACGATGCAGGAATTCGATCCGCGACGCGGCGCCACGCGCTGGGCGCCGAGGCTGTTCACCGCCATCGCCGGCTTGGCCGCTCTGGGCCTGGGCATGAAGCTGACCGCCGACGACGTGAAGGCTCCCGCCGACAAGGCGCCGCTGGACCCCGCCGCCCTGGCCGCCCTGCAGCATGTCGCTTTCGCCGGCGCCGAGGCCCAGCCGGGCTTCGAGCGCCCCGAGAACGTCGAGGTCAAGGTCCGTCCGGGCGAGACCCTGCTGGGCGCCGTGCAGCGCGCCGGCGTCGCGCCGGACGAAGCCAAGCAGGTCGTCTCGGTGCTGCAAGGCGCGATCGACACCGTCAACATCAAGGCCGGCATGGCCTTCGAGACCGCCATCGCCCAGCGCCGCGACCAGCGCGGTCCGGCGCGGCTGATCGGCCTGTCCATGCGCGCCAGCCCGTCCTCGACCCTGACCGTCTCGCGCACCTTCGACGGCGCCCTGCGCCTGCGCGAGCTGGAGGAGAAGGTCCGCGACGAGAAGAAGGTCGCGTGCGGCGAGATGAACGGCTCGTTCTATGAGAGCGTGGCCAGCGTCGGCGGCACCCCGCAGGTGATCAGCCAGGCGGCCAAGCTGTTCTCCCACAAGATCGACTTCTCGCGCGACATCCAGGAAGGCGACCGCTTCTGCCTGGTGTTCGACCGCAAGGTCACCGAGAGCGGCCGCACGATCGAGGCGGGCGACCTGGAATACGCCGAGGTGAAGGGCCAGAAGTTCTACGCCTTCGACCGCAAGGACAGCGACGGCAAGCCGCAGTTCTTCGACGAGCTGGGCAAGAACATCAAAGGCTTCCTGCTGCGCACGCCGGTCGACGGGGCGCGGATCACCTCGGTGTTCGGCATGCGAAAGCACCCGGTGCTGGGCTACACCCGCGCCCACCAGGGCGTCGACTTCGGCGCCGGTACGGGCACGCCGATCCTGGCCGCCGGCGACGGCGTCGTACTGGAGGCCAAGCGCTGGGGCGGCTACGGCAACTGGCTGCGCATTCGGCACGCCGGCAACTGGGACACCGGCTACGGCCATATCTCGCGTTACGCTCCGGGCATCCGTCCGGGCGTGAAGGTGCGCCAGGGCCAGGTGGTGGCCTATGTCGGCTCCACCGGCCTCGCGTCCGGTCCGCACCTGCACTACGAGATCTGGCAGCGCGGCCAGCGGGTCAATCCGATCGGCGCCAAGGTTCCGCAGGGCACGGTTCTGGCCGGCTCGGAGCTGGCCGCGTTCAAGTCCCAGAAGGCCCGCATCGATCGCATGCTGGCCGACGGCGGCGCGGTGCTGGACACGCCCCGGCTGGCGAACCTGGACGGCGGCAAGGGCGAATAGAATTTGATCTGGCGCTAGGCGCGGGCGCGGTCGGCGCGGGAAGCTTGAGCTTAACCGCTTCAGGAGCTTCGACATGGCCAACCCGCCCAAGCCTCGCGGCAATCCGGCCCTGCGCTTCGCGGCCGTCCGCCGCATCCACACCTATCTTGGCTTGCTGATCGCTCCCAGCGTGCTGCTGTTCGCCCTGACCGGCGCGGCGCAGATTTACAAGCTGCACGAGGCGCGCGAGGGCTATGTCCCGCCGCCCGTGGTCGAGAAGCTGGGCATGGTCCACAAGATCCAGGTCTACAAGGCGCGCGGCAAGCGGCCGGGGCCGCCCGCCGCGGAGGCGGCCAAGGCGACGGCGACCCCGGCGGCCGCCAAGCCGGCCGAGGCCAAGGCGCCGGCTAAGGAAAAGCTGGCCACGACGCTGCTGAAAGCGATCTTCCTGCTGGTCTCGATCGCCCTGGCGGCCGCCACCGTGCTGGGCGCCTGGATGGCTGTCGCCTATGGGCGCGAGAAGAAGCTGTCCTGGATCCTGCTGGGGATCGGGACGGTGATACCGGCGGTGCTGATCGCCCTGTCGGCCTGACCCGGGCCGAGGGCGTCAAACCAGGGCGTTTTTCTTTCGGCGTTCAGAGGTGACGTAGCGGAAAGCTTGTCCCTCTGGGTGTCGCGGAAATTTCATCTTCCGAGCGCCCCGTATCGCGGCGCGCGCGGCTTATGGTCTACGCCTTGTTTACTCTAAAGCTCTAAGCCTCCTTCCAACAGGAGGATCCCATGTTCCGACGCAAAGCCGAAGACACCGCCCGCCAAGACGTGGCCAATTTCATCTTCGAGCATTCGCCGGACTGCTACTACGTCATCGAGAATGGGGTCATCGTCGATTGCAATCCGGCGATGGAGCGGCTGATGGGCTGCGCTCGCAGGGATCTGCTGGGCCTTTCGCCAAGCCGCCTGTCGCCGGAGCTGCAGCCCTGCGGCGGGCGCTCGGAAGACCTGGTCGTCTCCCGCATCCAGGAAGCCTTCGCCAAGGGCCACATCCGCTTTGAATGGCTGCACCAGCGCCTGGACGGCCAGATGCTGCCGGTGCTGGCGACCGTCATGCCCGCCAAGATCGGCGGTCGTGACGTCCTGATCGCCTTCTGGCAGGACTACCGCGACATCGTCGCCATGCGCGAAGCCCAGGCCAAGGCGCGCGAGGCCGAGCAGCACGCCGCCGCCGAGCAGGCCGAGGTGGTCAGCCAGCTGGCCCAGGGGCTGAAGACGTTGGCCCAGGGCGACCTCCGCGTCCAGATCGACACCCGCTTCCCCGCCGCCTACGAGCAGCTCCGCGCCGACTTCAACACCGCCGCCTCGGCGCTGGAGAGCGCCGTCGCCCAGGTCTCGACCGGGGTCCGCACCATCACCGGCGGCGCCAACGAGCTGTCGTCCGCCGCCTACGACATGTCGCGCCGGATCGAGCAGCAGGCCGCCAGCCTGGAAGAGACCGCCGCGGCCCTTGACGAGATCACCGCCACCGTCCAGCGGACGGCCGAGAACGCCAAGGAGGCCGCCGAAGTCACCACGGCCGCCCGGGACGCGGCCGAGACCGGCGGTTCGGTCGTGCGCCAAGCGACCGCGGCCATGTCCAGCATCGAAGGCTCCTCGCGCGAGATCGGCAACATCATCGGGGTGATCGACGAGATCGCCTTCCAGACCAACCTCCTGGCCCTGAACGCCGGGGTCGAGGCCGCCCGCGCGGGCGAAGCTGGTCGCGGCTTCGCGGTCGTGGCTCAGGAAGTTCGGGCCCTGGCCCAGCGCTCGGCCGACGCGGCCAAGGAGATCAAGACGCTGATCGGCAAGTCGACCAGCGAGGTCGCCGAGGGCGTGGGCCTGGTCGAACAGACCGGCCGGGCGCTGGAGAAGATCATCGAGCAGGTCGGCGCCGTCAGCCAGCTGGTGGCCGACATTGCCGGCTCTTCACGCGAACAGGCCACGGGCCTGCGCGAGGTGAACACGGCCGTCAACCAGATGGATCAGGCCACCCAGCAGAACGCGGCCATGATCGAGCAGTCCACGGCCGCGAGCCAGTCCCTGGCCAAGGAGGCGGCGGACATCGCTCAGGCCGCGGCCCGCTTCCAGCTGCGCCAGGACGGCGGCTCGACGGGCTGGCGCGCCGATCGCGCGGCCTAAAGGATTACTCCACCCCGGCCACGGCCAGCAGCGCCGCCAGGCCCACGCTCATGCCCTTGACCGTCGGGGCCCTCTCGGTGTCGATCCACTCGTCGAGGGCGTGGGCGCGACCGCCCAGGAAGCCCGCGCCGATGGTCAGGGCCGGCACGCCCAGGCTCATCGGGATGTTGGCGTCCGTCGAGCCCGCGTCCCGCGCGGGCTTGTAGCCCAGGGCCGTGATCGCCGCCTCCGTCAGGACCGAGATCTCGGCCGTCGGCGGCGTGGCGCCGGCTGGGCGCTCGCCGATCACCTTGGCCGTGTAGCTGACCGAGCCCGCGCGGGTCGAGCGGGCGGCGTTTTCGCTCGCCACGGCCTTGTCGAGGATGCCGATCAGCGTCTGGTCCAGCTTGGCGAGCTCGGCCGCGCTTTCCGAGCGCATGTCGAATTCCATGAAGACGTCGTGCGGGATCGAGTTCACCGAGGTGCCGCCCCCGGTGACGCTGGCCGAATAGGTGGTCTTGGGGTCCTTGGGCGGCTGGACCGCGTAGAGGTCGGTCACGGCCTTGGACATGGCGACCATCGGATTGACGATGCCAAACGCGCCGTAGCTGTGACCGCCCGGACCCGAGAAGGTCACGCGGTAGCGCTTCGAACCTGTGCCCTGGTCGACGATCTGCTCGGGATTGGCCCCGTCCATCGAGAAGAAGGCGCTGATCCGGCCCTTATAGGGACCCTTGTTGAACAGGTACCGCGTGCCGCGCAGGTCGCCGGGACCTTCTTCGCCGACATTGCCGACGAACAGGATGTCCTTCTTGGTCTTGATCCCCGCCGCGTCCATGGCCCGCAGATAGGCCAGCAGGGTCGAGAGCGCGCGGGTGTCGTCGCCGATCCCCGGGGCCATCAGCTTGGTCCCCTGACGCTTGACCTTCACGTCCGTGCCCTCGGGGAAGACGGTGTCGAGGTGGGCGGCGATGACCACGAACGGGCCCGCGCCCTTGGTCGCGGTTCCGGGACGCACGCCCATGACATTGCCCTCGGCGTCCATCTCGACGTTGGTCAGGCCGTGGGCCCTCAGCATCTCGAGATAGGCCTTGGCCCGCTTTTCCTCCTTGAAGGGCGGGGCGGGGATCTCGGTCAGGGTGATGATGTCGGCGACCGTGCGGTCGTAGTCGGCGTCCAGCTTGGCGACGGCCGCCTTGAACGCCGACGAGGCGACCAGCTTGCCGACGGTCTTGGCCGGATCGGCTTTTGGCGCGGCGATCGCGGGCGCGGCCGTCAGGGCCAGGGCGAGGGCGGCGAGAGAAGCGGCGTGGCGAAGGGTCATGGCGGCGAATCCTTGGAGACGCCGCCACACTAGACTGTCATTTCACGCGGCGCGAAGGCCCCCGGCGCCGCTAGACCCTCAGCACGGCCGGACCGCCCATCCAGGGGTCACTGATCGAGTCCTTGCCGGTCTCGATGCGACCCGAGACGCGCCGCAGCCAGGTCGGGGCGCCGTCGAGGCGGGCGGTGATGTCGTACCAGCCCTGGCGGGTCGGGAAGACCTTGGCGCGGGTCTCGCCTGGGGCCAGGGCGACGCGCAGGCTCTCGCCGTCCAGGACGTCGACGATCAGGGCGCGAGGCTCCTGGCTCGTATTGATCGCGCTGACCCGCAGGGCGTCGCCTTCGGGGCGCGCGGTGATCTCGACGCCTTCGCTGGTCCCCGCGAAGCGGCGGTGGAAACCGTTCGGACCCAGCACCCAAAGGTCATAGGCGCCGGCCGGCCAAGCGTCCTCCAGGCTGGTCCCGGGGGCCAGGGTGTAGCGGCGCGGAACCGCGTCCAGCCGCAGCCGGTCATAGACGTGCAGCACGGCGGCCTGCTTGCCGGGGTTAGCCAGCTTCAGGCGGGCGGCGCCGTCGCGGACCTCGGCGTCGACGGCCAGGGCGTAGGGCAGGGCGCGCGAGGGACGGGGGCCCTGGCCCTGCACGGGCGCGACCACTGCGGACGGCGTCGGCGGCTTGGTGCGGGAGAGCCCATTGGCGCGCTTGGCGGCGTCGGCCGTCGGCGGCAGGGGCGCGAACGGCTTGGCGTTCGGGGTCTTGAAGTCGAAGCAGGTGGTGAGGTCGCCGCAGACCGCGCGCCGCCAGGGGGCGATGTTCGGCTCCATCACGCCAAAGCGCGTCTCCAGGAAGCGGATCACCGAGGTGTGGTCGAACACCTGGCTGTTGACCCAGCCGCCCCGGCTCCAGGGCGAGATGACGTACAGCGGCACGCGCGGACCCAGGCCGTAGGGGCGGCCCATCAGGTCGTCGCGCTCGGACTTGGCCTCGGTCGGGTTGCGCACGTGGTGATGCATGCCCGTCTCGTCGACCGTCGAGCCGCCCACGGGCTTGCCGTCCGGGCCGCGCGACGCTGGCGAGGGCGGCGGCATGTGGTCGAAGAAGCCGTCGTTCTCGTCGAACATCACAAGGAACACCGTCCGCGCCCAGACCTTGGGATCGGCGGTCAGGGCGTCCAGCACGCGGGCGGTGTAGTCCGCGCCTTGCGCGGGGCTGGACGGGCCGGGGTGCTCGGAGTCGGCGGCCGGGGCGATGATCCACGAGACCTGCGGCAGGCGGCCGCCCACGACATCCTCGCGCAGCTTGTCCAGGTGCCAGGTCGATAGGCCCAGTTTCTTCAGCGTCGGGTCCGAGCCCGGCAGGTCCTTGTAGGCGTCGCGATAGGCCTTGAACCCGGCCAGCGGGTTGTCGGTGAAGTTGTCGGCCATGTCCTGATAGATGCGCCAGGAGACGCCGGCCTTCTGCAGTCGCTCGGGATAGGTGGTCCAGCTGTAGGACTCCTTGGCCCCGCCCTTTTCGGCGAAGTTGTCGTGACTGTTCGAGATCGATGGCCCGCCGGCCTTGCCCGCCGGATCGTTGGTCCCGGTCCACAGGAACAGGCGATTGGTGTTGGTGCCCGTCTGGGTCGCGCAGTGATAGGCGTCGCAGAGCGTGAAGGCGTCGGCCAGGGCGTACTGGAAGGGGATGTCGGCGCGCTGGAAATAGCCCATCGACCAGGGATGCTTGGCGTCCGGCCAGTGGTCCATGCGGCCCTGGTCCCAGGCGTCCTGGGCGTCGGTCCAGCTGTGCGGCGTGCCCTCGACGCGCATGTGGGCGAAGGTCTGGGCGCTGTTCAGCGGGAACGGCGCCAAGAGCTTGTCCTTGTCATAGGCCTGGACGAACACCGAGGCGTCCTTGCGGCCGGCCGCATCGCGCACCGGCGCGGGGAAGCGGTCGCCAAAGCCGCGCACGCCGTTCAGCGTCCCGAAATAGTGATCGAAGCTGCGGTTCTCCTGCATCAGGATCACCACGTGCTCGACGTCCTGAAGCGTGCCGCTGCGGACGTCGGCGTCGATGGCGGCCGCGCGCGCCAGGGCCGGCGGCAAGGTCAGGGCGCCGATGGCGGCCAGCAGGCCGCGGCGATCGATCTGGGGCATGGCGGGACTCCGGTGAACTAGGCCGGAAGTAGCACGACTTCTTTTTCAGCTGTGTGACAACTGGACTAGACCAGATGGTCTACGAAAGTCGCGCCCCCTCCGTCTCGTCGCTACGCGCCGATCCACCTCCCCCGCAAGCGGGGCAGGAGGGAAACGTGTCCTCCTCACCCGTGAAACGGGGGAGGTGGCGCGATGCGAAGCATCGTGACGGAGGGGGTGCTGAAACCTCACTCGAACACGATCACCGACCGCGCCAGTTCGCCTCGTTTCAGCTCATCGAACGCCGAATTGACGTCCTCCAGCTTGATCCGGCGCGAGATCAGCTCGTCCAGCTTCAGCTTGCCCGACATGTAGAAGTCCACCAGGCGCGGCATGTCGACCGGGAAGCGGTTGGAGCCCATGTAGCTGCCCTGGATGCGACGCTCGCCCAGGAAGTCGGGGCCGTGCAGCTCGATCTTGGTGCCGACCGGGATCATGCCGATGATGTTGGCCGTGCCGCCGCGCTTCAGCATCTTGAACGAGGCTTCCGCCGTCGCTTTCAGGCCGATGGCCTCGAAGCTGTGCTGCACGCCGCCGCCGGTCAGCTCGATCACCGCCTTGGCGATGTCGTCGACCTGCGAGCCGTCGATCACGTCCGTCGCGCCGAAGGTCTTGGCCAGCTCCAGCTTGGCCGGCACGCGGTCGATGGCGATGATCCGGCCCGCGCCCGCGATCGCCGCGCCATTGATGGTGGCCAGGCCGACGCCGCCGCAACCGATGACCGCCACGGTCTCGCCCGCGCGGACGCTGGAGGTCTGGATCACCGCCCCGACGCCGGTCGTCACGGCGCAGCCGATCAGGGCGGCGCGGTCGAACGGCATGTCCCTGCGCACGGCGACGCAGGCGTGCTCGTGCACCAGCATCATCTCGGCGAAGGATGACAGGTTCAGGAACTGGGCCATCGGGCCGCGCTCACCCCCCAGATCCTCCTTGAACAGGCGCGGCTCCTCGCTCTTGCTCCGGCGGGTCTCGGGGCTGATGCAGAGGTTCATGTGCCCGGTCAGGCAGACCTCGCAGTGGCCGCAATAGGGGTTGAGGCAGGTGATGACGTGGTCGCCGACCTTGACCGTCCGCACCTCCGAGCCGACCGCTTCGACGATCCCGGCGCTCTCGTGTCCCAGCACGGCGGGCAGGGGGTGGGGGTAGGAGCCCTCGATGAAGTGCAGGTCCGAGTGGCAGACGCCGGCGGCCTTGGTGCGGATCAGCACCTCGCGCGGGCCGGGCTTGCCGATGGCCACGGTCTCGATCTCGAGGGGCTTGCCCACCTCGCGCAGAACTGCGGCCTTCATGCTCGTCTCCCTTTGTTTAGAAGGAGACTAGCGTTCCGCTTGGGGCGAGCGGAAGAGGGAATTCGAACGAATGTTTAGTCGGCTTACGCCGCCAGGGCGATCGGGCGCTCGGGCAGGATGCGGCTGACGGCCAGCAGGACCGTCATGTCGCCTTCGCCCGTGGTGATGACGGCCGAGACCAGCGGGGATTCCTCGACGTCGCCCAGCGACGGCGGCGGGTTGATCGCGTCGGCCTCGACGGTGAAGCTGTCGCAGACGGCGTCGACCAGCAGGCCGGCGACGTCGGTCTGGTTCTCGACCACGATGATGACTTGGCGCGGGCCGTCCTGCGCGGCGCCCTTGCCCAGGCGTTGCGACAGGTCAATGACCGGCATGACCTGGCCGCGCAGGTTGATGACGCCGCGCACGAAGGGCGGCGCGTCGGGCAGCGGGGTCGGCGGAGTGACGCCACGGATTTCACGGACGGCGCTGACGGGCACGCAATAGGTCTGGGCGCCGACTTCGAAAGACAGGACCTGCAGGGCCTGGCCTTGGGCGTAAGACACGGTGGTGGTCATGGCGGTCTCCGGGGAGCGCGAATTTCGTCCCCCTCACGCTCGCGGAAAAAGATGAACAAACCGGTTCCAGGAACCCGACAATTTCGTTCAGGCGCCGTTCAGGCGGGAAGGCCGATCGTTCTCGTGACGCTTAGGGCGGCGCGTCGCGCCGGAAGCGAAAGAGGTCAGGGAGGCCGTCATGGTCCGCAAAATCGTCAACACCCTGGGCCGGGTCGGGGCCGGCGTCGCGGCCCTGTCGCTGGCCGCCGCGGCCACCACGGCCTCGGCCGATCCGCGCTACTATCATCGCCATCACAAGGGCAACGGCGACGATGTCGCGGTGGCCGCGATCGCGGCCGGCGTGCTGGGCCTGGCGGTCGGCGCGGCCTTGTCCGACAACGATCGCCGCGATCGCTACGATGATCGCTACTACGGCCGCCGGGCCTATGCGCCGCCGCCTCCGCCCCCGCGCTACTATGGTTATGGCTATGGCTACGCCCCGCGTCCCTACTACGGCGACCGGGAATGCTGGACGACCCGCGAGTACGATCGCTGGAGCGGCAGCTACTACGAACGCACCGTGTGCCGCTGAGACATACGGACGAACGGGTCGCCGTTGTGAGCCGGCGATCCGCCTTCAAGCCCCAGGTTCCCCCGAGCCTGGGGCTTTTTGTCGCGGCAAAGCTTGGCGGGACTCGACTCCGCGCTCAAATGAGAACAAAAAAGGAACATTACTCCCCCGTCGCAGGAGAGCCCTGATGTCGCCGATCGCTCCGTCGTCCCTCTCGCCAACCGCCCTGGCGCAAAGCCCGTTCGGCGCCGGCCTGCGCCTGACCGACGACCGTCTGGACATCGCCGAGGCGGTCCTGGCCGGCGCCTGGCGCACCTTGCGCGCGGCCGGCTTCGGCGAGGCCGAGGTGCAGGCCCTGTTCGACCAGATCGCCGACCGCCCGGAAGACCTTGCCCGCCGCCTGCGCCGGATGGCGAACGCGGCGGCCTAGGGGCTAGTCGGCGTCCTGCACGCGGGTGGTCGGGCGGTCGTCGCCGGCCGACAGCTCCTGGTGCCAGACGGCCTGCTTGTCCTCGTAGGAGATGCCTTCGGTCTCGCCCGGCAGGCGCTGCTCGCCGGCTGCGCGCTGGGCGGCCTTCAGCGCCGCGTCGTGGCTCGGGAAGGTCTCGGAGAAGGTGTCGCCCACCTTGTAGGCCCAGCCGCCGTCATGCTCGACGATGGTGTAGGTGACTTCGGTCATGGGGCGTCTCCGTGAAGCTTGGACGTCGAAACGGTCCGCCACCATGGGCGGTTCCGATGACGCTGTCTCGTCGGAAAGCGGCGCCCAAGGTTTCGAATTTCGCGCAGGTTTGATCCGCATAACGTTACGCGTTATAAGGAGGGGGGATGATCCGCAGCTTCGCCGACCGTGAAACCGCGCGGGTCTGGGAGGGCGACCGTTCTCGCCGGCTACCCGGCGGCATCCAGGCGGCCGCGTTACGGAAGCTGCGCGTGCTCAATCGCGTGGCGCGCCTGGAGCAGTTGCGGGCGCCGCCGGGTAATCGGCTGGAGGCGCTGCGCGGCGATCGCGCCGGACAGCACTCCATCCGGATCAACGATCAATGGCGGATTTGCTTTCGCTGGCAGGACGGAGGAGCCGAGGATGTCGAGATCTGCGACTACCATTGAGACCCTTCCGGAGGACTGGCTGCCCAACCCCACGCCGGGGGACATCCTGCTGGAAGACTTCCTCAAGCCGATCGGCATGAGCCAGACGGCCTTGGCCAAGGCCATCGGCGTTCCGCCGCGTCGCATCAACGAGATCGTGCTGGGCAAGCGCGCGGTGACGGCCGACACTGACCTGCGGTTGGCGCGCTACTGGGGGCTGTCGGCGGGCTTCTGGCTGAGCCTGCAGATGGACTATGACCTGATGGAGCAGCGCCGGAAGATGGGCGCGGAGTTGGACAAGATCACGCCTCGGGCGGCGTAGTTCGGTTCGCCGAGGTCTCGATCTGCGCCCAATTCTCCAAATAGGGATCGAGCCACCCCGCGCCGCGTCCAAATCGGATATTCATCTTGTCGTAGTCAGGCAGGAAGCGCCTGAAGTCCGTGTCTTTGTGAGACGCGCCGTTCTTGCCGGGTGTCGCTAGCCAGGTTTGGCGAGACTGACGGATTACGGCCGCGACCACCTGGCTCGGTACGATGAAGCAACGCGGCGGATCTGTCAGGGAACGCCCAAAATCTACAAAGGCGTAGAACAGCAGGTCTGACGCGATCTGCTCGTGTTTGGCGCCCATATGCCAACCGCCATCTGATCCCTTCTCCAGTCGCGTCTTGACCTGGATAGCGCAAAGGCGGTCGCCAAGATCGTCGGTTACTACGATGTCGGTGTTGGGAACGCCGACAGGGGCGAGGGCCGCGATGAGTCCTCGCCTCAGGAGTTGGCACATTACGTAGTGTTCGCCCGCCGCGCCGAGAACGGTCGAGGCGGCGACCACGCCCCTAAGCCACCTTCACCCGCGCCGCGCTTTCGGGCAGGTCCGTGCCGAACGCGCGCTGGAAGAATTCGGCGACCGTGGGACGCTCGAGTTCGTCGCACTTGTTCAGGAAGGTCAGGCGGAAGGCCAAAGCCACGTCGTGATCGAAGATCTCGGCGTTCTGGGCCCAGGTGATCACCGTCCGCGGGCTCATGACCGTCGAGATGTCGCCGTTCATGAAGGCGTTGCGGGTCATGTCGGCCACGCGGACCATGGCCGAGATCGTGCGCTTGCCTTCCGTCGTGTCGTAGGACGGGTTCTTGGCCAGCACGATCGCCGCCTCGACGTCGTGTTCGAGGTAGTTCAGCGTCGTGACGATCGACCAACGGTCCATCTGGCCTTGGTTGATCTGCTGGGTGCCGTGATAGAGGCCGGTGGTGTCGCCCAGACCGATGGTGTTGGTCGTGGCGAACAGGCGGAAATACGGATTGGCGCGAATGACGCGGTTCTGGTCCAGCAGGGTTAGCTTGCCGCCGGCTTCCAGCACGCGCTGGATCACGAACATCACGTCCGGGCGACCAGCGTCGTATTCGTCGAACACCAGGGCGATCGGGCGCTGCAGGGACCAGGGCAGGATGCCTTCCCGGAACTCGGTGACCTGCTTGCCGTCCTTCAGGACGATGGCGTCCTTGCCGACCAGGTCGATCCGCGAGACGTGGCTGTCCAGGTTCACCCGGACCAGCGGCCAGTTCAGGCGCGCGGCCACCTGCTCGATGTGGGTCGACTTGCCGGTGCCGTGATAGCCCTGGACCATCACCCGGCGGTCCTTGGCGAAGCCCGCGCAGATCGCCTTGGTCGTCTGGGGATCGAAGCGGTAGGCGCTGTCGATCTCCGGCACGTGCGGATCGCGGTGGCTGAAGGCCGGGACCTTCATGTCGCTGTCGACGCCGAACGCGTCGCGCAGCGTCACCCACTTGTCGGGGACCAGGGTGATCAGCGGATCTTGGGCGGAGCTGGTTTCGGCGAACTCGGGCATGCTTCCCGATTAGCGCCTTGACGCTTGGTTAGGGAAGAGGGCGCCGCGCCGGCGACGCCCTTTCCGGGTCTTTTTTAGCGATTGGCGATGATCACCGAGGCGATCAGGCCCGTGGCGACGGCGGCCAGGACATACTGGTCGTCGACCCTTTGCCAGCGATAGCCGCGCGGCGGGGCGCGCAGGCCGTGACGCTTCCAGTCGCTCACATAGTAGGCGCGGTCGCGGTAACGGGCGTCCAGACGCTGGCCCTTGGCCCAGCGACGGTACTCGCGGCGATCCTCGCGGGCCTCGTGGCGGGCCTGGTCGCGGCGGCCTTGCTCATAGGCGCGGTCGCGGCTGTCGTAACGATTGTCGTGGCGATAGGCCTGGGCCGAGGCGGCGGTCGCGCCGCTGGCCAGCATCAGCACGGCCACCGAAGCGGTCAGAATGCGTTTCATGTCAGTCTCCTTTGTCCAGGATCGAAGCCTACGAGGCTTCACATGGTCCTGGCATGAACGAGTTCGTTCGACTTAAGTTCATGTTTCAAAAGAGAAATGTTGTTGTCTCAATTGTGTCTTTCGAAGCCTGAAGCGAGGTCTTGATCCGTGATCTCTCTGAACCTCCCAAGACTGCTGGCCGCCGGGCGGCGCGAGATCACGGCGGTGTCGGCCCTGCTGGTCGCCGCCCTGGGCGCCATGGCCTTCCTGGGCATCGCCGACGAGGTCGCCGAGGGCGAGACCCACGCGCTAGATCTGGCGATCCTGCGCGCCCTGCGCGTCGAGGGGCGGCCCGAGGCGCTGATCGGGCCGGACTGGCTGCACGTCGCCGCCGTCGACGTCACGGCGCTGGGCTCCGTGGCGGTGCTGAGCCTGGTCATCCTTCTGGCCTTCGCCCTGCTGGCCTCCCTGCGCCGCTGGGGCGAGGGCTTGCTGCTGCTGGGCGGGGCGGTCGGCGGCGTCAGCATCAGCCAGGGCCTGAAGGCGGTGTTCGGGCGGGAGCGGCCGGACATGGCCTATCGCGCGGTCGAGGCGGTCAACGCCAGCTTCCCGTCCGGCCACGCCATGCTGTCGGCGGTGGTGTTCCTGACCCTGGGCGCGTTGGCGGCGCGATTCTCGGATCGCAGGCGGGTCAAGGTGCTGGCGATCAGCGCCGCGGTTCTGGCCAGCCTGCTGGTCGGCGCCAGCCGGGTCTATCTGGGCGTCCACTGGGCCAGCGACGTGCTGGCCGGCTGGTGCGTGGGCGCCGCTTGGGCGATGGCTTGCTGGCTCGTGGCCTATCTGGTCCGGCGAAGGATCAAGTCGTCTTCGGCTTTGGACGCCACCTGAGCTCCAGCGTCGTCCAGACCGCGCCGGCGAAGTCGCCCAGGCCCACGGCCAGCCAGGCTTTGGGCAGCCAGTCGGCCAGCACGAAGGCGCCGATGACCACCAGCGACAGGACGCGAAGCACGACCGAGGCGCGCATATAGGTGCGCTGGCCGGTCCAGCCGGCGACGTGATAGCCCATGGCGTAGGCCAGCAGCAGCAGGCCGCAGAACCGCACCCAGGGCAGGGCGGCGGCGTCCACCGGCGACTTCAGCAGGTGCAGGACCGCGTGGGGCGCGACCGCGAAGGCCAGGCCCGCCGTCGACAGCAGGGCGCCCCAGGTCCAGATGCTCCACGGCTTGCCGAACGGCACCGGTGTCACCGGCGTCGGCGCTTCGACGGGCGCGCGCCACTCCGGATCGCTGTCGGTCATCAAGGAGGTCCCCGCTCGCCGCGTGTCGGCGCGCGACAATGGCCCATTCGCGCCGTGCGCCGCAAGTTTGCCTTGACCGTGTGAGGCGCACGAAAAACAATCTTTCCGAGAACTGTTGGCCGCCGGGGAGGGGAGCCATGGATCTGAGGGCGTTTTTGACCGCGCATGCTCAGGACGCCGCCCTGAGCGATCAGGTGGCGGCCGGGCTGGCGGCGGCGGCCTACAAGGACCCCGCGACGGGGCTCTCGCGGCTGGCGGCGTTGCCGGGCTGGGACATGCTGGCCCAGGCCAATGTCGCGGGCGGCTACGACGCGGCGGCCCTGCACCATCCGGCCAGCCGGAGCCTGGTGGTCGTCAATCGGGGAACGGAGGGGATCAAGTCCTTCGCCGACTGGTGGGCCAATGTCTCCGCGGCCCTGTTCCAGGATCCGGACCGTCAGATCGGACCCGCCGTCGACTTCCTGGGCGAAGCGATCGAGGCGTGTCGGCAAAAGGGGCTGCCGGCCGACCAACTCCTGATCACCGGGCATTCGCTGGGCGGCGGGCTGGCCGAGATCCAGGGCATGCTCGCCCGGGCGATATCGGACCACGCGCCGCCCGACATCCGGGTGGTCGGCGTCGCCTCCGCCGGCTTCGCAGACGCCGCCGCCGGTTTCGCCCATCGCAAGAAGCTCAGCCTCGACCACAGCGTCGAAGGCGCCATCAAGCACTATGTCCGCGAGCTGGACGCGGTGCCACACCATCCCATGCGGTCCATCTTCGGCAAGGACGTGAAGGTCGCTTCGGTCTGGCAGGCCAAGCGCGCCAAACCACCCAAGGGGGAGATCTGGGAATACACCACCGTCTACGACTTCCTGCGCAACCACGATCAGGCGCTCTATTGCGAGTATCTGTCGCTCGGGACGGATCACCATCTCTGGTACAGCCAGAAAGCGCGCAAGGTGGAGCCCCGAACCGGAGAATATCCGACCTGGGATCACACCTTCATCATGCCGCCCGACTTCTAGCCGCGATGCGGCGCGCGGGCGCTTAGGTCCGGCGGGTTATGCCTAGACCAGTCCCGACTTCTGCAGCTGCTTGTAGGCCTTGATCACCCGCTGGAGCTTGTGCTCGGCGCTGCGGTCGCCGCCGTTGGCGTCGGGGTGGCAGCGCTTGAGCAGCTCCTTGTACTTGGCCTTGATCGCCGCGCCGTCGGCGCCGGCCTCGAGGTCGAGGTCCGCCAGGGCCTGGCGTTCCAGCTTGCCCAGGCCCCGCTCGGCGGCGGTGCGCTGCGATTCGGCTCGGCGCTGCTGGGCGCGGAAGATGCCGAACGGGTCGGCGAAGGCGCGGGCGTCGCGGGCCGCCTGGGCGGCGGCCTCGCGCGAGCGGGCGTCGGCCTTGAAGCTCCAGGTCGGGCGGCCGCCGGTCATGCGCTCGGTTTCCTGCTCGGCCCGAATCTGGGCCTCGCTCATGCCGGCGTAGAAGTTCCAGTTCTTGTTGTACTCGGCCGCGTGGCGCTGACAGAACCAGTAGTGCTGGTCGGGGATGTCGCGCGACTTCGGCGCCTTGGCCGAGCCGGGCAGGCGGCAGTCGGGATGGTCGCAGACCTTCTCGCCGGGCTTCAGGCGCAGGACGTCGTTGACAGCCTCGTCCTCGCCGTCCTTCGGGGGGCGGACCCGGATGTCGTAGAATTTGGGGCGGTACTCGAACGGCCGGTTCATGGCGCTTAGAGTAAGCCCGCGCTATTTCCGTTCAAGGATTGACATGCGGGAGTCGCGTCATGGGCGCCGTTGCGGAAGCTATTCGAGGCAAGTTGGAGGCCGCTTTCGCGCCGTCGCGGCTGGAGCTGATCGACGACAGCGACCGCCACCACGGCCACGCCGGCCATAGCGGCGCGGGCGAAAGCCACTTCACCCTGCGCATCGAGGCCGAGGCCTTCGCGGGCAAGGCCCGGGTGATGCGCCAGCGCCTGGTGATGAAGGTGCTGGCCGACGAACTGGCGGGGCCGGTCCACGCGCTGTCGATCGTCGCCACCGCGCCGGGCGAGGCTTGAGTCAGCCCGCGATTTTGAGCTTGCGTGGCGCGGCCGCGGCTGATTGCCTCTCGCCCCGGCGCGATCTTGGCCGGGCAGGCAGGATTAGCATGAGCGCCGACGTCACCTTCACCGCCGACATCCTCGAACAGACCGCCGCCCGGGCGCTGCCCGCGCTTCTGGAGCGGTCCTACGCCCGCTACTCCAACTTCACGGTGGCGGCGGCGGTGATCGACGACGAGGGGCGGACCCACTACGGCGTCAATGTCGAGAACGCCGCCTATCCCTCCGGCACCTGCGCCGAGCAGACGGCGATCGGCGCGATGATCACCGCGGGCGGCTCGCGCCGCATCGCCAAGGTGCTGATCGCCGCCGGCTCCGACGCGGTGGTCCAGCCCTGCGGCGCCTGCCGCCAGCGCATCGCCGAGTTCGCCGCCAAGACCTGTGAGATCGTCTCCGTGCAAGGGGGCGCGCCCACCGCGCGGACGCCTTTCTGGGCGCTGCTCCCGCAGGCCTTCGGGCCCGCCGATCTGGACTGAAAGGGCCGGGGCGGGGCTAGGCCCGGCGCGTTCGGCGTCCCAAAAAACCTCGGTTGCGCCGCTTATTCTGAAACGTTACCAAAAAGTCACATTTTCGAGGCCGTATGGTCAAGTTTGGAAGAAAATTGCTCAAACTTGACCATTAACGCGCTGTAATCTTGGGGTTATAGGGGTATTTTCTACCCCGCGCTGTGAACAGCGTTACGCCACTTTCCCGACATATAGGGTCTTCCCTCTGCCTCATTTAGGCCTTCGAGGGTGGCTGATCGCCACAATCTCGACAAAGATCGACTGGCGGACCCCGCCTCCCGGCGGCGTCCTTTCTATGGATCCGGCCGTCTAACGTCGTTCTCGGCGGGATTGGTGTAAGGCCAAGCTCTGAACAAGGCGGTTTTGCGCAAAAACGTTGCGGCTGTGTATCGAATTGCATGAAATTTGACGCTTTCGCCACATTTTGCTCCAAATTGCCCTCATCCGGGCGAGCGCCAGGGGCGACCCCCGTTTAAACGCGGGGGCAAATTATTTCGGGGGTTCTGAAGAAATGAAGTTTGTTTTGTTCGCGGGCGTCGCGGCTAGCGCGGTCCTCGGCGGTGCGGCTTATGCCCAAGAGGCCACCGGCCAGGCGACCGTCACCGAGATCGTCGTCACCGGTTCTCGCATCAAGCGTCCGCAGTTCGACGGGACCATCCCCGGGGTTCAGGTCACCAAAGAAGAAATCATTCAGCGCGGCTTCAACAACGCCTATGACATCGTGCTGAGCCAGCCGCAGGTCGGTTCGGGCGCTAGCCCCTACGGCAGCAACGGCGGTCAGACCTCCAGCCTCGGCGTCGCCTACGCCGACCTGCTGAACCTGGGTCCGCAACGCACCCTGACGCTGGTCAACGGCCGCCGCATGGTGTCGAGCAACGCCTCCACCCTGTTCGTGTCGGGTAACTACGCCGGCTCGCAAGTCGACGTCAGCGCCATCCCGGCCCAGATGATCGACCACGTCGACACCCTGACTGTCGGCGGCGCGGCCGCCTACGGCTCGGACGCCATCGCCGGCGTGATCAACTACATCATCAAGGACCGCTACGTCGGCGCCGAAGGCCGCGTGGCGTTCCGCACGACCGACAAGGGCGACGCCAACCGCTACAGCTTCAACGCCATCTACGGCTCGAACCTGTTCAACGACCGCGCCAACCTGGTCGTCTCGTTCGAATACACCAAGACCGACGCCCTCTACGCCGACAAGCGTCCGTGGATCATCGACACCGGCACCTCGGTGACCAACGCCTTCAACGGCTCCAAGCGCAACACGGCCTTCTCGCCGACCGTCGCCATCGACGTCGCCAACCTGAACAACGGCGCCTTCCTGCGCACCTCGGACGACGGCATCCCGTCGACGGCCTACGCCTACAACGCCCGCACCAGCATGCAGTGGCCGTCGGGCATCGCCTTCACGCCGTCCTCGGCGACCGGCACTTGCCCGACCGCGATCGTCGGCATGACCACCTGCGTCGCCGGCGGCTCCTCGGTCGCCGTGTTCTCGAGCGCCAGCCAACTGGTCCCCGGCATTCCGACCGGCAACGGCCTGTACAGCACGACCGCGCCCTCGGGCACCTTCCCGAACTTCGCGCCGACCTCGCTGCCCACCGGCGTGACCGCCGCGGCGGTGTTCGCGAAGTACGGCGTCACCCCGCCGGCCGGCCTGACGGCCGCTCAGCAGACCACGCTGGCCGTCAACGTGCTGCAGAGCAAGCTGCCGACCCTGCGTGAATATCTGCTGGCGAACCCGAACACCGACATCAACCTGATCGTCGGCTCGCTGTATGCGAACATGCCGCGCGTCGCGAACACCGACCCGCGCACCAGCGCCCTGTTCCCGTTCATCGCCAAGCCGGTCCGCTTCAACGAAAACGGCGAAGCGACCAACTTCTCGTACGGCTCCATCAATCCGACCGAGCAGGCCACCCTGGGCGTCGCGGCCAACACCAAGGGCTACGACAACAGCCGCTACAACCTGATCCAGAACGCGCAGAAGCGTAAGGTCGGGACGCTGTTCGCCACCGTCGACGTCAATGACCACCTGACGTACTACACGCAGAACATCTTCTCGTCGGTCTCGACGGTGCTGCCCCGCAACGCGATCTCGTCGAACGCGGTCACCACCAGCTCGGTCGAGACCTCGGGTCTGATCGTCAGCATCAACAACCCCTACCTGTCCGCGACCTCGCGTCAGCTGCTGCGCGACTCCGGCGCGGTGAACACCGCCGGCAACTTCATCATGTCGCGCACCAACCAGGACCTCCTGGGCGACAACCCACTGTGGGGTAAGACCGACACCAGCAACCTGGTGAACGGCCTGAAGGGCGACTTCGACCTGCTGGGCCGCAACTGGACCTGGGACGCCTCGTACACCTGGGGTCGTTCGAGCGGCCGCGTCGACTTCAACAGCATCAAGGACGTCGAGTACAACCTCGCCATCGACACCACGCTGGACGCCAGCGGCAAGATCGTCTGCCGCGCCCAGACCAACCCCTCGGCCTATCTGGGCAAGTCGCCGGCCGGCGTGACCGTCAACCTGGTCGACCAGCCGCTGGCCAATGGCATGATCGCCAAGCAGCAGTTCACGCCGGTCGTCACCCAGTCGATGATCGACAGCTGCCAGCCGCTGAACCCGTTCGGCTATGGTCAGATGTCGGCCGCCGCCCGGTCCTACGTGACCACCGCCCAGTTCTTCGCCTTCGAGAACACCCAGACCTTCCTGCAAGGCTCGATCAGCGGCGACCTGTTCAACCTGCCGGCCGGCGCCGTCGGCGTGGCCCTGTCGGGCGAACGCCGCACGACCAACAACGACTACTGGGTCGATGGGATCTCGCAGTACGGCCGCACCCGGTCGGCCGCGATCGCGCGCACCCAGTATGAGACCACCGCCCAGGAATACGGCGTCGAGTTGAACATCCCGCTTCTGGGCGGCGATTTCAGCCTGCCGTTCGCCCAGCGCCTGGAAATCAACCCGGCGGTGCGCTGGTCGAAGCAAACCGGCAACGCGCCGAGCTTCATCAACGCCCTCGGCAAGACGATCGACCCGACTTACGACGGCGACGTCGCCAAGATCTGGTCGCTGGCCGGTACGTTCCAGCCGATCAAGGACATCAGCTTCCGCGGCAACATCACCCGCTCGATCCGCCAGCCGGACGGCGTGGAGCTGTTCCTCGGCGGTCAGCCGGCGTTCACGACGCCGTCGGACCCCTGCTCGACGGCCAACATCGGTTCGGGCCTGAACCCGGCCGCGCGTAAGGCCAACTGTATCGCCGCCGTGAAGGCCGCCGGCTACGCCACCAACGACGCCGACGCCCTGAACTTCCTCAACAGCTTCACCCCGCCGTCGCAGTCCCTGCTGGGCGCCCGCTTCGGCAACATGGGCCTGAAGCCCGAGCGCGGCGAAAGCTGGACGGCCGGCGTGGTTCTTGAGCCGCGGTTCATCTCGGGCCTGAAGATGTCGGTCGACTACGCCGACATCGCGCTGAAGGACCAGCTGAGCCGCGTGTCCCTGGATCAGCTGTCGGCCTACTGCTACGACTCGGCCGCCTATCCGAACAATCAGGCCCAGTTCGGCACCAACACCTGCGACGCCTTCGCGCGTTACGCTTCGGGCTCGGAACCGGCTTCGACCCTGAAGTTCGCGCTGAAGGACGGCTGGAGCTCGACCTATCTGAACCTGGGTCAGACCACCATCCGCGCGGTCAACACGGTCATCAGCTATCGCAAGAAGCTGGCCGACCTGATCGGCCAGGACGGCGACTTTGGTCGGATCTCGATCAGCAGCAACCTGTACCGGATCCTGGAGTACACGATCACCAGCACCGGTCTGCCGGCCGACAACGAGTACTATGTCGGCTCCATCGGCACGCCGCGTTGGCAGACCAGCACCACGATCGGCTACAGCCTGAAGAAGTTCTCGACCAGCGTGAACATCGGCACCGTCAGCGACACCATCCGCTACAACGGTTCGACGCCCGCCACGATCGAGGTCAACCCGTATCTCAATCGCAAGGGCTACGCGGTCTACAACCTGTTCTTCGGCTACGACCTGACCGAAGACCTGCAGCTGCGCTTCAACGTCAACAACGTGGCCGACAAGCGCTTCGAAGACCAACGCGACGGCACGATCTACAGCTCGGCCGGCCGCACCTGGCAGTTCTCGGTCAACGCCAAGTTCTAAGCTGGCGTTCGAACCAGGCTCTTCCCAGAGCCTGGTCCGAAGACCTGGGCACGAGACCAAAAAAGGAGGCTCCCGTCGCGAGACGGGAGCCTTTCTTTATGGGCGACGGGCTTTATGGGGACGGGAAGGGCGCCGCCCCGCCCATCGCGGCGTGGGCCTTAGGCCGTCTGGGCGACCAGGCCTTCCAGCACGCGGCGCAGGTCGGCCTCGCGGAAGGGCTTCTGCAGCACGGCCGAACCCTTGTGGTCCTCGCTGATGCCCGCCTCGCCATAGCCGCTGGCGAAGGCGAAGGGGACGCCCCGCGCGCGCAGCGCGTCGGCGACCGGGAAGATCGGCCGGCCGCCCAGGTTCACATCCAGCAAGGCCGCGTCGATGTCCGCCGAGCCGGCCAGCTTCAAGGCCTCCTCGATCTCGGCGGCGGGGCCGACGACCGTGCAGCCAAGGTCGGTCAGCATGTCCTCGACCAGCATGGAAACGAGCGCTTCGTCTTCGACGACCAGCACCTTCAGGGACGAGAGTGTCTTCATAGATCAGGGCTCCAGCGCGCGCAGGGGCAGCGCCATGTGGCAGACGAGTCCGGAGGCATCATAGGTCAGCTCGACCCCGCCGGATAGCTCGGCCGCAAGACCGCGTTCAAGAAGCCGGGCGCCAAAGCCCCGGCGGGTGGGGGGCTTGACCTTCGGGCCGCCGCGCTCTGTCCAGGTCAGGCGCAGGAGATTGGCCTCCAGCCGCCAGGAGACGATCACGCGTCCGTCCGGAACCGACCAGGCGCCGTACTTGACCGCGTTGGTCGCCAGCTCGTGGATCCCCATGCCCAGGGCCACCGCCGCCTTGGGATTGAGGCGCAGGTCCGCCGCATAGTCGAAGACGACGCGGTCCTCTCCGGCCATGGCGTGCAGCTCTCCGTCGACCACCTCGCGCAGGCTGGCGCCCTCCCAGCTCTCGCGCGTCAAAAGGTCGTGGGTATGGGACAGGGCGATCAGCCGTGACTCGAAGGCCTCGCGGAAGAACTCGGGCGAGGCGTTGGAGCGCAGGGTCTGGGCGGCGATGGACTGCACCGTGGCCAGACTGTTCTTGACCCGGTGGTTCAGCTCGTTGACCAGCAGCTTCTGGCGTTCCTCGGCGCGCTTGCGCTCGGTGATGTCCAGCGAGACCCCGGCCAGGCGCCGCACGCCGCCGTCGTCGGCGGTCTGGGCGGCGCGCCCCCGGGCGTGCAGCCAGCGAAGATCGCCGCTCGGCAGGATGACGCGATATTCGACGTCGTAGTCCGCGCCGTCGCGGATCGCGCTCTCGATCGCCGTCATGATGCGCGGGCGGTCCTCGGGATGGATCGTGGCGATCAGGTCGGCGAAGGTGAAGGTCTGGTCGGGGCGGCGGCCGTAGTTGGCCTTGCACAGGTCCGAGGCCTCGTAGGCGCGGGTGGCCACGTCCAGGTCCCAGGAGCCCATGCGTCCGGAGTCGAGCGCGAACTTCAGCCGCTCTTCGGCGCGGCGGCGCTGGTCCAGCTCATCCAGGGCGGCGGCGTTGATCCGGATCGACTCGATGGTGACGGCGACCTGGGCGCCCAGGCCCATCAGCAGCGCCTCGTCGCGGACGGTGAAGCGCCCGGGCTCGGGATCGCCGAAGAAGAGGCCGCCCAGCACCGCGCCTTGGGGCGTGGTCACCGGGATCGCCAGATAGCTGCGCACCGGCAGGTGGCCGGGCGGCATGCCGCGCCGGGGCGCGTTGCGGCCGTAACGCGGGTCCTGGGTGATGTCGTCCGACCGCACCACGCCCACGCCGTCGAAGGTGGGGGCGAAGACCTCGGTCTTGCGCGGCATCGGGAAGTTTTCGAAGGCCTCGGGCGGCGCGCCGGAGAGGCGATAGAGCGTATAGGACTCTCTGTCCGCGCCCACGACGTTGTAGAAGAAGGCGCCATAGGCCGCGCCGATGATCTCGCGCGCGCCGTCGATCACCGCCTGGACGCAAGAATCGACATCGCTGCTGGAGGCCACGGCCTGGGTGACGCGCGCCAGGGTCTCGGACTTGCGGACCTCATCGGCCAGCGCCGCGCGCGCCTCGGCCAACTGCGCGCGCAGATCCGCCTCGGATCCGCCGCGAATGTCGGTCTTAGCCACGCTGACCAATATGCCCCTCCCATCTGGCCGCCCCTGACCAGCAATGGCCCAAAACGCGTGGTTGGGGATTCGGTTCCGGCGCCCTCAAATGATGGTCACAGACCGTCGTTTTCGTTCAAGGACGGGCTAATGCGTAAGGCGGTCACCTGATTGCGCTGGCGGCGCAGCACCTGGAAGCGATGGCCGTGAAAGATGAAGGTCTGGCCGGGCTCGGGGATCATTTGAGCTTCGTGGATGACGAGGCCGGCGATGGTCACCGCCTCGCCCTCGGGCAGTCGCCAGTCCATGGCCCGGTTCAGGTCGCGGACCGTGACGTGGCCGTCGACATTGACCGAGCCGTCCTGCTGCTTGCGCACGCCGTTCAGCGCCGTGTCGTGCTCGTCGTCGATCTCGCCGACGATCTCCTCGAGGATGTCCTCCAGCGTCACCAGGCCCTGCAGGGCGCCGTACTCGTCGACCACCAAGGCAAAGTGGCTCTTGCGCTTGAGGAAGGCGTTGAGCTGGTCCTTGAGGTTCGTCGTGTCGGGAATGAACCACGGCTCGCGCAGGATGGCGGCGATGTCGAGGCCTTCGACGCCATTGGGCGACTCCGCCAGCGCCTTCAAGAGATCGCGGGCGTGCAGCACGCCGACGATGTTGTCGGGCTCGTCCCGATAGAGCGGGATGCGGGTGTGCTGGGCCTCCAGCACCTCCTCGACCAGTTCGCGGGCGGGCAGGGCCGCGTCCAGCAGGACCATCGACTTGCGGTGGACCATGATCTCCGAGACGTCCATGTCGGACAGGTCCAGCACCCCGCCCAGCATCCGCCGGTCGTCGGTCTCCACCAGGCCTTCGGAGTGGTGGTAGTCGACGGCGCCGCGGATCTCCTCGTGGGCGGCCAGCACGTCGACGGCCATGTCCAGCTTGACGCCGAAGATCCGCAGGGCGCGGCGCACGATCCACTGGATGACATAGATCACCGGGCCGAACAGCCGCACGATCAGCAGGGTCGGCCCGGACAAGGCGCGGGCCACGTCGTCCGAGCGGATGATGGCGACGGTCTTGGGCAGCACCTCGGCGAAGACCAGGACCAGGACGGTCATGGCGGCGGTGGCGACAGCGACGCCCCACGGGCCGGGGATCAGGGTGGTCAGGACCTGGGTCGCCAGGGCTGAGGCCAGGATGTTGATCAGGTTGTTGCCCAGCAGGACGGCCCCGATCATCGTCTCCTGGTCGGAGAGCAGCTTGTTGACCCGCCGGGCCGGCGCGTCGCCATCGCGCTCCAGCTGGTGCATGCGCGAGCGGCTGGCGCCCGTCATCGACGTCTCCGCCGCCGAGAACAGCGCCGAGAGGGTCAAGAGGGCGATGACGATAGGCGCGAGGCCGAGCAGGGCGGTGAGCATGCCCCTGTTCTAGGCCAAGCCAGCGGTGGGCGTTAGCCCCCCGGGTGCAGGCCCGGCGCTTCCTGGCCGGTTCGCGCGACGTACTCGGTGTAGCCGCCGCCGTACTGGTGGACGCCCTCGGGCGTCAGCTCCAGCACCCGGTTCGACAAGGCCGCCAGGAAGTGGCGGTCGTGCGAGACGAACAGCATGGTGCCCTCGAAGTCGGCCAGGGACGCCACCAGCATCTCCTTGGTCGCCATGTCGAGGTGGTTGGTCGGCTCGTCGAGCACCAGGAGGTTCGGCGGGTCGAACAGCATCTTGGCCATGACCAGACGGGCCTTCTCGCCGCCCGACAGCACGCGGCAGGGCTTCTCGACGTCGTCGCCCGAGAAGCCGAAACAGCCGGCCAGGGTGCGCAGGGCGCCTTGGCCCGCCTGTGGGAACGAGCGCTCCAGCGACTCGAAGATCGTCTCCTCGCCGTCCAAGAGGTCCATCGAGTGCTGGGCGAAGTAGCCCATCTTGACGCTGGCCCCGATGGCGACCTTGCCCTGGTCGGGCTCGGTGGCGCCGGCCACCAGCTTCAGCAGCGTCGACTTGCCCGCGCCGTTCGCGCCCAGCACGGCCCAGCGCTCCTTGCGGCGGACCAGGAAGTCGAGGTCCTGGTAGATCGGCCGCTCGCCATAGCCCTTGTGGACGCCCTTCAGGCTGATCACGTCCTCGCCCGAACGGGGCGGGCTCTGGAATTCGAACTGGACGGTCTGGCGGCGGCGCGGGGCCTCGACGCGCTCGATCTTGTCGAGTTTCTTGACCCGGCTTTGCACCTGGGCGGCGTGCGAGGCGCGCGCCTTGAACTTCTCGATGAACTTGATCTCCTTGGCCAGCATCGCCTGCTGGCGCTCGTACTGCGCCTGGCGCTGGGCCTCGCTGAGCGCCCGCTGCTGGTCGTAGAAGTCGAGGTCGCCGGAATAGGTGATCAGCTGGCCGCCATCGATCTCGACCACCTTGCCGATGATGCGGTTCATGAAGGCGCGGTCGTGCGAGGTCATCAGCAGCGCGCCGTCGTAGTTCTTCAGGAACGCTTCCAGCCAGATCAGGCTTTCCAGGTCCAGGTGGTTGCTGGGCTCGTCCAGCAGCATGGCGTCAGGGCGCATCAGGAGGATGCGGGCCAGGGCCACGCGCATCTTCCAGCCGCCCGACAGCAGGCCCACGTCCCCGTCCATGCGCTCCTGGCTGAAGCTCAGGCCCGCCAGCACCTCGCGGGCGCGGGCTTCCAGCGCATAGCCGTCCAGCTCCTGGAAGCGCTCCAGCACCTCGCCATAGCGCTCCATGACGGCGTCCAGCTGGTCGGCCTGGTCCGGATCGACCATGGCGGCCTCCAGCGTGGCCATCTCGGCGGCCAGGGCGCTGACCGGGCCGACGCCATCCATCACCGCGGCCACGGCGCTCTGGCCCGACATCTCGCCGACGTCCTGGCTGAAATAGCCGATCCGCGTGCCTGGATCGATCGAGACGATCCCGTCGTCGGGCTGCTCCTGCCCCGTGATCATGCGGAACAGGGTCGTCTTGCCGGCGCCGTTCGGGCCGACCAGCCCGACCTTCTCACCCTTCTGGATGCCCATCGAGGCTTCGATGAACAGAATCTGGTGGCCGTTCTGCTTGGAGATGTTGTCGAGGCGGATCATGCGCGGGCTGCTAACCCGGCGGAGCGCAGAAAGCCAGTGTTCAGAATCCCTCTCTCATGGAGAGAGGGAGAGGAGGGTGATTGGGTAGCGAAGCTGTGGGCGATTGAATGAGATCGTCGATACTCCTGCCGGCTCACGCGCTGGCCGCTTTTCCGAAAACGGCGGCGCGGGTGCGCGGGCCGCGGAAGGCCGAGACCAAGGCGCCGGTGTCCATCCGCCTGGACCGCTCGGTGGTCGACCACTTCAGGGCGCAGGGACCGGGCTGGCAGAGCCGGATCGACGAGGCGCTGGCGGGGATGATCCGGCGGTAGGGGCTGGGAGAGCGTCGTCGAGATTGGTCAGTGGGCTGGACTCGTGTTCACCCGCCGCCGCGCCGAAGCCGATGGTGGTTTGACGTCTCTGGGAGGGTGATTTGTGGACACCCAGCAGCTTTGAGGCGTTCTGATGCATTCGTCTGAGGCTTGTTTCAACTCCGGTCCGAGCGCGTCCCCGAACGCCCGCTTCGCCGCGATCTGATCAAAGCTGCGGCCGAGGCGCATCCCGCGCCAATCGACCTCATAGGCTCGAAATGTGCCCATGCTATCGCAATTGCTGTGGTTGATGATCTGGGCGGCGACGAGCAGCCGTCGCGGTCCCAACCAGGTTATACCGGCGATGTTAGGCTGCTCGCGATAATCGCAGGTAACGGGATGACCGAAGGCTTGGCGGACTAGGCCCGATACGTCTTTTGCCTTCGGTCCGTCGGGACCGCCTGAGACGACGATGGTCCGATACAGCCCATTGGCGCCGTCGTCGCTCGTGGTGACGAAGAAGGCCTTGGAGTCGGGTGACCAAAGCATTTCGGAGCCAATGCCGGGTCCGATGTCGATGCTGCCGCTGCCGACCTGTCCCTCGGTTGCGATCCTCACCAAGAAATCTTCAGTGTCGATGAAGGTGGCTGTCGCCGCGGACCTCCCGTCAGGCGACACGATCCTTATCGATTTGCCCGGCGCATTCGCAATCTGGTCCCAAATCGGCGTGGCCTGTTGCGCATAGAAGCCCCCCGAAGCCTGGGCCGGAGCGACCGTCATAATCATCGCAATGATGGACGCGGTAAGAGAACGCATAGGGTGAGGCTGCAGGAGCCTCTACGCCCTGTCCATGGCTAAACCGCGCCTTCGCTCAGCAGGAACGCCTTCAGCGCCGCGCGGTCCACGTCCTTGGCGACGAACGCGTCGCCGATGCCGCGCGCCAGCACGAAGGTCAGCTTGCCGCCTTCGGCTTTCTTGTCCTGGCCGCAGTGGGCGATCAGGGCGTCGGCGTGGAAGGGCTCCTTCCGCACGTCGGCCAGCGTCGTCGGCAGGCCGGCGGCCTTGATCGCCGCCTCGGCGCGGGCGGCGTCCTGGCCCGAGCACAGGCCCTGGGCCGCCGAGAAGCGGAAGGCCTGGGCCATGCCGACGCCGACAGCCTCGCCGTGCTTGAGCACGTCGCCAAAGCCCATCTCGGCCTCGATCGCGTGACCGAAGGTGTGGCCGAGGTTCAGCAGGGCGCGGCGGCCGGCTTCCTTCTCGTCCTCGGCGACGATCTCGGCCTTCATCTCCACTGAGCGACCGACGGCGCGGACCAGGGCGTCGACGTCGCGCTCCAGCACCTTGGCGACGTTGGTCTCCAGCCACTCGAAGAAGGCAAAGTCGCCCAGCAGGCCGTATTTGATGATCTCGGCATAGCCGCAGGCCAGCTCGCGGGCGGGCAGGGTGGCCAGGACGTCGAGGTCGGCCAGCACGAGGCGCGGCTGGTGGAAGGCGCCGACCAGGTTCTTGCCGCGCGGGGTGTCGATGGCGGTCTTGCCGCCGACCGAGCTGTCGACCTGGGCCAGGAGCGTGGTCGGGACCTGCACGAAGTCGATGCCGCGCTTGTAGATCGCCGCCGCGAAGCCGGCGAGGTCGCCGACGACGCCGCCGCCGAACGCCACGATCTGGTCGCCGCGCTCCAGGTTCAAGGCCAGCAGGCGGTCGGAGAGGTCGGCGAGACCCTCGAAGCTCTTGCTCTCCTCGCCGGGCGGGATGGTGATCACGTCGACAGCGATCCCGGCCTTTTCCAGGGACGCGGCCAGGCGCTCGCCGTGGTGCTCGCCGACGATCGTGTCGGTGACGATGGCGACGCGCTTGCGCTTGCCCAGCACGGGAGCGATCCGCTCGCCCGCCCGGTCGATCAGGCCGGGGCCGATGACGACGTCATAGGCGCGCTCGCCCAGGCCCACGGGGACGGTGCGGATCATTCGGTGGGAACTCCTTGCGCCAGGTGCTGGCGCAGCCCGGCCAGGATGGCGTCGACCGCCACCCCGTGCGGCGTGTCGCCGGTCTGGACGTGCACTTGCGCCTCGGCATAGGCGGGGTTGCGGACGCGGGCCAGCTCGGTCAGCACGGCCACCGGGTCCTTGCCCTTCAGCAGCGGCCGGGTGTCCTTGCGGCCCACGCGCCGGGCCAAGAGCTCGATGTCGGCCTTGAGCCAGACCGACAGGGCCTTTTCGTTGATCAGGGCGCGGGTCTCGGCGTTGACGAAGGCGCCGCCGCCGGTGGCCAGCACGTGCGGCGGCTCGTCCAGCAGGCGGGCGATCACCCGGCGCTCGCCGTCGCGAAAGGCCGCCTCGCCCAGCTCGGCGAAAATCTCCGAGATCGAGCGGCCGGCGGCGGCCTCGACCTCGTTGTCTGCGTCGCGGAAGGGCAGGTTCAGGGCCGTGGCGAGGCGCCGTCCGACGCTGGACTTGCCCACGCCCATCAGCCCGACCAGGACGATGGTCTTCTGGCGCAGCGGCGCCAGGTCGTCGGATGTCTGAACGGACTCGGTCATGATGCGGTCGCGGGTTTACACGAGGCTGGGCCAAAGCCCAAGTTTGCGAGACCCTCGTCATGCGTCATAACCGTTCCATGATCTCGCTGATGCGTTCCTCGCGCCCGCTGCTGCTGTCCGGCGCGCTCGTCCTGTCGCTTTCTCCTTTTCTTTGGGCGGGAGCCGCGCGCGCCCAGGAAGAGGTCAAGGTCAAGACCCTGGCCGCGCCCGACTACTTCTCCGGCGCCGTGGCCGACACCGGCCTGCCGGGCGACCTCTGGAAGGAGACCGCTCCGGGGATCATGCGCGACGTGCTGCCCAAGCTGGCGGGCCCCAAGCCCCTGTCGCCGGCCTTCGCCAGCCTGGCGCGGCGGGCGCTGTCGACGGGATCGAACGGCCCGGCCGGGGTTGGCGAGGACGTCGAGATGGGCGCGGCCCGGGCCCTGGCCCTGATCGCCCTGGGCGAGGCCAAGGGCGCGGACGCCTTGCTGGATCGCGCCACCGGCGGCCCCGGCAGCTCGGCCCTGTCGATGGCCCAGGCCGAGGCGGCCCTGATCACCGGCAATGACGACAAGGCTTGCCAGGTCGAACAGGCCCTGACCGTCGATCGCGGCGCGGCCTACTGGTTGCGGCTGCGCGCCTTCTGCCAGCTTAAAGCCGGCCAGACCGACGCCGCCCAACTGACCTTCCAGCTGGCCCAACAGCAGACGAAAGACGTCGACTACGCCCGCCTGATGGGGGCGGCCCTGGCCGGGACGCCGCCGGGCGCGGCCAATCTGAAGAACGGGGTGAACTACGCCCTGTCGCGCCGGCTGAACCTGGACGTCCAGTCCGCCGCGGCCCTCGCCACCGCCTCGCCGGCGCTGAAGCCCGTCGCGACCCCGGCCGCCGGCGAAGCGCCCGAGATCAAGGCCGGGCTCGACCTGACCGCCGCCGAGGCCTCGGATCTGGCCTTCCTGCGCCAGGCCAAGACCGTGCCGGCCTTCGTCGAGGCCGCCCGCGCCTCGGCCCCGTCGATCGCGGCCCTCGCCAAGGCCGGCGGCCCGCTGCAGGACCCGGTGCTGCTGGCCCGCGCCGCCGTGGCGACCGGCGATGTCGAGAGCGCCCAGGCGATCCGAGGGCGCCTGACCCAGGACGTGATCCCGGGCGCGACCGCCGCGGACCTCGCCATCCTCGACGCCCTGATCGCCGCCGGCGCGGGCAAGGTCGACAACCAGGTGCTGAGCAACCTCGTCAGCCGGGGCGCGACCGGCAAGCCGGCCCAAGCCGCCGCCGTGCTGCTGTCCAGCCTGGGCGGCGCGATGGACGCCGACGCGCGGACCCAGTTCGCGGCGTTCGACCTTGGCCGTCCCGCCGCCTCGGCCGCGCGGGTCCAGCTCTTGGAGGACGCCGCCGGCGCCAAGCGCAGGGGCGAGGCGGCCCTGCTGGCCTTGTCGCTGGCGCTGGACGCCGGCGCGAACGGCCCCGCGCCGGTCGACCGCGCTCGCATCGCCCACGCCCTCAACCGCGCGGGCCTCTCCGTCGACGCCCGGGCGGTCGTGGTCGAAGGCCTGCTCGGCCTCGCTTACGCCAAATGAGCGCGACCGCGTCCGGCTGGGTCGACGCGTTCCTGGAGATGATGGCGGTCGAGCGCGCGGCCGCCCGCAACACCCTGACCGCCTACGGCAAGGACCTGGAGGACGCGCGGGGCTTTCTGGGGCGCAGCGGACGCGACCTCGACGACGCGGACGCCGAGGCGATCGAGGCCTATTTCCAGGACCTGGGCGCGCGGGGGATGTCGCCCGCCACCGCCGCCCGCCGCCGCTCGGCCGTGCGCCAGTTCTACCGATTCGTGTTGGGCGAGGGCTGGCGAAAGGATGACCCCTCCCGCCGCGTGGCCGCGCCCAAGGCCGGCCGCCCGCTGCCCAAGGTGTTGGAGCGCGAGGAGATCGAGCGCCTGCTCGCCGCCGCGACGGCGAAGGACAGCGCCCAGGGCCTGCGCCTGTCTTGCATCATCGAGCTGATCTACGCCTCGGGCCTGCGGATCTCCGAACTGCTGGCCCTGCCGCTGTCGGCCCTGGCCCGCGACCCGGCCTACCTGATCGTCAAGGGCAAGGGCGGCAAGGAGCGGCTGGCTCCGCTGAACGACGCGGCCCGCGCGGCGGTGAAGGCCTATCTCGAGGGGCGACGGGCGTTCCTGCCGAAGGGCCAGAAGGATAGCCCCTGGCTGTTCCCCTCGCGCGGCGGTTCGGGCCGGCTGACGGCGCGGCGGGTGGGACAACTGCTGGACGACGCGGCCATCGCCGCCGGCATCGACCGCGAGAAGGTCAGCCCCCACGTCCTGCGCCACGCCTTCGCCACCCACCTGCTGGAAGGCGGCGCGGACCTTCGGGTCATCCAGACCCTGCTCGGCCACGCCGACATCGCCACGACCCAGATCTATACCCATGTGGCGGGCGAGCACTTGGCGCAGGTGGTGCAATCCAAGCACCCGCTGGGACGCAAGAAGACGCCGCATTGACGCGCGGGCGGGCGAGCCCTTAGGAAAGCCCCCACCAAATCTACGGGTTTGCCCTCGCCGGCCGCCCTATCCTGAAAGGCCCGCCATGTCGGACGAAACCCGCGACTCCAACGGCAATATCCTGGCCGACGGCGACACCGTCACCCTGATCAAGGACCTGAAGGTCAAGGGTTCGGGCGGCGTGACGCTGAAGCGCGGCACGGTCGTCCGCAAGATCCGCCTGACCGGCGACCCCGAAGAGATCGAAGCGAACGTCGACAAGGTCCGGGGCCTGGTCCTGCGGACGGAGTTCGTGAAAAAGGCTTAGGGGACGGCAATCCTCCCCCCAGCGGGGGAGGTGGCGCGAAGCGCCGGAGGGGGAAGTCCTGCCGAGCTTGCCTCTTCCCCCTCCGTCGTCTCTTCGAGCCGACACCTCCCCCGCTAGGGGGAGGATTTTGAACAGCGCTACCGCCCCTCGTACGCCGCCCGCATCACGGCGATGTCGATCTTCTTCATGCCCATCATCGCGTGGAAGGCGCGCCCGGCGGCGGCGCGATCGGGGCTGGTGGTCATTTCGATCAGCTGGCGCGGGGTGACCTGCCATGACAGGCCGAACCGGTCCTTCAGCCAGCCGCATTGCGACTCGGACCCGCCGTCGGCGGTGAGGGCGTTCCAGTAGTGGTCGACCTCGTCCTGGCCGTCGCAATCGATGACGAACGAGAACGCCTCGTCGAGCTTGAACATGGGGCCGGCGTTCAGGGCGATGATCTTCTGGCCGTCCAGTTCGAACGTCACCGTCATCACCCTTCCGGCCTCCACGCCGCCTGGCGCTTCGCGAGGGTAGTGGGTGATGTCGATGATCCGCGCGTTCGGGAAAACCGAGACATAGAGCCTGGCGGCCTCCTCGGCCTGGGCGTCGAACCACAGGAAGGGCGTGATCTTGGGCATGACGGTCTCCATGGGCGTGAGCATAGGACGGTCGAGCCGGCGACGTCCCGACAGGGTCTTCTAAAAATCCCTATGCGCCGATTGACTGTCGCGACGGGAAGATTGCCTGATCCTCCAGATCGATGGCTGGCCGCTAGGCCTCGCGCGCGATGACCCCATCTGCGGAGCCGGTCCATCCAGACGAAGGAGCATCCCATGAAGACGCGTAAACTCGGCGACGGCCTCGAGGTGTCGGCCATCGGTCTTGGCTGCATGGGCATGGGCCAGGTCTACGGCACGGCGCTGGAGGCGGCCGACGCCCACAAGCTCCTGGCCCGCGCGGTCGAGCTGGGCGTGACCTTCTTCGATACGGCCGAGGTCTATGGCCCGTACACGAACGAAGTGCTGGTCGGCGAAGGCCTCAAGCCCTTCCGCGACAAGGTCGTGATCGCCACCAAGTTCGGCTTCGACATCGCGCCGGAAGGCGCGGGCGAGGGCTTCTCGCGCATGCGCGGGACCAACAGCCGGCCCGAGCACATCCGCGCCGTGGCCGAGGCCTCGCTGAAGCGCCTGGGCGTCGAGGTGATCGACCTATTCTACCAGCACCGCGTCGATCCGAACGTGCCGATCGAGGATGTGGCCGGGACGGTCAAGGACCTGATCGCCGAGGGCAAGGTCAAGCATTTCGGCCTCTCCGAGGCCGGCGCGGCCACGATCCGCAAGGCTCACGCCGTGCAGCCGGTCGCGGCCCTGCAGAGCGAATATTCCCTCTGGTTCCGCGAGCTGGAGGCCGAGGTCCTGCCGACCCTGCGCGAGCTGGGCGTTGGTCTGGTGCCCTACAGCCCGCTGGGCCGGGGCTTCCTGACGGGCGCGATGAAGACCGATCTGGCCGACAACGACTTCCGCCGCAACCTGCCGCGTTTCCAGGGCGAGGCCCTGGCCAAGAACCTGTCGCTGGTCGAAGCCCTGACCCAGATCGCCGCCGAGAAGGGCGCGACCCCGGCCCAACTGGCGCTCGCCTGGATCCTGCATCAGGGCGAACACATCGCCCCGATCCCCGGCACCACCAAGGCCGCGCGGCTTGAGGAGAACCTCGGCGCGGTGGAGCTGGCGCTATCGGCGGACGACCTGGCCCGCATCGCCGCCGCCGTGCCGGAGACGGCGGTGGAAGGTGAGCGCTATACGAAGGCCGGCCTGGCGATGGTGGGGCGGTAGGAAAGTCCCTCTCCCCTTGCGGGAGAGGGGGGCCGCCGGAGGCGGTCGGGTGAGGGGTCGCGCTCCGCTATTCGGAGACGCCTTTCAACCCCTCATCCGGCCCTGCGGGCCACCTTCTCCCGCAAGGGGAGAAGGGAACAGAGGTCGAGCTTGAGCATTCTCCCGCCATGCTCTCGCTCATCCTCGACCTCTGCAACATCCTCGGCGGCTTCCTGCTGGCCATCGGCCTGCTGGTGCTGGCCCCTCGCGTCGGCGACGATTTCGAGCGGTTCGCGGGGCGGCTGGCGCCGTTCCGCTGGATCGTCGGGATCGCGGCGCTGGTCTGCGGCGGTTATTTCCTCATCGTCCACCTGACCAGCGGGCCGCATATCTTCCACTTCGAGGTCGTCGGCGTCGCGGTCGGCGTCCTGCTGCTGTGGGAGCGTCTGCGCGTTGGCCGCGCCCTGCCCGATAGCGCCGCGCGCGGGCCGGGCCTGCTGCTGGCCGTGTTCGGCGTCATCGCCATGATCGTCGGCGTCCAAGGCCTGTTCACGCCGGGCTGACGCCGCGCTTGCCCCCCGGCGCAACCTGACGCCACACTCCCCTCATGGCCGACAACCCCCTCCGCACGCTCGACTCGTTCGAACTGATCAAGCTGGGCAAGGCGTCGGTGACGGTCGGCGGCCTCGTGGCGGGCGTGCTGATCGTCGGGGCCGCGCTGGTGGCCGCGCGCCTGACCTCGGCGGGGTTTCGGCGACTGCGCGAGCGGGCGGCCGGTGACGCCGCCTCGCTCTACGCCGTCGAGAAGGTGGCGACCTACGGCCTGATCGTGATCGGGGTGGTGGTCGGCCTGTCGACCATGGGCTTGGACCTGACCTCCCTGACCGTGTTCGCCGGGGCCCTGGGCGTCGGGGTGGGCCTTGGCTTGCAAGGCGTGATCAAGGATTTCGCTTCCGGTGTCAGCCTGGTGTTCGAACGGCTGGTGGCGGTGGGCGATTTCGTCGAGCTGCCCAATGGCGGGCGCGGGGTGGTGCACGAGATCGGTCCGCGCGCGACCCGCATCCGCACCAACGACAGCACCGACATCATCGTGCCCAACTCGGTGCTGGTGAACGACCAGGTGATCAACTGGACCCTGCGCGGCACCAACCGGCGCATCCGGGTGCCGTTCGTCACGGCGTTCGGCGTCGACAAGGAGAAGGTCCGCGAGGCGGTGCTCAAGGCGGCCAAGTCCGCCCCGTTCACCGCGCCGGACGACGCCACGCGGCGGGCCCAGGTCTGGCTGGTCGGCTATGGCGACCACGCCCTGAAGTTCGAGCTGATCGTCTGGCCGACCGTCGAGGCCGTGCGGCGTCCGGCGGCGATCTTCGCGGCCTATACCTGGCTGATCGACGACGCCCTGCGCGGGGCCGGAATCGAGATCCCCTATCCGCAGCGGGATATCCGCATCCGGGGCCTGTTCGGGGAGGAGGGCGAGGACGCCCTGACCAGCCTGCGCCTTGAGCCCGCCGCGCGTCGCCGCAAGGCCAAGGCGGTCAGGAGCGGCTCCAGCAACGACGCCGCCGCGGACCTCGAACGCGAGGATCCGGAAGAGGCGCCGCCGCCGTCATCTCGACCTGAACGCTGATCATCTTGACGCGCCTGCTGCGCCGCCGCATGGTCTTCGCAATTGCGAAATGACCGCCCAGGAGGGCGGCGTGACAATACGGGGAGTGACCGGCATGAAGACGCCGCGCGGCTTTTTCAAACCCTTGGCGATCGGCGCGCCGACGCCCTATCGCGAGCTTCCCGCCCGCGTGGAGCGGATGATCCACTTCGTGCCGCCGCACCTGGACAAGGTCCGCGCCAAGGTCCCCGAGATCGCCCCGACCGTCGACGTGATCCTGGCCAATCTGGAAGACGCCATCCCCGCCGACGCCAAGGGCGCTGCCCTGGCCGGCCTCGTTTCGATGTCGCGCGAGGTGGACTTCAAGGCTCTGGGCGTCGGCTTCTGGACGCGGATCAACTGCCTGAACTCGCCGTGGCACCTGGATGAGGTCGCCACCATCGTCGAGAAGGCCGGCGACAAGATCGACGTGATCATGGTCCCCAAGGTCGAGGGGCCGTGGGACATCTTCTACATGGACCAGCTGCTGGCCTCGCTGGAGGCCAAGCACGGCGTCACCCGGCCGATCCTGCTACACGCCATCCTCGAGACGGCCGAGGGCGTGATGAATGTCGAGGCGATCGCCGCCGCCAGTCCGCGCATGCAGGGGATTTCGCTGGGGCCGGCCGACCTCGCCGCCAGCCGGGCGATGAAGACGACCCGCGTGGGCGGTGGTCATCCCGGCTATCGGGTGATCGAAGATCCGCACGCGGACGGTTCGCCGCGCGCCAGCGTGCAGCAGGACCTTTGGCACTACACCTTCGCCAAGATGGTCGACGCCTGCGCGGCGCACGGGATCAAGCCGTTCTACGGCCCGTTCGGCGCCATCGACGACCCGGTCGCCTGCGAGCAGCAGTTCCGCAACGCCTTCCTGATGGGCTGCGCCGGCGCCTGGAGCCTGCACCCCAGCCAGATCGAGATCGCCAAGAAGGTCTTCAGCCCCGACCCGGCCGAGGTGGCCTTCGCCAAGAAGATCCTCGAAGCCATGCCCGACGGCACCGGCGTGGCGATGATCGACGGCAAGATGCAGGACGACGCCACCTGGAAACAGGCCAAGGTGATGGTCGACTGCGCGCGGCAGATCGCGGCGAAGGACGCCGAGTATGCGGGGCTGTACGGGTTTTAGGGCGATAAATTAGATGCTCCCCCGCATCGCGGGGGAGCTGTCGCGGAGCGACTGAGGGGGCGAGCGCCATGAAGGCCGAGCTGGCCCCCTCCGGCCCTCTGGGCCACCTCCCCCGCGTCGCGGGGGAGGAACTTAGTTTCGCTCAGTTCCCCCCCACCGTCGTCACCACGCGCGCGCCCTGCGTCAGCAGCTGGTGGATCGGGCAGCGGTCGGCGATCTCGAACAGGCGCTCCAGTTGCTCGTCGGTCAGGTCGCCCTCGATGGTGATCACCCGCTCGAAGCGTTCGTGCGGCGTCTGGTCCTTGTCGAAGTGCGAGAAGACCTCGACGTGCATGTGGCTGATCGTCCAGCCCTTGCGGTTGGCGTAGAGGCGCAGGGTCATGGTGGTGCAGGCCGCCAGGCCCGCGGCGACCAGCTCGTGCGGATCGGGGCCAAGGTCCAGGCCCCCCTGCGCCACCGCGATGTCGGCGACGATGGTCGAGGGACCGGCCGTGACGAAGGTCTGCAAGCCGCCGCTGCCGGTGTCGGTGGCGGTGGCGAACGGGCGGGTGCGGAGGGCTTCGGTCATGGCTCTTCCTTGGCAAGGGTCGCTAGCGAAGCCTTCCTACCACCGCCGTCAAACCCGCGCTTGGACGATCGGCGTGAGGACGAAGTCGGGCTCGTGGTCGGGGCCCAGCGTGATCGAGGCGATCGGGATCACCGGCCGGTCGCTTGCGAGGCCTATTTCGAACCGCGCCAGCAGGGTCGCGAGGATGATCTGCGCCTCGGCCAGGGCGAAGCCCGCGCCGATGCAGACGCGCGGACCGGCCCCGAACGGCAGGAAGGCCTCCACGCCCCACGGGTGGGGCTGGTCGATGAAGCGGTCCGGAACGAACGCGGTCGGCTCGTCCCACAGCTTGCGGTGCCGGTGGATCAGCCAGGGGCTGATGGTGATCATGCAGCCGGGAACGACCGCGTGGCCGCCGATCTCGTCGGGCGCGAGCGCGGTTCGGGCGATCAACGGGACCGACGGATATATGCGCAGTGTCTCGAACAGCACTGAGCGCATCAGCGGCCAGGCCTTCAGGTCATCCAGGCTCTCGACCTGTTCGGCCGGGAACGCTTGGACCTCGGCGCGCACCCGCGCCTGGGTCCTCGGATCATAGGCCAGCAGCACGGCGGTCCAGAACAGCAAGCGCGACGTGGTCTCGAAGCCCGCCGCCAGCATCGAGCTGCATTGGTCGCGGATTTCCTGGTCGGAGAGGGACGCGCCGTCCTCGTCGCGGGCGGCCAGAAGGCGGTCGAGCAAATCGCGGACGTCCGGGTGGGGATCGGCGCGTCGCGCGGCGATCAAGGCGTCCACCGCGTCTAGCCACTGGCGGCCCAGCCGCCGGCGCTCGCCGTCCATGAAGGTCAGGTCGTCCGCGCCCTTGCTGACGAAATCCATCAGGTTGAAGTGCGCGGGCCCCTCCATGTAGCGACGGGCCAGGCTGGCCAGCAGGGCGCCTTCCGCGTCGGCCTGGCGGGAGAAAAGCGCGCGCAGCACCGCGTCCAGCGTCGCTTGATGGAATACTTCCGCCAGATTGGCGCGCGCCTTGCCCGTCAGCGCGGCGGCCAGGCCGGCCGCGGCGTCCTGAAAGTGAGGCAGGAGGCCGCCGATCGCGGCGGGGGTAAAGACCGGCGCCAGGCTCTTGCGCTGACGCTTCCAGGTCGCGCCCTCGGCCAGCAGAAGACCTTCGCCCACCAGGGGGCGCAGCGGGCGATTGGCCTTGATGGGGCGTACATAGTTCGGCGAGGTCAGCACCCGGCGCGCGCTGGCGGGGTCGCTGACGACCAGGCCCGGCTGGCCCAGGAAGCTGTATGGCGTGAAGAGATCGTCGAAATCGGCGTCGCAATAGGCGCCGACAAGGTTGCGGCCCATCTCGCGGGCGATGCGCAACTCACCCAGCAATGATCCGCCCAGCGCGCGGGGATGGACCTTGGGGGCGGGAGGGATAAGCGGCGCGGAGCGGACGAGAGCGTCCATGGAGCGGCCTTCCGGAAGCGGGGCGCGGGAAGAGGCCCCATCCGGAAACACAGCCTAGCGCCGCTTACAACGCGACGCAATAATTCATCGTTCGGTGAATTAGGCGGCCGCCTGATGCTGGCCCGACACATCAAAAGCGCGTTGCGAACCGCGCCACACTTCCACGAAGTCGCAGCGGCGGTGCATGTCCAGCAGCTCGAAGGCGCGGGCGCGCGCGGCGTGATCGTCGGCGCAGGGCGTGACGTCGAAACGGGGGACCGAGCCGTCGGACTCGACACAGAAGAAGGTGAACACCTGCATGGGAACTGTGCGCTCTCATCAGGCGGGACCGCGCATATTCGATGGCGGGGGCCGCGGTGGGCGCGGGCCGGCTTCGCGCCCCGCTACAAAACAACATAGGACTCTATGTCGCGATTCACCAGATCAGGAGAGTCCTGAATCGAGACTCACCTGTTGATCGATGCTGTGGATAAAACCCGGCGGATTCGGGGCGGTTCCCCGACGGAATCTCGCCTCTTTCCCTCGGAGGATTCCGCCACTAGGTTCGCACCCTTTCATTCACGGCGACGTTTGAGAGTCCATGGCCGCCCATTATCTCGATTTCGAGCGCCCGATCGCTGACCTGGAAAGCAAGATCGAAGAGCTGTCCAAGCTCTCCGAGACCGCTGGTCCGGGCGCGTTCGACCTCGAAATCCAGGCCCTGCGTGACCGGGCCCAGGAACTCCGCAAGGAGGCCTACGCCAACCTCGACGCCTGGCAGAAGACCATGGTCGCGCGGCACCCGCAGCGGCCCCACCTGCGCGATTATGTCGCGGGCCTGATCGACGAGTTCGTCGAGCTGCGCGGCGACCGCAAGTTCGCCGACGACCAGGCGATCGTCGGGGGCCTTGGCCGGTTCCGCGGCCAGCCGGTCGTGGTCATGGGTCACGAGAAGGGCCACGACACCACCACGCGCCTGAAGCACAACTTCGGCATGGCCCGCCCGGAAGGCTATCGCAAGGCCGTCCGCCTGATGGACATGGCCGAGCGCTTTTCCTTGCCCGTCATCACCTTCGTCGACACCGCCGGCGCCTATCCGGGCCTGGGCGCTGAGGAGCGCGGCCAGGCCGAGGCCATCGCCCGCTCGACCGAACGCTGCCTGACGCTCGGCACCCCGATGGTCGCCACGATCGTCGGCGAAGGCGGCAGCGGCGGGGCCATCGCCCTGGCCGGCGCCAACCGCGTCTTGATCCTGGAGCACTCGATCTATTCGGTGATCTCGCCGGAAGGCGCGGCCTCGATCCTGTGGCGCGACGGCGCCCGGGCCAAGGACGCGGCGACCAACATGCGCATCACCGCCCAAGACCTGATCAAGCTGGGCATCGTCGACCGCATCGTCGACGAGCCGGCCGGCGGCGCGCACTCGAACCAGGACGCGGCGATCCAGGCCGTCGGCGACGCGGTCGAGGAAGAGCTGAAGGCCATGGCCCACATGAGCGCCGAGCAACTGCGCAAGCAGCGCTCCGACCGCTTCTACGCGATCGGCCGCGCGGGCCTGCAATAGCCGCCGTCCCCGAAGATCCTCCCGCGAGCCGGGAGGATCTAACGCTTGCCTGACCTAAGGGCCGCCTCGGCATAGTCCCCTCAAAACCAGAGGGAGGCTCGCGCGCCATGGCCATCAAGACCCGTTTCACCGAGCTGTTCGGCGTCGAGCATCCGATCGCCCAAGGCGGCATGCAGTGGGTCGGCAAGGCCGAGCTGGTGGGCGCCGTGGCCAACGCCGGCGCGCTGGGCTTCCTGACCGCCCTGACCCAGCCGACGCCGGAAGCTCTGGCGAAAGAGATCGCCCGCACCCGCGAGATGACCGACAAGCCGTTCGGGGTGAACCTGACCATCCTGCCGGCCATGACCCCGCCGCCCTACGCCGAGTATCGGGCCGCGATCATCGAGAGCGGCATCAAGATCGTCGAGACCGCCGGCTACAAGCCGCAGGAGCACGTCGACCACTTCAAGGCCCACGGCGTGAAGGTGATCCACAAGTGCACCGCCGTCCGCCACGCGCTCAGCGCCGAGCGGATGGGCGTCGACGCCATCTCGATCGACGGCTTCGAATGCGCGGGCCACCCGGGCGAGGACGACATTCCTGGCCTGATCCTGATCCCGGTGGCGGCGGAGAAGGTGAAGATCCCGATGATCGCCTCGGGCGGCTTCGGCGACGCGCGCGGCCTGGTCGCGGCCCTGGCTCTGGGCGCCGACGGCGTCAACATGGGCACCCGTTTCTGCGCGACGGTCGAAGCGCCGATCCACGAGAACTTCAAGCGGGCCATGGTCGAGAACGACGAGCGCGCCACGGACCTGATCTTCCGCACCCTGCACAACACCGCCCGCGTGGCCAAGAACGCCATCAGCCAGCAGGTGGTCGCCATCGAGCGGGCCGGCGGCGCCAAGTTCGAGGATGTCGCCGACCTGGTGAAGGGCGCGCGGGGCCGAGAAGGACTGGAAAGCGGCGACGTCGACCACGGCGTCTGGACCGCCGGCATGGTCCAGGGGCTGATCCACGACGTCCCGACCGTGCGTGAGCTGGTCGACCGCATCGTCTCCGAGGCCGAGGCGCTGATCCGCGGGCGCCTGGCCGGCATGGTGTCTTAAGACCTCAAAAGGCAGTCCCGAAGCGATAGGCCCGCGGCAGGCCTAATCCTCCGTCTGAGGGGGATCGCCATGACGCGCCCGTAGGCGGAGCCACGCGTCCAGGGCGACGATCCAAGGAGCTCCAGCCCGAGCCGGGGTCTTCGCACGACCCGGAACCAGGGCCGCGAACCCTTGCGCCAATAGGAGTTTCGCGCGGCCGGACTGCGACCAAACCACGTCGCGCTCAATAGCTACGGAGGTCGCTAAAGTCTAGATCGCACAGCGTTCAAAAAACGATGGTTTCAGTTTTGTGAAAAAACGATGATATCAAAAAGTGTGTGTCTTTTGCCACGCTGAAACTTTGTGAAACAGTAAAGCTTGGCTGGAAAGCGCTCTCCTCTATGTTCACGCCCACAGTAATCTCCCGTTTCGGGTGAGGGGTTGGACATGTCTTATCGTCATATCTTGTTCTCCAGCGGCGCCGCCTTGGCGTGCGCGCTGGCCACGGCCGCGGCCGCCCAGACCGCTGCTCAGGCGCCAGCTCAGGATTCCGCGACCGTCGAACAGGTCGTCGTCACCGGCTCGCGCATCCGCACGCCGAACCTGCAGTCGAACGTGCCGGTGACCAGCGTCACCGCCGCCCAGGTCCAGAACACCGGCATCGTGTCGGTCGGCGACATCCTGAACGAGCTGCCCTCGATCCGCTCGACCTTCTCGTCGTCGAACTCGACCCGTTTCATCGGCACCGCCGGCCTGAACTTCCTCGACCTGCGGGGGCTGGGCACCACCCGGACCCTGGTCCTGCTGAACGGCCGCCGCCACGTGTCGTCGTCGGAAGGCTCCAACGAGGTCGACACCAACACCATCCCGACCGACCTGATCGAGCGCATCGACGTCGTCACCGGCGGCAACTCGGCCATCTACGGTTCGGACGCCATCGGCGGCGTCGTCAACTTCGTGCTGAAGCGCAACTTCGAAGGCCTGCAGCTGCGCGCCCAGGATGGCATCAGCAGCCGCGGCGACGGCAACGCCTGGTTCGTCAGCGGCACGGCCGGCAAGAACTTCGCCGATGATCGCGGCAACGTCGCCCTGTCGGTCGAATACGCCAAGCAGGAAGACATCTACTACAGCGACCGTCGCCAGACCCGTTCGCGCGGCGGCTTCGTGATCGTCGACTCCGACCCGGCCGGTTCGGCGAACGGCTCGGACGGCATCCCCGACCGCATCTTCGTCTCCGACATCCACAGCATGCTGATCTCGGAAGGCGGCACGTTCCAGCCCTCGTGCGCCGGCGGCAACCCGCTGACCTGCCGTCCCGACGGCCGCGCGCGCCTGTTCCGCTTCCAGCCGAACGGCACGCTGCAAGAGGCTGACTACGGCATCGACTTCCGCCCGCTGGCCAACAGCTCGGCCGGCGGCGACGGCTCGACCCTGCGCCGCTATGGCCAGCTGCAGCCCCAGACCCAGCGTCTGGCGGTCAACCTGATCGGTCACTTCGACGTCAACCGCGCCTTCCGCCCGTACGTCGAAGCCAAGTACGTCCGCAACAAGGTCTTCCAGCAGTCCAGCCCCTCGTTCGACCAGCCGCTGCTGCTGAACAGCGGCGACCAGATCAGCCTGGACAACCCGTTCCTCTCGGCCGAGACGCGCGCCTTCATCGCCGCCCGTCTGCCGGTCGGCGCCACCACGTTCCGCCTGAACCGCAACAACCTCGATCTGGGCGTGCGCGAGGAGTCGATCCGTCGTGAAACCTACCGCGCCGTGGTCGGCGCCGAGGGCGACATCGGCGACGCCTGGCGCTACGACGTGTCGGCGACCTACGGCGAGTTCAAGAAGCGGTCGCTGTCGCGCAACAACCGCGTCGAGCAACGCTACGCCTACGCCCTGGACGCCGTCCGCTCGCCGACCGGCCAGATCGTCTGCCGCGTGACGGTCGACCCGAGCGCCCGCGTGCCGTACGCCGACAGCCTGGCGTCTTACGTCGCCGGCGACGTGGCCGCCTGCGTGCCGCTGAACCCCTTCGGCGAAGGCGCGCCCAGCGACGCGGCCAAGGCCTATGTCAACACGACCTCGCGCGCCGACGGCAAGCAGACCCAAGCGGTGTTGAGCGGCTCGATCTCGGGCGACACCAGCCCGTGGTTCAGCCTGCCGGCCGGTCCGATCGGCCTGGCCGCCGGCGCCGAATACCGCCGCGAGACCGCGCACGAGCAATATGACGACCTGGTCCGCGCCGGCGGCACCTTCCTGAACGCCATTCCGATCTTCGATCCGCCGGCGTTCAGCGTGAAGGAAGCCTTCGCCGAAATCCGCGTGCCGGTCCTGGCCGACCTGCCGTGGGCCAAGGAGCTGTCGGTCAACGGCGCGGTGCGCGGCGCCGACTACAGCGGCGCCACCGGCAAGGTCCTGGCGTACAACGCCGGCATGATCTACGCGCCGATCCGCGACGTGCGCTTCCGGGCCAACTACTCCAAGTCGGTTCGCGCCCCGCTGCTGTCGGAGCTGTACTCGGCCCCCAGCCAGAACTTCGCCAGCGTCAGCGACCCCTGCGACATCGCCAACATCGGCTCCGGCACGGCGACCCGCGCGGCCAACTGCGCGGCCGCCGGCATTCCGGTCGGCTTCATCAACGAGGAGGCGCGCGCCTCGACCACCGAGATCACCAGCGCCGGCAACCCGAAGCTGGGCGAAGAGACGGCCAAGTCCTGGACGATCGGCGCCGTCTTGCAGCCGAGCTTCCTCTCGGGGCTGACCGTTTCGGTCGACTACTACGACATCAAGCTGAGCAACGTGATCTCGTCGGTCGCGCCGCAGCAGGTTCTCAACAACTGCTACGACGCCGCCAACCTGAACAACGCCTTCTGCGGCCTGTTCCAGCGGGACCCGACCACGAAGTTCTTCGTGCAGGGCAGCCTGCAGGACACCTCGCTGAACTTCGCCAAGCGTCGCGCGCGCGGCGTCGACAGCGACGTGAACTACCGCTTCAACCTGCCGGAAGACAGCGGGACGGTGAACCTGCGCGGCACGCTGACCTACGTGGTCCAGCGTGACAACTATCCGTTCATCGACGAGCCGAACCGTCCGGACCAGATCCTTTACGAACTGGGCGATCCGCGCTGGGCCTTCAACATCTCGGCCCAATGGCGCAAGGACAAGCTGAGCATCGGCTATCAAGGCCGTTACATCGGCAAGATGTCGGTGGACGTGATCGAGAACATCAAGTCGGTCGGCGGTCGTCCGCCTCAGAACGCCGACTTCGCCACGATCGCCTACTATCCGGACGTCATGTACCACGACCTGACCGCCGAATATGCGATCAGCCGTAACTACACGGTCTATGGCGGCATGGAGAACGTGTTCGACCGTCTGCCCCCGTACCAGCTGACGGGCTCGGGCGAAGGCAGCGGCATCTATGACAACCGCGGCCGCTACATGTACCTGGGCGTGAAGGCCAGCTTCTAAGGCGCGTCGGGTTCGGCGCGATCCGGGCCCGACAGTCTTTCAGGCCACGCAAGGCTGGTCTCGGCGTTCGCGCCGAGGCCAGCCGAGCCGGCTTCGGGGCGGCGGCCGCCGCCTGGCGAGCGTCCGAACTACCCGGATTGGGGAAGTTTCAAGCCCTATTCCCGCAACGAATCCTCCCCTGCGACAAATTGGCCGGATCGAGGGCTCGACGACCACGCCGTCAGGCTCTATCGACCGGAGACCGTTGAAGTTCTCGCGGCGCGGAGGCCGACCATGGCGACCTATACCTTCTCCAAGATCACCGCCGCCGAAGCACAGCGCTTCAACATCCTGACCTTCGACACCCTGGTCTTCACGTCAGGATCGGCGACGGATGTCGCGATCAACTTCTACCCCCAATCTAACGGTTACGGCTCGTACCAACTGACCTTGGGCGCGCGCACCGTGATCTTTCCGCAGGCCGGGGTGAACTTTGGCCTGCCCGCCGCGGCGACGGCCGATCGGATCAAGTTCTCCGACGGCTCCCACCTGTTCATTGGCGGCGCGGCCGACGACTTCTTCGAGCCGACGACGGCGCAGGCCGCCCACGCCATCGCGGCGTTCGGCGGGACCGGCGATGACATCCTGACCGGCGGCGACGCCAATGACCACCTGGTGGGCGGCGTCGGCGCCGACACCCTGGACGGCGCGGGCGGCGATGACATCATCGACGGCGGCGACGGCGCCGACACGCTGTCCGGCGGCGATGGCGACGACACCCTGGACGGCGGCGCGGGCAATGACACGCTGCAGGGCGGCTCGGGCAATGACATCCTGGTCGGCGGCGCTGGCGCCGACATCCTGGATGGCGGTTCGGGCAACGACACCCTGACCGGCGGCTCGGGCAATGACACCCTGACCGGCGGCCGCGGCAACGACACCCTGGATGGCGGGACCGGCGCCGACATCCTGAACGGCGGCCTGGGCGCCGATGTCCTCAAGGGCGGTTCGGGCGACGACACCCTGACCGGCGGCGCCGGCCAGGACACGCTGAGCGGCGGCGCTGGGGCCGATGTCTTCGTCTTCGCCGCCTCGGACTCGCTGCCGTCCGCGCCGGACCACATCCTGGATTTCGACGGCGAGGACGCCTTGGACTTCCAAGGCCTGGCGGCCGCCACGATCACGAACTACCAGCTCCTGGCCAGCGCGGCCACGTTCGACAGCGCCCTGACCGCCGCCAACGCGGCCTTCGCCGCCAAGGCGGCGCTGGTCTATGTCGGGGTGCAGGTCGGCGACGACTTCTACGTGTTCGCCGATACGCTGGCCGTGCACCAGGTCGGCGCGGCGGTGGCGCTGAACGACGTTTCCGGCTTCGATGCGCTGATCGGCATCATCTAGGCCAGCCGGCGCGGGGCTCGTCGTCGTCCTAAACTTGGATGCGCCTGTCTTCTGATGGGCCTGGACCATGCCCAAGCTCGGCGGCGGCGCCGTTCGAGCCTAAAGCAACATGGTAAAAATGTTTTAAGTCAAAAACCTAGCCGACAATCGACAGCGCGCTCCGCGTCGCTGTTCATCGGCGGCCGGACGATCGCGAACCCCGGAAAGCCTTGTGGCGCTTGGGGTTGCGCCGCCCCTTGCGACCCGCTTCAAAAGTCTAGCATGCGACAATAGAGCGCGCGGGCTGCGCCTGGGCTGTTTGCCCGACTGGGCCTATATCAGCCCTTATCGTTTGCTGACCAACGTTCAATGTCACGCAGCAACTAATTAGGAATACAACCGGGGAGGTCCGGCGAACTCTTTGAAATGAAGTACGCTTTTAGGTGGTATTTTGTTCGGGGATTGTCTTTGAGTTTACCCGTTTTGGGTTGTTACTTATGACCTAAAAGGTTGTAAGCCTTGACCCGAAGCGACAGCGATAGTGTACAAGCGTTTACCTTGTTGGGTTGTGCTTGGGAAAATCTCTTGGCGAGCCCGGCGAGTAAACGATCGATTAATAGTAATAAACTATAAGTTGCAACTCTACTTTTTCGACGAGAGGGTGGTTTGTCGAATTCTGTACGGGTTCAGCAATCCATTTGGGTGGTAACGCACTAGGAAACAATTTCGAGGTTTATGCTTTGAAGTTGTCGGCTTGGATCTGAAGTTTCGAATTCATCTCTAATCGAGCGGTTGCTGCTCGAATTGGAACGAGGAAGTTGGCCGGTGAGTGACGTTAGCGCCCTCATGGATAAGTTGAAGTCCACCGTGAACTACAAGCAGTTCGACGCGCCGCGCGCTTCGGACCAGGCTTGGCCGGTTCTCGAGAGGATGGCGCGCGCGCAGAGCGCTCTTTCGCATCCTGAGGCGCCGGCGGCCCCGGTCGCTCAGGCCACCGCCGCCGCGGCTCCCGTCGCGCCCGCTCCCATCGCTCCGGCGCCTGTTGAGGTCCCGCCCGTCGCCCCGTCGCCCGCGGCTCCCGCCGTCGCGGCTGAACCGCCGGCCAATGGCTCGCTGTTCGACCGTCTGCAGGTCGATGGCCGCGCGCGCGGCGGCGAAGCCGAGCTTCCGAAGGGCGCCGCCTTCAGCCGCTATGGCGCGGCCAAGGCGGTCGAGACCGCGCCCCAGGCCCTTTCGGAGATCTTTGAGCGGATCGGGCGGAAGGCGCTCTAAATGGTTCTTGTCGTTGTGTCGTCGCCCAAGGGGGGCGTGGGAAAGACGACGCTTGTCGCCAACCTGGCCGTGGCCCTGCGCCGCCGGGGGCGTCAGGTCACCGCCGTCGATTTCGATTCCCAGAACGCATTGCGCTTCCTGCTCGCCCCGAACCATGAGGGCGATCTGGGCGTCGCGCGTTGCACCGCGCGCGGCCTGCCGTGGTCGGCCGCCCTGGTCAGCGGCGTCGACGGCGTGCGCGTCGCGCCCTATGGCGAGGCCAGCACCGCCGAACGTCTTCGCATGAAGGATCTGCTGGTCGAGGAGACCCTGGCGGAATCCCTCGCCGGCCTGGCCCGCTCCCCCGACGAGATCGTCATCGCCGACACCACGCCGGGCGAAGGCCGCATGCAGGAGCGCCTTGAGGCGCTGGCCGACCTGAAGCTGATCGTCCTGCTGGCCGACGCCGGCTCGATGGCCCTGGTGCCGACCTATCGCGAAGGCCTGATGCTGCGCCCGATTTCGGAGCGTCCCGACACCTTCGGCATTCTGAATCAGGTCGATCCGCGCCGTCGTCTCAGCCGCGACATCGCCGACTTCATCGCCGCCCACGCGCCCGAACGCTTCATCGGCGTCGTCCACTATGACGAGGCGCTGGCCGAGTCGGCCGCGCGCGGCGAGCCCGTGGTCGGCGCCGCGCCGGGCAGCGTGGCCGCGCTCGATATCGACACGATCGCGGGGCGCCTCGATCGACTGACATCACCAGGGTCGTACTGACGATGAACATCAAGGGGGCATCGGACCTCGGCGAAGGCCTGTTCGGCCGCGTCGTGGCTTCCGCGCCGGCGCGCTATGCGATCTTCGCGCTGGCGGCGGTGGTCGTCGTCCTGGCTGTCGTCGTCCCGCTGGACACCAATGGCCAGCTGATCTTCGGCCTGGGCGTCTTCGCGATCTCCGCCGCCATCGGACAGCTCAGCGACAGCCGGAAGATGACCATCGGCCTGGTCGTGGTCTCAACCGCCCTGTCGACACGGTACATCTGGTGGCGAACGACCCAGACCCTGCACTTCGACAATCCCCTGGCCGCCGGCCTGGGGATCGGTCTTTATCTGGCCGAGCTCTATGCCTGGCTGATCCTGGTGCTCGGCTACGTCCAGTGCATCTGGCCGCTGGACCGCAAGGTGCGCGAGATTACCGGCCCGCCCGAGACCTGGCCGACCGTCGACATCTACATCCCGACCTACAACGAGAGCCTCGAGCTGGTTCAGGACACCGTGTTCGCGGCCATGGACCAGGACTATCCGGCCGATCGCTTCAAGGTCTACATCCTCGACGACGGCCGCCGGCCGGAGTTCGAGGAGTTCGCGCGCAAGGCCGGCTGCGGCTACATCACCCGCACCGACAACAAGCACGCCAAGGCCGGCAATCTCAACAACGCCATCCCGCAGACCACCGGCGAGCTGCTCTGCATCTTCGACGCCGACCACGTGGCGACGCGCGCCTTCCTGCAGCTAACCGTCGGCTGGTTCCAGGCCGACCCGAAGCTGGCCCTGATGCAGACGCCGCACTACTTCTACTCGCCCGATCCGGTGCAGCGGAACATCCGCGCGGTGAAGGACATCCCGGGCGAGGGCGACCTGTTCTACGGCGTCGTCCAAAAGGGCAACGACTTCTGGAACGCCACCTTCTTCTGCGGCTCGTGCGCGATCATCCGCCGCTCGGCGCTGGAGGAGACCAACGGCTTCGCCGGCGAGACGGTGACCGAGGACGCCCACACCGCGCTCAAGCTGCAGCGCATGGGCTGGAACACCGCCTATCTGAACACGCGTCTGTCGGCGGGTCTCGCGACCGAGCGCCTGGCGCTGCACATCGGCCAGCGGGCCCGCTGGGCGCGCGGCATGACGCAGATTTTCCGGATCGACAATCCGATGCTCGGGCCGGGGCTGACCCTGGGGCAGCGCCTCTGTTACCTGAACGCGATGCTGCACTTCCAGTTTCCGCTGCCGCGCATCGTGTTCCTGACCTCGCCGCTGGCCTATCTGATCTTCGAGCAGAACATCATCGCCGCGGCGGCCTGGACGATCGTCACCTACGCGATCCCGCACCTCCTGCTGTCGGTGCTGGTCAACGAGCGCATCCAGGGAAAATATCGTCGCGCCTTCTGGGGCGAGGTCTACGAGTCGCTGATCTCGTTCCACCTGGTGGGCCCGACGATCCTGCCGTTGTTCGATCCCAAGAAGGGCAAGTTCAACGTCACCGACAAGGGCGGTCTCCTGGAAGAGGGCTATTTCGACTTCAAGGTCCTGCTACCTCTGCTGATCACCACCGGCCTGCTGTTCGGCGCGATCGGTTCGGGGATCGCCAAGCTGCTGCTGCCGCAGTATTTCGATGTGCAGCTGGGCACGGTGATGCTGAATGTCGGCTGGTCCAGTTTCAGCCTGCTGATCCTGATCACGGCCATCGCGGTGGGACGCGAGACCCGGCAGGTTCGCAAGCACGAGCACCTGGGCGTCGTTCTGCCCACGCGGCTCTATTTCGACGACGGCCACGTCCTGTCGACCGAGACGATGAACATCTCGATGGGCGGCATGGCGGTTCCGGCGCCGGACGATGATGTTATCGAGGGACGGACCGTGACCCACGTGGAGGTGTTCGCGGCCGAGAAGACGTTTGGGTTCCCGGTCAAGATGTTGGGAAGCGGGAAGGGCGGGCTGAGGTTCATGTTCACGGAAATGACGCTGGAATCGCGGCGGCAACTGGTGCGGGTCGTGATGGGCCGCGCCGACGCCTGGCCGTTGATCGACGATCACGTGTCCTGGTCGGCCTGGCAGTCGTTCACCGACCTGATGCGCGCGTCCCTGTCGATCCTGTTCTGGTGGCGCCATCGCGACACGCCGAGGGCGTCGGCGGCCTATAATCGTGTGGGGCCTCGACGCTGGCGGCGATCCTGGCCGTGGGCCTGGGCCTTGGCCTGCTGGGACCGGGCGAGGGCCACGCCCAGACGGCGCGCGCCGCGAGCCGTCCCGCCGCCGCCGCGCCGGCCGCGCCCGACGCCGCCGCCAAGCCCGTCACCGGCGGCGTCCGCACGCTTTCGATGACGCTCGAGGATCTTAAGGTTAACCGGCCGCTGCGCCTGATCGGCTCGGCCGGCGAGGCCGGCATTCCGGTCAACCTGCGCCAGGACGAAGTCGTCACCAGCGCCCAGCTGACCCTGAACTTCGCCTATTCGCCGACCCTGCTGGCCGACCTCAGCCACCTGACGGTGCTGCTGAACGACGAGGTGATCGGCACCGTGCCCCTGACGCCGGACGGCGCCGGCGGCGTGGTCGTGACCCTGCCGATCGATCCAGGCCTGTTCACCAACGAGAACCGTCTCGGCTTCCGCTTCATCAGCCACTACACGCGCAGCTGCGAAGACCCGCTGCACTCGACGCTGTGGGCCAATATCAGCAACACCCGCAGCAAGCTGACCCTGACGCTGCAGCAGCTGTCGGTGGGCGATTCGCTCTCGCGCCTGCCGGGCCCGTTCTTCGACTCCACCGAAGGCCGCCAACTGACGCTGCCGTTCGTGTTCGCGGGCGCGCCGTCCAACGACCTGATCGCCGCCGGCGCGGCGACCGCGTCCTATTTCGGCATGACCGCCAGCTTCCACGGCTTCTCTTTCCCCGTGCTGTACAGCGACCTGCCGAACGGCAACGCCGTCGTGCTGGCCCGCGCCGGCAGCCAGATCGGCGGCTGGGTCGTTCCGGAAGCCTCGGGCCCGACGATCAGTCTCGTGCGCAACCCGCGCAATCCCTACGCCTCGCTCCTCGTGGTCAGCGGCGGCTCCGACGAGGACGTGCTGGCCGCCGCCCGGGTGCTGGCCGCCTCGCCCAAGAGCCTGTCGGGCCAGAAGGCCCAGGTCACGCCGCAGCCCATCGCCCGCCGTCAGCCCTATGACGCGCCGCGCTGGGTCGACACCCGCCGTCCCGTCCGGCTGGGCGACCTCGTGGGCCAGTCCTATCTGGAAGGCGCGGGCCTGCGTCCGGGCCTGCTGACGGCCGAGTTCCGCACCGCCCCGGACCTGTTCTTCTGGCCGCGCCCGGGCGCCAAGCTGACCTTCGGCTACCGTTATCCGGCCGGTCCCTGGCTGGACTATACGATGTCGCGCCTGGATGTGCTGGCCAACGACAAGTACATCCGCTCGATCCCGCTGCGTCCCGAGCGGACCGCCGCCAAGATCCGCGACGCCATCGGCGTCTCGGCGATCCAGCACTCGGCCTCGGTGGACATCCCCGGCTACAACATCTTTGGTCAGAACCAGCTGCAGTTCTATTATGACCTGCACAGCAAGAAGAAGGGCGCCTGCGAAGGCATCCTGCCGATCGGCATCCGCGTCGGCATCGACGCCGACTCGACGCTGGACCTGACCGGCGCGCACCACTTCTCGCGCATGCCGGACCTCGCCTTCTTCGCCAGCTCGGGCTTCCCGTTCAGCCGCGTCGCCGACTTGTCGGAGACCCTGGTCCTGATCCCGCAGGCGCCGCAACCCGACACGCTGCAGGCGCTGTTCACCCTGATCGGCCGCATCGGCGACTCCACCGGCGCGCCCGCCGTCGGCGTGACCATCGCCCGTCCGGGCGAGTCGCCCACCCTGCGCGGTCGCGACGTGCTGGTGGTCGGTCCGCTGTCGCTGGCCTCGCAAGCCTCGGAGCTGTTCCAAAGCGCCCCGGTGCGCGTGGAAGGCAGCCAGCTGCGCGTGGCCTCGACCTCGCCGATCACGCGCCTGTTCTCGCGGTTCGGCTCCAACGTCGACCAGCGCGATCCGGTCGCCGCCGACGCGGCCCTGGTGACGAACAGCGACTTCTCCGGCGTGACCAGCTGGCGCTCGCCGTTCGACAAGAGCCGCGTGGTCGTCGCCGTGCTTTCGGCGAACCCAGGGCGGCTGCCCGAGATCGTCAATTCGATGGCCAAGCCGGAAGCCAACGCCGCGATGCAGGGCGATCTTGCGATCGCGACCGACAAGAGCTTCAACAGCTTCCAGGTCGCGCCGGGCTTCTGGTCCGGTCACCTGCCCTGGTGGGTGGCGGTGATGTGGTGGTGCAGCCGCAATCCTTTGCTGCTGGCCCTGGCGGTGATCGGCGCTTCCCTGATAATCGGGGGCGGATTCTGGGTCGTGCTCGGCGTCCTTGAACGTAAGCGCCTGTCCGACAGGGAAGTGGACCCGCGATGAAGACGATCGCCTGTATCTCGCTGGCGTCGAGCCTGCTGGCCTCGACGGCCATCGCTCAGGTCCAACCCCGCCTGCCTAGCGACAAGCCGGCGGCCCAGCCGCTGGTGCCGGGCGCCAAGACGCTGAAGCCGGAGATGGCGGCCCCGCCGCCGCCGGCTCAGGGCGCCAGCCAGGGCGGCGTGGTCTCCGCGCTGCTGAACCAGGCCGCCGCCCAGCGCAAGCGCGGCCGCAACGACCTCAGCCTCCAGGCCTTGCAGCGCGCGTTGCGGGAAAGCCCGAACAACCCGCAGGTGCTGCAGCGCCTGGCGTCGTACGCGATCGAGGATGGCGATATCGGCGCCGGTGATCGTTGGCTCAAGCAGCTGCGGTCGGCCACCAGCGCGTCGGACGCGCGGGTCGTGGCGTTGGAAAAGGCGTTGAAGGCCCGCACCAGCGCCTCGGTCGCCAGCAACGAAAACGCGGCGGTGGACGATCCGCGCCAAGGCAAGGCCGAGACCAAACCGTCGCCGCCGATCGATCCCAGCGGCGCCTCGCGCGCGTCGGGTTTCGAGGCTCTGCAGCGCAAGGATCTCGCCGGCGCCGAGCGCCTGTTCAACCAGGCCCTGCGCGAGCGCTCCAGCGACCTGGACGCCGCCGGCGGCCTCGGGATCATCCGCCTGCAGCAAGGCCGCTTCGCCGACGCCGAGGAGCTGCTCAAGCGCGCCAGCAAGGGGCCGTCCGGCGACCAGCGCTGGGGCGAGGCCCTGCGGTCGGCCCAGTTTTTCTCGACCCTGTCGCGCGCCCGCGCCGCCTATGAAGGCGGTCGCTACGCCCAGGCCGAGCAGGACGCCCGTCCGCTGGCCAATGGCTCGAACCCCGATCGCATCGAGGCCCAGGTCCTGTGGGGCCAGTCGCTGGCGGCTCTCGGCCGACCGACCGACGCAGAGACCGCCTTCCGCGCGGCCCTCGCCACGGCCCCGCAGCGGCCCGAGGCCATCGCCGGCCTCGCCCAGGCCCTGGCCGACCAGGCGCGCTATGACGAGGCCAGCCAGATCGCCGCCACCCTGACCGGCCCCACCGCCGGCCAGACCCGCGCCGCCATCGAGCGCGCTCGCGCCACCGAACTTCAGAAGCGCGGCGACACCTTCGGCGCCGGCGCGGCCCTGTCGGCCGCCCTGACCGCCAATCCGAACAATCCGTGGTCGCGCTACGACTACGCCAAGTTCCTGGCCGACCAGGGGCAGGAGGCCGAGGCCCAGTCGCTGATGGCCCCGCTGTACCAGTCCAGCGACCCGGAGGCCCTGCAGGCCGCCGCGCTGTACTCGGAATCGCGCGGCCGCAACGACGAGGCCATCGGCCTGCTGCGCCGCGTGCCCGAGGCCAGCCGCACCCGGGCGGTCAAGGACCTGATCGCCCGCGTCGACGCGCTGAGCACCATCGAACAGGCCAGGCGCTGGGGCGCCCAGGGCCGCCCGGTCGATGGCGTCAGCCTGCTGCGCGGTCTGCTGTCTCGCACCTCGCCCAGCTTCGGCGTGCGCGGCCGCATCGCCGAGACCCTGCTGGACCTTGGCGACAGCTATCAATCCACCGCCCTGGCGCTGGACGCCGCGCGTCAGCCGCCGGCCAGCTTCAAGCCGTCGGAGGCCTCGGGCTTCCTGGCGGTGCTGGCCCAGACCGGCCAGGACGCCGCCGCCATCACTCTGCTGAACGCCGCCGCCCAGCAGCAGCCGCAGAGCGAGTATCGCAGCCTGGCGGCGCTCTACAGCGCCCGTCGCGCCGACCGTCTGCGCCTGGCCGGCGACTACGCTTCGGCCTTCGACACCCTGTCGCAAGGCTTCACGGTCGCCCCGCGCGATCCGATGCTGCTGTCGGCCCTGGCGCGCCTGTACGACACCGGTGATCTAGCTCCGCAGGCCGCCCAGACCTACGAAGCCCTGCTCTCGATCAATCCGAACGACTACGAGGCTCTGGCCGGTTCGGCCCGCGTGGCCGTGCGGACGGGCGACTACGACCGCGCCAACGACCTGCTGCGTCGCGCGATCGCGATCCAGCCGAACAATCCCGACCTCTATTACCAGCTGGGTCAGATGGAGCAGGCGAGGGGACGCGAGCGCGCGGCCCTGAAGGCGTTCGAGCGCGCCCAGACCCTGCTGGCGCGCGGTCAGGGCGTCCAGCCCGGCGCTCCCGCCGGCGTCGGCGGCGCCCTGGGCCCGAACCCGTTCGCCGCCCGCGCGATCGCCCAGGCCGCCGACCTCCCGACCTACGGCGCGCCCGCGGCTTCGACCGCGGCGCCGGCCTTCGCCTTGCCGCAGCTTCCGAACGCGGCCGCCGCCCAGCCGCCGGCCTATGCGTCTTACGCGCCCGCGCCCAGCTACGCGCCGGCCTCGAGCTACGCGTCCATCCCCTCGAACTCGCCGCAGAGCGATCCGTCGACGATGGGGATCGGGACCAGCCTGCCGGCCAATTCGAACCCGCCGGCGCTTCCGACGCCGGCCGCGCCGACCTATGCGGCCGCCGCGACGCCGAGCTATTCGGCGTCTCCGGCCTATCAGGCCTCGCCGTACGCCGCCGCCGGACCGGCCTCGCTGGCCCCGCTGCCGACGCCCGCGCCGGCCTATACGCCGCCGCGCGCCTACGCCGCCAAGTCGTCCAGTGCGCCGTTGCCGGCCAACGCGCCGCTGCCGGCAAAGGTCGGCCGCGAGATCGCCGCCCTGCGCCAGTCGACGGCGCCGCAGTTCGAAGGCTCAGCCAACCTCCGCGCCCGCACGGGCGAGGAGGGCACCAGCCAGCTGTTCGAGGCCAACACCCGCATCGCCGCCTCGATCTCGCCGTTCGGGATCGGTCGACTGGGCGTGGCGGTCAATCCGGTGATCATCAGCGCCGGGGCGCCCAAGCAGTCGGCCATCGCCAATATCGGCACCAACCCGCTGGTCGCCGCCGAGGCGATCGTCGCGGGCAACACCATCGTCCTGCCCAGCCTGGACAGCAGCAGCAAGGCCGGCGCCGGCCTGTCGCTGTTCTACGATTCCGGTCCGCTCTCGCTGGACGCCGGCATCACGCCGCTGGGCTTCATGCGCAAGAGCTTCACGGGCGGCCTGACCGGGCGGCTCGACATCGGCGAGGCCCAGGTCCGCGCCACGATCGAGCAGCGCCCGATCACCGACAGCGTCCTGGCCTATTCCGGCGCCCGCGACCTGCTGACCGGCGTGGAGTGGGGCGGCGTGGTCCGTCGCGGCGGCAGCCTGGGCGCTTCGGCGAACTTCGGCTCGGCCGGCGCCTATGCCGACGTGGCCTACCGCCACCTGACCGGTCGCAACGTGGCCAGCAACACCGGCTACGAGATCAACGCCGGCGCCTATTTCCGCCCCATCGACAGCAATGGCGACCAGCTGCAGATCGGCATCAACGCCAACATGCAGGCCTATGACAAGAACCTGCGCTTCTTCAGCTTCGGCCAGGGCGGCTATTTCAGCCCGCAGCAGTTCGTCAGCGTCGCCCTGCCGGTGTCGTATTCGAAGGAGCGCGAGCGCTGGCGGGCCAAGGCCGCCTTCAGCATCGGCGTGCAGTCGTACAGCGAAGACAGCTCGCCGATCTTCCCGAACAGCCCGGCGGCCCAGCAGGCCATCGAGTCCTACGCCGCCTCCGACAACACGGTGCTGGCCCGTTACGACTCGGCCAGCAAGACGGGCGTCGGCCTGACCGGCCTGCTCTCGGGCGAGTACAAGTTCCGCGGCGGCTCGGCCGCCGGCGGCGAGGCCTCGCTCGACACGTTCGGGGCCTACAACGAATACAAGTTCCGCTTCTACCTGCGGCGGATCCTGGCAAGCCAATAGGCCATCTATTAGGAACGACCGATGTTGAAGAGCCTTTCCTCCCGAGCCGCCGCGCCGGAAGCCGCCAAGGTCGCCGACACCGCCGACCTCCGCTACCTGGCCGCCCGCCAGTTCAGCGCCCAGTGGCGCGCCGTCATGCTGGCCATGGCCGATGAGCTGTTCGAGAACTTCAGCGCCCAGGAGGCCTGGGGCTTCTATCGCCAGATCGGCCTGCGGGTGTCGCGCTCGGTCGCCCTGCCGGCGGTGAAGACGCTGGACGAGCTGGAAGCCTCGCTGAACGTCGTCCTGGCCGAGATGGACTGGGGCTATGTCTCGCTGGCCCTGGCCGACAGCGCCATCGCCATCCGCCACCGCGCCTATCCGGGCCAGCATCTGGAAGACGCCAGCGGCCACTGGCGCCGCGCCTTCTGCGCCCTGCTGGAAGGCGTCTACACCGTCTGGATGCAAAGCCAGGGCGGCCGTCCGGAAATGACCGCCACCCACCGCGAGGGCGCCAGCGACGACGTTCTGGAATTCTCGTATGGCTTCTAACCGGCGGGCTATGTTGCTGGTGGCCGCCGTCCTGGGCTTCCAGGCGATGACCATGAGCGCGTGCGCCGCGCCGACGCCCAGCAACTGGGCGGACTACAAGACCCGCTTCCTGCAGCCCGACGGGCGGGTGGTCGACACCGGCAACGGCAATGTCAGCCACTCCGAAGGTCAGGGCTTCGCCATGGTCATGGCCACGGCCTATGACGACCCGGCGACCTTCAAGAAGCTGTGGACCTGGACCGACCAGACCCTGTCGCGTCCGGACACGCGCCTGTTCAAGTGGCGCTACACCCCGGCCGGCGACCTGCACACCCCGGATCCGAACAACGCGCTGGACGGCGACCTCTTGATCGCCTGGGCGCTGCTGCGCGGCGGCGAGCGGTGGAAGCGTCCGGAGTACCTCGAGGCCAGCGCCCAGATCCGCGGCGCGATCTTGAGCAAGCTGCTGGTCAAGCAGGGACCCCGAACCTTGCTGGCCCCGGGGATCGACGGCTTCGTCACCCCCCAGGGCATGATCTTCAACCCGTCCTACGCCATCATGCCCGCCCTGGACGCCTTCGCCGCGCGCGAGCCCAAGTCGCCGTGGCCGATGGTGCGCGACCAGGCCCTGAAGGCTATTCGCGACGCCCGCTTCGGCGCGACCGACCTGCCCGTCGACTGGGTGAAGGTCGACACCGCCGGCGCGATGTGGACCGATCCCGACCGCCCGCCGCGCTTTGGCTTCGACGCCGTGCGGGTGCCGCTCTATCTGTGCTGGTCGGGCCGCTGCGGCGACGCCTCGCTGGATCCCGTCAAGCGCTGGTGGACCTCGTTCCGCGCCGCTGGCAAGCCGGCCCCGGCCTGGATCGACGTGGGCTCCGGCGAGGTCGCCCCGTTCCCCGCCTCGGTCGGCATGGCCAGCGTCGCGGACCTGACCCTGACCGGCAAGGCCTCGACCGCCCGGATCCAGAACGAGGACTACTATTCCTCGTCCCTGCTGATCCTCAGCCAGATCGCCGCCGACGAGCGCCGCGAAAAGGGCAAGGCGGCGGCGAAGCGTTGATCAGCGTTCGGCAAGCTGGACCGTGCGCCATTAGGTCGCCGTGCAGATAACGCTGATCTGAAATATAGTCTGCTTCAGTGCTCGTTTTCATGGCGAGTGTGATTTTAATTACACTCAAAGCTGTGCGCGTCCGCCTCGATATTACTAGTTTTGGGTCGGGCCGCTGTGGTTCTTGGCATAGGTCCGTGTTAACGACGTTTTACGTGAGCCGCCCCCTTCCCCCCGGCGGGTTGGCTTGACGAGAGGCGGAGATTTCCGATGGCTGGAAATATAGCGGAAGGACCGACGCTCCGGACGCCGCTCGTCCGCTCGATCGCGCCCTATCTGATCCTGCTGGCCTTCGTGGCGTTCATGGCCATCGGCTATCACCCCAGCGCCAAGTCCGCCCAGATCGAGACGCCCCTGGCCCTGCCGCGCATCCGCCAGATGGAGCTGAGCGGCGCCCAGTGGACCGTCAAGCGCCAGATGGAGACCTGGGACAACGTCAGCTTCCGCAACGAGCACATCGAGCATCGCCAAGGCCGCGTCGCGGTTTGCGGCGAGGTTCGCCTGGGCGCCGACGCCGAGTTCCAGCCCTACATCGTCGTCAACGGCCGCGCCGCCCTGGCCAACGACACCCGGAACGAACTGCACGCGGTGTGGGTCGAGATCTGCTCCGTCGGCGAGCCCGACCCGCAGGCGGCGCTCTAGAGCTTAGCCTCCGCCCGTCGAAGCCGGTTATGGATGTCGGTCGCGGCGATCGCGGCCTCGGCCGTGGCGACGGCGATCTGGTTCAAGCCTCGCACGACATCGCCGGCCGCGTAGAGTCCGTCCACGGAGGTCTGCTGATGGGCGGTGACGACCAGGCGGCCGTCTTCGTCGCGCGCCGCGCCGGCCTGCCGCGCCAGGTCCTGCTGACTGTCGAAGCCCAGCGCCAGGTAGAGGCAGTCGAAGACCTTGTCCCTCACCGTCACGGCGTCCGGGCCCAGCGCGATGTCCGCCAGCCGCGCGGAAAGCCGCGCGAACACGCCGTCGCCCTCGGCCGGCGCGTCGGGCCTCAGGTCCAGCAGGGTGACCTCCGGCGAATAGGTGGTCAGGAACGCCGCCTCGCGGGCGCCGTGCTCGCTGTCGCCCAGCACGGCGATGCGCTGGCCGGTCGCCTCGTAGGCGTCGCAGATCGGGCAGAGCCGCACCCGCGCGGCGCGGATCGCGTCCTCCACGCCGTCCAGGGCCGGCAGCCGGTCGACCACGCCGGTCGCCAGCAGCACGAACGGCGCGCGCGCGGTCACGGGGGTGTCGGCGTCCTCGCTCTCGAAGGCCAGGACGAAGCCGTCCGCGCCCCGGACCAGGCTCCGCGCCCGGCCCGCGCGCCGCTCGGCGCCATAGCGGTCGGCCTGGTCGCGCAGGCGCGCCAGCAGCGCCTCGCCGCCGACCCCGTGCGGGAAGCCGGGCGTGTTGTGGCTCTCGGGAATCCAGCTGGCCCGCGAGGGCCCGCCGTCCAGCACCAGCGCCTTGCGGTGGAAACGGCCCAGATAGGTCGCCGCCGTCAGCCCGGCGGGGCCGGCGCCGATCACGATCGCGTCGTAGCGGTCCGCATAGGGGGAGATCATGGCGTCATCCAGGGCGCCCCGGCCGTCTCCAGAGCCGAGCGGGAACGGGCCGCCGCCGCGGCGGTTCCCGCTCTCCCGTTACCGCCCCAGCCAGCGCAGCGCCGCGGCGTCGGTGTCGTCGGGCCGGGTGTTGAAGGCGATCCGCGCGCCCGGGGCGCCGCGATGGACGCCGTTGAGCAGTGTCTCCAGCAGAAGCAGGTTGGCCGGCGGATTGCGGATGCCCGCGCCGATCACCACCACGTCGTAGGCGGCGCCCGCCAGGGCCTCGGCCAACTGGCTCCCGGCCACGTCGGGAACGGGCGGCACGTGCAGGATGTCGCACGCGTGGCCCAGCGCCTCCAGCGCCGCCTTGGACGCCTCGACCCCCGCGCGCACCTTGTCGGCGGTCATGCCGGGGAGGATGCCGGGCGCGGTGAAGTCCACGGTGTCGGGGTCTTGGCCGACGATCAGGATTCGGGCGGTCATGGCGGAGCCTTCTGGAAGCAATGACCGCCTGACCCTGAATGGGAGAACGCTGTTCCGCAAGCGGACAGTCGCCGTGCGGCGCTTCATCGGACGGGTCTTGGAACCGTCGGATCGGCTCCTAAGTTCTTAGCGCTCGCCAGCCGGTCGGGACGAAGCGGTCATAGGACCCGGCGCCCGAACCGTCGCTGTCGAGCGTCCATTGGAACGGAGAGAACCATGCGCAACGTCTTCGTGGTCTCCCCCTTCGATGGGGGATGGTGCGTCAAGGTCGCCTCGACAGGCGAGGTCCTGTTCTTCGACACCGGCGGCCAAGCCGAACGCCGCGCCCGCGCCCTGGCGTCCGAAGCCCGGGCGACCTTCGGGGAAGCCGAGGTCTGGATCCACGACGCCGCCGGCCGACTGGTGGGGCGGTGGGTGGATGATCGGTATGAGATCGTCGCCGACCCAGGCGAGGCGGTGGCGGCGTAGGGGGGGATAGGCGCGCAACTGCTACGTTGATGCAGTAGGGCTAGGAGCGCCGAGGTCTCCAATCAATTGCGCGCCTAGCCTTACCGACAGTTCTAGCCGCTCATTCGATATTGAAAGATTTTGATTTATCCTTCGAGAAGGCCTCATCCTCTCCATCGTATTTAATTGAATCCAAAACCTGAGAGCAAACTTTCTCAGATATTTCTTTGCACATTTCTGTGTTCTTGAATATTACGGCGGGATATTGATTTGGGTAATCGTCTGCAACGATGGCGCCCATGAAGAACGATACTCTGTCAGCTATCTCTCGTATTTCTTCATCTCCGCCTCGAGACAATGCCTGGGAAATTCTGAATGTCATATGGGAGGCTAGTCTATTCCCGTGGGCCAGTACGGTTTTCTCGCGGCTGGTATCGGCAGTTGTTCTTGATGCTTCGAGTGCCTCTTCCACAATCCTGGCGATTTCTACGTTTCTCCACACGACCTGGGCGTCGAGATTCTCGGGAAACATCTCATTGTGAAGCGATGAGGATAGATTTTCCCATAACCTGCTAATTTCGCGCTTCGCGATGACAGTAGGCTCGACGCTTTTTAGTGCGCACGCCATGGCGGGAAAGGCTTCGCTGACGCCGAACAGTTTGGGGCCTTTTTCGTCGACATCTGTCTGTTGGATTACATATGTAACCCCATCCATCAGTAGATCTCTTCTAATCCTCTGATGAAGCGCGCTCAAAGCGACAAAATTTCTGCTATCCACCCGGTTTTGTGTATTGGTGGCTCTTGTAATCTCGATTCCTAAATCTGGACCGCCGTTCTCAAGTGATATAACGCGAACTGGTATCATTACGGAATCGAGACTATTTTCTCCTTGTATTTGAGATAGTGATCCAATTGTCTGAGCCCCATTCACAATGGATAATCCGCTACAGACAACGTCTCCAACTTCTCTCTTGGCTCCCCCTATTACGGTCTTTCTAACCTTGTTTGATATTATAGTTACGCCGTTATTAAAGTACCAAAATAAGTCCGGCCTCTGCACTGCCGTGTGGATTATTTCGGAATTGGCGGGTCCACCCTTCCCGAGGAATTGTCTAATGTTTGAGGAGAATAATCTTTGGTTGTACTTATTAAAGAGTGATACGAGGTCGCCTGCTGCCATTTGACCGTAGTAGGCAACATGGGGCTGTTCTATTAGGCCCCACTGAAATATGCGTAGGGTTTCTTCGATCTCATCTCCCTCCACGCCGCTCGCGAGGTAGGAATGTATTTCGGCCTGAGTAAATGTTCTCCTCGTTGCGACTTCAGTTGGCTGATTAAACTCGTCAAGAACGTCTTTTAATGCGGCTTCCTGTGGCGGATCCAGTTGTGTCTCGCTCGAATAAGCCAGAATAACGACAACTCGCGATAGCTCTGCTAGAGCGTTTTCGATTGCGGGCCATCTTTCTTTTATTGGACCGCCGAAGTAATTAGAATTTGATTGGAGAAGCTCTCTTATTCCTTAGCAGAACTTTAGAACGTCGCCCAGTGGGATGCCGCCGTTTGTAGAGTTCTTCCATTTTGATTGCGATATGTAGAGGGTGGATGACTGTGGAGAGTAATAGATAGCGTCTATCCCTCCATCGTTCTCATCATCGACCACAGACGTCGCCGCATCTTCTTCAGTGATATCGGCGTACTTTTGTATGCTGAGGGCGGCCAGCGCCCTCGAAAGAAAGCGATCAGGGTCGCTCTCTGGAGTGTTTATGCGCAGCAGGCTGGTGTGCGGTACAAACCGCTCCATTATGCGAGCCTTAATTTGGTTGAGATGCAACTGAGACAATGGAAGCCCCCGCGCCCGACACGATTCTCCTCAATCGTGTGCTGACGTCCGCTTGTGCGCAAGGGTTGGTTTTGTCCCTGCTGAACCTTGAAATGCGGTTTCACGGCGGGGTGATAAAATAGACTGGCAGGCAGCGCAGGCCGCCCCTACCGCCCCACCACCCCGCGCAACGTCTCCCGCTCCGCCGGCGCGAGCTCGCGCCCGACGTGCTCCACGCACCCCGGCTCCACGCTGACGAACCGCGGCACGGCGCTCGCCCGTAGCCGCTCATCCAGCACCGCCAACCGCGGAACGAGATCGGCGATCTTGTCTTCCGGGCGGGCCAGGTGGGCTTCGCGGCCGGTGGGGAAGGCGACGTCGTAGTTGAGGGCGAAGGCGCCCGGCTTCTCGCCCTTCACGCAGGCGGCGGCGATGCTGGTCGCCGCGCCCCAGGACCAGTATTCTCGCGGCTTGCCGTCCTTGAGCCAGCTGACGCCGAACGGCGTGGCGACGGCGACCTCGGCGCGGCCGAAGACGCCGCCCACGCCGACGCCGGCGGCCACGAGGGCGGCGGACGCGGCGACGATCCCCCATCGCCTGCGCGCGGACATCAGCGGAAGGAACTGGCGATGGCTGACCCCGAACGCGCCCGGGATCAGGGCCAGCGGCGGGAAGGCGATCAGGAAGAAGGCCCAGAAATAGGCCGACGGCTCCTCCTCGCGCCACAGGAGCAGGACGTCCGGGATCGTGGCCACGACCGCTTCGTTCGGCCTGTCCAGCAAGGTCTGGATCGCGTTCAGCCCGAACAGGCCCAGCAGGGTCAGGCCGAACGCCAGAGCCACGCCGAGCGCCTTGCGCCCGACGGTCGCCTGGAAGGGTTCGGGCGCGGGATCGCCCCTGGGCGTCTCGCTCGCCAAGCCCCTAGCGCCGCTTCTTGCGGAACTCGGCGGCCTTCTCCTCGCGGATCTCGGCGCGGAGGCGCTTGGGCGCGGCCTTGTCGACCTCGTCGCCCGTGGCGGCCAGGACCTCGTTGGCGAACTCCAGGTCCATCAGCTTCATGCGCTTGATCTCGTCGCGCAGGCGGGCGGCGGTCTCGAACTCGAGGTTGGCGGCGGCCTCGCGCATCTTGGCCTCCAGGTCCTTGAGCGCGGCCTTGAAGTTGTCGCCGCTGAACGGGCGGTCGTCGGTCTCGGACATGCCCATCGGCACCAGCACGCGGTCGCCGCGCTCGTAGGGGCTGTTGAGGATGTCCTTGATGTCGCGCTTGACGCTTTCGGGCGTGATGCCGTGCTCGAGATTGTAGGCGTGCTGCTTCTCGCGGCGGCGGGCGGTCTCGGCCATGGCCCGCTCCATGCTGCCGGTGATCCGGTCGGCGTAGAGGATGACCTTGCCGTCCACGTTCCGCGCGGCCCGGCCGATCGTCTGGATCAGCGAGGTCTCCGAGCGCAGGAAGCCTTCCTTGTCGGCGTCGAGAATGGCCACGAGACCGCACTCGGGGATGTCCAGGCCCTCGCGCAGCAGGTTGATGCCCACGAGGACGTCGAAGTGGCCGAGACGCAGGTCGCGGATGATCTCGATCCGCTCCAGGGTGTCGACGTCGCTGTGCATGTAGCGGACGCGAATGCCCTGCTCGTTCAGGTACTCGGTCAGGTCCTCGGCCATCTTCTTGGTCAGCACGGTGACCAGGGTGCGGTAGCCCTTGGCGATGGTCTGGCGGATCTCGTCGACCACGTCGTCGACCTGGCTGGCGCCGTCCTTGGAGACCGGGCGCACCTCGACCGGCGGGTCGATCAGGCCGGTGGGGCGGATGACCTGCTCGGCGAAGACGCCGCCGGCCCGCTCCAGCTCCCAGTTCGCCGGCGTGGCGCTGACATGCACCGATTGGGGCCGCATGGCGTCCCACTCCTCGAACTTGAGCGGGCGGTTATCCAGGGCCGAGGGCAGGCGGAAGCCATATTCCGCGAGCGTCCATTTGCGGTTGCGGTCGCCCTTGTACATGGCGCCGATCTGCGGAACCGTCTGGTGGCTCTCGTCGGTGAAGAGGAGGGCGTTGTCGGGGATGTATTCGAAGAAGGTCGGCGGCGGCTCGCCGGGTTTGCGGCCCGACAGGTAGCGGCTGTAGTTCTCGATGCCGGCGCACGAGCCGGTGGTCTCGATCATCTCCAGATCGAAGGTCGTGCGCTGCTCCAGGCGCTGGGCTTCCAAGAGCTTGCCGTTGGCGGTCAGCCACTCCAGGCGCTCCTTCAGCTCCTTGCGGATCTCGATGATCGCCTGGCGCAGGGTGGGGCGCGGGGTGACGTGGTGGCTGTTGGCGTAGACCTTGATCATCTCGAGGTCGGCCGTCTTCTTGCCGGTCAGGGTGTCGAACTCGGAGAGAGCCTCGACCTCGTCGCCGAACATGGTCACGCGCCAGGCGCGGTCCTCGTAGTGGGCGGGGAAGATTTCGATGGTGTCGCCCCGGCGGCGGAACGTGCCGCGCTCGAAGGCCTGGTCGTTGCGCTTGTACTGCTGGGCGACGAGGTCGGCGATCAGCTGCTTCTCGTCGACCCGCTGCCCGACCTCCAGGGTGAAGGTCATGGCGGTGTAGGTCTCGACCGAGCCGATGCCGTAGATGCAGCTGACCGAGGCCACGACGATGACGTCGTCGCGCTCCAGGATCGCCCGGGTGGCCGAGTGGCGCATCCGGTCGATCTGCTCGTTGATGGACGAGTCCTTCTCGATATAGGTGTCGGTCCGGGGCACGTACGCCTCGGGCTGGTAGTAGTCATAGTAGCTGACGAAGTACTCGACCGCGTTCTCCGGGAAGAACGACTTCATCTCGCTATAGAGCTGGGCCGCCAGGGTCTTGTTGGGCGCCAGGATCAAGGCCGGGCGCTGGGTGGCCTCGATGACCTTGGCCATGGTGAAGGTCTTGCCCGAGCCGGTGACGCCCAGCAGCACCTGGTCCTGGTCGCCGCGCTCGATGCCTTCGACCAGATCGGCGATGGCGGTCGGCTGGTCGCCGGCGGGCTGGTACTCGCTGACCAGCTTGAATTTCTTGCCGCCTTCGGTCTTGTCCGGACGCGCGGGCCGGTGCGGCGTCCACAGCATGGGCATGACGCCCGCCGCGACATCGCCGACGGTGGTGTCCATGACGAAGGGCGCGGAGACGTCCGAAACGCCGGGGGTCTGGCTGCGAGGCATGACCCCAAGTTAGGCGCGCGGGGGGCTGACGGCTAGGGGGCCTGCTGACAGGGGATGGCGGCAGAGTGGCGGGAGGGACTTCGCGGCCTACTCCTTCACCGTGTTCGAGCAGGCCTGGCCGTGGCCCCAGAAGACGCCCTTGCGGCGCTCCAGCAGGTTCTGGTCGCGGCGGGACAGGCTGGCGAAGAAGTCGAGGCCGGTCTCGACCTCGAGGTCCGCGATCGGGGCGATGAAGGTGTCGGTGGGCGTCTTCTTGTAGGCCTTGTTGTCCAGGCGGAAGCCCACGGCCCGGCCTGTCCGGACGTCGTAGAGAATCTTGAAATAGGCGGCCGGCGACAGAATCTTGGTCTTGTTCCGCCCGATCCAGGTTCCGCTGGAGCCATAGATCGGGCCGGTGATGACGATGACGTCCTCATGGCCGCCGCACAGCACCGCGGCCCGGACATCCTCTTCTAGGAACCGCCACTGGGCGCGGTTGAAGCCGGCGCCCACCTGCGGCGACATGTTGGTCATGTAGAAGCTGTCGTTGGTCTGGGGCTGGCTGAACTTGAAGTCGGCCGCCGGCGCCTGGTGGCCCCGGTCGCGCGGATTTGCGGGGTCGCTGTAGTCCTGCGCCGTAGGGCTGTAGCCCTGGGCGGCGAGGTCGGTCAGGAACTTGTCGGACCGCTTGGCGGTCCCCTTCAGCGCCGCGGGCGTCAGGCGTTCGACGACCCAGTCGGGATTGCGGGTGATCTTGTTGAACGACAGCGCATAGCCTGGACGGCAGATCAGGATCTGCTGGCCCGCCACGTCGTCGCCCCGGTGGACCGGCAGGGCCACGGGCGTGAACCGCGACAGGCAGGCGGCCGTCGGAGCGCCGTCGGGCGCGGCGTTCTGCGCGACCGCCGGCGAGGAGAGCCCGGCGACCAGGGCGGCGGCGAGGACGGCGCCGCCGAGAAGCGAGCGGATCATGGCGTGTCTCTCCCGGGCCGAGGCCGCTAATTGCTGCTGTTGGAGATGCCCTTGGAGATCACGAAGCTGCCGCCGCTGAGGCCGATCAGGCCCAGGACCGTCGGCGGCACCTCCACGAAGGCCCCGGCCTCGATCGACAGCAGCAGGAAGAGCCCCGCGACCACGAAGGTGAAGATCAGGAACTGGAAGCGCGACAGGCTGGCCTTGGCCGCGGTGCTGCGGATGGCGGTGGCCACCTCGCTCGGGCTGGCCGCCGGATTGGCGGCCTTCAACGCGTCGGTGACGGCCTTGACCACCTCGGCGTCGGTCGGCTCGGCGATCAGGCCGTCCAGCACGCCTTTCGTGGTGATCAGTCGCCAGACCACGACCGCGGCGAAGCCGAGGATGATCACGACGACGGCGATGCCGACGATGTAGGCGAGAGCGGCCCAGGGCGTGGCGAGCATGGCGGGTCTCCGTCAGGGTCAGGGTTTGGCGTCGCCGCCCGATTTGCGGCGGCGGGGCGGTTTGCGGCGGGTCTGGTTGTCGTCGGTGCTGTCGGTCGTCCTGGCCCGACGCGGGCGTTCGTAGAGCTTGCCGCCCAGATGGACGCCCAGGCTGGCGCCCAGGGCCGACAGCGCCTCGGGCCGGATATCCGGCAGGCTGGTCTGACCGCGCGACAGCGCGCCCAGACCCTCGGTGACGTAGTAGCCGGCGAAGGCGAGGGTGATCGCCAGCGCCTGCACGCGGGCGGGGCTGGGGCCGCCGCCGTAAGGACCGGCCACCAACTGGCGCAGCCGGCCGCTCGCCAGGCCGCGATACAGCAGCACGGCGGCCAGCGCGGCCAGCACGGTCAGAAGACCGTACTCTCCGATCTGCGCGACCTGCTTGAGCAGCATGCTCATCGGCGATCCGTGTGGAGGAAGGAGCGGACGCGGAACCTCACGCGCGCCATGGCGAAGCCATGCGCGGGCGAAGGCGACTGGACGCGGACTGAGTCGGCTACTTGTCGGGTACAGGCGCAAGACGACGGAGAATCTTCAGCTGGACGACGTCCAGCGCGACCCCACGCCCCCGCGCACTCCAAGCTTTGCGCGAATTAACTTTACTGTCAACGTAGGGATGCAGCGTCTGGCGCGACTTCGACAGGGCCGCCGCCGACTTTTCGCCGTCTCGGGAGAACGTCGCTGGCGACGCGGCGCCGGAAGGGCGTAGATTGACAGCGGTGGCTTGAGGGGACGGCATCTTGCGAGTGGGGACGGGCCGGGAGCGGAACGCGTGACGTCGTTACTCGGCGGACTGGAGCGCGCGAACCTCACGCCGCGTACGCTTCGCGAATGGCTGCTGGTCGCCAGTCTGGCGTTGATCTATTGCGTCGCCGCGGTGGTCAGTCTGCGCTGGGCCGTGGTGCCGGGCGCGGGGACGGCCTTCTGGCCCTCCGCCGGCGTCGCGCTCGCCGCGATCGCCTATTATGGCCCGCGGGTCTGGTTGGGCGCGCTGCTCGGCCGCCTGCTCACTTTCTGGGTGATGGCCGCGCCCCAGCCTCTGTGGAGCCAGTTGGCGATCGCCACGGCCACAGCGCTGGGCGCTCTGGTCCCGGTGCTGATCCTCAATCGGCTGAAGACCAACGCCAAGCTCGACAGCCTGCCCTCCGCCCTTTGGCTGGTGATCGGGGCCGGCGCCGGCGGGGCGACCATCTCGGCGGGCGCCGGGGCCTTGATGCTGCTGCTGAGCGGCTCTCCCGCCGGCAAGGTCGATCAGGCCTTCATCAACTGGTGGTTTGGCTTCCTGACCGGCGTCCTGACCTTCGCGCCGGTGTTCATGACCTGGCGCGGGGCGCTGGAGCGCTGGACGCCGACGCGCATCGGCCATCTGACGCTGATCTGCGTGGCCACCGGAGCGCTGGCCTATCTGATCTTCCTGCGCGGCGAGGGCGCCTATTCGCGGGCCTGGTTCGTGTTCCCGCTGCTGGTCTGGGCGGGCTTGGCCTTCGACGCGCGCGGGGCGGCCCTGGCCTCGCTGCTGGTCAGCCTGTGCGCCTTTCTCGGAACGCTGCAGGGCTTTGGCCCCTTCCACAAGGCCGGGCCGTCGGGGGCTATCCTGCTGACCCAGCAGTTCGTGGCGGTGATGGCCTCGACCACCCTGATCCTGGCGGCCGTCGCCAGTGAGCGGCGCGGCCGCGAGGCGCTGGAGCGCAGCGAGAGCCGCTATAGGGCCGAGAGCGCCGCCCTGGCCGTTCTGAACGAGACCGGCGCGGTGATCGCCGCCGAGCTCGACCTGGAGCGCGCGGTGCAGGTGGTGATCGACGCCGGCGCGGCCCTGACCCGCGCGCGCTACGCGGCCTTCTTCTACAAGGCTCCGGACGCCCACGGGCAGGCGATGATGCTCTATGCGCTGTCGGGCGCCCCGCGCTCGGCGTTCGACGCGTTCGGCCACCCGCGCCCCACCGATATCTTCTCGCCGACCTTCGAGGGCAGCGGGACGGTGCGTTCGGGGGACATCACCCAGGACCCCCGCTACGGTCACAACCCGCCGCATTTCGGCATGCCCAAGGGCCACTTGCCGGTGCGCAGCTATCTGGCCGTGCCGGTCCGTTCGCGCTCGGGCGAGATCATCGGCGGCCTGTTCTTCGGCCACTCCGATCCGGACGTGTTCGACGAGCGCGCCCAGTGGCTGGCCGAGGGCGTGGCCTCGCACGCGGCGATCGCCATCGACAATGCTCGCCTCTACCAGTCGGCCCAGACCGAACTGGCCCAGCGCCGCCGCGCGGAGGAGCTGCAGCGGCTGCTGATCAACGAGCTGAACCATCGGGTGAAGAACACCCTGGCGACGGTCCAGTCCCTGGCGGCCCAGACCCTGCGGTCGTCCGACGACCTGGCGACCGCGCGCGAGGCGTTTGATCGACGGTTGATGGCCCTGTCGGCGACCCACAACCTGTTGACCCAGTCCAGCTGGGCCAGCGCCGAGCTGGGCGACCTGGTCCGCCAGGCGGCCGAGCCGTTCGTGGCCGATCGGTTCATCGCCCAAGGGCCGCCGGTCAGCTTGTCGCCGGCCCGGTCGCTGGCTCTGTCGATGGCATTGCACGAGCTCAGCACCAACGCGCTGAAATATGGCGCGCTGAGCGTCGCCGACGGCGTCGTGCGCCTCACCTGGCGCGTGACGGGCGGCCAGCTGGAGCTGGTCTGGGCGGAGGAGGGCGGGCCGCCGGTCGTCGCGCCCGCGCGCCGAGGCTTTGGCACCCGCCTGATCTCCCAGGCCCTGGCTCGCGAGCTGCGCGGCCAGGTGCGGCTGGAGCACGACCCGGCCGGGGTCCGCTGCGAGATCAGCTTCCCGCTCGAGGCCGAGGACGCGCCGGGGCCGGCGCCGGAGATGCCGGAGGTCTAGGGGAGGGGGCGTTCGCGGCCCTCTACCGCTTCGGCTCCAGGCTCTTCAGATAGGCTTTCAGGTCCGCCCGCTGGTCGTCGTCGAACTTGGCCATCGGCATGCGCGGATGGGTGCGGGGCGAGCCCTCTTCGGGCGGCAGCGGCGGGGCGAGCATGCCCTCGTCCAGCAGGGCGTCAAGACCGCCCTTGCGATAGCGCTCATGCAGGCGCGCGAACGGCGGCGCATCGGCAAGCGGGCTCTTGGTCCCCCGCACCGCGTGACAGCCGCCGCACGCGCGCTGCGCGATCCGTTCGCCATTGGCGGCGGACGCCTGGGCAAGGGCGGACGAGGCCGCCAGCGCCAAGCTCGCGGCCAGCAGCGCGGTCCTCACGCCACGGCCTCGAAATCCAGCACCACGCGGCCCTCGATAGCGCCCTTTTCCATGCGGCTGAAGATGTCGTTGATCGCGTCCAGGCCCTCGGTCGAGACCGTCGCCTTGACCCGGCCGTCGGCGGCGAAGGCCAGGGCTTCCTGCAGGTCCAGCCGCGTGCCGACGATTGAGCCGCGCACGGTGATCCCGCGCAGCACGGTGTCGAAGATCGACAGCGGGAAGTCGCCGGGCGGCAGGCCGTTCAGCGACACGGTTCCGCCGCGCCGGACCATGCCCAGCGCCTGGCTGAACGCCGTGCGCGAGACCGCCGTCACCAGCACGCCCTGCATGCCGCCGACCTTGGACTGGAACACCGCGGCGGGATCCTCGCGGCTGGCGTCGACCGTCAGCTCGGCGCCCAGCTCGCGGGCCAGGCGCAGCTTGTCTTCCGCGACGTCGACGGCGGCGACCTTGAAGCCCATGGCCTTGGCGTATTGCACGGCGAGGTGCCCGAGGCCCCCGACGCCCGAGATCGCCACCCAGTCGCCGGGCTTGGCGTCCAGCACCTTCAGGCCCTTATAGACCGTGACGCCGGCGCAAAGGATCGGCGCGGCCTCGACATACGACAGGTTGGCCGGGATCAGACCGACATAGTCGGCGTCGGCCAGGACGTATTCGGCGAAGCCGCCGTCGACCGAGTAGCCGGTGTTCTGCTGCTTCTCGCAGAGGGTCTCCCAGCCGGCCAGGCAGTGGACGCAGCGGCCGCAGGCGGTGTGCAGCCACGGCACGCCCACCCGGTCGCCGATCTTCAGATACTCGACATCCTCGCCCAGCTCCACCACGGCGCCGACGCCCTCGTGGCCTGGCACGAACGGCGGGGAGGGCTTGATCGGCCAGTCGCCATGGGCGGCGTGAAGGTCGGTGTGGCAGACGCCGCAGGCGGCGATCTTGACCAGCACCTGGCCGCGCCCGGGCTTGGGTCGCGGCCGATCCTCGATCACCAGCGGCTGGCCAAAGGCGCGCACCACGGCGGCCTTCATCATCGTGTCCATGGCGTTCTCCGTCGGGGCGCTGCTCCCCCAGGGGCGGATAGTACGCCGCGCGCGCCACGATCGGAGTCGGGACGACTACCTACGGTTAGGCCGCAACCGCCAACTTGACTCGCTTTCATACTGTGTGACATACAGTGTGTGTCACACACCATGTGATGCACACTATGTGGCGCATAGCGAATGCCGACCGATACGGACATCTTTGAATCGCTCCGTCAGGAGCTGCGGCGGGGGACGCTGATCCTCGCCGTCCTCGCCCAGCTGCGGGAGGAGCGCTACGGCTACAGCCTGCGCCAGGCCCTGGCGTCGGTGGGCGTCGAGATCGACGAAGGCGCGCTCTACCCCATGCTGCGCCGGCTCGAGGCTCAGGGCCTGCTGGCCAGCGAGTGGCGCGAGGAAGACAAGCGCAAGAAGCGTTTCTACCAGCTGTCGGACGAGGGCAGGGCCGTGCTGGCCCGCCTGGCCGACGAATGGCGCGGCATCAACGCCGCCCTGGAGCCGTTGCTGTGAGCGCGGCGACCCTTTCCAAAGGACCCCATGACATGAGCGATCTTGTCGATCGTTACCTGGGCGCCGTGGCCGCCCTGCTGCCCAAGGGCTCGCGCGAAGATATCGTCGCCGAGCTGCGCGACCTGATCCTGAACCGCGTCGAGGACGCCGAGGCCGCGCGCGGCCGGCCGCTGGACAAGCGCGAGATGGAGGACCTGCTGCGCGAGATCGGCCACCCGATCGCGGTCGCTGGCCGCTATGGTCCCGCGCGGGCCTTGGTTGGGCCCGAGATCTATCCGTTCTGGCTGTTCGGCGTGAAGGCGCTGCTGGCGGTGGCGGCGTTCGCGGCGGCGATCCCCGCGATCCTGGCGGTGCTCATGGATCACGGCGACGCCCGGCTGGTCTTCCGCGCGGTCAACGACTTCATCCCGACGGCGCTCAGCCTGGTCGGCGCGGCGACCCTGATCGCGGCCGCGATCGAGCGCGGCTGGATCAAGACCGACAACCTGCGGCGCTGGAAGGTCAGCGAGTTGCCGCGCATGTCGGACGGGAAGGGGCTGTTCGTGAGGAGCCGGTTCGACGGACTATTCGAGCTGGTCGCGACCGGCCTGTTCATCGGCTGGTGGACCGGGGTGATAAGCTTCCCGTTCGGCCCGGTGATCCATTCGGGTCGCGGCGATGCGGTCCTGGCGATCTCGCCGGTGTTCCAGCAGCTGTATTGGCCGATCCTGGTCCTGGCGATCCTGCAGGCGGTCTCGTCGCTTCTCCTGGTGGTCAAGCCTGGCTGGACCGCGGCGCGGAACCTGGCCGAGATCGTCGGCGCGGTGGGCGGCGTAGCGCTGGTCTGGGCCCTGTGGCCGCATCAGCCGCTGGTCACGGTGGTCGCGCCGGACGCCTCGGCGGCGGGTCTGGCCAACCTGCAACGCTCCCTGAACCTCACCTTCGAGATCACCCTCTGGGCGGCGGCGGCCATCAGCCTGATCAAGGTCGCCGTCCATGGCTGGCGCCTGGCCCGAGGCCGCTGAAAAGGCGCCTTCTGGAAAGCTCAGCTTAAGGTTCCGTATTAACCTTTTTATCGCGACGGCTGCGGCGGGCGAGGTCGCGGCTCCAGCGCCACCATGGGTGGAAATCAGGCGGCGTAAGGGTTTTGAGGACGAAAAAAATCGTCGATCGCTCCTGTCGAGCTTTTTACGCGGATTCAACGGATTAACGATTTGACCCCGCGACGCGAGCGCGCAGCGGGGCTTTGGACGGGGGCGGAGCGCTTGCGAGTCGGTCACCAATCGTTCATAAGCCGCTAACAGCGGGATCTTGGCCACGTCGTGATACGGCCAATCCCCCGCTTCGAAGGCCTCCCCGACAGTGCTTTTCCGGGGATCTCGAAGCGGTTTTTGTCGGGGGGCCGGAGCGCCCTCGCCGCGCAGGACACGAGTTTTGTATATCAAGTCGCAGACGCGCGCGGACGCGCGCGGGCTGGTCGGCGCCGTATTGGTCGGATCCATCACGGGTCTGGCCCTGGGCGGCGTTTACCTGATGGGTGGCCTGGCCCAATCGGCCTCCACGCACGCCCGCGTCGCCCGCTTGGCCGATGGCGCCTCCGGAAGCTTTTCGGACGCGGCCCTGGTCAGCGCGGCTACGCGTATGGACCCCGGCGCCCTCGCCGTGGCCAAGCGTCATGATCCCTTCCTCTTCGCCGCCGTCGATCAGCGCGATCGTCAGTCGGCCCAGCTGGCCGCCCGCCTCGAAGGCGCCGGCGCCAGCCTGATGCCCGGCCAGAGCGGCCGCACCGGCCCCTTGATGCTGCGGGCCAGCTTCGGTTCGGCCTTTGGCCCCGGCGCCGCCGGTCCCTTCCAACTGGGCAACGCCCTGGAAAGCTCGCGCGAGCTCGAGTGCCTGGCCGACGCCGTCTACTACGAAGCCCGCGGCGAGACCCCCAGCGGCCAGGCGGCCGTGGCCCAGGTGGTCATGAACCGCGTGCGCCACCCGGCCTTCCCGAAGTCGATCTGCGGCGTGGTGTTCCAAGGCGCCTATAACCGCACCGGCTGCCAGTTCAGCTTCGCCTGCGACGGCTCGATGCGCCACGCCCGCGACGTCAGCGCCTGGAACCGGGCTCGCAAGATCGCCGCTCGCGCGCTGTCGGGCGCGATCAGCAACCAGGTTGGTTCGGCGACCCACTTCCACACCACCAACGTCTCGCCGGGCTGGGGCCCGCGCCTGCTGCGGGTGGCCCAGGTGGGCATGCACATCTTCTATCGCTTCGGGCGTCACAACGCCTCGGCCGCGCACCTGCCGACCGTGGACGACATCGCGCCTTCGGACATCGCCAGCCTGACCGCCGACGGCAAGCCGCCGGTCGTCTACGCGGCCAGCGCCATCGCCCATGTCGAGCCGGCCTCGACGCAGGGCCAGGGTGGTCCGCTGGGTCCGGCGACCGAGCCGGCCTCGGCTCCGATCGCCACCTCCAGGGCGCTGTCGCCGGCGGCCGACAAGCCGGTCGCCAAGCCGATCCCGATCTCGGCCGACCGCGCGCCGCTGGAAGGCCTCAAGTCGACAGTAGGGGCCGGGAGCGGAGCTGCTTCCTAACCACGCCCGGCATGTGGCTGGTGGCGAAGCGCATCTGCTTGGCCCGCTTGCCCACGAAGTAGTGCAGGGCCTTGCCCTGCGCCGCCTCCCAGACGACCTGGGCGGCGTCCTCGACCGGATAGACCTCCAGGCCTCCGGCGCGCAGGGCGTCGCTCATGTGCTCGTTCGTGCCTGACGCGCCCGCGTTCAGGATCGGCGTCTCGATGAACCACGGCATCACGCAGGCGACGCTGACGCCGTGGCGGCCGTATTCGATGTCGAGCGCTTCGGAGAGGCCCCGCACCGCGAACTTGGTGGCCGAATAGACCGCCAGCTTCGGCGAGCCATAGAGCCCCGCGCAGGAAGCGACATTGATCAGCCGCCCGCCGGCCGCCTTCAGCAGCGGAAGTCCGGCCCGGGCGCCGTTGATCACGCCCTTGATGTTGACGTCGATCTGGATGTCGCAATCGGCGTCGGACATGTCCTCCAGCACGCCGAAGCGGGCGACGCCGGCGTTGTTCAGCAGCACGTCGGCCTTGCCGCCCGTCTCGCGCCCGAAGTCGCCCAGGGCGTTCTCCCAGCCTTCCCGGTCGCGGACGTCCAGCGGGTGGATCGAGCCGTTGGCGGCGCCGACCGCCAGCAGGGCCGCCTTCAGCCCGGTCTGGTCGATGTCCGCGAGGCCGACGAACCAGCCCTCGGCCGCGAAGCGCTTGGCGCAGGCCAGGCCGATGCCGCTGGCCGCGCCCGTGATGAAGATGCTCTTGCGACCGTTGGCGGCCATGATCTCGCCCCCTCCCAATATCCTTGTTATCACTGATCAGATGCCGAGCCGCGCAAAGGGTCAAGCGCTCGTCGCGCGATCTTGCCAGGCTTGGCCTTGGGCGGGAAACATCCCGCCGATCGCCAGCCTCCGAGCCCCGCATGACGCACCAACATCTCGACCAGCTTTCCCAGGATCTCTTGGGCCGTTCCTATGACGAGCTCAACGACGTGCAGAAGCGGGTCATCGACCTGATCCTGGCCGAGCAGCCCTCGGACCCGCGCCTGTTGTTGGACGAGGAGGGGACGTTCTGGACCCGCCTGGCCGACCGCGTGGCGGCGGTGGGCGGTTCGTGGGGCTTTATCGGCGGCTTCAGCCTGGCCTTGGCGTTGTGGATCGGCTGGAACGTCCTAACCAGGCCGCTGGGCCTGGTGTTCGACCCCTATCCGTTCATCTTCCTGAACCTGATGCTCTCGACCGTCGCGGCCATCCAGGCCCCGGTGATCATGATGAGTCAGAACCGCCAGGCGGCGAAGGATCGCCTGACCGCCGAGCACGACTACGCCGTCAACCTGCGGGCCGAGCTGGAGATCATGCGGGTCATCGACAAGCTCGACGCCCTGCGCAGCGACGAGCTGATGGTGCTGTGCCGCGAGCACGCCGCCCGGTTGGCGGTGCTGCAGGACGAGGTGGCCCGGCTGCGGGCCGAGCGGAGCTAGAGCTGAACCCGAGGGAGCTGTCGCATGGCCATACTGGCGATCGAGCACGTGCAACTGGCCATGCCGGCGGGCGGAGAGGACGCGGCGCGGACCTTCTATCGAGACCTGCTGGGAATCGCCGAGAAGGCCAAGCCGCCGCGCCTGGCCAAGCGCGGCGGCTGCTGGTTCGAGGACGGGGCGGTGAAGATCCACCTCGGCGTCGAGGCCGACTTCCGTCCGGCCCGCAAGGCGCATCCGGCCCTGGTGGTCGATGACGTCCTGACCCTCGCCCAGCGGCTGAAGGCGGCGGGCGTCCGGGTGGTCCAGGATGAGCCGCTGGAGGGCTGGGATCGCGTCTACGCCGACGATCCGTTCGGCAACCGCATTGAGCTGATGACGGCGCGGTCGTAGTTAAGCGGCGAAGAGGAAAGCAGACCATGCGTATCGCGGTGCTGACGTTCGACGGCTTCAACGAGCTGGATTCCTTCGTGGCCGCGTCGATCCTGAACCGCATGAAGGCCAAGGGTTGGAAGGCCGAGATCGCCTGTCCCGCCGAGACGGTGACCTCGCTGAACGGGGTGACGATCCAGCGCCAGCAGCCGCTGGAGTTCGCCGCCGAGGCGGACGCGGTGCTGATCGGCAGCGGCTCCAAGACGCGAGAGATCGCCGCCGACGCTGAACTGCTATCGCGCATCCGGCTCGACCCGTCGCGCCAGCTGATCGGCGCCCAGTGCTCGGGAACGCTGATCCTGGCCAAGCTGGGTCTGGTCGGCGACCTGCCAGCCTGTACGGACCTGACCACCAAGCCCTGGGTGATCGAGGCCGGAGTCCAGGTGCTGGACGCGCCGTTTGTCGCCCACGGCAATGTCGCCACCGCCGGCGGATGCCTGGCCTCGCAATATCTCGCGACCTGGGTCATCGCCCGCGCCGCCGGACGGGCCGAGGCCGAGGAGGCGATCCGCTATGTCGCGCCGGTCGGCGAGAAGGACGCCTATGTCGAGCGGGCGCTGGCGGCGGTCTCGCCGTTCCTGCCCGCCCAGGCCGACGCCGCGTGATGGAATTCGGAACGGACGCGCGCCTCGGGTCTTAGTCCCCGCGTGTTGCGTGGGAGATTTCCGATGACCAAGCCGAACGAGGACGAGACGCGGGACGTCTTGGAGAAGGCCCCGACCGACCGCCAGGACCAGGGCGACATCGCCGCCGACGACGCCGGCGCCACGGCGATTGGCCACCGCCTCCAGGAGGCCCTGGAGGACGATGACGAGGTTCATTGCACCGACTGACGGCGCGCTATCCCGCTTTCGCCGCCCGCCTCAGCGCTTGCGGCGGCTGGCCGAACGCCCGCACGAACGCCCGTCGCATTCGCTCCGGGTCGCCAAAGCCAGTCTCCAGCGCCACGTCCTCGACCTGCAGCGGCTGGCTGTCCAGCAGGGCGCGGGCGGCCTCGACGCGCAGGCGCTCGATGGCCTTGGCGGGCGTGACGCCGGTCTCCTGGGCGAACAGGCGGGCGAAGTTGCGCGGGCTCATGGCGGCGCGGTCGGCCAGTTGCTCGACGCTGAGGGGCTCGGCGAGGTTCTGGCGCGCCCAGGACAGCAGGGCGTCGAAGCGGCCGGGGCGCAGGTCGATCAGCGCCGAGTGTTGCGATTGGCCGCCCGGGCGGTGGTGATAGACCACCAGTTGCTGGGCCGTGCGGCGGGCGATCGCCTCGCCCAGATCCGCGCCGATCAGGGCCAAAGACAGGTCGATGCCGGCGGTGATGCCGGCCGAGCTCCACATCTTGCCGTCCTGGATCCAGATGCGATCGGGCTCGAGCCGGATGTTCGGATAGCGGCGCTGGAAGTCCTGGGTCCGGCTCCAGTGGGTGGTGGCGCGCTTGCCGTCCAGCAGGCCCGCCTCGGCCAGGACATAGGCCCCTGAGCAGACCGAGGCGACGCGGCGCGCTTCGCGGCCGGCCTTGCGGACGAAGGCCAGGGTCTCGGGGCAGGCGGCCGGAACCTTCACCCCGTCGCCGCCCGCGACGATCAGGGTGTCGAGCGTCGGAGCGTCGCTCAAGGCCGTGGTCTGCACGACGAGGCCCGAGGAGCTGGGCGTAGGCTCGCCGCGCAGGGAAAGGAAATGCAGGCTGTAGGCGCCGGGCGAGAACCGCGCCGCGATCTCGAACGCGGCGATCGGGCCGGTGGCGTCCAGCAGCTGGAAGCCGGGATAGACGAGGAAGCCGATCGCGCGGGGCATGGGAAGCGCCTTGGCTGAATTCGCGGGAACTATGTCATTTCCGCCAGACGCTAATCGAACCATGTTCTCTCCGTCAATCGTGACGGAGACAATCGCATGAGCCAGCCGCTATCGATCGTGATCGCCCTGTTCCCCGGCGTGACCCATCTGGACTTCACCGGCCCGCACCAGGTGCTGTGCCGCCTGCCGGGCGCCAAGGTCACGGTCGCCAGCCTGGCGGGCGGCGAGATCGAGGCCGACGGCCTGGTGTTCGCGCATCTGCCGAAGCTGTCTGACATCGAGACGTGCGACGTGCTGATCGTGCCCGGCGGCTTCGGGACCACCGAAGCGATGGGCGACCGCGACTTCATCGCCGAGATCCGCCGGCTGGCGGATGGCGCGCGTTATGTCTGCTCGGTCTGCACGGGTTCGCTGGTGCTCGGGGCGGCCGGTCTCCTGAAGGGCAAGCGCGCGGCCTGCCACTGGGCTTGGCGCGATCAGCTCGCTTTGTTCGGCGCGATCCCCGACCCTTCGCGGGTGGCGCGGGACGGGCGCTACATCACCGGCGGCGGGGTGACGGCGGGCATCGACTTCGCCCTGACCCTGATCGCCGAACTCGCGGGCGACGAGGTCGCGCAAGGCATCCAGCTGGCCGTGGAATACGCGCCCGCGCCGCCGTTCGACTCCGGCCGTCCCGAGACCGCGCCGCCGAAGGTGCTGGGGCGGATCACGGCGCTCTACGGCGCGGCGATGGGAGAGCGGGTCGCGGCGGCTGAGAAGGCGGCGGCGGCTCTATAAGATCCTCCCCCGCGATGCGGGGGAGGTGGCCCAGAGGGCCGGAGGGGGCTAACGCAGCGTTCGCCCAGCTCGCCCCCTCGGTCGCTCCGCGACAGCTCCCCCGCATCGCGGGGGAGCAACTTACTCACCCCACCTTCACGCCCGTCATCGAGATCGCCGCCCAGACATCGTCGGTGAAGAAGCTGATCGGCTCGTCCTTCCCCGCCGCGCCAAGCACATAGAGCAGCGGCAGGTAGTGCTCGGCGCTGTTGATCGAGGCCTCGGCGTCGGGGCCGAGGCCGCGCCAGTCGATCAGGGCGTCGTGGTCGCCGGCCAGGATCAGGGCCTTGGCGCGGTCGTTGAAGCGCTCGGCCCAGGGCAGGGTCTCGGGACGGCGGAAGTCGATGGCGCGCAGATTGTGGACGATGTCGCCGCTGCCCAGGATCATCACGCCCTCGTCGCGCAGCGGAGCGAGGCGGCGGCCAGCCTCGTAGTGCCAGCGGTCCGGACGACCGCGATCCAGGCTGAGCTGGACGACCGGGATGTCGGCCTCCGGATACATCGGCTTCAAGACGCCCCAGGCGCCGTGGTCGAGGCCGCGGGTCGGATGCTGGACGACCGGGTCGGGCGACAGCAGCTCGGCGACCCGCGCGGCCAGGGCCGGATCGCCGGGCGCGCGATACTGGACGTCGAACAGCGCCTGGGGGAAGCCGCCGAAGTCGTGGATCGTCTCGGGCGCGGTCGCGGCGCTGACCGCCGAGGCCCCGCGCGTCTCCCAGTGGGCGCTGACCATCAGGATGGCGCGCGGACGCGGAAGCTCGCGGCCCAGGCGCGCCCAGTCGCGGCTCCAGGCGTTGTCCTCGATCGCGTTCATCGGCGAGCCGTGGCCGAGGAAGAGGACGGGGGTGCGAGACATGGTCGAGCTCATTAGAAACAAGATGAGTTACAGATAGGCGTCGCCGCCCCGCGTCGCAAGCAGGCGCTTTCCCGGCGCGAGCGGCTTTGGTATGCGCGAGCCGTGACCGCGCCGCCTACACCCCCCGCCTCGACCTCGTCGGAAACCGCCTCCGCGCCGTCCGGCAAGGAGGCCGTGCGCGGCGGCGCCTTGGATTTCCTCCGGTTTCTCGCCTCGCTGCTGATCGTGGTCTACCACTACGGCGCCGAGAGCCCGATGCGGATCGAGCGGTTCGCCCAGGTGTTCTCGCGCGGGTTTCTCGCCACGGACTTCTTCCTGATGCTGTCGGGCTATGTGCTGGGCCGGGCCTATGGCGGCTCGGTGCTGAAGGGGCACATCAGCACGCCGCGCTTCTGGGCGCGCCGCGCGGCGCGCGTGTGGCCGGGGCATCTGGCGGTGCTGGCGATGCTGGCGGTGCTGGTGCTGATCCTGAACAGCCTTGGCACCGACGCCCACAAGCCCAGCCGCTTCGCCTGGGACCAGCTGCCGAGCCAGGCCCTGCTGATCCATGCCTGGGGCTTTCCCAGCGACGGGTGGAACCTGCCGAGCTGGTCGCTGTCGGCGCTGATCGTCTGCTACGCCCTGTTCCCGCTGTTCTGGCGCAATGTCAGCAAGATCCGCCACGCCTGGCTGCTGCCGGTGATCGGTCTACTGATCCTGGCCGCCTTCGAGGTGCTGGCCGAGGTCGTGTTCAAGCATGCCCTGGCGGACCTGCAGTTCCAGTTCGGCGTGGTGCGAGCCCTGCCTCTGTTCATCCTGGGCGTCTGCCTGGCGCGAGCGGTCGACATGCGCTGGCCCTCCGAGGGCGCGGCCAAGGGCCTGCTGTGGGGCGGCGTCGCCCTGCTGGTCGTCACCCAGCCGCTGGACCGCTACGCCCTGCCGGACGAGTGGATGTTCGACGCGCCGTCGCTGCTGGCCATCGCCATGATCGTGCTGGGCGCCGGCCGCCTGCCCGTGAAGCGCCCCCAGGCCTGGATCGAGGAGGGCGCCAAGCTGTCCTTCGCCCTGTTCATCACCCACATCTTCGTGGGCGTCATCTACTGGAGCGCGGTGCACAAGCTGATCGACACCGTGCCGATCGGCATCGGTTGGCAGTGGCTGATGTGGCTGGCCGGCTTCCCGCTGGCCTATGGCGCGGCCTGGCTGTTCCACACCTATATCGATCAGCCGATCCAGGACCGGCTCCAACCTCTGCTTCGGCGATAGCGTCCAAGACGCGCTCTGCTGCGTAACGACGTTATTCCTCGTTGCTGGAGACGCCCATGCTCGCCCTGCTGCTCGCCGTTTCACTCCAGGCGGCCGCGCCGCTGGCCGGCGACTGGGTCGTCGATCTCTCGGCCAAGCCGGACCAGCCCTATTTCAAGGGCATGAGCCTGCGCCTTGAGGCCGATGGCCGCGTGACCGGCAGCTTCTATGACAGCGAGATCCAGGCGGGGCGTTGGAAGACCTCGAAGGGGCGGACCTGCGCCAGCTTCCGCACGACCGACGGCCAGGGGCCCTATCACACCAGCGTCTGCCAGGTCGCCGAGGGCCTCGAAGGCCAGACCTGGGCCGAGCATCGAAATTTCGTCTTCATCTGGCGCGCCAAGCCGGCGACCGAGGCGGACCGCAAGGCCAAATGGTGGTGAGCGGAAGAGGGGCGACTTTCCCCCGCGTCCCTCTCGCCATCCGGCCGCGTCGCCGCTAAATCCCCCGGCATGACCAGACTGATCCCCCTGCAAGGCGTCGAGAACTTCCGCGACTTCGGCGACTACGCCGCGGGGGCGGGACGGCTGAAGAAGGGCGTGCTGTTCCGCGCCGCCCATCAGGCCGAGGCCACCGACGAGGACCTCGACGCCCTGGCCGCCCTGGGGATCGTCACCCTGGTGGACCTGCGCCGACCCAACGAGCGCGAACGTTCGCCGTCGCGCCGGTGGCGGGGCTTTTCCGCCCAGGTGATCGACAATGATCTGGGCGTGACCGGGACCGATCCGTGGATCGAGTTCATCACCAGCACGGACCTCACCGAGGACGCCGTCCATGACTATATGGACGAGTACTATCGCCGCCTGCCGTTCAAGGAACGGCACATCGACCTCTTCCGCCGCTTCTTCCTGGCGCTGGCCGAGGGCAAGGGTCCGGCGCTGATCCACTGCGCGGCGGGCAAGGACCGGACCGGCGTGCTGGCGGCCCTGACGCACCACATCGCCGGCGTCGCCGACGATGACGTCATCGACGACTACCTTCTGACCAACGACCCCACGCGCTTCGAGCGTCGCGGCCACATCTTCATGGACCACATCCAGGACCTGACCGGCCGCCGTCCCGACGAGGCCGCCATGCGCGCGGCCATGGGCGTCGAGGCGCGGTACTTGGCCGCCGCCTTCGCGGTGATCAAGGAACAGTGCGGCTCGCTGGACGGCTATCTGGAGCAGGTGGTCGGGCTGGACGCCGGCGCGCGCGAGCAGGTGCGGGCGCATATCCTGCTCTAATCGGTAAGGTGACAAACGCTCGTTTAAGGTCCAGCCTCGTCGCATGGCCCCGTCAGAGGGCCGGCGACATTAGGGTGCTGTATGAGCGAGCTGGCGGGGACGCCTCCGGGCGTTAGCGAGGTGCTGGGTCAAGCGGGGGCCGAGGACGTCCTGGTTCCGGCGCCGCGAAAACGGCTCTCGCGCGGGGCGCTCAGCTGGATCCTGCACCAGGGCAGCCGCGACCCCTATGTCATCCTGGTCACCATCTATGTGTTCGCGCCGTACTTCTCGCGCGTGCTGGTCGGCGATCCGGTCAAGGGCCAGGCGGTCGTGGCCGACATCTCCACCGTCTATGGGATCATCACCGCCCTGACCGCGCCGCTGCTGGGCGCCTCGATCGAGCGCTACGGGCCGCGCAAGCCGTTCATGGCCGTGATCCTGGCGGTCATGCTGCCGATCCTGCTGATGCTGTGGTTCGCCAAGCCCGGCGGCCCCTCGGTCGCCCTGATCGGCGCGGCCCTGATCACCCTGGGCGTGGCCTATAACCTGGGCGACGTGCTCAACAATTCGCTGCTGTCGCGGGCGGCCGAGCCTGGACAGGAGCCTGTGCTGTCGGGCCTGGGCTACGCGGTCGCCAACGGGCTTTCGGTGTCCCTGCTGATCTTCGTGATGTGGGCCTTCGTGCTGCCTGGCCAGGTCCCGTGGTCGTTCGTCCCCGCCACGCCGCTGTTCGGCCTCAGCCAGGCCGACAACGAGCCGAGCCGCCTGGCCGGTCCGCTGTCGGCGGTGGTCATGCTGCTGGGCGCGATCCCGTTCTTCCTGTGGACCCGCGACGCGGCCCGCACCGGCGTGTCGATGCTGGCGTCGCTGAAGGAGGGCGTGCGGCTGATCATTGACACCTTCGCCAACCTCAAGGGCCACGCCGAGGCCGCCAAGTTCCTGGCCGTGCGGATGTTCTACTGCGACGGCATGACGGCGATGATCATCTTTGGCGGCCTGTTCGCCGCGGGGCTGATGCAATGGGGCGAGCTGGAGATGCTGGCCTACGGCATCCTGCTGTCGATCTTCGGCGTGCTGGGCGGCCTGGTGGCGCCGGTTCTGGACCGGACGCTGGGGCCGCGACGCGCGGTGCAGGCCGAGATCATCGGCTGCATCCTGATGCTGCTGGGCATGATCGGAACCAACCGGGAGAAGGTCCTGTACGTCTGGCCCTGGCCGACCGCGTCGCATCCGCCCGTATGGAACGGCCCGCTGTTCCAGAGCCTGCCGGAGCTGGTCTATCTGGGCTGCAGCCTGCTGATCGCCGTGTTCGTCACGGCGCAGTACGCGTCGAGCCGGACGCTGCTGGTGCGCCTGGCGCCGCCCGACCGCATGGCGGCGTTCTTCGGCCTGTTCTCGCTGTCGGGCACGGCGACGGTGTGGCTGGGCTCGCTGCTGGTGGCCCTGGCGACCAAGATCTTTCAGGCTCAGGTGGCGGGCTTCATCCCGATCGCCGCGCTGATGCTGATCGGGCTGGTGGGGCTGTCGACCGTGAAGGGCGGGGGACGGGAGGGGTAGAATGAATCCTCCCCCCAGCGGGGGAGGTGGTCGCGAAGCGATCGGAGGGGGAAGTTCTTCCGGTCCTGTCTCTTCCCTCTCCGTCGCCTGCGGCGACACCTCTCCCGCTAGGGAGAGGATTTTGATACTCCGGCCCCCATGCGCCGCGTCGCCATCCTCACCGCCCCGTGGCGAGAGCCGGTCTGGGCCATGGCGCCCTTCCGGGATGAGCCCTACGCCTGCGCCCTGATGTCGGGCGGGCAGGGCGGGCGGTGGTCGTATCTGCTGCGCGCGCCGGACCAGACGTTCAGCCTGACCGCCGACGACAAGATCGATCCGTTCAAGGCGCTGTCGGACCTGCTGGGGCCGCGCCAGGCGAGCGACCCGGACGGGCCGCCGTTCCAGGGGGGCGTCGTAGGCCTGGCGGCCTACGAGCTGGGCGACCGGATCGAGGCGCTGGGCCTTGCGCGCTCCGACTGGCCGGACCTGGCCTGCGCCCGCTATCCGGCCCTGCTGGCCTTCGACCACCACGCCCGCCAGGTGCTGGCGATCGGCCGGGGCGCGAGCGAGGGCGAGGCGGACGCCCGCGCCCGCGCGGCCCTGGCCTGGCTGGACGCGCCGGCGTCCGCGCGTCCGGAGCCCAAGGTCCCTTTGTGCCCCGACCTCGCCGCCGACGATCCGGCGACCTACGAAGCGGCCGTGGCCGAGGTGGTCGAGCGCATCCTGGCCGGCGAGATCTTCCAGGCCAACATCGCCCGGGCGTGGAAAGGGCGGCTCGCGCCCGGCGCCGATCCGTTCGACCTGTTCACCCGCCTGCGCGGCCAGAGCCCGGCGCCGTTCTCGGCCTATCTGCGGCTGCCGGGCCGGGCGATGGTCTCCAACTCGCCCGAGCGGTTCCTGAAGGTCTCGCCCGACGGGGCGATCGAGACCAAGCCGATCAAGGGCACGCGGCCCCGCCACCGCGATCCGGCGCGGGACCTGGCGCTCGCCGCCGAGCTCCTGGCCAGCGACAAGGACCGGGCCGAGAACCTGATGATCGTCGACCTGATGCGCAACGACCTGGCGCGGGTCAGTCCGCCGGGCAGCGTTCGGGCCCCGGAGCTCTTCCGGATCGAGAGCTTCGCCAACGTCCATCACCTGGTCTCGACGGTCACCGCGCGGCTGGCGCCGGGGCGGGGCGTCGCCGACCTGCTGCGGGCCGCCTTTCCGCCAGGCTCGATCACCGGCGCGCCCAAGGTCCAGGCCATGAAGGTCATCGCGGGCCTTGAGCCGCCGCGTGGCCCCTATTGCGGCTCCCTATTCTGGGTGGGTCATGATGGCGCACTCGACTCCAGCGTGTTGATCCGGACCGCCGCCTTGGTCGAGGATGCCGCCGGCTGGCGGGTCGAGGCGCGCGCTGGCGCGGGGATCGTCGCCGACAGCGACCCGCGCGCCGAGCGGCTCGAAACCGAAGCCAAGATCGCCGCCATCCGGCGCGCGCTGACGGAGAGCCTTGGATGATCGCTCACGACGCCATTCCCTTCGACGATCGCGGGCTTTTGCTGGGCGAGGGTCTGTTCGAGACCCTGCTGGCCTTGGACGGCGAGATCCGTCACCTCGACGAGCACCTCGATCGCATGGCCGGAGGCTGCGCTGTGCTGGGCCTGCCCTTTGATCGCGCCGAGGCGGAGGGGCTGTGTCGCCGCATGGTCCCGGCGACGGGCCGCGTGGCGCTGCGCTTGACCTTGAGCGGCGGATCGGGCGGCCGTGGCCTGGACCGTCCCGCCGACCTGACGCCCCGCCTGTTCGCGCGAGTCGCGGCGGTGGCGCCGGTGACGACGCCGGCGCGGGCGATCATCTCCAGCGTCCGCCGCAACGAAGGCTCTCCGGCCAGTCGCCTGAAGACCCTTTCCTATATCGACAGCGTGCTGGCCCGGACCGAGGCGGTCGCCGCCGGGGCCGACGAGGCGGTGATGCTGAACAATCGCGGCCATCTGGTCTGCGGCGCGGCGGCCAACCTCTTCTGGGTCGCGGGCGGGCGGCTGTTCACGCCGGCGCTCGACTGCGGCGTGCTCCCCGGGATCACCCGGGCGCGGCTGCTGGCGGCGCAGGCCGTCGAGGAGGTCGCCGCGGGGCCCGAGGCGCTGGAGCGCGCCGAGGCGGTGTTCCTGACCAACAGCCTGATCGGCGTGCGTCCCGTCTCGCGCCTGGGCGATCGGGCCTTCGAGGCCCATCCGCTGGTCGAGCGCCTGCGCTCGGCGCTTCCGGCCTAGCTCGCCGCCGACCACAGCACCGCGTCCACCCGGCGCGGGCGCAGATAGAGCGTGCGGTTGAAGGTCAGCGGCTTGGGTAGGACCAGCTGGATCGGCGAACTGTAGACATAGGCCACGCGCGCCAGGATCACGCTCTTGTTGGCGGAGAGCACGGCCTTCGGCACGTCGGTCAGCACCGCGCCCTGCGCGGGGCAGTTGGTCATGCCCGCCTCGGAGGCGCGCGACCAGGCCACGGTGTTCTTGCCATTGGCGTCGGACACGATGCTGGCGAGGCACATCTTCAGGCCGCTCGTCGGGAACGGCGTCATGATGATCGCGCCGATATTGAAGATGTCCGTCGTCCGAGCCGGCCCCGTCTGCGACGCCTGGGCGGTCAGGTCGCCGATCGAGGAGGTGATGTTCGACACCCGGCGCTGGGCCATCATCGCCTGGGTCAGCTCCGCCATGCCGCAGTACATGAGGATCAGCACCGGCGCGATCAGGGCGAACTCCACGGCCGAGGCGCCGCGCCGGTCGCGCCAGAAGCGCCGCGGGGATGGCCGGCGGGACCTCATTGCTCGTAAGGCTCGTTCATGAAGGCGGTGGCGGCGTAGATGATCCGCTTGCCATTGGCGCTCTGCAGGCCGGTGTTCATCAGCGGCGTGACCAAGGGCCAGGTGTAGTAGCCGCGCACCAGGACGATCGAACCGGCCTTGCCGGGATCCCAGGAGACGGGGTCGGGCACGGTCCCGCTGGCGTTCGAAGTGCTGACGCTGGCGAAGTCGGCGTAGGTGCGGACGTCCAGCGACAGGGCGCCGGCGCAGCGATCGCCCAGCCAGTTCATCCTGGCGCAGACGGCCGTCTTGAAATCCGCCGCCGTGATCTTGGCGCTTTGGGCCTCGCCGGTCCGGATCGTGCGGCCGGCGTCGATGATGGCGTTCTCGAGAGTCAGCGAGACCAGAAACACCAGCCCCAGCTCGATCATCGCCATGACCAGCAGCAGGAACGGGATCGAGACGAGAGCGAACTCGACGGCGGTCGCCCCGCGCTCGGCGCGCGCGAACCGCGTCGCGAGGCGGACAGGGCGCAGGCTCGCCAGCCGGCGCCCGACACGCTCAGCAAGCGCGCGATCGAGAAAGGGGCGATGGGCCATGCGGAGCGGCGCCTCGTGAACGAACCGCGAGCCTAGGCGGAACGACCCTAATCACTGGTTAGAAAGGGACGGCGTTTTCCGCCGGTCAGGGCGGAGATCCGGCCGCCGGCGGGCCAAGGCGCGTGCACTGACGACCGCAGGCGTAATTGCTGGCCGACGCGCCGCGATAGACGGTCACCGCGCCGCCGCCGCCTTCCGACACCACGACCTGGCGATCGGTCAGGGGGCGGCCGCCGGGCCCGAACGCCAGCAGGCTGGTGACGCCAGGCCGCTTGCCCAGCACGACCAGGGTGCGGTCGCTGACGACGCTGACGTCGGCGATGTCGGGGTCGCCGATGACCACGTCGCGCACCGCGCCCTCCATCGACAGGGAAATTGCCTGTCCGGCCGCGACCGGCAGGGGGCGCGACTGCGCCGAGGCGTCGACGCTCCAGGCGGCCGTAAGCGTCCGGCCGCTGCACGTCGGTCAGGTGTTGACGTGATTTCCGCTCTTCCAGGCCCAGGGCAGCAGCTCGTCGAGGCGGTTGACGGGGTGGCCGTCGACCATGCGCTCGAGCACATCGCGCAGGTAGGCGAAGGGCTCGACGCCGTTCATCTTGGCGGTCTCGATCAGCGATCCGACCACGGCCCAGCGGTCGCCGCCGCCGTCCGAGCCGGCGAACAGGTGGTTCTTGCGGCCCAGGGCGATAGGCCGGATCGCGCGCTCGACGGGGTTGTTGTCGAGGTCGCTGCGGCCATCGGGGAGGAACAGGCTGAGGGCGTCCCAGCGGCCCAGGGCGTAGCGAATGGCCTCGGCCAGGGCGCCGCGCGGCGGCACGCGGGTGAGCTGACGTTCGAACCAGGCGTGCAGGGCATCGACCAACGGACGGGAAGACTCCTGACGCGCCGCCCGTCGCAGCGCCGCCGACTGGCCGCGCACCTGGGCTTCGATGGCGTAGAGCTCGCCGATCCGGCGCAACGCCTCGACGGCCACGGGCGCCTTGGTGGACTCGGCGATCTCATAGAACTTGCGCCGAGTGTGCGCCCAACAGGCCGCCAGCTTGACGTCCCCGGACGCCGTCAGCGGTTCGAAGCCGGCATAGCCATCGACCTGGAGAACGCCCTTGAACCGGCCCAGATGGGCGGCCGGGCGCTCGCCCTTTCGGTCCGGCGCATAGACATAGACCGTGCCCGGCGGCTCGGGTCCGCCCCAGGGTCGATCATCACGGGTGTAGGCCCAGAGGCGCCCGGTTTTGGTCCGGCCCCGGCCAGGATCCAGCACCGGGATCGGCGTATCGTCGGCGAACAGATGGCCGCTGGCGAACAGGTTTTCGGCCAGCCTGTCGTGCAGGGCTTGCAGCCACCAACAGGCTCCGCCGACCCAGCCGGCCAGTGTCGAGCGTTCCAGATCCACGCCATGCCGAGCAAAGATCTTGGACTGCCGATAGAGCGGGGTGTGGTCGCAGTATTTGCTGACCAGCACCTGGGCCAGCAACGCTGGCGTGGCCAGGCCGCCGTCGATCGGTCGCTCCGGCGCCGGCGCCTGGACCACCGTGGCGCAGGCCCGGCAGGCATACTTGGGGCGCACGATCCGGATCACCCGCATCTGCGCGGGGACCCAGTCCAGCATCTCGCTGACGCTCTCGCCGATGCTGTGCAGCGCGCCACCGCAGGCGCAGACCGGGCTGGCGATATCGATCAACCGGTCTTCGCGCGGCAGGTGGTCGGGGAGCGATTTGCGCTTGGGCTGAGCCCTCGCGGGCGCCGGCAGGATGTCGGGCCGGCGCGCTTCGGCGGCGGCCAGATCGGTCTCGACATCCTCCAGGGCCAGCGCCAGTTGATCGGCGTCCAGGCGCTCGGACCGGCGGCCAAACTGGGCGCGCTGGAGCTGCTTGATGATGGCTTTGAGCCGCTCGATCTCGCCGTCCCGCTCACCGACGAAGCCAGCCATTTCGCGCACCAACTGATGCAGCAAGGCCGTGTCGGTAGGCAGGTTTTCGAGATCCAGCCGCATGCCCGATTCTACTATTTTCGGAGTCCGCGACCAAGCACTTTCCCCTTATTTGACAGGGGTTTTGGCGTGGTTTCAGCCGGCGATGGCGGGCCTCCAGGTGCGCTCTGGGAACCGCCAGTCGATGCCTTCGATCAGCATGGCCAGTTGTGCGGGCGTGAGCACGACGCAGCCGCCTGGCGTGGTGATATGGGGCCAGATGAAGCGCCCGCGTTGCAGTCGCTTGGTGAACAGGCACAGCCCCGTTCCGTCCCAGTAGAGCAGCTTGATGGTGTCGGCCTTTCGTCCCCGGAAGGCGAACAAGTGGCCCGAGAACGGGTCTTCCTTCAGCAGGTCTTGCACCAGCATCGACAGGCCGTCGAAGCCCTTGCGCATATCGGTTTGACCCAGCGCCAGATGCACCTTCACGCCGGAGGGGATGATCATCATCGCGCCGCCTCCCGCTGGGCCACGTACCGTCGGACCTCGTCCGGATCGCTCCCGGGCGGCGCGAAGACCCGGCGTCCGTCGCCAAGATCGACCGCCACCGCGCCTTCGGGAATGGGCAAGGGGATGCCCGCCGTGGGCGCCTGGCCCGCTGCCTTGAGGCCTTCGCCAACCAGGCGAACGCGAGCCAGCCGGGCGCGCTGGTCCTGGCCAAGGCCCATCTGGGCGCGCCACCGGAACACCATGCTGGTGACCACGCCGTGCTTCCTGGCCACCGCGCTGACCGTGGCGCCGGGCGCCTGTGTCTCGGCGACGATGGCGCGCCTTTGCTCGTCGTTGAACGTCCGGCGGCTACTCCGACCATCACCGTCGCGGACGGTCCTGGTCGCGCCCGTCAAGCCGGATTCCGGCGTCCGGGCCTTAGCACTAGTGCTTCGTCTGGGGCCCACATACGGGCGGGCGCTGGGATGAACGAGCTCTCGCCAATCGATCCCAAGGGGGTCTTCGTCCAGGCGTTGACGCCACTGACGCAGCGACGACGGTGTCAGTCGATGGGCGCTGGCGTACTCTGCGGCGCTCAGTCCGCTCCACAGTTGGGCCTCGACGTGCATGGCCCAGAACGCCTGCACGGCCCTGTTGCGGACCTCGCTGGCGGAGCGTCGCGGCGGAGGCTTTCGCTTGCTCGAAGGCTTGTGCTGCAAGGCGTCGGCGTCACCGATCTTCTTCAGCCAACTGCTGAAGACGCCGGGTTTGAGCTGGTGCTCGCCGCAGTACGCCGCGCGCGACAGACCGCTCAGCCGCCAGGCCTCGATGTGGACCGCCCAGTAGGTCCGCAGTCCTCGGTTTTGGTAGCGCTTCGACGCCACGGCCGACCTCCCTCGATCATCAGGAGCCCGACATGGTTCGTCTCATGGAAGGAGAACAAGAGTGCAACAACCGAACGCAAACAGGCGGCCAGAAGCGCGGCAAAGATGAACAAGGAGCGACGCATGGAGTGCCTTGGACGGGAGCAAACGCCCATCAGGATCGGACGGATTGGTCAATAAAGGCCTAAGGGGCGCCTTGCGGCACGCCGCGCATCTGCCGGAAAAGCCTCGATGAATCAGGCTCTTGGTGTCGATTTCTGCCTTATGGTTAAGTCCTGATAATAGTAAATTCCAATAAACTTAGCTAAATATGAAATAAACCATTTCTAATTTACTACCAATTAAGTGCAGGGCGAGAAGTTGGTCGTGTTCTCGGAGGGGTGGCAAGTCGAGCTGACTTGGAAACCTCAACTCACAAGCTCTGGTTTTGGAGACCAAGTCATGACCAAGTTCGTCACGCGCTTCCTGAAGGATGAATCCGGCGCCACGGCCATTGAATACGGCCTGATCGTCGCCCTGATCGCCGTTGTGATCGTGACCGCCGTCACGAGCCTCGGCACGAAGCTCAGCAGCTCGTTCGGCAAGGCCGGCGAGGCGATCGAAAAGACGTCGACGTCGACCCCGGCCGCTGGCTAAGCAAAGATCTAAAAGATCCGCACTGAAAAGGGCTGGGTTTATCCCGGCCCTTTTTATTTGTTCGAGCTCCAAAGTGTTTCGAACTCTATTCGGTAACTCGCAATTAACCTCGGTGAATAACGTGAAATTCACGGCGTGGGCGTAGGTTGAGCGTCATCGGATCACTCTCTGGAAAACGCGTCGTGACCCAACTGATCAAGGCCTTCGCCAAGGATGAAGCCGGCGTCGCGGGCATCCAATATGGCCTGTTCGTCGCCGTGATCGCGGCCATCACCATGGTCTGCGTGACCGGGCTGGGCGTCGTGTTCAGCCCCGGCGCGCGCGTCACCGGCGTGGGCGTCGGTCTGGGCGGCGAATAGACTTCAAGACTTCGCTCGGCAGCGAGAGGCCGCGACGTTCAGGCGTCGCGGCTTTTTTTGTCTTTGGGGAAACCCTTACTTCACGGGTCTCATCGCACGATGCGGCGGTTCCCATTCAGGCGCGCGACGCAATGCAGGCTCTCCAGATCTCGCTGCTGATGGTCTTTCCGGCCCTGGCTATCGTGGGGGCGTTGAAGGACCTGACCAGCTACACGATCCCCAACTGGGTTTCCCTGGCCCTGATCGTCGCCTTCGTTCCGGCCGCTCTCGCCAGCGGCGCCGGCCTTTCCGCGATCGGCCTTTGCCTGGCCGTCGGCTTCGGCGCGCTGGTGCTGGGCATGGGCATGTTCGCGGCCGGCTGGATTGGCGGCGGCGACGGCAAGCTGCTGGCCGCCTGCGCGCTGTGGATGGGCTGGCCGGCGGTCGCTCCGTTCCTCCTCTACACCGCCCTGGCCGGCGGGGCGCTGACCTTCGCGGTCCTGGCTCTGCGCTCGGGCTGGGTCGCGCCGCTCGTGGCGGGAGGCCCGGGTTGGGTGCGTCGACTGGGCCAGCAGGGCGGTGATTTGCCCTACGGCGTCGCGATCGCCGCGGGCGCCCTGATCGCCTTCCCAAAAGCGCTTTTGGCTCAAGGCGTTCTGGGCTGAGGCCGCGACAGCCCGCCGCGGGGGGACGGGCTGGCGTTAACCGGAATTTCAGTCCTCGTTAACTATAAGCGGACGACCATGCGCTTCGGCCAGAACGGCCGAGACTGAATCGCGCGTGCTCGCCCGGAGGCGGCCCCCGGTTTTCCAGAGTGACCGCACGAGTTCCGCCCGCGCATGAGCCCCGTCCGCCTCCTGATCGTTCTGATCGCCGCCGTCTCGGCCATCGGCATGGCCGTGGTGCTGCAGCGGGCTTTGGGCGGCAAGGCTGAAAAGCCCGGCGCCGTCGCCGCGCCGACCGCCGCGCCGGCCAAGCCGATGGTCCAGGTGCTGGTCGCCAAGCACGATCTCGCCGTCGGCGCGCGCCTGGGCGAGGCCGATATCGGCTGGCAGGCCTGGCCCTCGGACTCCGTCAACGCGGCCTTCATCACCAACGGCGCGACGCCGCCCAAGGCCGAGGGCGCGGTCGCCCAGGCCAAGGCCGCCGTGACCAGCCAGATCATCGGCGGCGACCCCGCCAAGGCGCTGGACGGCGCCATCGTCCGCGATCCCATTCTGTCCGGCGAACCGATCACCACCCGCAAGATCGTGCGAGGCGGGGAAGGCGGCTATCTGTCGGTCGTGCTCACGCCGGGCAAGCGGGCCGTGGCCGTGCCGGTTTCGGCCGACACCACCGCCGGCGGGTTCATCCTGCCCGGCGACCGGGTCGATGTGATCGCGACGCGCGACACGCCGATGGCCGCGGGCGGCGGGCGCGTGATCGTCGGCGAGACCGTGATGCGTAATGTCCGCGTCCTGGCCCTCGATCAGAAGACCGCCGCCGACAAGGACGCCAAGACCATGGTCGCCACGACCGCCACGCTGGAGGTCGGCGGGGCGGAGGCCGAAGCCTTGGCCGCCGCCAAGGCCGGCGGTCCCGTTACCTTGGCCCTGCGCGCCTATACCGACGCCGGCGCGCCGTCCGGCGGCGTGGCCGCGCCGGCCGAAGCCGCCGCCGTGCGGATCAATCGCGGCGGCCAGACCACTGTCATGGCGGTGCGACCGTGAGCCGCCGTCTGCTGACCATTCACCTCGCGGCGCTGCTGGGCCTGAGCACGGCGACGCCCGTCCTGGCCGACGGACCGGCACCGGGCACGCATGTCTATCCGACGGCGCCGCGCGCCGTGTCGCGCTCGGCGCCGCCCGCCGCCGCGCCGGCCGTCACGAACGGCCAAGTCTCGCGCGTCGTCCTGACCGCCGACCAGACCGCCGCGACCCTGGAGCTGGCCAAGGGCAAGTCGGCGATCGTCGAACTGCCCTCCGACGTCCGCGACCTGCTGGTCACCAGTCCCGCCGTCGCGGACGCCGTGCTGCGCGACCGCCGCCGCGTCTACATCGTGGGTCTGGCCGAGGGCGTCACCGACGCGGCCTTCTTCGACGACGTCGGCCGCCGGATCCTGTCGCTGTCCATCAAGGTCGCCCAGCCCGTCGACCAACTGGCCGACACCCTGAACCGCGTGCTGCCCGAGGCGAAGATCGAGGTCCGGCCGATCCGCGACAGCGTGGTCCTGAGCGGCGTGGTCCGCACGCCGGCCCAGTCCGAAGCGGCCGCCCGCATCGCCGCCCAGTTCACCGGCTCGCCGGACAAGGTGCTGAACATGCTCAGCATCGCCGGCAAGGACCAGGTGATGCTGCAGGTCCGCATCGTCGAGGTGCAGCGCAACGTCATCAAGCAGCTGGGCGTCTCGACCGACAATCTGCTGAACGACGGCTTCAAGTCCTACACCGTGGGGCGGGAGAACACCTTCGGCGTCAACGGCGCCTTGCTGGGCGGCGGCGGCGCCTGCTACGGCCGCGACAATCTTCGCAAGAGCAATTTCAGCAACAGCAGCAACGGTTCGACCCAGACCACGGTCAACGCTTCGACCGGCGACGCCGCGAACGGGACGACCAGCGCGGTGAGCAACGCGGTCAGCAGCGCGGCCTCCGCCGCCTGGTCGGCCACCACGGGCAACAGCCTGGGCGCCTGCCTGGCCGCCTTCGAGCGGGTGGGCCTGGTGCGCACCCTGGCCGAGCCGAACCTGACGGCGGTCTCCGGCGAGGCCGGCCACTTCCTGGTCGGCGGCGAGTTTCCGGTGCCGACCGGCAGCGACAACACCGGCCGGATCGCGATCGAGTTCAAGCCGTACGGCGTGGGCCTGGGCTACACGCCCGTGGTGATGTCCGGCGGCCGCATCTCGCTGAAGCTGTCGACCGAGGTGTCGGAGCTGTCCAGCCTGGGCGCCTTCACGCTCAGCAACGGTACGGCGTCGCGGTCGCTGACCGTGCCAGGCCTGTCGGTGCGCCGCGCCGAGACCACGGTCGAGCTGCCCTCCGGCGGGTCGCTGATGATCGCCGGCCTCCTGCAACAGACCACCAGGCAGGCGATCGACTCCCTGCCGGGCATGACCAACATGCCGATCCTGGGCTCGCTGTTCCGGTCGCGCGACTTCCTGAACGGCGAGACCGAGCTGGTCATCATCGTCACGCCCTACATCGTCGACCCGACCAAGCCGCGCGACCTGCAGACGCCGGCCGACGGCCTGGCGATCGCCGGGGACATGAGCACGGTGCTGATGGGTCGGCTGAACCAGGTCGTCAAGGCGCCGCCGGGCGCCAATGCGGGGCGCGCCTACCAGGGCCCCGTGGGCTATGTGATCGAGTAGGGCCGCCATGACGCGTCGCTTCCCCGTCAAGACCGTCCTGAAGACCAGCCTCTGGCTCGCCGCCGTGGCGGGCCTTTCGGCCTGCGCCTCGGCCCCGTCCGTCGCGCCCGCGCCCCAGGCCGCGACCGAGACGCAGGTCTGGGCCGAGCGGGTCAAGGTGACGCCGGCCGCGGACGAGATCCTGCTGGCGGTCCACGCCACCGGCCTTTCGGACAATCAACGCGCCGCCCTGCAGGCGCTGGTCGGCCGTTGGCTGCAGGCCGAAGGGCGCGAGCTGACGATCACCGCGCCCGCCAACGCCGGCGCCATGGCCGTTCAGGCGCGCGAGCGTCTGATCTTCCTGGGCGCGCCCGCCGCCCAGGTCCGCATCGTCGGCGCCGATCCGGCGGCGGCCGCCGAGCCTGTCCTGCGCGTCGGCTTCACGCGATACGAGGCCCAGATCCCCAAGTGCGGCCAGGCCTGGGAGAGCCTGACCGCCACGCGCGACAACAAGGCCTACGAGAACTTCGGCTGCGCCGTCGCCGCCAACATGGCCGCCCAGGTCGCCAACCCCGAGGACCTGGTCCGGCCGCGCGAGGCCACGCCGGTCGACGCCGGCCGCCGTGACGTCGTGATGGGCAAGTATCGCCGCGGCGAGATCACCAGCTCGCCGCGCGACAGCCAGGCCGACGGCTCGATTTCCAAGGCGATCCCCTGATGGCGCCGGCCGACAACGATCCCTTCAACCTGGGGCTCGAGGACGCCGAGAGCTATACGACGGGCGCGTCCGATCCCTGGCGAGCCTCCGCGCCGCCGGCGTTGGAGCCGACGATCGGGGGCTTCGAGGATCCGCTGGCCCCGCGCGGCGAGACCAGCATCCCGCAGCCCATTCCCGAAAGCGGCGTGGCCGAGGCGCTGATTCCGCGCGTGACGATCCACGCCTTCTGCGCCCGCTCCGAGACCGCAGGGGTGCTGGAGCAGGCCGCCAAGGACCGCCGCATGGCGCGCGCGACCACGGTGGTCCGGATGGGCGGCCTGGCCGCGGCCGTCGACGAATACCAGGACCATCCGACGCCCTCGCTGGTGCTGGTCGAGTGCCTGGACGACGCCCAGCGCCTGCTGCACCGCCTGGACGCCCTGGCCCAGGTCTGCGACGCCGGGACCAAGGTCGTGGTGATCGGCCAGGCCAACGACATCGCCCTCTATCGCGAGCTGATGCGGCGGGGCGTCAGCGAGTACCTTACCCCGCCGCTTTCGGCCCTGTCGGTGATCCGCGCGATCGCCGACCTGTACGCCGATCCGTCCGCGCCCTTCGTCGGCCGCCAGGTGGCGTTCGTCGGCGCCAAGGGCGGGGTGGGGGCCTCGACCCTGGCGCATAACTTCGCCTGGACGATGTCCGAGCGGCTGCAGACGGCGACCGTGCTGGCCGACCTTGATCTCGCCTTCGGCACCGCCGGCCTCGACTTCAACCAGGACCCGGTGCAGGGGGTGTTCGACGCCCTCAGTCAGCCCGACCGCCTGGACCCGGTGCTGATGGACCGGATGATGGTCCGCTGCGGCGACCGCCTGTCGCTGTTCGCCGCCCCCGCGACCCTGGACGACGACTACGAGATCGGCGCCGACGCCTTCGACGAGGTCACCCACCGCATCCGCGCCGCCGCGCCCTATGTGGTGCTGGACATGCCGCACGTCTGGAGCGCCTGGACCCGCAGGGTGCTGCTGGGCTCGGACGAGCTGGTGGTGGTGGCCACGCCCGACCTCGCCAGCTTGCGCAACGCCAAGAACATGATCGACCTGGTGCGCGCCGCCCGCCCCAACGACGCCCCGCCGCGCCTGGTGCTCAATCAGGTCGGCGTGCCGGGGCGCCCGGAAATCCCCGTGAAGGACTTCGGCGACGCCCTGGGCTTGCAGCCCTCGCTGGTGTTGCCGTTCGATCCCAAGCCCTACGGCCTGGCGGCCAACAACGGCCAGATGCTGGCCGAGATCGCGCCGCGCTCGAAAGCCGCCGAGGGCATCGAGCAGCTGGCGCGGCTGATCAGCCGCCGCGAGCCGCCGACGACCCCGAAGGCCTCGCTGCTGTCGGCCCTGTTCAAGAAGGGCTGAGATGTTCGGCAAGCGCGCCCCGTCCGCCGAACAGAAGGCGCCGCCGCCCGCTCCGGCGGAAGGCGCGGCGATCGCCACGCGCCCGCGTCGCGTCGAGGTCGACGCTCCGGCGCCCGCGCCCGTCGCGCCGCCGCCCAAGGTGACCGGCCCGCCGCCGCGCGCGGTCGCCAGCCAGGCCGCGCCGTTGGCCGCGCCGATCGTCCGTGAACAGAGCGACTACTACCACGTCACCAAGACGACGATCTTCAACGCTCTGCTCAACACCATCGACCTGTCGCAGCTGGCCCAGCTGGACCAGCGCCAGGCGGCCGAAGAGATCCGCGACATCGTCGCCGAGCTGGTGGCGATCAAGAACGTTTCGATGTCGGTCTCCGAGCAGGAGGCCCTGGTCCAGGACATCACCAACGATGTCCTCGGCTATGGTCCGCTCGAACCGCTGCTGGCCCGCGACGACATCGCCGACATCATGGTCAATGGCGCGCACCGGGTGTTCATCGAAGTCGGCGGCAAGGTCCAGCTGACCAATGTCCGCTTCCGCGACAACCAGCAGCTGATGAACATCTGCCAGCGGATCGTCAGCCAGGTCGGCCGCCGCGTCGACGAGAGCAGCCCGATCTGCGACGCCCGCCTGCCCGACGGCAGCCGCGTCAACGTCATCGCCCCGCCGCTGGCCCTGGACGGCCCGACCCTGACGATCCGGAAGTTCCGGCGCGACAAGCTGACGATGAAGGATCTGGTGGAGTACGCCTCCATCAGCGCCGAGGGCGCGCGGGTGCTGGGCGTGATCGGCGCCTGCCGCTGCAACGTGATCATCTCGGGCGGCACGGGCTCGGGCAAGACGACCTTGCTCAACACCATGACCGCCTTCATCGACCCCACAGAGCGGGTCGTGACCTGCGAGGACGCCGCTGAACTTCAACTTCAGCAGCCGCACGTCGTGCGCCTGGAGACCCGGCCGCCGAACCTGGAAGGGCAGGGGGCGGTGACGATGCGCGACCTGGTTCGCAACTGCCTTCGCATGCGGCCCGAGCGGATCATCGTCGGCGAAGTGCGCGGTCCCGAGGCCTTCGACCTGCTGCAGGCAATGAACACCGGCCACGACGGCTCGATGGGCACGCTGCACGCCAACAGCCCGCGCGAGGCGCTGAGCCGGGTCGAGAGCATGATCACCATGGGCGGCTATGGCCTGCCGTCCAAGACCATCAAGGAGATGATCGTCGGCTCGGTCGACGTGATCATCCAGGCCGCCCGCCTGCGCGACGGCAGCCGCCGCATCACCCACATCACCGAGGTGGTCGGGCTGGAAGGCGACGTGGTCGTGACCCAGGACCTCTTCGTCTACGACATCACCGGCGAGGACGAGCACGGTCGCGTGCTAGGCCGCCATCGCTCGACCGGCATCGCCCGCCCCAGGTTCTGGGATCGCGCCCGCTACTACGGCCTGGAGCGCGAGTTGGCCGAAGCCCTCGACGCGGCGGAGTAGGCGGCGATGCTGTTCATCCTCGCCGGGGTCCTGGGCTTCATCACCATCGCGGGCCTGGGCTTCGCGTTCGTGGGCGGCGACAGCCAGGCGGCCAAGGCCTCCAAGCGCGCCCAGACGATCGGGGCCGGCGGCGTGGAGCGGACGGCGCGCGGCAAGGCCGCTCCGAATCCGACCGACGTGCGGCGCCAGACCATCCTGAAGGCGCTGAAGGAGCAGGAGCGCAAGCAGAAGAAGGCGACGCTCAGCATCGCCGCGCGGATGCAGGCGGCGGGGCTGGGGGCGAACGTGCGCCTGTTCTGGCTGGTCAGCCTGGGGCTCGCCGGCGGCGTCATCCTGATCGTCCTGGCCCTGGGGCAGAGCCTGTGGATCGCGCTGGGCGCGGGCTTCGCGGCGGGCCTGGGCCTGCCGCGCTGGGTTCTGGCCGTCCTGGCCCAAGGGCGCATCCGCAAGTTCACCGAGGCCTTCTCGGACGCCATCGACATCATCGTGCGCGGGATCAAGTCGGGCCTGCCGCTGCACGACTGTCTGCGCATTATCGGCCAGGAGAGTCCCGAGCCTCTCGCCGGCGAGTTTCGCATGCTGACCGAGAACGTCGCCATGGGCGTGCCCATGGACGCCGCGCTGGAGAAGATGCACGAGCGCATGCCGACCAACGAACTGCGCTTCTTCGCCATCGTGCTGTCCATCCAGCAGAAGACCGGCGGCAACCTGGCCGAGGCCCTGGGCAACCTCTCGGCCGTGCTGCGCGCGCGCAAGATGATGAAGGAGAAGATCAAGGCGCTGTCGGCCGAGGCCATCGCCTCGGCCATGATCATCGGCGCCCTGCCGCCGGGGGTGGTGGTGCTGATCAGCGTGACCTCGCCGGCCTACATGCAGCCCATGTTCGTCGACCCGCGCGGCCACCTGATGCTGCTGGCGGCGGCGATCTGGATGAGCATCGGCGTCTTCGTTATGCGCAAGATGATCAACTTCAAGTTCTGAGGGGGGACATGACGCTCGTCGAGACCCTGACCGATCCCTCCAACCTCCTGACCGCGTTCATCGCCGTGGTGGTGTTCGCCACCATCATCACCCTGGCCTCGCCGCTGATGCGCGACAACGGGCTGGAGGGGCGGTTGAAGTCGGTGGCCAACCGCCGCGAGGAGCTGCGTCGGCGCTCGCGGGAGGCTCTGGCCCAGCGCCCTGGCGCTGGAGGCGTGACCAGCGCTCTGCGCCACCAGGACGAGGGCCTCTACAAGAAGGTCGTCGAGCGCCTGCAGCTGTCGCGCCTGCTGGAGGATCCCAAGGTCGTCGACAAGCTGGCCCAGGCCGGCTTCCGCGGTCCCCGGCCGGTTACGACCTTCTACTTCTTCCGCTTCGTGGCGCCGTTCGTGTTCGCCGCGGTGGTGGCGGCCTATCTGTACGGCGTCAACGACTTCGACCTGCTGCCGATCCAGAAGCTTTGCGCCTGCGTCGCGGCCCTGGCGTTCGGCTACTACGCGCCCAACGTCTACATCACCAACATCGCCCAGAAGCGTCGGGAGTCGATCGTCGCGGCCTTTCCCGACGCCCTGGACCTTTTGCTGATCTGCGTCGAGAGCGGCATGTCGGTCGAGGCCGCGATCCAGAAGGTCGGCTCGGAGGTCGGCGCCCAGTCGATGGAGCTGGCCGAGGAGCTCAGCCTGCTGACCGCCGAACTGTCCTACCTGCCCGAGCGCCGCCAAGCGTACGAGAATCTGGCCCGTCGCACCAACCATCCCGGCGTCAAGTCGGTCGCGACGGCCATGATCCAGGCCGAGCGCTACGGCACGCCGCTGGGCGCGGCGCTACGGGTGATGGCCAAGGAGAACCGCGAGCTGCGCCTGTCGGCGGCCGAGAAGAAGGCCACGGCCCTGCCGGCCAAGCTGACCGTGCCGATGATCCTGTTCTTCCTGCCGGTGCTGTTCATCGTCATCCTGGGTCCGGCGATCATCAAGGTGCAGGACGTCTTCGCCAGCACTGACGACGGGGCGTTAGACGGCGACCTTGCAGTCGGTCCGCAGCATGGTGGCCTTGCGGTAGTGGAAATAGCCGGTGCAGCGCTGGCCGTTCTGGACGGTCTCGTGCGGGATCACGTCGGTCGCGGTGATCACCTCGTGCAGCTCGGTGCGGCCGTCGCTGTTCCAGTCCATCACGCCCCAGTGGTAGCCGCGATCCAGAACCGTGCTGACGATGAAGGCCGCATACAGCACGGGCGGCGCCGCCAGGAGCAGCGCGATGAAGGTGAGCAGTTTTCGCATCGAGGTCCCCGGACGAGCGGGCGCTTACTACACTAATCCGGGATTGAACAAGCCGAGCCTTTTGCCGCAGGGGGCCTAAGGCGCCAGGCGACCGCGAACCACGGTCAGCGACCACGGCGGCAGGATCACGTCGCGGCGGCCGTCCTGGCGCGTCTTCAGCGCCGGAAGGGTCAGCGAGGGTCGGCTGTTCTCGCCGTCGTCCTTCCAGGCGTAGCGCGTCCTGTCGTAGCGCCAGACATCGACCTGGCCCGCCAGACGTCGTTCCTTGCCGTTCGCGTCGCGGAACGCCAGGCTGGCGGCGTGAGCCGCCTGGGCGTCGCGGTTGACCAGCATCAGCGCCCACTGGCCGTCCGGCCGCTTGACGGCGTAGGCGGCGACCGGCGCGCGGCCCTTGTCGTCGCGCACGGTCGAGGCGGCGGGCCAGACCTGGTGCAGGCCGTTCCCGGGCTGGCTCCAGGCGCTGGTGAGCAGGCGGGCGGCCTGGAAAGTCGGGCTGGGCCACTTGGCCTGGCCGTTCTCGTCGGTCTGCCAGGTCATCATGTTGCCATAGCCGGCGCAGGCCTGGTGCTGGTTGATCGGCTGGTTGGGCGTGTAGCCGAACAGGAAGGCCTGCTTGCCGCCCTTGGTCAGGAAGCGTCCGACGATGTCGGCGTTCAGCAGGGCGGCCGGGATTTCCGACATCACCCGCCCCGAATAGGCCGAGAAGCCGTACTCGCTGATCACCAGCGGCATGTCGGCCGGGACGCCATCGGCGCGCAGCCGGGCCAGGTCCCGGTCCAGCATGGCGTCGTGGTCCAGCAGCTTCTCGTCGATCCGGCCGCAGACGTCGTCGAACGGATAGCGCTCGAACGAGAAGAAGCCGAGGTCGGCTATTCGGCCCTGGTCGTCGAGCGCGCGCAGGAAGCGGCGGGTCCAGGAGCGATCCTCGCCGGCGGCCGAGGCCCACATGTCGGCGGGGGCGGCCTGCAGGCTTGGCCCGCCGGTGACGAGATGCGGATCGACGGCGTGGACGGCCCTCGCGACCTGGACGTAGAGCGCGGCGTAGTCCTCGGGCGAATTGTATTGGCCGTCGGCCTCCTCGCCGATCTCGACCTCCTTCAGGGGATAGCCGCGCCGCTTGTACCATCGGATCAGGGCCGCGGCGTTCTCGGGCGTGTCGTAGAGGGCGCCGACCGGCAGCATCATCGGCAGGCCGTTCGTCAGGCCGCTGCGAACCACCAGGTCCAGGCCCGGCTGTTCCAGGTCGCGGTTCAGGTCGACGGCGCGGTGCCAGGGATCGGTCGAGGACACCCGCATCATCGTCTGGGTTTCGCGCGAGCGACCCTTGCGGACGAGGTCGACGAAACGCCCGTCCTCCATCCGCCCGAACCCGACCTCGGCCACGGCGTAGCCCAGGCGGTCGCGGACGTCGGTCGAGCCCTCGGGCGCGGTGTTCGAGCCGCGGCTCATCACCACCCGGACCATCTGCGTGCGGATGGGCGCATCGGCCAGGCGCAGCAGGGCGACCCCGCCGCTCGCGCCTCGGATGTCGCCGTGCGGGAAGGTCACCCAGCGACCGTCGGGGTCCCAGTCGTCGGCGCCGGTCCAGTATTGCACCTGGTAGTCGATGGCGTAGGGCGTGGCCCAGACCAGGCGCGCCGTGTCGATCTCTTCGGCCGCGTCCAGCCGCGCCGCCAGCCATTGCGGCCGCGCGGGCGCGTGGGTGTAGCGGCTGTCGAGATAGGGATTCGACTTCCAGAAGGTCGCGTCGTCGCCGTCGTCCAGGCGCGAATAGCCATTGTTATTGGCGTTGTCGTTGGTCATGCCCCGGCGCGGCAGGTCGTAGCCGTGGGACAGCAGGATCGGCGCGCCCGGCTTGTCGTCCGAGGTCCAGTAGCCCTGGGCGTGGGCGGGATCGCTCCAGCGGCCCTCGGGATTCCAGTGCCAGGCCTGGCCGCCCAGCTCGGTGCGCAGGCGATAGCTGATCTTCTTGAGGCCGGCTTGCCGCATCGCCGCGACGTTGTGGGGCGTGTAGGTCGTCGCGACCTCGCCCCGCCCGGTCCCGTCCAGCCCGCCGCCGAACGCCTCGTCAGGTCGGAAGGTGTTGGCGGGCTTGCCGGCCGACAGGTCGACGACAATCCGATCCGCAACTGGCGCGGCGGCGAGGAGGGCGAGGAAGGCGATCACGGGGCGGCTTACGCCTCAGCTTTGCGGCGGATTTTGGGGCGCGCCCTACTGCCCGCCGCCGCTCTTCAGCGAGTCCCACGTCCGGCCGCTCCCCGCCTGGCCCAGCGCGGCGCGCAGATAGGCCAGGTTGTTGGCGACTTGCTCGGGCGGGAGATCGGCGCGGGCCAGCTTCTCGGCTTCGGGCAGGCGGCCTTGCAGGCCGACGACCAAAGCCAGGTTCTGGCGGGCCTGGATCCCGGCCGAGGGCAGGGCGACGGCGCGGCGCAACTGGGCCTCGGCGCCGACGAGATCCCCGCGCGCGGCCAGGTGCATCGCGTAGTTGGTCAGCGGCGCGGCCTCGTTCGGCGCCAGCGCCAGGGCCTGGCGGTGGGCGGCCTCGGCCTCGTCGTCGCGCTGCGCCTGCTCATAGGCCACGGCCAGCAGGGTCAGCGGACGCCAGTCCCGGGGCGACAGGCTGGCGGCCTTGCGGGCCGGTTCGATGGCGTAGAAGCCCTGGCCGCGGGCGATGTGGGCGCGGGCCAGCTCCAGCAGAAGGGGGACGTCGTCCGGACGGGCGACCAGCGCCTTGGCCGCGACCTCGGCGGCTTCGTCATTGCGGCCAAGGCCTCGCAGCGCCTGGGCCAGGCCCGCGCCCGCCTCGGCGTCGGCCGCGTTGGCCTGGAGCTCCGCGCCCCAGAACGCCGCGCGCGCCAGCGGATCCAGCCGGCCGGCCTCCGCGCGCTGTTGGGCGTCGGCCGCCAGGGCCGCGCCGCTCGCGCAAAGGCTCGCCAGCGCCAGGGCGGCGGGGGCGAGAACGGTTGCGAGGCGCGCGCGCTTGCGACACATGAAGGAGGCGTCTCCGGAAAAGAGCCCGGCCATGATCGGCCAGGCCCTTAAAGGAAGCGTTAAGCATAATTTTCGAAGAGGCCGCCGATGTCCGACGCGACGCATCCGATCCTCACCCAGGCCGAAGCTGGAACCATCCCGGTCCATCCGCTGGCGGAGGGCGAGGTCGAGGCCTTCCTGGCCCGCAAACGCGGCCCGGTGCGGACGTTCGCGGCCGCCAACAAGTTCACCGGCAAGCTGGGTCAGGTCCTGGCCGTCCCCGGCGCCAGCGGCGCGGTCGAGCAGGTGCTGCTCGGTCTGGGAAGCGGCCGCGTCGATCCGTCGCTGCTGCGCACCCTGGCCGGCAAGCTGCCCGCCGGGGACTACGCCCTCTCCAAGCTGCCCAAGGGCCTGGACGCCGAACAGGCGGCCCTGGCCTTCGCGCTCGGGACCTATCGCTTCGACCGCTACAAGAAGCACGGCGAGCCGATCGCCCGCCTCGTCGCGCCCAAGGGCGTCGACGCCGCCGCCGTCACCGCCATGGCCCACGCCTGCGCCCTGGCCCGCGACATGGTCAACACCCCGGCCAACGACATGGGGCCGCTGCAGATCGAGACCATCGCCGGCGAGATCGCCCAGAAGTACGGCGCGACCCTGTCGGTCGTGCGGGGCGATGATCTCCTGAAGGAGAACTACCCGGCCGTCCACGCGGTGGGCCGCGCCGCCGTGGCCTCGCGCGCGCCGCGCATGATCGAGGTGACCTGGGGCGACGCCTCGCACCCGGTCCTGGCGCTGGTGGGTAAGGGCGTGGTGTTCGACACCGGCGGCCTCGACATCAAGCCCTCGGCCGGCATGCGGCTGATGAAGAAGGACATGGGCGGCGCCGCCCACGCCCTGGCGCTGGGCCGAATGGTCATGGAAGCCAATCTGCCGGTGCGCCTCGTCATCCTCACCCCGGTCGTGGAGAACGCCATCGCCGGCGACGCCATGCGGCCGGGCGACGTGCTGGCCACCCGCGCGGGGCTCTCGGTCGAGGTTGGCAACACCGACGCCGAAGGCCGCTTGATCCTGGCCGACGCCCTGACCCGCGCCGCCGAGCTGAAGCCCGCCCTGACTCTGGACTTCGCCACCCTGACCGGCGCGGCGCGGATCGCCATGGGCCCGTTCGTGATCCCGTTCTGGACCCCCGACGACAAGCTGGCCGGCCAGATCGAGGCGGCCTCGAAGGCGGTCGCCGATCCGCTGTGGCGCCTGCCGCTGACCGAGGCCTATCGCGACGCCCTCGACAGCGACATCGCCGACCTGAAGAACGACCCCGACGGCTGGGCCCAGGCGGGCGCCACCACGGCCGCCCTGTTCCTGCAGCGGTTCGCGCCGTCAGGGGAGGAGGTCGGGCCGTGGGCGCACTTCGACGTCTTCGCCTGGAACCCCAAGAGCCGGCCCGGCTATCCGGTCGGGGCCGAGGTCCAGGCCATCCGCGCCGCCTTCGCCATGCTGCGCGCGCGGTTCGCCCGATGAGCTCCGGTGATCGCCGCCTGACGCTGCTGCGCGACGGCCTTGCTGACCGCCGCCTGGAAGGCCTGGTCGCGGCCGACCGCTTCGCCGACGTCACGCCGATGCAGGTCAGCGCCCCGGTCGCCGGCCTGCGCAAGGCGCCCTCGGCCGACGCCGAGCAGGAAGACCAACTGCTGTTCGGCGAAGCCTTCGACGTGTTGTTCGAGACCGGCGAGTTCGCCTTCGGCCAGGCCCGCCGCGACCGCTATGTCGGCTATGTGCCGATCGAGGCGCTGTCGGCGCCGGTGCTGACGCCCGAGCATCGCGTCTCGGCCCTGCGGACCTACGCCTTCGCCGAGCCGGACATCAAGTCGGCCATCGTCGGCCTCTACAGCCTGAACGCCCTGGTCACGGTCCAGGCGCGGGAGGGGCGCTTCGTGAAGGGCGCGCGAACCGGCTGGTTCGTCGAGCATCACCTGGCCCCGATCGGCCGCTTCGAGACCGACTATGTCGCCGTGGCCGAGCGGTTCCTGGGCGCGCCCTACCAGTGGGGCGGCCGCGAGAGCCTGGGCCTGGACTGCTCGGGCCTGATCCAGCAGGCGCTCTACGCCTGCGGTCGCGCCTGTCCGCGCGACACCGACCTGCAGCGCGGCTTCTTCCCGGAGATCGCCGAGGGCGACCGCCGGCGCGGCGATCTCGTGTTCTGGAAGGGGCACGTGGCGATCCTGCTCGATCCGGACACCATCCTGCACGCCAACGCCCACCACATGGCCGTGGCGATCGAGCCGCTGGCCGAGGCGATCGCCCGGATCGAAGCCGCTGGCGTCGGCGCGCCGCTGGGCTATAGACGCGCCGCATGAGCCAACCCGAAGTTCTCGCGCTGAGCCCCGGCCCCGCCAATGTCCTGGAGGGCTCGGCGCCCGACCGCGTGATCGAGACGGTCTCGCGCGGCGAGCTGTGGGCCTATCGCGTCGCCGCGCCCAAGGGGCGGGTGCTGGTCTGCCCCGGCGGCGGCTATCTGCGGCTGATGATCGACAGCGAGGGGAGCGAGATCGCCGCCTGGCTGAACGGCCTGGGCTACGACGCCTATGTGCTGGCCCACCGGCTGCCCGGCGCGCCCAGCGAAGAGGGCGTCTGGCCGTTCGACATCGCCCTGACCGACGGCCTGGCGGCCCTGGCGGCGATCCCGCGCGACCTGCCGCGGTTCGTGTTGGGCTTGTCGTCGGGCGGCCACCTGGCGGGCGTCCTGGCCTGCCAGCCGGACGTGGATCTGGCCGGCGTGCTGATCGCCTATGCGCCGATCAACGCCAATCACCGGGCCTACAAGGCGCCCGCCGGCAAGCCTGACTATCCGCCGCCCCAGAAGCAGGCCTTCTACGACGCCTGGCCGATCGGGATTTCAGGCGAGCCTCACGGCCTGCCGCGCTGCCCGACCTTCCTGGCCTACGCCCTGACGGACCAGGCCGTGCCGGTCGAGCATGCGATGAACCTGATCCTGACCGCCCGCGACGCGGGGCTCGACCTGGACGCCCACGTGTTCGGAACCGCGCCGCACGGCTTTAGTCTGCGCCAGTTGGACGGGACCCAGGCCGCCTGGCCTGGGCTCGCCGCCGACTGGATGGCGCGGAAGGCGGGGCTCTAGCCGCCTATTTCGCCGGCCACTGCGCCAGCCAGTCGACGATCGACTGCGGCGTCATGTGGCGAGCGTCGGTCAGGGCGAAGAACGAGCCGTCATTGACCAGCTTGCCCTTGGTGTCGACGACCAGGAAGCTCGGCACGCCCTTCAGCTTGTCGACGCCGTAGCGGGCCGGAATCTGCATGTTCTTGTCGTAGCGGCCGACATTGATCGCCACGACCTCGAAGTTCTTGTCGACCCACGGCTTGATGTCGGGCTGTTCGATGATCCCGGCGAAGACCCGGCAGTCGCCGCACCAGTTGCCGCCCAGATCGATCAGGACGAGCTTCTTGTGCTTCTTGGCCGCCTTGATCGCGGCGGCCAGGTCGGCCTCGGCGTCGGCCTGCTCATTGTAGGGATAGGGCAGGGGCGTCGGCAGGTCGGCGATCGATTTGAGGGCCGGGGTCGGCGCCTTGGTCGAGGCGAGCGCCAGGCTCGGGACGGCTGACAGGGCGATCAGGCTGGCGACGGCCAGGGCGCGAAGCTGCATCGGGTGGGACTTTCTGACAGACCAACGGTCTGCAATCCCTAGCTGGGCCATAGAAAAAGGGCCGCGAAGAAAACTTCGCGGCCCTTTCAGATTCAGTGATCGCGCGACCTGTTGATCGCGAAGCGATCAGGCCTTGGGCGCGGCCGGAGCAGCGGCGGCCGGAGCGGCCGGGGCGGCGCCAGCGGCGGGAGCCGGAGCAGCGCCCGCGGCCGGGGCGGCGGCGCCGTCGGCCGGAGCCGCGCCAGCCGCCGGAGCTGCGGCGGCGGCCGCCGGACGCGGCGGCGGAACCGGCAGCTTCGAACCCAGGCTGTGCAGGTAGGCGATGACCGCGATGCGGTCTTCCGGCTTCTTCAGACCCACGAAGGTCATGTTGGTGCCGGGGACGTCCTTACCCGGGGCCTTCAGGAAGGTGTACAGGGCGTCGTAGTCCCACACCGGCGTCTTGCCGGCGAAGTCCTTCATCGCGCCCGAATAGTTGAAGCCCGGGTGCGCGGCCGGCTTGCGGCCCACCACGTCCCACAGGCCGGGGCCGGTGGCGTTGGCGTTCGACGCGTCCAGCTTGTGGCAGGCGGCGCACTTGGCCGAGACGGCCTGGCCCGCGGCCACGTTGGCCGGCGTCAGCACGGCGTTCCAATCGGGCGGGGTGTCTTCGGCCGCCGCGGCGCCGCCGGCGCCTTCTTCCTGGACCGCGATCTCGTAGCCGGCCTTCTCGACTTCAGTCCTCTTGAAGACGATGTCCGACGCTTCCCGCAGACCGAAAATAACGAGGCCGGTCAGCAGCACGCCGCCAGCGATCTTGTTGAACGTCAGGTCGCTCATCTCAGCCTTGTCAGCCTCTTGCCAGCCCGCCAAGGGCGGGCTCGGATTCCCCGACGCGCGAGAGGCCGCAAGCGAGTCCCCGACGCGCGTCATGTTGCGCTCGCGTCTCTTACACGCTACCGCCCCTCGCGCAACCGGGCAGCAAAGATTTGACGCCATGAACCCTATCGTCCTGATCCCCGCGCGGATGGCGGCGACCCGTCTTCCGGGCAAGCCTCTGGCCGATATCGGCGGGCTGCCGATGATCGTCCGGGTGCTGAACCAGGCCCGCGATGCGGCGATTGGTCCCGTGGCCGTGGCGGCGGGCGATCCCGAAATCGTCGAGGCGGTTCAAAAGGCTGGCGGGACGGCGGTTCTGACCGATCCAGACCTGCCGTCCGGCTCGGACCGGATTCTGGCGGCGCTGGCCGAACTCGATCCGGGGTTCTCGCACGACGTGGTGATCAATCTGCAGGGCGACATGCCGTTCGTCGATCCGGCCGTCCTGTCCGATTGCGCGCGAATACTTAAGGAGTTTGGCGACGCCGATATCGCCACCGTCGTGGCGCCCGAAGCCTCGCCCGCCGACCGGTCGAACCCAGACGTCGTCAAGGCCGTGCTGACCATGGAGGAGGACGGCCAAAGCGGCCGCGCGCTCTATTTCACCCGCTCGACGCTCTATGGCGACGGCCCCGTCTGGCGCCATATCGGCATCTACGGCTATCGCCGCGAGGCGCTGGAGGCCTTCAACGCCGCCGCGCCCTCAGCCTTGGAAAAGCGCGAGAAACTGGAGCAGCTGCGCGCCATGGAGCTGGGCCTGACCATCCGCGCGGCGGTGGCCAAGACCGCCCCGATCTCCGTCGACAACCCTTCCGACCTCGAAGCGGCCCGCAAGCAGGCCGAGGAAACCCAATGAGCATCCTCAAGAAGATCGCCTTCCAGGGCGAGCCCGGCGCCAACAGCCACGAGGCGTGCCGGACCTATTTCCCGGACTATGAGGCCTATCCGTGCAAGACGTTCGAGGAGGCGTTCGAGGCGATCAAGACGGGCGTCGCGGCGCTAGGCATGATCCCGATCGAGAACTCGATCGCCGGTCGGGTCGCCGACGTCCATCACCTGCTGCCGGCCTCGGGCCTGAAGATCATCGGCGAACGCTTCAAGCCGATCCGCTTCCAGCTGATGGCCAACAAGGGCGTCAAGCTGGCCGACATCAAGACCGTGGCCTCGATGCCGATCGCGCTCAGCCAGTGCCGCAACAGCCTCAGGAAGCTGGGCGTCGCCACCGAGGCGGCCGGCGACACCGCCGGCGCGGCCAAGGACCTGGCGGCCAAGCCCGACCCGACGCGCGGCGCCGTCGCCCCGGCCCTGGCGGCCGAGATCTACGGCCTGGACATCCTGGCCCGCGACATCGAGGACGAGCGTCACAACACCACGCGCTTCCTGGTGATGACGGCCGACGCCAATCCGCCGGCGCCGGAGTTCACCCACCGCTGCGTGACCAGCTTCGTGTTCCGCGTCCGCAACCTGCCCGCCGCCCTCTACAAGGCGCTGGGCGGCTTCGCGACCAACGGCGTCAACATGACCAAGCTGGAAAGCTACATGGAGGGCGGCAACTTCACGGCCACCTTCTTCTACGCCGAGGTCGACGGCCGGCCGGAGGACCGCTCCCTGGCGCTGGCGCTGGACGAGCTGAAGTTCTTCTCGGAGAAGTTCGAGATCCTGGGGGTGTATCCGGCCGATCCGTTCCGGGATCGGGGGGCTTAGGGCTTAGCGCCCCCTCCGTCACGATGCTGCGCATCGCGCCACCTCCCCCGCTTCGCGGGTGAGGAGGGTGTCATCCTCCCTCGTAGCGAAGCGTACGGGGGAGGTGGCCCGAAGGGCCGGAGGGGGCGTCGATCCAGAGCTCCCCAAACGTCACCATTCCCCGTAACGGCGTTCTCTGATCTTCTCCCTCTCGCATAACAACATCCCGGGGAGGGAGCCCATGCAGAGTTCGATGATCGCGCCAGTGATGGCGCTGGTGGCCTGGTCTTTGGTGATCTGGGTCTGGATGTATATCCAGCGGATTCCGGCCATGCAGAAGGCCGGTATCAAGCCGCAGGACGCGCGGTTTCCGGGATCGCTGGACAAGCTGCCCGACGCCGCGCGCCAGGCGGCCGACAACTACAATCACCTGATGGAGCAGCCGACGATCTTCTACGCGGCGGCTCTGGCGATCCAGGTCGCGGGCCACGCCGACGGCATGGCCGTCCGCCTGGCCTGGGTCTATGTCGGCCTGCGCGTGCTGCACAGCCTGGTCCAGGTCAGCATCAACCTGGTGGCCATCCGCTTCTTGGTGTTCGCCGCCTCGACGGGCGTGCTGGCGGGGATGGTGATCCGGGAGTTGATGCGGATTTTCTGAGCGAGAAGTTTCTCCCCCGCATCGCGGGGGAGCATCCGCTTTTTCACGCCGCGTCCAGGCCGATATCCAGCACCGGCGCCGAGTGCGTCAGCGCCCCGACGCTGATCACGTCGACGCCGGCCTCGGCGATGGCCCGCACGGTCGTCAGGTTCACCCCGCCCGAGGCCTCCAGCACCGCGCGGCCCTTGGCGAGGCGCACCGCGGTCTTCAGGTCGTCGAGGCTGAAATTGTCCAGCATCACCACGTCAGGCCCATGCTTCAGGGCCTCTTCCAGTTGGTCGAGGCCGTCGACCTCGACCTCGACCTTCACCAGGTGGCCGGCGTGGGCGCGGGCGCGGCGGACGGCCTCGCCGACCCCGCCGCAGGCGGCGACGTGGTTGTCTTTGATCAGAATGGCGTCATCCAGGCCGAAGCGGTGGTTGACCCCGCCGCCGCAGCGGACAGCGTACTTCTCCAGCGCGCGCAGGCCGGGCGTGGTCTTGCGGGTGTCGACGATCGTCGCCCCCGTGCCCTCGACCAGGCGGACGTAAGCCCGGGTCAGGGTGGCGATGCCCGACAGGCGTCCCAGCAGGTTCAGACCCGTGCGCTCGGCGGCCAGCACGGCGCGGGCGTTCCCCTCGGCGCGGGCCAGGATCGCGCCCGGCGCGGCGTCGGCGCCGTCGGGCGTCACGACCTCGAAGGTCGCCGTCGGGTCGAGGGCGGCCAGGGACAGGCGGGCGCAGGAAAGCCCCGAAACCCTCCCATCCTGCCGGCTGGCCCAGACGACCGACAGGCGCGCGTCCGGATCGATGCAGGCCTGGCCGGTGATGTCGCCGGCGCGGCCCAGGTCCTCGGCCAGGGCGTGGTCGACGATCGGGCGGACGAGGATGTCGTCCAGGGGGATGATGCTCATTCGGCGGCGTAGCGGACGGCGGCGTCCGCGCTCTCCAGGGTCACGAAGGTGCGGACCGGCTCGGCGGTCGCCGGGAAATCGACGCGGTAGTGGCCGCCCCGGCTTTCCTGGCGGGCTAGGGCCGCCTCGACGATCAGGCGCGCGGCCACGACCGTGGGGCAGGGCCCGTAGGCCGGCTCCAGCGCCTCGATCTGCGCCAGCAGGCGGGTCAGGCCGGCGGCGTCGCGGATCACCCCGGCGTCGCGGCTCATGGCCTTGCGCAGGGTTTGCAGCGCGGCCTCGGGCAGGTCGGGCAGGGGCTCCAGGCTGACCGGTTCGCCGGCCAAATTTCCCGTATAGGGCTGGCCTTCGGCCGCCGCCGCGCGGCCGGCGCGGGCGCCGAACACGGCGGCTTCCAGCAGGCTGTTGGAGGCCAGGCGGTTGGCGCCCTGCACGCCCGTCGAGGCGCACTCTCCGGCGGCGTAGAGGCCCGGCAGGCTGGCGCGGCCGTCGAGGTCGGTGGCGACCCCGCCCATGTGATAGTGCACGGCCGGGACGACCGGGATCATCTCGCGGCGCGGATCGACGCCAGCGCTCTGGCAAGCCTCGAACACCGCCGGAAACTCGTGCGGGAAGTGGGCGCCGACGGCTTGCGTCGCGTCCAGGAAGGCGCCGCGACCCGCCGCGCGCTCGGCGTGGATGGCGCGGGCGACGACGTCGCGCGGCGCCAGCTCCTTGGCCGGATGATAGTCAGCCATGAAGGCGCGGCCGTCCTCGTCTTTGCTTAGGGGCGCATTGCGCAGGATCGCGCCTTCGCCGCGCAGGGCCTCGGTGGCCAGGGGCGCGGGGTCGCGGCCGATGTCGATCGCGGTCGGGTGGAACTGGACGAACTCCGGATCGGCGATCGTCGCGCCGGCCAGGGCGGCAAGTCCCAGACCCTCGCCGCGCACTTCGGCCGGCGTAGTGGTCACGGCGTAGAGGCCGCCGACGCCGCCGGTCGCCAGGATCACCGCCGTGGACCGGATCTCGACCAGCGCCCCGTCGATCTCGGCGAGCACGCCGACGACACGGCCGGTGGCGTCCTGTAGCAGCCGACGGGCGCGAGCGTGCTCGCGGATCTCGATCGAGGGCGTGGCGCGGACCGTGGCGATCACCGCGGCCATGATCGCCGCCCCCGCCCCGTCGCCGCCCACGCGGGCGACGCGGGCCTTGGCGTGGGCCGCCTCGAGGCTGAGGACGAAGCTGCTGTCGGGCTTGCGATCGAACGGCGCGCCAAGAGCGGCCAGGTCGCGGACGGCTTGCGGGCCCTCGCGGGTCAGCAGGTCGACGGCTTTCGGATCGCAGAGGCCAGCCCCGGCGGCGATGGTGTCGGCGGCGTGCAGTTCCGGCGAGTCCTCGCCGGAGAGGGCGGCGGCCATGCCGCCTTGCGCCCAGGCGCTGGAGCAGCCGGTCGCCAGCGGTGTTGGCGACAGGACCAAGGCCATCTTCGCCGCGAGGGCCGCCGAGAGACCAGCCAGACCGGCGCCGAGGACGACGGGGCCGTCGAAGGTGATGCGTTGGATCATGGCAATGAGATCCCGAAGTCACGGAGGCGCTTGTGCGCAGCTGATCGGGCTTCCGCGGAAAAACGGTCAGGGTGTTCCGCAATGATGTATTCAAACACTAAGTGTGGCAGACTGTAATCGACAAGAATGGTGAAGCCGTCACTTGGCTTCGGCTTAAGCGCCATTGACTCCATTGTCGCCACCACGCCGTCCTTGGCGACCTTCTGCCGAGTACGAGATAGACGCGTCGTTTTTCCGTTTTGCTCGCTCTTTATCTGCTCGGCGGCATGCACCGCTTTCCAAAATTTCTGGACAAGAACGTCATCTAGAAGGTCTTCGGACCCGCCATTCGGCAAAATAGCGCAAAGCCGTGCGAAGGCTTGCGCATACAGAGTCTCGTCACCCAAGCGCCTTGCGTTAGCCATGAGGTTACGCAGTTTTTCGGCATCCAGCTTTTCAAGATCGAGTGGCATTTTTGCTTTCACCTGGCGAGCTGCGCGCGGGGCTGGGTTTCAATCGCTAGATCAGCTCGACGTCCACATGGTGGCGCGCCTTGACCAGGTCGTACCGCGCCGGAACGACCGGCGGCGGCAGATCGATCATCCGCTGCACGGCCAGGCGCGCGCGGTCGAGGATGTCGGCGTCCACCGTCACCTCGTACTGCTCGTGGACGAGCGAGTCATAGATGTTCTGCAGGGTGATCCGCTTCATGTGCGGGCACATGTTGCACGGGCCGATGAACTGGGTCGCCGGGCTTTCGGCCTGGACGTTGCTGGCCATCGAGCACTCGGTGATCAGCACGACCTGGGCCGGCTTCTTGGCCGCCACATAGTCATTCATCGCCGCCGTCGAGCCGGCGAAGTCGGCGGCTTCCAGGATCTCGGCCGGGCACTCGGGGTGGGCCAGGACTTCCGCGCCCGGCCAGGCCGCGCGCATGTCGGCGATGTCCTGGGCGGTGAAGCGCTTGTGGACCTCGCAATGACCGGCCCAGGCGATGATCTTGACGTCGGTCTGGCGGGCGACGTTGCGGGCCAGGAACTCGTCGGGGATCAGGATGACCTTGTCGGTCCCCCACTCCTTGGCCGCCCATTCGACCACCTGCACGGCGTTGGCGCTGGTGCAGCAGATGTCGGTCTCGGCCTTCACGTCGGCGGTGGTGTTGACGTAGGTGACCACCGGCACGCCCGGATAGCGCTGCTTGATCAGCCGCACGTCGGCGCCGGTGATCGAGGAGGCGAGGCTGCAGCCGGCCTTCAGGTCGGGGATCAGGATCTTCTTCTGGGGCGACAGGACCTTGCTGGTCTCGGCCATGAAGTGCACGCCGGCCTGGACGATGATCTGGGCGTCGCTCTTGGCGGCTTCCTTGGCCAGCGCCAGGCTGTCGCCCACGAAGTCGCCCACGCCGTGGAAGATGTCCGGCGTCATGTAGTTGTGGGCCAGGATCGCGGCGTTTTTCTCGCGCTTGAGGCGGTTGATCTCGGCGATCAGCGGCGCCTGCGTCCGCCATTCCAGCGGCGTGACGTGGTGCTTGACCTTCTCCCAGATCGGCGCGGTCTGCGCCTCGACCTGCGCGGTGAACTCCCCCTTGAACGCGTGGGGGGCGGCGAACCCGTCGGCCATCTGATCCTCCGTTATGCTCAAAGTGAGCATTTCCAGGGCCTCAAAAAACGCCGGGCGTCGTTTCCGTCGCTCCGACGTCGGGGTTATGCTGAAACTGAGCATAACTGACGCGTCACATATAGCGCTTAAAGCGCCAAATGCAAACCGCGCCGCGAGGCGCCTTGCCTTCACCCCGGCGGGCTTTGCCGGGTTTTCGCCTTATTCGGCTCTGCGGTTGCGTCGCCTCCAGTAGGCTTGAGATATGAATCTTACATATCGGCAATGAGCAGGAAAAAATCCGCCACTGGCTTAGATGCGTAAAAGCTTAATTTCTGCAACGTTGCGTACAGTTTTAAATGTACATTTTGTATTACGCTCATTCCTTATCGATTGCCGGAAAAATATGCAGCCATAGTTTCGAATCTAAACTTGGTGGTCAATTACAGATATTAGAATAATTCATAAAAGTAACAGCGTTACATGTGTGTAATGATGTGGCTTTAATGCGACAGTCTTTTTAGAGTCTATTTTGTGACAGCAATGTTCGTTGACCTGACACGGAATGGCTTCGTAGCTCCCTGACTTCGAACTCGAGAGGGGTTCGGAGTGCGCTTCTTTTCGGCGCACACCGTTATATTAGGGGAGTCCCGATAATGAGAATGAGCTCCGTGAGAGGGCGCCTGCTCGCGTCTTCCATGATCTGCACCGCCGCCGTTTCGGCGTTCGCCGGTCAAGCCGTCGCGCAGACCGCTCCGGCTTCCGACCAGACGCAGGTCGAGGAAATCGTCGTCACCGGTTCGCTGTTCCGCCGCACCGACACCGAGACCCCGTCGCCGGTCACCGTGCTGACCACCGAAACCCTGCAACGCGCGGGCATCACCACGGCTTCGGACGCCATCCGTTCGATCTCGGCCGACGGCGCCGGCTCGATCGGCACCGGCTTCCAGAGCGGCTTCTCGGCCGGCGGTTCGGCCGTGTCGCTGCGCGGCCTGGGCGTGTCCTCGACCCTGGTTCTGGTTGACGGCCTGCGCTCGACCAACTTCCCGATCAACGACGACGGCCACAACGCCTATGTCGACCTGAACACCATTCCGTTCAGCCTGATCGACCGGATCGAAGTCCTGAAGGACGGCGCCTCGTCGTCGTACGGCGCTGACGCCATCGGCGGCGTCGTGAACCTGAAGCTGAAGAAGACCTTCGTCGGCGTCGCCGGCAGCCTGGAAGCCGGCGAGAGCGACCGCGGCGACGCCGAGCACAAGCGCGCCGACATCACCCTGGGCTTCGGCGACTACCAGGAGACCGGCTGGAACTTCTACATCAACGGCGAGTACCAGAAGGACGGCCGCGTCACGACGCACAGCCGCGGCTTCCCGTTCAACAACCGCGACCTGACCTCGATCGGCGGCATCGACAACAACTCGGCCGACAACAGCATGGCTGTCTCGACGCCGAACGCGATCGTCTATCGCACCAGCGTTCGTGACCTGAGCGATCCGCGCACGGGCACCGGCACGGTTCTGGACCCGGCCAAGGTCTACACCTCGCTGAACCTGAACTGCGCCAACGGCACCTTCACGCAGGTCAGCGCCAACGTGAACGGCACCGGCTGTAAGTGGAACCTGGTCGACGCCTACAACCAGATCCAGCCGCTGCAAAAGCGTTACGCCTTCAACGGCCGCCTGAGCATGCGCCTGAGCGACAACATCGAGTCGTACATCACGGGCAGCTACTCGAGCAACGAAGTCGACATCAAGAACGCCCCGCGCGGCGTCCAGAACACCCAGCCGTTCGGCGCCGCTCCGGCCCTCTCGGCCCTGCAGATCACCCTGCCGGTCTGGATCTGCCCGACGGGCGTCAACTGCGCCGCCACCACCACGGCGGGCCGCACGCTGAACCCGAACAACCCGTACGCCGCCGCCTACGCCAACGATCCGGCCAACGGCGCCGCGCGTCTCTACTACCTGTTCGGCGACATCCCGGCCGGCAGCAACCGCGTCAACGAAGTCATCCGCGGCACCGCCGGTCTGAAGGGTGAGTTCGGCGACGGCTGGAACTGGCAGGTCGACGCCGTCGGCGCCCGTGACAACCTGCGTATCCGCCAGCGCGGCTACCTGAACATCAACGGCCTGATCAACGCGATCAACACCGGCTCGTACAACTTCGTCGATCCGTCGAAGAACACCGCCGCCGTTCGCAACGCGATCTCGCCGGACGTCGTGACGAACTCGCACTCGTCGATGATGTCGCTGGACGGCTCGGTCACCCACAAGCTGTGGACCCTGCCGGCTGGTGACATGATGCTGGCCGTCGGTGGTCAGATCCGTAAGGAAGTTCTGGAAAACAACAACCAGAACGCCCGTCTGGACACCTACAACCTGACGACCTCGTCGGCCTTCGGCAAGCACACGGTCAAGGCCGCGTTCTTCGAAGTTCAGGCTCCGATCACCGAAGACCTGGAAGTCAACGTCTCGGGTCGTTACGACGACTACTCGGAAGGCTTCAGCCACTTCTCGCCGAAGATCGGCGCCAAGTACACGCCGATGAAGCAACTGGCTTTCCGCGGTACGTACTCGGAAGGCTTCCGCGCTCCGACCTTCGCGGAATCGGGTCCGCGCTCGCAGTACGCCGGTTTCGCGACCTACGTGCCGCCGAGCTCGTTCGTCACCGCCCACGGCGGTTCGACCAACCCCTACGCCAACTCCTACTCGCTGGGCTCGGGTCTGGTCGGTAACCCGAACCTGAAGCCGGAAACCTCGCGCAGCTTCACGCTGGGCACGATCGTGCAGCCGACCCGTTGGCTGTCGCTGACCGTCGACTACTACAACGTCAAGAAGAACAACCTGATCGTCAGCGGCTCCAAGGTCGCCGAGGCCAAGGCCGCCTACTTCAAGGGCGCGACCCAAGCCGAAGGCTGCGCCCTGGTGGCCGCCGTTGGGCCGGGTTACTCCTGTAACGTCGTCGACGTTCCGGACCCGCTGTTCCCGAACGCTCTCCCGCGCGTCTTGATCATCAACGCGCCGTTCGAGAACGCCAACTACTCGCAGACCTCGGGTGTCGACTTCTCGGCTCAGGCCAACATCAACGTCTGGGATGACGTGAAGTGGACCAGCCGCGTCGAAGTCACCCACGTCCTGAAGTACAACCTGCACACCGCCGATGGTAAGGTGCAGGAATACGCCGGGACCCTGGGTCCGTACGAGCTGTCTTCGGGCAACGGTACGCCGGACTGGCGCGGCAACTGGCAGAACACCCTGGCGTTCGGCCGTTACACGATCTCGGCGACGACCTACTTCGTCAACAAGATCAAGCAAGTCGCGGCTGATGACTACGGCACGACCGACTGCGTTGCTGGCAACACCTACGCCAACAACAACCAGACGATCGCTCCGAAGTTCTGCCACATCAAGAAGTTCATCTACACCGACATGAACGCCACGGCCCAGATCAACGACTCCGTCCAGATCTACGGCAACATCGGCAACGTGTTCGACCAGAAGTCGCCGCTGGCGGCGGGTTCGTACTCGTCGAACCCGAACTTCCTGACCACGTTCCACTACGCCGGCGCCATTGGCCGGACGTTCAAGATGGGCGTGCGCTTCACCTACTAAGACGGGCGGACCTTCGGGTCCCTCGTCTGGAGACGGGGCCGGTTCCGAAAGGAGCCGGCCCTTTTTCTTTGTCCGCCGCTCAGCCGCGCCAGGGCGTGACGACAATCGGCGGCGCGCCGATCGCCAGGTCCCGCGCATCCAGCCTGGGCGGCTTGCCGTGCTCGAAGATCATGGGCAGCAGCGACACGACCAGGAGGACGGCCATGGTCACGTTGAAGGTCCGCAGGACCGCCGGACGGTCCAGGAACGGCCTAAGCCCTTGCCCAAATCCCGCCCAGGCGGCGCTGCACGGCGCGCCGACCAGCATGAAGGTCCCGGCCAGCAGCGGCACGATCGTCCACGAGCCGCCCTCGGGCGCATAGGTCGTCACCGCGCCCAGCGCCATCGCCCAGGCCTTGGGGTTCACCCACTGGAACGCCGCGGCCTGCAGGAAGGTCATCGGCCGGCTGGCCGCCTCGCGGTCGCTGACCTTGTCCGAGGTCCCGATCTTCCAGGCCAGCCACAGCATGTAGCCCGCGCCCACCCAGCGCAGGATCTCGTGCAGCACGGGGAAGGCCTTGAACACGCTTCCCAGTCCAAAGCCCATGCACAGCACCATGAAGCCCAGGCCGCAGCTGATCCCCAGGATGTGCAGCACCGTGCGGCGGAAGCCGAAGTTCGCGCCCGAGGCCAGCAGCATCATGTTGTTCGGGCCCGGCGTGCCGGCCGTGGCGAAGCAGAACAGGACGTAGGCGAGCAGCAGTTCGGAAGTCATCACGGCCTCTTTGTCTCGGTCGGTGAGATCGGAATGTCATCGTGATGATTTCCATTGTATCGTGAGTCAAACTGCATATTGTCACTGTATCAATTCGGAGATCGTCTTGGCCTCGCCCTGGACCCCCATCATTCCCGACGGCGACGGGCCGCTTTACGAGCGGCTGGTCGCGGCCTTGCGGGCGGACGTCGCCAAAGGCGCGCTGGCGGCGGGGGCGCGGCTGCCGCCCCAGCGGGACCTGGCCTACCGGCTGGGGATCGGCCTGGGCACGGTCACCCGCGCCTATGTCGAGGCCGAGAAGGCGGGGCTGGTCAGCGCCCATGTCGGCCGCGGCAGCTTCGTCAACGCGCCCGCCGATCACCGCGCGCCGGTCCGCGAGGGGCCGATCAACCTGGCCCAGAACATCGCGCCGGCGGGCCCCGCCGCCAGCCGGATCGCCGAGGCCTTGGCTCGCTTGCGCCGCCGGCCGGACCTTCTGGAGCACCTGGCCTACGCCCCGGCGGCCGGTCACGAGGCCCAGCGGCGAGCCGGCGCGCTATGGCTGGCGAGGTTCGGCGGTTTCGACGGCGCGGACTGGTCGCGCCTGGTCTGCTGCAACGGCGCCCAGCAGGGCCTGGCCCTGGCCATGGGCGCGGTCGCCCGAGGCGGGGGCACGGTCCTGTGCGAGGCCTCGACCTATAACGGCGTCAAGGCGCTGGCGGCGCACATGGGTCTGCGCCTGAAGGGCGTGGCGCTGGACGAGGAGGGGCTGAGCCCCGACGCGCTGGAGGCGGCCGTGAAGGCGACCGGCGCGCGCGTGCTGTCCGTGATCCCGACCCTGCAGAACCCGACCGGGCGGATCATGAGCGTGTCGCGGCGCGAGGCGATCGCGGCCCTGGCCCGGCGGCTCGACCTGACGATCATCGAGGACGACATCTACGGGGCCTACGCCCCGGACGCGCCGCCGCCTCTGGCCCTGCTGGCGCCCGAGCGGACCTTCCATGTCTCGGGCGTGTCGAAGACGCTGGGGCCTGGCCTGCGCGCCGGCTTCCTGGTCGCGCCGACCCAGGCCGCCTTCGAGCGCGTGCTGGATGCGGTGCGGGCCCTGACCTACGCGCCCTCCGGCTTCGGCGGCCTGGTGGCGACCCAGTGGATCGAGGACGGCGCGGCCGACCAGATCGTCGAGGAGGTCCGCGAGGAGGCCGCGGCGCGCCTGTCCCTGGCCCGCGAGATCCTGGGTTCGGCGATCGAGCCGCCGCGCTCGGACTGCGCGCCCCACGTCTGGCTTCCCATGAGCGAGCTGGAGGCCGAGCGCCTGGCGGGCCGAGCCCTGCGCGGCGGGGCCGAGGTGACGCCCCCCGACGCGCCGATCGTCGAGCCGGGTCTCGTCACCGGCGTCCGCGTCTGCCTGGGCGCGGCGCCAGACCGTCAGGCGCTTCGCCAGGGCCTGGAGATCGTGGCCGGGGCGCTGTCCAGCGAAGTCGGCGAGCGCTCGCGCGCGGTGATCTAGCGCTAGAGCCCTTTCCGATCTGACTGAATCAATCAGATCGGATAAAAAGGGCTCTAATTCAAAAGTTTAGAGCATTTTTCGATCCGATAACCGTTTCACACTTATCGGAAAATGCCCTAGGCGCTGGCGCGCAGCGGCTCGGCGCCGGCGTCGCGCGACGAGTCATCGACATCGAACTGACTGACCAGTTTCGCCAACTGGTTCGTCTCGTTCTTCAGCGAGTGGACCGCGGCGGTCGCCTCCTCGACCATGGCGGCGTTCTGCTGCGTGTTCTGGTCGATCTGCGACATGGCGATATTGATCTGCCCCAGGCCTTCCGACTGGTCCGCCGCGAGGCTGGCGATGCCGCCCATCAGGCCGTCGATTTCATCCACCTTGCCGACGATGCCCTGCATGGCGTCGCCCATCTCGCGCACCAGGGTGACGCCTTCGTCGATCTGCCGCGACGAGGCCCCGATCAGGCCCTTGATCTCCTTGGCGGCCTCGGCCGAGCGCTGGGCCAGGGCCCGCACTTCCTGGGCGACGACCGCGAAGCCCTTGCCGCTCTCGCCGGCCCGAGCGGCCTCGACCCCGGCGTTCAGCGCCAGGAGGTTGGTCTGGAAGGCGATCTCGTCGATGACGCCGATGATGTTGGTGATCTGCTGCGAGGAGTCCTCGATCTGGCCCATGGCGGCCACGGCCTTGTCGGCGACCGCGCCGCTGTGCTGGGCCTGCTCCTGGGCCACGGCGACCGCGGCGCGAGCCTGACGCGCGCCCGTCGCCGAGCGCTGGACGGTGTTGGTCAGCTCGCCCAGGGCGGCCGTGGTCTCTTCCAGGGTGGCCGCCTGCTGCTCGGTGCGACGCGACAGATTGTCCGAAGCCGAGGCGATGTCGTCGGCGCCGTGCTGAATGCCCAGGGCGTTGTCGCGCACGGCCTTCATCGCCGAGGCCAGCTGCGCCAGCGCCGCGTTCAGGTTCTCGCGCAGCTCGGTGTAGTCGGCGGGGAAATCTCGCGCCAGGCGCACGGTCAGGTCGCCCGCGGCCAGTCGCGCCGCGACGGCGGTGACGTCCGTGACCACGCGGCGCTGAACCTCGGCGGCCGCGCGTTCGGCTTCCGCGCGCTTCTGGCTTTCAGCGGTCGCCTGGTCGCGCATGGCCGCGGTTTCGGCCTCGAGGCGCTCGCGGTCCAGGGCGGCTTGACGGAAGACGGCCAGGGCGCGGGCCATCTCGCCCGTCTCGTTGGCCAGGTCGGCGAAGGGGACGGGGCTGTCCTTGTCGCCTTCCGCCAGGCCGCTCATCCGCTGGGTCAGGGTCATGATGGGCCGCGTGATCGTCTGGCCCAGAAGGGCGGCCCCGACGCCGACGATCAGCAGAAGCACAAGCCCGATGGCGGCCAGCTTCAGGGCCTCCTTGCCGATCGCATCCTGAATGTCGTCCACATAGACGCCGGACCCGACGATCCAGCCCCAGGCCGGCATCAGCGCCACGTACGAGATCTTCGGCTGCGGCTGATCATGGCCGGGCTTGGGCCACATGTAGTTCACGAAGCCGCGCCCATCCGCCTTGGCGACCTTGGTCATCTCGGAGAACAGCGCCTTGCCCTTCGGGTCGCGCTTCTCGGAGACGTCCGTGCCGTCCAGCTGCGGCTTCATCGGGTGCATCACCATCCGGGTGTTGAGATCGGTGATCCAGAAGTACTCCTGGCCGCCGTAACGCATGGCTTTCAGCGCGCCGATCGCGGCCGCCTTGGCCTCGTCTTCGCTCATCCGCCCGGCCTTGGACTCGGCGTAATAGTGGTCGGCGACCGATACGGCCGTCTCGACCTGGCTGCGCGTCTTCGCCGCGATGTCGGCGTGCATCGAGCCGGACAGGTTCAGCAAGCCGACGCCGATCGCGATCGCCAGGCCGATACCCGAGAACAGCACCACCAGACGCAGGCGCGCCATGATGGAGAGATTGCGCAGCCTCAACATGACTATTGCCTTCATGCGAAGAGCGCGTTGTTGCCTCTCTTCGATGAGCATCAGATATTAGAGGTATTAACCCCCATATAATCGGCCAAGCCGTTGACAAAATGTCGCGGGTAGAGGTGTTCGGAGTCCCTGGACTCGCGCCTTTCCTGAGACTTCATTGTATTTGTCTGACTTTTGGTAGCGGAAGCAGTGCGATCAATTCGCACGTGCTGAGTAACCAAGATCGATGACCTGAGGTCGAGGCGGCGCCCGTGAGGCGGCGGATCGTCCGGAGTTCACCAGAGCAGGGTCTTGACCCAGGTCGATCCGTCCGGCGCGGGCGAGACGACCTTGACGACCACCTGGCTGTCCTTGGCCAGCCAGAACCGGGCGACCGGCCATTCGGGGTGGTTGTAGTCGGTGGTGACCACCCAGCAGTCGACCTTGCCGCCGGCCGAACTGGTCAGGGTCTCCGAGCCCGCGACCTTGAACAGGTAAGGCGCCGGCGCGCCGCCGCCGGGATGGTGGAAGACGATCCGCGCCTCATAGCCCTTCGCCAGCGGCAGGGCCTGCAGGGTCTCCATGTCGGTCTCGAAATTGAAGGCCGGCTGGGGCGAGGCCATGTCGTAGGCGGCCTGGGCGTTGCCGGGCAGATCCTTCAGGCCGACGATCCGGTCGGGCTTGAAGTCGAAGCCCTCGATCTTGGTCTGGCCGTCCTTGCCGGTGGTGCTGCGCTGGTGGGTGAAGGGGCGGAAGGTGTCGAGCTCGAACCACGAGTCGAGCTGCTTGACCGTTCCCGGCGTCGCGCCGTCCCAGTGCTGGACGATGTGCAGCCGCTTCACGCCCGAGGCGTCCGGCTCGATGCGGATTTCACGCGTCCAGACGTCCAGCGGCGTGATGGTGTCGCCGACCTGGCGATAGCGCAGATAGTGGTGCGTGGCGGGCTTGATCTTGTCGAAGCGGGCGAGGGGCTGGCCCACCGGGACGGGCGTCGGCGCGGCCCAGGCCGGGGCCGAGGCGACGAAAAGGACGGCGAACGCGGCGCCGACGGTCGCGCGGAACGGAAAACGCATGGAAAACCCCTGGGCGGAAAGCGACCGCATGTGATCGCGCCGCGCGGCGGGGAGCTACTTAAGCTTCGGTAATGCGATCGCTTACAGCGCCTTTTCCAGCACCACGAACGCCAGGTCGTCGCGCTGGGGCTGGCCGAACCGCTCGTCGCCATAGGGGAAGGGCTGGGTCTCGCCGGTCAGCTGGTAGCCGCGGCGCTGGTACCAGGCGATCAGGGTGTCGCGGACCGAGATGACGGTCATCCGCATGCGCCGGCCGCCCTTCGCCTTGGCGTGCGCCTCGCAGGCCTCCAGCATCGCGCGGCCCAGGCCGCCGTCCTGGCGCAATGGCGAGACGGTGACCATGCCGACGTACCAGGCCTCGCCGTCGGTGGGCTCCAGCCAGGCGCAGGCGTAGGGCTTGTCTTCCGGCCCGTCGCGGAAGGTCAGGATCGTCGCGCCGGGCTTGGCGGCGAGGTCGGCGCGCAAGGTCTCCTCGTCGGTGCGCTGGCCGCCCAGAAGATAGCTCTCGCTGGTCCAGCCCTTGGCGGCCAGCTCGCCCCGATAGGCCGAGTTCACCAGGGCGACGATGTCGGCCAGTTCGTGGTCCGCATAGGGCGTGGGCGGGGGCATATCGTTTCCGTGCAGCGAGAGCGCTCGAATCGCTTAGCGTGAAGTAAGCCCCCAACTCCAGGGGCTGACCACGGGGGTGGGCATGCCGGAACTTCTGATCGGCTGCGGCAATAGCCGCGACAAGCGCGTCGGCGATGCGTCCAATCCGGGATGGAACGACCTGACCACGCTGGACATCGATCCGCACTCCGGCGCCGACGTCATCCACGACCTCAACATCCTGCCCTATCCGTTCGCCGACGACCATTTCGACGAGATCCACGCCTATGAGGTGCTGGAGCACACCGGTCAGCAAGGTGATTGGCGCTTCTTCCTGGCGCAGTTCAGCGAGTTCTGGCGCATCCTGAAGCACGGCGGCCTGCTATGCGCCACCTGTCCGTCGGTGACCTCGCGCTGGGCGTGGGGCGATCCGGGGCACACCCGGGTGATCCAGCCCGAGACGCTCGTCTTCCTGCAGCAGCCTCGCTACGAGCAGGTCGGCCGCACGGCCATGACCGACTACCGCGCCTTCTACCAGGCCGACTTCGATCTGGCGTTCAGCGAGGACAATGGCGAGGGCTTCAAGTTCGCCCTGCGGGCCATCAAGCCGTCGCGGATCCAGCCGAAGGGCTAAAACGGGGGCTAGCGCCCGCGCACGCGTTTCCACGCGCCGCCGGTCATCCGCTTCACGACCCCGGCCTCGCGGCGGATCAGCTCCCAGGGATGGAAGGCCAGGCCCACCGTGTCGGCCATGGCCGCCCCGCGCGCGCCCATCGGCTGCTCGGGGCCGGTGGTGGAGTCGACGGCGGTCTGGTGCTCGATCTCGGCGTTCAGCTCGGCGCCGATCAGGATCGCCATGATCGAGAACCACACCCAGACCATGAAGGCGATGATCGCCCCCAGCGGCCCATAGGTCGCGTCGAAGTGGGCGACGCGGTTGACGTAGGTCGAAAAGCCCAGCGAACCGACCAGCCAGCCCGCCGACGCCGTGACGGCTCCGATCCAGACCCACCGCCACCGCGCCTGCGCCCGGCTGGGGGCGAAGCGGTAGAGCACGGCGAAGGCGACCGCCGTCATCGCCATCACCATCACCCAGCGGATCGGGCCCCAGAAGGCGTCCAGCGCCGGCAGCCGCGCGGCCTTCATCAGCCACGGCGTGACGATCAGGACGCTCGACACGGCGGCGGCATAGACCAGGGCGCAGACGGTGAAGCCGTAGCTAAGCAGGGTGCGCCGCACGATGTGGCGCTTCTCCTCCTCGTCATAGGCGATGTTCAGCCCGTCGAAGAGCGTTCGCATGCTGGCGTTGGCGCTCCACACCGACAGCAGCAGCGAAAAGCCGAACGCCACGCCCAGCTTGGTCTCGCCCTGGCTGGCCAGGCGCAGCATCTGCTCGCCGACGATCTTGACCACGGACGGGGGGAAGACGCCGGCCATGTCGCGCAGTTGCTGCTCGACCGTGCGCACGTCGGCGAACAGGCCGTACAGCGACACGAAGGCGCCGATCGCGGGGATCAGGGCCAGCAGGGTGTAGAAGGTGACGCCTCCGGCGACGGCGGGGAGCCGGTCGACGCCGATCTCGCGCCAGGTCCGCCAGACGATGTCGCGCCAGCCAAGCAGGGGAATATGGACCGGATGATGCGCGGCCCGGCCTCGGCGCGGCTCGGCCGCCTCGAAGTCGTGGGGCGGCATGGCGCGGGCTTCTGACAGGCCCGGCGGGTCGTCGATCGGCGTCTCGGTCCGCTTGCGGGGCAAGGCGAACGGCGCGGCGGCCAGCAGCACGATCCACGGCGCCAGGTGGTAGGGCCGGGATCGCAGCCAGGACAGGATCGGACGCGGCTTTGCGTCGCTCATGAAGCGCCCTCCGGAGTTGCAAGAACCCCGATCGCCGCGCTCCGTTCCGGCCCTGGGACCAGCCAAGCCTTGCCATGGCGCGAGTCGAGCCGGATGGTGCCGCGCCATGGACGCCAAGATCGCCTCGCTGTACCGCCACCCCGTCAAGGGGTTCACGCCCGAGCGGCTGAGCGCCGTCACGCTGGAGGCGGGGGCGTGTTTTCCCTGCGATCGGCTGTACGCCGTCGAGGACGGGCCGAGCGGTTTCGATCCGGCCGCGCCGGACCACATCTCGAAGATGAAGTTCACGGTGCTGGCCAAGATCCCGGCGGTCGCCCGCGTGCGCACCGCCTATGACGAGGCCAGCAGCGTGCTCTCCGCCAAGGCCCACGGACATCCGGACTTCGCCGGCGACCTGCGCGCTCCGGCCGGACGCGCGGGCTTCGAGGCCTGGCTGGCCGCCTTTCTGGGCGAGAAAGCTTCGGGGCCTCTGAAGGTGATCGAAGGCCCGGGCGCGCACCGCTTCATGGACAGCAAGTCCGGCTTCGTCTCGATCGTGAACCTGGCCAGCGTGCGAGACCTTGGTCAGCGTATCGGCCGCGCGCTGGATCCCCTGCGCTTTCGCGCCAATCTCTATGTCGAAGGCTGGCCGGCCTGGGTCGAGAACGACTGGACCGGCCGGACGCTGAGCATCGGCGGGGCGACCGCGCAGGTGCTGAAACCCATCGTCCGCTGCGCAGCCACTCACGTCGATCCGGGCGCCGGCGAACGCGACGCCGACCTCGTCAAGGCGCTGTTCGACCTCTACGGCCACATGTTCTGCGGAATCTATCTGTCGGTGACGGTCGGCGGCGCGGTGGCGGAGGGGGATGGGGTGGCTGTGGGCTAAGCGTCAGCTCAAAAGCGCCCTCGCGTTCATGCTCTGGTGCAGCACCCGGACAATCTCGATCTGGGCGCCAATTCTATAGAAAATCACATGCGAACCGGCGGCGCGGCGTCGGTAGCCGGGGCGAAGGCTGTCGTCGGGCCATCCCAGATCGGGTCGCTCGGCGATCATCTCGATCGACATTCGGATCTGGCGCACATAGTCGGCCGCCTGCTGGGCTCCCCACCGGTGTTCGGAGTAGTCCCAGATGTCGTCGAGATCGGCCCTGGCGCAACGTGACAGCCGGTATGGTTTCATTCTTCGTGGAAGCCTGGGGGAGCCGAGGCCCGCAGCTTCTTTTCAATGAAAGCGTCGAAGTCGAAATCCTCGATGAAGCCGCTTTCCTCGCCCTCGATCAGCGCGGCGCGCAGCGCCTTCAGCTTGGCTTCGTTGTCCTCCAGCAGGCGCAGTCCAGCCCTTATGACCTCGCTCGCGGAACCATACCGCCCATCAGCGACCTGGCTGTCGATGAAAGCCTGGAAGTGGTCGCCCAGGGTCACGGAGGTATTTTTGCTGGCCATGCGCGGATCAATACCAAAAACTGGTATCGCATTCAATCTCGCCTCCCGCCGCCCAACGCGCTAAATGCCCCGCCCATGACCCAGACCCTCGTCAAAGCCTGGACCGCCGCCAAGGATCGTCTGAAGGACGCCGGCATCGATCAGCCCTCGATCGACGCGCGCCTGATGCTGGAGGTCGCCGCCGGCGTCACCCGCACCGAGATCGTCACTGATCCCTATCGCGAACTGACCGCCGAGCAGTCGGCGATGCTCGAAGAGTTCCTGACCCGCCGCGCCCGCCGCGAACCGGTCAGCCACATCATCGGCCGCAAGGGTTTCTGGAAGATCCTGCTGCAGGTGAACAAGAACGTCCTGACCCCGCGTCCCGAGACCGAGGTCATCGTCGACGAGGTGCTGAAGGCTTTTCCCGAGAGCATGCCGTTCTCGATGCTGGATCTGGGCGTCGGCTCGGGCACGATCCTGCTGGCGGTGCTGGCCGAGCGGCCGGCGGCCAAGGGGCTGGGCGTGGATGCGTCCAACGAAGCCCTGGCCGTGGCGCGCGACAACGCCGCCAACCTCGATTTGAACAACCGCGCGGCGCTGATGCACGGCGACTGGACGGCGGGCCTGGCCGACGCCAGCTTCGACCTCGTGGTCTCCAACCCGCCCTACATTCCCTCGGCGGTGATCGAGACGCTGGAGCCGGAGGTTCGCGACCACGAACCGCGCCTGGCGCTGGACGGCGGCGCCGACGGCCTGGACGCCTACCGCCTGCTGGCGCCGGAGATCCTGCGGGTGCTCAAGCCCGGCGGCATGTTCGCCGTCGAGATCGGCTACGACCAGTCCAAGGCCGTCGAGGCTCTGTTCCGCGCGGCGGGCGCGCAACAGGTTCGGACGATCAAGGACCTGTCCACGCACGACCGTGTGGTGACCGGGGTGAAAAATCCCTTGGAAACCGGGGCGTGAACCGCTAGACGAGTCCTGTCTCCTTCCAGATCGCCGGGTGATGGGAAAAGCAAGCGCTGACGCCTAAGGGCGTTGGGTGCTGGCGAGGCTCCCCCGGCAGGCGCGCCCGGTCCGCCGGTCGCCGCGCCGCAAAGAGCAGGGCGGGGGCTCTACGGAAACCAGTGTCTCTGACATCGACGAGGGGTCGACCCGCCTAGAGACCAGCAAGGCCGGATGCGCCAGCTCAAGACTGACCTCCCGGACAGGTTCAGAAGAGAACATGAGAGATTTCAAAGGCATGAAGCGCCAACGCGGCCGCAACAATCGCGGCGGCAACGGCGGCAAGCCTCAGCAGCACAACGCTAACCGCGCGTTCGACTCGAACGGTCCGGAAGGCGTGAAGGTGCGCGGCGCGGCCCAGAGCGTCTACGAGAAGTACCAGCAGCTGGCTCGCGACGCCTCGTCGTCCGGCGACCGGGTGCTCGCGGAAAACTATCTGCAGCACGCCGAGCACTACTTCCGCGTCCTGCGCGCCATCCAACCGAATCGTCCGGTGGCCGACATCGTCGGCAAGGACGTCTACGCCGCCTACGAGATCGACTTCGAGGCCGAGCCGCCGGAAGAGCCGGAAGTCGCCGAGACGCCGGCCGAGGGCCAGGCCCAGGGCGAGGGCGGCGAGGGCGAGGGCGGCGAGCAACGCCGCGACCGCTTCGAAAGCCGCGACCGGGACCGCAATCGCGATCGCGACCGCAACCGCGATGATCGCCCCCGTGACGATCGTAACCGAGACGATCGCAACCGTGATCGCGACCGCTGGCGCGACCGTGACGATCGCGACCGCGATCGGGATCGCAACCGCGACGACCGTCCCCGCGATGATCGTCCCCGTGACGACCGCCCCCGTGACGACCGCCCGCGCGACGACCGTCCCCGGGACGACCGTCCTCGCGAAGACCGCTTCCGCGACCGTGACGATCGTCCCCGCGACGACCGGCCCGCCGCCGAGGGCGACCAGCCTCAGGGCGAGGGCGAATTCCGCGAAGGCCGCCGCCGCCGCGACCGCAATCGCGACCGCGACTGGCAGCCGCGCGGCGAGCGCGATCCGATGGCCGTGATCGAGCCGGAAGCCTCGCCCCTGACCGCCGAGGCGTCGGCCAGCGAGGGCTCGCCCCTGCTGCGCGGCCAGGACGGCGCCGTCAGCCACGCCCCGGCGTTCCTCGGCCGCAAGACCGAACGCGCCGCCCCCGAGGCCGCGCCCGCGCCCGAAGCCTCGGCCGACGGCGAAGAGGTCAAGAAGCCCCGCCGCCGCCGCGCCCCGCGCAGCTTCGAGTCGGGCGAAGGCGCTCCGGCCGAGAGCGGTTCCGACGAGGGCTGATCCTTCGGGGACAGACGCCGAGACATACGAAAGGGAGCCGTGAAAGCGGTTCCCTTTTTCGTTGGAGGCGCGATGTTGTCGCCTCGGCCTGCGACGGTGGTGCTTGAGTTGTTGCGCGTCTCGCGATCGCTCGCGATAAGCTTGTGTCGTGTTGGAAACATTCGCCGCCGAGCCCATGGCCTTTCTTCGTCGCCTGACCCTGCCGCTGCTCCTGGCCGCCGCGACCGCGTTGGGCGGCTGCGCGTACAACGCCGACCTCGGACGCGATCAGCTGCTGATCGTCAACGACGACAGCCTGGCCCGCGATGGCGAGAAGGCCTGGGCCGACACCCTGCGCACCGCCTACATCTCCAAGGAGCCGCGCAAGAACGACCGCGTGCGGGCCGTCGGCCAGCGCGTGATCGAGGCGGCGGGGCTTTCGAACAGGCCCTGGGACTACGCGGTGTTCCTGGACGAGGCGCCGAACGCCTTCGTGTTGCCGGGCGGCCATGTCGGGGTGACGGTGGGGCTGCTGTCCATGGTCCAGAACGACGACCAACTGGCCGCGGTGATCGGCCACGAGGCCGGCCACGTCGTCGCCCACCACGCGGCCGAGCGCGCCTCGCAGCAGACCACGGCCAAGGTGCTGCTGGGCATCGCCGGCGCGGCGGCCGGGAGCAGTGATTTCGGCAAGCTTCTGAAGGACCACGGCGACGACGCGGCCAGGTACGGCGTGCTGCTGCCGTTCTCGCGCAAGCAGGAGCTTGAGGCCGATCGCCTGGGCGTCGACTTCATGCAGCGCGCCGGTTACCGCCCGCGCGAGGCGGTGAAGCTGTGGCGGAACATGCAGGCCATGGACGAGGCCCAGAACGCCAAGGGCGCGGAGGGCGATCTGGGCTCGACCCACCCGTCCGACGCGGTGCGGATCCAGGCCCTGGAAAGATATCTGGCGAGCAAGGGCTGGTAGGCCTTGTGTGGCTAATCAGCCACACCTAAATCCCGCTCGGACCTATTGTGCTTGATCAAGGCGATGGGCTCCGATCCGCCTAGGAAGGGGACATTATGAACATCGATCTCTACTCTGACCGCGCCAAGCAGGCCGTTCAGTCGGCCCAGAGCCTGGCCCTCGCGCGAGGGCATCAGCAATTCGCGCCCGAACACATCCTGAAGGTCCTGCTCGAGGAGAAGGACGGCCTTAGCCGCGCCCTGATCCAGAGCGCCGGCGGCCGCCCCGACCAGCTGGATGGCGGCGTCGAGACCCTGCTGGCCAAGACCCCGCGCGTCGACGGCGCCGGCGGTCAGCTCTACATGAAGCCCGACACCGCCCGCGTCTTCGCCGAGGCCGAGAAGGCCGCCAAGGCGGCGGGGGATGCGTTCGTCACCACCGAGCGCCTGCTGATCGCCATCGCCAAGGAAGGCGGCGAGGCGGCCAAGCTATTCAAGGAAGCCGGGACCTCCGCCCAGGCCCTGGAGACCGCCGCCAACGCCATCCGCAAGGGCCGCACCGCCGACAGCGCCAACGCCGAGGAAGGCTATGAAGCCCTCAAGCGCTACGCCCGCGACCTGACGGCGGCGGCGCGCGACGGCAAGCTCGACCCCGTGATCGGCCGCGACGAGGAAATCCGCCGCACGATCCAGGTCCTGTCGCGCCGCACCAAGAACAACCCCGTCCTGATCGGCGAGCCCGGCGTCGGCAAGACCGCCATCGTCGAGGGCCTGGCCCTGCGCATCGTCAATGGCGACGTGCCGGAAAGCCTGAAGGACAAGAAGCTGCTGTCGCTCGACATGGGCAGCCTGATCGCCGGCGCGAAGTACCGCGGCGAGTTCGAGGAGCGCCTGAAGGCCGTGCTGGCCGAGACCACGGCGGCCGAGGGCTCGATCATCCTGTTCATCGACGAGATGCACACCCTTGTGGGCGCCGGGAAGAGCGACGGGGCGATGGACGCCTCGAACCTGCTCAAGCCCGCCCTGGCGCGCGGCGAGCTGCACTGCGTCGGCGCCACCACGCTCGATGAATACCGCAAGCACGTCGAGAAGGACGCGGCCCTGGCCCGTCGCTTCCAGCCGGTGTTCGTGCAGGAGCCGACGGTCGAGGACACCATCTCGATCCTGCGCGGCCTGAAGGAAAAGTACGAGGTCCACCACGGCGTGCGGATCAGCGACAGCGCCATCGTCGCCGCCGCGACCCTGTCCAGCCGCTACATCGCCGACCGCTTCCTGCCGGACAAGGCGATCGACCTGGTGGACGAGGCCTCCAGCCGCGTGCGCATGCAGATCGACAGCAAGCCCGAGGAGCTGGACGAGATCGACCGCCGCCTGGTGCAGCTGAAGATCGAGCGCGAAGCCCTCTCCAAGGAAACCGACGCCGCCTCCAAGCAGCGCCTGGAGAACCTGGAGGTCGAGATCGACGACCTGCAGTTCCGGTCGGACGAGATGACCGCCAAGTGGAAGGCCGAGAAGGAGAAGGTCGGCGGCGCGGCGCAAGCCCGCGAGGCCCTCGACCGCCTGCGCGCCGACCTCGCCAACGCCCAGCGCGCCGGCGACTTCGCCCGCGCCGGCCAGATCCAGTACGGCGAGATCCCGGCCCTGGAGAAGCGCCTGGCCGAGGCCGAGCAGGGCGACACGCAAGCCCTGACCCCCGAGGTCGTCGACGCCGAGCAGATCGCCGCCGTCGTCAGCCGCTGGACCGGCGTGCCCGTCGAGAAGATGCTCGAAGGCGAGCGCGAGAAGCTGCTGAAGATGGAAGACCAACTGCGCGGCCGCGTGGTCGGCCAGGACGAGGCCCTGGAAGCCGTCTCCGACGCCGTCCGCCGCGCGCGCGCCGGGCTGCAGGATCCGTCCAAGCCGATCGGCTCGTTCCTGTTCCTGGGCCCCACGGGCGTGGGCAAGACCGAGCTGACCAAGAGTCTGGCCGAGTTCCTATTCGCCGACGAGGCGGCCATCACCCGGATGGACATGTCCGAGTACATGGAAAAGCACTCGGTCAGCCGCCTGATCGGCGCGCCTCCCGGCTATGTCGGCTATGACGAGGGCGGGGCGCTGACGGAAGCCGTGCGCCGACGTCCCTACCAGGTCGTGCTGTTCGACGAGATCGAGAAGGCTCACCCCGACGTCTTCAACGTCCTGCTCCAAGTGCTGGACGACGGTCGCCTGACCGACGGCCAGGGCCGCACGGTCGACTTCCGCAACACGCTGATCATCATGACCAGCAACCTGGGCGCGGAGTTCCTAGCCAACCAGGAAGAGGGTGAGGACGTCGAGGCCGTCCGGCCGATGGTGATGAACACGGTGCGCGGCCACTTCCGCCCCGAGTTCCTGAACCGGATCGACGAGATCATCCTGTTCAAGCGCCTGTCGCGCTCGAACATGGGCGACATCGTCCGCATCCAGCTGCATCGCGTCGAGAAGCTGCTGGCCGATCGTCGCATGAGCTTGGCGCTGGACGCCGAGGCCCTGAACTGGATCGCCGACAAGGGCTACGACCCCGTCTATGGCGCGCGCCCCCTGAAGCGCGTGATCCAGAAGGAGCTGGTCGACCCGATCGCCAAGAAGCTGCTGGCCGGCGAGATCGAGGACGGCGGCGTGATCGCCGTCGGCGTGCAGGACGGTCAGCTATCGTTCGGCAAGGCGGTGCTGCAGTAGGGTTAGGTGAGCCCCTCTCTCTGTGAGAGAGGGAGGGGCCCATCGCCCCCGGCGATGGGAGGGTGAGTGGTTTCACGGCTGGCCGGCGAAATCCGGATCTAAGCCGTCATCCCGCGCTTCATGCGCGGGACCCATTTGTCCGCCGCACGTGTGGAGATCACCCACGCTCTCACATGGAAGCTGAACCATGGGTCCCGCGCATAAAGCGCGGGATGACGATGGTGGGCTTGCTGGAACTGACGTACCCACTCACCCTCCCACCGCTCCGCGGCGGGCCCCTCCCTCTCTCCATGAGAGAGGGGATTGGAACGCGGCCCTTTTTCTTGAAGCCGTGTCGCGGTATCTCCCCGCATGGCCAAGACCACCAAGCTCATCACGGAATTCGACATCGAGGTCGACGGAGACCCCTATGTCTGGCGGCTGCATCGTCTGCCGCAATGGTCCTACGACCCGTCCGAGCGCCACGGCAAGGTGCTGGCCGTCCGCCACAAGGAGGGTCAGCGCGAGGCGATGATCGAGTTCCCGCCTGGCCCCAAGCCCAAGTTCAGCGCCCCGCCGCTGAAGCCCTCGCAGATCCCCGTCCGCGTCGTCGCCAAGGCCATCGCCTCGGCCATCGAGGCCGGCTGGGAGCCGCTGTCGCGCGGCAAGCCGGTGGTGATCTACGTGGACGAGGAAGGCGCCTGAGCGTTCCGCCGCTCGTCCTTGACGATTGCTTCCCGGCGCGAGTTGTGGCTGCCTTGAATGCTCCCTAGGCGTGTTGGCGCGCCGGCGGCAGCGAGGCGAGGGCATGGCCGTCAAGACGAAGAAGGCCGGAGCCGCCACGGGGGCCGCCCCGGACGACGAAGCCGAGGTCCGTCAACTTCAGGCGCGCTTCGACGCCGTCGTCTTGGAGGCCAAGGCGCTGGCCGAGCGCCTGACGCCGATCACGGACGCCATGGTCGCCGCCGCGCCGACCTGGCGAGCGGCCTATTCCGACCGCACCTGCGCCCTAATGGCCTCGCTGTGCGCCATCGCCTACGACAACTTCGAGGACCCGACGGGCGTCAGCCTGGGGACCATGCGGGCGCGGCTCAAGAAGGGCGGCTTCGAGCTGGTGGCCACCTACACGACGTCGATCGGAACCCAGGCCTATCTGGCGACCAGCGACCAGATGACGGTGCTGGCGTTTCGCGGCACCCAGGACCTGGCGGACTGGGAGGTCAATCTGGCGTCCGGCCGCCAGCCGCTGCGCGCCGGGGACGACACCGTCCGCGTCCACGAGGGCTTCCTCAGGGCGTTCCGGAGCGTCGAGGACGCGATCGCCAAGGACCTCGCCAGCGCGCGCGTGCCCCAGGACAAGGGTCTCTACATCACGGGCCACTCTCTGGGCGGCGCCCTGGCGCAGATCGCCTCGGCCGCCTTCGAGCGCGACATCCTGGCGGCCTGCTACACCTTCGGCTCGCCGCGCGTCGGCCAGCGCAGCTTCGACGCCCAGGTCAAGTGCCCGCACTATCGCCTGGTCAACGGGCTGGACATCGTTCCGGCCGTGCCGCCGCCCTATCTCGGCTACCAGCACAGCGGCGACGTGCGGGTGCTGGGGCGTCTTGGCGACCCGCCCAAGCGCTATGATCGCACCCCGTTCCTGCTGGGCGTCTGGCTGGGCGTCTTCAGCGTGTTGTGGCTGGTCACGCGCAAGTTCCCGCTGATCGACGACCACATGATCGGGATCTATCGCAAGAAGCTGATCGCGGCCGCCAACTTGCGGGCCCCGGGGTGGACGGATCCGGGATAGGGCGGCGGACTCAGCGCCGCTTCATCTTCCGCAGGGCCGCGCGCATCGCCACCGCCTGGGCGGCAGCAGGCTTGCCATCCTCGGCGGCGTCCTTGCGCGCGGCCGCCGCCAGGATCGGCGCGGTGGCGGCGTCCAGCCGGTCAAAGGCCTCGTGGATGAAGCCGGGCGGGCTGGCGGGCTTGGGCTGGGGCGGATCCAGCGCCAGCACCTTGCGGGCCATGCCGGCGATGTGGCCGGCCAGGCGCGACTGGTCGCGCGCCTGGGCGATGACGGCGGGGTCGTCGGTCCCCTCGGCCATGGCCCAGGCCGCGTCGATCGCGTCCATCAGCTTCTGTTGCAGGGCGTCGCACCAGCGACGGGCGGCGGTGGGGGAAGGGACGGTGCTCATGGGACTAAAGCATGAGGCCGCCGCGACCACCGTGCGTAAGAAACCCGCGTTTTTGCGTAAGCGGGCGTGGGGTAACGGAAATGGTGGTTTCTAGGCGGGGAAAGGTACGGGCGTAGCGCCCCCTCCGTCACGCCGCCTGACGGCGTCGCGCCACCTCCCCCGCTTCGCGGGTGAGGAGGATCGTCATCCTCCCCCGTGGGAACGGGGGAGGTGGATCGGCGCGGATACGCGTCGAGACGGAGGGGGCGCTACGGCCCGCCCCTGTGGATAACTTTTCCCGCTAAGCCCCGAACCCGGCCGCCACGATCGCCCGCGCGACCTCCGCGTGCACGCTGTTCCGGGCGTCGTCGTCGCCGCCGCGATCGTGGAAGGCGGCGATGATCACCGGCTCCCGCCCCGGCGGCCAGGCGATGGCGACGTCGTTGGTGATGTCCTTGCCGTTGTTGCCGGTCTTGTCGCCCACCCGCCAGCCGCGCGGCAGGCCGGCCCGTAGGCGTCGGTTACCGGTCTTGTTGGCGATCAGCCAGGCCCGCAACTGTTGGCGCGAGGCGGGCGAGAGGGCGTCGTCCAGCAGCAGCGCCTTCCAGGTCGCGACCATGGCGGCCGGCGTCGTGGTGTCGCGCGGATCGTCGGGCGCGCCCGTGTTGAGTTCCGGCTCTGGCCGGTCGCTGCGGGTGGTCTGGTCGCCGACGGCGCGCAGGAAGCGGGTCAGGGCCGCCGGCCCCTCGGCCGGACCGCCCAGGGCCTCGAACAGCAGGTTGGCCGCGGCGTTGTCGCTGAGGGTGATCGTCGCCTCGCAGAGCTGGCCGATCGTCATGCCGTCCTGGACGTGCTTCTCGACGATCGGCGAATTGCCCATCAGCACTTCGGGGCCATAGGTCACTCGCCGGTCCAGCCGTTCGCGGCCCTGGTCCACGCGACGCAGGATGGCGGCGCTGAGCGGCGCCTTGATCGTGCTGCACATGCGGAAGCGCTCGTCCCCGCGCCAGGCGAAGCGGCGGTCGTCGTGGGTGTCCAGCACCGCCACGCCGATCCGCCCGCCGCTGGCGCGCTCCAATTCGTTAATACGTGAGCTAAGGGCTTTTGACGTCGCGACGCGGTCGCCGGCCAGGGCGGGGCCGGCGACGGGCAGCAGGGCGGGCGCGGCCGCCAGGGCCGTGATCAGGGTTCTACGATGCAGCATGTGGGGTTCTCCTCGGCCGCGAACCTGCCCAGGCCTGGCTTTCCGCGCAAACGACGATAGCTTGGCGGAGCCATTAGCTGAACTAGGGTCTCTCGCGTGAGCCGCGCCCAACTGCCCCTCAACGCCCTGCGCGCCTTCGAGGCCTCGGCCCGCCACCTGTCCTTCACCAAGGCCGCGATCGAGCTGTGCGTGACCCAGGCGGCGATCAGCCATCAGGTGAAGGGGTTGGAGGCCCGGCTGGGCGCGGCCCTGTTCCGCCGCCTGCCGCGCGGCCTGGCCCTGACCGACGAGGGCCTGGCCCTGCTGCCCAGCGTGCGGGAGTCGTTCGACCGGCTCGACGACACCCTGGCCCGCTTCGAGGGCGGCCGGGTCACCGAGGTGCTCAGCGTCGGCGTGGTCGGCACCTTCGCGGTCGGCTGGCTGTTGCCGCGCCTGCCGGCCTTCCGCGAGGCCCATCCGTTCGTCGACCTGCGCCTCTTCACCAACAACAACCGCGCCGACCTGGCGGGCGAGGGGCTGGACTGCGCGATCCGCTTCGGCGACGGCGCCTGGCATGGCACCGAGGCCGCGCCTCTGTTCGCAGCGCCGATGAGCCCGCTGTGCGCCCCGGCGGTGGCCGAGCGCTTGGCCCAGCCTCGGGATCTGTTCGGCGAGACCCTGCTGCGCAGCTACCGCGCCGCGGACTGGCCCGACTGGTTCGCCGCCGCCGGCCTCTCGCCGCCGCCGATCCGGGGTCCGGTGTTCGACAGTTCCTGGGTGATGGTGGAAGCCGCGATCCAGGGTCTTGGCGTGGCGCTGGCGCCGCCCAATATGTTCAGTCGGGACCTCGCCCAAGGCCGCCTGGTCCGGCCCTTCGACATCGAGGTTGGTGCGGGCCGCTACTGGCTGACCTGGCTGAAGTCGAAGACCCCGAGTCCGGCCCTGAAAGCCTTCCTGGCGTGGCTGTCAGGCGCCGACGACGGATAATTTTTCATCGGAACCAAAGTCCGTCGTCGGGGTTCGCGCGCGGCTATAATGTGCTTGTAATTCAACGCTCAAGCTTGGCTCGGAAGCGCCGGAATCGCGCCCATCTTTGGCCAAGTTCGGCTGTCCGTTTTGACGATGCGAGCGTTGCAGGACGCCGCGTCACTACGGACGAGACCAAGATGATAGCAAGCTCCAAGACCATGATGGTCGCCGCCGCCCTGGTGATGGGCGGCCTTACGGTCAGCGGCTGCGCGACCAAGAAGTACGTCAACACCCAGGTCGGGGCGGTCAGCGAGCGGGTCAGCGCTCACGACACCCAGATCGGCGAGTTGGACCAGACCGCCAAGGAAGCGCTGGATCGCGCCACCAAGGCCGGCAAGCTGGCCGAGGGCAAGTTCCAGTACGCCCTGGTGCTCAGCGATGACTCGGTGAAGTTCCCGGTCAACGCCGCCACCCTGTCGCCGGAAGCCGAGCAGCGCCTGGGCGAATTCGCCGAGAAGCTGAAGGCCGACAACAAGAACGTCTACCTGGAGATCCAGGGTCACACCGACAACTCCGGCTCGAAGGAATACAACGACGAGCTCGGCGAGAAGCGCGCGGAGACGGTGCGCAAGTTCCTCAGCCAGCACGGCGTCGCCCTGAACCGGATGGCGACGATCTCCTACGGCCAGGACGCCCCGGTCGCCCCGAACGAGACGCGCGAGGGCCGGGCCCAGAACCGCCGCGTCGTCGTGATGGTCCTCAGCTAGTTCCCCCAGCGTTCCGGATGGGCTCTTCGGTCGGCATCAAGCCGGAGCGCCGATCCTGGGCGGACTCGCCGGCGCGGGAGTGAGCGCCGCGCCGGCGAGGATTCCGTTTTCAGGCCTACCTGAAACGCTCGGCCGGCTGGTTGCGCGACAGGTTCGGATAGAGCTTGGCCTTGGCCGCCAGGGCGGCTTCCCAATCGGCGGCGTCGGGCAGCGACGGGATCGTCACCAGCTCGCCCTGGTCGAAGCCGGCCAGCGCCGCGTCGACCATGTCGTCGACGTCCATGACCATGTTCGGATCGACGGCGTTGATGTCCTGGCCCGAACGGTCCCAGATCTCGGTGCGGGTGGCGCCGGGCAGCACCGCCTGCAGGCGCACGGCGGAGTCGCCCAGCTGGAAGCGCAGGCCCTGGGTCAGATAGATCACGAAGGCTTTGGTCGCGCCGTAGACGGGCATGTTCAGCTCCGGCATCAGGCCGACCACCGAGGCCAGGTTGATGATCGTCCCGGCGTTGCGCGGAACGAAGTTGCGGGCCGCCGCCGAGGCCAGGCGGGTGACCGCCACGATGTTCAGCTGGATCATCTTCTCGAAGGCGTCGGGATCGGTGCTGACGAAATCGTTCGCGCCCGCGACGCCGGCGTTGTTGACCAGGGCGGTGATGGCCGTGTCGGTCGCCAGGCGCTGCTCCAGCTTGGCCAGATCGGCCTTGTTCGTCAGGTCCGCCTTGATGACCTCGACCTTCACGCCGGTCTCGGCGCGCAGCCGCTCGGCCTGGGCGTTGAGGCGGGCCTCGTCGCGGGCCACCAGGATCAGGTCTTGGCCGCGCTTGGCCAGGCGGTCGGCATAGGTCGCGCCGATGCCGGTGGAGGCGCCGGTGATCAGGGCCGCGCCTTGGATGTTGCTGTCGCTCATGGTCGTCTCAAGTCCTTTGCCGAGGCCCCATCGGTCCGGCTCGGGACTCTAGCTATGAGGTAACTTGCATTTCGCAAGTGAGTGGCCAAATATTTCGTCATGAGCAGATCTGAACGCGCCCTCACCCAATGTCCGGTCGCCCGCACCGTCGATCGCGTGGGCGATGGCTGGACCTTCCTGATCCTGCGCGACGCCAACCAGGGCCTGACCCGCTTCGATCAGTTCGAGAAGAGCCTGGGCGTGGCGCCCAACATCCTGACCAAGCGCCTGGCGGCCCTGGTCGAGAACGGCCTGCTGGAAAAGCGCGCCTACAGCACGCGGCCGCCACGCTACGAGTACGTGCTGACGGACCTGGGCCGCGACTTCGGCGGGGTGCTGACGGCGATGCTGGCCTTCGGCAACCGCCACTTCGCCGTCGAGGGGATCGCCGGCCAGTTGGTCGATCGCGAGACTGGCCAGGCCGCCGAGCCGATCCTCGTCGACCGGATCAGCGGCAAGCCGATCACGCCGGAGCACTTCACCTACGCGGCCGGACCGGCGGCGGGGCCCGAGGTCCTGGATCGGGTGGCGTTCATGGCCGCGCAGGCCTCGCAGGCCTAGCGTTCAGTATCCGGAAAATGTGTTGTCGGCGATCGCTGGTATCGGCAACGTTCGCGCTCCTGATCCGGAGTCGCCATGCGCCTGTCCCTCGTCCTCGCCGCCGGCCTGATGGCGGCCGGCGTCGCTCACGCCGAAACGCCCGCTCCCTCCACGGACCAGCCGCTGCTGCGGACCGTCGCCGCCGATGTCGACGCCAAGGCGCTGGAGAGCACGATCCGCTCGCTGGTGGGCTTCGGCACGCGCCACACCCTGTCGGACACCAAGTCCGAGACACGCGGGATCGGCGCGGCGCGCCGCTGGGCCAAGGCGCGGTTCGAGGCCATTTCCAAGGACTGCGGCGGCTGCCTGACCGTCGAGACCCCGTCCCAGGTCGTGACCGGCCGTCGCGTTCCAAACCCGACCGAAGTGATGGACGTCCTGGCGATCCAGAAGGGGACCTCGGACCCGAACCGCGTGATCATCATCGCCGGCCATATCGACAGCCGCGTCACCGACGTCATGAACTTCACCAGCGACGCGCCGGGCGCCAATGACGACGGCTCGGGCGTGGCGGCGGTGATCGAGGCCGCGCGGGTGCTGTCCAAGCACAGGTTCCCCGCCACCCTGGTGTTCGCCGTGCTGTCGGGCGAGGAGCAGGGCCTCTTGGGCGGCAAGGTGCTGGCCGACTACGCCAAGGCCAACGGCTGGAAGGTCGAGGCCGACCTCAACAACGACATCGTCGGCAACAGCCGCGGCCAGAGCGGGGTGATGGACAACACCCACGTCCGGGTCTTCTCGGAAGGCACCAAGGCGGTCGAGACGCCCGAGCAGGCCAATGGCCGACGCTACAACGGCGGCGAGGTCGACAGCCCCTCGCGCAACCTGGCCCGCTACCTGGACGGTCTGGCTGACAAGTACCTGACTAATTTCGACGTGGTGATGGTCTATCGCACTGACCGCTATGGCCGCGGCGGCGACCAGGTGCCGCTATTGGAGGCTGGCTATCCAGCCGTGCGGGTGACCGAGGCCGTCGAGAACTACGACCGCCAACACCAGGACCTACGGACCGAGAACGGCAAGGCCTATGGCGATACGATCGAGGGCGTGGACTTCGCCTATCTGGCGCAGGTGACGCGGCTGAACGTGGTGGCGATGGCTAGCCTGGCCTCGGCCCCGCCGCCGCCGTCGGGCGTCAAGATCGAGGGCGCGGTCAGCCCGGACACCAAGGTCTCGTGGGCTCCGACGCCCGGCGCGGCCGGCCATCGCGTCTGGTGGCGCGTAACCACCGACCCGACCTGGCGCCTGAACCGCTGGGCGCCGGGCCCGGCCGCGACGACGACCCTGAAGGACGTGGTGATCGACGACTACTTCTTCGGGGTGTCCTCGGTCAGCGCCGACGGCTGGGAGAGCCCGATCGTGTTCCCGGGACCCGCTGGCAGCTTCGAGAGCCCGCCGCCCGCACCCAAGCAGCCCTAGGCGATCAGGTCCGGGTCGTTCCGCTTCAACCAGGCGGCCGCGTAGGAGCAGAGCGGGGTGATCCGCATGCCCTCGGCGCGGGCGGTCTCGGCCACCTTGGTCATCAGCCGTCCGGCCGCGCCCGTGCCGCGCAGGGCGGGATCGGCCTCGACGTGCGGGATCACTAGCCGGTGGCCGGACCGCTGATAGTCGGCGAAGGCCAGCAGGCCGTCGACCTCCAGCTCGTAGCGGCTGAGTTCGGGGTTGTGGCGGAAGGTGTCGGTCATGACCTTTCCAACGCGGGTGAGGCGGCTCGCGTTGCCGACGAGCCGCCTCGTTGCTCCATCACCGGTATCGAAAGCGGACGGTTACTTGATCGCCTCGATACGCTTTTCGTAGTCATCCCAGAGGGCCGTCTTCTCGCGACCGACGGCGTTGTAGGCTTCGGTCTCCTTGGGCGCATAACCCGATTGCTCCATGGGCCCCTTCAAGGCCTCTTGCTTCTTTTCCAGTTCGGCGATCTTGGCGTCGCGCTCGGCGGCAAGCGCGTCGCGCCGCTTGGCGTTGGCGTCGAAGGCCTTCATGACCTCGATCGCCTCGGCGACGGTCGCCGGGTCCTTGCCTTGGGCGTTTGTCGGAGAGGCCCCCAGTCCAGTCTTGGCGCTGATCGTGCGCCCGAGCACGTAACGGCCAAATAACTCCCGGTCCGCCGGCTCCAGGCGGTTGGCGACCTTCTGGATCTTGGCCGGATCCTCCAGGAGTTCCGGTGTGATCTTGGTCGCCTTTGGATCCGGACTGCAGCCCGACAGGAGGCTGGCGGCGGCGATGACCAGTATGGCTTTGCGTAGCATTCGATGGTGTCTCCCAACCCAAGGTGGAGACGCTATCGTGCGCGGGTCGCGCTTGTCGATTGCTGATCCGCCGCCGTCCGGTCTCAGACCAACTCCACCGCCATCGCCGTGGCCTCGCCGCCGCCGATGCAGAGCGACGCCAGGCCCTTCTTGCCGCCCCGCGCCTGCAGGGCCGAGATCAAGGTGCAGAGGATCCGCGCGCCCGAGGCGCCGATCGGGTGGCCCAGGGCGCAGGCGCCGCCGTTGACGTTGAGTTTGTCCTCGGGGATGCCGAGCTCCTGCTGGGCGATCATGGCGACGACCGCGAAGGCCTCGTTGACCTCGAACAGGTCGACGTCCTCGACGCTCCAGCCGGCCTTCTTCAAAGCCTTGCGCATGGCCGGAACCGGGGCGGTGGTGAAGAGGCCCGGCTCGTGGGCGTGGGCGGCGTGGCCGGCGACGCGGGCGACGATCGGCAGGCCCAGGGCCTTGGCGACGCTCTCGCGCGTCATGACCAGGGCGGCGGCGCCGTCGCTGATCGAGGAGCTGTTGGCCGCCGTGATGCCGCCGTCGCGGGCGAAGGCGGGCTTGAGGGTCGGGATCTTGGCCGGGTCGGCCTTCAGCGGCTGCTCGTCGGTGTCGACGACCTCGCTGCCCTTGCGGGTCTGGACCGTCACCGGCGTGATCTCGGCCTTGAAGGCGCCGGTCTCGATGGCGGTCTTGGCCTTGGCGAGGCCCTTGGTCGCGTAGGCGTCCATGGCCTCGCGGGTGAACTGGTACTGGGCGGCTGTGTCCTCGGCGAAGGCGCCCATCAGCTTGCCGGGCGTGTAGGCGTCCTCGAGGCCGTCCAGGTACATGGAGTCCCAGATCTGGTCGTGGCCGATGCGGGCCCCGCCGCGGTGCTTGGCCATCAGATAGGGCGCGCCGGTCATGCTCTCCATGCCGCCCGCGACCACCAGGTCGACAGAGCCGGCCGCCAGGGCGTCGTGGGCCATGATCGCGGCCTGCATGCCGCTGCCGCACATCTTGTTGACGGTGGTGGCCTCGACCGAGAGCGGCAGGCCCGCGCCCAGCGCAGCCTGGCGGGCCGGCGCCTGGCCAAGCCCGGCCGGCAACACGCAGCCCATGATGATCTGCTCGACCTTGTCGCCCGCCACCCCGGCGCGCGCGATCGCGGCCTTCACCGCCGTCGCGCCCAGCTCGGTGGCCTTCACCCCGCCCAGGGCGCCCTGGAAGCCGCCCATCGGCGTGCGGGCGTAGGAGACGATGACGACGGGATCGGCGGCGGACATGAATTTCTCCCTGGAAGGCTTTTGAGGTGGGATAGGCCCTCATCGCCGCATCCCGCGCAAGGGGCTTGCGAGATCGTGATGGGAAAGGGGCGAGCGACCGCTGGTGGACGCCAGCGGCCGCTCGCCAGTTCGCAATAACCGAGAGAGTCAATTGCAAATAAAAACCTACATTGGTTCATCTTCAAACGCAACGCTCTTGCTTTCCCTCGCGGAACGCCGCACCCTCCGTCCATGGGTCGAACCGCTGACTACACCAACGAACGCTGCTCGGTCGCCGCCACCCTCGAGGTCGTGGGCGATCCGTGGACCTTGCTGATCCTGCGCGACGCCTTCGCCGGGGTGAAGCGCTTCGAGCAATGGCAGGAGCGGCTGGGAGTCGCCCGCAACGTGCTGGCCGCGCGCCTGAAGAGTCTGGTCAGCCACGGCGTCATGGAGACCCGCCGCTATTCCGAACGACCGCCGCGCCACGAATACTGGCTGACCGAGAAGGGCCTGGCCCTGTCGCCGGTGCTGCTGACCATGGCCGAGTGGGGCGACCGCCACGTCTATGGCCGCGACAACTCGCCGGTGCTCTTCACGCACAAGACATGCGGCTGCGCCTTCCATCCGGTTCTGGCTTGCGAGGCGTGCGGCGAGGTGGTGGGGCGCCGCGACCTGGAGCGCACCTCGCGCCAAGCCGACAGCCTGACCGTGGGCGAGGCGCTGGAAGCGGCGAACATGGCGGCGGAGTGAGCTACCGTTTTCACGTCCACCGGACGAAGCCAGCCTATCGACTGGTGATCGCCGAGGGCGCCGGCTTTCCCGCCGAGGCGCGTGAAGAGGACTGGCGTCACACCTTCACGCGAGGGCGCGAAGACACCGCCGCGGACGTCGCCCGGCTCGTGGACGAGACCGGTTATTGCCTCTTCAAGATCGGCTTGGCTTTCGAGGAGATGGACGACTAGTCCGCGACGCCGCCCCGCAGCGGGTCCTCGCCGGTCAGTTCCTTGATGTGCTGGCGCTGACGGCGGACGCCTTCGGCCGTGACCTTCACGGGCTTGAGCGTTTCCGGCGGCTTCGGCGCGGTGGTCTTTTCCGGCTTGCTCACTTGGCGCCTCGCACGACCCATTGGGCCGCGCCCAAGGTCAGGGCGTCCTCGACCAGGCCGGTCGGCGTCTGGCCCCAGCGGCGCAGGGCCTTCATGCGGGCGCCGAAGGTGACGTAGGACGCCGCGACCGCCGCGCCGGCGCCGAGGGCCGCGCCCAGCACGAGATGCCTGCGTGGGGCAAGGGCCGCGCCCGCAAGGCCGCCCGCCAGCAGGCGCGCGACGATCCCGGCGGGTACGATGCGGTCCGGCGCCGACTTCAGCTTGTCGCCCCACAGCTCGCCCGCCGCCAGCGCCTTGGAGCCCGCCGAGAACAGCGGATGGGCCAGCAGGCGGACGGCCGGATTGGTCTCGGCGAGCTGGCCGCTGCGGGCCGCCTCGCTGACGGTGGCCAGCGGCGTCAGCGCGCGGGAGCCGGCCGAAAGGCCGATGAGCAGGGATCGAAGCATGCGGGTCCTCCAGGGCGTGTCGTTTGCACAACCCCGGAGGCCGTCTTTCGATCCTTGAGTCAGGCCGTCGCCAGATCCATCGCCCGCACGGCCCGCGCGATGAAGCCGCCGCCCAGGACGCGCGTGGGATCGGCCGGGTCGTAGAGCACGCAGGCCTGGCCCGGGGCGACGCCTTCTTCCGCCCCGTCGAAGGCCACCGCGACCTCGCCGTCCATCAGCGTCAGGCGGCCGGGGACCGGCTCGCGGGTCGAGCGGACGCGGGCCAGCACCGGCTGGCCGTCCTGGGCGGCCGCCTCAAGATCGTCCTGGCCGCCCAGCCAGTTGGTTTCCTTCAAGGTCAGGGCGGCGGTCAGCAGGGCTTCGCGCGGACCGACGATCACCTGGCGCTTGTCGGCGTCGATCTTCACAACGAACAGCGGATCGCCGACGGCGACGTTGAGGCCTCGGCGCTGGCCGATCGTGTAACGGGTCACGCCCTCGTGGCGGCCCAGCACGCGGCCGTCCAGGTGCACGATGTCGCCGGCTTCCGCGCCTTGCGGTCGGATGCGGTCGATGACGGTCGTGTACTTGCCCTCGGGCACGAAGCAGATGTCCTGGCTGTCGGGCTTGTCGGCAATCGAGAGGCCCAGGCCCGCGGCGACGGCGCGGACAGTCGGCTTGTCCATGCCGCCCAGCGGGAAGCGCAGGAAATCCAGCTGCTCGCGCGTGGTGGCGAACAGGAAGTAGCTCTGGTCCTTGGCCGGGTCGGCGGCGCGGCGCAGCTGCGGGCGGTTCGTCCCGGCGGGCATGCCGCGCTGGACGTAGTGGCCGGTGGCCATGGCCTCGGCCCCCAGGTCGCGGGCGACGTCCAGGAGGTCGCGGAACTTGACGGTCTGGTTGCAGCGCACGCATGGGATCGGCGTCTCGCCGCGCAGATAGGCGTCGGCGAAGTCCTCGATGACCTGCTCGCGGAAGCGGCTTTCGTAGTCGAGCACGTAGTGCGGGATGCCGATCCGCTCGGCGGCCATGCGGGCGTCCAGGATGTCCTGGCCGGCGCAGCAGGCGCCTTTGCGCGAGATCGCCGCGCCATGGTCGTAGAGCTGCAGGGTGACGCCGACGACGTCATAGCCGGCGCGGGCCAGCAGGGCGGCGGTGACGGTCGAGTCCACGCCGCCGGACATGGCCGCGACGATCCGGGTTCCCTCCGGCAGGCCGACGGCGGCGCGCGCCTGTTCGACGGCGCGGGCGATCAGGGCGTCGGCGTCTGCGGTGTCGGTCTTGGTCGGAAACTCGGCGGTCATCGCCGCCATATAGCGGCGGAACGTCGGATTTGCGAGGTTCGCCCCTATTTCAGCACGTTCAGCAGCGACGACTGCTGCAGGCTGCTGAACACCTGGGCCGAGGCCTGGACGGCCAGCTTGGCCGACTCCAGCCGGGTCACCGCGTCGGCCATGTCGACGTCGACGATGTCGCCGACCATGCCGGTCAGCAGGTCGGCCTGGTTCTGGAGATCGGTATGGGCGGTCTCGAAGCGCTTCTGGGTGACGCCGTTCTTGCCCTGGACGTCGACCACACCCTTGTAGGCGGAGTCGAAGGTGGGCAGCAGGCCCTTCAGGAAGTTCACCTGGGTGTCGTTCAGCTTGCCGGTGAACGCCCCATTGGCGTCGACATAGGCCTGGATCTGCTTGAACGCGTCGAACACGGGCACGCCGAAGGCGTCGCCGAGCACGCCGGTCTTGGCGCTGGTCTGCTCGTCGATCCGGTTGGTCGCGATGTACTGGTCGTTGTTGAACAGCGAGGCCGTGGTGGGCGCCAGGGTCAGGTCGGCCATGCTGGTGGCCGAGGTCGTCTCGGTGTCAGTCTTTGCGCCCGAGAAGACGTAGAGGCCGTTCGACTTGGTGTTCAGACCCTGAACGACATCGCCAAACGCGGCCTGGAGTTGCTGCATCAGGGTCTGGGCGCTGCCGGAGGCCAGGGCGTTGGCGATGGCCTCGCGCGCGGCCTTGGTGGAGTCGGCGACCTTGCCGAGGCCGGTGTCCTGCATCTGCAGCCGATTGGTGACCAGTTTCGACTGGTCGATCAGGCCGTCGAGGCGCGCCTGGGTGCTGCGCATGGCCGTCAGCATCTCGGCGTTCTTGGCATAGCCCTTCAGGTCGGTGGCGACCTTCTGGCTGGAGACCTGCGCGCCGACGTCGCTCTGGCGGATTTGGGCCCGCATGAGGTTGGACGTCATGACGTTGTAGTTCTGGACGGTGGAAACTCGGGTCATGGCTTAGCTCACAAGTCCGGTTAGCACGTCGTACATGTCCTTGGTCGCCTGGATCAGGCGGGCCGAGGCGTTGAACGCCTGCTGGTATGTGGTCAGGTTGATCAGCTCTTCGTCGAGGTTCACGCCCTCTTCGGACTGGCGCTGGCTGTCGACTTCGGTGGCGACCGCCTCGGCGGAGTCCTTGCGGCTTTCGGCGGTGTTGGCTTTGCGGGCGATGGCGCCGCTGAAGTCGGCCGCGTAGCGCGAGACGCTCATGGTCGCGGGCGTCGCGTCGCCGGCCGCCGAGAAGTTGGTGACGGTGTCGCCAGACTTCGCCAGGGCCAGGGCGCCGCGGCCGTCGCCGATCGCCAGGGCGGCGGCCCCGCCGACCGCCTGGGTCAGGTCCAGCTTGGCGAAGGGCAGCAGCGTTGGGTTCTGGTCCATCGCCGTGCTGACGAAGAACTTCTCGCCCCGGGTGCTGCGCTCGGCGGGACCCACGCCGAACAGCTGGCTGACCGAAGGGCCGCCGACGCCGCGCTCGGTGGTGTCGCCGACAACGGACATGGTCACCGGCGTGGTGGTGTTCGATGTGAAGGTCATCTGGCCTTTGGCGTTCAGCGTGAACTGGCCATAGAGCCCGACCCCCGAGGCGCGTGAGTTCAGCGCGTCGAGCAGGTTCTGCACGGTGCCGCCGACGGGCGCGTCGACCACGACGTCGCGGATCCGGCCGCCTTCGACGTCGGTCAGGCGGATGGTCATGGTGCCCGAGGTGAAGCCGTGCGGGTCCGCCGCGGTCAGGCCCGTCTCATAGGGCGAGTAGCCGTTGGTGCGGATGATGTCGTTCAGGCCGAAATAGTGGCTGAAACCCTTGCCGGCCTTGTCGGCGGGCGTGGTCGGGTCGTCCGCGACCGCGACCCCCAGGCCGCCGGTCCCCGACAGGTTGAGGGCGCCGCCCGAGAAGCCGGCGCCGCCCATGCCGCCCATGGCGGTGTTCAGCTGGGTCATGAAGTTGGCTGGGGTGAAGGCCGGACCCGCCGCGCCGTTGATGCTCATGGTCCCGGCGTCGAAGTCGATGTCGATCCGGCGTTGGATCACGCCGCTGCTGTCGGTCAGGGCGATCGTCGTCTTGCCGGTGAAGCCGGTGATCGCCGCCTGGGCGTCGAGGCCCGTGTCGCGGCCGTTCAGGGTGGTCGGTGCCGGCACCGCCGAGGCGGCGTTGGCGGCGCGGTTGATCTCCTCGGCCGCGCGCGAGGTGAATTCGCCCAGCTGGTCGGACAGATTGACCAGCTCGGTGTTGCGCACCTCCATCAGGCCCCGGATCTCGCCGCTGGAGATATTGAGAGGGGTCGGCATTTCCGAGCCATTGGCGAGCTGGACCGTCAGGTAGCCCGTGGCCGTCGGCGAGGTCTGGTAGGTGACCCTGGCCGCGCCGTCGCCCGCCAGCGGCAGGCCCTCGGTCGACCGAACGACCACGCCGCCCATGGTGCGCGGCGTGACCTGGACGTTCATCAGCTTGGACAGCTCGTCGACCAGGCCGCTCTGCACGTTCTCGGCGCCCGTCGCGTCGGCGCCCGCCACCCTGGCGCGGGTGATATCGGTGTTGAGGGCGTCGATCTGGCTGAGCAGGTCGTTGACGCGATCGACGTCGCCCGAGATGCGCGTGTCGGCGTCCTTGCCAAGCTTGGAGATCGACGAGGTGATGCGGCTCGACTCGCTGAGGAATTGATCCACCCGCGTGAGGGCCTGGGTCCGCAGCAGCGACGAGGAGGGATCGTCCTGCGCCTTGGAGAAGGCGGTGAAGATGTCGTCCAGGCGCGAGAAGAAGCTGGTGTCGCCTGTCGGGTCCCCGAACAGCTGCTGCACGTTGTTCAGCGACTGGGCGATCACGCCGGCGCGGCTGCTGTCCGAGGCCGCGTTCAGGCTGGCCGTGGTCAGGAAGCGGTCCGTCGCGCGCTTGATGGCGTCGATGCTGACCCCGACGCCCATGCCGTTCGACAGCATGTTCGACTGGGAGATCGTCTTGCGGACATAGCCCTTGGTGTTGACGTTGGCGATGTTGTCGGACGTGATGCGCAGGCCCGTCTGGGCCGCCATCATGCCGGACGTCGCCGTGCCCATGATCGAGTTCAGCGACATGCGAACGATCCTTTCAGCTCGGCAAACCGCGCAACGCACGACGCGTCCTTGCCCGGCGAAACTTGCCGGGGCGGGGTGGGGATCAGGATCCCGATATATGCCAAGCCATTGAATTTCATGGCGAAGAGTTCCGTGGGTCGGATATTCGACGAGATGTCATGCGCAAGGAGGGCGCCAAGTCGGGGCGCGACCCGCCGACGCGGCAACTCCGGTCCCCAAGCGCCCGTCGAACTGGGCAAAAAGCGCCGCTCGGAGGCAGGTTCGCGATCGTAAACGAGCGATTAACTTCAATAAAAACAGCATTTTGATGGTGTTTTTCGGAGTTGGCCCAACCATTGCTGGGGAGGAGCGGCAAAGGCGCGTTCGTTATGGACCGCCGCCCAACCGAGCTTCGACTGCGAATGACCGCGATCGCCGCACCCACCGCCGCTCTTCCCGCCGCGCCGACCCCGGCCGTCGGCGCGAAGTCGGCCAATGACGGCTTCGACGCCCTGATGGCCATCGCTGGCCGCAAGGACGACACGCCCGCCCCCCGCGCTTCGGCTCGCGCCGAGTCCAAGAGCGACGCCCGCGACGAGGACGTCCGTTCGTCCAAGCCGGCCGACCGCCCCGCCAAGACCGAGGCCAAGGCCGACTCCGCCGCCGCCGATCGGGCCGAGGCTCGAGCCGACGCGCGATCCGACGCGGCTCAGGACGCTCGCGCCGATCAGGCCGATCAAGTCGCCGCCGACAAGGTGGCTGACAAGGCTGCCGACAAGGTGGCCGCCAATGCTGACGCCAAGGCGGACGCGGCCGCGGATCACACCGAGGCCAAGGCCGACAAGGCGGACGCCAAGGCCGATCAGGTCGCCGACACCGCCGCCAACGTCAGCCAGGACGCGGCTCAGATCGACGCCGCCGCCCAGGCCGCCGCCGCCGCGGCCCTGATCGCGGCGATGGCCGCGCCCGTGCAAGCGCCGGTCCAGGCTCAGCCCGAAGTCGCCGAAACAGCGATCCCGGCCGAAGCGCCGGTTGTCGAAGCCGGGCAAACGCCGACCTTCGCCGCCCTGGCCCAAGCCGACGCCCAGGCGGCGACGCAAGAGCCGCTTCTCGAAAAGACCGCCAACCAGGCCGAGGCCAAGCCCGCCCAGCCGGCCGCCACCGCCCCCCAGACGGCCGCCGCCGCTGTCGCCGAGAGCGCGGCTGTCGACGCCGCCGCGCTGGAGGCTCTGTCCAAGCTGAACGCGGGCGAGGCCGCGCCGACGCCCGTCGCCGCGCAGGCGGTTGCCGAGCAGGCCGTCACGGCGCAGGCCGCCGAAGCGCCGGCTGTGGCCACGGCCAAGCCCGCCGAGACCGCCAAGCCGGCCGCTGACACGGCCAAGGCCGCCGCCGCGCCGATCGTCCAGGCGACGATCGCGCCCGCCGCTCCGCAGCCTATCACCGCGCCGGTGCTCGCCGCGCCGGAGGCCGACGCCGCCGCGACGCCTGGAGAGGCTGTCGCCGCCCAGGTCGCGGCCGACGCCGCCGAGACGGCCGAGGCCGCGCCAGCCGCCAAGCCGGTCGAGACCGCCAAGGTCTCCGCGCAGAACCAAATCCAGGCCAAGCTGGCCGACGCCGCGCCGGTGGAGACCGCTCAGGCCGTGACGGCGGTGGTCAGCGCCGAGGCGGCGACCTCCGAGGCCGGCGGCGACGCCAAGACGCCGAACGCGGCCAGCTCCGTCGCGGTCGAAGCGCCGGCCCAGGCCAACGCGCCGGCCCCCACGATCGCCCCGCCGCCGGTCGCGACCGCGCCGGTTGTCAACGCCTCGACCCAGGCCGCCGCGCCCGCGCCGGTCCGCGGTTCGCCCGAGACCGTCGCCGCGCTTTCGGCGGAGATCGTCAAGAAGGCCGACGCCAAGACCACCCGCTTCGACGTCGCCTTGACGCCCGAAGGCCTGGGCAAGGTCGATGTGCGCATCGAGATCGCTCGCGACGGGGCCCTGACCGCCTCCATGCGGTTCGACACCGTCCATGCGGCGCAGGAACTGCGCAACAAAGCCGGCGAACTGCGCCAAGCCCTCGCGGACGCTGGCTTCAATGTGGCCGACAACGCTCTGTCCTTCGACGTCTCCAGCCAGAACAACGGCCAGAACCCCAACGCCTTCTTCGCCTTCGACGGCTGGAACGATCAGGGTCAGCGCGCCTTCTCGGGCCGCGCCTTCCAGGCGGCGATGAACGCCGAGGAAGAGATTGTCGTCACCCCCTCCGACCTGCTGCCCGGCCTGAAGACGGCCGCCGACAGCGGCCTGGACATCCGGATCTAGGAAGCGCCCATGGCCAGCACCGTCTCCTCGCAGAGCACCACCTCGGTTCTTGACCGTATCAACAACGGCAAGAAGTCGGTGGCGTCCAACACGGAAACCTTCCTGAAGCTGCTGACCACGCAGCTGAAGAACCAGGATCCGCTGTCGCCGACCGACACGACCCAGATGACCCAGCAGATCACCCAGATGACCGGGGTCGAGCAGCAGCTCGTGACGAACGACCTGCTGGCGGCCCTGGTGGGCATGAACACCGGCACGGGCCTGTCCGAAGGCGTGTCGATGATCGGCAAGCAGGTCACCGCGACCACCGACAACTCGACCCTCAAGAACGGCAAGGCGACGTTCTCCTGGACCCAGGCGGGCGGCTCGACCTCGCTGACCGTCGAAATCAAGAACGCGGCCGGCAAGGTCGTCCGCACCCTCAAGCCGGACGACCAGAAGAGCGGCGACCACACCATCACCTGGGACGGCAAGGACGACTCCGGCGCCCAGCTGGCCGACGGCGGCGTCTATACGGTCAACGTCAAGGCCGTCGGCGCCGACGCCAAGGACATCAAGGTCACGAACATCAAGGGCCGCAGCGAGGGCGTCGTCACCGCCGTCGACAACTCCACCGGCCAGGCCAAGGTCATCGTCGATGGCCAGGCCATTCCCATCGACAACGTCATCGGCATCACCGCCGCGGCGACCGCAACCACCAGCGACCAGACGACCCCCAAGGCCGCCTGATCAAACTATCGACCGGGCGTTAGAACGACGCCGACGCGATCCTCGGAAGACGGTCTTCCCCGGGATCCAAACGCAAACCGCGCTGAACCCTCGAACCCTTTCAACGCAGGATTACCGTTATGAGCATCAACAGCGCCATGCTCGCCGGCGTTTCCGGTCTGGTCGCCAACTCTTCGGCCCTGGCCGCGATCTCGGACAACATCGCCAACGTCAACACGGTCGGCTACAAGCGCTCCAGCGCTAACTTCTCGACTCTGGTCACCTCCGGTTCGAAGAACCAGACCTACAGCGCCGGCGGCGTGAAGGCCCAGACGCACCAGTTCATCAGCCAGCAGGGTCTGACCCAGTCGACGACCTCCAACCTCGACCTGTCGATCTCGGGCGCGGGCTTCTTCGTCGCCACCGAGAAGCCCGAGAACTTGACCGCCACCGACACGCGCTCGTTCACCCGCGCCGGTTCGTTCCAGCTGGACAGCCTGGGCTACCTGCGCAACGACGCCGGTCTCTATCTGCAGGGCTGGCTGGCCGACCCGGTCACCGGCACGATCACGCCCGACCCGTCGGACCTGATGCAGCTGTCGTCGATCAACGTCGGCACCGTTGGCGGCACCGCCGAGAAGACCACCCGCGTCGGCATCAACGCCAATCTGCGCTCCGAGCAGCCGGTGGCCGCCGCCGTGTCGTACAAGGTCGGCACCGCCGGCAATCCCTCGTTCACCAACGTCGCGACCGTTCCGGCCACCACGCCGCGCTCGTATGACGTGGTCTACAGCTCGACGGGCGTCACCAATCCGGCGGCTTCGGGCAACAACGAGTACCAGGTCGACGTCAAGGAAAACGGCGTGGTGATCGCCACCGGCATCATCGGTTATGACGCGGCCGGCAATATCGCCACCTCGACCCTGAAGCCCAAGGCGGCCGCCACGGCTTCCGGCTCGCTGACCGACTTCGATATCGACACCAACGCCACGCCGACCACGGTCAGCCTGGCGGCCCTGGGCCTCACCACCGACGCCGACGCCAAGACGGGCAAGCTGTACGACCCGGCCACCTGGTCGATGTCGGACTACGCCAAGGACAACACCAAGGGCGTCAAGCCGGACTTCGAGATCCAGATCCCGCTGTCGGACTCCAAGGGCGGCCAGCGCACCGTCACCCTCTCGCTGCTGAAGGCCCCGGGCCCGAACCAGTGGTACGCCGAACTGCGCGCCAAGCCGGGCGACCTCGCCAACAACGGCAACGGTCAGATCAGCACCGGCATCGTCAGCTTCACCACCGACGGCAAGCTGCAGAGCACCGGCGGCCTGTTCGGCACCACGGTTCCGACCTCGATCTCGATCCAGGCCTCGGGCACGCCGCTGGTCGTCCAACCCGCGCCGCCCGCCGCGCCGCTGCCCCAGCCGCCGGTCTGGGCCGACGGCCTGGGCATCGACACCCAAGACGTCCAGATCGACCTGGCCAGCGCCGCCGGCGGCCTGACCCAGTACAACAGCCAGTCGGTCGTTCAGTCGGTGAACACCAACGGCACGGCCTTCGGCAACCTGACCAACATCGAGGTCGACGAGGACGGCTACGTCTCGGCCATCTTCGACAACGGCGTCACCCGCCGGATCGCCCAGGTGGCGGTCGCGACCTTCTCGAACCCGAACGGTCTGAAGGGGGTTAACGGCAACGCCTATCGCGTCACCAACGAGAGCGGCACCTATAGCCTTAAGGCTCCGGGGCAGGGCGGAGCCGGCGCGCTGGCGCCTTCTACTCTGGAAGCTTCGACCGTCGACCTCTCGACCGAGTTTACCGGCTTGATCACCACGCAACGTGCTTACTCCGCCTCGTCGAAGATCATCACCACCGCCGATCAGATGCTTGAGGAGCTTCTGAATATTAAGCGCTAATCAGCGGGTTTAACCTTCTTTAATACTCGTGTCTCACGTTGAGACACGGCGGAGTGCTAAGAGCCGTCTTGTTTAGGCCTTTCTTTACTATTGGGATTAAGCCGCTGTTATTAGGCGGCGCCTATAGTGGCCTCCAACAGTGATGGTTGTGGGAAAGGCGTAAAGCCATGTTGCAGCAGCAGCGCACGAACAGCCGGGGTGAGAAGTATGTGATCGGGCCCACCGGCGCGCCGCTCACCCTGTCCGATTTGCCGCCGCCGGAGACCCAACGTTGGGTCATCCGTCGCAAGGCCGAGGTCGTGGCCGCCGTTCGCGGTGGCCTGCTCTCGCTGGACGAGGCTTGTGACCGCTATAAGCTGACCAACGAGGAATTCCTCGCTTGGCAGCAGTCGATCGATCGCCACGGCATGGCGGGCCTGCGGACCACCCGGATCCAGCAGTACCGTTAACCTGGGCTTGGGGGTGCGTCGCCTTGACCGTCCCCGCTTACATCGAAAACCTCGAAGGCCTTGCGCCAGAAGGGTTTGACGACGTTCAGCGGCCGCGCCCTCCGGGGCGCGGCCGCGACGTTTTGGCGCCCCGGAGCGCCGCTTCCACGGCCAAATATAAACGCCTCGTTTACCTTATACTGGGTAAATCCTGCCTACCGACAGGCGCTTCGTCAGCGCTCGCCGGGCGTCCCCTTTGGGGTCGTTGATCAGGGGATGGGGCTTCGTGGAAAGCTTTCTGGGTTCGATTCAGAGGTTCGGCGTCGGTCGGTTGGCCGCGATGCTGGGCGTCGGCGCTGGCGTCGTCGCCGTGCTGGTGGCCCTCGTCATGTTCATGGGCAGGGAGCCCAATGAGCTGCTGTATTCGAACCTCGATCTGAAAGAGGCTTCCGAAGTCACCCAGGCCCTGAGCCAGGCGGGCATCAAGTACGAGACCAAGGGTGATGGTTCGACCATCCTGGTGCCGCGCGACAAGGTCGCCAGCGCCCGCCTGATGGTCGCCGGCAAGGGGCTCGTGAGCTCCGGCTCCATCGGCTACGAGATTTTCGACGGCGGCAACGCCCTCGGCCAGACCGACTTCGTCCAGCAGTTGAACCGTCAGCGCGCCCTGCAGGGCGAGCTGGAGCGCACGATCAAGGCCATGCAGGGCGTTAATAGCGTCCGCGTCCACCTGGTTCTGCCCAAGCGCCAGCTGTTCGAGGAAGACGCCGAGCAGCCCTCGGCCGCCGTTACGATCGGCGTCGGTTCGCGCGAGCCGTCGAGCGACATGGTCCACGCCATCCAGAACCTGGTGTCGTCGGCCGTCCCGAACATGAAGGCCGAGAAGGTCGCGGTCATCGACCAGCACGGCAAGACGCTGTCGGCGCCCAGCGACGAGAGCCTGGCCGGCAAGGAAGCTCAAGACCGCAAGACCGAGGTCGAGCAGCGCATCGCCAAGACCGTGAAGGACATGATCGAAGGCGTGCTCGGCCCGGGCAAGGCGCGCGTCAACGTCACCGCCGATCTCGACCTGAACCGCGTCACGACCCAGGAAGAGCGCTTCGATCCGGACGGCCAGGTCGTCCGCTCGGAAAGCACCAACGAGTCGAACAGCCAGGAAAACAAGAACGAGGACAATTCGGGCGCGACGGCCACGGCCAATGTGCCGGGGCAGGGCGCCAACGGCTTCCAGCAGCTGGGCTCGCGCGCCGGCGCCAACGAGAGCGTCACCAACTACGAGATCTCCAAGTCGGTGAAGACCACCGTCCAGGAGCCGGGCACGATCAAGAAGGTCGCGGTCGCGGTCGCCATCGACGGCGTCACGGCCCCTCCCGGCAAGGACGGCAAGCCCGGCGCCTACACGCCGCGCTCGGCCCAGGAAATCCAGCAGATCGAGGATCTGGTGAAGACCGCCGTCGGCTTCGACGCGACGCGGGGAGACCAGGTCAAGGTCACCAATATCAAGTTCCCGCAGCCCGAGGACCAGGGTCTGGAGAAGCAAGGCCTGCTGTCGGGCTTCGACAAGAACGACATCATGCGCGCCGCCGAGCTGGGTGTCCTGGGCATCGTGGCGATCCTGATCCTGCTGTTCGCGGTCCGGCCGTTCATCAAGAACCTGTCCGAGCCTAACGTCGTGGCGGCGCTGCCCACGCCCGGCCAGCCCGTGACCCGCATGGTCACCCTGTCGGACGGCACCCAGCAGCAGGTCGTGGTCGACGAGAGCGGCGAGCCCCTGGCGATCGCCGGTCCGGTCAGCGACATCGACCAGCGGATCGACATCGCCAAGATCGAAGGCCAGGTTAAGGCCTCGTCGATCAAGCGCGTGTCGGAGTTCGTCGAAAAGCACCCCGAAGAGTCGGTCGCGATCCTTCGCAACTGGCTGCATGAGTCGAGCTGACGGCCATGAAAGTCGCGGTCAACGACGTCAAGAAGCTTTCGGGGCCTGAAAAGGCGGCCATCGTGCTGCTGGCCCTGGGCGAAGAGCATACCCGCATCTGGGAAGCGCTCGACGACGAGGAAATCAAGGAAGTCTCGCAGGCCATGGCCGGCCTGGGCACGGTGTCGGCCTCGGTGGTCGAAGACCTGCTGGTCGAGTTCGTATCGGGCATGAGCTCGACCGGCGCGATCATGGGCTCGTACGAGCAGACCCAGCGCCTGCTGGCGTCGTTCATGCCGCCCGACAAGGTCGACGCCCTGATGGAAGAAATCCGCGGTCCCGCGGGTCGAACCATGTGGGACAAGCTCGGCAACGTGAACGAGGCCGTGCTCGCCAACTATCTGAAGAACGAATACCCGCAGACCGTCGCGGTGGTTCTGTCGAAGGTGAAGAGCGACCACGCCGCGCGCGTGCTGGCCTGCCTGCCCGAAGACTTCGCCCTGGAATGCGTGACGCGGATGCTGCGCATGGAGCCGGTGCAGCGCGAAATCCTCGACAAGATCGAGATGACCCTGCGCACCGAGTTCATGTCGAACCTGGCGCGCACGTCCAAGCGCGACAGCCACGAGATGATGGCCGAGATCTTCAACAATTTCGACCGTCAGACCGAGGCGCGCTTCATCGCCGCCCTGGAAGAGCGCAACCGCGAGGCGGCCGAGCGCATCCGGGCCCTGATGTTCGTGTTCGAGGACCTGTCGAAGCTGGACCCGGGCGGCATCCAGACCCTGCTGCGCGGCACGCCCAAGGAGCAGCTGGCCCTGGCGCTGAAGGGCGCTTCGGACAAGCTGCGCGACCTGTTCTTCTCGAACATGTCCGAGCGCGCGGCCAAGATCATGCGCGAGGACATGGACAGCATGGGCCCCGTGCGCCTGAAGGATGTCGACGCGGCCCAGGTGGGCATGGTCCAGGTCGCCAAGGACCTCGCCGCCAAGGGCGAGATCATGCTGGCCGGCTCGGGCAGCGAAGACGAGCTGATCTACTGAGGCGGATGGCATGATCGACACCCCTCGCAAATTCGCCTTCGACACGGTCTTCGACGACCGCGGCGGCGTCGCCTACGAAGCGCCCAAGGTGAAGAAGAACTTCACGCTGGAAGAGGTCGAGGCCGCCAAGGCCCAGGCCTATGCCGAGGGCGAACGCTCGGCCGTGGCCCGCGCCGAGCAGGAAGCCGCCATGGCCTTGGGCGATATCGCCGGCCTGGTGCGCGAAGCCTTCGGAGCGCTGACTCAAGTCGCCCACGAGCACCGCGAGGGCTCGGCCCTGCTGGCTCTGGCCTGCGGCCGCAAGATCGCCGACGCGGCGCTGACCCAGTTTCCCGAGGCGCCGGTGACCGCCGCGCTCGAGGCCCTGGCTCGCGAGGTCGAGGCCCAGCCGCGGATCTTCATCCGTGTCGCCCCGGAGATGGAAGAGCGCATCCAGCAGGCGCTGGAGACCGTCGCGGCCCAGATCGGCTACCAGGGCCAGATCGTCGCCCGGGCCGACGGCGCCATGGCGCCCGCCGCCTTCACCTTCGACTGGGGCGAGGGCCGCGCGGCCTTCGACCCGGACGGCGCCGCCCAACGCGTCACCGAAGCGCTGGAGGCGGCGATCGCCGCCGAAGGCCTCCACGCCGAACCCATGTTCTCATAAGCAAGGCTGACCCCCATGGCCGAAGACAACCTCACACTCGACGAATTCGGCGGCTCGATGCTGGCCTCCGAAATGCCGGTCGAGATCGCCGACAAGACCGCGTCGGACCTGGCGCCGGTCTTCGACGTCCCGGTCAACATCTCGGCGGTGCTGGGCCGCGCCAACATGTCCGTGGCGCAGCTGCTGCAACTCGGCCAAGGCTCGATCCTGGAGCTTGACCGGAAGGTCGGCGAGGCGATCGACATCTACGTCAACAACCGCCTGGTCGCCCGGGGCGAGGTCGTCGTCGTCGACGAGCGCCTGGGCGTGACCATGACGGAAATCATCAAGGACGGCGACCAGAACTAAGGTTCTGAAACGCCAGCGACTTCAAGGTTTTAGGTTCTTCCCTCGGAAGGGCTTCGGGAGAGTTAGAGATGCGGCTTCTGGTCGTCGGAAAACTGAACGGGCAGCTCTCGGTCGCCGTGAAGATGGCGATGAACGCGGGGGCCAAGGTCTCGCACGTCGAAACCACGGAGCAGGCGACGAATGCTCTGAGGGCGGGGCAGGGCGCCGACCTGATGATGGTCGACTATGCTCTCGACATCGCCGGCTTGATCGCCGCCAACGAGGCCGAGCGGATCCGGGTGCCGGTGGTGGCCTGCGGCGTCGACGCCGATCCGATGCGCGCCGCCGCCGCCATCAAGGCCGGCGCCAAGGAGTTCATCCCGCTTCCGCCCGACGCCGAGCTGATCGCCGCCGTCCTGGCCGCCGTCACCGACGACGAGCGCCCGATGATCGTCCGCGATCCGGCCATGGAGCAGGTCATCAAGCTGGCCGACCAGGTCGCGCCCTCCGACGCCTCGATCCTGATCACCGGGGAAAGCGGCTCGGGTAAGGAAGTCATGGCGCGCTATGTCCACGGCAAGAGCCGTCGGGCCAAGGCGCCATTCATCAGCGTCAACTGCGCCGCCATCCCCGAGAACCTGCTGGAAAGCGAGCTGTTCGGCCACGAGAAGGGCGCCTTCACCGGCGCCATGGCCCGCCGCATCGGCAAGTTCGAGGAGGCCAACGGCGGCACCCTGCTGCTGGACGAAATCAGCGAGATGGACGCCCGCCTGCAGGCCAAGCTGCTGCGCGCGATCCAAGAGCGCGAGATCGACCGCGTTGGCGGCGCCAAGCCGGTCAAGGTCGACATCCGCATCCTCGCCACCTCAAACCGCGACCTGGCCCAGGCCGTGAAGGACGGCACGTTCCGCGAAGACCTGCTCTATCGCCTGAACGTCGTGAACCTGCGCCTGCCGCCCCTGCGCGAGCGCCCGGCCGACGTGCTGAGCCTGTGCGAGTTCTTCGTAAAGAAGTACTCGGCCGCCAACGGCATTCCGGAAAAGCCGATCTCGGCCGAGGCCAAGCGCCGCCTGGTCGCCCACCGCTGGCCGGGCAACGTCCGCGAGCTGGAAAACGCCATGCATCGCGCGGTGCTGCTGTCGACCGGCGCGGAGATCGAAGAGTTCGCTATCCGCCTGCCGGACGGCCAGCCGATGGCCCCGGCGCCGGACGTCGCGGTCGCCCGCGGCGCCCAGATGGCCGCCGACGCCGTCTCGCGCACCTTCGTCGGCTCGACGGTGGCCGAGGTCGAGCAGAAGCTGATTATCGACACCCTGGAGCACTGCCTGGGCAACCGCACCCACGCGGCCAACATCCTGGGCATCTCGATCCGCACCCTGCGCAACAAGCTGAAGGAATATTCCGACGCCGGCGTGCCGGTGCCGCCGCCGCAGGGCGGGGTCGGCGCGGCGGCTTGAGGCAGGCGCCAAGATGCCGCGGCGCCGCGACCATCGGTCCGGCGCCGAACATGGCTAATTTTCATTAAGGATATGGCGGCGGACCGCAAATCGCTTCAATCGCTGGTCCGCTAGACCTTCACCGTCCAAGGTTCCGAATGGCCGACGCCGCCGCCCCGACCGCCAGCTCGATGCCCAGCGCCAAGTCGCTGGTCGACGGGTTCCTGCGCGGCGAGATGGGCCTGGCGCTGGGCGTCGTCGGCATCATCGTCCTGCTGATCCTGCCGGTCCCGTCGTTCCTGCTGGACCTGCTGCTGGCCATTTCGCTGACGGGATCGGTGCTGATCCTGATGACGGCGATCCTGATCAAGAAGCCGCTGGAATTCACCTCGTTCCCGACCGTGCTGCTGGTCGCGACGCTGTATCGCCTGGGCCTGAACATCGCCTCGACCCGCCTGATCCTCGGCCACGGCCAGGAAGGCACGGGCGGCGCGGGCGCGGTGATCGAAGCCTTCGGTCACCTGATGATGCAGGGCAACTTCGTCATCGGGGTGATCGTCTTCATCATCCTGATCGTCGTGAACTTCATGGTCGTGACCAAGGGTTCGGGCCGGATCGCCGAAGTGGCGGCTCGCTTCACCCTGGACTCCATGCCCGGCAAGCAGATGGCGATCGACGCCGACCTGTCGACCGGCCTGATTGACCAGGAAGGCGCCAAGCTGCGCCGCAAGGAGCTGGAGCAGGAAAGCACGTTCTTCGGGGCCATGGACGGCGCCAGCAAGTTCGTGAAGGGCGACGCGATCGCCGGCCTGATCATCACCGGCATCAACATCGTCGGCGGCATCATCATCGGCGTCGTGCAGCACAAGCTGCCGATCGGCGAGGCGGCCTCGACCTACACCATCATGACCATCGGCGACGGCCTAGTCAGCCAGATCCCGGCCCTGGTGATCTCGATCGCCGCCGGCATGGTCGTCTCCAAGGCGGGCGTCGAAGGCTCGGCCGACAAGGCCCTGACCACCCAGCTGGCGATGAACCCGGTCGGCCTGGGCATGGTCTCGGCCTCGGCCGGCGTCATGGCCCTGATCCCGGGCATGCCGATCATCCCCTTCGCGGCCGTGGCGGTCGGTTCGGGCATGCTGGCCTACAAGCGCATCCAGGACGCCAAGGCGCCAAAGGCCCTGGATCCAGCAGACCTCGAGGCGGCCGCGCCCGCCGAGGCCGAGGAGGAGCCGATCAGCGCCTCCCTGGCCATCGACGACGTCAAGATCGAGCTGGGCTACGGCCTGCTGACCCTGATCAACGACCTGGACGGCCGCAAGCTGACCGACCAGATCCGCGCCCTGCGCAAGACGCTCGCCAGCGAGTACGGCTTCGTCATGCCGCCGGTCCGCATCCTCGACAACATGCGCCTGGCCAACCAGGGCTACGCCATCCGCATCAAGGAGATGGAGGCCGGCGCCGGCGAGGTGCGGCTGGGCATGCTGATGTGCATGGATCCGCGCGGCGGCCAGGTCGAGCTGCCCGGCGAGCACGTGCGCGAGCCCGCCTTCGGTCTGCCGGCCACCTGGATCGCCGACGACCTGCGCGAAGAGGCCACCTTCCGCGGCTACACGGTCGTCGATCCGGCCACGGTGCTGACCACGCACCTGACCGAGATCCTCAAGGAGAACATGGCGGACCTGCTCTCCTACGCCGAGGTCCAGAAGCTGCTGAAGGAGCTGCCCGAGGCGCAGCGCAAGCTGGTCGACGACCTGATCCCCGGCACGGCCACCGCGACCACCGTCCAGCGCGTGCTGCAGTCGCTGCTGCGCGAGCGGGTCTCGATCCGCGACCTGCCGCAGATCCTGGAAGGCATTGGCGAGGCCGCCCCGCACACGGCCTCGGTCACCCAGCTGGTCGAACAGGTCCGCGCGCGTCTGGCCCGCCAGCTCTGCTGGGCCAATCGCGGCGACGACGGCGCCCTGCCGATCATCACCCTGTCGGCCGACTGGGAGCAGGCCTTCGCCGAGAGCCTGATCGGGCCTGGCGACGACAAGCAGCTGGCCTTGCCGCCCTCGCGCCTGCAGGACTTCATCCGCGGCGTCCGCGACGCCTTCGAGCGCGCGGCCCTGGCCGGCGAGGCGCCGGTGCTGCTGACCAGCCCTGGGGTCCGCCCCTATGTCCGCTCGATCATCGAGCGCTTCCGCGGCCAGACCGTGGTGATGAGCCAGAACGAGATCCACCCCCGCGCGCGGCTGCGGACTGTGGGGATGGTGTAGGGCCGGAGCGGTCCGAGCGTCGGAGATCGGTGCTGAAGGCTAGGCGCGTTTCGGCTCCCGTCTGACTTTTTCAATAAACCGACCTCCCCGGCGAATGCCGGGCCCAGATTCATCCGGAGCGTCTGGGGATGATGCGATCTCGCGCCGCGCTGAACGACTGGGTCTCAGTGGGTTCGATCTGGGTCCCGGCGTTCGCTGGGAAGGTCGGGTTTCTGGATTCAGACTGGAGACTGGAAACGACGCTAGGAGGACTTTGCGCCCCCGGCGCAATTGATCTCGACATCCGCCGGAACTATAGGTGCCGGGCCGAAAATAGAGTTGCAGGGTGGTGTCTCCTGCGCCCGTTCGCGGGTTCTTCTCAGCCACGGCGTCACCTCAATTGAGGGGCGCCCGCTATCGCGAATGCGCCCCTCGTCCAAGGACGCTGAGCGCCATGCACTACCTCTATCTACTCACCGCTATCGCAGCCGAAGTCACGGCCACTACCTTCATGAAGCCGTCGGAAGGGTTCACGAAGCTTGTGCCATCCCTTGTCGTGGTCGCCGGATATGCGGTGGCGTTTTACTTTCTGTCCTTGACGCTCCGCACCTTGCCCACCGGCATCGCCTACGCAATCTGGTCAGGCGTGGGTGTTGTGCTCATCACCGCGATCGCTTGGATCTTTCAGGGCCAGAAGCTCGACGCAGCAGCCATCCTTGGCATGTCGCTCATTGTGGCAGGGGTCGTCGTGCTAAACCTCTTCTCAAAGGCCAGCGCTCATTGAGTTGAGGTTGCGGGCTGTCTCAGGTCGGATCGTGAATGATCCCGGCGACCGGAGATGGTCCACCATCCACCCCGAATAGCCATCCAGCCCGTCCGCTCTGTGCCACCATGCCACCTCTGGAGGATCGTGCAATCGGTCCGGCGAACTGGTCTACCGCTGGCGCGGCCCCATATGGCAAATCTGCCGCGCGCGGTCCTCCCCGACCGCGATCTCCAAATCCAAGGATCTATCCCGAATGGCCACCGCTAAAGGCTATGCGGCGCCCGCCGCTGGCGCGCCCCTGGCGCCGTTCACTTTCGAACGCCGCGACCCCAATCCCGACGACGTCGTCATCTCGATCAAGTACTGCGGCGTTTGCCACTCCGACATCCACATGGTCGACAACGGCTGGGGCCAGAGCGTCTACCCGATCGTGCCGGGCCACGAGATCGCCGGCGTGGTCACCGCCGTCGGCGCCAATGTCACCAGGTTCAAGGAAGGCGATCCCGTCGGCGTCGGCTGCTTCGTCGATAGCTGCGTGACCTGCAAGGCCGCCCGCGACCTGGATCGCGAACAGTACCAGCCGGGCCTGGTCCTGACTTACAGCGCCTTCGAGCCCGGTTCGGACACCCCGACCTATGGCGGCTATTCCGACCACATCGTGGTCAAGGAAGACTACGTCCTGTCGATCCCCGAGAACCTGCCGCTGGACGCCGCCGCGCCGCTGCTGTGCGCGGGCATCACGCTCTACTCGCCGCTGCGCCACTGGAACGCCGGTCCTGGCAAGAAGGTCGCGATCCTGGGCATGGGCGGCCTGGGCCATATGGGCGTCAAGCTGGCCCACGCCATGGGGGCCGAGGTCACGGTGCTGAGCCAGACCCTATCCAAGCAGGCCGACGGCCTGCGCCTGGGCGCGGACCACTACTACGCCACCAATGACCCGAAGACCTTCGAGACCCTGGCCGACACCTTCGACCTGATCATTTGCACCGTCTCGGCCGGCATCGACTGGGGCGCGTACCTCGCCTTGTTGAAGGTCGACGGGACCATGGTGATCGTCGGCGCGCCCGAAGAGCCGGTGCCGCTGAACGCCTTCGCCCTGATCCCCGGCCGCCGCACCCTGGCCGGCTCGATGATCGGCTCGATCAAGGAAACCCAGGAGATGCTCGACTTCTGCGGCGAGAACAACATCGTCGCCGAGATCGAGACCATCTCGATCGACCAGATCAACGAGGCCTATAAACGCATGCACAAGAGCGACGTGCGCTACCGCTTCGTGATCGACATGGCGACGCTGTAGGGCGCTTCTCGGATCCGATTTCCCCGGCATTCGCCGGGGAAGTCGGGTTAGGGTTTAGGCCACCGCCGCCGGCTTGGCTCCCGTCGCCGGCCGGTACTTCTCCGCGTCTGAGGTGAACTCGGCGTGGCCGTAGCGCTTCAACTGCCGCTTCAGCCGCCCAACCAGCCGCGCGTCGGCTAGGTCCGATAGCCCGGGCACCCGCCGCGCCAGGCGATAGGCGGTCAGTTGGCCGGTCACCAGCGTGGCCACCAGGCCGAACATCATGAAGTCGCGCGGGCCGATCTCGACCCCCATGCGCTTGGCCGCCGCCACGTCGCCGTTCATGAAGTTGCGCAGGAAGAACACCTTGGAGAAGCCGCGCTCGACCTGGTCGAACAGGCGGTTCTCGGGGCGCTCGTCCGGAAGCAGGTAGGCGTTCAGCGTGGCGCGGACCAGCTCGCCGCAGGTGGCGTCGTCGAAGCCGGCGCGCAGGGTGGCGCTACGGGCGTTCATGGTGTCGACCACGCCTTGCGGCGTGTCGGCCAGCAGGTCCTCGGGCAGGCCCAAGAGGAAGCAGCGATAGCGGGCCAGCTCGACCCGGGCGCGCTCGTCGGCGGTGAAGACCTTCCGGCCCTCGCCGACGATCTTGTAGCTCATCAGGAAGATCGGGATCAGGCCGGCCGGCATCTGGTCGACCTGCGGGATCGGGATCCCGTAGACGCCCACGTCCCAACGGTTCGAGCGCTTCAGGGCGTTGAACCGCACCATCGAATGCATCAGCCGCACCATGGCCGCGGCGCGGAAGCCGGCGCCATGCCGCTCTAGCGAGCCGGGCAGCAGGGTGGCTGTGAAGAAGGTCGCCGTCTCGTTCACGCGCCGCGCGGCGGTGTCGTTTGACAGAGTCCCGGTCAGCGCCATCGGCAGGGCGGCGTACTTGTTCATGAAGGTGGCGATGAACGCGCCGCGGATCGCGAAGGGCCCCAGGTTGGCCGCGGCGTTACGGTCCAGCCGCTGGCCCTCGCGCACCAGGTCCATGTCCAGCCAGTCCGGGATGCGCTCCATGTCGGCGATGAAGGCCGCCAGTTCCGGCGGGGCGTCGGGCACGGCCGCGATCCCCTCGTCGCAGGCCTTGGTCAGCATCTCGACCAGAGGCCGGAAGCCATGGCGCGGCATCAGGGCGGCGTAGGCGTCGGCCACGACGTCGCCCAGCATGGTGTAGGCCTTGATCAGGGCGATCTTGTCCGGATCCAGCTTGGCGCGCGCCAGCCTCGGCGCGACGCTTTGCCTGGGATCGGTCGTGAACCGCTCCGGCGTGATGTCGAAGTCGACGTCGCCATAGAGCGCGGGCAGGGCGGTCTTTTGCGAGGCGACCTTGGCCAGGACCTGGTCCAGCGTCGTGTTCATCTGATCCTCGTGACGTCGCGGACCCGTGACGGATCCGGTTTTCGCATCATAGGTTACGCTAACCGTAGGCCTCGGCTACTCGCCTTGGCCCTGATACGGAAAGGCGGCGCGGCGCGGATGCAAGGCCCTGAAAAGACAAGGCGAACGCCAAGACAGCCGCGCTCGGAAGCGACGGTCGAGGCCATTCTCGAGGCGACCTTTCAACTTCTGGAGCAGGGCGGCGTCGAGGCCCTGACCACCAACCACATCGCCGAGCGGGCGGGGGTCAGCGTCGGCACGCTCTACCAGTACTTCGGCGGCAAGCAGGCGGTCCTCGCGGCCTTGGCGCATCGCAGGGCCGAGGCCGCGCGCGACCGGATCGCGGATCTCGTGATCGCGCGGCCGGACATCGGCGCGGTGCGGCTGATCGTACGGACCCTGGCGACCGCCTTCGAAGGCTCGCCCGCCACGCGTCGCGCCCTTCTGGACGCCCTGCTGCTGGACGAGGGCGAGGCGGTGATGGCGCGGCATCATCAGTCGTTCTTCGCCGCCATCGCCGGCAAGGCGGCGCTGGGCTTTGACCTGTCGCCGGAGGCGGGTTTCGTCCTGACCCACGCCGTGGTCGGCCTGCTGCGCGCGGCGACGGTCGAGCAGGGTCTGGGCCTTGATCCTCAGCGCCTGGAGGACGAACTGGTCCGGTTGATGGAAAGCTATATTTCGGCGCTGGCCGTCACGAAAAGCGCGTCTCGGTAGAGTTCGTGTCGACTCCCTGACGGAACCGCCACGCCAAGGTCACGTTGTTTCCGCCGGGAGGGGCCTCGACGGAGAGTTTAGATGACCAACAAGCTTGCCTTGCTCGCCGCCGCCGCGTCCCTGACGTTCGCCGGCGCCGCTTTCGCCCAGACGACGACCACCACCGGCTCGACCGCCACCGGTACGCCCTCGACCGGCGCCGCCACCGCGCCGACGGCGCCCGGGCAAACGCCTCCCGGCCAAGCGGCCACGGCACCGGGCCAGACCATGACCACGCCAGGCTCGACCATGACCACGCCGGGCGCCGCCTCGACCGCGCCGGGCGCCGCGATGACCTCGCCGTCGGCCAGCACCGCCGATAGCGCCGCGACGCCGAGCTCGGCCACGGTCGCCAGCTTCAAGGTCGGTTCGGCCGTGAAGGACGCCCAAGGCGTGCCGGTCGGCCAGATCAGCGGCACCAGCACCGGCGCCGACGGCTCGACCAACGTGATTGTCACCAATGGCGGCGTGAAGTTCGCCCTGCCGGGCAACAGCCTGACCGCGGGCGCGGACGGCAGCGTCTCGACCACGGCCACCAAGGCCCAGATCGACGCGACCGTCGCCGGCGCCAAGCCGCAGTAAGCCATCGTTCTGAAAGACGATGATAACGTTCGCCCGCTCGGCATTGCCGAGCGGGCCTCTCGCTGCTAGCGATGGCCTGCAAAGGGGCGGTTTTCCGCCGACTTGGGGTTCCCGTATGCCTCCGGCCAATAAGACCAAGCGTGGGTCCAACTCGCTGCTTTGGGATCTTCTGACGTTCGATCGCCTGGTCACCGGGCCGGTGATTCACTTCATCTACTGGGCCGGCCTGGGCGTCGTGGCCCTGTTCGGCTTCTCGGTCGTCGGCGCGGCCGTGGGCCTGGCTTTGAAGGAGCCGGGCGTCGGCTCCCTGCTGCTGGCTTTCCCGGTCCTGGTCGCCGGCCTGCTGGTCGCCGGCGCGCTCGTCCTGCTGTGGCGGGCTTTCTGCGAGTTCTACGTCGCCATCTTCCGGATCAGCGAGGATCTGCGCGCGCTGCGCCAGACCAGCGACGCCGATCACGCCGCCTTCCTGGCCCGCCGTCAGGCGCAGCCGGCCGAGCCTCCGCAGCCGTAATCCTCAGCGGGCGACCGTCTTCAGTCGCTCGCGCAAGGTCGTGAGCTCGGCCAGCGGCATGTTCAGCGCGCAGAACAGTTTTTCCGGCACGCTGGCCGCCTGCTCGCGAAGGGCCTGGCCTTTTTCCGTCAGCGCCACGATCACCCGCCGCTCGTCGTCCGGGTCGCGGTGGCGCTCGACGAGGCCGCCCGCCTCCAGCCGCTTGAGCAGCGGGGTCAGGGTGCTGGAATCAAGGTCCAGCGCGTCGCCCAGGGCGCCGACGGTGCGCGGGCTCTGCTCCCATAGCACCAGCATGGCCAGGTACTGCGGATAGGTCAGGCCCAGGGCGTCCAGGATCGGCCGATAGAGCCGCGTCATCCGGTTGGCCGCGCCGTAGAGGGCGAAGCACAGCTGGTTGTCGAGGCGCAGGATCTCGACAGGGCTTTCGGATGACGCGGGTTTCTCTGTCATGTCGACTGGCTTACGCCGCCTTGACGCTGATCGCCACATCGACATTGCCGCGCGTGGCGTTGGAGTACGGGCAGACCTGATGGGCGGTGGCGACCAGGGCCTCGGCCTCGGCCTGGCTGAGGCCTTGGGTCTCGACTTCGAGGGCCACTTCCAGGGCGAAGCCCGCGCCGGCGCTGGCGAGGCCGACCTGGCCGGTCACGGTCGAGCCGGTCAGCGGAATCTTCTGGGTGCGGGCGACGTGGCCCATCGCGCTCTGGAAGCAGGCGGCGTAGCCGGCCGCGAACAGCTGCTCGGGGTTCGTGCCCGTCTCCTTGCCGCCCAGCGACTTGGGCATCGACAGTTGCACGTCCAGCAGGCCGTCCTCGCTGCGGACATGGCCTTCGCGGCCGCCGACGACGGTGGCGCGGGTGGTGTAGAGGGTGGTCATGGCGAAACTCCTCGCTCTGGAATGATATGAACGATTTAATCGTGCACGATTTAATTGCAAGGGCGAGGGGATGAAAAAGATCGCGCGCGATGGAATGAGCGCCCCCTCCGTCTCGGCGCGTATCCGCGCCGATCCACCTCCCCCGCTCCGCTAGGGAGGATGAGCCGCGTCCTCCTCACCCGTGCAACGGGGGAGGTGGCGCGATGCGCAGCATCGTGACGGAGGGGGCGCTAAACCTCTAAGCCGCCCAGGCGGCCGCGAAGCGGCGCAGAAGGGAGCGGGCCAGGCTGTCCTTGTCCTTCTCCGCCGCTTCCAGGCGCAGGAAAAGGTCACCCGCGCGGTGGTGGGCGCGGGCGGGCAGGCCCTGGCCGGCCAGGCGGACCAGGCCGCGCTCGGCGGCCTTGGTCGAAATCCAGGCTTGGCGCGGACCCAGAGGCGTGTCGGCCTCGACCCGGCCGCCCTCGGCCAGGACGCGAGGGGCGACCTTGCCGGTCAGCCACAGGTCGTCGCCGCGCACCAGGGCGCCGTCCAGCGGCCGGTGGCGGACCTCGAACAGCACGTCCAGCAGCCGGACCTTGTCGCCGGCGCGCAGGCCGGCGGGTAGTTTTAGCCGCAGGCGGCGACCGTCGATCGACAGTTCCTCGGAGCCGCCGAACACGGCGGTGGCGATGTCGATGTCCAGGAACGCGTAGTCGGTCACCGCCGGCGCGGTTACGGCCGGCGCGAAGGTCGTCGGGCGCGCCAGGGCGTCCTGCAGCAGGCGATAGGCGGCCTGGACCTCGCGGAACAGGGCCGCGTCGCCGGTCGGACGGTCCGGATGGGCCCGCTTGGCGGCCTCGCGATAGGCCTTGCGCAGCGCGCGTTCGTCCGCGTCCGGCCCGACGCCGAGCAGGGTGCGAGCAGCGAAAAGCGTCAGGACGGGGCCTTTGGCGGTCATGGCGGCGACCCTGCCGCCCGGATGGTCAACGGGGCGTTAAGTTAAGACTTTCGCTTACGGGACCGGCGCTGTGGCTCGTCGCCGCTGAGGGGCCTATATGGACATCATGAGCGCCGACCAGACCCTGATCCCCGCCTCGCCCAGCGAGGACGACTATGTCCGCCAGGTCACCGAGGCCACGCCGCCGCCGCTGCTGTCGGAGGAGGATCCCTTCGCCCTGTTCGCCGAGTGGCTGGAGGACGCGGGCAAGAAGGAGCTGAACGACCCCAACGCCATGACGGTCTCGACGGTCGACGCCGACGGCATGCCCGACTCGCGCATGGTGCTGCTGAAGGACTTCGATCAGCGGGGCTTCGTCTTCTACACCAACACCCACAGCGCCAAGGGGCGGGAGCTGGCGGCCAATCCGAAGGCCGCCATCCTGTTCCACTGGAAGTCGCTGCGCCGCCAAGTGCGGATCCGGGGTCTCGTGGAATCGGTGACCGACGCCGAGGCCGACGCCTATTTCGCCAGCCGCGCCCGTCACAGCCAGATCGGCGCGTGGGCCAGCGACCAGTCCCAGCCTTTGCCCGATCGCCTGGCGCTGGAGAAGCGGGTGGCCGAGATGGGCTTGAAGTTCGGCCTCGGAAAGGTGCCGCGTCCGCCGCACTGGTCGGGCTATCGCATCGTTCCGGTCGCCATCGAGTTCTGGCGCGATCGCCCGTTCCGGCTGCACGAGCGCCTGGTGTTCGACCGGGTGGCCGAGGGCTGGACGACGAAGCGGCTGTTCCCCTAGGCGAGGCGATACTGGCCGCTTAGGCCTTCGCCCTCGGCGATCACCCGGCCTTCCTTCACCAGCTGGTTCATGTGGGCCAGGACCGACAACGCCGCGGCCGGATGCAGACGCGGATCGACCGCGGCGTACAGGCTGGGGACCATGGCCGGGATGGACGTGAAGCCCGCGCCCAGTGCGTGCAGGATCTGCGCCTCGCGCGCCCGGCGGTGGGCGATATAGGCGTCGATGAACGGCCCGACCTCGCGCACCGGCGCGCCGTGGGTCGGCCACAGGGTGTCGAAGTTCCGCGCCCGCACCTTGGCCAGACTGGCGAAATAGTCGCCCATGTCGCCGTCGGGCGGGCTGACCACCGTCGTCGACCAGCCCATGATGTGGTCGCCCGAGAACAGGGCGTTCTCTTCCTTCAGCGCGAAGCAGACGTGGTTGGAGGTGTGGCCTGGCGTGGTCACCGACTCCAGCGTCCAGCCCGGGCCGTTGATCACGTCGCTGTCCGAGAGTTCGACATCGGGACGGAAACGCTCATCCGCGCCTTCCTCCAGGCCGGGCGCGGCCGCCTCGCCATGATCCGCCGGCGCGGGTCTGCCATACACCTTGGCGCCGAACAGATCGGCCAGCGGGCGGGCGAGAGGGCTGTGGTCCAGGTGGTGGTGAGTGACCAGCACGTGGGTCACCCGCTCGCCGGCCAGGGCCGCCTTCAGCGCCTCGAAGTGCTCGGGCAGGTCGGGACCGGGGTCGATCACCGCCACCTCGCCGCGGCCGACGATATAGACGCCGGTGCCGGTATAGGTGAACGGGCCGGGATTGCGGGCGATCACCCGACGGATCAGCGGCGAGACCTGGTCGCAGCGGCCATATTCGAACGCCAGCTCGCGGACGAAGGGAATCATGGGGTCGCTCCGGTGTGATCGCGGCGCCGGTCTTGCGCTGAGGGTCCTCGAGTATCCCAGGGGGACCGGATCATGGCGACGGACGCGGCGATTTTTGTTTCAAAACGGCTTCAGCGCGCGGTGTTCGCCGTTCTCTGTATCATGCTGGCGCAGTTCGTCCTGACCAGCTGCCAGGCCGAACCGACGCCGATGGCCGCGCGCGAGGCCTCCCGCTTCTAGGCGTCAGGCCGGCAGCACGCCCGAAAGGTCGTAGCCGGCGCCCAGGCCCTGCTCGATCAGCGTCCCACGATCCGCGCCGGCCAGGGCCTGACCAATCGACCAGGTGACGATCGAGCGGGTGCCCGAACGGCAGAAGGCCAGCACCGGCCCGCTCGCCGCCTCAACCGCGGCCCGCACCGTCTCGACCTGGTCCGGCGTGGGGCCGCCACGCACCGGGACATACAGATAGTCCAGGCCCGCCGCCCGCGCGGCCGCCTCGATCGCCGCGCTGGACGGCTGGTTGGGGTCTTCGCCGTCGGGGCGATTATTGATCACCAGAACGAACCCTTCTTCCGCCGCGCGAGCCATGTCGGCTTCCGAGACCTGGGGGCTGACCGAAAGAGAATTGGTGACGCGTCGAAAATCGCTCATGGCTCCGCCGAACTGACTGGTCGCGACGCCGTTCGCCGCGTCGACATCTTTGCGGCCAAGGGGCGCCTAGACAATGGTCAGTTCGCCTCGAGGGATGCATGGCCTCGCGGCGCCGTAAGGGGCGATCCGCCTGAAGATGTGACGAGATTGTGAAAGTATATTGCCGTTAACAAAGCGGCTCTAGGTATTAAAGTGCGGTCGTCAAGGTCTGGCGCGCACTTTTCGGCTGTCTTGGCAGTGTGTTCGCCTTTTCGAGAACGGCGATCTCTGAAGAGAAAATAATTCTGTTCAATCAATTATCTTGAGCTGGCGCTGGCGCTCACGCTTCGAGGGCGGGGCCATCCTTGAGCGTTGGTTGCTGGAAATTGGTCGCGCCTGTGGCGTTTTTGCGACACGTCTTCGGCTTGTGCATTACAATTTTGCAATGGCAATTGACCCCCGGCTCCGGCGGCTCCTAACGTCCCCTTAACCGGGGAATTTGTTTCCGGGACACCAGTAGGCTGGTGGCGCATTTCAGCGGTTTTCCGCTCCAGGCCGGACAAACTTTCTAGAGGGGTTGTTTGTCCCGCTTGCCGCTGGCGCCACTCTCAGAGGGGACACTTTCAGCATGAAATCCACCAAAGGTAGCGCGCGCGCGCGTCTGTTGACGACGACGCTGCTCGCGGGCCTAGCGACGATCGCGACGCCGCTGGCCATCGGCGCTGTCGCGACGCTGGCGCCGACGATCGCCAGCGCCCAGGACTACACCAGCGGCACGCTGAGCGGCCGCGTGCTGGATTCCGGCGGCGCGCCCTTGGCCGGCGCGGCGGTGACCGTGAAGTCGCAAGCGACGGGCGTGTCGCAGAATTCCACGACCGACGCCAACGGCGTCTTCCGCGCTCCGCTGATCCCCACCGGCGCCTACACGGTGACGATCTCGAAGGATGGCTATCAGCCGTCCAGCAACGCCGGCTTGGCCGTGCGCGCCGGCGGCGAGTCGAACTACGCCTTCACCCTCGTCGCCACCGGCGAAGTCTCTGAGGTGGTGATCACGGCCACGGCTCGGCCGGAGCTGGACTTCTCGCAAACCACGACCGGTCTGGCCGTGGACGTCGAGCAGTTGGTGAAGTCGGTGCCGGTGGTTCGCAGCGTCCAGGGTCTGGCCCTGCTCGCGCCCGGCGCGGTCGCGGGGGGTGCGGGCAACTATGCCAGCCAGACGGCGATCGGCGGCGCTTCGGTGTCGGAAAACGCCTTCTACATCAACGGCCTGAACATCACGAACTTCAATACCTACCTCGGCGGCGCGACCGTGCCGTTCGACTTCTACAAGACGTTCGAAGTGAAGACCGGCGGCTATCCCGCCGAGTTCGGCCGCGCGACCGGCGGTATCGTCACCGCCGTGACCAAGTCCGGCACCAACGACTTCATGTTCGCCGTCCACGGCAACTATGAGCCCAACAGCCTGCGGTCCGATCAGAAGGACAGCTATCTGAACGCGGGCAACCACCTGAAGCGCGACTATCGCGATCTGGTGTTCGAAGCCGGCGGCCCGATCATCAAGGACCACCTGTTCTTCTACGGCTTGGCTCAGATGCGTAAGCTTGAGCTGAACCCCGCGAACCAGGCCACCCGTTCGACCGCCGCCACCACCGCGCGTGAAACGGCCAACCCGAACGGCGCCGAAAACCTGACGGTCGACCGTTCGGGCCAGCCATTCTGGGGCGCCAAGCTGGACGCCTACATCACCTCGCGTCAGCACCTGGAAGCGACCTACTTCCGCACCACCGACGTCACCAAGCGTCGCGTGTACGGCTACAACCAGTTCACCGACAAGGTCGGCGGCTTCAAGTCGGGCTCGAACTTCCCGACCGGCGGCGAGAACTTCGTGTTCAAGTACACCGGCTCGTTCACCGACTGGCTGACGCTGTCGGGCGCCTATGGCCGCAACACCGACAACCAGGCGACCCTGCCGCTGAACACCACCGATCCGCTGGTTCAGGATCAGCGTAGCGGCACCGCCTCGACGATCAGCCAGCAGTCGGTTTCGGCTATCGGCGCGCCGTACAACACCAAGCGCAATTTCTGGCGCGCGGACGCCGACCTGTACTTCGACCTGCTGGGCAAGCACCACATCCGTGGCGGCTATGACCACGAAGACAACTATCTGAAGCACTTCTCGCTCTACACCGGCAACGCGGCCTACACCTACAAGGTCGCCGCCGCTGGTAACGCCCTGGGCCTGGCCGCGGGCACGCAGTTCATCGAAGCCCGCACCTTCATCTCGGGCGGCGCCTTCGACGGCAAGAACCACGCCTGGTATGTCCAAGACTCGTGGACGCCGTTCCGCGGCCTGACCCTGAACCTCGGCGTTCGTAGCGACAGCTTCCAGCAAGCCGGCTCGAACGGCGTGGTCTTCGCGGACCTGAAGAACAACATCGCGCCGCGCATCGGCGTCACGTGGGACCCCACGGGTGAAGGCCGCGACAAGATCTTCGCTAACTACGGCAAGTACTTCCTGCCGATCGCGGCCAACACGGCCTATCGTCAGGCCGCCGGCACCTACGACTTCACCGCGCGCTACTACAATCTGGCCGGTTACACCCCGGACGCGCGCACCGGTCTTCCGACCGGCGGTCTCGGCACCCAGTTGGTCGGCTATTCGGGCGCTCGCGCCTGCGTCGCCGGTGGCGCTTCGGCCGCGGGCGTGGTGGGCTGCACCTATCAGAATGACGGTTCGTTCTACACCGCCGATCAGCAGCACAGCAAAGAGCTGAAGCCGACGGAGGAGGATGAATTCCTGGTCGGTTACAGCCACAAGTTCGACAACCTGTGGACTGTTGGCGTCACCCTGACCTACCGCAACCTGGTTGAGGGCGCCGACGACGTCGCCATCGACTACGCGGTTCGCGCGTACTGCAAGGAAAAGGGCATCGTCTGCGATAACTACGACGGCACCCTGATCGACTACGCCATCATCAACCCCGGTTCGGCCGCGACGGTGCGTCTGCAGAGCCCGCTCACCTCGACGAGCACGGAACTGCCGACCATCACCTTCACGGCGCAGCAACTGGGCTATCCGAAGCCGAAGCGTGAATACACGGCTCTGGATCTGTCGTTCGACCGCGCCTTCGACGGGAAGTGGAGCTTCCACGGGACCTACACCCTGTCGGAGCTGAAGGGTAACTACGAAGGCTCGTCGTACAGCGACTACGCCAGCGGTCAGGTCGACTCGGGCGTGACCCTGCAATACGATACCCCGACCCTGCTGGAAGGCGCCTACGGCCTGCTGCCGAACCACCACGCCCACGTCTTCAAGGCCTATGGTTCGTATCAGCTGACCGACAGCCTGATGCTCGGCGCCAACGGCACCGTCATCTCGCCCCGCCGCGTCGGCTGCATCGGCTATGACCCGAACGACCCGGTCCTGGAGAACAACTACGGTCCGTCGTACACCCACTACTGCGGTGGCAAGCTGGTGCCTCAAGGCAAGGGCACGAGCACGCCCTGGACGTCGTCGATCGACGCGTCGCTGCGCTACACGGTGCCGAAGTTCTTCCCCTACCAGGGCGACCTCGTCCTGCGCGCGGACGTCTTCAATATCTTCAACTCGCGCAAGCCTGTGAACGTGCAGAACGTCGCCGAAAACGGCACCGTGCTCTACACGGCGCCGGCGACCGGCAGCCCGCTCTCGGCGACGCGCCAGCCGGTGTTCGGCCAGCCGATCACTTTCCAGACGCCGCGCTACGTGCGTCTGGGCTTCGACCTGACGTTCTAAGGTCGACGCAGCTCTGAATGGATCGCGGCGGGCTCCGAAAGGGGCCCGCCGTTTTCTTTGAAGGGCGCCTACACGGGAGGAAGCATTGCGCGAGATGATCCTGGGTCTTCTATTCGTCGCCCTGGCTGGCGCGGCTCAAGGCGCGGAACCGACAGGGGAGCGAAAGGCGGTCGAGGCGGTGATCGCCGACAGCGCCAAGGGCTGGAACGCCGGCGACGTCGGACGCTTCATGGCCAGTTATTCCGACGCTCCACAGACCAGCTTCGTCACGGCGGAGGGCCTCGTCCGAGGCAAGGCCGCCATGCTGGAGCGGTACAGGACCAAGTATGACTTCGGCGATCCAGCCAAGCGGGGCGTGCTGACGTTCGAGACGCTGGACTTCCGGCCGCTGGACAAACGCCACGCGCTCTACGTGGCGCGTTGGACTCTAACCTACGCCGACGGAAAGGCCGCGAGCGGCTACACCACCCTCGTCATGGCCCACGAGAAGGCCGGCTGGCGGATCATCGCCGACCACAGCAGCTAAGGCTCTCGCGGCGGCGAGCATCCAGAAAAAAAGGCCGCCCGCGGACCGGAGCCCCGGGCGGCCTTCGCCTTTTGGGGGCGCCTAGCCTCTAGCGCACCGGCGTGTCCGCCAGCACCGACGCGCCGCCGGGCGCCGCGCGCAGGCGGGCCTTGGCCATTTCGTCGAGAAGGGCCTGCGAGCGGGGATCGCCCAGCACCCAGGCGGCCGCCGCCAGCGTCCGGACCGAGGTCTCGCTGACGCCCAGCAGCTTCTCCAGGGCCTCGAAGGGCGAGGGGCCGCCGTCCATGCGCTTGAGGCGCACGTCGCCGTTCAGCTTGGCCAGGGCCTTGGCCTTGTCGACCGCCTGGTAGAAGCCGCCCAGCTCGTCGACCAGGCCCAGCTGCTTGGCTTGCTCGCCGGTCCAGACGCGGCCCTTGGCGATCTCGCGCACGCGAGCGGCGGGCAGTTTGCGGCCCTCGGCCACGCGGGTGACGAAGCCGGCGTAGATGCGGTCCATCCAGCCGGCGAACTTGGCGCGTTGCTCGGGCGTGAAGCCGTCGCCCGAGCCGAAGGCCTGGGCGTAGTCGCCGCCGACATGCAGCTGCTTGGTGTCGACGCCGAACCGCGCCAGGGCGTCGCCGATGGCGAACTTGCCGCCATAGACGCCGATTGAGCCGGTCAGGGTCGAGGGCTGGGCGACGATCGCGTCGGCCTGGCTCGAGATCCAGTAGCCGCCCGAGGCCGCGTAGGTCCCCATGCTGACCACCACGGGCTTGCCCGCGGCCTTTGCGGCCTTCATCGCCGCCAGGATCTGCTCGGAGGCGGTGTCCGAGCCGCCGGGCGAGGAGACGCGGAAGACGATCGCCTTGATGTCCTTGTCGTCGATCGCGTTCTTGAAGGCCTGGGCCACGTCGTCTGAATAGACGTTGCTCTCGCCGCCGAAGGGCGAGCCGCCGCCGCTGGTCCCGGTGACGATCGCGCCCTCGGCGCCGATCACGGCGATGGCCGGACCGGTCTTCACGATGGGCGGCTTGCTGCGCGAGGCGTAGTCGTCGAAGTCGATCAGCTTGGCGCCCTTGCCGGCCTTGTCGAGGGCGAAGGCCTGGATGTCGCTGACCTGGCCGACCTTGTCGATCAGGCCCTTCGCTTGCGCCTCCTGGGCGCTGTAGGGGCCGTCCTCGAGCGTGCGGGTCAGCTGGACCGGATCGCGCTTGCGATCGACCGCGGCGCTGACCAGGGCGGTGCGATAGACCGAGCCCATCCACGACAGCGTCGATTCCCGGTGAGCCGGCGTGTAGTCGCTATAGAGATACGGATTGACCGCGTTCTTGTACTCGTAGCGCTGCTCGTAGTCGGCCTTGACGCCGTACTTGTCGAAGAAGCGCTTGAAGAACATCGACTCGCTGGACAGGCCGACCGCCTGGAAGCTGCTGTCGGGCTGCATCCACAGCTCGCTGGCCGAGGCGCCCAGCATATAGGTCGAGGTGACCATGCCCGAGGGGTAGAGGCCCTGGCTGTGGGCGTAGATCGGCTTGCCGCCGACATCGCGGAAGTGCTTGAAGGCCAGGCGCAGCTCGTCGGCCGCCGCCGGGGCGACGCCGCCCTCGGGCAGGCGCACCAGGACGGCGCGGACCTTGTCGTCCTTCTCCGCCCGTCGCAGCGTCTCGATGATCGACATCACGGAGTCGCCGCTTCCGCCCAGGGCGGCGAACGGGTTCCGGGGCGTCTGATCGGTCAGGCCCTGGCGCAGGTCCAGTTGCAGGACGGCGTGCGCCGGGGGCGGGGCGGGGCGCGCCGCCCCGGCGGCGATCACGATGAGGAGGAACGGAACTCCGACCACGAACAAGAGAAGGCCGACAAACACGCCGGCGACGGTCAGGAAGAACTGCTTCATCGGAAGTCCCGTTGGGAGGTGTCCGACACAAGTTACCCGGTGTCGCGGACGGTTCCAAATGAAGAGCGCGCAACGCCGTTCGGCTTCACGCAGGATTGGCGTCAGCGCCGGAGCGCTGGCTGCTAATCTTCTGTTTTTTCGGCAGCTTTCCCGCTTCTGGCTAGCGGGGAGGAAATGGTCGGAGTGGCAGGATTTGAACCTGCGACCCCTGCGTCCCGAACGCAGTGCTCTACCAGACTGAGCCACACTCCGACTTGGAGGCCGGCCTTATAGGAGGGTGTTTCGGAGGGCGCAAGCGCCTTTTTCGACGATCGTGCGACGGCCCGAAAAAAGATCGAAAATGGCCTGTTGCATCCATCCGAGTCGTGAGCTATCTCCACCGCCTCGCCGGGCCCTGACGGGTCTCGCCGTTCCTGCTGGGGAATGGTGTAATGGTAACACTGCGGTTTTTGGTACCGTCATTCTAGGTTCGAGTCCTAGTTCCCCAGCCAGTCTTTTCAATCACTTACGGCGGCGATCCGCGTGGCGGGAGTAGGGTTTTTACAATCCTCCTACGGATCGGCCGGATTTTTTACAGCTTTTACACCGGCATCTGACCTCTCAGCGAAGGGCGCTATCACCGGCCGTCGTCGATGGGGCGTACTAAATCCATGGGAAAACTGGAGCTAAAGCGATCGTGAAAGGCGACACGCCTCTGGCCTCATTTATCGCGGTCTGTGTGGCGCTATAGTTCGATTGCTTCTTTGGCCTTTAAGGCCTGGTCGATGAAGGCTGATAGGCGCTCGTCGAATTCCTCAAGAAGGGTAGGCCCAGTCGCCTTGCGGCCGGTCTCGTTCTCGGTCTTCACCCGAAGCTGCTCGTGATAAAAGTCAGCGGCCAGCAGCGCCGCGTCGAACGACGGGTTTAGGCGGGTTTTGGGGTTTAGGTCTCGGTGGGCCGTTAGCTCGTTACGATAGTCGACCAGCGCTTTCCTATAAGCGGTCCATTGATCCTGAGACATGCCCAGCGACGCACGCAGACCGGTGCGAAAATGGTCATGGTCGAACATGTTTTTCCAGTGGATCTGCTGATTATCGGCATGGTCCGATCCAAAAAGGATGCACCACGCATTGATCGCCGTGTCATAGGCGTTCCGCTGGGCGACGGTCAGGAAGTAGGGCGGTTCCTTCAGCTCGCAAATAGCTCGTGTTTGAGCAACCGCGTCGATGAAGGTGCGCAAAGTTTCACGGGCGAACGAAAGGTGCGCGTTTTTAACGACCATTTTCCGCCCTCCAGTCACGTTCCAAATCCCTTTTCGGTTTTGACGTTTGACCGGTCGCGGTCCCGATAGACGCTCTCTCAGAGGATGTGCGGCGCGTAGGTTTGGCTACCAAATGGGGGCGAGAAAGGCCCAGGCCAAATAGGCCCCGCCTGTCAGAAACAGAAACACTGAGGCGATGACCAGCCACACGCCCATTACAAGGTGACGGTTCGCTGTTTCGAGCTCAGCGACTTCTTCTGCGGGGCGGCCAAACTCCGCAGTCTGATAGAATCGCTCGGCTTCTCGAACCTCGACGCCTGACATTCGCGCTTGGGAATCATGACCGCAGACGGAGGCTAAAAGCGTTAGAAAGACGGCCAACGCGAAAGCCATGATCCCGCAAAGGACCGTGGGTAAATATACCCCCGCTAGGATCGAGGCGTTTTTGCCTTGGGCGAGAAGGCCGAGTACGGCCACAATCGCTCCGCCGTTGATGAGCAAGAGCGATTGAATAGCGGTCGTGGCAATTTGAGTCGCGGAATTGAGCCGCGCAATCGCCAGCTCGTACAGCTTGGCTAGCGCAACGCCCTGCATCTCGTAGGCCATGCGTACGTCTCTACCGTGGCTAGGTGACAGCCTAGTCGCTCGGTTGTCGCCGGATAACGGCCGTCCTGAGCTAAGCTAATGGTGGGTTTTGAAGGCGCATAGCTGAGTCTTCCGCTCAAACCTGTTCGACCGCCGGCCAGCCCATACGAGGCTGGTCGGTAGGGGGGGCATCTCCGCGATTTGCGTGTGTCATCATTTGCGCCCCGCTTTCTTGGGGGCTGATCAAGGTAAGGGCGCTGCATAGTTGACTCCCATTCTCGCTCTGCTTTTGTCTTCAAGAAGCATGGGGGCGTGCGAACGGTGAGCAGGTTCACGAGGAACGAGTTCTGGGCTGCGGGCAGTTTCTTCTTGGCCATCGTTGGTATAGCCGTTGGTGTCTATATCTGGAAAAATCCGATCCCTTCCCCGGCTGCGGCTCACGATTTCGGCGTCGACATCCCAACAAAAATCACGGCAAAGCCAGCTAAGGTCGATGAAGCGATTGATCCGTCGCCGGGCTCCATGAAGAAGGCCACCGTGCCCGGGGTGTCAAAAGGGCAAGCCGCAGCGGCGCTGATTTCCAAACGCCCGGCAGCCATGAAACGAGAGGAGTCAGTAGAGCTCCCTGAGCCCATTATAGTATACGATATTAGTCAATTTGATGTCATTGAGAAAATGCCCAATGAAGATCAGCTAGCGTATGTACCGCCTGAGTATAGAGATGATGCTTTCGAGGGGTTTTTATTTACTACATGCGTCGTTAATAGCGATGGTAGGCTAACTAAATGTACCTTCAATGCGACCGGAGATAGCGAATCTCTGAAGGGATTTGGTCGTATTTTCGCGAAGTCGTACAGAGTCGGGCCGCTAATGAAGAGCGGGAAGCCTTCGGCAGGCGTTACGGTTAGCTATAAAACGCTTTTGGGCGCCTCCTCCGCCAAGTGGCGTCGAGAGCACCCAGGAGTTGCCTACAACTAGGCCTTGCTGAAGCCACCGGCGGTGGCCATCTTTGCAGCTTCCTGCGCCAAGTCCGTGGCGGGGCGACGCATCGCTGCGTCCCTTCGTTGAGCCTTTCCTAACCCGGAAAACGTCGCCGAACCTGACGCGGCGCGCTACGAATCGCCCTGGAAATCGTTGGTCGACGGTAGATCGTTTCTCGGCCAAATCCAGATGAGCAAAACCCTAATCGACGAAAGCGCGAGCGACGATGATCCGTTTCAACGTTTGCGTGTTGTTCTGTCGACGAAGCTGGTGATCACGATATTCGCATCGTGACCGCCGTTCACATACATGAGTGCTGTTCGCAACTGCGTGATGGATGCCGGCGTACGCTGTTTTCGCTAGGCTGGCCGGGCTTAAAGCGAGGTGGTCAGCCTTATAGTGGATGGAAATTTTCCTCGTTGAACGCGCTCATTCACAAACGATTGCTAAGCTTTAACACGCATCAATCAGCTTTCTGGCTTTGAACTACTTGTTTTTCTCAAGCGAAGGTGTAATTGCGGGCTCAGCGGGAGAATAGGGGAATGGAGTTGTGATCGTGGAAGATAAAGCGACCCTCATCGAGCTAACGGCGGAAATCGTGGCTAATTATGTTGCGAATAATTCGACGCCGGTGTCGGACCTTCCGGCCTTGATCCGCGCGACGCACGACGCCCTGGCCGGTATTGGCGCGCCGCCGGCTCCCACCGTGGAGACCGTGACCAAGGCGACGCCGGCTCAGATCCGCAAAAGCATTACGCCTGAGGCGCTGATCAGCTTCGAGGACGGCAAGCCGTACAAGACGCTGAAGCGCCACCTCACGACCCACGGCATGACCGTGGCCGAGTACAAGGCTAAACGGGGTCTGCCGAACGACTATCCGACGACCGCTCCGGCCTACAGTGAAGCGCGGTCCAAGATGGCCAAGGCCCTGGGCCTGGGGCAGGGCGGTCGAAAGGGCAAGGCTCCGCGTTCGCGCAAGTCTTGACGTACCGGCGACAGTTCTCACGAGCGGTCGCCGAGCCAATCTGAATGAAAGAGGGGACGCCATGGCGTCCCCTTTTTTGTTGTCGGCCCGCGAGGCGGGTGGGTCAGGCGACGCCGCGCGTGTCGGCGTGATCGACCACGGGATCGATCGACAGGGCCTTGCCCAGGGCTTCGACGAGGCGCGGAATCTCCACGGGCTTGGCGACGATGCCGTCCATCCCCGCCTCGGCGTAGAGGGTCCGTTCGTGGGTCAGGACGCTGGCGGTGACGGCGATGATCGGCGTGCGGGGGCGTCCCGTGGCGCCCTCGCGCGCGCGGATCGTCTGGCTGGCCTGCACGCCGTCCATGACCGGCATGTGGATGTCCATCAAGATCGCGTCCCAGTGGGCGCGTTCCCACATGGCGAGGGCGTCGCGACCGTCGACGGCGAACTGCGCGGCGACCCCCAGGTGGCCCAGCAGGGTCAGCAGCACGGCGCGATTGGTCTGGTTGTCGTCCACGACGAGAATCTTGGGCGTGTCCGAGTTCGCATCTGGTCCGTTGATGCCCTGATGAGGGTCTTGCCCGTCCGCCGGCTTTACACGCGGCATTGGCAGGGTGACCGTGAAGCAGGCGCCGCCCCCTTCGGCGGTCGAATAGACAATCGAGCCGCCCATCAGCTCGCTCAGCGTCTTGCAGATCGCCAGACCCAGACCCGAGCCGCCAGCGCGACGGGTGCTGGAGCTGTCGAGCTGGGCGAATTTCGTGAACAGGCGACCGCGCTCGGCCTCCGGTATGCCGACGCCGCTGTCCGTCACGCGCGCGACGATGGTCTCGTCATCGCCATCGACCAACACCTGAACCTTGCCGGCGTCGGTGAATTTCACGGCGTTCGAGATCAGGTTCGACATCACCTGTCGCAAACGGTCGGCGTCGCCCAGGCGCCAGCCCTGCGCGTCCGCCGTGATCTCTAGATTGAAGTCGAGGCCCTTGTCGCGCGCCAGGCCGCCGTAGAGCTGGCGCAGGGCGTCCAGGTGGGCGGAGAGGTCAAACGGGGCGGGGTTGATCTCCATCTTGCCCGCCTCGATCTTCGAGATGTCCAGGATGGCGTTGATCACGCCCAGCAGCGACTGGCCCGAGGCGGTGATGGTGTCGAGGCGGCGGCGCTGGTCGGGACTGAGGTCGCTTGCCGCCATGATCTGCGCCATGCCCAGCACGCCGTTCAGGGGCGTGCGGATCTCGTGGCTCATGGTCGCCAGGAATTCGGTCTTGGCGCGGTTGGCGGTCTCGGCGGTGAGGGCCAGGGCCTGGGCTTCGGTCTTCAGGCGACGGTTCTCGGTCAACTCGCGCTGCAGCTCGACATTGAGGGCCTCGCTGGCGAGACGCGCCCGCACCTCACGGTGGACGACGCCGCGCATCAGGCTGGACATGCCAAAGGCCGCGAACGCCCCGGCCAGGCCAATGAAGGCGTAGTTGTTGATCGTGTCGCCCGGCGCCTTCTGGGCCATCCAAGCCAGCCCGATCACGGCGGCGCTGACGCTGACCAGCGCCACGCGGCGCGAGGGGGCCGAGGTGGCGAAGACCAAGCCCATCAGCACGAAATAGACGAGCTTCATCGGCTCGAAGTGCAGGATCTGGTAGGCGAGGACGTTCGACAGGAACAGGGTGTTCATGCCCAGAGCCACGGCCTCCAGGCTCGGGCCGACAATCCGTTCCCCCTTCAGCGCGCGCCAGGCGCCGAAACCGTAAAGGCAGGCGGCGACCGACAGGCCCTCCAGAAGCCAAAACGCAAAACCCTTCTCGTAGAAGGGGTGAGAAAGGCTGATCAGCGCATAGTAAACAGAGCTGGCGATCAGGTAGCCGCGCACGATCGGAACATAGGCGCGCGTGAGCGCGACTTCCGCCCGCCGATCTGAACCGGTGTCCTTGACCTGCAATCCCAGCCCTCGCTGTCGTCAAGAACGACGATATACGTGGGGGAGGTTAAGCTTTACTTCGAAAAAGACTTCAAACGCCGCTCAGCGACATGCCGGGCGTGTCTGGCGGGGTCGCGCCGCCCCCATTTAGGGGACGCTGCATCCAGACCAGGTCCAGCCAACGGCCGAACTTGTGGCCCATATCCGGGAAAACGCCCTTCTTTTCAAAGCCGAGCGCGGCGTGCAGGCCGATTGAGGCCGCGTTGCCGCTATCCCCGATGACTGCGCACATTTGTCGCAGGCCTAGCGCTTCGCAGGCGTCGATCAGGGCGCCGAGCAGCGCCCGTCCCACGCCGTTCCCAACAGCATCGGGCGAGACATAAATGCTGTCCTCGACCGTATAGCGATAAGCCGCCCGCAGCCGGAACGGGCCGGCATAGGCGTAGCCCACGACCTTGCCGTCCAACTCGGCGACCAGATAGGGCATGCCGCGCGCGAGGAAGCCCTCGCGCCGACGGGTCATCTCCGCCTGGTCGGGCGGAACCTCCTCGAACGTCCCGAAGCCGTTCAGGACGTTCCAGCCGTAGATCGCGGTGATCGCGGGAAGGTCGGCGTCCGTGGACGGACGGATAACGACTGCCGAACTCACGCCTTCTCCCACCCCTTCTCGGCCGCCCAGACGGCGAAGGCGTAGTCCAAGGCGATCTCCTTGAGGAAGTCAAAGCGGCCGGACGCGCCGCCGTGGCCCGCGTCCATATTGATCTTCAGAAGGACAGGCTTGCCGCTGGTGGTGTGCTCACGCAACTTGGCTGTCCATTTTTCGGGCTCCCAGTAGGTGACCCGCGGGTCGGACAAGCCGCCGGTCGCCAGCACCGCCGGATAGGCCTTCTTGGCGACGTTGTCGTAGGGGCTATAGCTGGCGATGTAGTCGTAGGCCTCCTGGTCCTCCAGCGGATTGCCCCATTCGGGCCATTCCGGCGGGGTGAGAGGCAGGGTGGTGTCGCTCATCGTGTTCAGCACGTCGACGAACGGCACGGCCGCGATGATCCCGGCGAACAGGTCCGGACGCATGTTGCTGATCGCGCCCATCAGCATGCCGCCGGCCGAGCCGCCATAGGCCACCGTGTTGGCCGGCTTGCCGTAGCCGGCCGCGTGCAGGTGCTCGGCGCAGGCGATGAAGTCGGTGAAGGTGTTCTTCTTCTTGAACTTCTTGCCGTCCAGGAACCAGCCCCAGCCCTTTTCCGAGCCGCCGCGCGGGCAGGCCGTGGCCCAGATCCAGCCGCGGTCGACCAGGCTGAAGTTGCGGATCGAGAAGCTGGGCTCCATGGCGATGCCGTAGCTGCCGTAGCCGTAGAGGAGCAGCGGCGCTGTGCCATCCAGCTTGGTGCCCTTCTTCATCAGGACGAAGATCGGCACCTCGGCGCCGTCGGCCGCCTTGGCGTTCAGGCGACGGGTCTCGTACTTCGACGGATCGTGGCCGGAGGGGATTTCCTGGGTCTTGCGCAGGGTGCGGGTGCGCTTGGCCATGTCGTAGTCGAACCACTGCCGGGGCGTGGTCATCGAGTTGTAGACGAAGCGCACCGTATCGGTGTCGTACTCGTAGCCGCCTTCCAGCGACAGGGCGTAGGCCGCCTCGTCGAAGCCGATGACGTGTTCCTGGCCATTCGCGGCGGTGACGGTGACGCGGTTGAGAGCGTCGACCTTCTCCAGGCGCACGAACCAGCGCTTGAAGGCCATGGTCCCGGAGATCAGGCGGCCGGGCTGGTGGGCGATCCAGTCCTTCCAGTTGGCCTTGCCGGTGGCGGTCTCGGGCGTGGTGACCAGCTTCCAGTCGACCGCCCCATCGGCGTTGGTGCGGATCATCCAGTGATCGTTCCAGTGCTCGACCTCGTAGCGGACGCCGACCTGGCGGGGATGGAAGATGACCGGCTTGGCGGTCGGGTCGGCGGCCGGGATGATCAGCGCCTCGCTGGTCTCCTGGTTGCCGCACGAGATCACAATGTACTTGTCTGAGCCGGTCGCGCCGACGCCGATGAAGAAGCCCTCGTCGGGCTCGTCATAGATCAGCACGTCGTCCTTGGCCGCGCCGCGCGCCGGGCGGCGGTAGATCTTGGCCGGGCGGCCGTTATCGTCGCGGAACGTCCAGAACAGCCACTGGCTGTCGGGCGAGAAACAGAAGTCGCCAGTGGTGCTCTCGACGGGGCTTTCCAGCACCTTCCCGGTCGCCAGGTCCTTGACGTAGATACGGAAGACTTCCGAGCCCTGCTCGTCGACGGCGAAGGCGTACAGCTTGTGATCGGGCGAGTGGGTCGCCGCGCCCACCTGGTAGAAGGCCTTGCCCTTCGACTCGGCCTCCTCGTCCAGCAGCACCTCCTCAGCGCCGCCGCCGACCGGCTTGCGGGCGTGGACCGGATGCTGCGCGCCCTTGTCATAGCGGGTGTAGTATTCGAACGGACCGTCCTTGGCCGGGACGCTGGCGTCGTCCTCCTTGATGCGGCCCTTCATCTCCTCGAACATTTTTTGTTGAAGAGCCTCGGTCGAGCCCAGCATGGCCTTGGTGTAGGCGTTCTCGGCCGTCAGGTGCTCCTTGACGTCGGCCTTGATCAGAGTCGGGTCGCGCAGGACCTTCTGCCAGTTGTCGTCCTTCATCCAGGCATAGTCGTCGGTCCGCTTGCGGCCCAGCTGCTCGATCGTCTTGGGAGTCTTCTTGGCGACCGGCGGAACGGGACGAGCGGGCGATGACGACATGGGAGATCCGAAAGCTATTCCAGGAAGGACTGCGGAAGACGAGGTAAGCGCGGCGGCGGCGCTCGTCATCATCTGGCGGCGATTCATGCGAGAAAATTCCCCGTAACCCTGCTCAACGCGCGACTGCGGCAGAACGACAACTTGCGGCGTGAAAAACCTGTGGTCAAACTCCTCGCGGTGTCGGGCGCAGTGGTTTTAGTAAGCGTGACGAAGGGGGCGACATGGCGTGGGATCTGTCCGTCGACCTGATCAAGGCGACGGTGCAACTGGAGCAGCCTCTGGGCGATGGCTCCCGCACGGTGGGCACGGGCTTTCTGGTGTCCGACCCCACCCCGGACGGCAAGCCCCGCACGATCCTGGTCACCGCCGCCCACGTCTTCGAAAAGATGCCGTCGGTGTCGGCCCGGATCGGCTATCGCATCCAGGGCGCCGAAGGCGTCTGGCGCTACGATCCGGAGTCCCTGACGATCCGCGACGGCGACCATCCTCTGTGGACCAAGCATCCGACCCGCGACGTCGCGGTCATGGTGGTCGAGGCGCCGCCGGAGTTCGCCAAGGCGGCGATCCCGCTGAACTACCTGGCGCAGGACGACACCTTCAACAAGTTCAACCTGGGCCCGGGCGACGAGATGATGGCGCTGGGCTTCCCCCGGGGGCTGTCGGCCAATCCCGCCGGCTTCCCGATCCTGCGCTCGGGCCGCGTGGCGTCGTATCCGCTGGCCCCGGCGACGAACTTCCCGACCTTCCTGATGGACTTCTCGGTGTTCCCCGGCAATTCGGGCGGGCCGGTGTTCATGGCCGAGGGCGCGCGTCGGCGGCCGGGCGCCAGCGAGAGCCAGGAGGTCCAGTTCGTGGCCGGCCTTCTGACCCAGCAGGTCGAGCTGTCGGGCGAGCGCCTGGAGATCGGCATCGTCACCCATGCCAAGTTCATTCGCGAGACCCTGGCCCTGCTCGACAAGGTTCCTGGCGCGGCGGTCACCCAAGCGCGCGCGCCAAGACCGGAACCGGCCATGCCGGGCGCCACGCCCGCCGCGGCCGTTTCGGCGATGGCCATGGGCGCTTCACACTAGGTCGGAACAGACCTCCGCTCCGGCCGTTTCTTCTGCGACCACAACAACATCGCAGGAGATAGCCATGAGCACCAATCGTGTCGAAGGCGCCGTCGACAAGGGCGTGGGCGCCGTCAAGGAATCCGTCGGCAAGATGACCGACAACGAACGCCTGGAAGCCGAAGGCGCGGCCCAGAAGGCCAAGGGCGACATCCAGAACAAGGTCGGCCAGGCCCAGGACAAGATCGGCGACGCGATCAAGCGCTGAACGCCGGCCTACTACTGACGAAGAGCCGCCGGAGCGATCCGGCGGCTTTTTGCTGCGCGGATCCTTGCCCAGACGCGCGGTCCGCTCCTCGACGAACGATGATTAAAAAAGTGGCTTGAGCCTCCGCCCGCGGATGGTTTGCTGCGCGCATCCGAGGGGAGAGCAAGATGCGTGTTTCGGCGAAGGTTTGTGCGGCGGTCATGGTTTTGGCGACGGCGTCGCCAAGCTGGGCGCAGGACTATTCCCAGTTCTCGGACGCGGCGATCGACCGAGAGCTGTCCCAGAAGGCCGATGTCACCATGTTCGAGATGGTGCCGATGCGCGACGGCGTGCGGCTGGCGACGAACATCTATCGTCCCAAGGGCGCCAAGGGGCCCCTGCCGACGATCCTGATCAAGACGCCGTACAACGAGCTTTCCTACAAGGTCCGGAGCAGCCTCAACGCGCTGGAGGCGATCAAGCACGGCTACGTCCTGGTGCTGCAGAACGAGCGCGGCCGCTTCTATTCGGAAGGCGACTGGGAGATCCTCGGCAAGCCGCAGACCGACGGCTATGACACACTGAGCTGGATCGCCAAGCAGCCGTGGTCGAACGGCAAGGTCGGCACGCGCGGATGCTCGTCCTCGGCCGAGTGGCAGCTGGCCCTGGCCGCTCAGAACCACCCGGCGCACGCGGCCATGGTCCCGCAGTCGTCGGGCGCCGGCATCGGCAAGGTCGGCGAGTTTGAGGAGCAGGGCAACTGGTACACCGGCGGCGTGCCGCGCAACCTGTTCTTCGTCTGGCTGTACGGCGTCGACAACCCGCTGAACCCGCAGCCGCCCAAGGACTTGGATCAGCCCACCATCGCCCGCCTCGCGCGCTACAACGACCTGGCGCCCAACAAGCCGGCGGTCGACTGGCCCAAGCAGATCCGCCACCTGCCAGTCGCCGACATGCTCAAGGATCTGGGCGAGCCGCCAGGCACGTTCGAAGAGCTGATCAACCGCAAGGGACCGGCCGATCCGGCCTGGCGCAAGGGCGGCCTCTATCATGACGACAAGGGCTGGGGCGTGCCGGCCCTGTGGTTCAATTCCTGGTACGACGTGTCGATCGGCCCGAACCTGGCCCTGTTCAACCATGCCCGGACTGTGAACTCCGACAAGGAAGCCAGCGCCAACCAGTACGTGGTGGTCACGCCCTCGAACCATTGCGGCTTCACCTCGAAGGTCCTCAGCGGTCCCTACACGTCCGGCGACCGCCCCATGGGCTCGATCGACTTCGACGCCGAGAAGGAGGTCTACGCCTTCTTTGATCGCTGGCTGAAGGGCGATACAGCCGCGTTCCCGGCCTCCACGCCGCCGGTGCGCTACTATTCCATGGGCGCCAATGCGTGGCGTCAGTCGGCCCAGTGGCCGCCTCAGCAGGCCAAGACGGTGCGCTTCTATCTGCGCTCCGCCGGGCGGGCCAACAGCCTGAACGGCGACGGCAAGCTCTCGACCGCCGCGCCCGCCGCGGGCGAGAAGCCGGACCGCTATGTCTATGATCCCGCCAATCCCGTGCAGACCATCGGCGGTGGCGATTGCTGCAACGGCGGCCTGGTCATCGCCGGCGCCTTCGACCAGCGCCCGATCGAGGCGCGGGACGACGTGCTCGTCTACACCAGCGAGCCCCTGACAGAGGCCATGGAGGTCACCGGCTTCGTCCGCCCGGTTCTGCATGTGTCGTCGGACGCCAAGGACACCGACTTCGCCGTCAAACTGGTGGACGTCGCCCCGGACGGCGCGGCCTACATTATCGGCGACACCATCATGCGGGCCCGCTATCGCGACGGCTACGACAAGCCCAAGATGCTGGCGCCGGGCGCGGTCAGCGTCGTCAAGCCGACCCCGATCACCACCAGCAACACCTTCCTGCCGGGGCATCGTATTCGCATCGAGATCACCTCTTCGAACTTCCCAAAGTTCGTCCGCAACCTGAACACCGGCGGCGACAACGAGAAGGAGGCGACCTTCGTGGTCGCCCGCAACGCGATCCACCATGCCGTGGGCCAGGCGTCCTACGTCGAGTTCCCGGTCGTGCCGGCGGCCAAGTAGCTCTGAGGGGAGGTCGGGGTCCGTCGGGACCTCAGACCTCCTCGTAGGTCGCGGCGTAGTCGACCGGGAAGTTCACCGAGCGGGCGATGAAGCAGACCTTGTGGATCTCGTGATGGATGGCGTCGGCCTTGGCCAGATCGGCGCCGAGTTCGACCACGATGTGCGGTCGCAGCGTGGCGCGAAGAAAGCGGCCGGCGCCGTCGGGGGTGCTCTCGCCGACGCCGAGCGGCTGGTCGCGATAGCCGCGCACCACGATGCCCGCGCTTGAGGCCAGGTGCAGGTACCAAAGCATGTGGCATGCGCTCAGCGAGGACAGCAGCAGGTCCTCGGGATTGTGCAGCGTCGGATCGCCGCCCAGCAGCGGGTCGTTGGAGCAGTTCACCACCGGCTTGCCCGGCGTGGCGATGCTCCAGGTGCGGTCATAGCCGCGATAGGTCCGCGTGCCCTGGCCGCGATCCCCGGTCCATTCGATCAGGCTGGTGTAGTCGTGCTGCTTGGCCATCTAGCGCTCTTCCGGCGGGACCTTCGTCAGCCGCGCTGACATGGCGGCGATCTCGTCCCGGCTCCAGCGTGAATACTTGCGGGTTTCGCTGGGCGGATGGAAGCCAAGTCCGAGTGAAATGTCCGGCGCCCGATAGGCCTCGCGCGGGCGGATCGGGCGAGGCTGCAGGCCGCCGCCGCAGGTGGGGCAGACGTTGAGCAGGACGTTCTCGGCGCAGTCGGCGCAGTAGGTGCACTCGTAGCTGCAGATCCGAGCGTTGACGGCCGCCGGCGGCAGGTCGACGTCGCACAGTTCGCAATTGGGGCGGAGTTCAAGCATGCAAATCCCCTGGCGGTGGCTCCCTCCGCTATCGCGGACGGCCGCCAGGGGGAATGACAGCGAAGCCTCGATTACCGCCAGCGGCGGCGATCAGCCGTAGATGATCGAGATGGTCTCGGCGACGCAGGCGGGACGTTCCTCGCCCTCGATCTCGATCGTGCACTCGTTCTTCATCTGCAGGCCGCCGGCCTTGGGCTCGACGCTGACCAGCTTCTGGCGCATGCGCACGCGCTTGCCGACCCGGACCATGCCGGTGAAGCGGACCTTGTCGCAGCCATAGTTGATGCCGCGCGTGACGCCCGTGACGCGCAGGATGCCCGCGCCCAGCATCGGGATCAGCGACAGGGTCAGAAAGCCGTGGGCGATCGGGCCGCCGATCTCCTTGGTGGCGCGTTCGACGTCGACGTGGATCCACTGGTGGTCGCCGGTGGCCTCGGCGAACAGGTTCACGCGCTCCTGGGTGATCTCGACCCAGTCGGACACCCCAAGCTCCTGGCCCACAAGGCCGGCGAGGTCGGCGTAGGCGACTTCCTTCATGGCGTTTTTCTCCCAAACAGTTGTTTGGATAGAGACCAGTCCGCGCGGCTCAGGTCAACCGGAGAACGTGCTGACGACCAGCCAGACATTGGCCGCCGAGATCACCACGAACAGGAACCAGGCCACCGCCTTGGTGAGCCCGCCGTTGGCGAACGGCCCCATCAGCGCCTTGTCGTCGGTGAAGCGCAGCAGCGGCCAGATGGCGAAGGGCAGCTGGGCCGACAGCACGACCTGGGTCAGCACCAGCAGCTTGCCGACCGAGTGCTCGCCCAGAGTCAGCACCCCGATCAGGGCCGGGACGATCGCCAGGGTCCGGGTGATCAGCCGCCGCTGCCAGCAGGGGATCTTCAGGTTCAGGAAGCCTTCCAGGATCACCTGGCCGGCGATGGTGCCGGTGAAGGTCGAGCTCTGGCCGGAGGCGAAAAGGGCGATGGCGAACAAGACGCCGGCCAGGGCGCCGCCGGTGACGGGCGCCAGCAGCTCGTGAGCCTCCTCGATGCCGGCCACCTCGGTCAGGCCCGAGCCGTGGAAGGCCGAGGCGGCCAGGACCAGGATCGCGGCGTTGATGAACAGCGCCAGCAGCAGCGAGACGACCGTGTCGATCGTCGACAAGCGGATCGCCGCCCGCTTGCCCGGCTCGTCGGCGGGCGTCAGCCGCGTCTGCACGATCGAGGAATGCAGATAGAGGTTATGCGGCATGATCGTCGCGCCCAGGATGCCGATCGCCAGATAGAGGGCGTCGCCCTGCTTCAGGGCGTCGAGCGACGGGACGAGGCCCCGCGCCACCTCGCCGGCGTTCGGCGGGGCCAGGATCAGCTGCACCAGAAAGCAGATCCCGACCGTCGAGATCAGGCCCAGGATGATGGCCTCCAGCTGCCGGAAGCCCTTGCCCTTCAGGCCCAGCACGATGATCGTGTCCAGCGCCGTCAGCAGCACGCCGCCCCACAGCGGCACGCCCAGCAAGAGCTTGAAGGCCAGGGCCGAGCCCAGCACCTCGGCGATGTCGCAGGCGATAATGGCGAGCTCGGCCAGCAGCCACTGGACCTTGACCGTCCGCGGCCCGAACCGCTCGCGCGACATGCGGGCCAGGTCCTTGCCGGTGACGAGACCCAGCCGCATCGACAGGGTCTGCAGGACGATCGCCGCCAAGCTCGACAGCACCACCACGAACAGCAAGGACGTCCCGTACCGCGCGCCGGCCTCGATGTCGGTGGCCCAGTTGCCAGGGTCCATATAGCCGACGCTGACCAGCAGGCCGGGGCCCGCCACGCGCAGCATCCGCTTCCAAGCCGGCAGCCCCTCGGGCACGGCGACCGCGCCGCGCACCTCCGACGGACAGAACGGCGCGGTGGCGGTTTTCGGGAGGCGGTCGAGCAGGGCGGCGAACATGTGGCCCACTTAGGAGCGCGTCGCCAGTTTTGTCAGCCCTCGGCGGCCAGTCGCGCGTCCAGGGCGGCGCGATCGTTCAAGAACCAGACCTGCCGCCCCTTGTTGGACTCAAAGACAAAGTCGCGCAGGCTGCGGCTCGTTTCCGTATACGCCGAGATGTCGCCGATGAAGGCCAGCCGCATGCGGTAGTTGGTGAACTTCTGAATGACTTCGCCGGCGATGCGGGTCGACAGGTCCAGGAAGCCGTCGGCCAGCCGCTCGATCGGCACGACGACGAGGTCCGCTTCGACGCCCCAGGCCTCGCCTAGAAGGTCGTTCGCGTTGGCCGCGCCCAGCGGCGGGCCGTCAGCGGGGGCAAACAGGATCTTGGCCATTGGCCGCAGATACGGCCCAGCCAAGGTCATGGCAATCGCCCTCAGACGATCCGGCTTTCGCCCTTCCCCCAGTAGGCGTCGCGGATCAGGCGCTTGTAGAGCTTCCCCGTGGGGTGCCGGGGCAGTTCGGCCATGAAGTCGATGCGGCGCGGCGACTTCACGTGGCTGAGGTTGGCGCGCGCGAACGTCATCAGCTCCTCGGCCAGGGCGGCCTGGTCGTCGCCGAAGTTCAGGGGCTGGATGACCGCCACGACCTTCTCGCCCATCTCCTCGCACGGCGCGCCGACCACGGCGGCGTCGGCGACTTTCGGATGGGTGATCAAGAGGTTCTCGATCTCCTGCGGATAGATGTTCACCCCGCCCGAGATGATCATGAAGCTCTTGCGGTCTGTGAGGTAGAGATAGCCCTCCTCGTCGACCCAGCCCACGTCGCCCAGCGTGGTCCAGCCGTGCTTGTTGTAGCTCTCGGCGGTCTTCTCCGGCGCGTTGTGGTAGTTCACGGCCGGGCCGTTGGCGAAGTAGACCGTGCCCTCCGTCCGAGGCGGCAGCGGGTCGCCGTTCTCGTCGCAGATGCGTAGCTCGCCCAGCACCGCCTGGCCGACGCTGCCCTTGTGGGTCAGCCAGTTCTGCGAATTGATCCAGCAGAAGCCGTTGCCCTCGGTGCCGGCGTAGTACTCATAGATCACCGGCCCCCACCAGGCGATCATCTGCTCCTTGACCGGCACGGGGCAGGGGGCGGCGGCGTGGATCGCCGATTTCATCGACGAGACGTCGTATCGGGCCCGGACGTCCTCGGGCAGCTTCAGCATCCGCACGAAGTGGGTCGGCACGAACTGGCCGCAGGTGACCTTGTACTTTTCGATCAAGGCCAGGGCCGCTTCCGGCTCGTACTTCTCCATCACGATGACCGTGCCGCCCAGCTTGTGGACGACCATGCACCAGCGCAGCGGGGCGGCGTGGTACAGCGGCGCGGGCGACAGGTAGATGCTGTCGCCGGTAAAGCCGAACAGGCCCTGGGCCATCATCTGCAGCGGATTGGGCGCGTCGATGGGGTTGTCGCTGAGCGCGGGTTTCACGCCCTTGGGACGACCGGTGGTGCCGGACGAATAGAGCATGTCCGACCCCGCGCTCTCGTCGGTGATCGGCGTCGTCGGCATCGGGGCGCGCGCGGCCTCGAAGTCGGCGTAGGGCCCGTGCGCCCCGCCCACGGCGTACAGCGTCAGGCCGGGCAGGGCCTTGGCGATCTCGTCGATGACCGGGCCCATTGCCGGCGAGGTGATGAACACCTTCGCCCCGCAGTCCTCGAGGATGTATTGGGCCTCGCCCGCCGTCAGCTTGGTCGAGACGCAGACGAAGTAGAGGCCGGCGCGCTGCGCCGCCCAGGCGATCTCGAAATAGCGGGCGTTGTTCTCCATCATCAGGGCGATCACGTCGCCGCGCTGGAGGCCCAGCGATCGGAAGAGGTGCGCGCCCTGGTTCGAGCGGGCGTCGAGCTGGCCGTAGGTCACCGTCTCGCCGGAGCCGGCCATGACGTATGCGGCCTTGTCGGCCTGGTTCTGGGCGTGGTGGAAGGGGTGCATCGTCGTCTCCCGATCAGGCGGCGGCGGACAGGGCGGCGCGACCCAGGATCATGTCCGAGGCCTTCTCCGCGATCATGATGGTGGGGGCGTTGGTGTTGCCGGAAACCAGGCGCGGCATGATCGAGGCGTCGACCACCCGCAGGCCTTCCAGGCCTCGCACGCGAAGCTGATCGTCGACGACCGCCATCGGCCCGTGGCCCATCTGGCAGGTCCCCACCGGGTGGTAGATGGTCGAACCGGCGAGGCGCGCGAACTCCAGCAGCTGGGCGTCGCTGGCGACGGCCGCGCCGGGGTCCATCTCGTGATCGACATAGGGCGCCAGCGCCGGCGCCTCGCCGATCTTGCGCGCCCACCTTAGCCCGGCGACGGCGACCTCCTGGTCCAGCGGATCGGCCAGGTAGTTGGCGAAGATCGCCGGATAGACGCTGGGATCGGGCGACTTGATGCGGATGTGGCCGCGGCTCTCCGGACGCAGCTGGCAAGGCGCGATGGTCAGGCCCGGCGCGCTCTCCAGCTCCATCTTCTGCTCGTTGACCAGCTTATCCAGGTCCATGGTCGCGGGCAGGATGTGGAATTGGATGTCCGGTCCCGCCAAATCCGGACGGGACTTGCAGAAGGCCGCGATATGGGCGGCCGATAGGGTCAGGAGGCCCTTGCGCTGGAAGAGGTACTTCAGCGCCTCGCCCGCCAGGCGGCCGCCTTTGCTCTGCTCATTGACCGAGACCACGCCCGCCTTCAGGCGATAGCGCACGCTCATCACATAGTGGTCCTGCAGGTTCTCGCCGACGCCGGGCAGGTCGGCGACGACCTCGATCCCGTGGCGGTTCAGGAGTTCGCCGGGGCCGACGCCCGACAGTTGCAAGAGCTGGGGCGAGTTGATGGCGCCGCCGGCCAGGATGACCTCGGCCCGGGCCATGGCGACGCGCTTCTGGCCGTTCTGACGGAACTCGACCCCGACCGCGCGCTTGCCCTCGAACAGGATGCGGCCGGCCAGGGCGTTGGTCTCGACCTGGAGGTTCGGCCGGTTCATCGCCGGGTGCAGATAGGCCACCGCCGCCGAGCAGCGCTGGCCGTTCTTGACCGTCAGCTGGTAGTAGGTCGCGCCTTCCTGGGCGCCGGCGTTGACGTCGTCGTTGCGCGGGATGCCGGCCTGCTCGCAGGCGGCGATCACCGCGTCCGAGACGGGGTGCTTGGTCGTCACGTCCGAGACGTTCAGCGGCCCGCCCGTGGCGTGCCATTCGCAATCGCCGCGCTCTTGGTGCTGGGCCCGACGGAAGTAGGGCGCGACGTCGTCCCAGCCCCAGCCGGCGCAGCCCAGCTGTCGCCAGCCGTCATAGTCGGCGTGCTGGCCGCGGATGTAGAGCAGGCCGTTGATCGAGGACGAGCCGCCCAGCACCTTGCCGCGCGGCCAGACGTGGCTGCGGCCGCCGGTGCCGGGGTCCGGCTCGGTCGTGTAGAGCCAATTGACCTTGGGGTCCTTTAGCGTCGACGAGTAGCCGACCGGGATATGGATCATCAGGTTCGAGGCGAACTGCGAAAGGTTCTTGGTCGGGCGGTCGTCGCCGCCGGCCTCCAGCAGCACGACCTTGAACTTGCCGCCCTCGGACAGCCTGGCGGCCAGCACGCAGCCCGCCGAGCCCGCGCCCACGATCACGTAGTCGGCCTCGATGATCCCGGTCATCGTTTCTCTCCCGTTACTGCCCCGCGTGTGACCCGCGTGATCAGTGTTCAGTTTGGAGGATGCGCCCAGGTTCGCCGATCGCGCAAGTTGCCGTCGCGGCGCCGTTCTCGCGTCGTCTTTCCAGGCTATCGTCCCGCCATGACAATGTTCCAGGGAGATGCGTGATGGACCTGATCAGCCAGACGGTGGTGGACGGCGTAGCCGGGCCCGGGGCGCCCCCGACCTATCCGACGCTGGCGGGCGTCGACCTGGCCGACATCTTCCGCTTCACCAAGGGCCAGCCCTTCGCCGACTTCGCCCGCATGCGCGAGCAGGCGCCGGTCATGTGGCATCCCGAGCCGATGGGCGGGCCGGGCTTCTGGGCCCTGACGCGCTATGAGGACGTCCATCGGGTCAACGGCGATCCCGAGACCTTCTCGTCCCAGCGCGGGGGCATCCTGATGTCGATGGGCGCGCCGGAGAAGCGCCACGCGCTGCTGTTCCGCGCCTCGATGGACACCATGATCAACATGGACGCGCCGCATCACCTGCAGCTGCGTCGCGAGCACATGCCGTATTTCACGCCGGCCTATCTGCGCGGCCTGACCGAGCGGGTGAAGGCCGAGGTCACGCGCCTTCTCGACGAGATGGAGCCCAAGCTGGCGGGCGGGGCGGCGATCGACATGGTCGAGCACTTCTCGTCGGTGCTGCCGCTGTTCACCCTGTGCGAGATCCTGGGCGTGCCGCCCGAGGATCGGCCGAAGTTCCTGACCTGGATGCACTATCTGGAGCGCGCCCAGGACTTGGCGGTGCAGCAGGCCAACGCGCCGCTGCAGCCGACGCTGGAGCTGATGCAGTTCGTCATGGACTTCAACAACAACGTCGAGGAGATGTTCGAGTACGGCCGGACCATGCTGCACAAGCGACGGCAGGATCCGAAGGAAGACCTGATGACCGCCATCGCGCGGGCCCAGGTCGACGGCGCGCTGCTGTCGGACGAGTACCTGGATGGCTCGTGGCTGTTGATCGTCTTCGCCGGCAACGACACCACCCGCAACACCCTGTCGGGCGTGATGAAGCTGCTGACCGAGTTCCCGGACCAGAAGCAGCGGCTGATCGCCGATCCCTCGCTGCTGCCCGGCGCGGTGGACGAGTTCATCCGCATGGTCAGCCCGGTGATCTATATGCGCCGCACGGCCACTCGCGACGTCGAGGTCAACGGCCAGCGCATCCGCGAAGGCGAGAAGGTCATCATGTACTACGGCGCGGCCAATCGCGATCCGGCGATGTTCGAGAACCCCGACCAGTTGGACGTGACCCGCGCCAACGCCGGCAAGCACATCGCCTTCGGCTACGGCCCGCACACCTGCGTCGGCAAGCGCGTCGCGCAGATCCAGCTGGAGGAGGCCTATCGCCAGATCCTGGCCCGCTTCCCGGACCTGACCTGGACGGGCGACATCGAGATCGCCCCGAACAATTTCGTGCACGCGATCAGCAAGCTGGGGGTGCGGCGCGGCTGACGGAAGAAGGGGCGTCGGCGACGAAGGGGGGCTTCGCCGCCGACGCTTGGAGACCGCCTGACTGGGGGGAGCCAGGCAGGATGATGATGGCTCAGCTTGAGCCGATGAGCGTTGCGACGCGCCGCCGCACGTGACCCAGAACGCGTAGGGCCGTGTTCGGACGAAAACCTTGTGCTCGCCCTCTGCTGGGCCATACGATTGTTTGAAAACAGAGCCGCCGGGAGGCCAGCGCCATGTCGAAACCGACCTTCGAGACCCTGCTTTACGATGTCGAGGATGGGATCGCGACGATCACCCTGAACCGTCCGGAGCGGATGAACGCCTTCACCGCCCGGATGATGAAGGACCTGATCGAGGTGTTCGACATCACCGATGCGGACGACGCGGTGAAGGCCGTGATCGTCACGGGGGCGGGGCGGGCGTTCTGCGCCGGGGCGGACCTGGGCGGCGGCGGGGCCACCTTCGACCGCTCCGCGCCCCAGGCCCTGGAGCGCGAGGAGGGCAAGGTCGGAGACATCTATCGCGACGGCGGCGGGCGCGTGACCCTGCGCATGTATGATAGCTTGAAGCCCATCATCGGCGCGATCAACGGCGCGGCCGTGGGCGTCGGCGTCACCATGCAGCTGCCGATGGACATCCGCATGGCGTCGACAGAGGCGAAGTTCGGCTTTGTCTTCGCCCGGCGGGGCATCAATCCCGAGGCCGCCTCGTCCTGGTTCCTGCCGCGCCTGGTCGGCCTGCAGACGGCGCTGGAGTGGTGCTACACCGGCCGGGTCTTCCCGGCCCAGGAAGCGCTAGAGCGGGGCCTCGTCCGCTCGCTGCACGCGCCGGAAGACCTGCTGCCCGCCGCCCGGGCCCTGGCGCGCGAGATCGTCGACAACACCGCGCCGGTCTCGGTCGCCATCACACGCCAGCTGCTCTGGCGGATGGCCGGCGCATCGCATCCGATGGAGGCCCACAAGGCCGACAGCCGGGCGATCCAGTCGCGCGGCGCCTCGGGCGACGCCAAGGAGGGCGTGACCTCGTTCCTCGAAAAGCGCGCGCCGGTCTATCCGAACAAGGTCTCCAGCGACCTGCCCGATATCTGGCCGGAGTGGGTCGAGCCGGAATTCCGGTAAACCCAGCCGCCCGCTCATCGCGCGTTAAGCATGAAATGGTCTGCTGACGCCGATGAGCGAGCCGTCGCCGATTCCGTTATCGGACGAGCCGCGGGCCGACGCGTCCGCGTCGCGGCGGCGCGCGACCCTCTTCAAGCGCCTGGCCGACGTGGTCTGTCTGCCCGCCAGCCGGATCAACGCCTTCGAGCGGGCGATGACCAGCGACCTGCTGCTGGAGCTCCTGCGCGAGGCCAGCCTGGTCGAGCGTGAGCGCCTGGCCCGTCGCCTGTCCTCGGTCGCCGAACCGCCCGCGCCGCTGGTGCGCGTGCTTCTGCGCGACACCGTGTCGGTCGCGCGGCCTCTGCTGGAAGAGACGGCTCATCTGAACGATGCGGACCTGATCGCTTGCCTCTATCAAGCCGGCGCCGAGCACCGTCGCCTGATCGCGCAGCGTCGCGGGGTCAGCGAGGTTGTCACCGACGCCCTGATCGACATGGACGAGGAGGCGGTGGCCGAAGCGCTGCTGCGCAATGACCTGGCTCGGCTAAGCCACCACGGCGTCGAGCATCTGGTCGCGGCCAGCCGCGACGCGCCGCATCTGGCGGCCCTCCTGCTTCGGCGCGCGGAACTGCGGCCTAGCCACGCCTACGTCCTCTTCTGGTGGGCCGACGCCGAGACGCGCCTGAGCATTCTCCAGCGGTTCGCGATTCCGCGTGATGTCCTCGAGGAGGCCGTGGCCGATGTCTTCGAGATCGCGGGCGCCGGGATGGAGGAGGGCGTTGCGCGCAAGGCGCTGGCGTTCATTGGGCGAAACCAACGCCACTCCGACGCGACGCGCGCGGGCCCCTTCCAGACCCTGGAGGCCGCCGTCGCGGCGGCCGGAGGCGGGCTGACCCCCGAGATCGGCGAGGAGATCTCCTACCTGTCCGGTCTAAAGCCGATCACGGGCGCCAAGATCTTCACCGATCCCGGCGGCGAGCCGCTCGCGATCCTTTGCAAGGCGGCGGGCCTGCCGCGCGCGGCGCTCCGCGCGCTTTGGCGAGGCCTCGGCAGGCGAGAGGCCGACCGCTCCGGCGCGACGGATCATGCCTTGGAGCGCGCCCTGATGGTCTACGACGCGATCGCGATCGACCGGGCCCAGACCGTGCTGCGCTACTGGGACTGGTCGCTGACCTCGGGTCTTTCGCCCGCGCTATTGAAGGCGATGAGACAAGATGACGAGAGCGCCATAGACGAATACTCGCCCCCACAGCTTACGGCGATGTTAGCGCTGTCGCGCGACTTCGGACGTTAAGGCCGGGATATCATTGTTTTTCGATCAGCCGGCTTTGTAGGGTTCGCGAACTCAACCTAGCTTACACATTCTTTCGTAGAGCCCGCTACGATTTTAAACACTGGGCTTTTACAGCTGTTATCTTGATTGGTTCGTATTGCTCGAGGCATGCAATGTTTGTATGCACGCCTCGACTGGTGTGGGAATCAGTCCGTATCAGCAAATTGATTGTCGACGGGCGAGGCCATATGGAAGATCAATCCGATCTGATTGAGATGACGGCGGGTATTGTCTCCGCCTATGTCGGCAATAACGTGGTCGCGACCGCTGACCTGCCCGCTCTAATCAAGCAAGTGCACCAAGCCCTGGCCACCGTGGGCTCGCCGGCCGCCGAGCCGCCCGCGCCGCCCAAGGAGCCCGCGGTTCCGATCAAGCGCTCGATCACGCCGGACTATCTGATCTGCTTGGAAGACGGCCGGAAGTTCAAGTCGCTGAAGCGCCACCTGCGCACCAAGTACGACATGACCCCCGAGGACTACCGCGCCAAGTGGGGTCTGCCCAAGGATTACCCGATGGTCGCTCCGAACTACGCCGAGGCGCGTTCGAACCTGGCCAAGCAAATGGGCCTGGGCCAAGGCGGCCGGAAGCCGGCTCGCAAGGGCAAATAGTCGAGTCTGAACAAAAGCTTGGCCGGAGAGGGGCTCTCCGGCGACGCAACGCCCGTCGTCCGGACCCGGACGGCGGGCGTTTCCGTTCGTGTTGACTCTTTAAGGAAATCTTGTCGCGGAGGCCCTTTTTCACTTGCCCGCGATTCGTTCCTTAAGCGATAGTGAATCGAAGTGATTCCAAGGGCTTGTGGGGGACTCTGAAGATGTCCGCGCAATTGAGCGCATCCGCCACGGCGGCGCGCGCTCATCAGGAGATGTTCGCCTATTGGGCGTCCCTCCGTCGGGGGGCTGGCCTCCCTGGCCGCGTGGACCTGCACCCGTCCAACATGAAGCGCCTGCTGCCCACGGTCAGCCTGATCGACGTCGTTCGCGAGCCTCGCGATTACCGCCTGCGGCTGGCGGGCACCGGTCTCTACGGCGTCTATGGGCGGGAGATCACGGGCAAGAGCCTGTCGGAAGTCTACAACACCGCCGCCGCCGACTACTGGCGCAAGGAACTGGACAAGGTGGTCGACGAGCGTCGTCCGGGCGTGGGCGTCCATAGCCTGGCCTGGCGCGGCGCGCCGCACATGTCGATCCTGTGGCTGCGCCTGCCGCTGGCCAGCAACGGCAAGGACGTCGACATGATCCTGGGCTACGACGCGGTGGTCGGCGCCCAGGCCGAGAGCAATTCCGGCATCCGCGCGGCCTAAGGCTTCCGCGCTACCCTTTCAGGAAGGCCTCGACCTCGCGCCGGTTCGGCATGGAGGGCGCCGCGCCGGCCTTCTGGACAGACAGAGCCGCCGCCGCATTGGCCATCTCGACCGCGTCGCGCAATTCCATGTTGGCCGCCAGGCCCGCGGCCAGAGCGCCGCAGAAGCAGTCGCCCGCGCCGACGGTGTCGATCGCCTTGACCTTTCGTCCCTCGACCAGAAACGCCTCGTCGCGCCGAACCCCCGCCACTCCGGCCGCGCCGAGGGTGACAATGATCGTCTGGTCGGGACGGCTCATCAGCTTGCGCGCGGCCAAGGAGACGTCCTCCAACCGCACGGGCTCGTGGTCGAGTTTCGCGTAGGTCGCCAGCTCGGTCTGGTTCAGGATCAGGATGTCGGTCAGCGGGAACAGCGCCGCGCCCTGGGGCAGGGCGGGGGCGGCGTTCAGGATCCGCAGGGCGCCTTTGGCGGCGCCGGCGCGGAACAGGGCCTCGATCGCCGTCGGCGGCGTTTCCAACTGGCAGAGCAGGATCCGCTGGCCCTCCAGCGTCGCGCCGGCCACCTGCTGGGGCGTCACCAGCGCGTTGGCGCCCGAGGTGACCACGATCATGTTCTCGCCGCCGGCGCTGACCCAGACGTGGGCTTGGCCGGTGGGGGCGTCTTCAAGCTCCAGCACGTCCCCGACCTGGACGCCGTACCCCGTCAGCTTGGTCTTCAGGCTCACGCCGCTATCGTCCCGGCCGACCGCGCCCATCAGGCGCGTCGGGGCGCCCATTCGCGCCGCCGCCACGGCCTGGTTGGCGCCCTTGCCGCCTAGGAAGAGCTCCAGCGAACGGCCGGCCACGGTCTCGCCCGGGCGGGGCAAGTCATCGACCCGCGCGACCGCGTCGAGATTGATGGAGCCGAGAACAAATACCGTCATGGTCGTCTTCTGGGTCTTGTCGGAAAAGCGCTAACCCGCCCCGCCGCGCTGGAAGCTCTCGACGAGGCTGCCGGCGACGAGTCGCCAGCCGTCCACTAGCACGAAGAAGATCAGCTTGAACGGAAGACTGATCGTCGCCGGCGGCAACATCATCATGCCCATGCTCATCAGCACGCTGGCGACCACCAGGTCGATGACCAGGAAGGGGATGAACAGCAGGAAGCCGATCTGGAAGGCGCGCTTCAGCTCCGAGATCATGAAGGCTGGCGTGACGACCTTGATCGGCGTCTCCGCCGCCGTCTTCGGTTGGGGGATCTTGGAGAGGCGGACGAACAGGGCCAGGTCGTCGCGATCGACCTGGGTCAGCATGAACTGCTTCACTGGACCGCTGGCGGCGTCGAAGGCCTCGGGCAGCTCGATCTGCTTGTCCAGCAGCGGCTTGATGCCGGCGTCATAGGAGCGCTCGAAGGTCGGGCCCATGACGATCGCGGTCAGGAACAGCGCCAGGCTGATGATGACCGGGTTCGGCGGGCTCGATTGCACGCCGATGGCGGTGCGCAAGAGGCCCAGCACCACCACGATGCGCACGAACGAGGTGGTCATGATCACGATCGACGGCGCCAGCGACAGCACCGTCATCAGGGCGACCAGCTGAACCACGCGGTCGGTCAGGCCCGCGCCCGTGCCCAGATTGATGTTCACGGCCGACTGGGCCATGGCGGCCGCCGGCATCACGGCGCATGCGAAGGCGGCCAGCACCGAGATCAGCGCTGCGCGGCGCAGGTCTTCCGGTTTGGCGCCCGTCAGGGACTTGATCAGGTCGCGCATCAGGCCACGGGCTCCGGAGCGGAAACGGAAGCGGAAACCGAAGGAGACGGAGAGGGCGCGGGCGTCCAGTCCAGCAGCCTGCCGTCGCCTAGCAGGACGAGGCGCTCCTCGCCGTCCAGGCTGACCACCAGAAGGCGGCGCGTGGGGTCGAGCGCCAGGCTCTCGACGACCCTGAGGCGGCGATCCTGGCGCGCGGCGATCAGGCGGCCGACCGCGTCCGGCCCGAACTTGCGCAGGGCCCAGGCGGCCAGGCCGATCAGGCCCAGGGTGATCGCCAGCGCCGCCAGGGCGCGGATGAATTCGATGACGGGCATGACGGCCGAGCGAGACAAGATGGCGCAGGGAGATGCCCCCGACACCCCTGGTGTGCCTGAGGGTTCTTAATGTCGAATTAACCCTGTTTCTTCACCATGTTCGTCATGGGTCCGGATGACATCCCTCTCTTTGGCATGCTCAAGAGCCGCCTCGGCTATCTGTCCGAGCGCCAGAAGCTTGTCGCCCAGAACGTCGCCAACGCCGACACCGCCGGCTACCGCCCCAGCGACCTCAAGCCCTTCAGCTTCCAGGCCTCGCTGATGAACCAGGCGTCGGGCGCGGTCTATCGCGGCGGGCCCGCCGCGCCGACCAACGGCGTGCGGATGATCGCCACCTCGGCCTCGCACCTGGCCCCGTCGAACGCGCCCAGCGCCTGGCGGTCGACGGCCGGAACCGATTCGGAAGTGACCCTCGACGGCAACGCCGTGTCGCTCGAGGACCAGATGATCAAGATGACCGACGCGCGCATGAACTACGACGCGGCGATCGGCTTCTACCAGAAATCCCTGACCATGCTGCGCATGGCGGCGCGCAAGCCGAACGGCTGAGGAGCTAGGCGATGCCGGAGATCAAGTCTCAACCGATGGCGGCCATGGCCGTGGCGGCTTCCGCGCTCCGGGCCCAGCAGGGCCGCATGCGGGTCATCGCCGAGAACATCGCCAACGCCAATTCGACGGCGACCACGGCGGGCGGCGATCCCTATCGTCGCCAGTTGCCGATCTTCCGGCCCACCAAGGTGCAAGGCGCCGAGGGCGTGCAGATGGTCCGCGTCGATCCCGACCAGACGGCCTTCAAGACCGAATACGATCCGGGCAACCCGGCCGCCGACGCCCGGGGCTACGTCAAGCTGCCCAACGTCAATTCGCTGGTCGAGGCGCTGGACATGAAAGAGGCGCAGCGCGCCTACGAAGCCAACCTCAACGTCATCGAGACGGCGCGCGTGATGGAATCGCGCACCCTCGACATCCTCAAGAAGTAGGGGCTAGGCCATGATCACCGCGCTCGCCGCCGCCAAGGCCTACGCCAATTCGGGCGCCATGGGCGTCGGCTCCGTCGGTTCGATCGGTGGCGGCCAGAAGAACGGCCTCGACTTTGGCGACATCCTGAAGTCGGCCATGACCGACGCGACCAAGGCCTCAAAGGTCGCCGAGCACAAGATCGCCGACCAGGTGGCCGGCAAGGCCGAACTGGTCGACGTCGTCACCGCCATCAGCTCGGCCGAGGCCAGCCTGGAGACGGTGATGTCCGTCCGCGACCAGGTGATCTCGGCCTACCAGGAAATCATGCGGATGCCGATCTAGCGGCTAAGCGCTAGAGCCAGCTGGGCGTAAAGCGGGATGCCCAGCAGGATGTTGAAGGGGAAGGTGACCCCCAGGGACAGCGTCAGGCACAGGCCCGCGTCCGCCTTGGGCAGGGTCAGCCGGATCGCCGCGGGCGCCGCGATATAGGACGCCGAGCCGGCCAGGGCCGTCAGCGCCGCCAGCTCGCCGTTCCGCAGGCCGACCAGCCAGCCCAGACCCAGCGCCAGAGCCGCGCCTGTCAGAGGCAACACCACGCCCATCGCCACGACCGCCGGCCGCACTTCGCGCCAGGCCCGCAGCCGCTCGGCCGCCGTCACGCCCAGCTCCAGCAGGAACAGGCACAGCACGCCCTGGAACATCGGGCCGACGAAGACATTCAGCTTGGCCGCGTTGGGCGCTGTGGCGACCAGGCCGATGGCGAAACTGCCCAGCAGCACCACGGCGGCGGGGTTCAGCAGCGCCTCGTGCAGCAGCTTGCCCGTCGAGGCCGAGCGCGCTTCGTTCGGCGACATCAGCTTGGCCAAGGTGACGGCGACCAGCACCCCGGGCGTCTCCATCAGCGCCAGAACCGCCGACATGTAGCCGGCCGGATGATGACCGATCGATCCCAGATAGCTCTGCGCGGCCGCGAAGGTTACGACCGAGACCGAGCCGTAGTGCGCCGCCACGGCCGCGCTGTTCAGGCTGGTCAGGCCGACTTTCCGCATCGCGCCGTAGGCCACGACCGGTAGCAGCAGGGCCAGGCCCAGGCCGGCGATAGCGGCGCTTACGAAGGTCGGGTCCAGCCCATGGGCGCGGGCCTCGGCGCCGCCTTTGAAGCCGATGCACAGCATCAGGTACATCGACAGGAAGCTCATGGCCCCCTTGGGCAGCCGCAGCGGCGAGCCGGCCAGCGCCGCCCCCGCTCCGAGCACGAAGAACAGCACCGCCGGCTGCGTGAGGTTGCCGGCGGCCTGCGCCAGACCCTTGGCCAAATCCATCTGAAGGAGCTCCTTGCCACGCCCCCGGTCGAGGCGCGGCGGTGCTCTAGCCAAGCTTGATCAATTCGATAAGATAATCATTCGTATCGTTATCATGATGAAATGTAATAGATGGGCCGATGCCGAATTCGACGAATCTCGATCTCGACCTGGTCCGGGCCTTCGTCACGGTCAGCGAAAGCCGCAGCTTCACCCGCGCCGGCGAGCGCCTGGGCCGCTCCCAGTCGGCCGTCAGCCTGCAGGTGCGGCGGCTGGAGGACCTGATCGGCGAGCCGCTGTTCCAGCGCGACGCGCGGCGGGTCAGTCTGACAGACAAGGGCGAGGTGTTCCTGGCCCAGGCGCGGCGGCTGCTGCGGGTCAATGACGACATCGTCGCGGCGCTGGCGGCCGACGAGGTCGAGGGCGAGGTCCGACTAGGCGCGCCAGAGGACTTCGCCACCGCCCACCTGCCGGCGGTGCTGGGCGCCTTCGCCCGCAGCCATCCGCGCATCGCCCTGTCGGTGACCTGCGACCTGACGCTGCGCCTCTTGGACAGGATGAGCGCCGGCGAGCTGGACCTGGCCCTCGTCAAGCGCGAGCCCCTGGGCGGCGAGCTGGGCGTGCGGGTCTGGCGCGAGCCTCTGGTCTGGGTCGGGCGGGACGGCGAGGACCTGGCGTCCAGCAAGGTTGTCTCGTTGATCGCCGCGCCATCGCCCTGCGTCTATCGGCGGCGCGCGACCACGGCCCTGGACGAAGCCGGACGGGCCTGGCGCATCGCCTATACGAGCCCCTCGGTGGCGGGGCAGCTGGCGGCGCTGCGGGCGGGCTTGGGCGTCTCGGTGCTGCCGCGCGCCATGGTTCCGGACGACCTGACGATCCTGGGCGGCGAGGCGCCGCCCCTGGCCGACGGCGAGATCGCCTTGATCCGCAATCGCGAGGCCGGTCCGGCCGCCGACCGCCTGGCCGAGCACGTGCTGGCGGCGCTGGACCGCGCTGTGGCCCAGCGGGGCTAAGCCGACAAAAAAAGAGCCGCGTCCGGGTCGGACGCGGCCTTCAAGTGCTCGGGGGAGAAAAAGCAAAAACGCTACGCTCACAAACGCAGGAACGCGCGAGCGACCGACAAGAGCCCGCCCCAGACGATCGCGTTCAAGACGGCGGCGACGAACACGGCGACACCGAGCGGCCACTGGCGGGGCCGACGGGCGCGGGGATCGAACGGGCGGGTCTGCGACGCGAAGGGCATCTGGCGCTCCTTGAACATGCCCTCATGGTCCCGTTTGACTCGGCTTTCGCGAACCGGGCGACCTGTCGCGCGCCGCCTTGTCGCACCCTGGCTTTGATTTCCGGCTTGGAACCGGCGAAGGTCGATTCTCGCGCCGCCGGGAGCCCGCATGACCGACGCCATCGTTCTCGACCGGGTGAGCAAGGCTTACGGCGGCCAGACGGTCCTGCGCGAGACTGATCTGCGCATCGCCAAGGGGCGCTTCGTCGCCCTCGTCGGCGGCTCTGGCGCGGGCAAGACGACGCTGCTGAAACTGATCAACGGTCTGATCGCGCCGACCTCGGGGCGGGCGCTGGTCGATGGCGAGGACATCGCGCTTCGCCCTGGTCACGCACTGCGCAGGAGCATCGGCTACGTCTTTCAGGAGACGGGTCTCTTTCCTCATATGAGCGTCGCCCAGAACATCGGGATCACGCCGACTTTGCTGGGCTGGCCAGCCGAGACGATCGCCGCGCGGACGGCGGAGTTGCTCGATCTGGTGGCTCTGCCGCGCGAGCTGGCCGCTCGCGCGCCGGCGCAGCTGTCGGGTGGTCAGCGTCAGCGGGTGGGCGTGGCCCGAGCGCTCGCCGCTCGACCGTCGATCCTGCTGTTGGACGAGCCGTTCGGCGCGCTGGATCCGGTGGTCCGCGTGGCCCTGGCCGATGACGTGCGGCGGCTGCACGAGACGCTAGGCCTGACCACGGTGATGGTGACCCACGACGTGAGCGAGGCCCTGTTGCTGGCCGACGAGATCGTTGTGATGGCGGATGGGAAGGTGCTGGCCCAGGCCACGCCGCGCGACCTGCTGGCCGGGCATCCCAACCCCGTTGTCGCCGAGCTGATCGCCGCGCCCAGGCGACAGGCGCAGCGCTTGGCGGAGCTGGCCCGTGGCTGATCGTCTCGACGCCGCCTTGGCCGTCCTGCCCGAGCGTCTGGGCTGGCACATCGCTCTCGCGGCCTGCGCCCTGGCCCTGGGCCTCGCCATCGCCTTGCCGTTGGGGATCGCGGCCGCCCGCCATCCGCGCGTGAGGTGGATCGCGCTGGCGAGCGCCGGCCTCGTGCAGACCATCCCCAGCCTGGCCCTGCTGGCGCTGTTCTATCCGATCCTGCTGTTGCTCTCGGGCTTGACGGAGAGGGTCTTGGGCCATGGCTTCCCGGCCCTGGGCTTCTTGCCGTCGCTGCTGGCCCTGACGCTGTATTCGATGCTGCCGATCCTGCGGAACGCCGCCGCCGGCGTCTCGGGCGTCGATCCGGCGGTGGTCGAGGCGGCCAAGGGCGTGGGCATGACCGATCGCCAGCGGCTGTGGCGGGTGGAGCTGCCTCTCGCCGCGCCGGTGATCATGGCGGGCGTGCGCACCGCCGCCGTGTGGACCATCGGCGCGGCGACCCTGTCGACCCCGGTCGGCCAGACTTCGCTGGGCGACTACATCTTCTCGGGCCTGCAGACCGAGGACTGGGTGGCGGTGCTGGTCGGCTGCGCGGCCTCGGCGGCGCTGGCGCTGGTGGTCGACGGCTTGCTGGGCCTGATCGGGGCCGGCGTCGCGCGGCGTGACGGCAAGCGCCTTCTCGCGGGGGGTGTCGGTCTCGCCATCGGCCTGATCGCCGCCCTGGCCCCGCTCGCCGCCGGCGCGTTGGTTCAAGGACGACCGTCCTATGTGATCGGCGCCAAGAACTTCTCCGAGCAGTACATCCTGGCCGAGATGATGGCGGGGCGGCTGGAGCATGAGGGCGCGAGCGTGCGGCGGCGCGTGAACCTTGGCTCCGCGGTGGCCTACCGCGCGCTCGCCGCCGGCGAGATCGACGCCTATGTCGACTATTCCGGCACGCTCTGGGCCAACGTATTGGACCGCCAAGATAACCCCGGCCGTCAGGCCGTGCTGGATGGACTGCGGACCGAGTTGAAGGCCCGCGACGGCGTCGTCCTGCTGGCCCCGCTGGGGTTCGAGAACGCCTACGCCCTGGCCATGCGCCGTGATCGCGCAGAGCAGCTGGGGATCCGGTCCTTGGCCGACCTTGCGGCCCGCGCGCCGGAGCTGACCATGGGCGGCGACCTGGAGTTCTTCTCGCGACCCGAGTGGACGGCGGTGGAAAAGGCCTATGGCCTGCGGTTCAACGCCAAGCGCCAGTTCCAGCCAACCTTCATGTACCGGGCGCTGGCGAGCCGCGAGGCCGACGTGATCTCGGCTTTCTCGTCCGACGGCCGGATCGCGGCCGACGACCTGGTGCTGCTGACCGATCCGAAGGGCGCGCTGCCGCCCTATGACGCGGTGATCCTGGTCTCGCCGAAGCGGGCGGGGGATCGGCGCTTGCTGGAGGCTCTGACGCCGTTGAGCGGCGCGATCAGCCTTCGCGCGATGCAGGCGGCCAACTACGCTGTCGATCGCGACACGGGCAAGAAGAGCCCGGCCGAGGCGGCGGCGATGCTGGCGCGCTAAGCCACGCCTGGCAGCCCCGCCGCCGCCGCGATCACCGCGCCGGACCGCACCAGCGCGTTGGCGGCCTCGAGGTCGGGATGGAAGTGGCGGTCGTCCGAGAGGTGGGGGACCTTGCTCCGCGTCAGGGCGCGGACCGCTTCCAGCGCGTCGCTGGATCGCAGCGGCGCGTGGAAGTCGCAGCCCTGCGCCGCGGCCAGCAGCTCGATCCCCAGCACCGCGTCGGCGTTCTCGACCATGCCCAGCAGGCGCCGGGCGCCGTGGGCGGCCATCGAGACGTGGTCCTCCTGGTTGGCCGAGGTCGGGATCGAGTCGACGCTGGCCGGATAGGCCTTCTGCTTGTTCTCCGAGACCAGGGCCGCGGCGGTCACCTGCGGGATCATGAAGCCCGAGTTCAGGCCGGGCTTGGGCGTCAGGAACGCCGGCAGACCCGACAACGCCGGGTCGACCAGCATGGCGATCCGCCGTTCGGCGATGGAGCCGATCTCGCAGATCGCCAAGGCGATCATATCGGCGGCGAAGGCCACCGGCTCCGCGTGGAAATTGCCGCCGGAGAGGGCCTCGTCGGCTTCCGGAAAGATCAGCGGGTTGTCCGAGACGCCGTTGGCCTCGGTCGCCAGGGTGGCGGCGGCCTGGCGCAGGACGTCGAGGGCCGCGCCCATCACCTGCGGCTGGCAGCGCAGGCAGTAGGGATCCTGAACCCGCTCGTCCTCCTTCAGGTGCGAGGCGCGGATCGCCGAGCCCGCCATCAAGGCGCGCAGGGCGGCGGCGGTCTCGATCTGGCCGGCGTGGCGGCGCAGTTGGTGAATGCGCGGGTCGAACGGGGTGTCCGAGCCCTTGGCGGCCTCGGTCGACAGGGCGCCAGTGACCAGGGCCGTCTGAAACAGGCGCTCGGCCTCGAACAGGCCCGCCAGGGCGTTGGCGGTCGAGAACTGGGTGCCGTTCAGCAGGGCCAGGCCTTCCTTGGGGCCCAGGATGAGCGGCGACAGGCCCGCCGCGCTCAGCGCCTGAGCGGCCGGAACGCGGGCGTCGCCCACGAAGATCTCGCCGACCCCGATCATGGTCGCGGCCATGTGCGCCAGCGGCGCGAGATCTCCCGAGGCGCCGACCGAGCCCTGGCAGGGGACCACCGGCGTCAGGCCCTTGAGCAGCATGGCCTCCAGCAGGCGCACGGTCTCGACCCGCACGCCCGAGGCGCCTTGGGCGAGGCTCGCCAGCTTCAGCGCCATCATCAGGCGGATGACCGGAACGGGCGAGGGCGCGCCGACGCCGGCGGCGTGCGAGAGGACGATGTTGCGTTGAAGCGTCGCCAGGTCCTCGTCGCCGATGCGAACGCTGGCCAGTTTCCCGAAACCCGTATTGATCCCGTAGATCGGCTCGCCCTTGGCCAGGATGCGCTGGACCGCCTCGGCGCTGGCGGCGATCACCGGCCAGGCGTCGCCGGTCAGCCGCGCGCCCGCGCCCCGATAGATCGCCTTCCAGTCGGCCAGCGGAACGTCGCCGGGGTTCAGAACAAGCTCGGTCACTCGGGTCTCCAGAGGGCGGAGCTCTTGCGGCTCGCCAATATGTATAGTCATATTGGCGAATGATGAGGCTTGTCCAGTGACTGACGCGCGCGTTCAACGGGCCGCCGCCCTCGGTGGCGCGCCGCTGCACCAGCGGATCCGCGCCGAGATCGAGAGTCGCATCCGCTCCGGCGCCTGGCCGCCGGGCCATCGCGTGCCGTTCGAGACCGAGCTGATGGAGCAGTACGGCTGCGCCCGCATGACGGTCAGCAAGGCCATGGCCGCCCTGGTCGAGGCGGGGCTGATCGTACGCCGCAAGCGCGCCGGTTCGTTCGTGGCGCGGCCCAAGGTCCATGCGCCGGTCCTGAACATCCCCGACATCCAGGCCGAGATCGAGGCGCGGGGCGAGACCTACGCCTTCCGGCTGCTGGCGAGGACCGTGCGCGAGGCGGATCGCGACGCGCCGGACGAAGTCGCGTTGGCGGCCGGCGGCCAACTGCTCGCGCTGGATGGTGTTCATGACGCCGACGGTCGCCCCTTCGCCCTGGAGCGCCGGCTGGTGTCGTTGAAGGCCGCGCCGGAGATGGAGGCCGCCGACTTCACCGCGATCACGCCCGGCGCCTGGCTGCTGGAGCACGTCGCCTGGACCGAGGCCGAGAGCCGGATCAGCGCGGTCAACGCCGACGCCGAGGACGCCCGGCTGCTGGCCCTCGACGACGGGGCGGCCTGTCTGGTCGTCGACCGCCGCACCTGGCGGGAAGGGCGCGGCGTCACCCGCGTCCGCCAAGTCTTTCCGGGCGAAGCTTACGACCTGGTGGCGCGGTTCGGTCCGGGCGCCTAAGTCCCTGGGGCGCGCGCGATCTGGCGCCGCTTGGAGAAGACGCCATGGACCTCTACGCGATCGCCGTTCCCACCTATGTCCAGATGCTCAAGGGCCTGACGGCTCAGCTGACGAAGGCCGAGGCCTTCGCCGCCGAGGCGGGGATCGCTCCCGACACTCTGATCGGCGCCCGCCTGGCGCCGGACATGTTCCCCCTGTCGACCCAGGTTCGGTTCGTCTGCACCCAGGCCAGCGATCTGTTGCGTCACCTGACCGGCGCGGACTCCTTCGCGCCAGCCGAGGACGCGACGGACTTCGAGGGACTGCGGGCCCAGCTGGCCGACGCCTTGGCGCGGCTTGCGGCGACGCCCGCTACCGCGTTCGACGGCGCGGCGGAGAAGGCGATCGAACTGAAGCTGCCCAACGGCATCGTCTTCGACATGACCGGCGAGCAGTTCGTGCGCGACTGGGCCTTCGCCCAGTTCTATTTCCACGCGACGACCGCCTACGCGATCCTCCGCCACAAGGGCGTCCCGCTGGGCAAGCCTGACTGGGTCAGTCACATGTTCGCCTATATCCGGCCGGGCACGCTGCCGGGCGGTTAGGCGCGCCTACTCTGGCATCGTCTCGAACCGCGTCACGCCCTTTGGCGGCACCACCCAGTCAGGGCGCTCGCGCTCGAACAGCAGCATGGTCGGCTTGAACAGGCTGGGGTCGTCCAGGCTGCCGGCATAGATCGTGTGGCTGTCGCTTTGGCCATGCTCGCCGCCGAAGACGAGGCCGCCGCAGGTGGGGCAGGAATTGCGTGTCGACACGCCGCCTCGGAAGGCCTGGCAGCGATACTGCCGCGACGGCCCCGTGATCGTCAGCGCCGAGGCCGGAAAGCCGATGAACGGGATGAAGCCGGAGCCTGACGCCCTGCGGCAGTCGCCACAGCAGCACAGCCCCATGTAGTCGGGCTGGCCGTCGGCCTCCCAACGCAATGCGCCACACAGGCATCCGCCCTTGAAGGTCTTCGTGGTCATGGAGCCACTAGAGCCCTGGGGCGGGCGCGGGTCAAACCCTTGCCGGAAAAGCTGTTTTGGCGCGCAAGGTCTGAGGTGTGGACAAGTTGTCGCACCAAATGTCCGTAAATAATGACTGCAGAATTTACTGAAGACTCGCCGAGTGTGGCAATTCGCCTCGCATGCGAACGTTCGTTTTCATTGGGAGCTTATTGCGACGCGGCGCAATATAGTCAGGCAGACGTCGTGACGAGGAGCGTCGAAATGGAAATGCCCGACCAACCTTCGCTGTTGCAGATCCAGACCGGTCTGTTCGCGGCCCTCGTCGGCGTGCTGTCCGCCAAGGGCGCGGCCTCGCGGCAGGAGTTCGCCGAGGCGATGGACGTGCTGGCGCGCCACGAGCAGGACACCCGTATCGCCGACTACTTCCACATGTTGGGCGACGAGCTTCGCGGCTCGAGTCCGGCGGCGACGCGGCCGTTGCTGAAGCTGGTGGTGGGCGGTTTGGACGACGAGCGTCCGCCGATATCGGCCTGAAGTCCTGGTGGCGGGGGGCGGGATCGAACCGCCGACCTGTGGGTTATGAATCCACCGCTCTAACCATCTGAGCTACCCAGCCAGACCAGGAGGCGCGGCTTATAGGCGAGAACCGCGCGGGATTTCAAGCCCGCGCCGCGCTCCGCGTTAGTCCGCTACGATCGCCGCCGCCGTCGCGCCCAGGGCCTTCACCGCATCGGCCGGCGCCAACTTCACCTGCAGACCCCGCTGTCCGCCGTTGATGAAGACGTAGGGCTCGGAAAGAGCGGCTTCCTCCATCACCGTCGGCAGGCGCTTCTTCTGGCCGAAGGGGCTGACGCCGCCGACCTTGTAGCCGGTGATCCGCTCGGCGTCGGGCACCGGGGCCATGGCCGCCGACTTGCCCTTCAACGCCGCGGCCAGCTTCTTCATGCTGACCTCCTTGTCCGAGGGCAGGATGGCGCAGGCGGGCTTGCCGTCCAGCATCACCACGAGCGTCTTGAGCACCCGGCGCGGATCCTCGCCCAGCGCTTCGGCGGCCTGCAGGCCCACGCGCTCCGATCCCGGATCGTAGTCGTACGTATGAAGGTCGAACGCGACGCCGGCCTTGGTGAGTGCGATCGTGGCGGGGGTGCTCTTGGACATGGCCTTGGTGATAACCAACTGCTCGGGGCGTTAGAATACGGAACGGTGATGACGGCTTTTGATCGACGAACCTTGCTGCGCGGCGCCCTGGGCCTGGGCGCCTTGGGCCTGCTGCCGGCCTGGGCGCGGGCGGGCGAGGGGACGCGATCGCCGGCGGCCCTGAGCGGCGAGGACATCAAGCTCACGATCGGCCACGCCATGCCGCGCATCGACGGTCGGACCGGCCATGGCGTGGCGATCAACGGCGCGATCCCGGGTCCGCTGATCCGGCTGAAGGAAGGTCAGAACGTTCGCATCGCCGTGACCAACACGCTCGACGAGGACACCTCGATCCACTGGCATGGCCTCTTGGTCCCGTTCCAGATGGATGGCGTGCCGGGCGTCAGCTTCCCGGGGATCAAGCCGGGCGAGACCTTCACCTACGACTTCCCGATCCGGCAGTCGGGGACATACTGGTGGCACAGCCATTCGGGCCTGCAGGAGCTGTCCGGGCACTACGCGCCGATGATCATCGACCCGCCCGGCGAGGATCCGATCCCTTTCGACCGCGAGCACGTGATCGTGCTGTCGGACTGGAGCTTCCGGCATCCGCACGAGCTGTTCCGCAAGCTGAAGGCCCAGGCGGGGTATTTCAACACCCAGAAGCAGACGGTGGCGGGCCTGCTGCGCGGCGAGGATCAATCGCTGAAGGACCGCATCGAATGGGCCAGGATGCGGATGGACCCGACAGACATCCTGGACGTCACCGGCTCGACCTACACCTATCTGGTCAACGGCCATGGCCCGCTCGACAACTGGACAGGTCTGTTCGCGCCAGGTGAGCGGGTGCGGCTGCGGATCATCAATTCCGCCGCCATGACCACCTTCAACGTCCGCATTCCGGGCCTGGCGCTGGAGGTGGTGGCGGTCGACGGTCAACCCGTGGTCCCGGTCAAGGTCGACGAGTTCCAGACCGCGCCGGCCGAGACCTATGACGTCATCGTCCGCCCCACCGAGGACAAGGCCTTCGCGCTGGTGGCCGAGGCCTCGGACCGCTCGGGTCTGGCCCGCGCCACCCTGGCGCCGCGCCTGGGCATGACCGCGCCGGTTCCGCCGCTGCGCAAGCGTCCGCTGGCGACCATGAAGGACATGGGCATGGGGAACATGGCCCACGGCATGGACATGCCCGGCATGGACATGTCCATGCGGTCCCAGAGCAACGCGCCCGGCGTGGCGCTGACGCCCGGCGTCCAGAGCATCTCGCCGATGCCGATGGACCGCATGGCCGAGCCGCCCCAGGGCCTGGAGGACGTCGGCCACAAGGTCTTGACCTATGCCGACCTCGCCAACCTGAACGAGCCGAAGGACAAGCGCCCGCCGGGGCGGACGGTCGAGATCCACCTGACCGGCAACATGGAGCGCTTCATGTGGGCGTTCGACGGCCAGCCCTATGGACCGGGCCGCAAGCCCTACGCCTTCGAGCGCGGAGAACGGGTGCGGGTGGTGCTGGTCAACGACACCATGATGGCCCACCCGATCCACTTGCACGGCCACTTCTTCGAGCTGGTCAACGGCCAGGACCGCCAGCCGCTGAAGCACACGGTCAATGTCGCGCCGGGCGGCAAGGCGGCCTTCGATCTGACGGCCAGCGAGGCGGGCGACTGGGCCTTCCACTGCCACATGCTGCTGCACATGCACGCGGGCATGTTCGCGGTGGTCACCGTGCGTCCGCTGGACGGGGAGGCGGCGTGATGCTGGCCGATCTTCCGCCCGCCGATCAGCACGAGCACCATCAGGCCGCCGATCCGCACGCTGGTCATCAGATGCCGATGACCGCAGCGCCCGCCGCCGAGGCCAAGCCGCCGCCGATCCCGACCGACCACGCGGCCGAGCGCTTCTACAGCCCCGCGGCGATGGCCGCCGCGCGCGCACAGCTGGCGAAGGAGCACGGCGGCGGGACCGCCTGGACCGTCCGCGCCGACGTGCTGGAGCACCGCGCCATGAAGGGCGGCGACGGCCAGGCCTTCGAGGGCGAGGCTTGGTGGGGCGGCGACGCCTCGCGCTGGGTGGTCAAGGCGCGCGGCGAGCGCAAGGCCGGCGAGGGCTGGGAGCGCGGCGAGGCCGAGGCGCTGAAGGCCTGGCCCATCGGCCCATACTTCGATCTGCAAGCCGGTGTTCGCTACGACCTGGCGCCGAAGGGACGTTCGTATGCGACGCTCGGCTTCGAGGGCCTCGCGCCTTACTGGTTCGAGGTCCAGGGCGCGGCCTATCTGTCGGACAAGGGCGACGTCTCGGCGCGGGCCGAGGCCTCCTACGACCTGCGGCTGACCCAGAAGCTGATCCTGCAGCCCCGCGTCGAAGGCGACCTCGCCGAGGCCGGCGCCGCGCGGCTCGAGGGCGGCCTGCGCCTGCGCTACGAGATCACCCGCGAGTTCGCGCCCTATGTCGGCGTCGTGCGCGAGCGGGCGTTCGGACCGGCCGTCGTCGCCGGCGAGCGCGCGGGGAGCACGGCGGTGGTGATCGGCGTCCGGGCCTGGCGCTGAGGGCTTCGCGCTCCACCCTATCGTTACGGATAGCTTGCCGCGCGCGGAAGCCTGGCCCAACCTCTCCCTTGACCGGCCGCAGAGCCGGCGCACGAGGGAGCCAGGACGGATGTCGGACGCGATCGATTTCGAGCGCATGCGGACCTTGGGCGATGTCGCCCGCTATCACGCCGAGGCGCGGCCTGACGCCGTCGCGTTCAGCTTCGAGGGGCGCGACACGACCTTCGCCGACTTCGATCGGCATACGAACCAGGTCGCCAATGCGCTGATCGCGGCGGGACTGAACACCGGCGACCGCATCGCCTATGTCGGCAAGAACAGCGACTGGTACTTCGAGCTCCTGATCGGCGCGGCCAAGGCCGGGGTTGTGACGACGCCGATCGGCTGGCGCCTGGCGGCGCCGGAGATCGCCTACATCGTCGCCGACAGCGACGCCAAGCTGGTGTTCGTCGGGCCCGAGCTGATCGCTCACGTCGAGGACGTCGCCGCCGAGCTCACCCATCGCCCGGTGGTCATCGCCATGGAGCCGCAGGGCGCGGGCGAGAATGCGATCTTCGAGGCCTGGCGCGACGCGCAATCCGACATCGATCCGCACAAGCCCATCGCGACCTCCGACATCGCGATCCAGCTCTACACGTCGGGCACCACCGGCCGGCCAAAGGGCGCGATGCTGACCCACGACAACCTGCTGGCCATGCGGCGCGAGGCGGGAAAGACGCCGCTGGCCTGGAACCAGTGGGGGCCGCAGGATGTCAGCTTGGTGGCCATGCCTGTCGCCCACATCGGCGGCACCGGCTGGGGGCTGGTCGGCCTGCTCAACGGCGCCAAGGGCGTGGTGGCGCGCGAGTTCGATCCGACCAAGGTTCTGGACTACATCGAGAAGGACCGCATCTCGAAGATGTTCATGGTGCCGGCGGCGCTGCAGATCGTGGTTCGGCTGCCTCGGGCGCGCGAGGTCGACTATTCGCGGCTGTCTCACATCCTGTACGGCGCCGCGCCGATCCCGCTCGATTTGCTGCGGGAGTGCATGGAGGTGTTCGGCTGCGGCTTCGTGCAGCAGTACGGCATGACCGAGACGACCGGCACGGTGGTCTATCTGCCGCCCGAGGACCACGACCCGGCCGGCAACAAGCGCATGCGCGCGGCGGGCCTGCCGATGCCGGGCGTCGAGCTGAAGGTCATCGACGAGGCCGGGAACAGCTTGCCGCCCAACACGGTGGGCGAGGTGGCGGTGCGCTCGGCCTCGACCATGGCCGGCTACTGGAAACTGGACGAGGCCACGGCCAAGACCATCGACGCCGAGGGCTGGTTGCGCACGGGCGACGCCGGCTATCTGGACGAGGACGGCTATCTGTTCATCCACGACCGGGTGAAGGACATGATCATCTCGGGCGGCGAGAACATCTATCCGGCCGAGGTCGAGAGCGCCGTCTACGGCCACCCGCACGTGGCCGAGGTGGCGGTGATCGGCGTGCCGGACGAGAAATGGGGCGAGGCCGTCAAGGCGGTGGTCGCGCCCAAGCCGGGCGTCACGCCGGACCCCGACGACATCATCGCCTTCGCCCGGACGCGGATCGCGCACTTCAAGGCGCCCAAGAGCGTGGACTTCGTGGCCGCGCTGCCCAGGAATGCGTCTGGCAAGATCCTGCGGCGCGAGCTGCGCGCGCCGTACTGGGAAGGGCGCGAGCGGCAGGTGAATTGAGGCGGAACCAAGATCCTCCCCCGCGATGCGGGGGAGGTGGCCCAGAGGGCCGGAGGGGGCCAGTTGGGTTTAGGCCGCGATAGCCCCCTCAGTCGCTCCGCGACAGCTCCCCCGCATCGCGGGGGAGCATCCTGCCTATCGCCCTCTACTCCACGAACGCCTCGACGCTTTCCCGCGTCCCGACCATGAACGCGTCGGCCACCAGCGTCAGCGGCCGGACGTCCACCTCCGACCGTCCCTCGGCGATCAGCGTCGCGAAGCGGTCGTAGAGGCCGGGGTACTCGCGGTTCTCGCCGACCTCGACCGCCTTGCCGTCGATCGTCAGCTCGGCCCCGCCCAGCGACAGCTTCAGCTCGCCGGCGTCGCTCCAGGCGGTGATGTCCCAGGTCTGGGGTCCGGTCTGCAGGAAGTCGAGATCGGCGGTGATCGTCGCCCCCTTCAGGGTGGTCATGTCGACATGGCCGGCGATCGGCGACTGGACGTTCTCGGGGACCTGCAGCTTGGCGTCGGTGACAAAGACCTCGTCGGGCATGATCTCGGTCAGGATCGACAGGGCGTTGATGGCCGGGTCGAAGACGCCCATGCCGCCCGCCTGCCAGATCCAGGTCTGGCCCGGGTGCCAGCGGCGCACATCCTCGCGCCATTCGATCGAGAGCGTACGGACGGGGTTCTGGGCCAGCCAGGCCTTGGCCTGGGGCACGCCGGCGGCGAAGCGCGAGTGCCAGCTGGTGAACAGCACCACGCCATGCTCGCGCGCGACGGCGGCCAGCTCGGCGACCTCGCCGACCGTCGCGCCGGGCGGCTTTTCCAGGAAGACGTGCTTGCCGGCGCGCAGGGCGGCCAGGGCCGTCTCGCGCCGCGCCTGAGGCGGGGTGCAGAGGGCGACCGCGTCCAGATCCGGACCTTCGGCCAGCATCTCCGCGATGTCGTGGAAGACCGGCAGGCCTCCCAGATCCGGCCGGCTGCGGCTGGCGGCCGCCACGAGGTCGAAGCGCGGGTCCGCGGCGATCGCGGGGATGTGCTGGTCATGGGCGATCTTGCCCACGCCGACGAGGCCGATGCGGATCACTTTAGTCTCCTCCCACGCGGATGTTCGGCGTCGGCGTTTATATTATAAATGGGTCGACGCAAGCCGGACGCGCGCAAAAAGGGTTCCGGCCCCCGTCGAGGCTAGATCCGCTTCATGCTGATGATCTTCACCGGCGGGTTCAGGATCTGGCCCTTCATCGAGGGCACATTGGTCGGGCCGTCGGTGCGGCCGGCCAGGATCTTCTTCACGACGTCCATGCCCTGCACGACATAGCCGAAGACGGCATAGCCCTGGTCGGCGTCCGACTTGCCTGGCTTGGCGTCGAGATACGGTTGGGCGCTGGCGCAGATGAAGAAGTCGGCGGTGGCCGAGCCTGGCGCGTCGCGTCCCATCGAGATCGCGCCGGCCTTGTGCTTCAGGCCCGTCTTCAGCGTGCTCTCGTGGGCGATCGGCGGGGCGCGGCGGGAATAGGGCTTGGGCTGCCCCTGGATCGAGCCGGCGCCCGGCGCGCCCTTGGCCCGGTTGGCGCGGAAGAACTGCCCGCCGTCGAAGCGGTGCTTGTCGACATAGTAGAGGAAGTTCGTGGCGGTGATCGGCGCCTTCTTGTCCTCCAGCTCGACGACGATGGTCCCCTTGTCGGTTTCGATCGCCACGCGCGGCTTGCCGGCGGCGAGGACGGGCGAGGCGGCCAAGGCCAGGACGACGCCGATCAGGGCGCGGCGGGCGATCTTCGTGACGGTCATGGCGGCTCCTCTTCCTCGATAGGGGTGATGGCATATCGCGATCGCGCCGTCATTCCCGTCCCTTGAGCCACATTGTGGGAAGCGGTTCTGGAAAAGTGACCGCTCACAGATTTCCTGCATCGCAAGAGTCACGTTCGCTGAGTTAGGGTCGTGCTTGACCGCGGGGAAACGCGGCGATCAGGGAAGGGAATTCATCGATGGGGGCTGACAGCCAAGCCGCGCCCGCCCAGGGGAAAACGGGTAGGGGCCGCGACGCGCTGGTGATCGGGGCGTCCTCGCTCGGCACCGTGTTCGAGTGGTACGATTTCTATCTGTACGGCTCGCTGGCGGTGATCATCACCGGCCACTTCTTCTCGGGCGTCAACGAGACGACGGGCTTCATCCTGGCCTTGCTGGCCTTCGCCGCGGGCTTCGCGATCCGCCCGCTGGGCGCGGTGATCTTCGGACGGCTCGGGGATATCTGGGGCCGCAAGAACACCTTCCTGATCACCATGCTCCTGATGGGCGTCTCGACCTTCGTGGTCGGCCTCTTGCCCTCCTACGAGCAGATCGGCGTGGCCGCGCCGGTCGCGCTGATCGTCATGCGCCTTGTTCAGGGCCTGGCCCTGGGCGGCGAGTACGGCGGGGCGGCGACCTATGTGGCCGAGCACGCGCCGGAAGGGCGCCGCGGCTTCTACACCAGCTGGATCCAGACCACGGCCACCGTCGGCCTGTTCCTGTCGCTGCTGGTGATCCTGGCGACCCGCACGTGGATGGGTGAAGACGCCTTCAAGACCTGGGGCTGGCGCATCCCGTTCCTGGTCTCGCTGCTGCTGCTTGGTGTCTCGCTGTGGATCCGCCTGAAGCTGCACGAGAGCCCGACCTTCCAGCGCATGATCTCTGAAGGGAAGGGGACCAAGAAGCCGCTGGCCGAAGCCTTCGGCCGTTGGTCGAACTTGAAGGTCGTGCTGCTGTCCCTGTTCGGCCTGACCATGGGCCAGGCGGTGGTCTGGTACAGCGGCCAATTCTACGCCCAGTTCTTCCTGGAGAAGACGCTGAAGCTGGACGGGGCCCTGGCCAACCTGCTGATCGCCACCAGCCTGCTGATCGGCACGCCGTTCTTCGTGTTCTTCGGCTGGCTGTCGGACAAGATCGGTCGCAAGTGGATCATCATCGTCGGCTGCGTGCTGGCGGCGGCGACCTATTTCCCGATCTTCAAAGCCATCACGGCCTACGCCAATCCGGTGCTGGCCCAGGCCGAGGCTTCGGCCCCGGTCGTGGTCAACGCCGATCCGACCACCTGCGCCTTCCAGTTCGACCCTGTGGGCAAGGCCAAGTTCAACACCGCCTGCGACGTGGCCAAGGCCTATCTCGCCAAGGCCGGCGTCACCTACACCTCGCAGGCCGTTCCGGCCGGCGCGGCGACCACGGTCCAGATCGGCGGGGTCAGCCTCTCGGGCTTCGATCCCCAAGGCGCGACCGGCAAGGCCTTCGCCGCCGCCCGCAAGGCGTGGGAAGCCGATCTCGGCGCCCAGCTCAAGGCGGCCGGCTATCCCGCCAAGGCCGACGCCAAGCTGGTGGACAAGCCCAAGGTCATCGGTCTGCTGGCGATCCTGGTGATCTATGTGACCATGGTCTACGGACCGATCGCGGCCATGCTGGTCGAGCTGTTCCCCACCCGCATCCGCTACACGGCGATGTCGCTGCCCTACCATATCGGCAACGGCTGGTTCGGCGGCTTCCTGCCCACCACGGCCTTCGCGATCGTGGCGGCGACGGGGGATATCTATTCGGGCCTCTGGTACCCGGTGATCATCGCCTCGGTGACCGCCGTTATCGGTGGTCTGTTCCTGAAGGATACGCGGCACAATCCGATCGAGGATTAGGCGCCGCGCCAAAAGTGGCCCGGCGACGGGGACGTCGCCGGGTTGCCATTCCGCGTTCGATCGGCTTGCTTGTGTCCCGAGAGGGGCGTTGATGGCGCAAGAAGACGAAGACAGGCGCGCCTGGTTTCGGCGGGAGATCCTGCCGCTGGAACCGGACCTGCTGGCCTATGCCCGACGGTTTTGCCGCGATGGGCAGACCGATCCTGAAGACCTGGTTCACGAGACCTTCGCGCGGGCCATCGCCTGCAAGACTTGGCGTGAGATCGGCAATCCGGGCGCGTTCGCCACCCGCATCCTGCGCAATTGCGCCCTCGACGCCCTGCGCCGCCGAAAGGTGCTGACGATCACCGCCGTCGCCGACTTCGAGCGTATCGATCCGATCGACGAGGCGCCGGGCGCGCAGATGATCGTCGAATCGCGTCAGGAGCTTCGCGCCCTCGCCGACGCCATCGCCGAACTTCCGACGCAATGCCGACGCGTCTTCACGTTGAGAAAAGTCTACAGCCTCTCGCCCGACGAGATAGCGGTTCGACTCGGCTTGTCCGTCTCTACTGTTGAGAAGCACCTGGTGAAGGGACTTCGCTACTGTTCCGAGAAGTTGGGACGGCGTAACGAACGAAAGAATTCGATCGACGAAAGGCGCTCATGGAGCGGGACACGGGATCACGACGCGAAGCGGTAAGGCAGGCCGCCGCCCTCTGGGTGGTGCGGCTTGACGATCCTTCGTGCTCTGACGCCGATCGCGCAGCCTTCGAGGCCTGGCGTGATGAAAGCTTCGAGCACGAGGCCGCCTTTGAGCGCGAGGCCGCCGGCTGGGCGCGCCTCGATCGCGTGCGCGCGCTTCGGCCCGGCTTGCAGCGACCCGACGCCGACCTGCTGGCGCCGACGTCAAAGCCTCGCCTGCCGGCCCTGGCGCGCTCGCCCTGGGCGCGGGGGATGGCGGCGGCGGCGGCGATGGCGCTCATCGTGGCGGGAAGCCTGTCTTTCGGAACCTCGACCGCCTACGCCACCGCGATCGGCGAGCGTCGTGTCATCGTGCTGGGCGACAACAGCCGCATTGAGCTGAACACCGACAGCAAGGTGGTGGTCCGCTTCCGGCGCGGCGTGCGTGAGTTCAAGCTGGTCAAGGGCGAGGCCTTGTTCGACGCGGCGCCGGGCGCGCGGCCCCTGGTGGTGAAGGCCGCCGACGCGGTGATCGCCGCCGACGGCTCGGCCCAGGTGGTGGTGCGCCTTGGCTCCGACGGCGCGGCGGTGACCGTCAAGAAGGGCGCGGTCGATGTCGATCCGGTTCGCGCCGAGTCCAAGGATGACATGCGTCTGAAGGCCGGCGTGGTGGCGGTCTACGACTCGCGCGGCTCCCGGTCGCGCGCGGTGTCCGACGCCGAGATCGATCGCAGCCTGGCCTGGCGGCAAGGGGCGATCGCGCTGAACGGCCAGTCGCTGGCGCAGGCGGTCGCCGAGTTCAACCGCTATAACCATCGCCAGATCCGCATCGCCGACCCGTCGATCGCCGATCTGCGCCTTGCCGGCTATTTCCAGACCACGGAGCCGACCAGCTTTGTCTCGGCCGTGACCAGCGCCTTCCCGGTGCGCGCTTCCGAAGGCGCCGACGGCGCGATCCGCCTTTCAAGGCGCGGCTAGCGCCAGGCCGGCGCAAAAAAGTTCCGGTCGCCAATGGCGGAAACGCCCGCCTATACCGTCGATCCCGGAAAGGCGCTCTCCCGTCGGGGCTGGAGGCGTCGAGAGGGATTATAAGAACAATGTCTAACGACACGCGTCGCCGCACCGTTCGCGGCTTCCTGATGGCGTCCGCCGCCGTCCTGGTCCTGGCCGGTCCGGCCTTGGCCCAAGAGGCCCGCCACACCTTCAACATTCCGGCTGGCGATGCGGTGACGGCGCTGCAGGCCTTCGCCCAACAGTCGGGCAAGCAGGTGCTGTTCCCGTTCGAAGCGGCGACGGGTAAGCGCACGCCGGCCGTGGCCGGCGACATCGCCGACGCCGAGGCGCTGGCGCGCCTGGCCAAGGCCGCCGGTCTGGCCGTCCAGTCCGACGACGGCAAGACCATCACCCTGCGCCCGGCGCCGGCCGAACTCCCCCAGTCCCAAGCCCCCCAGGCTTCAGGCGCGGGGGCCGGCGCGGCGACTGACGAGGCCCAGATCGTTGAAGCCGTCGTGGTCGTCGGCTCGCAGATCGAAGGCGCGCGCACCACGGACGCCCTGCCGGTCACCGTCGTCGGCGAGAAGGAGATCATCGCCACGGGCGCCGTCTCCGGCGACGAACTGTTCCGCTCGATCCCGCAGGCCGGCGACGTCCAGTTCCAGGAAGCCCGCACCACCGGCAACCTGAACGACGCGCGCGGCGACGTCTCGTCCCTGAACCTGCGCAATCTGGGCACTGGCAACACCCTGGTGCTGCTGAACGGCCGTCGCGCCGTCCTGGCGCCGGGCACCCAGACCGAGAACCTGGTGCCGGTCCAGACCGTCAACACCAACTCGTTCCCGGTCTCGGGCGTGAAGCGGGTGGAAGTGCTGCGCGACGGCGCCGCGGCCATCTATGGCGCCGACGCCGTGGCTGGCGTGGTCAACATGGTGCTCGACACCAAGTTCCAAGGCCTGCGCGCCGAAGCCCAGATCGGCGGCTCGGAAGGCACCGGCTACCGCGAAGGGACCTTCAACCTGAAGGCCGGCACGCGCCTCGAGGACGGCACCCGTCTGACCTTCTTCGGCACCTACACCGCTCACAGCCGCCTGATGGCCAGCGAGCGCGACTACTCGGCCAGCGAAGACCACCGCGCCGCCATGGCCGGCACCGCCTGGGCCAATGACACCGCGTTCGACAACCGCTCGACCTCGAGCCCCTGGGGCGCCTTCACGCTGATCCCGTCCTCGACGGCGCCGCGGCAGAACGGCGTGGCCCTGACGACCTCGGGCGTGTTCCACATCGAGCCGGTCTCCAACACCGCCGCCGGCTGTTCGTCGACGACGCTGTCCGGCGATATCTGCATCAAGTCGGGCACGATCACGGGCACGGCCGACCGCGCCCTTCGCTATGACGAGAACGCCCAGCGTTCGCTGAAGGGCGGGCTGGAGCGCACGAACCTCTTCTCGACCGTCGAGCACGACTTCGGCGACATCACGGCCTATGGCGAAGCGGGCTACTACCACGCGCTGTTCACCGGCAATCGCGAGCAGTCCGCGCCGCTCAGCACCGCGCCGATCAGCATCGCGGCCAACGCCTACTGGAACCCCTTCGGACCCGTGACGCTGGCCAATGGCGCGGTCAATCCGAACCGTCTGGCGGGCCTGACCGGCGTGGCCACGTCGGGCGTGGCGATGAACATCACCAACTACCGCCCGGTCGACGCCGGCGGCCGCACCTATACGGTGACCGACGACAGCTTCCGTATCCTGGGCGGCGCCAAGGGCTCTTGGAACGGCTGGAAGTGGGACAGCGCGCTGCTCTACACCGAGGCTCGCACCAAGGACATGACGCATAACGCGATCAGCAACACGGCCTTCCAGGCCGCGCTGAACCGCACCGACGCGTCGGCCTACAACCCGTTCAACGGCGGCTCGCTGACCAACTATTCGGGCGCCGACGCCACGCCCAACAGCCAGGACACGATCAACTCGTTCCTGATCAACGTCTACCGGATCAGCAAGACCTCGCTGGCCATGGGCGACTTCAAGGTGTCGAAGAAGGACCTGTTCCAGCTGCCCGGCGGCGACGTCGGCTTCGCGGCCGGGGTGGAGCTTCGCCGCGAAACCTACAACGACAATCGCGACGATCGCCTGGACGGCACGATCAAGTACACCAACACCGTCACCGGCGTGACCTACGCCACCGACGTGATGGGCGCTTCGGGCGCGCCGGACGTCTCGGCCCATCGCACGATCGCCTCGGCCTTCTTCGAACTGGCGGTGCCGGTCATCTCGCCCGAGATGAACATCCCGTTCGTCGAGGAGATCAGCCTGCAGATCGCCGCCCGCGACGAGCACTATTCGGACTTCGGCAACGTGCTGAAGCCCAAGGGCGCGATCCTCTGGAAGGTCGGCCAGGGCCTGTCGCTGCGCGGCTCGGTCTCGCAGAGCTTCCGCGCGCCGAACCTGCCGCAGTTCTATAGCGAAGGCGCTTCGGTCTCGAACACCCGCACCGACTGGGCGGCGTGCCGGATCAACACGCCCAACGCGACCACCTGCTCCAGCGCCAGCACGATCGAGGTCCGCAGCGGCAACGACCAGCTGAAGCCGGAAGAGGCCGACAACGCCAGCGTCGGCTTCGTCTACCAACCGCGCTTCATCCCGGCCGAATATGGCAAGCTGACCTGGACCACCGACTTCTGGTCGATCCGCGAAAAGGGCGTCATCGGCATCCTGGGCGGCGGCAACCAGATCGCTCTGGACTGGCTGCTGCGCCAGCAGGGCTCGTCCAACCCGAACGTCGTGCGAGACGCGCCGGTGGGGACGAACACCGTCGGGGCGATCGCCTATATCAGCGACACCTACATGAACCTGCAGCCGCGCATGGTTCAGGGCGTCGACTTCTCGCTGGCCTACGACCTGGACGACACCCCCTGGGGCGACTTCGGCCTGAACGTCAACGTCGCCAAGCTGCTGAAGTACGACCAGCAGCCCAGCGCGACCGAGGCTCTGCTGCAGCAGGCCGTCGCGGCCGGCAAGCTGCCGGGCGTGACGATCACCAGCGCCGGCAACCAGATCGGCCTGGGCGGCTTCCCCGAGTTCCGCGGCAGCGCCAGCCTGACCTGGCGCAAGGGCGGCTGGGGCGCGGGCGCCTTCGTGAACTATGTCAGCGAGGTGTATGACACCGGCTCGACCCTGACCGGCGGCGAGTACTACCAGATGCCCGCCTGGACCACCGTCAGCCTGTATGGCCAGTACGCGTTCAAGGAAGGCCGCTTCGACGGCTCCACCGTGCGCGTCGGCGTCCGCAACATCGGCGACAAGGACCCGCCGGTCTCGTCCAGCAACTTCGGCTACTACGGCTCGCTGTACAACGCGACCGGCCGCTACTGGTACATGAACGTTTCCAAGCGATTCTAACTCTCAAGGCCTCCGGCTTCCCAGTCTTCGGGGAAGTCGGGGGCGCCCGATATCCTCGGACGAGACCATGGGCTCCGCCCAGTCGATCACGATCGACAATGGCCTCTTCTCGGGGGCGGTTGCGCCCTAGGGTATTTTCCCACCTCCATCCTAGGACGCGATCACGGCGCCGGAGCTGCCCCTCCGGCGCCGCTTTCATTTTGGGATTTGCGCCGGATCAAAGCTGGCCCGGACAAGCGGGCGCAGTATGTCTTCAGGCTCTTCTGTTTGCGGTCCAGACGGGAGCCTACCGCCGCTCGACGTCATCGCCAGTTCGACGTCGGACGGTGGCGCTTCGGGGCCGTGCCCCCTAGGTGCTCCGAAGCTAAATCGGCGCCGGAATCGCATCCGGCGCCGATCTTGTTTTCAGAGCTAGGCGAGGGCGCTCAACGCGCCGCCGCCGCCGGCCCGTACAGCAGGCCGTTGAACAGGAACTTGAACGTCCCCCACGACTGTGCGCGCTGGGTGATCTCGGGGCCGAAGACGAAGATCTTGCCCTTGCCCAGGTCGATGTCGAGCATCGCCGTGGAGTCCTTGAGCTTCTCCTGGCCGACGGCCCAGCCGCTGCGCAGCGGCTTGTCGGTGTCGAACCACGAGACGCGCGAGACGCCCTTGACGTCGGGCTTCACCGTGAAGGTTGGGCTGCGGTCGAAGAAGATGTCCACCTGCTCGCCGGCGCCGTAGGCCAGCGGCTGCTTGGGATCGACCTTGGCGCGCAGCACCGAGCCGGGGATGTAGAGTTCGCGCGTGGTGTAGGGCTTGGTCTGACCGTTCTCGGTCTTGGCGGTGGCGACCTCCACCGGCGCGCCCAGCGCCGTCGCCAGACGCGTCGAGGCGCCGATGGCGACCACCGAACCGCCGCCCTTCACGAACGCGGCGATCTGCGGAAGGGTTTTGTCGTCGGTGAACCGGCCCAGCCAGGCGCGATATTCGGCCGGGATATCCTCAGGCTTCGGCTGCGGCCCGCCGCGACCGGCCTTGAACGGGCTGTCCTGCGGCGCGGGCACGACGCCGTCCGGGAAGACCAGGACGTCGAAGTCCTTCTTGATGTCGCCGGCGTCCAGGCGCTGCGGATAGACGACCTGGAAGGGCGCCTCGAACTTCTCGAACATCCAGCGGTTCCAGCCCGACGGCATCGAGCCGCCATAGACGTCCACGAGGCCGATGCGGATCGGCTTCAGGGCGATGGTCGCGCCTGACGGCTTGCCGCCGACCGCATAGGCGTCGATTCCAAGGTCCTTGACGCCCTTGTCGATCACCGCCTTGGCGGCGGGCGAGGCGGGGACCCAGATCGCGCCCGGACCGAAGGCGACCTTGTCGGCCTTGGCGCCGTCCTTGACCCAATAGACCTTGGCGCCGGCCTTCAGCAGGCGGTTGGTCAGGGTGAAGCTGGCGTTGGTCTCGTGGCTGACCAGCCAGCCCGCGCCGCCCGAGCCCTTCACCGAGCCCGGCGCGACCTTGATCAAGTCGGGCACGCGCGAGGTGGGAGCGTCGAAGCCGTCCAGGATGCGGTCGAACTTGATCCCCATCTGGTAGGCCAGGGTGTAGCCGGTGACGTCGTAGGGCGCCTTGGGCGGGCCGCCCGGATATTCCAGGTCGTGCGGGTGATCCTGCGGCTCGAACATGTCGAGGATGTGCGGGCGATAGGCCTGGGCCGTGCGGACGACGTAGGAGCCGGCCGGATAGGTCTTGCCGGCGATCGTGAAGGCCTTGTCGGCCTTATCGACGTCGACGCCGGTCTTGATAAGGGCGTTCAGGAAGGCGACCGCCGTGGGCATGTCGGCTTGGTCGGCGGGAATGACGTAGGCGCGCGGGTCACGCGCTTCCGGCGTCTGAAGGACGGTCTTGTAAAGGCTGGGATCGATCGCCGCGCCGTAGGGGCCGGGCTTGCCCTTGCCGGCGGCGGCCAGGGCCTCGACGCGGGTCGGGGTGATGGTCCAGCTGTCGGTCGAGCCGCGCTTGATGCTGTTGTCGCCCATCTTCCAGATGTTGAAGAGCAGGCGCTCGCGGTTGCGGGCGGCATAGTCGATAACCGCCAGGTTCATGGTCATCTGGTAGTCCAGCGAGTCCTGCAGGCGCCAGATGCGCGGGGCGATCGGTGCCGGGCGGTCGTTGTTGGGCAGTTGCAGGTCTGGAACGAGATTGACCGTGGTCGGGGTCGGGCCGCCGATGATCTCGGTCAGAAGGCCGATCGAATTGTGGAAGTAGGCGACCGACCGCACCATGCCATTGTGCCAGGTGGAATAGGGGGCGGCGCTGCGGTTCCCCGAGCCCGGCTTGTCCTCGGCCACCAGCCGGCTGTGCATGGCCATGCCGACTTCCTGCAGCTCGGTCATGACCAGCGGGTCATAGTTGAAGTTGAACGGGTCGCGGAACGGCGGGACGAACACCACCATGCCGTTGGGGCCGGTCTGGTGCTGATTGAAGATGATCTGCGGATACCACTCGCGGAACAGCTGGCGGTTGATGTTGGTGGTCTCGGCCATGGCCGACATGAAGCTGTCGCGGTTGTTATCGTGGCCGACGTACTTCTGGTACAGGCGCGGCAGCGAATTGAACTCGCGCTTCTTCGGATCGGCGTTGCGCATGTACCAGTCGCTGACCAGCTCCATGCCGTCGGGATTGTCGTGCGCGAACAGGATCACGCAGTCGTCCAGCAGGCGCAGCGTTTCGGGATCCTTGGCCGTCAGCATTCGATAGAGGATCTGGATCTGGCCCTGCGAGGTGATGGTCTCGGTGGCGTGCAGGCCCGCGTCGATCCAGACGACCGCCTTGCCTTCCGCCGCCAGCTTGGCGGCCTCTTCCTTGGAGACGCCCTCGGCCTTCGCCAGCTTGCGCGAGATCTCCTTCAGGCGGTCCAGCTTGGCGAGGTTGGCGGGTGAGGAGACGACCGCCATCCACTGGGTGCGGCCTTCCTCGGTCTTGCCGATGTCGATCAGCTTCATGCGGTCCGACTGGGCCGCCAGGGTCTTCAGATAGGCCTCGTAGGCCGTGTAGTCGGCCAGGAAGTAGTCGCTGCCGACCGGCTGGCTGAACGCCTTGTCCGGGGGGGTGATGTCGGCCGCGACCGCGCCCCCCAAGGCCCCGAAAGCCAGAATCACGCCGAGGGCCGCACCGGCCATCGCTCCGCCACGCGTCATTGCATCACCCCTAACCCGCGCGCCTCGACAGCAAGGGCGCTCTCCCTAGAAGAGACGAAGCTGGACCGGATTTCCGCACCCGGAGCAACCGGCTGAGCAGCCCATTTTTTCGTCGGGAGCGTGGGCGCACGGAAAAGAGGCCGCCCTCGCGGACGGCCTCTTCCTCTCATCGGGCCCTACTGGCGGCCCGTACGCGAGATCCGGTGGTGGTCAGATCGCCGAACGGCGGGCGAGTTCGACCCGGCGGGCGGCCACTTCGCTACGGGCGCGCTCCAGGGCGTCAATCTCGGTGGCGGTCAGCAGGTTATCGATGACCCGGCCCAGGTGCTCGCGCATCGCGTTGCGGGCGGCGGCGGGATCGCGCGCCTTCAGGGCCAAGAGAATCTCCTGGTGGTCGTCGATCCGCGGGCGGACGCCGACCTGACGCGCCCGCTCCAGCATGGCCCGGCACAGCGGCGACTTGTAGCGCTGGTCCCAAAGCGTCTCGACCACGTTCACGAGAGCGCTGTTGCGGCTGGCCCGGGCGATCGCGACGTGGAAGCGGCGGTCGGCGCCTTCGCCGCGCACGTCCTTGTCGTTCTCGACCACCATGTCGTCCATGATCGTCGCCAGTTCGGTCAGCTCCTCGTCGGTGATCGTGGCGGCCGCCAGGGCGGCGACCTCGCCCTCGATCAGGCGGCGGGCTTCGGTCAGCTCGAAGGCGCCGATATCCAGTTCGGGCGCCGAGCCCTGGGCGCGCGGCGCGTCGGTGACATAGACGCCCGAGCCATGCCGAGCCTCGACCAGGCCCTGGATCTCGAGGGCGATCATCGCTTCGCGCACGGTGGGGCGGCTGACCTTGTAGTCCTCCGCCAGGTCGCGCTCCGACGGCAGACGCTGACCAGGCTTGTGGACGCCCTCGCGGATCGCCTCGGCGATCGCGCCAGCCACCTGTTGGTAGAGCTTGCGGGCTTCCGTCGTCGAAGTGGTCATGTCTCTTCAAATCCCGTCCATTACGCGCCGGCCATACGCGCCAGGGTTGGGCAGACTATTGCATGGGGAAGGGACGCGCTACCCGACCTTCGTCGACAGGCTCTAAGGCACATATTTGGAGCCCTCCTGAACGCTTCGGATTGTTCCATCCGAAGCGGAGGGCTCTAGCATCTCGTCTGATAAGTCGCTAAAACTGGTCAGGCCAATTTCTTTTCCACGTTTAACGACTAGGTCCATGCTGAAGATCATCGACGCCAAGGTCATCGTCACCTGCCCCGGCCGCAACTTCGTCACGCTGAAGATCACCACCGAGGACGGGATCACCGGGGTCGGTGACGCCACGCTGAACGGCCGCGAGCTGTCGGTGGTCAGCTTCCTGCAGGATCACATGATCCCGTCGCTGATCGGTCGCGACGCCCATCAGATCGAGGACATCTGGCAGTTCTTCTATCGCGGCTCGTACTGGCGCGGCGGCCCGGTGGCCATGACCGCCCTGGCGGCGGTCGACATGGCGCTGTGGGACATCAAGGGCAAGGTCGCGGGCCTGCCGGTGTACCAGCTGCTGGGCGGCGCCTGCCGCACGGGCGTCACCGTCTATGGCCACGCCAATGGCGAGACGATCGAAGACACCATCGCCGAGGCGGTGAAGTACAAGGCCATGGGCTACAAGGCCATCCGCCTGCAGACGGGCGTCCCGGGCCTGCCCAGCACCTACGGCGTGTCGAAGGACAAGATGTTCTACGAGCCGGCCGACAACGACCTGCCGTCCGAGAACGTCTGGTCGACCGCCGCCTATCTGAAGCATGTGCCGAAGCTGTTCGAGAAGGCGCGTGAGGTCCTGGGCTGGGATGTCCACCTGCTGCACGACGTCCACCACCGCCTGACCCCGATCGAGGCCGCGCGCCTGGGCAAGGACCTCGAGCCCTACCGCCTGTTCTGGCTTGAAGACTCGGTCCCCGCCGAGAACCAAGGCGGCTTCCGCCTGATCCGCCAGCACACGACGACGCCGCTGGCCGTCGGCGAGATCTTCGCCCACGTCTGGGACGCCAAGCAGCTGATCGAAGAGCAGCTGATCGACTATCTGCGCGCCACCGTGCTGCACGCCGGCGGCATCACCAACCTGAAGAAGATCGCCGCCTTCGCCGACCTGCACCACGTCAAGACCGGCTGCCACGGCGCCACCGACCTGTCGCCCGTGACCATGGCCGCGGCCCTGCATTTCGACATGTCGATCCCGAACTTCGGCCTGCAGGAATATATGCGCCACACGCCGGAGACGGACGCGGTCTTCCCGCACGCCTACACCTTCAACGACGGCATGCTGCATCCGGGCGACAAGCCGGGCCTGGGCGTCGACATCGACGAAGAGCTGGCCTCCAAGTACGAATACAAGCGCGCCTACCTGCCGGTGAACCGCCTGCAGGATGGCACGATGTTCAACTGGTAGGCGGCTAACGCCTACCCAAGAATTCGGCCGCCGGAGGAGCCCCCCGGCGGCCGTTTTCGTTTCGGGACCGTTCGTCGAGCGCTACGCCGGGCCGACGCGGAACGCGCACAGCTTGTTGCCGTCCAGGTCTCGGAAATAGGCCGCGTAGAACGCCTGAGGGCCTTCCTCGCCGCGCACGCCGGGCTCGCCCTCGCACTGGCCGCCCAGGGCCACGGCCTTGTCGTGCAGGGCGTCGACCTTGGCGCGCTCGTCCATGACCAGGGCGATCATGGTGCCGTTGCCGAAGGTGGCGGCCTGGCCGTCATAGGGTTTGCCGACGCCGAACATCGGCTTGCTCCAGTCCGCGCCCCAGGCGCAGCCGCCGGTCGGGAATTCCATCAAGCGCTTGACGCCGACGGTGTCGAACAATGCGTCGTAGAAGGCCTTGGCCTTGTCCAGATCGTTGCTGCCGACCAGGGTGTATCCGATCATGTGCGCCTCCCATATCGCGCTGTTCGAGGTCATGCCTCGCGACAAGTTATCGGAGAAAACCAGCATTTTTGAGAACGGTTAGGCAAGGGCAAAGCTTCGCCTTAAGTTCATCAATCATGGGTTTTGGGTTGGTGGTAACTTTTATGACTTCTATTGAATTTATTTCGCTTTTATTTAATGGAAAATCGCTATGTCGGGTTTACGACCTATAGGTCGCGCGAAGTTTTTATTATTTACTTTCGTTTTCGGGGTCTTGCTGCTAAGTTGAGCTCATCACTGGCACGGCTTTTCGAGCGTCGGTGACTGAGAGACGAAGCGCAAGGCTTTCGCTCCCGCTCGAACGGCTGGAGCTCTTTAATGCCCGCGTACCTATTCTATCCGCGCCGCGCGAACGGCGTGTCGCTGACCTTTGTCGCCGAGACCGCCAGGAACGACGTCGAGGCTCTGGAGCTAGCGGCCGAGATCGCGGCGGACCACGATTGCGTCAGCGTTTTCGTCTGGGAGCCAGCGTCCACCCCCGATGGCCGCGACCGCTTTGTCGGTGAGATCGGCAACCCGAGTGGCGAGACCCGTAGCGATCCGTCCGCCGATCATGGAGCCTCCGCGTCGGCTTAAGCGTTACCGGGAGACCTGCTGGGAGGTCTCCGTGGACAAGCTGTTCGCCAAGTTCGCCAACGTCACCGCCAGGATCACTGGCAGCCCGCCGGCCTTCCTGGTCTGCGTCGCCCTTGTCCTGGTCTGGGCCCTCAGCGGCCCGCTCTTCGGCTTTTCCGAGACTTGGCAGCTGGTGATCAACACCGGCACCACGATCGTCACCTTCCTGATGGTCTTCCTGATCCAGAACACCCAGAACCGCGACGGTGTCGCTCTCCAGACCAAGCTGGACGAGCTGATCCGCGCCACCACCGACGCCGAGAACGAGTTCATCGGCATCGAGAAGCTGACCGACAAGGAGCTCGAGGTCATGCACGCCCGGTGCAAGGCGCGGGCGGATCGGTCGATGCGCGCCTTGCAGCGCGCGGCCGCCGAGAAGGACGCCCGCGTGGCGAAATCGAGCGCGGGCGCGCGCAAGGCACCAGCCAAGTCGCAGCCCTCGGCCAAGGCTCGCGCCGCCAGCCGCGCGAAGGCCCTGAAGGCCGGTCGTTCCAGCGAGTAACGGCGCGTCGGCTACGACCTCGACAGGCTGGACGCGAGTTGTCTTAAACGGTAGCGGTACCAAAGGGTGAGCGCGTCGGCATGAACGCGCGCCTGATTGGGGAAACGCGCCTTGCCGAAGCTGTCCTTTCCGAAACTTCGGGCCCTGCGCTGGTGGATCATCGGCCTGGTCATGCTGGGCGCGATCATCAACTACCTGACGCGGTCGACCATGGGCGTGGCCGCGCCGACGGTGCTCAAGGACCTCGGCATCTCGGTGAAGGAATATTCCTGGATCACTGGGGCGTTTCAGCTGGGTATCATGCTGCAGCCAGTGTGCGGCTACGTGCTCGACACCCTGGGCCTGCGCACCGGCTTCGCGGTGTTCGCGACCGCCTGGTCGCTGGCGGCCATGGCGCATGGCCTGGCCTCGAATTGGCAGGGCTTCGCCGTCCTGCGCGGCCTCCTGGGCTTCGCCGAAGGCTCGGCCCAGCCGGCGGGCATGAAGACGGTCGCCACCTGGTTCCCGGCCAAGGAGCGGGGCTTCGCGGGCGGGATGTTCAATATCGGCGCGTCGGTGGGCTCGATGCTGGCGCCGCCGCTGGTTGTGTGGGCCGTGCTGACCTGGAACTGGCGCGCGGCCTTCGTCATGACCGGCGCCCTGGGCCTGGTCTGGCTGGCGCTGTGGCTGTTCTTCTACCGCTCGCCCGACCAGCATCCGTCCATGACCGACGAGGAGCGCGCGCGGATCGCCGCCGGACAGGAGACGCACCTGGCCGAAGCCGGCGCCAAGCCCTCGGTCCTGTCGATCCTGAAGCAACGCAAGTTCTGGGGCATCGCCCTGCCGCGCTTCCTGGCCGATCCGACCTGGGGAACCCTCTCGTTCTGGGTGCCGCTGTACCTGTCCCAGACCCGAGGCTTCGACCTCAAGCAGATCGCCATGTTCGCCTGGCTGCCGTTCGTGGCCGCTGATCTGGGCTGCCTGTTCGGTCCGACCGTCGCCAGTTTCCTGCAGGCGCGGGGCGTGTCGCTGATCAACGCCCGTCGATGGGCCGTCACCCTGGGCGCGGCGATGATGACCGGCATGATCTTCGTGGGGAGGGTCGAGAGCCCCTACGCCGCCATCGCCTTGCTGTGCCTGGGCGGGTTTGCGCACCAGACCTTGTCCGTCACCGTGATCACCATGGCCTCGGACCTCTTCCGCCGCGACGAGGTCGCCACCGTGGCGGGCCTCGCTGGCATGATGGGCAATCTGGGCGTGCTGCTGTTCTCGCTGCTGATCGGCGGTCTGGTGGCCACGATCGGCTATGACCCGTTCTTCGTGGCCCTGGGCGTGCTCGACATCGTCGGCGCCATCATCCTATGGACGTTTGTCCGCGACCGCATCGCGCCCAAGGCCGAGCCGGTCAGCCAGATTCCCAATCCGTGAGCCTGTCCGTGATCCGCAATCCCATCCTGCGCGGCTTCAACCCCGATCCCTCGATCGTGCGGGTAGGGGACGACTACTATATCGCCGTCTCGACCTTTGAGTGGTTTCCGGGCGTTCAGATCCACCATTCGCGCGACCTGAAGAACTGGCGGCTGCTGAGCCGGCCGCTGCAGCGCGCCAGCCAGGTGAACATGCTGGGCGATCCGGACGGCTGCGGCGTCTGGGCGCCGTGCCTGTCCCACGCCGACGGCCGCTTCTGGCTGATCTACACCGACGTCAAGCGCTATGGCCGCACGACGGTCGGCGGGGCGTCTGGCGCCAGCCTGCGCGACTTCCACAACTACCTGGTCACCTGCGAGACGATCGACGGCGATTGGTCGGATCCGATCTATCTGAACAGCTCCGGCTTCGACCCGTCGCTGTTCCATGACGACGACGGCCGCAAGTGGTTGGTGAACCAGCTGTGGGACCATCGGCCGGGCAAGAACCGCTTCGCCGGCATTGTCCTGCAGGAGTTCTCGGCGACCGAGGGGCGGCTGATCGGCGAGCGCAAGGTGATCTTCCAGGGCACGCCGATCGGCCTGACCGAGGCGCCGCACCTCTACAAGCGCGACGGCTGGTACTATCTGATCACGGCCGAGGGCGGCACGGGCTGGGGCCATGCGGTGACCATGGCCCGCTCGCGGACCATCGACGGCCCCTACGAGCTGCACCCCGACACCTACCTGCTGACCTCGCGGGATCGTCCCCACGCGCCGCTGCAGCGCGCGGGACACGCTGACCTGGTCGAGACCGCCGACGGCGAGACCTATGCGGTCTATCTGGTCGGTCGTCCGATCCCGAACCGCGGTCGCTGCACCCTGGGACGCGAGACCGCGATCCAGAAGCTCGTCTGGAGCGACGACGGCTGGCCGCGCACCCTGGACGGCTCGGGCGACCCGACCCTGGAGACCCCCGCGCCGGACCTGCCGGAGCATCCCTGGCCCGCCGCGCCGGTCCGCGAGGACTTCGACGCGCCAAGCCTGCCGATCGATTTCCAATGGCTGCGGACGCCCCATCCGGATGAGATCTTCAGCCTGACGGCGCGGCCTGGTTTCCTGCGCCTTTACGGCCGAGAGACGGTTGGCAGCCTGTTCCGCCAGGCCCTGGTCGCGCGACGCCAACAGGCGCACTGCTACTCGGCCGCGACGAAGCTGGATTTCGAGCCCGCCCACTTCCAGCAGGCGGCGGGGCTGATCTGTTACTACAACGCCTCGAAGCTGCACTACCTGCACGTCACCCACGACGAGACGCTGGGCAAGCACCTGCGGGTGATGACCTTCACGCCCGACAGCCCGCAGACCGACAGCTTCACCGCGCCGATCCAACTCCAGGCGGGCCCGGTCGAGCTGCGCGTCGAGATCGACTTCGAGCGCCTACGCTTCGCGTTCCGGCAGGACGGCGGCGACTGGACCTGGCTACCCGAGGTGTTCGACGCCTCGATCCTGTCGGACGAGGCCACCGCCCCCGGCGCGCCGGCCTTCACGGGCGCCTTCGTCGGCATGGCGTGTCAGGACATGTCGGGGCAGGGCGCGCCAGCCGACTTCGACTGGTTCGACTACGAGGAACGGGAATACCGCCCCTAGAATTTGTGAATTGAGTGAACGCTGTTCACTCGTAGTGTTCTCCCATGCGCCGCCGAAGACGGCCTTGGGAGAACGCCATGAACGCCCCAGTCTCCATTTCCGAACACGACGCCGCCCTCTGCGCTGGCCTCACCGTGACCCCCGCCGGCACGGTGCTGGGCGCCGAGATCTCGGGCGTCGACCTGCGCGAGCCCCTCAAGCCCGAGATCGTCGCGGCGATCCGGGCGGCGCTCTTGCGCTACAAGGTCGTGTTCTTCCGCGACCAGGACATCAGCCACGAGGATCATGTCCGCTTCGGGCGCTATTTCGGCGACCTCGAAGGACACCCCGTGACGGCGCACGTGCCGGGCTTTCCGGAAATCCTGCACATCGAGGCCGCCGACGGCATGAAGCTGCGCGAGGAGATCGTCCCGATCGTCCGCGCCGCCAACAAGTGGCACACCGACGTCACCTTCCGCGAAGCGCCGTCCATGGGCGGGGTGCTGCGCATGCGCCAGATGCCGCCGCTGGGCGGCGACACCCTGTTCGCCGATACGGCCGCGATCTACCGGGATCTGCCGCAGAAGCTGAAGGACCAGATCGCCGACCTCACGGCCGAGCACGACATCATCCAGAGCTACGGCTATCGCGTCGACGAGGCCAAGCACCAGGAGCTGCGCGCGGCCTATCCGCCGATGATCCACCCGGTGGTCCGCACCCATCCGGAGACCGGCGAGAAGCACCTGTTCGTCAACAAGGTCTTCACCACCCGGATCCTCGGCCTGCCCGAGGACGAGGCCAAGGCGCTGCTGAACGAGCTGCTCGACCGGGTGAAGGCGCCCGAATACCAGGTCCGCTTCCGCTGGACGCCGAACGCGATCGTCTTCTGGGACAACCGGGCGACCCAGCACTACGCGGTGCTGGACTACTGGCCGCAGGAGCGCGTCGTCGAGCGGGTGACGATCAAAGGCGACAAGCCCTTCTAAGCGCAGGCGGCGCGCGCAAGAAAAAAGCCGGCCGACACGCCCAGGAGGCGAGCCGGCCGGCCGAAACAAAAAGGTGTCGGCGCGGTGGGGTGCGCCGAGTGCCAGATCAATTAACGAATCTTGGCGGAATGGCAACGCTCCTTGTGGTTGCGTCGCTGCGACAATCCGGCGCGGATCCCTTACTTTGCCTGGGTTTTAGGCAATTCTTGAGGTTGAGCGGCCTTGGGCCCCGTCCCCAATACGCGGAAGGCCACGAAGACCAGCCCTCCGGTAAGGGTCAGACAGGCCGCCAGGAACAGCATCGGGGCCAGATTGCTGCCGGTTGAGTCGCGGATGATCGGCACGACGTTCTGCGCGATGAAGCCGCCGAGATTGCCGACGGCGTTGATCGCGGCGATGCCGGCGGCGGCGCGCGGGCCGCGCAGGAAGCTGGGCGGCAGGCTCCAGAAACCGGGCTGCCCCGCGAAAATGGCGGGCGCCGCGACGCACAGCAGCGCGAACTTCGCCCAGGTCCCTGGGACCACGACGCTGGCGACCAAGGCCACGGCGGCCAGCAGCGGCGGACCGGCGACGTGCCAGACGGTGAAGCCGCGCTTGGCCGCATGCTGGGGGACCCACCACAGGGCTGCGGCGACCAGGACCCAGGGGATGATGTTGATCAGGCCGTTGACGGTGTTCGACACGCCGAACGCCTTGACGATCGTCGGCAGCCAATAGCTGAGGCCGTAGGCTCCCAGCGGCATGCCGATATAGAGACCCGCCAGCAGCAGAACGCGCGGATCCAGCATGGCCTTCCAGGCGCCGGCGTGGCTGGTGTCCTGGCCCACGTCCTCGCCCGCCAGGGTCTGGGCCAGCCAGGACTTCTGCTCGGGCGCCAGCCATGGGGCCTTTTCCGGACCGTCAGGCAGCTTCCAGAGCACGTAAGGCGTCATCAGCACGGCGGGCACGCCCGTGGCCAGGAACACCCATTGCCAACCCGCCAGGCCGAGCAGGCCGTGAAGGTCGAGCAGGGCCCCGCCGATCATCGCCCCGACCGCGTTGGCCAGGGCCGAGGCGATCATGAACAGGCCGACCATGCGGGCGCGGTGGGCGTGCGGGAACCACAGCGTCAGGACGTACAGCACGCCCGGGAAGAAGCCGGCCTCGGTCACCCCCAGCAGGAAGCGCAGGATGTAGAACATCGTCGCGTTCTGGGTGAAGCCCAGCGCCAAGGTCACCAGGCCCCAGGTGAACATGATCCGCGCGAACCAGACGCGCGCGCCGACCTTCGCCAGGATCAGGTTCGAGGGCGCCTCGAACAGGAAATAGCCGACGAAGAACAGGCTGGCGCCGAGGCCATAGGCGGCCTCGCTGAGGCCCAGCGCCTGGACCATCTCCAGCTTGGCGTACGAGACGTTCTGCCGGTCGATGTACGCGATCAGGTACATGATGCAGAACAGCGGCATCAGCCGCGCGGTCACCCGGCGGACGGTCGAGACTTCCAGGCTCATGCGATGGCCGCCGTCAGCTGCAAGCGCGTCGTCATGCCATCCTCATCGTTCATGGGGCCAATACCGCCTGTCCGGTTAGCGGCGTCGGGAGGGGCGCGCCACCCCGACCAAGGTCGATGGTCGGCGGGGCCTCAGCGCCCCGCCGCCTTGTCGTCGTAGAACGCGCGCAGGACGAAGAAGGCCGGCTTGCGGCGACCCGTGGGCGAGATCAGACCCTTGCGGTTCCAACCCTGCTGATAGACCGGGTGCTGGCGTCGGGGCGCGCGGAAGTCCTTGAGGATCCAGGGCGACATGCCGCGCAGGGTGGGGATCTTGCGGGCCATGGCCAGGGTCTTTTCGTAGTAGCGCTTCTGGAAGTCCTCGGAGAACTTGCGCATCAGGACGGGATCGCTGAAGCCGGCCAGGGCGTCGGCGCCGAACTCAGAGAACACCATCGGCTTGTCGGTCGCCTTCCAGGCCATGTCGGGCAGGGCGTCGAGCGCGTCGTCGCTGTACCAGCCGTTATAGGTGTTGGCCGCCAGCACATCGAGCTTGTCGGCCAGCGGGTCGTTGAGACCCATCAGCGGCCGGCCGTCGACCGTCTTGCGGTCGGTCAGCAGGGCCGCGGTGACGAGGCGCGTGTCGTCCAGGGCGCGGACCTCGTCGACCAGCTCGTAGAGGAAGGCGTTGCGCGCTTCGGTGATCGGCGTCTCGTTGGCCACGCTCCACAGGATGATCGACGCGCGATTGCGGTCACGGCGAATGTTGTCGGCCAGCATGCCGCGCGCCAGGGCCAGCGTGCGCGGATTGGCGAAGTCGACCAGCCAGTAGACGGGGATCTCGCTCCAGACCAACAGGCCCATCTCGTCGGCCAGCCGGGTGGTGATTTCGCTGTGGGGATAGTGGGCTAGGCGCACGAAATTGCCGTGCAGGCCGGTCTTCACCTCGCTGAGCAGGGCGCGGGCGCCCGCCTCGGTGATCGTGCGCGCGGGGTTGTCGCCCAGCTCCTCCTCGTGGATCGAGACGCCGCGCAGGAAGATCGGCTTGCCGTTCAGCAGGATCTCCGAGCCCTTGGTCTCGACGGTGCGGAAGCCAACCCGATCCGTCAGGCGGTCCTCGCCGGACTGGACGACGACATCGTAGAGCTTCGGGCTCTCTGGCGACCAGCGGGCCAGGCGCTTGGGCGCGGGCGCCGAAACGTTCAGCACCCCTTTGGCGTCCGTCTTGCCCGCGATGTCGAGACCCAGCTCGGCGACGCGCACGTGAACCTCCTGGTTCGCCGCCTGGGCGCCGTCCAGCGTCACGGTGGCGGCGATCTTGCCGTCCTTGGACAAGCGCACCCAGGCTTCGTCGATGAAGGTGCCGGGCGTGATGACCAACCGCATGGGCCGGGTGATTCCGCCATAGTTCTCCCAGTCGGTGACCGGCGGCGGCACGCCGTCGTCTCGGGCGGTGGAGTCCACCCCGACCGTAAGTTGGTTGTTGCTGTCGCGAAGGACGTCGGTGACCTCCATCGAGAACGGCGTGAAGCCGCCCTCGTGCTCGCCGACGGGCTTGCCGTTCAGATAGACCTTGGCGGCGTAGTTGGCGGCCTCGAAGCGCAGGAAGGCGCGTTGGCCGGGCTTCAGCGCCGGCGCGTCGAAGCGGCGCTGGTACCACATCAGGCCCTGGTAATAGCGGAGCGTCGGATCGTGGCCGATCCAGGCCTGCGGCAGGGTCGCCGTCGGGCTGCGGTCCATGTCGTATTCGTAGAGGGCCGTCGGCTTGGCACGCGTCAGGGCGTCGACATCGACGTCCTCATAGCGCCGGTGGCCCGGGTTGGGCGGTCCGCGATGAAAGCCGGCCAAGCCGTCGCGATAAGGGTCGACCGAGTAATGCCAAGTGCCAGAGAGATCGACGCCGTCGCGTAGGTCGGCGCGGGTCAGGGTCGGCGAAGAAGCCAGAGCCGGCGCCGCGATCATCAAGGCGCACGCCGCGCCGATTAGGGTCTTCAGTCCCGGTCCCATCGCATCCTCCCACGCGGCCTTTGGCCTTGGAGGAGTTGAAGCATGGTCTGACGCGGTCGGATAGTGGTCAGGCCACTGTGAAAAGAAAAGGGCGGCCCCGGTTGGAGCCGCCCCCTCTGAACGATGGTGCGAAGATCCTAGAACGTCTTGCGGACCGTCACGCCGTAGGTGCGCGGGGCGTTCGGATAGCCGCTGTAGCTGCCGTCCTGCGCCACGGTGGGGAAGGTCGAGATCAGGCTGTCGTCCTTGGTCAGGTTACGCACCCAGGCCATGACCTCGATCTGCTTGGCCGTGTTGGTGACGCCCACGCTGGCATTGACCACCTTCTGGCCCCAGGTCGACAGCTCCGGCGGGGTCGTCTCGGTCAGCTGGGTCTTGCTGACATAGTCGTATTCCACCCGGGCGTAGCCCTGGTAGTCGCCGCCCAGGTCGCGATTGACCGTCGCCGAGGTCGAGAACGACCACTTCGGGATGCCCGCCGGGCGATCGCCGGTCAGGTCCCGGAAGTTCGGACGGCGGCCGGTGGCCGGATCGACGGGGCAGCGGACGGTGTCATAGTTCACGCAGGCCGCCCCGGTGAACTTGTCGTACTTCGGATCCAGGTAGGTCGCCGCGGCGGCCAGGTTCAGCCAGCTGACCGGACGCCAGGCGCTGTCGATCTCGAAGCCCTTGACCGACTCCTCGCCGGCGTTGACCAGGCTGTAGCCAAGGCCCGTGAAGGCGTTCGACTGGAAGCCCTTGATCGACTGCTTGAACACCGCGACGTTGGCGTAACCACCCGGGAAGTTGGCCTTCACGCCCAGTTCGTAGACGTCGACGTTTTCCGGATTGGCGGTGCGGCCCACGCCGTTGGCGTTCGGCGGACGGCTGTCCGACGACAGGTTGTAGGCGCCGGCCTTCCAGCCCGTGGAGTAGCTGACATAGGCGTTGATGGCGCCGAAGTCGTAGGCCGCGCGCACCGCGTAGGTGACCTTGTCGGCCTTCAGCTCGCCGGACTCGGTCGCGTTCGGGAAGTTGACCGGGCCGTGGTTGGTGGTGTTGCCGTAGAAGAACTGCAGGGCGCCCAGGGCGCTATACAGGTTGCCCGGCAGACCCAGGGCCGGGAACTGCGGCACAGCGCCCAGGTTCAGGGCCGAGAACGGGTCGTTCATGACGACGTTCGAACGGGCCTTCTTGTCGTCGTTCAAGTAGGCGAGACCGCCCGTCAGGGTCAGCTTGTCGGTCACGCGATAGTCGACCTGGCCGAACAGCGAGTACGACGTCTGCTTCATGCTGTAGTAGTCGTCGATGCCCTGGCCGGGCTGGAAGTAGGTCGAGCCGGGCTTGACCAGGGTCGGCGTCGCCAGGCTCTGCAGGAACTCCAGCGCATAGAGGTTCGACTTGCCGGTCAGGGCCGGACGGATCGTCGCCGGCAGGGCGGCCAGCAGCGTGGCCGGCACGGCGCCCGACAGGGCGTCCGCGAAGGCGCGGATGTCCGTGCCGTAGGTGATGGTGCGGCCGGTATCGAGCTTTTCGTGCTGGTAGAAGCCGCCGGCCAGCCAGCTGATCGGACCATCGCCGCTGGAGGCCAGGCGGACTTCCTGGGTGAAGGTCTTGATCGTGTTGGACGTGCGGTTGTTCGAGATGTCCGCGCCGGTGAAGTCGATGTCCTGGAAGGACGCGTTCTTCTGGTTCCGGTAGGCGGTGATCGCCGTCAGCTTGGCGAAGCCCAGGTCATGGTCGACCTGGCCCGAGACACCCTTGCCCGACAGGTCGTTGTTGGGATCGGTGTTGAAGATGACGTTGCGGTCGAAGACCTTGGTCGTGTCGCTGATCGGCTTCTTGAGCACGGCGCCGATCGCCAGGGTGGCGGGGCCGTTGAGGATCGAGCTGACCGCGCAGCAGGTCTCCTTGATCTTGTTGTAGTCGGCGATGACCCGGAACGAGGTCTTGTCGGTCGGCTCCCACAGGACGTCGCCGCGGATCGACCAGCGGTTACGGTCGTTGACGTCGTTGCCGGTGGTCAGGTTGGTGAAGAAGCCGTCGCGCTTGTTGTAGCTGCCCGAAACCCGGACGGCCAAGGTGTCGCTGAGCGGTCCGGTGAAGGTGCCCTTGATCTGGCGGGTGTTGTAGTTGCCGATCGTGGCTTCCAGCTTGCCGCCGGCGTCGAACTGCGGGCGCTTGGTGACGATGCTGATCGCGCCGGCCGACACGTTCTTGCCGAACAGGGTCGATTGCGGGCCGCGCAGCACTTCGATGCGCTCGACCTCGGGAAGGTCGTCGAGGGCGGCGGCCGAGCGGCTGCGGTAGACGCCGTCGATGAAGACGCCGACCGAGCTTTCGATGCCGTCGTTGCCGTTGCCGTTGCCGAAGCCGCGGATGACGAAATTCGTCTGACCGGTGGCGTTGAATTGCGACACCTTCAGCGACGGCACGACCGATTGCAGGTCGATCAGGTCGCGGACCTGGGCCCGTTCGATCGTCTGCTGGCCGGTGACGGCGACCGAGATCGGCACGTCTTGCAGGGTCTGTTCCCGCTTGGTGGCGGTGACGACGATCTCCTCGACGGCGGTGGCGTCAGCGGGTTTGGTTTGTTGGGCGAAGGCGGGGGCGGCGATGGCGAGCGCCAGGGCCGAAACCCCCAGCATCTGGACGTTTCTCATATGTAACTCCCTGATGTGTTTTATTTTTATCCGCGCCTCTTCCCGCTCCGGCTCGAGCTTGACCGGAGTTCCTGGAGGGAAGGGCGTTTTTCTTGACGTTGGGTAAGGGCGGCCTCGGCCGGCCGTTCGGGCCGCGCGTGGCGGTCGGAAGAGCCGGACCGTGGATGCGGACGCTGTCCGTCATTTTTTGCCCCAAGCCAGCACGGTCTTGCATCCCGTGCTGAGCTAAGGGGAAATCTAACATGCTCTCGATATTCTAGTGCAAGTTAGAAATTATCCGATTGATTGCGTTGCCGTTAGGGGAGAGCTTGGCAGACCGGCAGTCGCTGGACGCAGAATCAAGCGCGCCGGGCGGAGGAGCGACCATTGTCGAGGGCGGGGGAACCCCTGACGCCGGCGGAGGACATCAGGCCTCTGGCGCAGAGCCAGAAGTCCCTGAGGAAGCGCGAGGCGATCCTGCGCGCCGCCATCGAGATCATCAACGCCAAGGGCTTCGCGGCCGCCACGATGACCGACATCGCCGCCGCGCTCGATCTGCGCGACGCGGCGCTCTACTACTACTTCCCCAACAAGCAGGCCCTGGCCTTCGCGGGCCACCATCAGTCGCTGGACCGGTTCGAGGCCATTCTGCTGGCGGTCGACGCCGCGGGCGGAACCGGCCTTTGCAAGCTTCGCCGCCTTTTCCGCGCGGTGCTGGACGACGCGGTCGACAATGGCCCGCAGCTCTATTTCGGCGACAACTCGTATCTGGACGACGTCCAGCGCGACGCGATCGAGACGCGCACCGCCGAGCTGCGCAAGGGCCTGGAGCGCTTCCTGGAAGAGGGCGTGGCCGACGGCACCATCGCCCCGTGCGAGCCGCCGCTGGTGGTGCAGCTCTTGGTCGGCATGCTGATCTGGCTGGTCAAGTGGACGCCGCAGACGCCGGGGCTGACCAATGAGCGGCTGCTGGAGGCGATCGAGGCGACGGCGCTGCGGGGGCTGGCGCGCGCTTAAAGCAATCCCAGCTCCGCCCGCGCCTTGCGCGTCAGCTTCGCCGCGATCAGGCCGTAGGCGGTCTTCACCCAGTCGGCGACCTCGTCCGCGTCGAGCGCGTCGAGGTCAGCGAAATGCACCCATTTGGCGCGGGCCAGGTAGGGGGCGGGCGCGGCTTGGCCGGACTCGGTCAAGACCTCGAACGCCACGTCCGAGGCCTTGAACGAAATCCCGCCCTGGCCGACGCCCTGACCGCGCACGGCGAACATCTTGCCGCCGACCTTGAAGACGTGATCGTCGCCCCACTGGATCGACAGGGTCGCGCCCGGCAGGGCCAGGCACGCCCGGTCGAAAGCCTCGGGGCTCATCAGGCCTCGACGCCGACACCGATCGGGCAGACGACGCCCGTGCCGCCGATGCCGCAATAGCCGTTAGGGTTCTTGGCCAGGTACTGCTGGTGGTAGTCCTCGGCGAAGTAGAACGGGCCGGCGGCGGCGATCTCGGTGGTGATCGGGCCCAGGCCCTTGGCCGACAGCGCCTGCTGGTAGGCTTCCTTGGACTCCACGGCCGCGGCGGCCTGGGCGTCGTTGGTCACATAGATGCCCGACCGATACTGGGTGCCGATGTCGCCGCCCTGGCGCATGCCCTGCGTCGGGTCGTGGTTCTCCCAGAAGGTCTTCAGCAGCGTTTCGTAGGTGATGACCTTGGGATCGAACACCACCAGCACGACCTCGGTGTGGCCGGTGCGGCCGGTGCAGACTTCCTCGTAGGTCGGGTTGGGCGTGATGCCCGCCGCATAGCCGGCGGCGGTCACATAGACGCCCGGAACCTTCCAGAACACGCGCTCGACGCCCCAGAAGCAGCCCATGGCGAAGATCGCCGTCTCCAGGCCGTCCGGATACGGGCCCTTCAGCGGATGTCCGTTGACGAAGTGCGTCTCCGCCGTCGGAATCGGTTCCGGGCGACCGGGCAGGGCCGTGTCGGCGGTGGGCATCTCGAGGGTTTTCTTCAGCGACAGCATGGCGGGCCTCTCGAAGGCTGGAATGTCTTGGGCCCCGATATAGGCGTTCGCGCGCCCGGTTTCACCCCGCGATGAAGAGGCGCGCTTTGTTCGCTTGCCCTGAGACGGTCCCTGAGTATATTGCGCGCCTTCCCGCGCCGGGGGTCTCAACCACCCCCGACTCGAATGCGCTGGTGAGGTGGCCGAGTGGTTGAAGGCGCACGCCTGGAACGCGTGTATAGGGGAAACTCTATCGAGGGTTCGAATCCCTCTCTCACCGCCACTCTTCCCCGATAAAATCAAAGAGTTATGTGGTTTGCGCCGTTCCGCGCCGGCTGACGTCCGTTCTAAGGACGCGACGCGGGCGCCGTGCTGGTCAAGACCGCCAGCTGGCGAGCGCTGGCTGTGACGTCTCCCTCGGCGGCCAAGGCGCGCGCCACGGCGGCCAGCTGGTCGCGCTGGGCGTCGAGCAGGTCGAGCATGGGGCGCTGTCCGACCCGCACCTCCTGGCGCAAGCTCTCGACGGCGCTGTTGGCCGCTTGAACCTGTTCCCGGGCGGCCGTCGCGGCGAGGCGACTGGCCTGAAGATCGCTCCAGGCGCCGATCACGGCCGTCTTGAGCGCGGCCCGCGAGGCGTCGCGCTCGGCTTCGGCGGCGCGGACGCCCGCGGCCGCCTCGGACTTGGCCGCCTGGACGCGTCCGCCGGAGAACAGGGTCCACCGTCCCTGCAAGCCGACCGTCACCGCGTCCGATCGATAGCCGGGAAAGAACTGGTCGCGCACCTGTTCGGCGCGGGCGGCCAGGCTGACGCTGGGCAGGCCTTGAGCGGCGGCGGCCGAGGCGGCTGCTCGCGCCGCGCGCACGCCAGCCTCGGCGGCCTTTAGGGCTGGGCTGACGGTCTCGGCGCGGGTCAAGGCTTCGTCGAGCGAGGGCAGGGCGCCGTCGTCGGGCGCCGGCTCCAGCGCCACCGGCTCGGCGCCGACCAGCGCGGCGTACTGGGCGCGGGCCACCGCGAGGGCCCCTTGCGCCTTCGCCACGCCCGCCCGCGCCTCGGCCTTGCGCGCGAGCGTCAGATCCAGGTCGCTGCGCGGAATCTCGCCTGCGTTGAAGCGCAGCGTCGCCTGCCGGGCCCCTTCTTCAAACGCCTTCGCCTGCGCCTGGCTCGCCTCGAAGAAGGTCTGGGCGGCGCGTACGCCGGCATAGGCGCGGGCAACGGCGACCTGCAGCTCATCGTCGGCCTGAATCAGGCGAGCCTGGGCCCCCGCCTGGCCGGCGCGCGCCTGGTCCACGCCAGCGGACAACGCGCCGCCGGCGTAAAGCGGTTGCGAAAGCTCCAGGCGGGCCGATCGCGGGTCCACGTTCGCGGCGGCGAAGCCGAAGAAGCCGCCCAGGTCGTTTCGGCCGCTCAGATACTCGCCAGCCAGGCCAACGCTTGGGAGCCGCGCGCCCTTGGCCGCGTCCAGACGGGCGTCGGCCGCCTCCGCTCGCGCCTTGGCGGCGCGGATCTGCGGATTGTAGGCGCGCGCCGCCGCGATGGCCTCTTCCAGCGTGGTCGCCTGGCCGAGGGACGGCGAGGCCAGCAGGGCGACGGCGGCGATCAGAGCGGCGCGGCGCATCAGCGGAACGCCGTCCCCGGTTTCACGCCCAGCTTCTTGAAGATCATCGCCGCCGGGCAGAAGCCCGTGAACGCGGCCTGGATCATGTTCAGCCCGGCGAAGATCGAGAGGCCAACCCAGTAGGGATGGACAATGCGCGCGAGCGCCAGTCCGAGCAGGACCACGAAGCCGGCGAAGGCCAGCACGGCGCGATCGAGGGTCATGGTGTGTTCCTTTCGCTATCAGACGGCGGCCTTGGCCGTGGCCAGGCTCACCCAATCGACAAGTTGGTCGGCGCTCATCAGGCCCGCCTTGCGGGCGATCAGGCGGCCATCCTGAAAGAGCAGCAGCGCCGGTATCCCTTGGACGGCGTACTGTGCGCAGGGGCCGGGATTGTCGTCGGCGTTGAGCTTCAACAGCCGCGCCCGAGCGCCAAGACGCGCGGCGGCCGCGGCGAACTGCGGGACCATCGCGCGACAGGGCCCGCACCAGGGGGCCCAGACATCGACGAGCACCGGGGCGCCTTTCGTCCCGGAGAGATGGCGGGCGAGCCCCTGGGCGTCGACGTCCAGCGGCGCGCTGGAAAAGACCTCGGCCTTGCAGAGCCCGCATCGGGCGGCGGCCGGGTCGCGATCCTCCGGAATGCGGTTGGACGCGCCACAGGCGGGGCAAGCGAACTGGCGCATCGCTAGGCGCCCTTGATCTTGTTGACGCCCAGGATGTCGAGGGCGAGCTTCTCGTAGAACGGCTCGCTTTCGCCGCGCTTGACCTTGCCCAGGAAGTATTTCTCGAAGCCGACCTTGGCCAGGTGGACCCACTTGCCGCTGGCCGACCAGTTGACGTTGCGCGGCGGGATCTGCGGCTGGGCGACGAAGGCCACGCCGCCGTCGCCGAAGTCGGCCAGGCAGATGGCGTTCCAGCTGGCCTCGTGGGTCGGCTCCTGCTCGTCCAGGATCTCTTTCAAGTTATGGGCGATGGCCGTGACCATGCTCTCGATCATGAAGCCGGTCTTGGGCACGCCCACCGGCACCGGCGTCTTGCCGGTCGGCGCGATGGCGACGCAGACGCCCAGCGCCATGATGTTGGGGAAGGTCGGATTGCACTGGTGCTTGTCGATCAGGATGAAGCCGCGCGGATTGACCAGCCCCTCGACGCCGCGCACGGCCTCGACGCCGCGGAAGGCGGGCAACATCATCGAGAAGCCGAACGGCAGGTCGTGCTGGGCGCGCACCGAACCGTCCTCTGCGATCTCCTCGACATGCATTAGGCCTTCGTCGACCGAGGCGACCTTGGCGTTGGTCACCCACTTGATGTGACGCTGGCGCAGCTCGCTTTCCAGTAAGCCCTTGGTGTCGCCGACGCCGTCCAGGCCCAGGTGGCCGATATAGGGCTCCGAGGTCACGAAGGTCATTGGGACCTTGTCGCGCACCTTGCGGCGGCGCAGCTCGGTGTCGAGGATCAGGGCGAATTCGTAGGCGGGGCCGAAGCACGAGGCGCCCTGCACCGCGCCGACGACGATCGGGCCGGGGTTCTGGCAGAATTTGTCGAAGGCGTCGGCGGCGGTCTCGGCGTGGGCCACGTGGCAGACGGATTGGGTGTGGCCGCCGTTCGGTCCCAGCCCGGGGATTTCGTCGAAGGCCAGCTCGGGGCCCGTGGCGATGACAAGATAGTCGTAGGCCAGGGCCTGACCATCGGCCAGATGCAGCGTGTTGGTCGCGGGATCCACCTTGCTGGCGCCGACGCCTGTGAAGGCGATGTCCTTCTTCTGGAAGACTGGCGGCAGCTTGACCTCGATCGCGTCGCGCGTGCGCCAGCGTACGGCGACCCAGGGGTTGGAGGGCACGAAGTGGAACGTGTCGCCCTGCGAGACGACATGGACATCGGCCTTCTTGCCGACGGCGAGCTTGATCTCGAAGGCGGCGATGGCGCCGCCCAGACCGGCTCCCAGAACGACGATGCGAGGCTTGGCCACCTGGCTTCTCCCTACTGGTTGATCCCGATCAGCTCGCTGGCCGGCCGGAGCGGCCAGGATGTCTGTCAACCGGCCACGCTTGACTTAATATTCCAATCTCCGCATATTAGCAATTGCGAATTTTTAGGGCGACGACGCCCCCCTTGCGACGGAGACGGCCATGTTCGGATCGAAGGTGAAGGACCTCACCCCCGCGGAAGTGAAGGCGGCGCTAGACGCGGGCCAGATCCTGCTGATCGACGTGCGTGAGCCCGCCGAGTTCGCGGCCGAGCGGATCCATGGCGCGCTGAATTTCCCGCTGTCGACCTTCGACCCGTCCGCGCTGCCGCTCGCCGATGACCGGCGCATCGTCATGCAGTGCGGCTCTGGCAAGCGCTCTGCGACCGCCATCGATCGCTGCCGGGCCGCCGGCCACAAGCTGGACAGCCATCTGGGCGGCGGAATCATGGCGTGGAAGGCTGCTGGCCTCCCCACTGTCAGCCTGGACGCCGCCAGCGGCCAAGTCCGCGATCGCGGCTGAAGAAAAAAGACCCTTGGGGGGACGACGATGACCGCAAAGCCACTCCTGATCGGCGCTCTTGGGCTGGCCGCGCTGCTCGGCGCGTGCGGCAAGGACGAGGCCTCGACCAAGCCCGCCGTGGTCATGGCGCCCGCCGCCGATCGCCTGACGGTCCGCGCGTCGGTCGTCGATGATCTCAAGCCGGTCCCCGCCACGCTGACGACGCGGGACATGGCCGAGGCGCGCGCCCGGATCCCCGGGACGATCGCGCGCCTGCTGGTGAAGGAAGGCGACGTCGTTCGCCAGGGTCAGACGATCGCCATCGTCCACGACGAGCGGATCGGCCTGCAGACCGGCGCATACGACGCCCAGGTCGCCGCCGCCGCCGCCCAGGCCGCCCAGGCCCAGGCCGATCTCGCCCGCACCCAGGACCTCTACGATCACGGCGTCTACGCCAAGGCCCGTCTGGATCAGGTGCAGGCCGCCGCCAAAGCCGCCAGCGCGGGGCTCGCCGCCGCGCGCGCCCAGGCGCGGGCCAGCGCCGAACTCGGCGTCCAGGGCGCGGTGCTGGCCCCCGCGGCCGGGCGCGTGCTGACCGCCGACGTGCCCGTGGGCTCGGTGGTCATGCCCGGACAGTCGATCGCCACGATCACCGCCGGACCGCCGGTCGTGCGCATAACCCTTCCCGAAGGCGAGGCCTCGGCGTTGAAGGCCGGCGGCAAGGTCCGCTTCGCCGCCGAGGATCTGGGCGGCGCGGTCGCGTCCGGACAGATCAGCCAGGTGTATCCCGCCGTGACCGGCGGCCAGATCGTGGCGGACGTCACCGCCGCCGACCTTCCCCAGGCGCTGATCGGGCGAAAGGTTCGGGCTTTCGTTTCGGTCGGCCAGCGCCAGGCGGTGGTTATCCCGCGTCGCTACGTGGTCACCCGTTTCGGCGTCGACTATGTCCGCCTGGTCGGCAAGGACGGCGCGGTCGCCGACAGCCCCGTCCAAACCACCGCCGCTTCTGACGCCGGCATGGTCGAAGTCCTGTCCGGCCTTCGGATCGGCGACGTCCTGACGCCGGCGGAGGCGGGGCGATGAATCTCGGGCTCTCCGGCCGCCTGACGAAGGCGACGATCCGCTCGCCGCTGACGCCCCTGATCCTGATGGCCGCGATCGCCGTCGGCCTGCTGGCGCTGTTCTCGATCCCCCGCGAGGAGGAGCCGCAAATCAGCGTGCCGATGGTCGACATCATGGTCGCCGCGCCTGGCCTGTCCGCGCCCGACGCCGTCGAGCTGGTCGGCAAGCCGCTGGAAGCGATCGTCAAGAGCGTCAACGACGTCGAGCACGTCTACGCCTTCGCCGACGACCACCAGGTGATGGTCACCGCGCGCTTCAAGGTCGGCGTCGACCCCGACGCGGCGGCCGTGCGCATCCACGAGAAGGTTCGCGCCAACTACGACCGGATTCCCGCCGGCATCCCCGAGCCGCTGATCCAGACGCGCGGCATCAACGACGTGCCAAGCCTGGTCCTGACCTTGTCGCCCAAGCCGGGCTATGAGAGCCGCTGGACCGACGATAGCCTGCGCGAGGTTGCCGGCAAGCTCAGGACCGAGGTCGCCAAGGTCGACGACGTGGGCCTGACCTTCATCGTCGGCGGCCGCCCCCGCGAGATCCGCGTTACGCCCGATCCCGCGCGCCTGGCCTTGCGCGGCGTCTCGATGGGCGCGCTGATGGACACCATCCGGCAGGCGACCCGCGCGTTCCCGGCCGGCGACGTGCGCAACGGCGGCGAGGCGGTCGCCGTCACCGCCGGGCGCGACCTGAAGAGCGCGGCCGAGATCGGCCTCTTGGCCCTGCCGTCGGCCAAGGGCGAGGCCGTCTATGTTCGCGACGTCGCCGATGTCGCCGAAGGCCCGCGCGAGGACCAGACCCAGGTCCGCCGCTACGCGCGCTTCGAGAACGGCTGGAGCGAGGCGCCGGCGGTCAGCCTGGCGATCGCCAAGCGCAAGGGCGCCAACGCGGTGGTCGTCTCCAAGGCCGTCCTGGATCGCGTCGAGGCCCTGAAGGGCTCGCTGCTGCCCGCGACGCTGAACGTCGACGTCACGCGCGACTACGGCGCGACCGCCAATGAAAAGGCCAATGAGCTCTTGTTCCACCTGGGGCTGGCGACGGTCTCGATCGTCGTGCTGATCGGCCTGGCGATCGGCTGGCGCGAGGCGGGCGTCACCGCGGTGGTCATTCCGACGACGATCCTGCTGACGCTCTTCGCCTCGAACCTGATGGGTTACACGATCAATCGCGTCAGCCTGTTCGCCCTGATCTTCTCGATCGGCATCCTGGTCGACGACGCCATCGTCATGATCGAGAACATCGCCCGCCATTGGGCGATGAACGACGGACGCGGCCGGATCGAGGCCGCCGTCGAGGCGGTGGCCGAGGTCGGCAATCCCACGGTCGTGGCGACGCTGACCGTCGTCTCCGCCCTGCTGCCGATGCTGTTCGTCTCGGGCCTGATGGGGCCCTACATGGCGCCGATCCCGGTCAACGCTTCGGCGGCCATGGTGTTCTCGTTCTTCGTGGCCGTGGTCATCGCCCCGTGGCTGATGGTCCGCCTCGCTCGCAAGACGCTGGAAGGCGTCGCGCACGGCCACGGTCATGACGACGAGGGTAAGCTGGGCGCGCTCTATCGCCGGGTCGCCGGCCGCGTGATCCGGGACCGCCGCTCGGCCTGGATGTTCCTGGGCGGGGTCGGCGTCGCCACCCTTCTGGCCTGCGTCATGTTCGCCACCAAGACGGTGACGGTGAAGCTGCTGCCGTTCGACAACAAGTCCGAGTTGCAGGTGGTGCTGGACATGCCGGAAGGCGCGTCGTTGGAGATCACCCAGCGCACCCTGGCCCAGGCGGCCGCGATCGCCGGGACCCTGCCGGAGACGGTCGCGATCGACTCCTACGCAGGCACGGCCTCGCCGTTCAACTTCAACGGCTTGGTTCGCCACTACTACCTGCGCGCCCGTCCCGAGCAGGGCGACCTGTCCGTGGCCCTGGCGCCGAAGGACGAGCGCAAGCGCTCGAGCCACGCCGTGGCTCTGGATCTGCGCGAGCGCCTGGCGCGGCTGGCCCTGCCGGCTGGCGCGGCCATCAAGGTCGTCGAGGCGCCGCCCGGACCGCCGGTCATGGCGACCCTGCTGGCCGAGATCTACGGTCCTGACGCCGCCACCCGCCGCGCGGTCGCCGAGCGCGTCAAGGCGACGTTCCACGCCGTTCCCTACATCGTCGACATCGACGACAGCTGGGGCGCCCCGCGTCCCACCCTGCGCCTGGTTCCCGATCGATCGCGCCTGGAGGCCCTGGGCGTCGCCGACCGCGACGTGCTCGACTCCATCGGCGCGGCGTTCGGCGGGCAGGTGGTCGGCTACGCCCATCGCGGCGAGGGCCGTGATCCGCTGGAGATCTCGGTCCGCCTGCCGCAAAGCGCCCGCACCTGGGGCGAGACCCTGGGCTCGACGCCTGTGGCGCGGGCCGCCAGCGGCCGCCTGGTCGAGCTGTCCGAAGTGGTCGACGCCAAGCGCGAGGCGGGGGCCACTCACGTCTTCCGCCGCGACGGTCGCGACGTCGACATGGTCATGGCCGAGCTGGCCGGGGCCTACGAGGCGCCGATCTACGGCATGATGGACGTCGACAAGCGCCTGCGCGACCTGGACTGGGGCGCGACGCCCAAGCCCGACATCCGCATGCACGGCCAGCCCGCCGACGAGAGCCGCCCGACCGTGCTGTGGGACGGCGAATGGGAGATCACCTGGGTGACCTTCCGCGATATGGGCGCGGCGTTCGGGGTGGCGATCCTGGGCATCTACGTCCTGGTCGTGGCGCAGTTCAAAAGCTTCCGCCTACCGTTGGTGATCCTGACGCCGATCCCGCTGACCCTGGTCGGCATCGTGCTGGGCCACATCCTGTTCCATGCGCCGTTCACCGCGACGTCGATGATCGGCTTCATCGCCCTGGCCGGGATCATCGTCCGCAACTCGATCCTGCTGGTCGACTTCATCCGCCACAGCGCCGAGGAGGGAAGGCCGCTGCGCGAAGTGCTGCTGACGGCCGGCGCGATCCGCTTCAAGCCGATCCTGCTGACCGCCCTGGCGGCGATGATCGGGGCGGCGGTGATCCTGACCGACCCGATCTTCCAGGGGCTGGCGATATCGCTGCTGTTTGGCCTGGCGTCCTCGACGGTGCTGACCGTCCTGGTCATTCCGGCGATCTATGTCGTGTTGCGCGACGCGGACGCTCCCGTGAAGCCGAAGGTCGCTTGATCCTCAAACCCATGTTTCTAAATTGGCTCCAATGACCGCTCCCGCCGTTTCCTGCCATTCGCCGTCCGACGTGGCCGACCTGCGCGCCTGCGCCAGCGACGCCGCGCGCCTGCTGAAGCTGCTGGCCAGCGAGCAGCGGCTGCTTCTGCTGTGCCGCCTGGCGGATGGCGAGGCCTCGGTCGGGGAGCTGTCGGAGCAGGCCGGCCTCGCCCAGTCGGCGACCTCGCAGCATCTGGCGAAGATGCGCGCCGAGGGCCTGGTCTCCACCCGGCGTGAGGCCCAGACGATCTACTACAGCCTGAGCGACCCCAACGCCGCGCGGGTGCTGGGGACGTTGTCGGACATCTACCGCACGACCGGCTGACCGTCAGAGCGCGGTGACGGCGCGCCAGGCCCGCCCTTCACGCCGAAGATCCCGCCGACCGCGCCGTCCACGAGCTCAAGGCCGACTACACGATCGGGTCGCTCCTTGCGCCCTACGACGTCTCGCCCGCCTTGACCCGTCAGCGCGCCGCGGCGGCTTCGCTACGGCGAACCCGGATGGCGGGCTGCGAGCCGATCTTCATCAGATAGCTGCCCATGGCGGCCTTGCGGATTTCCACGGTCTCGCCGGGCTTGGGCGGCTTGCCTAGGGTTCGGTCGTCGATCTGGCGCCAGACCGCGCCGTCTTCCAGGGTGACGACGAGGCCGCCTTGGGCGTCGGTGCGGGCGGTCTTGACGACGGCTTGCAGGGTGTCGGTCTCGGCCTTGTCGGCCCCGCGCTCCAGGATCGATAGGGTCGGAAGCTCCAGGCCGAACGCCTGACGCCGGGCGGCGCGGGCCTGCTGCTTATCGATGATGATGACCTCGCCGGTCTCCTGCGCCTTGGTGACCGATTGCGCCGCCTTGTCGTAGCAGGCCAGCCGCTCGCCGTCGGCCTTGATCGCGCTACAGGCCTTCAGCGCCTTGATCACGTCGGGCTCGGGCGCCGTCTGGGCCACAGCGCCGCCGGCCGTCAGGGCCAAGGCGAAGGCGATCGGGAGGGCAGGGCGGGTCATGATCATGTTTCCCATCAGCCGGCGTCCTTGCCGCCCAGAAGCCATCCGGTCAGCGACAGCCGCTTGGCCTCGGCGTAGCTGGCGACCTGCGCCACCGAGTGGGCGGTCGGCACCTTGAACAAGGTCAGCACATTGAAGCCGGGCGCGAGACCGCGAGCGACGTTTCCGTCCGCGTCGTGAAACAGCAGCTGACCGCCCCAGTCCGGCCGCCACCGTCGCGTGAAGCCCAGGGTGAAGGCGGCCAGGCGATGGTCCTTGCGATGGCTGTCGTCGTGGACCGTCAGGAAGTCGCCCGGGCGATAGTAGGACGCCTGGACCCGAACGCCGGTCACTTCGGGCGCGCCGATCACGCGACCGCCGAAATCCAGGAACGCGCGGCTCTCCAGGAACTCGGTCGCGCGATGGATCGGCGCCTCCGGCCCGCGGGGATATTCGTCCTGCAGGGCGTAGGACATGTGCACGAACGAGAACGTCTTCCCGGCGCGTCGGATCGCGCCTTGCAGGAACTGGCGAACCTGGGCCTCGCCGAATTTCTTGATGACGTCGGGGCTGATCACCAGGGTTTCGCCCGTCTCGTCCGGCGCGACGATGTTCCAGGTGAGCGGCTCCAGCGCGCCCGCCACGGCCTCGGCGTCTTCCGGCGCCAGGAACACCGGAATTTGGACGTGACCATCCCGCGCGAACCGCGCGGCGAACGTGTCGATCGGCAGATCGGAATTGATTCTAAGGGGCGGATGCAGGGCCATTCGAACTCGGAAACGCGACGCAAGGACGGCATCAATCTGCCGCAGCTATATTCAAGCGATGCTTCTTCTCCCAGCGCAACCGCTCGCTGTCTTTTTCAGCCTTAAATATGGGCGTCCAAAACAACTTCCGTCTAATCTTTAGGCTGCCCAGTGTATTGCAGGGCTGTGGTACCGTTACCGATGGTCATGGAACGGTGTTCTTAATGGAATTGGATCGCTTTCACATTGCTTCATTAGAGTTTCAATTGGTCGAAAATCGATATCAAGAGTGAAGCTTTATTGTGAATGGTTTTGATGAATATCAATAAATTCTGTCATGAACATTATGTAATGTTTCGAATTGGCAATGGGATCGTTGTGTCCATCTTGCTGAAATTGATGGGTTTTTATAACCTCAACGTCGCCTGCCGCGCGATAATGTGTCGCATTTGAGACACTGAGGCAGATTTCTTGCTTCAAGGGCTCGGGTCGCGGTTGACCCGACGCGGCGGACACCGCCTCCATGCCCCCAATGCCCAGTTCCTGGAGGGACGGGGGGGGAGCGCTCGCCATGGATCCGTGATGGCGGCGCCAAGTTTTTGGAGGTGGAATTGCTAGGTATTGTTAGCCGTCGAAAGAGCCTGCTGGCGTCTTCGATCCTTTGCGGCGTCATGCTGCCGGCCGTTGGCGCCTGGGCTCAGCAGACGACGGAAGAACCGGCTCAGGTCGAGGAAATCGTCGTCACCGGTTCGCGCATCGCGCGTCCCGATCTGACGTCCTCGAGCCCGATCGCCCAAGTTGGCGCGGCTGAACTGAAGCAGTCGGGCGTCGTTAACACCGAAAACCTGTTGAACACCCTGCCGCAAGCGGTCCCGGGCATCACCTCGACCGTCAACAACGGCAGCAACGGCACCGCTACCGTCAACCTGCGCGGCCTGGGCTCGAACCGCACCCTGGTGCTGGTCGATGGCAAGCGCCAGACCCCGACCACCCAGACCGGCACCGTCGACCTGAACCTGATCCCGCCGGCGCTGATCAAGCGCATCGACGTCGTGTCGGGCGGCGGCTCGGCCGTTTACGGTTCGGACGCGATCTCGGGCGTCGTCAACTTCACGCTGAAGACCGACTTCGAAGGCCTGGAATTCTCGACCGGCTATTCGAAGACCGACAACGGCGAGGCGCCGATCTACTCGGCCGACCTGACGATGGGCGCCAACTTCGCCGATCGTAAGGGCAACGTGGTTCTGAGCCTGGGCTACAACAAGCGTGAAGCCCTGACCCAAGGCCAGCGTGGCGGCATGCTGAGCACGGCCTGGGGCGACAACGCCACCAAGACCGGCTTCGTCCCCTCGGGTTCGGGCTCCAACGAGCCGGGCCGCGTCGATCCCTTCGTCTCGGGCAAGTTCGTCACCCTGCCGGGCGTCGCCAACAGCGCCGCCAACTCGGCCCTGTTCCTGACCGATGGCAACGTGCGCCTCTACAGCGGCGTCACCGACACCTACAACTTCGCCCCGGTCAACTACGTCCAGACGCCGCAAGAGCGCTTCTCGGTCACGTCGTTGGCCAACTATGAAATCAAGCCGGGCCTGCGCGCGTACGCTAAGGGCAACTTCGTCAACAGCCAGGTGACCACCCAGCTGGCTCCGACGCCCATCGGCAGCCGCACCTTCCGGTTCACGCTGGATAACAATCCGTTCCTGACGGCGGCCGCCAAGACCGCGCTGAACAGCCTCGGGTCGTCGACGGCCTACACGATCCCGGCGTCCAGCTCCTGGACCGCCGGCACGTTCACCGACGTCGATAGCGATGGCGATGGCCTGTACGACACCGTCACCGGCAGCTTCAACCGCCGCCTGACGGAAGTCGGCCCGCGGATCTCGAAGTTCAACTTCTACGGCTACCAGATGCAACTGGGCCTGAAGGGCGACATCGACGCCATCAACGGCGGCTTCGACCTTTACTACCAGTACGGCAACACCCACGGCACCAACACGCTGCTGGGCGACACCAGCCTGGCCCGCATCCAGCAGGCTCTGCTGCTGAACGCGGCCGGCACCGGCTGCGCCGACCCGTCGAACGGCTGCGTGCCGATCAACCTGTTCGGCCAAGGCAACATCTCGAAGGCCGCCGCCGAGTTCATCAAGACCCGCATCACCGCCGCTCAGGACTACGAGCAGCAGTACGGCGGCTTCACGATCAACGGCGACACCCAGAACTGGTTCTCGCTGCCGGCCGGCCCGATCGGCTTCGCCTTCGGCGGCGAATACCGCGCTGAAGAGTTCGACTACAGCCCCAGCCAGGATCTGGCGGCGGGCAACGTCACCGGCTTCAACGCCAGCCCGCCCGTCAAGGGCCGCTTCGATGTCTACGAAGCGTACGGCGAACTGCTGGTTCCGATCCTGAAGGACCTGCCGTTCGTCAAGTCTCTGGACCTGGAACTGGCCGGCCGTACGTCGGACTACACCGGCCAGCCGCACCCGGTGAAGACCTACAAGGTCGCCGGCTCGTGGAAGGTCTATGACGATCTGATGCTGCGCGCCTCGTACAACAAGGCGATCCGCGCTCCGTCGATCGGCGACCTGTACGCGCCGCAATCGAACGGCTTCCCGACCGCCACCGACCCCTGCTCGGCCCGTGGCGCGCCGACCGCCGCGATCCGTCAGGCCTGTATCAACTCGGGCGTCGCCTCGAGCGTCGTGGGCCTGATCAACGCCAACCAGCAGACCCAGACCCTGTCGGGCGGCAACCCGAACCTGCGTCCTGAAGCGGGCAAGACGTTCACGGCGGGCTTCACCTACCAGCCGTCGTGGCTGTCGGGCTTCTCGCTGACCGCCGACTACTTCGACATCAAGATCACCGATGCGATCGCCAGCTTCGGCGGCAGCGCCTCGAACGTGATGAACGTTTGCTACGGCTCGCTGGTCAACGGCAACCCGAACTCGCCGTACTGCCAGGCCATCAAGCGCCTGCCCAACGGTTCGATCGACTACGTCTCGCTGACCGCGCAGAACGTCGCCTCGATCAAGACCTCGGGCCTGGACATCAGCGTCACCTACCGCACCACGCTCGAAAAGCTGGGTCTGCCGGACTGGGGTTCGCTGGCGTTCCGCTCGCTCTACACCAACACGTGGGAGTGGACGAACACGCCGGACGAGATCTCCGCGCCGGTCAAGTGCGCCGACAAGTTCGGCACGCGCTGCGGCAACCCGACCCCGCGCCACAAGCTGCGTAGCACGGTGAACTGGACCATGAACCAGTTCGGCGTGAACGTGGTCTGGAACCACATCGACGACGTGCTGGATGACAACCCCGCCAGCACCTACACGGTCGAGCGTATCGGCGCGAAGAACTACATCGACCTGTCGGGCGACTGGAATGTCACCGACAGCCTGGCCTTCACGGCCGGCGTGCGCAACCTGACCCAGGAAGCCTATCCGATCCTGGGCGGCAACGCCTCGCCGTCGAACAGCGGTTACCCCGCGACCTACGACGTGCTGGGCCGGACGTTCTTCCTGAACGCCCGTCTGCGCTACTGATCCAGGCTTGAAGGTCTTCCCGCCGTCTTGGCGGTGGGAAGACGGCCGGCCTGACTAAGAAGCCCGCCTCGGCTAGCCGGGGCGGGCTTTCTTGTTTGAAAAACCTGTCGAGGCGCCTCAGCGCGGAACGACGTCGAACGCGATCGTCAGGCGATGATCGGCGTCCGAGAACGGCCGCGTGCCATGCCACAAGCAAGACGGGAACAGGGCGAGAGTCCCACGCTCCGGCTTGATGAAATGCTCGGCCTCAAGCGCTGGCTCGGTCAGGCATCCGGGACGCCCAAACTGCAGCCATCCGGCCCGCGTTTCCTCGTCGTCGAAACGCCCGGGCAAATCCAGATAGAAGGCCGAGGAAATCCAACCGCGCGGATGGACGTGGTCGGCATGGAAGCCGGCCGACCGCAGGCGCACCGACCATCCGCCCGCGAAGACGAAGTCCTGGGTTTCGCGGCGGCGGATGGGATCCTCGCCAGGGCCCAGAGCTTCGATATAACGGGCCACCGACTTGCGCGCCGAGGCGAAGAACGCGCGCACCAGCGGATCCTGCGAGCGGTCCAGCGACGGGACCTGGGTGCCGCCCCGCAACGACTGGTGCAGCGGGTGGGTCGTCAGGTCGTGCAACTCCAGAAGACGGTCGCGCAAGGCGTCCAGGAACGCGTCCAGGCTGGGCCAGCCGTCTGGCGTGTCCAGCCGATCCGTGCGGACCAGGGCGGCGTAGTCGCGGAAGAGCGCGCCGCGCGGGTCGTCCAGGATCCGCCAGGCGGTGTTGCGCAGCACCAGGGCGTACTGATCGTCCGGCGCGGCCGCGACCATCTCCTCCGCCACGCGCGATGCGGCGTCGGCCTCGCCATTGGCCAGCAGCGCCTCGCAGAGGACGCCGCGCGTCTCACCGGCCTGGGGAGCGCGCCGGTGCGCTTCCTGGGCGTGGCGCAGCATCCGGGCGCGGTCCCCTTGAGCCCCGGCCGAACGCGCCGCGGCGATCCTAACCAGCAGGTCGTCGGGCGCGCGGGCCAGGGCGTCCTCCAACGTGGCGTCGGCCCCGGCGTGGTCGCCGGCGAAGGTCAGCACCGCGCCGCGGATCATGCGCAGGTTCGAGGCGTTCGGCTGGCGCGCGATGGCCTGATCCAGGAGCGCCAGGGCGGCGTCCGTCCGGCCGCTGCGCATCCAACGCAGTTGGGCCAGCTCCAGGTGCGCGTTGGCGTCGCCTGGTCGGGCGGCGAGGGCGGCCTCGAAGGCCCGTTCCGCCTCGTCGTAGCGGTGCAGGCCTTGCAGCGCTTTGCCCAGCACCAGCCGCACCTCGGGGACGTCCAGGCCCAGGGCGAGGGTTTTGCGCGCCGCCTGCTCGGCGTCCGCGTGCAAGGTCAGATCGCCGAGGGTGGCCGCCAGATTATACCAGGCGAAACGATCGCCGGGCGCGACCGCGACGGCGCGGCGGTTGAAAGTCAGGGCCTCGTCCGTCCGCGCGACGGCCTTCAGCGCCGCGGCGTGGGCCATCAGAAGGCCCGCTGGCGCCCTTGGCGACAAGGCCTGGGCGGTGGTCAGGCGCAGCGCGTCGACGGCCCGACCGTTGTCGATGAGCGTCCAGGCCTGGTTGGTCAACGAATCGATCATGACGCGCCGCTGCTGTGTTCTGCTGCTTGTTTGTCTTTCCCAGGCGTGGGCCACAACAGGCAAGGCTAAAGCCCGCGCGAGGCCGCCTTGGCGCTTGTCACGATCATGTCGCGCATGGCGCCTAGACGGATGGGTTCGATAGCGGGGTTCGGCGAGGGAAAGATGGGGCTTCGGAACGCTGGCATGACGGCCTTGGCGCTGGTGGCGCTGTTGGGCCCGGGAATCGCGAAGGCCGCGCCCGCGGGTGGTCCCACCGAAGGACTGAAGCTCGAGCGCATGGTCATGATGATGCGCCACAGCGTCCGTCCGCCGACCAAGCGGGTCGCGACGCCGGCGGGCACCACCGCCCAGCCCTGGAGCGCGTGGAGCACGCCCTATGGCGAACTGACGCCGCACGGCGCCGAGGGTGCTCGGCTGATGGGCGTCTACTACCGCACCTTCCTCGGCGCTCGGGGTTTGCTGCCGCGCGACGGCTGCGCGGCCGGCGACGACGTCGTCGCCCTGGCCAGCAGCAAGCAGCGGGCGATCAAGACCGCCGAGATGTTCGTCGAGGGCCTGCAACCCGGCTGCGGCCTGAAGGTCGATCATCCCGACAGCGAAGAGGCCGATACGATCTTCCATCCCTCGGAGGGCATTGACGGCGACGTGGCCTTGCGGGCCGCACTGCGCCAGAAGCCGGGCCTGGCGGCCGAGCCGCGTCTGCGCGCCGCCGAGTTCGCTGTTCTGCAGCGCGTGCTGGGCTGCGACCCGGCGACGAAGGCAGGCTGCGACCTCGCCAAGAAGCCGTCCCACCTGCAGGCCAACAAGAACGACACGCCGGAGCTGGAGGGCGCGCTGTCGGTCGCCTCGACCGCCGGCCAGACGATCCTGCTGGAATATGCCGAGGGCAAGCCAATGGCCGAGGTCGGCTGGGGCCGCGCCTCCAAGGCCGACATCCAGGCGATGCTGCGCTTCCATACCCTGAAGTTCCACTACGAGGTGGGCGCGCCCTATGTCGCCGAGCGCTACGCCGCGCCGGTCGCGCGGAAGATCCTGGACGCGCTGAGCGCCGCCCAGGCGCCGAAGCTGACCATGCTGGTCGGTCACGACACCAATATCGCCACCCTGCGCGGCTTCTTCCGTGCGCACTTCACGGCGGCCGACTATCCGCGCGATGACCCGCCGCCTGGCGGCGCCATGGGCTTCGAGCTGCTCAAGAACGCCGCTGGCAAGCGCTACGTCCGCGCCTTCTACACGGCCCAGACCATGGACCAACTGCGCGAGCTGCAACCGCTGACCGCCAGCAATCCGCCGTCGTTCTCGTATCTCGAGATCCCGGGCTGCCGCGTGGCGGACGAAGCCACGCTTTGTCCTCTGGAGACCTTTCAGAAGATCGTCGGCGGCAAGCTGAAGGCCCTGCCGACCCGCTGACGACGTCTCGTTAGGAGAGGCCGCGACGGCGTCCTAGGTTCGGGTCGCCCAGCCTCCGCGCGTCCGCGCCAAAACTGGTCTTACCACTCTTTGCAAATTGACAGGCCAATCTCCATTGGCCATGGATGGAGCGGGGTGAAAGCGACAGGCCGGCAAAGGTCCGTCGGCCAGGATAAGAATAAAAAGGGTAGGACGAACAATGACCTGGCGCTCGGCGCGGTTGCGCATCCTCCTGCTAGTCATCGTCGGGACGATCATCAACTACATCGCCCGCAATTCGCTCGGCGTCCTGGCCCCCCAGCTGAAGCAAGACCTAGCGATCACGACGGAGCAGTACAGCTACATCGTCGGCGCCTTCCAGCTGGCCTACACCGTCATGCAGCCGATCGCGGGCCTGCTGATCGACAAGATCGGCCTGACGGCGGGCTTTGCTCTGTTCGCCCTGGCCTGGAGCGTCGCCAACATGATGCACGGCGCGGCCAAGGGCTGGTTCTCCCTGGCGGCGTTTCGCGGGCTGCTCGGCATGGCCGAGGCCGCCGCCATCCCCGCCGGCATGAAGTCGATCGGCGAGTGGTTCCCGGACCGCGAGCGCTCGGTCGCCGTCGGCTGGTTCAACGCCGGCACGTCGCTGGGCGCGGTCATCGCGCCGGTGCTGGTCGCTTTGGTCGCCAAGACCTGGGGCTGGCAGGCGGCGTTCTTCGTCACCGGCCTGATCGGCGTGGTCTTCGCCGGCGTCTGGTTCCGCTTCTATCGTTCGCCGGCCAAGGCGGCCTATGTCACGCCCGCCGAGCGCGCCGAAATCGAGGCGGGTCAGCGCCCCGTGGCCGCCAGCGCCACGACCCTGAAGGCCATCGCCGCCACGCCTCGGTTCTGGGCCATCGCCGTGCCGCGCTTCCTGGCCGAGCCCGCCTGGCAGACCTTCTCGTTCTGGATCCCGCTATACCTCGCCAAGGAGCGGGGCATGGACCTGACCCACATCGCCCTGTTCGCCTGGATGCCGTTCCTGGCCGCCGACGCCGGCGGCATCCTGGGCGGCTATCTCGCCCCGTTCCTGCAGAAGTGGCGCGGCATGACGCTGGAAGGCTCCCGCATCGCCGGCGTCGCGCTGGGCGCGGTGCTGATGATCGCGCCGGGCTTCGTCGGTCTGGTCGGCCATCCGATGGCGGCGATCGCTCTCCTGGCCATTGGCGGCTTCGCCCACCAGGTGATCTCGGTGCTGATCAACACCCTGTCGGCCGACGTCTTCCCCAAGGGCGACATCGCCAAGGCCAACGGCCTGGTTGGCATGGCCGGCTGGACCGGCGGCCTGCTGTTCTCGCTGGCGATCGGCCAGTTGGCCGACAAGATCGGCTTCGCCCCGCTATTCGCCTGTCTGGGCGTCTTCGACCTGATCGGCGCGATCTGGCTGTTCGCCATGCGCCGCCACCTTATCGTCAAGGAGGCCTGATCGTGCGTAAAGCAAGCTTGGCTAAGCCGCCGCTGTTCGCCCTGGCCGAGCGCGAGGGTCCGCGCGTCACCCTGCGCGCCGACACCGGCGCCGTGGCCCATGTCTTCGTGCTGGAGGAGGACGTGATCCGCGTCCTGCTGCTGGCCGACGGCGCGGTGACCTCGCCGCCCAGCTGGGCCGTCGCGCCGGGACAGACCGACATCGCCGAGCCGGGCCGCGATCGCCTGGACGTCTCGGGCTTCGCCGGGCCGGCGTTCACGCTGGAGGAGGGCGGCGACGTCGTGACGCTGTCCACCGCGCGCCTGCGCCTGGAGATCACCCTGGCCGGCTTCTTCTGCCGCTGGTCGCAAGCGACGCCAGACGGCTGGCGGGTCATCGCCGAGGACCGCCCGACCCAGGCCTACAATTTCGGCTGGTGGGACGAGGGCGTTTATCACTACGTCAAGCGGCGGCCGGGTGAGCGCTACTACGGCCTGGGCGAGCGGGCGGGGGCCATGGACCGCGCGGGGCGGCGCTTCCGCCTGACCAACCTCGACCCGATGGGCTACGACGCCTCGGCCGACGATCCGCTGTACAAGTCGATCCCCTACGTCCTGGTGGTCGACGCGCAAGGTTCGGCGCACGGGGTCTTCTACGACACCACGGCCGATCCGGTGTTCGACTTCGGCCACGAGCACGACAACTATCACCCACACTACCGCTACATGCGGGCGGCGAGCGGCGATCTCGACTACTACATGATCGCCGGTCCGGACGCGGCGGCGGTGACGCGGCGCTATACCTGGTTGACTGGCCGACCGGCCCTGATGCCCCGCTGGGCCGTGGGCTATTCCGGCTCGACCATGACCTATACCGACGCGCCGAACGCCCAGGCGCGGATGGGCGAGTTCATCGCCGGCGTCGGCCGCCACGACATCCCCTGTGAGTCCTTCCACCTGTCGTCGGGCTACACCTCGATCGGCGACCGCCGCTATGTTTTCCACTGGAACCGCGACAAGTTCCCCGACGTGGAAGGTTTCGTGCGCGGCTATGCCGAGGCCGGGGTCGAGCTGGTCCCGAACATCAAGCCGGCCCTGCTGGTCACGCACCCCCGCTACGCCGAGCTGGCCGCCAAGGGCTGGTTCGTGACCGACACCGATGGCGATCCGATCGTCTGCCAGTTCTGGGACGAGGTCGGCAGCTATGTCGACTTCACCCACCCCGACGCCGCCGCCTGGTGGCGCGGGCAGGTGACCGAGCAGCTGCTGGCCCATGGCATTCGCTCGACCTGGAACGACAACAACGAATACGAGATCTGGGACCGGCGCGCTCGCATCGCCGGGTTCGGAAGTCCGCGCGCGGCGGCGGCCGAGCGTCCGGTGCAGACCCTCTTGATGATGCGCGCCAGCCGCGCCGCCCAGATCGCCTATCGCCCGGACGAGCGGCCCTATGTGGTGACCCGCGGCGGCATGGCCGGCATGCAGCGCTACGCCCAGACCTGGTCGGGCGACAACTACACCGCCTGGAAGACCCTGCGCTTCAATCAGAAGATGGGGCTGGGCATGGCGCTGTCGGGCGTCTCCAACACCGGCCACGATATCGGCGGGTTCGCGGGGCCCGCGCCCGAAGCCGAGCTGTTGCTGCGCTGGGTGCAGGCCGGCATCGTGATGCCGCGCTTCTCGATCCACAGCTGGAACACCGACGGCACCGTCAACGAGCCTTGGATGTATCCCGAGGTCACGCCGGCCATCGTCGAGATGATGAAGCTGCGGCGAGCGCTGCAGCCGCTGCTGCACGACCTGCTGTGGCGTCACCACGCCGACTACGAGCCGGTGACCCGTCCGGTGTGGCTGGACTTCCCCGGAGACCCCCGCGCTTGGGAAGACGGCGACGCCTATCTGCTGGGCCCGGACCTGCTGGTCGCGCCGGCGCTGGACCAGGGCGTCAACAGCGTGCGCGTCTATCTGCCGGCCGGCGCGACGTGGCGCGACCTGCGCGACGACAAGGCCTATGTGGGCGGGGCGGAGCATGACTTGCCCGCGCCGCTCAGCGGCCTGCCGCCGATGCTGGCGAAGGAGGGCTCCGGCGTGTTTGTGGACCTGGCGCCGGCGGGCTTCGCCGCCGTCGCACCGCAGCCCGGCGTTCTGCTCTATCCGCCGAAGGAAGGCTGGATGACCTGGCGCGCCTTCGACGAGGCCGACGCCGCGCCACGCGATCCGACGACGCCGCAGGGCTGGATTTTGGAGGTCGAGGCCAGCGTGGGGGATTTGGCGATCACCGTCGCCTGGCGAGGTGAAAGCGAGGCTCCGGCCGAAGCGCTCCAGCTCGTCCTGCCAGCCTCCGAGACCCGCGCGGTCACGCTGAATAGCGTGGTCGTCACGCCCCGTATGGAGAACGTGCTCGGCGTCTCGCGCCGTGTCGTGACCTGGAACGTCTAAACATTCTCGTGTCATCCTGGATGGGCCTTCGGCCGTCCAAGATGACACAGATGGTTTGGGCCTTAGGGCGCGAACTTCATCGCCTTCAGCCACAGGGCGTACTGATCAAACCAGGCGTCGCTGGTCGTCCCGTGCGGCTGAGAGGCGAAGCCGTGGCCGCCGGCGCTGTAGAGATGCAGCTCCACCGAGGCGCCCGAGGCGCGCCAGTTCTGGATCAGGCTAAAGTCCTGCGAACGGAAGAAACGATCGTCGGCCGCGAGGGCGGCGAACAACGGCGGGGCGTTCGACGGGACCACGTTCGACTGGGTCGGGCCATAGATCATGCCGGCGAAGTCCGGCCGCGCGTCGGGGGCGTTGGCTTGCAGAGCCCCCAGCACCGTCATGGCCCCGGCCGAGAAGCCCAGCACGCCGACGCGCTTGGGATCGACATGCCACTCTTGTGCATGTTCACGGACGGCGCGGATCGCGGCCTGGGCGTCGGCGACCGCGTACGGCGTTTGCCGAGTCCGCTCCTCGGCCCCTTCGCCGCGTTGGAACGTGCCGGCCAAGGCGGCCTTGAAGCCGTCGAAGCTGTCGGGGAGGGGGATGGTTCGGTACTTCAGGATGAAGACCCGCACGCCCAGCGGCGCCAGCCGCTTGGCGACGTCGTAGCCTTCGTTGTCCATCGCCAGGAACTGGAAGCCGCCGCCAGGGACCAGGATCACCGCTGGCGCGTCCTTGTCGGCCGCGGGGCCGCCCGGCATGAGGGTCAGGGTCGGCTTGGCGACGTTGTAGACAAGGCGCTGCTTGGGATCCTGCTGGGCCCAGGCTTCACGCGCCGGGTTCGTCAGCGGCGTCGTCACCGGCAGAGCGAAGGCGGGCGGCTCCTTCGGCGTCGGAATCGCCAGGACACCATTGACCCAGTCGCCCGGGGCGGCGTGCGCGCCGAGGGCGGCGAGACAGGCCGAAGCGCCGGCCATCAGACCAAACAGGCGGCGGGAGAGGGCGTTACGCATACGGGCTCCTGATGCCACGTGGATAAAAAAGTGGGGAGCAGGCGGGTAGCCTACTCCCCATCGCAGAGGTCGTCCGGGGAGGACTGCCTAGAACTTCGTGTCCACCTTCAGGCCGAAGTAGCGGTCGCTGTCGCGCGACAGCACCTGGCTCACGAAGTGGACGCCGTACGAGCCGAAGCCGTCGCCGATGCCGGAGACGAAGTGCTCGTTCAGCAGGTTGTTGACGAACAGGGTGGCCTTGACGTCGCCGCGCGCGAGCGAGGCCGAGGCGTTCAGCAGGCCATAGGCCTTCTGTTCGGCCAGCGGGTTGCCCAAGAGGTCGAAGTTGACCTTGCTCTGGTACTGGTAATTGACCGTGAAGACGCCCGTCAGGTCGCTGGCCAGCTCACGCGTGACCGTGCCGCCCAGATTGACCTTGAACTTCGGGCTGTTCGGCAGCTGGGTGTTCGAGCGGTCCTGCACGTTGCCCAGCCCCACGGGGTTGGTCGAGGGCGCGCAGCCCGTTCCCGTTTGCGCCTGGCCCGGATAGCAGGCCGCGTTCGGGAACGAGACCACCTTGGCGTCGGTATAGGCGGCCGAGGCGTCCAGGCGCAGCCACTCGACCGGCATGGCCTGGGCTTCGACCTCGAGACCCTTGGTGCGCAGCTTGCCGACGTTGTTCAGTTTCTGCTGCAAGGCGCCGTTGATGTACTGCGACGACTGGGCCTGGAAGTTGTCGTAGTCCGTGTAGAAGGCCGCGACGTTCAGCTGCAGGCGATTGTCGAGGAAGCGGCTCTTCAGGCCGGCTTCGTACGACTTCGACTTCTCGGGCTGGACGGGGTTCTGGGTGCGCAGCGGCGTATAGCCCGACGAGATGTCGTAGGCGTAGCCCTTATACCCCGTGGCCGCGCTGGCGTAGACCGAGACGCGCGGCGCCAGCTCCTGGTTCAGGGACAGCTTCCAGGTGACGGCGGTGTCCTCATTGCTGCCGGCGCAGAACTGGCTGCCCGCGCCGCAGGTGCCGATGCTGGTCGGCGAGACATAGACCGTGGCGGTCGACAGCAGGTTGACGAAGCTGTCCTTGATCCGCTCGTTGTTGACGCGCACCGCGCCGCTGACGGTGGTGTTGGTCGGGAACTTGTAGTCGACGCCCGCGAAGGCGGCGACGCTGCGCGTGCTCTGCCAGCCGGTCCACTTGGCCAGGATCAGGGCCGGGCCGCGCTGGAAGTCGCGGGTGGTCTTGGCGTCGGCGTAGAAGGCGCCGACCACGTAGGACAGCGGACCTTCGCCCTTCGAGGTCAGACGCACTTCCTGGGTGAAGGACGTCGAGTGATAGGGGCCCGAATTGCTCACGCCCAGGCCGGGCGCGATCGGACTGGTCACGTTCGGCGCGGTCCCGTTGACCGCCAGGTCGGTGCCGTCGACGTCGGCCGAGAAGTTGTACTTCCAGTCCTGGTACGAGGTGACCGAGATCAGGCTGGCGAAGCCCAGGTCATAGGTCAGCTTGCCGCTGAAGCTGGCCTGCTTGTTCTCGGTGAAGCCGTCGTTATCGACGCGGGTCTTGCGGTTGGCCGCGCCGGGCGTGATTCCCGCCAGGGCAGGCATGATCGAGACGCCGTTGTACTTCGGGATCACCGGGGTGGTCGCGCCGGCCGGCAGGTAGTTCAGGTCGACGAAGCGCAGGGTGGCGGCCGTGCCGTCCGACTTCGACTTGGCGTAGGAGCCGTTCAGCGACAGCACCAGCTTGTCGGTCAGCTCGGACCGCAGCTTGCCGCGCACGCCGTACGAGGTGTTGTCGTTCAGCTTGTGGCCGTTGGCCAGGTTATCGACGTTGCCGTCCCAGTGATTGTAGTAGGCGCCCAGGCGGAAGCCCGTCTTGTCGCTGATCGGGCCCGAGATCGCGCCGTCGGCCTTGTAGCCGTTGTCGCTGGTGACGGTGGCCGAGGCGTGGCCGCCGAAGGCCACCGACGGCTCCTGGGTGACGATATTGATCGCGCCGGCGCTGGCGTTCTTGCCGAACAGCGTGCCCTGAGGGCCGCGCAGAACCTCGATGCGCTCGACGTCGGACAGGTTGTCGAAGGCCTGGGCCTGCTGGACGACCGGCACGTCGTCGATGATGACCGCCACCGAAGGCTCGACGCCGATCGAGAAGGCGTAGGTGCCGATGCCGCGCAGGATGATGGCGTTGTTCGGCGAGGCGGTGCTTTGCGTCAGGGTCAGCGACGCGGCGGCGCGGGTCAGGTCGCCGAACTCGTTGATGCGCTGGTTCTGGATCGTCTCGCCGGTGATGGCGGTCACGGCCACCGGGACGCTCTGAAGATTGGCCGAACGCTTGGTCGCCGTGACGACGATTTCTTCCAGGCCTGTGGTCTCGTTCTTGTCTTGCGCCGCCGCCAAGTTCGGCATGGCGATCACGCACGAGGCTGCGCTCGCAAGCAGGATCAACTTACGCATGATACCCTCCCTAAGTTGTTGATTTTTATTTCGTTGTTCTTTGGCTAAACCGTTGCTCGCCTTTGGTCAAGCCAATCTTGGGAAGTGGTCAAACAATTCGTTGGCGCGGCTTTTCGCGAGAGATAGGCCTCCAGGCGCGCGACGCCCTCCGGCGCCAGATGCAGGCCAAGCTTGCTGCGCCGATAGAGGACGTCCTCGGCGGTCCGCGCCCACTCTACCGCGACCAGATAGTCGATCTCTGCGGCATATAGTCCCGCGCCGAAGGCCTCGCCCAGGTCGGCCAGACTGCCGGCGTTGGCTAGAATCGTCCGGGCGCGCGTTCCATAGGACCGCGCCAGACGCTTGGCCATGTCGTCCGGCAGGAAGGGGAACTCCACGCGCAGCGCTTGGGCCAGGGCGGCGCGGTCGAGATCGGGTAGGTCGCCGCCCGGCAGGACGGCGCCGCGGGTCCACGACGCGCCCGCCTCCGGGAAGAAGGTCGCCAGGCGGTTCATCGCCTGGTCGGCCAGGTGGCGATAGGTGGTGATCTTGCCGCCAAACACGGACAGCACGGGCGCCGCGCCGTCCGGCGCATCGACCTCCAGGACGTAGTCGCGGGTCACCGCCGAGGCGCTGTCGGCGTGGTCGTCGAACAAAGGCCGCACGCCGGCGTAGCTCCAAGCCACGTCCTTGGGCGTGATCTGGCGGGCGAAATATCGGTTGATGCTTTCGCAGAGGTAGTCGACTTCCTCGGCCGAGATCTTGGCGGGGCCCGGCGCGGCGTCCCAGGCGACGTCGGTCGTGCCAATCAGCGTGAACCGCTCCTCGTAGGGGATGGCGAACACGATCCGGCGGTCGGGGTTTTGCAGCATGTAGGCCTGGTCGCCCTCGAACAGCCGGGGCACGACGATGTGGCTGCCCTTGATCAGCCGCGCGCCGCTGCCGGTGGTTACGCTCAGGGCGCCCGTCAGGACATCCGAAACCCAGGGGCCGGCGGCGTTGACGATGGCGCGGGCGCGGACATTGCGCTCCGGGCCCTCGGCCGACTTCAACCGCGCTTCCCAGACCGCGCCCAACCGGCGGGCGGAGACCAGCTTCGTGCGGGTCTCGACCACCGCGCCGCGATCGCGAGCGTCCATGGCGTTCAGGGTCACCAGCCTGGCGTCGTCCACCCAGCAGTCGGAGTAGACGAAGGCCTTGCCGTATTCGGGCTTCAGCGCCGCGCCCTCTGGCGCGCCCTTCATGTTCAGCCCTCGCGAACCTGGCAGCCGCTTGCGGCCGCCCAGATGGTCGTAGAGGAACAGGCCCAGCCGAACCAGCCAGGCGGGGCGGGTGGCGTGGGCGTGCGGCAGCACGAAGCGCAGCGGCCAGATGATGTGCGGCGCCATGGCCAGCAGGGTCTCGCGCTCTTCCAGCGCTTCACGAACCAGCTTGAACTCGTAGTACTCAAGATAGCGCAGACCGCCGTGCACCAGCTTGGTGCTGGCCGACGAGGTGGCGCTGGCCAGATCGTTCTGCTCGACCAACAGCACCGACAGCCCGCGGCCCGCGGCGTCGCGCGCTATGCCCGCGCCGTTGACGCCCCCGCCGACGACCAGGAGGTCGAACTCCATCTCTGGCTCCTTATACATCATCTGTGAGTAGCGTATTGCTCCCGAAATCGCAATTTCGAAATCCAAAAACGAAACTTAATGTGAAGAAACGCGCACAAAATCGAAACCGATCCGTAAGGCGCGCTGGTCAAGGAGGACGCCAACGCGCTAAGCGGAGAATGGAGGTGCGTTGATGGCTATCGAGGAGCGACACGAGGCGATTCTCGCGCTCGCCCGGAAAAGCGGGCGGGTGACGGTCGAGGCCCTGTCCGACCAGCTTCAGGTCTCTCGCCAGACCATCCGCAAGGACCTCAACGACCTTTGCGACCAGGGTCTGCTAAACCGCGTGCACGGCGGCGCGGTGATCGGCGCGGGCGGGGTCGACAACCTCGAGTACGAAGCGCGGCGCGTGCTGGCGCGCGAGGCCAAGGAGGCGATCGGCGCGGCCGCGGCGGCGCTGATCCCCGAGAAGGCCTCGCTATTCATCAACATCGGCACGACTACGGAGGAGGTCGCCAGGGCCCTTCAGGGGCGCTCGGGACTGCTGGTGATCACCAACAACCTCAACGTCGTCGATATCCTGGCGAGCTCGCCGGGCATCGAGGTGATCGTGGTCGGGGGGCGGGTGCGCAGCGCCGACCGCGCCTCGGTCGGGGCCTTCGCGGTCGACTTCATCCGCAACTTCAAGGTCGACTTCGCCGTGATCGGCGCCTCGGCCATGGACGAGGACGGCTCGCTGCTCGACTTCGACATCAACGAGGTCCAGGTCTCGCAGACCATCATCCATAGCTCGCGCCGGGTGATCCTGGTCGCCGACAGCCAGAAGCTGGGACGGCCCGCGCCGGTGCGGATCGGTCACATCGGCGACGTCCACGTCTTCGTCATCGACCGGCTGGACAGCCCGGAGCTGGCGGCGAAATGCGAGGCCGAGGGCGTGCGGGTGATCGAAACGTCGAAGCCCTAGAGCTTGACGAACGGCGCCAGCAAGCGGCCCAGGCGGCCGGGCAGCACGATCTGGCCGTCCAGCGCGGCGACGCAGAGACAGGGCTCGGGCGAGACCACGCGGGGCTGGTGCGTCACCTTCGGATCGGCTTCCTCGAGGTCGCCCTGGGCGAAGACGCCGTCCTCGGTGGCGTAGGCGCCGCTGATCACGCAGGTCAGCTCGACGCCGCCGTGGGTGTGGCGCGGCGCGCACTGGCCGGGCGCGATCCGCAACAGGATCACGCGGCAGTCGCCATCGCGCGGTCCGATCACATTGCGCACGTGCACGCCGGGCCCAACCCAGCGCCAGGGTCCCAGCGGCAGGTCGCGCAAGGGCGCGGGCAGGGATGGATCAGCCGACTTCGGCGCGGGGGGCGTCTCGGTCGAGACCGGGGCGTCCAGCAAAGCCAGCGCCGCGTCGCGGGCGCCGGCGTCCAGGGCCACGGGCTCGGCCTCTTCGAGCAAGGCGCCGCCGACGGCGCGGCCGAGATCGGCCCACGGGCGGGTCTCGGGCTTCAGCGCCAGGTGCGTGGCGACCACCACGGCCTCGGGCGCGCTGAGGGTGCCGGCGGCGTAGGCCAGCAACCGTTCCTCGCTGGGTTGGCGACGCAGGCTCATGCGGCGCCTCCGCTGTCGCGCTCGATGAAGGCGCGCAGTTTCATCATGCCGAAGCGAATCCGCGCCTTGACGGTGCCGAGGGGCACGCCCAGGGCCTGGGAGATCTGGGTGTGGGTTTGCTCGTGGAAGAAGGCCATCTCGATTGCTCGGGCTTGGTCTGGATTCAAGGTCCGCATGGCGGCCCTGACCAGCTCGGCGTCCTGGGCGCCGCTGAGGATTGCGTCGGGTTGGGCGGGTTCGTCGGCCGCCAAAGCAAGATCGGCGGCGTAGACGCTGGCGTCGCCGCGCCGCAGGCTGTCGATGCGCAGGTTGCGCGCGATGGTGAAGATCCAGGCCGCCGACGAGGCGCGCTCGGGGTTGAAGAGGTGCGCCTTGCGCCAGACGTTGAGCAGGGTCTCCTGCGCCAGCTCCTCGGCGGCTGCGGCGGGCGAGCCGCTGCGCATCAGCAGCGCCTTCACGCGCGGCGCGTAGTGGTCGAACAGCGTCGCGAAGGCCTCGCGGTCGCGATCGGCCGCGATCCGCAGCACGCAGTCGTCGAAGTCGCGCGACGCGGTCGTCACGGCGCGATGTCGAGAGCTGGGTTGGGCGGCCTGAGTCGCATGCATGTCCATGATACGCCGAATGGCTCTGTTTGGATGACTCTAGGTTCGCGGCACGGCGCCCAGCGTCACCGGCTCGGGCGGAAGGGGCGGGCGGGGCCGCAGCCAGATGCCGCGCGCGACGATCTTCACGGCTTCCCAGTGGATGCCGAGGATGACCTTGAAGCTGAGCAGCGGATGCCTCAGCCAGGCCTTCAGAAGGTTGGCGTCGGTGAGCGGCCGATGCTGGCCGCCGAACCTGGCGGTCAGGATCGCGTCGTCCCCGCGCCGCGCCGAGACGTTGACCGCGACAGCCTCGCCCGGCGGCAGGATCTCGAAGTCGTAGGTCAGGTCCATGTCCATGAACGGCGAGACGAAGAAGCGCTTGGGCGCGCTCTGCCGCACCGGCGCGACGCCCGGCCCAACGCCGGGTTCTGGCGCCGCCGCCAGATAGCTGTGGCGCTGGCCGAAGGTGTTGCGCACCTCATAGAGGATCGCCGCCAGTTCCCCGTCCGCGCGGTGGCAGAAATAGAGGCTCAGCGGATTGAAGCCGTAGCCTAGGATGCGGGGCATGCAGAGCAGGCGGATCGGACCATCGGCGACAATGCCCGCCTCGGCGAGACGCGCGCGGGCATAGGCCTTGAGGTCGCCGCCCGAGCGGTCGCCGTGATCGGCGGCCCGGAATGACATCAGGCCGAACGGACCGAACTTCAGCACCCGCAGTCTGGCCGCCAGCGCCGACAGCTCGTCCAGGTCCAGCAGAAGCATAAAGATCCGGTAGCGCAGGCGATGCGAGGCGGGCGAGAACCGCCGGTGCGTCACGACCCCCTCGTAGATCGCCGAGGCGCTCATCGTCAGGCCGCCCGTTCGAGCGGCATGGTTCCGCGCAGGGGATGCAGCGGGATGCGGCCGTTCTCGTCGGCCACGGTCCAGGGCCGGCGGACGCCGCCCAGCTGCTCGGCCACGGCGAGGCCGGCCTGCAGGCCGTCCTCGTGGAAGCCCGCGCCGAAATAGGCGCCGCAGAACCAGGTCCGGCGCGCGCCCTGCAGGCTCCAGAGATCGTTCTGCGCCGTCAGGGCGCCGGCGTCGAAGTGCGGGTGCTCGAAGCTGCGGACTTGATGAACCAGCTCCTCGCGCGGCGTGATGTGCGGGTTCAGCGTCACGAACAGCGGCGGCGCGCCCTTCAGGCTCTGCAGGTGGTTCATCCAGTAGCTGACGCAGCCGCTGGCCGGATCGTCGCGACGGCCCAGGTGGTTCCAGCTGGCCCACGCCAGGCGCCGACGCGGCATCAGGCGCTTGTCCTGGTGCAACACCACTTCGTTGGTCGTGTAGCGGAAGGCGCCGAGCACCGTCTGTTCGCGCGCGTCGGCGTCGGCCAACAGTGACAGGGTGGTCGGCGCGTGGGTGGCGAACACCACGTGGTCGAAGGCGCTCTCGCGACCGTCCGCCTCGACGATCTTCACGCCAGTGTCGGACCGCGTCACGGCCTTGATCCGGGCCGACAGTCGAACCTGGCCTTTGAAGGCCGCGGCCAGGGCGTCGACATAGGCGCGGCTGCCGCCGTCCACCGTCCGCCAGGTGCGCCGGCCGACAAAGCGCAGCAGGTCATGGTTCTCGAAGAAGCGGATGAAGGCCGCGGCCGGATGCTCGCCGGCGCCTTCGATCGTCGCCGACCAGATCGCCGCCGCCATCGGCAGCAGGTGGTCCTGGCTCAGCGCCGCGCCATAGCCGTTGTCGCGCAGGTACTGGCTGAGCGACACCACCGGGTCCAGCGTCGCCAGGTGGCCGGGCGCGGTGCGATAGAAGCGGTTCAGGTCGCGCAGCATAGACCAGAAGCGCGGGCGCAGCAGGGCGCTGGGCTGGGCGAACAGCGAGGCCAGGCTCTTGCTGCCGTACTCGAGGTCACCATCGTCCAGCGAGATGGCCAGCGACATGTCGGCGTGCTTTGTCGGCGTGCCCAGATGCCGGAACAGCGCCGTCAGGTTGGGATAGTTGAACTCGTTGTAGACGATGAAGCCCATGTCCACCGGGACCGAGCCCTTCGCCGTCGGGACCTCGACCGTGTGGGCGTGGCCGCCCAGCCGGTCGGCGGACTCGAACAGGGTGACGTCGTGGCGTTGGCTGAGCAGCCAGGCGTTGGAGAGGCCCGAGATCCCGGCGCCGATGACGGCGATCCGCATCGGGACGCCTTCAGGATTCGCCGGAAACTCTCCGTGCATGGGCCTCATCGACGGTCTCCTGGAGTTCGACGCATAGCGCGCGCTTGCTCCTAGCTACGGTCGTGGCCGTCCAGCGGACGAGTGTCGTCAGTGAAGTTTTTCGGGACGACGTCCAAAGCGCTGTCGAAGGGCTCCTGCTGGGGGCGCAGCCGCTCGGGGTCGAAGCCGCCGAGACGCGAGAGCGCCTCCCAGTCGCTGATCCTCAGCACCCCGTTGCGCAAGGTCGCCAAGCCGTCGTCGCGCAAGGTGCGAAGCACGCGATGAACATGCACGACCGAGAGTCCCAGGGCGTCGGCGATGTCGGCCTGGACGGCGGGGAAGTCGCACTTGCCGTCGCCGGCCAGGCGAAGGGCCGTCTGCCGCCAATAGACCTCGCAGAGTAGGTTCGCCGCGCGCGCCAGCGCGGTGCGACGGCCCAGGCCGACCATCCAATTGCGCTGCTGCTGGGCCTCGGTCAGCACCGCGCGGCACAGCGCCGCCAGAAGGCTTGGATGGGCGCGTAACATCGTGCGCAGTTCGCGCGCGGTGGTCATGCGCACCTCGCAGGCGCCAAGCGCGCGGACCTCATAGTCGAGGCCGGCATAGAGACCGCCCAGATCGATCACATCGCCGGGGATGGCGACGCCGAAGATCTGGCGGCCGGACTCTGGCGACACCTGCTGCTTCACCGCCAGGCCGCGCGCCAACAGCCGGAGACGGGCGTGCGCGCCGGCCGCGACGATGACCTGACCTGGCTCGAAACGCGTCGCCTCTTGTGAGCACGTCATAAGATCATCCCGCACGCTTTCGCGCAGCGGACCGAACCGGTCGAGGCTAGCGACCAGCAGCCGGTTCATGTCGAGACCCCGACATGCGAGAGCAGGCGGGCGACAACGAAATGGCGTCCTCGTTCGTTGAGGCGGGGAGCGGTGGAACTTGGCACTACGAAATCTCCGCGAGAGCGCTCCCCCTTAGGCGCGCCCGCGAAGTCCCACCCTAACCTAGGTTAGCGGCGACCATCTTTTGATCGGGTCGCCGGCCCGGTTTCGAACGCAAGGGAGTGGTCTCGCCCGAATGTCCTCGCCGCAAAACATCGCGCCCTTGGTGACCAAGCTGGCGCGCCGCGACGCGCTGTCCGTCGTCGAGCGGGAGGCGCTCAGCGGCCTTCTGGGCCCCGAGCGCGCGGTCAAGGCGGGCGGGGTGCTGATCGCGCCGGGCGACCGGCCCAGCTACAGCACCTTCCTGGTCAGCGGCTTCTGCGCCCGCTTCAACCTGACGACGGCGGGCGGTCGGCAACTGACCGAGATCAACGTCGCCGGCGACTTCGTCGACCTGCACAGCATGCTGATGCGGCAGATGGACCATGGCGTGGTGGCCCTGGACGATTGCGTCGTCGCCTATGCCCAGCACGCCGACCTCCGCCGGCTGACCGAGCAGCATCCGCACCTGGGCCGCCTGCTTTGGCTGGAGACGGTGATCGACGGCGCGATCCATCGGCAGTGGCTGGTGACCATGGGACAGCAGGACGCCGCCAGCCGGCTCGCGCATCTGGTCTGTGAGCTCTACAGGCGTCTGGAGGCGGCGGGCCTAGCCAGCGACGGACAGCTGAAAATCCCGATGACCCAGACCGATCTCGGCGACGTGCTGGGCCTCACGCCGATCCACGTAAACCGGGTGCTGATGGAGCTGCGCCGGGAGGGGCTGATCGCGTGGAAGGGCGGCCAGGTCACCATTCCCGACTGGGACCGCCTGGCCGCCTTCGCCCTGTTCGACCCGACCTACCTGCGCCTGCAACGCGATACGGTCTGAGAGGTCGCCACGGGGTCATTGCGGACGGCGGCCTCCATGACCGGCGTCACGCCGCCTTCGCCGGGAGCGGGGCGGCGATGTGTTCCGGGCGGTCCAGTCTCGCCGCGACGATGTCCCGGATGACCAGGGCCGCCGCCAGCTTCTTGCTGGGAGCGATCCCTTGCGCCCGAACGGCGCCGTCGCGCTCGATCGTGCGCCAAAGCCAGGTCCCGGTCGCTGTCGGGACGATGGTGAAGCGGAGCAGCTTGTCGTCAGGCATCACGCACCCTCACTCGGCCGCGTAGACGAGCGGGTGGGCATGGGCCCACAAGTGTGCACGATAGGTCTCGAAGCACTGCTCGCCGCAGATCAGGCGCATCATCGCGCCCTCGGCGATGAAGCGGGCGCGGGTCGGATCCTCGGCGACCAGAGGGATCAACGCCTCGGCGTTCCAGCCCTTTGAGTGCTCGATGTCGATCTGGGCGTGCAAGGCGAAGTACTTGCGGGCCTCCGGCGAGACGCCAACCCGTTTCAGACCGGCGTCCACGCAGGCGACACGGGTCGGCGCGGTCAGCTCGACGACGCCCAGCGCGCCGATCGAGTGCCAGACATAGCGGCGCGTCGTGGCGAAGGCCGTCATGGTGTTGGCCAGGCACAGCGACTGCCAGAGCGTGGTGTCGATGGTTGGCGTCAGGCCGAGCGTGGCGGTGGTCCGCTCCAGCATCGGGCCGTGCATGCCGCGCGCATTGCCGCGTCCCATTTCGTCCCAGTAGTTGCGGGCCAGCTCCAGCTTGGCGCGGTCGGGGATCTTCACCTGGGTCATGGCGACGAGATCGTCGAAACCCGCCTCGCCGGCGGCTTCCTGGGTCAGGAACCACTTGAGGTCTTCCAGGGCGGCTTCGCCTTCCAGCCAGTCGAACAGCGGGTCCCACTGACCGGGGCCGTGGTCCTTCAGCGCCTCGAACCAGGCCACGAAGCCTTCCGGGTCCTGCGGAACCTCGGCGACAAGCGACGAGACGTGGGCGCGGAAGGCCTCGATGAACTCGCCCTCCAGGCGTTTCATCAGGCGCTCGCGATCCAGGTCCTCGCGCCAGTCGTCCGCGGGCGCGGTCGGCGCCAGGCGATCATGGTTCCAGTACGCCAAGCCCTTGTGCAGGGCCTCCGCGTCGGGGAACCGGGGGCTGAACTGACCAAGACGCGAAAGGCGATCGCCACCAAACATTCGTGCTGCTCCGTGCGCGGGGGAGGAACGGGCGGGCCTCGACGGGATCCCATCGCCGCTCCTCGAAAATGAGACGGGCCGCCGGAATGGCGGCGAGCACCACAAACGGGAGGCGCGCGTGCTCTGTTCCACCAAGGGCGGCGATGGGGCGCTTGCTCGCCCGACGACCCTTGAAATATCTGGCGCGCGCGATCGAAGCCTTCTTCATTTGATGGGCGGGCGCGGCTTCGCGCGAAATGGGAAAGATCGCCCGCGCGTCTTGCGCTTGAATTATACGATAAATAATATTGAGACTTCAGCGGCCGCCCAAGGGCCGCCCGGAGGAAACATGTCTGTCCCGCCCCGTCGCGTCGCTCTGTCGTCCTTGCTCGCCCTGTCGCTGATCAGTCCGCTCGGCTCGGCCTGGGCGGCGCCGAAGACCTATCTGGGCGTCGACATCTCGTACGCCAACGAGATGGAGGACTGCGGCGCGGTCTATCGCGCGGGCGGCAAGACGGTCGAGCCTTACGCCTTCTTCAAGGCCTCGGGCGCTAACCTCGCCCGCATCCGGATCTGGAACAATCCGGACTGGACGGCCTATTCGAACCTGAAGGACGTCAAGCGCAGCATCGCCAAGGCCAAGAAGGCCGGGATGCAGGTGCTGCTCGACTTCCACTATTCGGACGACTGGGCCGACGGCGACAAGCAGATCGCGCCCAAGGCCTGGGCCAAGCTTTCGACTCCGGACCAGGCCAAGGCGCTGTACGCCTTCACCCGCGACACCCTGGCGGAGCTGGATCGCGAGGGCCTGACGCCCGACATGGTCCAGGTCGGCAACGAGACCAACGGCGAGATCGTCTCCAGCCTCGAAAAGGCGAAAGAACCGATAAGATGGGAGCGCAACGCTCTGCTGTTCAACGCCGGGATCAAGGCGGTGCGCGACGCTAGCGCGGCCTCGGCGATCAAGCCCCGGATCATGCTGCACATCGCCCAGCCCGAGAACGTCGAGCCCTGGTTCGCGGCGGCGGCCAAGGCGGGGGTGACCGACTTCGACCTGATCGGGATCAGTTACTACAGCAAGTGGTCCAAGCGCTCGATGCCGGAGCTGGGCCAGACCATCAACCGCCTGCGCCACCTCTACTCGGCCGACGTCGTGGTGGTGGAGACGGCCTATCCATTCACCAACGAGGGGGCGGACGCCTCGCCGAACCTGCTGGGCGAGGATTCGCTGATCCCCGGCTATCCCGCGACCCCGGCCGGCCAGAAGAAGTACCTGACCGACCTGACCCAACTGGTTTTTGCCAACGGCGGGGTGGGGGTCGTCTACTGGGAGCCTGCGTGGCTCTCGACCAAGTGCAAGACCCGTTGGGGCGTCGGCTCGAACTGGGAGAACGCGGCCCTGTTCGACTTCAAGGGCCAGGCGCTTGAAGGCGTCGACTGGCTGAAGACCCCGTATGTCATGCCGGTGGACGTCACGTTCCGAGTGACAGCCCATGGAGAGGCGGCCCGCTTCGTCGACGGCGACTTCCTGGGCGGCGTCGGGCCTCGCCCCATGACGCTGGAGGGGGGCGCTTGGACCTACCGCACGCGGCTGATGCCGGGGGCTTCGGTGACGGCCGCCACGGCGACGGAGCCCTCGGCCGTGGCGGACGCGCCCGCCAAAAGCGCGGCGGTTGGCAAGGGGGCCTCGGTCATCCCGCTCGATTAAAGGCCCGGGCGACTAACGGGTAAGCAGCTTGTCATGTCTGATTGATATGATAATTAGCGCCCAGCTTGTTCTAGATCGTAGGGTAGCCCCGCCGGCTGAAGCGTGGCGCCGCTCCTAAGGGGGAAACCATGACCCGTCATTCCATGCTCTTCGCCGCCGCCAGCGGCTTCGCCATGCTCGTGGCCGCCGGCGCGCACGCCCAAACCGCTCCGGCCGCCGAGTCCGCGCAGGTCGAGGAGGTCGTCGTCACCGGCGTCCGCAAGAGCCTGCGCGACGCCCTGGCCGTGAAGCAGGGCTCCGACAAGGTCGTTGAAGCCATCTCGGCCAAGGACATCGGCGTCCTGCCCGACGTGACCATCGCGGAGTCCATCGCCCGCCTGCCGGGCGTCAACGCCACCCGCGACCGCGGCAACGACAGCCAGGCCGTCGTCCGCGGCCTGGGCGCCCGTCTGGTGCTGGGCACGATCAACAACCGCGAAGTCGCCTCGTCCGAGCCGGACCGCAACGTTCGCTGGGAGATCTATCCGTCGGAAGTCGTCTCCGGCGTCGAGGTCTACAAGTCGCAATCGGCCGACCTGATCGCCGGCGGCGTCGCCGCGACGATCAACATCAACACGATCGCCCCGCTGGACTATCGCGGTCCCGAGTTCGTGGTGCGCGCCGGCCCCGTGTTCTACGACGGCGGCAAGGACATCCCGAACTACGGCACCACCGGCTATCGCGGCTCGGGCTCGTGGGTCCGCAAGATCAACGACGACCTCGCCATCGTCCTGGGCGCCACCGCCCAGCGCCAAAAGAACGGCTACGGCTCTTTCACGGGCTGGGGCTACAACGACAGCAACGCCCGCCCGCCGGCCGGCGCCAGCGACTATTCGAGCGACCTGAACCGCGACGGCAAGCTGGACGCCACCCCGTGGGGCGCTCAGATGTCGGCCAGCCGCATCGACCAGAAGCGCACCGGGATTTCGGGCGGCCTGCAGTACAAGCCGACCGACAACTTCGAACTGAAGGCCGACGCCCTCTATTCGAAGATCAAGATCACCGAGGTTCAGGACCAGACCGTCTGGGGCGCCAACAACTGGGGCAACTGGAACACCGGCACGAACAACATCGGTTGGAATGACGGGGTCTACAACGCCACCGGCGCGTCCTACACGCTGATCAACAACACCGTCGTCGCCGGTCGCCTGCCGTTCAGCTCGGTCCAGACCGTGCTGGCTAAGTACAGCGAAGACAAGGACCTGTTCGCCGGCGGCCTGAACGGCAAGTGGACGGGCGACCAATGGACCGTCGCGGGCGATGTGTCCTACTCCAAGGCCAAGCGCACCAACGCGTGGAAGGCCGTTCGCTTCGAGGCCTGGCCGGCCTGGACGACCTTCGACTGGCGCGCGGGCAAGACCCCGACCATCAGCACCAGCGAAGAGAGCATCAAGCTCAGCCAAACGGCCGATCTGGCCGGTTCGTACGACGGTCCCGAGCACCTGAACGACGAGTTGAAGGCCGCGGCGCTGGACTTCACCCGCGACTTCGGCGGCGGCGCGCTCAAGAGCGTCCAGTTTGGCGTTCGCGCCTCGGATCGCGTCAAGAGCCACAGCAGCTTCAGCTTCGCGCCGACCGCGACGGGCGCGACCATCCCGACCAGCCTGCTGACGGCCTACACCCTGAGCGATGGCGCCAACGTGCCGGCCCTGCTGACGGGTGACATCGACAAGATCGCCGCCATTGCCTACGGGGCGAACGCCTTCGACGTCTCCAAGGCGACCGAGGAGCTGGCCGAGCGCTGGACCGTCCAGGAGAAGGTCTACGAAGGCTACGGCAAGCTGAACTTCGCCGCCGACGGCCCGGCCGGCGCTTGGGTCACCGGCAACATCGGCGCGCGCGTCGTCCACACCGAGACCGACAGCGAGGGCCTGCAACAGAACACCGCCAGCGCCTTCGTGGCCGCCACGGTCGGCAACGACTACACCGACTTCCTGCCCTCGGCGAACGCCAAGCTGGACTTCGGCGGCGGCAAGATCGTGCGCCTGGGCCTGGCCAAGGTCATCGCCCGTCCGCCGCTCGACGAACTGCGCGCCAGCCGCAGCCTGTCGAACTGGTCGCCGTGGACCGGCAGCGCCGGCAACCCGAACCTGAAGCCGTTCGAGGCCACCCAGTTCGACGCCTCGGCCGAATACTACTTCCGTCCGGAAGCCCTGGTGGCGGTGTCTTACTATTACAAGGACGTCGACTCCTACATCGGCTGGAAGCAGACGCCGGTCGTGTTCGGCGGCCAGACCTACACGGTCGCCAGCCCCGCCAATGGCGGCAGCGGCCACATCCAGGGCGTGGAGCTGACCTTCCAGACGCCGTTCTTCTTCCTGCCGGGTCCGTTCGACAAGTTCGGGATCTACTCGAACTACGCCTATGTGGAATCGAACCTGAAGGAGTTCTCGCCGGCCAACAATCCGCTGCGGATGACGGGTCTGGCCAAGAACACCGCCACGGTCGACCTGTGGTACGCCAACGGTCCGGTCGAAGCGCGCCTGGGCTGGAAGTACCACTCGCCGATGACGGTCATCTACGGCTGGAACGGTTCGGATCTGCAGACGCTGGAGAGCGAGAAGACCCTCGACTTCAGCTCGTCCTACAAGATCAGCGAGAGCATCAGCGTCCGCCTGCAGGTCAACAACCTGACCAACGAGACGCTGCGCATGTACCGCGACAACGACCCGAACCGCATCGGTCGCTACGACTCCTATGGTCGTCGCTACCTGATGGACGTCACCTTCAAGTTCTAGAGCGTCAATCCTCCCTGACGTTCCCTGCGCTGGGGAGGAGGCCGCACGCCTCCTCCCCATTTTTTTGATTTATCGAGAGGCTCGTCCCATGGCCCAGATCAACCGACGCCAGGCTCTGGCCGCCGCTGGGGGCGCCGCCCTCCTGGCCAACGCTTCGCGCGCCGCCGTGGCGGCTGTCGCAGCGCCGACCGCGACCATTGACATGGCGCCGCGCGAGCGCTCCTCGCTAGACTTCGGCTGGCGCTTCGCTCTGGGCCACGCCTCCGATCCTTCCAAGGACTTCGATTTTGGCGGCAATCAACGCACCTACGCCAAGGCCGGCGCTGATGCGCCCAACTGGTGGGTCGCCGCCGCCGCGCAGAAGACCTTCGACGACAGCGCCTGGAAGCCGGTGACCCTGCCGCACGACTGGGCGGTCGAGCTGCCGTTCGTCGAAAACCCCGAATATAAGCCCTCGGGCAAGCCTGACGACGAGGATGTGCTGGCCGCGCACGGCTACAAGGCGCTGGGGCGTCGCTTCCCCGAGAACAGCGTCGGCTGGTATCGCAAGACCTTCGCTCTGCCGGCCAGCGACGCCGGCAAGCGCCTGTCGATCGAGTTCGACGGCGCGTTCCGCGACACCATCGTGATGGTCAACGGCTACATCCTCGAGCGCGAGGAGAGCGGCTATTCGCCATTCCGCGTCGACATCACCGACATCGCCAACATCGGCGGCGACAACCTGATCACCGTGCGCGTCGACGCCAGCCTGGGCGAGGGCTGGTTCTACGAAGGGGCGGGGCTCTATCGCCACGTCTGGCTGGTCAAGACCGCGCCGGTGCACGTGCCACAGTGGGGCGTCTTCGTCCGCGCCAAGGTCGACGGCACGGTCCAGATCGACACCGACCTCGTCAACGAGTCCGACGCGGCCCAGGCCTTCGAAGTCTCGCATGCCGTGCTGGACGCGACCGGCAAGCCCGTCCTGGCCGTCGCGCCCGCCGCCGGCCGCCTGCCGGCCTGGGAGCGCCAGAGCCTGTCCCAGACCGTGACCCTGGCCAATCCGGTGCTGTGGTCCCTGGAGAACCCGCATCTCTACACCTTGGTCACCGAGACCAAGGTCGGCGGCGCGGTTGTCGACCGCTTCGTCACGCGCTTCGGCGTGCGCTCGATCCGTTTCGATCCGGCCAACGGCTTCTTCCTGAACGACAAGCCGGTGAAGCTGAAGGGCAGCTGCAATCACCAGGACCACGCCGGCGTCGGCGCGGCGATCCCCGACGCCCTGCAGGTCTGGCGGCTGGAGCAGCTGAAGTCGATGGGCTCCAACGCCTATCGCGCCGCGCACAATCCGCCGACGCCGGAATTGCTGGACGCCTGCGACCGCCTGGGGATCCTGGTCATCGACGAGACCCGCCGGATGTCCAGCGATCCGACCTCGCTGGACGAACTGGAGCGCCTGGTCCGCCGCGACCGCAATCACCCCTCGGTGATCCTGTGGTCGATCGGCAACGAGGAGCCGCAGCAGGCCACCGCGCGCGGCGTCAAGGTCGCCAAGACCATGAAGCGCCTGGTCAACCGGCTCGATCCGACCCGCTTGGTCACCGCAGCGATGGACAACGGCTTTGGCGAGGGGATCAGCGCGGTCATCGACGTCCAGGGCTTCAACTATCGCCACGAGAAGATGGACGACTTCCACGCCCGCTTCCCGAACGTGCCGATCATCGGCACCGAGAGCGCCAGCGTGGTGACGACGCGCGGCGAGTACGTCCGCGACGAGGCCAAGAGCTATGTGCCGGCCTATGACACCGACCACCCCTGGTGGGCGACGACGGCCGAGAAATGGTGGAGCCACGCGGTCGACCGCCCCTGGATGGCCGGCGGCTTCATCTGGACCGGCTTCGACTATCGCGGCGAGCCGACGCCGTTTAACCGCTGGCCCAGCATCAGCTCGCACTTCGGGGCTTTCGACACCTGCGGCTTCCCGAAGGACAACTACTATTACTACCGCGCCTGGTGGCGGCCCGAGCCGCTGCTGCACCTCTTGCCGCACTGGAACTGGGAAGGCCGCGAGGGCCAGCCGATCGCGGTCTGGGCGCACAGCAACTGCGACAAGGTCGAGCTGTTCCTCAACGGCAAGAGCCAGGGCATGCGCGAGGTGAAGGCCAACCGCCACGTCGAATGGTCCGTACCCTACGCGCCGGGCGTGATCGAGGCGCACGGCTACAAGAACGGCAAGGTCATCCTGCGCGCGCGTCGCGAGACCGCCGGTCCGGCCGCCGCCCTGCGCCTGACCGCCGACCGCGTCCGCCTCGCCGCCGACGGCCAGGACGTGGCGGTGCTGAAGGTCGAGGTGCTGGACGCCAAGGGCCGTCCCGTTCCGCGCGCCGAGGACCTGGTGCGTTTCGAGCTTTCCGGTCCGATCGACCTGATCGGCGTCGGCAACGGCAACCCCACCAGTCACGAGCCGGACGTCGCGCTCCAGCGCAAGGCGTTCAATGGGCTGGCCCAGGGGATCGTCCGTACCCAACAGAATCAGGCGGGGCGGTGCAGGGTGGTCGTCAGCGCCGCCGGGCTCAAAAGCGCCGCCCTGGACGTCACGGTCGCCTGACGCCGCAATGCGGTAATTTCGTGAGCCGCTGCGAGACGAACGTCAGAGATGGCGTTCGTCTCGATGTGTTTCTACGCACGGAAACCGGTTACCACGTTGAAATAGTCAACCTTCTAGCGAAGGTCGGGGCATGGCCTTGTGTGGCGCCGCCGAAGAGGGGCTCGGAAGCGGTCCATTTGTAATAGAAATGGCCCGAAAAACTGCTTGAAAAAAGATTGCTAGCGCTGTCATTTTGGCATTGCGGCAGTGGTGGACCGATGTTACCGCTAACTCGTCTCTCGTGCCCTGGTTGTCCATCAGGCGCCCGGAACGGGAAGAGCGGCCGGGAAATGCTTCCGGATCGTAACAATAACATCGCCCCATAGAGGGCATTATTAGGGGGAACGGCTATGAAGCGGCTTCGTCGCTTGAACGCGTCTGCCTCTTGCGTCGCCATCACGGCGGCCATGTTCGCCAGCCCGGCGCTGGCTCAGCAGACTCCAAACACCACCGTCGATGAAATCATCATCACGGGCATTCGCGCCTCGCTCGAGCGTTCGATCGAGATCAAGCGCACCAACAGCGGCGTCGTTGACGCCATCTCGGCCGAAGACATCGGCAAGTTCCCGGACACCAACCTGGCTGAATCGCTGCAGCGGATCACCGGCGTGTCCATCGACCGCACCAACGGCGAAGGCTCTCAGGTCACGGTCCGCGGCTTCGGCGGCGGCTTCAACCTGGTGACCCTCAACGGCCGCACCATGCCGACGGCCAACGTCGCCACGGTCGGCGGCGACCAGTCGTCGGACACCGCCGGCGGCACCAGCCGTTCGTTCGACTTCTCGAACCTCGCCTCGGAAGGCGTGACCACGCTGGAGGTCTACAAGACCGGCCGCGCGGCCATTCCGTCGGGCGGTATCGGCGCCACGATCAACGTCAAGACCCGCCACCCGCTGGACGCTCGCGAGAGCGGCCTGAGCGGCAGCGTCGGCGTCAAGGGCGTCTACGACCAGGGCATGGACAAGAAGGTCGACGACTTCGGCCACAAGATCACGCCGGAAGTCTCGGGCCTGCTGAACTGGACCGACGACGACAAGAAGTTCGGCGTCGCCCTGTTCGGCGCCTACCAGAAGCGCGACTTCACCAGCCGCAGCGTCACGTCGAACGACTGGAACATCCGCACCTATTCGGATTTCATCAATCCGGCCAACGGCTTCGTCCGCAACGGCGGCGCGACCCAGATCACCAACGCGCCGTCCAGCGGCTCGACCCTGGTCGCGATCCCCAACGACAGCCGCTACCACTTCTCGCAAGGCGAGCGTGAGCGGATCAACGGCCAGCTGACGGCGCAATACCGTCCAACCGACAGCCTGACGATCACCGCCGACGCGCTGTATGCGGAGAATAAGTCGTTCGAACGCCGCAACGACAGCACCAACTGGTTCAACCGTCCGTTCGACAAGGTCACCTTCGACAACAACCCCGTCGTGGCCACCGCCGTCCTGCTGTCGGAAACGCTCAGCGGCACCAAGGATATGGGCTTCGAGCAGCAGTATCGCAGCAACAAGGACACCCTGAAGTCGTTCGGCCTGAACGCGGACTGGGATCTCTCGGACCGCGTCCGCGTCCGCCTGGACGGCCACATCTCGAAGGCAGACTCGGGTCCTGACTCGTCGAACGGCACCAGCTCGACCACCGTGTCGATCGGCGCGCCGATCGTCGCCTCGCACTCGGTCGACTACAGCGGTACGGTTCCGATCCAGAAGATCACGATCAACGACGCGGCCCCGCGCGGCAACGGCAACGGCGTGATGGATGTCGGCGACCTGGGCAGCCAGGTGGCCCGCACCTGGACCAACCGCCAGCAGCACGAAGTCAAGGAAATCCGGGGCGACCTGACCTGGGATCTCGACGACAACGGCAGCCGCTTCGACGCCGGTTTCAACTACCGCACCTCGAAGATGGTCCAATCGTCCAGCTCGACGCAGCAGGACCTGGGCAGCTGGGGCATCTCGAACCCCCGCGACGTCCAGCAGTACGCCGGCAGCCTGGTCAAGGCCTTCTGCATGGCCTGCCAGTTCAACGACTTTGATCTGCAGCAGAGCGGCGCGGGCCTCGTCTCGTTCCGGGCCAACGCGATCGACCTCTACAACGCCATGTCGGCCCCGTATGTCGCCAAGGGCAACGCGGTCGGCATCACGGGACAAGCCCGCAACCAGGTCGACGAAGACATCCTGGCCGGCTACGCCCAGGTCACCTGGAAGTCCGAACTGGCTGGCCGTCCGGCGACCCTGGTCACCGGCGTCCGCTACGAGCGCACCGACGTGACGTCGACCTCGCTCATCCGGACTCCCAGCGCCATCGTCTGGACCGCCGACAACGACTTCCGCCTCGACACCGCCAGCACCTATTCGCCGCTGTCGGGCAAGGGCAAGTACAACAACCTGCTGCCGGCCCTGGATTTCAGCGTTGATCTTCGTGACAACCTGATCGGCCGCTTCTCGTTCAGCCGCACCATCGCCCGTCCGGACTACGGCAACCTGTTCGCCGCCCAGACGGTCGGCACGCCGAACCGTCCGGTCTCCAACGGGGCCATCCCGCTGGGCACGAGCGGCAACCCGGACCTGGAGCCGCTGATCTCGGACAACTTCGACGTCTCGCTGGAATGGTACTACAAGCCCAGCAGCTTCATCACGGCCGGCTTCTTCGAGAAGCGCGTGAACAACTTCGTCGGCACGGGCACCTTCACCCAGAACCTGTTTGGTCTGCGTGACGTCAGCTCCGGCGCGGACGGCACCCGTTCGGGCACCGCCAAGGCGCTCCTGACGGCCATCGGCGCCGACCAGACCGACGTCAACCTGTTCACGATGACCGCCCTGCTGCAGACCACCGGCTCTTCGGCGGCGGCTCAGGCCCAGTTCCAGGCCAACCGCATCGCTGGCGGCGACCTGAACCAAGCCTTCGTCGACCAGATCCTGGCGGCGGTGGATATCTCGCCGAACAGCACTGATCCGCTGATGAACTTCCAAGTTTCCAAGCCGATCAACAACCGCACCGGCAAGATCCACGGCTTCGAAATCGCGGCTCAGCACTTCTTCGGCGACACCGGCATCGGTATCTCGGGCGCCTATACGATGGTGCGCGGCGATGTCGAATTCGACAACGGCGCGAGCCCGTCGCAAGACCAGTTCGCTCTGCTGGGTCTGTCGGACACGGCCAACGCCACGCTGATCTACGACAAGAACGGCATCTCGGCGCGCCTGACCTACAACTGGCGAGACAAGTTCCTGCAAGCCACCAACCGTGGTGGTTCGCGGAACCCGGTCTATGTCGCGCCCTTCACGCAGATCGACTTCAACATCAGCTACGACGTCACGCCGAAGCTGGCGGTTTCGCTGGAAGGCATCAACCTGACCAAGGAGCACGTCCGCACCTATGCTCGCGATCCGAACCAGCTGTGGTTCGCTCAAGAGCTGGACCGCCGCTTCCTGCTCGGCGCTCGCTACCGCTTCTAGGGCCGGAAGTCTCCTGGAAGCCTAGGGAGGGGCCGCCGCGCTTGCGGCGGCCCCTTTCTTCCTTTGAAGTACGCGTCTGACAGCGTGAGTGCGGCCCCGATGAACCGAGTGCTTCTGAATAATGTCGATCACGCCGACCTGCGGGTGATCGCCGGCCACGGCGCGGCCTTTGGCGACGCGATCAATCAGACCCTGATCCTGCCCACCGAGTTCGAGGCGGCCCAACGCGAATATCCGATCCTGATCCGCAAGGACGCCGCTGGCGCTTACCAGGCCGTTGTTCTGCTGGGTCTTGATCGCGACGAGAACCTCTTCCTCGACGAGACAGGCTGGAACGCCCGCTATGTGCCGGCGGTGCAGCGACGCGGCCCGTTCTCGATCGCCTTGCAGCGCGACGCCGTGGGCGGCGAGCCTCGCCCTATGATCCACGTCGATCTCGACCACCCGCGCATCAGCCGCGAGGACGGCGAGCCCGTGTTCCTGCCGGCCGGCGGCAATTCACCCTATCTGCAAGGCGTCAGCCGAACCTTGAGCCAGATCCACGACGGGCTCGAGATCGCTGGTCCGATGTTCGCCTTCTATGACGAACTGGGCCTGATCGAGCCGATCGATGTCGAGATCAAGCTGGACGACGGGACCAGCTATGACCTGCCCGACGTCTTCACGGTGGCGCCGGATCGTCTGGCCGCGGTGACGGGCGAAAACCTGGAGAAGCTGCACCAGTCGGGCCTGCTGCGCGCCGCCCACTGGATCATGGCCTCGATGGGCAACATCGAGGACCTGATCGCGCGCAAGACACGGCGTCGGGCTCGGCTGGCATGACCGCCCTGACGGCCCGGCGCACGTTGGAGGCCACTGTCGCCACGCCGGCGGATATCCCGTTCGACGCCATCCTGGCCGGCCAGACGCCGATGCTGTTCAAGGGGTTGGTCCGCGATTGGCCGCTTGTGCGCAAAGGCCTCGAATCCAGCCAAGCCGCCCGCGACTATATCCGCGCCCATGACCAGGGCGGCCGCGTGGTCGGCTATTCGGCGGGGCCGGAGATCCGGGGGCGCTTCTTCTATGACGAGACCTGCGCGGCGGTGAACTTCAAGGCCGAGCGGGCCCCGCTGGAGGTGTTCCTGGAGCGTCTGGAGGCGGTGGAAGGGCTGAACGACGCCCCGGCCGTCTATGTCGGCTCGGCGGATCTGGACGGCTACTTCCCCAGCCTCAAGGCCGAGAACGACCTGGGCCTCGGGCCCGAGGTCTATGGCGACCAGCCGCCGATGGCGGGCGTCTGGATCGGCAACCGCACCGTCGCGGCCGCTCACTGGGACATGTCGAACAACATCGCCGTCTGCGCCGTGGGCCGCCGACGCTTCACCCTGTTTCCCCCCGACCAGGTCGCCAATCTCTATCCCGGTCCGCTTGAGCCGACGCCCGGCGGTCAGGTGGTCAGCATGGTCGATTTCGAGAACCCCGACTTCGACGCTCACCCTGGCTTCCGCGAGGCCCTGGCGACGGCCCAGGTGGCCGAAATGGAGCCTGGCGACGTGCTGGTCTATCCGGCGCTGTGGTGGCACCAGGTCGAGGCGCTGGAGCCCTTCAACGTCCTGATGAACTACTGGTGGAACGCCGCGCCGGCCCACGCCGACACGCCGATGAACACGCTGTTGCACGGCCTGCTCAGCCTGCGCGATCGCCCCGCGTTCGAGAAGCAGGCCTGGAGGGCCTTGTTCGACTACTACGTCTTTGGTCCCGCCGACCGCGCCGGCGCGCATCTGCCCGAGGGCGCGCGCGGGCCGCTGGGACCCATGGACGCCATGACGGCGAGGCGGCTGCGCGCGCAGCTGCTGGACCGCCTGAACCGATAAGATCAAGGGAGGGACGCGATGGCCCAGCAGAGGATCCGTAAGGTGGTGATCGCGGGCGGCGGCACCGCCGGCTGGACAGCGGCCGCCGCGCTCGTGCGACAACTGGGCCCGCTGCTCGACATCACCTTGGTCGAGTCCGAGGACATCGGCACGGTTGGGGTCGGGGAGTCGACCATCCCCACCGCCCGCACCTTCAACGCCATGCTCGGCATCGACGAGGCCGAGTTCATGCGGGCGACCCAGTCGACCTTCAAGCTGGGCATTTCGTTCGAGAACTGGGGCGAGATCGGCGACCGCTACATCCACTCGTTCGGTCAGGTGGGTAAGTCGACCTGGATGGGCGGCTTCCATCACTTCTGGATGCAGGCCCAGGCCCAGGGCTTCGGCGGCGATCTGGGCGACTACTGCCTGGAGCTGAAGGCGGCCGAGGGCGAGCGGTTTTTCACCGGCGACAACGGTCCGCTCAACTACGCCTACCACCTGGACGCTGGCCTCTACGGCCAGTTCCTGCGCCGGATGGCCGAGGCCGACGGCGTCAAGCGCGTCGAGGGCAAGATCGCCAGCGTCCGTCAGAGCGCGGCCGACGGCTCGATCGAGGCGCTGGTCATGGAGTCCGGCCAGGCGGTCGAGGGGGACCTCTTCATCGACTGCACCGGCTTCCGGGGCCTCCTGATCGAGCAGACCCTGAAGGCCGGTTACGAGGACTGGGACCATTGGCTGCCGACCAACAGCGCCCTGGCGGTCCAGACCCGCTCGACCGAGCCGGCCAAGCCCTATACCCGCGCCATCGCGCACAAGGCCGGCTGGCGCTGGAAGATTCCGCTGCAGCACCGCGTGGGCAATGGCCTCGTCTACTGCAACGAATTCATGTCCGACGACGAGGCCCATGCCATGCTGCTGGGTGAGATCGAGGGCGAGACCCTGATCCCGCCGCGCCTGATCCGCTACCGCACAGGCCGCCGCCGCAAGACCTGGGACAAGAACGTCGTCGCCCTGGGTCTTTCCAGCGGCTTTGTCGAGCCGCTCGAGTCGACCTCGATCCACCTGATCATGATCGGCGTGACCCGGCTGATGCAGCTGTTCCCGTTCGACGGGATCAGCCCGTCGGTGATCGACCGCTACAACCGTCTGGCCGATGACGAGCTGGAGAAGATCCGCGACTTCATCATCCTGCACTACAAGGCGACCGAGCGGACCGACAGCCCGTTCTGGGACCGGGTGCGCGAGATGGAAATCCCCGACAGCCTGGCCCAGCGCATCGACTTGTTCCGGGAGAGCGCCCAGGTCTATCAGGCGCCGGGCGAGCTCTTCCAGGTCGACTCGTGGCTGCAGGTGCTGCTGGGCCAGCGCGTCCAGCCTAAGAGCTTCCACGCCATGGGCCGCCTGATGCCGACGCAGCAGCTGAAACAGGCCCTGGATGATCTGAAGCGCAACATCGCCGGCACGGTCGGCCGACTACCGCAGCACCAGGCGTTCCTCGACGCCTACTGCGCGCCGCCGGTCAGCAAGAGCGCCTGAGGCTCAGGCCTCGATCGGCGCGAACAGCTTCTGCAGCGTCGCGCCGATGCGGACGGCCGAAGGATCGCTGGGCGGCAGCCCAAAGCCGCGGAGCTCGTGGCCGATCCGCTCGCCGACGGCCAGCAACGGTCGGCTGGTGAGCTGGGCTTGAGCGAGGGTTTCGACGGCCTCGGCGTATCGCTCGGCATTCAAGGTCTTCAGCGCCCAGGCCCTAGCGGCGTCACCGGTCTTCCGGCGCAAGGGCGCGTCATCGACCAGGCGTTCCAGCACCGCGCGGATTTCTTCGACGACGATCTCGCCGTCGACCTTGAAGACCAGGTCGTCGGGCAACTCGCCATAGAAGCCGGCGCGGGCGACGACCGTGGGGCGGCCGCTGAGCATCCCTTCGCAGGCCGAGCCCGAGGCGCCTTCCAGCACCGGCTTGCGGAGCGCGCAGATGATGTCGGCTTCGTCCAGGCGCTCATCCAGGGTCGCATCGTCGACGGCGCCGTCGATGACGAGATTGTGGAAGCCGACCTCCGCCGCGACGGCTTCCAGCCTGGCGCGCTCGTCGTCCGAGATCGGGCCGACCAGGCGGTAGGCGCAGGCCCTTAGCGTGTCCGAGCCCCCGATCGCGCGGATCACGTCGGCGACGCGCTTGTTGGGGTTCATGACCCCGACCGTGGTGATGGTCAGGCGGTCCTTGGCCCTCGGCGGCCCCGGCGGGGTCTCGCGATCCGGACAGCACAGCGGCGTCACCGACACCGGACCGGCGCAGGCGGCCTCCAGGCGCGGGGCGTAGAAGCGGGCGTGGGCGAGGGCGGCTTCGCAGCGCCGGGCCAGCCACTCGGTCATCGGCAGCGTGGCGGCGATCTCGCCCATGTCGAGCATCTGGCCCGAGCGCACGGCGACCGCATGGGGCTCTGCCTCCGGGCCATAGGTCGCGACGATCTCGGCGTCGTGCCGGCGATAGTCCAGCCCGTTGTGGTGCAGCCAGCCCGAGAACAGGTTGTAGATGTAGAAGTCGTGGAAGATCCCCAGGCACGGCGCGGCGTCCAGGATCGCCAGGGCGCCGGCGTGGAAGGGGTAGTTGTCGCCGATATTGACGATGACGACGTCGAAGTCGTCGCGCAGCCGCGTCAGGTCGACCTGACGCCAGTGACGGACGGGCAGGGCGGTCGGGTGTAGCGCCTCGGGCGCATCCTCCTCCACGTCCTCGCAACGCAGGATCTCGACCTCATGCCCCCGCGCGGCGAGGGCGGCCGTGACGGCGGCGCTGACCCGGCCGATCGACGACCGCAGAACGAAGGGCGTGACCCAGCAGATCTTCATCGCGACCGCCTAGCGCTGCAGAAGCCGGCGCTCGGCGTCGCCGCCGGGCCGCACGAAGGCGATGTTGGCGGAGACGAGCTTGGCGGCCGACTTGGCGTCGGTGGGCGCGCCGGCGCTGGTGGCCTCGTCGATCAGATAGGGCTTGAAGCCGGCGTCGGCGAAGGCCTTGAACCATTGGGCGGGCGTCTGACCGACGCGCGTCAGGTGTTCGGGCCCGAACTCGGCCAGGATGGCGAGATCCGGGTTCTTGGCGATCACGCCCTTCATGCCGGCCAGCACGTCCAGCTCCGCGCCTTCGACGTCGATCTTGACCACGTCCAGGCGCTTGCCGGGCGCGGCGTCATCCAGCCGCACGACCTCGACCTCGATCGTGCGCGCTTCTTCCGCCTCGGGGAGGGCGTAGAGCGAGCTGTGGCCGATGATGTCGCTGACGTGGAAGGTCAGGCGCCCGGCCTTCTCGCCGACAGCCTGGTCACGCACCTCGACCCACGACAGACCATTGAGGTGCTTCATCTTCTCAAGGTTGGCGCGCGGCGTGGCCTCGGGTTCGAAGGCGATGACCTTGCCCTCGGGACCGACGGCGCGGGCCATGACCAGGGTCAGCAGGCCGATATTGGCGCCAACGTCGGCGACGGACATGCCGGGGCGAACCAGGCGTCGCAGCACGTCGCTCGTGCCGGGCTCCAGACCCTTGCTGGTGGCGTTGGCCAGCATGGTGACGAAGGTCGGCAGGGCGCGCGGCGCCAGGACGTAACCTTCGCGCATGCGGATCGCCACCGACTCCTCGTCATAGTGGATCAGCGGCCGCAGCTTGATCTCGAGCTCGTCGAAGCGCGGACCGAACAGGCCGGGCAGGGCGTCCAGAGCGTCGCCGCTGCGCTCCGCGCGGGCCTCCAGCCGCGCGAGGGCGGCGGCCAGGCGCTCGTTCTGACGGAGGCTGAGGTCCAGTCGGTGCTGCACGGCCTGCAGATCCGCCGAGATGGCGTTGAGTTGGCCGCGCGTCTCGCGCAGCTCGTGCTCGACGCTGGCCTGCAGATAGCGGCGCGCGTAGCTGGCGATCGGCCCCAGCACGGGTCCCAGCAGGCGCCGCGCGAAACCGAACCGCCGGCGCGGCGGCGGGGTTGGCGTGGACGCCGGCGCCGGTTCGGGCTGGGAAGATGGAGCGCGCATGGCGGAACGAATGGCCAAGTCCAGGCGTGCGGGCCTCAAGTGCGAATCCTTCCCGAGCGCCGCCTGAGCGGTCGCGCGTGTCCAAGCCTAGCCTAAAAAGCCGCCAAACCCGGCCGAGCGCCGTCTAGAACAGAAACCCGTAGTCGACGAAAGCGCTGTGATCGCCGACCAGGTTGATCGAGCTGTGATCGGGCAACTCGAACGTCAAGCTGGTGACGTGGCTGATAGCGCCCGGATCGCTAGTCACGCGGGTGTCGTACATCACCACCTGCGAACCATCCATCGCGAGACCGACGCTGGCGGTGTGGGCCATGAAGGAATCGATGACCTGCCGCACCAAGTCGATCGAGACAAAATCCAGATGGGCCGTGGTCTTCTGCGGCCCCTCGGGGGCCGAAGGCGTCGAGGGCGAAGCGATGTGATCGCCTTCGGCGACGCCCGGCGTTTGCGGGGCCGCGACGCCGTCATCGACCGGCTGCGTGGCCTGCACGCCGACCGGCGCCACTTGCACGTGCTCGCCGCGCGAGATGATCTCGGTCAGCAGATCCGGCAGCTTGGAGACCTCGATCACGGCGATCTTCTGGGCCAGCGCCGTGTCGCCGACCAGGGCGCGCACCAGCTGGACAGCCTCGACGTTCGGCAGAGCGCCAGCCCCAAGGCGAATTTCCAGAACCCAATCTGCGCCGTCGTGAAGGGTGGGCGCCGACAGAGGGGAGGGTGTTACGTCGTGGCGACCGCCGCCGCCGCCGTCGCCGCCGCCATTCCCACCGCCGCCATTGCCGCCGAAACCCAGCGTCGTATCCGCGGTCGTGATCGGATCAACCGAGCTCGGCATCGTCGACAGCAACGCCACCAGCGAAAGCACCGACGAAGCGGTCTGGGCGGGCGTAGCGGGAGCAGTCGCGGCGTGCGCGGCCACGGCCGAGGCCTCGCCGCCCATCGACGTCAGGTCCGAAGCCGCGGGGCCCGCGAAATCCAGCGCCACGGACGCGGAGGCCAGGGCGGTGCGGGCGTCAGGCTCCAGGCTGGCTTGGTCGACCTTGAAGTCGGCGGCCAAAAGCGCCGCGGCCAGCACCAGGATCGCCTGGTTGGCCGGCAATTGGACGGTGTCATAGGCCGACGACTGGACGTTCGCGGCGGTCACGGGCGGAAGAGAGGCCGCGCCGCCGTTCAGGCTGGTGTTCGAGCTGGACGACAGCAGCGCCGGACGCGAGTGGGAAGCGGGCGCATTGGCCGCGCCGCTCTCGGCCGCGCGGGCCTCGCCGCTCTTGAAGAACGCGGTGCCGACCACGGCCACCAGCAGGGCGGCGGGGTGAACAGAGATGTTGTCGCCGCGATCCGTCCGGCGGATCAGCGGATGGCGCGCGACCATGTTGCGCACCATCGACGAGAAGTCGAAGCCGCGCGCGACCTCTTCATAGGCCGGCCCGGCGATCAGATACTCGCCGTCGATGCGCGCGAAGTGAATGACGACCTCGCCATCGTCCGTCCGATAGAAGACGAACCAGGGTTCCTTCTCGTCGCTCAGGCCGCGGTCGGTGCCGACGCGAATCCCCGCCCGCAGCAGGGCGGCCTCGACCCGATAGAACTCGGCCAGCTCCTGCTGGCTCCAGTCCGACGGCGGAGCGGGGACGTAGCGCGGCGAACGCTGGAAGAACGAGAGGACTTGCGCGGCCATGTCGGCGGATTGTTCCCACGCCAGAAGAGAGTCGCCGGCTTTCCCGCCGGCAGGTCAAGCTAGACGATCTACTCTTCGTTGAACAGGATGTCGTACGTAATAGGATCGTAGAACCGCATCAGTTCCCGCACGAACGTCCTTTCCGGAACGTTAAGCGCGCGCGCCCAGTCACGATACCGGTCCGGGGGGATGCGGCCGCGCCCGGTCTCGAGCTGCGAAATGAAAGTGTAGTAGTCAGCGCCAACCTTGGCCGCGAGCTGGCGCTGCGACAGGCCGGCGGCCTCGCGCGCTTCCTTTAGCCAGCGACCGCCTTCGCGGCGGAGGTCCTGAACCTCCGGGGCGCTGCGACGTTGAGGGTTGCCATACATTATAGACTCTCAAGCCTCCGTCCGTGGGCGGAGAGCGCTGTCGCTCGCCTCTACGGACGCCAAATTCCTTCCACATATAGCGCTTTCGCGGCCAAGGTACAAGGAACGCGACATATGAAAATGCTGTACCGGTTAGAAAAATGCTGTACCGCGTGATTTCGGGTATTGTCGACGTATGACGTTTGCTCTATAGCCATCGCTGCTCCCATGCGCGCCGTTCGGTCGCAGGGGGTGTGGGATTTTCTTTGGGAGACAAGCCAGATGGCTTATACGCTAGCTCAGCTGACGGAGTTCTTCACGAACGCCAACGCTGGTACCGCGCCGACCGAGGCGCAAAAGCTCGCTCTGCAAGGCCTGCTGAACGACAACCAGTCGGGCCTCAGCAACGACGCGACCTTCTCTAAGGTTGTCGATCTCGCTTCGGACAGCACCGTTGCCGTCAGCGTCGGCACCTACAACTTCTTCCTGGGCTATGCGCCGAGCCAAGCCGGTCTGACCGCGCTGAACGCCGCCTATGTCGGCGCCGGCAAGCAGTCCGGCATGAACGCTGAAAACCGCTTCATCGCGCAGTCGATCTCGCTGTCGATGGATAACGCCACGGCGAAGGCCAACTTCTCGGCCTCGTACGGCTCGCTGTCGCTGGCCGACGCGGCGAAGGCCGCTTACCTGATCATCATCGGTCAGGCCGCTGCGACCGCCAACAACATCAACGTTGACAACGCCGTCGCCTTCCTGACGAACGCCACGTCGGTCGCCTACTACACCGCCCTGGTGAAGGCGAACTATCCGAACGCCTCGGCTGCTGACCAAGCTCTGGCCGTCAAGGCCGCCGTCGTCGGCGAAATCCTGTTCCAAGCCACGTCTTACAACCAAGGCGCGGGCATCGGTTCGTACGCTCAAGCCAGCACCAACCTGGTGAAGGACCTGGCGCTCGACAACGTTCTGACGAACGACAGCACCACCGGCATCGACCTGCTGGGCAAGTATGGCACCACCAACGGCGGCGGCTCGTCGCTGGTCCTGACGAGCGGCGTCGACACCATCACTGGCACCTCGGGCGACGACACCATCACGGGCCTGGTTGATACGACGGCCGGCGCCACGCCGACCTTCACTGCGCTCGACACGATCGCCGGCGGCGCTGGCAACGACACCCTGATCATCAATTCGATCACGGCCCTGGCTCAGAGCAACATCAACGCCGTGACCGTCACGGGCGTTGAAAACGTCACCCTGCGCGGCGCCGCCGCCGTTGTGGCTGACGTCACCAACTGGACCGACGTCACCGCTCTGAACGTCACGCAAGCCACCTCGGCGACCGTCGGCGCTAGCGGCACGGCCAACATCGGCGTGTCGGGCGTCACCGGCGCCATCACGATCGATGGCGGTAAGGGCGTCACGGTCACCGACGCGACGGCTGGCAACGCCATCACGATCGGCGGCACCACCGCTCCGAAGGGTGTCGTTTCGGTTACCGACACCAGCCTGACCACCGGTTCGGTCAACGTTCAAGGTGGCACCAACGTCACCGTGACGACTTCGGGCGCGACCACGGGCACCGTCACCGTCGGCGGCACCACCTCGCCGTCGGGCGTCGTGACGATCGCCAACACCGGCGCGGCCTATGACGCCACCGCCGCCAACAACGCCCTGGGCGCGATCACCGTCACCGGCGGCACCACCGTCAACGTGACGCAAACCGCTTACTCGAGCACCGCCGATGCGGCCGCGGACACCGCTGCGGTGACCCGGACCCAAGGCGCCGTGACCGTCAACGGCGGCGCTGCGACGACGGAAGTGTCGGTCACTCAGTCGGCGACCGTCGCTGCTGTGAACCAGCAAACCGCCGATGGTACGAAGTCGGTGGAAACCGTCACCTTCGTCGCCATGGCCGCCAGCGAAACGATCACGGTCAACGGCCTGACCTTCACCGCCGCCAAGGCGCTGACGGCAGCCGAAGCCGCCGCCGCCTTCGCCAACCTGGCCAACGGCGCCACGACCGGCAGCGCTCCGGTGACCAACGGTACGTATTCGGGCACCTTCTCGACGGTGTCGGGTTCGACCGGCGCGGTTACGACGGCTTCGGGCGTCAGCACCGTGTCGTTCACCCAGACCTCGTTCGGCGCCACCACCGGCCTGACCGTGGCTGACACGGCCGCCGCGGGTAACGTCAGCGTGGCCACGGCCACGGCGGGCGCTGCTCAGACGATCACCAGCACCAAGGCCGGCGTCGCCGGTGTGGCCGCTGGCGCCGTCACCATCAACGGCGCGATCACCGGTGCGGACGTTCTCAGCAAGGTGACCCTGAACAGCTACGGCACGGTCGGCATCACGTCGGACGCCCTGACCACCCTGAGCCTCGCCAACAGCGACGCCGCGGTCACGGTCACGAACGCCGCGGCGACCACCCTGGGCCTCACGGTCAACAAGGTTGGTTCGTCGACGACGACGGCCGCGCTCAACCTGGGCAGCACCTACACGACGCTGAACCTGGCTGTCGCTGGCGCTTCGGTCACCAACCTCACCGCCGCTGGCGTGACGGCTCTGGCGGTGACCGGTTCGGCGGCCGCTGATCTGACCGGCTCGACCCTCACGGCCCTGAAGACCGTGACGGTTGCTGGTTCGGCGGGCGTGACCCTGGCTGCTCCGGCCGCCCTGACGTCGTTCGACGCCTCGGCCACCTCGGGCGCCAACACCGTGACGGCCCTTGACGCTTCGACCGCCACCTACACCGGTGGTACGGGCGTTGACACCGTTACGCTGGGCAACACGACGGTTTCGAAGGCCGTCTCGCTGGGCGCCGGTGACGACGTCCTGAACCTGGCTTCGGGCACGACCTCGCTGACCGCCACGGTCAATGGCGGCGACGGCACGGACACCCTGGGTATGGCCACGGCTGACGCCGTGACCGCCACGGCTGGCGCCGCCTTCGCCTCGAAGGTCGTTGGCTTCGAAAAGCTGAGCCTGGGTCTGGCCGCTGCTTCGGGTACGGTGAACCTCGCCAACCTGAACAACATCGGCTACGTCATCACCAACGGCGTCGGCGCCAACACCACGACGCTGTCGGGCTTTGTCGCGAACGGCACGCTGGAACTGGCCGCTGTTGCTCAGGCCACTGGCACGGTCGCTGTGACCCTCGCTGATGCGACCGGTACGTCTGACGTGCTGAACGTGGTGGCCAAGGTCAGCACGGCCGACCTCAACCACGGCACGGTCAGCGCTGCTGGTGTCGAGACCATCAACCTCACCGCCACGGACACGTCGACGACGGCCGCGATCAATCGCTCGACGATCTCGATCACCGACTCGGCGCTGAAGACCCTGACCATCGCGGGTAACGCCAAGGCGACCGTGACCTACGACAGCACCGCGCTGACGTCGGTCAACGCGTCGACCAACACCGGCGGTGTCACCGTCAGCACCCTGTCGGGCGCTGCGGCGGCCACCACGGTGACCGGTGGCACGGGCGCTGACACGCTGACCGCCAACCACGCCAGCGACGTCCTGATCGGCGGCGATGGTGCGGACTCGCTGACGGCGGCGGCCAACCTCGTCACCCTGACGGGTGGCGCTGGTGCGGATACGTTCAACGTCGCCTTCGTCGTTTCGAACGCCAACAGCTACGCGACCATCACGGACGCTTCGGCCGGCGACTCGATCGTGCTGAAGAACGTCGCGGCGGTCACGGAAACCTTCGCTTCGGCGAAGGTTGCTCTGGGCGACACGGCGGTGTTCCAAGACTTCGCCAACCAAGCCATCTCGACCACGACCGCTGGCGCCATCTCCTGGTTCCAGTACGCTGGCAACACCTACATCGTCGAAAACGCTTCTGGTTCGGCCACCGCCTTCCAGAACGGCACCGACGTCGTGGTGAAGCTGGCGGGTCTGGTCGATCTGTCGACCGCTTCGTTCAGCGCCTCGTCGCAGACCCTGGTCCTGCACTAATCCTCCTCGGAGGCGAGCCTGGCCTTCGGGCCAGGCTCGGAACTACAGAGCGCCCTCGTCAGTTCGCTGGCGGGGGCGTTTCTTTTTGGCGGGCCCGTTCGCGCGCTGGCTTGCGAGTCTTGCCTGGTTTATCTAGGGCAAGACCTAGTCGCTCCTTTTCCGCCACAATTTCGTGGTCCTGACGCCACCTAAGTTGTTACTGTAGTTCAGCCGCGTCACGTGTCGCGGCGTCCTGAAGGCTAGAGATGTTCTTCAACCGCACCGGCGCGAAGCCGACCATCCTGGACCAAGCCGTCCTGGTCATGAAGCCGGCGGTGATCACCGCCATGGTCTTCAGCTTCTTCATCAACATCCTGGCCCTGGTCAGCCCGCTGTACATGCTGCAGGTCTATGACCGCGTGCTGTCCAGCCGCAGCGTCTCCACCCTGGTGGTGCTGACGATCCTCTGCGTCTTTCTGTTCATCATCTACGGCCTGCTCGAGGCGCTGCGCACCCAGGTGCTGGTGCGCGGCGGCCTGAAGTTCGACGGCGTGGCGCGCGACCCGATCTTCCGCTCGGTGCTCGACTCGACCCTGACGCGGCGCGGCCCCGGCGGCCAGGCGTTCCGCGACATGGACCAGGTGCGCGAATTCGCGACCGGCGGCCTGATCGCCTTCTGCGACGCGCCTTGGACGCCGGTGTTCATCATCGTGTCCTGGATGCTGCATCCCTATTTCGGGATCCTGGCGATCATCAGCTGCTTCGTGATCTTCGGCCTGGCCGTGATGAACGACCGCGCCACCAAGAACCCGCTGCAGATGGCGACGATGGCCTCGATCGCCGCGCAGAACGACGCCGGCTCGACCCTTCGCAACGCCGAGGTCATGAAGGCCATGGGCATGTGGGGCGGTCTGCAGCAGCGCTGGCGCGGCCGCCGCGACGAGCAGGTGGCCTGGCAGGCCGCCGCCAGCGACGCCGGCGGCGCGGTGATGTCGGGCATCAAGGTGTTCCGTCAGGTGGTCCAGACCCTGATCCTGGGCGGCGGCGCCTATCTGGCGATCGAAGGCAAGATCTCGCCCGGCTCGATGATCGCCGGCTCGATCCTGGTCGGTCGCGCCCTGGCGCCGATCGAGGGCGCGGTGGGGCAATGGAAGGTCTTCCTCGGCGCCCGCAGCGCCTGGGACCGTCTGCAAGGCATGCTGCGCGAGAGCAAGGACACCGAAGACCATATGCAACTGCCCGAGCCGCGCGGCGTGCTGTCGGCCGAGGCGGCTTCGATCCTGCCGCCGGGCGCGCAGCAGCCGACCATGCGCCAGGCCAGCTTCCGCATCGACGCCGGCACGGCCGTGGCCCTGGTCGGCCCCAGCGCCGCCGGCAAGTCCTCGCTGCTGCGCGGCATCGTCGGCGTCTGGCCGTGCGCCTCGGGCGTGATCCGCCTCGACGGCTACGACATCAAGCAGTGGGATCCCGAGCGCCTGGGCCGCCACATCGGCTACCTGCCGCAGGACATCGAGCTGTTCGCGGGCACGGTCGCCCAGAACATCGCTCGCTTCACCGAGTACGAGGCGCAGGAAGTGATCGACGCGGCCACGCTGGCGGGCGTTCACGAGATGATCCAGGCCCTGCCGATGGGCTACGACACGCCGATCGGCGAGGGCGGCGCCTCGCTGTCCGGCGGCCAGCGCCAGCGTCTGGCCCTGGCCCGCGCGGTGTTCCGCATGCCGGCGCTGCTGGTGCTGGACGAGCCGAACGCCAGCCTCGACCAGGTGGGCGAGGTGGCGCTGATGGAGGCGATGAACCGCCTGAAGGCGGCCAAGCGCACCGTGGTGTTCGCCACGCACAAGGTGAACCTGCTGGCCCAGGCGGACTACATCATGGTGATCAACCAGGGGGTCATCGCCGACTTCGGCGAACGCGACCTGATGCTGGCCAAGCTGACGGGGGCCGCGCCGCAGCCGCAGCCGCCCAAGCCCGCGCCGATCCAGAGCGCGCACTGACGCCGCGCCGGCCTCACGACCCCGCACCCCGTTTCCACGGCCGCCGCTGGCGCGCCTATCAGGCTTGAAGACGCATGAAGCCCCCGAAGATCCAACGTCCGACGGACAACTACCAAGTCGTGGCTCGCATCGGCTACGCCGTCATCGGCCTGATGCTGCTGGGCTTGGTCATCGCGGCCTTCGCGCCGTTGAACGCTTCGGTGATCGCCAACGGCGTCGTCTCGGCCGAGGGCAACCGCAAGACCATCCAGCACCTGGAAGGCGGCATGCTGCGCAAGATCCTGGTGCGCGAGGGCGAGAAGGTGAAGGCCGGACAGGTTCTGTTCGAGCTGGATCCCACCCAGGCCAACGCCGCCGCCGGCATCACCAAGAACCAATATGTGGCGCTCAAGGCGCTGGAGGCTCGCCTCCTGGCCGAGCGCGACCAGCGGCCTTCCATCAGCTTCCCGGCCGAATTGCTCAGCCAGCGCAACGATCCGATGGTCGCTCGCGCCATCGCCGACGAGCAGGTTCAGTTCCAGGAGCGTCGCCAGACGATCCAGGGCCAGATCGACCTGGTGAACGGCCAGCGCGAGCAATATCAGAGCGAGATCGAGGGCATCGACCGCCAGAACCAAGGTCTCAAGGATCAGCTGGGCTACATCCAGGACGAGCTGAATGACCTGCGCAAGATCTACGACAAGGGCCTGGTGCCGCGGCCGCGCCTGCTGGCGCTGGAGCGCGAGCAGGCCTCGCTGTCGGGCTCGATCGGCCGCCTGACCGCCGACCGCGCCAAGGCCGTGCAGGGCATCTCCGACACCCAGCTGAAGGTCCGCCAGATCAAGCAGGAGTTCTTCGAGCAGGTCAGCCAGAGCATCACCGAGACCCGCGTGAAGCTGGCCGAGGTGACCGAGAAGGAGGTCGTGGCCTCCGACGCCCTGAAGCGCGTGCGGATCGTCTCGCCGGTCAACGGGACGGCGCAGAACCTTCGCTTCTTCACCGAAGGCGCCGTGGTGCGTCCGGCCGAGCCGCTGGTCGAGATCGCCCCCGACGACGAGGCGTTCGTGATCCAGGCCCACTTCCAGCCGACCGATGTGGACAACATCTATCCGGGCATGGTGACCGAGGTCCGTCTGCCGGCCTTCCACTCGCGCGAAATCCCGATCCTGAACGGCAAGATCGAATCCATCTCGCGCGACCGCCTGTCGGATCCGGAGGGCAAGACCTCCTACTTCCTGGGCATCGTGACCGTGGACATTCGGCAGCTGCCAAAGCCGCTGCGGGCCAAGGTGACGGCGGGCATGCCGGCCCAGGTGATCGTGCCCACCCGCGCGCGCACCGTGCTCGACTACCTGATCTCGCCGCTGCGCGACACGCTGCGCACGACGATGCGCGAGGAGTAGGGCCGCGGAATTCAATTCTCTGAATTCCCAAGCGTTTCGGCAAAGGGGCGTCTCGAGGCCAAATCTCGATGTCGCCGCTTTCCAACCGCCTCCAATGGTGTAGTCAAACACTTTCGTTGTTACTGGAGTCGGCGCGAGGCGCATGGCCAAGACGGCATTGATCACCGGCCTCACCGGCCGCCTCTTCCGGGGGCGGCGGGCTGGCGCGCGGGGCGTCAGGTCCTGATGGCCGCGGGCGTCGTCATCATCGGCGGCGGTGGCCACGCCAAGGTGGTCATCGAGAGCCTCAGGGCGGCCGGCGAGACCGTCGCGGCGATCGTCGACGCCGATCCGACCCCGCGCGAGGTGTTGGGTGTTCCGGTGGTGGGCGACGATCTCGCCCTTCAAGCGCTCCGCGCCCAGGGTTTTTCCAGGCTGTTCGTGGCCGTCGGCGACAATCGCCTGCGCGAGAAGCTTGGCCGCAAGGCTGGGGAGCTGGGTTTCAGCCTGGTCAACGCGATCCACCCGTCATCGGTGATCTCCGCCAGCGCGCGTCTAGGCCAGGGTGTGGCCGTGATGGCCGGCGCCGTGATCAACGCCGAGAGCGAGATCGGCGACCTTGCCATCATCAACACCGGCGCGGTCGTCGATCACGACTGCCGCCTCGGCGCGGCCAGCCATGTCGGACCGGCCTCGGCGCTCGCCGGCGGGGTGCGCGTCGGCGACAGAGCGTTCCTGGGCGTGGGCGTGCGCGTTATCCCTGGCGTGACGATCGGCGCCGACACGGTCGTGGGCGCTGGCGGGGTCGTTGTCCGGGATCTGCCGGACGCGGTGCTGGCCATCGGCGCGCCGGCCAAGATCAAAGGAGACCGGTCATGAACAGCCCGGCGAACAGCTTGCCTCGCATCTCCGTCGCCGCCCCGCGCCTGGACGGCCGTGAGCGCGAATACGTGCTGGAGTGCATGGACACGACGTGGATCTCGTCGGTCGGGCGCTTTATCTCGGAGTTCGAGAAGGGCTTCGCGGCCTATTGCGGGGTCAAGCACGCCATCGCCTGCAACAACGGCACGACCGCCCTGCACCTGGCCCTGGTGGCGCTGGGCATCGGTCCGGGCGACGAGGTGATCGTCCCCAGCCTGACCTACATCGCCTCGGTCAACGCCGTGACCTATTGCGGCGCGACCCCCGTGCTGATCGACAACGATCCGCGGACCTTCAACCTCGACCCGGCCAAGCTGGAAGCCCTGGTCACGCCGCGCACCAAGGCGATCATGCCGGTGCACCTGTACGGCCAGATCTGCGACATGGAGCCGATCCTTGAGGTCGCGCGCAAGCATGGCCTGAAGGTCGTCGAGGACGCCGCCGAAGCCGTCGGCGCCACCTACCATGGCAAGATGTCGGGTTCGCTGGGCGACTGCGCGACCTTCAGCTTCTTCGGCAACAAGATCATCACCACCGGCGAAGGCGGGATGATCACCACGGACGACGACGAGCTGGCCGCCCGCATGCGGCTGCTGCGCGGGCAGGGCATGGACCTTTCGCGCCGCTACTGGTTCCCGGTCGTCGGCTTCAACTACCGCATGACCAATATCGAGGCCGCCATCGGCCTGGCCCAGCTGGAGCGCGTCGACGAGCATCTGGCGGCCCGCCAACGCGTGGTGGCCTGGTACGACGAGAAGCTCTCGCGCCTGGGCAACCGGGTCATCAGGCCCTATGTCGCGCCGACCGGCCGTCACGTGTTCTGGATGTACACCGTGCGTCTGGGCGAGGGCCTGTCGACCTCGCGCGACCAGGTGATCAAGGATCTGGACGCCCTGGGCATCGAGAGCCGCCCGGTGTTCTACCCCATGCACGTGATGCCGCCTTACGCGCATCTGGCCACGGACGATCTGAAGCAGGCCGAGGCCTGCGGCGCCGACGGCCTCAACCTGCCCACGCACGCCGGGCTTAGCGAAGCCGACATCGACCGCGTCGTCGCCGCGCTCGACCAGGTGCTGGTCTAGTCGGTGCGCATCGTCCTCCTGTCCTCGATCGTGCCGTTCATCAACGGCGGCGCGCGCTTCATCGTCGAGTGGCTGGAGGAGAAGCTGGTCGAGGCCGGGCACCAGGTCGAACGCTTCTACCTGCCGTTCACCGACGATCCGAACGAGATCCTGCACCAGATCGCCGCCTGGCGGCTGATGGACCTGACCCAGTGGTGCGATCGGGTGATCTGCTTTCGGCCGCCGGCCTATGTGGTGGATCATCCCAACAAGGTGTTGTGGTTCATCCACCACATTCGCACCTTCTATGACCTGTGGGACACGCCCTATCGCGGCATGCCGGACGATGCGGAGCACCGGGCCATCCGCGACAACCTGCGGGCCCTCGACACGCGAGCGATCTCCGAGAGCCGCGCGGTGTTCACCAACTCGCGGGTCGTCGCCGATCGTCTGAAGGCGTTCAACGGCCTCGACGCCACGCCCCTCTATCCGCCGATCTACCAGCCCGAACGCTTCACCCACGAAGGCTATGGCGACGAGATCGTCGCGATCTCGCGCCTGGAGCCTCACAAGCGCCAGGCCCTGATGATCGAGGCCATGCAGTACGTGAAGACGCCGGTGAAGCTGCGCCTGGCCGGCACGGCGTCCAGTCCCGAATATGGCCGTCAGCTGATCAAGATGACCCGCGACCTGGGGCTCCAGGATCGCGTCATCCTGGAAGACCGCTGGATCAGCGAGGACGAGAAGGCCGACATGCTGAAGACGGCCCTGGCCGTCGCCTATCTGCCCAAGGACGAGGACAGCTACGGCTATCCGTCGCTTGAGGGCGCGCACGCTCGCAAGGCGATCGTCACGACCACCGACTCCGGGGGCGTGCTGGAGCTGGTCGAGCACGGCCGCAACGGCTTGATCAGCGAGCCCGATCCCCGCGATCTGGCCCAGCAGTTCGACCGCTTGCACGCCGACCGCCAGGCCGTCGCGGCGATGGGGCAGGCGTCGCTGGATCGGCTGACCGAGATGAAGATCGACTGGGGCACGGTCGTGGAGCGCCTGACCTCATGAGAAAGCCGGCATGAAGGTTCTGGTCGTCAACAACGCCGCGCCGTTCCAGCGCGGCGGCGCCGAGGAGCTGGCCGACCACCTGGTCCGCCGCCTGAACGCCACGCCCGGCGTCCAGTCCGAGCTTGTCCGCGTGCCCTTCACCTGGGAGCCGGCCGAGCGACTGATCGAGGAGATGCTGATCGCCCGCGGGCTGCGGCTGCCCAATGTCGATCGGGTCATCGGCTTGAAGTTTCCCGCCTATCTGATCCCGCACCACGACAAGGTGCTGTGGCTGCTGCACCAGTTCCGGCAAGCCTATGACCTGTCCGAGGCCGGTCAGAGCCACCTGGATTTCGACGAGGCGGGCCGGACGGTGAAGGCGGCGATCCGCGCGGCCGACAACGCCTGCTTCGCCGACTGCCGCAAGATCTACTGCAACTCGCCCGTCACCCAAAACCGGCTGATGAAGTTCAATGGCGTGCCGTCCGAGGTGCTTTATCCGCCGCTGAACGACGGCGAGCTGTTCACCGGCGGTGACTACGGCGACTACGTCTTCGCCGGCGGCCGCGTGGCGGCGGGCAAGCGCCAGCACCTGCTGATCGAGGCCTTGGCTCTGCTGCCGAACGGCCCGCGTCTGATCATCGCCGGCCCGCCGGAGAACGAGGCCTATGCCGACCGTCTGCGCAAGCTGGTCGAGGATCTGGATCTGAAGGACCGCGTGTCCTTGCGCTTTGGCTTCCATCCGCGCGAGGATATCGCGCGCTGGGCCAATGACGCCCTGGCCTGCGCCTATTTGCCGTTCGACGAGGACAGCGTGGGCTACGTGACCATGGAAGCCTTCGCGGCCGGCAAGCCAGTCCTGACGGTCACTGACTCCGGCGGCTTGCTGGAGATCGTCAGCGAAGAGACCGGCGCGGTGGCCGAGCCCACGCCCGCCGCCCTATCCGAGGCCTTGGCCCGTTTAACGTCTCACCGGGGACGCGCGATGTCGCGAGGCGCTACGGCGCGTGACCTCTGGCGCAACAAGAATGTCACATGGGAGGCGACAGTGCGTCGTCTTCTTGATTAAGCCACAAATATTGGCTTGAACCGCCGCATTCCGGCGGGGGCCGTGAAAGTCTGGAAAATGCGAGTGCTGTCGAAAGTCCTGTCCGTTCGAACGTCGGTGATCGCCGTGGCCGTCGCCATGGCTGTGGCCGGCGGCGCCGAACGCGCTCACGCCGAGACCTTGGCCGACGCGATCACGGCGGCCTATCAAAGCAACCCCAACATCCAGGCCCAGCGCGCCGCCATGCGCGCCCTGGACGAGAACTACACCCAGGCGCGGTCGGCTTACGGCCTGCAGGCCACCGCCCAGGTGTCTGAAGGCTATGGCTATGCGCGCGGGCCTCAAACGAACACTGGCTATCCCCTGTACAAGACGGAAACGCGAGAAGGCATAGGACAGTCGAACGACCTGTCTGTAAGCCAGACTCTCTACACCAACGGCCGCTATGCGGCGCGTCTCGCGGGCGTCGAGGCTCAGATCAAGGCGTCGCGCGAAAACCTCCGCCGCATCGAGATGGACCTGCTGGTCCGCGTGACCAACGCTTATGTCTCCGTGCGCCGTGACCGCGAGGTTCTGCGCATCAGCCTGGGGGGCGAAGCTTTCCTGCGCAAGCAACTGCAGGACACCGAGGACCGCTACAGCGTCCGCCAGATCACCCTAACGGACGTGCAGCAGGCCAAGGCGCGCCTCGCCGCCGCCAGCACCCAGGTGGCCAACGCTCAGGCCCAGCTGAACGTCAGCATCGCCTACTATGCGTCGCTCGTGGGGCATCTGCCCGACAATCTCGAACCGGAGCCGGATATCGACGGTCTGCCGACGACCCTGGACGAGGCGTTCAATCAGGCTGAAGAGGCGAACCCAACCCTGAACGCGGCGCTCTTCACCGAAAAGGCTTCGCGTCTGGGCGTGGTGCAGGCGCGCGCTCAGCGGCTGTTCTCCGTCTCGGCGCGCGCGGACTATCGCAACGGGCCCTACGTGCCCTACAGCGCCAAGGATGCGAACCGTTCGAACACGGTGAATGCGTCGATCACCCTGACCCAACCGCTGTTCGCCGCCGGTCAGCTTAACTCCCAGGTCCGTCAGTCGATCGAGGAGAACAATCGCGACAAGCTGCTGATCGAAGACGCGCGCCGCAACATGGTGCTGAGCGTCTCTCAGTACTGGGACCAACTGGTCGCCGCCCGCAAGTCGCTGGTCAGCCAGGAAGAGGAAATGAAGGCGAACACGGTCGCCTTCTACGGCGTGCGCGAGGAAGAACGCTTCGCTCTGCGCAGCACGATCGAGGTTCTGAACGCCCAGGCCGAGCTGCAGAACGCCCAGCTCGCCTTCATTCGCGGTCGGGCCAGCGAGTATGTCGGCCGCGTCCAGCTGCTGGCGCAGGTCGGTACGCTGGAAGTCGGCAATCTGGCGCCGGGCGTGGCGGCCTACGACCCGACCCGCAACTTCAAGAAGGTGCGCTACAAGGGTGTGCTGCCGACCGATCTGATCGTCCAGACCATGGACAAGATCGCGCTGCCGCTGGAGCCGAAGAAGCCGAAGGCCGGCGACACGACGCCGATCCGGCCGCCGTCCTCGGAATTGCCGGCCAAGCCGATCGCCGCGGACAAGGTGGCGCCGCCGCCGTCGATCAACGAAATGCCGGCGCTGAGCGATAGCGACGCGCCGCTGGCCACCGCGCCGAAGGGCTGATCAGCGCAGCGGCAGCAGGCGGCGAAGGGTCTCCAGCCAGGCCGCGCGATCGAACGACACATGGCCGTTGCGGGATGTCGCGGCGGCCAGTTCGGCGCGCCAGGCGTCGTCGTCGATCATCCGCGCCAGCTTGCGCGCCGCGTCGTCCTCGTCGGCCGCCGCCCAGCGCCCGGCCTGGTAGATCGCCCCGTCGCCTTCGACGGGGATCAGGGCGTAGTCGACCAGCTGGCTGGAGGCGAGGTCCATGAACTCCACGTTCGAGGACCACCCGGTCGCCAGGGTCGGCTTGCCCAGCCAGATCGCCTCGGCCAGCAGCAGGCCGTAGCCCTCCGAGCGATGCAGCGACAGGATGATGTCGCTGCTGGCTGTCAGGAGGGCCATGTCCTCGGCCGACAAGCTTTCCCGCATCAGCCGGATGCTCGGGTCCCCCGCGACGTCGGCGGCGAGGGCCGCGTAGGTCTCCGGATAGAGATCGGCCCCGACCACCTTGCAGACGAGCAGCGCCGCGCGCGCGGTCTGACGCTTGGCCGCCTGGAATGCGCGGAGCGCGGCGTACGGGTTCTTGCGCTGGGCGGTCGAGCGCAGGTCGAACGCCATCAGGACGACCACCGTGTCGTCGGGCAGCTCAAAGCGGGCGCGATCCGCGCCAGGCCTGGGATTGAGATACAGCGGATAGGGCAGGGGCGTGACCTTGACCCTCGGCGGCGCGATCTTGCGCAGCGCGTCGGCCGCGAAGGCCGAGGGGGTCCAGACTTCGTCCACCAGATCGAAGGCGGGAGCCCAGGCCGCCGGGGCGTCCTCGAGCTCCCAGGCCCAGTAGCCGATATGCCGCCGGCCGCCGAGAAGCCGCCCTTCCGTCTCGCGCGCCCAGCGCAGGAGTTCCGGCGGGTTGATGTGCGAGATCACCACCCCGCGCTCTCTGACGCCCGGCGGCGGATAGGCCGTTTCGATGTCGACGGGCATGCCCACGAAGCGCGACAGGTCCACGGCGCGGACGGGAAGACCGGCGTCGGCGAAGCCTCGCGCCAGCATTCGAGCGCCTTCGCCCAAGCCATGAACGGCGCCGTGGAAGCCCACGACGGTGACGGGCAAGGCGGGGCGACGATTGCGACGGCGCGTGCGGCGCTGGGTCCTGGCCTCGGCCGCGCGAAGGGCTTGGGCCTTGGCGGTCCTATCCACCCATTCGCTGGCGCGCTCGAACGCCGCCTTCGGCGCGCCCTTGGCCAGGTGCGCGCCCCGACGGATGGGCGTGGGCAAGCGACGCCAAAGCGCCAGAAGCGGTGAAGTCATCGATCTTGGCCGGTGCGCGATCTCGCGAAGGGATGAAGAGCTATAGCGATTTGCCGCGCGCCGACGCCACGCCAAAACACGCGACCGAGGCGAACGGAACGCTGGGACTCGGTCGAGAAAACTTTCAGTTGGGCTCTTCGGCCGCCGTTCGCCTGCGCGTCTAGCGAGAGTCGCCGAGCCGCCGGCGCCGTCCCGGCCTTGGTGTTGGTTTCCTGGTCCCTAGGAGCTCAATAGAGGGGGCGTTTTCCAATGTCTATTCGGGCTGGGATGCGGCTGAGAGTGAAATTTCGGTCTATAGGCGGTCCGTTCCTGAAAAATAGTGTCGAGAAATAGACTATTGATGTCGAGATGTGGTCGTTGGATAACTTTCAGAGATCACGATGGCCTGATGAACTTCGAGGCTCTTGCCTCGCGAGGTTGGCGTCGGGGGCGATATTTTGACGGAGCCGCCAAGAATCTAGAGCCGCCTCGACAATAGCGGAAGTTGCAACGCGAAATCAGGCTGAAATGTCGGAATCTCGCCGCTGGGCGGTTGCGAAGCGGCTCCGGTTAAGATATGAAGAGTGTGTCTACCCACAAGACTTCCCATCAGCCCCGCCGGAGACCGAGTCGCCGGCGGGGCTTGTTGTATGTGGCGTCTCGCTGCTGTGTCGAACGCCTCTTGGGGCGGGATGTTCCTAAGGCCAGGCTAGAGGCGGCGAATATCCGCGCCTAAGCGCGGTCCTTCGGGGGCGGCGGGCGCTTCAGCTTGGTCAGATGCGGCCCGTGCACGACCGGCTGGCGCTCGAGGATCTCGCGCACCTTATGGACCGCCAACGAGGCGCGGCTGCGGCGCTGGCGCCAGAGCAGCAAGGTCATCGCGCCCAGCGTCGCCGTCATGAAGGGCAGGGGGCCTAGCAGCCAGCAGGCGGCCGCCAAGGCGAAGTAGTAGGCGCGGACGCCGGCGTTGAAGGCCGACAGCGCCGGGTTGAGGATGCCCCCGGCCGCTTCGGCGTATTCCTCCAGCACCTTGGCGGGCGCCCACATCGGCGCGGCGCCGATCGCGGCCAGGCAGTAGTTCATCTGGCGGATCGACCAGATGAAGTCCAAGAGACCGCGCGCCAGGGCGATCAGCACCAGGCCCAGCTTGATCTGGAACATCATCGGCGTGGTCTTGGCCAGCACCGCCAGGCCCTCGACGCTCTTCCAGGCGCTGTCGCCGCCGAACAGCACCCCGGCCGCCGCGGCGATCAGGATCAGGTTCGACGAGGCGAAGAAGCTGGCCGAGTTGATCGCATGGCCCAAGAGCTGGCCGTCCAGCAGCGCGATCTCGCGCACGGCCATCTCCTGCATCCACCGGCGGCGGATCACGGTCATGTCGGTGTTGAGCACGCCTCCGGCCTCGCCCAGGCGCCGGAGCATGGGCTCGTACAGCAGCCAGCAGAGCGTGAAGACGACCAGGACGAAGATGTCGAGCAACGGCATGTGCGGCAATCTAGACGGGCGCGGAGAGTCGGAAAACGGGGTTCGAGGATACCGGTATCAATCCTCGTGGATAAGGCTGTGGCGGCCGGTGTCTTTGAGGATAACCGAACAGATCAGGCCCAAGGTCATGACCCCCGCCACATAGACATAGAAGGCGCTTTCCATCTTCTCGTGCTTGAACGCCAGGGCGACCATCTCGGCCGTGCCGCCGAACAGCACATTGGCCAGGGCGTAGGGCAGGGCCACGCCCAGCGCCCGCACGTGGGCGGGAAACAGCTCGGCCTTCACCACCGCGCTGATCGAGGTGTAGCAGGACTGGATCGCCACGCCGGCCAGGATCAGCGACAGGGCGCCCGTCACCGTGGTCGCCTGGGAGATCCCCGTCATGATCGGCCAGATCGATAGGGCGCCGCCGCCGAACGCCGCGATCAGCATCGGCTTGCGCCCCACCTTGTCCGACAGCCATCCAGCCAGAGGCTGGGCCAGCAGGAAGCCGATCAGGCTGAGCGCGCTGATCTCGGAGGCCTGCCCCTTGGAGAAGCCGGCCGTGTTGACCAGGAACTTCTGCATATAGGTCGTGTAGACGTAGAAGGTCAGCGACCCGCCGGCTGTCAGGCCCATGATCAGCAGGCTCTCGCGCGGATGCAGCCGCACGAGCGGCACGATCAGCGAGACGAAGAACAGCACCAGGAACACCGCGCCCAGGATCTGGGCGGGGCGGGCCAGCGGTCCGGTCGTCACGCCGATCACGCCGGCGATCACGGTCAGCGCCAGCAGCGCCCCGGCGACGCCGACCTGGCGCCGCGAGAGGTTCTCGCGCGGGCCGGCGTTCTTGAAGGCGATGCTCTCGTCCAGGCCGCGCCGGATCCAGAAGACGACGACGGCCAGCAGGGCGCCGATCACGAACGGAACCCGCCAGCCCCAGGCCTTCAGCGCGTCCTCGGGCAGCAGCCGCTGCAGCACGATGAGCACGCCCAGCGCCAGCAACTGCCCGGCGATCAGGGTCACGTAGTGGAAGCTGGACCAGAAGCCGCGCCGGGCCTTGCCGGCCATCTCGCTCATATAGGTGGCGCTGGCGCCGTATTCGCCGCCGACCGAAAGGCCCTGCAGGACGCGGGCGAACAACAGGATCGCCGGGGCCCAAAGGCCGATCGCGGCGTAGCCTGGCGTGACGGCGATGATCAGAGCGCCGGCGCACATCAGGGCGACCGAGGCTGACAACGCCGCGCGTCGACCCGAGTGATCGGCGTACAGGCCCATCAGCCAGGCGCCGATCGGCCGCGCCACGAAGCCCAGAAAAAAGACCGCCGCCGCCTGCAGCAGCTGAACGGTCTGGTCGCCTTTCGGGAAGAAGGCGGGGGCGAAATAGAGGGTGAAGGCGGCGTAGGCGAACCAGTCGTACCATTCGACGAGGTTGCCGGCCGATCCGCCGAGAATGGCCCGGGCGCGGGCGGTCGGCGAAAGTCGCGCTCCGGGCGCGTCGGCGTTCGCCGTCATGGTCATCTCTCCCCCTCTTGCTTGAGGGGGAGATTAGGCGAACGCCGATCTAGAGCAAGTTCGCTAGATCCTGCCCATCAGGACCAGGATGATGATGATCACCAGGATCAGGCCCAGGCCGCCGGAGGGATAGTAGCCCCACGAACGGCTATGGCCCCAGGTGGGCAGCGCGCCGATCAGGGCCAGGATCAGGATGATGATGAGGATCGTGCCGAGCATGGTCCGTGGTTTCCCTCCGATCCCGCGTCCGCCACCACGGCGACGCTGGGATCACGTATTGGGAATACCCGACGGCGTAGGTCGGTTCCGGCGATCAGCTGGGCGTGTCTTCGGCCTTGCGCAGGCGGATCGCCCACAGGGCGCCGATCACGCCGCCCTTCACGCGCGGCAGCAGCAGAAGAGTGAGCGCCGCCAGCGGGATCAGGGTCAGCGGCGCGACCAGCGCCGGCGGCGCCGTCCAGATCCACGGGAAGAACAGCATGGGGGCCACGACCAGATGGCCGATCAGCAGGATCGTGAAATAGGCTGGGCCGTCGTCGGCGGGATAGCCGCCCAGTTCGTGGCCGCAGGCCTCGCACTCGGGATCGACCTTCAGATAGCGCATGTAGAGGCGCCCGTCGCCGCAGTTCGGGCAGCGGTGCAACAGGCCGCGCTTGAGGCCGGTCAGCAACGAGGGGGCGGTATGGGTCTCGGACATGGCGTCCATATGCGCTTCCTGACCTGGCAAGAAAAGGGCGACGCGGGGTCGCACGGCGACGATATGTCCCGATCTTGACGAAGTATTCCGCCTATTTTCGCCGAAATGGCGTCAGAAAATCCCGGACCTCTAGAGCGCGGATACGCAGGATTTTGGAATGAGGTTAACTGTCGGAATATTCACGTCGTTTATTTTCGACGATGATTTCGGCTCTTGTGGCCGATGCTCTGAAAATTCCGCGACCTGACCTCGCGAGGCAAAGACTGAAGACTGAGCGCCGCGAGACCGGCTTGATCAGTGCTTGGCGTCTTTCGCGGTGTTGCTGACGGCCCGTCCGGCGGCGGAAATGTCGCGGCCGGCGCCTTCGATCGTGTTGCAGGCCGAGACCAGCAGGGCGGCCGCGGCGGCGGCCAGAACAACGATCTTACGCATGGTCTAACTCCACTGTTCGTAGGGCCTGTCTGGTTTGGATGGCGCCATCCAAACCAGATAAACAGGCCCTATCTTCATATTGAGAGCGCGTTCGAGCGGTTTAACCGCTCACACTTAAACCTAACGCGCTTGAGGGCGCGGGACCTTAACCGTGGGCCGCGCCGACCTTCAAGAGGGCGCGACCCAGGGTCGTGATCCGCCTTTAGCGGACGCGGCGGATGGAGCTGATGCGGTCGTTCCAGTCGCGCGGCAGGACGCCCTGATCGCGGTCGATCACGGTGCAACGGCCTCGATAGAAGGCGTCCTCGCAGACCTCCCAGGCGCCGCGCAGGATCTTGATCGACGAGGTCCTGTCGTTGAATCCGGCCTGGTCGAGGTCGGGCATGTCGCCCTTAACCTCGTAGACCCGACCGTCGTAGCCGGCGTGCTCGAACAGCACCGCGTCGGCGCGCCAGCCGCCGCCAGGCGGGCGGCCGGGGCCCGGGATGGGGCCAGGGCCCACAAAGCCCGCGCATTGCAGGCGGCCGTCGCGGTTCTCCAGGCCCTGGCCGCCGCAGTCGCGCGAGCGGACGCTGCTCCACTCCCAGCCGCCGCGATCGGTCTGGCAGCGCGCCCAGACCCGTCCGTCGAAGGCGGTGATCTCGCGGCACGAGCGCGTATAGGAGCCGCGCGGCGGATCGTCGTAGCGGCCGTCCCAGCCGGGGGCCTGAGCGCTGGCGGCGCTGCTCCAGCCGGCGATCAAGGCGGCGGCGGAGAGAGCGGTCAGGCTGAGCGTCTTGGACATCTTGGTTCCCCCAAGCGAAAGCGGCTTGTCGGGAACACTAGGCCGCTCGCCGGCTGAACGCAGCCTGAACGCTCAAGCTTTCGAGCGTTCAGGCGGGGCGCGCTTCGGTTCCCATGAAGATCACCTTCGCGCCCTTGGTGACCGCCGAGCCCAGCTCCGCCGCGTCCCAGTTGGTCAGGCGCACGCAGCCGTGCGAGGCGCGTTTGTTGACCAGCTTCGGCTCCGGCGTGCCGTGTATGCCGTAGGTGTCCTTGGTCAGGTCGATCCAGGTCGAGCCGACGGGATTATTCGGACCCGCCTTGATGGTCAGCTTGTCCTTGGGCTTGCCGAAGGTCAGGCGCGACGGGTCGTAGGTGTAGGTCGGGCGCGGCGCCAACGTCCGCACGGCCCATTCGCCGGACGGGGCGGGGCGCTCGGTGCTGCCCACCGTGGCCGGATAGACCGCCAGCTGCGCGCCGCTTTCGTCGAAGGCGCGCACCTGGCCCAGGGTCTTGTCGATCTCGATGCGAGCGACCTTGGCCGGCAGGGCGTCCGCGCCGGCGGCGGTGACGACGATCGCGACGCCGGCCTGGTTGAAGTTGGCGCCCGGGTTCAGGTCGCGCAGCAGGGCCTCGTCCATGTGGAAGCGTTCGGCCAGCATCTCGACGACGTCGTGGTAGTTCATGGCCGGCTCACGGGCCATCGCCTCGTAGTCCTCCTTGGGAAGCTGGGGCGTGAACGGACCGGCGACGTCGCTCTGGGTGATCGTGTAGTCGACCAGCGCCGGCCCGTTGTCGGCCGCGACCAGGGCGTCCAGCAGCGCCTGGCTGACCTCGCCGTCGGCGCTCATGTCGTGCGCCTTCTGGAAGGCCTGGATCGCCAGCTTCAAATTGCCGCCATCGCGGCCGTCGATCACGCCGGGAGAGAAATGGGCGCGGTCGAGCAGGGTCTGGACCCGGATCAGGACATCACGTCGGGCTTGTGGATCGCTGGCGGCGGGATCGAAGGCGGCCGCGTTGATCGCTTGGGCCATCGGCGACGACGCGGCCGAGGCTGGCGGCGCGGCGACGGTCGGGACTGGCGCCTTTTGCACGGTGTTGGCGGGGGCGGGCTTGGCCGGCGGTTTGTCGTCGCAGGCGCTGAGGGCCAGGACGGCGACGAGGGCGAAACGGGAAACCAGACCGGTCATGCAAACTCCAGGCGGGAACGACTTCACCGCTTGAAGGCTTGAGCCATGGCGAAGTTCCACCGCGGGTGAGGCTGGATTTGAGGGCGCTGCGTCGTTTGCTTTGGGGGCTGGGCGTTCTGGCGCTGGCCGTAGGGGCGTTCTGGCTGTGGGTGATCTGGCCGCCTTGGGAAGCGAAACCCTCCCGGGCTGACCGTCCGGGGCCCATGTCCGAGGCTCCGGTATCGGCCGAGAGCGCGCCGCCCTTGGTCGCCGCGCCGGCGCTGTGCGTCGGAAGCGAAGCGGGGCCGGCCGGCGCCGCGGCGGCCAACGCCGCGTCGCTCTCCACCCTGGCCTGGTCGCCCTTTGGAAAGCCCGAGACGGGCTGGGAAATCTACGCGCCGCGCATCGCGGCGGAGATCGGCACGAGTTGCGCTCCGGGCTCCGACGGCTTCGCCGCCGCCCTGGCGCGTTGGCAACAGGCGAACCACCTTCCGCGAACGGGCGTGATGGACGCGGCGGCGTTCGCGGTTATGCTGCCGCGCTGGCACCTGACGCGGCCGTTCGTTCGCGTGAACCGCGACGGCGTCTGTCCTGGCGCGCCGGCGGAAGCTAGCCTGGCCACCGCGCGTCCGGACGAGAGCTATGGCGGCAAGACGATCCAGCTCCGGCCCGCCGCGCTGCAGGCCTATCGCCGGATGGTCGCCGAGGCGCGCGCGGCCGGCGTGCTCCGCCGGCCCGAGGCGCTGACGATCTATTCGGGCTTCCGGGCCCCGGACGCCGACGCCCAGCGCTGCGCCCGCGACCGCAACTGCCAGGGGCTGACCCGCACCATCTGCTCGGCCCACCGAACGGGTCTCGCCCTGGACGTCTTCATCGACGCCGCGCCGGGCTTTGGCCCGGACTCCTCGGCCGACGCCAACCGCCTGGCGATGGCGCGTTCGCCGCTTTACCGCTGGATGGTGTGGAACGCCGGGCGCTTCGGATTCGTCAACTACGTCTACGAGCCGTGGCACTGGGAGTGGACGGGCGAGCCTCTGCTGCCCGGCGCGCCGATCGCCAGCCTCTCCGCAGACGGCGCCGAGCCGGTCACGGAACCTCCGGCAGGCTCCACGCCGCGAACGCCGGCCGCTGCTTCAGCCGCTCGTAATAGGCTGTGAGGGCGGGCCATTCGACGCGCTGGATCGGGCTGTGCAGCCAGCGGTGCAAAGCCAGGCCCAGGACGATGTCGGCCAGGCTGAAGTGCTCGCCCGCCACATAGGCGCCGGTGTCCACCAGCCGGGCGTCGAGCAGGCCCATGGCCGTGTTCCAGGCCTCGACGCTGGCGGCGATCTGCTTGGGATCGTCAAAGCCCGGCGCCTTGCGCACCAGCCCGGCGAAGGCGTAGCGCCACGCGGTGTTCAGCTCGGTCGCCTGCCAGTCCATCCACTGTTCGACGATCGCCCGCGCGCGTTTGCCCTCCGGCAGCAACGGCGTCCCGGTCGCGAGATAGCGGCAGATGGTGTTGCTTTCCCAGAGCGCGCCGTGCTCGTCGATGAGGACCGGCACCAGGGCGTTGGGGTTCATGGCCAGGAACTTCGGGTCCCGGGTCGAGGCGAAGCCCGCGCCCCAGTCCTCGCGCTCATAGGCCTGGTCCAGCTCGTCCAGGGTCCACAGGACCTTGCGGACGTTCAGCGACGAGGCGCGGCCGAGGACCCGGGGAATCGTCACCGCGTCATCCAGGGCTTGGACTTGCCGGTGGGCGCGGCGGCGCTGGCGCGCTCGACCTTGCCGCTGGAGGCCTTGGGGCCATGGCCGTGGCGGCCTTGGGCGGCCTTCTTCAGGCGCAGGGCGCGCTGCATCGGCGTTTCGCCCTCGGGCGCGGGAGCGTCGGTCTTGTCGGTCATGAACGCGATGTAGGCCTCGATGGGCGCCTTGAGAAGGCCGCGCTTAGCGGTCAGTCTGGAAAGATGCCGCGTCGTCGCCTGGTTCCCGCTGTCGTGCTCTGCGCCGTCCTGGCCGGGGCGGGCGCGCGCGCTCAGACGCAAGGGCCGGCCGCGGAGGCGCCGAACGCCGTCTCGCCGGTGCTGATCCTGCCGCCGACCCCGCCGCCCAAGCTGGTCTCGACCTATCCGGCCCAGGACCAGACGGTCGCGCCGGGCGTCCTGATCCTGAAGGCCGCCTTCGACCAGCAGATGTCGCCCGCCGCCTGGAACTACGCCCCCGCGCCGGGCGCCGAGCCGCTGGACTGCGTGAAGACCCCGCGCCTGCTCTCCGACCAGAAGACCTTCGTCCTGATCTGTCGGGTGCTGGCCGGCCGGACCTATGGCGTGACCTTCAACGCCCAGCGGCCCGGCGGCTTCGCCAATCTCGGCGAGAACCCGGCCCTGACCGCCAGCCTGACCTTCAAGGTCGAGGACGCCGCGCCGGTCACCACCCTGCGCCGCGCCATGGAGCTGGCCGGGCTGCGGGCGGACCAGACGCCGGTCCAGGAGGCTCCCAAAGCCTCCGTGGGCGCCTCGGCGACCGCGGGGCGCTGAACCGCCCAGGCTCTGGCGCGCGCGGCCACGCTGGCGCAGGATCGTCCGATGACGGGGGATTCGGCGGAGCGCGAGGCCATCGGGCGCGAGTGGACGGGCGCCGAGCTCGCCGTCGTGGTCGGCGACTACCTGACCCAGCTGGAGAAGACCCTGGCCGGCAAGCCGGTCGACCGCGCCACCCACGACCGCACCGTCCGCTTCGTCACCGGCAAGTCCGGCATGCCCTTGACGGCCAAGCAGGGCGAGATCACCGCCGTGCTCTCGCTGATCGGCCTGCCGGCGCTGAAGGACCCGCCGCCGCGCTGGACCTACGACCCGCCGCTGCTGACCGCCGTCGAGGACGCCCTCCTCGCCAAGCCCGCCCTGCTGGCCGCCGCCGTCCGTCCGGACGCCCTGTTCGCCGCCCCGCCGGCCGTCCCGCTGATCGAGGCCGCTCCGCCCCAGCCCCTGCCGCCGGACGCGACCCTGGCCCGGATCATCCAGCGCTTCGACCTGGCCGCCCGCGCGGCCGAGGACCGCTTCCTGCCGGGCCTGGGCGCGGCCAGCATCGTCGCCCACGAGGCCCGCCGCCTGACCGACCACGGCCGCCCCGACCTGGCCCATCAGGTCCGCCTGGCCCGCGCCGGCGATCCGGAGGGCTGCGACGTCGTCAGCTTCGACCTCGAGGCCGCCCCGCGCCTGCTGGTCGTCAAGACCACCCTGGGCGCCGACGTCGCGCCGTTTGGCCTGACCGAGGCCGAGCTGGCCCTGGCCCGCGCCCAGCCCGAAATTTTCCGTGTCCGCCGTGTTTACGATCTTTTGGGCGACGCCCGCTTCTTCCGGCTGCAGCCGCCGTTCGAATAATCGCCGCGCGGATAACCATACAGACCAGCTTGTGAATTGCGCCCGCCCGCGCCGCGGACTAGATCAGCCCAGGGCGCAAAATGTGGACGGGCGAGGGGGCCAAGCATAGGGGCAGGTCCCGGAGCCCTTCCCAGGGTTTCGACATCATGAGTGCATCAACCGCGACGGTGGACAGGACCTGCGAAGGCCTGTGCCTGGCCTTCTCGGCCCAGTTGATCCCGAACGGATTTCGCAGGCAGGGGCACCGCTCGGCGCTCGACACCCTGCTGATGCTGGCCATCGCCCAGGCCAACCTCGCCCCCCTGTCCCGCGACCCCGAGTTCCAGAAGACCTATGCGGGCCTCGACGCCTCGCCGCCCGACGAGATGCGGCGGCCCGCCCGCGTCCGGGCTATCGCCACCTCGCTGGGCGTGCCCCAGGAGACCGCGCGGCGCCGCGTGGTCGCCCTGGCCGAGGCCGGCATCCTGGTGATGAGCGACGACGGCGTGATCCTGCCCCAGGCCTTCACCTACTCGCCCCACGCGGTGGAGATGGCGATGGAGACCTGGAACACCTTCGCCCAGTTCTACGCCAATCTGCGCCGGGCGGGATGCCTGGCCCCGGTCCCGCCCGCGACCCCGGACCAGCCGCTGCCGATGCGCCAGATGATGCGGCTGTGGGTCGACCACTTCCTGCGCCTGATCGAGGCCCTGATGCCGATGGTCGGCGACCCGTTCAGCGTGGTGATGCTGTTCGCCATCCTCGACGGGGGCCTGGCCGCCGGCGGCAAGCCCGCCTCGGCCTCGGCCGTCGCCCGGGCCCTGGGCCTGCCGTTCGAGAGCGTCCGCCGCAACGCCCTGCGCATCACCGACAACGGCCTGTGCCAGAAGGTCGGCCGCGGCTATCTGATCCCGCCCGAGCTGATGGAGGAGCCCCGCTGGCGCGCCTTCTCGGAACGCCACGCCCAGATCCTGATGCGCTTCTTCGCGGTCATGCGCGAGCAGGGCCTGCTGAGCTGGTGGGAGGCGCAGTATCTGGCCGAAGGCGGCAGGCCCTAGCGCTTCCGCCCATAACGCACCGCCCCGGGAAGGGGCTCGGCCGGCGGCAGGGGCGTGGCCAGCTTGGCCAGGTCCTTGCGCGAGGGATACGGCGGACGCGGCGGCGGCCAGGTCCGCGCCGGCAGCTTGCGGGCCGGACGGGGCGTCAGGTCCGTGAAGTCCATGGCCACCACCTCCTGCTCGCGCAGCAGGCCCTCGGTGATGATCTCGGCCGCCTCCATCGCCTGGGGATCGTCCTCGCCCAGATAGTCGCGGCGAAAGCGCATGACCCGCCGCTTGAAGAGGCCCGGCACGGTGTCGGGCTTCAGCAGCATGGCCAGGGCGATCAGGTAGATCGAGCGGAACATGTAGGACGTCTCGTGCTCGACCTGGGCCCGCGACGGCCGCCAGTCGACGAAGCCGGTCATCAGCAGCCGCGCCCGCTCGGCGTCATAGGGCTCGTCGCCGTCGGGCGCGGCGCCGTCGCCCGGAAACGCCCCCATCCCCACGTCGTCGGCCGAGGCCAGCCGCGTCAGCCGGTCGGCCAGGGTGGCCAGCCTCAGCGCCTCCTGGTCGCGCCCCGACTGGATCGCCGCCGCCAGCCGCGCCAGCGTCGCGGCCTTCAGGTCGGAGGGATCGGTCGACAGCGGGGGAGGGGGCGGGACCCGGCCCGACGCGGCGGCGAAGGCCGGGTCAAAGGCGCTGAGGGCTTCCTCGTCGGCGTCCTCGTCGCCGGTCAGCCACAGCTCGCCGGGCAGGGGCCCCGCGCCGCCCAGCGCCGCCCGCCGCGCGGCCTCGGCCTCGAAGGCCGCGGCGTGCTCGCGCGCCACCGCGTCGCCGTGCGCCTTCTTGGTCCAGCCGTCCTTGCAGGCGTGGCGATAGATGCTGGTCGGCGAGACTTTCCACTTGGCCCCCAGCTCGGCGGCGGTCGCGCCGTTCTTGTACTCTTCGGCCACCTGGGCCCACGAGGCCTCCGAGAGGCGGAACCAGGTGGGGCGGGCGTTGGGATGTGCGTTGCTCATGCCCCAAGAATACGGCCGTTCCGGACACCGAGGACGGAGCGGGGCGTAGAGCGGGGGTCAGGCGAGGGAATTCAGGGGGTTAGGTGGGCGGAGAGGTGGGGGGATTAGCCCTGTCTCAGCTCGGCGAAGAAGTCTTCCAACAACGTCGTGCGCTCGCGATACGGAGCGTGTCTCGCGAAGTGCGCGGTCACGTCCGTCACGATCTGATCGACGGGGCGCGCGTCTTCCGTCGATTTCGCGGCCCAGGCGCGGCCAGGATGCAACGTGTCCCAGGGCGAGCGCTTATTGGCGCGCGTCGTGGCGCTGTCGCCGTGCTTGCCCAGCCCATAGAGCAGGTTGGTCTCGTTGTTCCAGATCGGCTTGAACAGGTGGATCAGATAGTCCTCGGCCGCCGTCTCCCAACCAGATTGGACGACGAGATACCGGGCGTCGAAATCGGCGACATCCAGCGTGGTTGTCGCCTTGGCGATGTTCTTTCGATGCTCGTTCAAGCGCGCGGCGAGGCGGGGTCCCTGTTCGCGAGCGGTGTGCGCGCCCTGATCGCCAGGCGCGGCCTGACCGACATAGATGGGCGTCTCCGCGCCCGAGAGAGGCGCGTACAGCGAGTAGGGGCCACGATAGTAGATCGCGTAGACGCCCGAGCCGTAGAACTGCCCCACGGCGTTTAAGGGCACGCGCTCCTGCGCCACCAGCGCCAAGGCCGTGAAGCGCCCGATCACCTTCGGGTTGCTCGGATCGAAGATCGAGCGCGGCATGGCGATCGGATCGAGGCGCCGCAGCGCCGCCTCCAGCGCCTCGATGACCCCCCGCAGCTCGTGGTCGACCTTGCGCCGCGCGGCGGGCGAGAAGGGCGCGCTATCGGCGAGGCTGGTCAGCGCGGCGACGCGGTCGCGTAGGCCGGCGATCTCTTGGTCGAGGGAGTTGGGCTTGCTCACGCCGCGTAGCGTAACTTCCGCGCGACGTCCTTGCCAATCACCTCCGCGAGGCGAACGGGCACGGCGTTACCCAATTGGCGCATCACCTCGCCCCAGGCGCCGTGGAAAATGAAGCTGTCGGGGAAGGTTTGCAGGCGCGCGCTTTCGCGAACGGAGAAGTAGCGCACCGAGCCATCCGGACGCGCCAGCATGTTCTCGCCGCCGGGCACGCCGTGGACGCCGGCCTTCAAGGTCTTGGCGGGTTCATCCAGCGGGCTGCCCGTGTGGCCGGGATAGGACCGGGCGCCAGGCTGGAAGCGGTGATAGGCGATCTCGGCGGCGGCCTCGGGCTCGAACTCGGGATCGGGCAGATCGGCGATCGCGTCGCGCACCGTGCGCCAGGCCAGTTCAATGGGCTTTTCCTTCAGCGCCAGCGCGCGGGCGGGAGCCGCCGACAGGTCTGGGCGCGCGCGCTTGGCGACCTCGTGCGCGTCCCAATAGTCTTCCGAGCGATACTGCGCCCACAGCAGCGCGTCGGCGGAATGGGTCGCGACAGGGAACGACCAATTCGCATCGACGTCCGAGCGGAAGCCAACGAAGATCACGCGTTCGCGCTTCTGAGGCACGCCATAGTCGGCGGCATTCAGGACCTGGGCGACCACGTGGTAGTGCAGCCCCGGGTATTTGCTTTGTGTGGCGTGCTTCTGGAGTCGAGCGAGGTGCTCGGTCCAATCCTCGGTCGGACGACCGTCGCGGTCGGTCTTGATGGTGACCTCGGGATGCTCCAGTTGCAGCCGGATATATTCGAAGTAGTTGCGGAAGGTCGCGCGGGTCAGGCCTTTGACGTTCTCGAACACGAAGGCCCGGGGGCGCGTCTCGCGCACCGCCCGGATCGCCTGAGGGAACATGTCGCGGGTGTCGTCATAGGCCCGGTGCTTGCCGCCCAGCGAGAACGGCTGGCAGGGCGGTCCGCCCGAGACGAGATCAACCTTGCCCTCGAGGTCTCGAAAGTCGACATGGCGCACATCGCCCTCGACCTGCGGCCAGCCGGCCATGGGCGAGGCCTTGCTGGCGCGGTTCTCGGCGATGGTCTCGCGGCAATAGCGGTTCCACTCGACCACCTTGGTCGGCTTGAACCCCGCCCGACACAGGCCGATCCCCAGCCCCCCGGCGCCCGCGAATAGCTCGATCGACTTCATGAGTCCAAGAATGTTCTAATTTCGTTCTCGAGGGAAGTCTCGTCCTTGAGCCCGCATTCCCAAAGGACGAGGGCCCGCCAGCCGAGGGTTTCCAACTCCGCCAGCTGACGAAGATCGCGCGCGCGATTCCCTTCCAGCTTCGGGATCCAGAACTCGTGCCGTGATTTGGGCAGCCGCGCCAGCTTGCAGTCCGGATCGGGATGGCGATGCCAGAAACAGCCGTGGACGAAGATCACCTTCTTGCGGCCGGGGAACACCAGGTCCGGCCGGCCAGGCAGCTTTCCGCCGTGCAGCCGGTAGCGATAGCCCAGGCGGTGGACGAGCCGGCGGACCGCCATCTCGGCGCTGGACCCCTTGCCCTTGACGCGGGCCATTCGGGCGCTGCGGTCGGCGGGGGAGAGGGTGTCCATCGAGAGGGGAATATCCGCTGGACTGCTAGATAGTGCTAGCCTGAAGCTGGGCTACGATGACCGGATCTGCGCCAGACCCCCTAATGCCATTCCAGACTTTTATAAGATTAATGCGGTTGTGCGCTATCCACGGCTGCACTACTCCGTCATACGTTCCGTTTCCAGCAAGTAGTTGGCCGTTGTCGATCGCGTAAGAGGCCATGTGTTTCTTACGGTGATAGTCTATATGTAGATGAGGGCGTCCGTGATTTCGGTTTCCATCCATCTTCAGAGCTAGAAGCTTGTGTTTTTTGAGCAAGAGCTCCAAGCCATTTCCATGGCTAGGCTCTCGCAAAAGATCCAATGATGCCATTTGATCCTGCAAATGGCGTAGAGCGCGCTGAAGTTCAGAGCGGATTTCCTGGAGGTCGTCTGGTTGATTTCGCTCATTCATCGGAAAAATACTCGCATAACGAATACTTTAGACTGAAAGCTAGGATCGGCGCTAACCGCCCGGATCAATCCTCGTCCATCTTCAGGGCGGCGATGAAGGCTTCCTGCGGGATCTCGACCTTGCCGAACTGGCGCATGCGCTTCTTGCCTTCCTTCTGCTTGTCCAGAAGCTTGCGCTTGCGGCTGGCGTCGCCGCCGTAGCACTTGGCGGTCACGTCCTTGCGCAGGGCCCGCACGGTCTCGCGGGCGATGATGCGGCCGCCGATGGCGGCCTGGATCGGGATGACGAACATGTGCTGGGGGATGAGCTCCTTCATCTTCTCGCACATGCCCCGGCCGCGGCTTTCGGCGCGGCTGCGGTGGACCAGCATCGAGAGGGCGTCGACGGGCTCGCTGTTGACCAGGATCGACATCTTGACGAGGTCGCCGGCGCGGTAGTCCTCCAGCTGGTAGTCGAAGCTGGCGTAGCCCTTCGAGATCGACTTCAGGCGGTCGTAGAAGTCGAAGACCACCTCGTTCAGCGGCAGGTCGTAGACGACCATGGCGCGGCTGCCGACGTAGGAGAGCTCGCGCTGCATGCCGCGGCGGTCCTGGCACAGCTTGATGACGCCGCCCAGGTACTCGTCGGGGGTGAAGATCGTGGCCTTGATCCAGGGCTCGGCGATCTCCTCGATCTGCATGACGTCGGGCAGGTCGGCGGGGTTGTGCAGCTCGATCTCGTCGCCGTTGCGCAGCTTGATCTTGTAGACCACCGAGGGGGCGGTCGCGATCAGGTCGAGGTCGAACTCGCGCGAGAGGCGCTCCTGGATGATCTCCAGGTGCAGGAGGCCCAGGAACCCGCAGCGGAAGCCGAAGCCCAGGGCGGCGCTGCTCTCCATCTCGTAGGTGAAGCTGGCGTCGTTGAGGCGCAGCTTGCCGACGGCGGCGCGCAGGTCCTCGAAGTCGGCGGCGTCGACCGGGAAGAGGCCGCAGAACACGACCGGGACCACTTCCTTGAAGCCCTTGAGCGGGGCGGCGGTGGGCTTCTTCTCGTCGGTGATGGTGTCGCCGACGGCGGCGTCGGCCACTTCCTTGATGGAGGCGGTGAAGAAGCCGACCTCGCCGGGGCCCAGGTACTCGACGTCGGTGGCCTTGGGCGTGAAGACGCCGACCTTGTCGATGCGGTGGGTGGCGCCGGTCTGCATCATGCGGACCTGCTGGCCGGCCTTCAGCGCGCCGTCGAAGATGCGGACCAGGACGACGACGCCCAGATAGGCGTCGTACCAGGCGTCGACCAGCAGGGCCTTGAGCGGGGCGTTGGGGTCGCCCTTGGGGGCGGGCAGGCGGGTGACGATGGCTTCCAGGACGTCGGGAATGCCCAGGCCCGTCTTGGCCGAGCACTCGACGGCGTCGGAGGCGTCCAGGCCGATGACATCCTCGATCTGCGCCTTGACGCGCTCGACGTCGGCGGCGGGCAGGTCGACCTTGTTCAGGACGGGGACGATCTCGTGGTTGTTGTCGATGGCCTGGTAGACATTGGCCAGGGTCTGGGCCTCCACGCCCTGGGAGGCGTCGACGACCAGGATCGAGCCTTCGCAGGCGGCCAGGCTGCGCGACACCTCGTAGGCGAAGTCGACGTGCCCGGGGGTATCCATCAGATTGAGGATATAGGTCTCGCCGTCATTGGCCTTGTAGGTCAGGCGCACGGTCTGCGCCTTGATGGTGATCCCGCGCTCCTTCTCGATGTCCATGTTGTCCAGCACCTGCGCGCTCATCTCGCGCGCGGTGAGGCCGCCGGTGGTCTGGATCAGGCGATCGGACAGCGTCGATTTGCCGTGGTCAATGTGCGCAACGATCGAGAAGTTACGGATCTTGTCGAGAGGCGTCGAAGTCATGCCGCAGCCTCTAGCACATTTGGCCCGCTTCGCGAGGGGGCGGGTGCGGCAAGGCGGGCGGTCATGCTTAACCGCGCGTTAAGTTTGGGGCCGCAAACCCGTCTCAATGGCTTGCAACAGTGTTGCAAAGTAACCGACCTGGAGGCCCACCCATGGACCGTCGCAAGCTGATCCTCTCCGGCGCCGCCGCCGGCCTGACCGCCTCGGCGACCGACGCCCTGGCGCGCCAGGCCAACCCGCCGCCGGCCGGCTCCAGCGGGCCGGTCTACGAGACCGGCGGGGCCTCGACCTATTCGCGCGACGAGATGGTGCGCGCCACCTCCGACTTCCTGGGCGTGACGGCCGAGAGCGCTGGCGCGGCGATCGAGCGGGTGTTCAAGGAGAAGGGCCAGCCCACGGGCTATATCGCGGGCGAGGAGGGTTCTGGCGCCATCGCCGTCGGGCTCCGCTATGGCCGGGGCCTGCTCTACATGAAGGGCCGTCCGACGATGGAGGTCTTCTGGCAGGGGCCGTCGATCGGCTGGGACTGGGGCGGCAACGCCAGCCGCGTCTTCACCCTCTGCTATAACCTGCAATATCCCGACGCGATCTTCCGCCGCTTCCCGGGCGTCGAGGGCAGCGCCTACCTCGTGGGCGGACTCGGCGTGAACTACCAGAAGGCCGACGAGATCACCCTGGCCCCGATCCGCGCGGGCGTCGGCCTGCGCCTGGGCGCCAACGTCGGCTATCTGGGCTATAGCCGTAAGCGGCGCACGCTGCCGTTCTAGGCATAGGGCGTTGGAGAGGCCTAGTGCTTCTCCACCTTGCCGTTCAGCCAGTCCATGACGGCCAGCAGCACGCCGGACGCGACGAACGACAGGTGCACGATCACCAGCCAGAACAGGCGGACCTGATCCACCGCCTGGCCCGGTTCGGTCAGCTTCAGGAAGGCCTTGAGCAGGGCGATCGCCGAGATCGCCACGATCGAGGCGATCAGCTTCATCTTCAGACCCGAGAAGTCGACCGTGCCCATCCAATCGGGCCGGTCCTCATGGCTGGCGGTGTCGATCTTGGAGACAAAGTTCTCGTAGCCGGACAGGATGACGATCACCAGCAGATTGGCGGCCAGCGACAGGTCGATCAGCGACAGAGCCAGCAGGATCGCGTCCTCGGGCTTCATCGACAGCAGGTGCGGCAGCTCGTGCGCCAGTTCCTGGAAAAAGACCACGATCAGCGCCGCCAAGGCCACGACGAGGCCAACGTAGAAGGGCGCCATCAGCCAGCGCGAGGCGAACAGGCCGCGCTCGAGCCACATTTCCAGAACCGGTTTCTTCATCCAGACCTCCGTCAATCCTCAGCCTAGTCGGACGACATGACATTCGTCACGCCCTGCCGCCTCAGATTGCTAGATCGCCAGGGGGAGGCGAGGCTAGCAGCATGCGAAGGTCGCTGCGGGCGCTGGCCATGTCCGCCAGGGTGTAGCCGTCGAGAACCGCCAGGAAGGCCCGGGTCGCCTCGTTCAGGCCACGAGGCAGGGTGCAGGCGGGCGCGACCTTGCAGGTGCTGCAGTCGACGAGTTGGAAGCCGTCCTCGGTGTGTCGGACGACATCGCCGATGCGAATCTCTTCCGGAGGACGGCCCAGGCGCAGCCCGCCGTTTCGGCCCCGAACCGCCGTGACGAAACCCGTCCTGCTGAGGTCCTGGACCACCTTCATCAGATGGTTCTGCGAGATCGAATAGGCGCGCGAAATCTCGCCGATCGACACCAGGCGCTCGTCATAAGCGGTGAGGTGCAGAAGCACGCGCAAGGCGTAGTCGGTGTACCGAGTCAGACGCATTGCCTTCGGCTTATCAGCAGCCGCGAGGGTCCGTCGAGCGGTTCGGGCCAAAAGATGCACATTAAATGCATTTAATCTTGCGTAACGACGATCTCCCAGATAGATGCGCGAAAAATGCATCTTTGAGGGGTTCTGAAATGACTACGCAGCTTAGCGAAAAGACGATCGCGATCGTGAAGGCGACGGCTCCGGTTCTCGCCGTCCATGGCGAGGCGATCACCAAGGCGATGTACGCGCGCCTGTTTCAGGACGAGGCCATCGCCTCGTTGTTCAACCACGCCAACCAAGCGTCGGGCGCCCAGCCCAAGGCCCTTGCGGGCGCGGTGCTCGCCTATGCGCAAAACATCGACAATCTGGGTGTTCTGGGCGGAGCGGTCGAACGCATGGCCCAGAAGCACGTCGGCTATCACATCCTGCCCGAGCACTACGCGGCGGTGGCGACCGCCTTGCTGGGCGCGCTGGTCGACGTTCTGGGCGAGGCCGCTAACGAAGATATCCTGGCGGCCTGGGGCGAAGCCTATTGGTTCCTGGCCGACATCCTGAAGGGCCGGGAGGCGGCGATCCGCGAGGCGGCGGCCGCGGCGACGGGGGGCTGGGTCGGCTGGCGCGCGTTCGTGGTCGAGAAGAAGATCCGCGAGAGCAAGGTCATCACCTCGTTCATCCTGCGTCCGCGCGACGGCGGGCCGGTGATCGCCCATCGGCCGGGCCAGTACCTGACCTTCCGTTTCGACACGCCGTCGGAAAAGGGCCTGAAGCGCAACTATTCGATCTCGGCGGCGCCGAACGGCGAGACCTATCGCATCTCGGTCAAGCGCGAGGATGAGGGCCACGGCTCGGTGTTCCTGCACGACGTCGTGGCCGAGGGCGATATCGTCGAGGCGACCCCGCCCGCCGGCGATTTCCACCTGGCGCCGATGTCGGACCGCCCGGTGGTTCTGCTGAGCGGCGGCGTCGGCCTGACGCCGATGGTCGCCATGCTGGAGGCGATCGCCAAGGATCACCCTGAGCTCGAGACCCACTTCGTTCACGGGGCGATCAACAGCCGCGTCCACGCCATGGCGCACCATGTCCGCGGCCTGGCGGCCGAGCATGGCCGCACGCGGGTGGCGACGTTCTACAGCGAGCCCCTGCCCAGCGACGCGCTGGGCGTCACCCACGACGTGGACGGCATGGTGGATGTCGACTGGCTGAAGGCCAACACGCCCTTCGACACAGCTGACTTCTATCTCTGCGGCCCGCGGCCGTTCATGCGGGCGCTGGTGAGCGGGCTGGCCGCGGCCGGCGTCTCGCCTGACCGCATCAAGTACGAGTTCTTCGGCCCGACCGACGAACTCCTGGCTGCCTAATTACTGCCGCCAGCCGAACCCGACGCCGCGCACGGCCGGACAGGCGGCCAGGCGCGAGGCCAGGGCTTCGGCGCGGGCGTCGCCCTGGTCGTCGATCTCGAGCCGAATGGCCATGTGCTGGCCCTCGGGAGCGGCGGACAGGGCGCGCAACCGCGCCTGCTGGACCGAGGCTACGCCCAGCACGCGCATCAGGGCGTCGGGCGTGTCCTCGGCGGTGACGAGGAAAAGGCGGCGTTTGTCGTCCTCGGGTTTAAGGCTGTCTAAGCGCACGGGCGGACCCACTGGTGCTCGACCGAGGCCGAATTGACGCCCGGCCAGGCGGCGAGGTCGCGGGCCAGCAGGCGGGCGGCTTGGTCGCCTAGATGGCGCACGCGCAACGAGGCTTCGACGATCTGGCCGACGGGCTTCATCGTAAGGCCGCACAGTTCGGCGCCGCTGTCGGCCAGGCCTTGGCGAACGGCGTCGAGCGCGCTGGGCGCGTCCTGCGCGGCCAGCAGCAACTGGTGCACGGTGACGCCGTCGGCGTCGCTGTGGAAGGCGGGTGGAGAGGGCAGGTAGCTCATCGTCTTGGTCCTTGGATCTGAGAGACTGGGAGGACCGAGGAACCGCGCAACAAAAAAGCCCCGCTCGGGTGAGCGGGGCTTTTTGGAGATCTTGCGATCCTTCGGCTTTGGTTTTGGTAGGGTCCCCTACCGCTGCTTGCGCCGATTTTGCCCCGTTCGAACTCGCACGGTTTTAATCTGGTTAATCATGTTCCACATCGACACCGCGCACGACATCGCAGCCACGGCGGCGAGGCCGGTGGTCACGAAGGCGGCGAAGGCGAAGGTCGATTGCATGTGGAAGCGATGAGTCCAGTTGGCGCTTGTTACAGGTAGCGTGACATTCACTACCGCGCAAGGGCTCGTCCAGAGCAGGGACGTTCGGCCGCGGAGGAGGGCGGGTTTTGCCTCTGGCGAGGCGGGGCGCCTGGAAAGGCGGCAGATTGGTCTCCTTCTCCCCTTGCGGGAGAAGGTGGCGCGCAGCGCCGGATGAGGGGTTGAATGACATAGCCGCCCAAGAAAAGGGGCCGCCTGAGCGACCCCTCATCCGTCGGCCTGGCGGCCGCCACCTTCTCCCGCAAGGGGAGAAGGGACTACCCCCGCAGCTTCCCGCCGGCCTTCTCGGCCGCCGCGACGACCTTGGCCGACAGGGCTTCGATCTCGGCGTCGGTGAGCGTGGCTTCGCGGGGCTGGACCACGACCTCGATCGCGATCGACTTGAAGCCCTCCGGCACGCCGGGGCCTTCATAGACGTCGAATACGCGCGCGGCGGTGATCAGGGCCTTGTCAGCGCCGGCGGCGGCTTTCACGAGATCGCCGGCGGCCTTGGTCTTCTCGACCAGGAAGGCGAAGTCGCGGGTCAGCGGCATCAGGGGCGAGGGCGAGAAGGCCGGACGCGTCTTGACCGACTTCTTCTTAGGCTCGGGGATCGCCTCCAGGGTGATCTCGAAGCCGTAGACCGGGCCGGCCACGTCCAGGGCCTTCAAGACCGCCGGGTGGATCTCGCCAAACTCGGCCATCACCGCCTTGGGGCCCAGCTGCAGGCGCGCCGAGCGGCCCGGATGCCACCAGGCGGAGGCCGAGCCTTGCGCGGTCTGCAGCGAGGCGACGGGCGCGCCCAGCTCCTCCAGCAGGGCCAGCAGATCGGCCTTGACCGTGAAGACGTCGCCCTGCGGGGTCTTGTCCCAGCCGCGCGGAGCCTTGGGGACCAGGATCGCCGAGACGACGGTGCGCTGGTCGGCCGGCCTGTCGCCGTGGAAGGTCGGACCGATCTCGAACAGGGCCGCGTCCGGGAAGCCCTGGCGGGCGTTGCGGCCGGCGGCCTCGATCAGGTTGGGCAGCAGCGACGGGCGCATGCAGTCCAGTTCCGAGGCGATCGGATTGGCCAGCACAAGCTCGGCCTGCCCACCGCCGAACAGCTCGGCGATCTTGCGGCTGGTGAAGCTGTAGGTCACCGCCTCGGCGTAGCCGGCGGCGGCGAGGGCCCGGCGCGCCGTGCGGGCGCGGGCCTGCTTGGCGGTCAGGATGCCGCCCACCGCGCGCGGAACTTCAGGCAGCGGCGTCGAGGGCAGGGCGCCGTAGCCGGCGATGCGGGCGATCTCTTCGACCAGGTCGGCCTTGCCTTCCACGTCGCGGCGGAAGGTCGGCGGCGTGATGATCCAGGGCGAGCCGTCCTTCACGTCAAAGCCCAGGGCGACCAGGATCTGGCGCGCGCGATCGGCCGAGACCGACAGGCCTGACAGTTGCTCGACATAGGCCGGATCGAAGGCGAAGCCCTTCGGCGCCGCCGGGGCCTCGCCGGCGACGATGATCTCCGACGGCTGGCCGCCGCAGAGCTCGAGGATCAGCTTGGTGGCTAGCTCGATCCCCGGCACGACCGAACCGGTGTCGACCGTGCGGGCGAAGCGGTACTGGGCGTCGCTGTTGATGCCGGTGGCGCGGCCCGTCTGGGCGATGCGGATCGGCTCGAACCAGGCGCTCTCGATGAAGACGTCGACCGTCTCGTCCGAGCAGCCGGTGCTTTCGCCGCCCATCACGCCGCCCAGCCCGATCGGCCGGTCGCCATGGGCGTCGGCGATCACGCACATCTCGGGCGTCAGCTCGTAGGTCTTGCCGTCCAGCGCGATCAGGTGCTCATCGCCATGCACGCCGTGACGGCCCAGGCGGGTCGAGATCTCGGTCCCCGACAGCTTGGCCGCGTCATAGACGTGTAGCGGTCGGGCGCGGTCGTAGGAGATCAGGTTAGTGACGTCCACCAGGGCGTTGATCGGGCGCAGGCCGATGGCGGTCAGGCGGTCCTGCAGCCACTTGGGCGAGGGCCCGTTCTTGACGCCCTTGATCAGGCGGCCGGCGAACACCGGGCAGGCCTCGCCGTCGACCTTGACGGTGATCGGGCAGGGGAAGGTTCCAGCGACCGGCGCGATCGACAGGTCCTTCAGCGCGCCCACGCCGGCGGCGGCCAAGTCGCGGGCGATGCCGGCGACGCCCAGCCAGTCGGGGCGGTTGGGAGTGACTTCGAAGTCGATCACGGCTTCCAGGCCGAGCGCGTCGACGGCCGGCGTGCCGACGGCCAGGCTGTCGGGCAGCTCCATGATGCCGTCGCTCTCGGTGGCGTATTCGAGCTCGGCGGCCGAGCAGAGCATGCCGTTCGAGACGACGCCGCGCACCGGCTTCTCGACCAGGGTGACGTCCAGGCCAGGCACATAGGCGCCGATCGGAGCGTAGATGGTCGTCAGGCCCGCGCGAGCGTTCGGCGCGCCGCAGACGATCTCCTTGCGGCCGTCGACGGTGTCAACCTGGCAGACCTGCAGGCGGTCGGCGTTCGGGTGCCGCGCGGCCTCGACGATCTTGCAGACCGTGAAGGGCTTAAGCTTGGTCGCCGGATCGATGACGTGCTCGACCTCGAGTCCGGCCATGGTCATGGCCGCGACGATCTCGGGGACGGTGGCGGTGGTCTCAAGGTGATCCTTGAGCCAGGACAGGGTGAATTTCATTTTCGATCTCCAAGCCCCGCCGCCGCGCGGAGGGGTTGGTTGAATTCCAGAAGGGCGATCAGCTCAAGCCGCTGGCCGGGTTCGGCGCGGCGAAGGCGCTGAAGCCGTAGTGCGACAGCCAGCGGACGTCCGACGACCACATGTCGCGCAGGTCCGGCATGCCGTACTTCAGCATGCCCAGGCGGTCGACGCCCATGCCGAAGGCGAAGCCCTGGTACTCGTCCGGATCGATGCCGCAGGCGCGCAGGACGTTCGGGTGAACCATGCCGCAGCCCAGGATCTCGAGCCAGCTCGTGCCCTGGCCGATTTTGATCTCGCCGCCCGAGCGATCGCACTGCACGTCCATCTCGGCCGACGGCTCGGTGAACGGGAAGTGGTGCGGACGGAACTGTGTCGTGACCGCGTCGGTCTCGAAGAACCGCGCCAGGAAAGTCTCCAGGGTCCACTTCAGGTGGCCCATGTGGATACCCTTGTCGATGACGAGGCCCTCGACCTGGTGAAACACCGGCGTGTGGGTGGCGTCGTTGTCCACGCGATAGGTGCGGCCCGGCGCGATGATGCGGATCGGCGGCTTCTGGCTGACCATGGTCCGCACCTGCACGGGGCTCGTATGCGTGCGCAGCAGCATGCGCTCGCCGTTCTCCTTCGTGTTGAAGAAGAAGGTGTCGTGCATCTCGCGGGCCGGGTGCTTCTCGGGGAAGTTCAGGGCCGTGAAGTTGTGGAAGTCGTCCTCGATGTCCGGCCCCTCGGCGACGGCGAAGCCCATCTCGGCGAAGACCGCGACGATCTCGTCCATGGTCTGCATGGTCGGGTGGACCGAGCCCTTGCGGCGGTAGGGCGCGGGCAGGGACAGGTCCAGGGTCTCGCTGGCCAGGCGCGCGTCCAGCTCGGCGGCTTCCAGCGCGGCCTTCTTGGCGGCGATCGCCTCGGTGACCTTGTCGCGCAGGGCGTTGATCGCCGCGCCTTGGGTCTTGCGCTCCTCGGGGCTCATCGCGCCCAGGGTTTTCAGCAGGCCCGAGATGGAGCCGGTCTTGCCGACGGCGGCCACGCGGACGGCGTCGAGCGCTTGGAGATCGCCAGCGGCGGCCACCTGGGCCAGCACGTCGGCTTCGAGGGTGTTGAGATCGGTCATGACGGGCATCCGTCTAGAGGATTTGGTCGCGGGGGAGTAGGGGAGCGCGCAGCAAAAAGCCCTCCGGTTCGCACCGAAGGGCTTTTCAGGATCGATTGGGCTTCGAAAAGCCCAGATGTCCTTAGGCCAGGGCGGCGCGAACCTTGTCGGCGATGGCCTTGAACGCAACCGGATCGGCGCCGGCGATGTCGGCGAGGACCTTACGGTCGATCACGATCCCGGCCACATCCAGGCCGTGGATAAATTGCGAGTAGGTGAAGCCTTCCAGACGGGCGCCAGCGTTGATGCGCTGGATCCACAGCGAACGGAAGGCGCGCTTGCGCACCTTGCGGTCGCGGTAGGCGTACTGGCCGGCCTTGTCGACCGCGGCTTTCGCCGTACGGATGGTGTTCTTGCGGCGCCCGTAGAAGCCCTTGGCTTGCTCGAGAACCTTCTTGTGCTTGGCGTGGGCGACGACGCCCCGTTTCACGCGAGCCATGTGTCAGCGCTCCTCTTACAGGCCGTAGGGCAGGTAGGTCTTGATGATCTTGGCGTCAGCCTCGGTCATGACCTTCGTGCCGCGCTGTTGGCGGATGTACTTGCCATTGTGACCGATCAGGCGGTGGCGCTTGCCGGCGACGCCGGCCTTCAGCTTGCCCGTGGCGGTCAGTTTGAAGCGCTTTTTGGCGCCCGACTTCGTCTTCAACTTCGGCATTTCGCGTCGGAGCTTTCGCCCCGTCCTCTGGAAGCATGACGAACCGCCATGGCATGCCAATGGCCAGGCGGTTCCGGAAAGGCGGCGTTGCTACAGGAAAGACTCGCCGCTGGCAAGCATTTAGGCGGCCGTCTTGGTTCTGTGGACGATCGTCACGGCGAAGGCGATCGCGGGAATCATCAGCGCCGAGCCCAGCCAGTAGGGACCGCCGGCCGCGAGACCAAACAGCGGCCCGGCCGTCAGCGGTCCGGCGATGCGCGCCAGAGAGCCGGCGGCCATGTTCAGGCCCAGCATCTGGCCCTGGCGATCCGGCGGGCTGGCGCGGGAGATCAGGGCGGCCACGCAAGGGAAGACCAGCGACTGGCCAAATGCGGTGCAGCCCACCGCGACCATGGCCAGGCTGGGATGCGGCGCGAACGGCGTGGCGAACAGGCTCAGCATGATGATGAAAAGGCCGGTGGTCAGCACCCGGCTCTCGCCGAACCGGCGGGCTAGGCGGCCCGTCAGCACGCCCTGACCCAGCGAGGCGATGATCCCGATGATGGCGAAGCATAGCCCGACCTCGCGCGGCCCCCAGGAAAAGCGCGCGTTGGCCCACAGGCCGAAGATCGACTCCATGCCCGCGAAGGCGCCGGTCGAGACCAGCGTCACCAGCAGCACCCGTGAAAGGATCGGGTGAGCCGCGGCCTGGGCGAGCGCCTCGCCGCGCCCCGGTTGAGGATGGCCCGCGACCGCGCCAGCCCGGCTCTCCGTGACGAAGACGACCACGCCGATGGCGGCGGCGGCGGCCATACCGGCGGCGACGAACAGCGGGATCTGGAAACCGAGTTGTCCGGCGCTGGGATGGGCCAGCAGGCCGCCCAGCGACGGGCCGATGACGAAGCCCGCTCCGAACGCCGCGCCCAGCAGGCCCATGCGGCCCGCGCGCTTCTCCGGCGGCGTCACGTCGGCCATGTAGCCCTGGATCGTCGAGATATTGCCGCTGCCAAAGCCGCCGACCAGGCGGATGGCCATGGCGATCCAGATGTTGGGCGCGAAGGCCAGCGCCACATAGGCCGCGGCGTTGGCCAGGATCGTCACGATCAGCACCGGCCGCCGACCGATCCGGTCCGACAGTCTTCCCCAGAACGGCTCGCCGAAGAACTGTCCCAGGCTGTAGGCGGCGAACATCGTCGTCACCTGCCACGGGGCGGCGTTCATCGCCTTGGCGTAGAAAGGCAGCAGCGGAATGACCACGCCAAAGCCCACCAGGTTGATGAAAACAACCAGGAGCAGGACGGCCAGGGCGCGGGTGCTGTGGGCGGTATCGGACATGGCGGGCGGGGTTTACGCGTGTTCCGCTCTTCTGACGACCGCCAAAACAGGCGCTCTAGTTTGGCGGGTTGTATTTCTCGATAAAGGCGACGGCGGCGGTGAGCATCTGGAACCGGGTCTGGCTGCGCGAGAGCCAGTGATCTTCGCCATCCAGCGTCACGAACTCGTAAGGTTTGCCAGCGGCCTTGAGCGCGGCGGCCATCTTTTGGCTCTCAGCATACGGAACAACCGTGTCGTCCTTGCCGTGGATCAGAAGAACTGGAGCCTCGACATTGTCGGCGTGGGCGGCGGGAGAAATCTCTCGCAGCTTCGGGTCGCGCTCGCCGGTCACCCCGTAGAAGCGCTTGCGATAGCGGATAAGGCTGCTCTGCTCGCCCGAGCGAAGGATTTCGTCATGCAGGCGGCCGGGCAGGTCGGCGGGGCCGGCCACGGAGACGGCGCAGCGATAGACGCCCTTTTGCAAGGTCACGCCCGCGAGCGCGGCGTAGCCGCCATAGCTGCCGCCGAAGATGCAGACGCGCTTGGGATCGATTACGCCCTGCTTGGCCAGGAACGCTACGCCGTCTGAAAGGTCGGTCTGCATCTTGCGACCCCATTCGCCGTAGCCCGCCACCTTGAAAGCATGGCCGCGATTGGTCGAGCCGCGGAAGTTCGGCTGCAGAACGGCATAGCCGCGCGAGGCCAGCGCCTGGGCCCAGTAGTCGAAGGCCGTCGTGTCATAGGCCGCCGGTCCGCCGTGCGGCAGAACGATCAGCGGCAGGTTCTTTTCCTCGCGCCCTCTCGGTGTGGTCAGGATCGCGTCGATCTCGAGACCATCGCCCGCTAGATAACGGATCTGGCGCGCCGGCGCGACGTCGGCGGGGCCGATCTTGGAATAGGCCACGCCGATCGGGTCCACGCGCTTGGTGGTCGTGTCGGCCATGTAGTAGGCGCCGGCGTTGTCGGGTCCTTGAACGAAGAGGACCAGCTTCTTGAAATCGGGCGTCCACGACGCCAGCGACACCGACTGGTTCTTGAAAGCGGCCCGGAACGGCGGCCACAGAGCCTTCAGCCGGGGTTCGATGAACTCGTATTCGACGAAATTATTCTGGTAGCTGAAGCCAAGCACCACGCCGTCGGGGCCGATGACGGGCGAAAGATCCCGGGCCGGTCCCACGAAGCCCGCGGACTCGCCGTCGGACAGCCCGATGAGCGTGGGACGCCACAGGCTGGCGTCCTTGTCCCAGGTGTCGATGATCACCGACTGACCGCTCGGCGCGACGCCCCACAGCGAGGGGGTCTCGGCCGCCTCGGTGGTGGAGAACACGGTCTGCCAGCCGCCGCCCTTCCGCAGCTGCATGGTCCAGGTTGCGTTGTTCTGACCCTCGTTCTCCTTGTAGCTGGCCTTGGCTAGGACCTTGCCGTCGGCGTTGGCCAGGTAGTCGTAGGTGTCGGAATCGCCCATCTGCGCGACCAGGGCTTGGCCGCTGTCCAGATCGATCTTGAATAGGTCCAGATGGCTGCCCTTGGCCTGCATATTGCGGGCTTCCGTGCTCATCAGGGGCACCAGCAGCACTGACTTCTTGCCGTCGCGGGCGGGCTGGGTGCGTCCGGCGATGACGTTCACCACCGTGTCGAGCGCCTTGGTCGGCAACTGCACGAAATCGCCGGTCCGGATGTTCAGGCTGACGGCCTGGAAATTCTCGCGGAAATAGCTGACGCCATCAATGACGGCGGTGTTGGAGACTTCGATCACCACGTGGTCGCCGTCCGCCCACTGCACGTTCCGCACCTTTCGGTAGCCGATCTTGGCTGACGCCAGCACGGGACCCGTCAGCGACTTGACCACCACCTGGCTCTCGTCGTTGACGGTCACGATGAGCGCCAGCGCCGAGCCGTCCGGCGAGACATCCACCATGTTGATTGAAGGCAGGCGGCCATAGGCTTCGAGCGGGGTGCCTCGCGCTGACGAGGCGGCCAGGGCGACGCATGCCGCCATGGCGGCCAGGGTAGTCTTCAGCACGGAAATCCCCTCGAACTTCGCCGAACGCTAGCAAAGATTGAGCGGATGTCGAGTACTCGCCCTTGTCGCTGAGGGCCCAAAACAAAACGCCCCGGCCGCGAGGGCCGGGGCGTTTCGTTGTCTACCCGTGATCCAGTCCTAGCGCGGGGCCAGGATCATGATCATCTGCCGGCCTTCCATGCGCGGCTCGTATTCGACCTTGGCGACCTCATCGAAGTCGGCCTTGACCTTGAGCAGCAGCTTCATGCCGAGTTCCGGGTGCGCCATTTCGCGACCGCGGAAGCGGAGGGTCACCTTGACCTTGTCGCCTTCCTCGAAGAAGCGATGCATCGACTTGGCCTTCACTTCGTAGTCGTGAACGTCGATGTTCGGACGGAGCTTGATTTCCTTGAGCTCGACGACCTTTTGCCGCTTGCGCGCCTCGTTCTTCTTCTTCTGCTCCTGGAACTTGAACTTGCCGTAGTCCAGGATCTTGCAGACGGGAGGATTGGCGTTCGGAACGATTTCCACCAGGTCCAGGCCAGCCTCCTCGGCCGCTTCCAGGGCGGCGGACGTCGGCATCTCGCCTTGCTTCTCGCCGTTTTGGTCGATCAGCAGGACGCGGGGGACACGGATTTCATCGTTGATACGCGGCCCATCCTTGACGGGCGGCGTTTGCATAGGACGGCGAATAGGGGCGGCTCCGAGGCTGTTGATAGGGTAGGGCTGAACGCATACGCGCCGCGCTGGGCGCGCCGCGAGAAACTGATATATGACGCGCCGGCCGCGCTCTATCAAGCGAAGGCGGTTAAAGAGACGTCGCCGGACCGAGTTTTTTCGGAGCGAACGGGCGACAAGGGGGAAACGGCGAGGCGGGGACGCATGTCCTCCAGACCAAGACCCCTGCCTGATCTCCATGAATCCGCATCGCCATACCGCCCTGGAGGACATCCACGCCCTCCTGATCGGCTCCAGTTTCATCGCTGTCGGCCTGACCTTGCTGAAGGCCGCGGGCCTCGTCACCGGCGGCGTCGCCGGGGTGGCGCTGATCGTCTCGTACCTGAGCGGCTGGCCTGTGGGCGTCGTGTTCTTCGTCCTGAACCTGCCGTTCTATGTGCTGGCCCAGCGCACCCTGGGCTGGATGTTCACCTTCAAGACCCTGGTGACCAACCTGCTGCTGGCGGGCTTCGCCTGGGCCATGCCGCATTGGCTGAAGGTGACGGGCGTCGATCCGATCTTCGCCGCCATCTTCGGGGGCACGATCGTCGGCATGGGTATCCTGGCCCTGGCGCGGCACCGCTCCAGCGTCGGCGGGATTGGGGTGCTGGCGCTCTATTTGCAGGAGCGGCGCGGGATCAGCGCCGGCAAGGTGCAGATGGCGGCGGACTGCGTGGTCGTCGCCACCGCCTTCTTCACGATCAGCTTCGACAAGCTGCTGCTGTCGATCGCCAGCGCCGTTGCGCTGAGCGCGGTGATCATCGCCAACCACAAGCCGGGCCGGTACGCGGGCTACTAAGAGGCTAGCGCCTCAGCGCGTCGTTAGCGCCATGGCCGCGCTGGCGACCGTGCTGACCGGCAAGGCCTGCAGATCCGGCGAGCGGATCACCGTCACATGGCCGCGCGGCGCGCAGAGGTCCGGATCCGAGGCGTCCGAGAACAGGGCGATGGTCGGCGCGCCGGCGGCGGCCAGCAGGTGGGTCGGGCCCGTGTCATTGCCGACGGCCAGAGCCGCCTTGGCGCCGAGCAGAGCGAGCTGCGCGAAGTCGGTGCGGCCAGTCAGGTCGCGAGCGCCGGCGGCGGCCTTCTGGATCTGGCGGGCCATCGCGCTTTCCTGCGGGCCGCCGATGATCACGATGTCGAAGCCGCGCGCCTTAAGCAGCGACGCCAGCTGGGCGTAGAACTCGACGGGCCAGCGCTTTTCCGGCCGATGGGCCGACCCGCCGGGCACCAGCAGCACATACGGCTTGGGCTTGGCGGCGGTGGAGGGCGCCTGCTTCTGCTTCTTCAGGATCCACGACAGATCCGGCGCGGGCGCGCTGCCGGGCTCGGTGGGCGCGTCGGGCCATATGCCCGCGGCCTTCAGCTGATCGGCCTGTCGCTCCAGCGTGTGCATGCCTAGGCGCGCCTTGCCCTTCTGCGGCAGGGCGCAGCCGAAGGCGATGCCGTTCCACTGCGGCGGGAACGGGCGCAGCAGCTGGAAATACCAGTTGGTCCGGCTGTTGGTTTGCAGGTCGTAGACCCGATCATAGCCGGCTTTGCGGATCCGGCTGATCATGGTCAGGGTCCCGCTCAGGTCGCCCGGGCGGCCATCGGTCTCGACGGCGTTGAAATAGGGGCTGAGCTTGGCCAACGCTTCGAACGGCGGCGTGGTCAGCAGGGTGATCTTGGCCTTGGGATGCGCCTCGCGAATCTTCTTCATCGCCGCCAGGGCCAGGACGAAGTCGCCCAGCGCCCCCAGCTTGATGACCAGGACCTTCTTGATCTCCTTGCTCAAGACGAATGCTCCGCGGCCCGAGCCCGCAGAACGCGAGCATAGACATCGAGCGTGGCTTCGCACATCGCGTCCACCGAATACAACCGTCGCGCTCGCGCTCGCGCCGCCTGGCCCATGACTTGGCGCTTCGCGGCGCCGGCGTCGCAAGCCTCCGTCAGGGCGTTGGCCCAGGCTTCGGCGTCGCCAGGTTTCACCAGCCAGCCCGTCTCGCCGGGAACCACCGTCTCGCGCGTCGCCCCATGGTCGGCGGCCATGACCGGGCGGCCCATGACCTGCGGCTCGACGGCGGTGCGGCCGAAGGCCTCCGGCTCCAGCGAAGGGGCGATGGCCAGATCGGCCAGCAGATAGGCGGCCGGCATGTCGTCGCAGTGGCCGACCAGCTTCACGCGATCCTCGAGGCCCGCCGCGGCGATGGCGTCGGTCAGTTCGGCGCGATAGCCCTTGCGGCCCTGGTCGTCGCCGGCCAGCAGCAGCAGGACCCGATCCTCGCCGCGCGCCTTCAGCAGGGTCATGGCCTCCACCAGCAGGGCCTGGCCCTTCCAGCGGGTCAAGCGGCCGGCCAGCAGCACCTTCAGACGCCGTTCGTCCAGCGCCACGCCCCACGAGTCGGCGAGCGCCTTCACACGCTCGCAACCGACCATGCCGGGCTCGAAGCGCGAGAGATCCACGCCGCGCGGAATGGCGACCACCTTTTCCGCCGGGACGCCATGCTCACGGATCACATGCTGGCGTGTGTATTCCGAGTTGGCGATGACGAGGTCGCCCTTGGTCATCACCGCATTGTACCAGCGCTTGAGATTGGACTTGGCGTTGTAGACCCCGTGGTAGGTCGCCACGAACGGGGTCTTGGTGGCGTGAGCGGCCCACAGGGCGCTGAACGCCGGGGCGCGCGAGCGGGCGTGGACCAGGCTGACCTTCTCGCGTCGGATCAGGTCGATCAGCCGGGCGGCGTTGCCCAGCATGACAAGCGGGTTCTTGGACTGGGCCGGCATCTGCGCCAGGCGGCCGCCGTCGGCGGTCAGGCGCGCGGCCATCCGACCGCCCTTGGTCGCGACCAGGGCCTTGCCGCCTTGCGCCACCACCGCGTGGGCGACATCAATCGTCGTCTGCTCCGCGCCGCCGGTTTCCAGCTCCGGCGTCACTTGCAGCAAGGTGAAATCGGGAGGTAGGTCGGACACACGACTCTCGCGAGGACAACGCGGGCTTTAACTAGCGAAACGATCGAGGCGACGCCATGACCGAATCCCCCGGCGCTCTAACGCGCGAAGACGGCTCCAAGCTCGCTTTCCGACGGATTTCCGGGGAGGGCGCGACCGTCGTCTGGCTCGGCGGCTTCCATTCCGACATGACCGGGACCAAGGCTCAGGTGTTGGCCGAGCAGGCCCAGGCCAGCGGCGGGTCGTATGTCCGCTTCGACTATTTCGGGCACGGCGAGTCCGATGGCGCGTTCAAGGACGGCACGATCAGCCGCTGGCGCGCGGACGCCTTGGCGGTGATCGACGAGTTGACCGAAGGCCCGCTCGTGCTGGTCGGCTCGTCGATGGGCGGCTGGCTGGCGTGCCTGGCGGCGATCGCGCGGCCTGACCGGGTCAAGGCGATGGTGCTGATCGCGCCGGCGCCGGATTTCACCGAGAAGCTGATGACGCCCGAACTCTCGGACGAGGCCAAGGCGGCGATCGCCCGCGACGGCTTCTGGATCCGTCCTTCAGAGTACGACGATGGGGGTTATCCGATCACGCGCGAGCTGCTGGAGGACGGCGCGCGGTGGTCGATCCTGCCGGGACCCGTGCCGATCGATATTCCGGTGCGGGTGCTGCAAGGCGGCGCCGATCCCGACGTGCCCTGGACCCACGCCCTGGAGCTGGCCAACGCCCTGACCAGCCAGGACGTGGTCTTCACTCTGATCAAGGATGGCGATCACCGTCTTTCGCGTCCCCAGGACCTGGGGCGTCTGGTCGCGGCCGTGTCCGAGGCCAAGGGCCTGGCCGAGCCGGAGGAGGGCGACCTGGTTTCGCGCCGTCTTGCTCGCGCGGCCCGCCTGCGGAACGCCGCGGGCCTGGAGGCCGTGGGCATCACGCCGCGCTTGCCGGCCATCGACGACGAGTAGCCGATCAGCCGCCAGTCTTCAGGATCGCCGCGAGTCCTTCGCGATAGGTCGGATAGGCTGGCGTCCACCCAAGCTCGGCCTTGGCCCGGGCGTTCGAGACACGCTTGTTCTCGGCGTAGAAGCGGCGGGTGGCGGGCGACAGGTCCAGCTCGTTGAACGGCAGGTCCGGCGGGACAGGGACGCCCAGTAGGCGCGCGGCGTGCTCCATGACGTCCTGCGGCGGGGCGGGCTCGTCATCGACCAGGTTGTAGACGCCGCCCGCGCGGGGCTTGTCCAGCGAGGCCAGCAGGCCCGAGACGATGTCGTCGACATGGATGCGGCTGAACACCTGGCCGGGTTTGACGATCCGACGGCCTTCGCCGGCGCGCAGGCGATCCAGGGCGCTTCGGCCCGGACCGTAGATGCCGGGCAGGCGGAAGACCGTGACCGTCAGACCCATGCCGCGCCCGACCTCCTGCCAGTCGCGCTCGGCCCCGACGCGGCGCGCGCCCTCGACCGATTGCGCCTTCAGCGGCGAGGTCTCGAACACCCACCGTCCGTCGAAGTCGCCATAGACGCCGGTCGTCGACAGATAGCCGATCCAGTCCGGGAAGGCCTCCGCCTGGGCGAGGGCGGGGACGATCGATTCGAGCGCGGGGCAGCCGTCGGGGCCAGGCGGGGCGGTGATCAGGATGGCGCTCACGCCGGTCAGGGCCCGCGCCATGGCGTCGCGGTCGGCTGGGTCCACCGGCGTGACGCCGCTGGCGAGCAGGGTTTGGGCCTGTTCGGAGCTCCGCGCGCTGGCGGCGACCGTCCAACCGCGCGCCCGCAAGGCGTTGGCGAAGGCCGCGCCCACATAGCCCAGACCGAACACGAACAGACGCAACGCCACGACTCCGCCCCAAGATCGCCGGACGAAAAGCCGGCTGAAACCCGGTCAGATCAAGGCGTCGAAAAAAGCCGCTTCGCAACCCCTCAAAGGGCGCTTGCAAACCGCGAAGCGCTCTGCCATAAGCCGCCTCCTCGTCGAGGGGCGCTTCACCAAGCCCCTCCGATGCGGGCGTAGCTCAGTGGTAGAGCGCCACCTTGCCAAGGTGGATGTCGAGAGTTCGAATCTCTTCGCCCGCTCCATTCCTCCCGATTTCGGGAAGGGTTGGAGGAGACCATATCTCGCGAATAGCGCGGGCGTAGCTCAGTGGTAGAGCGCCACCTTGCCAAGGTGGATGTCGAGAGTTCGAATCTCTTCGCCCGCTCCATTCTCGGTTCTTCCGAATTTTGGACAAAGCAGACCGCGTCGCGGTTCGCGCCGACGTATCGCTAGTCGACGAACCTTCGCCTAAGCTGCGGCGCATGACTCGCATCGCACCCTGGCGCGCCGCTCTGGTCGGCGTCTGTTTCACCGCCCTGACCGCGTCGGCGGCGTGGGCTGGCCCCTCGGAAAGTCTGACGAGCCTCGTCACCCGGTTCGAGTCGCTAGGCGGCGGCGACGAGGATCCCGATTCCGGCGGCGCGGCCGAGGCCCGCTGGCGCCTGCCCGATGTGACCCCCGCCGCGGACGCCGCGCGCCTGGTCAAGCTGAAGGCCATCCGGACCGAACTAACGGCGATGGGGACGTCAGGGCTCTCGGAAGAGGAGGCCCTGACCCGCGAGCTCCTGCTGTGGACGCTGAACGACCGCATCGAGGCGGCCGGGTTCGACGAGTCCCGAATGCCGTTCAGCAGCGACGGCGGGTTCGATGTGATGATGTTGTACCGCGCCAGCGGGCTGCGTCTGAAGAGCGAGGACGAGGCGCGCCGCTGGATCGCTCTCCTGAACCGCATGCCAGGCTGGTACGCGGCCAATATCGAGAATGCGCGGCGCGGGGTGAAGACCGGCTTCGTGCAGGCTGTTCCGACGGCGCAGACCGTGCTGGAGCGCGCCCAGCGCATCGCCGCCACGCCGCTGGCCGAAGATCCGCTGCTGGCGCCATTGCGGGCGCTGCCCGCCAGCATCCCAGAGGCCGCGCGAGCGGCTCTGCTGGCGGAGGGCGAAAGCGCCGTGACCGCCAAGGTCGCGCCGGCCCGCGCCAGCTTCGTCAAGTTCATGATCGAGGAGTACGTCCCTCACGCCGCCAAGAGCCTGGCGGCCTCGGACCTGACCGACGGCAAGCGCTATTACGCCTTCCTGGCTCGGCGGCACACGACCACCACCATGACGCCGGATCAGATCCACGACATCGGCCAGGCCGAGGTCGCGCGCATCCGGGCGCGGATGCAGGAGACCATGAAGGCGGCGGGCTTCCAGGGCGACCTGCCAGCGTTCATCGCGATGCTGCGCAAGGATCCGCGCTTCTACGCGACGAGCCGCCAACAGTTGCTGGAGAAGGCCAGCGAGATCGCCAAGCGCGCCGACGACCAGCTTCCGGCCCACTTCGGCGTCCTGCCGCGCCTGACCTACGGCGTGCGGCCGGTGCCGGCCGCCATCGAGAAGGGCTACACCACTGGCCGCTACTTCGGGGGCGACGCCAAGGTCGGCCGCGCCGGCGGACTGATGATCAACACCTCGGAGCTCGACCAGCGCCCCCTCTACGAACTGCCCGCCCTGGTGCTGCACGAGGGCGCGCCCGGCCACCACATCCAGACCTCGCTGGCCGCCGAGCAGACCGGCGCTCCGGACTTCCGCAAGAGCCTCTACTTCACCGCCTTCGGCGAGGGATGGGGCCTGTATTCGGAATGGCTTGGCGAGGAGATGGGCATCTACCGCGATCCCTACGAGCTGTTCGGCCGTCTCTCTTACGAGATGTGGCGCGCCTGCCGGCTGGTCGCCGAGACGGGCATCCACTGGAAGCACTGGTCCTTGGACCAAGCGCGCGCTTGCTTCACCGACAACACGGCCCTGTCGCCGGTCAACATCGAGGTGGAGCTGAAACGCTACGTCTCCTGGCCGGGCCAGGCGTTGGCCTACAAGGTTGGCGAACTGAAAATCCTGGAGCTGCGCCGCCGCGCTGAGCAAGCTCTGGGACCGCGCTTCGACGAGCGGGCCTTCCATGACGTGGTGCTGCTGGACGGTTCGCTGCCGCTGGCGGTTCTGGAGCGCCGCGTCGACGCCTGGATCGTGGAACGGAACGCGAAGCGGTGAGGGCTGACGAAGCCCCAATCGGGGACGGTGCCCTTTAAGGCGAGCTGACGACTTGGCGAGCGGACGTTATCCTGTCGCGCAGGCGCTTCGGTCGCCACGTTTCGTGCAACTCTCGTTCTCTTTGTGATCCAGCCTCCTGACTCTCTAGACGCCAGTCGCCTTCAGACCGCGCTGACGCGCCGGTTTCTCCTGCCCGTCCTCCCTGAGCTGGAGACGCTGTTTCTGGCCATGAGGGCGGAGACCGACACAGCCCTAGCGCCCGGCGCGCTCGCGCGCCGCGACAAGCCATATCCTTACGGCTATTGCATGGAGATAACGCAGGATGTCGTGATCAATCTTCGCGCCCGCAACGCCAGGGCGCGCAGCTCAGCGGCGAGGGCGGTCAGCGCCTTTCTCAAGCATGGCGGCGCTGCGACCATGATCTGGGGCGTGCTTCGCGACCGCTACTTCCAGAACGCGATCCAGATGGGCTCGCTCTATATCGACGTCGCTAACGACAGCGTCGATCCGAACAAGCCGAAGGTCGAAATACTCCCGATGGCGGAGTCGGGACTGGAGCTGGTGCGGGACGTCGACCATTTCGCGCGGATCGCCGAGCGCTACTGGGGCGTGCGGTGCTACGCCAATATCGCCCTGCCGGACTTGGCGCCGCTGTTCCCCGTCATCATCGTCGATCCGCTCAAGCATGTGCTGCTCCAATCGCGGACCGGGTATATGATGCGTTTGCTGGGCGGCGATGGGTTCCGGAAGTCCGAGCAGTGGCTGAAGACAGCTCCGCAACCACCGGCCGAGGTAGTGACGGGGCTCCGCCAGAACTGTCCGGCGGATATCCTGGCGACCAATCCAGTCGCCACGCGGGAGGCCGCCGTCGGCGCCTGCAGCGCCTTGCGCCAGAAGGTGTCGACGCTGGATGGGGCTTGGATTGAGCAAATGGCTGCGCTGTTCGATCGCGTGCCTGAGGTTCGAATCTTGGACACGCCTTCAAAACCTGTCCCTCTGATCGACATGAAACGCACGAATGCTCGTTTCATCACGAGCGAAGCGGCGGCCGCTGCATAGAAATATCAATGACTTAAGCTCTGAAAGGATGAGATTTTAGGAATATCTTCCTCTCCGTGAGAAAATAAACCTATAGTGGCGCTGTCCGACCTGCTCGCGGTCGGGAGGAGAGAGCGCCATGCTGGTTCATGCCCTTGAGGATATCTGGGTCATCACGCCCGATCCCCGACGCGACCGCCTGATGGCGGGTTTCGTCACCCAACTCGTTTCCCTGGCCACCGGAATTCCCGCCGCCGAGATCAATACGGCGCGCCGGACCACCAACGCAGCCGTCCGCGCGCGGCATCTGGCCATCTACCAAGACGTTACGCACATAGTCGCTCTCAAGATGAGCGGCTTTGATCTGGCAAAACTCGCCTCTTCGTCAAATAAGTCCTGCCGTAAATGTCTTCGGTGGCAACCTTTCGCTAGGCTTGGGAAGCGGCAATTCAGAACCAAGTATCAGGGGGCCGGCGACGATCTGATTGAGTAGGTCATCAGAGTTATGAACTTGGATCGTCCGTGTGATAACCCGGATTAGATCGAGCAGCTCGTCATTCCAGTCGTCGTTCCACTCTGAAGGGCGGATCTTGTCCAACTGGCTTTTGGAGGACGCAGCTTTGCCAAGGCCCTTCACAGTCCTGTAACCTATCCACCGCTCGACTACCCTCATGCCGCTGACTTCGAACTCCCAAACCGAGCGGGACACGCCTAAAATGCGCCCAGTTCCAACCACAAGAGTTTGATCCGCTTCGATGTAAGCGACTTCAGAGAGGTCATTGGGAAGTGTCTCAACCGCCTCTTCCCATTCAATTCCCTCGAGCAACGGAACATTTGGCCCGCGCTTCGCTGGCGCGCTCTGGAACCGTTCTGCGAAGGTATGAAGCCACAGCAGTTCTTCTCCGCGAGAGACTGCCTTTGCCCAGAGCTTGGCGTCCGCTGTAAACGGCACCCGCGGCCCCGGAGTTTCAAGCTCTGCCTGGAAGAGCTGATAATAGCCCGGATCAGACATAATCGCGTACACGTAGGCGGCTATGTCACAGACGTTCGGGCTCGCAATGCCAAGCCGTTTTCCGATTGCATCGGCTAGCCCACTGCACAGATTTTCCTTCTTTGCGTCGGCATCTCTATAGAGCGGAATTATGTCTTTGCCGCCGTAGCTCCCTCTAAAAAAGTGCAAATCTGGTACATAGGCGCTGACGGTCATGGCGGGACCGAAGCCGATTTTACCCGTGAGGAAGCTAGCAAGATAAACCTGCTTTTCAGACCAAGTGCCCCATAATGATGGACTTTCAGTTTTCGCCATCCTCGGGTCGGCAAAAGCCGTTTGCCGATCAAAGCTCCGGTACCCATACCTTGGCATTGGCTGTGGGCTATCTTGCGGGCCGACGTCCGCAAGGCGAGGCAATCCATCAACTTTCGTAAATACGTTCCGTCCTGATGTGCCGGTAACGAAAAGCTGAGGCCGATCCTCCACAGAAGATCTTCTAAAATAATCCCATCTCTCCGAGAGAGTTTCGGCAAGCGGGGCGATCGGCCAAGTACGGCCGAACTTACATCCAGGCTGCTGCCATGGAAATATATCCGCAAGCTTGGGAAACGTTGCCCAAGACGCGTCTCCTGTTGCCGGGACAAATGGCTCCAGCCAGCCCGTCGGGCCATCCTTCCATTCGCCTCCGAAAGGGTCCTCCGATGAGGCAATTTCCGCTAAGGCGGCGAGTTTTTCTTCCGAGGACCCCGTTATCCTTCGATAATTGATCGCTGCCGGCTGTTTGGCGTCGCTCTTTCCGGTTCTCACTAGGACCACGATCGCAACTGGCGTTTCAATTGCAAAGACGTTGTCTTCGGGGCGAGCATCGCGGTTGTTGCCGCCGAGATCGATAATCCACGCCTCGTCACAAGTGGCGCGGACCATTTGGCGAAGGCCAACAAACCCCGGACCCGACAGCCAACTGCTAGCGGTAATCAGAGCTACAATCCCAGGACCCTCACCGTGGGCTTCAAAAGCTTTCCATAGGGACCAGCGCCAAAAATACACATAAAGATTATAAAGGCTGGCGTGGTGAGCAAAGTTTGTGTGTTTCTTGGCTACATCCAGAATGTCGTCAAAGAGCGCCTTCGACGTTTTTCTACCGGGAACCTTACCTTCGACAACCCATCCGCCATTGCCTCGGCCGGGTGCGCCGCGATCAACTCGACGGTAAGGTGGATTTCCAAGAACAACGGTGACGCGCTGCTCAAGCTTGATCCTTTTGGCGCGATTTTGCTCTGCTGCAAGCACTTCAGCATCGCCAAAAAGTGACAATTGCTCCTGAGGATTTAGCGGCGATTCAAGTGTATCGGTAAGCACAACCCGAGCATGGCCATCGTAGGCTGGCATCAATTCGTGGAGGCGCTGATTTATACGCAGATGAGCCACAGAGTATGGTCCAGGCAAAAGCTCGAACGCGTAGAGCCCTTTTGCGAGGTTACCTGCGGCCTGCACCTTGCCAGCTTTGCCACGCGTCGCTTGGGCACGCGCGACCGCATGGTCAATCACGGCCAGAGGAAACGTCCCAGTTCCTGTAGCTGGATCAAGGGTAACTACTGAAGCGTCGCCAAAGCCGAGCCGCTTGCCCATCCGATTGACCAGCGTATGGTCAACCATCGCCACCATCGCCTGAACAACTGAAAGGGGCGTGTAGTATACCCCAGCCTGCTTTCTCTCTTCCGGGTCATACTCCGCGAGGAAATCTTCGTAAAAATAGAGCCATGGCTCACCGCGCCTATCAGCACTCCTGTTTACCCGATCCGGGTCAATTGCGCTGATGATTGCTTCGAGGGAGCCGATCTCTAAGCGTACGGCTTCAAATAAAACGGGCTTGTCGACCAGTGGGGCAAATGCTGCAGCCAAGACAGGGCTAAATCGACGGATCGATTGGCGCGCTTCAAGAACAGTGATGATGCCGTCACCATCGGCATCTGCATTTTTAGACGTAAGTGCAGCAAGAACCATCCCGTAGGCGATGACCTGCGAAATTCCATCTGCGAATGCAATTTCTGAAGCTTCGGGATGTACGTGCATCCTCCATGAGGATAGCGCCCCCCTTGCTGCGTCCGCAGCATTTCCTGCTTCTCGAAGCAACCAGAGCAGCCGGTCGCGAAGGTCTGCCGTCCTAATTGCAAGGCGCTTAGAGAGATCACCGACCGACGTAATTGGCCTTGGGTTTAGCTCCAGAAAGCGCCTGATGAGCTTCACTAGCTCGTCGGCTGACCAGGCTTCTGGATCATGATATGGCAGACTTGCCGTCTCACCGATCGGCTCTCCGCTCCGATAAATTTGTGCTTCGATACCGTTGCAAACTATCAGTATCTCGGCCTCAACGCTCATCCGTTCCCATTGACGAGCATTTCTGTTCGTCCATGTGGAGGCATTCACGGAGATCTCTGGCGCTTTAAGCTCGATATAGCCCTTCTGTCTGTGTCTCGCGCCATCGACGTGGACTACGGCAAAGTCTGGACGTGTGCGATCTAAGCGTGTCTCCCTGATCAGCTCGATCGCGCCCAGGCCTGCGACACGCGCCAAGCCAATAAATAGGTTGCTAACTGGCGTGGTGAGCTGAGCTTCACGCTCTGCAGAAATGGTAGCTCTCTCAGCAGCCCGAACGCCCTGGCTATACTGAGTGGCGAGGCTCAAGACCTCGCTTTCTTTGGGGGTTTTGCGCGACGCCGGGCTCATGCTGCACCTCTCACTCAAGCTGCTTAAATGAACCTGATTCGGAAGCCTAGGGCTCTGGCGCGCACAACTTTCGAGAGCTTCCCTTAGAGCGACTGGCGCGCCGGTCCACAAACCAAAGGCCCGAACCACTTCGGCTACTTTCGAGAAGTGCGTCGATGAGCTGTGCGCCGCGATTAGGCGAAGGACCACTACCTTTACGGTCGCTCTCCTGGAAGACGGCTTTAGAGCCGCGACACCACAACCCCGCAGGGGAGTTCCCGATGTCGATGCTCAAGACGCTGAAGTTGGTCGCTGCGAAGCCCGCCCCGGCGAACGCCACGGCCCGCAACCGCCAGAAGCTCGTCCGTTATCTCACCGAACAGAAGGCCCTGGTCGGCGCTCACCTGGCCGGCGAGCCCTTCAAAGCCACGCGCATCGTCACCCGCAAGGACGAGGCGGGCAATCGCACGCGAGTCGAAGCCCCGCGCCACGTTCGTCGCGGCTGGTTCACCGACGCCAACGGCAGCCTGTTCTTCACGCTTCGCTATGGGGCTAAGCCTCTTGAGCTGGCGAAGGGCATGACCGCCATTTCGGTCGAGAAGCTGGAAGCCCTGCCCGCCGTCATCGACACCCTGACCCAGGCTGTCGAGGCCGGTGAACTCGACGCCGTGACGGCCACCGCTGCTGTCGAACGGCAGCGCAACTTCAAGGGCAAGGCCAAGGCCTAAAGACCGAAGGACATGGAGCGCCATGAGCGCTCCATGTCGTCTGAACTCCGCATGCGCCCACGCGCTTACACGTCCGCGACCATCCGCAAGGCGGTATCGCTACTCGCGATCAGCGTGCGCCCAACAGCCGGTAATCCATTCCGTCCGCGCATCTTCGTTTCATCGCCACCTAGATATGAGCTACTCGATCAGCACGATCTAGACGCGCCGCTTCCGCCAGCCGGGCTTACCCACGCCGACTACGACTGGATGAGGCCGGTTGCTCGGGTGATACGTGAAGCCAGGAAGCGACACCTGCTTTTCCGCACCCTCGGAATACTTCCCCGCCTACAAGATCGTCTTCGCGCGCGCCTTGGACGCATGCCGACCGAGAGCGAGATCGCCGAAAGCTACCGCGCCTTTCTGTTGGACGATCTCCTCGCACTCCAAAGCGCGACAGATCCATTTTTCGGTTAAGCTCCACCCAGCAGGAGGTTTGATGCGAGCACTCTCGAAGTCCAAGCTGCTGTCGTTCGGGCAATGCCGCCGCCGTCTCTGGTTGGAGGTTCACCGCCCAGCTGAGCGAAGCACGTCTGATGCAAGCGCCCAGCTGATCGCCGCTGGAAATCGGGTCGGCGAGATAGCCCGAGAAATCTACGACCCGGAAGGCCGGGGCGTCCTGTTGAGCGCCCAATCGGATGGCTATGAGGCGACATTCAATCGGACGATCGAGCTGCTAGCCGACGACCGACCGATCTTCGAAGCGGGCTTCTCCGCCAGTGGCGCGCTATTCTTCGCGGACATCCTCACGCCCGTTAACTCCGACAATCGCCGCGCATGGCGCCTGATCGAGGTCAAGTCGACGGGCAGCCTCAAGGACTATCACCTCGACGATGTTGGGGTTCAGATGTTTGTCGCCACATCGACCGGCTTGGAGCTGGACGCTGTGTCAGTCGCGCACATCGACACGACGTGGGTTTATGCCGGCGATGGCAACTACCGTGGCCTGCTAGTCGAGCGGGACGTAACGACGGCTGCTAAGGAGCGCGCGGCGCAAGTGGCTGGATGGGTCGCTGGAGCCGAGAAAGTCCTTACCGGCGACATGCCCGAGGTGCGGCGCGGCCGTCATTGCAAAGACCCCTTCGAATGCGGCTTCTCTGAGTTCTGCGCCAAGCTGGACCCCGATCCGGAATTTCCGTCGTCGTGGCTACCCCGCGTCACATCTCGTCCGCTCAAGGCACTGATCGAGGACGAAGGGGTCCGTGCGCTGGCGGAAATCCCGGACAACCTCCTCAATCCCAGCCAGTTGCGGGTGAAGCGCCACACGCTGTCACAGACCACATATTTCGACGCCGCTGGCGCGGCGGCGGCGCTGGGGCCCTACACGCTTCCGGCATACTTCCTCGACTTTGAGACCATCCAGTTCGCCGTTCCGATTTGGGCGGGGACAAAGCCGTTCCAGCAAATACCCTTCCAGTTCAGCCTACATGTCATAGGCCCCGATGGTCCGCGCCACGTCGGTTTATTGGACACCACAGGCGACAATCCCTCGGAGCGCCTAGCTAAAGCCTTGGTCGCCGCGTGTGGCAGCGAGGGCGTAATCTTCGCCTATAATGCGGGTTTCGAGCGCGGGGTTATCCTGGCGCTAGCGGACCAGTTTCCTGCCCTAGCAGGGGCTCTCAGGGGCATCGCGGGGCGCTTGGAGGACTTACTGCCCGTCGCGCGTGAGCATTTCTATCATCCGAGCCAGAAGGGAAGCTGGAGCATCAAGTCCGTGCTGCCAGCCATCGCCCCCGACCTGCGCTATCAGGACCTGGAAGGAGTCCAGCATGGCGGGATGGCCCAGGAGGCCTATCTTGAGGCGATCCAGCCTGACACCAACCCCGATCGACGGGCGGCGCTTCAGCGACAGCTAGAGCGCTACTGTGAGTTGGACACCTGGGCGATGGTGCGGCTGTGGCGGTTCTTCACCGGCCAGACGGAAACAGGCGGTTCTGATCAAAAATAATTCTTCCGCCACAACCACAGATTTTAGTGATTTCAGGGAGCGATTAGATCAGTATTCCCTCCCATTGCGAGAGCGCATCTCCACGTTCGCGCTTTGTCACGCAACCGGAACGGCCATGAGACGACGGGGTTCTGAATTGTTCCGCAGCCTGACGAGTTGGGGCTGGGCCGCAGTCCTGTTCAGCGCGGCGCTTTTCGCGCTCGCGATCTTCGTGACCTTCAAGGGCCAGCATTGATGCTCCAGGCTGGCCCGCTGCTCTCGCGCCTTCTCCGCTTCTTCGACGACTACGACCGGGGACGGGTCGATGACGGGGTTCGTCGCGACTACCAGGAGCTTCAGGCTCGCATCGAGATCGCGACAGCTAACATGGATACGGCCGCGAGTGAGGAAGAGGCGCAGCAGCATTGGGAGCGTGCCGCTAACGACATCCTACGCTTCCTCCAGCGACTTGATGCGCCGACGCTGCACTAGCAGCATTGATAAGCACGGGCTTATCACCACTGTTAAGTGCTACGCTGGTTTAGTTTTCAGCAATTAAGCATAGCTATAAAATAGTTTTGGCATTTCGCCAAATTGTACTTGCCGCCTCAGGTTACCTGGGCTAGAAGTTCACCATTCGCTGTTAACGGGAGCAGCGGACGCGGCCCTGACGCAATGGCCGCTCTTCTCTGCGGGCAGGTTGCCGCGCTCAGGTCTGGGGTTCGATCTCCAGCGCAGAACCGATGCCGAATTTCTCCGATCATCTTCGGAGAGCGTGACGCGCTTGAACTAGCCGTCATGTGGATTTCCCCGATTTGGCATCGGGGTCCACGACATGATTCCGATTTCCGTAATCAACACGAGCGCTTCGTTCGCTAACCAGCTTGCTGGTGTCCAGAAGCTAGGCGCGCAAGCAGACCGCGACCACCTGCGTGGCTTGGCTCGCTGCTACGCCGCCTCCTACGGCTTCGGCTGGTATCACTACCAGCACGACCCGGCCGCGCTCACCATCGAACTGACCAAGCGCCAAGTCCCCATCGCCGACCAGGGAGCCAACCAGTGGCTTCCCATTGCTCGCGTCTGTTTCGGCGACTTCGACCCGAAGGGTACGAAGGTGTCCTACATGGGCGTGTCTGGCCTGACGAAGTGGAACTGGGACAACAGCAAACAGCGCGGTGCTGGCGTGATGCGCCACCTCTTTGAAGAGGGCATCCACCCCGATGAAGCCGAAGAGTACATCTTCAACTTCAAGGGAGGCGTGACCGGCATCATTAAGGCCGACACCGAAAAGAACGGCCAGAAACGCTCTCCGCGCAAGCCGGTGACCAAGCAGCGCAAGACGGAGCTGACGCAGCGCGCCAAGGCGTTGCCGAAACTCCCCGAAGCGCTCATCGGAACCCTGCCCGTCACCGGTGCTGCGGGTCACTTTGCCCAAGCCTGGGTCTACATTGAGAACGGTCAGGTCTTCCTGGGCGGCATCGTTCCCGACTCCGAGAACGAAGCGCTGAAGGCTGCGGACACGCACATGACTGCGCTCGACGAGGCGCCGGTCTCGCATACGCTGGAAGGTGTGTTCGAGCATACGCCGGAGATGGCGCGGGCTAGCGCGAAGATGCAGCGCAACTTCCTGGCCAGTACCGCGAGCAAGCGTCGGGGGGATGCGTAATGACCTTTGTCATCCCGAACCTCGCCGATCACCGCAACGCCTTGCTCATGGCCAATCTGACGCGCGATGCGAATGCTTGTCTTCCTGATAAGCAGATGGCGCTGGTCCTTCCGGCCGATAAGCTGGCTGACTATCAACTCGCTGTGGTGGCCGCGAAGGCACGAGCCGAGGCCGCGAAAAAGGTTCCTGCGACTGTAGGCACCGAGGCGGCCTACTACTGGTCGGCGGCCGAGAAGTTCATCCGCAAGGTCGTCACGGTGGCTAAGATGGGCGAGCGGACGGCTGAGCAGAAGTCGGCCAAGCGCGGCGCTTCCGCCAAGCTCCAGGGCGAGGCCGACGACTTGGCCGATCTCTGGCGTACCGTCCCAGCGGAAGACCGGCCGAGCTTCCGCAAGTTGGCACTGGACGGAACCCTGGACACGGCGATCATTCCGGGCATCGTGATCACCGGGACGACCAAGGCTGGCAAGAAGGGCAAGGAGCGGCGGGTCAAAGCCAGCCTGGTCCAGCAGTACGCCATCTGGGTCATCCAGTCAGAGTTCGAACAGGACCCGGAGCTGGTCCTCATCCCGTGGTTCGAGCAGCTTGCAGCGCTGGAAGAGCACCTTGGCAAGGACATCGCGGACACGGCTCCGTGCTTGCTCGACGACGCCGATCAGTTCATCGCCGAGGACTACAAGCCCGACGCTAAGCGAAAGCCCCGGCCAGATGACGTGGACGTGACCGCCATGGTTCGCCAGATCGTGGCCCTCACCAAAAGCAAGGACTGACACCCGTCACACGCGTAGACCCCGGTCTCAGCCGGGGTCTACCAACATCTCGAACTTATGGGCCCATCACGAGCTGATCACATAAGCCCTCGGCTTAGCCCCCGGGGGGGGCTTTTCCATGGACCGAGGCCTTGCTCTCGCAAGTCCTATGAACTGCGCTTCAGCTCACCGCGCCTCCGTCGCGCTTCGCTTCTCGCTAGTTCATGAAGTTTTGTGTTCCTCTTCCCGAGCGCGCGTAGCGGCGCGGTGTCCTGTCGAGGTAACGGAGCCATGTCTCTATTCCCCCCGCGCACCGAATAGCGATGCAGCAGGAGGATTGCCGATAGATCGACCTGTCGATGGCCCATCACCACGTCTTCGTATGAGAACATTTATATGCAGGTGGAAGGCGCGAAACCTGCGTTCTGTTATCCCGTCCATATAGGACCGCTTCGGTGCTTCGACGGTCGCTACGAAGCCCGACCGGCGAAGTTCTGGACCGGGAGACTAAACCCGCCAGCTCTTTTCAATCGGCCATCAGCCGACGCGACCGTTTCGCCTAATAGGCCTGGCAGTCCACGACGCACGGGGTTCCTCTCGGGCCGAAGTCGGTTTCGTTCCAGTTGGCTGCCGCTGCCTCTTCGCGCCCGTCTAAGTCCGGTGGCTCTCGCCGTTGCTGTCGCTGACTAGTTGTTGCGGCTATGTCGGGCCAAAGAATGACCCCCGGTGGGCCGCAACTCCCATCCGGGGGCTGTAGTCGCCCATAAGGCGCATACAGAATTCCTCGGCGCGTTGCGGCGCATCCGTCAAATCTATTTATCACCGAGATTTATCGGTAGCGCCCGTCCGAGCCGCACATAGTCCTCGAGGAGATGAGCGCCGGTCTTGGCTCTGATCGCCGCCCTATGGTCCTCCACGGTCTTCAAGGACAGGCCAAGCACATTGGCGATGGCCTTGCTGCTCTTGCCGTCGGCGACCAGCCCCAGCACCTCGCGTTCGCGAGCGGACAGCCGCTCAATAGCTCGGGCGGCAAGGGTCCGCTCCCGGCTCCAGGCCAAACCTTCGGAAACCGACCGCAGAAGCCTCTCCTCGTCGATCGGCTTCTCAAGATAGTCGATGCCCCCATGCCGCCGGATCGCGTCCACCGCGTCGGCGGTGTGGGGCCAAGCCGTCATGAACAGGACCGCCGCGCTCGGAGCCCAGGCGCGTATGCTTTGGGCGACGTCAAAGCCGTTGTCGTCGCCGAGCATGATGTCCGTAACGATGCAGAGCCCGCCTTCACCGCCCCTTTGCACACTAGGGAGCCCTGCCGGATCCGCGAAAGCGTGCGCTTCCAGTCCGTGACGCCCAAACAGGCGCGCGAGGCTCTGCGCCAGGTCAAGGTCATCGTCGATAACGTAGATGGCGTCAGCCATGCTCGAACGCCTTAATCGGAAAATCGGCGCGATAGATCACCCTTGGGCCGATGTCGCTTCGCCTCAGCTCGCCCCCGGACGCCTCTACGATCGTCCGCGCGATGATGAGCCCGACGCCCATGCCATCAGCCGCGGTGGCTGTTGGCGTATTCTCGACGGCGAAAAACGCCCTCGCAGGCGTGGAGCCCAGACGGACCATCACGCTCGCTCCGGGCGAGGCGGACATCGCGTTGCGCAGCAGATTGACCAAGGCCTGCTGTAGCTCCAGCGCGTTGCCCACGATCTGCTCGCGGGACGCGCCTTCGACTTCTAGCCTGACCTTCAGGGCCTTGGCCTCCGATTGAACAACCGTCACGGCCTCGCTGGCGACCTCCGAAAGCGCGACTAGCGTGGCGGGTTCGGTCGTCCGCGCGCCAAAGCGCCGTAGCGTGCGCACCAGTTCGGCAAGGCCACTGCTCTTGCGCTCGATTAGCTGCGCCGTGAACTTGAGATCTTCGTCCCCGATAGACCCGGCTTGACTGGCTTCCCGCAGATGCTTGGCCTCGACAGCCAGCGTCGAGAGCGGCTGGCTGATCTCGTGGATGATCGCCACGGACATGGCGCGCAGGGTCTTCAGCCGTTCGGCCTGGAACAGCAACCGATCACGCTGGGTGATCTCGGCGGCGTGGCGGATTTCGGCGTCGGAGTAGCCTCCCGCCAGATAGCCCGCGACAGCGATACAGGCGGCCAGGAGGTGCAGTTCCACCCGATCAGCGGTCGGCGTCGCGGCGGGAAGACCAAACAGCACGTAGAGCGCCGTGGACGCCGCCACGCTCCAAGCGGCCCAGGGCCCAAGACGGAGACCAATCCACACGGTCGCCAGAACAAAGGGCTCCAGGCGCACACCCAACTCGGCGCTGTAGGCCACCCATGAGACGAGGAAGGCCAGCACGACCGCTGCCGCACCCTCGAACACCCGAGGCGTCGTCAGGCGCTTTGGCGCATGACGGCTCTTCGCGCTTCGCAGCGCCAACGCCCAGAGCAACGGCGGCGCGAGCAGAAGAACGCCCAGCACGTCACCGATCAGGAAGGTAAGAATGGCCGCCAGCCGATCCACGACATGCGCGATCAGGGATGCGCGCTGATCGAGGAAGGCCCAAGGCAGACTGAAACTCGCCGCCACCGCTGGCGCGACCGCCATGGCGATCGCCATCGACAGGGCAGTTTCCTTCTCGGGCTTTTCCTTGCGCGCCGCCCGCACCAAACGGATGCCGAGCCCGTAACCCAGCGGCGGCAACACCACGCTCAAACCGAAAACCAGCGCCTCCATCGGCGGCTTGTCCAGACGCCCCCAGAAGGCTTGGACCAGCAGCTCGGCGAGCGCGAACGGCCATGCGAACTTCGCGCCATAGCGCCAAAGGAACGCGAAGCGGACGCCGGCGATCGGATACCAGAGGCTGTAGATCGTGATGCCCCAGGTCCTCGCCAGCGAATGCAGCACCGCGAACAGAACAGCGTAGGTCGCGATCAGGACCATGCCGAACGGAGATAGGACGTAAGTCTTCGGGGGCTGAGCGCGGTCCAAATCCATATTCGGCTTTACTGTAGGGCGGTCAACGAGAGCGCTATCCGGGTTCAGCCCGGATAGCAGAGGTTGTGCGGCGCTGTTTAGCCATGGGGTGTGTTTTTCCCCTCGCGAAGCGCACTTGCCCATCGGCAGGCTGCCGCCTCGCTTAGCCGCTGCGCGCGGTCGAGTTCTTAGATGGCGTCTATCAATACCAACGCCGCCGCGAACCAAGCACGGCAGGCACTCGCCGCATCGCAAAAGGAACTGGCGACGAGCCGCAACCGGATCGCCACCGGAAAGGTTGTCGCCTCGGCCAAAGACAATGGTGCGATCAACTCGATCGCCACCATGATGTCGGCGGAGCGGAGTGGCTGGACCGTCGCCAATGACAGCCTCGCGCGAGGTCAGTCCCTCATCGCGACAGCTTCGGCGGGCTTGGACGCAATTACAGATCTTTTGCAGAAAGCGCGGGAGAAGGCGGTCGCGTATCGGGACACCTCGTTGAGCGCGCAAGCCAAGGCTTCGATCCGCGCAGACATTGAAGCTCTGCTTCGTCAGGTAGATCGCACGGCGATGTTGGCTGAGTTCGACGGCAAGAAGCCGTTGGCGGATATACTGACGCCCACCACGGTGACGCAGACCAGCACCACCTACACCACGGTGACTTCACCCTACACCCCGCCCGCGATGTCCAGCCTGGTCGGTTACACGTCCGGTTCGGGCAGTCGAACCTTTGCGGTGAACGGCGGCGCAGCGCCCGGCCGGATCGACCTTGATATCGACACCTACAGCGCCTTGGATGTCGTCGAGGTCTGGCAGGGGACCCGACGCGTGGCAGCGACCGGTCAGCCTTACGCGCCTGGCGGGGTAGCGGTCGCGCCCGGGACGCCGGTCACATTCCAGAATGTTCTCAGCTTCGATTATGATCCTGCGAACGGCCAGTCATTGGAGTTCCGTTTTAACGAGCATTTCGGCGGTTCCGGGTGGCAGATCAATAACGTCGTTCTGACACCTACCGATCCACTCCCCACGCCGACCACGACGACCACCACCACATCGGTTCTGGCATCGGTCGCGACCAACTATGAGTTCGTCAGGTCTTCGAGCGGCGACCTCGAAGGCGTCGCTGCGCGCCCCATGACGCTGAACGCCTTGAAGCTCGAAGCGATCGACTGGAATGAGCCCGCCCAACTGTTCGGCAGTCTCGACGCTGCCCTCGGACAGGCCGTGGACGCCGCAACCTACTACGGCGAGCGCGCGAGTTCGTTCGATCGGCTTATCGAACAAAACGGGCGCCTTGCCGACGCTTTAGAGACCGGTGTGGGAAACCTCGTTGACGCCGATCTGGGCAAGGAGAGCGCGAAGCTTCAAGCTGGGCAGATCAAGGAGAGCCTCGCCACCAAAGCGCTCGCGATCGCCAACGCCGCGCCTCAGTGGATCCTGGCCCTTTTTAAAGGCTGAGGACGTCCACAGCGGGCTTTCCAGCTAACCGGTAGATGCTGGCTGGCGAACAGCCCAGGCGCTCCGCGATCGATCGCGCCGACATCCCGTCCAAGCTCATCCGCTTCACCGCGTTCCTATCAATGGAAGCCTTCCGTCCGCGATAGACGCCCTTTGCTTTGGCATTCTCGATGCCCTCCCGTTGCCGTTCCTGGCGAATGTCCAGCTCGAACTCAGCTACGGCGGCCAAGATGCCGAGCATCAGTTTGCCGTGGGTCGTCGTGGTGTCGATCCCGCCCTGCTGCAGGCATCGAAAACCGACACCCTTGGCGGTGAGCTGCTCGACGGTGCGGTGAAGGTCGGCGGCGCTTCGGGCGAAGCGGTCGAGGCGCGTGACCACGAACGTGTCGCCCTCGCGGCAGAAATCTCGAGCCCGTTGTAGTTCGGGCCGATTGGCCGCCCTCTTGCCGCTGCGCTGTTCGCTGAAGACCTTCTCGACCCCGGCCTGGGCGAGCTGATCAAGCTGAACCTCAAGGGACTGTTCGGTGGTGCTGACGCGGGCGTAACCGACGAGCATGGCCTTCTCCTTTGGGTCTAAGGCCATTCGCGATTGTGTCTTATAGGACGGAAATCAACCTAATTAAGACGCCTCGCAGGGCACCGGCGCGTGTCGCGTATGGGTGTAGTCTAAGGCGATCCAACGTGTGTTCGCGTACATCCAGTCGCGCGGGGCGGCTTCCGCCTATCGCGGCTGTTACATATCCGACAGGTCGGGCAACGACAGATTACCGGCGGTCACGGGATCTAGCGCGTCGGCCTCCAGAAGCGCCCAATCGGCCCAGGCAGCGAGCTCATCGGGCGTCTTCGCCGACTGGGCCAGGACCGCAGCGACGAAGCCGCGAATATCCTGGGCCGTCCTCCAATCCTTAGCTTGCCCAAAGAGGTGCTCACGGCGAGCCTTGATAGCGGCGGCGCGCCGCTCACGGGCTTGCCTCTCAGCCTCAATTCGATGCTTTTCGACTTCGCGCGCCAACTCAGTTCGTCGCTCGATTGCCCAGACGTGCCCCCTAAGAAGCCCGGCGCGATATTCGGCTTCGCCAGCGACGACGATTTCCAGGGCGATGCTCGTAATCTTGTCCTCAAGCTTGCCGTCGGCATCATCCTCCCAAACGGCACGATAGCCTTCAGCGCGCTCTCTGACGGGGCCTACGAGCAGACGAAGATCGGCCGCAGGTCCTTCACGCACTTTCCACTCGCCATGTTGGTTCGCCTTGGCCGACGGATGGTCTAGCTGGAGCTTGATCGTTGTGTCGCCGACAGCAGCGATGACGTCTCGGCCTGTCCTGCCACGAGCATCGAGACGAACTTGAACCTTCGCAAGGCCTAAGCCCAGGCTGTTTAAAACTCTCAGCCGCCGCTTCTCAAACCCGCTGTCAAACTGCGGGCTATCCCAAGAGAAGCTGTAGGCGCTGGCCTGCTGTCTGGCGGCCCGCTTGGCGTCGTCCTGCAGCAATCTCCGCAGACCGGCGCACGGGCTCGTTAAATCTCGCACCGCTTTAACTTTCCCAAGTCGCCGTTCGACACGAGACCTCACGGCATCGAGATGCTCGGCGAAGACCGGTGGTTCCGGCGGCGGCTTCGCCAACTCCGCTTCGGCGTCGAACTTTCCGTATTCTATGGGCCCGATGCGGACGTCGTCATTCGCGCCAGGATCGCGCGTAGGGAGAGGAAAACGAGTTACGGGCTTGCCCGCCGCCAACTTGGCCCAATAGCCCCGCTCCGGAACGGGGACGCCGGCGCGGACGCAGTATTTCTTGAAGGCAACATCCGACATGCCGAAACGCTGCGCGATCGTTTTGACAGGTTCAGACCAGACAAGATCGTAGAGCGCCTGACGACTGAATACCTTGTCCACAAGCCCTCTCCCCACCACTCCAACTCGCCCACAGATCGACTCATGAAGAACGGCAAGGCTGCAAGCGACCGATCGCTCCTCTGACTATGCTGTGCCAGTTATCTAAGCTCGCCGTCAGGACGACTGACGTAGCCGACGTAGCAGCGCGTCAAGCTGGGCGTTTCTTCGTGGGTCTTGCCCTGTTACCCCATGCCTTAGCGACATTGCCGGCTGGCGAATGTTGTCCGTCGCCCCCGATCGCTCCGCCTTTCTCGCAGCCATGGCCTCTTCAAATAGCATTTGGCTGGTGAGATCGACTTGTTGAAGCAGCGTGCCTTCGTTGTCGAATTTGAAGGCCATAAGTCCGCCGACGAGGATCATGACAATCGCTCGGTTTCCGTCCTGATCAACCTGGCAGCGGACCTGATCTACCACCGCGCGCATCGCCTCGTTGACCTTCAGTCTGGCCGCAATCCGCACGTCTTCGTCGTCATCTTCAATCACCGAACGCACGTCGATGACGCGCCGCAGATGCTCGTCCGGGCTAACCCGCCCATTTGCGACCGTGAGCTCGTTCCGGGTGGAGACGATCTTCTGTTCAAGCTCGTGCATCGCTTGCTTGGTCGCGCGAAGCTCGTCCTCAACTTCGGGCATGTCATCCATCGTGGCGAGGAGCCGGACCAGTCGGCGCGCGGCGTCGCGCGCCAACGCAAGTTCCTTCTCCATTTCAGCTACTTTGATCGAAAGCTGCACGCTGGATGCAGCCTTTTGGAAGAAGCTGTCATTGAGCGCGAGATGTAAGATCGCGTCGAGCGCGGCTGGCTCAAACTTCGCGTAGTCGAAGAATTCCCTTTGTTCGCATTTGAGCGCCGCCATGGCGTTCGCACATTGCAGGTAGTTGTAATGAACCCTGGTCCCGCCAGCGAGCGTCCTCCGGGTTCGCCGCGTTGTCATTCGACCACCACACGCCCCACAGACGCAGACGCCCTGGAACAGGTTCGACATGTTCTGGCGATACCGTCCGCCTTGGCCCTTGCGAGAGGTGATAGCGGCTCTGGCACGAGCCACTAGGTCAGTGTCAACGACACGCGGGTAGTAGCCCAGGATCGGTGCCGTGGAGATGTTGCGCTTCTTGGCTCGGTAGTTTGGATGATACTCGCCCTCGACGCTCGGGCTGAGCAGCAAGTCACCCACGAAGCCGTGCGTCCAGCCGACGACCTGTCCGTCCTTCCAGGCCTCGCGAAATGAGGGCGCGCCGCGCTTGTTGAGGGTCTGCGCTATCGCTCTGGCACCGTAGCCGTTCGCAGCAAGTTCGTAGATTTCCCGCACCAGCGCGACCCGTTCTGGGATTTCTTCGATGCGGGATCGGTCTTCGGTCACTCGGAGCCAACCAGGGGTCTTTGTCGTCATCACGACACCTGCCTTGGCCTTCTCCTGCTTACGTCGCCAGCTATCGCCGATCCGGTCACTTTTGTTCTGGCTCTCGTCGTGCGCCAGCTTGCCAATTAGCAGCACCTCTAGGGTGGCCATGAGGCTTCCGCGTAGGCTCTCGTCGTCATAGACGCGATCCCCCGAAACGGTCGCGATGGCGATGCCTGCAGCGCATAGATCCTCCAGCCAGCGTTGGGTTGTACGCACCTCTTGTCGACTAAGTCGGTCAAGTTTTTCCACGACCAACACCGACCCCGGCGCAATCTCACCAGCATGGACGCGTTCAGCGAACCGTCCGAGCTGACCCGATTTAAGGTGATCGCCTTTCCAGGCCGACTTGCCTAGATCTTCAAGGACCTCAACAACTGGCCAACCCTTTCGAGCGCAATATGCAAGGCAGTCTTCGGCTTGGCGCTCCTTCGACGCGCCCTTTTCCTGCTTGGGCGTGGAGAAGCGAATGTAGACATAGGCTTGCATCAACGCGGCGCTCCATCCGAACTTTAGATAAGCTTATCTGCTTAACGTCTGTCTAAATTGCCATCTATCTGACCCACATCACCTTCCACTGGCCGCTGCACCGGGTGGCCTATGCGTTCGGCCGCGATCGCACGACCTGCGGCCACGCCTGCCGCAAGATCGAGGACCTGCGCGAGAACGCCGACTTCGACCGCCGCCTGGCCGAGCTCGAGGCTTGCCTGCGCCAGGCGCCGGCCCATGCGGAGGCCCTGCCGCAATGAGCCAGACGTTTGATCAGGACCTAGAAGCCCGCCGCCAAGCCGAGCGCGCCATGCGGCTGCTGGCTCGCCCTGGCGCGGTCGTCGAGGCGCAGGGCGGGGGCTATGGCGTACGGCTGGGCGCCAACCGCCGCCGCCGCCCGATGCTGATTTTGGATGAAGCCGGCTTCCAGGCCTTGGCCCGCGAGGCGACGTTGAGGCCCCGTCCGCAAGGCGGCTGGAGCATGATCGATCGGCCGCCTCCCATGACGCCGCCGCCGGGGCGGCCGGGCGTCATCGACGGCGAAGTCCTGTTGCCCGGAGCGTCAAAGCCTGTCCGGCGCAATCTTGGGGAGTCGCCGATCGCTTGGCTGGCCCGTCGCCGCGATCGCGACGGACAGCCCTGGCTGACGCCGATCGAGGCCGCCGCCGGCGAACGCCTGCGCGAAGACTATGAGCGCCTGGGAACCCAAGGTCGCCTGACCATGCGCTGGGACGCCTCGCGCGTGGACGGCGGATCGCCGGGCCTCGCGCCCGTCGAACGCGACCACGCCGCCCGCCAGCGGGTCGCCCGCGCCCTGGAGGCGGTGGGGCCTGGCCTGCGCGAGATTCTGGAGCGGATTTGCCTGATGGGCTCGGCGCTGGAGGCGGCCGAGTCCGCGCTGAAGCTGCCGCGCCGGACGGGCAAGACGGTGCTGAAGCTCGCCCTGCAGCGCCTGGCGCGGCACTATCGGATGGTCTAGCGGTTGCCGCCCGCCACGGCGATCACCTCGCCGGTGATCCAGAAGCTGTCTGGCGAGGCCAGGAAGGTCGCGACCGGCGCGATGTCCGATGGCTGGCCCATGCGGCCCAGGGCCGTGCCGGCCACGATCTGGGCTTCGAAATCCGAGCCGATGATCCCCGCCGTATGGGTCCCTTCGGTTTCGACGGCCCCGGGCGCGATGGCGTTGACGCGGATCTTGCGCGGCCCCAGTTCCTTGGCCAGCACGCGGGTGATGGCGTCCACCGAGGCCTTGGTGGCCGTGTAGATCGAGAAGGCCGGGATTTCGAGCGTCACGGCCGACGAGCTGATGTTGATGATGCTGCCGCCGTCCGGACCGAAGCGCTTGGCCGCCTCCTGCGACGCCAGGAGAAGCCCCAGAACGTTGGTGTCGAACTGGCGGCGGAATTCAGCCTCGGTCACCGCCTCCAGCGGGGTAAAGGCGTAGACGCCGGCGTTATTGACCAGGATGTCGATGCGGCCGAACGCGGTCTGGGCCGCGTCGAACAGCCGAGCCACGTCCTCGGCCTTGGCGACCGAGGCCCGCACCGCGATGGCCTTGCCGCCAGCGGCGGTGATCTCGGTCACAACCTTGTCGGCGCCGGCCTTGTCGGACGCGTAGTTGACCGCCACCGCCGCGCCTTCGGCCGCTAGCGCCTTGGCGATCCCCGCACCGATGCCTTTCGACGCGCCGGTCACCACGGCGACCTTACCCGCAAGCTTGCTCATGATCTGTCTCTCCATCGCCCAACCGGCGATCGATTAGACAATTAGATAATCATCGAAGTGCTTCAAGGCGGGACCGACGAATTCAGGGCCGACGCCCTGTTCTCGCATTGCATCCTGGTCGGGATCCCGATCGCGTTCATCGCCGCGCGTTGGGTGTCTGGGCGCGCCTCTGAGGCTTCGCTGGAAGCCTAGATCTCGGCCAGCTGCGCCAGGTAGGCGTTCAGAACGTCGCGCTGCAGCACCAGAAAGGCGAACTTGCCCTGGCGGCAGATGCGGATCAGGCCGGCGTTCTCCAGCTCCTTCATGTGGTGCGAGAAGGTGGCGGCGCTGACCTCGATGTGCTGGGCGACGGCGCCGCAGGGCGTCGGTTCGCTGGCGGTTCCGATTTCCTTGAGGATCTGACGGCGGCGCGGTTCGGCCAGCGCCTTGGCGATCAGATTGACCTGCCGCTCGTCCAGCACGAGGCGTTCGGCGGAGGCGGGGCGCGGCGCGTCTTCCATGACCCTCATATGCGGGGTCGCGGGCGCGGACGCAAATAACGGAAAAGGGCGAGCCTCGCGGTCCCGCCCTTCAACATCCCGCTAGACGTCTAGTGCTTCAGCATATGCTTGATATCGCGCATCTGGTCGTGGCCGGACTTCACCGACGTCCAGGCGCGTTCGATCACGGCCCGGGTCTGGGGATCGACATCGGTGTCCTGCATGGCCTTCTCGTACTTGGCCTTGATGTGGTCCTCGCCGGCCTCGACCTCGTTGACCACGGCCTCGTCGCCCTTGGTCATGGCGTCCTTCAGGTTCAGGAAGGCGCGGTGGGCGGCGGCCAGGATGGTGCCGTCGTCCTTCGGATCGCCGCCGAGGCGACGGACCTCGTCCTGCAGTTCCGAGGCGACCGAGCGGCGCTCCTGGGCGCGGCGTTCGAACAGCTCCTTGTAGCGGCTGTTGTCGGCGTCCTTGGCGGCCTCGGCATAGCCGTCGGCGCTGTCGATCGTGGTCTCGACCAGGCCGTTGACGAGCTTGATGTGATCTTCGTTGGTATGCATGGGGCGGCTCCTCGCTTGGGGAAGGGGAGCCGTGTCAACGCGGGGCGAGGCCGAAGGGTTCAGCCCATCTTCGCGGGCAATTGCGCGCCCACATGGTCGATGCCCAGAGCCTCGCAGTGCAGGGCCTGACGGTGGCGCTCGGCGGCGCGGGCCTTTTGGTCCTCCGTCCGCTGATCATGGCAGGCGGGGCAGGAGACGCCTTCGACATAGAGGGGCGAGGCCTGGTCCTCGGGGCTGACCGGCATGCGGCAGCCTCGGCACAGCACATGGCTTCCGGGCGTCAGGCCGTGGCCGACCGCCACGCGCTCGTCGAACACGAAGCATTCGCCGCGCCACAGGCTCTCGGGCTCGGGCACCTGTTCCAGATAGTCGAGGATGCCGCCCTTTAGGTGGAAGACCTGTTCGATCCCCTCCGACTTCAGGAACGCCGTCGACTTCTCGCAGCGGATGCCGCCGGTGCAGTACATGGCAATTTTCAGCGGCGCGGCGTCCGGACCGCGCGCGGCCTCGACCTCGGCGCGCCAGTCGCGGAACCATGTCGGGAATTCGGAGAAACTGGCGGTTTTCGGGTCGATCGCGCCCTCGAAGCGGCCCACCGCGACCTCGTAGTCGTTGCGGGTGTCGATCACGACGACGTCGGGGTCGCTGATCAAAGCGTTCCAGTCTGAGGGCGCGACATAGGTTCCAGGATCGGTCGGGTCGAGATCGGGCTTGCCCAGGGTGACGATCTCTTTCTTCAGCCGCACCTTCATCCGGTAGAACGGCATGCGCTCGGCCCAGGCGGTCTTCGGAGCGAGATCCGCGCAGCCGGGCAGGGCGCGGATGTAGGTGAGCACCGCCTCGATGGCGGCGTCCTCGCCGGCGATCGTGCCGTTGATCCCCTCGCGCGCCAGCAGCAGGGTGCCCTTGACGCCGAGGCCGCAGCACAGGGCCGCCAGCGTGCCTTGGATCGCGGCCGGATCCTCGAACCGGGTGAACCGGTAGAGCGCGGCGACGCGATACCTAGCCACGGTCTGCAAGCGCCTCCTGGGCGTCGCGCTGGATGCGGGCGACCATCGACTTCAGGCCGTTGGAGCGTTGCGAAGACAGGGCCTCGGACAGGCCCAGGCGGTCGAGGGCGGCCTTGGCGTCGAAGGCGACGATGTCGGCGGGGGCGCGGCCGGAATAGAGCCGCAGTATGATGGCGACCAGGCCGCTGACGATATGGGCGTCGCTGTCGCCGCGGAACGCCAAGGTCCCGTCGGCCTGCGGCTCGGTGACCAGCCACACCTGGCTGGCGCAGCCGCGCACCTTGTTCTCTTCCGAGCGCTCGGCGTCGGTGAGGGGGGCAAGGTCCTTGCCGAGTTCGATCACATAGCGATAGCGCTCTTCCCAGTCGCCGAGCAGTTCGAACTCGTCGGCCAGTTCGTCGAGGGCGGCGTCGATCGGGTTGGTCATGGGCGGGCGTTTAGGCGCCTTCGCCTGTCCAAGGCAAGCGCGGCGTCAGCCGGCCTGCAGGATCAGCCTCGCCAGGAAGCCCGCGCCCAGGCTGGACGACAGCTTCAGCCGGCCGCCCATGGCGCGCGACAAAAGGTCGACGATCGGCAGGCCCAGGCCCACGCCCTCGTTGGCGCGGGTCAGCGGCGAGCCGCCTTGCTCGAAAGGCTGCAGCAGGCGCGGCAATTCAGCGCTGTCCACGCCCGGACCCTGGTCGCGGATGGTGATCTCGACCTCGGCGCCGATCCGGCCCGCCGCCACGTGAACCACGCCGCCGGCCGGCGAGTGGGTCACGGCGTTCTGCAGCAGGTTCGACAGCATGGAGCGAAGGCCCCGGCTGTCGGCGATGACCAGCGGCAAGGCGCCCTGTCCGATGATGTGGATGATGACCTCGCGGCGGGCGATCTCGGGGCGCAGGCCCTCGATCACGTCCTCCAACGCCTCGTCGAGGCTTTCGGGCGTCATCTTGATGTCGGTGACGTGGCCTTCCAGGCGCGCGATCTCGACGATCTGATTGACCAGCTTCAGAAGCTTCACGCCGCTTTCGTGCACGATCTGCGCGTATTCGCGGTACTGCGGCGCGCCGAGCGGGCCGTACAGCTCATGCGACAAAATCTCCGAAAAGCCGATGACGGCGTTCAGAGGCGTGCGCAGCTCATGGCTGACCATACGCAGGAAGGAGCGCTTGCGATCGTCCAAGGCCGCGCGGCGGCGCTCCTCCGCGGCTGTCCGACGCTCAGCCGGGACAGCGTCCGCGAAGGGGACGATAAGCGATGCGTCCAGGGACGCCGGTTCTGGCATTACGAACTCCCGGACCTTCTGTCCGCACCAATCAGAGGCGGACCATGACGCAAGGCGCTTACGATTCCGTTTCCGTCCACAGCGAAGTCCGCCGTTAACCTCGCTTAACGATTGTGCGCGCTTGGCCGGAATACGCCGCTCGCGTTAGGCTTCACGGAACGGCGACTCTCGCCACAGTCGAAACCGGCCGGCCTTGGAACTCAAAACGCGTCCAGACCCGATCAGCCGTCCCGCCGCACAGGCGGGATTCGACCCCGCGCTTGCCTGGCGTCTGGGGTGGTTGGGCGCTGTCTGCCTGGCTTCCGCCGCGGCGCTATTCGTCGTCGACGCCAGCGCCTGGCCCGTTTGGAGCGCGTTGGCGGCCGGCGCCGCGCCAGCCTTGGCGTCGCTCATGTTCACCCGGGGGGGCGAGCGGACCGAATCCTTGCTGCTAGTGCTTTGGGCCGTGGGCGGAGCTTCCGCCGCCGCCCTGACCGGTGGTGTTTCCGGCGCCATGGCGGCCTGGTGCCTGGCTCCCGTCGCCGCGGCCTCGACCATGGATCGGCCCAAGCGGCTGGCCGAAGGGGCGGCGCTGGCCCTGATCGGCGGGTGCGTCGCCGCTCTGGTCCAGCTTTCGGGCCTAGCGCCGGCCGCGCCGACCGGGCCGCTGGCTTTCCTTCTGGGTTTCCTGGCGCTTGTGACCATGGGCCTGGGCCTTGCCGCCGGGCTGCTGATCGGCCGTCGTCGTCAGGGGCTGCGCGAGGATCGCGATGCTTTGGAGATCGGCTGGCTGGAAACCCTGCTGGACGGCCTGCCGTATCTGGCGATCGCCGTGCGCGGGCATGAGCAGGTGACCACCGTGCGCGGCTCCGCGCCGCTGGGTCTGTCGACCGAGCAACTGATGACGCGCGGCCTTGCCGAGGCCGCCCTCCCGGCGGATCGGCCGCGCCTGGCCGCCGCGATCGCCCAGGCGCATCGCGACGGCGCCGCCAGTCTCGATTTTGTTCCGGCGCAGGGACTGGAGCGTCTCGTGACGCTGGATCTGCAGCGCGTGGCGCCCAATCAATTGGTGGGGGTGCTGCGTGACGTGACGGCCGAGCGCGACCGGGCCGCCGCTTTGGAACAGGCCCGCGCCGACGCCGAGGGCCTCGCCGCTGGCCGCGCGCGCTTCCTGGCCAATATGAGCCACGAGCTGCGCACGCCCCTCAACGCCATCATGGGCTTCTCCGACATCATGCGGGCGCGCATGTTCGGTCCGTTGACCGACCGCTATGCCGAGTACGCCGAACTGATCCACGAGAGCGGCGGCCATCTGCTGGACCTGATCAACGACGTGCTGGACATGTCCAAGATCGAGGCCGAGCGGTTCGAACTTCAGCGCGGCGTCTTTGACGCGCGCGAGGCCGTGCAGGCGGCGATGCGCCTGCTGCGGGTGCAGTCTGACGCCGCCGGCGTCCAGCTGCGCGGCGTCCTGCCGCAAGGCGAGCTGGAGGTCGACGCCGATCGCCGCGCCCTGAAGCAGATTGTGTTGAACCTTGTGTCCAACGCCCTGAAGTTCACCCCGCGCGGCGGCCAAGTGACGGTGACGCTGGACGGCTATGATGGCGTGCTGGAGATCGTCGTGGCTGACACGGGCGTCGGAATCAGCCCCGAGGATCTCGAGCGGCTGGGCCGACCCTACGAACAGGCCGGCGGCGCCGAGCAGCGGGCGCGCGGCACGGGTCTTGGCCTGTCGCTGGTCCGCGCCTTCGCCAAGCTGCATGGCGGTGAAATGGCGATCGAAAGCCGCCTGGGCGCCGGAACCACGGTGTCTGTGCGGCTGCCGGTCCTGCTGGCGGCTCTGCCGGCCAAGGCGGCGGAGCCCGCGCCTCCCGTCGAGCAAGAGCCTTTGCCGCCGACCAGCTTGGGCGACAACGTCATCGCGTTCGCACCGCGCTGATCCAAGGTCTCCTAGGGCTCTAGCGCAGGAACGCCCGGCCCGCCGCGAAATCGCCCACCTCGACATAGGCCTTGCGGGTCATCTCATCGCCGCGGCCGGTGAAGACGAATTCGATCGTGACCGCCTCGCGCGGGTCCAGCTGCGACATCGCCTCGGCGACCGCGACGGGGAAGCGGAAGGCCAGTCCCGACTTGGCGCCGGTCGGCAGCAACGTCGGCGGGGCCTCCTCGCGGGTCTCGGCGTTGAACACCAGGCTCGCATTGCGCGGGGCGACCTTGCCGGTCAGCGCTCGCCCGGACTGATTGGCGATATAGGGACCGAGCGTGCGTTTCGTGTCGCGCAGGATGACTCGCGCCGCGTAAGGACGCTGGCCGTTCTCGAACGTGGCGACGGCGGTGACGGCCTTGTTGCGTCCGGCCAGGCCGAACATCAGTCGATCCGCCCCGAAGGCCGACATCTGCGATAGGCGCCAGAACGGGATGGTCGCCGACGAGGCCCGGTCCGCCTTCCACGACGAGACATCGCCAGGATAGGTCATGGTCTGCATCTGCGCGTAGCCGTCGAAGGCGGCTTTGACCCGAGAGGCGGCCAGCGTGATGTCCTTGGAATTGCAGGCGGCGCTGGCGGCCTTGGCGCGGGCCCTTTGCTCGAGGGCGGCGACCTGCGGTTCGCTGACGCCCGAGCGCAGGGTCGCGCCGCGGGCCTGGGCGCGCGCGGCGTCCAGCGCCGCGGCGATCTGCGGCGCGAACAGGCGGCAGCGTGCGTCGGCCGCGGTCATCAGCGTGCGCTCGTAGAGCTGGTCGGCCGCCTCGGCCGCGCGCGGCGCCGTGGGCGCGGCCAACATCGCCGCGAGCGCGATCGCCGCCATCCCCTGGCGGGCTCGACCTTTCTGATGCTCTGCGGACGTCATTGGCCTATGGGTGAGACTTTCGGAGGGGCGGTTCTAGGCCATCCCGGGTTGCGGTTCGGTTAGCATGCTACTTTCGACGGACATTTGGGTCGGCGCGCTGATCCGACGCGCGGAGCTGGGCGGAGCCTTCGCCGCGGTGGCGCGCAAGGGCGACGCGCGCGCCGGCGCGGTGTTGGTCAAGATCGTCAATCGCCGTGACGGGACCGCCCGGCTCTATAGCGAAGCCATGCGGGGCGATGGCGAGCGCTTCTGGATGCAGCCGGTCAGGTCGGTGTTCGAGCCCGATCTGGACGCCTATGTCGAACGCGCGGCGCGCATCGATCCTGATCTCTGGCTGGTTGAAATCGAGGACCGCGAGGGGCGCCATTTCCTCACCGAGCCAGTCGAGCCCGATCCGTCCTGATGGCTAACGGACGACATTAACCCTGATCCTAAACCGGACCGAAAGCCCGGATCGGGTACGTGTTTCGCCCGTAGCCGCCGAGTCCGTGACGCCCATGCTTTTCCTGATGAACGACGTCATTCTCAGTTTCGACCCCAGCGAACTGGCGCCGCCGGTGACGCGTGATCGCTTCGCCAAGCTGTCGCTGAACAGCGTGCTGGATCTGGGCAAGGAGCTGTTTTCGGAAGAGCCGCTGCTGCAGCACAAGGACATCGAACGCGCCCAGCGCTTGGCCGCGCTGATCATCACCAAGGCGCCGGATATCAACGCCGCCCTGTTCATCGCGCCCGCGCGCGGCTGCAAGGTCGAGGACGTCCAGGCGCGCTACGTGCAGCTGAGCGTGGAAGTCATGGGCGCGTTGCTGCATCGCCAGAATGCTGGCGCGCTGACCAACGCCGAGGCCGACCGTCAGGTCTGGCAGCGCTTGGCCGCCTAGAGCCTTATCGAGCGCCGCGTTCTAGAACTTAACGAACGTCATCAGCCAACTGATGGTCACGGCCAAGCCGACCAGGCCGGCGATCGTGATCCCAAAGCACAAGGCGCTGCCGGCGGGATGTTGCCGGCTTTGGGGACGGTGATGGTCGAGCAGGGCCATCGTTCGATTTCCTCCAGACACCCGACGATCTAAAGCCGTCGTTGGCGATGGAGGAAGCATGACTCCAAACCCATTCTTCGAATAGGGGGATTTTGAGCTTCTATTGAGCACTTCTCAGGACATGATGACGCGGTTGTGCTTGTCCGGTTCCTCGTCCCAAGCGCCTTTCAACCTGCGGTATAATATTCCGCGAACGCTGTTCTGAGCCTTCATGTAACCAACACGCGCCTGTCGTCCACCTGACAAGAGCCCTGGTTACCCCGCGCCGCATACAACAGCGCAGGTTCACGATGAAGCTCATGACGACGGCCGCCTGGGGCGTGCTCGCCCTGGTCCTATCCACCCAAGCCCATGCCCAGCAGGCTCCAGTCGCCAGCGAGACGGCGGAGGTGGACACCCTGGTCGTCACCGGCACGCGCCGGGTCGACCGCACGGCGTTCGAGTCGGCCGCGCCGGTCGATGTCGTCAGCCAGGACGCGCTGAAAAGCATCGTCTCCGACGAGATCATGGACAAGCTGGCGGCTACGACTCCGTCGTTCAACGTCCAGCGCTTGCCGGCCGCCGACGGCCAGGCCTTCGTGCGCCCGGCCACCCTGCGCGGCCTGTCGCCGGACCAAACGCTGGTGCTGGTCAACGGCAAGCGTCGTCACCGTTCGGCGGTGCTGGGCGGGCGCGGCCAGCAGGGCGTCGATCTGGCGGCGCTCGGGACCAGCGGCATCGAGCGGATCGAGGTGCTGCGCGACGGCGCCTCGGCCCAGTACGGCTCGGACGCCATCGCCGGGGTGATCAACATCATCCTCAGCGACAAGACCGGCTTCGAGGGCTACGGCCAGTTTGGTCGCTACTTCGCCGGCGATGGCGACAAGACCGAGATCGGCGCGCGTTACGGTCTTGCTATCGGCAATGGCGGCAGCGTGGTCGCCGCGCTGGACTACACCAACGCCGAGGCCACCTCGCGCACCCGCCAGCGTCCGGACGCCATCGCCTTCCAGGCGGCCAATCCGAACATCAAGGTTCCGAACCCGGTTCAGCGTTGGGGCCAGCCCGATCGCGAAGTGTGGCGGGGCTCGCTGAACCTGGTCCTGCCGATCAGCGACGCGATCGAGGCCTACGGCTTCGCCACCTATAGCGACATGCACGGCGTCACCGACTTCAACTGGCGCAATCCTTCGACCGATAGCTCGTACAAGACCAGCACGGTGTTTCCGGGTTGGTCGCTGAGCCAGATCTATCCGGCTGGCTTTTCGCCGAAATTCGGCCAGGACGAGACCAACGCCTCGGTCAACGGCGGCTTGCGCGGCGACGCCAAGGGCTGGTCGTGGGACGTCTCGGCCGGCTGGGGCCGCGACAAGGTCGACTACTTCCTGAACAACAGCATCAACGCCTCGTTTGGCCCGCAATCGCCGACCAGTTTCGACGCCGGTTCGCTGATCCAGGAAGAGGCGACCCTGAACCTCGACGCCTCGCGTCCGCTGGAATGGTCGTTCCTGGCCAAGCCGGCCAACCTCGCCCTCGGCCTCGAAGCCCGCAAGGAGACCTACAAGATCGAGGCCGGCGATCGCTATTCGTGGGATGTCGGTCCCGGCGCGGCGGCGGGCCTGCCCAGCGGCTCGAACGGCTTCCCCGGCTACGCGCCCAGCCAGGCCGGGTCGTGGGACCAGACAAGCTACGCGGCCTATGCCGATCTCGATCTGCCGATCACCGACAAGTTCGACGCCGACATCGCCGTGCGCCACGAGGACTTCTCGGAGTTCGGCCAGACCACCGACGGCAAGATCGCCGTGCGCTACGAGTTCACGCCGAACTTCGCGATCCGCGGCGCGGTCTCGACGGGCTTCCGAGCCCCGACGGCCGGCCAGATCAACAACACTCGCACCTCGCAGGGCCTGAACACCACGACCCTGCTGCTGTTCACTTCGGGCCGCCTGTCGCCGGTCAACCCGATCTCGGTCGCTCTGGGCGGCAAGCCGCTGGAGCCGGAGGAGTCGAAGAACCTGTCGCTGGGCGCGGTGTTCCGCCAGGGTGGCTTCACCGCCTCGGTCGACTACTATCGCATCGAGGTCGACAACCGCTTCGCCGTATCGCCGAACTTCACGGTCACGCCCGCCCTGCGCGCCCAGCTGGTCGCGGCGGGTATTCCCGGCGCCGACAGCCTGACGACGGTCAGCTACTTCACCAACTCGTTCGACACCCGCACCCAGGGCGTCGACGTGGTCGGCTCGTGGCGAGGCCAGGTCTGGGGCGGGCGCGCCGGCGTCACCGCCGCGTGGAACTGGAACGACACCAAGGTCACCCGCTCGAAGCTGACCGAGGTCTCGAAGCTGGCCCGCATCAACCTGGAAGACGGCCTGCCGCAGAACGCCGCCAATGTGTCGTTCGACTACGCCAAGGGCCGCTTCAGCGGCCTGATCCGCGCCCGCTGGTCGGGCGAGTGGACCGACGCCCAGGCCAACGGGACCGCCGATCTGATCCAGAACTTCTCGGGCAAAACCCTGGTCGACCTGTCGGTCAGCGCCCAGCTGACGGACGCGATCAAGCTGACGGTCGGCGCCGAGAACCTGTTCGACACCTATCCGGACGAGGCGACGTTCCAGGCGTCGCGCGGCCTGATCTACTCGCGCAACGCCCCCTACGACACCGACGGCGGCCTCTGGTACGCGCGCCTGTCGGCGAAGTTTTAGGGGGCGACGCGGCCGGCGCGGCGGCGAGGGAAGGTGACAAAAAGGGCTTATGAGGCTAGTCCCCGCCCATGAGCACTTCCCCCGCCGCTGAAGCCGCCCGTCGGCGCACCTTCGCCATCATCAGTCACCCCGACGCCGGCAAGACGACCCTGACCGAAAACCTGCTGCTGGCCGGCGGGGCGATCCGGGCCGCCGGCGCGGTTCGGGCGCGCGGTCAGACCCGGCGCACCCAGTCGGACTGGATGAAGATCGAGCGCGAGCGCGGCATCTCGGTCAGCGCTTCGGTGATGACGTTCGACCACGACGGCCTGATGTTCAACCTGCTGGACACCCCGGGCCACGAAGACTTCTCGGAAGACACCTACCGCACCCTGACCGCCGCCGACGCGGCGATCATGGTGCTGGACGCCGCCAAGGGCATCGAACCCCAGACCCTGAAGCTGTTCGAGGTCTGCCGGCTGCGCGACATCCCGATCATCACCTTCATCAACAAGATGGACCGCGAGGCCCAGGATCCGTTCGAGCTGCTGGACGAGGTGTCGTCGAAGCTGGCCCTGGACCCGGCGCCGCTGTACTGGCCGGCGGGCTCGGGCGGGCGGTTCAAGGGCATGCTGGACCTGCGCAAGGACCAGTTCATCCCCTATGCCAAGAAAAGCTCGACCGACGAGGAGGGGCATCCCGACCCCGTCGCCTTCAAGGGCAACGCGGTGGTCCAGTACCTGGACCCGGAAGAGAAGGCCGAGCTGGAAGACAACGCCATGCTGGTCACCGAGGCCGGCAAGCCGTTCGACGTCCAGTCGTTCCTGGAGGGCCACATGACGCCGGTGTTCTTCGGCTCGGCCCTGCGCCACTTCGGCGTCGCCGAATTGCTCGGCGGCATCGGCGCCTACGCCCCGCCGCCCAAGCCCATGCCGGCCACCAAGAACGGCGCGGAGACCCACGTCGCGCCGGGCGACAGCGAGGTCTCGGGCTTCGTCTTCAAGGTCCAGGCGAACATGGACCCCAACCACCGCGACCGGATCGCCTTCCTGCGCCTGACCAGCGGCCGCTTCACGCGCGGCATGAAGCTGAAGGCCCAGAACACCGGCAAGGCCATGAGCGTCAACGCGCCGATCATGTTCTTCGCCAGCGACCGCGAACTGGCTGAAGACGCCTTCGCCGGCGATGTGATCGGCATCCCGAACCACGGCGTTCTGCGGGTGGGCGACAGCCTGTCCGAAAGCGGGACGCTGCGCTTCGCGGGCCTGCCCAACTTCGCCCCGGAAATCCTGCGCCGCGTCCGGGTCAAGGATCCGCTGAAGGCCAAGCACCTGAAGAAGGCGCTGGAAGGTCTGGCCGAGGAGGGCGTCACCCAGCTGTTCCGCCCGATGATCGGCAGCGACTTTATCGTCGGCGCCGTCGGCCAGCTGCAGTTCGAGGTCATGGCCGACCGCCTGGCCAACGAGTACCAGCTGGAAGTGATCTTCGAGGCCAGCCCCTACGCCGAAGCCCGCTGGCTGGGCGGCGACCGGGCCGACGTCGAGGACTTCGTGAACAAGCACAAGTCGGCCATGGGCCAGGATATCGACGAGGCCCCGGTCTTCCTCGGCAAGAGCGCCTGGGAAATCGGCTATGTCGCCGAGCGCTATCCAAAGGTGCGCTTCGAGCGGACCAAGGAGCGGGCTTAGAGCTTTCTTCCTTCTCCCCTTGCGGGAGAAGGTGGCCCAAAGGGCTGGATGAGGGGTTTCTCGGGGCCGCCGGTGCGACCCCTCACCCGACCGCCTCCGGCGGTCACCCTCTCCCGCAGGGGGAGAGGGGGCAATTCTAGGCTTTAGAGCGTACCGAAATAGTCCAGTTCCGCGTGCTGGACATGATCGCCTAGCGCGGTCGCCTTGGCGTCCATGACCTCCTTGAAGGCCACCTTGAACTTGGCCATCTCCTCGGGCGTGCCGACCGAGACGCGGACGGCGTTGGGCCATATGGGCCAGGTGCGGCCGATCAGGACGTTCTTGGCCTTCATGGCGGCGAACACGGCTTTGCCGTTGCGGCCCGTGTCGATCATGAAGCAGTTGGTCTGCGGGTCGCCGATGACCTTGTAGCCGTTCGCCTTCAGCCAGGCGATCGTGTCGCGGCGGGTGTCGCCGATGATCTTGCGGCGCGTGGGGACCAGGCTGGCGTCCTCCAGCGAGGCGCGGGCGGCGGCCGAACCGGTGATCGGCATGGCGTTCTGACCGAAGGGCTTGAGCTTCTCCAGAAGATCGGGCCGTCCGACGGCGAAGCCGCACCGAATGCCGGCCATGCCATAGATCTTCGAAAAGGTGCGCAGGACGATCAGGTCCTTGCCCTGGGCGACCAGGTCCAGCGTGTCCGGCGCTTCGGTCAGGTGGATGTAGGCCTCGTCCACCAGCAGGATCGAACCGGCCGGCTTGTTCTCCAGCGCCCAGACGATGTCCTGCTTGGTGGTCAGGGTGCCGGTCGGGTTGTTCGGGTTGCAGATGTAGATAACGCCGGCCTGGGCGTCGGCGGCGACCATCGCCTTGACGTCGTGGGCGCAGTCGGCGGTCAGCGGCACTTTCACGACCTTCGCCTGGCTGGTCTTGGCCGCGTACATGCCAGCCTCGTAGGACGGGTCCGCCGTGACGAAGCTCTTGGTCGGCGAGGTGAAGGCCAGCACGCTGTAGTGCAGGGGCTCGGACGAGCCCGCATAGGGGATGACGTATTCGGGCTTGAGGCCATTCTGGGCCGCGAAGGTCCGGACCAGCAGATCGGTCTCGCCGTTCAGGTCGTAGCGCCCGCCCAGCGGGGCCACGCGGGCGATGGCGTCGCAGGCCGCCTTGCTCGGGCCCAGCGGGTTTTCATTGGCGTTGATCAGCACGGCGCCGGGCGGCGGAGTGTTGGGGCTTTGGCCGTGCAGCGCCATGCCCGAGGGCGGCGCGGCCGGGGTCTGGGCCGCTGCGTGAGCCAGGCTGGCCTCGGTCATGATCGGCGCGGCGGCGGCGATCAGCGCAGCGCCGCGCAGGAAGGATCGACGCCCCAGCGCCGGCTCGTCGGATATCCGCGTGGTCATCTTCTTTCACTCCCCATTGGCCTGAGGCGCCAGGACGAACCTCCCAGCGCGATCGCGCAAGAGGGGGAGGGCGCGTGACGACCATCCTGCCCAAGGCGCGGGCAGAGCCGGGCTTGCCATCGCCCCCGAGGCGCGAAATGAGTGCGGCTTCTGTTCGTCAGGAGTCGTTCCCATGTCCGCGCCCCTCGCCATCGGTCTCGTGGCCCACGACGACAAGAAGGCCGCGCTGGTCGGCTGGGCCAAGGCGCACGCGGACTTCCTGAAGGACAAGGCGCTGTTCGCGACCGGCACGACCGGTGGCCGGATCCTCGAGGCGCTGCCGGGGCTGGACCTGGTGCGCTTGAAGAGCGGTCCGTTGGGCGGCGATCAGCAACTGGGCGCGATGATCGCCGAGGGGCGGCTGGACGTGCTGATCTTCTTCGTCGATCCGCTGTCGCCCCAGCCGCACGACGTCGACGTCAAGGCGCTGATCCGCATGGCGACGCTGGCTAACATCCCGTTCGCCTGCAATCCGGCGACGGCCGACCTGATCGTCGCGGGCCGGGACTAGATCAGCCCGGGAACTTCATCAGGTTCGGCTTGGGGATAGCCGCCTTGAACGTCCCGCGCGACTTGCTGGTGTCCAGCCCGAACTCCGCCCAGGCGGCCAGGAAGCCATGGACCGCGTCATCGGCCGAGGCGGGGACCATCTCCAGCACAGGCCGCGCGGCGACGGCGGCGCGAGCGGCCGCCCAGGCGTCCGGCTCGGCGGCGGCGTAGTCGCCGTCCGACGTGACCAACTGGCTCGCGAGCTCAAGATCGGAAAAGCGCAGGATCACCGCGGCGTCGGAGGGTAGGTCCGATAGTCCTTCGAGGGCTTCGGTCAGCGCCGTGAGGCTCATCTTGGCGGCGGTCGTGCGCCGCTCGCCGCCGGCCGCGCCCTTGATCGCGGCGGCGCCAGTCTCGCCATCGATCCGGCGCACATACGACCAGCCGCCATAGCTCGGGTCCTGGCGGCAGAGGCTGGCGATCCACAAGGTGACGGCGACCATGGCGGGCTCCCAATCAACGTTCTGGCCGCGGTTCTAGCCTGCTTCGGCCAAGCTGGGGGAGGGGGTGCGAACGGAAGGTAAACATCACCCTAAAACTTATAGTTAACGTCATTTTAAGATCGATGAACGCCGTTCTAAAAAATGAGTTGTTTGGCTCGTGTTGGGCGTATTCGCAAAAGCAAGAAGTGTGCCAGATTGGCCCATCATCCGCCCTTTTGGGTGACCTTGCGACCTGGGTATAAAAATTTGGGAAATATTTATGGTTAACGCGTCGTAAAGACCTATTAATCACTTGTTAAAGCTGCTGGCTCCGGTTTTGCTGCTTGGGCGTTGAACCTTCGACGGCTGTCCCGGGTTGGGACGTCCCCAAGTGGAGTGCGCTGGCCATGTTCGAATTCGGACGAGATCTGAAGCGGCTGTTCGGTGTTGAGACCGACGCCAAGAGCGCCTGGCGCGAGGGCCTGACCGGCGGCGACACCTCGCTGCTGGAACTGCTCGACACGCGCCTGCTGGCCAATGAGGCGCGCTCGGCCGACGTCGCCGCTAGTCGCCTGGGGACCAAGGAGCGCGGGGCGCGCCTTCTGGAAGCCGCCGTGATCTGGCGCGAGCTGGCCCGCCGCACCGGCGACGCCACGGCGCTGCGCAAGGGCGCCGCCCAGGCCGAAGCCGCCGTGAAGATCTTCGAGGCCGAACGTCGGCAGGACGGCCTCGCGGCCGCCCGCTGCGAGCAGGTGATGCTGGCGCTGCAAGGCGCCGACCTGTTCGGCGACGAGGGCCTTGTCGCCGCCGCCATCTCGACCCTGGCCCGTACGCCTGACCAGCATCGCACCGCGCTTTGCGGCGCCCTTTCCGCCGCCCTTGAGGGGCGTGCAGCTCTGGCGGCGGGCGATCTCGACCGCGCCCTGGCCGCCGTCCAGGCCTTCGAGGCGCCGATGCGCGCCTTGGCCGCGGCCAAGCGCGCCAAGGGCGGGGCCGCTCGGCTGCTTTTGGCTGACCAACGCGCCAACCGCATCGATCTCATTTTGAACTGCGCCGCGCGGCTGAAGGATCGCGCTCTGGCGGAACTCGCCGCCTCGGAGGCCAAGAGCGCGCTCGAGGGTCTCGACGCCGACTTCGAACCGCTGGTGTGGGCGCGACTGGAGTGCCTGCGCGGGGCCGCTCTGGTGCAACTGGGCGACCTTGACGGCGAGATCGCTCGCATCGGCGAGGGTGTTCAGGCGATCACCGACGCGGGGCAGGTCATCTCGCTGGGCCACAGCCCGATGGATTGGGCCCGCGCCCAGGCGCTGCTCGGGGCGGTGCTGCAGACCATGGGCGAGGCCACCACCAGCGAGCGCGTCTTCGAGCAAGCCGTCTCGGCCTATGACCGCGCCACACAAATCCTCAAGGTTCAGCCGGCCCTGGCCCTACGCGCCCACGTCGCCAACAACCGGGCTCTGTGTCTGGCGCGCTGCGCCGAGCTGACCGCCGACCTGGCGGTTCTGGACGCGGCCGAGTTGGCCTTCAAGGCCGAGCTGGCCGAAGTGCGCGGCGCGCGCGATCCCGCCAGCTGGGCGGTCGCCCAGATGAACCTAGCCCGCCTCTATGAAGCGCGGGTCGAGATCACCGGCCGCGACGACGGTCGCCTGGCTCGAGCTGGCGTGGCTCTGGCCGCGGCCTTCGACATCTTCTCGGAGCTGGGCCTGCGCTCTCTGACCGACCTAGCGGCACAGGGCCTGCAACGTCTCCAGCGGGCTCCGGCCGTCTGACCCGAAACGGGACGCGGCGGGGCCGCCAGAAGAACGACAGTAAAGGGATGAACTCGTGATTGCTTCGCTCGCCTTGGTCGCCGCCGTGGTCGCCACTCCCGTTCCGGCCAAGACCGCCTCGGACATGCTCGTCCCCGCCTCGCAGCCGCGCGAGGCCGTCGCCCTGCTGAATTGCCTGGTGAAGAACGACGGCCGCCTGACGGCCTGCACGGTGCAAGATGAGACCCCCAGCGAGCTTGGCGTCGGTCAGGCCGCTCTGTCGATGGCCTCGCAGTTCCAGGTCGACCTGCTTGGCCCGGACGGCAAGAGCCGCGCGGGCTCCTACATCCAGGTGCCGGTCCGGATCCGCATCCGCTAGACCTTGACGACTTCGCCGTCTTCCTTGGTGAAGCCGGCGGGACGCTGTTCGAGCAGGTCGAGCACGAGCTCCGAGGGGCGGCAAAGGTTCGCGCCCTTCGGGGTTACGACGATGGGCCGGTTCACGAGGATCGGGTGCTCGATCATGGCGTCCAGGATGCGTTCCTCGGCCACGTCGTCCGCCAGCAGGCCCAGCGTCTCGGCGGGCGTGCCCTTCTCGCGCATCAGCTGACGTAGCGACAGTCCGGTCTTGACGACGAGGTCGCGGAGCTGGTCTCGCGTCCAGCCGGCCTTCAGATACTCGACCACTTCGGGCTCGTAGCCGGCCGCCCGGACCATCGCCACGACATTGCGCGAGGTGCCGCAGGCCGGATTGTGGAAGATCGTGATGGGGAAGTCCGCGGTCGTCATGCGGTGCGCTCCGTCTGGAGAAGCCAGCCGAATACGCCGGCGGCCAGAAGCGCGCCGACGAATTGGGCCAGGATGAAGGCCGGCGCGCTGGCGGGCGCGATGCCGGCGAAGGTGTCCGACAGGCTCCGCGCGAGCGTCACCGCCGGATTGGCGAAGGATGTCGAGGCCGTGAACCAGTAGGCGGCCGTGATGTAAAGCCCCACCGCCATCGGCGTGCTGTCCGGGCGGAAGCGCACCGTCCCCAGGATCGTCGCGATAAGACCAAACGTCGCCACGACCTCGGAGAAGGCTTGAGCGCCGCCGTCGCGGGCTTTGGTCGAAATCTGCAGGATAGGCTCGCCGAACATGGCGTGGGCGATCCAGACGCCCAGCGCCGCGCCGCCGATCTGGACGGCGACATAGGCGAGGGCGGTGCGGAGCGAAAGGTCCCGCCGCGAGACTGCGACCAGCGTCACCGCCGGATTGAAGTGCGCGCCCGAGATCGGCCCGAAGATCCAGATCAGGACGACCAAGGCCGCTCCCGTGGCCAAGGCGTTGCTCAGCAAGGCGATCGCGGTGTTCCCCGCCGCCAGCCGCTCACCCATGATCCCCGAGCCAACGACCACGGCGAGGAGGAGGGCGGTTCCGAGCCCCTCGGCGACCAGCTTTCGCGCTAGGCCTATGCTCACGAAGGAGCCTCCGACGCGGGCGCGCAGGCAGAGGCGCAAGAGGCCGCCCGGTCCAGGGCCGCGCTCAGCGGCGCGCAGATCTCGGGCGCGCCGTCGCAGCAATCTTCCAACAGGAAGCCGAGCATGCCGCTCATCGCGCCGTAGTTCGCGGAATAGATGATCGAGCGCCCTTGGCGCCGCGAGGTGATCAGGCCCGCGCGCGACAGGACGTTCAAGTTCGCCGACAGGCTGTTGGGAAGAACGGACAAGGTCCTGGCGATCTCGCCGGCCGGAATTCCAGCGTCGCCGGCTTTCACCAACAGACGAAAGATCGCCAGGCGCGCCTCGTGGCCGAGGGCGGACAGCATCTGGACGGCGGTCGATGATTCCATATTTCCAGCATATTCGAAATATTATGCGGTTCAATGACAACCAAGCGCCGCGACCCACCGTCGCGCTGGGCCTTGCCGGGCCTCCGAAAAGTTAACTCCTAACGCCTCGTTAACCATATCTCGCCCAAGCTGAAGCCCTCGATTCCACGGCCTTTGGCGGCCGATTCCCAAGAGGCTTTCGATGACGGGCGCCGAGGTTCTAGATGTCGGCCGGGACGCGATCTGGCTGACGCTCAAGCTATGCGCGCCCGTGCTGATCGTCGGCCTGGTGGTCGGCGTCGCCATCGGCCTGTTCCAGGCCCTGACCCAGATCCAGGAGCAGACCCTGGTCTATGCGCCGAAGATCGTCGCGATCTTCATTTCGCTGCTGATCTTCCTGCCGATGATGGGCGCGTTGATGAGCGCCTTCATGCGCCAGATCGCCGCCCGCATCGCGGGCCTGTAGCGGAAGGGCAGGGGCGCGTGAATTCCTTCGCCACGGCGTTTCAGGTCTATGTCGCCGCCCTCGTGTTCTCGCGGGTGGGCGCCATGGTCATGACCATGCCGGGCGTTGGCGACCAGTCCGTGCCGCCGCGCATCCGCCTGTCCTTCGCGCTGCTGATGGCGATGCTGCTGGGGCCTCTGGTCCAGGACACCGTGCCGCCAATCCCGACCACCCTGGGCGGCCTGGTCGGCGCGGTCATCCACGAGATCCTGATCGGCCTGATGATCGGCTCGGTGCTGCGGCTGTTCATGATCTCGCTCACCACCGCCGGTGAAATCATCTCGCTGCAGACGACCCTGTCCTTCGCCCAGACAACCAATCCGGCCATGCAGGGCTCCAGCACGGCGGTAGCCAGCTTCCTGTCGATGATGGGCCTGACCCTGATCATGGCGACGGGACTGCATCACCTGTTCATCGGCGCGATCGTCAAGTCCTACACGCTGTTTCCGTTCACCCGCGCCGTGCCGGTCAACGACGCCGTGACCCTGGCCGTGCGCACGGTGGCGGAGTCGTTCTCGCTGGGCGTCCAGCTGGCCGCGCCGGTGATCGTCTTCTCGCTGGTCTTCAACCTCGCCACGGGCCTGGTCGGCCGGGTCATGCCCGCCTTCCAGATCTTCTTCGTCGCTTCGCCGCTCAGCGTGATCCTGGGCCTGTCGCTGCTGGCCCTGTCCCTGGGCGGCATCGCCATGGTCTGGACCGACCGCTATCGCGAGCTCTTGCAGGTCTTCGCTTAGGGGGCGCGCATGGCGGACGATACGGATCCCGAGTCGAAAACAGAAGAACCGTCGGCGAAACGGTTATCCGACGCGCGCGCCAAGGGCGACGTCGTCAAGTCGGCCGACATCCCGCAGCTGGCTTCGCTGGTGGGCGCCGTCTCGGTGGTGATCCTGGCCGGCGGCTGGCTGACCCGCGACCTTTCCGCCGCGCTCTATCCGTTCATCGCTCACGCCGGCACGATCGACCTCTCCAGCGGCGGGGCGATGGTGGTGATGAAGCAGGCGACCATGGCCGCTTTGCCGCCGCTGATCCTTGTGATGCTGGTCTCGGCGGCCTGCGGCGCGGCCGCTCACATCGCCCAGTCCGGCTTCCTGCTGACGCCCGACAAGCTGAAGCCGGACTTCAGCAAGCTCGACCTGATCAAGGGCCTGGGCCGTATCTTCGGCATCGACGGCTTCGTCCAGTTCGCCAAGTCGGCGGTCAAGTTCCTGGTCACCGGCCTGATCGCCTGGATGGTGCTGAAGCCGCACGTCGGCGAGGTGCGCAATCTGGTGGGCCTCGACCCGGCTCTGATGCTGCCCGAGGCGATGAAGCTGTCGAAGTCGCTACTGATCGCCGTGATCATCTTTCTGACCGGGACGGCCGCCTTTGACTGGTTCTGGCAGCGCCAGCGCTTCATGAGCCGGATGCGGATGACCCTCCAGGAGGTCAAGGAGGAGTTCAAGCAATCGGACGGCGACCCGCACATCAAGGGCAAGCGCCGCCAGATCCAGATGCAGCGCTCGCGTCAGCGGATGATGCAGCAGGTGCCCAAGGCGACCGTGGTCGTCATGAACCCGACCCACTACGCCGTGGCGCTGAAATACGAAGCCGGCGAGACGCCCGCCCCGCTTTGCGTCGCCAAGGGCGTCGATGAACTGGCCTTGAAGATCCGCGCCATCGCCGAGGAACATGGCGTGCCAGTGCTGGAAGATCCGCCCCTGGCGCGGGCCCTCTACGCCAGCGTCGAGGTCGATGAGGAAATCCCCGTCGAGCACTTCGAGGCGGTGGCTAAGGTCATCAGCTTCATCCTCAACGGCAAGAAGCCCCAATCGCGGGCGCGCCCGCTGTAGACCCACGTCCGAAAAAAAGACCTAGCCCTCGGGAAAGGTTATTGTTTCAACGATCTCCGGTGAGTCGCAGCCTCGCCGTAACCAAGGTACTCATGCCGCCGATGGCCGATCTTCACCTCCAGGACAAAGCCTTGGTCGGCGCGGGACGCCGGCGCTTCGATCCGTGGCTGGCGGGCGCGGCGCTCTTCTTCCTGGCGGCGGCGGGCTTTTCGGCCGCGCCAGCGCTGAAAGCGGGGCCGGCCACCCTGGCGGGCCTGCTGTTGCTGCTGGGCGTGGCGGGCGTGGCCGTGCTGGGTCTGCTGGCCATCCGCGGGACGGCGCAAAGCGGCGACGATTCTGACCAAGCCGAGACCTTCATCGCCGCCCTGAGCGAGCCGGCAAGCCTGGCGGCGCCGGATGGTCGCGTGCTGGCCGCCAATGGCGCCTGGCGCGCGGTGATGGGCTCGCAGCGCCGCCTGCCCAAGGGCGTGGCGGGCGCGGGCCTGTTCGCGGCCATGGTCCAGGCCCGCAGCGGCGAGATGGCCGAGGGCGCGCTGCGCGTGGGCGACGCCGATCACCTCGCCAAGGTCTCCTGTCTGCCCGGCGGCCGTCTGCTGATCCGCCTGTCGCCCGTCGCGACGCCCGAGCCCGTGGCCGAGCCGGTCGCGCCGGCGCCCGCGGCCGAGCGCGCCGCGCCGCCGCCCAACTCGCTGGACGCCTTCGCCGGCGCCTCGCCGTTCGGCGCGGCCTTGCTGGAAGGCCTGGAGCCGTTCACCTCGCGCGTGCTGGAGGCCAATCCCGCCCTCACCACCATGACCGGCGCCAAGGCTGGCGTGGTGTTCGGCGACCTGATCGACGCGGCCTCGCGGGCCGACGCCGAAACGCGCCTGGCCGAAGGGCGCGCGGGTCCCTACGAGGTGCGCCTGGCCCGCGACGCCACGCGTATCGCCCACCTCTACCTCTACCGCGCCGAAGGCCGCCTGGTGGCCTACATGATCGACGTCTCGGAGCAGAAGCAGATCGAGCTGCAGCTGGCCCAGGCCCAGAAGATGCAGGCGATCGGCCAGTTGGCCGGCGGCGTGGCGCACGACTTCAACAACCTGCTGACGGCCATCCAGCTGCGTCTGGACGAGCTGCTGCACCGTCACCCGGTCGGCGATCCGTCGTACGAGGGCCTCAACGAAATCCGCCAGACGGGCGTGCGCGCCGCCGACCTCGTCCGCAAGCTGCTGGCCTTCTCGCGCAAGCAGACCGTCCAGCGCGAGGTCTTGGACCTTGGCGAGCTGATCTCCGAGTTCGAGGTCCTGCTGCGCCGCCTGCTGCGCGAGGACGTCAAGCTGATCACCGACTACGGCCGCGACCTGCCGCAGGTCCGCGCCGACAAGAGCCAGCTCGAGACGGCGGTCATGAACCTGGCCGTCAACGCCCGCGACGCCGTGAGGGCGGCCAAGGGCGGCGGCGTCGTGCGCATCCGCACCGCGCGCCTGAGCCGCGACGAGGCGATCCAGCTGGGCTTTCCCGCCGCCGATGGCGACTGCGCCTTCATCGAGGTCAGCGACGACGGTCCCGGCATCCCGCCCGACGTGATGGGCAAGATCTTCGACCCGTTCTTTACCACCAAGCCGGTGGGCGAGGGGACGGGCCTGGGCCTGGCCACCGTCTACGGCATCGTCAAACAGAGCGATGGCTGGATCCATGTCCACAGCCGTCCCGGCGAGGGCGCGGCGTTCCGCATCTTCCTGCCGATCTACGACGCGCCCGTTGGGGTGTCGGCCGCCCAGACCGCCGCGGCCGAACCGGCCAAGCCGCGCGCCGCCCGCGACCTGTCGGGCGCCGGCCGCATCCTGTTCGTCGAGGACGAGGACGCCGTCCGCAGCGTCGCCGCCCGTCTTCTGCGCGCTCGCGGCTACGAGGTGCTCGAGGCCGCCGATGGCGAGGAGGCGCTGCTGATCGCCGAGGAGCACGCCGGCACGATCGACCTGCTGATCTCCGACGTGATCATGCCCGGCATCGATGGCCCGACCTTGCTCAAGAAGGCGCGCGGCTATCTCGGGACCGCGCCGGTGATGTTCATCTCCGGCTACGCCGAAGCCGAGTTCAGCGACCTGCTGGAAGGCGAGACGGGCGTGACCTTCCTGCCCAAGCCGATCGACATCAAGACCCTGGCCGAGCGGGTCAAGCAGCAGTTGCAGGCGGCTTAAGCCGCCTGCTCGCAGTCTAAGTCTCGGGCCTAGGCCCTGGCCGGCAGGAACCTTGGATTGCGCAGCAGCGCCGCGCTGACCAGGGCGACCAGCAGACCGACCGGGAAGATTTCGGCGAAGGTCATGGGCAGGCGATACAGCGGATTGGCGTAGGATCGCTTCATCGCCTCCAGGTCCGCGGCCAGCTTGGCGTAGGCCTCGCCGCTCAGACCAGCGGCCTTCTTCTGGGCCAGCGTGGCGGCCACATACTGCTCCATGAAGCTGTAGTGCGTAAGCGCCAGATAGACCTCCCAGATCAGCACATAGGCCAGGGACGCCACGACGGCGACGCCCAAGCCGATCAGGAAGGCCGGCCAGAACTTGATGACGCCGCCCAGAACCTTGTCGCGATGCTGCTTGATGGCCAGCAGGATCGAGGACAGGCCGACCAACATGATCAGATAGCCCAGCCAGACGCTGGAATGCGGCGCGCCGCCGCCGATCACGATGGTGATGATGATGCCGACGATGATCACGGCGCCGGAGAGCAGGCCGTAGCCCAGGATAGTGCGGGACATGTCATTCCTCCTCCGCGCCGCCCCCTGCGACGCGTCCCGAGGCTTGCCGCCGATCAGAGCACGGCGGTATCGCCCAAAAGGGTGAATTCGACGGTTTGGCGCCTCTGCCGGGCCGTCAAGGGATGAGGGCCAGCTCGCGCGCTTTGCCGACGGCCTGGGTTCGGCGGCTGACGTCCAGCTTGCCGTAGAGATTGGTCACGTGCGTCTTGACCGTGTTGGGCGAAAGGCCCAGGTCGCGGGCGATCTCCTTGTTGGAGCGGCCGGCCGCCAGCCTTTCCAGCACCCGCACCTCCTGACCCGTCAGGCCGAGGCTGGAAAGCGCGGCGTCGTTGCGCTGGAACGTCTCGGACCTTGGCCTGACCGCCAACTTCCAGCCGACCCAGACGCCCGCCGCTGCGAACGCGGTTCCAATCAGGCCGGCATAGATCTTCCAGGACAGGATGCGCAGCAGGAGTTGTTGCTCCAGCCACTGGAGGGCGAAGGCGGCGGCCGCCAGGACCAGCGCCCAGATCAGGATCGTACGCGTCATGTGGCGAGGGTGCGTGATCCCCGCGCCGCGTCAATGGGGGTCTAGCTCAGGCGCGCCTTGGCCTCGGCCGGCGCGATCTGGTCGAACAGGATGCGCAGGTGCTGGTCCTTGGCGTGGTCGTTGTGCAGTTCCCACGACAGAGAGACCGGCAGGCGCAGGCGACCGCCGTCCGGTAGCACGGCGACCAGCACGCGCCAGGAGAAGCCGTCGCCCGGATCGCCAAGCGGGTCCTTGAACTCCAGCGGCGCGGGATCGCGCAGGCGAAAGCGTCGCTCGGCGTGGGCTTCGAACCAGGCGCGGTCGGCCTCGGCGGCGGGATCGGTGACCTTGCTGACGATCGTCTTCTTGAGCATGGCGGGGTCTTTAGACCCAAACCGGCGCAATTGCCAAAAGTGTCGCACAGCCCTCGTTTCGGGGGCGTTCTGGAGGCGTCAGGAGCCGGGTTTAAGCCCCGAGAAAGGCTGTTCGATGATCGTCCTTGTGGGAATCCTGCGGAAATCCTTCCATGACCTTCGGTTTCAAAGCCCGCTCCGCGTCCGACGCCACCCTGGAAGCGCTGTGCCTTTCATTCGCGATTATCGAGTTCACGCCCGAGGGACGCATTCTAAGGGCTAACCCCACTTTTTGTGCGGCTGTTGGCTATCAGGCCTTGGAGATCGTCGGCCGCCAACACGCGATCCTCTTGGAGGAGGCGGAGGTCACATCTGAGGCCTACCAGCAGTTCTGGGCGGACCTCCGGACCACTGGCTTCAAGAGTGGCGAGTTCAAACGCCGTCGCAAGGATGGCTCTCCCTTATGGATCCGCGCCTCCTATTCGCCGGTGCGTGATGGCGCGGGGAAGGTCGTCAAGGTCGTCAAGCTGGCCCTCGACATCACCGCCGAAAAGATCGTCGCCGCCGAGAACCAAAGCCTGCTGAACGCGATCAACCGCTCGCAGGCGATCATCCAGTTTTCGTTGGACGGGACAATTCTCGAGGCCAACGACAACTTTCTGAATGCCGTCGGTTACAAGCGCGAAGAGATTATCGGCCAACATCATCGGATGTTCGCCGAGCCCGTCTACGCCAAGAGCAGCGAGTACGCGCGCTTCTGGGCTCGCCTGGAAGCCGGGGAGTTCTTTTCAGGCGAGTTCCATCGTCTCGGCAAGAACGGGCGCGAGGTCTGGCTGCAGGCCCAGTACAACCCCGTCTTCGACGCAGAAGGCCACGTTACGCGGGTCGTCAAGATCGCCACCGATCTGACCGAGCGCATGCGGCAGGTGGGCTTGGTCAGCGAAAGCCTGCAAAGCCTTTCCGAAGGCGATCTGCGCGTCAGGATCAGCGAGGCCCTGATGCCGTCGCTGGATCCCTTGCGCACGGCCTTCAACGCTTCGGCCGAGGCGTTGAACCGTACGCTGCTTGTCGTGGCCGAGGCGACCAAGGTGGTCAATTCGGGCGGTGACGAGATCGCTGGCAACGCCGACGACCTGGCGCGTCGCACTGAGCAACAGGCGGCTAGCCTTGAGGAGACGGCCGCCGCGCTCGACGAGATCACCACGGCCGTCAGTCGCACGGCTTCCGGCGCCAAGCACGCCAACACGGTCGTGGAGCGCGCCAGTCGCCACGCCGAACAGTCGCGCAGCGTCGTCGAAAGCGCCGTCGAGGCGATGGGCGGCATCGAGCAGTCCTCGGATCAGATCAGCAAGATCATCGGTGTCATCGACGAGATCGCCTTCCAGACTAACCTTCTGGCCCTGAACGCAGGGGTCGAGGCTGCGCGGGCGGGCGAGGCCGGACGCGGCTTCGCCGTGGTCGCCCAGGAGGTCCGGGCCCTGGCCCAGCGTTCGGCCGACGCCGCACGCGAGATCAAGGCGCTGATCGCCGCCTCGTCCCAGAACGTCGAGCGGGGCGTGTCCCTGGTTGGCGGCGCGGGTGCGGCCCTACGCGACATCCTCGTCCAGATCGGCGAGATCGAAGGCTTGATGAGCGACATTTCGCTATCGGCTCAGGAGCAGGCCTCGGGCCTTGGCCAGGTGTCCTCGGCAGTGGGGGAGATGGACCGAATGCTACAGTCGAACGCAGCCCTGGTAGAGGAGGCCACGGCGGCTTCGCACATGCTGCGCGGTCAGGCGGTGGAGCTGTCGGACCTTGTCGCGAGGTTCCGGCTGAAGGAAGCGGTCAGCGCGCTCGCCAGCGCCGCCTAATCCAACCCGAAGGCGGCGAGCAGGCGGTCGGCGGCGACCGAAGCCGGGACCTCGCCAGCCCGCACCGAGGCTTCGAGGTTCGGCGCCAAGGCGGCCACGGCGGGCGCGGCCCGGAGCCGCTCCCGCAGCCTGTCCTCGACCATCGCCCACATCCAGCGCGCGTCCTGGTCCGCGCGGCGAGCGGCGCGCGCGCCATTGGCGGTCATGATCTCGCGATGGCGCTGGATCTGGGTCCATAGAACGTCCAGCCCCTGGCCGGTCAGGCCCGAGGCGGTCAGCACTGGCGGCGTCCAGTCCGGATGGGCGGGCGTGAGAATATGCAGGGCGTTGCGGTAGTCGCGGGCCGAGCGTTCGGCCTTGGCGGGATCGGCGTCGGCCTTGTTGATGACCAGCAGGTCGGCCAGCTCGATCAGGCCCTTCTTGATGCCCTGCAGCTCGTCGCCGCCGCCGGGGATCAGCAGGGCCAGGAAGATGTCGACCATGTCGGCCACCACCGTCTCGGACTGCCCGACGCCAACCGTCTCGACGATCACCACGTCGAAGCCCGCCGCCTCGCACAGCAGCATCGCCTCACGGGTCTTGCGCGCCACGCCGCCCAGGGCGCCGCCGGACGGAGAGGGGCGGATATAGGCGTTCGGCTGGACGCTGAGTTGTTCCATCCGGGTCTTGTCGCCCAGGATCGAGCCGCCGTGGCGGCCGGAGGATGGATCGACCGCCAGCACCGCGACCTTGCAGCCCGCCTCGACCAGATTGCAGCCGAAGCGCTCGATCGTCGTCGACTTGCCCGCGCCGGGGACTCCCGTGATCCCGATCCGCTGGGCGCGGCCGGTGAGGGGCATCAGCCGCGAGAGCAGGCTCCGGGCCCCGACCTGATGATCGACGCGGCGGCTCTCGACCAGGGTGATGGCGCGCGCCAGGGCGGCGCGGTCGCCGGCGACCAGGCGCTGTTCCAGGGCGTCGATGTCGAGACCGGGGTTCATAGGACCTCGCTTAGCCGAGGCTCGCTAATCGCGAAACCAAAACGGTCAATCGGTCTTGCGGCGCCGCGCAACGTCCACGATCTGAGATCGAGGCAACGACGGACGCCGCGGCACGTTCTGGGACCATGACCGAAGATTTCTCCATGGCCTCGGCCTATGCCGAGCCTCAAGCGGCTCCGGTGGACGACCAGCGGTTCAAGGCGCATCGCGCCTGGCGCGCGGCCGAGACCATTAAGCGGCTGTCCGACCGCCTGATCGGCGTCGGGCCGATCGGCATCGGTCTGGACGGCGTGCTGGCCTGGGTTCCGGGCGTCGGTCTCGCGTATGGCCTGGGCGCCGGCGCGCTGTTGCTGTTCCACGCGGCGCACGCCAAAGCCTCTCCGGCCACGCTGGGGCGAATGGCGGCCTATCTCGCCGCCGACAACCTTTCGGACACCGTGCCCGTACTGGGCTGGACCGTAGACACCCTGTTCCCCGGCCACCTGATGGCGGCCAAGGCGTTGCAGAAGGACATCGAGGCCCGCCACGGCCTGCCTGAGGAAGTCGCCTTCGAACGCAGCCAGAAGAAGCGGGGATTGTTTAGGCGGAAGTAGCGTTCAGGCCTGGGCCGCGATCAACTCGGCCAGGGCGCGTCGCATCGGCGCCTCATCATTCATCGTGGCAAGCCATAAGGTCGCCCCTTCGAGGCGCGCTATGGCGTCAGCGGCCGTGGCGTCGGCTTGCCCAGCCGGCATGCCGCCGCTGGTCAGGATCGCGGCGAGGCCCTCGCGTTGGACCTTGAAGAAGTCGCGTACGGCGGCCTGGGCGAGGGGGGTGTCGTTCGAGACGCCATAGGCCAGGTGCAGGCCTACGCAACGCTTCCCCTCGATCAAGGTCTCCGCGAACCGGGTGAGGACGGCTGCGTAGCGAGCGCGCCAGTCAACGTCATCCGCCAGTCCCGACGACGCCTCGGCCAGGGTGAGTTTCAAGACCTCGGGCGCCAGGGCCTCCTTGTTCGGGAAGCGCGTGTAAAGGCTGGCTTTTTTCAGCCCGACCCGCTCGGCGAGCTCCTGCATCGACGCGCCGTCGTAGCCATGCCGGCGGAACAACTCCCGCGCTTCGATCACGATGTCCTTGAGGGTCGCTTTCATATCACCTCTTTACTTCCGACCGATCGGTAGTATTTACGACCGGTCGGTCGGTTTTATCTGGGCTGGATCGACGCCACCGTCAATATCCGGAGATCCGACATGTCCGATCCGCGTCCCCAATTGTCGCGCCGCATGGCGCTGTTCGCCCCCGGCGCCCTGGCCTTGGGTGTCGCCGCGGGCGCGTCCGCGGCTGTCGCCGCCCAGGCTTCGACCAAGATCAGCTACCGTCGCCAAGCTGTTGGCGAGGTCGATGTCTTCTATAGGGAGGCAGGGCCGGTTGACGTGCCCGTCATCCTCCTCCTGCATGGCTTCCCGACATCGAGCCACATGTTCCGGGATCTTATCCCGCACCTGGCGCAGAAATACCGCGTCATCGCGCCGGACCTGCCAGGCTTCGGCCAGACCAAGGCGCCGCCGCGCGGCCGGTTCGCCTACACCTTCGACAATCTCGCCAAGACGATCGACGGCTTTATCCAGGCGCTGGGTCTGACCCGCTACGCGCTCTACGTCTTCGACTACGGCGCGCCGACCGGGTTCCGCCTCGCGGCCGCCCATCCTGAGCGCGTTACGGCGATCATCACCCAGAACGGCAACGCCTACCTTGAGGGGTTGAGCGACGGCTGGACGCCGCTCAAGGCCTACTGGGCCAATCCCTCGCCGGCTAATCGCGAGGCCCTGCGCGCTATGCTAACGCCAGAGATGACCCGCACCCAGTACGTGGCCGGGTCCGACGAGACCTTGGTCTCGCCCGATGGTTACATGCTGGATATCGCTTATCTGGCGCGGCCCGGTCAGGACGAGATTCAGCTGGACCTCTTTGCCGACTACCGCGCCAATGTCGCTCTCTACCCCGCTTGGCAGGCCTATTTCCGCCAGCACCGTCCCCCGATCCTGGCGGCCTGGGGCCGGAACGACATCTTCTTCCTGCCGCCGGGCGCGGAAGCCTTCAAGCGCGACCAGCCGGAGGCGGAAGTCCGCTTCTTCGAGGCCGGCCACTTCGCGCTCGAAACCCATTCGGCCGAGATCGGCGCGCTGATCGTCGACTTCCTAGGACGGAAAGCGACAGCCTAAGCCGCTGCCTGCGTGTAGCCGAGCTGACGGTTCAGCTGGTCCAGCAGCTCGATCGCCGCCTCGGCGATGACGGTGCCCGGCGGGAAGATCGCCGCGGCGCCGGCGTCGCGCAGGGCCTGGAAGTCCTGGGGCGGGATGACGCCGCCCACGACCATCAGGATGTCGTCGCGGCCCTGCTTGGCGAGCTCGGCCTTCAGCTCCGGCGCGAGGGTCAGGTGGCCGGCGGCCAGGGAGCTGGCGCCCACCACGTGGACGTCGTTCTCCACGGCCTGACGCGCGGCCTCGGCCGGGGTCTGGAACAGCGGGCCGATATCGACGTCGAAGCCGAGGTCGGCGAAGGCCGTGGCGATGACCTTCTGGCCGCGATCGTGGCCGTCCTGGCCCATCTTGGCGATCAGGATGCGCGGCCGACGGCCGTCGGCCTGCTCGAACGCCTCGACCATGGCCTTGGCGCGGGCGGTGGTCGGATCGTTGCCCGCTTCCTTCATGTACACTCCCTGGATCGACTTGATCTCGGCGCGGTGGCGGCCGAACACCTTCTCCAGCGCGTAGCTGATCTCGCCGACGGTGGCCTTGGCGCGGGCGGCGTCGACGGCCAGGGCCAATAGGTTGCCGTTCCCCCGCGCGCCGTCCTCCAGAGCCTTCAGGGCGGCTTCGGTCGCGGCCGGATCGCGCTCGGCCTTCAGGCGGGCCAGCTTCTCCAGTTGCTGGGCGCGGACCGCGCCGTTGTCGACCTTCAGCACGGGAATGTCGTCGGCGACCTCGGGCTTGTAGCGGTTGACGCCCACGACGCTCTGCTTGCCGCTGTCGATGCGGGCCTGGGTGCGGGCGGCGGCTTCCTCGATGCGCAGCTTCGGCAGGCCCTGTTCGATGGCCTTGGCCATGCCGCCCAGCGCCTCGACCTCCTCGATGTGGGCCAGCGCCTTCTGGGCCAGCTCATAGGTCAGGCGCTCGACATAGTAGCTGCCGCCCCAGGGGTCGGCGACGCGGGTCGTGCCGCTCTCCATTTGCAGGAAGAGTTGGGTGTTGCGGCTGATCCGGGCCGAGAAGTCGGTCGGCAGGGCCAGGGCCTCGTCAAGGCTGTTGGTGTGCAGGCTCTGGGTCTGGCCGTTGACGGCGGCCATGGCCTCGACGCAGGTGCGGGCGACGTTGTTGAACACGTCCTGGGCGGCCAGCGACCAGCCAGACGTCTGGCTGTGGGTGCGCAAGCTGAGCGAGCGGTCGTCCTTGGGATCGAACTCGCGCTTCATCAGGCGGGCCCAGAGCAGGCGCGCGGCCCGCATCTTGGCCACTTCCATGAAGTAGTTCATGCCGATCGCCCAGAAGAACGACAGGCGCGGCGCGAACTGGTCGATGCTCATGCCCGCCGCCACGCCGGCGCGGGCGTATTCGACGCCGTCGGCCAGCGTGTAGGCCAGCTCCAGGTCGGCCGTCGCTCCGGCCTCCTGCATGTGATAGCCGCTGATGGAGATCGAGTTGAACTTGGGCATGTTCGCCGAGGTGAAGGCGAAGATATCCGAGATGATCCGCATCGAGGGCGCGGGCGGATAGATGTAGGTGTTCCGCACCATGAACTCTTTGAGGATGTCGTTCTGGATCGTCCCCGAGAGCTTGTCGGGGCTGACGCCCTGTTCCTCGGCCGCGACGATGTAGAGCGCCAGGATCGGCAGCACCGCGCCGTTCATGGTCATCGACACGCTCATCTTGTCGAGCGGGATGCCCGAGAACAGCGTGCGCATGTCCAGGATCGAGTCGATGGCCACGCCCGCCATGCCGACATCGCCCTTCACCCGCTCGTGGTCGCTATCATAGCCGCGGTGGGTAGCCAGATCGAAGGCCACGGACAGGCCCATCTGACCGGCCGCCAGGTTTCGCCGATAGAAGGCGTTGGAGTCCTCGGCCGTCGAGAAGCCCGCGTATTGCCGCACCGTCCACGGATTGGTCACGTACATGGTCGGGTAGGGGCCGCGCACATAGGGCGCGACGCCCGGATAGCCGCCCAGGAAGTCCAGGCCCTGAATGTCGCTGGCGTCGAAGGCGGGAGCGACGTCGACGCCTTCGGGCGTGCTCCAGGCCTTGCCGTCGGGCGCCGCGCCGGGCGCGACCTCGGCGAAGTCGATCTGGGTGAAGTCGGGGAACTTGGTCATGGCTCAGGCTCCCTCGAAGGCGGCGGCGAAGCGGATGGGCGTCAGCGCGGGGCACTTGCTGTCCGGCCCGGGCAGGCGAATGTCCGGCCCAGGGACCGCGAAGGCGGCCGGATCTGGCGTCTCCACCTCCGGCGGCTTGTCGTCGGCGTTGGGGAAGACGGTGACGCCCAGGATCTTGCGGGTCTTGTCGGCGTAGGCGGCTTCCTGCGCCGCGCGGGTCTTGGCGACGCCGCTGGCGATGAAGCCGCTTTCCTGCGCCTTGATGATCCCACCGGCCGCCTCAATGGCCTGGAAGTCGTTCCAGGCGGCGCGGGCCAACTGATCGGTCAGGCTGTCGAGATACCAGGCGCCGCCCGCCGGATCGGCGACGCGACCCAGATTGCTCTCTTCCATCAGGACGAGCTGGGTGTTTCGAGCCTGGCGGCGAGCGAAGGCGGTCGGCAGGCCAATGGCGTCGGTGAAGGCGTCCAGCACGATCGCGTCAGCCCCGCCGACCGCGCCGGCGAAGCCCGCCGAGGTCAGGCGCAGCAGGTTCGTCCAGGCGTCGGCCTTGGCCAGCATCCGCCGCGACGAGCGGGCCTCGATCTTGGCGGGAACGGAGACGCCGCAAGCCTCGGTCAGCCGCGCCCACATCGCCTTGGCGGCGCGGATCTTGGCGACGCCGGTGAAGTATTCGCCGTCCAGGCTGACGCCCAGCACGATGCGGCCGAACGCTTCCTCGGTCGACAGGCCAGAGCGCGTCAGGGCCTTGGCGTAGGCGAGGGCGGCGGCGGTCATGGCGGCCAGCTCCTCGACGTTCGAGCCGCCGGCCTCGTGGACCGCGCGACCGGTCGCGAGGAAGAGGCTGGCCTTGGCGTACGCAGCGGCCAGACGCGTGGCGACGGTCGCAGCGTTGAACACGTGGCTCTCGATCGGGCCGGGGCTGACGCCCGCCTGCATGAAGGCGGTCAGCGGATCGAGGTGGAACGCGAGCGGCGCATTCGGCGCGGCCTTGGCCAAAGCGCCCAGCCAGTCGGCGGCCTTGGGACCCAGGAAGCCGGCGTCCAGCGCCACCGGCGCGAGGTCCAGCAGCACGCCGGAAAGCGCCTTGGCGAGGTCATCGGCCGAGCCGACCGCGACGCCGTTCTTGCCGGTGGGGTCCAACTGCAGCAGCACCGACGCCGCGCCGCCCTCAAGGTCGGTCAGCACGTCCTTGGCGACGCGCGCAGGATCGGGATGGGCGGCGCGGACGCGCAGATCCCAAGGACGTTCGGCGTCTCGAATGCGCAGGTCGCGGGCGACGGCGACGCCGTCCTTGGCGGTGTAGAGAGGCTGGATCGTCACGCCGTCGGGCGTAGCGGTGGTCAGGGCGTCGTCGAAGCTCTGACCTTTGAGGGTCTTTTCGACCAAGGCCATCCAGCGCGCGCGCGTGGCGTCGTCGCCTTGGGGACCAAAATCCTCGGCCAGGGGCGTGGTCGCCTCGGTCAAAGCGTCTCTCTCCTGCACTGCAGCATTTTTATTTTCGATCGTGATGCGCCCCTGCCGCTACGGCCGTCAAGCCTTGCGCGGGCGCCAAACGAGCGTTTAAGCTGAACGGCGATCATATATTCGGCGCTCAAGCCGATCTCCAAAGGGGAGAACCTCCGTCCATGGCCCTGCCGCCGATCCTGCGCGACCGTCTGCGCCTTCCGGTCATCGCCTCGCCGCTGTTCATCATCAGCAATCCCGACCTGGTGATCGCCCAGTGCAAGGCGGGCATCGTAGGCTCGTTCCCGTCGCTGAACGCGCGTCCCATCTCGCAACTGGACGAATGGCTGGCCCGCATTACCGAGGAACTGGCCGCGTATGACAAGGCGCACCCGGACGCCCCCTCGGCGCCGTTCGCCGTCAACCAGATCGTTCACAAGACGAACAACCGGCTCGAGGAGGACATCGAGCTGTGCGTCAAATACAAGGTCCCGGTGGTCATCACCTCGCTGGGCGCGCGCGAAGACCTGAACCAGGCGATCCACTCGTACGGCGGCATCACCCTGCATGACGTGATCACCGACCGTTTCGCCCGCAAGGCGATCGAGAAGGGCGCCGACGGCCTGATCCCGGTCGCCGCCGGCGCCGGCGGCCACGCCGGCACGCTCTCGCCGTTCGCTTTGATCCAAGAGATCCGTCAGTGGTTCGACGGCCCGGTGGCGCTGTCGGGCTCGATCGCCTGCGGTCGTTCGATCCTGGCCGCACAGGCCATGGGCGCGGACCTGGCCTATATTGGCTCGGCCTTCATCGCGACCGAAGAGGCCAATGCGGTGGAAGGCTACAAGCGCGCCATCGTCGAGGGCCAGGCCGACGGCATCGTCTATTCGAACCTGTTCACCGGCGTGCATGGCAACTACCTGCGCTCGTCGATCGTCGCGGCGGGTCTCGATCCCGACAACCTGCCGCAAAGCGACCCGTCCAAGATGAGCTTCGGCTCGGGCGGCAACCAGGAGGCCAAGGCCTGGCGCGATATCTGGGGCTCGGGGCAGGGCATTGGCGCGATCAAGGAAGTGCTGCCGGCGGCCGAACTCATCGCGCGTTTCGCGGCCGAGTACGAGCAAGCCAAGGCCGAACTGGCGGCCAAGACGGCGCTTACGTCCGGAAATCACTTGGCTTTCGCCGCCGAGTAGACGGGTGTTCGACGGGGACGGGGACCGCTCTGTCCCCGGTTCCCGTGGCGCGGGGATGCTGGAGGCGTGATCCAATCCGCCTCCGGAGCTCCCATGTTCGACGACGTCACGCCCCGCCTCGGCCTGCCCTATGTGGTCGCCGCTCAGGCGCAGAAACACATCCCCATCAACGAGAGCCTCGCCCGGCTGGACGGTCTCGTCCAACTGGCGGTCGAGAGCCGCGCCGCGGCCGCTCAGCCCGCCAGTCCGGTCGCCGGCGGCGTCTGGATCCTGCCGGCGAGCGCCACGGGCGCGGCCTGGGCTGGTCAGCCGGGCGGGACCCTGATGCGCTTCGAGGCCGGCGCCTGGGAGGCGCTCGCGCCGGCTGAAGGCGTGCTGGCCTGGGTCAAGGACGAGAACCAGATGGTCGCCTTCGACGGCGCGGCATGGACGCCGCTGTCGGCGACGTTCCGGAGTCTCACGGCGGCCGCCACGCCGAACCTCGCCACGACACGGCTCGAGATCCTGGAGCAGGAGGTGACGCTGTCGGGCGCCTCGACCGCGACTAGCATCGTGATCCCCAATCGGGCGATCGTGCTGGCGGTCTCGACCCGGACCACGGTCGCCGTCACCGGCGCGACCGCCTACAACTGCGGCGTTGCGGGCGAGGCCAGCAAGTTCGGCGGTTCGCTGGGCGTGGCCAAGAATTCCAGCAACATCGGGGTGGTGGGACCGACGGCCTACTATGCCGACACGCCCGTGGTGCTGACGGCGGTCGGCGGCAATTTCGTCGCCGGCAAGGTTCGGGTGGCGATCCACGTGATGCGCTTCGACGCGCCGGCGGCGGTCGCCTGACGCGTTGACGCGCGGGACGGGGTCCGCTACACGCCGCCTCACCTTTGGGGAGTAGCCGCCCGCGCCGATCAGCGGGCCCCGCCGTCAACACACTTGGATCTCTGATCCATGGCGCGGGGAAGGGAAGCGGACTTGAAGCTTCCTTGGCGAGACCAATGGCGCCGATTTCCATCCGGGCCGGGTGGGCGTCGACGCTATTGGCATGCGCCCGGCCCAGAGGACTATTTCAGTGGAAGCCCTGCTCGTCTCGACCCTGGTCGTGGCCATCGCCGAGATCGGCGACAAGACCCAGCTGCTGGCCATCATCCTGGCCACGCGCTTCAAGAAGCCCGTCCCGATCATCCTCGGCATCCTGGTCGCCACCTTGGCCAACCACGCCCTGGCCGCCACGGCCGGCTACTGGGTGTCTGACTTCCTGAGCGGCGCCGGGTTCAAGTGGGCGATCGCCATCTCGTTCATCGCCATGGCCGCCTGGGCGCTAATCCCCGACAAGGCCGATGACGAGGACGGCCAGAGCGCCGGCCGGTACGGCGTCTTCGTCACCACCGCCGTCGCCTTCTTCCTGGTGGAGATGGGCGACAAGACCCAGATCGCCACCGTGGCCCTAGGCGCCAAGTTCCACTCGATCGCCTGGGTCGCCGCTGGCACCACCCTGGGCATGATGCTGGCCAACGTCCCGGCCGTGTACCTCGGCGAGGCCGCTACCAAGATCGTCCCGTTGAAGTATGTCCGCTTGGGCGCGGCCTTGATCTTCCTGTTGCTGGGCCTCTGGCAGGCGGCGGAGCTGCTGGGGCTGTTGAAGTAGAGCCTCCAAAGGCTATGAGGAGGCGGAGCAAGGAGTTCCGCCCCTCATGACCGCCACCGATCAGTCGCCGCGCGGCTGGGAATTCTGGATCGATCGCGGCGGCACCTTCACCGACATCGTCGCGCGGCGGCCGGACGGGACGCTGGTCACCCACAAGCTGCTGTCGGAGAACCCGGAACACTACCCCGACGCCGCCGTGGCGGGGGTGCGTGCGCTGCTGCCGGACGACGCGACGATCGACGCGGTGAAGATGGGCACCACGGTCGCGACCAATGCCCTGCTCGAGCGCAAGGGCGAGCCGACCGTGTTGGCGATCACCCAAGGCCACGCCGACGCGCTGCGCATCGGCTACCAGGCGCGGCCGAAGCTGTTCGAGCGCCATATCGTCAAGCCCGAGGCGCTCTACGACCGCGTCGTCGAGATCGACGAGCGGATCAGCGTCGAGGGGGAGGTGCTGCGTCCGCTGGATGAAGAAGCGGCGCGGCGGGATCTGCAAGTCGCCTATGACGCCGGCTTCCGCGCCATCGCGATCGTGCTGCTGCACGGCTTTCGCTTCATCGATCACGAGGCGCGGGCAGCCGCCATTGCCCGTGAGATCGGCTTTACCCAGGTCTCGGTCAGCCATGAAGTCAGCCCGCTGATGAAGCTGGTCGGGCGGGGCGACACGACCGTGGTCGACGCCTACCTCTCGCCCATCCTGCGTCGCTATGTGGATCAGGTCGCAAGCGCGCTCGGCCACGACACGCGGCTGCTGTTCATGCAGTCGAACGGCGGCCTGACCGACGCACGCGCCTTCCGGGGCAAGGACGCCATCCTGTCGGGCCCCGCCGGCGGCGTGGTCGGCATGGCGCGGACGGCGGCGGAGGCCGGCTTCGAGCGCGTGATCGGCTTCGACATGGGCGGCACCTCGACCGATGTGTGCCACTATGCGGGAGCGTACGAGCGGGCGTTCGAGACGGTGGTGGCGGGCGTGCGGATGCGCGCGCCGATGATGAACATCCACACCGTAGCGGCCGGCGGCGGATCGATCTGTTCGTTTGACGGCGCGCGGCTGCGGGTTGGCCCCGCCTCCGCCGGCGCCGTCCCGGGACCGGCGGCCTATCGCCGAGGCGGCCCGCTGACGGTCACCGACTGCAACGTCATGCTGGGCAAGTTGCGGCCGGAATTCTTCCCGAAGGTGTTCGGACCGAATGCAGACCAGCCCCTGGACGTGGAGGCCGTGGCGCGCGGCTTTGAAGCGATGGCTGGCGGGATCGCGGCGGCCATCGGCAAGGCCATGACCCCTCAGGAGGTCGCCGAGGGATTTGTCACCATCGCCGTCGAGAATATGGCCAAGGCCGTGCGGCAGATCTCGATCCAGCGCGGCTACGACGTCACCCGCTATGTCCTGGCCTGCTTCGGGGGCGCGGGCGGTCAGCACGCCTGCCTGGTCGCCGACGCGCTAGGCATGACCAAGGTGATGATCCACCCCTTCGCGGGCGTGCTCTCCGCCTACGGCATGGGCTTGGCCGATCTGCGGCTGATCCGCGAAGAGACGGTCGAGCGGCCCCTGGACGACGCGGGCGACCTGGCGGCGCGCGCGACGACGCTCGCCGCCGAGGCCGAGGCGGCCCTGCGCGCTCAGGACGCGCCGATGGCTTCCGTGGAGACGCTCGCCAGCTTGCGCGTGAAGTATGCGGGGACCGACACGCCGCTTGTCGTGCCGTTCGCCGCCGCCGCCGCCGTGCGCGCGGCCTTCGAGGATCAGCATCAGCGCCGTTTCGGCTTCATCTCGCCCACGACGTCGTTGGTGGTCGAGACCCTGTCTGTCGAGGCGATCGGCCATTCGGACGCCGGTTCGGAGCCTGAGTTCGAAGCTGGCGCGTCCAACGGCGTCGAGCCGCTCGCGACCGTCGAGGCCCGCATGGCCGGCGCGCTTCAATCCACGCCGGTGTTTGACCGCGAGGCCTTGCCGATCGGCGCTGAGGTCCTCGGCCCGGCCATCATCCGCGAAAGCACAGGCACCACCGTCATCGAGCCCGGCTGGCGCGCGACCGTGGACGCTCGCCTGAACCTGATCCTCGACCGCGTCGTCGCCCTGCCGGCCCGCAAGGCGATCGGCACGGAGGCCGATCCGGTCATGCTGGAGGTGTTCAACAACCTCTTCATGGCTGTCGCCGAGGAGATGGGTTTCGCCCTGCAGAACACCGCCTACTCGGTGAACATCAAGGAGCGGCTGGACTTCTCGTGCGCCCTATTCGACCGGGACGGGAACCTGATCGCCAACGCCCCGCACATGCCGGTGCACCTGGGTTCGATGGGGGACAGCGTGCGAGCGATCCGCGACGCGCGGCTGGGCGACGGTCGCGGCTTGAAGCCCGGCGACGTCTACATGCTGAACGCGCCCTACAACGGCGGCACCCACCTGCCGGACGTGACCGTGGTCATGCCGGTGTTCGACGCGGCGGGGGCTCTGCTGTTCTATGTCGCCGCCCGCGGGCATCAGGGCGACATCGGCGGGATCACCCCAGGCTCGATGCCGCCGAACAGCAAGACGGTCGAGGAAGAGGGCGTCCTGATCGAGAACTTCCTGCTGGTCGAGGGCGGTCGGTTCCGCGAGGCCGAGACCCGCGCCTTGCTGGCGTCGGGCAAGTGGCCGGCCCGCAACCCCGACCAGAACATCGGCGACCTGAAGGCCCAGATCGCCGCCTGCGCGCGCGGCGCCGAGGCCCTGACCGCCATGGTCGCCGAGTTCGGCCAGGATGTCGTCGAAGCCTACATGGCCCACGTCCAGGACAACGCCGAGGAGGCGGTCCGCCGCGTGCTGGCGACGATGAAGAGCGGGTCGTTCGCCTACGAACTTGACGACGGCGCGGTGGTCCGCGTGTCGATCAACGTCGACCAGAAGGCTCGCACGGCTCGCGTTGATTTCACCGGCACGAGCGATCAGGTCCCGACCAACTTCAACGCTCCGGCCTCGATCTGCCGGGCGGCGGCGCTGTACGTCTTCCGCACCCTGGTCGACGACGAGATCCCGATGAACGACGGCTGCCTGCGGCCGGTCGAGCTGGTGATCCCGGAAGGCTCGATGCTGCGGCCGCGCTATCCGGCGGCGGTGGTGGCGGGCAATGTCGAGACCAGCCAGGTCGTGGTCGACGCCCTCTATGGCGCTCTGGGCGTGATGGCCGCCGCGCAGGGCACGATGAACAACTTCACCTTCGGGGACGAGCGCCGGCAGTACTACGAGACCATTTGCGGTGGTTCGGGCGCGGGACCTGATTTCGACGGGACCGACGCTGTCCAGACCCACATGACCAACAGCCGCCTGACCGATTCCGAGGTGCTGGAGGCGCGCTATCCGGTGCTGGTCGAAGCCTTCTCGATCCGGCGGGGATCCGGCGGCGAAGGGACGCATCGCGGCGGCGACGGCGTCGTGCGCAAGATCGGCTTCCGAGAACCGATGACCGTGACCTTGCTGTCTAACCGCAGGCGCGTACCGCCGTTCGGCTTGCACGGCGGGCGCCCCGGCGCCCTAGGCGCGGCGCGGGTCGAACGCGCCGACGGAGCTGTCGAGGCCATGGCCGCCACGGACCTGGTGCGAGTCGGCGCGGGCGACGCTATCGTGATCGAGACGCCCGGTGGCGGCGGCTGGGGAAGGGCTTGATGGCGAAGGCTTCGGTTCTGTTCGTGTGCCTGGGCAACATCTGTCGCTCGCCGCTGGCCGAGGGCGCTTTCCGAGCCGAGGCGCAGCGGATGCAGCTGGACGTCGTCGTCGACTCCGCCGGCACCGGCGGCTGGCATGCCGGCGAGCCGCCCGATCCTCGCGCCATCGCGGCCGCGCGGCGCAACGGCGTCGACATCACCCGCCAGCGGGCCCGCAAGGTGACCAAGGACGACTTTCGAAACTTCACTCACATCTACGCGCTCGACGAGACCAACCTGAGCGGCCTGCGGGCGCTGGCGCCGCGCGACGCGACGGCGGAGCTAGGCCTGCTCTTGGACTTGGTGCCCGGCTATGAGGGCAGGGCGGTGGCCGATCCCTACTACGGCGACGCTGGCGACTTCGACGTGACCTGGCGCGATGTCGAGATGGCGGCGCGCGCCCTCGCCATGCGCCTGGCGCATCAGGGCTACCGATAAGCTTCAGTGCAGGGTGGGGCGCGCGGCCGGCGGGCGGTCCGGCTCGTCGAACCTTACCGGCAAGGCGAGCGCCTCGTGGGCCAGGGCCATGTTCAGGAAGCGCGCCGTCACGATCACAGCCTCCGGCGCGATCACCAGGCCTTCCAGAAGGCGTCCCGCGATCTCGGGCGAGGCCGGGCAGACTCCGCAGGCGGTCACCAACCGCTGCTCGTCCTCGGCGTAGCCCTGCCGGCAGGGCGCGGCGATGCGCAGCGGGCGGCGAACCTGGCCCTCGATCGTGGTCATCATCAGGATGAAGGCCGACGCCACACGCGCCGAGACGAGAGCGCCGGCTTCGCGCGACAGGCGCTCGCCGGGCTCCTGGCCCAGCACCCGCGCTGTCACCCATTGGCGCAGCATCCACAGCAGGACGCGCTCGCCCCGTGTCAGCGCCAGGGGGCCGCAGTCGTCGACGGAAGCGCCATGGAAGGGATCGGGGAAAAGGTCGGACCGCACGCCGGAAATCTCCTCGCCGAGCAGGGGGCCGACACCCGCCCTGGCGAACCGACTTCGGTGAGCGGCCCGACGCGTTCTTGCGAACACTTCTCAACTAAACGGGATGTCCAGTTGCGAGTCAATCGCAAAAATGTCGAGCCGTTCTAACCGCCGAAGCCGCCCTTGAAGCCCCCGCTGTGGGCGTAGCTGCGCCCGCCGCCGAAACCGCCGCGCGAGACGACCGAAGTGCGGGTCTGGACCTTGGGCGGCGCGTTGCGGATCACGTCGGGCGGATCGATGCTCTCGCGGGTGATGACCGTGCGGCCGGTGCCGTAGTCGCGGCCAAGCCGTCCGCCCCAGGTCGAGTAGTAGCCGCCGCCATAGTCGTCGTTGCGGCGATAGAGGCCAGTGCCGCGATAGTAGTCGCCGCCGTCCAGCATCCGCCCGATCACGAAACCGGCCAGCAAGGGCGTGAAGAAGCTGCCATGGCCGGCCTCGCTGCGCGGTACGCAGTTGCCGACGCCGTAGACGTCCTCGCACGAGGCGCGGGCTTCGTAGCGCGGCGCGTTCTTCTGATCGTCCTTCTGGGCGGCCGCCCACGAGGTGTCGCACTGCTGGTCGGAGACCTCGTTGGCGGCCTTGCATTCCTCGAGGGACTTGTAGCTGAAGGCCTCGACCTGTTCGCCGCGATTGGGATCCCAACCGCCCTGGGCGCCGGCGCCAGGGTCGTCGCAGCCGGCCAGGGTCAAGCTGGCCGCGCTGGCCAGCATCGTCGTCAGGTGTAGCGAGGCGGAGCGCTTGCGCGGGCTCATGGCGCGATCCTCACGCCGTCATGCAGGCGGCGTTCAGCACGCCGACCGCGATCGAGATGCCCGCCAGATAGACGCCGATCGAGGTCTCGCCGTTCTCGATCCGCGCCTTGACGTCGGGCAGGGCGACCAGGCGGACGCCGGTGAAGGCGGCGATCTGGATGACGCCGGCCAGGGTCGCCCAGGCGGCGAACTCCGGCAGGCTGACCGTGTGGCTCAACGCCGAAGCCAGAGGCAGGACGTAGCCGATCAGCGCGCCGGCGAGAGCGATGGCCGCGGCCAGGTTGCCCTGTCGGATCAGCGCTTTCTCGTTATAGGGCGTCACCCACTGGTAGACGTACTTGAAGGCGACGGTGAACAGGCCGGCGGCCGCGAAGGCCACCAGGAACGCGATCGCCCCGTCCTGGAATGCCGTGAAGTCGAACATCGGCCTCTCCCTCAAGCCTTGAACTCGCCTACCGACAACGGCAGGCCGATCATGGTTTCATGCGTCACGTCGCCGTCCTCGGGCTCGGCGGTCAGCGCCAGCAGCAGCTCGCGGCCTTCGCCCCCGGAGAGCTCGCGGTGGAACAGCATGGTGGTCTGGAACAGGCGCCGGTCCGGCGTCTCGCCCTCGCGGTCGTAATAGACGTCTTCCCAGAGCGTGACCGGGTCTTGCCGCTCGGCGTCCTCGCCGAACCAGAAGCGGCGGTAGATTGGCAGGCCCTCGGCCTGGAACGTGCGGGCGCGCAGGCGCTCGGCCCACAGGTCGCGATCGGCGCGATCGGCGGGATACGCGCTGGCCCAGGGTACGAAGACCGTGAAGTCGTTGGCGCGCTGGCCCTCGCGATCGTCCGAGACCACCTGAAACAGGATCTCGTCGTCAGTATAGAAGCGGTGCACGAACGCACCGTCGTTCAGCTGGATCAGGCCCTGGGCGGTAATCTCCAAGGTGTCGCGATCCAGGACGAACCGGGTTTCGCTTCCGAAGCGTCGCCAGGCTAGCGGGTCCAGAATGACCGTCCGGCCGATCGTCACGTTGCGGATGACGGGCAGGGCGGGGCGCTGGGCGTCCTTCCTGCCGAAAAGCTTTCCGAACATCGCTGTGCGCGAGCCCTCGAATTCCTGGCCGGCGCGCCTATCTGAGCGGCGACGTCAGCTCTACCGCCGGACGCGCTTGTCCCTCGGTGAAGTCGGGCGCAGGATGACGTCGAACGGCGTCTTGTCAAGCGTACATGTTATGCGTACATGTAACGCATGCCTGCCAAACCGACGAGAGGCGCTCAGGCCGCCGAAAGGACCCGCGCGTGGCGAGAAGCCCGTCGGCAAGCCGGCTTCGTGAAGATCGAGGTCTGGGCGCCGGCGGCGTGCAAACCCGACATCCTCTCGGCCGTTCAGGCCATCGTCGTTGAGTCGGCACGCGGGCCGAACCTGAAGACCAACCCCAACCCTCCCAAGGGCGTCAGACACATGGACTCCGTTATCGACACCGCCTGGACGATCCACACCCTGCGTGACGGGCTGGTGGAAAGCGCGCTGGTCCGCGAGGGCGAAATGACCGTCACCGTGGTGGAGGGCGTCGAGCCCGTGCTGCTGGTCGTCATGCACGAGTTCGGCGACCTGCCGATCTATGTCAGCGGCGGCGGCTTGCAGCTGGTGGTTTCGACCCTGCTGTGGCCTTGCGATGAGCAGAACGATCGCGCGGCGTTCAACGAGTTCCTGCTCAAGGCTCAGAAGATCGTGCCGCTCTCGAACTTCGGCATCACCACGGTCGACGGCCGCGACTATTACGAGCTGATGGGCGAGATCTCGTCCAAGACCACCCTGCAGACCCTGGTGATCGAGCTGCGCACCCTGGCCGACAACGCCATCGCCGCCGCCAGCGATCTGCGCGACACCTTCGAAAAGAGCCGCGTCGCGGCCGCCTAAAAACAGAGACCTGGAGACCTTCGAATGTCGATCTGGAGCAAGCTCTCGGCGCTCTTCCGCGGCACGGCCCATGACGGGGCTCAGACCATCGTCGACGCCAACGCCCTGCGGATCCTGGACCAGGAAATCCGCGACGCCGACAACGCCCAGGGCAAGGCCCGCGACGAACTGGCCAAGCTGGTCGCGCGCCGTCGGGCGCTGGAGACCGAGGTCGCCGGCCTGACCGATCAAATCCGCAAGTACGAGGCCTCGGCCCGCGCGGCCATGGGCAAGGGCGACCAAGCCCTGGCCCTGGAAGTCGCCCAGCGCATCGCTGATCTGGAGAAGGATGCGACCCAGAAGTCGACCCAGATGACCGAGCTGCGCGCGGCCGAGGAAAAGCTGCGCACGGTGATCGCCCAGACCGACACCAAGATCGAGGCCCTGCGCCGCGAGATCGAGATCGTCAAGGTCAACGAGAGCGTCCAGAAGGCCCAGGCGGCCGTGATCTCGCGTTCGGGCTCGGCCAGCGGCGTCGTCGGCTCGGCCGCCGATAGCTTGAAGCGCATCAAGGAGCGGCAGGCCGTCCGCGAGGAGCAGTTCAAGCTTCATAACGAGGCCGAGGAGCGCAAGACCGGCGCCGACCTCGACGCCAAGCTGTCCGCGGCGGGCATCCTGCCGGGCGGCGGCGGGGCCGAGGATGTGCTGGCCCGCCTGATGGCGCCGAAGGACGAGGCGCTGCCCGCGCCGATGCTGGCGATCGAGGACAAGGCCAAGGCCGGCGCCAAGGACGCCTGATGCGCCGCCTGACCCTGACGCCTCGGCCGGACTGGAAGTCCAGGGCCGAGGCCGTCGGCTTCACCTGGCATCACGCCGATGGTCGTCGCTACTGGGACGAGCGGGCGGCCTACGCCTTCACGCTGGAGGAGGTCGAAGGCCATCTGGAGCCCGCGACCGAGGCGCTCCACAAGCTGTGCCTGGAGGTCGTCGACGAGGCCGTCGGCAGCGACGCCCTGATGGCGAAACTCCAGATCCCCGAGGCCTCGCGCGATGTCGTCGCGGCTTCGTGGAGGGCGCGCGATCCGTCGCTCTATGGCCGGTTCGACTTCTTCTTCGACGGCGAGGGGCCGCCGAAACTCTACGAGTACAACGCCGACACGCCGACCAGCGTCTACGAGGCGGCGGTGTTCCAATGGCTGTGGCTGGAGGACCTGATCCAGCGCGGCGTGCTGCCGGAGAGCACCGACCAGTTCAACAGCCTGCACGACCAGTTGGCCGAGCGGTTCAAGGCGATCTTCCCGAACGGCGGCTTCGTCCACTTCGCCAGCGATCCGGACTTCGTCGAAGACCGCCAGACGGTGCGGTTCCTGGAGGACATGGCGCGGCTGGCGGGACTGGAGCCGAAGTTCGTCCCGACAACGGAGATCGGCCTCGACGCCGAAGGCCGCTTCGTCGACCAGGACAACTACATCATCGGCGCGCTGTTCAAGCTGTACCCCTGGGAGGACATGCTGCGCGAGCCGTACGCGGCCAACATCGCCGGCTCCAAGACCCTGTTCATCGAGCCGCCTTGGAAGGCGCTGCTCTCCAACAAGGCGCTGCTGCCACTGCTGTGGGAGCGCCACCCGGGCCACCCAAACCTGCTGGAGACCTATTTCGACGACGATCCCAAGGTCGAGCGCCTGGGATCGAGCTACGCCCGCAAGCCGCTATTCAGCCGCGAGGGCGCGAATGTCGAGCTCTGGACCAACGGCCGCAAGGGCCGGGTGCTGGACCAGGGCTATGGCGCCGAAGGCTGGATCCGCCAGGAACTGAAGCCGCCGCCGAGGTTCGGCGCGAACTATCCCGTCGTTGGCTCCTGGGTGATCGGCGACCAGCCGGCCGGGGTCGGCGTGCGCGAGGATCGCGGCCGGGTGACGCGCGACCGCTCGCGGTTCGTGCCGCACATCATCGAGGGCTGAGCGAAGGCGGTTCCCTCCGGATAGGAAACCGGTATCATTCCTGTGAGGCAAGGCGTCCAAGCGTGAAGGCGCCCGTGAATACGCCCTTGGGGAGATGTCCGATGATCCGCCGCGCCGCCGCTCTTGGCCTGCTTCTGTCCGCCAGCCTGCTGGCCTCGCCGGTCGGGGCCGGAGTCATCGGAACCAACGTCCCGGCCCAACCGATCACCGCCGAGCGCATCGCGGCCCTGCCGTCGGCGCAACAGCCGGCTTGGAAGGCCTACCTGGACCGCTCAATCGCTCAGGAGAAGGCCGACCGCGCCGCCCTGGCCGCCGAGCTGAAGCCTGGCCAGACGCCGCCGCCGCCTCCGCCGGCGGGTCATGGCGACGGCGGCATGGCCCTGGACAAGGATCCCGTCTGGTACGGCTCGCCCGAGGCGCGCCACATCGCCGACGTGATCGTCAGCTTCCAGACCCCGGCCGGCGGCTGGAGCAAGAACCAGGACCGCACGGGCGCCCCGCGCCTGCCGGGCCAGCCGTGGGCCTCGGACAATAACTCCAAGTACCTGACCGAGAACGACTTCGACGCCGCGCGTGATCCGAAATGGGGCTATGTCGGCACGCTGGACAACAACGCCACGATCACCGAGCTGCGCTTCCTAGCCAAGGTGTCTCGCCAGGTCCCGGGCGCCGAGGGCGAGACCTATCGCCAGAGCTTCCTAAAGGGCGTGCGCTATCTGCTGGCCGCGCAGTTCCCCAACGGCGGCTGGCCGCAGGTCTGGCCGTTGGAAGGCGGTTATCACGACGCGGTCACCTTCAACGACAACGCTGTCTCCGAGGCGTCTTATCTGCTGACCGAGGTGGCGGAAGCCAAGTTGGACTTCGCCTTCGTGCCGGCCGACCTGCGGGCCAAGGCCGGCGCCGCCGCCAAGAAGGGTCGCGAAGTGATCGTCGCCGCCCAGATCCGCGTCGACGGCAAGCCGACCATCTGGGGCCAGCAGGCCGATCCCTTCACGCTGGCGCCGGTCGCCGGCCGCAACTTCGAGCCGCCCGCCCTGGCGACCGGCGAGAGCGCCGACCTGCTGTTCTATCTGATGCAACTGCCCGACCCGACACCGGCCGAGGTGGCCGCCGTCCATGCGGGCGTCGCCTGGCTGCGCAAGGCCGCGATCGTCGGCTTCGAATGGACCGGCAAGGGCGAGCCGGATGGCCGCCACCTGGTCGAGAAGCCGGGCGCGGGTCCGATCTGGGCGCGCTACTACGACACCAGCGGCAAGCCCGTCTTCGGCGAGCGCGACAAGACCCTGCGCGACAACGTCAACGAACTCTCGCGCGAACGCCGCGACGGCTATTCCTGGTTCGGGACCCAGCCGGCGAAGATCATCGGGCTGTACGAGACCGGCTGGGCGGCCAAGCACCCCGTGAAGTAGCCTCAGAGGCCGCGCAGGATCCGCGCGACCTCGGCCACGGTGGCCTCGTCGGTGTCCTGCAAAGTGGGCGGGACGAAGCCCATCGCGCCCAGCTTCGAGGCCGGGTCCGCCCCGGGGCGCGGCCCGCCGAACGAGCCGTGGACCTCGCGCACGCCGGTGCTTCGGACGAGATCGGCCACGTTCGAAACCCGCACGCCCGCGCCGGCCAGGATGCTGATCCGGCCCTTGGCCTGCGCGACCAGGGCGGCGATCCGATCGGCGCCGACCAGAGCGCTGGTCTCGCCGCCCGAGGTCAGCACGCGCTCGAAGCCCATTTCGATGGCGATCTCCAGCGCCGCCGACTGGTCGGCCACCAGGTCGAAGGCGCGGTGCAGGGTCAGGCCCAGGCCCCTCGCGTGTTCCACCAAGGCGCCCAGCACCTCGAGGTCGAGCTCGCCGTCCGGCCGGCTGGCGCCAATGCTGACGCCCGACAGGCCGTAGGTGCGCACGGCGTCGATATCGCGCTTCATGGCGTCTAGGTCGCGCGCGTCGTAGCAGAAGTCGCCGTTGCGCGGCCGGATCATCGGATAGACCGGGATCGGCGCTTTCGAAGCCAGGGCCATCAGGCCCGCCGCGGGGGTCAGGCCCTGCAGCGTCAGGGCCGCGCAAAGTTCGATCCGATCCGCCCCGCCGGCGATCGCCGCCGCCAATCCGTCGGGCGTATCGACACAGACTTCCAGCAATACGCGCCTTTTTTCGAGACTATTGGCGGTCGTCATCGTCTCTCTCCGGCCGTGTTACGGATTCGGCGGTCTTCTTGGAGCACACCGGCATGATGAATCGTAGAGGCCTGATCGGCGCCACCCTCGTTGGATCAGCGATGATCAGCGGGCGAGCATCGGCGGCGGGCGAGGGCGTTCGCCTGGACGGGCCTTGTGTGATCTCGACCTGGGACTTCGGCGTCGCCGCCAACCAGGCCGCGTGGGCGGTGTTGTCCAAGGGCGGTCGCGCGCTGGACGCCGTCGAAGCCGGGGCGCGCGTGCCCGAGCAGGACCTCAAGAACCACAGCGTCGGCCGGGCCGGCTATCCTGACCGCGATGGCCATGTCTCGCTCGACGCCTGCATCATGGACGAGCTGGGCAACTGCGGCGCGGTCGCCGCCCTGGAGCACATCGCCCACCCGATCTCGGTCGCCCGCCGCGTCATGGAGAAGACGCCCCACGTGATGCTGGTCGGCGCCGGCGCGCTGCAGTTCGCCCTGGAGCAGGGCTTTCCGCGCGAGGAGCTGCTGACGCCGGAGTCCAAGGCCGCCTGGGAGGCCTGGAAGAAGGAGGCCAAGTACCAGCCCAAGGCCAACAGCGAGGTCGGCGACTACGGCAAGACCACGGGCCAACTCGGCGCGCCGGGCGGGGCGGGCAACCACGACACCATCGGCATGCTGGCGATCGACGCCAAGGGGAACATCGCCGGCGCCTGCACGACCAGCGGCATGGCCTGGAAGATGCGCGGCCGGGTGGGGGATAGTCCGATCATCGGCGCGGGCCTCTATGTCGATAACGAGGTTGGCGGCGCCACCTCGACCGGCGTGGGCGAGGAGGTGATCCGTAATGTCGGCAGCTTCCTGGTGGTCGAGCTGATGCGCCAGGGCCGCTCGCCCGAGGCCGCCTGCCGCGAGGCCGTCGAGCGCATCCTGAAGAAGAAATCTCAAGCCAAGGACATCCAGGTCGGGTTCCTGGCAATCAACAAGAAGGGCGAGGTTGGGGCCTGGGCGATCCAGTCCGGCTTCAGCTACGCCCTGTGCGACGGCCGCAAGCAGGACCTGCTTTTGCCCGGCAAGGCGACCTACGCGTCCGGCGCCTGACCTGCTACGTAAAGTGGATAGGCGAACGGAGAACGCGGTTATAGCGTGCCCGCCAAAATCATCCGGAGGAGACCGCCATGTGCGATGACGATATCCACCAAGGCCTCGTGCACGACCCCAGCGTTTCCCGTCGCGCCTTCGGCCTGATGACGGTCGCCCTAACGGGCGTCGCGACGGTCGCGCGCGCCGACGACAAGGTCGAGGAGAAGGACGTCGAGATCAAGACGCCGGACGGGACCGCCGACGCGGCGCTGTTCTATCCCAAGGCCAAGGGCAAGTTCCCGGCCGTGCTGCTGTGGCCCGACGTCATGAGCCTGCGGCCAGTGTTCCGCGACATGGGCCGCCGCCTGGCCGCCGAGGGCTATGTGGTGCTGGTCCCCAACCTATACTACCGCGTCCAGAAGGCGCCGGTGATCCAGGGCAGCTTCAATTTCGCCAATCCCGAGGACCGGGCCAAGCTGACGCCGATGCGCGCCACGGTCACGCCCGAAGGCACGGCCAAGGACGCGGTCGCCTATCTCGCCTTCCTCGACGCCCAGCCCCAGACCAACAAGGCCAGGAAGGCCGGCGTGCAGGGCTATTGCATGGGCGGCCCGCTGTCGTTCCAGACCGCCGCCGCCGTGCCCGGTCGCATCGGCGCGGTGGCCTCGTTCCATGGCGGCGGGCTGCTGACGGACAAGCCCGACAGCCCGCACCTGCTGCTGCCCAGGACCAAGGCGGCTTATCTGATCGAGATCGCCGATAACGACGACAAGCAGGACCCGACCGTGAAGGACAAGCTGAAGGCCGCCTTCGCCGCCGCCAAGCTGCCCGCCCAGGTCGAGGTCTTCGAGGGGGCCAACCACGGTTGGACGGTCAAGGGAAGCCAAGTCTACAACGAGGCCGCCGCCGAAACGGCGTGGAGCAATCTCCTGGCGCTCTACAAGAAAGCCCTGGCCTAGCGGAACGATGGCGGGCGGCCGGGGCTTTGGCTAAACCCTGGCCGTTCGTAATCCCGAGGTCTCCGTGCTTTTCGACGCCCCGCCGCCCCAAGTCTCCGCCGTCGTTATCGAGGCGCCGAGACTGCCGCCGCTGGCGGGGCGGGAGGCTTTTTCCACCGCGACCTATGACGCCGCCCAGCTCGGCGCGTCGGCGCGGCTCGACGATGTCCTGAAGACAACGCCAGGGGTGTCGCTGTTCCGGCGCACGGGCAGCGACGCGGCCAATCCGACCATCCAGGGGCTGTCCCTCCGCGCGGTCGCGCCGTCGGGCGCGGGGCGGGCGCTGGTGACGCTGGACGGCGCGCCGCAGAACGATCCGTTCGGCGGCTGGGTCATCTGGACCGCTCTGCCCGGCGAGGGCCTGTCCGGCGCCACCATCGTGCGCGGCGCGGGGGCGGGACCCTATGGCGCGGGCGCGCTCACGGGCGTCGTCGCCCTACGCGAGCGCGCGGCCGGCGGTGGCCTCTCCAGCCTGACCCTCCAAGGCGGCCAGCGCGACAGTTGGCGTGGCGCGGGGACCTTCGGAACCGACCACCTGCTGCTGACCGCCAGCGGCTCGCGCACCGACGGCTATCGCCCCGTCCGCGGCGCGGCGGCGGGCGCGGCCGACGTCCCGACGACATTGGAGGACGGCTCGATCGCCGCCCGCGTACAAGGCGAGGCCGGCGGCGTGCGCTGGGCCGCGCGGCTCGGCGCGTTCCAGGAGAAGCGCGGCGCGGGCCTGCTCGGCGCCAGGTCCAACGCCACGGGAACCTCGCTGGCCCTGACCTTGGCGAGCGAAAGCTGGCGCGTTCAGGCCTGGGCGCGATCAAGCGATCTGGAGAACACTTCGGCGGCCGTGGCGGCTGGTCGGACGGGGACAACGCCGGCCAATGACCAGTACTCTACGCCCGCCAGCGGCTATGGCCTGAACGCCGCCTGGCAGGGCAAGTCGAACGACTGGTCCTGGGAACTGGGTGGCGACGTCCGCGCGACCGAAGGACGGACCCATGAGCTGTTCCGCTACCAGAACGGGGCGTTCACGCGGCAGCGCACGGCGGGCGGCCGCGCGCTGGTCGGCGGGGTCTATGCCGAGGCGAGCTACAGCCAACCGGACTTCTCGCTAACCGGTGGGGCGCGGCTGGACGGCTGGCGCTCGTATCATGGCGTGCGGCGCGAGCGAGACGCCGCGACCGGGGCGCTGACCCTCGACGCGCCCGTCGCCGACGCTTCCGGCACGACGCCGACAGCGCGCGCCGGCGTCCGCCAGCGCCTGGCCGGCGACACCTGGATCCGCGCCGCCGTCTATGCCGGGTTCCGTCCGCCGACGCTCAACGAGCTGCACCGGCCGTTCCGCGTGGGCAATGACGTGACCGAGGCCAACGCCGCCTTGAAGCCCGAGACGCTGTACGGCGTCGAGACCGGGCTCTCGAGCGAGGGGGCGGTGAAGTGGAGCCTCGGGCTGTTCTACAACCAGGTCCAGGATCCGATCACCAACGTGACGATCGGCGTCGGCCCGGGGACCTTCCCGGTGGCGGGCTTCATCCCGGCCGGCGGCGTGCTGCGCCAGAGGCGCAACGCGGGCGAGATCAACGCCTATGGTCTGGAGGGCGACATCGACGCCGATCTGTCGCGCGCCTGGACGGTTCGCGCGGCCTTCTCGGCGACCCACGCGCGGGTGGACGGGGGGAGCCTCGCGCCGCAACTGACCGACAAGCGCCCGGCGCAGGCCCCGGCCCTGACGGTCACCGCCGGGGCGCGATGGACGCCGCTGGCGCGGCTAAGTTTCGACGCCGACCTAGGCTATGAGAGCAAGCGCTACGAGGACGACCTGAACCAGCGCGTGCTGAAGGCCGGGACGAGCCTCGACCTTCGCGCCGGCTGGGCGCTGTCGCCGACCAGCGAGATCTACCTGGCGGCCGACAACGCCCTGAACGCGGATCTCGCCGTCGCCCAGACGGCCGACGGCGTGACCAGCTTCTCGGCGCCGCGCACGGTGTACGTGGGTTTCGCCCTGCGTCGCTAGCGGAGCTTGGCCTGGGCTTCGGTCAGCAGCGCCTGGGCCTGGGCCTTGCGCCCCTTGTCGGCGACTTCGTGGCCGGGACGGGCGGGGGCGGCGAGGGCCTTCCGCAGGGCCTGGGTAGCGCCGGCATAGTCCTTCTGGCGCAACAGGAAGTCGCCGTAGAAGAAGTTGGAGTCGACGCCGTTCGGGTTCACGGCCAGCGCCTTCTGCAGGTAGCCGCGCGCCTTGCCGGCGTCGCCGAAGCCGACCGGGAAGCCGGGCACCTGGGCGTAGAGCGAGCCGAGGCTGGTATAGACCGAGCCGTCGCCGAGGGCGGCGGGGTTGATCTTCTCGGCCTGCTCCAGCAGCGACTTGGATTCCTTGGCCAGGGCCAGACCGCCCAGGCCGCCCTTGGCGCCCGCCTCGGTCGCCTTGGCGATGGCTTCCCAGACCAGCGGCTCGGCGCGGTTGGGGTTCTGACGCGCCAGGGCCTCGGCCTCGGCCGCGACCTGGGCGGCGGCGACGGCCTGGGCGCCCTTGTCGGTGATCTCGTAATTGGCGTGCGCCCAGCCGCGCGCCAGGGCGTCGATGCGGCCGTCCAGGGCGTCGGCGTGGGCCGCGCCGGCCAGCAGGGCGCCGGCCAGGCCGAGGGCGAACAGGGTGTTGGTCTTGGTCATGGCGATTTCCTTGATCAGCGGGCGAACAGCCGCGCGGCCTTGCGGTCGTTGGCCGCGAGGGCGCGGTCGACGAGGCCCGGCAGCAGAGCGTTGAGGCGGACGAAGAAGGCTTCGGGGAAGCCCAGATAGACGTCGCGGCGACGGGCGCGGATCGCCTGGACGATGCGGCGCGCGGTGGCTTCGGGCGCGTCGATGTTCATCTGGGTGATCTTGGCGTACTCGAGCACCCGGTCCGAGACCATCGCCGTGCGCACGGCGCGCGGGGCGACATAGGTCACGTCCACGCCGGTGCCGGCGGTCTCGCGGCGCAGCGCCTGGCTGAAGCCGCGCAGGCCGGCCTTGGCGCTGGAATAGGTGGCGAAGTGGGCGAAGTTGATCGAGCCGAAGATCGAGCCGATGTTGACGATCTGGCCCTTGCCTCGGGCCTTCATGCCCGGCAGCACCGCCTGGGCCAGACGGACCGGCGCGACCAGGTTGACCATGTAGCCGGCCTGCAGGTCGGCGGCGCTTTCTTCCTCGATCGGGCCGAAGTGCTGGACGCCGGCCAGGTTGATCAGGATGTCCCAGTGACGACCCTTGACCGCCGCCACGGCCGCCTCCAGCCCTTCGGGCGTGGCGAGGTCGTGTCGTAGGAAGCCGTCGACGCCGTCCGGCCGCGAGCGACCCAGGGCGGTGACGTGCGCGCCTTCGGCCGCCAGCTGACGCGCCACCAAGCCGCCCAAGCCGCCCGAGGCGCCGGTGATCAGAACGCTCTTTCGATCAAGCATGGGCCACCTCGCGGACGTGCGGGATCGAGCGGAACATGGCGGCGAAGCGCTCGAAGATCGCCTTGGCGACTTCGATGATCGCCGCCTGGTCGGCGGGATCCTCGACCTCGTTCATCAGGTTTTCGAAGAAATGCAGGTGCTCCAGGTCCAGCGAACCGTGCGAGGTCAGGTAGCTGAAGCACTCCGGGCCGAGACCCAGGTTCTTGGCGACCGCCTCGGCGCCGTGGGTCGCCAGCTTCACGCTGGTGCCCTCCAGCACGAAGACCATGCCGAAGAAGCCCATCGGATTGGCCTCGCGGATGTAGTCGTAGGCGTAGTCGGTCATGGCCTGGGTGGCAGCGCCGGGAGCGGCGTCGCGCGCCGCGGCCATGTCGCCGCCGCAGTGCTTGATGTCGGCCAGGATCCAGTGCTCGTGGCCAGTCTCCTCGGCGATGTACTCGTTCAGGGCCTCGACGAAACGCTGGTGGTTCTCGTCCATCCGCGCCCGCGCCGTCTGCATCAGCGGCACGGTGTGCTTCACGTGGTGATAGGCCTCGGTCAGGTAGGCGATGTAGGTCTCGCGCGAGATGCGGCCCATCAGGCCGTCCTGGATTTGCGGGACCGAGGCCAGGGCCATCTGCCCGTCGATCGTCTCGGCCACGAGGCGTTGGTAAAAGGTCACGCGAAGTCTCCTGTCGTCGAGGTTTCCATGAAGTCCCGGTGGCGGGCGCTGAGCGCGGCGCGACGGGGGCGTCCGTTGTTGGTGAGTTCGCCCGCGGCCGCGTCGAAGGCGTCGCGGACCAGCCAGCGGCCGACCTGGGCGTAGGGCGGCAGGTTGGCGTTGGCGCGGGCGACGGCGGAGGCGATCGCCGCCTCGTCCATGCCGGGGATCAGGGGCACGATCAGCGCCGAGAGCTCGGCCTGGGCCTCGCCCAGCACCACGGCCTGGCGGATCTCGGGCTGGGCGGTCAGTTCGCTCTCGACCCATTCGGGCGCGACGTTGCGGCCATGCGAGGTGATGATCGTGTTGGTGCGGCGGCCCGAAATGCCCAGGAAGCCGTCGGCGTCGATCGCGCCGAGGTCGCCGGTGCGGACCGGACCCTCGTGCGTCGCGCCGCCGGCGTAGCCGAGGAAGCCGGAGCCCTCGACGATGATTTCGCCGTCGTCGATGGTCACGCCCAGGTGGGGCAGGGGACGGCCGACGGTTCCAGCCTTGCGGTGGGCCGGGGTGTTCAGGGCGACCACCGACGCGCATTCGCTGAGACCGTAGCCCTCGTAGACCGGAAGGCCCAGATCGTCGGCGCGGCTGAGCAGCGAGGGGGAGACCTTGGCGCCGCCGACCGCGACCAGCTTCAGGGCGGGCAGGCGCACGCCGGTGAAGGTCATGACCATCATCAGGGCGCGCAGCAGCTCCGGCACCAGGATCAGGCTGCTCGCGCCTTCCTCGGCGATCGCGGCGGCGAGACGCGGGAGGTCCGGCCGGAACGGGTCGGCCAAGCCCAGCTGGTCGGCGGGCAGGATGTGGTAGCGGCCGCCCGCCAGCAGGGTCGTGTAGAGACCGGCGACGTTCTCCAGCAGGATCGACAGCGGCAGCAGCGGCAGGTGCGTGCCCGCGTAGTCGGCGCCGATGGTCAGGACCAGCGAGGCGGCCACGGCCTCCATGTGCTCCCGCGACAGGCAGACGCCCTTGGGCTGGCCCGTCGAGCCGGAGGTGTAGGTGATCTTGGCGGTGCCCTTGGGCAGGACGCGCGGCGCCAGGGCCAACGGGGTGACCCGCAGCGCGACGCCGGCCAGGTCGATGTCGCCGTGGACCGCCCTGGCGGCCTCGATCAGCAGGCTCGCGCCGGCGTCGGCCATGGCGTGCTGGCGCTGCTCGTCGGTGAAGAAGCCGGGCAGGGGCAGGGACGTCCAGCCCAGACGCGTCAAGGCGAGGTCCAGGATCACCCAGGCCGGGCCGTTGGGCAGGCGGATGGCCACCGGCGAGCCGGGACACACCAGCGGGGCCCATTGCAAGAGCTCGCGGGCGGCGGTCTCGATCGCGGTTTCCAGCGCGCCGTAGGTGAACGACAGGCGGTGGTCGCTCAGGGCGATGGCGCCGTCGTCGAGGCGGGCGCGCTGGGCGATGGCGGCGAGGACGCGGCTCATTGGTCGGCTCCGATCTGGGGATGAAGGCGCGAGCAGGCGCCGGGGATGGCGGGGGGCTCGACCAGCAGCAGTTGGGCCAGGGGCTCCAGGGCCGGGGCGATGGCGCCGGCCAGCACTTCCGGATCGCGCTCGTAGTAGCCGCCCCAGTCGCGAGCCTCCTCGCCCAGGCGGGCGGGGTCGGCTGTCGTCAGGCGGCGGGTGAGGAAGCCGACGCGGCCAAAGGTGCGGCGCAGCTGGCGCGTGGCCGTGGCGACCGCATAGTCGCAGCCGCCCTGGTCCAGATGACGAGCCAGCGCCATGAACAGAAAAAGTGATGCGCCGGCGCTGCGCGAGGCCAGGTTGCCGATCTCGGCGACGTCGGCCCTCTGGACCGCGGCGCCCGTCGCGCTGCTCAAAGCCTGCTCGATCGGATCGTCGAGATAGCGCTCGAGGAACAGGGGCTCGTCGCCGGCCAGGCGGAAGCCGACGGCGGCGTGGATCTCGCCGTGACCGTCCTGCACGCTCATCAGCGTGGGGTAGTGGGCGCGGATGGTGCCGTTATAGGCCTCGGCGTAGGTGCTCTCGATATAGGCCTCCACGCGCTTCCGTTCGGGGCGGAAGTGATGGTGGATCGAGATCACCCGCGGCTCGACCGAGGTGAAGCGGCGGACCCGGTCGGCGTCGAAACGCAGGCTGCCGACACGCGCCCCGTCGTTCATCATCGTCACTTCCAGCAAGGCGATCTCCCAGCCCGGCGGCGCCTCATCGCGCCCTTCGACCGGCAAGGACGACGCTCTCGTCGGGGCGCCTCAATGCTTTCGGCTGTTGCGCGGCGCTTTCGGTTCGGAAAGATTGTCGCAGGGGTCGGATTCTCGACGCCCGCCTTGAGGAGCGCCGCCGCGCCTTGGACGACGAACCCGTCCATCCCCTGCTTTCCGCCTATATGGAGCGGCGCGAGGACCTGGTTCGCTATTTCCGGGTGCGCCTGCGCTCGGACGAGGCGGCCGAGGATCTGGTTCAGGATATCTATTTCAAGATCACGCCGCCGCCCGCCGAGACGGTGGACAACCCCGCGGCCTATCTGTTCCGGCTGGGCGCGAACCTGATGCTGGACCGCATCAAGGTGCGCCGTCGGGCCGAGGCGCGCGACGCCCAGTGGCACGGCGCCCATGTCTCCGACGTGGGTGGCGCGCATGTCGCCAACGAGGCCCCCGCCGATCAGGCCGCCGCCGCCAAGCAGCAGCTGGAGAAGATCCTGGAGGCGGTGAAGGCGCTGCCGCCCGCCGCCCAGGAGGCGTTCCGCCTCCACAAGCTGGAGGGGCTCAGCCACGCCGAGACGGCGGCGGCCATGGGCGTGTCCCGCTCCAGCGTCGAGAAGTACATGATGAGCAGCCTCAAGCTGATCGTCGCCAAGGTCGGGCGGTGGCCATGAGCGGGGCGGCTGAAATTCTTTTGAGGCGCCCGACGGTTTGTGGCGTCTTTGGGGCGAACAGGGAGGCTAAACGCCTTCCGGAACACGGCGAAGTCGGATGAGCGATCGGACACACGAGACGAAGGAGGGCCTACGCGACGAAGCGGTCGCGTGGCTGATCCGCGTCCAGTCCGACGCGGCGACGGCCGACGACTGGATGGCCCTCACCGACTGGCTGGAGGGCTCGCCTGTACGGCAAGAGGCCTTCGAGGAGGCCGAGCTGATCGTCGCCGACCTGACGGAACGGCGAGACGAAATCGCGGCCGGACTGACGCAGCCAGCCGACAATGTGATCAGCTTCCCCGCCGCCAGGCGTAAGCCGACCGCCGCGCCGCGTCGCGCCTGGATCGGCGGAGCCATCGCCGCGTCGCTGGCGGTGATGATCGGCGGCGCCGCGCTGTGGAACGCTTCGCAAGGCGCGCTGGTCACCTACGAGACCAAACCCGGCGAGACGCGTCGCATCGATCTGGCCGACGGCACCCACATCACCCTGGACGGCGGCTCCAAGCTCAGCGTGCGGCTGGGCTGGAAGGCGCGCCGGGTCGAGATGGGCTTGGCCCAGGCCAGCTTCGACGTCGCCAAGGATTCCTCGCGTCCGTTCCTGATCGGCGTGGGCGACCAGGCCGTGCGGGTGGTGGGCACCGAGTTCAACATCCGCAACGACGGTCGCAGCGTCCGGGTGACCGTGCGCCGAGGGATCGTCGAGGTCGCCCAGCGCGACGCCAAGGGCCAGGCGCCGACCCGCCTCACGGTAGGCCAGGAGCTGCGCCACATGCAGGGTTCTGACACCGCCCAGGTCCGCCGCGTCCAGGCCAGCGACGCCTTCGCCTGGTCGCAAGGCCAGCTGGTCGCCGACAACGAGACGCTCGCCGACATCGTCGCCGACCTGAACCGCCGCTTCGCGACGCCGATCCGCATCACGCCCGAGGCGGCCAACCGCCGCTTCTCCGGCGTCATCGCGCTGGACAACGAAGACGCCGCCGTCCGCCTGCTGGCGACCTATGCGTCGCTGCGGGTGGATCGTTCGGGCGAGGAAATCATCCTAAGGTGACGCCCTGATCGTCGGGGAGGGGTGATTTGCGGATCGGTGCGTGGCGTCGCGTTTGGCTCGCCCCGGCGATGGGGCTTATGCTCACGCCAGCGGTCGCGCGCGCCGAAACCCAGACGGTCTTCGCGATTCCGCCCGGGCCGCTGAGACAGGTCGCGACGGCTTTCGCCCTGCAGGCCCGGGTCTCGATCGACGCCAGCGCGACGCAGGGCTGCGGGCCATCGCGCGGCTTTTCCGGGCGCGGATCGTCCGAAGCCGTACTGCGAGCGCTCTTGCGGGACACGGGCTGCGAGCTCCGCCGGATCGACGCCCGCGCCTACCAGATCGTCCCCGCGCCGAAGCCGACCGCGAAGCCGCTCGCGCCTGTTGTCCAGGTTCGCGAAGTCGAGCCTCCGCTCGCGCCCTTGTCGGAACTGGTCGTCGTCGCGACGCGACGGCCAACCCTGGCCGACCGGTTGGCCTATTCGGTCAGCGTCTTGGATGAACGCGCCGCCGCCGCGCAAGGCGTTCGCGACACCAACGACCTGGCGGCGGTCATGCCGGTCATGACCGTCACCAACCTTGGGCCCGGCCGTGACAAGGTGATCCTACGGGGTCTGTCGGACGGTCCGTTGACTGGCCAGACCCAGTCGATGGTCGGCATCCATCTCGATGACGTGCGCCTGACCTACAACGCGCCCAATCCCGACCTGCTGATGCTCGACATCGCGCAGGTCGAGGTGCTGCGCGGCCCGCAAGGCGCGCTCTATGGCGCTGGGTCGCTTGGCGGAGTCCTCCAGTTCACGACGCACCGTCCCGACCCAACGGCGTTCGACGCCTGGGCCGCCGCATCCGTTTCGAGCCTGCGTGGGGGCGAGCCCGGGGGGCAGGTCTCAGGGATGATCAACCTCCCACTGCTGGACGGGCGCGCCGCCATGCGTCTTGTCGCCTATGCCGACCGGCAAGGTGGTTATATCGATGATCCCGGCCAGGGTCGCGACGATGTGAACCGGACACGGCGATTGGGCGTCCGCGCCGCATTCCGCGCCCAGTTGGGCGGGGGCTGGACCGGAGACATGGGATTCGCGACCCAGGCGATCGCGTCTGACGATACGCAATATGCGATGCCGGCCGATGGCTCTTTCGCCCGTCGCAACCAAGTGGCCGAACCGCACGACAACGACTTCCTGGAAGGCCATTTGGGCGCGAGCGGCCTGATCGGAACGGTAAAGGCCAAGGTCACCGTGGCGTGGGTAGGTCACGACATCGCCAGTCGCTACGACGCCAGCGCCGCGCCGCCGGTCGCCGGGCCGGCGGGAGCGGCGATAGCCTTCGACGACGACAACCATGTCGGCGCGACCATAATCGATGCGTCCCTCTCGTCCGACGATCGCGCTCGAATCCAGTGGCAGGTCGGCGCCTTCCTGGCGCGTACCCGGCAACGGCGCGACGGCGACCTTCTCGCGATTACATCCCCGAACATCTTGCTGGCGACCGAGCATCGCCGGGACATCCTGGAGGAGGCCGCGCTCTTCGGCGAGGCTATCGGCGACCTGGGGCGCGGCTGGAGCGTGACCCTGGGCGGTCGCCTGTTCTCCATCCGCTCTCAGGCGTCCAGTAAGGCCTCGTCGCTGGGCGCGACCACGGCCTTCCGCGACAGCCAGGACTATGTCGGCTTCGCGCCGAAGGCGGTGCTGTCCTTCCAGCCGACTTCGAAAACGCTGGTCTACGTGCAGGCCACGGAGGGCTACCGCGCCGGCGGCTTCAACACCGCCCTTATCCCCAACCAGCCTTTCTTGACGACCGGGGGGGAGCCGCAGCGAGCCTACGACGGCGATGATCTCTGGAGCTTCGAGGCCGGCGCCAAGACCAGCCTAATGGAGGGGCGTCTGCGGCTTCGCGGCGCGGTATTCCTGGCGCTCTGGAAGGCTATCCAGAGCGATCAACTGCTGCCTTCGGGGTTGGCCTATACCGCTAATCTCGGGGACGGGCGGAACATCGGCCTCGAGGGCGAGGCGACCTATGTCGCCGGACCGCTGCGACTGGACGCCAGTTTCCTGGTCAACACGCCTGAGCTGGAGACGGTCAATCCCGCCTTCCCGGGACGCAAGGACCTTGGCCTGGCGGGCGTGCCGAAGCAGGCTTTCGCGCTGGGCGCCAGCTATGAGCGTCCGCTCATCGGCGATTGGCGACTGGGGACGGACGCGCGTGTCAGCTATGTCGGGCGTTCGCGTCTCAGCTTCGACGCCACCACGGCGCCGACCATGGGCGACTATGTCACCGCCCGCGCGGCGGTGAGGGTCCAGTCCGAGCGACTGAGCGTCGGCTTGGCGGTCGACAACCTGTTCGACGGCCACGGCGACACCTTCGCCTACGGCAATCCGTTCAGCCTGAGACTAGGCCGCCAGACCACACCCCAGCGGCCCCGGACGGTGTCGCTGGAGCTTAAGGCTCACTACTGAAGTTTCAGAGGCCGTTCGGCGGGGGCGTAAAGCGGCTGGCCCACCCGGTGGGCGTCGGGCCCATCGTCAGCTCCAGTACGCCGCCCTTGGCCAGCTCGTCGTGGCTGATCCAGGCGCGGTCCAGCGGTTTGCCGTTCAGCTTGGCCCCGGTGACATAGCGGTTGGCCTCCGAAGTCGTCGGCGCTCGGACCTCGAACGTCTTGCCGCCCTCTAGCGCGATTGCGCTCCGCGAGAACACTGGCGAGGCGATGTAGTAGTAGGGCTGGCCCGCGTTCGGGTAGAGCCCCATTGCGTTCCACACGTACCAGCTGGACATCGCGCCGGCGTCGTCATTGCCGGGCAGGCCCGTACGGCTGAGGCGATAGTGCTTGGCCATCAGGCCGCGCACGATCTCGTCGGTCCGATCCGGGCGTCCGGCGTGGATGTACAGGTACGGCGCCAGAAGGTCCGGCTCGTTGCCCTGCGAATAGTGGCCGTCGAACAGGTGATCCAGCCATTTGACGAAGCCTTCGGGCCCGCCGCTCTTGACCATTAGCCCCGCCACGTCCTGCGGAACGTAGCTGGAGTACTGCAGCGAGTTGCCCTCGTAGAAGACCGCGTCCCACCAGGGCCCTGACCTGTCGGGATACTCATAGGTGCAGCTGTAGTTCTCGACCCACTCGCCGTTCGGATAGCGGGGGCGCACGCAGCCGAGACTGTCGTCCCAGATGTTCTTCCAGTTGCCGCTCCGGGCGATGTAGCGCTTGGCGTCCTCGGTCTTGCCCAGGGCCCTAGCGACCACGCCGATCGCGTAGTCGTCATAGGCGTATTCCAGGGTGCGGGAAGCCGAGCGGGTCTCGGTGAAGGGGACATAGCCCAGCTTCAGATAGTCCTTCAGAACCCGGCCCTGCAGGAAGGGCTGGTCGCTGTCGACCTCGCCGTTCTTGCGGATCGCCTCATAGGCCAGATTGACGTCGAAGCCGCCCAGCTTCTTGGTCACCGCGTCGGCGATCAGGATGTCGCCATTCGAGCCGCCCTGGGTCATGCCGTTGGCCCCGGCGATGCGGGAGTCGGGCATCCAGCCGGTGTGCTTATAGGTGTCGACCAGCGACCGGATCATGTCGCGCTGGCGCTGGGGCTGGATCACCGTCAGCAGCGGATGCAGCGTCCGGAACGTGTCCCACAGCGTGTAGAAGTCCTCGTAGTGCGGCTCGTCGGATTTCCACCAGACATTCTCGCCGCTGAGGTCGTGCGGCATGGTGTGCGCGCGGTAGAGCGCCGAATAGAAGATCCGCTGCTGCTCGTCCGTGCCGCCCTCGACCTTGATCTTGGCCAGCGCGTCCGACCACTGCGCCGCCGTCGCCGCGTGATAGGCGTCGAAGTCCCAGCCGGGCATCTCCTCGGCCAGATTGGCGCGGGCCTTGTCGGCGCTGACGAACGACACGGCCAGCTTCATCTGGACCTGGCGGTTGCTCGTCGTGTCGAAGGTCAGATAGGTGCCGAGGCGGTTGGAAAACTCGCGCTCGGTGTCGTACTCGATCATCAGGCCCTGGCGGTTGGCCGCGCTCCTGACCTGCACGCCGCCTTCCCAGCGGCCAGCGCCGGGTTTGGTCTCCATCCAGCCCTGACCCGCCTTCCAGGCCCCGAACGCCTTGGCCGGACGGTCGGTGACCGCGTGGAAATAGAGGGTGTAGGGCGTCGGGTTCCAGCCGCCCTCGACCGTGACCTCGCCGGCCAGGGTGTGGTCGTCGATCAGCTCGACCTTGGCCAGGCGCACGCGTTGGCCCCGGCCCCGCATGGCGATCACCGAACTGACGTCGAAGATCAGGTTGCTTTCGGCGACCGCGGGATAGGTCAGGCGCTGGAAGCCGACCTGGCGCGAGGCCGTCAGCTCGACCTTGATCCGCTCGGCGTCGCTGTTGCCCAGGCCCACCGCGTAGTAGCCGGGTGAGGCCTGTTCGTCCTTCTTGCCGTAGTGCAGGTGGTTGACCCGCAGCGGGCCGACGGTCGGGGTGACCCGGAAGTTGCCGTACTTGCCCGAGCCGCCCGTGCCGCTGACATGAGTATAGCTGAAGCCCATGATCGGGCTCTTGGAGTCGTAGCCGTTGGTGTCGGCGTTGGTGGTGTCGGGGCTCAGCGACACGAAGCCGAACGGTGCGCCGGCGCCGGGCACGGTGTTGCCGCCGGTGACGCCGCCGCCGTCGACGCCGACGAACGGATCGACCTTGGCCAGCAGGTCCGACGCGGACTGGGCGCTCACCAGTCCGGCCGATCCGAGGGATAGCGCCAGGGCCAGCGCCAGAACGCGTCTAGACGGGAGCAGGCTCTTTCCGGACATGGGTTTCCTTCCCGTCGATCCAGGTTTTCGCGACGTTGAGATCGTCGTCTAGCAGGCAGAAGTCGGCGGCGAGGCCGGGGGCGATGGCGCCGCGCTGATGGGCCAAGCCCAGGAACGCGGCGGGGGCGGCCGAGGCCATCATCACAGCCTGCTCCAGCGACAGGCCCAGCATGGCGACCGCGTTGCGCACGGCGGCGGCCATGTCGAGGTCCGAGCCCGCCAGGGTGCCGTTATCGTCGACGCAGACCCCGTCACGGACGGTGATCTGGCGGCCTTGCAGCGTGAACCGCTTGTCGACCATGCCCACGGTCGGCATGGCGTCGGTGACCAGCATGAACCGGTCCAGCGGGCGCGCGCGCAGGGCGATCTTCAAGGTGACCGGATCGACGTGGCGGCCGTCGACGATGATGCCGGCGACGACCGTCTGGTCTTCCAGCACCGCTCCGACGACGCCGGGTTCGCGGCTGGTCAGGGGCGACATGGCGTTGAAAAGGTGGGTGGCGCCGGTCAGGCCATGGTCGATGGCCTGGCGCATGGTCTCGTAGCGGGCGTTGGTGTGGCCAGCCGCGACGATCACCCCGGCCTTGGAGAGGCGCGCGATGACCTCGGGCGTGGTTCGCTCCGGCGCCAGGGTCAGCAGCAGCTTGCCGCGCTTCAGCGACGAGAGCAGGGCGATCGCCGCCTCGTCGAGGACCCGGAACTTGGCCTCGTCGTGGATGCCCTTGCGCTTGGGGTTCAGGAACGGGCCCTCGATGTGGACGCCCAGCACGCCGGGGACGCCCTGCTCAATGGCCGCTTCGGTGGCGCGCAGGGCCTTGTCGACCACGTCGAGATCGTCGCTGATCAGGGTCGGCAGGAAGCCGGTCGTGCCATAGGTCCGGTGGGCCGCGCCGATGGCGGCGATGGTCTCGACGGTCGGGGCGTCGTTGAACAGCACCCCGCCGCCGCCATTGACCTGGGTGTCGATATAGCCCGGGACCAGCAGGCGGCCGGCCAGGTCCTGGCGCTCGGCCCCGGTCGGAACCTGCGCCATCGGAACCAGAGCGGCGACCTTGCCGCCCTCGACGAGAACGGCCTGGCCGTCGACAAGACCGGCCGGCGTCAGGACGCGGCCGTTGATGAACGCGACTGGCATCAGACGGTTTCGGTGACCTTGTTGAGGTGGGGCGGGCTGTCGGGATCGTAGCCGCGCGCGACCGACAGGGCGTTGGCCATGCGGTAGAAGCTCTGGACCATCAGGATCGGCTCCAGGACCGGATGGGCCTTCAGGGTCGGCAGCAGGTCGTCGCCCGCCTTGCCGGGCGCGGCCAGGAACACGTCGGCGCCGCGCGCCTTCAGGCCCTTGGCCATGTCCTCGACGCTCTGGCGGCTCTCGTCGTTCTGGGCGAAGACCAGGGCCGGGAAGCCGTCCTTCACCAGGGCCATCGGGCCGTGCAGCACCTCGGCGGCGCTGAAGGCCTCGGCGTGCAGGCCGCAGGTCTCCTTGAACTTCAGGGCCGCCTCCAGCGCCACGCCGAAGCCGACGCCGCGGCCCAGCACATAGAGGTTCGTCGCCGTCTCCAGGCGCTGGCCGGCCGCCGACCAGTCCAGGTTCCAGGCCTGCTCCAGCGCGGCGGGCAGGTCCGTGAGGGCGGCCGTCAGTTCGGCGTCCTCCGTCCAGGCGGCGATCAGCTGGGTCACCGCGACCAATGCGGCGATATAGGACTTGGTGGCCGCCACCGACAGCTCGGGGCCCGCGTGCAGCGGGATCACGGCGTCGGCCAACTGGGCCAGCGGGGAGTCCTCGACATTGACCAGGGCCACGGCGTAGGCGCCGGCGGCCTTGGCCGCCGTCACCGCCGCCAGCAGATCGGGGCTCTTGCCCGACTGCGAGACGGCCAGGCACAGCGCGCCTTCCAGATTGGGCGAGGCGTCGTAGACCGAGCTGACCGACAGGCCGACCGACGAGGTCAGCACCCCGGCCTTGGTCTCGATCAGGTAGCGGGCGAAGGTCGCGGCATGGTCGCTGCTGCCGCGCGCGCAGGTCACCACGACGCGGGGCGGATTGGCCCGCAGGCGCTCGGCCAGGGCCGCGACCCGCTCGGCGTTGGCGGCCAGCAGCGCCTTCGCCACGGCCGCGCCTTGGCTGGCCTCGGCGAACATCTTGGTGCTTTCCGGCGCCAGCCGCCCCGACGTGGGGCCTTCAGGACGGGTCAAGACAGTCGCCTCCAAGCTCGTGGTCCTTTGAAACATGCCAGCGCGCGAACGCCGGTCAGGATGCGTCGTTCAGTTCGGCGACGAAGTCGTAGGCGTCGCCGCGATAGTAGGAATGGGAGATCTCGACGGCCCGGCCGTCCTTCAGGAAGCCGCGGCGCTCGACCAGCAGGCCCGCGTCCTTGGGTTTCACGCCCAGCAGCGCGGCGTGCTCCCGATTGATCAGTACGCCGCGCAGACGTTGAAGCGCTCGGGCCGGACGATGCCCGTGCGCGGCCATGGCCTCGTAGAGCGAGTCCTTGACCACCTCGGGCGAGGGCAGGGCGAAGGCGGCGATCGTCGTGTACTCCACGGCCATCGGCGCGCCGTCGGCGAAGCGGATGCGGTGGAAGCGATAGACCGGCGTGTTGGGCGAGACGCCCAGCATCAGGGCCTCTTCCGGCGTCACCGCGCCCTCGGCCCGGGTGATCCATTCGCTGTGCGGCAGGCGGCCGCGCGAGATCATGTCCTCGGTGAAGCAGGTCAGCTTCGAGAAGTTCTTCTCGACCCGGGCGGCGACGAAGGTGCCCGCGCCCTGGCGGCGGGTCAGCAGGCCCTCGTTGACCAGGCCTTCAAGCGCCTTGCGGACGGTGATGCGCGAGACGTTGAAGTCGTCGGCCATGTCCCGCTCGGGGGGCAGGGCGTCATCCGGACTCAGCACCTTCAGCTGGATCGCCTCGCGCAGAGCGCGTTGCAGCTGGAGATATAGAGGCGCAGAAACCGCCCCGTGGGCGAAGCCTATGCGCTGGGAAAGAGACACTTCTCCGCCTCCTGCGGTTGCGTGACCCCGGCGGCCGAACCGTCGGATACCAATATGAGTCCGATTATCCGTCGGCGGATGTCAACGCTTCATACCCCCGTCGCGCCGATTTGTCCCTGTATATTGGCTATTTTGCGAGCTTAGCAATAGTGGTCATGCCGAAAGGCAAAAGTGGCCTTGCCAAATGGTATTAAAATGGAATGTAGTGTCTCTCCGTCGTCGGAGCGCGGCGGAAGGGGGGCGATTCAGATGTCGGCATTGGTGTTGTCTTCGCCCCTGAGTGGCTGGATTGCGTCGTTGTCGGAGGTTCCGGACGCGGTGTTCGCGGGTCGGATGCTGGGTGACGGGGTGGCGATCGATCCGTTGGGCGGGGAGCTTTTGGCGCCGTGCGACGGGGTGGTGATCTCGGCGCATCGGGCGGGTCACGCGGTGACCCTGCGCTCGGAGGCGGGCGCCGAGATCCTGATGCATGTGGGGCTGGAGACGGTGGCGCTGGGCGGCGAGGGCTTTGAGGCTTGCGTGCGCGAGGGCCAGGCGGTGAGGGCCGGCGAGGTGCTGATCCGCTTCGACCTGGACCTACTGGCCCAGCGGGCCAAGAGCCTGATCACCCCGGTGGTCATCACCAATCCCGAAGCCTTCGAGATCGTGCGCCGCGATCAGGATGTAGCCGTGGAGGCCGGCGGGTTCCTGATGGAGCTACGTCCAGTGGCCGGTGCGGCGACCTCGGCCGCCTCGAACACGTCCAAAGAGATCGCCCGCGCGGTGACGGTGCCCTTGATGCACGGGATCCACGCGCGACCAGCGGCGAGGATCGCCGAACTGGCCAAGACCTTTACCGCCGAGACGGCGCTGGCCGTGGGCGAGCGCCGTTCCAGCGCCAAGAGCCCGGTGGGGCTGATGGCCCTGGCCGCGCGCCACGGCGACGCGATTCAGGTGCTGGCCTCGGGCGCTGATGCGGAGGCCGCGATCACCGCGATCGCCGCGCTGATCGAGAGCGGCATGGGCGAGGGGGCTCCCGTGCCCGCCAAGACCGCCGCGCCCGCGCCGAAGCAAGCTGTTGTTGAGGCGCCCCTGGCCCCCGCCGCTCTGCCGGCGGACGGGGTGCTGAAGGGCGTCTTGGCCGCGCCGGGCCTGGCGATCGGCAAGGCCGTGCGCCTGGCCTCGTCCGACATCGCCGTGCGCGAGGACGGGCAGGGCGTGGCTTCGGAAGAGACGGCTCTGACGGCCGCCCTGGACAAGGTCCGCGCCCGCCTGGAAGCCAACGCGTCCAAGGGCGACAAGGCCCGCAAGGCGATCCTCGCCGCCCACCTGGCGTTCCTGGACGACCCCGAACTGCTCGGACAAGCCAAGAGCCTGATGGCGGCGGGCAAGAGCGCCGGCTTTGGCTGGCGATCGGCGGTGCGCGGCTATGTCGAGGCGCTGCGGGCCTTAGGCGATCGCCGCATGGCCGAGCGGGTCGACGACCTGATCGACCTCGAACGCCAGGTGCTCAAGGCGCTCGCGGGTGAAGACGACGAGGCCGCGGTCCTGCCGCCGGGCTCCATCCTGCTGGCCGACGAGCTTTTGCCCTCGCAGCTGATGGGCGCCGATCCTGGCGTCATCGCCGGCTTCGCCACCGCGCGCGGCGGGCCGACCTCGCACGTGGCGATCCTGGCCGCGGCCATGGGCATTCCGGCCCTGGTGGCCCTGGGCGGGGCGACCCTCTCCATCGCCGACGGGACCGCCCTGATCCTCGACGCCGACGGCGCGTCCTTGCGCGTGGCCCCCGACGCTCCGGCCCTGGAGGCGGCCCAGACGCACCTGGCTAAGCGCCAGGCGACCAAGGCCGCCGCCAAGGCCGCCGCCCATGAGCCGGCGGTGACGAAGGACGGGACCCGCATCGAGGTCTTCGCCAACACCGGCGCGGTCAAGGACGCCTTGGCGGCGATCGAGAACGGGGCGGAGGGCTGCGGCCTGCTGCGCACCGAGTTCCTGTTCCTCGATCGCCAGACCCCGCCCGACGAGGACGAGCAGGCCCGCCAGTACCAGGCCATCGCCGACGCCCTTCAGGGCAAGCCGCTGATCGTGCGCACGCTGGACGTCGGCGGCGACAAGGCCGCCCCCTACCTGCCGATCCCGGCCGAGGAGAACCCGGCGCTGGGCCTGCGCGGCGTGCGCGTCAGCCTGTGGCGGCCGCATCTGCTCAAGACCCAGCTGCGCGCCATCCTGCGGGTCCAACCCCAAGGTCAATGCAAGATCATGGTCCCGATGGTCGCCAGCCTCGATGAACTGCGCGCCGTGCGCGCGGTGCTGGAGGAGGCCAAGCGCGAGCTCAAGGTCACCGCCAACGTCGAGCTCGGCGTGATGATCGAGACTCCGGCCGCGGCCGTGACCGCCGACCTGATCGCCGCCGAGGCCGACTTCCTCTCCGTCGGCACCAATGATCTCACCCAATACGTCCTGGCCATGGACCGGGGTAATCCGGAGCTGGCCGCCCGGATCGACGCCCTGCACCCGGCGGTGCTGCGGATGATCGCCCAGACCTGCCAGGGCGCGAAGGCCCACGGCCGCTGGGTCGGGGTCTGCGGCGGCCTGGCCTCGGATCTGGCGGCCACGCCGATCCTCTTGGGGTTGGGGGTTACCGAGCTCTCGGCCACAGCCGCCATCGTGCCGGAGGTCAAGGCTCGCGTCCGCGCCCTCGACATCGCCGCCTGCCAGGACCTCGCCCGCCAAGCCCTGGCCCAGACCTCGCCCGAGGCCGTGCGCGGCCTTGTCCAATCAACGCTCGGAGTCTGATCCCGATGAAGTCTCCGCTCGAGATCCTCCAGCCGCTGGGCCGAGCCCTGATGCTGCCGATCGCGGTGCTGCCGGTGGCGGGCCTGCTCTTGCGCCTGGGTCAGCCGGACCTCCTGAACATCGGCTTCGTGGCCGCCGCCGGGGACGCGATCTTCTCCAACCTCGGTTTGCTGTTCGCCATCGGCGTGGCCGTGGGCCTGGCCCGCGAGAACAACGGCGCAGCGGGCCTGGCGGGCGTCGTCTGCTTCCTGATCGCTGTCGAGGGCGCCAAGGCCCTGCTGCACGTCCCGGCCGAGGTCACGGCGGGCCTCGTTCAGGCCCACGCCGACCTGGCCTCGGCGGCCTACAAGGCAAAAGCTCTGGCCAAGCTCAGCGTGCCGATCGGCATCGTCTCGGGGATCATCGGCGGGCTGTTCTACAACCGCTTCTCGGGCTTCAAGCTGCCCGAGTATCTGGCCTTCTTCAGCGGCCGCCGGTTCGTGCCGATCGTCTCGGGCCTGGCGGGTCTGGCCATCGCCCTGCTGCTGGGCCTGGGCTATGACGCGATCAACGGCGGGGTCGACGCGGCCAGCCGGGCCGTGGTCGGCTCAGGCGAGATCGGGCTCCTGGTCTACGGGTTCCTCAACCGGATCCTGATCGTCACCGGCCTGCACCACATCCTCAACAACATCGCCTGGTTCGTGGTCGGCGACTATCACGGCGCCACCGGCGATCTTCGCCGCTTCTTCGCCGGCGACCCCGCCGCCGGGGCGTTCATGAGCGGGTTCTTCCCGGTGATGATGTTCGGCCTGCCGGCCGCGTGTCTCGCCATGTACCACGCCGCCAAGCCCGAGAAGAAAAAGGCCGTCGGCGGCATGCTGGCCTCGCTGGCCCTGACCTCGTTCCTGACCGGGGTGACCGAGCCGATCGAGTTCTCGTTCATGTTCCTGGCCCCGGCGCTCTATGCGATCCACGCCGTGCTGACGGGCGTCTCGATGGCGCTGATGGACGTGCTGCGGGTGAAGCTGGGCTTCACCTTCTCGGCGGGCCTGTTCGACTACGTCCTCAACTTCGGCAAGGCGACCCGGCCGCTGTGGCTGATCCCGATCGGCCTGGTCTATGGCGGGCTCTATTACGGCCTCTTCCGCTGGGCCATCGCGCGGTTCGACCTCAAGACCCCCGGCCGCGAGGCCGACGAGGCCCAGCCGGCCCAGGCCGTCACGACCGGCGGCGGGCGCGGGGCCGACTTCGTCCAGGCCCTGGGCGGAGCCGCCAACCTCGCCAGCGTCGACGCCTGCACCACCCGCCTTCGCCTGATCGTCGCCGACCAGGCCCGGGTCAATGAGCCCGCCCTCAAGGCCCTGGGCGCGCGCGGGATCGTCAGGCCTTCCGACAAGGCCCTGCAGGTGGTGCTGGGCCCCATCGCCGACACCGTCGCCGGCGAGATCCGCGCGGCCATGGGCGCCCCGGCGCCTCAAGCTCAGGCCAAGCCCCAGCCGGCCGCCGCCAGAGCCGTCCCCACCGCCCAGGACATCGCCCAGGCCCAGGCGCTCCTGGCCGCCCTCGGCGGTCCGGCCAACCTGCGCCAGGTCACCGCCAACGCCAGCCGCCTGCGCATCGTCCTGGCCAACCCCGACAAGCTCGACCAACCCGCCCTCGCCAGCGCCGGAACACGCGGAGCCGTCAGCATCAGCAACAACGTCCTGCACGTCATCGTCGGACAAAACGCGGAAGCCATGGAGAGCGTCATGCAAGCGCATGTCTAGCGAGCCGCACGCGGGGCGGGAGTGACCGAACGCCCTCTCGACCTGTGGCTGCCAAGGATTGAACGCGGCTGTCATATGGCCTTTTAAGAGGCATTATAATGGTATTGCCAAACCGTGTTCGCTCTCGGCGATGTCGCAGGCTAAATGTCTGAATAAAAACAAAAAATGGAGGAAATGCGCGGATGAATGTCTTTTAGCCCAGGCTCTTGCGGCGCCCAACGAACGGTCGTCATGCAAAAGCGAGCAAAATAAACGACTTAGGTTTTGCGGCGTGTTGGCCGCCAGCTTTACTGTCTATCCATGCGGGCCAAAAAAGGTATTTCAATGGTCTGCTTAACCATCAAGGCGCGCGGTCTTGCAGCCGTATCAGCGTCAGCAGTCAAACGGGGGATACAAAAATGATCGATCCGAAATCGAAGAACGCGGCCGCGCGCCGCAAGGCTTTCACGCTGGCCCTGCTGGGCGGCGTCTGCTTCGCCGACATGGCTCTGGCCCAGACGGCGCCCGCGCCGGCGGCCGAGCCGGAAGCGGTGGACGAAGTCATCGTCACCGCCTTCCGCAAGAGCCTGGCCACCGCCCTGGAAGTGAAGCGCAAGGACGTCCGCGTCTCCGACGGCATCTCGTCGGAAGACATCGGCAAGTTCCCGTCGGAAAACATCGCCGAGGCCATCCAGCGCATTCCGGGCGTCCAGATCTCCAACATCAACGGCCGCGGCTCGACGATCAGCATCCGGGGCCTCGGCCCGCAGTACGCCCTGACCACCGTCAACGGTCAGGCCTTCAAGAGCTCGAACTTCACCGACGGCTTCCGCTACGACGTCATCCAGACGGAACTGGCCTCGGGCATCCAGGTCTATAAGTCGCCGACGGCCGACATGGACGCGGGCGGCCTGGCTGGCACCGTCAACATCGACACGGTCCATCCGTTCGACGTGAAGGGCCGCCAGATCATCATCGCCGGCAAGGCCCAGAAGCAGGATCTGATTGGCGGCAGCCCGACCGGCAAGTACGGCCTGACCTATGTCGACCACTTCCTGGACGGCAAGCTGGGCGTGTTCCTGGGCGGCGGCTATCAGGAGCTGAAGGACCGCGGCGACTATCTGTGGATGGACCGCTGGACCGTCAGCAACGGCACCTACACCCCGGCCCGCCTGCGCTATCGCCGCATCGACCGCGAGACCAAGCGCTCGATGCTGAACGGCGCCCTGCAGTTCAAGCCGACCAGCGACCTGCAGGTTGACGTGATCGCGACCTACGCCAAGGACAAGACCACGCAGGACCTGCACCAGCAGGTGTTCTTGCTCACGACGCCTTCGGCCTCGAACGTCGTGCCGATCACGGTGACCAACGGCACCGCCACCAAGGTCCAGGTCAACAACTTCCGCCTTGAAAACAACCACCAGTTCGAGAACCGTCCGCAGTCGACGGGCGCCCTGACGACCAACATCCACTACACGGGTATCGAGAACTGGGATTTCAAGGCCGTCGGCCACTACTCGCGCGGCAGCGCCAAGCATAACGAAGAAGCCGCGATCCTCGGCATCAACATCCCGAGCGCGACCATCGACATCAGCAACCCGAAGAACGTCGTCTTCACGACCTCGACGCCGCTGACGGATACGGCCCAGTACAACACGTCCACGCTGATCCGGAACACCTATCCGAACGGCGCCTATCGCTCGATCGACTCGTACGAGGACGCGGCCCAGTTCGACGCCAAGCGCTTCCTCGACTGGGGCGTCCTGGAGTCGGTCCAGGTCGGCGCCAAGACGCGTCACGAAGTGCTTAAGCGCAACGTGATCCGTCGGGACGGCCAGAACACGATCCCGGCCTCTTACTCGCCGACCATGGCCGCCACGGGTCTGTCGATCACCAACTTCCTGGACGGCGAAGCGACCCTGCCGGCCGCGTGGGTGTCGCCGAACCTGCAAGCCTATCGCGATGCGCTGAAGGCCCAGGGCGTGACGGTGTACGCCGCGTTCGATCCGTCGGGCAGCTTCCGCGTCGAGCGTGATCTGACCTCGTTCTACACCATGGCCAACCTGAAGGGCGAAGTGCTGTCCAAGACCTTCCGCGGCAACGTGGGCGTCCGCAGCGAAAGCACCGACCAGACGGTGAAGGGCTATGTCGGCGGCGCGGCCAACCCGCTGAACACCGAAGTGAAGCTGGTCGCCGGCACCTACACGACCAAGAAGTCGTACGACAACATCCTGCCGTCGGCTAACTTCAGCCTGGACCTGACCGACAACCTGCTACTGCGCTTCGCCGCCGCCAAGGTGCTGGTGCGTCCGATCATCGACTCCAACAACCAGCTGGCCACCACCAAGACCACCACCACCGACACGACGGGCAAGAAGGTCAACACGATCTCGATCGGCCAGGGCGACCTGGACCCGATGACCGCCAACCAGATCGACCTGACGCTGGAGTGGTACTACGGCCAGGGCAACGGTCTGTCGGCGGGCTACTTCTCGAAGAAGGTCAAGAACGGCGTCTTCACGTCGGTCGTCTGCCCGACTTCGTATGAAGGCGTCACGCTGTCGAAGGACGCCACCGGCGTCTGCGTCTCGGGCGCCGGCGACACCTACTCGATCACCCAGAGCTTCAACGACGACAAGACGGTCGACATCCACGGCTACGAAGTGAACTGGCAACAGTCGTTCGACGCCTGGCTGCCGATCAAGGGCTTTGGTCTGATCACCAACTACACCCACGTCAATCCGGCGACCTCGACGACCGGCTTCCGTCTTGCCAACCTGTCGGAGCACACCGCCAACGGCACGCTGTACTGGGAAAACCAGACCTTCAGCGCCCGTCTGTCGGCCAACTACCGCAGCGCCTATGACCAGACCTCGGTGGAAAGCTTCTTCGCCGGCCCGCTGGGTCACACGGTCAAGGCGCGCACCCAGCTCGACCTGAACCTGGGCTACAACTTCAACGAACACCTGAGCTTCGCCTTCGCGGCGATGAACATCAACAACGCGCAGGAAGAGTCCTATCTGGGCAACGCCAGCCGTTGGCAGGAAACCTCGGTCACGGGCCCGAGCTACTACCTGTCGTTCCAGTACAAGATGTAACGCGTTCGGCGCGGCGCTCTCTTCCTCCCCTGAGCGCCGTGTCCTTCCTGGCCCTGTCCGCGCCCGGACAGGGCCTTCCCCCTGGCGCCCGCCGTTTTCCTTCTCCTAGGCGGCGGGCGTCCCTTTTTTGTAGATCCTGATGCCGATGAAAGCCTCTCTGAACCGACGTCAGGCGTTGATCTCCGCGGCCGCCGCCGCCATCGCGGGGCCCGCCTTCTCCGCGCCCGCCGCCAAGGGCGCCGCCGCCGCCCGCGAGAGCCTGCGCCGCCTGTTCGGCCCGCGCCTCGCCGGGGTGAACTTGGCCCTGAGCCCGAGCGCCGGGCGCTCCTGGTATTCGGTCAGCGGCAAGGCCGGCCAAATCTCCATTTCCGGCGATACGCCCGTGGCCCTCGTGCGCGGCGCCTACGCCTATCTGAACCAAGCGGGCTTGGCCCACGTCAGCTGGGAGGGCGATCGGATCGCCCAGGGCGGAACTCTGCCCGCCGCTTCCGGCGCGCGCGTCGAGACACCCTTCCGCCACCGCGCCTATCTGAACACCTGCACCTACGGCTACACGACCCCCTGGTGGGGCTGGACCCGCTGGACGCGCGAGATCGACTGGATGGCGGCGCACGGCGTCGACATGCCGCTGGCCATGGAAGGCCAAGAATATGTCTGGCGCGCCCTATGGCGCGAGTTCGGCCTCGGCGAGGCGGAACTGGCCGACTACTTCTCGGGCCCGGCCTTCACGCCCTGGCAGCGCATGGGCAACATCGAGGGCTATCGCGCCCCGCTGCCGGCCAACTGGATCGACAAGAAGAAGGACCTGCAGGTCAAGATCCTGGGCCGCATGCGCTCCCTGGGCATGACCCCGATCCTGCCGGCGTTCGGCGGCTACGTGCCCAAGGCCTTCGCCCAGAAGAACCCCAAGGCCCGCATCTACCGGATGCGGCCCTGGGAGGGCTTCCACGAGACCTATTGGCTGGATCCGGCCGACCCACTGTTCGCCAAGATCGCCGGCCGTTTCCTGGCGCTCTACACGGAGACCTACGGGGCGGGGACGTACTATCTGGCGGACTCGTTCAACGAGATGCTCCCGCCGATCAACGCCGATGGCGCGGATGCTCGCGACGCGGCCTATGGCGATGGGACGGCCAACACCGCCGTGACCAAGACCAAGATCGAGGTCGATCCCGCGCTGAAGGCCCAGCGTCTGGCCGCCTATGGCAAGGCCATCTACGACTCTATCCGCCAGGCGCGGCCCGACGCGGTCTGGGTGATGCAGGGGTGGCTATTTGGGGCCGACAGCCACTTCTGGGATTCGGCGGCGATCTCGGCCTATCTGAGCCTGGTTCCCGACGACAAGCTGATGATCCTGGACATCGGCAACGACCGCTATCCGGACGTCTGGAAGAACGCCAAGGCCTTTGGCGGCAAGCCGTGGATCTATGGCTACGTCCACAATTACGGCGGCAGCAATCCGGTCTATGGCGACCTCGACTACTATCGCCGGGACATTCCGGCCATCGCGGCCAATCCCGAGGCGGGCAAGTTGGCGGGGTTCGGCATGTTCCCCGAAGGCCTGCACAACAACTCCATCGTCTATTCGGCTGTCTATGACCTGGCCTGGGGCGCGGGGCAGGAGTCGCTGTCGGCCTGGCTGTCGACCTACGCCCGCGCGCGCTACGGCAAGACCTCGCCGGAACTGGACGCGGCCCTGGGCCAGCTGGTCGAGGCGGCCTATTCGACCCGCTACTGGTCGCCGCGCTGGTGGAAGAGCAAGGCCGGCGCCTATCTCTTCTTCAAGCGTCCCACGGCGACCATCGGCGAGTTCCCGCCGCATCCGGGCGACCGCGCCAAGCTGGAAGCGGCCGTCAAGGCGCTGACGGCCCTGGCCCCGGCCTATGGCAGCGAGCCGCTGTTCGTGCTGGACCTGACCGACGCGACGCGCCACCTGGCGACGCTGAAGATCGACGACCTGTTGCAGGCCGCCGTCGCCGCCTATCGCCGGGGCGACACCGTCGCGGGCGATCAAGCGCGCGCCGAGATCGAGGCGCTAGCGCTGTCGATCGACAAGCTGCTGGGCGTCCAGCCCGAGACCCTGGCCACCTGGATCGACGACGCCCGCGCCTATGGCGACACGCCCGCCGACGCGGCGGCCTATGTCGCCAACGCCAAGGCCCAGGTCACGGTGTGGGGCGGGGAGGGGAACCTCAACGACTACGCCTCCAAGGCCTGGCAGGGGCTGTATCGCAGCTTCTACCTGCCGCGCTGGTCGCTGTTCCTCGACGCGCTGAAGGCGGCCGGGACCGGGACCTTCGACGAGCCCGCCGCCGTGCGGGCCAGCATCGCCTGGGAGCGCGCCTGGGTGGACGCCGAGGTCGCCTATCGCCGCGACAAGCCCGCCGATCCGATCGGCGAGATAAGGACCCTGGTCGCACGGATCGGCCAGGGCGGGGAGAAGACCGCATGAGCAAGCCCGCCGCCCGCTTCCTGTCCCTGGACGTGTTCCGGGGCCTGACGGTCTGCCTGATGATCGTGGTCAACACCGCCGGCCCCGGCGCCAAGGCCTTCACCCAGCTGGTGCACGCGCCGTGGTTCGGCTTCACGGCCGCCGACGCGGTGTTCCCCTCGTTCCTGTTCGCCGTCGGCTGCTCGATGGCCTTCGCCTTCTCGCGACCGATCCCGACGCAAGAGTTCATGGCAAAGGTGCTGCGGCGCGCGGCCCTGATCTTCCTGCTCGGCTTCCTGATGTACTGGTTCCCGTTCGTGAAGAAGGTGGACGGGCACTGGGCGCTGATCCCGTTCGCCGACACCCGGATCATGGGCGTGCTGCAGCGGATCGCGCTGGCCTATCTGCTGGCGGCCCTGGCGGTGCGCTGGCTGTCGCCGCGTCTGATCGTGGCGTTGTCGGCGGTGCTGCTGCTGGGCTACTGGGCGATCCTGATGACGTTCGGTGATCCCGCCGCGCCGCTATCCAAGCTCGGTAACGCTGGCACGCATCTGGACCTCTTCCTGATCGGCCAGAACCACCTCTATCGCAAGGACGGCGGCTTCGATCCCGAAGGCCTGCTCGGCACGCTGCCCTCGACGGTCAATGTACTGGCCGGCTATCTGGCCGCGCGGTTCCTGAAGGAGAACCCGGGCTCGAGCTCGGCCCTGACGCGGATGGCCGTGGCGGGTGTCGTTCTGATCCTGGCCGGCCTCGCCTGGAACCCGCTGTTCCCGATCGCCAAGAAGCTTTGGACCGGCAGCTTCGTGCTGCTGACCGTCGGCATCGACCTGGTCCTGCTGGCCGGCCTCACCAAACTGCTGGAAGGCAAGGAGCCCAACCGCGCGACCTATTTCTTCCAGGTGTTCGGTCTCAACCCGCTGGTGATCTATCTGTTCTCGGAGATCTTCGTGACCGTGCTGGGCATGATCGAAGTCGCTCCGGGCGTGGGCGTCTACAAATGGATCGGCGTCAACATCTTCCAGGCCATGGCGCCGGGCGCGATCGGCTCGCTGCTGTGCGCCATCGCCTACATGCTGGTTTGCTGGCTGCTGGGCTATGTCATGGATCGCCGCGGCATCGTCGTGAAGCTTTAGGAGCCGTCATGCGCCTGTCCCTTCGCATCGCCGCCGTCGCCATTGCTCTGAGTTCGGCGACCTCGGCGTCGGCCGACACGCTTGAGAAGGTCGTGATCCTCAGCCGCCACGGCGTGCGGGCGGCGATGTCGTCGCCGGAGAAGCTGGAAGAGGCCTCGGCGCGTCCCTGGCCGCGCTTCGAGGTTCCCGCTGGCCACCTGACCGCGCGAGGCCAGACCCTGGTCGCGCGGATGGGCGACTACTATCGCCAGTCTTACGCGGCGCAGGGCCTGCTGAAGGCCGGCGACTGCTCGGCGGTCTATGTCTGGGCGAATGTCACCCAGCGCACCATCGCCACGGGCAAGGCCTACGCCGCCGCCCTGGCGCCCGGCTGCCCGGTTGTCGTGAACACGGTGGGCGAGGGCAACAACGATCCGATGTTCGAGCCGGTGAAGGCCGGGATCGCCAAGCCCGATCACGCCTTGGCCCGCGCGGCCGTCGCCGGACGCGTCGGCGGCGACCTGACCGCCTGGAGCGCCAGCCACCGCCAGGAGGCGGAGCAACTCGACGCCCTCTTGATGCAGTGCGCCAAGGGCCCGTGCCCCGCCGCGCCCGGCAAGCGCCGCGTCTTCGACGCCAAGCCTGGCTTCGTGGACGGTGAGGACCTTGCGGGCGTCGCTGGCCCCGAGGCCTTCGCCTCGGGCGTCACCGAGAGCCTGCTGATGGCCTGGGCCGACGGTCACGACTTCGCCGCGCTCGGCTGGAAGGGTCTCGACGAGGAGACCCTGACCCGCTCGTTCTTCCTGCACCAGGCCGAGTTCGACCTGCGGCTGCGCACGCCCTATGTGGCGCGGATTCTGGCCGGGCATCTGGCTGATCGGCTGCTGGCCACTGTCGAGGGCGGCGCGGCCTCTATCGGTCCGGCCGACGCCAAGCTGGTGGTCATCTCCGGCCATGACGGCACCCTGGCCTCGCTGGGCGGCTTGTTGCGGATGGAGTGGGCTCTGCCAGGCTATCAGCCCAACCAGATCCAGCCGGGCGGCGCCTTGGTGTTCGAGCGCTGGAGGCGCGACGACGGCGTGCGCGTGGTTCGCGTGCGCTTCACTGGCCAGAGCCTCTCGCAGCTGCGGAACATGACAACCCTGGACGACAAGAACCCGCCGCTGTCGGCCCCGGTGTTCATCCAGGGCTGCGGCACGGCGACCCCGGCCTTCGACTGCCGGCTAGAAGACTTCGAAGGCGTCGTGCGTCGCGCGACGCGCGCGGACGGCTAAGCGGCCGCTCGGCGGCTAAGGAACGTCGCCCAGCGAATGGGCGCGAACGACGGCGCCGCCCAGCGTCGCGCGTAGGGAGTATGTGATGAAGTGGATGCATGTCGCGGCGGTCTGCGCCCTGGCCCTGGCCTCGTCGGCCGTTCCAACTCGTGGCGTCCTGGCCGCTGGCGTCTCGAGCCGCGCCGTCGCCGAGACCGCGCCGATCTTCGCCGACGGTCCCGTCCGAGGCGGCTTCCAGCTCGTGGGCGCGGGCGTGGTCCCGACCATCGTGGTCGATCAGGCCGACGCCGCCGTCGTGCGCCACGCCGCCGATGACCTTTCCGACGACATCCAGACCGTCACGGGCCAGCGCGTGGCTGTCGCCGCCGCGCCCGCCGGCAAGACCGCGATCCTGGTCGGCACGCTCGGCCAGAGCAAACTGATCGACCAGCTGGTCGCCGCCAAGCGCATCGACGTCTCGCGTCTCAAGGGCGTCTGGGAGAGCTTCGTCATCGCGACCGTCGACCGTCCCATGCCCGGCGTCGACAAGGCCCTCGTCGTGGTCGGCAGCGACCGGCGCGGGACGGCGTTCGGCGTCTATGAGGTCGCCCAGGCCATGGGCGTCTCGCCCTGGGCCTGGTGGGCCGACGTGACGCCCAGGCATCGCGACGCCCTCTATGTGCGCGCCGGCGTCCATCGCTTTGGCCCGCCTTCGGTTCGCTATCGCGGCGTCTTCGTCAACGACGAGGACTGGGGCCTCTATCCGTGGGCCGTGAAGACCTTCGATCCCGAGCGCGGCGATATCGGCCCTAAGACCTACCGCAAGGTCTTCACCCTGCTGCTGCGCCTGAAGGCCAACACGCTGTGGCCGGCGATGCACCACACCACCGCGCCGTTCAACTCCGATCCGGCAAACGCCAAGCTGGCCGAGGAGTACGGCGTCGTCATGGGCTCGTCCCACGCCGAGGCCATGCTGCGCAACAATGTCGGCGAGTGGAAGGACGACCCAGCCAAGTTCAACTACGCAGCCAATCCCGACGGTGTGAAGGCCTATTGGGAAGAGCGCGCCAAGGCCAACGCCGGCTACGAGAGCCTGTGGACCGTCGGCATGCGCGGCATCCACGACACCGGCATGGTCGGTCCCAAGACGACCGAGGAAAAGGTCGCCCTGCTGGACAAGATCATCGCCGACCAGCGCGAGATCCTGGCCAAGAACGTCAACGCCGACGTCGCCAAGATCCCGCAGATTTTCGTGCCCTATAAGGAAGTGCTGGGGATCTATCGCGCCGGACTGAAGGTCCCCGACGAGGTGACGATCGTCTGGCCCGACGACAACTTCGGCTACATCCGCCAGTTCGCCAGCGCCGAGGAGGCCGCACGCAAGGGCGGGGCGGGGGTCTATTACCACCTCTCGTACCTCGGCTATCCGCTGGCTTATCTGTGGCTCTCCACGACGCCGCCGGCTCTGGTGCAGGAGGAGATGACCCACGCCTGGGACAAGGGCGCGCGCAACGTCTGGATCGCCAATGTCGGCGACATCAAGCCGGCCGAGATCGGGACCAGCCACTTCCTGGAGATGGCCTGGGACATCGACCGCTGGCGCGGCAAGAGCCAGAAGCAGTTCCTGCAGGACTGGACGGCTCGCAACCTGGGTCCCGACCTCGCGGCCAAGACCGCCGACCTGATGGACCGCTACTACCGCCTGAACTTCGAGCGCCGTCCCGAGCACTTGGAATGGCAGCCCAAGGCCGAGAGCCGTCACCTGTCGAGCTATACGCCCGAGGAGGTCAACGCCCGCCTGAAGGCCTTCCGCGCGCTGGTCGACGAGACCAAGGCGACCGGCCAGCAGGTCTCGCCGGAGCTGCGCGACGCGTGGTTCGAACTGGTCGAGTTCCCGATCCGCGTCTCGGCGGCGGCGAACATGCGATTCTTCGCGGCCGAACGGTACAACGAGCTGATCGACGGCCAGCAGGCCATGGCCCGCTCCGCGGGCGGCGCGGCGGTCGAGGCCCAGGCCGAGATCACCGCCCTGACCGATCGCTTCAACAACCAGATCGCCGGCGGCAAGTGGCGCTGGCTGATGCCTGAGGAGCCCGCCGACAGCCAGTGGCGCATCTATCGCGCTCGCTCAATCCCGCTGCCGGGCGCGGGCCTCACGGCCGATCCTGGCCCGTTCCTGAGCGTCGTCGATAAGGCCGGCCCCGTGGGCGGCCTGACGACGGAGGCCGAGGCCTTCACGGCCAACACCGGCTGGCGCCTGGTGGAGGGCGTCGGACGCGGGCAGGGCGTGATGGTCGCCGACTCGGCCGGCGCGTCTTTGTCGTTCAAGGTCCAGGTCCCGGCGACGGGCCTCAGCCTGCAACTGGGCGCGCTGCCGATCTTCCCGGACGGGCAGGGGGGCGACATCGTCCTGGACGTCAGCATCGACGGCGGTCCGGCCCAGAAGGTCTCCTGGCCGCGCGCCGTAGGCTCGCCAGCCTGGGCCCAGGGCGTGCTCGACAACCTGCTGAAGGCCTCGGTCGGACCCGAGCTTTCGCCGGGGCCGCACACCGTGCAGGTGGTCGCCCGGACGGGCCGCGTCGCGCTCGACCAACTGCGCCTCGCCGCGCCCGAGATCGTGCCGACGCACGAGAACCACTGACAACGTCGTAGGCGCTGGCGGTCGTCACCGGACGGCCGCCAAAGGCTGCTCGGACAGTCGCTCGCCGCGCCGGACAGCGTTGGGGCGCGAAGACGCGTGCCCGCGCCAAAGGCGCAGCGAAATCAAGATTGTCTGGGAAGTGGTGGGGACCCAAGTTCTTTACTTGGGTCCCCATGGTGCCGCCGGGCAGGATTGAACTGCCGACCTCAGCCTTACCAAGGATGCGCTCTACCACTGAGCTACGGCGGCGACGAGGAGGGGGCGTATAGCGAGGAGAATCGCGAACGCCAAGCCCAAAATCGTCTTGACCGAACAACTTTGTCGCCGCACCCCGGCGATATGCCGATAAGCGACGACAAAGCGACCCGCGAGGCCAAGCTGGCCGAGGCCCTCAGGACCAACCTGCGCAAGCGAAAAGCCGCGTCCCGTGGGCTTTCCAGCGATCTCGACCCGGCGATCGAGGCCGCGCGCGCCGCGCCGCGGCCGTATAACGCCGTTCGGAAGTTGCTGGGGATAAGTCATCGCGACGGGACGCGCGCCGAGTTGGTCGTGGAGCTTTCCGTCCCTTTCCCGAATCCGGACGGGGAGGGGTGGGCCGTGGCGGTTCGGCTGACGGGCGGAGGCGGCCAGTTCGACACCGACGCCGGCAAGGCCGCGTTCGGGCGCGACGGCCTCGCGGCGACCCGTAAGGCGATCGATCTGGCCCTGGTCGCCCTCGACCTCGCCAGCACGGCCTACGACCTGCGCTGGCCTGAGGACGAGCGCCCCTACGATCTCTCCGCGCCCATCTAGCCCGCCAAATTTAGCCGTGGAGCCCTTGCAACCCCTCTTGCAACGGATAGAACCCGCCCCTCACATGTGAGCCGCGCCGGGCCACCCCCGCCTTGGCGCGTTCGAGGGACGTAATGGATCGCATCGCCATCACCGGCGGCGCGCAGCTGAACGGGACGATCCCGGTCAGCGGCGCCAAGAACTCGGCCATCAAGCTGATGGCGGCCAGCCTGCTCACCGACGAGCCGCTGCGCCTGACCAACATGCCGCGCCTGGCGGACACGCGCTTCCTGGGCAAGCTGCTGACGCGCCTGGGCGTCCAGGTCACCGAGAGCGACGGCCCTGATGGCCAACAGACCCTCCTGCACGCGCCTGAGATCACCAGCGGTTTCGCGCCTTACGACTTGGTCCGCCAGATGCGCGCCTCGTTCAACGTGCTGGGCCCGCTGGTCGCCCGTTCGGGCCAGGCCAAGGTCAGCTTGCCCGGCGGTTGCACCATCGGCGCGCGCCCGGTCGACCTGCATCTGCAGGCCCTGGAAGCGCTGGGCGCCAAGATCGACCTGCACGAGGGCTACGTCTACGCCCAGGCCCCGCGCGGCCTGAAGGGCGCGGAGATCACCTTCCCGATCGTGTCGGTTGGCGCCACCGAGCACGCCATGCTGGCGGCCGTCCTGGCCGACGGCGTCACCGTGATTCACAACGCCGCTTGCGAGCCTGAGTTGGCCGACCTTCAGGACTGCCTGAACGCCATGGGCGCCAAGGTCGAGGGCGCGGGCACGCCGACCATCACGATCACGGGTGTCACCCGCCTGAAGGGCGCGACCCACGCGGTGATCCCCGATCGTATTGAAATGGGCACCTACGCCGTCGCCGCCGCCATGGCGGGCGGCGAGGTGCGCCTGACCAACGCTCGTCCGGGCCTGATCGACGCCCTGCTGGACAAGCTCAAGGAAGCCGGCGCCGGCGTCGAGCCGACCGCCGACGGCGTCATCATCCGTCGCAACGGTCACCGCCTGGACTCGGTCGACATCGAGACCGCGCCGTTCCCGGGCTTCGCCACCGACCTGCAAGCGCAGTTCATGGCGCTAATGACCACGGCCAAGGGCGAGAGCCGGATCCGTGAGACCATCTTCGAAAACCGCTTCATGCATGCGCCCGAGCTGATGCGCCTGGGCGCCGACATCTCGGTGTCGGGCGGCGAGGCCCGCGTGCGCGGCGTCGAGCGCCTGGAAGGCGCCGAGGTGATGGCCACCGACCTGCGCGCTTCGGTCAGCCTGGTGATCGCCGGCCTGGTCGCGCGCGGCGAGACGACCGTGTCGCGCATTTACCACCTCGACCGTGGCTTCGAGCGCCTGGAAGAGAAGCTGGGCGCCTGCGGGGCGCAGGTCCGTCGCATCAAGGGCGACGGCGAGCCGGAGCTCTAGCCGATGGCCGACAACGCCAAGCCGCTGCGCCTGCTGGCCCACGAAGCCGAGGACCTCGCCGTGCTGTCCGCCGCCCTGCAGGACGCGATCGCCAAGATCGGCGACATCCGCTGGGACGCGCAGGCCCGCACCCTGACCATCGCCTGCAACCGCTTCCGCTGGGAAGCGCTGGGCAAGCGCGCCAAGGCGGGCGAGCGGGTGCGCTCGGCCCTGCAGTTCGGTGACGTCGCCGGCGTTCAGGCGCGTAACCTGCGCCGCGACGCCAAGGGCGCGGTGGTCGAGCTGCTGTCCATCGCCTTCGAGGCGGCCGAGGAGGCGCCGGCGGGCGTCGTCACCCTGACCTTCGCGGGGGGCGGCGACATGCGGGTGGCGGTGGATTGCCTGGACGTGGCCCTGGCCGACGTCTCCGATCCCTGGGCAACGCCGCGTACGCCGGGGCACGACTAAATCGGCTCGAAGAGACGCGGAGCGGGAAGAGGCGGGCTCGCAAGCACTTTCCCTTCCGGTCCTTCGGACCACCTCCCCCGCTGGGGGGAGGATTTGGCTCTTGCATACCGGCGCAAAAGCCGCATCTAGCAGCGCATGCGCCGTTTCTCCTTCTCCGCTCCCGATTTCCAGGCCGCCTTCAAGGCCTTCCTCGATGAACGCCGCGGTTCGCCGGCCGATGTTGACGCCGCCGCGCGCGACGTGCTGGAGGCGGTCAAGGCGCATGGGATCGAGGCGGTGCTCGAGTTCAGCCGCAAGTTCGACAAGGTCGAGCTGACCGCCGAGACGATCCGCGTCACGCCGGAAGAGATTGAGGCTGGCTGGGCCGCGACACCCGCCGACGTGCGCGAGGCCATCGCCTTCGCCGCCGCCCGCATTCGCGCCTATCACAGCCGCCAGCGCCCCGCCGACCAGGCCTGGACCGACGAGGCCGGCGTGGAGCTGGGCTGGCGCTGGACGCCGCTGGAAGCCGTAGGCGTCTATGTGCCCGGTGGTCGCGCGGCCTATCCCTCGACCGTGCTGATGAACGCCGTACCGGCCCAGGTGGCCGGCGTCGATCGCATCGCCATGGTCACCCCGCCTGGCAAGCTGCAGCCGGCGGTGCTCGCGGCGGCCAAGGAGGCGGGGGTCACCGAGATCTGGCGGGTGGGCGGGGCCCAGGCGGTCGCCGCCCTGGCCTATGGCGCGGGGCCGATCCAGCCGGTCGACAAGATCGTGGGCCCCGGCAACGCCTTCGTCACCGCCGCCAAGCGCCGTCTCTATGGCGTGGTTGGCATCGACGCCCTGGCGGGGCCGTCGGAGATCGTCGTGGTCGCCGACAAGGCCAACAATCCCGACTGGATCGCCGCCGACCTGCTGAGCCAGGCCGAGCACGACCCGGCCGCCCAGTCGATCCTGATCACCGACGACGAGGCTTTCGCCGCCCAGGTGGAGCAGGCCGTTTCTGAGCGGCTCAAGACCCTGGCGACCGGCGAGGACGCCGCCGCCTCCTGGCGCGACCACGGCGCGGTCATCATCGCGCCGCTGGACGAGAGCCCGGCCCTGGTCGACGCCATCGCCCCCGAGCACGTCGAGTTCGCGATGGATAATCCCGAGCGCCTTTCGGATCGCGTCCGCCACGCCGGCGCGATCTTCCTGGGCCGCGTGACGCCCGAGGCGATCGGCGACTATGTGGCCGGCTCCAACCACGTGCTGCCGACCAGCCGCGCGGCGCGCTTCCAGTCGGGCCTGTCGATCTACGACTTCATCAAGCGCACCTCGATCGTGAAGTGCGACGCCGCGTCGTTTGGCGTCCTGGGCCCGCACACCGTGGCCCTCGCGAAGGCCGAAGGACTGCCCGCCCACGCCTTGTCGGCCGAAATCCGCCTTTAGGAGAGGTTGCCTTCGGCCGGCCGACGCGCGAACCTCCCGCGTCAGATGAGCACCGAAGACGACCACGCCCGCCAACGGATCCAGTCGATCGAGATCGACGAGCAGAGCCTCGCGGCTGCCTCGCGCGACCAGGAGCAGGAGCGCCAGGTCGCGATCTTCGATCTTCTGGACGGCAACTACTTCGAGCCCGCCGAGGCGGCGGGCGGCCCCTACGACGTCAAGCTTTCGCTGGTCGAGAATCGCCTGGCGTTTGACATCGCGGGTCCTGGCTATGCGCGCCGGCACCTGCTGTCGCTGTCGCCGTTTCGAGGGGTGATCAAGGACTACTTCCTGATCTGCGACAGCTACTATGCGGCGATCCGCAACTCGACGCCGCAGCAGATCGAGGCCTTGGACATGGGCCGGCGGGGGCTGCACAACGAAGGCTCGAACCTTCTGCGCGAGCGTCTGGACGGCAAGGTCAAGACCGACCTCGACACCGCCCGGCGCCTTTTCACCCTGATCTGCGCCCTGCACTGGCGGGGGTAGGGGTGGGGGAGCTTCCGGACGCGGTGCTGTTCGCCTGCAACTACAACCGCGTGCGCTCGCCGATGGCGGAAGGGTTGTTCAAGCGGTTCTACGGCAAGCGGGCCTTCGTCGATTCCTGCGGCCTGAAGGGCGATCCGACCGGCGAGGGGATCGATCCGTTCGTCGTGGCGGTGATGGACGAACTGGGTCTGGACGTCTCGGATCACAAGCCCAAGACCTTCGCCGAGCTTGAGGACGGCAGTTTCGACGTCGTGGTCTCGCTGACGCCCGAGGCGCAGCACCGGGCGGTGGAGCTGTCGCGCGATCGCGCCGTGGATATCGAGTACTGGCCGACCCACGATCCCACCCTGGTGGACGGCTCGCGCGAGGCCCGGCTGGAGGCTTATCGCGAGGTCCGAGACGCCCTCGCCGACGCCATCAAGCAACGTTTCGGGGCGCCATCGACGTTTGGGGGGTAATTGCGTTATAGAGGCGCCTCGCCGCGAGGACCCTCGTCTTCGCGGCAATCCGATTCGTCCCTTTGAGAGGCCTGATGGCTAAGGAAGAACTGCTCGAGTTTCCCGGCACGGTCAGCGAATTGCTGCCCAACGCCACGTTCCGCGTGAAGCTGGAAAACGATCACGAGATCATCGCCCACACCGCCGGCAAGATGCGCAAGAACCGCATCCGCGTCCTGGCCGGCGACAAGGTCCTGGTCGAGATGACCCCCTACGACCTGACCAAGGGCCGTATCACCTACCGCTTCAAGTAAGACGCCGATGGCTCCGACGACGGCAGCCCAAGCGGCCGCCGGGCCGGCGCTGGTGCTGGCCAGCGCGAGCCCCCGGCGCCTCGACCTGCTGGCCCAGGTCGGCGTCACGCCCGACCGGGTCGATCCCGCCGACATCGACGAGACCCCGCTGCGCGACGAGACCCCGCGTCGCCACGCCTTGCGGCTGGCGCGGGAGAAAGCGCGCGCCGTCGCCGCCCGCGCGCCGGGCGACTTCGTCCTGGCCGCCGACACGGTCGTGGCCGTGGGCCGACGCATCCTGCCCAAGGCCGAGACCGAGGCCGACGCGCTCTACTGCCTGAAGCTGTTGTCGGGCCGGAATCACAAGGTGCTGACGGGCGTGGCCCTGATCGCACCCGACGGCCGCCTGTCCTCGCGGCTGGTCGAGACCAAGGTTGGCTTCAAGCGCCTGTCCGACGCCGAACGCGACGCCTACGTCGCCAGCGGCGAATGGAAGGGCAAGGCCGGCGGTTATGGCGTCCAGGGGCTGGCCGGCGGCTTCATCACCGATCTGCAGGGCTCCTATCCCAGCGTCGTGGGCCTGCCGCTGTATGAGACGCTGAACCTGCTCTCCGGCCTGGGCTACCGTCCATGAGCGCCAAATCATGAGTGAAAGACGGGCCTATCTCTACAAGGGCGTCGGCGAGACGGTCGGGGTCGTCACCCTGGACGGCCGTCCCGAGCGCCTGTTCGTCTCCTGGCCCACCGACGATCCGTTGGACGCCGAGGGCGTGCGCGGCGTCGCGCGCGTCAAGTCGATCGAGAAGACCTTCGCCTCGGCGTTCGTCGCCTTGCCCGGCGGCCAGGACGTGATCCTGCCGCTGCGGCCCGACATGCCCAAGCTGGTCGAGGGCGGTCTGGTCGAGATCGAGATCAAGACGGCTTCGCGCCTCGGCAAGGCCGCAGTCGCCCGCTTCGTGGCGGAAGGGCAGGGCGAGCCACGCGTGCTGGCCGCCGCGCCGTCCGTCGAGGAGCGCCTCCGGCACTATGTGAAGGCCGGGTCGCCCACGACCGGCGACAAGGCTCTGCAAGCCGTCGAGGAGGCCGAGGCCGACGCCCTTGCGACGATCTTCGCCCTGCCGGGCGGCGGTGACATCGCCGTCGAGCCGACTCGCGCCCTGACGGCCGTCGACGTGGATCTGGGCGCTCGCGAGGCGTCCGATTCGAAGCGCGCCGCGCGGCAGGCCAACATGGCCGCCCTCAGCGTCGCGGCGCGGGTTCTGCGCCTCAAGGGCTTGGGCGGAATCATCGTCTTCGACCTGGTCGGTCGCGGCCATGACGGCCAAGCCCTGACCACGGCGGCGCGCAACGTCTTCGCGGCGGACAATCCTGGGGTCGGCGTCGGCGCGATCAGCAAGTTCGGCACGCTGGAGATGATCGTCCCGCGCCGCGCGCCGCCGATCCTGGATCGCTTTCTGACGCCCGCCGGGGCGCCGAATCCTCGTCACCAGGCGCGTCTCCTGGCGCGGGCCCTGGAGCGCGAGGGCAGGGCGCAGGGCGGCGCTCGCCTGACCGCGCGCTGTTCGTCGGCCGTCGCGGAGGCTTTCGCCGTCGAGCTCGACGCCGGCGTCGCCGATCGTCTGGGCCGTCGCTTCACCGTCGAATCCGAGACCAATTGGCCCGACGACCTCATGGAGGTGTCCGCCACATGAGCACGGGATGCCCGATTTGCGGCAAGCCTGTCGAAAAGGCCTTCCGCCCCTTCTGTTCCAAGCGTTGCGCGGACGTGGATCTGCAGCGCTGGTTGAGCGGTCGTTACGTGGTCCCCGGCGGCGACGACGACGAGGAAAATCCGTCTTCGGAAGCCATCAACAGAGAATGATAAAAGGGCGCTGGACTTCGCCGCGCGCCTTCTCTATAGACCCGGCTCCTCGCTTCACGGCGAGGTCGCCGGCGCGGTTTCGGACCGCCAAGCGCAGATGCCTGGGTAGCTCAGTTGGTAGAGCAGCGGATTGAAAATCCGCGTGTCGCTGGTTCGATTCCGGCCCCAGGCACCACTTCCCTTGATTTTCTGGACAGACGGCTTGCAGGGCGCTTTCGCGCCCGTGTCGAGTGTCATTTTTCCTTCATGTCGCCGCGCGGTCTCGGTGGCGCCGCCGTCCTTTTGCCGCGTCGGCAGGCGCCTTTCTTCACCGACCATTGTTTTGTTGCCTTGCTGCAGTGCAGCATCGCCAATCTTCTTGCCAGGGGAAAAACGCCCCGTTTTCCCGAAAAGCCCTTTGTGCGTCGCGGTAAATGGCGGGGCGCGCGGGGCTCTACGACGATTTTGTGCCCAAATGAGCCCCTTGACGGTGCGAAAAGGGGTTGCCAAAGGACCACAGCCGCAATTCTAACATTGCGGTAAGACCGGAGCCCCTCAACAGGGCCTCGGTCGCACGCGCTTCGAAACGATCCTTCTGGAGGCCTAGTCCTCGTGGGGGGCGTAACGGGTCGAGCGCAGCGAAGCGGGTCCGTCCCGAGGGGAGAGAAATCGAACCTAGGAACGGGCTATTCAGAGTTAGGGTGGAGACGCTCTCGCGCGACGACCCTCGGTCCAAACGTGCTAGACCAATCAGGAACTGGCGACAGATGCTCGACATTAAACGGAAGACCCCCCTCATCGCTCTCGTCGGCGCCGTTGCGCTGATGGCGAGCGCCCCGGCGTTCGCTCAGGACGCCAAGCCCGCCGATCCGGCCGCCGCGACCGCTCCGGCCGACGCCGCCGCCGCTCCGGCCCCGGAAGCTGCTCCGGCTCCGGAAGCCGCTCCGGCTGACGCCGCCGCCGCTGAAGGCGAAAAGAAGGGCCACTCGCTGACGCCCGTCGGCATGTTCCTCGCCGCCGGCGCCGTCGTTAAGGTCGTCATGATCGGCCTGCTGCTGGCCTCGGTCTTCTCGTGGGTGCTGCTGCTCACCAAGATTTTCGAGTTCGCCGGCCTGAACAAGCAATCGGACAAGTTCCTGGAAGCCTTCCGCGGCGCTCGCTCGATCGCCGACATCGCGCGCATCAGCTCGTCGGAAGAATTCGAAGGCAACCCGATGGCCGACATGGCCGCCGCCGCCTCGCAGGAAGTCGAACTGTCGCGTCAAGCTGGCCTGCAAGTCGCCGGCGAGCACCGCGACTCGACGCTGGCCCGCGCCACCTACGCCATCAACGCCGTCCAGTCCTCGCTGGCCAAGCGTCTGTCGGGCGGCATGGTGTTCCTGGCCTCGGTCGGTTCGGCCGGTCCGTTCATCGGTCTGTTCGGTACGGTGTACGGCATCATGACGTCGTTCATCGGCATCGCGAACACCAACACCACCAACCTCGCCGTCGTGGCGCCGGGTATCGCTGAAGCCCTGCTCGCCACCGGTATCGGCCTCTTCGCCGCTATCCCGGCCGTTATCTTCTACAACTACTTCCAGACCCGCATCTCGGGTTACGGCACCCGCTCGGAAGGTTTCGTTGCTGAACTGATGAACGCCATCTCGCGTCAGCTCGACAAGGGGGCGTAACACCCATGGCCGCCAAACTTTCAGGCGGTGGGGGCGACAGGTTCAACGTCGAACAGAACAGTGAGATCAACGTTACGCCCTTCGTGGACGTTATGCTGGTCCTTCTGATCATCTTCATGGTGGCCGCTCCGCTAGCCTCCGTGTCGATCGAGGTGAACCTGCCGTCGGCGGTGGCGAAGTCATCGCCGCCTCCATCCAAGCCGGTTTACGTCACGATCAAGGAGTCGGGTCAGCTCTACCTTGGCGACAACGAGACCAGCATCGATGAGCTGGGCTTCGACATCACCAAGAGCATGGGCCGTCGCGATCCTACCAAGGAGCGCATCTTCATCCGGGCCGACGAAAAGGTTCGCTACGGGGCTTTCATGGAGGTGATGAACACCCTCCAGGATAATGGCTTCTACAGCGTGGCGCTCGTTGGACGGGATGATAGCTAGTAGGGGTGCTGCATGGCTGAACAACAAACGCCCGAGCATCGCCACTACGATCCGCTCACCTCGGAAGGTCCGCGTCGCAAAAAGGGCATGGGGCCGTTCGGCGTCGCGCTGATTGTGGTGCTCGGTCTGCACGGACTGCTCTTCGCGTACCTCGCGAAGCAGAAGTTCGAAGCGGTGTTCCAGGAGTATTCGGACGACGCGACGGTCGTGGAGCTACCTCCGCCTCCGCCGCCGCCTCCGCCGCCTCCGCCGCCGCCGCCGCCGACCAATGAGCCGCCGCCGCCTCCGGCCGTGGTGCAGCCGCGTCCCCCGGTGGCTCCGCCGCCGGACGTGACGCCGCCGCCGCCGCTGCCGATCCCGCCCGTTGAAAAGCGGGTCGAGACGACCGCTCCGCCGGTCATCTCGCAGGCTCCGCCGGTTCCGACGAACCCGCCGGCTCGCGCCTCGGTCGTGACCCGTCCGGACTGGGCCCGTAAGCCCAGCGCCGACGACATGGCCCGCTACTTCCCCGACCGCGCTCAGCGGATGGAAGTCAGCGGTAAGGCGACGATCTCGTGCACCGTCACGGCGAAGGGCACGCTGGAAGGCTGCTCGGTGGTCTCTGAGACCCCCGCGGACATGGGCTTCGGCGACGCGGCTATCCGCTTGTCGCGCCTGTTCCGGATGAAGCCGAAGACCCTCGACGGCGCGCCCGTCGACGGTGGCCAGGTGACCGTCCCGCTGGTGTTCCAAGTCCCGCAATAGGACCTGGATACAGGCGACGACCAAGAAGCGCCCCGGAGTTTCGGCTCCGGGGCGTTTTCCTGTTAAAATCGTCTGGATCGGCGCTTGATCCCAGGGGCCGATCCGACTAAAGACGACGCCTCGCGATGAGCCGGCTTAGCTCAGTTGGTTAGAGCGCTAGATTGTGGATCTAGAGGTCCTCGGTTCGAGCCCGAGAGCTGGTACCATCGCAAGCCTTTGAAAAGCCCGGGTTCGCCCGGGCTTTTTGCTTTTTCGGCTCACAGCGCCGCTTGGCCTCCAAAATGTCACGGGAATGGGATCGAACGGCTAGGCTTGGAGCTTGGCGGGTTCAGGCCGATCATTCGCGGCTGGTCCTGGCTCGGCTCGAACAGGATCGACGGTGAAGCCGTTCATGCTTGGGGCTATCAAGTCGCTAGGCGAAGCGCGGAGGGGACTGGCGCATGGTTTTGGGCGTTCCGCCCAGCGGCCCGCGGTCGATGCGGGGAGGAGGTTCCAAGCCGCGCCGGCTGTCGGCTGCGGCGGCGCTTCTCCTGTGTCTGCAGGGCGGCGTGGCGCTGGCCCAGGACGGCGCGCGCGAGGCGCATGAGCGTCGTCACGCCCCTCATCACGGCGGCTATCCGGTGAAGGCCAGTCACCTGGCGAAGTTCCCGGCCTTCGTCACTTGGCCCGACACGGCGTTCGAGACGTCCTCCAGCCCCTTTCGGCTGTGTATTGGCGGCGTGGATCCGTTTGGCCCGCTTATCGACCGCCTCGCCCAGAATGCGCGGGTGGGCGATCACGAAATGATGGTGACGCGGCTGTCTTCAGTGGCCAAGGGCGCGGACTGCCATGTGCTGTTCGTCTCGGCGTCACGGGGCCAGACGCCACGTGAGATGATCGCGGCCGTTGCGGGACGTCCCGTGCTGACCGTCGCCGACGACGGCCTCGACGCGGCGGGCGCCATGATCCAGTTCGTGACGCTCGAGGGGCGGGTGCGCTTCGAAATCCGTGGCGACGCCGCCCAGGCGGAAGGGCTGGTGATCAGCTCCAAGCTGCTCTCCCTGTCCGTCACGCGTGGGACTGGCGAGCGATGAGCGAGGCGGCGAAGGCTCCGCGCCGGCCATGGCGACCGGCTCTGACCGTCTGGATGGCGGTGACCCTGGCCGTCGCCATTGTCGTCGCCGCCTTCGCCATGGCCGTCTACAACGAGCGCCTGGGGCAGCAGGAGAAGCTTCGCCAGGCCGAGGTGCAGCTGCGCATCCTGGCCGGCAGCATGGCCGCGCCGTTGGCCTTCGACGATCGCTCGGCCGCCCGCGAATATGTCGGCGCCCAGAGTTCCAATCCCGACGTCGAGGCCGTCGGGGCCTACGACATGCAAGGCGCGCTCGCCGCCGGCTATACGCGCGCCGGCGCGCCGCCGCCGGCCCGCAATGTTCTGGGTCCGCCGCGGATCGTCGGCCCCCGGCTCGTGCTGACGGCGCCGGTGACCGAGGGCGACACCGTGCTGGGGTCTGTCTATCTGCGCACGGTGCTGGAGTCGCCCACGCGACGCGCCATGCGCTACGCCGGCTTCGCCCTGCTGATCGTTATGGCCGCACTGCTGGTCGCCGTGCTGGGCGCCGCCGGCGCGCGCGAGGCCGAAGCCTATCGCAAACTCAAGGCCGAGATCCGCGAACGCGAGAAGGCCGAGGAAGCTCTGCGCCAGTCGCAGAAGATGGAGGCCATGGGCCAACTGACCGGCGGCGTGGCGCACGACTTCAACAATCTTTTGATGGTCGCCTCCAGCGGTCTGGATCTGCTTGAGCGCACCTCCGACCCGGCGCGCCGCGAGCGCCTGCGCGACGGCATCCGCCAGGCCATCGACCGCGGCGCCAGCCTGACCCAGCAGCTCCTGGCCTTCTCGCGCCGCTCGCCGCTGAAGCCCGAGGTCATCGACATCGGCCAAAGGCTGTCGGGCATGCTGGCGATCCTGGACCGCTCGCTGCGCGAGGACGTCACGGTGCGGATCCAGCTGCCGCCGGATCTTTGGCGGGTCGAGGTCGACGCCTCGCAGATGGAGGTGGCGGTGCTGAACATCGCCATCAACGCCCGTGACGCCATGCCCGATGGCGGCACGATCACCATCGAGGCCCGCAACGAGCCTTCGGGGCGTCCGGACGGGGCCGGCGACATGGTTCGCCTGTCCATCCGCGACACAGGCGTTGGCGTCGCCCCGGACATGATTAGCCGCCTGTTCGAGCCCTTCTTCACCACCAAAGCGGTCGGCAAGGGCACGGGGCTGGGCCTGTCCCAGGTCTACGGCTTCGCCCGCGCCTCGGGCGGCGAGGTGGGCGTCGACAGCGTTCTGGGCGAGGGAACCACGATCTGGCTGCGGATTCCGCGCTCGACAAAGGCGCTGCTCAAGTCCGAGCCGCTGACGCTCCGGCCGCCGCCCTCTGACGGCGAACGCCAACGCGTGCTCCTGGTCGAGGACGATGACAGCGTCGCGCATCTGGTCGAGGAGATGCTGCGCGAGCTGGGCTATGAGGTCAGGCGTGTGGCGGACGGGAGCAGCGCCTTGGACGCGCTGCGCGCCGATCCGCGCTTCCAGCTGGTGTTCAGCGACATGGTGATGCCCGGCGACATTGGCGGGCTTGATCTTGCGCGCGACATCTCGCGGCTGCGGCCCGACCTGCCGGTGCTGCTGACCACGGGCTACAGCGCCGCCGCGGCCGCCGCCAGCAAGGAGGGGCGGCGGGTGCTGGTCAAGCCGTATCGGATCGAGGCCCTGGCCGCCGAACTGGACGCGGTGCTGGCAAGATCCGCCGGCGGCTAGAGGTTCCGCGCGCTCCCGATCCGGAACGACAAGCCGCGCCCAGGTGTTGGTTGGCGGTCGGGGATATCGAGGGAGAATTCCATGGCCGCCGCCACCAAGAGCTCATCGAGCAAAGCCAAGACCGCCAAGCCTCGCAAGGCGACCCGCCGCACGGGCCGCCGCGATCCGTTGGCCATTCGTCTGCTGAAGCAGGACCACCGCGAGGTGGAGAAGATGTTCGCCGAATACGAGCAGCTGGAGAGCGACAGCGAGAAGCTGGCGCTGTTCAACCAGATCGCCCTGGCCCTGAAGGTCCACACCCAGATCGAGGAGGAGGTCCTCTATCCGGAGAGCCGCGGCGAGGTCGAGGACGACCTGATCGACGAGGCCTATGTCGAGCACGACAGCGCCAAGAAGCTGATCGCCGAGATCGAGGCCATGAAGCCGGGCCAGGAGTTCTACGACGCCAAGGTCAAGGTGCTGGGCGAGTACATCAAGCACCACGTCAAGGAGGAGGAACAGCCCGGCGGCTTCTTCGCCCAGGCCAAGAAGGGCGACGAGGATCTCGAGGCCATGGGTGAGCGCATGAAGGCGCGCAAGGAAGAGCTGATGGCCAAGATGGGCGGCGCCAAGGCGAACTGATGCTCTAGGTTCCTCCCCCGTATCGCGGGGGAGGCGGCCCAGAGGGCCGGAGGGGGCGAGCCTGGCCTATGCCGCGTTAGCCCCCTTAGTCTCTCCGCGACAGCTCCCGCGCACCGCCGGGGAGCTTTGTTGTTCAAAGCCCCGCCAGTTTCCCCGCCATCCGCAGATCCTCGACGAACTCCGCATAGGCCTTCGCCTTGGCCTCGGCGTCGGGAATGCGCAGCAGGAACGACGGGTGATAGGTCACCACGCCCTGCGCTTGGTCCGGCAGTGGCATCGCCTTGCCGCGATTGGCCCTGATCGGCGTCGGCTTGCCGATCACGCTCAAGGCCGCCGTCGCGCCGAGCATCACGATCACCCGAGGCCGGACGATCCGGCGCTCTGCGTCGAGCCACCAGCGGCACGCGGCGACCTCGCCCCGGTCAGGCGTCTTGTGGATTCGGCGCTTGCCGCGAACCTCGTGCCTGAAGTGCTTCACGGCGTTGGTGACGAAGGCGCGGTCCCGCGGCGCGCCTGCTTCCGCCAGGGCCTTGTCGAACATCTGACCGGCGGGACCGACGAAGGGGCGACCGGCGAGGTCCTCCTGGTCGCCGGGCTGCTCGCCGACGAACATCAGCGGCGCGGGATGCGCGCCTTCGCCAGGAACGCCCTGGGTGGCGTCGCGCCAGAGCGCGCAGCGGCGGCAGACCTGAACGCCGGCTTCGACCTCCTCAAGCGTCGTCGGCGCGCCCTGGCCGAACGACGCGTCCCGGCTATGGCGCAGGGAGGCTTTGAGCACGCGGTCGGAGGGCTGACGGGGCGGGGCGGCGACCATGGCGGCGGCGCGATCCTGGGCTGAGGCGATCAGCTCCGGAATGAGCGCGGCCTCCGGCAGGTTCCGCCAATAGCGCTTGGGCATCTCCTGGCGCATCTGCTTGGGGTTCAGCCGCGCTGGATTGAAGATCGAGGCGTAGTAGGTGCGCCAGAGCTCCTCTTGTGCGTCCTCGGAGGGCGCATCGGCCGGATCAGCGCCTTCGGAGACCATCAGCCGCTGGCCATCCCAGGCCACGCAGGCGTCGGGCGTCAGGATCGTCCAGTCCATGTTGGTGAAGCGGCGGACGAAGAACGGCGCGACCGCCTCGGTGACGCGATGCGCCGGCTCGAACCAGGCTGCGTAGGTCTCGGTCTCCGTCCCCTCGACGAGGCGGAAGCGCACGAAGGCTTTCATCTTGTGCGCCGCGCGACTGACAGCCTTGGCCATGTCGCGCGCCCTGGCCATGTCGGGATCGGCGGGGTTCTCGACCAGGCGCGGCTCGCGCTCCAGCCGCCACAGGATGCGATAGAGCAGGGCGAAACGGTCGGGACCGCGGTGCAGAATGACCTGCTCGGCGAGGTCGAGGAAGGCGGCGGGGACCGTGAAGTTGGAGGGCGCGGCGGGCGGCGGCGATCCCGCCGTATCGAACAGCTCCCGCTCGACAGTCCAAACCACGGCCTCTGGGGCCACGCCCTCGGCGCGCAACGCCCGCGCCGCCGAGCGCCATCCGGCAAAGTCGATCTCCGAGGCCAATCGTATGACCCGCATCAGAACAGGCTCAGCTGCTGGGGTTGGACCAGCGCGGCCTTAAGGCTGTCGCGATCGGTCAGCGCGCCCGGCGTCCAGTCGGCGGTGACCACGAAGGCTCTGGCGCGCTTCAGGACCGCCCCCACGCGCTTGAGGTCGTCGAGGGTCAGGCGGGCCGCCTTCCGGGCCGCCAGGACGCGTTCCACGGCCTTGGCGCCCAGGCCCGGCACGCGCAGCAGCGTCTCGCGGTCCGCGGTCTGAATGTCGACCGGGAACTTGGCGCGGTTCTTCAAGGCCCAGGCGGTCTTAGGATCGACCGAAAGGTCAAGGTCTTCGCCCTCCTCGATGATCTCCGGCCGCTCGAAGCCATAGAAGCGCATCAGCCAGTCGGCCTGGTAGAGGCGATGCTCGCGCAGCAGGGGCGGGCGGGCCAGCGGCAGGCGATGGCTGGCGTCTGGGATCGGGCTGAAGGCCGAGTAGTAGACGCGGCTCAGCCTATAGGCGCCGTAGAGGTTGGCGCTGCGGGCCAGGATGTCGCCGTCCTTGGCCTCGTCGGCGCCGACGATCAGCTGCGTAGACTGGCTGCGCGCGAAGGTTCGCCGGCCGGCCTTGCGCGCGGGCTCGGCCTTGTCCTCGATCGCCAGGCGCATGCGGCCCATGGCCCGCTTGATGTCGGTGACGTCCTTCTCGGGCGCGAGCGCCTTGAGACTGTCGTCACGGGGCAGTTCGATATTGATCGATACTCGGTCGGCATAGAGTCCCGCCTCGGCCGCCAGCTCTGGCGAGGCCTCGGGGATCAGCTTCAGGTGGATGTAGCCGCGGAAGTCGTGGTCCAGCCGCAGCGACTTCGCCACCCGGACCATCTCTTCCATCGTGTAGTCGCCGGTGCGGATGACGCCCGAAGACAGGAACAGGCCCTCGATGTAGTTGCGCTTGTAGAAGTTCAGGGTGAGGTCGACGACCTCCTTCACCGAGAACCGCGCCCGGGACGTGTTCGACGACACGCGGTTGATGCAGTAGGCGCAGTCGTAGATGCAGAAGTTTGTCAGCAGGATTTTCAGCAGGCTGATGCAGCGCCCGTCCGGCGCATAGGCGTGGCAGATGCCCATGCCCTCGGTCGAGCCGACGCCCTGGCCGCCTAGCGAGTTGCGTTTCTGGGCCCCGGACGAGGCGCAGGAGGCGTCGTACTTGGCGGCGTCGGAGAGGATGGCGAGCTTGCGCCGAAGATCGAGAACGGCCATGCGCGGCACGTTATCGTTCTTGTTTTGTTCTGAAAAGTCTTCACGCGCAACGCTGGCATGAGGCTAGACGTCGCGCGTGAAGGGAAGCGTCGAGGAGCGGACACTGGATAGTGTCCGCCCCCTGAACCGAATTAGCCGTTGACGGCGTCCTTCAGTTGCTTGGCCGGCGTGAAGGCGACCTTCTTGCTGGCGGCGATTTCGATCGTCGCGCCCGTGGCCGGGTTGCGGCCGGTGCGGGCCGGCTTGGCCTGGACCTTGAACTTGCCGAAGCCCGGGATCGAGACTTCTTCGCCCTTCACGGCGGCGTCGGAGATCGACTTGAAGACGCCGTCGATGATGGCCTTGGCTTGCGTCTTGGTCAGCTTGTCGTCGGCGGCCACAGCGGCGTCGACCAGATCGGAAACGTTCATCTTCTTAAGCTCATTCCTGTGAATCAGGGAATTTCGAGCCTGACGAGCCCAATCGCGTTTGTCACCCGTTAGGGAAGGTTAAAAAGCCGATTTATGGGGGCAAAACGCCCGTGGGTCTGGGTTTTTTACGGAATCGTCGCCTTCGGAACCGTCGGATCGGGGGCATAAGCGTTAATTTTGGTTCCAAAAGTGGACTTAAGGCTCGCTCGCGCCATGGGTGATTCTGCGAACGAATCGCGCTGCCGGGCCGTATGGCGGATGTGAATCGATAAGACCGGAACGCCGAGCGCCGCCATCCATTCCTCCTGCGAGCACAGGAGAGCAGCCATGACCGATGTCGACAACGGGTGGGACGACCAAGACGGCGCCGAGGCGATGGACGATGACGTGATCGGTCGCGACGGCGAGTTTCGCACCTTCGAAGAACTGCCGGACGTGCTGGATGTCACCCGGGCCGAGGGAGACGCCGCCGACGACGACGCTCTGATCGCCGAGGAGCTCGACGACGAGGAGATCGTCGAACTCGAGCAGGACGATGATGCCGGCGACGGCCGCGACGTCGATGACGTCCGCCCCGAAGTCTTCGACGGCGAATAGGCGGCGCGGCGATGGCGGCGCGCAAGCTGGCGGCCTACGAGGCCAAGCGCGACTTCGAGAAGACGACCGAGCCCTCGGGCAAGATCGCTGTCGCCGCGTCCGAGCGCGCGCGCTTCGTCATCCAGAAACACGACGCCACGCGCCTGCACTACGATCTACGTCTCGAACACGAGGGCGTGTTCCTGTCGTGGGCCGTGACCAAGGGCCCTTCGCTTGATCCGCACGATCGGCGCCTGGCGGTGCATGTCGAGGATCACCCGCTGGCCTATGGCGACTTCGAGGGCACGATTCCCAAGGGCCAGTACGGCGGCGGCACGGTGATGCTGTGGGACCGCGGTTGGTGGGCGCCCGAGCCGGGCTTTGACCTGGCCAAAGGCCTCAAGAAGGGCGAGATCAAGCTGGTCTTCGCCGGCGAGCGGATGAAGGGCGGCTACGTCCTCGTGCGGATCAACAACGATCGGCGCGGGGACGGCAAGCGCGAGAACTGGCTGCTGATCAAGCATCGCGACGAGTTCGCGGTCGAGGGCGACACGGCCTTTCTGGACGAAACGGCCTTCTCGATCGCGTCAGGGCGGACGATGGAGGACATCGCGGCGGGCAGGGGAAAGGCTCCGACGCCGTTCATGACGCAGAAAACCACCGCCTCAGACGCGGTCTGGCATAGCAAGGGCTCGCCGGAGGCCAGCGCCGAGAAAGACTCCGAAGACACCGTCGTTCCGAAGGGGCGGCGGGCCGAGCCCTCCGCCAAGACGAGTCCATCGCGAAAAGTCGCCAGGAACGCGGCCATGCCGGACTTCCTGCCGCCGCAGCTGTGCAAGCTGGTCGACCGTCCCCCCACCGGCGGCGACTGGGCGCACGAGATCAAGTTCGACGGCTATCGGATGCAGATGCGCATCGAGGGTGGCAAGGCGGTCTTGCGCACCCGCGCGGGCCTGGACTGGAGCGCCAAGTTTCCGAGGCTCATCAAGGATGGTTCAAAGCTGCCGGACGCGCTGATCGACGGCGAGGTCGTGGCTCTGGACGCGGACGGCTCGCCCTCGTTCGCGGGGCTGCAGGCGGCTCTGGCCGAGGAGAAGACCGACGATCTGATCTTCTTTGTCTTCGACCTGTTGTACGCGGATGGCGAGGACCTGACCGACCTTCCCCTGAGCGAGCGCAAGGCGCGATTGAAGGCGTTGATCCCGGACGACAACGACCGCATCCGCTATGTCGAGCACTTCAAGAGCGGCGGCGAGGCCGTGCTGCAATCTGCGTGTAGGATGTCGTTGGAGGGCGTGGTCTCCAAGAAGCTCGACGCGCCGTACCGTTCCGGCAAGCCGGGGACCTGGACCAAGGCCAAGTGCCGGGCTGGCCACGAGGTGGTGATCGGCGGCTGGACGACCACCGGCGACGCCTTTCGGTCGCTGATCGTCGGGGTCTATCGCGACGGCGATCTGGCGCACGTCGGTCGCGTCGGGACCGGCTTTGGCCGCGACAAGGTCGCTCGCCTGCTGCCGAAGCTGAAGGCGGCCGAACGCAAGACCTCGCCGTTCGGCGGCAAGGGCGCGCCGCGCGGCGGGGCGAATATCCACTGGGTGGACCCCGTGCTGGTGGCGGAGATAGAGTTCGCCGGCTTCACGGGAGACGGCTCGGTGCGCCAGGCGTCGTTCAAGGGTCTGCGCGAGGACAAGCCGGCCCAGGCGGTCGAGGCCGAGGCGCCGGCGCCCGCCGAAGAGGTCGAGCTGGCCGAGCCCAAGGCGGCCACGCCGAAGCGGACCGGCGGCAAGGCCTCCGTGCGCGGCGTCGCCATCTCCAATCCCGACAAGCCGATGTGGCCCGACGCGGGCGACGGCGCGCCGGGCACCAAGCTTCAACTGGCCGAATATTTCGAAGCCGTCGGCGACTGGATGCTGGAGCACATCAAGGGCCGTCCTTGCTCGGTGATCCGCATGCCCGACGGCATCGACGGCGAAAAGTTCTTCCAGCGCCACTCGGGCAAGGGCGTCTCGTCATTGATCGACGAGGTGGTCGTCAGCGGGGATCGCAAGCCCTACCTCGTCTTCAATACGGTGGAGAGCCTTGTGGCCGCCGCCCAGTGGGGCGCGACCGAGCTGCATCCCTGGAACTGTCGGCCCGGCGAGCAGGACGTCCCGGGGCGTCTGGTCTTCGACCTCGACCCCGCGCCCGACGTTTCGTTTGACGTGGTCGTCGAGGGCGCGCGGGAGATCCGCGATCGACTGGAGGCCCTGGGCCTGGCGCCGTTCTGCAAGACGACCGGCGGCAAGGGCCTGCACGTGGTCACGCCCTTGAAGCCCACGAAGGTCGACTGGGATACCGCCAAGGCCTTCGCCCGCGAGGTCTGCGCCCAGATGGCCGCCGATAGTCCCGACCAGTACCTGCTGAACATGGCCAAGAAGGAGCGGGGCGGGAAGATCTTCCTCGACTACCTGCGCAACGACCGCATGAGCACGGCGGTCGCGCCGCTGTCGCCGCGCGGCCGGCCTGGCGCGCCGGTCTCTTGGCCGGTGGCCTGGACGCAGGTGAGGAAGGGCCTCGATCCCAAGCGATTCAATATCCGCACCGCGCCGGGGCTGCTGAAGGGCCTCGACGCCTGGGACGCCTATGCCGAGAGCGAGCGGGATCTTGAGGCGGCGATCCGAAAACTGGGGAAGGCGTAACGGGCGACACCAAATAGTGTCATCCCGGAAGCCTCGCAGAGGCTATCCGGGACCCAGGCGCGGCGCGCACTGCGCTTCGTCACCCCTGGGGCCCGGCTCTAAGCTACGCTTCGGCCGGGATGACACGGTGGGTTGGCCTTAGCCCGCCTTTTTCCGCGCCGGCGTCTTTGACGCCGTCTTGGCAGGAGCCTTCTTCGCCGTCGCCTTGCCCGTCGGCGCCTTGCCCAGGCTGGCGCGCAGGGCCTCCATCAGGTCGACCACGTTGGTGTCCTGGGGTTCCTCAGGCGCGGTGACCTTGCGGCCCTTACCCTTCTGCTTTTCCTTGATCAGCGCCCGCAGGGCGTCCTCGTAGCGGTCGTTGAACTGTTCGGGATCGAAAGGGCCTTCCTTCTGCTCGATGATCTTCTGGGCGATCTGGATCATTGCCGCGTCGGGCTTCTTGTCGGGGATGGCGTCGAAATAGCTGGCGGCGTCCCGGACCTCGTGGCGGCTGCGCAGGCTCCAGGCGACCATGCCGGCGTCGCGCGGCTCGATGGCCAGCAGGCGTTCGCGCTGATGCATGACGACGCGGCCGAGCGCGACTTGACCTTCCTTGGTCATGGCCTCCCGGATCACGCCATAGGCCTCGGCCGCCAGCTTGCCGTCGGGGACCAGGAAGTACGGGTTGTCCCAGTAAAGGCGGTCGATCTGGGCGGCGGGCACGAAACGCTCGATATCGATCGTGCGGGTGCTTTCCAGGCGCACGCTGTCGATCTCGTCCTGGGTGATGACGACGTACTCGCCCTTCTCGTACTCGTAGCCCTTGACGATGTCCGAGCGCTCGATGGGGCCCAGGTCCGGATCGGTCGGGATCATCCGGATCCGGTTGTGCGTCTTCTTGTGCAGCATGTTGAAGCGCACGTCGCCGCGCGCGTCGGTGGCGGTGTACATCGCGACGGGGCAGGTCACGAGCGACAGGCGCAGGTGGCCCTGCCAGGTGGGACGACCATCGGCCATGGGCGGTTCTCCGTTAGCGCCGACTCAACGAACCCTGACCGCAGGCCGTTCCCTTAGTCGGCTTGATACGAGGCCTTGGCGGCATCCAGGAAGCGGATCACGGCTAGCTCGAACGCTCGCTCGGACCGTCCAGGCTTCAGCGGCAAGACGCCCTGCTGATAGGCCTCCAGGACCAGCGGGTGGATGTAGGATCCCCGGCAGACGGCGGCGGTGTTGCCCAGCAGACCGGCGACGGCCTTCACGCAGGCGTTGACATTGCGCTTGGCTTCGGTGGCGCTGGCGGCCTTGGGAACCAGGCACAGGCCTCGCGCGGCGGCCAGGGTGCCTGCCCAGGTGCGAAAGTCCTTGGCCGAGAAGTTCTCGCCGATGGCCGCGCGGATATAGGCGTTGACGTCGGCGCTCTCGATCGAGCGCCGCTGACCATCCTCGTCGATGTACTGGAAGAGGCGTTGACCCGGCACGTCCTGGCAGGCCTTGACGATGCGGGCCAGACGACGGTCGCGGAAGCCGGTCTTGTGAACCTTGCCGCTCTTGCCGCGGAATTCGAAGACACCCCCGACGCTGGACAGCTTGGCGTGGCGGTCGCGCAGGGTCGTCAGGCCGAAGCTCTTGTTGACCTGGGCGTATTCCTCGTTGCCGACCCGGATGAGGGTCAGCTCCATCAGCCGGATGACGGCGGCGATGACCTTCTCGCGGGGGAGGCCGCGCCGCGCCATGTCCGCCTCGACCCGCGCGCGCAGGCGGGGCAAGGCGCGGCCAAAGGCGATCATGCGGCTGAACTTCAGCCCGTCGCGGTCGCGTCGCCAGGCGTCGTGATAGCGGTACTGCTTGCGACCCTTCTGGTCGCGGCCGGTGGCCTGGATATGGCCGCGCGCCGAGGGGCAGATCCAGACCTCGGTCCAGGCCGGCGGGATCGCCAGGGATCTGATGCGGTCCAGGGTTTCGGCGTCCTTGACCGCGCGGCCATCTGGGGCGCGATAGGCGAAGCCGTCGCCAGCGGCCACGCGGCGGATGCCGGGATCGTCGTCATTGACGTAGGAGAGGCCGGTGGAAACCGGCGGAAGCTCGATCGTGTCGCGTGGCATGCCGCCAGCCCTCGTCGCGGGTCCGTTGGCGGATCAACGGGGCGCGAGAGCGGCGGGTTCCGATGTGCGGGCTGGAGGTCGCCTAGGGGTGGAGGTCGCCTAGGGGTGGAGGTCGCCTAGGGGGCTTCGTCGTCGACCATGGCGCGGACCAGGTCCACGACCCGGCGGCGCAGGCGACGGTCGGCCAGGCGCGGGAACAGGCCGGCCAGTTCCAGGCCCTCCGGGGTCGAGACGAACTCGGTCATGCGCTGGGCGAAGCCGTCGTCCATGCCGCCATCGGTGTCTTCCAGGCCTTCGTAGAAATAGGACACGGGCGCCTGCAGCAGCTTGGCCGCGTCATAGAGCTTGCTGGCGCTGATGCGATTGGCGCCGCGCTCGTACTTCTGGATCTGCTGGAAAGTGATCCCGAGTGCATCGGCGACCTGAGTCTGGCTGAGGCCCATCATCTTTCGACGAATTCTCAGCCGCGCGCCCACGTACAGGTCGACGGGGTGGGCTTGTTCGGCCGCGGGTCGATCGTTCATACGCCTCAAATCCCTCAACGCCGCGACGCGGCTTAAACGCGAGTGTTAAGGATATAGCCCGAGCTTTACAGAGTCGTCACGTCCGTGCGTACACGATAACGGGTCTATTGAGCCATTATGGCCTCGCCCGGGCTTGACGTTGACGTCACGGGGAGGTGTTTCCCCCCAATGCATTCTGAGAACGACGCAGAGATCGCGGTGGCCGGAGCCGGCGCCTTCGGCTTGGCGGTGGCGTTACGTCTGGCGCGGGCCGGACGGTCGGTCACGATCATCGATCCCGCGCCGCCCGGCGACAACGCATCTGGCGTGGCGGCCGGCATGTTGGCCCCGGTCAGCGAGGCGCTGTTCGATCCTATCTCACGCGATCACCTGGCGCTGATGCGGCGCGCGCGCGACCTGTGGCCGGACTTCGCTCAGAACTTGCGGATTCCCCTCTCACGCGCCGGGGTGAGATTCGAAGGCTCCGACGCCTGGCGCGCCGAAGTCGCCAAACGGCTTGAGCAACTGGGCGTCGCGCCGGCCCAAACCCTCGACGAGGATTGGCGGCTGGAAGCTCGGACGGCGCTGGCGATGCTGCGCGCGGCGGCGCAGGAGGCCGGGGTGGCGTTCAAGACGGGCGCCGTGGCGGCCTTCGAGCCTGGCGCGTTGACCTTGGTCGATGGTCGGGTCGAGACCTTCGACTTATTGGTGTTGGCGACAGGTCCGGGCGTCCGCGACGGCCGCATTGCCCCCGAGACCTCGGCCCTGGCGCCGATCAAGGGGCAACTCCTCCGAACGCCCGCCTTGGACGACGAGGCCCTGGTTGTGCGCGGGGAGGGCGTCTATCTGGCGCCGGGCGAGGCCTTGGCCATAGGCGCGACCATGGAGGCGGGGCGCGACGATCTCGCGCCGGATGCGTCCGCGACCCAGGCGCTGCGCCGAGCCGCCCTGGCCCTGCGTCCGTCATTGGATCTCGAGGGCGCGACGGTGGAGGTCGGCGTTCGAGCCACTACGCCCGACGGTTTGCCCCTCGTCGGTTGGAGCCGGACGCCTGGGATCATGCTGGCCGTCGGCGCCCGACGTAACGGATGGCTGTTCGCGCCGCTTGTGGCGGATATGGTGGCGGCTTATCTGACGGGCGATAACCCAGGCCCCGAGGCCGCCGCCTTCGATCCGCGGCGCTTCGAGAAGGCCTAGAGGGATGACGCAAAGCGCAGGGGAGTAGGGCCGGATGTCCGGATTCTGGTTGACCGAAGAGCAGGAAGCCATCCGCGAAGGCGTCGCCAAGGTGTGCGCCGCCTTTGACGACGAATATTGGCGCCGCACCGACGAGACCGGAAACTTTCCCGAGGAATTCGTCGCCGCCATCGCCGAAGGCGGCTGGCTGGGCGTGGCCATGCCGGAAAGCGTCGGCGGCGCGGGCCTGGGCCTGACCGAGGCGGCGATCATGATGCAGACCGTGGCCCAGTCGGGCGCGGGCTTCTCGGGCGCCTCGGCCATCCACCTCAACATCTTCGGTCCGATGCCGCTGGTGAAGTTCGGATCGGACGAGCAGCGCGAGCGCCTGCTGCCCAAGATCATCTCCGGCGAAGACAAGATGTGCTTCGCGGTCACGGAACCGAACTCGGGCCTGGACACCTCCAGCCTGGAGACGCGGGCCGAGAAGGTGGACGGCGGCTATCGCCTGAACGGCCGGAAGATCTGGACCACCGGCGCCCAGCGCGCCAACAAGATCCTGATCATCGCCCGCACCACGCCCAAGGACCAGTGCGCAAAGCCGACCCAGGGCCTGTCGCTGTTCTACACCGACCGTGAGAAGATCGAGGCCAAGCCGATCCCAAAGATGGGGCGTAAGGCCGTCGAGTGTAACATGCTCTTCATCGAGGACCTGTTCGTCCCGGCGCAGGATCTGGTCGGCGAGGAGGGCAAGGGCTTCCAGTACCTGCTGCACGGCCTCAATCCCGAGCGCGTGCTGTTCGCCGCCGAGGCCATCGGCCTGGGTCGCGCGGCGCTGGCCAAGGCTTCGACCTACGCCAAGGAGCGGGTGGTGTTCGGCCGGCCGATCGGCCAGAACCAGGGCGTCGCGCACCCGCTAGCCAAGTCTTGGGCCGAGCTGGAAGCCGCCAACCTCCTCGCGTTCAAAGCCGCCGCCCTCTACGACGCCGGCCAGGAGTGCGGGGCCGAGGCGAACGCCGCCAAGTACCTGGGGGCGGAAGCCGGCTTCCATGCCTGTGAGGCGTCGGTGCTGGCGCACGGTGGCATGGGCTACGCCAAGGAGTACGACGTCGAGCGCTACTTCCGCGAGGCGATGATCGCCCGCATCGCGCCGATCAGCCGCGAGATGATCCTGAACTACATCGCCGAGCGCGTGCTGGGTCTGCCCAAGAGCTATTGAGCCAACAAAGATGGCCGGGTCGCTGGAAGGCGCGACCCGGCCGCCGTTTCAACGCCAGAGGAGGGCGGGTCAGCCCGCGTTGAACCGGATCGGGATGCTGATGCTGGCGCCGTCGACCGGCTCGCCGTTCTCCATCTGCGGTCTCATCCTGAAGAAGCGCGAGATCTTCAGGGCGGCGGCGCCGAAGCCCTGGCTGGCGGGCGTCTCGGCGATCACCGAGCAGTCGCGCACCGTTCCATTCACCGCCACCGTGCAGCTCAGCGTCGCCGAGCCCGAGACGCCCAGCTGTTGGGCCCGTTCGGGATAGTACCGCGCCATCTCCTCGCCGGACGGTATTCGCAGCCAGTTGGCGCGAGTGATCACCTTGGGCGGTGGGGCGGGCGGCATCGCGGGACCGGCCGGCGCGGTCGGCAGGGCCACCGGACCCGGTGTTGGCGGCGTGTCGACCTCCACGGGCTTCAACGGTAGCGGATCGGGCGTCGGCAGCGGCGTCAGGACCGGCGTGTGCAGCCGAATCTGATTCTGCCTCGGCGTGGTCGGCTGTTGCGGCGGCGGGGGAGGCGGGGGCTTGGGCGTGTAGACCTGCTCGATCACGAACGGATTTTCAGGCTCCGCTGTAGGCAGTGGCTGGTTCCACTTCTGATAGGCCAGGTAGCCGATCAGCATCAGGTGCGCGGCGGCCGAAACCCCGAGGCCCACGATCAGCACGGGCGATAGCTTGCGCTGCGTCTCGTCCAGGCCCGGAATGCCGGAGCCATTGGGATTCAGGGCCAGAGCCATATCGATCTCCCTAGCGGAAATTACATTCGTAGGATCAGATCAGCATGGGCGCGCAATCCTGTAAATTGACAATCGTAATCCCTTGCCGATTTTTCTTACAATCGTAAGATCGCCTGCGGCATCTCGTCCCCGGACGCGCGGCATGGAACGTGGTTAATTCCGAATTAACCATGATCGCCGACTCCTGAGGCCATGCCCGCCGTAGGTTCCATTCGCAGCGTCGTCGAGTCGGCGATCCAGCGCGCCTCCAGCGCGACGGGAGTCGATTTTTCGTTCCTGATGGGCGCGGCCAAGCGCGAGAGCGGCTTCAATCCGGCCGCCAGGGCGCGGACGTCGTCGGCCTCGGGCCTGTTCCAGTTCGTCGACCAGACGTGGCTTGCCACGCTGAAGAAGCATGGCTCCAAATACGGTTACGCCCGCTATGCCGACCTGATCACCCAGGGATCCGACGGTCGCTATCGGGTCGATGGCGACGAGGCGCGCAAGGCGGTGCTGGGACTGAAGATGGATCCTCACGCCGCCTCGCTGATGGCTGGCGAGCTGACCTCGGATCACGCCTCGTATCTGCGCGGCCGGGTGGGGCGCTCGCCCACCGCCGGCGAACTCTACGCCGCCCACTTTCTAGGGCCGCAGGGCTCGGCCAAGCTGATCCAGGCGGCGAACGCCTCGCCCGGCGCCAACGCCGCGGCGATGTTCCCCGAGGCCGCCCAGGCCAACCGCTCGATCTTCTATCGTGACGGCCGTCCGACCACCGTCGGCGAGCTCTATGCCAACCTGACCAAGACCGGCGGCGCGGCTCAGGTCCCTGATCCAGCCCCCTCCCGCGCGGCCGACGAAGACCAGGGCTTCATGCAGTACGCCAGCGGCCGGCGCCTTGAGCGCATCCGCCAGCAGGAGGCGGTTATGGACCTGATCCTGCGAGGCTCGCAGGATGTCGGCGATCCCTTCGGCGGGGCGGGCTCTTCCGGCTCTTCCAGCATGGGCGCGGGCCAGCGCCTGGCTAGCTCGATGTTCTCGGCCGAGATGCTGCGCGTGCTGGCCGACGCCAACGACAAGATCAAGCAGCGCTGACCGCCGTCAGCGCCGCGACCCTTTCCTCGTCCCAGCCCAGTTCCCGGAACACCGCCGCCGTGTCCGCGCCCAGCGCCGGCGCGGGACCCCGTGGCCCATCCGCCGCGCCGGGGAAGCGGGCCGGTGCGGCTGGAGCTCTGAAGGTCCCGCCGCGTCCGTCCGGCGTCTGGACGAAGCAGCCCGCCGCCTCGGCCTGGGCGTCTTCGGCCAGTTCGCGGGGTGTCTGGTAGGGCGCCCAGGTGATGTCGCCCGCGTCGAGCGCTTCGGCCGCCTTGGCGTAGGTCATGGCCCCGAAGGCGGCGTCCAGGATGTCGACCAGCGCCTCGCCGTGCTCGCGCCGGGCCTTGGCCGAGGAGAAACGCGGGTCTTCAACCAGCTCGGGGTGACCGGCGGCCGCCGCGATGCGCGGCCAGTCGACGGAGCCCTGACGGGGCAGCAGGCAGATCCAGCGCCCATCGGCGGTCTTGTAGAAGTTGGCCAGCGGCTGAACGGCCTCGCGCCGGCCCCGCGTCGAGGCCAGTTTCCCCAAGCGCAGCTGGATCGCCATGTCCGAGCCGATCGCATAGACGCCCGTGCGGAGAAGCGAGGTCTCGACCAGGCGGCCGACGCCGGTGTGTTGGCGCTCGTACACCGCCGCGAGGATCGCCGACACAGTCGCCAGCGAGGTAACGTGGTCGCCCATGCCGGTGCGGATCGGAAAGGGCTCCGAGCCCTTTGGCGCGGTGATCGATCCGACGCCCGCGCGCGACCAGAAGGCGGCGACGTCCATGCCCGGCTTGTCAGCGTCGGGCCCGGTCAAGCCATAGCCGGTCAGGCTGGCGTAGATCAGGCGCGGATTGACGGCCTTCAGCGCTTCGTAGTCCAGCCCGGCGCGGGCCAGGGCGGCGGGGCGGACATTGGTCAGGAAGATGTCGGCGGTGGCGGCCAGCGCCTTCAGAGCCTCGCGGCCCAGGTCGCTGCGGATGTCCAGCACCACGGCGCGTTTACCCCGGTTGTCGAGTTCGAAGACGGGGTTGGCGTCCTGGTCCGAGCCAATGGTGTCGAAGAAGCGTCGCATCGGATCGCCCTCCGGCGACTCGACCTTGATCACGTCCGCGCCCCAGTCGGCCATGATCCCGGCCGCGCCAGGCGCGGCGATATAGGTCGCCAGCTCGACGACCCGCAGACCTTCCAGCATCGCGTCCTCCCTTTTTCTGTTCTTTCCAGAACCATGGGGGAGGGCGAAGGAGGGCGAAAGGCTTACCTTACGGCAGAAGGATCAGGCCGCGGCGGTGCGGACGGCGTCGGGGCGCTCGAGCGCCGCCGCGTCGGCGACGGCCCGCGCCACGCCGGCCACGCTGACCGGCTTGCGCAGCACGATGTCGGCGCCGGCGTCGAGGCTCTCGCGGGCCTCGTCGGCGTCGCCGTCGATCATGGCGATGATCGGCGCGCGCCGGTTGGGGCCGTCGTTCTCGCGCAGGGCCTTGGCGGCCGAGGGGCCGTCCATCACCGGCATGCGACCGTCCAGCATCAAAAGGTCGAACTCGGCGATCCGGGCCAGGTCCAAGGCGCGTCGGCCGTTCTGGGCGTGGACGACCTGGTGGCCCAGCTGCTCAAGAATGGCGCGCAGCATGGCGGCGTTCAGGGCGTCGTCCTCGGCGATCAGCACGCGCATCGCGCGGGGCGCGCCCAGAGGATCGGCGGGCGACGAGGCTTCGTGAGGTCCGCGCTCGGCCAGGGGATCGAACGGGAGGCGCAGGGTGAAGCAACTGCCGACGCCCATGGCGCTGCTGGCGTCCAGAGCGCCGCCCATCAGCCGGGACAGCTGGCGCGACAGAGACAGGCCCAGGCCCGCGCCGTTGACGCCCGCCCCGGTGCGCTCCACGCGACGGAACGGCTCGAAGGCCAGTTCCAGTTCCTCTGGCGTCAGGCCAGGGCCCGTGTCGGCGACTTCCACCGCCACGTGATCGTCGCGAAGCTCAAGGCGAACCTCGATCCGGCCGCGCACGGTGTACTTCACCGCGTTGCCGAGCAGGTTGGACATGATCTGGCGCGTGCGTAGCGGGTCGGCGACCGTCGCGCCGCGCTCGCGGCTCAGCAGCAGCGGGTCGATATGAACCGAGAGCTCCAGGCCCTTGGCGCCGGCGTGCGGCTTCTCCAGCAGCACGAGATCCTGGATGAGGCGGACGGGATCGAACGGCTGGGTTTCGACGCTGAGGCGGCCGGATTCGGCTGTCTCGGAGTCGAGCGTGGCGTTCAGCACCGCGATCAGGTCCTGGGCGGCGTCCAGCGCGGCGTTCAGCTGTTCGCGCGAGGGCGCGGCGCGCCCGCCGCGGCCGGCGGCGGCGGCCAGGACGTGGGTGACCCCGGTCAGGCCGTTGCGGATTTCGTGGCTCAGCGTGGCGACGATGTCGGACTTGGAACGCGCCGTGCGTTCGGCGGTCTCGAGCACGCGCAGGCGTTCGTCGACCAGCCGCTCGTGCTCGACCGCAAGACCGTGTTGCCGACGCAGGGCGCGGTTGTGGATCATGGCCAGCGCCAGGGCCAGCGCCGTGGCGCCCCAGGTCAGCTCCAAGCCCGAACGAGGGGCGGGCCCCATGAACTGGGCGATCAGCGGGCCGGCGGCCGCCAGAGGCGTGACGATCAGGAGGGCGGGCAGGTAGGGCGCCGAAAAGAACGCGCACAGCACCGCTCCGGCCGTCGCCAGCATCAGCAGGGTCTCGCGCGCCGGACCAGCGCCAGCCGCGAAGGCCGAGATCTGCGCGACCGCCATGGCCCACAGCGCCCCGCAGGCCACGTGAATGCGGGCGCGGCGTCCCAGGTCCCGCGACCGGTCGTCGCGCAGCCAGTTCACCGCCAGATAGAAGGCGCCCCAGTTGATCGCGAAGATCGCGAAGCTGGCCGTCATCCAGATGCTGTTGGTCGCGAACGAGGCCACCCAGACGAACAGCGGCAAGCTGACGGCGAAGACGCCCAGCGCGTAAGGCAGCAGGGCAGCCTGGGCGTCGAGAGCCTTGGCCAACTGCGCGCTTCCCGCGGAATCTTCGGTCTGGCGGCGCTCGGCGAGCAAAGGCGCGCTCCTCGTGATGGGCCGGGCACCTTAGGCGGGTGTCCTTTGCTCGGCGTTACGTCACATCGTTAATCGCTGGAGCGCGTAGGTTTGAGTGTGAGCGGTTGAACCGCTCGAACGCGCTCCATTTGCAAAAGATTGAGCCCGCGCAAGCGCGGGGGCTCTGGCCTCGCGGCGCAAACAATCGTTAAGCCTAACAACTGATGATCGTGACTCGCGAAACGCTCCCGGGGCGGCTCGCTGATAGGCACGACAGGCTTCGACACAACCCCCGGTCCGGACGGACGCCCTTGGCCACGACGCGCGCAGCACTGACCGAATCCGACATCCGGATGCTCGTGAAGGGCGCGACCGCCGATGAGCGGGCGCTGGCCGCTCACAAACTGTGCCGCAAGATCGACCGCGCCGAACTCAGCGAAGAAGACCGCCAGGTCGCCCACGACATCCTGCGGGTGATGGCCGCCGACGCCGCCGAGCTGGTGCGTCGGGCCATGGCGGTGACGCTGAAGAGCTCGAAAATCCTGCCGCACGACGTCGCCATGCGGCTGGCCCGCGACATCGAGCTGGTCAGCTTGCCGATCATCGCCTTCTCGCCGGTCTTCACCGACGCGGATCTGGCCGAGATCATCCGCGTTGGCGGGCCCGCGCGCCAACTGGCGGTGGCCAAGCGTCCAAAGCTCTCCAGCCGGATAACGGCTCAGCTGGTGGAGGAGGCCGGGGAGGAGGCTGTCGCCGCCGCCTGCGCCAACGACAACGCCCGCTTCTCCGAGGTCTCGCTGAAGAAGGCGCTGTCTCGCTTCGCCAGGTCCGAGCAGGTGCTGCAGGCCGTCGCCTATCGCGCGACCCTTCCAATGGCCGTGGCCGAGCGCTTGATCGACATGGTCGGCGACCAGCTGCGCGACCACATCCTGACGCACCATGCCCTGTCGGCCGAGCTGACGCTGGAGCTGATCGTCGACGCCAAGGAGCGGGCGACGGTCGACCTGGTGGATCAGGCCGGGCGGACCGCCGATCCGAAGGCGTTCGTGGCGCACCTCAACAGCGTCGGTCGCCTCTCGCCATCGCTGCTGTTGCGGGCCCTGGCGCACGGCCACATGGCCTTCTTCGAGTGGGGCGTGGCCGAGCTGGCGGGCGTCCCCCACCACCGCGCTTGGCTGATGATCCACGACGCCGGCTCGCTGGGCCTGAAGGCCATCTGCGAGCGGGCGGGCCTGCCTGAGCGTCTCTACTCGGCCTTCCGAGCCGGGGTGGACGCGTTCCACAGCCTGGAGTTCGATGGCGGGGATCACGATCGCGAGCGGTTCCAGGAGCACATGATCCAGCGCTTCCTGACCTCTAGCCACACGGCCTCGCGCGACGACACCGACTATCTGCTTGAGCGCATGGATCGCAGCGCCGAACGGCGGCGATCCGCCTCAGCCTGAGTCGAACGGTCGTTCGAATCTAGGCTGGCGGCGGCGCTTCAGCGGCGCCAGACTATCGGCATGTCCGACTCTTCGCAGGGCGCAATCCGCCCGGCCGCGACCATACTGCTGCTTCGAGACGCTCCGGATTTCGAAGTGCTGATGGTCAAGCGCCACCACCAGATAGACTTCGCCGCCGGCGCCTTGGTCTTTCCCGGCGGCAAGAGCCACGCGGGCGACAGCGACCCTCGCTGGCGCGATCACGCACTGGGATTTGACGCGGTGGAGGCCGACGACGCGGCCTTGCGGATCGCCGCCTTGCGGGAGGCCTACGAGGAGGCCGGGGTCCTGCTGGCGCGCGACCGCGACGGCGCGGTCTATGCGGGCGAAGCGGCCAAGGACGTTCGCGCCGCGGTGGCCGAGGATCAGGTTCCCTTCCTGGACGTGGTGGCGGACCTGGGCCTGCGCCTGGATCTCTCCGCCCTGACGGTCTTCGCGCGCTGGATCACGCCGAAGCTGATGCCCAAGCGGTTCGACACCTGGTTCTATGTCGCCCACGCGCCCGCGGCGCAGCAGGCGATCTGTGACGGCCACGAGGCCGTCGACGCCGAGTGGATCGCGCCTGGAAAGGCTCTTGAATTGGCCGCGTCGGGGGCGCGCAAGGTGATTTTCCCCACGCGCATGAACCTTCAACTGCTGGCCGAGAGCGCCGATCCCGCGGACGCCGTCAGGCGTGCGGCGGCGCGCGAACTCGTCACGGTCGAGCCGTGGGTGGACGGGGAGGTTCTCCGCATCCCGGCCGAGGCGGGCTACGGCGCGGTGACCGAGCCCTTGGCCGCGCTTTAGCCCGCGATCCCCGGTCCGGCCGCATTGGCCCAGGCGACGATCTCGCCCAGCACCTGGGCGACGGCCTTGTCATAGGCCGGCACGATCGCCGAGACGCGATTATCCGCCGCCTTCACGCGCGCCTCGAAGACCTGATCGCCGACAAGCGCGCGGTCGGTGTTGCGGTTCAGGACGCCGCGCACGCGCACCACGACTTCGGGCGCGGCCTTGGGGCCGTTGACGTAGTCGGCCTCGAAGGTCCGCACCTCCAGCCGCAGAACGAGGTCGACCTTGGCCACCTCGCCGCGGCCGATCAGGCGGGCGCGGCCGGGATCGTTCTCGAACGCGCGAGCCACCGCCTCCTCGAACAGCACCGAGGCCGCCGAGACCCAACGCGCGTCGGCGATATAGGCCACCTGACCTTGGCTGCTGGTCAGGATCCGGTCGCTGGCGGCGGCGCGGGTGAAGACCGTCGGCGCCTTCAGCACGCCGAACATCGCCCCAGGCGGTCCCTTGGGCGCGCTGACCTCGGCCTCGCCAAAGCGATAGAGACCCACCGGCTTGGTCTTGGGGAAGACGCTGATGCAGGCCGAGAGGCCCATGGCGAGCGCCGCGACCGCCGTGAGGCGGGCGAAGTTGCGGATGCGGCTCATGGTTTGACCTCCACTTCCTTGGCAGGCGCCTTGCTGAGCGCGCCGCGAGGGTTCTGCTCGACCTCGCCGACCAGACGGTCCAAGGACTCGGCGGCCGATTGCAGGGTGACGATAGCCGCCGACAGCTGAGGCAGGCCGGTGTTGGCGAAGTCGCTGGTCGGGCCTTCCAGCTTGCTGACCATGCCGCGGGCGTCCTTGGCGGCGGCGCGCAGCTCGGCGGCGGCGTCGCCCAGCTCCTTCAGCGTGCGCTTGGCGTCGCCGTTGACGACCCCGTCGGCGCTATTGGCCAGCTGGGTGATCGACTGGGCCGTCTGGTCGATGCTCTGCAGCGCCTTCTGGGCGTCGGCGATGACCTCCTTGCGCTCGCGCAGCTCGGCCGTGACGGCCTGGACGTCGCTGAGCGTGGCGCTGAAGGTCTTGATGTTCTTGTCGGAGAGCACGCGGTTGACGCGGTCCAGCGCCTCGATCGTGCGGGTCAGCACCGTGCCGCCGCCTTCCAGCAGGTCGGAGAGGGTGCTGCGCTGGCTGCGCAGGACGGGCACGCGGCCGCCCTTCACCGTATCCTTCAGCAACTCCTTGTTCGGCGAGCCGGCGGTGATCTGGATGTAGTTCACGCCCGTGATGCCCTGCGGCTCCAGCGTGGCGTAGCTGTCGACCTTGATCGGCACGTCCGAGGTGACGCGGATGCGCGCGATCACCCGGTTGGGGTCGCTCTTGTCCAGCTCGATGCGCGTGACCTCGCCGACCTTGATGCCGTTGAAGTGGACTTCCCCGCCTTGCGAGAGACCGCGGACGGGACCGACGAACAGCACGTCATACAGGTCGTAGTCGCGATTGAAGCTGATCTTGGCCAGCCAGACGGCGAAGACGATCAGCCCCATGAAAAGGGCCAGCGTGATCGCGCCGACCACCGCGTAGTTGGCGTTTCTTTCCATCAGTCGATCCTCGCCTCGGCCTGGGACATGGCGGACGCGGCGGCGCGTCCTCGCGGACCCAGGAAGTATTTCTTGATCCAGGGATGATCCGAACGCTCGAGCTCATGAACCGGCGCCACGGCGACGACCTTCTTGTCGGCCAGAACCGCCACGCGATCGGTGATGGCGTAGAGGGTGTCCAGATCGTGGGTGATCATGAACACCGTCAGATCCAGGCTTTCCGAAAGGTCGTTGATCAATTCGTCGAAGGCCCCGGCGCTGATCGGGTCAAGCCCGGCGGTGGGCTCGTCCAGGAACAATAGCTCGGGATCCATCGCCAGGGCGCGGGCCAGGCCCGCGCGCTTGCGCATGCCGCCCGAGAGCTCGGCTGGCTTCAGCAGGGCGGCGTGGGCGGGAAGGCCGACCATGGCGATCTTCAGGTCGGCGATCTCGTCGATCTCGCGACGGGGCAGGCGGGTGTGCTCGTGCAGCGGCGCGGCCACGTTCTCGCGCACGGTCAGGTTCGAGAACAGGGCGCCCTGTTGGAACAGGACCCCCCAGCGGCGCTCGATCGACGACCAGCGGCGGCGCGAAGCCGTGCGCATGTCGCCGCCGAACAGCCGCACATGGCCGCCGTCGGGCGCCTTGAGGCCGATGATGGTGTTTAGCAGCACCGACTTGCCGGTGCCTGAACCGCCGACCACGCCCAGCACCTCGCCGCGCTCGACCTTCAGGTCCAGGCCGTCGTGGACGACATGTTCGCCAAAACGGGAGACGAGGCCGCGGACCTCGATCGGATACTTTTCGCTGTCGGCCGTTTCGACGGCGGGCTCTTCGATCTCGGGCGCGCTCATATGTCCAGCTCCATGTAGAGCAGGGCGAACACCGCATCGATCAGGATGATGGCGAAGATGGCGTGCACCACCGAAGCGGTGACGCGTCGACCCAGCGCCTCGACATCCTGACCGACCTCCATGCCCTGTCGGCAGCCGATGGCGGCGATCACCGCGGCCATGACCGGCGCCTTGGACATGCCGATCCAGAAGTGGGTGGCGCCGACATAGTCGACGATCCGCTGCAGGAAGAAGGTCGGCGACAGGTCCAGCACGATCCAGACGACCAGCATGCCGCCGGCGAGACCCGCGAGGGTGGCCACGAAGGTCAGGATCGGGATGGTCAGCAGCAGGGCGGCGAACCTGGGCAGCACCAGCGCTTCGTACGGATCGACCCCCATGACCTGCATGGCGTCGATCTCCTGGTTCATCTTCATCGAGCCGATCTCGGCCGCGAAGCTGGACGCCGAGCGGCCCGCCAGCAGGATCGCGGTGATCAGGATGTTGAACTCGCGCATCACCGAGATGCCGATCAGCTCCACCGAATAGACCTGGGCGCCGAAGTCGGTGAGCATGTTGGCGCCCAGCAGGGCCACCACCGCCCCGATGAAGAAGGTCGTGGTCGCCACGATCGGCATGGCGTCGAGACCGGCGCGCTCGCACAGGGCGACGATCGGCGTCCACCGGATGCGGCTCGGCCTGACCAGGCTGCGCCCCAGAGCGGTGAGCAGGTGGCCCAAGAAGGCCATGGTGCTGTAGGCGTCGTGGAAGAGGCCGAAGACGCCGCGTCCGATCCGTTCGAGCAGGGCTTTGAAGCCCCCGGGCGGCACGGCGGGCTCGGTCTGGACCTTGATGGCGGCCGAGACTAGCTCCAGCAGTCGGAGAATCCCGTGGCGCGCCTTGACGCCCTCGGGGTTAAAATCCTCGCCGGCCGCACGCAGGATCGCATAGGCGCCGGCCGTGTCGCAGCGGTTGACGCCCATCAGGTCGAAGGCGGGCCGGTCCGCGCCCTCCAGGGCTTTAGCCAGGCGTATGCCGGCGTCGAACAGGCCGCGTGCGGTCCAGTCCCCTGACAGCACCGCCGTCGCGCGGCCATCCTGTTCGGCCAAGGTGAAGTCCGCAGGAAGCGCCATGAGGTCCTTGAGGGTGAGCTCTCGCTATATCCAAGCCCGGCCATGGACCTGACAAGTCCAAAACGCGTCAAAGCGCAGCTTGTTTCGACGCGAGGTGACGTTGAGGCGTCAGCCTCGTGAAAAGTGGGTGATGTTCAGGCTGTTGATTTAACTTCGGTTAAGACATTGGGGTCACCAACGGGCCAACAGAACAGTGTTTAGTTAGGAGTTGGCGGCATGGGCTCGGACGCGAAATTGGACCAGCGGATGGCCTTCATGCGGTTCGACGAGCGCGCTTGCTCGGCGCTGCGGGCGATCCAGCCGTTGATCGACGCCGAGATCAACGCCGCCCTCGGGCAGTTCTACGATCAGGTCCGCGCCTTCCCCGAGACCCGCGGCAAGTTCCGCGACGAGGCCCATATCGCCGCCGCCGAGCGCGCCCAGGCGACGCACTGGCGTCGCATCGCCCGAGCGGACTACGGCGACAGCTATGTCAACGACGTGGAGCGGATCGGCCGCGCCCACGTCCGCGTCGAGCTCGAGCCGCGCTGGTACATCGGCGGCTACGCCGTGGTCGCCGAGGAATTGATCCGCTCGGTGATCTCCAAGCGGGCCAAGGGGCTGCTCAACGCCGGCAAGTCCGACCAGGCGCTGGCCGACGGCCTGTCGGCCATGGTCAAGGCGATCTTCCTGGACATGGATCTGGCCATCTCGAGCTACATCGCCTTCATGGACGAGCAGCGCCGGACGCTGGAGGTCGAGCGCGAGGCTGGCCAGCGTCGCCAGGCCGAAGCGGTCAAGGCCTTGGGCGTGGCGCTGGCCCGCCTGGCGGAGGGCGATCTGTCGACGCGCGTCGATGGGGACCTCTCGCCGGAGTTCCAGAGCCTTAAAGCCGACTTCGAGAAGGCGGTGGGCGCGCTGGACGCGGCCATGCACGCGGTCGAGCGCTCCGCGGGCGGCATCCTCTCGGGCGCCGAGCAGATCGCCCGCAGCGCCGAGGACCTGTCCCAACGCACCGAGCAGCAGGCCGCGACCCTTGAGCAGACCGCCGCAGCGGTCGAGGAGCTGACCACCGCCGTCGGCAAGACGGCTCAGAACGCCCAAGAAGTGACGTTGCGCGTCGAGGAGGCTAGCGCCGAGGCCAAGCGATCGGGGGACGTGGTCAGCCGCGCCGCCGAGGCCATGACCAAGATCGAGGCCCAGTCGCAGCAGGTGAACCAGATCCTGGGCGTGATCGACGAGATCGCCTTCCAGACCAACCTCCTGGCCCTGAACGCGGGTGTCGAGGCGGCGCGAGCGGGTGACGCCGGCAAGGGCTTCGCGGTCGTCGCGCAAGAGGTTCGGGCCTTGGCTCAGCGCTCGGCCGAGGCCGCCAAGGAGATCAAGTCGCTGATCACCGAGTCGAGCCGCCAGGTGGGCGAGGGCGTCGAGCTCGTGGGCCGGACCGGCGGAGCGCTGCGCGGCATTGTCGAGAAGGTCGGCGGCATCGGCGAGATGATCACGGCGATCGCGGCGTCCACCAGCGAGCAGGCCTCGGCTCTGGGTCAGGTCAATGCGGCCGTGAACCAGCTGGATCAGGTCACCCAGCGCAATGCGGCCATGGTGGCTCAATCCACCCAGGCCACACAGGCCCTCAGGGGCGAGGCGTCCGACCTGTCGGAGCATGTGGGGGCCTTCCGCCTGGCCGGCGAGCCAGCCCGGCCGCGCGGCGAGGTCGCCGTCGGGGACGCGTTCGCCGACAACGCGGTCCACACCGCTCAGGCGCGCGTGGCGGCCTTCGCCCGACCGGGGCGCTGAGCGGGTTCCAGCCCAGGCTCGCCCCTAAAGCCCTTTAACGCGGGGGCGGCGCTGTCGAGGCGCGGTGGATTAGCTCGAACGGAAGCAGAATGTCTTCCGGGCGCTCCGCGGTCTCGTTCGTCTTGGCCTGGGCGATCAGCAGTTTCGCGGCGACCGACGACATCTCCGCCACAGGCTGGCGCACGGTCGTCAGCTGAGGGCGGCTGAAGCGGGCGCTGGGGCTGTCGTCGAAGCCGGCCACCGACACGTCGCCCGGCGTCATCAATCCGGCCTCGGCGATGGCGGCGACGCAACCGAGCGCCATGTCGTCGTTGCTGGCGAAGATCGCGGTTGGCCGATCAGGCAGGGCCAGCAGCGCCTTGGCCTCGTCCATGCCGGACTGGAAGGTGAAGTCGCCCTGGCGCACCAAGCCCTCCGAGACCGGCAGGCCATGGGCCTTCATCGCCGCCAGGTAGCCTTCGCGCCGCGCCTGGCTGGCGCCGTAGCGCGGCTCGCCGACGATGAAACCAATCCGCTTGTGGCCTAGGCCGATCAGATGCTCGGTCATCTCGCGGGCGGCGGCGACGTCGTCCATGTGCACGCGAGGGCCCAGCCCCTCGGCGCGTTCGGGGCCGACGCGCACATAGGGCGTGCCGGCCTTGTCGAGCAGTTCCAGCACCACCGCGTTGTCTGACGACGGCGGGGTCAGGATCACGCCGTCGGGCTTCAACGCGGCCAGCAGGGCCGCGACCTCCTGTCGGACCTGCGGGCCTTCATGGTCGATCAGTTCGATCAGCAGGTGATAGCCGGCCGCCCGGCATTCCAGCGTCGCGCCCAGCTGGATGCGGCTCAGATAGTCCGCGCCGCGCTCGCTGCGCCAGTGATCGATGGTCAGGGCGGCGTCGACGAAGACGGCGATCACGAACGAGCGGGAGCCGGCCAGACTGCGTGCCGAAAGGTTTGGGCTGTAGCCCAGCTCGCCGGCGGCCTGCAGCACGCGGTCGCGCATGGCGGGCCGGACGTTCGGCTCCTTGTTCATCACCCGCGAGACGGTCTTGATCGAGACGCCCGCCCGCGCGGCGACGTCGTAGATCGTCACCGAAGCCATACTTCGCCTCGCCCCCTCGAGAGACTCACGCCAATCCGCCCACCGTAGTGCCTGGGTATGCCGGATGGAAACCACTGGACGACAGCATAGCGGCTCTTGTGCGGCAAGGCCGCCCCCGCCACTGTGCGGCCAGACGCGGCGCAGACCGCGCGGACCTGTCCGGGTCCGGTTCAAGAATCTGAGCGGCCGAAGCCGATCGGTCGCTCGGGGGGAGATGATATGCGGCCAGAGGATCGGGCCCGGCCCAAGGAGCCGGTGCGCGCGGGTTTTATCGCGGCCTACACCCTGGCGCAGATCGGGGCGTTCGTGTCGTTCCAGCCCTTGCTGCAGGTGCTGTTGCCGCTGAAGGCCGAGGCGATCGATCCGGCGGGCAAGGCGGTGGTCTTGAGCCAGGTCGCCTTCTACGGCGCGATCGTCGCCAGCATCGCCAACCTGCTGGCGGGCGCGATCAGCGACCGGACCACCTCGCGCTTCGGGCGGCGACGGCCCTGGATCGTGGTCGGCGCCATTGGCGCTTCCCTGGCCTATCTGGCGATCATGCGCGCCACGACCCCGATGGCCCTGGTCGGCGGCATGATCCTGTTCCAGCTGACCTTCAACCTCTGTTTCTCGGCGCTGGTGGCGGTGATGCCCGATCGCGTTCCCGACGGCCAGAAGGGCCTGGTCGCGGCGTTCCAGAGCCTGGGCAACCCGTTGGGGACCGCGGCTGGCGCGATCTTGATCGGCGGCTTCCTGGTCGTGGAGGGCCAGCGCTATGCGGCGATTTCGGCGGCGCTGCTGATCGGGCTCCTGCCGCTTGTGGTCAGCCTGCGCGACCCGCCGCAGCCCAAGAGCAGCGTGCCGCCCTTTCGCCTCGGCGCCTTTCTCTCCGGCCTCTGGGTGAATCCGCGCGAGCATCCGGACTTCGCCTTTGCGTGGGCCGGGCGGTTCATGGTGCTGGTCGCCCTGTGCCTGACCCAGAACTACATGCTCTATTTCCTGCAGGACGTGCTGGACTACCCGAGGCTGTTCCCCGGCCATCGCGCGGAGGAGGGGCTGGCGATCCTGACGACGGTGTCCACCGTCTCCAACGTCGCCTTCGCCATGCTGGGCGGGGTGCTGTCCGACCGGCTGCGACGGCGCAAGCTGTTCGCCTTCGGCGCCGCGCTGACGATCGCCGGGACCATGGCGGTCTTCTCGATGTCGCCGAGCTGGCCGCTGCTGCTGGCGACCTATCTTGTGCTGGGTTGCGGCGCGGGATGCTTCTACGCCGTCGACATCGCCCTGGTGACCCAGGTGCTGCCTTCGCAACGCGACGCGGGCAAGGACCTGGGCGTCATCAACCTGGCCAACACCTTGCCCCAGGCGCTGGCGCCGGGCCTGGCCGTGTGGGCGCTGGGGCCCACCCAGATGAACTATCAGGTCTTCTTTCTGACGGCGGCGGCGCTGGCCCTGGCTGGCGGTCTGGCGATCCTGCCGATACGAGGGGTGCGTTAACTCTCAGCCGAGGCCGCCTTGCCGCAGTTCCGCGTCGTCACCGATCCTGACGATCCCGCCGTAGCCCCATTCCGGTCGATCAAGGAACGCGACCTGGTCGGGCGCGAAGGCCTGTTCATCGCCGAGGGCGAGACGGTGTTGCGGGCGTTCGTGCGCGACGCGCCCGAGCGCGTGGTTTCGCTGCTGATCGATCCCAAGCGTCGAGACAAGCTGGAGGATGTCTTCGCGGGCTTGCCCGAGGATGTTCCGGTGCATCTCGCCGACCAGGCGGTGCTCGACGCCATCGCCGGCTTCCACCTGCATCGCGGCGTGCTGGCCGTCGGGCGCAAGCCCGAGCCGGTCGCGGCCGCCGACCTGCTGGCTGGCCTTCCCGCCCGGGCGATGGTGCTGGTGCTGTGCGGCATCGCCAATCACGACAACATCGGCGGCATCTATCGCAACGCCGCCGCCTTCGGCGCGGACGCCGTCATCCTGGACGCCGATTGCTGCGATCCGCTGTACCGCAAGGCGATCCGCGTCTCGGTCGGCGCGGCGCTATCGGTCCCGACCGCGCGCCTCGAACGCGGCGAAGACATCGCCGACCTCTTGGCGCGGACAGGCTTCGAGGCCCTGGCGCTCAGCCCTTCGGCGTCCGAGATCCTGGCCCGCCTGAAGCCGGCGCCGCGCACCGCCGTCCTGCTGGGCGCTGAGGGGCCAGGCCTGTCGCCGCAGGTCATGGCGCGCGCCCGGACCGTCGGCATCCCGATGGCCAACGGCTTCGACTCGCTGAACGTCGCCACCACAAGCGGGATCGTGCTGCACCACCTGCGGTTCGCCAAAGGGTAGGCCAGCGCGGAAACCGGTTTCCAAATCGGCGGAAGCCGCTTTAGGGTCCGTCCACAACATCCCGTCAGAAGGCTTCGATCCCATGCTGAACCGTCGCGGCGCCCTTGCGGCCTTTGTCACTGGCGTCCTGGGATCCCTGGCGGCGCGAAAGGCGGAGGCGGCCGTGGAGCAGTCCAAGTCAGCCCATCCAAAATCAGCTCTGGCCGACCCCACCGAGATCATCACCCTCTGGCCGAACAGCGCGCCGGGCGGGGAGGGCGTGACGGTCGAGGAGCAGATCATCGATCGCACCACCGCCGGCGGTCCGCGCGACCGCGCCCTGACGCACACGCGCAAGCCGACCCTGGCGGTCTTCCGCCCCAAGAAGCCGAACGGCGCGGCGGTGATGCTGATCCCGGGCGGCGGCTACGAGCGGGTGGTGCTGGACAAGGAAGGCTACGAGACCGCCCGGCGGCTGAACGACAGCGGCTACACCTGCTTTGTTCTCTTCTACCGGATGCCCGGCGACGGCTGGGCGGCGGGCGGCGACGCGCCGCTGCAGGACGCCCAGCGCGCCATCCGCCTGGTGCGGTCTAAGGCCTCGGCCATGGGCTTTTCTCCGGACCGCGTGGCGATCATGGGCTTCTCGGCCGGCGGGCACCTGGCGGCCAATCTGACGGTGCGGTTCGACGCGCCGACCTATGACCCGATCGACGCCGCCGACCAGCTATCGGCCAAGCCGAGCCTGTCGGCCCTGATCTATCCGGTGATCAGCCTGGATCTGTCGATCGCTCACGGCGGCTCGCGCAAGCAGCTGCTGACCCGCGACGGTTCGCCCGATCGTGAGACGGTGCTGTCGCCGGACAAGCAGGTGCGCGAAGGGCTTTCGCCGGTGTTCCTGCTGCACGCCGCCGACGACAAGACCGTGCCGGTCGCCAATTCCCTGACCATGTTCACGGCGCTGAAGGCCAAGGCCGTTCCGGCCGAGCTGCACGTCTTCGAGGAGGGCGGCCACGGCTTTGGCCTGCGCTTCACTTCGGACAAGCCGGTCTCGGCCTGGCCCAGCCTGTTCGAGGCTTTCGCCAAGCGACACGGGATCTAGGGGCAGCAAGCCTCTTTTTGCCGGAGGTTCCAGGCGGCGATCTCGGCGTCGCGGAACTTGATCCACTCGGCCCGCAGCACCGCCGGCCGCTTGCCATGGCGCTCGTCCAGGAACTCGGCGCCGACGACGCGGTCGGTGCGGAAGGTGCGGAAGGCCTCGCGCAGCTCGCACCAGGCGATGATCATGCGGATGGTCTCGCGATAGCCGACCGTGACCGGCCATATCACCCGGTTGCTGATCGCGCCGGCCTCGTCGCTGTAGTCGAGGCGAATCTTACGCCCAGCGTGAATCCAGGCGCGGACCTGGGCGACGTCGATGCGATCAGTCTGCGGCTTCCAGGCCGGCGCGGCCCCGGTCGCGGGCTCCAGCACATAAGGGCGCAGGCGATCGGGCACGGCCGAGGCGATCTTGCTGATCAGGTCCTTGGCCGCCTTGGCCAGGACAGGATCGCCGCGGCCAGCCACCCACTGCGCCCCCAGCACCGCCGCCTCGATCTCGTCGGGCGTCAGCATCAGCGGCGGCATGTCGAAGCCGGCCTCCAGCACATAGCCGACGCCCGCCTCTCCGCGGATTGGCGCGCGCTGGCCGACCAGGGCGGCGATATCGCGGTAGACGCTGCGCTTGGAGGTCTCCAGCTCGGCGGCGATGGCGTCGGCCGTCACCGGCGCACGGCTGCGGCGCAGGATCTGGATGATCTGGAAAAGGCGTTCGGCGCGTCTCATGGCTCACATATCGGCGATCGCTACTGACAGCATGCTGGCAGTAGGGTGGCGGTAGCAAGTGGTCATCACGACATTCGAGATCGGAGAGGGACCATGATCACGCTGTTCGCCGCCGGAGCCGGGTTCGGGCTGCCCGAGATCAGCCCCTATGTCACCAAGACCGAGGTCCAGCTGATGATGGCCGGCCTCGACTATCGCAAGACCGTCGGCAGCCGCGAGACCGCGCCGAAGGGACAGCTGCCGTGGATCGAGGACGCCGCCCAGGCGATCGGCGATTCGACCTTCATCCGGGCCCACATCGAGCAGAAGTACAACGTCGACCTGGACATCGGCCTGACCGCCAAGGAGCGCGCCCAGGCCTGGGCGATCGAGCGGATGATCGAGAACCAGTTGGGCTGGGTCTCCGGTTATTTCCGTTTCCTGGAGCCCGCCAACTTCGCCAAAGGGCCGGCGCGCTGGTTCGACCAGGCGCCCGAGCATCTGCGGGAGGGCCTCCGTAAGGGACTGCTCGAGGCGGTGACGACAAATGTGCGGGCCGTCGGCGTTGGGCGTCACCTCCGCGAGGAGGTGGCTTGGCTGGGCAGTCTGTCGCTGCGATCGCTGGACGAGTTGCTCGAGGACAAGACCTACCTGATGCGCGATACGCACCCCGTCGGCGTCGACGCCATCGCCTTCGCCATGCTGGCCGCGATCCTGACGCCGTTCTTCGACTCGCCGCTGCGGCGCGAGGCGGAAAGCTATCCGCGGCTGGTGGCCTATGTCGGCCGAATGATGAGCCAGTTCTATCCCGCTCACCCCTGGGGTCTGCGGCAAGCGGCCTGAGGACCTCGGCTATCCCCAACCTAAGTCTAGGTGAACCCGTTTCAGGTTGCGATCAACGGTTGCATCTTGTTTCGATCTGACGTTGTTGACGGCCAATGACCTCGCTTTGGCGCGATCATTGGCCGCACATGTCCAGGTCTTGCCCCTCGCGGCGAGCGTGTGCTGTTTTGCGGCCTTCAAAACAGGGGGTATGGGATGTCTGAGACTTTGGCGCCGGTGGAAGTTGAGACGGTGCTGGAAGCGATCTCGACGGAGATGTCGATCGCGGCCGTGGCGTGCGGGCATCTGGACGTGGCGCTGGGCAAGATTCTCGAGGTCGTGCCGGCCGAGCATCGGCTGGCCGTGATGCATGAGCTGCACATGGTCGACATGCTGGCTCAGCACATCACCGCCATCACCGACTTCACCGGTCGCGTGCTGCACGAGAGCCATCACACCGGTCGCCTCGAGGTCAATGACGCCCTGAACGCGATCACCCTGGGCGACGTCGCCGCCCGCCTGCGCGCCTCGCTGCAAGCCAAGGCAGGCTAGGACACCCTCAGTGAGACGGCCGGACGGCGTCCGCGGACACCGCGTGCGCCGACGGCCGTCCGGCTTCGACATCCGCCAGATTGCCCAGCGTCGTTTCGGCGATCGCGGTCAGCGCCTCCTCGGTGAGGAAGGCTTGGTGCCCGGTCACCAGCACGTTCGGGAAGGTCAGCAGGCGCTGGAACAGGTCGTCCTGGATGATCTCGTTCGAGAGGTCCTCGAAGAAGAGGTCCGCCTCCTGTTCATAGACATCCAGCGCGACGCCGCCCACCTGCCGTGACTTCAGGCCCGCGATCAGGGCGGTGGTGTCGATCAGAGCGCCCCGGCTGGTGTTGATGATCAGCACGCCGGGCTTGGCCGCCGCGATGGCGGCGTCGTCGATCAGGTGCCGCGTCTCCGGCGTCAGCGGACAATGCAGCGATATCAGCTCGGCCTCGCGCAGCAGCGTCTTGACCGGGACATAGCGGACGCCGACGGCCACCAGCGCCGGATCTTGGACGACATCGCTGGCAAGCACCTCGCAGCCGAAACCCAGGCGCAGCATCCGCGCCACCAGCGCCCCGATACGGCCCGTGCCGACGACGCCCGCCGTGCGTCCGGCCAGGTTGCGGCCGATCAGGCCGTCGAGCGCGAAGTTGTTCTCGCGGACCCGGGCGTAGGCGCGCGGGATGTTGCGATCCAGCGCCAGCAGCAAACCCAAGGTGAACTCGGCGACCGCCTCGGGCGAATAGGCCGGCACGCGGACGACGGTGACTCCCAGTCGCTGGGCGGCCGCCAGGTCGACATTGTTGAAGCCGGCGCATCGCAGCGCCACGGTCCGGGTTCCACCGGTCGCCAAGGCCTCCAGCGTCGCCGCGTCGAGGCGGTCGTTGACGAAGACGCAGACCGCCGGATAGCCCACCGCCAGCGGCGCCGAGGAGGCGTCCAGGCGGGCCTCGAAGTAGTCGATGCGATGGCCGAACGCGCCGTTGGCGGCGTCGAAGAACCGCCGGTCGTAGGCCTTGGCCGAGAACATCGCGACCCGCATGGTCCGCTCCTTGATGATTGAGGCAGCGGTAGCAGATCGCGCGGGGCGCGCGCAGCGCGGGCGGCTACGGAGCTGTCAGCTCACCAGGGAACGGCCGCGCCGTCGTAGTCGAAGAAGCCGCCGCTGTCGGCCGCCTCCAGACGATGGACGACCTTGAGAAGCTTGGCGGCGGCCTCGCGCGGCGTCGCGATCGATCGAGCGCCGCGCGCGAACGGGGTGCTTAGCGGCGTGTCCACGGTCCCCGGATGCAGGGCGGCGCAGATCGCTAGCGGCCGCTCGCGCGACAGCTCGATCGCTTGGCAACGGATCAGCATGTTCAGCGCCGCCTTGCTGGCGCGATAGGCGTGCCAGCCGCCCAGGCGGTTGTCACCGATACTGCCGACGCGGGCCGAGAGCGCCGCGATCACCGCGCGCTCATGGCGCGGCAGCAGCGGCGTCAGGTGCTTGCAGATCAGGGCCGGCAGCACGGCGTTGACCTCGAACAGGCGCGAGAGGCTGGCGGCCGTCACCGCCTTCATCGCCTTTTCGGGGGTGAGGCCGGGTTCGTGCAGCAGGCCCGTGGCGATCAGGATCAGGCCGGGCGCGCCGAGCTTGGCGAGCGCGCTAGCCAGTTCGGCCAGGGCCTGCTCGTCCAGCAGGTCGGCGACCAGGAAGGGCAGGCGAGGATCGTCCGGCCAATCCGTAGGTCGCCGCCGACCGACGCCCACAACCTTGGCCCAGCCTGGCTCGCCGCGAAGTTCCTCGACGAAGGCGCGGCCCAAGCCGCCGCCAGCGCCGACCACGACCGCGATGCGTTGGTCTGGCTCTTGATCGAGCGCCATCTCAGCCGCCCGCCACCGCCGCGCCGATCACCAGGCCGACGCAGGCCATGGCGGTCAGCGGCAGGCGAAGCTGCCGGTACCACTCGGGAAGGGATTTGGAGGTGACGTCCCAGACGCCTTGCGCGGCCAAGGCGGCGGCCATGCCGAGCAGGGCGTCGGCCGCCAGCTTTGGTTCGGTCTGACCCATGACGCCGACGGCGGCGAGCGCCCAGCCGACCAGGGGCGGGGCCATCGCCAGGATCAGGGTGTCCGAGCGGCAGTCCTCGCTGAACACCGCCTGCGCCGCCCGCACGCCGCCCAGGAAGGACAGAATGGCGGCGGCGTAGACGACCTGCAGGCTGCTCCAGCTGAGAACGGGCTCGAACCAGTCGATCCGCAGAACGGGCGGCGCGAGGAACGGGATCAGGCCCAGGCCTCCAAGCCATGTCATCAGCTTCGCCTGGGATCGCGCCTGGCCGATCTCTTGCGCGTGCGACATCTTTCTCCCGCTCCCTCGGACCAAGCGCGCGGCTGGCGCTTGAGCGGGAGATACGGGCTGTCGATGCGATCGGATGACCGGACGCGCGGCGAAACCGCCGAACGCGCGAGCCGATAGGTCTGAATGAAGGGGAATGGTGGATGCGACAGGGATTGAACCTGTGACCCCCTCGGTGTGAACGAGGTGCTCTCCCGCTGAGCTACGCATCCGCCGTGTGGAGGGGTCCGAAACGGACCGATCCGCGAGAGGAGGGGGCCTATAGCCCGGTGTTCGGCGCGGGGCAAGAGGCCAAAAGCGTCAGGCAGGCGTTCGGCACGTCCAAAAAGCTGTGGACGACCAGATCGCCGCCCAGCGTTTCGACCGGATCCTCGGTGTAGCCGAACGACACCAGCACGCTGGGCACCCCCGCGTTCCGGGCGCCGAGGGCGTCGTTGATGCTGTCGCCGACCATCACCGCGCGGGCGACCTCGCCGCCGACCGCGGCCACGGCGGCGGCGACGTGGCGGCCGTCGGGCTTGGCGGCCGGGGCGCTGTCGGCGCCGACCACCGCGTCGAAGAAGGGCGTCAGGCCCGTGGCGTCCAGCAGGGCGACCGACAGGTGGGTCAGCTTGTTGGTGCAGACCACGAGCCGCGCGCCGGCGGCTTTCAGATCGGTCAGGGTCTCGACCACGCCTGGGAAGGGCGCGCTCTCATCGGCGATGCGGGTCAGATAGAGGTCGATGAAGCGCTGGACGAGGGCCGGCGCGTGCTCTGTGTCGAGTGGCGCGCCGGCGGCGGCGAAGCCGCGCTCCAGCAGGGCCCGGGCGCCGCGACCGACCATCAGCCTGACCTCGTCGAAGGGCAGTGCGGGCAGGGATTCCTCGGCCAGGATGGCGTTCAGCGAGCCCACCAGGTCGGGCGCGGTGTCGACCAGCGTGCCGTCGAGATCGAAGGCGATGGTCGCCCCGTTCAGGTCATGAAGCGCGTGCATGGGTCTGGCCTTTCCGCCAATTGCGCGGCTAATGCAACTTTGGTTCGCCTCTAGGGAGTCGCGAGAGCCATGACTGACCCCGCCGTAAAGCCTGTCCGCCCGCGCGCCGCCGTGATCCTGGCCGCCGGCCAGGGCACGCGGATGAAGTCCCCTACGCCCAAGGTGCTGCACAAGCTGGCCGGCCGGACCCTGCTGGACCACGCCATCGACGCGGCCGAGGGTCTGGGCTGCGAGCGGATCATCGTCGTGGTCGGCGCACACAGCCCGCAGGTCGGCGAAGCCGCCCGCAAGCGGCTCGGCCCCAACGCCACCGTCATTCAGGATCCGCCGCTGGGCACCGGCCACGCCGTGCTGGCCGCGAAGGACGCCCTGGCGGACTTCAACGGCGACGTGGTCGTCACCTACGCCGACTGCCCGCTGACCACCGCCGGCGTGATTGCGCCGCTGTTCGACCTGATCACCGGCGGCGCCCATGTGGCGGTGCTGGGCTTCGAGGCCCACAACCCGACCGGCTATGGCCGCCTGATCCTGGCGCCGGGCCACGTGCTGCTGCGCATCGTCGAGGAGAAGGAAGCCGATCTCGCGACAAAGCAGGTCAAGCACTGCAATTCCGGCGTCCTGGCCGCCGACCGCGCCGTCCTGTTCGACCTGCTGGCCAACGTCCGCAACGACAACGCCAAGGGCGAGTACTACCTGACCGACGTTGTCGGCCTGGCGCACGACCGCAAGCTCGTCACCCGCGCCGCCTTCGCGCCCGAGCCGTCCGTGCAGGGCGTCAACTCCCAGGCCGAGCTCGCCGCCGCCGAGGCCGTCTGGCAGAAGACGCGCCGCAACGCCCTGATGGTCGAGGGCGTCACCATGCCCGCGCCCGACACCGTCCACCTGTCCTGGGACACGAAGATCGCCGGCGGCGCGGTGGTCGAGCAGTTCGTGGTCTTCGGTTCGGGTGTCAGCGTCGAGAGCGGCGCGGTGATCAAGGCTTTCAGCCACCTGGAAGGCGCTCACGTGGGCGAAGGCGCCCTGATCGGCCCCTACGCCCGACTGCGGCCCGGCGCCGAGATCGGCCCCGAGGCCCACATCGGCAACTTCGTCGAGGTCAAGAAGGTCAAGGTCGGCAAGGGCGCCAAGGCCAATCACCTGAGCTATCTGGGCGATGGTTCGATCGGCGAGAAGGCCAACATCGGCGCCGGCACGATCTTCTGCAATTACGACGGCTTCGAGAAGTTCGAGACCCATGTCGGCAATGGCGCCTTCATCGGCTCCAACAGCGCCCTGGTCGCGCCCGTGCGGGTCGGCGACGGGGCGATGACCGGCTCGGGCTCGGTGATCACCAAGGACGTGGAGGATGGGGCGCTGGCCCTGGCGCGTCCGGAACAGACGATCAAGGCGGGGTGGGCGACCAAGTTTCGCGCCCTCAAGCAAGCCAAGAAGAAGGACGCGAAGACGAAATGAGCAGCGCCGACGATCAGAAGCGCGCCTCGGGCGAGGCCGCCGCGCAACTCGTTGAAGACGGCATGGTGGTGGGCTTGGGCACCGGCTCGACCGCCGCTTGGTTCGTCAAGGCGCTGGCCGCTCGCAAGCTGAGCGACATCAAGGGCGTGCCGACCTCGGACGCCACCGCCGCCCTGGCGCGAGAGTTGGGCATCCCGCTGGTGGCGCTGGACGACGTCAAGACGATCGACCTGACCGTGGACGGCGCCGACGAGATCGGTCCCGGACTGTCGCTGATCAAAGGCGGCGGCGCGGCCCTGCTGCGCGAAAAGCTGGTCTGGGAAGCCTCGACCCGCTGCGTGGTCATCGCCGACGCGGCCAAGCGCGTGCCGGCGCTGGGCAAGTTTCCGCTGCCGATCGAGGTCGTCCGCTTCGGCCACGTCCACACCGGCCATCGCTTGGCCGACATCGCCGCCGAGTTCGACCTGCCGCCGCCGCGCCTGCGCACGGCCGAGCGCGGCGTCGTCGTCACCGACGGCGGCAACCTGATCTACGACATGGCCTCGGGCCGCATCGACGAGCCGGCCGCCCTGGCGACCGCGCTGAAGAGCGTGACCGGCGTGGTCGACCACGGCCTGTTCCTCGATCTGGCCGACGAGGCGCTCGTCGGCACGGACGAGGGCGTGGTGCGCCTGGTCCCCTGACGTCCTACATAGAGCCCCACGCTTTAGGTTCGGAGGCCGATGATGGCTGACTACGACTACGATCTCTTCGTCATCGGCGCGGGCTCTGGCGGCGTGCGGGCGGCGCGCGTGGCGGCCATGAGCGGCGCCAAGGTCGGCGTCGCCGAGGAGTATCGGGTTGGCGGCACCTGCGTGATCCGCGGCTGCGTGCCCAAGAAGTTCATGGTCTACGCCAGCGAGGTCACCAGCCAGCTGAAGACGGCTAACGGCTATGGCTGGACCTTCGAGGGCGCCAAGTTCGACTGGAAGAAGTTCCTGCACGACAAGGACGTCGAGATCGCTCGGCTGTCGGGCATCTATGTCACCAACCTGCAGAAGGCCGGCGCGCACCTGCTGCACGGTCGCGCCCAGGTCGCCGACGCCCATACCGTCGAGGTCCTGCCCAAAGACGGTTCGAACGACGCGGGGACCTACACCGCTCGCAAGATCCTGATCGCCACCGGCGGACGGCCGGTGAAGCCTGACTTCCCCGGCGCGGAGTTCGGCATCACCTCGGACGAAGCCTTCCATCTGCCCAAGCTGCCGAAGAGCATCATGATCGTCGGCGGCGGTTATATCGCCGTCGAGTTCGCCGGCATCTTCGCCGGGCTGGGTGTCGAGACGACGCTGCTTTATCGCGGGGCCAACATCCTGCGCGGCTTCGACGACGACGTCCGCGCGCACCTGGCCGATGAGCTGGGCAAGCGCGGAATCAAGGTCGTGCTGGGCTGCTCGCACACCCGCATCGCGAAGCAGGAGGACGGGACCCTGCTCAGCGTCCTGAACAACGACCTGACCTTCGAGACCGAGGCTGTGATGTTCGCTACGGGCCGCGAGCCGTACGTCCAGGGGCTGGGTCTCGAAAAGGCCGGGGTAAAGCTGAACGAGCGCGGCGCGATCGCGGTCGACGCCTACTCCAAGACCAATGTCGACAGCATCTGGGCCGTGGGCGACGTCACTGACCGGATCAACCTGACGCCGGTCGCGATCCGCGAGGGCGCGGCCTTCGCCCAGACCGAATTCTACAACAACCCGACGACCTTTGATCACGACATGGTCGCCTCGGCGGTGTTCTCGCAGCCGCCGGTTGGCGCGGTCGGCATGACCGAGGCCGAGGCCCGCCACGCGTTCGGCGCGGTCGACATCTATCGCTCGGTGTTCCGCCCGATGAAGATCACCTTCTACGGCGGCCAGGAGCGGTGCCTGATCAAGCTGGTTGTCAAGGCTGACGATCAGAAGGTGGTCGGCGTCCACGTCGTGGGGCCGGACTCTCCCGAGATCATCCAGATGGCCGCGATCGCCGTGAAGATGGGCGTGACCAAGCCGCAGTGGGACTCCACCTGCGCGGTCCACCCGACCCTGGCCGAAGAGCTGGTGACGATGCGCGAGAAGTACGTGCCGGTCGAAGTCGGTGGCGTGGGATGATTGAGGCGGGCGTCCTGACGGACGCTTCGGAGCGCCGCACCCGCTGGCTGGGCGGCCTCGCCGTCTTCATGATGGTGATGACGCCGTTGCTGGGCTATCTGGCGCCCAAGCAGTTCGCGGCGCTGCTCAGCCTGGTCGGCCTGCTGGCCGCGCCGGGCCTCTTCCGGTCGCGACGGCCGCTGCTGCCGATGTTCGCCTTGGCGCTGCTGGCGCTGTGGGCGCTGATCAGCCTGAGCTGGACGCCGGCCCTGCCTGACCCGGCCAAGCTCAAGAAGTTCGGCGCTGTCGAGGCCTTCACGGCGATCAAGCTGTTCCTGCAACTGGGACTCTATGGCGCCGCGGTCGCCATGCTGGGCCAGATGTCGAGCCGTTCGGCGCGGCTCGCGTCTCAGGTGATGCTGGTCTGCGCCGCGCTGTTGGCGCTGGTCACCTGCCTGGACGGCCTGCTGGGCGCCAAGATCTATCAGGCGCTCCGCAAGGCCGGCGGGGATCCCCTGACGCCGGATCTTGCGATGGTGAAGGTGTCGATGGGGACCTATCCGTTGGTCCTTTTGCTGTGGCCCTGCGCGCGCGTGCTCGGCGCCTCGAACCTCAAGGGGCGCAACATCCTGACGGCGGTCCTGTTCGCCATGATCCTGGCCGGGGCGCACCTGACCGGCGCCGACGCGCCGGTTGTGGCCCTGGTGCTGGGGGGGCTGGTCTGGCTAGGCGTGCGGGTCATCGGCAAGCCGGTCGTGCGGGTTCTGATTCCGCTGGTCTCGGCCGCCTTCATCTTCGCGCCCATGGCGATGCTGTGGGGCGAGAAGTCCGGCTTCGTCGCCTGGCTGCATGCGCTGGTCCCGCCCTCGTGGGATCATCGCCTGAACATCTGGGCCTTCGCCGCAGACCGCATCCTGGAGCACCCGATGCGCGGGTGGGGCATCGACGCCAGCCGCACGTTCGGCGCGGCCATCCCGCTGCACACGCACAACGCCCCCCTGCAAATCTGGCTGGAGCTGGGCGCGTTCGGCGCGGCCATGGCGGCCGCCTTCTACGCCTGGATCCTGTATGGCGTTTTGAGTTGGACCGAAGCGAACCGGCGCGACGGCGCCATGGCGGCCGGCGCCTTGGTGTCCTATCTGGTGGTCAGCGGTTTCAGCTTCGGGGTCTGGCAGGAGTGGTGGCTGGCCCTCGGCGCCTTGGCCGTCATCGCCTGCGGCGTTGCGCAAAAAACCAGCGCTTCGTCGCGGTAGGGCGATAACGAAATTCCTCACCTTGGCGGATCGGCGCGCATCATTCGCACGATTTTGCCTTTCGGTTCCATTCGCGGTATCTACGCCGCCCCTTGTTGCTGTTGAGCCTGTCATGACCGCCCGTTGGACCCCCGCCGCCTGGAGAGCCAAACCCGCCAAGCACATCCCCGCCGACTATCCGGACGCGGGCGCTGTCGAGCGGGTCGAGCAGACGCTGCGCCAGATGCCGCCGCTGGTCTTCGCCGGCGAGGCGCGCCGCTTGAAGAGCCTGCTGGGCGATGTGGCCGAGGGCCGCGCCTTCCTGCTGCAGGGCGGCGACTGCGCCGAGAGCTTCAAGGAATTCCACGCCGACAACATCCGCGACACCTTCCGCCTGATCCTGCAGATGGCGGTGGTGCTGACCTTCGCCGGCGGCAAGCCGGTCGTGAAGGTGGGCCGCATCGCCGGCCAGTTCGCCAAGCCGCGCTCGGAGCCGACGGAAGTGCAGGGCGACGTGACCCTGCCGTCCTATCGCGGCGACATCATCAACGGCATGGACTTCAACGAGGCCGAGCGGATTCCCGACCCGGATCGCTTGCTGAAGGCCTACGGCCAGTCGGCCGCGACGCTGAACCTGCTGCGCGCTTTCGCCAGCGGCGGTTACGCCGACCTCTACAATATCCACCGCTGGACCCTGGGCTTTGTCGGCGACAGCCCGCAGGGCGCGCGCTACCGCGAGCTGTCGGAGAAGATCAGCGAAGCCCTGACCTTCATGGCGGCCGTCGGCGTCACGCCCGACACCCAGCCCGACCTGCGCCGCGTCGAGTTCTTCACCAGCCACGAGGCCCTGTTGCTGGGCTTCGAGGAAGCCATGACGCGCGTCGATAGCACCTCGGGCGACTGGTACGACACCAGCGCCCACCTGCTGTGGATCGGCGAGCGCACTCGCCAGCTGGACGGCGCCCATGTCGAGTTCATGCGCGGGGTGAAGAACCCGATCGGCTTGAAGTGCGGCCCGACCATGGAAGGTGACGATCTGCTGCGCCTGATCGATGTGTTGAACCCCAACAACGAGCCGGGCCGCTTGACCCTGTACGGCCGCTTCGGCTCGGACAAGATCGCCGACCGCCTGCCGCGCCTGATGCGCGCGACCAAGAGCGCCGGCCGCTCGGTGGTCTGGGCCACCGACCCGATGCACGGCAACACGCTGAAGGCCTCGACCGGTTACAAGACCCGCCCGTTCGACCGGATCCTCTCGGAAGTGAAGAGCTTCGTGGAGATCGCCCAGGCCGAGGGCGTGCACCCCGGCGGCGTCCACCTGGAGATGACCGGCCAGAACGTCACCGAATGCCTGGGCGGCGCCCGCGCGGTCTCGGAGACTGAACTCGCCGACCGCTACCACACCCACTGCGACCCGCGCCTGAACGGCGAACAGGCGCTGGAGCTGGCGTTCCTGGTGGCCGAGAAGCTGAAGGCCGCTCGCGACGACCAGCGCCGCCTCGCCGCCGGCTAGGGCGAACGGCGCTATCTGGCGTCGTCCGTTTCGGGACGATAGCTTCCTCTTTGGAGGAAGCGCATGGATTTGCAGGATGCGGCGCGCCGCGCGCTGATCGGGGGCTTGGCGGCGGCGGCGCTGCCCGGCGGCGCGGCCTGCGCGCTGCAACGGCCCAGCGCCGATGACGCCGATCCGCTCCGCTATCTGGACGCCGCCAATCGCCTGACCGTCGAGACCTTCGTCAACGGGCAAGGGCCGTTCGCCTTTCTCGTGGATACGGGCTCTACGACGTCGGTGATCACCACCGAGCTCGCCGATCAGCTGGGTCTGGCGCGCCAGGAGAGCGGCCGGCTTCACAGCATCGCCGGCGTCCAGGCCGTGACGATGTCGCGCGTCTCCAGGCTGGCGGTCGGCAAGCATGAGCGCCGGGACGTCGCCGTCGCCGTCCTGCCCAAGTCCCAACTGCGCATGGACGGGATCCTGGGGCTGGAATGGCTGGGCAACGCCAGTCTGCTGCTGGATTTCCGCCGTCGGCGCATGGTGATCGGCGAGGCTCTGCCGATTCCCGACGACCAGACCGTGGCCGTGAAATCGAAGATCGAACGCAGCGGCCTGATTCTGATCGACGCCGCGATCCCGCGTCAAAGGGTCATCGCCTTCATCGACAGCGGCTCGACGACGAGCGCCGGCAATCAGGCCCTGATGGAGGCCGCCAGCCGGGCCCAGGCGCTGATCGGCGGTTCGGGACCAACGGAGCTGTTCAGCGTGACGGGACAGGTCCTGGCGGGGCGTTCGGCCGTGCTCTCGCGCCTGACGCTGGGGCCGATGACGTTGCGCAATCTGGCCGTCGTTATCGGCGACATCCACACCTTCAAATATTGGGGCCTTCAGGATCGCCCGGCCGTCGTCATCGGCGCGGACGTGCTGCGCACGTTCGACTCCGTCGCCATCGACCTGAAGCGAAACGAGGTGCGGTTCAGGATCGGGCGGTGACCGCAAACCCATAACGGCGTTCGGTTTGCGATGCGGCGAACGGCCGCTTGACCGCTCGCGCGGCGCTCTCCAATGGTTGTTTGAAGGGAGAGCCGAATGCGTTTGCGCCAGAAGATCCGTCGAGAGGTCAAGTTCCTGAAGGGGTTGGTCCGGACGCTGAAGCGCGTGAACTCCATCGCTCCCGATAGCGCCAATCTGATCTGCGACGACCTCGAGGCGGCCGTTGACAAGTGGAGCGATCGCCCCGCCATCACCTTCGAAGGCAAGACGGTCAGCTACGCCGAGCTGGACGCCATGGCCAACCGCTACGCCCACTGGGCCAAGGGGCAGGGGCTGACCCGCGGCCAGACGGTCGCGCTGTTCATGCCCAACCGCCTGGAATATTTCGCGGTCTGGTACGGCCTGACCAAGGTCGGGGTCGCCACGGCCCTGATCAACAACCAGCTGACCGGCGCGGCCCTGGCCCACTGCCTGAACATCTCCCAGGCCCTGCACTGCATCGTCGATCCCGAGACCTCGCCCTGCTTCGAGGACGTGAAGGGCCAGCTGGACCGCCACATGCAGCAATGGGTGCTGGGGCCGGTCCATGGCGAGCAGCGCGATCTGGTCAAGGCGCTGAAGAGCTGCAGCCAGCTGCGGCCCGACCGCGTCACCGCGCGGGAAGGCATCACCGCCCGGGACACCGCGCTCTACATCTTCACGAGCGGCACGACGGGCATGCCCAAGGCCGCGCGCATCACCCACATGCGCGCCCAGCTCTACATGCGCGGCTTCGCCGGCTCGACCGGAGCCAAGGAGAGCGACCGCATCTATGTGACCTTGCCGCTTTATCACGCCACCGGCGGTCTCTGCGCCCTGGGCGCGGCCTTCTTGAACGGCGGCTCGATCGTGCTGCGCAAGAAGTTCTCGACCACCCATTTCTGGCCCGAGGTGGTGGCCGAGAACTGCACCATGTTCGTCTATATCGGCGAGCTGTGCCGCTATCTGGCGAACCAGCCCGAGCATGAGCTGGAGCGCGCCCACAAGATCCGCCTGATCTTCGGCAACGGCCTGCGGCCAGACGTCTGGGACGAGATGCTGGACCGCTTCAAGGTCGGCGAGGTGCTGGAATTCTACGGCGCGACCGAGGGCAACGTCTCGCTGTTCAACTTCGACGGCAAGCGCGGCGCGATCGGCCGGGTGCCGGGCTATCTGCGCGGCAAGTTCAACATCCGCGTCGTCAAGTTCGACGTCGAGACCGAGACGCCGGTGCGCGGCCCCGACGGCTGCTGCATCGAGTGCGCGCCGGGCGAGGTCGGCGAGTGCATCGGCCATATCGCCAATGACGCCCGTTCCAACTATGTCGGCTACGCCGACAAGGCCGCCACCGAGAAGAAGGTGCTGCACGACGTCTTCCAGAAGGGCGACTCGTGGTTCCGCACCGGCGACCTGATGCGGGTGGACAGCGACGGCTACATCTATTTCGTCGATCGCATCGGCGACACCTTCCGCTGGAAGGGCGAGAACGTCGCCACCAGCGAGGTGGCCGAGCGTCTGGCCGCCATCGAGCATGTGCTCGAGGTCAATGTCTATGGCGTCCCGGTCGGCGACCTGGACGGTAAGGCGGGCATGGCGGCCCTGGTGGCTGATCCGGAATTCGATCTCGCCGCGTTCGCCCAATATGTCGACGAGCATCTGCCCAGCTATGCGCGGCCGATCTTCCTGCGGCTGCAGCAGGCGATCGAGACGACCGGCACCTTCAAGTATCGCAAGGTCGACTTGGTCGGCGACGGGTTCGACCCCACGCGGACCAAGGACCCGCTGTACTTCCGCGATCCAAACAAGGGCTACGTGAAGATCACCAAGGCGGTCTTCGCCAAGCTCCAGGCGGGCGGCTACAAGCTGTAGGGCAACGGGCCGCTCGCCCGATCCGCCGCTCCATCTGCCGCTACGTCATGTTGCGGTGCGATTGAATCGCGCTGGCGTCATGGCTATATGGCGGGAGCTGATCGTCGGGCCTTGTGTGTGGCGTGCCCTGAAAATCTCATTCCAATCATAGGGATAGGCCTAACCGCCATGCTGCTTACGATGCTGAAGGCCAAGCTGCACCGCGCCACGGTGACCCAGGCCGACCTCGATTACGAAGGCTCGATCGCCATTGACCGCGACCTGCTGGACGCTTCGGGCATCCTGCCGAACGAGCAGGTCGACGTGCTGAACATCACCAATGGCGCGCGTTTCACGACCTACGCCATCGAGGCCCCGCGGGGCTCCAAGGTCATCGGCGTCAACGGCGCCGCCGCGCGCCTGGTGCAGAAGAATGACCTCGTCATCGTCGTCACCTACTGCCAGATGCCGGCCGAGGAGGCGCGCAACTACGCCCCCACCGTCGTGCTGCTGGACGAAGGCAACCTGATCAAGAAGGCGGCCTGACGCATGGCCCATCGCCTGGTCCTGGTCGCCATCGCCGCCGCGGGCCTGTCGGCCTGTTCTCCGAAGCTGCCGGCCGGCATCGACGAAGCCGTCCTGACCCAGGCGATCGGCAAGTCCATCGGCTCGCCCTCGACCTGCGTGATCGTCGCGGACGACAAGGGTCGGACCGTCTGGCGCGGCGGCGGCTATATCACCTGCTCGCGCAACCTGCCGACCTGCCAGGGCGGCGAGACCACGACGGCCGAGGCCGTCCTGAAGGCGGGGCTGGGCAAGCCGGCCCGCTTCGCCAGCTGCCCGACGACCGGCGCCAACACCGTCGGTTGGGCCGTCGGTCCCGTGCCGACCGGCGAGGGCAAGCCTTCGCGCGGTCTGAGCTACGTGGCGGTCATGGAGGGCGAGCGCGCCCTGCCGGGCCTGGAGATCAAGGAACGGGCGGAGCACGCCTTCGAGAAGGCGGGGTTCTAGCCGCCGCCCACCAGGGGCGGCGGCCTCGCCTTCGCTACTTCGCCGCCTCATAGACGGCGCTGACGTCCACCCGCACCTTCAGTTCGCCGGCCGAGATGCTGGTCGAGTCAGCCATCTCGCGCTTGGCCATGGCGAACACCGGCATCGGCGGGGAGGGGGGCGTATAGCCGCCGCCTTCGCTGAGATTGACCAGGCGCACGGCCTTGTAGCCCGTGGCGCGGCCATACAGCTCGGCCTTGGCCTGCAGGGCCTTCACCGCCTCCAGCCGCGCGGCGTCCTCGGCCGCCTGCGGATTCGTCAGGCCAAAGCTGATGCCATTGACCGTGTTGGCGCCGGCGCCGACGGCCGCGTCCACGGTCGCGCCCAGCTTGGCGAGGTCGCGGACCGTGATCGTCACCTGGTTCGATGCCTGGTAGCCGGTCAGCTTCGGCGGCTGGTTCTGCTCATAGGCGTACTGGGCGTTCAGGTTCAGGTTCGAGGTCTGGATGTCGCGCTCGGCGATCCCGGCCTTCTTCAGCGCCGCCAGGGCCTGGTTCATCCGCGCCCCGTTGGCCTTCAGGGCCTCGCCGGCGGTCGGGGCTTCGGTCTGCACGCCCAGGGTGATGGTGGCCATGTCCGGCGCCACGCGGGTCTCGCCATAGGCCGACAGGTTGAAGGTCGTGGCCTTGAAGGCGCTCTCGGCGCTGGTCTGGGCCAGGGCCGGGGCGACCGCGCCCATCAGCAAGGCGCCGCCGATCAGGGCGGGGGCGGCGAAGGCGGCCATCAGGCGATTGGCGGGGCGGCGGGCGGTGTGGGTCATCGTTTTTCTCCAAGGCTGTCCGGCTCGGTCGAAGCGTGGCCGGAAAGCTATGGTTCCCTGATGACAGCTCGAACCTGAACCGGACCTTTAAGCCGCGTTCGGCCCGTGCTAATCCGCCGGCTCGCGTGCGCTTCGAGGCGACTCCGCGCGGGCCTGTAGCTCAATGGTTAGAGCCGACCGCTCATAACGGTCTGGTTGGGGGTTCGAGTCCCTCCAGGCCTACCAACGCCTCTATAAGCCTCACCTCATCGGGCTTTATTTGTGCTGTGCACAAGTTCGCCTCCGGCGAAATTCTCCCTAGGCACAAAAGTTAACATGCGTCAGAAGCGGACGCATTGGGCGAGCGCGCCGATCGACTCTCGCCAAGGACGCGTGCAGAGTGAGCGCGTTGGAGGCGGAGGTTGTCGTGTTCGCGGTGACGCGGTTCTGCGTGCAGGCCTTCGGAAGGCGGGGCGGAACGCTGACGCCGACCGAGGTGAGGGAGTGTTATTTCGAGGAGGATGCGCGGCGTGAGATGGAGGTCCTGGCCCGGCGTTCGTCGGGCGTGGCGCTGTATCGCGTGCGCGGCGAGCCGCTGTCGGGGCTCTGGGAAAATCCCAGGCTGATCGCGCGCCAAGGTGAGATCCTGGCGCTGGATTAGGCCAAGATTTATCCGGTCTTTTTAAGGGTTTGACCGATCTCGACTAGCTGGATCCGTTGGACGGGCTGCAGCTGGTCCCAGATCGACCAGATCGCCTCGGAGGCCTCCGGATCGCGCATGATCAGGTCGGCCGGTTCGCAGCGATAGATGGTCGCCAAGGCCTCCAGCACGTCCTGCGAATAGCCGGTCTCGCCGCGCTCGACCCGTGAGAGCTGGGCGACGGAATAGGGGTAGCCCACCTCGAGCTCCAAGCGCTCGACGGCCTGCTCCAGGTTCATGCCGCGGTGTTTGCGCCAGGCGCGGATGAAGGTCTTGCCGCGCCGCTGCGCCTTGGCCTGCCGATCGGTCGTCATGCAAATTCCAACGGGAGCGAAGGGGGAATATCCACGCATTAAACACAAAATTTGCTTGCCATGCAAATTTGTATTTGGTACAAATTGGATATTCCGGAAGTTGCGCCCTTGGCCCCGCGAGCCAAGCTGGGCTTCCCGCCCAATTCCCCTCCATCGGCTGCAAGCCGCAGGAAATTCCAGATGATTCCGATCCTCGCGACCGGTTCGCCCGGTCATGCGCCCGCGCGCGCCTCGCTCCACGCTTATGTCGCCCGGCGCACCGAGGCGGACCGGCGACGCCCGCGCGCGGTGCTGACCGCCCGGCTGATGGGCGACCCGCGGCCCGATCGCTTTGCCCTGTCCGACGCCCTCCGCGCCAGGCTGTGCGGCGCGCTGCCGGACGAACCCGTCGTTCCCGCCAAGGTCCTGGCGGTGCTGGAGGCGCTGTCCGACGGCGCCCTGACCCTGGCGGATCTGGCTGACGAGATGGCGGTCAGCCTGTCGGCCGGCAGCGACCGGGCGCAGGCGGCGCGCGGGTTGGGCCTGGTCGAGCGCCTGGCCGGCCGCCCTTGCCGCGTCCGCCTGACGGCCGCCGGCCACGCCGCCCTGGAGGCGGCGGGCGGGTGACTGGCCTTCAGGACGAGGTCGCCGAGGGCGCGATCGACCAGGCCGTCCGCGCCTGTGGTCCGCGCAGGCCGATGCTGTGCGCCATCATCCGCGCCGCCGGCCGGATGCTGGCCGAGAGCGAAGGCCACGACTTCGTCGCCCAGGTCTGCGCCGGCGAGGCTCGCCGCCACGCCCTGGCCCAGAACCGACGCGGCGTCCGCTTCGGGCGCTGACCCATCTTCGAGCACAAGGGGATCGACCATTTCCGCCCAAGTCCTCCGCCCGGAAGGGCTCACCTCGGCCGAGCTGCGCGACCTGGCCCGCGCCGATCGCGCGGCCGCGCTGGCGCTCAGTCCCGCCGCCCGCCAGGCCGCGCGCGAGACCATGCAGCGCATCGTTGGCGCCCAGGCGGCCCGACGCGGCGAGGCGAACGTCGCCGCCGGCCTGGTCGAGACCTTCGCCCTGGCCCGCGCGCGGGGAGAGCGCGTCGAGACCTCGGCCGGCAAGCTGAGGGTCTCCAGCCGCGACGGCCTGCGCAGTCTGCGGGAGGCTGGCCATATCGACGAGGCGCAGTACGCCGTCGGTCTACTGTATCGCCTGGGGTTCGAGGCGCGGGGCCGCGACCTGCGCGCCGCCAGCCTCGAGCCTGGCCGGGGCGGGGGGCATGACAACGACCGCTTTGTCGCCGCGCGTTTGCGGCGGGCGCGCAGCCTGGACTTCGTGATCCGCGCCGACCGCGCCGTCGCCATGTGTCTGGCCGACAAGCCCATGGCCCTGCGCCTCCTGCGCGCCGTGGCTGGGGAGGGGACGAGCCTGTCCGCGTTCGGCGCCGGCCGCGCCCTCGTTCAGAACCGGCAAGTCTTCATCGAGGCGATGTCACTGGTCGCGAACCTTTCCAGGCAGATCGCCCGCGACCGCAAAGAAAAGAACATTTCATGAACAAATGGATTGACGGTCGGGCCGGTAAAAGGTCTAATCCAGTCAGTCTCGGAGATGCGCCTTCTGACAGCGCTTTGATCTCCCGAAGACTTTCCAGCCCTTCCCAATCCTTATCCTGTTCACGCGGTGGCGTGAGCAGGCTTCGCGCGGTCGTCTTTGGAAGGCGGCCTCCACGTCCCCCGTTTTTGGGAACCGACCCCATGATCCTGATCCGTCCCGTCGGAAGCCGCGCGGCTTCCGGCCCGCCTCCGTGCGCCCTGGTTCAGGCGAGCCGCCCATGAGCGTCGCCAAGATCCGCGCCGCGCTGGAGACCGCCCTGGCCGCGATGACCCCGCCGCTCGCCACGGCCTGGGAGAACACCGCCTACGCACCGACGGCCGGGACGCCTTACCAGCGGGTGTCGATGACCTTCGCCGAGCCGGTCAACACCGAGTACGGGCGCGGCTTCCAGCAGGGCGGGATGTTCGTGGTCTCGCTGTGCTGGCCGCAGGGCGCCGGCGTGGCCGACATCGCCGCGCGCGTCGAGCTGCTCCGCGCGGCCTTCTATCGCGGGGCGGCGTTCACGGCCGACGGCCTGACCACGACCATCGCCCGCACGCCTCTCATCCTGGCCGCGACCCTGGAGGGCGACCGCTACGTCGTCCCCGTGCAGGTCCCGTTCCTGGCCACGATCACCAGCTGACGGCGGTCTCCGCCCGAAGGGACGGGCCCTTCCGCCTCGTCTGACCCCACCCCTCCCGATAACTTCCAAGGAGCAGATCCCCATGGCTGTCGCCCAGGGCATCAACAAGAAGACCGTCTACAAGAAGCAGACCGGCCTCGGCGCAGCCGCCGCCGGTTCGGGCGGCCAGGTCGTCCGCCGCACCAGCTCGGTGTTCCAGGCCCCGCCTGACACCTTCGAAAGCAACGAGATCGTCGGCCACCAGCAGTCGACCGGCGTCGGTCTGGGCGTCGTCAAGCCGGCGGGCAAGATCGACGGTCTGCTGTCGCCCGGCACCTACGCCACCCTGCTGGCTTCGCTGCTGCGCAAGGACATGACGACAGGCGTCTCGGCGACCGGCGCCACCATCACCATCGCCGCCTCGGGCCAGAACTGGACCCTGACCCGCGCCGCCGGCTCGTACCTGACCGACGGCTTCAAGATCGGCGACGTCGTGCGCCTGACAGCCGGTTCGTTCAACGCCGCCAACAGCCAGAAGAACCTGCTGATCATCGCCCTGACCGCCACCGTGGCGACCGTACGGGTGGTCAACGGCTCGGCCCTGGTCGCCGAGAGCAACATCGCCAGCGCCACGCTCGCCGTCACCGGCAAGAAGTCGCTCGTCCCGCTCAACGGCCACACCAACGACTACTACACCTTCGAAGAGTGGTATCCGGACCTCGGCCGCTCGGAAATCTACGCCGATCAGCAGGTGGGCCAGGCCGCGCTGAACCTGCCGGCCACGGGCAACGCCACGATCAGCCTCGACACCGTCGGCCGCACCCGCACGCTGGGCGCCGCCCAGGTGCTGACCTCGCCGACCGCCGAGACGGTGACCGACATCCTGACGGCCGTGAACGGCGTGATCCTGGTCAACGGCGCGCCGGTCGCCAACGTCACCGGCGCCCAGGTCACCATCAACGGCAACGCCGCCCACAGCGACGCCGTGGTGGGCTCCAACGTGGTCGACGACATCCAGCGCGGCCGCCTGGCCGTGTCGGGCAGCTTCACCGCCAAGTTCGACGGCGTGACCCTGCAGACGATCTTCGAAGGCCGCTCGACCACCTCCCTGGTCCTGGCGGTCACCGAGGACGCCACCGCCAACGCCGACTTCGTGGTCATCAATCTGCCGATGATCAAGCTGACCGGCGACACCCCCGACGACGGCGAGAAGGCTGTGATCCGGACCTATCCGTTCACGGCCCAGATCAACGCAAACGGCGGCGCGGCTCTGGCCACCGACCAGACCATCGTCGCGATCCAGGACAGCGCCGCCTAGCGGCGCGGTCCTTCTTTCCCTCTCTCCCGAAGTCCCCCTCAACTTAGCGGCCGGGTCGCGCCCGGCCGTCCTTTTCAAGGACAGATCCATGATCAAGACCTCGACCGAAACCCTCTTCGACCTGAACGACCTCGACGCCGTCTCGGCCGGAGACACCCCCTTCGAGATCGAATACGTCCGCGCCGACGGCTCGGGCTCCGGCGTCTTCCTGCTGGTGCTGGGCGGCCAATCCGAGAAGGTCCAGGCCGAGGTCAACCGCCTCGTCAACGACCGCCGCAAGAAGCAGGCCGTGGCCGCGGCCATGCAGGGCCGGGCCAACCCCGACAAGGCCGACTTCACGCCGATTGAGGATGACATCGCCTTCGGCCACCGCCTGACCGCCGTCCGCTTGGTCGGCTGGCGCGGCATCAAGCAGGAGTGGTCGGCCGAGAACGCCTACCGCCTGGTCAGCCGCAATTCCGAGATCGCCGAGCAGGTCACCACGGCGTCGAACAACCTCGGAAATTTTATGCCGGGCAAGTCCGCGGCCTGATCGCCCACGCCCGCGAGCAGTTCGAGCTCGCCGGGCGGCAGGACGACGGCGAGCCGCTGCGGGTCCACCTCGAGAGCCTGGCCCGTCAGGGCGATCCCGAGGCGACCTGGCGGCTCGCCAACCCGCCGCCGCTGTCGCCGTACGTCGCCCACCTATGGGCCTGGTACGCCGACCTCTGCCAGACCCGCCAGAGCGGCGGCTTTGGCCCCTCGCGTCTCTCGCGCCTGGAGATCCAGGCCTGGGAGCGCGACGAGGGCGTGCGGCTGGAGCCGTGGGAGCGCCGGGCCCTGGTCGCCCTCGACGCCGAACACCTTCTGACGATGACGGCCCCCGCCAAGGGCGGCTGACCACCACCGGGCCGTTGCTCCGCGCAGGCGGAGCGCGGCCCGAACCTTTTGGGAGAGCCGTTGTGGCTGACAAGGATCTGGATGAGCTGGCCGCGGGGCTGAAGAAGGCTGCCATCGCCACCGCGGGCCTGACGGTCGCGCAATTGGCGACCAAAAAGGCGACTGACCAGCTGACCGCGACCATCGGGGCCTTCGACAAGCAGGCGGCCAGGGCGGCCAAGGACATCGAGAGCCTGGCGACCGAGACGGGTCTTTTCTCACGGCAGGCGGCCAAGGCCGTTGGCGGGGTGGCGGAGCTGGATAGCCGGTTCTCCGCCCTGCTAGGCGCGCTGACCCCACTCAGCAGCGTTTTGAAGGATGTGGGCGATCGCCTGCAGGCCACCGCCATCGTGATCCAGCAGAGCGGCGTGGCTATCAACACTTACAATCAGGCGCTGGTTCAGATGCAATCGGCGGGCGTGTCGGTTTCTGAAGGTCAGGGCGCGGTCTCGGAAGCCCTCGGCAGGACCGAAGCGGCCGCCAGCAAGAGCGCGGAGAAGCTGAAGAAGGTCCACGAAACCGCTCAGACGCTCGGCGGAACGATGATCGATACGGTGTCGGCGCTGGCGTCGGGCGAGGCGCCGATGAAGGTCCTGACCGAGAAGGGCGGTGACGTCGCCAAGACGCTGCTTAAGGCCAGGATGGATGGCGTCAGCCTCGTCGAGACCTTCAAGTCGCTGGGCTTGGCGACCGGGATTCTGCAGGTGGCCACGACGGGCGCCGCCGCCGCCCAGGATGTGAACGCCGTGTCGGCCGCGATGGCGACGGCGGCTCTGGAGGCTCAGACCGTCGCGGCGGGCGAACTGGCGGCTGCGGAAAGCGTCGCTCTAGCGCCCCTGGGGGCGATCCTCGCGGGCATCGCCGTCGCGGCGGCGGGCGTCGCGACCGTTTTCGCCATCGCCGCGCACGACATTGGCGAGAAGGCCGGCGACCTCACCAAGGACATGGGCCTGACCGAAGAGCAGATGGGGCGGGTTAAAGACAAGTCCGTCACCATGGGCGATGTCGCAAAGGCCACATTCGAGGCCTTGGGCGAGCGGCTGCGGGCGGCGTTCGGACCTGGTTTGAAGGCGATCGGGGACGGCTTCATGGCCGTCTATCACACCGTGACTGACGTGGCCTTGAAGGCGGCCGCCTTTGCGGTCGGCGCCTTTGCCGGCGCGGTCCAGGCCATCCGCGTGGCCTGGTCGGTGCTGCCAGCGGCGATGGGCGATATCATCATCTCGGGCGTCAACTTCGTGCTCGATGGTGTGGGCAGGATGGTCAATGGCGCGATCGGCATCGCCAACGGCCTGATCGGCACGGTCAACTGGTTGGCCAAGCAGCTTGGACTGTCGCTGAAGCTCCCCGATCTAGGCCAGGTTCAGGTCGGGAAGTTGGCGAACCAGTTCGAGGGCGCGGCAAAGTCGGCGGGCAGCGCGATCAGCGCCGCCTTCGGAAACGGCTTCAAGGGCGGCTTCGAGGGCGTCATGAACATCCCGGCGGAGATCGCCGGCCGCGCCGTCGAGATCGCCAAGGACCGGATCGAGGATGAGGCCGGCAAAATCAGCGGGTCCGTGAAGGACGCGGAAGATTCGGTCCGGCGGACGAACACCCAGGCACCCGGCAAATCCGAAGCACGAACGGCCGCAGTCTCTCAGGAGCCTATCTCGGCTTCTCAAGAGGCGCCTTTGGAGGGCGTACGGCCCGCTGTCGCCAACGTCGAAGGACTGACGTCCTTTGTCGATCCGATCACCAAGAGCCTCGATGAGCTGATCAAGAAGCTCACGGACGTCAATGCGCTGGCGCCCGAGCTCAGCAAACAGTTCGAGGCGGCCTTCGGCAAAAGCGGTAAGGCGCTAGGCGGTCTGCTGACGAGCTTCTCAGCCTATTCGTTGGAGGTCGCGAAGATCGACAGGGAGGCGGCCGGACGCACCCTGACGGCCGAGGAACAAGCCAAGCGCGATCAAGCCAGGGTCAAAGGCTATGAGGCCATGGCCAGCGCTGCGAAGGGGTTCTTCAAAGAAGGCTCCGACGGCTACAAGGCCATGCAGGTCGCGGAGATCGCGTTCCACACGATCGAGACACTGAACACGATCAAGTCGATGGCGCTACGCGGCGCTGACACGGCGAGTGTCGCAGCCGCTGAAGCCCCGAAACAAGCGGCCTATGCCGCCACCGCCTACGCTAAAATCCTGGGCAGCCTGCCATTTCCGTTCAACCTGCTGGCCGGCGCCGCGGTGCTCGCGGCCCTAGTCCAGGTCGGCGCGGCGATCAAAGGCAAGCCCGGCGGCGGCTCCGTCCCCGGCGCCAACGACATGAAGACCCGTCAGGACGCCCAAGGCTCTGGTTCGGTCCTCGGCGACTCCAAGGCCAAGTCCGAGAGCCTGGAGAAGGCGCTGACCCACGCCCAGGCCTACGAGAACAAGGACTTGGAATACGGTAACGCCATGGTCCGGTCGCTGAAATCGATCGATGACCAGATCGGCGCCGTGGCCGCCGCCCTGGCGCGCTCGTTCGGGGCGGGCGGCATGCTGAGCACCGAGGGGCTGAATCTCGGCAAGAGCGGGACGTCGGCCACGCTGTCGAACCTTGGCTTCTCCAAGTCGACGACCCGCACTCTGCAGGACCAGGGCATCGCGTTCGACGCCGCCAGCCTCGCCGACATCGTCGCCGGCGGCCTGTCGGGCTCGACCTACCAACAGGTGCTGGAGACGACGAAGAAGAAGGCCTTCGGGATCACCACCTCGAACAAGAGCAAGGTGACGACGCAGACGGGCGCGCTGGACGCGGATTTCCTGCTGCAGGTCACCAAGCTGATCGGCGCGCTGGGCGACGGCGTCAAGGACGCCGCCAAGGCGCTGCAGGCGACCGGGATCGAGGAGACTCTCGCCAGCTTCACCGTCGATCTGGGCAAGCTGTCGTTCAAGGACATGACCGGCGCCCAGATCGAAGAGGCGCTGAACGCCGTCTTCGGCAAGCTGGGCGATGACATGGCCAAGGCGGCGGTCCCGGCGATCGCCCAGTTCCAGGAGGTGGGCGAGGGCGCCTTCGAGACCCTGGTTCGCGTGGCCCGCCAGTACGAAGTGATCGACACGACGCTGAAGTCGGTCGGCATGACGTTCGGCGCGGTCGGCGTCGCCTCGCTGGAGGCCCGCGAGCGTCTGGTCGATCTGGTCGGCGGCCTCGACGCCCTGACGGACCAGGCGTCCTTCTTCGCCGAGCACTTCCTGACCGAGGAAGAGCGGCTGAAGCCGGTCAAGGACGCGGTCGCCGGCAAACTGGCCGAGCTGAAGCTGCCCGCCGATCTGGACCGCGAGGGCTTCAAGAGTCTTGTCCTCTCGCAGAACCTCTCCACCGAGGACGGCGCCAAGATGTACGCCGCGCTGATGGCGTTGGCGCCGGCCTTCGACAAGGTCGCGACGGCGGCGGAGGCCGCCAAGGCGGCGGTCGAGGACAAGGCCACGTCGCTGCAGGACCAGATCGACGACCTCGTCCTGTCGCCCGCCCAGAAGCTGGCCAAGTCGCGTAAGGCCGAGGAAGACGCCGTCAGCGCGTTGGATGCTTCGCTGCTGCCGCTGCTCAAGTCCCTATGGGCTGTGGAGGACGCGGCCAAGGCCGCCGCGGACGCCGCCGAGAAGGAGGCCAAGGCCAAGGCGCTGGCCAGGGACCGCTCGAGCGCCCTGGCTGATCTTCTGGACGCCCAGGGCCATACGGATCTGGCCAAGTCCATGCGGCGCGACCTGGCCCTGGCCGACGTCGAGGACGAGGTCCAGAAGGAGTACATGCGGCGCACCTGGGCCGCCCAGGACGCCGCCGAGAAGGTCTCGGCCGCGCGGGATGTGCTGACCGAAGCCTACAACCGAGAACGCGACGCCATCCAGGCGACCAAGGACAAGTTCGCCGAGCTGTCCAAGTCGCTGCGCGGCTTCAGCGCCAGTCTGTCGGCGACCATCGCGGGCTCGGACCTGGCCGGGCGCTATCGCTCGACCCGGCAGGCGTTCCTGGCGACGGCGGCCATGGCGCGCCTTGGCGATCCCGACGCCATGAGCCGTCTTCAGACCGAGGGCGAGGCGTTCACGGCCGCGTCGCGGGACTATGTCGCGACCAGCCAGGACTACCTGCGCGACGTCGGCCTGGTCCGCTCGGCGGTCGATGAGGCCGCCGACACCGCCGACCGCCAAGCTTCGATCGCGGAGGAGCAGCTCAAGGCCTTGAACGCCTCCGTCGAGGGGCTGATCCAGATCAACACCAGCGTGATCTCGGTGCGGGACGCGATCGCGGGGCTTCGTGCGGCCAATCAGGCGGCTGCGGCGGCCGGGGTGGTCTCCGTTGGCGGGCAACCCGTTCCTGGCGCGACATCGACTCCGCCGACGGCGACAACCACGACGCCATCTCTTTCCGATGCCCAGAAGGCGCTGAACAACGCCTCCTTTTTCTGGGGATTGGTCAACAGCGAGATGGGCCGATACGACACGGGGGTTGAGACGGAGGCCACCCGGTACGCCAAGGAGACGGCGGCTCGCTACAATCCCGGCTACATGGACATCGTGTCCGCCTACGGCATTGAAAAGGCGAACGCCTTGGTCGAGGCGGGGCAGCTGTCCTATTTCCAATCGGGCTCTCTGAAGTACGCCACCGGCGGCAGCTTCGAGGTCGGCGGCTCCGGCCCTCCGGACTCCAAGCTGTTCAGCCTGGCTTTGAGCCCCGGCGAGGCTGTGAACGTCCGTCGGCGCGGCGAGAGCGGCGACCAGAACGTCGTCAACGAACTGCGACGCCTGCGCGAGGAGCTCGTCGACCTGCGCGCCACCAGCGCCCGCATCGCCACCACCAACGACAAGATGGAGCGCACCTTGACCAACGTCACCGAGGGCGGCCGCGCCATGCAGACCCAGGCGGCCGCCTGATGCGCGCGCTTCCTCCCATTCCCATCACGCCCGCCATGCTGACCAGCACGACCTGCGCCGAGCCTTCGGCGGGGGAGACCGTCTGGAGCGCCGGCGCCGCCTACAAGGGTGGGGACCGTGTGATCAGCACGACCAGCCACCGCGTCTACGAGTCGATCTCGAGCAAGGTTGCGGCGGTCACCCTGGCGACGGGAACCGGCCTCGTGACCTGGGCCAATCATGGCCTTGTCGCCAATACGCCGATCAGCTTCGCGACGACCGGCGCCTTGCCGTCGGGCCTGACCGCCGGAACGACCTACTACGTGCTCTCGGACACAGCGAACACCTTCAAGGTCGCGGCGTCCAGCGGCGGGTCCGCCATCGCGTTCAGCGGCGCTCAAAGTGGCTCGCACACGGCGATCGTCACCACGAACCTGGGCCACGACCCGGCGACCGACGACAGCTGGTGGATCGACATCGGCCCGACCAATCGCTGGGCGATGTTCGACCTGCTGCGCAACACCGGTACGACGACGGCCTCGCCGCTGACCGTGTCGCTCACGCCAGGCCAGCGGGTGGACTCGATCGGTGTCGTCGGCATGGTCGCCGACACCGTGACCGTCACGGTCAGCGTGGCCGGAAACACCGTCTACACCGCCTCGGCCGACCTGCTGAAGCGGCCGACCAGCGGCTGGTACGACTACTTCTTCGGCGCGTTCCGCTACCAACAGGAGTTCGCGCGCTTCGACCTGCCGCCCTACACCGGCGCGGTCATCACCATCACCCTGACCCGGGCGAACGGGAACGTCGCCTGCGGCGGCGTCGTGGTGGGCTCGTCGGTCTATCTGGGTCGCACCCTGCACGAGGCCGAGAGCGACGCGCTGAACTTCTCGAAGATCGACCGCGACGACTTCGGGACCGCCACGCTCGTGCCGCGCCGCTCGGTGCCGCGCACCGTCCAGACCCTGCGCTGCAAGAAGTCCGACGTCGATCGGATCCTGCAGCTGCGCGACGACCTCAACGCCGCGCCGGCGCTGTGGTCGGGCCTGGACGACCAGGACAGTGGCTACTTCTCGGCCCTGCTCATCGTCGGCGTCTACAAGCGGTTCACGATCACGATGGACCAGCCCGAGGACGCCCTGATTTCCCTCGAACTCGAAGAGGTCTGATCCCCGTGCCCGCACAAATCACGGCGCTTCCCACGCCGCCCTCCACCAACGATCCCGCCAACTTCAACACCCGCGCCGACGCCTTCCTCGGCCAGATGCCGACCTTCGTGACGCAGGCGAACGCGCTGGCGACGGAGGTGAACGGCCTAGCCGTCCAGGTCACCGCGGACAAGGCGTCGGCCGCCGCCTCCGCGACCACGGCGACCACCAAGGCGACGCAGGCGGCGGATCAGGTGGGGCTGGCGGCTAACCAAGTCACGCTGGCCGCCGGGCAGGTGACTTTGGCCGCGGGGCAGGTGGCCCTCGCCACCACCCAGGCCGGCATCGCGACCACCAAGGCCAACGACGCCGCCGCGATCCTGGCGCAGGTCCAGAACGTCGCGTCGGGCGTCTCGTTCTCGACCACGTCTCTCACGTCCAACGCGATCGCCGTTGGGACCAAGACTTGGACCGTCAGCAGCGGCGAGAGTTTTGTCGAGGGCATGCCGATCTACGCCGTCGCGCACGGCGATCCCAGCCGGTTCATGGTCGGCGTCTGCACCTCGTACGCCGGAACGACGCTGACTGTCGCTGTCACCCAGACCTCGGCGACCACTGGCACGATCAGCAACTGGGACATCAGCATCGGCGGCGTCCCGGGCGTTCCGGGCGCAGGCTTCCCCGCCGGCGGTCTGCCCGGCCAGCTGTTCCGCAAGAAATCCGCCGTCGACTTCGACACCGAGTGGGTCCCGGACAACGGCGGCAACCTCTTTTCCTGGCAACAACAAGGGATTTGAACATGGCCACCGCGCCCAATTTCGCGTCCACGCCGCTTGCGCCTGACATCGTCCAGCTGACCGCCGCCAACACCAACCGCGACGGTACGGGCACGATGGTCAAGGTCGCCACCGGCACGGCCTCGGGCATCGTCACCGAACAGCTCCGGGTCACCGCGACCGGCAACACCACGTCCGGCATGATCCGCTTTTTCCTGTCGCTGAACGGCGGCGCATCGAAGTTCTTCCTGACCGAGGTCGCGGTGCTCGGCGCCACGCCCAGCGGCACGGCGCCGGCTTTCACGACGATCGTCGACGCGCTGACCGGTCTGACGCTGCAGGGCGCGACGACCGAGCTCTACGCGGCGACGCACAACGCCGAAACTTTCAACATCATCCATCACAAGGCGGGGCTGTAAACATGCCGATTCCAAGCAGTTCCAACCGAGGTGTGCTGGGGCGGATCGGGTCGGCGCAGGGGGCGGGCGCTGCTCCCTCCCCAACCGGCCAATCCAGTAGCGCCCCGCCTTTTCTCACCGGCAACTCAGTTCCACCTGTCGGATGGCTCGGTGTTTTCGGTTCCGGGCGTTACTCTGTCTTCACTGACGCGGCCACATTCGCCGCGCCAGTGGCTGGATACTACCGTGTCAGAGTATTGGCCGGCGGTGGTTCCGGCGCGCTCTCGACTACCGACCCAGGACGCGCCACCGGTGGTGGGGGCGGCGGATACGCAATGGGTCTTGTGTGGCTAACCCAAGGGCAAACCGTAACAGTTACCGTTGGCAAGGGGGGCGCGGTGTCAACTAGTGGCACTTCCGCCTCCGGAATAGCGGGCGGAACCTCTTCATTCGGGAGTTATCTCTCCGCAACTGGTGGTGCGGGCGGTACGTACGCCACCACTGGCGCCCTTTCAGGCTCGGCAGGTGGTTCTGGTTCGGGCGGTACCATCATCAATGCCGCGGGCGGAAAGTCGGGTTCGATCGATGCAAACGGGGCATTCAGTGCCACGGGCGGCGGCGGCGCTGGTTCGCAGCTAGGCACTGGTGGAGATTCCGGCTCGATCTCTGGGTCTAACGGCGTGACAGGACCAGCGGCCACAGGGGGCGGCGCCGTTGGAGGCACCGCTTCATTTTCAATTACCCGATCTGGGTCTTCTATCGCGACAGGTGGCGCTGGTATAGCGGGCCCTTCAACGAACTTGACGGGCGGCTTCGACTTGCTGTTCGGCGCATCACAGCAATTCGTCAACGGTGTCGCCAATTCTAGTAGCGCCATCTTCCGATTTCCCGGCGATGCCTTCGCGGGTGGCGGCGGTGGGCCGGCCTACGGACAGAGCGGCGCTTCGGGGTCTGGCGGTACGGGCGCAGGCGGCGGTGGTCATGCAAATGCGAACGGAACCACCTACCTCGCCTCTGGCGGTGGGGCATTTGGCGGCGCTGGCGGAGCTGTGACAGCGAGTTCGAGTGCCTATGCTCAGAAGCCAGGCTACGGCGGCGGCGGCGGTGGCTGTGCTGGCGTTGGCAGTGGCGCGTCCCAGGGCGGCGACGGTCTCGTCGTCGTGGAGTGGTAGGCGGGTCTAACGCCCAGCCCTAACCCCCATGGACCTCCCCACAGCCCTCGCCAAGACGTGGCCCTACGCCGTGGTGGCCGCGCCGGGGGTCTATGCGGTGATCAAGGATCTCCTCGGCCGGCGGGCTCTGGCCCGCAGGGCCGAGGCGGATCTGATGCAGATGGCGCAGGACGCCGCCTCGGGGGTGATCCACACCCTGCGCGAGGAGGCCGAACGCCTGGCTCAGCGCCTCGAACAGGTCGAGGCCGAGCTGAGCGACCTGCGCCGCGAGCATAGCCGCATGATCCTCGACAAGGACGCCCGCATCGCCCTCCTGGAGGGCGAGAAGCGCCAGCTGGAGGCTAAGGTCTCGGCCTATCGCCGCGTCCTGGCCGTCCACGGCCTGGCCGACGAGCCTTCGTCCCAGCACTTCGAAGTGGCGGCCGGCGACAAGCCGGTCGTCACCCCCGCGGTCGGCTGACCGCCTAACCACCTCCCACGAAAGGACCCCAACCATGCCCACGCCCTCGGCGCGGGGCGTTCCCGCCTGCGCGCTCGCGCTGATCAAGCGGTTCGAGGGGCTGCACGACGGCGACAAGGCGACCGCCGTGCTGGAGCCTCAGGCCGATCCGGTCGGCCTCTACACCGTCGGCTGGGGCCATGCGCTGTTCGTCGCCGGCAAGCCTGTCCGCGACCGCGAGACCGCCTATCGGCTGTGGCGCGCGCGCTGGCCGGCGGGGATGGTCCGGGCGGACGCCGACGCCTTGCTGAAGGCCGACGCCCAGGCCGTCTGCGACAAGGTCGTCGCGCTGTTTCCCCGCACGCCGCTGAGCGACGGTCAGCTGGGGGCGATGGTCAGCCTGGCCTACAACATCGGCGTCGGGGAGGTCGGCGGCGGTCCCGACTTCGCCGACAGCAGCGTGCGCCGAAAGCTGATCGCCGGCGACGTCGCGGGGGCGGCCGACGCCTTCCGCCTGTGGCGCTTCGCCGGCGGCCGCGAGCTGCCGGGCCTGGTCGCCCGCCGCGAGGCCGAGCGCGCCGTCTTCCTGGGTCACGCGGCCTGATCCCCAAACCCTTAAAGGGAGTTTTGCGATGAAACACATCATCGGCCCGATGGCGGGCCTCGTCATGGCCGTCATGCTGTCTGGCTGCGCGGGTCTGGCCGCCGATCCCGTCACCCTGGCGCGCGCGGTCCAGATCCTGAACGAGGGCTGCGAGCGCACCGTCGACCTGACCCTCGACAAGGCCCAGCCCGGAGGCGGCGCGCTGAAGGTGACCCGCGCCTGTCCCCCGGCGCCGCAAGCCGTTTCGGCCGAGCCCAAGCCCTAGCGCCAGCCAAAAGAAAACCCTCGCCGGGCAGGACCGGCGAGGGCTCAAGGCGCCTGGAGCATGGCAGGCGAAAGTGTGAGCGGTTTCGCCGCCCGCCATGCTCCAAACGCTCTAAGTGAGAGAGCCTGTTGACCCGTTTCTGATGTCGCCATCAGAAACGGACAGGCTCTCGGGGGAAGGAAAGGGGGCTAGAACTTGTACGACAGGCCGATCAGGTAGGTGCGGCCGTAGCGCTGGTAGTCGATCACCTGGCGGGTGTCGTTGTTCTGGTAGGTGGTGAACGGCTCGTCGGTCAGGTTGTTGACCTGGGCCAGCACCGACAGCCCCTGCATCGGACCTTCGTTGAAGGTGTAGCCGATCTGGCTGTCGACGACGGACTCGCCCTTGACCATCCGGTAGTTGCGGCCGTTGCCGAAGCCGGTGACCTCGCCCAGGAACTTGGACCGATAGCGGTCGCTGATCCGGAACGAGAAGCCGTTCTTCTCGTAATAGACGGTCAGGTTGGCGACGGTCTTCGAGAGACCCGGGATCGGCTGGGTCTTGTCGCTGGGGTTCGGCTGGATCGAGCTGTCGGTGTAGGAGGCGCTGAAGGTCGCGCCGAAACCGTCCAGCATCGGGGTCAGCAGCGCGCCCGGCATGGAGACGGCGAACTCGACGCCCTTCAGCGAGCCGCCCTTGCCGTTCTGCGGCGTGGTCACGAGACCCTGACGCGTCGCCGGCTCCGGCCCGCCGCCGATCGGGAAGCCGGTGAAGTCGAAGATGACGCTCTGGTCGTAAACGTAGGTCTTCAGGTCCTTGTAGAAGGCGGCGAGCGACACGTAGGCCTGACGGCCGAAGTACTTCTCGTACGAGACGTCATAGGCGTCGGCGCGCCAGGGCTCGAGCTCCGGATTGCCGCCGGTCCCGCTCCAGGGCGAGAAGTTGATGTTGCTGTTGCCAGCCTTGGCCTGGTCGTAGGTGAAGGTCTTGCTGGCGCGCATCTGGTCCATGCGCGGACGGGCCAAGGTCCGGGCGACCGCGAAGCGCAGGCTTTGCTCGCCCGGCAGGGCGAAGCGCAGGTTCACGCTGGGCAGGAAGTCGACGTACTTCTTGCCGCCCGAGAGGTTGGCGCGAACGACGCCGCTGCCGGTGCCGCTGGCGCCCAGGGCGGTGGAGCCCTGGTCGGTGTGCACGACCTGGAAGCCAAAGTTGCCGGTCACCGGCACGCCGCCCAGGTCGGCGTCGATATTGGCCTTCAGGTAGCCAATCGCGACCTTCTCCTCGACGTCCCAGCTCTTGACCAGCACATCGGCGTTCGGGTTGCGGACCAGGTCATAGGCGCCGGACTTGATCAGCGCGAACGGGTCGTAGCTGATTACATTGCCCAGGCCGATGAAGCCCAGCGAGGTCGTTCCGACGATGGCCGAGGAGGGGATCGTGACGCTGGCCGGCGAGCCCTTGGCGCGCAGGAACCACTCGTCGTTGACCAGGCCCTTGGTGCGTTCGCTGTAGCTGGCGCCCAGCTCGACGCTGGAGAGGCCCTTGTCCAGGTCGCGGGTGATCGAGAAGCGGCCGGTCTTCAGCTCGTCCTCGATGGTCGGCTGGTTCAGATAGCCATCCTGGCCGCCGGTGATGATGTCGCCGCCCCAGCCTTGCGGGCTGGTCAGCTTGATCTGGTTGGCGTCGGCGTAGTTCAGCGTTGAGGTGAAGATCGCCTTGCCGTCGCCGTCCATCATGAAGGTCATGTTGTCGGTGGCGCCGACGCCGGCGCGGCCCGTGCCCGAATAGGACTCGACGACCTGGTCGGTGCGCTCGACCTTGGACCAGGAGAGGTCGGTCACCAGGGTCCAGGCGTCGCCCAGCTCCCACTTGTTGTTCCAGCCCAGGGACTTGATCGTGGCGTCGCGGTCGTTGCCGTCGTTGCGCACCACGCCCTTGACGCCGTTGAAGGCGCCGCCGACGACCATGCCGTTCGAGACCTTGGAATTGGTCAGCGGGACGCCGCCCCAGACCAAGGGCAGTTCGACGCCGCGTTGGATCTGGTGGTTGTTGAACTCCGAATAGAAGACGTCCAGCGATGAGGTGAAGCGGTCGGTCGGCGCGAACTCGACCACGCCGATGAAACCGTCGCGCTTGAGCATGCTGGACTGGACGTACGGCTTGGCGCCGCCGATCACCAGATTGCCGGCCGCGTCGGTGGGGTAGCCCCAGCTATTCCAGCGCTCGGCCTGATAGGGCGACTCCATGTGGGCGTAGCCCAGGGCCAGGCCCAGCTTACCGTCCATGAACTGGTCGATGTACGAGACGCTGAGGCGGTTGCCGTGCGACTTGGTCCCGGCGTTCAGGGCGCCGATGTCGTTCCACTCGTAGCGGGCGCCGACGGCGAGGGCGCGCTTGCCGAAGGCCAGCGGGCGGACGGTGCGCATGTCGGCGGTGCCGGCCAGGCCCTGGCCGATCAGGCCGGCGTCCGGGGTCTTGTAGACGACGACCGCGCTCAGTAGTTCCGACGGATACTGGTCGAACTCGACCCCGCGGTTGTCGCCGGTCGAGACCTGCTCGCGGCCGTTCAGCAGGGCGGTGGTGAAGTCGGGCGCAAGGCCCCGGATCGAGATGACCTGGCCGCGGCCGTCCAGGCGCTGTGCAGTCAACCCTGGCAGGCGCGCGATCGACTCGGCGATCGACATGTCCGGCAGCTTGCCGATGTCTTCGGCCGAGACCGCTTCGACGATCGAGGTCGAGCTTTTCTTCAGCGAGATGGCGCCTTCGATGCCGCGACGGATGCCGGTGACCACGACTTCTTCGACTTGCGCGTTGTCTTGCGGCGCGGGGGCGGCGGTCTGCGCCTGGGCCGAACCGGCCAGCGCGACGGTCAGCGCCAAGCCCGTGGCTGCGCCGGTCATCAGCCAGGCGCGGCGGCGCGAAATTGCAGTGCTCATGAGTCTCGCCCTCCCTGTCCGGCTCTGCGCTTTGTGGATGCGGCGGGCCGTTGATGAAAATTACTGCAAATTAATCCGATGTAATCAACCCAAAAAAGTGCAAATCGGCGCGAGTGGGATGCCCGCCTGCGCGTGGTTTCGGCGATATGTGGCCTATTTGTCCCACTTGTCGCGCTGGACGTAGGTGGAAAATCGCCGCAAATCGGCCTGAGAACGCGGATTGACAGGCTCGCTCCGGCCCTGCAAATTCTTGCAAAGAATTGCAGCGGAGGTCCGGCGATAACCGGGCGCGGGGAGGGAGCGATGCCGATCATGACGCCTTGGCGACGCACACTGCTGGCCGCCTTGAGCTTGAGCGCCATCGCCGCCTCAGCGCTTTCCGCGCCCGCGCCTTATCTGCAGCGCAAGCCGCGGGATGAGGTGATCTACTTCCTGCTGCCCGACCGCTTCGAGAATGGCGACCTGGCCAACGACCATGGCGGTCCGAACCGGGGGGCGCTGGTCGACGGCTTCGATCCGACGCGGGCCAGCTTCTATCACGGCGGCGACCTGAAGGGCGCGACCCGCCGGCTGGACTACATCCAGGGCCTAGGCGCGACGGCGATCTGGCTGGCGCCGATCTTCACGAATAAGCCGGTGCAGGGCGCGCCGGGCCACGAGTCGGCGGCGCATCACGGCTACTGGATCACCGACTTTACCGACGTCGATCCGCACTTCGGGACCAAGGCCGACTTCAAGGCCCTGGTCGACGCCGCCCACGCGCGGGGGCTGAAGGTCTACATGGACATCGTCGTGAACCACACGGCCGACGTCATCCAGTACCGCGAATGTCCGGAGGGGCATTGTCCTTATCGGAGCGTCGCCGACTATCCCTACACGCGAAGGGGCGGGGCGGCCGGACCGGCGATCAATGCCGGCTTCGACGGCAAGGACTTCGCCAAGCTGACGCGGCCGGACTGGGCCTACACGCCGTTCGTTCCGCGCGACCAGGAGCGCGCCAAGACGCCCGAATGGCTGAACGATCCGATCTACTACCATAACCGGGGCGAGAGCACGTTCGCGGGGGAGAGCTCGCTGACCGGTGACTTCGCCACCCTGGACGACGTCTTCACCGAGAATCCGCGCGTCGTGCGGGGCTTCATCCACGTCTACGGAAAGTGGATCGACGAGTTCGGGATCGACGGCTTCCGCATCGACACCGCTCGCCATGTGAACCCCGAGTTCTGGCAAGCCTTCGTCCCGGCCATGCTGGCCCGCGCCAAGGCCAGGGGCATCCCGAACTTCCACATCTTCGGCGAGGTGTTCGATCCCGACCCCGCGATCCTGGCCAGCCACACGCGCGTCGACAAGCTGCCGGCGGTGCTGGACTTCGCCTTTCAGGCGGCCGTGACCGACGTCCTCACAGGCAGGGCGGGGCCGGAGCGGTTGGCGCGGGTCTTCGCGGCCGATTCCGTCTACGAGGGCGGCGCGGCGGGCGCTCTTCAGCTGCCGACCTTCCTGGGCAACCACGACATGGGGCGCATCGGTTGGTTCCTGGCGAAGGCCTGCCCAGGAATCGGCGACGGGGAGCTCCTCGCGCGCGCGACCCTGGCCAACGCCATCCTGCTGACCGCGCGCGGCGTCCCGACGATCTATTATGGCGACGAGCAGGGCTTCACCGGCGATGGCGACTATGCCGACGCGCGCGAGGACATGTTCCCGAGCCAGGTCGCCAGCTACAACGACAATCGTCTGATCGGCACGGCGACGACCGGGCCGAGATCGGCCTTCGATCCGCAAGGCGTCCTCTACCGGCGGATCTCCGAGCTGGCCCGCCTGCGCGCCGCGACGCCGGCCTTGCGCGAGGGCCGTCAGGTGACGCGCGTCGCCGACCAGCAGCCGGGCCTCTTCGCCTTCTCGCGCCTGCTGGCGGGGACCGAGGTTCTGGCTGTCTTCAACACCAGCGACAAGCCGATCCGGGCGAATGTCCAGGTCGAGGCCGGTTCGGCGTCCTGGCGCGCTCTGCGCGGCGCCTGCCAGCCCAGCGCCGCCGCGCCGGGCAGCTATTCCGTCGAGCTTGCGCCGCTCGACTACATGCTATGCGTTTCCGAGGGACGACCGTGACCGTTGAAGTTCTAGCCAAGCCCCGTGCGGAGACCTTGATGAGCGAGTGGTGGCGCGGGGCGGTGATCTATCAGGTCTATCCGCGCAGCTTCGCCGACTCGAACGGCGATGGCGTCGGCGACCTGCCGGGGATCACGGGCCGCCTCGAGCACATCGCCTCGCTGGGCGTCGAGGGCGTGTGGCTGTCGCCGTTCTTCAAGTCGCCGATGAAGGACTTCGGCTACGACGTCTCGGACTATCGCGATGTCGACCCGATCTTTGGGACCTTGGCCGACTTCGACGCCCTGATCGCCAAGGCTCACGCGCTGGACCTGAAGATCATCATCGATCTCGTCTTCTCGCACACCTCGGAGGAGCACCCCTGGTTCGCCGAGAGCCGGCAGGATCGGACCAACGCCAAGGCCGACTGGTTCGTCTGGGCTGACGCCAAGCCCGACGGCAGCCCGCCCAGCAACTGGCAGTCGGTGTTCGGCGGCCCGGCCTGGACCTGGGACGCCCGTCGCGGCCAGTACTACATGCACAATTTCCTCAGCAGCCAGCCGCAGCTGAACCTGCACAATCCGGCGGTCCAGGACGCGCTGCTGGCCGTCACCCAGTTCTGGATCGACAAGGGCGTCGACGGCTTCCGCTTCGACGCCATCAACTTCTCGATGCACGACCCGGCCCTGACCGACAATCCGCCGCTGCCGCCGGGCGGAAAACGCACGCGGCCGTTCGATTTCCAGGACAAGATCCACAACCAGAGCCACGCCGACATCCCGAAGTTCCTGTCGCGCATCCGGGCGCTGACCGACGCGGCGGGCGGCCGGTTCTCGGTCGCCGAGGTGGGCGGCGACCACGCTGACCGCGAGATGAAGCTGTTCACGGCGGGCGAGGACCGTCTGAACAGCGCCTATGGCTTCCTCTATCTCTACGCCGACAAGCTGACCGGCGACATGATCCCGCAGGGCGCGGCCATGTGGCCCGGCGCGGACGGGGAGGGCTGGCCGTCCTGGACCTTCTCGAACCACGACGCCCCGCGCGCGGTGTCGCGTTGGGCCGAGGGCCGCGACCGCAAGGCCTTCGCCGAGATGGCCCTGCTGCTGCTGATGGGCCTGCGGGGCAATGTCTTCGTCTATCAGGGCGAGGAATTGGGCCTGCCTCAGGCCAATGTGCCGTTCGAGCGGCTGCAGGATCCCGAAGCCATCGCCAATTGGCCGCAGACGCTAGGTCGCGACGGGGCTCGCACGCCCATGCCCTGGCTGGCCCATTCTCTGAACGCCGGCTTCTCGGCGGTCGAGCCCTGGCTGCCGGTCGATCCCGAGCACCTGCCGCTGGCCGTTGACGCGCAGGAGGCGGACCCGAACTCGACCCTGCATGTCGCGCGCCGCCTGATCGCCTTGCGCCGCAGCCACCCGGCGCTGCGCACGGGCGCGATCACCTTCCTCGACACCAACAGCCCGCTGCTGATCTTCCAGCGCGGGGAGGGGGCGGACGCGCTGCTGCTGGCCTTCAACCTGGGGCACGAGGCGGTCGCCTGGTCGCTGCCCGACGGCTGGAGGCTGGTCGACGGCGTCAACCTGGGGGGCGAGGGCGAGATGCCGGTCTGCGCGGGGCTGATCGCTCGACGGGCTAACGAGACCTAGCGGCGGCCAAGCGGTTTGCGGGATGACCGCGAATTCACGCGACATTGTTCGGCGAATGCGGGATCCAGGTCCGCGCTAAGTCTCGGAGTGTCCGATGTTCGCCCTTCTCGCCGCGCTCGCCGCGACTTCCGTCCTCGTGCCGGCGCAGCCCGCTCTCACCCAGACCATCGCGGCGCGCGACGCCGTGTTGTTCGACGTCATGTTCGCAAAATGCGATCCTGCGGCGCTGGCGGGCCTCGTGACGGATGACATGGAGTTCTACCACGACAAGGGCGGGGCGATGGACCACGACGCCTTCGTCGCCGACTACGCCAAGAGCTGCGCCGCCAAGCGCGCGCCGGACGCCTGGCGGTCTCGTCGAGAGCTGGTCCCCGAAACGCTGAAGGTCTATGCCATCCCTGGTTTCGGCGCGGTCGAGGAGGGAGCGCACCTCTTCTACGAGCGAAAGGGCGAGGGGGCAGAGCGCCTCGCCGGCAAGGCGCGGTTCTCGATCCTGTGGCGTCTTGGCGCCGACGGCCAATGGCGCATGGCGCGGACGTTCAGCATTGATCACGCGCCGGCGCCCTGATGATTTGGCGCCGCGGCCGGCCGGCGGCCTCGGCAGCTGGATTCCGGGGCGGGAAAGGTCTCCGCGGGGGCTCTACCCCCCGCAGCTCTCGCGGATGATCAGATCGGTCGGCACGCGCTCGGAGCGGCTGGCGCGTTCGCCGCTGTCGAGCAGTTTGGACACCATCAGCCGGCCGGCCTTGGCGGTGTCCTGGGCGATGGTCGAGAGGGCCGGGCTGGCGTAACGGCTGAACGGCACGTTGTCGAAACCCATGACCGAAACGTCGCCGGGAACCGACAGGCCCGCGTGCTTCAACGCCCGGATGGCGCCCAGGGCGATTAGGTCGGACGCGGCGACCACGCCGTCGAACTGGATGCCATGGTGGATCAGGCTGTCGATGGCGGCCTCGGCCGACTCGACCTCGAAGTGGGCTGGGACGATCAGGTCGGGATCGACGCCCAGCTTGGCCTGCTCCAGGGCTTCCAGATAGCCGCGGTGGCGGTGCATGGCTTCGGGCGCCTCGGTGTCGCCCAGGAAGACGATGCGCTTGCGGCCCAGGCGCGCCAGGTGCAGCGTCGCGCGACGGCCGCCCTGGATGTTGTCCGAGCCGACCGAGCAGTAGTTCTGGTCCGGGAACTGGGCGCCCCAGACGACGAAGCGGGTCTCGGTCTCGGCCAGCCGGTTGAAGGCCGCGTGCAGCGAGCTCTGGCCCAGGAAGATCACCCCCTCGGCGCGGCTGGTGTTCATCGCCGCCGCCAGGTCCTCGAAATTGGCCGGCGCGATGTGGCTAAGGATCACGTCGCAGCCGCGCTCCTTGGCCGCCTCGCCGACGCCGGCCAGCAACTCGAGAAAGAACGGGTCGGACATGCCGCTGTCGCGGCCCTGCGGGCGCGGGGTGACGAGAGCGATCGTGGCCTCGGCGCCGATCGGGCCGGCGGGCATGTAGCGGCGGAATGGATAGTCCATCTCGCGCGCCAGCTTCCAGATCAGCTGCTTGGTGCGCTGGTTGACCGCCGGGCTGTCATTCAGCGCCCGCGAGGCGGTGGAGATCGAAACTCCGGCCAGCTTGGCCAGGTCCTCAAGTCGTGTCGCGCCTCTGCTCACCGAACGCCCGTCCCTCAACGCAAACATTTCTGCAAAGTTTTTCATTGGCCATAAGGCCATGTTCGGCGAGATTTGCAACCGGCGCGCGGTCGAACACAGCGCGCTCGGCTGCGCTGAAAAATAATGCAAAGATTTGAGCAGGAGGTTGCGGCTGCGCCTGCCCGCTCGCGCATGCGTCAGCGCAAATAATCGAGAATTATCCGTATTTCCCGTTGCAAGGCGTCGATCGCCATGTGCAAATGTGGCGCGCGCAGTTTGTGCAAAATATTGCGAAAATGGATCGGGCTCAACCGATCGCGACGGGGCGGAGACGGATGGCCAGGCAGAGGCTGACTTTCCTGCAGATCTGGAACATGTGCTTTGGGTTCTTCGGAATCCAGATCGGTTTCGGCCTGCAGAACGCCAACACCAGCCGGATCTTCCAGACCCTGGGCGTGGACGTGAACCACCTGGCGATCCTGTGGATCGCCGCGCCGGCCACGGGCCTCTTGGTCCAGCCGATCATCGGCCATTTCAGCGACAAGACCTGGGGACGCTTGGGCCGTCGGCGGCCATATTTCTTCTGGGGCGCGATCCTGACGACCCTGGGCCTCTTGATCATGCCCAATTCGCCGACCCTGTGGGTGGCGGCCGCGGCGCTGTGGATCATGGACGCCTCGATCAACGTGACCATGGAGCCGTTCCGGGCCTTCGTCGGCGACAACCTGCCCGACGAGCAGCGGGCGACCGGCTACGCCATGCAGAGCTTCTTCATCGGGCTTGGCGCGGTGTTGGCCTCGGCCCTGCCGTGGATGCTGACCAACTGGCTCCACGTCTCCAACACGGCGCCGCCGGGCCAGATCCCCGACGCGGTCAGGATCGCCTTCTACGTCGGCGGCGCGGGGCTGCTGCTGGCGGTGATGTGGACGGTCTTCACGACCCGCGAATATCCGCCCGAGCAGCTTCAGGTCTTTGAGGCCGAAGAGGCGAGGGGTTTTGGTCCGCGCCAGGAGCCCGCCCCCTCGGTCAACGCCTACATCGCCCTTGGCGTCAGCGGCGTGCTGGCGGGCTTGGCTCTGGCGGCGGTCGTCTGGTTCGCCCGCCTGGAGAAGGAACTCTACGTCCTGGCCGCGCTCCTGCTGGCGTTCGGCGCCGCGGGCGTGGCTGGAGCAAGGTTCAAGCGCCTGGGCCGCACCGACAACGGCTTCTCCGAGGTCCTCGAAGACGTCTTCCGCATGCCCGTGACCATGCGCCAGTTGGCGGTGGTGCAGTTCTTCTCGTGGTTTGGCCTGTTCGCCATGTGGATCTATACGACCCCCGCCGTGGCGGCGGTCCATTTCCACGCCACCGACGCCGCGTCGAAGGCCTATAACCAGGGCGCCGACTGGGTGGGCGTGCTGTTCGCCGTCTACAATGGCGTCGCGGCCCTGGCGGCCCTGCTGATCCCCCTGATGGTCAAGGTTTCGAGCCGCAAGGTCAGCCACGCCGTCTGCCTGACGCTGGGCGCGCTGGGCCTGCTGTCCTTCCTGCTGATCCGCCAGCCTAGTCTGCTCTGGATCGGCATGATTGGCGTGGGCTTCGCCTGGAGCTCGATCCTCTCGGCCCCGTATTCGATCCTGGCCGGCGCCCTGCCGGCGCGGAAGATGGGCGTCTACATGGGCGTCTTCAATTTCTTCATCGTCATCCCGCAGCTCTTGGCGGCGACGGTGCTGGGCCTGCTGCTGAAAACCTTCTTCGGCGGCCAGGCCATCTACGCGCTCGTCCTGGGCGCGGCCTCCCTGATCATCGCGGCCCTGGCGACCTTCGCGGTTCGCGACGCCAAGCCGGCCTGATCCCCTGTTCCCCCAGCCTGACGAGGTCCTCGCCATGCGCCGCCTGAAACTGCTCGCCCTGGCCTCGGCCGCCACCGCTCTCGCCAGCGCCGCCCACGCCGCGGCTCCGGCCACGACCTGGGCCTATTCGGCCAAGACCGGCGTCGGCGCGTCCTACGAGGCCTATGTCGACGGCGCCTACAAGCCGGGCGGCCCGACGGGCGCGGTGTCCAAGGTCTGGTTCTCGATCGCCGACGGCGTTCTGACCGAGACGATGTATGGCCTGATCCACGAGGCCCAGATCAAGCAGATGCGCATCGCCGTCCAGACCGCGACGGGTCTCGCGGTCGAGGGCGCGGACACCACGGCCAAGACCGAATATCTGCACGTCGACAGCGCCGGCCGCCCGCTGTCGCCGGCCTACAAGATCACCACCGCCGATCGCCAAGGCCGCTTTGTCATCGAGAAGCGGATCTTCACAGATCCGGACCGCAACAGCTTGTTCGTACGCGTGACGGTCAGGGCGCTGAAGGGACCGGTGACCCCGACCCTTGTGCTGGAGCCGCACATGGCCAACACCGGCGGCGGCGATGTGGGCGCGGCCTCGACGACCTCCCTGACCGCCTACGAGGGCAAGGCCTTCCTCAGCCTCAAGGGGGCGAAGCCCTTCGCCAAGGCGTCGGCCAGCACGCTGCAGGACGGCGACGCCCTGGCGGGACTGACGGCCACGACCACCTCGGCCAAGGGCGCGATCGTCCTGACCGCCCAGCTGCCGGCGGTGGCCAAGGAGGCGACCTTCGACTTCGCCATCGGCTTCGGCCCCGGCGCCAAGGCCGCCGACGCGAGCGCCGCCGCCACCTTGAAGACCGGCTATGCCGAGGTGTTGGCCCGCTTCAACGGCGAGGGCGCGCGGGTGGGCTGGGAGGACTATCTGGCCTCGCTGAGCGAGCTGTCGCGCCTGCGCGAGGCGTCCGAGGACGGCGGCAAGCTGGTCCAGGCCTCGGCCCTGATGCTGAAGGTGCAGGAGGACCGCACCCACGCCGGCGCCTTGATCGCCTCGCTGTCGAACCCGTGGGGCGACACGGTGGACGCCACCCAGTCCTCGACCGGCTACAAGGCCGTCTGGCCGCGCGACTTCTACCAGTGCGCCATGGCGTTGGCGGCGCTGGGCGACAAGCAGACGCCTCTCGCCGCCTTCCACTATCTGCCGACCGTGCAGGTCGGTCCGAAGACTCCGGGCAATACCGGCGTCGGCGGCTGGTTCCTGCAGAAGTCGCACGTCGACGGCACGCCGGAATGGGTCGGCGTCCAGCTGGACCAGACCGCCATGCCGATCATGCTGGGCTGGAAGCTGTGGAAGCTGGGCTGGCTGCCCGAGGCCGAGCTGAAGGCCTATTACAGTCGGATGCTGAAGCCCGCCGCCGACTTCCTGGTGAGGGGCGGCAAAGTGGGACTGGGCTGGAACAGCGCCACCATCACCCCGCCGTTCACCCAGCAGGAGCGCTGGGAAGAGCAGGGCGGCTATTCGCCCTCGACGACCGCCGCCGTGATCGCGGGCCTGGTGGTCGCCGGAGACATCGCCGAAGCGGCCGGCGACAAGGCCTCGGCCGAGACCTACCGCAAGACCGCCGATGATTACTCGGCCAAGGTTGAGGCCCGCATGGTCACGACCAAGGGATCGTTCGGCGACGGCCACTACTATCTGCGCCTGAACAGCGACCAGGATCCGGACAACAAGAGCCCAGTCGAGGAACGCAACGGCCAGGCGGCGGTCCCCGAGGACAAGATGCTGGACGCCGGCTTCCTCGAGCTGGTCCGCTACGGCGTGCGTCGCGCCGATGATCCGGCCATCGTCGCGACCCTGCCCAAGCTGGACGACCAGGCGATGGAGGACCTCTATCGCGTCCGCTACGACTTCACTTTCCCGGGCGAGCGGGGGACCTTCCCCGGCTGGCGGCGCTATGGCGTCGACGGCTATGGCGAGGACGTCGCGACCGGCGCCAACTACGGCGAAGGCGGCCAAATGCGCGCCGGCCAGCGCGGCCGGGTGTGGCCGATTTTCACCGGCGAGCGCGGCCACTATGAACTGGCCTTGGCCGGCGTCTCGGGCAAACCGGATGCGGCCGCGGTCAAGAAGATCCGTGACACCTATGTCCGAGCCATGGAGCTGTTCGCCAATGATGGCCTGCTGATCCCCGAGCAGGTCTGGGACGGCGTCGGCGCGGCCAGCCCGCACGGCTACGACCGCGGCGAGGGGACCGATTCCGCGACGCCCTTGGCCTGGAGTCATGCCGAGTACGTCAAGCTGCTGCGCTCGGTCAGCGACGGCCAGGTTTGGGACAGCTACGCGCCGGTGAAGGCCCGTTTCGGGCATCCCTGAAACGTGGTTAACGGGCGATTCAGGAATCGATCGTCAAAGACAGGGTTAACAGCCATAGTTCTGGCCGGAGACCTTGTTCATGTCCCGATCGACCATCGCCCGGAAGCTGATCCTCGCCACCGGACTGACGATGGGCGTGCTGCTGATCGCCGCCGCTGGCGGCGTGGCGCTGCAGGCCGGCAGCTTCGGCGTGGCGCTGACCTTGCTGGCGGCTGGCGCGGTCTTTACCGTCGCCGTGCTGATCGCGCTCGCCATGACCGCCAAGGCGGTGGTCAAGAAGCCGCTGGGCGGCCTGTCGCGCTCGGTCGAGGCGCTGAGCGCCGGTCGCTACGACCAGGCCGTCCACGGGACCGAGAGCAACGACGAGATCGGGACGGTCGCCCGTGCGCTAGACGGCTTCCGCAACACCCTGGCCGACAACGAACGCCAGAAGGCTGAGCGCGAGGCCCAGTGGGCCGCGACCGAGGCCGAGCACCGCCGCCAGGCGCAGGAGGCCGCCGAGCAGGCCGACGCCTACGCCCGGGCCGAGGATGCGCTGGGCGAGGGGCTGGAGCGGCTGGCCGAGGGCGACCTGATCTGGCGCATGCGCGAGGACGCTTTTCAGGGCGACGCCGTGCAGATGCCGCGCGACTTCAACGCCGCCGTCGAGACTCTGCAGGCCACGCTGGCGGGCATTCTGGGCGCGGCGCGTAACATTCGGGGCGGCTGCATCGAGATCGGCGACGCCGCCGACGATCTGGCCCAGCGCACCGAGCGGCAGGCCTCGGGCCTGGCCCAGACCGCCGCGTCGCTTGATCAGATCACCGCCACCGTCAAGCGCAGCTCGGAAGGGGCTGAGCGGGCCCGACAGGTGACCATCACCGCCAAGGCCGCCGCCGAGCGCAGCGGCGCGGTGGTCACCGAAGCCGTCGAGGCCATGAGCGGCATCGAGAAATCCTCGCAGTCGATCACCCAGATCATCGGCGTCATCGACGAGATCGCCTTCCAGACCAACCTGCTGGCCCTCAACGCCGGCGTCGAGGCGGCCCGCGCGGGCGAGGCCGGTCGCGGCTTCGCCGTGGTCGCCCAGGAAGTTCGGGCCCTGGCCCAGCGCTCCGCCGACGCGGCCAAGGAGATCAAGGGCCTGATCACCGCCTCGACCGATCAGGTCGGCAAGGGCGTCAAGCTGGTGGGCGAGACCGGCGACACCCTGCGCGAGATCCTGGTCCAGGTGGCCGAGATCAACGAGCTGGTCGGCGACATCGCCGCCTCGTCCAAGGAGCAGGCCACGGGCCTGGCCGAGGTGAACCAGGCGGTGAACCAGATGGACCAGGTGATCCAGCAGAACGCGGCCATGGTCCAGCAGTCCAGCGCCGCCAGCCGCGCCCTGGCCGCCAAAGCCGCCGAGCTGGAGCGTCTGGTCGGCCGCTATCAGGTCGGCGCCGAGATCCACGAGATGCCGGCCCGCATCGAGCGTCGTCCGGCCGCGCCGCCGCAGCGCCCGACGGTGGCCGCCCCGACCCGCGAGAGCTTCCGCCAACGCTACGTCCAGGGCTCGAACGCTCTGAAGGTGGCGCCCAGCTCGCGACCTGGGGAGTGGGAGGAGTTCTAGGGCGTTCGCGATTTGTCCCTTGCCCTTCGAGGGGCGAAGACGCACATTCTCGCTATGGCGACCTCGACCAACTCAGCGTCCCCCAAGATGGGCAAGGCCGGCAGCCACGTGGCTGGCCGCAGCGCGGCCACGGGGCGTTTCGTGCTGAACCCCGCGTCGAAGGGAAGTTCGATCACGATCCGCGAAGCCAGCCGGGTCGCCAGGGACGTCCAGAGCAAGAAGAAATAGCGCTTGGCCGCCAAGTCGGGGACATCGGCGGATGACGTGTTCATCAACTGCCCGTTCGACGACGCCTACAGGCCAACCTTCAGGGCTCTGATCTTCGCCATCTATGCCTGTGGCTTCCGCCCGCGCTCGGCGATGGAGCTCGATGATGGCGGCCAGACGCGTATCGACAAGCTTTACGGCCTGATCGGCGAGTGCCGATACGGTATTCACGACCTGTCGCGCACCGAACTGGACGCCGCCCACCAGCTTCCGCGTTTCAACATGCCTCTGGAGCTCGGGATCTTCCTGGGCGCCAAGCGCTTTGGCGGCAAGGCGCAGAGCGCCAAGCGCCTCCTGGTCCTGGACGTCGAGCGCTACCGCTATCAGCGCTTCATTTCCGACCTCGCCGGCATGGACATTCACGGCCATGGCGGCGACGCCATCGAGGCCTTGCGGAAGACCCGCGACTGGCTGGCCAATGTCTCGCGGCGGCAATTGCCGAGCGCCGATCGCGTCGCGCGGCTGTTCCAGGTCTTCATGGCCGACCTGCCGGCCCTCGCCTCCGATCTCGAGTTCGACCCCGAAAACGTGCCCTATGTCGATTTCGAGCGCATGATTGTCGGCTGGCTGCTGACGGCGGGCCCGCCGGCGTAGGCGTCGGTTTCGTAACGCCCCCAAGCGACTTCCCCCCTCGCATCCCGCGCCGGCCGCGCTATATCCCCGCCATGGCCGAAGCGTTCAACGACATCACCCTCTCCGCCGACAAGGCGACCCGCTATGCCGAGGTCGCCGACGAGATCGCGTCCGTGCTGGACGGCGAGAGCAACCTGACCGCCCGCATGGCGACGGTGGCCTCGATGCTGGCCAACAGCTTCGACCACTATTTCTGGACGGGCTTCTACGTCGTCGACCCGGCCAAGCCGCGCGAGCTGGTCGTCGGCCCGTACCAGGGCACGCTGGGCTGCCTGCGCATCGCGTTCGGACGCGGCGTCTGCGGCGCGGCCGCCGAGACCGGCCAGACCCAGCTGGTCGCCGACGTCCACGCCTTCCCCGGCCACATCGCCTGCGACAGCCGCTCCCAGAGCGAGGTCGTCGTTCCGGTGTTCGACCCGCAGGGCCAACTGATCGCCGTGTTCGACGTCGACTCCGACCAGCCCGCCGCCTTCGATGAGACCGACCAGGTCTGGTTGGAAAAGATCCTGAAGGCGACGTTCGCTTGATCCTCGGCGCGCCCCGGCTTGCTCCCGCCATCGCTTTGGCCCACTGCTAAGGCGATGAGTAGGGCGGTTACGATCGAGCTGGGAGAAGGCGGCGTCCACGACGCCCGCGCCCTGCGCAACGCATTCGGATGTTTCACGACCGGCGTGACGGTCGTCACCACGCTCGCCGAGGACGGCCGGCGCGTCGGCCTGACGGCGAACTCCTTCACCTCGGTGTCGCTGGACCCGCCGCTGGCGCTGATCTGCGTGGACCTGAAGTCCTCCAGCCTGCCGGCCCTGGACGCCGCCGGCCGTTTCGCCGTCAATGTCCTGCACGCCGAGCACCAGGAACTGGCCCGCCAGTTCGTGCAGAAGGGCGTCGACCGCTTCACCGGCGTCGAGACCGAGACCTGGCGCACGGGCGTGCCGATCCTGCCGGGCTGCATGGCCAATTTCGAGTGCGAGACGCACCAGGCCTTCGACGCCGGCGATCACCGGGTCTATGTCGGGCGCGTCGTGAAGCTGCGCTACGACCCGGATCACGAGCCGCTCGTCTATCTGCAGGGCCGCTTCCGGCGGGTTCACGTCGATGCGGAGTGAGGCGGCATAATTTCGCGCGGTACGGCGAAAGCCGGGGATGCTATTGACGCGCAAAACAGCGTTAGGGAGCGCATCATGCGAGACATCGCCCATTTCGTGAACGGCCAAGCCCTGGTCGGAACCTCCGGCCGCTACGGCGACGTCTTCAATCCCAACACTGGCGATGTCCAGGCGCGCGTCCAGTTCGCGACCGACGCCGAGCTGGACGCGGCCGTCCAGGTCGCCGCCAGGGCCCAGGTCGGCTGGGCCCAGACCAATCCGCAGCGCCGCGCCCGGGTGATGTTCGAGTTCAAGCGCCTGATCGAGCGCGACATGAACAGCCTGGCCGAGATCCTGTCGTCCGAGCACGGCAAGGTCATCGCCGACGCCAAGGGCGACATCCAGCGGGGCCTGGAGGTCATCGAGTTCGCCTGCGGCATCCCCCACATCCTGAAGGGCGAATATACCGAGGGCGCCGGTCCCGGCATCGACGTCTATTCGATGCGCCAGCCGCTGGGTGTCTGCGCGGGCATCACCCCGTTCAACTTCCCGGCCATGATCCCGATGTGGATGTTCGGCATCAGCATCGCGGTCGGCAACAGCTTCATCCTCAAGCCGTCGGAGAAGGATCCGACCGTGCCGGTCAAGCTGGCCGAGCTGATGATGGAGGCCGGAGCGCCCGCGGGGGTGTTGAACGTCGTCCATGGCGACAAGAGCGCCGTCGACGCCATCCTGGCCCATCCGCTGATCCGCGCGGTCAGCTTCGTCGGCAGCAGTGACATCGCCCACTACGTCTACCAGACGGGCACGGCGCACGGGAAACGCGTCCAGGCCATGGGCGGGGCCAAGAACCACGGGATCGTCCTGCCGGACGCCGACCTCGACCAAGTGGTCAAGGACCTGTCGGGCGCGGCCTTCGGCTCGGCCGGCGAGCGCTGCATGGCTCTGCCGGTGGTGGTCCCCGTCGGCAAGAAGACCGCCGACGAGCTGCGCGAGCGGATGGTCGCCGAGATCGGCACGCTGAAGGTCGGCGTCTCCACCGATCCCGACGCCCACTACGGCCCCGTGGTCAGCGCCCAGCACCGCGCCAAGATCGCCGACTACATCCGGATCGGCCAGGAAGAGGGCGCCGAGCTGGTCGTCGACGGCCGCGACTTCCAGCTGCAGGGCTTCGAGAAGGGCTTCTTCATCGGCCCGTCGCTGTTCGATGGCGTCAAGAAGGGCATGAAGACCTATCACGAGGAGATCTTCGGTCCGGTGCTGCAGATGGTCCGCGCCGAGACCCTGGAAGAGGCCATCGCCCTGCCGTCCGAGCACCAGTATGGCAACGGTGTCGCCATCTTCACCCGCAACGGCCGCGCCGCCCGCGAGTTCGCGGCGAACGTCAATGTCGGCATGGTCGGGATCAACGTGCCGATCCCGGTGCCGGTGGCCTATCACACCTTCGGCGGCTGGAAGCGCTCGGCCTTCGGCGACACCAACCAGCACGGCGTCGAGGGCGTGAAGTTCTACACCAAGGTCAAGACGGTGACGGCCCGCTGGCCGGAAGGCGACGTGGCCGATAGCAGCTTCGTCATTCCGACGATGAAGTAATCCAGAACGGAGGGGGCGGCGATGGGCGGTCTGGTTCGACGATCCTTCCTGGCGCTCGGCGCCGCCGCCTTCGCCGCGCCTTCCGCGTTCGCGCTCTTCAGGTCCGAATGGGCGGCGATCGGCCAGTACGGCGACAAGGCCGCGCCGCTGACGGTGTTCGAGAAGGACGACGCCTTGCACATCGACGGCGCCGGCCACGCCTCCGCGCGGCTGACGCCGACGGAGCGCGGACGCTATGCGATCGCGGGCGGCGGCGAACTGGCCCTGGAGCCGCGCGCGGTGCGGCTGAACGGGTCGCGGCTAGCCTTCCACGACTTCGGGGCGGAGACCGAGGCGGCCATCCGCGCCGGCGTCAGCGCCGACCCCGAGGCGCTGCGACGGCAGGCCCTGGCCGCGACGCCGCCGGTCGAGACGGGCGACTTCCTGTCCGCCGACCTCGTCGACCTGACGACGGTGGATCCGCGCATCAAGCTCGACATCCGCTATGCGGGCGCCAACAACTTCATGGGCATCCCACTCTACGAGCGCGCGGCGGCCTACCTGCAGCGCCCGGCGGCCCAAGCGCTGAGACGGGCGCAGGACGCCCTGTCGGCCCAGGGTTACGGCCTCCTGATCCACGACGCCTATCGGCCCTGGTTCGTCACCTGGATGTTCTGGGAGGCCACGCCGCCCGACGCCCACATGTTCGTCGCCGACCCGGCCAAGGGCTCGCGCCACAACCGCGGCTGCGCCGTGGACCTGACGCTGTACGACCTGAAGACCGGCAGGGTCGTCGAGATGCCCAGCCGCTACGACGAGTTCTCCGGCCGCGCCTATGCCGACTTCGTCGGCGGAACGACGAAGCAGCGGGCCCTGCGCGCCGTGCTGCGCGAGGCCATGGTCGCTCAAGGCTTCGAGGTCTATCCCGAGGAGTGGTGGCACTTCGACTTCAGGGACTGGGCGCGTTATCCGATTGGGACCAGGACGTTCACGGAGCTGGGGAGCAAGTGAATCCCTCTCCCAGGGGAGAGGGCGGGGCCCGCGCCGTAGGCGTGGGAGGGTGAGAGGGTAGGCGAAGCCCTTGGACGATCATGGCGCTGCGGGAAGCGATGTGCCGGAGCTCCGGCTAACGGCGTAACCACTCACCCTCCCAAGCTTCGCTTGGGCCCCTCCCTCTCTCTAAGATAGAGGGGATTCAGTGCGCTCCCGCAGCGCCAGCGCATCCCAGGTCGCCGCGCCTAGGCGGGTGTTGTCGAAGACGCACCAGGGCTCGGTCTCTGCGCGAAGTCGGACGGCCAGGGCGTCCAGCACCTCCGGCTCATAGGCGCTGGCGTACATCTCCGGCGAGCCGTGCAGGCGGTGGTAGGCCAGGCCGCGCCAGCCGCCCGGCTCCGCGGCCAGGGGAACGACCGCCGGATCGGCGGCGACCCGAGCGACGCGGTGGGCCGCTAGCAGATCGTCGGGCTCGGCCTCGAACCAGCTGGCGTGGCGCGGCTCCAGCACGGTCGGCGCGTCGGTGCGATCGCGCCAAGTCGCCAGGAACGCGCCGACCCGTTCGGCCTCGAACGCCAGGCTGGGCGGCAATTGGATCAGCAGCGGGCCGCGCTTGGCGCCCAGTCCATCCGTCTCGTCGAGAAACCGCGCCAGCAGGTCGTCGACGCCGACCAGCCGCCGCTCGTGGGTGATCGCCTGCGGGACCTTGACCGCGAACCGGAAGTCCTCCGGCGTCGAGGCCGCCCAGCGCTCATAGGTCTTCTTCTGGTGGGGGCGGTAGAACGACGTATTGACCTCGACCGCATTGAACCTAGCCGCATAGCGTTCGAGCACGGTCCCCTCCGCCGGAAAGGCCTCGTCCGCGCGATAAAGGCTCCAGCCGGCCGTGCCGATGCGGATGGTCATGTCCCATCAGCGCATGAGCGTGTGACAGGTTCAGGCGCGCGGCCGCCATTCCAGCACATCCGCGCTACGACCCACCCCGACCTTGGCGCAGGTCGCCTTGAGCGGACAGGCGCCGCACTTAGGACCTTCGTGCGGGCACAGCATCTGCCCCAGGCCCCGCTTCATCAGCCAGTGCAGCTCGAACAGATCGTCGGCGGTCCAGACGTCGGGCGCCAGCGCCATCAGAGTGTGATAGGTGTGGGTCGCATCACCGGCGCCAACCAGGCCGATGCGCTTGGCGACCCGGTCCACATGGGTGTCGACGACGAGGGCCCGCATCGCCAGGTCGCTGAAGTTCAGCACGCAGGCGGCGACCTTGGTCCCGACGCCGGGCAGGGCCTGCAGCTCCCAGCGAGCCTGATCGACCGTCAGGGTCTTCAGGTGGTTCAGCGACAGCCAGCCGACCTTGTCACGGATCATCTTCAGGGCGGTGGTCAGGTGGCGGGCCTTGTCGACCGGGAAGGTGACGTCCTCGATGATCCGCGCCACGGCCGCGACCGGCGCGTCGGCCAGGTCGTCCCAGGCCTTGAACGCCGCCCGCAGCCGCAGGAAGGCGGCCCACGAGACCGCGTCCTGGGTGCGGCCGCTGATCGAGGACTTCACCAGCTGCGAGATCGGGTCCATCCGCGTGACCGGTCGCTGCGGACCGAATTCGCAGAGCAGGGCGTCACGCACGCTTTCCAGCGGCGACCGGGCAAGGCTTAGGGACAGTTGCATCGGACACCGGCGCTTGAGAACATAATGGGAACATTATGCGCGGCGGAGGCGGTTGTCCACAGGCTTGCCGAAGGTTGAGAAGGGCGGGTTACCGCCCGTAGCGCCCCCATAGCGCCGTGACCCGTCGGCGCAGGCGCTGGAAGGTCACGCGCACCGGCGTCGGGGCGGGGGTGGGGGCGGGGTGATCTTCCGCCGAGAGTTCGACCCCGGCGAAGCGGGCGATCAGGTCGCGCAGGTCCGGCTCCTGGACAGAAAGGGCGGCCTCGACCGGCGTCATCCATCGCAGGGTGCGCTGGCCCTTTTCGGGCCAGGTCGCGTGCTCGCCGGTCGCCTGCAGGGGATAGACGTCGACCTTGACCAGCTTGGCCGCGCCGCTCTTCAGGCGTTTCAGGTACTCGTACTCGCCGATCGGCTTGTCGGCGATGACGCCGTCGAGGCCCGCTTCCTCGTAGGCCTCCTGGGCGGCCGCGGCGGAGTCGGTCTTGCCCTTCATCGGCCAGCCCTTGGGGATCACCCAGCGGCGGGTCTCGCGCGAGGAGACCAGCAGGATGCGCAAGGCCTCGCCTTCGCCGCGCCAGGGCAAGGCGGCGACCTGGCGGCGCTTGCCGCCGCCGGACTTGCGTCCTTCCTGCTTGCCTCGCGAGGCCGTCACTTCATCCAGAACCCGAGATAGTAGAACAGCGCCGCCGTGAGGGCCGCCGCCGGCAAGGTGACGATCCAGGCGATGACGATGTCCTTGGCCACGCCCCAGCGCACCGCCGAGACCCGGCGCGAAGCGCCGACGCCGACAATAGCGCCCGTGATCGTGTGAGTCGTCGAGACCGGAATCCCGAGATGAGTAAAGAAGAACAGGGTGATGGCCCCGCCCGTCTCGGCGCAGAAGCCCTGCATCGGGGTCAGGCGCGTGATCTTGCTGCCCATGGTGTGGACGATGCGCCAGCCGCCGAACAGGGTGCCCAGCGCCATCGCCGTCTGGCACGAGAGGATCACCCACAGCGGGATGTGGCCCGCCTGATGCGTGGCGCCATGCGCGAACAGCAAGGCGGCGATGATGCCCATGGTCTTCTGCGCGTCGTTGCCGCCGTGGCCCAGGCTGTAGGCGGCCGCCGACACGAACTGCAACTTGCGGAACACACGGTCGGCGAAGAACGGCGAGCTCTTCAGGAAGGTCCAGGAGACGATCAGCACCAGCAGTAGGGCCAGGAAAAAGCCCAGGGTCGGGGAGACCACGATGGCGGCGGCGGTCTTGGACAGGCCCGCCCACTGGATGGCGCCGACGCCGCCGACCTTGGCGATGGCCGCGCCGACCAGGCCGCCGATCAGGGCGTGGGAGCTGGACGAGGGGATGCCGGCCCACCAGGTCAGCAGGTTCCAACTGATCGCGCCGCCCAGGGCGCCGAAGATCAGCCGGTCGCTGACGATGTGCGGATCGATGATCCCCGAGCCGACCATCTTGGCAACGCCGGTGCCGAAGAACATGAAGGCGATGAAGTTGAAGAAGGCCGCCCACAGCACCGCCCACTTCGCCGACAGCACGCGCGTCGAGACGATGGTGGCGATCGAATTGGCGGCGTCGTGCAGGCCGTTCAGAAAGTCGAACGCCAGGGCGACGACAATCAGAAACCCCAGGATCAGGAGCGTCGGGTCCACGGGACTCTAGACCTGCTCGACGACGATGCCGCTGATGCGGTTGGCGACGTCCTCGAAGCGGTCCATGACCTTCTCGAGGTGGCTGTAGATGTCGATGCCGACGATGAAGGCCATCGGGTCGCCGCCAGGGCCGTTTGCTCGGCTGGCCAGGAACAGGTCCTTGCGGCCCTGGTCGTACATGTGGTCGGACTGTTCCTCGATCTCGCGGATGCGCACCGAGATCTCGCCCAGCTTGTGGGCGTTCTGGCGCATCTTGGGCAGCAGGGCGACGGCCTGCTCCGTCAGCTTGGCGGCTTCGACGATGACGCCCGCCATCTCCTTCATCTGAGGCTCGAAGCTCTTGACCTCGAACAGGCTGACCACCTTGGCGGTCTTGCGCATCTGGTCGATGGCGTCGTCCAGCGAGGTGGTCAGGTCCTGGATGTCGCTGCGGTCGAACGGGGTGATGAAGCTGCGGCGCACGGCCAGCATCACCTGGCGGGTGATGTCGTCGGCTTCTTCCTCGTGGCGATAGACGCGCGCGCTGGCGGCCTCGACGGCGTCGCCGCCCTCGGTCATGTCACGCAGCGCCTCGGCGCCGTCGATCAGCGTGCGGGCGTGAGCGGAGAACAGGTCGAAGAACGAGTCTTCCTTCGGCATGACGGCCTTGAACAAGCCCAGCATGGTGTCGGTCTTTCCTTGCGAGATCGCGTTCGTCCGTGGTCGGATCGCCGCGCGGCGCACCGGAACCACGGAAGGATTTGGCCGTCAAATCCTATCTGTGAAACTTATGTGACAGTTCTCGCGCGAACGGCGAGCTTGAGGCAGATTGCGTCCCGGTTCGAAGAACGGGAGTCTCGGCATGGCGTTCACGCTGACCGTCAATGGTGAAACCAGGACCGCCGACGTGGACGGCGACACGCCGCTCCTGTGGGTGCTGCGCGACACGCTGGGCCTGGTCGGCGCCAAGTTCGGCTGCGGCGCGGCGCTCTGCGGGGCCTGCACCGTGCATCTGGACGGCGAGGCCATCCGATCCTGCGTGACTCCGATCAGCGAGGTCGGCGGCAAGAAGGTCACCACCATCGAGGGGATCGGCAAGACGCCGATCGGGGCCAAGGTGCAAGACGCCTGGAAGACGATCGACGTACCCCAGTGCGGCTACTGCCAGGCGGGCCAGATCATGTCGGCCTCGGCGCTGCTGGCCGCGAAGCCCAAGCCAACCGACGCCGACATCGACGCGGCCATGAACGGCAACCTCTGCCGCTGCGCGACCTACAACCGCATTCGCAAGGCGATCAAGGTCGCCGCCGGCCAGGAGAAGGCGTGATGGACGGCGAAATCCTACGCGACCCCACTCGGCGTTTCGTCCTGCAAAGCGGCGCGGCCATCGGCGGCGGCCTGCTGCTGAGCTTCACCATGACCGCCGAGGGTCAGGCGGCCGGCGACACTCAGGTCAACGCCTATGTCCGCATCGCGCCGGACGGCAAGGTCACCATCGCCTCCAAGGTCCCGGAGGTCGGGCAGGGGATCAAGACGTCGCTGCCGATGCTGATCGCCGAGGAGTTGGACGTCGACTGGTCGGCCGTGACGGTCGAGCAGGCCATCGCCGACAGCAAGATCTACGGCCGCCAGGTGGCCGGCGGCAGCATGGCCACGACCCTGGAATACGATGGTCTGCGCCGCGTCGGGGCCAGCGTCCGGGCGCTGCTGATCCAGGCCGCCGCCGCGCGCTGGAGCGTTCCGGCCGACAGCCTGACGACCGATCGCGGCGCGGTGGTCCACGCGGCCAGCAAGCGCCGCGCGTCCTACGGCGAACTGGCCGCCGACGCCGCCAAGCTGACCCCGCCCGACCCCAAGAGCCTGACCCTGAAGGATCCCAAGGCCTTCCGGATCATCGGCAAGAGCCACAAGAGCCAGAACCTCGACGCCATCACCACGGGCGCGCCGACCTTCGGCATCGACATGCGCCTGCCGGACATGCTGTACGCCACCTTCGCCAAGGCCCCGACCTATGGCGCGAAGGTCGCCGGCGTCGATCTCGCCCCGGCCAAGGCGGTCAAGGGCGTGCGCGACGCCTTCGTCGTCGAGGGTGGAACCAACCTGCAGAGCATCATGCCCGGCGTGGCGGTGGTGGCCGACAGTTGGTGGGCCGCCCGCAAAGGCCGCGAGGCGCTGGATATCAAGTGGGCCGAACACCCGACCGCCGCCCAGAGCAGCGCTGGCTTCACCGCCAAGGCCGCCGAACTGGCCAAGGCGCCGCCGCACCGCACCGCCTACAACGACGGCGACGTCGACGCGGCGCTGAAGGGCGCGGCCAAGACGGTCAGCGCCGCCTACAGCTACCCCTTTTTGGCCCACGCGCCGATGGAGCCGCAGAACTGCACGGCCCAGGTCAAGGACGGCAAGGTCGAGATCTGGGCCCCGACCCAGAATCCCGAGGCCGGCCGCGCGCTGGTCGCCAAGGCGCTGAACGTCGATCCGTCTGCGATCACCATCCACCTGATCCGCTGCGGCGGCGGCTTCGGCCGTCGGCTGATGAACGACTACATGGTCGAGGCGGCGGTGATCGCCTCGAAGGTCGCCGCGCCGGTCAAGCTGGTCTGGACCCGCGAGGAAGACATCCAGCACGACTTCTACCGCCCCGCTGGCTGGCACAACCTGACCGCCGGCCTGGACGCCAGCGGCGCGGTGGTCGCCTGGAGGGACCACTTTGTCACCTTCGGCGAGGGCGAGACCTTCAACACCTCCTCGGGCATGAACTCGACCCAGTTCCCGTGCCGCGCCGTGGCCAACTACCGCCACGACATCTCGGTCATGCCGCTGGGCTTCCCAACGGGCTACCTGCGCGCGCCGGGCAACAACGCCTTCGGCTTCGTGATCCAGAGCTTCACCGACGAACTGGCCCACGCCGCGGGCAAGGACCCTGTCGCCTTCCGTCGCGAGATGCTGGGCGCGCCGCGCCTGCTGGGCGAGCCGGGCAAGGGCGACAGCTTCCACACCGGCCGCATGCGCGACGTCCTCGATCTCGCCGCCGAGATGTCGGGGTGGGGCCGCAAGGTCCCGAAGGGAACCGGCCTCGGCGTCGCCTGCCACTTCAGCCACCTGGGCTATGTGGCGGTGGTCATCCAGGCGACCGTCAAGGATGGAGCGACCAAGGTCGACAAGGCCTGGGCCGCCGTCGATTGCGGCCGCCAGATCGTCAATCCCTCCGGCGCCGAGCAGCAGGTACAGGGCTCGGTGCTCGATGCGATCGGCAGCGCGCTCTACCAGGGCGTGACCTTCGAGAACGGCGCGGCGGTGAACAGCAACTTCGGCGACTTCCCGCTGTTGCGCATCGCCGACGCGCCGCCGGTCGAGGTGCGCTTCAAGCTGTCGGACAACAACCCGACGGGCCTGGGCGAGCCGGCCTATCCGCCGACGCCGGCGGCCCTGTGCAACGCGCTGTTCGCCGCCACGGGCAAGCGGATCCGGTCCCTGCCGATCGGCGATCAACTGGCTTGAAAATCGGCTACCGTGCTAGGAGCGGGACGTTCCCGTTCCTAGCCGAGCCGCGCCATGTCCCAGGTCACCGTCGTCAATCATCCGCTCGTCCAGCACAAGCTGACCCGGATGCGGGACAAGTCGACCTCGACCAAGACCTTCCGCGCCCTGATGCGCGAGACGGCGACGCTGCTCTGCTACGAGGTCACCCGCGACCTGCCGATGGACAAGGTCGAGATCGAGACCCCGGTCGCGCCCGCCACGGCCTATGAGATCGCCGGCAAGAAGCTGGTCTTCGCCCCGATCCTGCGGGCGGGCCTGGGGATGTGCGAGGGGATGCTGGACCTGGTCCCGTCGGCCCGCGTGGCCCACATCGGCCTCTATCGCGATCACGAGACGCTGGAGGCCATCGAGTACTACTTCAAGGCGCCCGAGGACATCTCCGGCCGCCTCACGATCGTTGTCGATCCGATGCTGGCGACGGGCCACTCGGCCATCGCCGCCATCTCGCGCCTGAAGCACTATGGCGTCGCCAACCTGCGCTTCGTCTGCCTGTTGGCCGCACAAGCCGGCGTGGACGCCCTGCGCGAAGCCCATCCCGACGTGCCGATCTGGACGGCGGCGATCGACGAGAGGCTCAACGAGCACGGCTATATCGTGCCGGGCCTGGGCGACGCCGGCGACCGGACGTTCGGAACGCGGTAGCAAGAGTCCGACCGACGGCCGGATCAGGTGGGTCAGCTGGCCTTGAAGAGTTCGGGCAGCGACTTGCCGCTAACGACCTGGTCCTTCGGCGCGGCGCAGACCCTCTGGGCCACGGCGCGCGACATCGCGTCGACCTTGCGGAAGCTCTGCTTCGTGCTCGCCACCGGCCGCAGGTCGGCGCCGAACTTACGCATGCCCAGCACGGTTTCGCCTGTCTTGCGGCAGTCGATCCGCGAGGTGACCTCGGTGAGGCCCATCTTGTCTTGAGCCCACACATAGTAGGTCAGATCGATGGTCCGGCCGTTGCGGCTGACGGCGCTGGTATCGAACGCGACGGTCTTGGCCGCGTTCGGCGAGGGGCCGCCCAGCACGCCGTTGGCGCTGGTCATCCAGTCCATCGGCGGGTTGGCTCCGCCGTCGGGCCGCGCGCTGGCCGACGCCGCCGAGGAGAGGGCTACGACCTTCATCACGGACCAGTCCTGGCTTGGCCAAGCCTCGGCGAAAGCCGGAGTGACGAACAGCAGGGCCGTGGCGGCGGTCAGAGCAGTCCTGATCATCACAAGTTCTCCCCAGGCTGACGCGAGCGTACGCTCGCCGCCTAGGGTGTCAATCTGGGCGCTCATCCGCGCCGTCAGACCGCCATGCTGTCGTAGACCACCACCTTGCTCCAGAGGTGGCCGCAGTCGGTCACGAACTTCTGGTGCAGCGGGTGGTCCTGATAGCGCTTCTGGTCCTCGACGCTTTTGAAGGCCATCAGCTCCGAGACGTCGTAGCTGTTGTCCACCACGTCGCGCTTCTCGGTCGAGGCCGGCACGCCGATGTGCAGCTGCTGGATCACCTCGATGGCCTTCAGCGCCTTGAGACCCGCGATCAGTTGGTCGCGATCGGCCTTGGCGCCGGGGGTCTTCAGCCAGAAGAACACCTGATGGAACACCAGAGGGGCCTCGGGCGCGGCGCTCGCGGACGTCGCCAGGGCGGCGCCGGCCGCGAGACCGCCGGAGAGGAGGGCGCGGCGATCGAAAGCGGTCATGGCGAGGTTCCTCCTTGGACGCGGTCGGGCGCCGCGCCGTTCGGCGAGAATGGTGGGCGAAGGGGCGCGGAGCAAGGCCGCGCCCCGTCGCTCTTCACCGCGCGGCGCTTGGTCGGCGAGCGAGGGTCGTCGCCGCCAGCAGAAGCGCGGTCGCCAGCAGGGCCGCGTCCATGCCCCAGCCGACCGGATCGGCCATTCCTTGGCCGTGAAAGGCGCCATGGACCAGGGCGACCAGAGCGATCAGGCTGGCGCCGATCCGGCGCAGCGCCACGGAAATCCCGGCCGGCGAGCCGACGAGCGCCGCCGCGCAGCACGCCAGGGTCGCCAGGCCCCAGACCGCCACGGGCGCGGCTTGGGGCGACAGCAGCGCGACCAGGGCCGAAAAGGCGTAGGCGACCGGCTGGCTCCAGACGAAGGCGATCCAGATCCGCTCCCAGCGCGGAGTGGGACGGCCCTTGTCGCGGCGCCGAGCCAGCCAGATGGCGACGCCGCTCGAGGTCACGGCCGTCAGGCCAAGGCCCAGCAACAGGTACGCGACCTTGACCGGCCAGCCGCCGAACCAGCCGAAGTGCAGCGGCGTCATGGCCGAGAGCACGCGAAAGCCCAGCGCGTTCCCCTCATAGCCGACCTCGCCCAGGATCTTGCCGTCGCCGTCGACCACAACGGTCTCGCCGCGCGACAGGCGGTTTTCGGTCACGACATTGACGTTGACGTGCTGGCCGCGCTCGCCGGGATGCTGGACGTAGAGATAGGTCGGCCGCGCGTCCGGATGGCGCGCCGTCACGGCGGTAAGGGCGGCGCCGACGTCCATGACCTTGGCCGGGCGCGGATCGTCCTTCACGGTGGGACCGGTGAACAGCGCATAGGCCTTGGTCGTGTCGCCCTTGAAGGTCGCCAGGGCCAGGACGCCGACGATGATCGTCGTCAGGCCCAGGAAGGCGCCGGTCAGGGAGACGGCGAGGTGGAAGGGCAGGCCCCAGACCGAGATCCGATTATGGAGGTCGGCCTCCTGCAGGCGCTTGGAGCCCCCCCAGCGGAAGGCGAAGGCGTCCTTGAAGACCCGGGGATGCGACAGCACGCCCGAAATCAGCGACGACAGCAGCGCCACGCCGGTCAGGCCCACCACGAACCGGCCCCATGTGCTGGGCAGGTGAAGCACGGTATGCAGCTTGGCCTGGAACTCGGCCCAGGGCGTCCGCGCCTCTCTCACGAGACGACCGGTCTGATCGGCGACATAGGTGTGTTCGCGGCCGCTGGCGTCGTCGGCCTGAACGCTCAGGCGAGGGTTGGCGGGTTCGGGCAGGCGGACCAGCAGGTCGTGGGCCTTCGGGTTGCGCGCGACGGCGTCCTGGACGGCGGCGTTCACGGCGTGGGGCGACACCGCGCGCAGCACTGGTCCCGCCGGCTGCTCCCAGCGCTCGAACTCCTGAGTGAACACAGCGATCGAGCCGGAAAAGCAGACCAGATAGATCAGCGCCGCGAAGGCTAGGCCCAGGGCCGAGTGACCGGCCAGCATGGCGCGGACGAACTCGGCGGGGATCTTCGGCCAGATCGGCTTGCCCGCGGCCTTGGTCTTGGCGGCGTGGCGCTTGTCGGCGGAGACGTCCATCACAGCGCGCCCTTCAGGAAGGCCGCGCCCAGGGTCAGGGTCGCGACGCCGGCCAGGACCGCGAAGGCCCGCAGGATCTTGTCGTCGGAAAGGGTCCAGGCCATGCCGCCGGCCCACAGGAACGGGACGATCAGCCCGCCGATCACCATGCGGCTCTGGACCTGGCCGGGCGCGCAGATCGCCACCGCCAGACCGCAGCCCAGGGCGGCCACGCCCGCCAGGGGACCGGCCAGGAAGCCGCGGAGCCAGCCGCGCCAGGCGACGCGGCGACGATCCGACGGCTCGGGCGCCAGCTCCCTCGGGGCCTTCCTGCGAGCATCGCGGCGCTCGATCCCGGCCGCGACGAAGCCGAGGACGGCCGTCGAGCCGACCGCCAGCATGGCCGAGGGCCCGCGTGCGGGCCCCAGTAGGGGAACCGATGCGGCGATCGCCAGGATCAGCAGGCTCCAGCCGCCCAGGATCAGCCAGGGGCGTCGGGGGCTGGGGCCATCCCAGGCGCGTTTCAGCAGGACAGCGCCGGCCAGCGGCAATGGCGTTAGCGCCAGGGCCCAGAGCGCGCTCACCAGCGCGTTTCCAGGGTCAGGCCCAGAATGCGGGGCTCGCTCAGCATCGCCACGCCCACGTCGGCGCGGGTGTACTGGGCGTAGGTCGCGTTCAGCAGGTTCTTGCCGTAGATGTACGCGCCCCAGCGGGCGCGCTCGTAGCCGAATCGGCCGTTGAACACGACGCGTTCCTTGACGACATCGTCCTGCGCCTGCTGCAAGCCCGCCGAGGAGTAGCTGCCGGACCGATAGTTTCCGTCCAGGTGGGCGATCAGGCCGCTGGCCCAGCGATAGTCGGCGCCCATCGCCACCGTCCAGTGCGGGGCGTAGGGGAACTCCGACCCGGCGAGATTCCGCGTGTCGACGCCCGAGGTGATGGTGAAGTCGTCGAACTTGGTCCGCGTGTGGCCCAGCGACGCGTACCACGACAGCGCCGGGGTGACCCGCTGGGCGAGCTCCAGCTCGAAGCCGTAGAGGTGCGACTTGCCCGCGTTGCGGACTTCGTAGTCGTAGCTGTTGATGCCCAGGTTCACCGTGACCTGCTGGTCCTTCCAGTCGACATAGAAGGCGTTGGCGTTGACCGTCAGGGTCCCGTCCAGCCAGGCGGTGCGCAGCGAGGCTTCATAGTTCCAGGTATATTCGGGGTCGTAGGCCGCCACGGTCGAGCGGGCGATGTTCACCGTCGAGCCGCCGGAGCGATAGCCGCGCTGGGCGACCAGGCTGGTGTTGATGTCCGGCGTCCAGTCGTACTTGACGCCGACCTTGGGCAGGAAGGCGTTGAAGGTCCGGGTGTCCTCCGGCGCCGCGGAGCCCGCCTGGGCCACCATGTTGGCGACGAAGGCGTTCACCAGGGTCACGTAAGGCGCGTAGGCCCCAAAGCTCGACGCCGTGGGATAGGTCCCCGTGAAGCGCGCGACCTGGCTGCTGCCGCCGGTGTTCTTCTCGTGGTCATAGCGAAAGCCGCCCAGCAGGCTCAGCTTGTCGGTCAGGGCGTAGCTGGCGTCGGCGAAGATGGCGCTGGTGTCGATCACCGACGGCTGCTCGCCCGAATAGTCCACCGGGATCACCGGCAGGGCCGCGATATAGAGGTTGGCGAAGGCGTTGGCCTGGGCCGACGCGGCCGCCTGCTGGGCGGCGGTCGGGTTGGGGACGCTGGCCAGCAGGGTCGAGGTCAGGGTGTTGACCAGCGTCGTCCGCGGGAAGGTGACGTTGACCTGGCTGGCGGTCAGGTCCTGGACGTCACGCTTGGCGTGGTAGAGGCCGATCAGGCCCTTCAGGCGCTCGCCGTCATAGTTCAGCCGCAGCTCCTGCGAGGCTGTGTCGGTGTCCTCGCGCCGCGCGCCGTACGAGGTTCTGACGGCCTTGAAGTCGAGATCATAGGTGGAGCGGGTCTTGACCGTGTTCAGCGAGGCAATCGCGTTCAGGGTCAGCTTGTCGCTGAACCTGTAGGCGACATCGGCGGTCAGGATGTCGGTCTTGGTCTTCGTGCGGTTCGGATCACCCGACAGATCCACCCGGTGCTTGTAGTAGTCGGGCGTGTCGATGCGCGAATAGGTGAACAGATAGCCGGCGTCGCGGTCGCTGTGGGCGTAGGTCAGCATCGCCTTCAGGCCGGGCAGGGCGCTTGGCGTGAACAGCAGCTTGCCCCGGACGTTCAGGCTGTCCAGCGCGTCGATGTCGCGCTTCAGCGTCTGATTATAGACGAAGCCGTCGCTGTCCTTCTTCTCGACCGAGGCGCGGAAGGCCAGCTGATCCGCGACGATCGGGCCGCCGCCCGCGATCGCGAAGGTGCGCTCGTCGCCGCTGGCGAGGTTCACCCGCGCCCGGAACTGCGGGACGTAGGTCGGATTGGCCGAGGTGATGACGACCGCGCCGGCCAGCGAGTTGCGGCCCTGCAGCGTCGATTGCGGCCCACGCAACACCTCGACCTGGCCGATGTCCCACATCTCGAGCGGACCGCCGTAGACGGCCTCAATCGGCAGGGCGGCGCCGTCGACATAGACGGTCGCCAGGCCGCCCGTGCCGCCGCCCGACACGTTCATGTTGCTGACGCCGCGGATCGTGAAGCCGGTCTTGCCGTAGGTCTCGCTCATGTTCGCCGTGCGGGCGACCACGTCATAGAAGGTCTGGATGTTCTCGCGCTCGATGCGCGCGGCGGTGGTCACCGCGACGCTGGTCACCGTCTGCTGCAAAGAGCGGGAGGTCTTCTCGCCCGTGACGACCACGGCCTCCACGGCGGTGGACTGGTCTTCGGCCTTGGCGACCTCGGCCGCTCGCGCCCCTTGCGCCATAACCAGAACGCCCAGCGCGCCCGCCGCCAACCCCATCCGCTTCATGAAAGCACCCCACGCAAAAACGATGGTGCGGCGCTTACTTCGCGTTGATCATGAGAGTCAATCTCATTTGCATCTGGACTCGATCTTTATCGGGGCTCGTCGGGTCGATGCGATCGTCCCGAGGCTGGCCGACCGAGCGTCGGCGAGAGGAGGGCTCTCATTCAAAAGTTTAGAGCCTTTTTCGATCCGATGACCGTTTCACACTGATCGGAAAACGCCGCTAGTTGGGCAGCGCCTTGACGAACGCCTTCACGACCGTCGCCGAATTGTCCGAGGCCAGGGCCATGAAGGTGTGCATCTCGTTGGCGCCCGCGCCGCCGCCGGCCAGGTCCGACAGGCTGCGGAAGGCGATGAACGGGGTCTTGTTGACGAGCGCTACGTGGGCGACCGCGGCGCTCTCCATGTCGACCAGGCGGGCGTCGAAAGCCGAGCGCAGGTATTTGCGGTAGGCGGCGTTGTCGAGGAACACTGGCGCCGAGACGCCGGCCCCGCCGATCACCACCTTGGGCGGATGGATCAGGCACTTGTCGGCGGCGCAGCGCTGCAAGGCGACCGAGGCGGCCACCTGCTTGGCGGTCTCCAGCAGGGCCGGGTCGGACGGGAACCAGACGCGGCCGTCTTGGAGGCTGTCACCGGGCAACAGGATCGCCCGGGGGAAGATCATGCCGTAGTTCGGCAAGGTGCTGTTGCGGATGCTGGGCGAGACCTCGAAGCCCTTGTCGGTCTCGCGGGCGAAGGCGCTCTCCAGGTTCTGGGCCCAGCGATCGGCGACGACCACGTCGCCGATGTCCAGGCCCTCGTCGACGCCGCCGGCGATGCCCGAGAAGACGATGCGGGTGATGTTGAAGCGGTCCAGCGCCATCTGGGTGGTCATGGCCGCATTGACCATCGAGACGCCGCTCAGGAACACGACAACCGGCTTGCCCTCCATCTGGCCTGTCATGAACTTCACGCCGTGGACGTCGAAGGTCTTCTGGTCCTTGGTCGCGGCGTTCAGCGCGCCGATCTCCGGCGGGAAGGCCGAGATCACGGCCACGCGCGGCGTCGCGTCGAGCCGCTGGGCGAGGGCGGGCGAGACCAGCAGGGCCAGCAGGGTCAGGACGAGGGCGGGCAGGCGCATGGCGACTCCTTGAACGGTCACGCCTGCTTAGCGGCGAGCGCGCGCCAGCCCAAGGCCTCGTCGCGCTTCCGAGGTCGATCAGCGGCGGGTGATGATTTGTCCGCCTTTGACGACCAGAACGACGTCCCGCGTCGCCTCGATCGCTTGCGTCGGGTCGCCCGTCACCGCGACGAGGTCGGCCAGATAGCCGGGCTTCAACTGGCCCAGGCTGTCGGCTCGCCCCAGCGCCTTGGCGTCGACCGCCGTCGCGGCCAGCAAGGCTTGGACCGGCGTCATGCCCGCCTTGACCATCAGGATCAGCTCGCGGGCGTTGTCGCCGTGGCGGAAGACGCCGACGTCGCTGCCCATGCCGATCGTGACGCCGCTTTTCATCGCCAGCTTGAAGGCCCGGTCGGCGTTGCGCATGGCGACTGTCGGCGGCGTCTTGCCCGCGACATAGCCGCCGAAATAGGTCGAGGTGCTCTCGACCGCCGTCAGGGTCGGGAAGAAGACGACGCCCTTCTCGGCCATCAGCTTGAAGGTCGCCTCCGAGCCGCCGTAGCCGTGCTCGATCGTGTCGACGCCGGCCAGGACCGCGCGGCGCATGCCCTCGTCGCTGGAGGCGTGGGCCGAGACGGGCCGGCCGCCAGAGTGGGCGGTCTCGACCAGGGCTTTGAGCTCTTCGAGGCTGAAGGTCGGCTGCGTGGAGCCATCGGGCCCGACCCGGTAGTCGGCGTAGACCTTGATCCAGTCGGCGCCGGCCCCGGCCTGCTCGCGGACGGCCTTGATCACCTCGGGAACGCCGCTGGCTTCCTGCGCGCCCTGCGGGATTTCGGCCTCGGGATTGAAGTTGCGCCGGGCCGGGCCGTAGGCGCCGGTCGCCACGATGGCCTTGGTGGCGACGAACAGGCGCGGGCCGGGGATCACGCCGTCGTTGATCGCCTTCTTCAGCGGAACGTCGGCGGCGCCGACGCCCTCGGTGCCCAGATCGCGCAGCGTCGTGAAGCCCGCCTCCAGCGTCGCCTTGGCCTGCACGCCGGCGCGCAGGGTTCGATAGGTCGGGCTCTCCCTCAGCACCTGATCGTCCCACGAGGTCTCGTTGTACGGGTGCAGAAAGAGGTGGCTGTGCAGGTCCATCAGCCCCGGGATTACCGTTGCGCCCGGCAGATCGATGACCTGGGCGTCCTTGGCGTCGATCGAAGCCAGCGGGCCGACGGCGGCGATCCTGTCGTCCTTCATCAGCACCGCCCAGCCCGCGTGGGGCGGCCCGGCGTCCTCGGCCGTCCAGACCCGGGCGGGCTTCAGCAGGATCGGCTGGGCGGCCTCGGCGAGGCCAGGCGCGAGGATCAGGGCGAGGGCGGTGAGCAGGCGGCGCATGGGCGACTCGTTTGGCGGATGGACGAGCAGCTAAACCCGAACCGCTCAGACGCCAAAGCGCAGATGGATCAACGGATAGGCGCGGCCCTGGCCGTCGGTCGCCGACCAGCCCGTCGGCTCGAAGCCCATATGTTTGTAGAAGCCGACCGCCTGGGCGTTCTGTTCATTGACGTCGGTGGTCAGGATCGGGTGCACCGCCAGGGCGTATTCGATCAGCATCCGCCCGATCCCGGCGTCGCGATGCTCGGGATCGATGAACAGCGCCTCCATGTGCGAGCCGGCGATCAGCATGAAGCCGACGGGGCGGTCGCGGCGGTCGACGGCGACGGTCAGAGGGGCGGTGGGCAAGAAGGCCTCGACCTCGCGCCCGATCGCCGCGCGGTCCTCAGGCGTGAGGAAGTCGTGCGTCGCGTCCACGGCGGCGGCCCAGATCTCGACGACCCGTGGGCCGTCTTCGGGGCGGGAAGGGCGGAGCCTGATCATGGCGCGGTCGGTACCCCACATGGGCCCAAAGAGAAAGGCCGGAGCTTTCGCCCCGGCCTTCGATCGATCGGCGATGTGCTCGCGTCAGATCTCCTGATTGTACTTGCCGACCCGGTCGCCCAGGCGCGGCTTGACCTCCTGGCGGAAGAGGGCGCGCATGTCGTCTTCGGACTGGGTGCTCTCGACGACCACCACGATCTCGGGCTTGTTCGACGAGGCGCGGACCAGAACCCAGGAGCCGTCCTCCAGGTGCACCCGCACGCCGTTGACCGTGATCACCTCGGTGATCTTGCGGCCCAGGATCGAACCGCCGGCGGCGAACAGGTCCTCGTATTCCTTCACCACGTCTGCGACGACGCCGTACTTCTTCTCGTCGTCGCAGTGCGGGCTCATGGTCAGGGAGGTGAAGGCCACGGGCAGGGCCTTCTTCAGTTCGCTGAGTTTCTTGCCGGGATTGCGGTCCAGCATCGACAGGATGGCGGCGGCGGCCACGAGGCCATCGTCATAGCCGCGACCCAGCTCGCCGTTCATGAAGAAGTGGCCGCTCTTCTCGAAGCCGGCCAGGGCGCCCAGTTCGGCGCTCTTGCGCTTGATGTAGCTGTGGCCGGTCTTCCAGTAGAGCGTCGTGCAGCCGTGCTTGGCCAGGATCTCGTCGGTGGCGTAGAGGCCGGTCGACTTGACGTCGACCACGAAGGTCGCGCCCGGATGCAGCGGGGCGAGGTCGCGGGCCAGCATCAGGCCGATCTTGTCGGCGAAGATCTCCTCGCCCTCGTCGTCGACCACGCCGCAGCGGTCGCCGTCGCCGTCGAAGCCGAGCGCGATGTCCGCGCCATGCTCACGGACGGCTTTCGCCATCTCGTGCAGCATCTCGTGGTCCTCCGGGTTCGGATTGTACTTGGGGAAGGTGTAGTCGAGGTCGGTGTCCATCGGGATCACCTCGGCCACGCCCATCTTCTTCAGAGCTTCCACCACGAAGGCGCCGGCCGTGCCGTTGCCGCAGGCGGCGATGACCTTCAAGGGGCGCTTGAGGCTGGCGCGTTTGGCGACGTCGTCGATGTAGCGCTGCGCTTCGCCCTCGACCCGGATCAGCTTGCCGCCGTCGCGCTCGACGAACTGGGCCTTCAGCACGATCTCTTTCAGCCGGCCCATCTCGTCGGGGCCGAAGGTCAGCGGCTTCTGGGCGCCCATCTTCACGCCGGTCCAGCCGTTCTCGTTGTGGCTGGCCGTGACCATCGCCACGCACGGGATGTCCAGGTCGAACTGGGCGAAATAGGCGGTGGGCGAGAGGGCCAGGCCGATGTCGTGCACCTCGCAGCCGGCGCTGATCAAACCGAGGATCAGGGCGTTCTTGATCGACGACGAATAGGAGCGGAAGTCGTGGCCGACCACGATCTTCGACTGGCCCAGCTCGTGGATATAGGTGCCCAGGCCCAGGCCCAGCGCCTGGACGCCCAGCAGGTTGATCTCCGGCCCGAACAGCCAGCGCGCGTCGTACTCGCGAAAGCCCGTCGCCTTGACCAGCGGCTCGTTTTCATAGGCGGCGGTATTGGGAACGAGATCGGCGCGCGGCGCGGAGAACATCTAGAAGCTCGCTTCAGTTGTGACGAAGTCGCTTTAGCCGCCCAGATCGAGGGCGACTAGCGCGATCACATGACAAAGTTCGACAAAGTGCCGATGTGACCTAGATCACGCCGGCGCGGAGAAGATCGTGGACATGCAGGACGCCGACAGGGCGTTCGGCCTCGACCACGAACAGCACGGTGATCCGCCGATCGTTCATCAGCTTCAGCGCTTCGGCCGCCAGGGCGCCGGGCGCGATGACCAGCGGGGCGCGGGTCATGACCTCGCCAGCCGTATGCTGCAGAAGGCCGTCCATGTGCCGGCGCAGGTCGCCGTCGGTGATCAGGCCGGCCAGGCGTCCGTCGGCGTCGACCACGCCCACCGCGCCGAAGCGCTTTTCGCTCATCACCAGCAGGGCGTCGGGCATGGGGGCTTCGGCGCCGATCAGCGGCAGCTCGCCGTCGCCGTGCATCAGGTCCGCCACCGTGCGCAGCATGGCGCCCAGCTTGCCGCCCGGATGGAAGACGCGGAAGTCGCTGGCCGTGAAGCCGCGGCGCTCCAACAGCGCCACAGCGATGGCGTCGCCTAGGGCGATCTGCAGGGTGGTCGAGGTCGTCGGCGCGTTGACCTCGGCGGTGGCCTCCGGCGCGTCGGGCAAACGGAGCACGATGTCGCCGCCGCGGCCCAGCTGGCTGTCTTCGAACGCGGTCATGGCGATCAGCGGGATCGAGAAGCGCTTGGCGTAGGCGATGACGTCAGACAGCTCGCGCGCCTCGCCGGACTTCGACAGGGCCAGGATCACGTCGTCTGGACCGATCATGCCGAGGTCGCCGTGGCTGGCCTCGGCCGGATGGACGAACATCGCCTGGGCGCCGGTCGAGGCGAGGGTCGCGGCGATCTTGCGCGCCACGTGTCCAGACTTGCCGATGCCGGTGCAGACGATCCGGCCCTTGGCGTTGAACAGGGTCTCCACCGCCTGGACGAAAGCCTCGTCCAGGGACTGGGACAGCGTCTTGAGCGCGTCGGCCTCGACGCTCAGCACGCGGCGACCGACGGCGATCGCGTCGAAGGCGCTCATTGGGCCTCCTGACCGGACTGGGCCTTGCTGGCGGCTTCGACAGCCTTGCGAGCGGCTTCGTCGCGGCGCGCGGCGGCGTCCTTCTCGCGCTGGATCTTGGCCTTCATCTCGGGCGTCTGCTGGACCGGCGTATGGCCGAACGGGCCCCACGAGCGGTCGCCCTGGCCCTGCGGCCAGACGAGGGAAAAGGCGATCAGCACGAGGGCGATCAACCCCATCAACGGCATGAAGATGCGATCAGGCATGGCCCGCCTATAGCACGGGCGCGCGCCAGGGGGAGGGGGCGCGGGCGCCATCCGCGCTTGACGCTGGAAGCGGCTGGTCTTAGCCCGCCCTGACACAAAGCCCGACCTCGCCTCCATTCTGAAGGAAGCCCGATGCCGACCCTCGTCCTGCTCCGCCACGGCCAGAGCCAGTGGAACCTGGAAAACCGCTTCACGGGCTGGGTCGACGTCGACCTGACGGCGGAGGGCGAGGCCCAGGCGCGCAAGGGCGGCGAACTGATCGCCAAGGCCGGGCTCGACATCGATCAGGCCTTCACCTCGGTCCAGACCCGCGCCATCCGCACCTGCAATCTGGCGCTGGACGCGGCCAAGCAGAGCTTCGTGCCGGTGACCAAGGACTGGCGCCTGAACGAGCGCCACTACGGCGGTCTGACCGGCCTGAACAAGGCCGAGACGGCCGAGAAGCACGGCGTCGAGCAGGTCACGATCTGGCGCCGCTCGTACGACATCCCGCCGCCGGAACTGGCGCCGGGCGGTGAGTACGACTTCGCCAAGGACCGCCGCTACAAGGGCGCCAGCCTGCCGTCGACCGAGAGCCTGGCGACGACCCTGGTCCGCGTGCTGCCTTATTGGGAAAGCGACATCGCTCCGCACCTGAAGGCCGGCGAGACCGTCCTGGTCGCCGCCCACGGCAACTCGCTGCGCGCCATCGTCAAGCACTTGTTCCAGGTGCCGGACGACAAGATCGTCGGCGTCGAGATCCCGACGGGCAACCCGCTGGTCATCGAGCTGGACGCCCAGCTCAAGCCGACCGGCGCGCGCTATCTGGACGAGAGCCGAGCCGAGGCTCTGCCGCAGGTTGGCTAGTCGGCTCTGGAAGCCCTTGGAAAGGCGGCGTTAATCCTGTTCTGCGCAGGGTTGACCCATCATTCAGGATAACTTCCCGCCCATGAGCGCCGACGCGCCCGCCGCCCAAGAATACAAGCGCCTGACGCAGCACGACCTTGACGTCATCTGCGCCAAGCACGATCGCCTATGGTCGGCGAAGTTGGGAGGCGCGCGGGCGGTCTTCACGTTCTGTGATCTTTCCGGCCTGTCCCTGACGGGCCGGAACCTCTGCGACGCCGACTTCACCGGCGCGATGATGGTCGGCTGCGACCTGCGCAAGACCAAGCTGGACAACGCCAACCTCTATGGCGCGGACTTGCAGGGCGCGGACCTCACGGACGCCTCGCTGCGCCGCGCCGACCTGCGCGGATCCAGCCTGCGCGGCGCCAACCTGACCGGCGCCGACATGTTCGAGGCCGACCTGCGCGAAGGGGCCATCGCCGCCGCCGACCGCAAGGAGGGCTACAAGGTCATCGAGCTGACCCAGCGCGAGGCCTACGCCATCGGCGCCAACCTCAGCGGCGCCAATCTGGAGCGCTCGCGCCTGTCGGGCATCGTCGCGACCAAGGCCGACTTCAGCGACGCGATCCTGAAGGACGCCAAGCTGGTCCGCGCCAATCTCAAGCAAGCCAATTTCAACGGCGCCAACCTGGCGGGCGCGGACCTGTCGGGCGCGAACCTGGCCGGCGCGGACCTGCGCAACACCGTGCTGGTCGGCGCCAAGACCATGTCCTGGAACGTCAGCCAGACGAACATGGAAGGCGCCCTGACCGACAAGCCGGCGGGCACCAACGTCTCCGACCTGCCCTACGAGCAGATGATCGCCGACCATGCGCGCTGGATCGAAACCGGCGGCGCCGAGGGCAAGCCCTCCGTCTTCGACAAGGCCGACCTGCGCAATCTGCGCTCGGTGCGCGGCTTCAACCTGACGGCCCTGTCGGCCAAGGGCGCGGTGTTCTACGGCCTCGACATGGAGGGCGTGCAGATGCAGGGCGCTCAGCTGGAAGGGGCGGACCTTCGCGCCTGCAACCTGCGCCGCGCCGACCTGCGCGGCGCGCGGCTGAAGGGCGCCAAGCTGACGGGTTCGGACCTTCGCGACGCCCAGCTGGGCCCGCTGCTGATCACCGCCGACCGCGTTCTGCCTTGCGACATGACCGGCGCGATCCTGGCCAACGCCGATTTCGCGCGGGCCGATCTGCGCCAGGCGCGGCTCGCCGGCGCCGACCTCTCGCGCGCCAATTTCACCGGCGCCCAGATGCGCGATGTCGACGTCATGGGCGCGATCCGTCTGGGCGCGCGCGGCCTGGACGACGTGATCTAGCGCCTGTCAAAAAAACGCGGCAATTCGTCACGGATTTAACGGTTCGCTGTTCCCCTCTCGATACGGTCCCGTCAATTCATCGAGATCACCATAGGGAACAGCGTTATGAACGCCGCGCAAAGCGTGGCTGGGCGGCGTCGCCTGAGCCAAGCCGAGCTCGACATGATCGTAACGGCGCACGAGAAATTCGTTACCGGCAAGCCGGGCGGCCGTCGGGCCTCTCTTCGTTTCGTGCAGTTGTCGGGCCTTGATCTGTCGTATCGAAACCTGAGCGACGCGGATCTTTCCGCCTCGATCCTGGACGGCTGCCGCATGGTGCGGACCAAGCTGGATCGAGCCAATCTGTTCGGCTGCGATCTGCGCAAGTCCGACATGCGCCAGGCCTCGCTTGTGCGCGCGGACATGCGGGGCGCCTCCCTGCGCGGCGCCAACCTGGCGCAGGCGGACCTCACCCAAGCCGATTTCCGCGAAGGCCAGGTCGCCATCCCGCATCCACGCAAGGGTTTCGAGACCCTGGGGCATGAGACGCGTCGGGGCGAGGTCGACGAGGCCAACTTCTCGGGAGCAACCCTCGACGGGTCCGAGTTCACGGGGGTCTCGGCGTTCAAGGCCGACTTCAGCGATTGCTCCCTGCGCGGGGCCAAGCTCTCCGGCGCGAACTTGAAAGAAGCCAATCTCGCCGGCGCGATCCTGGACGGCGCGGACGTCGACGGGGCCAACCTGGAAGGCGTCAATTTCGCCGGCGCGGTGATGGCTGGCGTCGATATCTCGACCGCGAAGGTCGAGCGCGGAGCCCTGAGCGGGGTCTTGGGCGCCTCGACGCCGGACGCTGTCGCCAAGGCCGACGACCTTCATCAGCTCTGTCTGGCCAACCAGCTCTGGTGCAAGACCGGCGGCAAGCAGGGCGCGGTCGCGCGCCTCGACGGCGAGGATCTGCGCCCGCTGGGCGACCGTCTGCGGGGGCTGCGGCTCTCGGCCATGAGCGCCAAGGGCGCCTGCATGGTCGGGCTGGATCTGTCGGGCGCGCACTTGCAGGGCGCTAACCTACAGAACGCCGACCTGCGCGGGGCCAATCTGCAGGGGGCGGATCTGCGCGGCGCCAAGTTGACGGGCGCGAACCTGACCAAGGCCGATCTGCGCCAGGCCTTCCTGTCGCCGCTTCCGATCGGACCTCAGCGCCAGGCCCTGGTGAACATGGAAGGCGCTCGCCTGCGCTATGCGACGGCGCAGGCCGCCGATCTCGCCGGCGCGGTTCTGGACGGCGCGGACCTGCGCGGCGCGGACCTGACCGGCGCGCGCCTGACCAAGACGCGGCTGCGCGACGTGGACCTCAGCCAGGTCCAGGGTCTGGATCTGTCGATGCCGGACTAACCGGTCGAGCGGATACGAAAAAGGCGGCGCATCGCTGCGCCGCCCAAGTTCAGAGGGATGTGGGGGGAGACTTCGGAAGGGGGCCGCTTAGGCGGCCTTTTCGCCTTCGATCAGCGGCGAGACGTTCGCCTTGATCTCCACTGTCCGGGGCTTCAGAGCCTCGGGCAGTTCACGCTTCAGCGAGATGGCCAGCAGGCCGTTCGACAGCTCGGCGTCGACCACCACCAGGTAGTCGGTCAGCTGGAACTTGCGCTCGAAATTCCGTTCGGCGAGCCCGCGGTGCAGGTACTGCTTGGCGTCGTCGTTGGCCGCCTTGCGGCCGGTGACGGTCAGCAGGTTTTCCTTCACCTCGACGTTCAGCTCTTCCGGCTTGAAGCCGGCCACCGCGATCTCGATGCGGTAGTCGTTCTCGCCGGTGCGTTCGATGTTGTAGGGGGGGTAGCCCGAGCTGGCTTCCGTGCGGGCCGCGGCGTCCAACTGGGCGGCGAGGCGGTCAAAACCGACGAGCGAGCGGTACAGGGGCGAAAGGTCGATCGTACGCATAGGGTCAGATCCTTCTTATCAAGCAAGGTCTTTGAATGTGCGTCCCTTCGGCGACCCGAAATCGGCGTCGCCAGCGGTCCGGAAGGCCCGGGTTTCCAGCGCCTTCGTGGATAGAGTTGGTGAGCGGATTTTCCCGTTCAAGAGGCGCCGGTTTCATCGAACGCGAATCCTTTTGACGCGCCGCGCGCCCCGGCTAAGGTCGCCGCGCAACAACTCGCCGAAGGACAAGTCCCCCATGCCGCTTCGTCGTCACGTCCTGCTGCTGGCCGCCGCCGTCAGCCTCTTCGCTCCCGCCGCCTTCGCCTCGACCGACCAGGCGCTGAAGGCCGCCATCGCCTCGCCCAACCGTCCCGCCGGCGACGTCGCCCGCGACGGCGCGCGCCATCCGTACGAAAGTCTGACCTTCTGGGGGCTGAAGCCCAAGCAGACGGTGATCGAGATCTCGCCCGGCGGCGGCTACTGGACCGAGATCCTGGCGCCCTACGCCAAGGCCACGGGTGGAACCTACATCGCCGGCGTCGCCGACCTTTCGAACCCGAAGTTGTCGGAAGGCGCGCGCAAGGGCCGCGCCGACTTCGAGGCTCGCTTCGCCGACGCGGCCAAGTACGGCAAGCCGCTGTTCGTGAACTTCGGCGCCGTGTCGGGACCGCTGGGCGCGCCGGGCTCGGCCGACCTCGTCCTGACCGCCCGCAACGTCCACAACTGGACCGTCCAGCCGGGCATGGCCGACAAGGTCTTCGCCGACTTCTTCGCGGTGCTGAAGCCGGGCGGCGTCCTGGCGGTCGAGGACCACCGGGCCGATCCGCGCTCGGAAAAGGCCGCCGGCGCCGACGGCTATCTGAACACGGCGACGGTCGTCGCCCTGGCTGAGAAGGCTGGCTTCAAGCTGGACGCCCAGTCGGAGATCAACGCCAATCCGAAGGACACCAAGGACCATCCGTTCGGCGTCTGGACCCTCCCTCCCGTCAAGCGCACGGCGCCCGCCGGTCAGCCGGCGGACCCGAACTTCGACCGCACCAAGTACGATGCGATCGGTGAAAGCGACCGCATGACCCTGCGCTTCCGCAAGCCGGCCTGACTTTGGCCAAGGTCAGCGGCCACGTTGGCGTGATTTCAGCGTACGCGTACATGGGGGCATGATGGGGTCTATCCAGCAGTGGTCGCGCAGGAGCGTCCTGGCCGGCGCGACCGCGCTGAGCCTTTCAGGGTGCGGCAAGTCCAAGGACAAGGCCGCTCCCGCTGAAAAGGCGCGGCCCGAGAGCCTCGAGGCGGTGGTCGCCGGCGACTGGCGGCTGCCCGCCGACCGCGCTCGCGACCGCTGGCGCCACCCTGTCGAAACCCTGAAGTTCTGGGGCCTCGCGCCCGGCCAGACCGTCGTCGAGTTCTGGCCGGGGGCGGGATGGTACACCGACATCCTCGCGCCCTTCCTGGCCGACACCAAGGGCAAGCTCTACGAGGCCCTGCTGGAGACCAACAATCCGGCCGATCCCGCCGCCGCCGAGATCGTCGAAGCCTACCGCCGCAAGGTCACGGGCGCGAAGAAGGTCTATGGCGAGGTGACGTTCACCGCCTTTGGTCCGACCAGCGGTCCGGTGGCGCCGGCGGGCAGCGCCGATCTGGTGCTTTTCCTGCGCAATCTGCACAACTGGATGGCCGGCGGCATCGCCGAAAAGGCCTTCAGGGACGCCCTGGCGGCGCTGAAGCCCGGCGGGGTGCTGGGGATCGAGGAGCATCGCGGCCAGCCGGGGCGCGTCCAGGACGTCTTGGCCGCCGACGGCTATGTCCAGCAGGACTATGTGATCCAGATGGCCAAGGAGGCGGGCTTCGTGCTGGCCGCGACCAGCGAGATCAACGCCAATCCCAAGGACACCAAGGACCATCCGTTCGGCGTCTGGACCCTGCCGCCCACGCGCCTGTCGGCGCCGCGCGGCGAGCCGGCCGAGCCGGGCTTCGACCACGCCAAGTACGACGCGATCGGGGAGAGCGACCGCATGACCCTTAAGTTCGTGAAGCCGAAATGAGACGGATCGAGATAGCGCTGATGGCCGGCCTCGCCATCGCGGCGGCCGCGGGTCCCGCCTTGGCCGAGAAGGTCGTGCCGGCGACCAAGGTCATGCCTTACCTGGACAAGTTTCTGCGACTACCGCCAGCCGAGCGGTCCCGCATGAAGTTGTCCTATGCGATCCTGCGCGACGGAAAGCCGATGACCAGCCTCAAGGCCGCGCTGGTCGAGCCGAGCGGCGCCCGCACGCCGCTGCCGATGAACGACGAAGGTTTCTTCGAGCGCTTGCCGACCCTGGCTCAGCTAGAGCAGGGGGCGAAGATCGCGTTCGACGTGCCGGCGGATCTGAAGCTCGGGTCGGCCATGGACATCGCGCCCCAGCTCAGGCCAGCCGTCGAGTACGAGGTTCGAGACCTCGCGGCGACGGTCGACGAAACCAACGCCGTGATCGGGAAGACCGCTGGGGTCATGGCTTTCATGGCGCCCAAGTTCAGCGGCATCGCCTTCCTGAAGGCCGAGGGCGGCCTGGCGGTCTTCGCCGATGGCCGCGCCCAACCGCTGCCTTTGATCCGCAGCGGACCCTATTTCCGTCCAGAGGACTTCAAGGGCGCCGTACGGGTAAAGTTGACAAAAACCCCGACTAAGGTCGCCTTCTATAGCGGGAAGAAATAAGGGCCTGTGGCGTCTGAACGGTGTTTACTTGTTCGGTCGCGCTGGTCTAGCTATCCGCAACATCATTTCGCGCAAGGGAGATCGCGCCTATGGCCACCATCCAGGAAATCACCGATCGCATCAAAACCGCCGTCGGCGACGACAGCGGCCTGGGCAAGAGCCTGAAGTTCGATCTGAAGGACGCCGGCGTCATTCACATCGACGGTGGTTCGGTGACCAACGAGGACAAGCCGGCCGACCTGACCATGACTCTGGCGCTGGACGACCTGCTGGCCATCGGCGAAGGCAAGCTGGACCCGACCATGGCGGTCATGACCGGCAAGCTGAAGCTGTCGGACATGGGCGTGGCCATGGCCCTGCAGCCCAAGATGGGCGCTCTGTTCTCGAAGATGCGCTGAGCCTTATGACGGAACCGGCCTATCTGGTCTCGACACTCGAGGCCCCGGTTCCAGACCAAGGCAAGGCTGAATGGTTCCGCGGCGCGGAGGGGACAACCCTCCGCGCCGCGATCTTTTTCCCGACCGGTCCGGCGCGCGGAACGGTGGTGCTCAGCCCCGGCCGCACCGAGCCGATCGAGAAGTATTTCGAGGTCGTCGAAGACCTGCTGACGCGCGGCTTCGCGGTCTTGACGCACGACTGGCGAGGGCAGGGGCTCTCGGCCCGCAGTCTGCCCGACCGGCTGAAGGGCCACGCGCGCGGCTACCAGCCTTTTCTGAACGACTACAAGGCGCTGCTCGACGCGTTCGAGGCGCGGCTGCCCAAGCCCTGGATCGCCATGGGCCACTCGATGGGCGGCTGTCTGACCTTGCTGGCTCTGGCCAAGGGGGAGCGGCGCTTTTCGGCCTGCGTCCTGTCAGCCCCGATGCTGGGGATCAATACGGGCGCCGTGCCCCCCTTGGCCGCCAAGGCCTTGTCGTGGACGTTATCCCGCTTCGGCTTCGCGGGCCGCTATGTCAGCGCCGCCTACGATCCCCTGACCCAGACCTTCGAGGTCGAAAAGCTTACGCACGATCGCGCGCGCTACGACCGCTATCGCGCCCAACTGAAGGCCGATCCGCGGATCGCCCTGGGCGGCGTGACCTGGGGCTGGCTGGATTTCGCGGTGTCGGCCTGCGCTTGGCTGGCGCGGCGGGGCGCGGTCGAGAGCCTCGATATTCCGGTCACGATCGTCGCCGCCGAACTGGACGATCGCGTGCTCAACCCCGCCCTGAAAGCGATCGCAGAGCGCTTATCGCAGGGGCGCTACATCGAAGTCCCTGGCGCGTTCCACGAGATCCTGATCGAGACCGATCCCCGCCGGGCGGTCTTCTGGAAGGCGTTCGACGAAACGGTCGACGGGACAGCGACCGTCGGCGCGCCTATTTCGCCGAGCGCTTGAGGCTGACCAGGGCCTCGTCCAGCGGGCGACGGTCGCCCGAGATCACCATCTGACCGCCGTTCGGGCCGATTGTCTCGCCGCGCCAGTTGGTGACCATGCCGCCGGCGGCCTCGACGACGGGGATGGCGGCCTCGATGTCCCACGACTTCAGACCCGCCTCGATGACCATGTCCATCTTGCCCATGGCGACCATGGCGTAGGCGTAGGCGTCGCAGCCCAGGCGGGCCAGCTTGGCCGCCGCGCGCACCTGCAGCCACGCGCCGCGCTCGGCCCCATCGAAGCAGGCGTCGGGATCGGTGGTGGCGATCACCGCGTCGTTCAGATTGGCGCACTCACGCACGCGGATCGGCGCGGTTTCGCCCCGCGCGATCAGGCGCGCGCCGCCGGCGTGGCCGATGAACAGCTCGTCGGTGAAGGGCTGGCCGATCGAGCCCAGCACCGGGCGACCGTCGTGACGCAGGCCAATCAGGGTGGTCCACAGCGGCAGGCCCGAGATGAAGGCGCGCGTGCCGTCGATCGGGTCCAGCACCCAGACGAACTCGGCGTCGGGACGATCCTCGCCATATTCCTCGCCGATCACGCCGTGTTCGGGGTAGCGCTCGGCGATCAGCTTGCGAATCGCGGCCTCGGCGCCGCGGTCGGCCTCGGTCACCGGATCGAAGGCCCCGTGCGTGTCACGCGGCAGGTTCTTGCCCGCGCCCTTGTCTTCCAAGCCGTGATCCGCCCGAAACAGCGGGAGGATGGCGGCCGCCGAGGCCTTGTTCAGGTCGATGACGAAGGCGTCGAGCGCCGCGAGCCGATCAGCGGAAAGAGTCATGCGCGCGGGTTTAGCTTTCCAGCCGTCGCAGCGCCACGCCTTTCCGCGCGTGTCGGTTGCGCGGACGCGTTAGGCTTCCGCCAGCTCGCCGCCATGCAGCGACTTGGCGAGGTCCAGGAGACGTCGACGCGGGCGTTCGCCCAGCAGGTAGTAGGCGCGGACCAGGTCCAGCGTCTCCTTGCGCGCGAACATCTCGCCGCTCTCGGCCGCCTCGCCGACCATCTCGCGCCGGATCGCCGAGAGGCCGTCGTAGAAGTAGCCGACCGGCACCTCCAGGGCCTCGGCCAGCTGCCAAAGCCGCGCCGCCGAGATGCGATTGGCGCCGCACTCGTACTTCTGGATCTGTTGGAAGCGCACGCCGACCGTTTCGGCCAACTGCTGCTGCGTCAGACCCAGCAGACGGCGACGCCGACGCAGGCGCTTGCCCAGGTGGACGTCGATGTCGTTACCCATGAAACTCTAGCCCCCTTAACCTTGCCTCGTACCGAAACGGAACGAGATGCCCCGCGAGCCGCAAATCGCGTGCCGTTGCGCGAAGCGGCCGGCCAAGCCTACTAAGGGCGCATGTCTGATAAGCGTCGGCCTTGGGTGCAGGATCTGCTGTGGCGGTTGGAAGCCTTGGGCTTCGACCTCTTCATCGGGGCCGTGCGCCTGATGGGCGTGGATCGCGCCTCGGATTTCGGCGGCTGGCTGGGCAAGACCTTTGGGCCGATGAGCGGCGCGCACAAGGTCGCCACGCGCAATCTCAAGCTCGCCTTCCCTGAGAAGGACGCCGCCTGGCACGCTCGGATCCTGGATGAGCAGTGGGAGGGCCTGGGGCGCTCGTTCGCCGAGTTCCCGCTGATGGACAAGATCCTGCCGTCCACCGGCCGGGTCGAGGTCGTGGGCAAGGAGCGCCTGGAAGAGATCGCCCGCGAGAAGATCCCGGTCGTCTTCGTCTCGGGCCACCTGTCGAACTGGGAGGTCATGCCGGCCGCCATCGTCGACAGCGGCGTGATCTGCGAGATGACCTATCGCGCGGCCAACAACCCCTATGTCGACAAGCGCATCAAGGACAGTCGCTTCCGCTATGGCGTGCGCCTGTTCGCGCCCAAGGGCGGCGATGGCGCGCGCGAGCTGCTGGAAGGCATGAAGGAGGGGCGCTCGGTCGCCCTGATGAACGACCAGAAGTTCAACAGCGGCGTGGCGGCGCCGTTCTTCGGCCATGACGCCCGCACCGCGCCGGGGCCGACGCGCCTGGCGATCCGCTTCGGCACGGTCCTGCAGCCCATGTCGGTTCAGCGCCTGAAGGGCGCCCGCTTCCGGGCGGTGGTGCATGAGCCGATCGTGCCGCCCAAGACCGGCGACCGCACGGCCGACATCGAGGCCGGCGTGCGGATGATCAACGCCTTCATGGAAGACCGCATCCGCGAGCGGCCGGCCGAGTGGTTCTGGGTCCACCGTCGCTGGCCGAACGAGGTCTACGCCGCCCTGGCCGAGCGCGAGCGGGCCGCCGGGCCGACGACCTAGATCTCGACCGTGTCGCCGGGCGTTTCGCCCGAATCCGCTTCGCCGGCCCGGCGGAAGGGGCCCTTGTGCGACGGGTCGTTTCGGCGTCGCCGGCACGGGCCGAAATAGTCCGGCGAGCGGATGAACGGCCGCGGGTGGAAGATCACCGTGTTGATCCGGTCCAGCAGGGACCGAGCGGTGACCGGCTTGACCACGATCTCGGTGACCCCGGAGTCTCGGGCTTCGAACACGCGGTGGCGCTCGGCGAAGCCGGTCAGCATGATGATCGGCAGGAACGGATCGACGCTGTCGTCCGCATTGCGGACCAGATGGGTGAATTGCACGCCGTCCAGGGGGCTCATTTTGAAGTCGACGATCGCGATGTCCGGGCGCCAGTCCCGCAAGACCTGCAGCGCCTCGGCGCCGTCCATGGCTTCCCGGATCTGCCGCGCGCCCACGCCCTTCAGGATCGTCGAGACGATCGACCGAATATGCTGGTTGTCGTCCACCAGCAGGAAACGCAGCTTTTCAAACGCCGCCGGCATTCGCTAGCCGCCTCCTTAAGGATCTCGCGGGAAAGGCCAGACGAAGATCGCCTTGGCGACCTAACGTTCCGGTGAGGTCGGCATTGCTAACGAATGATTTAAGCTCAAGCTAGACACGAATAACGCGAACCAGGATTCCGGAAGTCTGGCCGAATGTCGTCGGATGGGCTTTGGGGACGTGGAATAGACACCACGGGGCGACGCGAGCTCTCAGCCTTGCCAGCGCTTGAGAGCCTCGACCGCGCCGGCATAGGCCTCCTGGTGCTCGGGGCTCCAGTAGCGCAGGGCGTCCAGCGGGATTTTCGCATTGGTGACGGCGCACAACACGAAGCGGCCGGGCGAGAGCACGGCGTATTCGCCGTCGCCATAATGCAGGACGGCCAGGTCGTCGGGCTTACCGAGATCACGATCGAAAGCGTTCATGGTCCATACTCTACGCCAGAGCGGCGCTTCAGAACAGGTCGCCTTGTTCGGTCGACGGTGTGACCGGCTTGGGGCGAGGCTTAGGCGTCGGGGCGGGGGCGGGCGTCGGGGCGGGGGGCGCGCCCTCATTCCCGATCACCGCTTCGCGCTCGCCGTCGGCGAACTGCAGGGCCACTTGGTCCCCGAAGGCCAAGGCGGCGGCCGAGCGGATGATCGTCCCGTCGGCCTTGCGGACCAGCGCGAAGCCCAGCTCCAGCGGTCGGCGTGGGTTTAGCGACAGGCGAAGCTTGTCGAGGTTGGCCAGCTGGTCCTCGGCGCGAGTCAAGCGGCGCTCGGCGGCGGAACCAAGACGGGCCCACAGCAGCGGCAGGCGGGCGTGGTCCCGGACGCGGTCCACCGAGCGGGTCCCGCAAGCGTTCAGGCGACGGCCCAGGTCGGCGAGCCGATCGGCCTTGGCGGCGTGCTGGCGGCGCAGAGCGTCCGGCGTCAGGCGCGCGGTGACCTTCAGAAGGTCCTGGGCGTGGACGGTGGTGTTGCGGTGCAGGGCCGCGTCCAGCCGGCCCGAGGCGATGTCGAAGCGCTGCTGGGCAAGCGCCAGCAGGTCGTTGGGACGCGGCAGGCCGCGCGCGGCGCTGGTCAGGCGCGTGCGGCGCTCCTCGATGACGCGCGCGCCGCAGCGGTTGAGGCGGCGGTCGAAGTCCGAGATCAGCGCCCGCAGCTCGGCCAGCACCGGCGTCGCCATCTCGGCGGCGGCGGTGGGCGTGGGCGCGCGGCGGTCCGAAACGAAGTCGATCAAGGTGGTGTCGGTCTCGTGGCCGACGGCCGAGATCAGCGGGATCGTGCTCTCGGCCACCGTGCGGGCCAGGGCCTCGTCGTTGAAGGCCCACAGGTCCTCGACCGAGCCGCCGCCCCGGGCGACGATCAGGATGTCGGGGCGGGGAATGGGGCCGCCGGGCTGGATGGCGTTGAAGCCCCGTATCGCCGCGCTGACCTGCGCGGCGGCGGCGTCGCCCTGCACCACGACCGGCCAGACCAGCACCTGGCAGGGCCAGCGGTCGCGGATGCGGTGCAGGATGTCGCGGATGACCGCGCCGGTCGGGCTGGTGATCACGCCGACCACGGCCGGCATCGAGGGCAGGGGTCGCTTGCGCTCGGGGGAGAACAGACCCTCGGCCGCCAGCTTGGCCTTCAGCCGCTCGAGCTGGGCCAGCAGGGCGCCGACGCCGGCGGCCTCCATGCTGTCGATGACGATCTGGTAGCGCGAGCCGGCTGGATAGGTGGTGATCTTGCCGGTGACGATCACTTCAAGCCCGTGCTCGGGCCGCACGCCCAGGCCCCGGACATTGCCCTTCCAGACGACGCCGTCGATGGCGGCCTTGTCGTCCTTGATGGTCAGATAGACATGGCCGTTGGAGTGATGGGTGACCTTGGAGAGCTCGCCGCGCAGCCGCACGAAGCCGTAGCGGTCCTCCAGCGTCCGCTTGAGGGCGAAGGCCAGTTCGGAGACCGAGTAGGGCGGGGCGTTGGAATCGTTCGGCGCGAGGTCCGTCATGCGCCTTATCTAGAGGTTTCCCCCGAAACGGAAAATCCCGGGCAGTCGCAAGACTGCCCGGGACCCGCCGCTCTGAGAGACTTTTGTTCTTCTTAGATGTAGCGGCGAAGCGAGCGAGCGAGCTCGGTGGCGCCGCCCTTCTTCTTCGTTTGCTGCGGCTGGTAGGCCACGCGGGCGTGTTCGACGCAGTAGGGCAGGCCGTCCGAGGCGCGGCGGCCGCAGAAGGTGAAGCCTTCGGACGACGGATCGCCAATCGGCCACTTGCACATGTGCGCGCCCAGGGTCAGCACGGTGGCCGAGCCCGGCTCCTCGTGCCGGAAGGCCGGCAGCGGCGCCGGCGCGGCGGTCACGGGCATCGACGGCGCCTCGATCGGCGTCACGCGACGCGGGGCCGACGGCATGGCCTGGGCGGCCGGACGCGCGGGACGCGGGGCCTTGAAGGCTGGACGCGCCGGTTGAGAGGGCGCGGCGCGGCCCGACAGGCCGAGGCGGTGAACCTTGCCGATGACGGCGTTGCGCGTGACGCCGCCCAATTGCTTGGCGATCTGACTGGCCGACAGTCCGTCCAGCCACAGCTTCTTCAAGGTCGAGACCCGTTCGTCGGTCCAGCTCATAACCCGTCTCCGCCATCTAGAATGAGGAGAGGGCGTCCCCACGCCCATCACCCCATATCTGGTGATCGAACCGCCCCGCCGGCGGTCGTCCTACTACTAATCGTAAAGAATGCATTAAAACACACAATGGGCGCCAACGACTCTGTCCACAGAAACAAGATGTTGATTCACGCAAGCCCGAGCTTGCGAAAAGGGGGGCGAGGGCGCACATGGCCAAGCAGAACAACGGGTTGAGCGCATGAGAGACACCGCACAGAGCGTCATTCCGCCGCAGCCGCGCGACTATCACGGCTGGAACTGGAGCGGTTTCCTGACCCTCTATCAGCGCGAGATCCGCCGGTTCTGGAAGGTTGGCACACAGACGGTGGCCGCGCCGGTCGTCACGACTCTGCTCTACATGCTGGTCTTCGTGGTCGCGGTGGGCGCCAGCCGCCCGGCCGTCGGCGGCGTGACCTTCGGCCATTTCGTGGCCCCGGGCCTGATCATGATGGCCATCCTGAACAACGCCTTCGCCAATTCCTCGTCATCGCTGATCCAGGCCAAGATGATGGGCCTGACGCCCGATTTCCTGACCCCGCCGCTGTCGGCGCTGGAGCAGGTCTCGGCCTTCACTCTGGGGGCGGCGACGCGCGGGATCGTGGTCGGCGCGGTCACGGCGCTGGTCGTGGGCGTCCTGCCCGGCGCGGGGCTGTCGATCGTCCATCCCTGGGCGATCGTCTATTTCGGCGCGGTCGCGTCCCTGAGCCTGGGCCTCGCCGGCGTCGCCGCGGGTCTGTGGTCGGAGAAGTTCGACCAACTGGCGGCCGTGACCAACTTCCTGATCATGCCGATGACCTTCCTGTCGGGCACCTTCTACCTGGTGGACAAGCTGCCAGAGCCCTTCCGCTCGGCCAGCCACTTCAACCCGTTCTTCTATCTGATCGACGGCTTCCGCTACGGCTTCATCGGCCACGCCGACGGCTCGATCGCCATCGGGGTGGCCTCGACGGGTCTGATGACGGTGGCGCTTTTCCTGTGGTGCTGGCGGCTGTTCGTGACGGGCTATCGGCTGAAGAGCTGAGCCCAGTCTGATCGCCACCTTCGAAGCCCCGGTCCGCAAGGCCCGGGGCCTTTTCGTGTTGCGGCGTCATAATTAATGTAATACACACCTACATCATGTCGTCTGTTCGATCATACAATTCCGCGCTCCGCCGCGACCAAGCCGAAGCCACCCGCGAGCGCATCCTCGCGGCCATGGCCGCTCTGGTGGAGGAGGGGGATGGACAGGCGCCTACAAACCGCGCCGTCGCTGAGCGCGCCCAAGTGACCGAGGTCACGGTCTATCGCCACTTCCCCAGCCGCGAACTGCTGCTGAAGGGCCTGTGGGAGCATTTGAACCGCAAGGACGGCGTGCGGGTCGGCATGCCCGAAGGCCCGGCCGACCTGCAGGCCAAGATTGGGCCCTTGATGGCCAGCTTCGACGCCAATCCGGCCCAGATCGTCGCGCGGGTGACGACGCCGCAAGGGCGCGCGGCCCGCGCCAGCCTGGATCCCGAGCGCCGGGAGGCCTTCCTGGCGGTGGTGGCCCAAGCCGCGCCCGGCCTGCCCGAAGGCGAACAGGCCAAGGCGGCCGCCGTGCTGCAGCTTCTCTATTCGGCCTATTCCTGGCTTTCGCTGCGCGAGCAGTGGAACCTCACGGGCCAGCCCGCCGCCGACGCTCTGGGCTGGGCGACCGAAGTTCTGTTGACCGACCTAAGGTCCCGGGGCGCGGCGTCCATCGCTCCCGATCCCTTCGCCCAGTTCACTGAAAGCACATTACAGCCAGAAAGCTGACCGCCATGATCGCTCACATATCCATTCCCGCCCGCGACCCCCAAGCCACGGCCGAGGTCTTCGGCCGCATCATCGACGGCGAGGTCATGCCGTTTCCCGTGGTGGACGGCGCCTGGGTCGCCATCGCCCGGGACGGCTCGGGTCTTGGCGTCGAGGTCATGCCCGCCGCCGCCGCCCATCATCCCGGCCAGGGACAACCCGACGGGCGCGCCTCCAACGGCCCGTTCGTGATGCCGTGGGAAACCCAGATCCGCCAGGACGGCGCGCCCCAGGACGCCAGCGGCTTCCACGTAGCGATCACCACCAAGCTGTCGGTGGAGGAGATTTTGTCCATCGGCGCGGAGAAGCGCTGGCGGGCGGTGCACTGCGATCGCGGCGGCGCCTTCGATCTTGTGGAGCTGTGGATCGACAACCGTTTCCTGGTCGAAGTCCTGCCGCCCAAGGGCAGCGAGCGGTACCATGCGTTCTACACGCCGGAAGTCGCCGCCAAGATGTTCGCCGCTCCCATGCCCGAGGAGGTGTGACCCCGGAGCCAGAATTCGCCATATCGCCAGTATTTCAGGGGCTTTTTCACAGTCCGTTGATTGACACGACGGCGTTCCACGGCGACAACCTGCGGCCTTCCGGTCCCCATGCTCAGAGCGTGGGGGCTTCTTTCCTTTTAGGGAGGTCGGTCTCTTGAGCACCGCGTCGTCGTCCCCCACCTCGCAACACCACATCATGGGCGTCTACAATCGCGCCCCGCTGGCGTTCGAGCGAGGCCGAGGCGCGCGCCTGTTCTCGACCGACGGCGGCGAATATCTGGACTGCGTGGCGGGCATCGCCACCAACGGCCTGGGTCACGCCCATCCCGTGCTGGTCGAGGTTCTGAAGAACCAGGCCGAAAAGCTGTGGCACGTCTCGAACATCTACCGCATCCCCGAGCAGGAAGCCCTGGCTGACGCCATCTGCGCGGCCACCTTCGCCGACGTGGTGTTCTTCACCAACTCGGGCACCGAAGCGGTGGAATGCGCGCTGAAGACGGCCCGCAAGTATCACTCCGCCAACGGCCAGCCGGAGCGGATCGACATCTACGGCTTCGACGGCTCGTTCCATGGCCGGACCTATGCGGCGGTCAACGCCTCGGGCAATCCGAGCTATGTCGACGGCTTCGGCCCGCGCCTGCCGGGCTACAAGCAGCTGACCTTCGGCGACCACGAGGCCATCAAGGCCGCGATCGCCAGCCCGACCACGGCGGCGATCATCGTCGAGCCGGTGCAGGGCGAGGGCGGCGCGCGCGCCATCCCGACCCAGTGCCTGAAGGGCCTGCGCCAGATGTGCGACGAGCACGGCGTGCTGCTGATCTATGACGAAGTCCAATGCGGCATGGGCCGCACCGGCAAGCTCTTCGCCCACGAGTGGGCCGAGGGCGGCGAGCCGCACATCATGGCGGTCGCCAAGGCCCTGGGCGGCGGCTTCCCGATCGGCGCGTGCCTGGCCACGACCGAGGCGGCCAAGGGCATGACCGTGGCCGCGCACGGCTCGACCTTCGGCGGCAACCCGCTGGCCATGGCGGTCGGCAAGGCGGCCTTCGACCTGATCAACTCGCCCGAGACGCTGGACAACGTCAACGCCGTCGCCGGCTTCCTGACCCAGCAGCTGAACGGCCTGAAGGACCGCTTCCCGGACATCATCGTCGATATCCGCGGCAAGGGCCTGCTGATCGGGATCAAGCTGATCCCGAACAACCGCGAGTTCATGGTCCTGGCCCGTGACCAGCACCTGCTGGTCGCCGGCGGCGGCGACAATTGCGTGCGCCTGCTGCCGCCGCTGAACCTGACTGTCGAGGAAGCTCGCGAAGCCATCGCCAAGCTGGAAAAGGCTTGCGAGGCCGCGCGCGCCAAGGCCTCGGCCTGACACAACTCTGAACCTTTGAAATCGCCCGCTTCGGTCAGCCGGAGCGGGCGTGAGGGATTTGGCCCATGACCGCCCCCCGCCACTTCATCGACCTGTGGAAGCTGGACGGCGCGACGCTGCGCCTGCTGCTCGAGGACGCCAAGGCCCGCAAAACCGCCCGCAAGGGCTGGCCGCAAGGCAAGGTCGACGCCGACGCGCCGGCCAAGGACCGCGTGCTGTCGATGATCTTCCAGAAGAACTCGACCCGCACCCGCTTCTCGTTCGACGCCGCCATGCGCCAGCTGGGCGGCTCGGCGATTATCTCGACTTCGTCCGACATGCAGCTGGGCCGCGGCGAGACGATCGAGGACACCGCCAAGGTGCTGTCGCGCATGGTCGATGCGGTCATGATCCGCGCCAACAGCCACGCCGACGTCGAGCGCTTCGCTCAGGTCTCGACCGTGCCGGTGATCAACGGCCTGACCGACAAGAGCCACCCGTGCCAGATCATGGCTGACATCCTCACCATCGAGGAGCATCGCGGCGACATCGGCGGCAAGACGATCGCCTGGGTCGGCGACGGCAACAATGTCTGCTCCAGCTTCATCCACGCCGCGCCGCTGCTGGGTTTCGAGCTGAAGATCGCCTGTCCGGCGGTCTACCACGCCGACCTGCACGACCTGGCCCGCGCCGAGAGCCTTCAGGGCAAGGTCAGCATGACGACGGACCCCAAGGAGGCCGTCCGCGGCGCCGACGTCGTCGTGGCCGACACCTGGGTCTCGATGGGCGACACAGACCATGACGAGCGCCTGGCGGCGCTGGAGCCCTATCAGGTCGACGACAGGCTGATGGATCTCGCCAAGAGCGACGGCGTGTTCCTGCACTGCCTGCCGGCGCACCGGGGCGAGGAAGTCACGGACGCGGTGCTGGACGGTCCGCGCTCGCTGGTGTGGGACGAGGCCGAGAACCGCATCCACGCGCAGAAGTCGGTGCTGGCCTGGGCCTTCGGCGGATTGGCTAGGGAAGGGTAGGGCGCCGGCCAGCGCCCGGTTGGACTGCGCTGGCCGACTGCGCCGGCGCGTATGGGCAAAAGCGACGGCGGATCATTGGTGCGCCGACTCCCCAAGCGCGGCAATGCGGCAGGACGTCGCTTTCCCGAGATTGGGGAGAAGCGTCGGGCCCGCCCAGGCTCGCAATTTCCGAAAGACCCCTTATTTAACCGCCCCATGACCGACATCGCTTCCACTCCGGGCGTCCTCGACGACGTCGTTTCCGCGTTTCAGATCGAAGGGCTGCCCGTGCGCGGCCGCGTCGTGCGGCTGGGCCAGGCTGTTGACGAGGTGCTGACGCGCCACGCCTATCCCGAGCCCGTCGCCAACCTGCTGGGCGAGGCCTGCGCGCTCGCCGCCCTGGTCGGCTCCAGCCTGAAGTTCGAAGGCCGGCTGATCATCCAGGCCCAGGGCGACGGCCCGGTCCGCTATGTCGTGGTCGACTACGACACGTCGGGCGGCCTGCGGGGCTATTGCCGGTTCGATCCGGACGAGGTCGCGGCGGTGTCGGAAGGCTTCGCGCGGCCCGGCGCCAAGACCCTGCTGGGCGGCGGCGTGTTCATCATGACCTTGGACCAGGGGGCCGACATGGACCGCTACCAGGGCGTGACGCCCATCGAGGGCGAGACCCTGGCCCTGTGCGCCGAGCAGTACTTCGCCCAGTCCGAGCAGACCCCGACCCGTATCCGCTTGGCCGTTGGCCAGGTCGACACAGGCGAGGGGCCGCAATGGCGCGCCGGCGGCATCCTGATCCAGGTGATCGCGGGCGACCAGGCGCGCGGCGACACGCAGGAGGCTTGGCAGCATGTCACGGCGCTGTTCGAGACCACCGGCGAGGACGAGCTGATCGACCCCACGGTCACGACCCCGACCCTGCTGTGGCGCCTGTTCAACGAGGACGGCGTTCGTCTGCTGGACGAGAAGCCCCTGCGCGCCTTCTGCCGCTGCTCTGAGGACCGGATCGGCGTTGTGATGGACTCGTTCTCGGCCGAAGAGGTCGGGGAGATGATCGAGCCCGACGGCAAGATCCACGTGACCTGCGAGTACTGCTCGCGCGTCTACAAGCTGGACCCGCCGACGGCGGGTTGAGGCCAAGGAGCGGACGGCCAGCGCCATCCGCTCCCGTCGCGACCCTAGCTCAGCAGCTCCAACCACCGGCCCGTGGCGCGGTAGTGGATGTGCGGGTGATCATGGTCTTGCAGAAGGGTGTGGTTGAAGACCGAGAACACCTTTCGGACCGCCCGATCGCCAAAGCCGAACGTCAGGGTGAGGCTGGCCGTGAACAGAGCGGCGTGTTGACCTGGCGGCGTGAACGGCTTGTGCCAGTGAACTTCGCGCACGAGCTGGTCAAGGACATCGTCGCGCACATGGCTCACGCCCGTCCATGGATGCGGTTCGAAGGCCGCATGGCTCAACTGATCGAGGTTGGTGATGAGCACGTTCTCAAGGACGTGCAGCCGCACCTCGCGGCCGCCCGGCGTCACCTCGCCCTCCGCCACATCAGGCGGCTCGATCGAGCCAGGCGCTTGCTGGGGCGAGGCCATCTGCCATTGCGCGCCCTTCTCCAGTGAGAAATTTCCCGAGGGGTCGCAGTAGATCAGACCCGTGGGGGCGTAGACGTTGCAGCCCACGGTCTGGGCGAGCTCGTGCAGCAGCTGCGAGCCGGCGGCGCCGGCCCCAACGCTGCAGCCATAGAGGAACAGATTGTTCATCGTTCCTTGCAGGGGGCTGAACAGCGGATTCCAGATCGCATTGTTGGCGTGATTGATGTGCTGGTTGGGGGCGCCGAGCTGTTGGCCCGCGCCGGTGACGATGACGCCGCTGGCGCCATGGCCGACGATGCTGGCTGACTGGGCGGCCGGCTTCTTTCCGCCCAAGCAAGACGCCAGGCCGCCGGCCGCGGTCTGCACAGACGAATTGTTGCTCGAGGCCGGCGTGCCGGTCTTGGCGTAGCTCAGATAGAGGTCGGGACGGGTGGCGTCGATGGTCACGCAGCCCGACAGGGGCGCGGTCATCTTGGGCGACACGACGATCCCGCTTACCGGAGAGGATGGGGGGCTTGCGTTGGAGGCGTGCGTGATCGCATCGCCCGAAGGGGCGTTGGTGGTGGTCATGGATTGTCTTCCTGAGAAAAGGAGGCGCTGCGCGCGCGGGGGCTAAGGCGGGCCGCCGGCGGGGTTGGCGGCCCGCCCGCCGTTCGACGAGGGCGGAGGTGCGGTGGTGGGGCGGCGGTCCTCCGCCCGCGTCGTCAGCTGTATTTGACCGAGAAGGAGCCGTCGGCGCCTTGCGTCACGATCGCGGTGGTGAAGGGCGTGCCGGTGAAATCGATCAGCGCGTTGTTGTTCGACACGGTGGTCACGTCGATGATCGCGCCTTCGCTGAAGCTGCCGTCGGCGACGTAGAACTGCACGATCGGCGTCACGTTGTACTTCTCGTTCGGCGCGGCCTCGAAGGTCGCGATCGGCGACGGGATGCCGCTGCCGTTGTCGCTGGCCAGGCCGAAGACGAGATCGGCGGCCGGGGTGAAATCGGTCCCGGTGATGATTTCGAACGAACCGTTCTGCGCGCCGCCGGGGCTGGTCACCGGCAGGAAGCCGGTCGGCTGGCCGTTGGCTTCGCCGTAGACGAACGTGGTGCTGTCCTTGGTGTCCGTATTGACCTCGATCACGCCGCCGGAGTCGACCGTCGTGCCGGCGCTGACGCCCGGAGGCTGGGCCCAGTAGGCGAAGGTGGTCTCGGTGTACTTGACCGAGTCCCAGCCGCCGTTCGTGAGGTTGGGGAAAGTGCGCCAGGCGTTGGTGAAGATCGGCGTCGTGCCGCCATTGGCGGTGACCTGCGGCGGTTGAAGGAACACGACGTAGGACTTGTTGAGGGTCGACTGATTGTAGACCTTGATGGTGTAGGTGGCCATCTCGCTTGTTTCCTTGTGGGGCTTGAGTATTCGGAGGCGTATTTGGCCGATTGATTTGAATTCAATTGGCTGTCGGGGCTTGCCGAAAAGGAAAAGTCTATTGTCTTGGGGCTTCAGTAGATACGGTTGCTGGCTTGCGCCTAGAGCAATTGAGGGGGGCTCAAACTTGCCTTCAGCTCAAGGCTCGATCGGCTGGGACAGGTCTTCCAGGAAAGCCAGCAGATGGCTGGTCGCGCTGCGCCTCAGGCCGCGCATGACGCGCAAGAGCTCGAATTCCTCGGAGGCGAGGCTCTCGATGGTGTGGCTGTCCATTTGACCCCGTCCCAGCACCAGCCAGTCGAGCGAGATATCCAGCACCTCGGAGATGCGCGCCGCGTTTTCCAGCGACATCGGACCGTTCTTGCGCCAGCGACTGATGGCGCTCTCGTGCACGTCGAGGTCCAGCGCCAAGGCCATCATCTTGGAGATGCCGCGACCCTTGATGGCGCGGCTCAGGCGATCCCCCCTGGACTCCATCCCCAATCCACTCAACGGGCGGCCGGAGCCAAGCCCATCCCAAGCGAATGCCGTGATGCAACCTATGTCAGTATCAGTACAAAATATAGCCTAAGATTGTATGGGCGGGTAAGCGAGCTCGCCCCTGGCGACCCCGCGGGCAAGGCGACGGCGGCGAGAGTCCCGAATGGCGTGGGGGGGGGGGCCGCGAGCGCTTCATTCTTGGCGCGAAGCGCGCGGATGTGGGGGGGGGCAAAGAGCGCCCGCGTTAGCCGGCGCTCATCAGTTTAGCGGTATTTGACGGTGAAGACGCCATCGGCGGCTTGGGTTACGGTCGCGCTGGTGAACGATGCGCCGACGAAATCGACGACAGCGCTATTGTTCGATATCGCGGTCACGTCGAGGATCTCGCCCTCGGCATAGGCGCCATCGGCGACGTGGAAAACAGCTCCCATGGGCGTGACATTGTATTTCTCGTTGGGCGCGGCGGCGAAGGTCGCGATCGGAGCGGGAATGCCGCCGCCATTGTCGCTGGCCATGCCGAAGACAAGGCCATTGGCCGTAGTGAAATCGGTTCCGGTGATGATTTCGAAGGAGCCGTTCTGCGCTGCGCCCGGAAACGGCGGTTGGAAGCCGGTCGGCTGGCCGGAGGCTTCGCCATAGACGAACACGGTGCTGTCCCTCGTGACCGTATCCACGGGCATTACCCCTCCGGAGTCGATCGTCACGCCCGCGGTGACCCCAGGGGCGTGGGCCCAGTAGGCATAGGTGGTCTGGGTATAGGCGACGGAGTCCCAACCCCCATTCGTCAGATTGGGGAAGGTGCACCAAGCGTTCGTGTAGACCGGCGTCTGACCGCCATTGGAGGTGACCTGCGGCGGTTCCATGAACACGACGTAGGACTTGTTGAAATTCGATTGGTTGTAGATCTTAATCGTATAGGTCGTCACGGCTCGTCCTCCTTCATCGAGGCGGATGCGAGCGTGGCCTATCGGTTCTCCCAGCGGCGCTTGAGAGCGACAAGGTCTTGACGCTCACTGTGCCTCGGCAAAAATACAACCTAGATCAGTATTTTTTAAAAATATAGCCTAAAGCTGAGTTGGGCGACGCGCCGGCGACATTGCGGGCCAGTGACCAAGCGCGGCCCGTCTTAGTTCACCTTCAGCGCCGCGCCGGGCAGGTGTAGCGAGAACTCGGGGATTTCGGCGTCGAACAGTTCGCCGTCCTCGGTGACCATCTGATAGCTCCCGCGCATCGCGCCGGAGGGCGTGGGCAGGGGGCAGCTGGAGATGTAGCGGAAGGCCTCGCGGGGCTTCAGTTCCGGCTGTTCGCCGACCACGCCTGAGCCTTCGACCTCGTTCACGCGATTGAGGCCGTCGATGATCGTCCAGCGGCGAGAGACCAGGGTGACGGTCTCGCCGCCATGGTTCTCGATCTCCACCGTGTACGACCACAGATAGACGCCTTCCTCGGGCGAGGAGTCCTCGGCCGCATAGGTCGGGAAGACGCGCACGACGATATCGCGGGTGCGCGCCTCATAGCTGCTCGCGGCCTGGCCGCGCCGCCGGCGCATCCGCTGCATCGGCGGGGAGGTTTCACGCCTGATCGAGCGCACGGGTCACGTCTCGCGTCAGGTCGGCCAGGCTTTCCAGGCCCACGGACAGGCGCACGCCGCCCTCGGTCACGCCCAGCAGCGGGCGCTCCGCTTCGGGCACCGAGCGGTGGGTGGTGGTCGGCGGATGGGTCGCCATCGACTTGGCGTCGCCCAGGTTGTTGGAGATGTCGACGATTTCCAGCGCGTTCAGGAAGCGGAACGCCGCCTCGCGCGTGCCGAGGTCCAGCGCGATCACCGTGCCGCCGCCGCTCATCTGCTTCTTGGCGATCTCATAGCCCGGATGGTCCTCGCGGAACGGGTAGAGGACGGTCTGGACCTTCTTGTGCTCGGCCATGACGTCGGCCAGCGCCGCGGCGGTCTCGGCCTGGCGGCGGACGCGCAGATCCAGGGTCTCGAGACCCTTCAGCATCACCCAGGCGTTGAACGGCGACAGGGCGGGGCCGGTGTGGCGCAGGCTGTCGCGGTAGAATTCCTCGTTGATCGCCTCGCTGGTCAGGATCGCTCCGCCCAGCACCCGGCCCTGACCGTCGATGTGCTTGGTGGCCGAATAGACCACCACGTCGGCGCCCAGCTGCAGCGGCTGCTGGAAGATCGGGGTGGCGAAGACGTTGTCGACGATGACCTTGGCGCCGACGGCGTGGGCCATTTCGGACACGGCGGCGATGTCGGTGATCTCAAGCACCGGGTTCGAGGGGGTCTCGATCAGCACGGCCTTGGTGTTCGGGCGGATCGCCGCTTCCCAGGCCTTCAGGTCCGTGGCGTCGACGAAGGTGGTCTCGACGCCAAAGCGCGGCAGCCACTCGGCGACGATCCAGCGGCACGAGCCGAACAGGGCGCGGCCGGCCACCACGTGGTCGCCGGCGCGAACCAGACCCATCAGCGCGGCGTGGATCGAGGCCATGCCCGTCGCCTGGGCGCGGCACACCTCGGCGCCTTCCAGCAGGGCCAGGCGATCCTCGAACATCTTCACGGTCGGATTGTTGAACCGCGAATAGACGAAGCCCGGCTCGTCGCCGGCGAAGCGGCGGTCGGCGCCCTCGGCGCTGTCGTAGGTGAAGCCTTGCGTCAGGTAGAGGGCCTCGGCCGTCTCCATGAACTGCGAGCGCGCGATCCCACCGCGGATCAATTTCGTCGCGACATCCCAGTCTTTCGGATCTTCGGCCACCGCCTTGCCTCCTACGCGTAAAACGCCGGCATAAGGAGGGGGAGGGGACGCTGGGTCAAGCCACAACACCGCCCGCGAGGCGGAAGAATTGTCACGCTTGGCCTGTCGATTGTCTCATTGCGTCCGAGCCTTGCCTTTGCGGCCCGGTTTGGCGAGTGTCGCGCCGATGACCGACGCACACGCCGCGGGGATTCTTCCCTGCCAAACGATCGAGGACCTGATCGCCGAGGAGGCGATCACCTCCGCCACGCCGTTCGACAAGGATCAGGTGCAGCCCGCCAGCCTGGACCTGCGCCTAGGCGCGCGCGCCTGGCGGATCCGCGCCTCGTTCCTGCCGGGCCTGCATCGTCGCGTGCCCGAGCGTCTGAAGGACGTGGCCATGCACGAGCTGGACCTGACCAAAGGCGCGGTGCTGGAAAAGGGCTGCGTCTACATCGCCGAGATCCAGGAGCGCCTGGCGCTGCCGGGCAATGTCTCGGCGCGCGGCAATCCCAAGAGCTCGACCGGCCGGGTGGACGTCTTCGTGCGCCTGCTGACCGACCACAGCCGCGCCTTCGACGACGTCGACGCGGGCTATGAGGGGCCGCTCTATATCGAGATCGCGCCGCAGACCTTCTCGGTGCTGGTGCGCGCCGGCACGCGGCTGAACCAGCTGCGCCTGAAGCGCGGCGAGCCGGCCAAGCTGTCGATCCGCAGCGTCGGCGTCGACTTGACCACCGGCATTGTCGGTTTCCGGGGCCGTCGCCATGCCGGCGTCGTCGACCTGGACCACGAGGACGGTCACGATCCGCGCGACTTCTGGGAGCCGCTGGAGGCTCGTCATGGCGAGCTGCTGCTGGATCCGGGCGAGTTCTACATCCTGGCCAGCAAGGACGACATCGAGATCCCGGTGATGGAAGCGGCCGAGATGACGCCGATCGACCCGTCGGTCGGCGAATTCCGCGTCCACTACGCCGGCTTCTTCGATCCCGGTTTCGGCACCGATGAGGCGCTGGCGCGGGGTTCGAAGGGCGTGCTGGAGGTGCGCAGCCACGAGACGCCGTTCCTGCTGGAGGATGGCCAGACGGTGGCGCGGCTCGTCTACGAGCCCCTGACGGCCCGTCCCGCGCGGCTCTATGGCGAGGGCGGATCGCACTACCAGCGCCAGGGCCTGAAGCTCTCCAAGCACTTCAAAGTCTGGTCCTGAAGACGACGCCGAGCCTGTCGCAGGGCCGCCGCGCGGCAACGCGCCGCACTACATCTAGTGGACAGTGCGTGTTGTTGCACAAATCCTGGTCTCGTCCTCGCGGGCGGTGATCTTCTGAGTCGCCGGGCGCGGAGGATGGAAGATCACGGAGGCCCAGTTGGCCCGTCATGCTCAAGACCCGTTCCTGGTCCTTCAAAGTCGCGTCGACGCCTGGGAGCGCTGCGCGCGCATCCCGGGCTGCGACAAGGCGATCTGGCGACAGGACGCCCAGGGGCGCGTGATCCGCTGGTCCGACTTTGGCGATCGCTTCTCGCGCTATGGCTGGGAAGTCGTCAGTCGAACGCGCCCCGGCGTGTTGGGGCGCGCCCTGGCCGTCAAACGCCTCGAGGCGGTGCATTGGCGCGGCGTTATGGGCGGCGAGCCCATCGTTCGTGATCCCTTTCTGGACCAACGCGCCGCCTGAAAACATCAAGCCTGTCCGTCATTTAGTCTTGTTTGCATGACAAAATGACAAGACTGCTTGACATGAATTCGTCTTTGCATGACAAACATCCTTGTCATTTCGACGAGGAGGCTTGTCATGAAGAAGATCGCCCAGCGCACACCCGTCAGCCGCACGGATAAGCTGGCCATGGGCATGGCCGCCAGCTCTGGCGCCATCGTCACCGCCGTCTGCGCCGCGCGCGACATGGGTGGTCCGATCCTGGCGACCGCCGTCGGCGTGGGTCTGGCCGCGCTCGCCGCGATCGTGCTCTTCGTCTTCCGCGATCGTTCGCCCGCGCCGGAGGCTGAAACGCCTGCGGAGCAGGACGGCGCCGTCGAAGCGCTGGCCGCCCTTTAGTCGTAAGCGGATAGGGGGTTCATCGATGAGCGAACACATCAACCGACAGACGCGTCGCCAGGCGGTCGCGCTGCGGGGCTTGCTTGGGGCGTTCCTGGTCGGCGCGGTTTGCGGCGCCGGCTACTACGTCGTCAGGGACATGGGTCTGACGATCCCGCCCGCCATGATCGGCGCCATCCTGGTCGTGCTGATCGTGCTGGGCTCGGTCACCAGCCTCGCCTATTGGCGCAACATCGACGAGGCGGCGCGCGAAGCCCACAAGTTCGCGTGGATGTGGGGCGGTTCGACCGCGATGGCTCTGGTGCTGCCGATCCCATTCCTGATCGGCGACGCCCGCCTTGTTTCGCTGATGGGTCAGCACGCGCCGGCCGAATGGGTCGCGATTGGCGTCGTGGGCCTCATCACCGTGCAACTCGTTGGCTACGGCTTGGCCTGGGCCGGCTGGTGGCTGCGTCAGCGCTAATTCCAAATCGAAAGGAGGCCGTCATGGCCCAGTCTATGCCGACCTGGTCCAAGTGGGCCCTGTTCGCCGCCGGCGCGGTCGCTTTGTCCGCCATTCCGTTCTGGCTGGCCTTCTCCCACGTGTTGAAGGGCCTGGCGCTGCCGATCGCGCTGTTCGCCTGGTTCGTCGTCTACCTGGCCTATGTCTTCTTCGGCACGGCCAGGCTGAAGGCGGGGCGGATCGGTCCGGTGATGAAACGGTACCGTCGGCGGCTGTCGGTGGCCCTGATGAGCTACTGCCTGGTTCTGATGGGCTCGATCTATCTGCTGCATCGCGTGGACCTGTCGGGGCCGTTGCTGTGGCTGGTCGCCGCCGCGCCCGCTGTTCCGATCCTCGGCGTGCTGGTCGTCATGGGCCTCTATCTCAAGGAAGAGCCCGACGAATTCGAACGCGCCGTGCATGTCGAGGCGATGATCTGGGGGCTGGGCGTCGTGCTGGCGGTGACCACCGTCTGGGGCTTCCTCAGCAACGCCGATGTGGTTCCCGCGCCGCCGCTGTTCCTGGTCTTCCCGCTGTTCTGCCTGGCCTGGGGCTTCAGCCAGCCCTTCATCCGGAGGCGGTACCAATGAAGAACCGCCTGAAGGTCCTCCGCGCCGAGCGGGACTGGAGCCAGGCCGATCTCGCCGACCGGCTCGAAGTGTCCCGCCAGACCGTCAACGCTCTGGAGACGGGCAAGTACGATCCCAGCCTGCCGCTGGCCTTCAAGATCGCTCGGCTGTTCGAGCAGCCCATCGAGGCCATCTTCCAGGACGAGGCCTAGGGCCTCGTCCGCCCGGGGCCCTTAGCCCCGACCCATCCTTTCAATCCGCACCGCTCGGCGCTTGTCGCCGAACCCTTGCGCATGCCCCGTTTCCCAAGGAGAGCACGATGCAAAAGCTGATGCCCCGCGCCCATCTGTTCGCCGTCATCATGGCGATCCTGGCCGCGCTCGGCGTGTTTGGCGGCCGCGCCAGCGCCGCCGATCGAATGACCGTCACCGTCACGGGCAAGGGCCCCGATGTCGTGCTGATCCCCGGCCTGGCCTCGTCCGCCGCCGTCTGGGACGCGACCGTCAAACAGCTCTCGACCTCGCATCGCGTCCACGTCGTGCAGGTGGCGGGCTTCGCCGGCGCGCCGGTCGCCGGCAACGCCGAAGGTCCGGTGGTCGAGCCCCTGGTCGAGGCCGTCGACGCCTACATCAAGGCCAACCACCTGAAGTCGCCGGCGGTGATCGGCCACTCGATGGGCGGCTTCACCGGCCTGCTGCTGGCTGAGCGTCACCCGGAGGACGTCGGCCGGCTGATGATTGTCGACAGCCTGCCGTTCTTCTCGCTGCTGTTTTCGCCGACCGCTACGCCCGACAGCGTCAAGCCGCAGGCCGCGGCGATGCGCGACGCCACGATCGCCATGAGCGCCGAAGCCTTCGCCAGCCAGCAGGCCATGGCCGCGCCGCGCTACGCGAAGTCCCCCGAGGGCCAGGCGCTGATGCTGGCCTGGTCCAAGGCCTCGTCGCAATCGGTCGTCGGCCGGGCGATGTACGACCTGCTGACCACCGACGCCCGCCCGGGCCTTGGCGGCGTCAAGGCGCCGACGACCCTGCTCTATCCCTTTGACCCGGCCGCCGGCGCGCCTGTGGCGATGATCGAGAAGATCTACGCCGACGCCTATGCCGGCCTGCCGGGCGTCTCCCTCAAGCGCGTCGACGACAGCCGCCACTTCATCATGCTGGACCAGCCCAAGGCTTTCGCCGAGGCGGTCGAGACCTTCCTCCGATAGTTCCCGCGGCGATCGGACCTTGCCGTCGCCGCAAACCCATCCAACCCTCAATCCATCCCTAGGAGTGACCATGCTTCGAGACCTGAACCGCCACGCCCGCCGCCTTTGCACGGGCCTGATCTCCGCCATCGCCCTGGCCGTCGCCGGACCGGTCCTGGCCGAACCCGCCCTGTGGGCGATCAAGGACAAGGACTCGACGATCTACCTGTTCGGCACGATCCACATCCTCAAGCCCGACACCCAATGGCGTTCGGCCAAGATCGATCAGGCCTTCAAGAGCAGCGGCGAGCTGACGCTGGAGATCGTGGGCGGCGACGACCCCGCGGTGATGCAGCCTCTGGTGCTGAAGTACGGCCTGGATCCGGCGAAGCCCCTGTCCAGCAAGATCGGCCCGGAGGCCTTCAAGCACGCGGCGGAGCTGGCCCAGGGCGGCGGCGTGCCGCCTCAGGCCCTGGAGTCGATGCGGCCCTGGCTGGCGGCCGTGTCGCTGTCGATGGCGCCGGTGATCAAGGCCGGCTACGACCCTCGCAGCGGCGTGGAGCAGGTGCTGGTCAAGGCGGCGACCGAGACCGGCAAGGCCAAGAACGGCCTCGAGACCCCCGAGCAGCAGATCCGCTTCTTCGCCGACCTGCCGCCCAAGACCGAGGCCGACTTCTTGCGCTCGACCCTGGACGACGTCGATGAGGGGGTGGCCAAGATCGACAAGATGGTCGCCGCCTGGGCCGCCGGCGACGTCAGCGAGCTGGAGAAACAGTTCGTCGCCGAGATGAAGGGCGAATATCCCGAGCTCTACGATCTGCTGCTGGTCAAGCGCAATCAGGATTGGGCTAGCCAGCTGAAGACCAAGCTCGCCGGATCGGGCGTCAGCTTCGTCGCGGTCGGCTCTGGCCACCTCGTGGGCCCCGACAGCGTCCAGGTCCAGCTGGCCAAGCTGGGGATCAAGGCCGAACGGATCGAGTAGGACCTTGGCGGCCCTTCCGAAAGGGAGGGCCGTTTACTCCGCCGCCCGCGAGGGCATGTAGATCGACCGCTTGGGCGTCGTCATCACCCGCCCCAGCATCGGCTCGAACGCCTCCAGCGGCATTGACTGGAAGTTCGGATCGAAGGCTTCCTGGTCGTACACGTGGCAGAACTTGGCCGTGTACTCGAAGTCCGGATGGCCCCGGAACTGGTCGCGCAGGTTCCGGTCCAGACCCAGGTGGTGGAAGAAATAGTAGCCTTGGAAGATCGCGTGGTGCGCCACCATCCAGTGGTTCCGCTCCGACACGAAAGGCTGCAGGATCGCCGCGGCGATGTCGGCGTGATTGCGCGGACCCAGGATGTCGCCGATGTCGTGCAGCAGGGCGCAGACGACATATTCCTCGTCCTCGCCGGCTTGGTGGGCGCGGGTGGCGGTCTGCAGGCTGTGCTCCAGCCGGTCGATGGCGAAGCCGCCGCAATCGCCCTTCAGCAGGTTCAGATGCGCGATCAGGCGCTTGGGCAGGTCGCGACCGAACTCCATCGAGGCGTTGGCGATAATCGCCCAGTCCTCGGCCGTGCCATCGACCATGGCGTGGAACTTGGCCCGATCATGGGCGTGCGGATCGACCGCGCCGTCGGCCATGGCGTTTCTCCCCAAACGTCTGTTTGAGGTGATCGTGCGCCCGAAGCCGGCGAGCGTCAACGCGATGAGGGAAACCTTGGAGCGGGCGGGGGGAATCGAACCCCCGACATTCAGCTTGGGAAGCTGACGTTCTACCTCTGAACTACGCCCGCCAAAGGGACGCTCCGTTTAGCCCGGCTCGGGGCGCTACTCAAGCGTCGGCGCGATCTGATTTCGCCGGAACGTCAGGTCTCGGACGTCTCGCCGCCGACGCAGCGGGCCAGCATCTCGGCCAGGGCGCTGACTTCGATCGGCTTGGGCAGAACATCATCCATGCCGGCGGCGTGGTAGCCGGCGGTTTCCTGTTCCATCAGGCTGGCGGTCACCGCCACGATCGGCACGCGCGGCCGTCCCAGGCGGCCTTCTTCCCGACGAATGGCGCGGGTGGCTTCCACGCCGTCCATCACCGGCATGTGGACGTCCATGAAGATCGCGTCCCAAGGCTGACTCCGCCAGGCCTCCACCGCTTCGCGACCATCGGCGGCGAAGCCGCAGGCGATGCCGAACGGCTCGACCAGGGCGGCGATGATCTCGCGGTTCATGGCGTTGTCGTCGACGACCAGCAGGGTGGGATGTTCCTCATCCTCGGCGCGCGGACCCGGCGCGCGTTGCGGCGTCTCGGCGATGGTCGGGCAGGGGATGCGCAGACTGAAGGTCGATCCGCGACCGGGCCGCGAGGAGGCCGACATATCGCCGCCCATCTTGGCGACCAGGCCTTGGCAGAGCGCCAGACCCAGGCCGATGCCGCCCGCCGCGCGCTTGGTCGAGTCGTCGATCTGGCTGAAGCGCTCGAAGATCACCGCCATTTTTTCGGGCGCGACGCCGTCGCCGGTGTCGCTGACCTCGATCCGCAGGTCATCGCCCGCGCCGCTGATCCGGCAATCGACGCCGCCCTCATGGGTGAACTTCAAGGCGTTGTCGATCAGGACGCTGATCACCTGGCGCAGGCGGTCAATGTCGCCGAGCCTGCTCTCGCCCTGGCCCGCCTCGAGTTGCATGGTCAAGCGCAGGCCGCGCGCCTCGGCCGTCGGCCGATGAAGATTGTCCAGCGATTGCGCCAGGGCGGTCAGCTGGAACGGCCGAGGCTTCAGCTGCAGTTCGCCGTCGTCCAGCTGGCAAAGATCCAGCACGTCGTCGATCATCATGCGCAGCCGTCGGGCGGCGCCCTTCATCTCCACCACCTGTTCGCGCTGCTTCCTGTTGAGCGAGGAGCGGGCCAGGATCTGTCCCAGGCCGAGGATGGCGTTCAGCGGCGTGCGCATCTCGTGACTGACCGTGGCCAGGAAGCGTGACTTGGCCTCGTTGGCGCTTTGAGCGCGCTCGGTGGCTTCCTGCAATTGGCGGGTGCGCAGCGCGACCCGGGCCTCCAGCTCCTGGTTCAGGCTATTGAGATCGTGGCTGCGGCGCGCCAGGGCCTCGACCAGGTCGCGGTTCTGGTCGCGCAGCTGGACGGAGTCGACCAGCAGGGCGTGGTTGTTGCGATGGCCCGCCAGCATGACCAGCCAGAACGCGACGCCCAGCAAGCCCAAGGCGCGATCAGGGCCGATTAGCAGAGCCGCGGACGCTGGCAGCAGGATCAGCGAGATATAGATTCGTCCCGTCGCCTTCATCGGCGACAGGACGCCGGTGGCGCCGCCAGCCAAGGCCGACAACACCACGATGATCACGAAGCGCGTACGCTGGCTGTCTATGGGAAAGCGCGCCCAAGCCAGCAGGGCCCACAAGGCGGCGCTGATCAGCAGGCCGGCGGAGAAGGCGAGGACGATCTGGTCCAGGTGGCGCGCGAGCGGGCCGCCCTTCAACGCCGAAGCCAGCAGGCGATCCACAACCACGCGCGCGGCCAGGACGGCCAGGGTCGCCGTGAGCCACATCCAGTACACCGGCCGTTCGGACGGCAAGGTGGCCAGGGTCACGCCGATCGCGGCCGCGGCTTGCACAGCCATCGTCGCGACGCTGTTGCGCGACGCCTGCCGAACAAGGGCCAAGGTGAGGGGATTGTCGCGGATGCTCGAACGTCCTCGCGCCATGACCATGGCTATCTAGATGTTACGACATAGGGTTGCTGGAAACTATGCGTCGGCCCTGTCGCCGAGTCATCGCGTCGGCCTCGCGACAAAGCGCCGCGCAAGACGGCGAACACCTTGGAAACCATAAGCTTTCCCGTCTCCGAAACCCTATGCGCAATGGGCTTTGCGGCCTGGTCATCACTGGTAACGCTACCTTAGATGGAGCCGGCCAGGCGGTAAATCGACCTCATTTTGGGCAGGGCGTCAGCGATGCGTTTCATGGCCAAGTTCATGGAGCGCCGTTGAGGTTGTCACGGCAAATGGCCTCAACGAAAACGCCGCCCAGCGGTGTGGCTGGACGGCGTCGGATCGGGCGAAGGCCTGATCAGTTCTGAGGCATGGGGCCTTCCGGCGGCGGACCGGGGGGCGGGCCGGGCGGCGGGCCGTCGCCCTGCTGCATGCGACGCTGACGCATCGTCTCGAAGGCGGTCTTCAGCTCGTCGAGGGTGATCTTGCCGTCCTTATTGGCGTCGATCATCGCGAAACGGTCTTCAGGACGGCCGGCGCCGGTCCATTCGGCCTTGTCGACGAAACCGTCGCTGTTGGCGTCCCAGCGCTTGAAGATGTCTTCCGGCGCCGGCATGCGCATGCCGGGCGGCGGTCCTTCTTGGGCGAGAGCTGCGCCCGCGGCGACAGTAGCGCAGGTCGCGAGCGCGGCGAGAAGCATGCGGCGCATGGAGGTCGTTTCCTTCCGGGTGATTGTCCCTGGACGCTTTGCATGAGCCTGGATTGTTACGGCCATGTTTCGCGATTGAGGCGAGAAGCAGCGTGGCGCGAGCGGGGCGGCATGGGCGCTCGGCGCTTCCATTCCCGTCAAGGAACGGGCGCGAAACACCCTCTCCCATGGGAGAGGGCGGGGCCCGCGCCGCAGGCGTGGGAGGGTGAGGGGATGGCGGAGCCGGTGGTGAGTCCGCGCAAACCTCTGTGTTCCCTGTGTTTTTATCGGTGAGGGCTTAGACCCTCACCCTCCCAAGCTTCGCTTGGCCCCGCCCTCTCCCCAAGGGAGAGGATGATGGAAGGAACGAGCGTTCGCGCGATCTTATCCTCCCCCTCGAAACCTGCCGTATTCTCTAACCACCTCGTCGCGAGGAAAGGGCGCATGGCCAGCGACCATCGTGGCGGCGGGGGGCGATCGAGCGGGGACAGGTTCGAGGGGGATACTCGGACGGTCCGGGGATCTGGTTGCTGGCCAGACCCGCCCGCCGTCGGCGTGGTTGAAGGCAAAAGGGCGTGTCTGGCTGGAAGCCCGTCCTCTTCGACCGCTGGGTCTTCTGGAAACGGAAGCGCCCAGGTCCCGGTAAGGCCTGAACAGGGCCACCCGACGGGACGCTGGCGAATAACGATCGCGCGGAGCGTCGGGCTTCGTCGAAACGGTATTTACTACTCAAACCTCCGGACGTCGTCCGGCGCTCCGCGTCCCTTTCCATCCCTTCAGCGGCTCGCCGCGTGAAGCGGAGAAGCCGTGTCGATGTCAGTGCTTGCCGCGATCCCGCCCGAAGTTCGGCTCGGCGCTTTCCTGGCCCGCCGCCACGATGCCGCGGCGGATGGCGCGGGTGCGGGTGAAGTGGGCGTGCAGGGTGTCGGCGTCGCCCCAGCGGATCGCGCGGCTCATGGCCTGCAGGTCCTCGGTGAAGCGGCCCAGCATCTCCAGCACGGCGTCCTTGTTGGCCACGAAGATGTCGCGCCACATGGTCGGGTCGCTGGCGGCGATGCGGGTGAAGTCGCGGAAACCCGAGGCCGAGTACTTGATGACCTCGTTCTCGGTGACGTTCTCGAGGTCCGCCGCGCTGCCGACGATCGTGTAGGCGATCAGGTGGGGCAGGTGGGAGACGACGGCCAGCACCAGGTCGTGGTGCTTCTCCTCCATCAGCTCGACCTGGGCCCCGAAGGCGCGCCAGAAGGTCGAGAGGCGGGCGACGGCGGCGGCGTAGGCCTCGTCCTCGCTGTCCAGCGGCGTCAGGATCGTCCAGCGGTTCTCGAACAGCTCGGCGAAACCGGCGTCGGGGCCCGACTGCTCGGTGCCGGCGATCGGGTGGCCGGGGATGGCGTGGATCTTCGAGATGTCCTGGGCGCGGAAGGCCTCGGCGACATTGCCCTTGGTCGAGCCGACGTCGGTCAGGGTGGCGCCCGCCTTCATCTTAGGGATCACCTGGGCGGCGAGGTCGGGGATCGACAGCACCGGCGTGGCGATCACCACGAGGTCGGCGTCCTTGACCGCCTCGGCGATGTCGCCGGTGACGTGTTCAGCGACGCCCAGCTCGGCGATACGGCTCCGGTGCGCCTCGCTGGCGTCGGCCACGGTGATCTCGCCGACCACGCCGTGCTCGCGCGCCGCGCGGATGATCGAGCCGCCGATCAGGCCGGCCCCGATCACGGTCATCTTGGGATAGAGGATACCGGGATTAGACATCTAGCGGCCCATGAACTGGGTCAGGTGCTCGACCACGGCGCGGTTCTGCTCTTCCAGGCCGATGGTGATCCGGATCGCGTTCGGCAGGCCATAGTTGGCGACCGCGCGGACCAGGTAGCCCTTGGACGCCAGGAAGGCCTCGGCCTCCAAGGCGGTCTTGCCGGGCGTGGTCGGGAAGGTCGCCAGCACGAAGTTGGCCGCCGACGGCGTGACCTCCAGGCCAAGGCCGCCCAGCTGCTGGGTCAGCCACGGCCGCCACTGCTCGACCAGGGCCAGCGAACGGGCCTGGAAGTCGTCGTCGAACAGCGCCGCGACCGCCGCTTCCTGGGCGGGGATCGAGGTGTTGAACGGCGGACGGATGCGCTCGATCGGTTCGATGATGTGGCTGGGCGCATAGCCCCAGCCGACGCGCAGGGCGGCCAGGCCGTGCAGCTTCGAGAAGGTGCGGGTGACGATGACGTTCTCGGCGGAGCGGGCCAGATCGAGACCGTCCTCGAAGCGCGGATCGCTGCAGAACTCGGCATAGGCGCCGTCCAGCACCAGGACCACCGACGGCGGCAGGGCCGCGTGCAGGGCGCGGATCTCCTCGCCGGTCAGCCACGTGCCGGTCGGGTTGGCCGGATTGGCGATGAAGACGAGGCGCGTGCGCTCGTCCACGCACTTGGCGACCTCATCGACGTCGATGCGGTGGTTGATCTCCTTGGCCATCCGCACCTGCGCCTGGCAGGCGCGAGCGCCGATGGCGTAGGCGGCGAAGCCGTGCTCGCCCTGGACGATGTTGTCGCCGGGCTCCAGATAGACTTGGCACAGCAGGGCGAAGATCTCGTCGCTGCCGTCGCCGAAGGTCAGGCGCTCGGGCTCAAGGTTGAAGCGCTTGGCGACGGCTTCACGCAGGATATTGGCCTTGCCGTCCGGATAGATGTGCAGGCGATCGACGGCGTCGCGATAGGCCGCCTTGGCCTTGTCGCTGCTGCCCAGGATGTTCTCGTTGCTCGACAGCTTCACCGGATGGGCGACGCCTTCGACCTTCGACTTGCCGCCGACATAGGCGTGGATGTCCAGGATCCCGGCCTTGGGGACGGGGCGGGGCGCGGCGAAGCGGTCGGCGGCGGAGGCGGTCATCGGCTTACTCGGGCTTCGTACCAGTCTGTGTACGGCGGCCGCTTCTTACACGTCGAACTGCTCGGGCGCAGCCCCGATGACGCCTGTCAGTTGCCCGGGCGCGCGCGCCAGCCGCTCGTCGTGCGGCTGGAAGAAGCCGGAGAGCGAAAAGAGCTTCAAGCCGCCGGCCTCGGCGGCCAGTTCGGCGGCGACGCCATCCTGGCCCAGGGTCTCGACGATGGCGGCCGCGCTCTTGGGCGAGTCGCTCACCCAGAAGGTCTGATCGCCGCCCGTGGGCTCGACCTCGACCTCGGCGACGGCCAGGGCCGCTTGGGGGCCCCAGGTCGCCAGACAGGGCAGGGCGGCGAACACTTTCAGCTTCGGCTCGGCCAGCAGGCGGCCCCACCAGGGCGTGTCGCTGGCCAGCGGCAGCACCGCGACGCCCCAAGGGGCTCGCGCGACGGCCAGGGCGTCCTGGGCCGTCGGGACCAGCGACAGGCGCGGGGCTGTCCCGAAGCGCAGGCGGGTCAGCTCGACCGTGCGAGCGGGCTCGCGGCCGCCGAACACACCCAGCTGATAGGGGCCCTGGCGCGCCAGGTTATCGGCCATGATCTCGCGCCAGATGCGAATGACCAGGGCGTTGGAGGCGCCCTTGCGCGGCGCGTCGAGCAGCTTGCGGACGATCTGGGCCTCGCGGCCGGGGCGCAGGCCAAAGCCGGTGTCGCCCGAGGCGCGCTTGGCGGCGGCGACGGCGCCGGCCAGGCTGGCGCGCTCGTCGAGCAGCTTCAGCAGTTCACCGTCGATGGCGTCGAGCCGCCATCGGACCTCTTCGAGAGACGGTGTGGCGTCCGTCGCGTCGCTGCCCATGTTCTTCCCCGAAATTGGAGGCGGGACCATAGTCTTTGCCGCCAAACACGCAATAGCCAGCCTTCATGGGAAGAAAATTGCGCTCTGGGCGATCGTTGCTCGATCAGTAGACGCGCGGCGCAGGGCCGGTGTCGAGCACGCCGAGGAAGCTGCGGCCGTCGCGGAAATGCAGGCTGGCCTCGATGACCGGTTCACGCCCCATCGCCTGGGCGGCGGCCGCCAGGGCCTGCTCCGGCGTGCGGATCGGCTTGTCGAGGTCGACGCGCTCCTTGATCGCCACTTCGAGATCGCCGGTCAGGCGGCCTTCCGAGTCGACCGACAGCACGCCCGACTTGGCCTTGCCTTCGGCGTCGCCGGCCAGGATCTGGCTCTGCTCGAAGGTGATCTGGCCGCCGGCGGCGCTCCAGCCCTTCACGGCGGCTTCCCAGTTGCGGCCGCGCAAGGCCGAGACATGTGAGAGCTTGGTCTCCAGCGTCATTGAGGCGGTCTTGTCCTGGGCGATGCGGCCCAGGAGGCCGGTGAACGCGGTCTTGGCGCCGTCGGCCTTGAAGAAGATCGCGCCCTGGTCGTCCGGACCCGCGCGCAGATGCAGCTGCATGCCGTCGGCCGAGACCAGCTGGAACGGCTTGGCGCCGGTCGCCGGCGTGAAGGTCAGGCCCGCGCCCTCGACCGAAATGCGCGGTGGGGTCTCCTTGACGTGCGAGATGCTGGCCCGCAGCGCCTGGCCGGTGATCGCCACGTCGCCGGCTTCCGGACGGGTCAGCACCACACCCTGCGGGGCGACCAGCACCCAATGCGTGACGTCGAAGATCGCCGCCTCGCCCTTCAGGACCGGCGCGCGGACGGCCCAGCCGGTTGGCTCAGCGACCCGGGCGTCGGTCAGGTCCACGTTCAGGCGGAACGGAAAGCCGTGAAAGGTGCGGTTGCTCCACGACAGGTCATAGCCCCGCGACTTCAGGTCCGCCGCCTGGGCGTCCATCTTCTGCTCGGCCTGGCCGCGCAGCCAGAACCAACCATAGCTCCAACCGCCCGCGACGAGGCCGGCGAGGATGAAAGGGGCGAACAGTCGGCTCCGGCGGGCTTTGCGGGACGGGGCGGCGTCGCTATGGGTCATGGAAAGGCGCGTCCAGTCGGGAATGGTGATGGGTTTGGCAGGCGGCGGCGAAGATCGCTGGGTGTTCGGATACGGATCGCTGATGTGGCGACCCGGGTTCCCGTTCATAGACCGAAGAACCGCCGTGCTCCACGGTCGGAGACGCGCCTTCTGCATCTATTCGGTCCACCATCGCGGCACCTACGAGCGGCCGGGCTTGGTGCTGGGCCTGGCGCCCGGCGGGGCGGTGCGCGGCATGGCCTATCGGGTGGCGGCGTCCGAGTGGGAGGGCGTCTACGCCTATCTGCGCGAGCGCGAGCAGCCGACCGAGACCTATTTCGAAACCTGGCGCGACGTGAAGATCGACGGAAACGGCAAGGCGTCGGCGCTGGTTTTCCTGTCCGACATGAAGCACAGCCAGTGGGCTGGCGCTCTGACCCTGGATCAACAAGCCCAGTTGATCGCCGGCGCGACGGGCTTGTCGGGTCCGAACATCGACTACCTCCGCGACCTCGTCATGCACCTGCGCGAGGATGGCGTGCGCGACTACGCCATGGAGCGGCTGCTGAAGATGGTCGAGGCGATCGAGGCGGAGGCTTAGAGCCCCTCGGCCTCCAGCGCCTGGGTCGCGCCGTCGATGCGGGTCTGCAGCTCGCGCATGAACTCGGCGCGCTTCAGGCCAGCGGGGATTGGCTCGAGATATTCGAAGACGATGGTCCCGGGCTTGCGCAGGAAGCCCTTGTCCCAGTGGCTGCCGCAGTTCAGGGCCAGCGGCGTCACCGGCATGTCCAGCTCGCGATAGAGCGCGGCGATGCCGGGCTTGTAGTCGCCAGGCTGGCCCACGTCGCCGCGCGTGCCTTCCGGGAAGATCACGATCTGGCGGGCGTCCTTCATGCGATCCTTGGCGTCGCGGACCAGCTTCTTCAGCGCCGCCGAGTGACCGTCGCGGTCGACGACGATCATGTCCGCCTTCAGGCCATGCCAGCCGAACAGCGGCACCATCAGGAGCTCCTTCTTCATCACGAAGCAGGCGTCGGGCAGGATGGCGAACTGGCTGAAGACGTCGAACATCGACTGGTGCTTGGCGGCCACGATCGCCGCTCCAGTCGGCACGTTCTCGCGGCCGCGGATCTCGATGCGGACGCCCGCCAGCCAGCGCAGGCTCAGGATCACGCCTTTCGACCAGAAGGTCAGGCAGGCGCGATTGACCGCGCGCGGCAGCGGGATCGTGGCGAGCATCAGGACCGCCATCGTCGCGGACCACAGCCAGAAAACAAGCTGGAACAGGAACGAGCGCAGGTAGATCAAGGAGCGTCCTTCGCCTCGGGGGCGCCTTTGGTCTTGGGGCCAAGGCCCAGGAACGCTTCGCGCCCCAGGATGGCCAGGTACTTACAATATTCCACGATCATCCGCCGAGCGCTGATGCTGGTTTTCCACCAGCGATGAGCGTTGAGGTCGGTCTTCACCGGGTAGGGATAGAGCTTCACGCCAGGCATGGCGGCGCCGAGCTCCAGCATCGAACGCGGCATGTGATAGTCGGCGGTGACCACAATGAGGCTGTCATAACCGTTGGACCTCGCCCATTCGGCGGTCTCCAGCGCGTTGCCCACTGTGTTGGCGGCGGTGAAGCCCAGGTCCACGCAGCAGTCGTAGATTGGCTTGACCGCTTTTGTGACGCTCTGGACGTCGGCGCGGGTGGCCTCGCGGTTGACCCCCGAGATCAGCAGGCGCTTGCCCTTGCCTTCCTCAAGCAAGCGCGTGGCGGCTTCCAGACGCAGGTTCGAGGCGCCGGTCAGGGCGACGACGCCGTCGGCTTGCGGCGGTTCGGGGGCGGGCGTGGAAAGGTCCACGCGGCCGGTGAAGGCCACCAGGCCCAGGCCCCAGATCATCAGGCCGATCAAGAGGGCGGCGAGCGACTTCACGCCATCTCCCCCACGATCCGCGACGCGGCCAGACGCGCCGAAACGCCCGCGATCAGGGCCGCGACGAAGGGGGCTGGCGCGGCCGCCAGCAGGTCCATCCAGGCCAACGGCAGGACGGGCGCCAGACCCGCGCCGCCGCCGAAATACCGCAGCAGAGCGCCGACGCCCGCCGCGCTGGCGCCGCCCAGGAAGCCGGCGAGCGCGCCCATCATCGCGAAGCGGCCCTGGAAGAGGCCGGCGATGAAACCCCGTTCGGCGCCGGAGAAATGCAGCACCTCGATCACCTCATGGCGTGCGGCGAGGCCGGCCCGGGTGGCGAAAGCGATCACCGCCGCGGCGGCCGCCGCGATCAGAGTGAAAACGCCCAGCGCCGCCAATCGCGCCATGTCGGCGGCGCGCTCGATGTCGGCGATCCAGCGGCTGTGGTCGTCCACGGTGGCGTCGACGCCGGCGGACCGGAGGGCCTTGTCCAGGGTCTCGGCCGTCGGCGGGGCCTTCGGGTCCAGGTCCAGGGTGACGAGACGCGGCGTTGGCAGGTCCTCGACCAGGGCGTCCTTGCCGATCCAGGGCTCCAGCAGGGCCTCGGCCTTCTCGCGGGTCAAGGCCTGGGCTTCGACCACGCCGCGGACGCCGGCCAGGGTCTCGGCGGCGCGGGCGGCGGCGCTGTCGGGCGTCTCGCCGGCGCGGGCGCGGACAACGACGGTGGCCGAGCCGGTGAGCTGGGCGGTCCAGCCGTGGGCGGCGCGGTTGGCGGCGAGGGCGGCGAAGGCTGTCAGGCAAGCCAGGAAGCACAGCACCGCCACGACGAACACCAAAGCGCCGTCGCGGGCGTCGCGCGGCGGCAGCAGCGGCCCGGGCCGCCAGCGCGAGACATCGAACAGGGCGGTCATGGCGTCGCCTCCGTCCCCATCAGGCGACCGTCCAGAAGGCGCAGAGCCGGCCGGCCGGCGCGCGCGACCATGTCCTCGTCATGGGTGGCGATCAGCACCGTGGTGCCCAGGCGGTTCAGCTCGACGAACAGGCGCAGCAAGCGCAGCGACATGGCCGGATCGACATTGCCGGTCGGCTCGTCCGCCAGCAGGATGTCTGGGCGGTCGACCACGGCGCGGGCGATGGCCAGGCGCTGCTTCTCGCCGCCGGACAGGGTGGCCGGCAAGGCGTGCATCCGCTCGCCAAGGCCCACCCAGTTCAAGAGTTCGGCGACGTCTTCGCGATAGGTAGCGGGCTTGCGTTTGAGGATGCGTAGCGGCAGGGCGGCGTTGTCGAACACCGACAGGTGCTCCAGCAGCCGGAATTCCTGGAAGACGACGCCGATCCGCCGGCGCACGAAGGGCAGGTCGTGGGCGTGCAGCAGGCTGATATCGCGGCCGAACAGCTCGACGCGTCCTCGTGACGCACGATGGGCCAGATAGATCAGTTTCAGCAGCGAACTCTTGCCCGCGCCGGACGCTCCGGTCAGGAAATGGAACGAACCCTGACGGAGGGAGAAGCTGATATCCTTGAGGGTTTCCGGCGCCCGGCCGTAGCGCATCGAGACGCCTTCGAAGCGGACCACCGGTAGGGCGTCATCGCCCTGTTCTGTGTCGATCCGCAAGGCGCGTCACTGGGCTTTCTGGACATCAGGGTTAAAATCAGCGACCCCCTTATAAGCTTGTGGGGATCGTTCGATTCGCGGCCATGATACTGACCTGTCCGGAGTGCGCCAGCCGCTATTTCGTGGACGACTCGAAGGTCGGTCCGGAAGGCCGGGTCGTGCGTTGCGCGGCCTGCGGCCACCGCTGGACGGCGCGCAACGAAGAGGCGGCGACCGATCTCTTCGAGGACCCCGAGAACCCTAGCCTCGCCAGCCGAGGCGACTCTGACGCCGCGGCGGCGTCCGCGGCGGGAGACCAGCCCGCCAACGAACCAGAGGAAGAGCCGCCCGTCAGCGCTCTGCCCGGAGAAGAGCTTCCTAAGGTCTTCCGGGCCCGCGCCGACGCCGAGCGACGGCTGCGCGAGGCCACGGTCACCGGCATCGTCTGGGCGGGCATGGCCGCCGTGATGGCCGCGCTGGTGATCGGCGCCCTGATCTTCCGGATCGACGTCGTCCGGATCATGCCTGGAACCGCCGGAGCCTACGCGGCGGTGGGCTTGCCTGTGAACACGGTGGGCCTCGTGATCGACCGGGGCAGCATCAAGGCCCAGCCTCTGATGAAGGACGGCCACGCGGCGGTCACGGTGACGGGCGCGATCCGCAACATCACCGAACACGCGGTGGTCGCGCCGGCCCTGCGCGTCGAGCTGCTCAATGGCGAAGGCAAGCGCGTCTCCGGCCAGCTGGCCGCCGCCCACGACGCCAAGATCCCGCCCGGCGAGGTCCGGCACTTCTCGATCACCTTCGTGGATCCGCCCCGCACGGCCAAGGACCTGCAGATCGGCTTCGCGAACGAAGAGGGCGGCGTGAAGGCCTCGATCCACCCCGAAGCCGGTCACGACAAGCCCGCCGAGGGCCATGGCGAGAAGCCCGATGTCGCCCTGCGTGGGGCTCAGGATGCGTCCGCGACGTCAGAAGCGGCTGGACATGCCCCCCCGGGACATGAGAGCGGGGACAAAACCGTCCCTACAGCCTCTCACGAACCCGCTCATCATGAATGACTCCAAGAAGCCCGAAGTCCTGATCTCGGAAGCCGAGATCGCCGAACGGGTGAAGGCGCTGGCCGAAGCGATCGCGCCGCGCATCGACGACGACACCGTGGTCATCTGCCTGCTGACCGGCGGCCTCTGGTTCGCCGCCGACCTGACCCGCGCCCTGTACAAGGCTGGCCGCGACGTGCGTTTCGACGCGCTGTGGCTGGCGTCATACCACGACGAGCGCAAGAGCTCGGGCCGTTGCGAAGTCCGCGCGGACCTGCAGCGCCCGCTGGTCGGCCGTCGCGCCCTGGTCGTCGACGACGTCTTCGACACAGGTCTATCGCTGTCGGAAGCCGCGCGGCTGGTGAAGGACGCCGGCGCCAGCGAGGTGCTCACCGCGGTGTTCGCCCGCAAGCCCTGGCCGACCTCGCGCGGCATGGAGCCCGACTTCGTGGCCTGGGAAGCGCCGCCCCGCTATCTGGTGGGCTACGGCCTCGACGACGAAGGCAAGAGCCGCGGCCTGCCGTACATCGGCGCGATGGACTAAAGGATTGGGGCGCGGCTTGACCTAAGCCGCGCGCTGCTCCGCCGCGGAGGCGGCCTTTTCGCGGCCGATCTCGAACATGTCGACCCGCCGCGCCAGCTCCTGCGCCTCGTTGCCGAGGGCGTGAGCGGCGGCGGTGGTCTCTTCCACCATCGCGGCGTTTTGCTGCACCACCCGGTCCATCTCGCCCATGGTGGCGTTGACCTCGCCCAGCCCCTCGGCTTGATCGCGAGCCGAGGCGGCGATGGCGTTGATCTGAGTGTTGATCTCGGCGACCCGGGCGATGATGCGCTGCAGCGCCTCGCGCGTGCGGCCCACGCGCTCGACGCCGGCGCTGACCTGGTCGCCGGAGATGTTGATCAGGTCCTTGATCTCCTTGGCCGCGTCGGCCGAGCGCTGGGCCAGGGCCCGAACTTCCTGAGCCACGACCGCGAAGCCGCGACCAGCTTCGCCCGCGCGGGCGGCCTCGACCCCGGCGTTCAGGGCCAGGAGGTTGGTCTGGAAGGCGATCTCGTCGATGACGCCGATAATCTTGCCGATCTGACCCGACGAGGTCTCGATCTGGGTCATGGCCTCGACGGCCTCGCTGACCACCGGGTCCGAGCGCTCGGCCTCCTGGCGGGCGGCGGCGGCGGCGGCGTTGGCCTGGTTGGCGCTTTCGGCGGTGTTCTGGACGGCGACGGTGATCTCGCCGAGGGCGGCGGTGGTCTGCACCAGGCTGGCGGCCTGGTGCTCAGTACGACGGGCCAGCTCGTCCGAGGCGCGAGACATGTCGGCGACGCCGGCGGTCATGCTGGCGGCGTTGCCGGCGATCTCGCGCATGGCGGCCTGCAGGCGGCTCAGCGCCTCGTTGAAGTCGGCGCGCAGGGGCTCGTAGCGGTCGGCGAAGGTCTTGGTCAGGCGCCAGGTCAGGTCGCCGCGCGACAGGTGGGCGAGGGCTTCGGCCAGCTCCTCGACGACCTGAGTCTGCTCGGCTTCCAGGGCGGCCTTCTGACGGGCCTGCTCGGCGTTGGCGGCGTCGCGGGCGGCGCGCTGGGCCTCGGCGTCGGCGTTGGCCGCGTCGGCGCGGGCGGCCGCGTCGAGGGCCTTGTCGGTGCGGGCGGTGACGGTGACGAACAGGCGCGAGACGCTGGCGGTCAGCCAGATCAGCGACCAGGCGGTCGCCAGGGTGACTCCGGCGCTGAAGGCGACGCGCAGGGGCGTGACCTCGCCGACCATCAGCAGGTGAGGCGCGAACAGGGCGCCGGCGATCTCGACGCCGATGATCGTGCCGGCGGCCACGGCCACCGCGCGCCAATCGCCATAGGCCACCATCAGGGCCAGGGCGGCCAGATAAGCCATGCGGGCTTCGTGCTGCAGCGGATGGCCGGCGAAGGCCGCGACGAACAGGCTGACCTGGCCCATGAGGGTGACGGCGGTCGAGATGCGCTGCGCGGCGTTGTCGCGCCAGATGGCCCAGCCGCCCCAGCCGATCGCGGCGAGCAGCACCGAGGCGCCCGCCAGGATCAGGGTCGATTTACCGCCGGTGAACAGGCTGGCCGCTGGTGTGATCAGCACCAGGGCGGCGATGCAGGCCAGCACAAGATGGCCGCCCACCTTTCGTTGAGCTTCGATACTGTCGAACTCTATGAAGCTGCTCACCGAAGACACTCCACGCCCCAAACTGGGTGAAAATCGGTGATTGCGGTTAATCTAGAGTGACGATGAAGCGGACTTTTTGTGCGTACGACTACCTAAACCCATTCCGGGACCAGATCCCGGGCCAAAATCTCGTCATAGGTCGGGCGCTTGCGGATGACCGCGTAGCGGTCGCCATCCACCAGAACCTCGGGGACGAGGGGGCGGGTGTTGTACTCGCTGGCCATGGCCGCGCCATAAGCGCCCGCCGACATGAAGGCGACCAGGTCGCCCGTCGTGAACGGGGGCAGCGCGCGATCACGCGTGAAGGTGTCGCCGGTCTCGCAGACCGGGCCCACGACATCGTAGACCGTTTCGCCGCCGCGCTGGACCACGGGACGGATGTCGTGGAACGCGTCGTACATCGCCGGTCGGATCAGATCGTTCATAGCCGCGTCGATGACCAGGAACTTGCGGCCTTCCGGACGCTCATGGACATGCACGACCTCGCTGACCAGCACGCCGGCGTTGGCGGCGATCACGCGGCCGGGCTCAAAGGCCAGGGTCACGGGCAGGCCCTGGGTGACTTCGCCGACCATGGCGGCGAACGCGGCGGGCGAGGGCGGTTCGGGGCTGTTGAAATAGGGCACGCCCAGACCGCCGCCCAGGTCCAGGCGCTCGACCGACAGGCCCTCGCCCAGCAGCTGCTCGACCAGGCCCCGCATCTTCGTGAAGGCGGCGCGCATGGGCTCGAGGTCGGTGATCTGGCTGCCGATGTGGCAGGCCACGCCGACCGGCTCGAGGCTCGAATTGTTGCTGGCGTTGGCGTAGAGGCGCGCGGCCTCGGCGAACGAGACGCCGAACTTGTTTTCGGACTTGCCGGTGGCGATCTTGGCGTGGCCGCCGGCCGCGACGTCCGGATTGACGCGGAAGGCGACCTTGGCCTTCACGCGCATGTTGGCGGCGACCTGCGCGATCAGGTCCAGCTCGGGTTCCGACTCGACATTGATCTCGGCGACGCCGACGGACAGGGCGAAGGCGATCTCGCGGCGGGTCTTGCCGACGCCCGAGAAGACGATCCGCTCGCCCGGAATGCCTGCCGCCAGGGCGCGGCGGATCTCGCCTTCCGAGACGGTGTCGGCCCCGGCGCCGAGGTCGCCCAGCACCTTCAGCACCGCGACGTTGGAATTGGCCTTCACCGCATAGGCGATCAGCGGATCGGCCACGCCGGCCAGGGCCAGCGCGTCGCGAAAGACCGTGAAATGCCGCTCTAGGGTGGCGCGGGAATAGACATAGACCGGCGTGCCGACCTCGGCCGCGATCTTGGCCAGCGGAACGCCCTCGCAGGCCAGGCCTTCGGGGCCGTATTCGAAGTGGTTCAACGCGAAGTCCTAGTTGGGCGTGGCGCCGGGGAAGCCGGCGGCGGACGGACCGCCGAACGGATCGTTCGTGCCGGGAAGCGGCGCGGCGCGGATGGTGCGGTTGCTGGAGGCCGGGTCGCGGATTTCCTGCGTGCCGCCGGCGCGGGCCGGTTGATTGGCTTGGGCCGAGGCGGCGCGGCGCTCGGCTTCCCAGGCGGCCTTCTTGGCCGGATCCCAGAGCGGCGCGGGACGCTCAAGCGCGCCTTGCTTGCCGCAGGCGGCGGCCGTGACGGCCAGGGCGGTCAGCGCGAGCAGGGTAATGGGGCGCAGCGTCATGCCAGAACTTCCTTCCAACGCGCGATCTGGGCGCGGACCTGGGCGGGGGCGGTCCCGCCGTAGCTCATGCGGCTGGCCGCCGAGGCGGCCGGGGTCAGGACAGCATAGACGTCCTGGGTGATCCGGGGTTCGATCGCCTGGAACTGCTCCAAGGTAAGATCGGCCAGATCGACGCCAAGACCCTCGGCGGTCTTCACCGCCGACCCTGTCACGTGGTGCGCGTCGCGGAAAGGCATGTTCAGCGTCCGCACCAGCCAGTCGGCGAGGTCCGTGGCCGTCGAGAAGCCCGCGCCCGCCGCCTTGGCCATGGTCTCGGTGTTCGGCGTCAGGTCGGCGACCATGCCGGCCATGGCCAGCAAAGCCAGCTCCAGGGCGTCGAAGGCCTCGAAGGTCGGGACCTTGTCCTCCTGCATGTCCTTCGAATAGGCCAGCGGCAGGCCCTTCATCACCACCGTCAGGGTGGTCAGCGAGCCCAGAATCCGGCCGACCTTGGCGCGGATCAGCTCGGCCGCGTCGGGGTTCTTCTTCTGCGGCATGATCGAGCTGCCCGTCGTAAAGGCGTCGGTCAGCTTGATGAAGCCGAACATCGGCGTCGTCCACAGCACGATTTCCTCGGCCAGCCGCGACAGGTGCGTGGCCGTGATCGAGGCGGCCGAGAGGGCCTCCAGGGCGAAGTCGCGCGAGGAGACGCTATCCAGCGAATTGGCGGTCGGACGGTCAAAACCCAGCGCCGCCGCCGTCTGGTGGCGATCAATCGGGAAGGGCGAGCCGGCCAGGGCGGCCGCGCCCAGCGGACACTCGTTCATCCGCGCCCGGGCGTCGCGGAAGCGCGAGGCGTCGCGGCCGAACATCTCGACATAGGCCATCAGGTGATGGCCGAACGTCACCGGCTGGGCTGGCTGCAGGTGGGTGAAGCCCGGCATCAGGGCGTCGGCATAGGCTTCGGCCTGGGTGAGCAGGGCCTTCTGCAGAGCCTCCAGCTGCCCCACCGAACGGTCACAGGCGTCGCGGACCCACAGGCGAAAGTCGACCGCCACCTGGTCGTTGCGCGAGCGGGCGGTGTGCAGCCGGCCGGCCGTCGGGCCGATCAGCTCGCGCAGCCGCGCCTCGATGTTCATGTGGATGTCTTCGTACTCGTCGCGGAACGGGAAGGCGCCCGCGGCGATCTCGCCCTCGATGGCGTCGAGACCTTTCAGAATTTCCTCGCCGTCGGCGCTTGCAATCACACCTTGGCTGATCAACATCCGGGCGTGGGCGCGCGAGCCTGCCAGGTCCTGCGCCCACAGGCGCTTGTCGAAGCCGATGGAGACGTTGATCGCCTGCATCAGCTCGGCGGGCTTGGCCGAGAAGCGACCGCCCCACATGGCTTGGCCCTGGCCCTTGGCGGCCTGGGGCGTATCGGAGGCGTGGTCGGTCATATGAGCGAAGTCCAGTCGGGTCAGAACGAGCCGGGCGCTGCGAAGCGCAATCCTTTGAGACTGGCGCTTGCGGGCGTCATCCTCGTCGGCGTGGCGGCGGTTCTATACGTCATCGCAACCGCTTCGTTCAAACCCCAAGGGCCCGCCGACCTCACAGAATTCAAGAAGGGGACGCTTGCAAAGCTGGACGTGCCCGCCAGCCCGCGCGCCGCGCCGGCCACGGTGTTCACCAGCCTGGACGGAAAGCCCGCCACCCTGGCCGACTTCAAGGGCCGCGTCGTGGTCATGAACCTGTGGGCCACTTGGTGCGCGCCGTGCAAGGCCGAGATGCCGACCCTGGCCAAGCTGCAGGCGGCCTATGCGACCCAGCCGCTCACCGTCCTGCCGATCAGCGTCGACCGCGACAGCGACCTGAACCTCGTCCAGGCCGAGATGGCCGCGAACCCGCCGCTGAAGACCTATCGCGATCCATCCTACAAGCTGTCCTTCGACCTGGAGCCGCGCGCGGCGGGCTATCCCACGACCGTGATCTATGACCGTCAGGGCCGCGAGCGCGCCCGTTTGTCCGGGCCCGCCGACTGGTCCGCGCCCGAGGTTCGGGCGCTGGTCGAGAAGCTCTTGTCAGAGAAGTGATCGATCCGGCGATTCTCGAACCCCTGGCGGACGACGCCTGGCCAGCGCGCGAGCGCGAGCGGCTGGGCGGCTGGCGGCTGAACGCCGCGTCTGGTCACTCGATGCGGATCAACGCCTGTTGGCCGTTGGGAGCGCCGGATCGCGATCCCAACGCAGCCATTGACGCCGTCGAGGCCTGGTACGCCGCGCGTGGCCTGCCGCCGCGCTTCAAGCTGACCGACGACGTCGTCGCGCCCGCCGACCTCGCCGAACGTCTCGCCGCGCGGGGCTACCGTCCCGGCAAGGACACCCTGGTCATGGTCGGGGCGACGGGCGGGGAGCGCGATCTGGCGGTGCGCGTGTCTTCTGCGCCGGACGAAACCTTTGAGACGGTGTTCACCGCCTCGGCGGGCGATCCCGAGGATGGCCGCGAGCGTATCGAAGCGCTGAGTCGGATGCCGCCGCCGGCCTGCTTCGCGCGACTGGATATCGACGGCGCGCCGGCGGCGATCGGCGTGGCGGCCCTTGGCGGGGGCTTCGCCGGCGTCTTCGGCATGCGCACGGTTCCGGACCATCGTCGCAAGGGCCTGGCCCGGAGGGTGCTGCTGACCTTGCTGTCCGAGGCTCGCCGAGAGGGCGTCGAGCGCGCCTGGCTGCAGGTCGAGGCCCACAACGCGCCAGCCATCGCTCTCTATGCGGCCGAGGGCTTCGCGCCCGCCTATCGCTATCGCTACTGGAGCCGGTGAGGCTTCAGGAGAAGCCCAGCTCTTGCCGCAGGGCCTTGGCCGTGACGCCGGCCGCCCGCAGCTCGCGTAGCGTCTGGGCCTTGTCGCGCTTGGCATAGCGCTTGCCGTCGGGGCCGACGAGCAGGCCGTGATGGCGGTAAGTCGGCGTCGGCAGGTCGAGCAGAGCCTGCAGCAGGCGCTGGATATGGGCCGCCTCGAACAGGTCGTGACCTCGGATCACGTGAGTGACGCCTTGCAGGGCGTCGTCGTGAACGACAGCCAGGTGATAGGCGACACCAACGTCCTTGCGAGCCAAGACGATGTCGCCGGCGGTTTCGGGGCGCGCCTGGATCAGACCCGTCTCGCCGTTGGGGCCCGCGCCGTCCTCGATGAAGGTCAGGGCATCGAAACCGCCCAGCATGTCGCGTGACGCCGCCAGCGACAGCCGCCAGGCGAAAGCTTCGCCGCGGTCTAGGCGCTCGGCTTCCTCGTCCGGCGGTAGCGGCGAGCCGACATAGGGAACCGCCGGCTCGTGGGGCGCGCGGCCGACGTCGATCTCCTTGCGGGTCTTGAAGCAGCGATAGACGAGGCTTCGCGCACGGAGCGCCTCGATGGCGGCGTGATAGTCGCCCAGGTGTTCGGACTGCCGGCGCACCGGATTTTCCCAGGACAAGCCCAGCCAGGCCAGATCCTCGAGAATCGCCGCCTCATATTCGGGGCGGCTGCGGGTGACGTCGATGTCTTCGATCCGCAGCAGAAAACGACCGCCAGCCTCCTGCGCGGCTTCGTAGGCGGTGACGGCGGAATAGGCGTGGCCGCGATGCAGATAGCCGGTGGGCGACGGCGCGAACCGAGTGACGAAGGCCACGCTCAGTCTGCGTCGAGCTTCGCGAACATGCCCAGGTGTTGGAACACCGCCCGCAGGAAGGCTTCTTCGCCGCCCAGGATTTCCTTGAGGTGCGCGAACTGTTTGAAGCCGATCATCTCGGCCAGGCCGTGACCCGCGCACCAGCCGGCGATGGTGGCCAGCTCCAGGTCGATCTCGGCCAGGGGGCTCTTGGCCTGCTCGGCCAGGGTGTCGCGCACCTGGCAATAGGCGCCGCCTTCCTTCAACTGTTCGGGCAGGGCGTCCTTGTCGCGTGAGCAGTCGTACATCACGCGATAGATCGCGGGGTTGTCGCGGGCGAAGCAGACATAGGCCACGCCCAGATTGGTCATGCGCTCGCCCGGATCGGCGGTCAGGGCGCGCGCCTTCGAGAGCGCCTGATCCAGTTCGACCCAACCCTCGTGGGCCACCGCTTCAAGCAGCTCGGCCTTGTCCTTGAAGTGGTGGTAGGGCGCGGCTGGGCTGACCCCGGCCTCGCGCGCCACGGCCCTTAGCGAGAGGGCGGCGGGACCGTCGGTCTCGAGAATCTTGCGCGCGGCGTCGACCAGCGCGCGGCTGAGATCGCCGTGGTGATAGGGGCGGGATTCGACGGTCGCGGTGGTCATCGGCCTCACTCTAACCATAGCTTTCTAAAATTTCATCCAAACGCTGTAAAGATCATCTTGACGCCGTTTAGATTTGCGCTATCTAAGCACTGTCCAGATTGGCTAGCCGCTAGCGGCCGCCGGTGGCTCGCGGTGAGCCAGGACGCAACAACATATGAGGGGCTACCGATATGCTTCGTTACGTAAACGCCTTTGAGAACGCCTTCGACCGCCTTGCGGGCGGTTATTTTCTGGTTATCGCCCTGGCGGTGGCCGCCGCTGTCGCCGGCGTCGTCCTGTAAGCGATCCGTTCGCGATCGGCGGGCGGCCTTGGGCCCCCGCCGCCGTGTCCCTCCTGAAGGTCTGGCGGCTTGAAGCCTCCCGTGTACGGAGCTAACCAGATCAGGACGCGTTAGGCCTTCGACGCCGCCCATCGCGCGTCGCAGGCGAATTCTCAATGATCCAGACTTCCGAGCGGCCATGAGCGTCGCCTTCACCAAAGAGGGCGACAGCGAGGCCTTCGCGGCCGATCTGCCCGATCGCCCGATCTCTCCCCATCCCAATCTCGTCACGCCGGAAGGCCTGGCCCAGATCGAGGCCGAGCTCGCCTCGGCGCGCGCGGCCTACGCCGCCGCCCAGAGCGCCGGCGGCGCGGCCGATGGCGATCGCACGGCCATGGCGCGGGCCACCCGCGACCTGCGCTATTGGTCCGCCCGCCGCGCGACCGCCCAGCTGACGGAGCGCGACCCGAGCAAGACCGTCGTCCAGTTCGGCGACCGCGTGACGTTCGAGCGCGAGGACGGCCGCGTACAGACCTTCCGCATCGTCGGCGAGGATGAGGCCGACCCGACCAAGGGCTCGGTGTCCTACATCGCGCCGATCGCCAGGGCGTTGCTGGGCAAGGCGATTGGCGAGACCGCCGTGGCGCCCGGCGGCGAGATCGAGATCACCGCGATCGAATAGGCCGCAAGTTTCGGATTGCCATGGCTCGATAAGGCCCCCACCTGCGAACCATGTTCGTTCCGCCCGCCGCAGACGCCCTCCTGGAAGCCCGCAAGGTCCTCGCCGACGCCGACCCGGCCTTGGCGGCGATCGAGGCGGTGACGCCAGCCTTCGACTGGCGCGTGGGCCTTGGCGGCTTTCCGGGCCTTTTGAAGATGGTGGTGCAGCAGCAGGTCTCGCTGGCCTCCGCGGCGGCCATCTGGGCGCGGGTCGAAGCTGGCGTGCCGGACATGACGCCCGAGGCCGTGCTGGCGCATGAGGACGCCTACCTGCTGTCGTTGGGGCTATCGCGGCCCAAGGCGCGTTACGCCCGCGCCATTGCGCAGGCCCATGTCTCGGGAACCTGCGACTTCGACGCCTTGCCGGGCCTTTCCGACGAGGAAGCCGTCGCGGCCCTGACGGCGATCACCGGGATCGGGCGCTGGACGGCCGAGGTCTATCTGATGTTCACCCAGGGCCGGCTGGACATGTTCCCCGGCGGCGACGTGGCCTTGCAGGAAGCCATGCGCTGGATGGACAGGTCGGAGGTCCGTCCCAACGAGAAGCAGGCCTATCTTCGCGCGGAGCCTTGGCGGCCGTATCGCGGCGTCGCGGCGCACTTGCTGTGGGCCTGCTACGGGGCGGTGAAGCGACGCGAGATCGCGCCTTTCTAAGTCCCTTCGACAGATGTCTTGGTTCTGTCGCCGATCTGGCTCATCCTTTCCCTGCGTTCGGGAATGAATGCCGATTCCCAGAATTGCGTAGGAAGGAGGCCCGTCTTCAGTCCTGTCGCGTACCCCCTCAGCCGAGGCTCCGGGCGTTTTGGCGCTCGCCTCGAAGGGAGGATCTGATGCAGGTCCTCACACGCCCCCCGTCGGGCATGCCGGCCCTCGTGCTCAACGCCGATTTCAGGCCGCTCAGCTACTATCCGCTATCCCTCTGGCCCTGGCAGGAGGTGATCAAGGCGGTGTTCCTGGACCGGGTCGATGTCGTGGCCAGCTACGACCAGGTGGTCCATTCGCCGTCGTTCGAGATGCGGCTGCCCAGCGTCGTGGCGCTGAAGCAATACGTCCCGCAAGAGCGCCCGCCGGCCTTCACCCGCTTCAACCTGTTCCTGCGCGACGCGTTCAGCTGCCAGTACTGCGGCTCGACCGAGGACCTGACGTTCGATCACGTCATCCCGCGGTCGCGAGGCGGGCGAACCACCTGGGAAAACATCGTCACGGCCTGCGCGCCCTGCAATCTCAGCAAGGGCGGTCGCACGCCGCGTGAGGCGGGCATGCAGCCCTATCACCACGCGCGGCGGCCCTCGATGCACGAATTGCAGGAGCGTGGACGGCGCTTCCCGCCGGGCAGGCTGCACGTCAGCTGGCTGGACTATCTGTACTGGGATATCGAGCTGGAGGCCTGAGGCTTCCACTCGGCGTTCCGATGCAACCGGAACCTTGGCGGCAGGGTTCTATCTTCGAGGCTCAAGCCATCGGAGATAAGCCATGACCCGACCCGATACCCAGAAGGGCGACGACCGCCACTTTACCCACGGCACCGCCGCATCGACCGCCGACATGGCGTCGGAGGGGGCGATCCGGCCGGAGGATAAGTCGTTCGACGCCCCCCACGCCCGCGAAGCGGAAGAACCGCTCCGCGAGGGTGAGAAGCATGACCAGCTCGCCGCCAAGGTCGAGACGGCTGAAAACCGTCAGGAAGCCTTGCTGGACGAGGGTCTGGAAGAGAGCTTCCCGGGCAGTGACCCGGTCAGCGTCAAGCGCATTACCTGATCAGCGAGCCGGGAACCGTTGCGAGGCGCGCTCGGCGAAGTTCGCGGCTTCGGCCGAGCCCTCCTGCGGTTCGAAGGCGACATTGGCGCGACGCGATGCGCGACGAGCGTCCATGGCGGCGATCTCGGCGAAGGTCAGCGAGCCTTGCTCGCGGATCATCCAGCGCCAGCGTTCGATCATGCTGATCACGTAAACGCCGTAGACGCCAACCGCGTCAGCCACCCAATCGGCCAGGCTGCTGCTGCGCGCGACGTAGGTCTGGGCGATTTCGACCGCGGCCCCAATCGCCAGCGCGATGAGCATCATGTCGAACCGGCGACGGAACGGGAATGCAAAGAACGCAATCCCCAGGAGCGCGCCAAACGCGAGCGCGTGGGCGACCTTGTCGCTCAGACCGAGGATTTCCTCGGCGCCCGCGAACGGACCGAGGGTCAACGCCACCACGGCCAGGCCGCCCACGACAAGGGCGCCGCGGGCCACGGGAACGATATGGCGGGGCTTGAGGAACATGCGAGGATCTCCAAATGGCGTCCTCGTCTTAAGATGAAGATTACGCCAAGTGGTGAACGAACGCGGTTAGCCAAGTATGACTTTTCCGCCTCTCGCGATGTCTTCCTGAAGACTATTTTTCTCCGGACTCGGCTTTTTTCTTTGCCTCCGTCGCCGCCCGGTCCGCCTCGTCCTTGGCCTTCTTCCAGGCTTGGTAAGCTTCCAGATAAGGTTGACGACGAAGGACTTTTGAGGCCGGGTCGATGATCACCGGCGCGGCGGCGCCGACCGTGATCCGAGCGGTCCCGTCCGTCATCGGCGCGGTCACAAGCCTGTCCCCGACCTTGACTTCAACCGGCATGGGGAACGGCTTGTCCTTCGGCGTCTTCCAGGTCAGCACCAGATCATCGCCCTCGCGCGACTCCAGCAACTCGGGTTGCTGGGCCTCGTACAGATAGACGTCGAAGAACCAGCCGTAGTCCTTGCCGGTCACCTGGTTGACGATCTTGATGAAGTCCCTGGTGCTCAGATAGCGCGGCGCGAAGTTGCCGGGCTTGGGGTCCGGGGTCCCATAGACGGCGATCCGCGTGATCTTGAAGAAGGCCTCGTCGCCGAGCAAGGCGCGCAGCGTGTGCAGGACGTTGGCCGCCTTGTAGTAGATGTCGTTCCCGGGGCCACGGTCGCCGTTATAGACCTCGTCCTCCTTGAGGGCGCGGCCCGAGACGATCGGGAACCGGTTCTTGGTGTCGACGCGCATCTGGTTCAGGCGCGCCATGTACTCCATGTCGCCGTGGAGCCACTGGGAGAATAGCGGCTGCATATAGGTGCCATAGCCCTCGTGCAGCCACATGTCGTCATTGTCGGCGTTGGTCAGCTGGTTGCCGAACCACTCGTGCGCGAACTCGTGCTGCAGCAGCCAGTCAAAGCCGTAGACGTCCTTGCGGTACTCGTTGCCATAGGCGTTGATGGTCTGGTGCTCCATGCCCAGGTGCGGGGTCTCGACCACGCCCATCTTCTCGTCGCGGAACGGGTAGGGACCGATCATCTGCTCGTAGAAGTCCAGCATTGGCGTGAACTCGGCGAACAGCGCCTTGGCCTTTTCGGCGCGGCCCTTCAGATACCAGAACGACATCGGGAAGCTGTCGCCGTAGCGGCTCTTGTAGGTCGCGGTGAGCTCCTCATACGGGCCGACATCCAGCGCGACGGCGTAGGTATTGGGGGTCTTGGCGCGCCAGTTGTAGGTGCGCCAGCCGTCCTTCTCGGTCATGCCCAGGAAGACGCCGTTGGCCGGCGCGACCAGCGAGGCGGGGACGGTGATGTGCAGGTCGACCAGCTTGGGTTCGCCGGTCGGATAGTCGATACAGGGCCAGAACAGGTCGCAGCCGTCGCCCTGCACGGCCGTGGCGATCCAGGGCTCGCCCGTCGGAGTCTTGCTCCAGACAAAGCCGCCGTCCCAGGGGGCGCGCTTGGCCTCCAGCGGGACGCCCGCATAGGTGATCGCGACCGTGACCGTCTTACCTTTGGCGACGCGGCGGGGCAGGGTGATGGTCATCCGGCCTTCCGGATTGGTCCAGGCCGAGGGCTTCAGCGCCTTGCCGTCGATCGTCAGCTTGCTGATCGCGAACACGCGGTCGAAGTCGAGGACCAGCTTGTCCAGCGGCGACTTGGCCGTGAAGGTCAGGGTCGCCTCGCCCTCGATCGCCTTCTTGTCGGGCAGGATTTTGAACTTCAGGTCCGCGTGGTCGAAGCCCAGCGCCTGCTGCTCGACGGGCATGGGTCCGCCGGTCTCAAGGGAGAGCGCGCTGGTCTTCAGGGGCTCGGCCGCGAACGCGCCGCTGGCGGCGGACAGGGCGAGCAGGGACGCGGCGCAGGCGGCCAGGGCGCGGATACGGACGGACAAGGCGGGCGACTCCCCAACGCGAAGATTTGGGAAGCATCGGTAGGCGCGGGGGCGCATGGCGCCAAGCGCCGGGCTTAGATCTTTTCGCTGATCTTGATCGCGGCGCGGCAGCCGGCCTGGATCACGGCGCTCAGCAGCGGATAGCCGGGGGCCTCGCGGGCGCCTTCCTCGACGGCCAGGTCACGATGGGCCAGTTCGTCGTCGCGGAACTGCGAAAGCTCGGCGGCCAGCTCGGGATCGCGGTCCTTCAGTTCCGCGATCTGGCCGGCATAGTGCTTTTCGATCACCGACTCGACCGCCTCGGTGCAAGCATGGGCGGCCTTGTCGCCCATCAGGGCGGTGCCGGCGCCGAGGGCGAAAGCCGCCGCGCGCCAGACCGGCGACATCAGGGTCGGGCGCACGCCGCGCTCGGTCAGAAGGTCGTTGAAACGGGAGAGGTGGACCTGTTCGTGGCCCTCCATCTCCTTCAGCTGGTCGGCGATCCGCTCGCGGCCGGGGGCGTTCCGCATCACGGCCGCCTGGCCGCGATAGATGTGGACGGCGGCCAGCTCGCCGGCCTGATCGACGCGGAGGATCTCGCCGAGACGGGTCTTCAGGGCGCCCTGGCCGGGACGGGGAGGTGTGGGTTTGCTCATACCGAGGCTTCCGACTTGCGCAGCGCCGCCAGGACGGACCAGACGGCCAGTTTCAGCGAGATGAGCACGTTCCAGCCCGCCATCGACAGACCAAGGAATACCCAGGCGGCCTTGTCGCAGGCCGGGGCCTTGATCTTGGCCGTGCCTTTCAGCATCGCTTCGAGATCCGCCGCGCCGGCATAGCCCACGCCCGAACAGGACGAGGGGCCCGGCCACCACTTCCATTCGGCGCCGGCGTGATAGGTCGCCAGGCCCGCCCCATACAGGAACAGCGCGCCCAGCAGCAGATTGGCCGGCATTCGCAGCCGCGGCCACAGCGGCGTGCGTTGCAGGGCGAAGGCGATCAGGCCGACCGTTCCGGCCGCCCAATAGATCTCGCGCTGCTTCAGGCAGAGGTGGCAGGGCGCGAGGCCGCCAAAGCGCTCGAAGGCATGGGCGATGACCAGCATCAGCGCGCTGGACAGGAAAGCCAGCAGCGGCCAGCGCCGCGTGACCAGATCGTAGACGCGACCGACAAGGCCCTTCGTTTCGCCCGTGGCGCTCTCGCTCGTCATGCCACGCAGGCTCCGCCGTGTCCGCTACCGCCAATGAAATGGCTCGCGGTCAGGCCGATGACAATGAGGGCGATCAAGATTCCGGCGAACAGGGCCAGGCGACGCTCGACCACCGGCAGCAGGGCGGGGCCGAACTTCTTGATGATGAAGGCGACAAGGAAAAATCGCGCGCCCCGCGTCAGGGTCGAGGCGACGATGAAGATCGGGAAGCTGAAGGCCGCCAGGCCCGAGGCGATCGTCACCAGCTTGTAGGGGATCGGCGTCAGGCCCTTGGCCAGGATCACCCAGACGCCGTACTTGCCGTACCAGCACTGGAACTGCTCAAGCCCGCCGGAATGGCCGGTCGCCGCCATGATCCACAGGCCGAAGTCGCGCAGGAAGTAACCGATCGCATAGCCGAGAATCCCGCCCAGCACCGACGCGATCGTGCAGATCAGGGCGTAGCGCCAGGCCTTCTCGGGCTTGGCCAGGCACATCGGCGCCAGCATCACGTCCGGCGGAATCGGGAAGAACGAGCTCTCGGCGAACGACACGGCGAACAGGCTGGTGGGGGCGTGACGGGAGGCGGCCAAGCCCATGACCCAGTCGTAGAGGCGACGCAGCATGCGAACTCCAAGCGCGGTGAGAGCCCGTAGCTAGCAGGGCCAGGCGTCCTTGTCCGCAAGGATGTCGACGCGCGCGGCTTGCAGTCCGCGCGCGCCGTTCAGTCGCCTAGAACTTCAGCGCGAGGGAGACGCTGTAGTTGCGTCCAGGCTGGCTGTAGGCGTCCTTGACGGTCGAGCTGTCGGCCAAGCCGCGCATGTCGCTCCACCACCAGTACTTCTCGTCGGTCAGGTTGAAGACGCCGGCGCGGACCGTCACGGCGTCCGTCACCGCCCACCAACCCGTCAGGTCGGCTACCGTGAACGACGGCGGCATGAAGCAGTTATTGGCCGAACTGCCGCCGGTCCCCGCGCAGGTGACCCCGGCGCGGCCGGCGGACTTGCGATCCGAGTGGATCACGCTGAGCTCGCCGCCGAACTTGCCCGAAGGCGCGCGGTAGTTGACCCCGCCCGTGATCTTCACCGGATCGATCGAGGCCAGCGGCGTGTTGACGCCATTGGTCCGCGAGGAGCCCCGCGCATACGAGACCGCCGCCTTGGCCGTGAATCCGGAGCCCAGGTCGAACGACCCCTTCGCCTCGGCCCCGCTGATCTTCACGCCCGACAGGTTTACGTACTGGTAGACCGCCGGATTGGCGGCGGTGAAGTTCCCCGAGACCTGCACCTGCTCGATGAAGTCGTCGTACTCGCCGGTGAAGCCCGTCAACGCCACCCGCCAGCGGTCCCGATGCAGGCGAATGCCGCCCTCGAGCGTGCGGCTGGTCTCGGGCTTCAGGTCCGGGTTCGAGATCGACTTGTAGTTCGAGACTAGGTTGGCGAAGCCGGTGTTGACCTGCGACGGGGAAGGGGCCTTGAAGCCGGCGGCCAGGTTGGCGAACAGCGTCACCAGGTCCGTCGCGTCCCAGACCAGCCCGATCTTGGGGCTGAGGTGCGTGTCGCTCTGGCCGGAAGCGGCCGTCGTGAACAGCGGATCGGCCTTGGGATCCAGCTTGTAGTAGTCGAGGCGGACGGCCGGATAGATCGTCACCGGTCCAGCCTTGATCTCGTCCTGCACATAAAGGCCAGCCAGGGTGAAGTCGGTGGTCGGGAAGGCCTTGCCGGGGAAGGTCTCGCCGGCCGGCGGGACCGTGCCGTCGCGCGTGCCCTGCTGACGCGTGATCGAGGCGTCGCCGCCCCAGACGACGTCGTGGGCGAAGGCGCCGGTCTCGAAACGGCTATGAAGCTCGACGCCCGCGCCGAACACGCGGTTGTCGAAGGTCGCGTCGCGCGTGCGGTCGGCGGCGGTGTTGCGGTCCTCGGCCGAGAACTGGCGGGTCTTGCTGCGCTGCCAGTAGAGCGTGGTCTGGGCGGCCTCGATCAGGCCCGTTCCGCCGTCGAAGCGGTGGTCCAGGCTGACGCGATCGCGCTTCATGCGGTCGAAGGCGGTCAGGCCGATCACGCTGGTCGAGGCCAGCGGCGGCTTGGCGATGGCCGAGAGCACCGTCCAATCCACATCGCGGTCCAGATGGTCCACGGTCAGGCGGAAACGGTTGCGGTCATTGGGGCTGTAGATCAGCTTGCCCAGGACGGCGTTGGACTGGTTGTCCTCGGGGTTGGCGGTGGTGCGGTCGGTGTTGGCCGAGTCGTTGGTCCCGGCCGTCTTCTGGCCCTCTCCGTCGCGGCGGGTATAGGCCAGCATAGCTTCCCAGCGGTCCGTGCGCCCCGCCAGGACCAAGCTCTCGCTCCAGCTTTCATCCGCCGAGGCGTAGGACGCCCGCGCCCGCCCGGCCACGTTCTGGCCCGGCTTGAGGATGTCGGACGGATCCTTGGTGATAAAGCTGACCGAGCCCGCCAGGCCGTCCGCGCCATAGAGCGCCGAGGCGGGGCCGCGCACGATCTCGACCGATTTCAGGATGTCGAGATCCACATAATCGCCGCGTCCGGTTGACTGGGCGCCGAACGCGAAGCCGTCCGGCACGCGCACGCCGTCGACCACGATCAGCACGCGATTGCCTTCCAGGCCGCGGATGTTGAAGCCGGCGTTGCCGTCGCGCCCGGTCGAGGCGCCGGCGGCCGTGAAGCGGGCGGGGGCGGTGCGCACAGCGACGCCGGGTTCGTCGCGGACCAGGTCCTTGATGTCCTTCACCAGCCCGTCCTCCATCTCGTCGGCCGAGATGACGCTGACGGTCGCCGGCGCCTTCGACACAGGCTTCTCCGAACGCGTGGCCGTCACGGTGACCTTGTCGACTTCGGTGGCGTCGGCGGGCGCGGTGGCGTTTTCAGCGGCCAAGGCTGTCGAGGCGAGCAGGGCGGCGGTCGAGGCGGCCGCCAGGGCGGCCAGCTTCAGGCGAGACATCGATATCCCCTTCGATGGTTATATGCGAACCATTCGCAATTGATGGCGACGGGGTAGAGCGAGGTCGAAACGTGGTCAAGCTATTTGCAATTGATTCTCAGAACTAATCGCAATAAGTCGACATCGCCGCGTTTCGGCGATGTCAGGAATGTCCCCGATGATCCGTTCTCTTCGCGCCGGCCTGCTGGGCGGCGCGCTCGCGCTAGGCCTCGCCGTGACGGCCGCCCAGGCTCATTCGCCCTATCTTTTGCCCAGCGTGTTCGACGCTTCGGACCGCAAGCTGATCACTGTCGAGGGGGCGTTCACCGAAAGTTTCTTCACGCCCGAGGTGGTGATGAAGTCCGACGCCTACGCGGTGATCGGTCCCGATGGGACGCGCACGGCGCTGTCCCCGACCTACCTGCGCCAACTGGCGGTCTTCGAAGTGGCGACCGAGGCGCCGGGCACCTATCGCATCACGACGGGCCAGCGGGCTGGTCGGGTCGCCAAGGCCGCTCTGGTCGGCGGGGAGTGGAAATTCTTCGAAGGCGAGAAGGCGCCGGCCGACGCCATCGACATGCAGAGCCTTACGACCGCCGAGGTCTATGTCACGCGCGGCGCGCCGAGCGACGCGGCCTTGGCCCCCATCGGGAAAGGGCTGGAGTTCCGCCCGATCACTCATCCCAGCAAGATCGTCACCGGGCGGCCGGTCGTGTTCGAAGCTCTGTTCGACGGTAAGCCGCTGGCCGGCCTGACGGTGACGCTCAGCGCGGCCGACGACCGCTACGCCGACGTCAAGTCGCCGCCGAAGATTCTGGTCAGCGACGCCAAGGGGCAGGTGGCCTTCAAGGTTGAGCGGTCCGGCGTCTACCAGATCCAGGGCCGCCACCGGGTGGCGTCCGCGGGACAGGGGCGGCCCGGCCAAAGCCACACCTACGCCCTGACCTTCGAATCCCTCCCGTGAACCCTCTCGTTAAACAAGGACACGCCATGAACACCCGTATCTTCTTCACTGGGGCGGCTCTCTTCGCCTCGCTGCTGGCCGGTCCGGCCAGCGCCGCCTCCCACGCCCGGGACATCTTCATCAAGGAACAGGATCAAAACGGCGATGGCGTCGTCACCAAGGACGAGTACGCCGCCACCCGGACGATTCAGTTCGACAAGACCGACTCTGACAAGAACGGCGTGCTGTCCCAGGCCGAGTATGTCGCCGAGTTCAAGGCCCGCCTCGAGAAGAAGCTGGACGCCTCGGACCGGACGCCCGAGAAGAAGGAAGAGGAGCGCGAGCGCCAGATGCGCCAGACCGACGTGCGCTTCCATGTGCTGGACAGCGACAAGAGCGGCGCGATCACCCGGGCCGAGTTCGACTATTCCGGCTGGCGGATGTTCGTCCACCACGACACCAACGAGGACGGGGTGGTCTCGGCCGCGGATCCGATCAAGGACGATCAACAGACCTAGGCGACGGCGTCGGGCGGCTGTCCGATTTGGACTTTCCGCGTTTCGTGGGTATCACCGCCGGCCAAGACACGGGCCAGCGCGCCCGCATCCAAGTTGGAAGACCATGAGCGACACGCCTCCCGACCGCCTCTCCGTCAATCCCGACAGCCCCTACTACGACGCCGATCTGCTGGAACGCGGCATCGGCATCCGCTTCAAGGGCGTCGAGAAGACCAATGTCGAGGAATACTGCATCAGCGAGAAGTGGGTGCGCGTCGCGGCCGGCAAGACGCTGGACCGCAAGGGCAACCCGATGACCATCAAGCTGCAGGGCGAGGTCGAGGCCTATTTCCGCGACACCGCCGAAGGCTGAGTTGTTGGCGGACGATCCCGACCTGGAGGCGATGGCCCGCGACGAGCTTTCGCGGGCCCTGACCCTGCGGTGGCAGGATCTGCGTGGGATCATCCCCTGGGGCGACACCTTCGAGGGAATCTCGCCGGCCGGCCGCTATGTCGAGGTGGAGCGCAGCTACATCTGGGCGGCTGAGGAGGGCGGCGACATCCTTTGCGAGGTCGCCGTCTATGGCGGCCCGTCGCGCTATGATCATGGCGCGCGCGCGTCTGCGACAATTCCGCGTCCCGCCTAGGGCGGGTCCTGACTCGCCGCCGCGAAGACAAAAACGCCTGTTTCAGCCCAGTCGAGGCATGGAAACGCCACTCTGCGAGGCGAGAGAGCTATTCTCTGCCCACGGGGCGTGCGAAACTGCGTCATCGAGAGGGTGGTCGCCGGGCGGCATTGTGGGTTTAGCTCGCCGCGCTCAGATCAAGACGCGCACCGGACCGAAACGCCAGGGTCCGGCCAGCGTGATGGACTGGCGAAGGCCGCTCCTTCAAGGCGGTCGCGCCTGGGAGGACGAAAGGAACGGGACATGACCGCCACGGTCTCTCCGCTTACGCCGGGCGCGCCTGACGCGCCCGAAGCCGGTGTCAGTCTTTCCGATTACGTACCCTATCGCCTGGCCACCGCCTCGGCGGCCGTCAGCCGCCTGATCGCCCGCGCCTATGAGGACCGCTTCGGACTGACGATCCCGCAGTGGCGCCTGATGTCCGTTCTGGCCGAGGGGGCGCTGACCCAGCACGCCGCCGTCACCCGCACGGCCATGGACAAGGTCCGCGTCAGCCGCGCCGCTCAGGATCTGGTGGTTCGCCGCCTGGTCGCCCGCACCACGGTGCGCTCGGACCGCCGCTCGCACACCCTGGAGCTGACGGCCGCCGGTCGCCGGCTGTTCGCCGAGATCGCGCCTCTGGCCCTGGCCTATGAGGCCACGCTGTTGGCCGGCCTGGCGCCCAGCGAGGTCGCGACCTTCAAGCGTCTGCTGAACCATCTTGAGACCGCCGCCATCCAGCTAGCCGGCGGCGAGACGATCACGCCGCCCTAGCTTCGAACACGGCGCGGGCGATGGCGCGCGCCAGGCAATCCGCCGCCGACGACCCAAGGCGCGCGAGGCCCGCCGACCGTCCAGGACCTTCGCCCAGAGCCGTCGCGCCCGAGGCCAGGGCGAAGACGATGTCGCCGTCGAAGGTCGTATGGGCCGGGCGAATCGCGCGCCCCATGCCGTCGTGCGCCATCATCGCCATGCGTTGCGCCTCGGCCGTGCTGAGGTCGGCGGTCGTCGCCACGATCGCCAGGGTGGTGTTGGCGCCGGGGCGCAGGCGGCCCATGGCGCCCAGCTTGCTGTCGTCGGGCATCGGCTCGATCGCCGTCGGCATCGGGCCGGGACGCCGTCCGCCAAACTCGCTGTCGATTTCGAACGGCCAGGCCCAGAAGGTCTCGCCGTCGGGCATGTAGACCGAGCCGACCGGATTGGCCGCCACCAGCGCGCCGACGATGAGGCCGTCGCCCAGGTCCAGAGAGGCCGAGCCGAGGCCGCCCTTGACCACGCCCGCCATGGCGCCCCGGCCCGCGCCAACCGAGCCTAGCGGGAAGTCGACGCCGGCGGCCTCCACCGCCTTCATGCCAAGCTGGCGATAGGGCGGGGCGAGGCCCCAGGCCTTGTCGCCGCCGTTGCCCAGGTCGTGCAGCGACGCGGCCGGCACGATCGGGATCGCCGGAGAGCCCGCCGCCAGCTTGACCCCGACATCGCGCGCAGAGAGGGCGATCGCCGCGCCGTCGGCGGCCCCCAGACCGAACACGGATCCGCCCGACAGGCATATCGCGTGGGCGCGAGAGAAGCTGTTTTCTGGGCGCAGGGTGTCGGTTTCGCGCACGGCCGGTCCGCCGCCGCGCACATCGACCGCCGCCGTCCAGGCCTCGGGGCACAGCAGCACCGTCACGCCGGTGCGAACGGCCTCGTCCTCGACACAGCCCACGGTCAGGCCGGGGACGTCGGTGATCAGGTTACGCGGGCCAGGACGAGGCATCGGGAATCTCCGTGGACTTCGATGCTAGACCGGTCGTCGCGAGACTGGAATTCACCGTCGACGCCTGCTAGGAAGACCACCCTTCGCGTTGCGAAGCCTGCGGGCGTGGTGAAACTGGTAGACGCGCCGGACTCAAAATCCGGTTCCGAAAGGAGTGTCGGTTCGACCCCGACCGCCCGCACCAACTCTTTCTTCCTTAAGAGCCAAGCGCCGGTTTCGGCTTGAAAAAGTCCCGGCATGACCGCAGCATCGACGCTGATACCGGTGTCAGTAGCGCGCCGGGGAGAAGACGTCATGACCGCGTTTAAGGGCTTCGGCGAGCTGTCGCGACCGATCGGGCGGCGAGTCGTGCTCGGCGGCGTGGGCGCGCTGTCGGCGGGCGTCGACGCTTTCGCCATGGGGCGGCGGCCGCCGCGCGACGCGCCCGACCAGACGCGCTGGATCTTCGATCGCCTGACCAACATTGGCGGCTTCGCCACGACGGTCGAGGGCGATCCGCGCCTAGTAGACACGCCCTACGGCAAAGCCGTGCAGTTCGACGGCGTTGACGACCGTCTGGTCATCGATCGCCATCCTCTGGCCGGCATGTCCCAGTTCACCTTCGAGGCGCTGTTCCGGCCCGACGGCGGTGTCTTCGCTCAGCGCTGGTTCCATCTGAACGAAGAAGACCCGACGCCCGACGCTCCGCCTTCGGTCACCCGTATGCTGTTCGAGATCCGCGTGACCGGCGAGGCCTGGAGCCTGGACGCCTTCGCCACGGGACCTGGCTACAAGCAGACCCTGCTGTTCCAGGACAAGACCTTCCCGGTCGGCCGCTGGTGCTGGGTCGCCCAGAGCTATGACGGGCGGACCTACCGCGCCTTCGTCAACGGTCAGCTGCAGGGCGAAGTCGAGATGGCCTTCAAGCCGCAAGGGCAGGGACGTTCGTCGGTCGGCGCCCGGATGAACAAGATCGACTACTTCAAGGGCGCGGTGCGCGAGGCCCGCTTCACGCCGCGCGCCTTGCCGCCGGAAGCCTTGCTACGCGTGACGCCGGCCTAGAGTCGCCGCGTCGCTGCGACCCGGTCGACTAGGCCCTTGAGCAAGGTCCGGCCCTTCGGCCAAGCGCCGTGGCCAGAATCGACGTTGATGTGGCCGGCGCGGCCGAGGTCGACGAACTCGGCGCCCCAGCCACGGGCGAAGGCTTCGGCGCGCTCGATCTCGACATAGGGGTCGTTGCGGCTGGCGACGACTAGGCTGGGGAAGGGCAGGCGCTGGCGGGGGATCGGCGAGAAACCGACCAGCAGACGTCCGGCCGGACCCTCACGATTGACGTCGGCCGGCGCGACCAGCATAGCCCCGCCCACGCCGCGCCCCCCCGTGACTTGAGCGAAGTGGGCGACGAGGGCGCAGCCCAGGCTGTGGGCGACCAGGATCGCGCCCGGCCGCTGGCGCACCGCTTCGGCCAGGCTGATCGTCCAGTCGCCAAGCAACGGGCGCTCCCAATCCTGCTGCTCGACGCGCTCGGCGTTCGGAAGCTCGCGCTCCCAATGGGTCTGCCAGTGATCCGGGCCGGAATTGTACAGGCCCGGCACGATCAGGATCGGTGGTCCGTCGAGGTCGCGGCGGCGATGGCGGCGCGGCGTTTCGAAGGCGTGCGGGGCGGGGGTCATGATGCGCTCGGGGCAACTGGAAGCCGTCGAACGCAAATGGCGCGTTTCGCGGTCCCCGCTCAATTCATATGAATTCGATAGGAATTGAGAAAAGCTGAGGCGAGACCGCCGTTTCGCTCGCCGATCAGCCGATCTTGTCGCCCCGGTGCAGCGGATCGGGCAGGGGATCGCCCGACTTCACGAACTGCAGAGACACCGAGTTGATGCAGTAGCGCAGTTGGGTCGGGGGAGGACCATCCGGGAAGACGTGGCCCTGGTGGCTGTCGCAACGGGCGCAGCGGGTCTCGATCCGAACCATGCCGTACGAGGTGTCGCGTACGCCGATCACGTGATCCTCGGCGAACGGCGCGTAGAAGCTGGGCCAGCCGGTGCCGCTTTCGAACTTGGTCTCGTGCTTGAACAGCGGCAGGCCGCAGAGGCGGCAGCAGTAGGCGCCGGGGCTCTTCTCGCCCAGCAGGCCGCCGCAGAACGGGGCCTCGGTGCCATGGTGCAGAAGGACGCGCGCTTCCTCGGCCGTCAGGTCGGCCTCCAGGCGTTCGCGTTCGGGCTCCGTCGGCGGAGTGAGATCGAACCCGGCGGTTGAAAGGGCGGCTGCGTCTGTCATGACTGCCAATGTAGGCGCTCGCGCGCCGAACCGGTAGCACCAGGAGTGATCATGACTGTCGCCGTCGCCTTTCTGCAGCCGGGTTGGGCCGATTGGGAGGCTGGTCCCGTGCTGGCCCTGCTGCGCGAGCACCTGAAGGTTCAGATCGAGATCGCCACTCCGACCGGCGATCCGGAGACCTCGATCGGGGGGATCCTGGCCGCCGCCGACTATAGGTTCGACGATCCGGTGCTCAGCGACGCCGACCTCTTCATCCTGATCGGCAGCGATGAATGGTCGAAGGGCGAGGCCGCTGGGATCACGGCCCTGCTGCGCCAGGCCTTCGCCGACGGCAAGCCGGTGGCCGGCATCTGCGCCGGCACGACCGCCTTGGCGCGCGCGGGTCTTTTCGAGGGCCGCAAGCACACCTCCAACGGCAAGGATTGGCTGGAAGGCGTCGTTCCGGGCTATGCGGGCGCGGAGCACTATGTCGACACGCCGAAGGCGGTGACGGATGGCAAGGTCGTCAGCGCCTCGGGCCTGGCCCCGGTCACCTTCGCCGCCGCGGTGGCGCGCCTCGTGGCTCCAGAAGCTGAGGAGATGATCGCCGGCTACGAGACGATGTTCGCTCAAGAGTTTTCCGACGCGTGAATTAGTCTCATAGATTGCAATTCATCGCCGTTCCTGATACGTTCTTGTGACGTGAGGGGGCGGCGACATGGCGGATCCATTTCCACCTGGGCGGGGATCGGTCGAGGCGGCGGGGCGGCTGAATGTCCGACGAGACAAGCCGCGCACGACCTCGCTCAAGGCGAGGGTCATCGAGGCTGGGACCCGCTTTCCCGTCAGGAATTCCGTTACGGGCGACCTCGTCTCAGGCGTCAGCCAGTGGTTCGATCTCGGCGGCGGCGAGTACGTCTGGGCTGGCGGGTGCAGGGATTTCCAACCGCTGGTCGAGGAGGACGCCGAACGTCCCGATCGTCATCACCTTCATGACTATGTCCCGCCCCGCTTTAAGGTCGCGGCGGGCGTCCGCCATCGCGTCCAAGGCCGCCGGCCGAGCGGGCTGGAAGGGCTGATCGTCCACTTCGACGCCTATCGCATCAAGAAGGCCGGAAACGGCGCGGAGGACTCCGACGCCCGCAGCCTGGACATGATGCGGTCGGGCCAGGCCAACGGCTTCCACTACGGCGAGATCAGTCGCACCGGGACGATCTTCCTGCCCGAGAACTTCGAGTGGAGCGAGTGGGGCTCCCACGCCGGCGTCAGCCAATGCCCCGTGACCCAGAGGAGCGGGGTCTCGCGCTACTATGTCGGCGTCGAGATGAACAATCCTGGCCGTCTCTACGAGGCGCAGGAGGATGGCGTCTTCTGCCCCTGGTTCAACGCGGTTCGCGACGCGGCTGGCAATGTCGTGCTCGACGGGCGCGGGCGCTGCCAAAGGAAATCGATCCACGACGAATGGTTCGCCGCTTCGGAGGTCCGCACCGTCGAGGCCGACGGCAACATCAAGGCTGGGACCTATCTGCCCTATAGCTTCGACCAGTTCGAGGCGCTGACGAACCTTTGCCTGTACCTAGCGAAGACCTTCCCGACGACCTTCAGCCTGGATCGGGTGCTCGGCCATGACGAGGTGGCGCCTCAGCGTAAGAACGATCCGGGCGGAGCCTTGGCCGACCCCGCCCGTCTGATGACCATGGCCGCGTTCCGGGCCTATCTGAAGTCGCTTATTTGAGTGTCGCGGCGGCGGCGCGGGCTACAATCCCGTCCTCCGGCGCCGAGCCCCCCGAGACGCCGATCGCGCCGACGATCTTGCCGTCGACCAGCAGCAGCTCGCCGCCCTCGATCGCCATGGCGCCGGTGAAGATGGCGTTCAGCGTGCCGGCCTTCACCGCGTTCTGGAACTCGGAGGTCGGACGGCGGAAGTTGGCGGCGGTAAGGGCCTTCTTCAGCGCCACCTCGCCCGAGCCGTACTGAGCGCCGTCCATCTTTTCGGAGAGCACGACCGCGCCGTTGGACTCGACCACCGTGATGACCATGGACCAGCCTTTCTTGCGCGCCTCGGCCTCGGCGGCGGCGACCACCGACTTGGCCTCGGCCAGAGTGATCACCCGGCCGGAATAGGCTGGATGGGGCGCGGGCGGCGGCGCGGCCGTCTGGGCCAGGGCGGGCGCGCCGAACAGGCAGAGGCCGGCGGCGATCAGCGTCAGGGACTTTCTCATGGCAGCACGACCTCGTCGTTCAGGCGGGTGTTCTGGGCTTGGCTCGTGGCGATCCGGACCCGCAGCCCCTGGACCTTGGCGCCGGCGGGGATTTTCAGCTTCACCGAGGCGGTCTTGGGCAGCAGGTCCCGCGGCGCCTTCAGGGCGGGCGTCGGCGCGCTGGCCAGCACCTTGCCCGACGCATCGACCAGTTCGAGCTTGGCCGGCGCGGCGTCCTGGGCGCCCAGGCTGTGGACGACGGCGGTGATGGCCAAGCCCTTCACCGTCACGTCACCGCGACCGACGCCGAGATCGGCGCGCTTGGCCGGATCGTCCCCCGCCGAGGTCAGCTTCATGTCGATGACGGTCGCCTGGCGCGGCGCCAGCACGACCTGGGTTCCCAGGCTGCGTTCGAAGGCGACCGAGCGGGTCTGCGCCACGCCGTCGATGGCGTCGTCGCCGTTGGCGTCGAGGCCTTGCGACAGGCTCCACTGACCCGGCGCGACGTTCCAGCCGGTCATGGTCGCCGTCACCGGCTTGTCGGTCGTGTTGTAGGCCACGACCTTGAAGCTGGTCTTGGTCGCGTCCTTGACCAGCAGCGCCACGTCCGTGCCGTCGGCGTTGTCGAAGCGCCAGGAGACGACATGGCCGGGAGTCATCTGGGTGCGCTTGTTGGCGATGCCTCCCAGGCGGGTCCGCTGCAGGTAGTCGGACGGCAGCTCCACGCGGTCGGACCACCAGTGTCCTTCCGTGTGCATGTACATGTGCTGGGCGTTCCACTGGATCTCGTCGGCGTAGAGGTCCTCGAGGAACGCCTTGTCGCCGGTCAACGACCAGGCCGCGTAGCGCTCGAACGCCCCGCCCTTGGCCGCGGCCTTGATCAGCGCGTCCTTGTTGGCCTCGCCCAGCTTCATCTCCGTGAGGGCGTTCTCGTTGATCGACCCCAGCGACTTCAGGCCGCTCTTGCCGATCCGCCATTGGATCGGGACCAGGTACTTTGGATCGCCGGTCAGGCGGTAGGCGGACCAGAAGACCTGGAACGGGCCATCCGCGCCCGAGCCCTGCAGCACCGTGCCGCCGCGCTCGGCGTCGGTGCGCCAGTTGATCTCGTTGGGGTACGAGCCGTCCTTCTTGTTGACGTGCGCGAGGTAGCCGTCGGCCAGGCCGATGATCGTGTCGCGCGCGGTCGGGTCGCCGTTGAAGTCGCTGATCAGGATCGAGGGGTGGGTGACGCCGAACGAGTAGGGCTTCTGCCACTCCCAAGGCCCTTCGCGGTACGAGATCTTGCCGCTGTACCAGTTGGTGTTGAAGTGGACGTGGCCCGCCGGGTTCTTGTCAACGACGCGGGGCAGCGCCTTGACGGTCGTGAACAGCCGCTCGACCGCCAGCGGATCGCCGTAGTTGACGTACATGGCCTCGGAATTGCTGTTGATGCCTTCCTCGTAGGCGTGCAACTCGTCGGTCACGATGGTCGAGAGGCCATCGGTGAACATGCCGTTCTTGTAGACCGCGTCGGTCAGGCGGTTCAGCGAATGGGTGATCTTGTCCGGCTGGACGCCCATCAGGGCCAGTCCCGGCCATTGCTGCAGAAGGTCGGTGTCGTCCGACAGGCCGCCGCCGAAGTCGCCGAAATCAGCCTGGCGCTCGTCGATCCACCAGTTGACGTACTTGGAGACCAGCTTGAGGTCCTCGAGCTGCCGGAAGGCCCACAGGGGCGTGTTGTCCTTGGGCTTTGGCTGCTCGAACGCGGGCCAGCCCTGGCTGCCATAGGTGATGTCGCCCCAGTATTCGCGACCGATCTGGTTGTCGGGATCGACGCGCAGCAGGTCGGTGATGTCGGCGTAGAGGCGACGGTAGAGACCCTGGCGCTTGGAGGTCGTGTGCTCCTCGACCAGGAAGGCCCAGTTGTCCTTCACCTGGTTCAGGCGGTCGGCGATGTGCTCGACCTTGGCCTTGTCGCGGTCCTTCAGCACCAGGCGGATCTTGGCGCCGTCCAGCGCCTTCGGGCCAAAGTCGGCGCTGTCGGCGGCGAGGGTCAGGTACAGGCTGTCGGCGGTCAGGATGCGGTCGCGCAGGTCGAGCCAGACGGTGCGCGCTTCGCCGGCCTTCACCGAGACGCTGACGTCGATCATGTTTCGACCCGGCCAGATCGGGTCCTTCACCTGGATGTTCAGCGGGATGATCGTCCCGGCCACGCCGGGCAGGGCGGGGATGTCGATGGCGATCCCGTCCAGGCCGTCGCGAGCGTTCTCCCAGCCATAGGCCCAGTTGCGGGCCAGCGGCTTGGCGGCCGGGGCGTCGCCGAACCCCGACGGGATCAGGACGTGGACGATCGGCAGGCCCTTGGCCGTCAGGTCCGTCGCCGGGCGCGGACGGTTGGGCGCGCCCTCCGGGATCGCCACGACGGTGGCGCGCTCGCCAGCAGGATGGCGGCCGGCGATATAGGCGTTGAGGTCGGCCAGGTTCAGATAGTCCGGCGCCACGTCGGCGCGGACCGTGTAGTTCATCTTGAAGGCGTCCTTCGGCTCGGCGCCGGCCGAGACGTTATAGGCCCAGATCTCCTGGATCGGGGTTTCCTGCGCCACGTTGGTGAAGGTCAGGACGCCGCCTTTCAGCGGCTGGGCCAGGGTGTTGACGGTGCGTTCCTGGTCCTTGGCGCGGGTCCCGACATTGGTCGCCTTGTCCCCCGCCTTCGCCGCCCAGGTGAGGGCGCCATAGGCCGGGCCCTGGATCTCCAGGCGATTGATTGGCTCGTCAGGCAGGGTCAGGGTCAGGGCCTTGCCGCCGTCGACATAGACGTTCCAGTCCGGCAGTTGGAAATAGTCGTCGCGGCCGGGCAGGCGCGACCGGTTGTAGACGCCTGGCCAGGTGGTTTCGGCGATGCCGTCCGTGCCCTTCCACATCCATTCCTTGATGTCCTTCACGTCCGCGAACTCGACCTTGCGGATCGTGGTCTGGGCGTCGGTCAGCACTGGAGGGGAGGCGAGGTTCCAGCCGTAGCGTTGCTTCCAGGCGGCGTGGACGGCCGGGTCGTCGAGCGTCGCGACGGGGGCGGACACGGTCGGCGTCTCATTGCGGGCGAGGGCGGCGATGGCGGGTGCGTCCAGCGCCCGGTCATAGACCCTCAGCTCATCCAGATCGCCGCCGCGCGTGAAGTTGTAGCGGCTCTGCACCTGGTGCGGAGCGATCACGCGGCCGGCGACGCCGAACTGGTCGAGACCTGCGTCGTAGACCGCCTTGGCCTCCTTCTTGGCCGCCAGCTTGCCATCGACATAGAGCTGAACGCCGCTGGTCTCGTCCCAGGTGAAGGCCAGGTGCGTCCAGGCGTCGGGGGCAGGGTTCTTGTCGACCTTGAATGAGACGCGGGTTCGCGCCAGGCCGTTGTCGGTGACGAAGGCGTCGAAGCCGTGGCCGTTCCAGTCGATGCGCAGGAACGCCATGTCCCAGCTGGAGTGATCGGCATAGCCGACGCGGAAGATCACGAACGGCGCGACGCCGACCGGATAGCCCGAGCGCCAGAAGAAGGAGAGCGTGCCGCGCTGGGCCAGGATGTTGCTGGGCGCGTTCCACGAGACGACGCCGTCGTCGGCGGCGCGGAAGCCCTTGCCAGCCTTGCCGTCGATCGGCGCGACCTTGTCGGCGAAGTTGGGGACGGGGTCGCCGGCGGCGACGTCGGCGACGAGGCCCTTGTCACCCGAAAGCTTGAAAAGCAGCCGGGGCTCGGTCGGTGTCTGGGCGGCGGCGGCCGCGTTGGCCAAGATCAGCGCGCAGGCCGAACCCAGGAAAATCGCCTTCATGCAACCGTCTCCTCCGACTGGCGGACATCCCGTTTTTTGGTAACCGGTGTCATTCCGCCCCTTTTGTGTAGCGCCGTAAGGGCAGGCTTGCAAACCCGACGCGGCCTGATAGGCCATGCTGCAAAGCACAAAATACGACGGGCGGAAGTAGCCGATGTTCACCAAGATCCTGATCGCCAACCGCGGCGAGATCGCCGTTCGCGTCATCAAGACCTGCCGTCGCCTGGGGATCGCCACGGTCGTGGTCTATTCCGACGCCGACGCCGGCAGCCTGGCGGTCGAGATGGCGGACGAGACCGTGCACATCGGCCCGTCGCCCGCCGCCCAGTCCTATCTCGTCGCCGACAAGATCATCGCCGCCTGCAAGCAGACGGGCGCCCAGGCGATCCATCCGGGCTTCGGCTTCCTGTCGGAGAACGCGGGCTTCGCCCAGCGCTGCGCGGACGAGGGGATCGTGTTCATCGGCCCGAACCCCGGCGCCATCCAGGCGATGGGCGATAAGATCGAGAGCAAGAAGTTCGCGGCCCAGGCTGGCGTCTCCTGCGTGCCGGGCCACATCGGCGAGATCGCCGACACGGCCGAGGCGGTGAAGATCTCCGAGCAGATCGGCTATCCGGTGATGATCAAGGCCTCGGCCGGCGGCGGTGGCAAGGGCATCCGCGTCGCCTGGAACCGCCAGGACGTCGAGGAAGGCTTCCCGGCCGTGCGCGCCGAGGCCAAGGCCAGCTTCGGCGACGACCGGATCTTCATCGAGAAGTTCATCGAGAGCCCGCGCCACATCGAGATCCAGGTGCTGGGCGACAAGCACGGCAACGTCGTCCACCTGTTCGAGCGCGAGTGCTCGATCCAGCGCCGGAACCAGAAGGTCATCGAGGAGGCCCCCAGCCCGCTGCTGGACGAGGCGACCCGCGCGGCCATGGGCGCCCAGGCCGTCGCCCTGGCCAAGGCCGTGAACTACGACAGCGCCGGGACGGTCGAGTTCGTCGCCGGCCAGGACAAGAGCTTCTTCTTCCTGGAGATGAACACCCGCCTGCAGGTCGAGCACCCGGTCACCGAGCTGATCACGGGCCTGGACCTCGTCGAGCAGATGATCCGCTCGGCCTGGGGCGAAAAGCTGGCCTTCGAGCAGAAGGACCTGAAGATCAACGGCTGGGCCATCGAGAGCCGCATCTACGCCGAGGACCCGTACCGCAAGTTCCTGCCCAGCATCGGCCGCCTGGTCCGCTACGACCCGCCGGCGGAAGGCGAGCAGGACGGCTACAAGGTCCGCAACGACGCCGGCGTCCGCGAGGGCGACGAGATCTCGATGTATTACGACCCGATGATCTCCAAGCTGTGCGCCTGGGCGCCGACGCGGATCGCGGCGATCGACGGGATGGGCCGGGCGCTGGAGGATTTCCACATCGAGGGGCTGGGCCAGAACATCCCGTTCCTGGCCGCCGTGATGGACCAGGAGCGGTTCCGCTCGGGCAAGATCTCGACCAACTACATCAAGGACGAGTTCCCCGAAGGCTTCGCCGGCGCGGCCCCGACCCCGGCCCAGCTGGACATCCTGACCGCCGTCGGCGCGGCCATGCAGCGCGTCTACGCCGCCCGCGCGCGGTCCTACGCCACGGGCCTGATCTCGGCGGCTCGTGACGAGTGGGTCGTCTTCGTCGGCCATGAGAAGCGTCGCGTTAAGGTGGCCGGGGAGGGCGACATCACGGTCGAGCTGCTCGACGAAGGCCGCGTCCTGTCGTTGACCGGCATCGACTGGCGTCCGGGCAAGCCGGTGTTCAAGGCGGCGCTGGACGGCAAGGCCTTCACCGTGCAGGCCACGCCGGCGGCCGAGGGCTTCACGATCCGCCACCGCGCCGCCAAGGCTCGGGTGCTGGTTCTGACCCCGCGCTCGGCCGACTTGCATGGAAAGCTGCCCGAGAAGCAGGCGGCCGACACCTCCAAGCTGGTGCTGTCGCCGATGCCGGGCTTGGTCGTCTCGATGGACGTCACCGCCGGCCAGCAGGTCCGCGAGGGCGAGGTGGTCTGCGTGCTCGAGGCCATGAAGATGCAGAACATCATCCGGGCCGAGCGCGACGGCGTCGTGAAGGCCGTCAACGCCAAGGGCGGCGACCCGGTCGCGGCCGACGAGGTGCTGGTGGAGTTCGCCTGAACGACCACAGGTTGCGTTTCGAGCAAGCTTCCGCTTAGGTGAGGCATGGCGAAACGCGCGAACACGTTCCTCACGGGGCTGGTCAGCCTCTACATCAGCTTGGACGGCCGGATCAGGCGATCGGAATACTGGTTGGGCGGAATAGCGCTTAATTTCGTCCAGGTCGTTCTAGGTTTCCTTTTGATGGGTCTGGTCGGCTTCACATCGCCCGCCGCCCAAGGCGTGGCCCTCGCGTTGAAGTGGGTCTTCTTCTGGCCGGGCTTCGCGTTGATGGTGAAGCGGGGCCATGACCGAGGGCGCTCGGCGTGGGTCTCTGTCGCGTTCATAGGAGCGCTCTTCACGGGCGCATTGTTCGCCGCGCCGGCCAAGGTTCTCTACGGCCAGATCGTCGAATGGGTGCTCGGAATTCCCTTGCTCCTGATGGGGCTTTTTCTCTTCGTCGACTACGGCTTCCTGGACGGCGATCCGGGCCGCAATCGTTACGGCCCCTCGCCGAAGAATCCGGATGCGGGCCGACCACTGTCGTTTGACGACGACGCCCTTCCTGACGGCAGCGCTAGCGCCTAGATTGCCCGCGTCGGCGTAGCGCCGACTCGAAGAGGGCGAGCATGAGCGAACGTAGCGAGTGGGCGGAGCTGTTCCTGTCGTCGAACGGCCGGCTGGCGCGCACGCCGTTCCTGATCGCGGCGGCGGTCCTGCTGGGGGTGGCGGTCCTCTATGAGGCGATCGCCGGCTACACCCTTCACTGGCTGACGGGCTGGGTGGTCTATCCGGCCCTGCTGTTCTCGGGCGCCTGCGTGCTGTCGAAGCGCTTGCACGATCGCGGCCGGTCGGGCTGGTGGGCGCTGCTGATCCTGGTGGCCTTCATCGCCGTCTGGCCCCAGCCCGAGCACTTCCTCGACTTCATGTTCTGCCTGGTCATCGCCTGGGCGGTGGTCGAGCTGGGCGTGATGGGCGGCGAGCAGGGCGCGAACCGTTATGGGCCCAATCCCTTGAAGACGATTTCGATCTAGGAACCCCTCTCCCTTGGGAGAGGAGGGACCCGCCGCGAAGCGGCGGGAGGTGAGGGGGTTCGGCGGCTGACGGTGTACGCCCTCACCCTCCCATGCTTCGCATGGGCCCCGCCCTCTCCCCACGGGAGAGGGATTTTAAACTGGCGCTGCCGCGTCCTCGGTCGCTCCGAACACCTTCGTAAAGCTGTTCCTCAGCGCCGCATCGGCCTCGTCCATGGTGATGGGCAGGCCCAGATCCACCAGGCTGGTCACGCCGTGCTCGGTCTGGCCGCACGGCACGATGCCCGAGAAGTGCGAGAGATCCGGCTCCACGTTCAGGCTGATCCCGTGGAAGCTGACCCAGCGGCGCAACTTCACCCCGATGGCGGCGATCTTGTCCTCGCGGCTCCAGCCCGCGCCCTTGCGCTCGACCCAGACGCCGACGCGGCCATCGCGCAGTTCGCCCGTGACGTTGAAGGCGGCCAAGGCGTCGATGATCCAGGCCTCCAGCGCCGCGACGAAGGCGCGCACATCCCGACCGCGCTTGGTCAGGTCGAGCATCACATAGGCCACGCGCTGGCCGGGGCCGTGATAGGTGAATTGCCCGCCGCGCCCGCTCTCGAACACCGGAAAGCGGTCTGGCGCCAGCAGGTCGGTCGCCTTGGCCGAAACGCCGGCGGTGTAGAGGGGAGGGTGCTCCAGCAGCCAGACCAGCTCGCCCGCCGCGCCGTCGGCGATGGCGGCGGCGCGCGCCTCCATGGCGGCAACCGCTGCCGGGTAATCTACGTAGTCGGTCGAAACCGCCCACCCGACAGGAGCTGCGTCATCGCGCCTCATGGTCGGAAGTCCAGTGTTTTCAGCGTTTAACGGGAGCGCAAGCATACGGCCCTAATCTTGCAATCTTGGACGCGGCGACCCGGTCGGTCGCGTGTGTCAGTTCAGGGGCCTTACTTCGTGACCCAGGTCAACGCCGTCAATGTCGAGATCTCCGTCCTTTTGGGCCGCTCGATCCTGCCGATGCAGCAATTGCTGCGCATGGGTCGTGGCGCCGTGATCCCGCTGGACGCCAAGACCAATGACGAGGTCTGGATCCTGGCCAACAACCACCCGATCGCCCGCGGCGAAATCCAGATCAGCGACGACCGCATCGCCATCCAGGTGACCCGCGCGGCCGACGTCTACGACTACATGGCGGGCGGGGCGTAGCATCCGCCCCCATCGGTTTCGCTCGTCGCGAAACTTCCGACTTCCCAAAGCCGATTCAGTTTGCTACCTGCCGCCCCTCACCACGAGCGGTCGTGGCGGAATTGGTAGACGCGCAGCGTTGAGGTCGCTGTGGGGCAACCCGTGGAAGTTCGAGTCTTCTCGACCGCACCAGGTGAACCTGAATAGAGCGCTCCGGCGAAATCGGTTTCCGACTCGCAAGGGGCGCTCTAATCGTTTTGGGCCCTGATTTCGCCTCAGGGTCGCCGCATCGGACCAGCCAAACGAACCCAACGCGCTCTCAGAGCTCAGGAGGCCCCCATGACCCGGGACACCGCCGAACTGACCGACGACGTGCTGGACGACATCCCGCTGGCCAAGTCCGAGACCCCCGAGGAGCTGGAAGACCTGGCCCTTGGCGAGGACTACGCCCTCAATCCCGAATATGTCGAGATGGTGGTCGACGCCGCCGACAGCGGCGATGGCAAGCGCCTGCGCGAGCTGGTCGGCGCCCTGGACCCGGCCGACGTCGCCGACCTGATGGGCTTCCTGACCGCCGACTATCGCGAGCAGATCATCCCGCTGCTCGATCCCGAGGCGCTGGGCGAGATCATCTCCGAGCTCGAGGACAACATCCGCGAAGAGGTGCTGGAGGCCACCCCGTCGGTGACCCTGGCCCGCGCGCTGGAGGAGCTGGACACCGACGACGCCGCCGACGTCATCGACGACCTGGACGACACCAAGCGGTTCCAGGTGCTGGCCGCCATGGGCGAGACCGACCGCGCCGCGATCGAGACGACCCTGTCCTATGAGGACGAGACCGCCGGCCGCCTGATGCAGCGGGAATTTCTGGCCGCGCCGGAATTCTGGACCGTCGGCCAGACAATCGACCACGTCCGCGAGGCGGGCGAGTCGCTGCCCGAGCTCTTCTTCGACGTCTACGTCGTCGATCCGACCTACAAGCCCGTCGGCGCCATCCCGATCAGCATCCTGCTCCGCAGCCGCCGCGAGACGCCGCTGGCCGAGCTGATGGAGGCGGTCACCGAAATCCCAGTCGACATGGACCAGGAAGAGGTCGCCTATATCTTCGACAAGTACCACCTGATCAGCGCCCCGGTGATCGAGCCGGGCGGGCGCCTGGTCGGGCAGATCACCGTCGACGACATCGTCGAGGTCATTCGTGACGAAGCCCAGGAAGACATCCTGGCCCTGGCCGGTGTGTCCGACGCCGGCCGCGACGCCAGCGTCCAGGAGATCGTCCGCTCGCGCCTGCCGTGGCTGCTGCTGAACCTGGTCACCGAGACCATCGCGGTCAGCGCCATCGCCATCTTCCAGGATCAGATCGCCAAGCTGGTGGCGCTGGCGGTGCTGATGCCGATCGTCTCGTCGCTGGGCGGCAACGCCGGCACCCAGACCCTGGCCGTGGCCGTCCGCGCCCTGGCCAGCAAGGAGCTGACCGCGGCCAACGCCCGGCGCATCATCGTGCGCGAGGTCCTGGTCGGCCTGACCAACGGCATATGTCTTGCGTTGGTCATGGGCATGGCGACGTTCTTCTTCTACCACAACGCCAAGCTGGCCATCACGGTGGGCGCGGCGCTGATCGCCAACATCTTCACGGCCGCCCTGGGCGGCATCCTGGCGCCTCTGGCCCTGGAGAAGATGGGCCGCGACCCGGCGGTCTCGTCGTCGATCTTCGTCACCTTCCTGACCGACTTCATGGGCTTCTTCGCGGTGCTGCTGATCGCGGCGCTGCTGATGCAATGAGCCGTTGATCGCCTAGATAGGGAAAACTGGCGCGGTCCTTGCGCCGGGACAGGCGAGCGCACCCGCGTCTGTCTCAATTTGGGTCAAACTAGGCGATGAAACCGCGTCATCAGGTCTCCCGCGCCGCCGTCGATCTCATCAAGAGATTCGAAGGCTACCGTCAGACGTCCGCCCAGCTGCCCGATGGACGCTGGACGATCGGCTATGGCCACACGCTGACCGCGCGTCCGGGCGCGACTGTCTCGGAAAAGGACGCCGAGGCCCTGCTGCTGTACGACCTGATCTCGGTGGCCCACTCGGTCAACGAGCACACCTACACGCCCCTGACCCAGAACCAGTTCGACGCCCTGGTCTGCTTCGCCTTCAACATCGGCATCGAGAACTTCGTGCGCTCGGGCGTGCTGCGCCGGATCAACGAGGGCTCGTTGCTGCAAGCCGCCTGCGCCATGGAGATGTGGCGCAAGGCCGACTTCGAGGGCGAGCGCATTGTGATCGACGCCCTGGTCCGCCGCCGCTCGGCCGAGAAGACGCTGTTCCTGACCCCGGCCAACGGCCAGTGGGTGCCCGCGCCCAGCCCGATCCTGCGTCCCAAGATCGACTATGACGCAAGCAACGCGATCCCCAAGCAGACGCCCGCCACGGTCAGCACCCGCACGGACGGCGACCGGATCGTCGCCCACCGCGAGGGCGACCTGCCGTTCAGCATCGTTGTCCCGGAAGAGGACAGGCCCACCGCGACGGAGCAGTCGGCCGCCGCCGTCAGCGCGCGCCTGGAAGCGATCCTCGCCGAGGCGGAAGCGCCGCCCAGCAAGGCTCAGCCGGATCTTAGCCTGCCCGAGCCGCCCGCGCCGGAGAAGGCCGCCAGCGCCTCATCGGGGCCCGTCTTGTTCCAAGACGCGCCCGTTGAGCTGACGCCCTTCCGTCCCCCGCCTCAGTCTTCCGACAAGACGGCTTCGGTCGAAGCCTTTTCGCCCGGTCCGGTCGCTAACGAGCCTACGTTGTTTGGCGTGTCGACGGATGGCGGCTCGGCCTTCAATCTTGACGGCTTCTCGACCAGCGCGGCGGTTGAGCCTTCGCCCGTCGCCGGGGTCGCGGGCGGTCCGCGGAAGACGAAGCGCTCTTCCGGCAACGCCAGCCTATTGATCATCCTGGGCCTGCTCGGACTTTTTCTGTTCGGCGGCGGCGTCCTGTGGATCCTGACCGTGGCGGTCGGGGCGGCTGATCAGGTCAGGCTGTTCGGCTATGGCGCCAGTATGATTGGCGCCATCTGCTTCGTGGTTTCGGCTTATCTTCTGTTGCGCCGACTGGCCGGGCCGGATAAGGCGGGCGAATAAGAACTTCCCTTACTCTGGGGAAGTCGAGCAAGAACGCCCGCGGGTCTCGTTGATCCGCGGGCGTTCGTGCTATGGGAGGACTATCATGACGAATTTCGCACCCACGATGGACTTCGCGTTGGGCGAGACCGCCGACGCCATCCGCGAGACGACCGCCCGCTTCGCCGCCGACCGCATCGCGCCGCTGGCCGCCGAGATCGACGAAACCAACACCTTCCCCCGCTCGCTCTGGGTCCCGATGGGCGACCTTGGCCTGCACGGCGTCACGGTCGAGGAGGAGTTCGGCGGCCTGGGCCTCGGTTACCTCGAGCACGTGGTGGCGATGGAGGAGGTGTCCCGCGCCTCGGCCTCCGTGGGCCTGTCGTATGGCGCCCACTCGAACCTCTGCGTGAACCAAATCCGCCGCTGGGGCACGCCCGAACAGAAGCGGCGCTACCTGCCCAAGCTGATCAGCGGCGAGCATGTCGGCTCCCTGGCCATGAGCGAGGCGGGGGCGGGCTCGGACGTCGTGTCGATGAAGCTGCGCGCCGAGCAGCGCGGCGATCGCTATGTCCTGAACGGCACGAAGTTCTGGATCACCAACGCTCCGCACGCCGACACCTTGGTCGTCTACGCCAAGACGGGGGAGGGCAGCCGCGGCATCACCGCCTTCCTGGTCGAGAAGGGCATGAAGGGCTTCAGCGTCTCCAAGAAGCTGGACAAGATGGGCATGCGCGGGTCCGACACCGCCGAGTTGGTGTTCGAGGACTGCGAGATCCCGGAAGAGAACGTGATGGGCCCGGTCGGCGGCGGCGTCGGCGTGCTGATGAGCGGTCTCGACTACGAGCGCGCCGTGCTGGCGGCGGGGCCGCTGGGCATCATGCAGGCCTGCCTCGACATCGTCCTGCCCTATGTCCGCGACCGCAAGCAGTTCGGCCAGCCGATCGGCGGCTTCCAGCTGATGCAGGGCAAGATCGCCGACATGTACGTGGCTCTGAACTCGGCGCGGGCCTATGTCTACGCCGTGGCGCGGGCTTGCGACGCCGGCAAGACCACGCGCTTCGACGCGGCCGGCGCGATCCTGATGGCGTCCGAGAACGCCGTGAAGGTGTCGCTGGAGGCGATCCAGGCCCTGGGCGGCGCCGGCTACACCAAGGAATGGCCGGTCGAGCGCCTGCTGCGCGACGCCAAGCTCTACGACATCGGCGCCGGCACAAACGAAATTCGCCGCTTCCTGATCGGGCGCGAACTGATCGGCGCCTGAAGTCATGAAAAAGGGCCGTCCCGGCTGGAACGGCCCTTCCATCGTCGTAGCCGCTGTTCGCAGCGTGTGACTTGAAACCTAGGTGCTCAACACCCTAGGCGGAGACCTCGTTCTTCAGGCTCCAGGTCACGACTTGCGACCGCGGTTGGAGACAATGAGACACTGGATCACCTCCTTTCAGTAGTTGAACAACACAAGGAGGATATGGGCCTTTCCGCCGGGATGGGAAGAGGCGCCTAACGCGACCCGAGGTCGCGGTCAGAGCGTAAGCAGGCGAAGGCCGATCAGGATCAGAGCCCACATCGCCACGGCGGCGCCAACCGCCAGGGGGCGGCTAAGGTTCAGTCGACGGACGTTCGGGGCCGGGGCGGGCGCGCCGCCCGGAGCCAGATGAATCTGCGTGACCATTCCGCGTGAATTCCTTCCCTGTGGCCCCTCTGTCGGAGGTCTATTTCGAACAGTATGATGAATCTTCTTCGTTGAGAAGAATTCTTCACAGACGACGAAGTTGCACGGTGTCGGATTGTCGCACCGGGGAGGGATAGAATGGCGCGCTGGGATCCGGACATCTACGCCCTCTACCGCCGATACCGCGAGCGGCCGGCTCAAGACCTCATGGCGATGTTGCCCGCCGATATGGCGCCGCGCGAAATCTGGGACCTCGGCTGCGGCATGGGCGAGCAGGCGGCCTTGCTGGCCGAGCGCTTTCCGCTGGCGCGCGTGCGCGGCCTGGACTCCAGCCCGGAGATGCTGCGACGGGCCCGGGCGCTGTCCGATCAGGTGGAATGGATCGAGGGCGGCATCGAAGGCTTCGCCCCGGACGCGCCCGCCGATCTGATCTTCACCAACGCCGCTCTCCACTGGGTGAACGATCATAGGATGTTGATCCCGCGCCTCGCGGCCGCCTTGGCGCCGTCGGGCGTCCTGGCGGTTCAGGTCCCGGTGGTCGATAGCCTGGGCTGGCGCGGCAGCCTGGCCGAGGTCATCCAGGTGGGGACCTGGGCCGCCAAGCTGGCGAACATCGCCGGCGCTGGCCCGACAGCGTCGCCCGAGGACTATTATGGCTGGCTGGCGCCGCTGTGCGCCGAGATCGACATCTGGACCACCACCTATCTGCACGCGCTGCGCGGCGAGGATCCGATCGTCGAGTGGACGATGGGCGCCACCCTGCGCCCCTATCTCGACGCGCTGGATGATGGGGAGAAGTCGCTGTTCCTGGACGCTTGGCGCGCTCGACTGGCGCGACGGTTTCCGCGTCGGGAGGACGGCGTGACCCTGTTTCCCTTCAAGCGCCTATTTATTGTGGCTCGCCGGTCAGCGACCTGAGGCGGCTTGGCGTTCGCGCAGGCTCAGGCGGCGACGCAGCGTCGTCACGGGCTGGCGCAGGGTGTCCAGCGCGAAGCCGGCGGCGACGCGCCCGGCCTTCACGGAAGGCTCGAAAGCGCGCCAGTCGCGGATGTCGACCCCTTCCAGCTTCGGCGTGATCAGGACGTCGGTGGCCTCGCGCGCGGCGGTGATGTCGCGGCCGGAGGTGACCGTGGCCGCCCGCATCAGCAGGGCCACGATCGGCGGACCGCGTCGCCACTCGCCCGAGGTGATCCAGTTCCAGAGGGAAGGCGGGGTGACGATATCGTCCGGGGTGATGCTGCGGCCGCGCGTGACGTCGACGCCGACGATCGGACCAGGCTGGAGCGCGCGCATGACGTCGGCGGGGAAGTTCTTCATCACCGCCCCGTCGACCAGCACCGAGCCGTTGGCGGTGGCCGGCGGCATGACGCCGGGCAAAGCGATCGAGGCGCGCAGAGCCGCCTGCAGCTCGCCCGTGCGATGCAGTTGGTAGGCCCCCGAGGTTAGGTTCGACGAGACGCAGAAGAACGGCAGCCAGAGATCGCTGATCTCGACGCCGCTGAAATGCTCTTCCAGGCGCGCCCTGACCTTTTCGCCGCGTGTCATGGCGATCATGGGAAAGGCGATGTCGTCCAAGGGGCTGGAGTCGACAAAGGCCTTTTGGATGCGCGCCTCCATCTCACCGTCGTCCCAGCCCATGGCCAGGCCCGCGGCGATGATCGCGCCCATCGAGGCGCCGCCGACGAAGTCGATCGGAATGGCCCGCTCGCGCATCGCCTGGATCGCGCCGATGTGGGCGTACGCCCGCGCGCCGCCGCCGGAGAGGACTAGGCCGACGGACTGTCCGGTCATCACCCGCGCCAGCCGTTGAAGGTCGGCCACGCCGTTTTCGCGCAGATGGAAGAGGCGCGCGGGCTGGGTCGCGGCGACCCAGGCCTCCGAGCCGCTGGGGCGAACAAGGCTGGCCGACTGCAGCAGGATCAGGTCGACCAGGCGCTGGGCCTGCAGGGGTCCCGAAGCGTAGCTGGGGATCACGGTCGGCGGCGGGCGGTCGCCGCGCCCAACGCGGAACAGCCGGTCCACCTGCCGGCCGACCACGTGCTTCCAGGCGGTCTCGTCGGCCTCGGCGACATAGAGGACGAAGTCGTGAGCGTACTCGACATTGCCGAACCACTCGGTCGGGGCCAGCAGCGCCTCGCCGCCCTCGACCGTGACCGTGTAGCCCAGGTTCTCGATACAGCGGCCCAGGCGTTCGACGATCGGCCGGATGGGCGCGCCGGGCTCGACGGCGATGAAGCCGAACACCGACGGATCGCCCACGGCCGGCTGGCTTCGGGCCTGCCGCGCCCGATGGATCATCAGCCGCGAAAGCTCCAGCAGGACGCTGGGATCCTCCTCGGCCGCCTCGAAGAAGACATCGCGGGGCATGGCCAGCATCTCGCTGTCACGCAGAGCGACCATGCTGGCGGAGTGGGCGGTGTCGCCGATCATGGCCATCTCGCCGGCGGGTTCGCCTGGGCGGATCAGCCCCAGGAACTGCGGCTCCTGGCCGGGTTCGCGGCGGAAAGCGCCCAAGCGGCCGGTCTTCAGGAAATAGAGCTGGTCGGCCGCTTCGCCCGGCTCGAACAGCGTCGCGCCGCCTGGCAACGAGAACCACGCCGCCGTCCCGTTTCGCCGCTCGCGGGCGAACAGGCGCGCTAGGGCCGAGTCATCAGGCAGGGGCGTTTCCACGGCGCGGACCGTAGTGCCGCCAGGGCGAAGCTGTAAACGGCCTCGCGCGATCGGCAGGCTTGACCCCGAGCACGCGTTCAGGCGCAATCATTGCTCTGGAAGATAAAATGTCTAAGAACGGTTTTGGCTCTGAATCTTCGGCTTCGGGGTCCAAAAAACTCCGACTTCCGGGGATGGGTGGAAAAGGCTAAGCGTCGGTCATGCCGAAGTTGAACTCCGTTATCGACGCGTCCAACGACGCCTTCGCCCGCAACGCCGCGCACAATCGCGCCCTGGTCGCCGAACTTCGCGCCAAGGTGGCCGAGGCGGCCCTGGGCGGTCCGGAGAGCGCCCGCGAGCGCCACGCCTCGCGCGGCAAGCTGCTGCCCCGCGAGCGGGTCGAGCGCCTGCTGGATCCCGGTTCGCCCTTCCTGGAGATCGGCCAACTGGCCGCCTGCGACCTCTATGGCGGCGAGGCGCCGGGGGCGGGGATCATCTGCGGGGTCGGCCGGGTGTCGGGCCGCGAGGTGATGATCGTCGCCAACGACGCCACGGTGAAGGGCGGCGCCTACTTCCCGATGACGGTGAAGAAGCATCTGCGCGCTCAGGAGATCGCGGCTCAGAACCATCTGCCTTGCGTCTATCTGGTCGACAGCGGCGGCGCGAACCTGCCGCACCAGGCCGAGGTCTTCCCCGACCGCGACCACTTCGGCCGCATCTTCTTCAACCAGGCGCGGATGAGCGCGGCGGGCATTCCGCAGATCGCTTGCGTTATGGGCTCGTGCACCGCCGGCGGCGCCTATGTCCCGGCGATGAGCGACGAGACGGTGATCGTCCGCAACCAGGGCACCATCTTCCTGGCCGGCCCGCCGCTGGTGAAGGCCGCGACGGGCGAGGTGATCAGCGCCGAGGAACTGGGCGGGGCCGAGACCCATGGTCGCCGCTCGGGCGTGGTCGACCATGTCGCCGAGAACGACGAGCATGCGCTGGAGATTGTCCGCGCGATCGTCGCCAATCTGAACACGACCAAGCCGGAGCAGGTGGTCCTGGCCGACGCCGAACCGCCGCTTTACGACCCCCAGGAGCTCTACGGCATCGTCCCGACGGACGTCCGCGCGCCTTACGACGTGCGCGAGGTCATCGCCCGCATCGTCGACGGCTCAAGGTTCGACGAGTTCAAGGCCCTGTACGGAAAGACCCTGGTCTGCGGCTTCGCCCGCATCTGGGGACAGCCGGTGGCGATCCTGGCCAACAACGGCGTGCTGTTCAGCGAGAGCGCCGTGAAGGGCGCGCACTTCATCGAGCTGGCCTGCAAGCGCAAGGTCCCGCTGGTTTTCCTGCAGAACATCTCGGGCTTCATGGTCGGCGGCAAGTACGAGGCCGGCGGCATCGCCAAGGACGGCGCCAAGCTGGTCACCGCCGTCGCCTCGGCCGAGGTGCCGAAGTTCACCGTGCTGATCGGCGGCAGCTTCGGCGCGGGTAACTACGGGATGTGCGGCCGGGCCTACAGCCCGCGCTTCCTGTTCACCTGGCCGAACAGCCGCATCTCGGTGATGGGCGGCGAGCAGGCCGCCAGCGTGCTGGCCACCGTCCACCGCGACGCGGCCAAGTGGACGCCCGAGGAGGCCGAGGCCTTCAAGGCGCCGATCCGCCAGCGCTACGAAGATGAGGGCAACCCCTACCACGCCACGGCGCGGCTATGGGATGACGGGATCATTGACCCGGCTCAAACGCGGGACGTTCTGGGGCTTGCAATCTCGGCCAGTCTCAACGCCCCTATCCCGGAGACGACCTTCGGCGTTTTCCGGATGTAGCGTCCCAAAGGAGTAGCCCCATGACCAATCCCATCGCCGATCCCATCGTCGAGGTCCAAGACACCGACGCGATGAGCCCGCTGGTCCACATGGAGAGCACGCCCGAGGGCGCGGTCACCGTCTGGATCAACCGTCCCGACAAGAAGAACGCCTTCGACGCGGCGACCATCGCGGCCCTGCGCCAGACCTTCGAGACCCTGCACGGGGCCGAGGGCGTACGCGTGGTGTTCCTGCGCGGCGTGGCCGGAACGTTCAGCGCTGGCGCGGACCTTTCCTGGATGGCCGACGCTGTCGAGTGGGACGAGGACGACAACCGCGAGGATGCGCTCGAACTGGCCCATATGCTGAAGGCCCTGCACGACATCCCGGCCTTGACCGTGGCCCTGGTGGAAGGCGCGGCCTATGGCGGCGGCGCGGGCCTGGTGGCGGCCTGCGACCACGCCCTGGCGACGGCGGACGCCAAGTTCTCGTTCTCCGAGGTCAAGCTGGGCCTGACGCCCGCCACCATCAGCCCGTACGTCATCGCGGCCCTTGGGCCGCGTACGGCCAAGCTGCTGTTCGCGACCGCCCGCGTCTTCGACGCCGACGCGGCCTGGAGCTACGGCCTGGTCGACGAGGTGTTCGACGACGTCGCCGGCCTTGAGGCCGCCCGTGACGCTCTGATCGAGGAGATGGTTCCCTGCGCCCCCGGCGCGATCGGCGACGCCAAGGCCCTGGTCAACGACTTCGCTGGTCAGAAACTCGACAGAGGCCTGGTCGAAGAGACCGCGCGCCGCATCGCGCGTCGCCGTGTCTCCGAAGAAGGACAAGAAGGCGTGCGCGCCTTCCTCGCGCGTCGTAAACCCTCCTGGGCTGAATAGACTCAACCAGGGGGACGTGGGGCGTGGTCACAGGCGCGGAATTGGAAGCTGCGGCGGCGGACTCGGCGGGAGGTTTCGCCGGGGCCAAGAAAAAGCCGTTCACCCACAAGGGAGAGCCCTGCAAGAACTGCGGCACGCCGTTGGAGGGCTGGTACTGCTATAACTGCGGCCAGAACGCCGACACTCACCACCGGTCGATCCTGCATCTGATCTGGGAGGCCATCGAGGGGATGTTCCACCTCGATGGCCGCCTGGCCAACACCCTGCCGCTGCTGTTCTTCAAGCCTGGCAAGCTGGCCAAGGACTATATGGAAGGCCGCATCGCGCGGCACGTGCCGCCGTTCCGGACCTTCCTGGTCGCCCTGCTGTTGTTCATCTTCGCGGCCGAGCACGCGATTCATAAGATTCGCCACGAGGTCGAGCTGAAGGAGGAGCGGGAAGTCGCCGCCCTCGCCACGCCCGCCGGCCGGAAGGCCAAGGCGGACGAGATGCGTAAGGACGCGTCGGAAACGCGCGACAGCCGCCTGAAAGACGCGGCGGAAGAGCGCGATGAGGCGCTCAAGGAGCCCGGCGCTGACAAGGCCGCGATCATCGCCAAGCACGACGAGAAGGCCAAGAAGGCTCAAGACCGCTACGCCGCCAAGCTCGCCGAGGCGGACGCGCTGGAAAAGAACCCCAACGCCGCCGCGGAAGCCAAGGCGCAGATCGAGAAACGCGGCGAGGACGTCGCTCAAACCATCCGCGGGATCGACCTGCAAAGGTTGGACAAGATCGACGAAGACACTCAGAAGATCGGCGAGGCTGATATCGGCGGGCAACACTTCAACGTGGTGACGCCGGGCGCCGAGAACCACAAGGCGTTCAAGGCCGATGTCGATCTCGGCGGGCACTCCGGAAAGTCTGGCATGGGCCAGCGGTTCAAGGAGGGCCTGGCCAAGGCCGTGGCCAATCCTGAGTACTATATGGTCGTAATGTTCGGCTGGGCCCACCGCTTGGCGGTGCTGCTGCTGCCGATCATCGGGCTGAGCCTGGCCCTCGTCTATGTGAACCGCCGACAGTTCTACATCTACGACCACCTGCTGGTGGCGACCAACCTGCTGTCTTTCTCGTTCCTGACCAATGCGATCATGATGGTGTTGCCGATGCCCCTGGCGGGGATCTGGGGCGTCATCATCACCTTCTGGACGCCCATCAACCTGTTCCAGACCCTGCGTGGCGGCTACGGCTCGACCATCGTGGGCGCGATCTTCAAGACGCTGGTCGTCTGGTTCATGAGCGTCTTCTCGTTCGCGCTGCTGCTCTCGCTGCTGCTGATTTTCACCCTCACCCAGATGTAGGTCTCGCTTGATCGCTTCCGTCCTGATCGCCAATCGCGGCGAGATCGCTCGCCGCATCATCCGCACCGCCCGAGAGCTGGGCGTGCGGACGGTCGCCGTCTATTCGGAAGCCGACGCCGACGCGCCGTTCGTGATGGAGGCCGACGCGGCGATCCTGATCGGACCAGCGCCGGCCAAGGACAGCTATCTGGATCCGCGCAAGATCCTGGCGGCGGCCAAGCAGATGGGCGCGGACGCGATCCACCCCGGCTACGGCTTCCTGTCCGAGAACGCCGACTTCGCCCAGAGCGTGATCGACGCGGGCCTGACCTGGATTGGTCCGCCGCCCTCGGCGATCCGCGCCATGGGCCTGAAGGATGCGGCGAAGTCCGTGATGATCGAGGCCGGCGTGCCGACGACCCCCGGCTACCTCGGCGAAGACCAGTCCGTCGAGCGCCTCGCGGCCGAGGCGAGCAAGATCGGCTATCCCGTGCTGATCAAGGCCGTGGCCGGCGGCGGCGGCAAGGGCATGCGCAAGGTCGAGCGGGCGGAGGACTTCGAGGCCGCCCTGGGCTCGTGCCGCCGCGAGGCCGCGGCGGCGTTCGGCGACGACCGGGTGCTGCTTGAGAAGTACGTCACCCGCCCGCGCCATATCGAGGTGCAGGTGTTCGGCGACAGCCACGGCAATGTCGTCCACCTGTTCGAGCGGGACTGCTCGCTGCAGCGCCGCCACCAGAAGGTCATCGAGGAAGCGCCGGCCCCGGGCATGGACGAGGCCACGCGTGAAGCGGTCTGCGCCGCCGCCGTGAAGGCCGCCAAGGCCGTGGGCTATGTCGGCGCCGGCACGGTCGAGTTCATCGCCGACGCCAGCGAGGGCCTCCGCGCCGACCGCATCTGGTTCATGGAGATGAACACCCGCCTGCAGGTCGAGCACCCCGTCACCGAGATGGTCACGGGCCAGGACCTCGTCGAGTGGCAACTGCGCGTCGCCGCCGGCGAGCGCCTGCCGCTGGACCAGGACGAGATCACTCTGGACGGCTGGGCCATGGAGGCGCGCCTCTACGCCGAGAACCCGGCCACCGGCTTCCTGCCGTCGACGGGCAAGCTGAAGCATTTCCGCCTGCCCGAGGGCGACGTCCGCGTCGACAGCGCGGTGGAGGAGGGCGGCGAGGTCACCGCCTTCTACGACCCGATGATCGCCAAGTTGATCGCCCATGGCGCCGACCGCGAGGACGCCGCCCAGCGCCTGGCCGAGGCCTGCGCCCTGGTCGAGGTCTGGCCGGTCAAGACCAACGCCGCCTTCCTGGCCAAGTGCGCAAGCCATCCAGACTTCGTCGATGGCGCGGTCGATACCGGATTCATCGAAGCGCGCCTGGAGGAGCTGACCGAACGGACCTTCAGTGACGAGCCGGCCATGGCCGCGATCGGCTGGCGTCTCGACAGCTTCCTGGAGGCCGAGGCCCGCCGCGATCCGTGGGAGAGCGCGCCGTCCAAGCTGCTGGGTTTCCGCATGAACGCCGATCGCGCGGCCATGACCCTGCCCATGTCGGTGGACGGCAAGCCGACGCCGCTGCGAGTGGCCTTGCTGGGCGGAGGGACCGAGGACTGGTCCTGGGACATCCGCCACGCCGACGGCCGAACCTTCGACGAGGTCGCGCGCCTGCCCACGACCTATGGCAAGGGGCCGATCCACGTGTTCGAGGGGGGCGACGTCCAGACGTTCGACTTCGAGGCCCACGTGGGCGGCGCGGGGGAGGGGGCGGCCTCGGATGGCGCGATCCTTTCGCCAATGCCGGGCAAGATCGTCTCCGTCGCCGTCTCGGCCGGACAGAGCGTCAGCAAGGGTCAGACGCTGCTGACCCTGGAAGCCATGAAGATGGAGCACGCCCTGGTCGCGCCATTCGATGGCGTCGTGGCCGAGCTCTCGGCCTCGGCCGGCGGCCAGGTCAGCGAAGGCGTGGTGCTGGCGCGGCTGGAAGGCGCCTGACGCCAAAGAGAAAGGGCCAGGCCGCGACGGACCTGGCCCCTTTGCCTAGCGGATCTGGTCGAGCAGCGCCTTGGCGGCGTCCTCGGAGCTGGCGGGGTTCTGGCCGGTGACCAGCTTGCCGTCCACGACCACGAAGGAGCCCCAGTCGGCGCCCTTCTCATAGGTCGCGCCCAGCTTCTTGAACTCGTCCTCGACCAGGAAGGGCACGACGTCGGTCAGTTCGACGGCGGCTTCCTCGGAATTGGTGAAGCCGGTGACCTTGCGGCCCTGGACCAGCGGCGAGCCATCGGCCGCCTTGACGTGGCGCAGCACGCCCGGCGCGTGGCAGACGAAGCCGATGGGCTTGCCGGCGCGCTCGAAGCTTTCGATCAGCTGGATCGAGGTTTGCGATTCGGCGAGGTCCCAGAGAGGCCCGTGGCCGCCCGGATAGAAGACCGTATCGAAATCGACGGCGTTGACAGTCTCGAGCTTCACCGTGTTCGCCAGGGCCTTTTGGGCTTCGGGATCGGCCTTGAAGCGGTGGGTCAGCTGGGTCTGGAACTCGGGCAGGTCGCTCTTGGGGTCCAGCGGCGGCTGTCCGCCAGCCGGCGAGGCCAGCACGATCTCGGCGCCGGCGTCCTTGAACGCGTAGTAGGGGGCGGCGAACTCTTCCAGCCAGAAGCCGGTCTTCTTGCCGGTGTCGCCGAGTTGATCGTGCGAGGTGAGGACCATCAGGATCTTCACGGGCGTTCTCCTTTGGAGCATGGGCGGAGCGCCGCTCGGATCCGCCGAGCGGCTCGGGACGACGCCTCGGCGTCGTCGGGAGGCCTTATCTGGTGAGGGAACGCGCGCGAAACCAGAGCGGCTCGGGCCGAAAAGAGAACCGCCGCTTCGGACGCATGCGACAACGTCCTCAGCGGCGGCGCCAGGCGGACGAGTCCGCCGAGTCATCGCGCTCTGGTGAAGCGCGATGACCTCAGCATAACGACGTGCGGCGAGGGGGCGACGGCTTTCACCCTTGGGGCGAGCCTGGACGCGGACCAGGCGATTTGCCTTGCGCCTCTAGCGCGCTATCTACCCGCCATGGCGCTGCACATCATCAAACTGGTCGTTGGCTGCGATACGATCGACGATCTTCTGGCCTGGCACAAAGAAGGCCACCCTTGGGTCATGCACACGCGCATGACGCCCAAGCGGATCGACGAGGTGTTGGACGGCGGTTCGTTGTACCGCGTGTTCAAGGGCCAGATCCTGTGCCGCCAAAAGATCCTGGCGATCGACACGGTCGGTTCCGGCCCGGCGTCCCGCTGCGAGGTCACGGTCGATCCGACGATCGTCCGCGTGGCGCCCCAGCCGCGCCGGGCGTTCCAGGGCTGGCGGTATCTGACGCCCGAGGACGCGCCGCCGGACCTTACCGAAGGCGAGGCGGCGGACCTGCCGCCGGAGCTGGCCCGCCAGCTACGCGAACTGGGCGCCTGGTAACTTCGGCGATCGTTGTTAGCTTAATAGCAACTAGGGCGGGTGTTTCCTCTGCGCAGGGAAGCGGAGGAATAAAGATGAAAGCCGGTTACGCCGTCTTGGGGGCGGGCATGTTGTTCGTGGGCTTCGCCGTCGGCGTGTTCATCGCGCTGCAGCCGGCGATCTGACCGCCCGGCGTCAGACCCGCTTGACGGCCATATTGTCGATCAAGCGCGTGCCGCCCAGCCAGGCCGCCACGAGGATGCGGCCCTCCGCCTCGCCGATCGGGCCCGGACCCAACCGCGACAGATCGCTGGCCTCACGCACTTCCACATAGTCCACTTGGCGGAAACCGGCGGCCTTCAGCGCCTCGACCGCGATCGCCTCGGCCTCGTCGACCCGGCCGCCAGCCGCCACGGCTTGTGAAGCCGCTTTCATCGCGTCGGGCAGGGCCACGGCCGCCGCGCGTTCGTCCGCGGACAGGTAGGCGTTGCGCGAGGAGAGGGCCAGTCCGTCCTCGGCCCGGGCGGTGGGGGCGCCGATGATTTCGACCGGAATGTCGAGATCCCGCGCCATGCGCTTGACCACCTGCAGCTGCTGGTAGTCCTTTTCGCCGAACACGGCGACGTCGGCTTGCGACTGGATGAACAGCTTGGCGACCACGGTCGCGACGCCGCCGAAGAACTGCGGCCGCGCCGCGCCTTCCAAAGGCTCTGACACGCCGGACACGGTGATCAGGGTCGAGAAGCCGGGCGCGTACATCTCTGCGGCGTTCGGCGCGAACATCAGGTCGCAACCGACCGCGGCCAGCTTCTCGGCGTCGGCGGCTTCGCCGCGCGGATAGGCGTCAAAGTCCTCGTGCGGCGCGAACTGCTTGGGATTGACGAAGACGCTGGCGATCACGCGGTCGGCGTGCTGCTGCGCCAGACGGATCAGTGAGAGATGGCCTTCATGCAGAGCGCCCATGGTCGGGACCAGGGCCACGCGCTGGCCGACCGCCTTCCAGGCGCGGACATGCTCGCGCATTTCAGCGACGGTGCGGACGATGGTCGGTTGGGTCATGACGGCCTCCACGCGGACAGGTGGGGCTTATGGCCTTCGCGGGATCGAAGGTCCACCGCGACGCAGCGGAAACCCGCCGTGGAGCGCGCTGCGACAATTAGGTCTGTGGATGGAGGGCGTTGACCCCATGAGGCGCTGGTAACATCGTGTTAACCTCCGTCCAAGGTCGCGCGAGTCGCGACGCATGAAGGATCGAAACTCATGGCCGAAACGCGTGTCATCGTCGTCGGCAACGAGAAGGGCGGGGCGGGCAAGTCGACCATCGCCGTCCATCTCGTCACCGCGCTGCTGTACGGCGGCGCCAAGGTCGCGGTCATCGACCTGGACCTGCGCCAGAGCACCTCGGCGCGGTTCTTCGAGAACCGTCGCACCTGGCTGGAAAGCAAGAAGCTGGAACTGCCCGAGCCGCTGTCGCTGCGCCTGTCGGACAATGACATCGCCCTGGCCGAGAAGCCGGAAGAGGAGCAGATCGCCGGCTTCGAGGCCGCCTTCGCCAGGGGCCTCGCCGAATGCGACTTCGTGCTGATCGACACCCCCGGGGGCGACACCGCCGTCTCGCGCCTGGCCCACGGCCGCGCCGACCTGATCGTCACCCCGATGAACGACAGCTTCGTCGACTTCGACATGCTGGGCCACGTCGATCCGGTGAGCATGGAGCTGACCAAGCCCAGCCTCTATTCGCTGACGGTGTGGGAAGCCCGCAAGCAGAGGGCTCTGTCCGGCCAACGTCAGGCGCTTGATTGGGTCGTGCTGCGCAATCGTTTGGCGACGACGGAAGCCCGGAACCGCAAGCGTCTTGAAGACCGCCTGACGGCTCTGGCCAAGCGGGTCGGCTTCCGCATCGGGCCCGGTCTGCGCGACCGCGTCATCTATCGCGAGCTGTTCCCGTTCGGCCTGACCATCGCGGATCTGTCGCCGCAGGTTCGCCCGGTGCCGGTGTCGCTGCAGCACCTGGCCGCGCGCCAGGAGCTGCGCGCCTTGATGCACAGCCTGGGCCTGTCGGCCTATTCGGGCGAGACGCTGCTGGCGGCGCAGTAGTCCAAGGGCTACATGATCTGGAGCGGGCGGCTGGGGAGACCTCGCCGCCCGTCTTCGTATCCGGAGTGTCGATGCTTTACCTGCTGCTGGGCGTGGCCATCCTGGCCTTCCTGCTCTGGCCGCGCCGGGCCCTGCTGAAAGGCGACGGCTGGCGGGTGGGGGCGGGCGTGGCCGCCATTGTCGCCTTCGCCTTCGCCGGCTACGCCACGATCCGCGGCTCCTGGGGCACGGGGATCGTGCTGGGCGTCCTGGGCCTTTGGACCGTCACCGAGGCGCGTCGACGGCCGATCATCCGCCGCCAGGTCGTCCATCCGCCGCGTAGCGAACTCAGCCTGTCGGAGGCCCGCGCCATCCTGGGCGTCTCTCCCGACGCGACGCTGGAGGAGGTCAAGGCCGCCTATGCTCGCCTGATCCGCATGGCCCATCCCGACGTCGGCGGGACCGAGGGCCTCGCCGCCCAGCTGAACGCCGCGCGGGATCGTTTGATCAGGAAGCGCGGCTGAGCTAGGACAGGGGCATGATCAATCGCGAACGCTTCTGGCGCCGCCGCTCCTCGGGACCGACCTGCTCGGTATGACGCCCTGATCGCTTGTTCAGGCGAGACGCTTTCGCGCGTCTCTTCACCGTGTCTTTCCCGTTCGGACTTCTGATCATCCCATGACCGACCAATCCCACGACTGGGCTTCGCGCTTCAGCGATCGCATGGCCCGCGTCCGCGCCAGCGAGATCCGCGAGCTTCTCAAGCTGCTGGACCAGCCCGACATCCTGTCCTTCGCCGGCGGCATTCCCGATCCGGGTCTCTTCCCCGCCGAGGAGATCCAGAAGGGCTACCAGGCCGTGCTGGCCGACCCCGTGCTGTCGCGCCAGGCGCTGCAGTATTCGGTCAGCGAGGGCTACCTGCCGCTGCGCCAATGGATCGCCGAGCGGATGACCCGCGACGGCATGCCGTGCGAGCCGCACAACATCATGCTGACCGCCGGCTCGCAGCAGGCGCTGGATCTGATCGGCAAGCTATTCGTCAGTCCGGGCGATCCCGTCGTGGTGGCTCGGCCGACCTATCTGGGCGCCCTGCAAGCGTTCAACGGCTATGAGCCGGCCTATCGAGACCTGCCTGACGGCGCGCTGGCCGCGCCGGCGGACGTCGATCTGCCCCGCGGCGCGCTGGGCTATTTCGTGCCCGACTTCGCCAATCCGACGGGGGTCAGCCTGACCTTGGCCGAGCGCGAGGCGTTGCTGGCGCTCGCCGATCGCCTGGACTGGAGCCTGGTCGAGGACGCCGCCTATCGCGAGCTGCGTTTCGTCGGCGAGTCCACGCCCACCTTGCTGTCGCTGGATATCGCCCGCTCGGGCGGCATCGACAACGCCCGGACGATGTTCCTGGGCACACTGTCCAAGACCCTGTCGCCCGCGCTGCGCATCGGTTGGGTCTGCGGGCCCAAGGCGGTGATCGAGAAGCTTGTTCTGCTCAAGCAGGGCGCGGACCTGCATGTCTCGACGATCAACCAGATGGTCGCCCATCGCGCCGTCTCGGAAGGCTATGATCAGCACCTGCACCGCCTGCGCGGCGCCTATGGCCACAAGGCGCGGGTGATGCTGGCGGCGTTGGACAAGACCATGCCCCAGGGCGTGACCTGGTCGCATCCCGAAGGCGGCATGTTCGTCTGGATCGACCTGCCCGAGGGGTTCGACGGCGCCGCGCTGCTGGCGCGGGCGATCGAGGAGGAGCGCGTGGCCTTCGTGCCGGGCGCGCCGTTCTTCGCCGAGGTTCCGAGGGCGAACGCCATCCGCCTCAGCTATTCCCTGCCGACCGACGCCCAGATCGAGGAGGGCGTTCAGCGCCTGGCCCGGCTGATCGGACGGGTGATGGCGGAAGCCTAGACAGCAAAAACCCCGGAAGGTTTGCCTTCCGGGGTTTTTCTTTTGGGGGTGGCGGGCCTTAGCGCGGCGACAGCACCATGCAGGGCACGCGCTTGGCCTTCAGAGCCGAGCAGGCGTTGCGGGCGGCGTCGGCCGTCAGGCCCTGGAACTGGGCGCGGAACGTGCCGCCCGCGCCTTCGACGGCGGCCTCGGCGTCGGCGACGACCTTGGCGAAGCGACCACGCACCAGCTTCAGCTGGTCGTTGGCCAGCGACTTGGACTTGAAAGCGCCGACCTGCACGCTCCACTCGCCTTGCGGCTTCTTGGCCGGCTTGGCGGTGGCCTGGGCGGCGCGCAGGGTGGGGGACACCTTCATCGGGCCCGGATTATGCGGGTTCTCGGTCAACACGATTTTCAGGCCGGCCTGGTCGCCATCGCCCTGTTCGACCGACGGACGCTGGATCGGACCCGAGGGATCATCCTCGTAGATGTTGGCGGCGATGGTGGTCCGCTCGCCCTTGGCGCGGCGCTTCATCACGTCGAAGCCCGTCAGCAGAAGGTCTTCCATGTTGTTGTCGCGCCAGGCGGTCGACGGGCCGCCCAGGACCACGGCGATCAGGCGGCGGCCGTCGCGGACGGCCGAACCGGCCAGGTTGAAGCCCGAGGCGTTGGTGTAGCCGGTCTTCAGGCCGTCAAAGCCCTCCATGCTGTCCAGCAGGCGGTTGTGGCCCTTGATGTAGTTGCCGCGGAAGGTGAAGCCTCGGACCGAGAAGTAGCTGTAGTACTGGGGGAAGTCCCGCATGATGGCGCGCGACAGGATGGCCAGGTCGCGGGCGGTCGAGATCTGGCGGCTGTCGGGCAGGCCCGAGGCGTTCACGAAGCGGCTGTTGCGCATGCCCAGTTCCTGACCACGCAGGGTCATCAGGGCGGCGAATCGCGACTCGCTGCTAGCCAGACGTTCGGCCATGGCGACGGCGACGTCGTTGGCCGACTTCACGGTCATGGCCTTGATGGCTTCGTCGACACTCATGCTGTCGCCCGGACGAAGGCCGATCTTGGTCGGGGCCTGGGCGGCCGCGCGCGGGGACATGACCACCCGATCGGTCAGTTTCAGGCGGCCTTCGCTGAGGGCCTCGAAGGTGAGGTACAGCGTCATCAGCTTGGTCACCGACGCCGGGTAGCGGGGGCTGTCAGCCCTTTTGTCGTAAAGGACTTCGCCCGAATTGGCGTCGATCACGATCGCCGCGTACTTCGGTTCGGAAGCGTTCAGCTGCAGATAGGGTATGGCGGCCGAGGCGGTCGGCGCCAAGGCGCTGAACAGCGTCGCCAGCGCCAGGCCGGCGGCGGCCAAAACGGTACGAGCGGAGGTAAGCTTGGCGAACATGATGGACGTCCGTCATCTGAACTGAGCGGTTCCGCACCGCCACACGCGTGTCCTTAACATGATGGCCGGCCCCTTTCGCTAAAGTAAACAAGTGGTGAGCGAACATGCCGCAGGGGCGAAAAAAATGGGCGCGTGGTTCCAATGCTGCAGCTTGGATGGGCGGCGTGGCGGGTAACCTTAGGTTATGGTGCGCTGCACAAAATCCTTGACTGCTGCACTGCAACATGGCAAACCGACGTTGTCCCAAGCGCAGATGGGCGAGTTGCAGCTCGATCCGTCCGCCCCGCCGCCTTCCTCCCCAGGAGAGACCCCATGGCCGCCGCCGAAACCGTCAAGAACACCGTCGAACAGTTCACCGCCGCGTCCAATCAAGCCTTCAAGGACGGCGTCGAGAAGTCGCTCGCCGCTCTGGCCGAAGCCAACACGCACTCGAAGAAAAACCTCGAAGCCGTCGTCGCCTCGGTGACGGCCGCCACCAAGGGCGCCGAAGCCCTGGGCGCCGAGACCTTCGCCTACGGCAAGAAGCTGGCCGAAGACCAGGTCGCCGCCGCCAAGTCGCTGGCCGCCGCCAAGAGCGTGCAGGAAGCCGTCGAACTGCAGACCGCCTGGGCCAAGTCGGCTCTCGAAGCCTACATCGCCCAGGTCAGCAAGGCCTCGGAGATCGTCTCGGCCTCGATCAAGGACTCGGTCAAGCCGCTGAACGAACGCGTCAGCGCCGCGGTCGAGAAGTTCCAAGCCGCTCGCTAAGAGCCGGCTTTCGCGTCCCGCCGACGCGATCCAAGACGAGAAGCCCGGGCCGAAAGGTCCGGGCTTTTTTCTTTTGCGCCCGCGCCGCTCGCGTTAAGGATGCCGTGAAACTCGTGGGAGCGTGCGGATGTCGAAGGTGGAAGAGCGTCTGAAGGCGATGGGCGTGGAGTTGCCGCAGCCGGTGGCGCCGGTGGCCAACTACGTCCCCTTCGTCCGCTCGGGTAATCTCGTCCACATCTCCGGCCAGATCTCGTTGGACGCCGGTGGCGGCATCAAGGGCACGGTTGGCGTCGACGTCGACCTGGAGACCGCACAGAAGGCCGCCCGCATCTGCGGGATCAACCTGCTGGCCCAGATGAAGGCCGCCTGCGACGGCGACCTCGACCGCGTCGTGCGGGTGGTGAAGCTGGGCGGCTTCGTCCAGGCTGGCCCGGACTTCATCGACATCCCCAAGGTCGTCAACGGCTGCTCGGACCTGATGGTCGAGGCCCTGGGCGACGCCGGCCGGCACGCTCGCTCGGCGGTGGGCGTCTACAAGCTGCCCCTCGGCTTCGCGGTCGAGGTGGACGCGGTGGTGGAGATCGCCTGATGCGCTCGCGCGAACGCCCCTCGACCGAAACCTTCGGCGAGGCGTGGGAGCGCCTGTTCGATCCGCCGGCGGCCCATCGCGGCCTCTGGAGTCCCGAAGGCGCGCCGGAGAATTCCCTGGCCGCCTTCCAGGCCGCCTGCGCCCACGGCTACGCCATCGAGCTGGATGTCCAACTGACCGCGGACGGCGAGGCGGTGGTGTTCCACGACGACCGCCTGGAGCGGATGACGGGCCGGGAAGGGCGCCTGCGCGACCACACCGCCGCTGACCTCGCGACGATGACCCTGAAGGGCGCGGACGAGACCATCCCAACCCTGGCCGACGCCCTGACCCTGATCGGCCACCGCGCCATGGTGTTCATCGAGCTGAAGACGCCGTTTGGCGAGGTCGGTCCGCTGGAGAAGCGCGTCTCCGACGTGCTGCTCGATCACAACGGCCCGACCGCAGTGATCGGCTTCAACCCTTACTCCCACGCCTGGTTCGCCGATCATCATCCGCAGATCCTGCGCGGCCTGAACTCCTACAGCTGGAACGACGACAACGCCCGCAAGCTGGCGCCGGAGATGCGCAAGTCGCTGGCCGCGCTGGAGCAGGTCGAGCTGGCGCGACCCGACTTCCTGTCGCTAGGCCTCGACATGTTGCCCAGCCCGCGCGCCGACCTATATCGCGCCAAGGGCATGCCCGTGATCGCCTGGACGGTCCGCAGCCCCGACCAGTGGGAAGGCGTGCAGGACCATTGCGACAACCTGATCTTCGAGGGCTTCCACGCGTGAAGTCGGGTCCCACTGGGGTCCGTCCGCAGGTTCGCGTCCATCGCGCGATCGCCGAGATCGGCAAGGACGCCTGGGACGCTTGCGCCGGGCCGACGGGCGACCCGTTCGTCTCCTACGACTTCCTGTCGATCCTGGAGGAAAGCGGCTGTGTCTCGGCCCGCACCGGCTGGGCTCCGCAGCATCTGTCGATCGAGGACGAAGACGGCGCCGTCGCCGGCGTCATGCCCCTCTATCTGAAGTCCCACAGCCAGGGCGAATATGTCTTCGATCACGCCTGGGCCGACGCCTACGAGCGGGCTGGCGGGCGTTACTATCCCAAGCTCCAATGCTCCTCGCCGTTCTCGCCGGTGACGGGGGCGCGGCTGATCGTCCGGCCGGATGTCGATGCGGACGAGGGGCGTTCAGCGCTCTTGGGCGGCGCCTTGACGCTCTGCGAACGGATGGGGGCCTCTTCCGTCCACGTGACCTTCCCGGTCGAGGACGAGTGGCGCTGGATGGGCGAGCGCGGAATGCTCCTCCGCCAGGACCAGCAGTACCACTGGGAGAACCGCGACTACGCGACCTTCGACGACTTCCTGGCCGCCTTGTCGGCCAATCGCCGCAAGACGATCCGGCGCGAGCGGCGCGACGCCCAGGACGGCCTGGAGATTGTCGCCCTGACCGGCGGCGACCTGACCGAGGATCACTGGGACGCCTTCTTCGCCTTCTACATGGACACAGGCAGCCGCAAGTGGGGCCGGCCCTATCTGAACCGCCGGTTCTTCTCGTTGCTGAACGCACGGATGGCCGACAGGGTGCTGCTGATCATGGCCCGGCGTCCGGGCGGCCCGTTCATCGCCGGAGCTCTAAACCTGCTCGGCCGCGATTGCCTCTACGGCCGCCACTGGGGTTGTGTCGAGGATGTGCCGTTCCTGCACTTCGAGCTCTGCTACTACCAGGCCATCGAGCACGCGATCCGGCTTGGGCTGCCGCGCGTCGAGGCGGGGGCGCAGGGCCAGCACAAGATCGCCCGCGGCTATCTGCCGAGCCCGGTCTATTCGGCGCACTGGATCGCAGATCCGGCCTTGCGGGAGCCAGTCGCGCGTTATCTGGAGCGCGAACGCGAGGCGGTGGCGGCCGACATCGAGATGCTGACCGAGGAATTGTCGCCGTTCCGGGAGGAGCGCTAGGCTCCTCCTCACGGCGAACCCCTACTGCAGGCGGACTTCGCCGACCTTGTCCTTGTAGTCCTTCTTCGGGTCGGCCCCGAGCATCATCTTCACGCCAGCGAACAGGCTGTTCTCGTTCAGCCAGATCTGGGCGTCGCCCGGCTCGAAGCGCAGCAGGCGCAGCTTGGGATCGTCCTTGCCCTCGTACCAGGCGGCGATGAAGGGGTTCCACAGACGCTCGATCGTCTCGCGGTCGTTGTCGATCCGCATGCGGCCTTCAATCGTCGCGAAGAGGTCGTGACCCTTGGACACGAAGTGCATCAGCGCGTCGTGCTCGCCGTCCGCGACGGCCTGAACGAGATCCACGTCGACGGCGCTGAAGATCCACATCGGCCCGGAATGATCCCCCTCGAATACGGCGGTCATCGGCTGGGCGCGACCGTTCTCGTGATCGGCGAGGCCCAGCATCACGGTGCGGTCGGACTTCAGGGCCTTCCAGAACTTCTCGGCCAGATCGGCTTCCTTGGACATCGTCGTCTCCTTTGCTTGGGAGACGAACGACGGCGGGGCGGGCGCGTTCCGACGGCGAAGCTTCGGTATGTGAGCCGTCGAAGAAAGTGGTGAGAAACCCTGCGCCGAACGGACTACCTCTGTATCTGGGGGATGTCGGACCACATGGACGCCAAGCAGCAAGAGCAATACCGCCTAGCCGCCAAAGCTTTCGGTCCGGGACTGGATCGCCTGTCCAGGGCCTATGAGGCCGATCCCGATCTGCGTCGCGATCTCCTTCAGGACATCCATGTCGCCCTGTGGCGGAGCCTGGCGAAGTTCGATGATCGGTGCAGCCTGCGCACCTGGGTCTATCGCGTGGCGCATAATATCGGCGCGTCGCACATCGTCAGGCAGCGCGCGCAGCTGTCGAACTTGATCTCGCTGGACGATCTCGACTGGCCCAGCGAAGCCCCGACGCCGGAGGAGGCCGTCGGCGCATCCCAAGCGCACCGCCTTCTGATGGACATCTTGCAGCGTCTGAAGCCGCTCGATCGGCAGGTCATGCTGCTTTACCTCGAAGACTTCGACGCTAAGGCCATCGCCGAGGTCACCGGCCTTTCAACCGGGGCGGTGGCGACGCGCATCTATCGGGTGAAGGCGCTGCTGAGCGCCGCCTTCGTGAAAGGAGATCGCCGTGACTGACGATGTAAAGGCCCTGTGGCGGCGGCAGCCGCTGGACGCGACCGACATGAACCTCGCCGCGCTGCGGGCGCGCGCAGATGCTCAACTGGCCAGCATTCGCCGGGCGCGCCTCCTGCTTGTCGGATGCGTAGGGGTGGGTGTCGCGATGGCCATCAAGCTGGCGGTGTCGGCTCCCACGACATTGCTCCGTCTGGGGGAGGGACTTCTGGCCGTCGGCTTCGTGTTCGTCCTGATTTTGGGTTGGCGGCGGTTGTCGCTGTCCTCACCAGAAACGGGGGAGGCCTGCCTGAGCTTTCTGCGACAGATGTTGGAGCGGCGAAGACGGGCGGTGCAGGGCGGGTGGATCGCGCTGGTCGCCCCGCTGCTGCCGGGCATGGCCGTTATGCTCGTTGGTCTGGCGGTCGCCAGCGGAGGGGCGTGGTTGCGGCTGGCCCCGATCGCCGCGCTGCTGGCGCTGTGGTTGATCATCATGCTTGTGATCCAGGCCAGGGAGGCCGCCAAGGTGAGCGCCGAGCTTGCTTGGCTGGATCAGGTCGGCGCCCCTAAGACCGCTCCCATGCCGCCTGGAGCAGCGCCCTGACCTCATCGTCCACCTCGGCCGGGGAGGCGAGGAGCAGCTTGGCTTTGAGCCGCTCCGACCAGCCCTCGTTCTTCGGCTCGGCGAGGCGCGGTGAGGCGTCCGGGGTGACCGCCAGGCCGAGCACGGCTTGACCGCCTCTCGCCGGCTTCAGCGCCGCGAACTGGGCCTTGCGGGACCAGGCGGTGTAGCCCTTGCGCTGGCCGGTCACCAGGTCCGGGAGGTCGGCGATCGCCGCCTCGACCGCAGCCAGGATCGCGGTCGCGGCCGTGTCGGTCCACAGGCCCGCGCGCAGCCCCGCCGCGTCATCCCAGCCGCCGGCTTGGGGATAGGCGACGGCGAAGATGCTGGCGGCGCGATTTTGGCCAAGGCCATAGGTCGCCTTCAGCCATTCGGCGCGGGCCCTGGGCTTGGTCTCCGGGCACTCGCGGCGGACGATCTCGACCCACTGCTCCAGCGTCTTGCCGGTCTCGCGCTCGAGATTGGCCCGCAGCGAGGCGAACCACTTCTGCTGCTGCTCGGTCAGGCCCTGAGGTTTGGTGTCCATGGTTGCGCCCGTCCCCTGGTTTGCTACCACCGTCCCACACAGGGAGACGGTCATGAGCCTCGACGGACGCTACGACGCGGACAACATCTTCGCCAAGATCATCCGGGGCGAGATCCCCAGCGTGAAGGTGTTCGAGGACGACCGGGTCCTGGCCTTCATGGACGTCTTTCCCCAGTCACGCGGCCACGCCCTGGTCATCTCCAAGGTTAGCCAAGCCCGCAACCTGCTGGAGGCCGAGCCCGAGGTGCTGGCGGAGCTGGCCGCCGCGACCCAGAAGCTGACCAAGGCGGTGGTGTCGGCGCTGAAGCCCGACGGCGTCGTCGTCACCCAGTTCAACGGCGCCCCCGCCGGCCAGACGATCTTTCACCTGCACTTCCACGTGATCCCTCGCTACGAGGGCGAAGCCTTGGGCCGGCACGGGGAGGGCGGCATGGCCAATACCGACGAGCTCAAGGTCCTGGCGGCAAAAATCGCGGCGGCGCTCTAGGGCGACGCCTTCACTCTTAGGGGATCAGCTTCGGCAGCGCCGTGTAGAGCGCGAGCAGCACAGCCATGCCGCCGAGCAGGGACCAGCCCTGCATGCGAATTTTCTCGCTCAGCCGCGCTTCTAGCTGTGCAAGCTCCATGCGCAGCGTCAGCTTCGTCTCCATCAGGTCATCCTTCGTCGCGAAGGCCTTCAGGTCTTCCTTGGTCGCGAGGTGGCTGATGTCGGGCATGCCGGCGGTCTGTTGGAAGATCTCGACCACGGTGTCGGCCATGCGCTCGTCCATCCCGGCTTCACGAAGCCGTTTGGAGGCGCTGAGCGTGTCGAACCCAATCGAGGTCATGCCTACACGCTAGCCGTTTGTTCTTGTTTCGTCCACAATTTTGGGTGGGCTTGAAACGAAAAAAAGGCCCGGATCGCTCCGGGCCTTTCCGTTTTAAGTCTGACGCCTAAACCTACTCGGCCAGGGCCGGTTCGGCTTCGTCGGACTTGCTGGCCTTAGGATCGGCCGCGCTGTCGATCTCGAAGTCGATCTTGCTGTCCTTGAGCACGACCTTGACGTGGCCGCCGCGGACCAGGCGTCCGAACAGGATGTCGTCGGCCAGCGGCTTCTTGATGTGCTCCTGGATGACCCGGGCCAGGGGCCGCGCGCCATAGAGCTCGTCGAAGCCGTTCTTGGCCAGCCAGTCGGCCGCGTCGTCCGACAGTTCGATCGTGATGTTGCGGTCGGCCAGTTGGGCCTCCAGCTGCATGACGAACTTCTGCACGACCTGGCGGATGATCTCCGGCGTCAGCGGCTTGAAGGCCACGACGGCGTCCAGGCGGTTGCGGAACTCCGGCGTGAACAGGCGCTTCAGGGCCGCTTCCTCTTCGCCCTCGACCTTCGAGCGGCCGAAGCCGATCGAGTTGCGCTGGGCGTCCGAGGCTCCCGCGTTGGTGGTCATGATCAGGACCACGTTGCGGAAGTCGACCTTCTTGCCGTTGCTGTCGGTCAGGGTGCCGTTGTCCATCACCTGCAGCAGGATGTTGTAGACATCCCCGTGCGCCTTCTCGATCTCGTCGAGCAGGACGACGGCGTGCGGGTGCTGGTCGACCGCGTCGGTCAGCTGACCGCCCTGGTCGAAGCCGACATAGCCGGGAGGGGCGCCGATCAGGCGGCTCACGGTATGGCGCTCCATGTACTCCGACATGTCGAAGCGCAGCATCTCGATGCCCAGGGTCTGGGCCAGTTGCTTGGCGGCTTCGGTCTTGCCGACGCCGGTCGGACCGCTGAACAGATACGAGCCGATCGGCTTGTTCGGTTCGCGCAGGCCGGCGCGAGCCAGCTTCATGGCGGCCGCCAGCTGGGTCAGGGCCTCGTCCTGGCCGAACACGGCGCGCTTCAGGTCGGTCTCGAGTTCCTTGAGGGCCTCGGTGTCCGACTTGCTGACCGACTTCGGCGGGATGCGGGCGATCTTGGCGACGACGCTTTCGATCTCCTTCACGCCGATCGTCTTCTTGCGGCGGCTTTCCGGCAGCAGCATCTGCGACGCGCCGGCTTCGTCGATCACGTCGATCGCCTTGTCCGGCAACTTGCGGTCGGTGATGTACTTGGCCGACAGCTCGACGGCGACCTTAAGGGCGTCGTTCGTGTACTTCAGCTTGTGGAAATCCTCGTAGTAGGTCTTCAAGCCCTTGAGGATCTTGATGGTGTCTTCCACCGTCGGCTCGTTCACGTCGATCTTCTGGAAGCGACGGACCAGGGCCCGATCCTTCTCGAAGTGCTGGCGGAACTCCTTGTAGGTGGTCGAGCCCATGCAGCGCAGGCTGCCCGAGGCCAGGGCCGGCTTCAGCAGGTTCGAGGCGTCCATCGCCCCGCCGCTGGTCGCGCCGGCGCCGATCACGGTGTGGATCTCGTCGATGAACAGCACCGCGTTCGGGTGGCTTTCCAGCTCCTTGACCACCTGCTTGACGCGTTCCTCGAAGTCGCCGCGATAGCGGGTGCCGGCCAGCAGCGCGCCCATGTCGAGCGAGTAGATGGTGGCGCCCTCCAGGACCTCGGGGACCTGGTGCGTGACGATCTTGCGGGCCAGGCCCTCGGCGATGGCGGTCTTGCCGACGCCGGGGTCGCCGACGAGCAGCGGGTTGTTCTTGGTGCGACGGCACAGGATCTGGATCGCGCGCTCGACTTCGTTCGCGCGGCCGATCAGCGGGTCGACCTTGCCTTGGCGGGCCTTTTCGTTGAGGTCGACGCAGTAGGCTTCCAGAGCCTCGCCGCCCGTCTTGGCGTTGGGCTTTTCGCCGTCTTCCTCGGTCTGGTTCGAGCCGGCGCTGGCGCCCTTGACGCTCTTGGCTTCCGAGGCGCCGGCCTTCTTGGCGATGCCGTGGGCGATGAAATTCACCGCGTCGTACCGCGTCATGTCCTGCTCCTGCAGGAAATAGGCGGCGTGGCTCTCGCGTTCGGAGAAGATGGCGACCAGCACGTTGGCGCCGGTCACTTCCTCGCGACCCGACGACTGGACGTGGATCACCGCGCGTTGGATCACGCGCTGGAAGCCGGCGGTCGGCTTGGCGTCTTCCTCGTCATCGACGACCAGCGAGGCCAGTTCGACGTCGAGATAGTTCGACAGGCTCTTCTTCAGCGCGGCGAGATCGACGTCGCACGCGCGCATAACTCCGGCGGCGTCGTCGTCGTCGGTCAGGGAAAGCAGAAGATGCTCCAGCGTCGCGTACTCGTGCTTACGCTGGTTGGCGTAGGCCACGGCGCGATGCAGGGACTCTTCCAGGGGGCGCGAAAAAGAGGGCAACGGGTAAGCTCCTCAGTCCTTTTCCATCGTGCACTGCAGGGGGTGCTGATGGCGTCGCGCCGAGTCTATGACTTGGGCGACCTTGGTTTCTGCGACTTCGTATGTATAGACGCCACACACGCCCACGCCGTTTTGGTGGACATGCAACATGATGCGCGTCGCATCTTCGCGCGACTTGTTGAAGAACCGCTCGAGCACATAGACGACGAACTCCATGGGAGTGTAATCGTCGTTGAGAATCAGAACTCGATACAGCGAAGGCTTCTGTGTCTTCGGCTTCACTTCCGTGACGACCGACGACCCAGCGCCGTTGCTTTGTCCGCCTTGCTTCCGCTCGGCCATCGACTTGTTCTCTCCTGGCGGGCAAATCACCCGTCCATCTTGGATTAGATATTTAAACGCGGCGGCTTTGGAAGAGGCCGAAGCGCCGCTGCGCCGCTTTAGCACAGGGGCGCCGCGGAAATCGGCTTCACGATTGGGAGAGCGACGACCGCGGGCGAACGGTTCCGGTGGTGAGACGCCCAAATGGTGAACGAAATGTCGCATCGCAAGAGGGGCGATGCAGCGACTCAGCGGCTCTTCAGCGCGCGGCCCGTGACGACAGCGGCTGCGCCGAACTTTCCGCGTAGCGCGTCGATGGCGGTCTCACTTTTTAGCGAGCGGCGCTCTTCGTCGGCGAACATGTCCGAGCCGGCGGTCTCGGCGTCGACAAACTCGGTCAGGCCCGCGCCGATCAAACGGTAGGACAGGCCCTTGGGCTCGGCCGCCAGCAGCTCGCGCGCCACCTGGAACAGGGTGCGAGCGGTCTGGGTCGGAACAGCCAGGGTGCGGCGGCGGGTGTGGATCTTGAAGTCGGGCGTCCGCAGCTTCAGCGTCGCGACGCGCCCAGCCACACCTTCCTTGCGCGCCTGCTTGGCGACCTTTTCGCATAGGGGCCAGAGCTCGTCCTCAAGGTCCTCGCGCTTGTGCAGGTCGTCGTTGAAGGTGGTTTCGGCGCTGATCGTCTTGCGCGCCTGGTCGGGATCGACGAGGCGGCTGTCCTGACCGTGGGCCAGGCGGTGCAAGCGAAGGCCGCCCGAGCCCAGGCGGTTGGCGAGCAGCTTCAGATCCGCCGCGGCGATGTCGCCGACCGTGCGCAGGCCGAGCTCGGCCAGGGACGAAACCGTGGCGGGGCCCACGCCAGGCAGGATGCCGACAGGTTTGTCCGCCAAGAAGCTCTGGGCCTCCGCCGCGCCGATCGCCGAGAAGCCGCGTGGCTTGTCCAGTTCCGAGGCGATCTTGGCCAGGAACTTGTTGGGCGCCAGGCCGATCGAGACGGTCAGGCCGATGTCGCGCTCGATCTCGGCCTGGAGTCTGGCCAGCATCGCCGCCGGCGGCGCGCCGTGCAGCCGCTCGGTGCCGGTGAGGTCGATCCAGGCCTCGTCGAGCGACAGCGGCTGAATGAGGGGCGTCAGCTTGTCGAGCTTCTCGTGGATCCGCCGGCTCTCTTCCTTGTATTTGGCGAAGTTCGGCTTGATGACCACGGCGTCGGGGCACAGCTTCAGGGCCTTGAACATCGGCATGGCCGACTTCGCCCCGCTCATGCGCGCGATGTAGCAGGCGGTGGTCACCACGCCGCGCTTGCCCCCGCCGACGATCACCGGCTTGTCACGCAGGGACGGATCGTCCCGCTTCTCGACGGACGCATAGAAGGCGTCGCAATCGAGGTGCGCGATCGACAGCGTCCCCAGCTCCTCATGAAACACCGTGCGTGGCGAGCCGCAGGACGGACAGCGCGCGGCCTTGGCCTCGCCCGTCCACCCGCAGTCGCGGCACAGGGATTTCATGGGGCGTTCCTCAGGCCTCCCGAGGCCACAGCCAGGCCGCGCCGCGCACGCCCGAGCTGTCGCCATGGATGGCCTTGCGGACCGGCGTCTCGAATACATCGGAGAAGACGTGCGGCGCGATGGCCCCCTGAACACGTTCATAGAGGGCGTCGACATTCGACATGCCGCCGCCCAGGACGATGACGTCCGGATCGATCAGGTCGCAGACGACGGCCAGGGCTCGGCCCAGGCGGTCGACATAGCGATCCAACGCCGCGGCGGCCGAGGCGTCGCCGGCGGCGATCGCCTCCATCGTCGCCTGACCGTTCGGGAAGCCGGCGTCGCGGGCGAAGCTGGGACCGGCGATCCAGGTCTCAAGGCACCCCTTGCGGCCGCACCAGCAGTCGCGGCCCGGATACTCCTCGGGCTTTGGCCAGGGCAGGGGCGAGTGGCCCCACTCGCCGGCGAAGCCGTTGCGGCCGTCGATGATCTTGCCGTCGACGACCACGCCGCCGCCGCAGCCGGTGCCCAGGATCGCGGCGAAGACCACGCCTTCGCCGGCGCCCGCGCCGTCGGCGGCCTCGGACAGGGCCAGGCAGTTGGCGTCGTTGGTCAGGCGGACGGGACGAGCCAGGCGCTGTTCCAGGTCCTCGCCGAAGCGCTGGCCGTTCAGATAGACGCTGTTGGCGTTGCGGATCAGGCCGCTGCGCGGCGAGATCGAGCCGGGGATGCCGAGGCCAAGGCGCGCGCACGACGCGCCGGCCATGGCTTCGGCGTCGGCGACCAGTTCGGCCACGACCTCCAGGGCGGCTTTATACTCGCCGGGATTGGGCTTGCGCACGCGCGCGACAAAGGCCCCGGCCTCGTCGATGGCGGCGGCTTCGATCTTGGTGCCGCCGAAATCGATGCCAAAACGGATCATGCGAACAGACGCTCCTCGATGGCCTTCTTCAGAAGCGGCCATTCGTCGATACGGACATGGCGGTCGGGCGCGGACGGGGCGAGCGGGCGCAGGCGCTCGTCGCTGACCATCTGGAAGCGTCCAACCGTGGGCGCCCTTTCCGCCACCGATTCCAGCTGCGGTAAAAGATCGTCGATGAAGACTGCGGAGCCTGACGTTCGGGCCGCCAACTCGGCCGCGGCCGGACCCTTGGGGCCGCTGTTGATGATCAGCGGGTAGTCGAAGCCGTGAGTCTTCAGCCACTGGGCGCGGGCCAGGCGTCCGTGCTCAGGCGCGTTGGTCAGGATCACCACCTCGGCGCGGGTCGAAAGGTCGGCCAGGGCGTCGGCCGCGCCGGTCGCTGGCGGCAGATCCTCGGCCCCGTCGCGGAAGAAATCGTCGAACAGGGCCTTGCCCGCGATCAGATCGAGGTGTTCGGTCTCTCCGGGGCGATAGATGTTCTGGAACAGGGCGAACCGATCCACCCGCAGCTCGAAGCCGTATCGGGCGATGAAGGCGCCGAAGCCGAGCATGAACTGGGCCAGAACCTCGTCGACATCGACGATCACCAATGGCGCCGCGGAGCTCACGGAGCAGGCCTGAAGATCGGTAAGTCGAGGTTCCATGGGCTCTTGGCGGTCGTTCTGAAAGCGATTAGCGGGCGCTTAAGGATATTTGTGCGAACAACTTCTGGAAGGTGGCGCGAATCCGCAGGCGTCGCCACATGACCGTACGGTCGGGGTAAGGATGACGAAGAAGGTCCTCATCGTGGAGGATAACGAGCTGAACATGAAGCTCTTTCATGATCTGCTCGAGGCCCAGGGTTACGAGACCCTGCAGACCCGTGAGGGTCTGTCGGCGCTGTCCATCGCCCGCGACAACAAGCCAGACCTGATCCTGATGGACATCCAGCTGCCCGAGATTTCGGGCCTGGAGGTCACCAAGTGGCTGAAGGAAGACGAAGAACTGGCCCACATCCCGGTGGTCGCCGTGACCGCCTTCGCCATGAAGGGCGACGAGGAGCGCATCCGCGAAGGCGGTTGCGAAGCCTATATTTCCAAGCCAATCTCGGTCGTCCACTTCCTCGAAACCATCAAGCGCCTCCTCGAAAGGCAGCCTGCATGAGCGCTCGGATCCTCGTCGTCGATGACATCGAGGCCAATGTCCGCCTGCTGGAAGCCAAGCTGGCGGCCGAGTACTATGAAGTTTCCACCGCCATGGACGGCCAGACGGCCCTCGACATGGCGCGGCGCGATCCCCCCGACATCATCCTGCTGGATGTGATGATGCCCGGCCTCGACGGTTTCACCGTCTGCCGCAAGCTCAAGGAAGATCCCGCCACCCGCCATATCCCGGTGGTGATGATCACCGCCCTGGATGGTCGGGCCGACCGGATCCAAGGGCTGGAGGCGGGGGCCTCCGACTTTCTGACCAAGCCGATCGACGACGTCATGCTGTTCGCCCGCGTGCGCAGCCTGACGCGCTTCAAGCTGGTGATCGACGAACTGCGCCAGCGCGAGGCCTCGGGCCGCCGCATCGGCGTCATCGCCGGCGCCGCCGCCCGCCTGGACGGCCTGGGCGGCCGGGTGCTGGTCGTCGACGACAATGAGCGCCAGGCCGAGCGCCTGGCCGGTGAGCTGGCCGCCGATCACCGTCCGGTGGTCGAGACCGATCCCGAGACCGCCCGGGTCAGCGCCAGCGGCCCCGTGGATCTCGTCATCGTCAACGCCGCCGCCAAGGGCTTCGACGGCCTGCGCTTCACCGCCGCCCTTCGCTCCGACGAGCGCACGCGCCACCTGCCGGTGCTGGCCCTGGTCGATCCCGACGATCGCGCACGCATGGTCAAGGCGCTGGAGATCGGGGTGAACGACATCCTGACCCGCCCCGTCGACCCGCAGGAGCTGTCCGCGCGCGCCAAGACCCAGATCCAGCGCAAGCGCTACACCGACTATCTGCGCAACAACCTCGACCATTCGCTGGAGCTGGCGGTCACCGACCAGCTGACCGGCCTGCACAATCGTCGCTACATGGTCGGGCAGCTGGAGACGCTGGTGCGTCGCGCGGCGATGGGCGGGGACGAGGTCTCGGCCCTGCTGATCGACATCGACCACTTCAAGAAGATCAACGACACCTTCGGTCACGACATCGGCGACGAGGTGCTGCGCGAGTTCGCCCTGCGCCTGGCCTCGAACGTGCGGGCCATCGACCTGCCGTGCCGCTACGGCGGCGAGGAGTTCACGGTGATCATGCCCGAGACCCGCATGGCCGACGCCCTGCGCATCGCCGAGCGGATCCGCAAGCACGTCTCGGCCTCGCCGTTCAAGGTCGCCAACGGCGAGGAAATGCTGACCGTCACCGTCTCGGTCGGCGTTTCGGCCACGGGCGGTCCCGAAGACACGCCCGAAGCCCTGCTCAAGCGCGCCGACGAAGGCGTCTACGAGGCCAAGGCGTCGGGCCGCAACACGGTGGTCGGCAAGGCGGCTTGAGGCCCCCGGCGCCCGCGCTTCGGGCGGCTAGCGACATTTCAGCTCTGAAACCCTTCCGTCCTTGCACGGATGAACCATTCGGGCGAAATCGCTCGGATGAAGACGATGCTTACCCGCGGCGCGCTCGCCGCCGTGCTGGCGACCAGTTTCGCCGCGACCGCCGCCTTGGCCGCCGAGACCAAGCCCGATCCCAAGCTGGTGGTCGTGATCTCGGTCGACCAGTTCAGCGCCAATCTCTACGCCCAGCACCGGCCCGAGTTCGTCGGGGGGCTGGCGACGCTGAGCCAAGGGATCGTCTATCCGAACGGCTACCAGTCGCACGCCTTCACCGAGACCTGCCCCGGCCACTCGACCTTGCTGACGGGCAAGCATCCCAACAAGACCGGCATCAGCGCCAACGACTGGTACGACCGCGCCACGGGCAAGACGGTCTACTGCCTGGCCGACCCGACCGTGACCCTGGCCGACGATCCGAAGGGCAGGGCGGTCTCGCCGGCCAACATGATCGCCACCACCTATGGCGACTGGCTGAAGGCGGTGTCGCCGACCAGCCGGGTGTTCGGCGTCTCTGGCAAGGATCGCGGCGCCATCACCATGTCGGGCCACAAGGCCGACGGCCAGTTCTGGTACCAGCCGGGCTTTGGCTTCACGACCTGGGTCGCGCCCGGCCAGACCGCCCAGGACCGCCTGAAGCCGGTGGCGGCGTTCAACGCCAAGCTCTCGGCGGACCTCAAGGCTCACCCATTCACCTGGGACTACGCCAAGCCCTCGGCCAAGCGCTGCAAGGCGCTGGAGGCGGACTATCAGACCGGCGGCCGCCAGTGGCGCGCGGCCCTGCCGATCCCGGCGGCGACCAGCGACGCCGACAAGCAGCGCGACCTCTACGCCAGTCCCTATACCGACCAAGTCACGTTGGAGTTGGCTCAACGTCTGCGGGAGACCTACGGCCTTGGCGACGGTCCGCAGGTCGATCTGCTGACCATCAGCCTGTCGGCGACCGATTTCATCGGCCACCGCTACGGCACGCGCGGCCCGGAGATGTGCGACCAGATCGCGCGTCTGGACGAGCGTCTCGGCGTCTTCCTGAAGAGCCTGGACAAGGTGAAGGGCGGCGTTCTGGTCGTCCTGGCCGCCGACCACGGCGGCGCCGATTTCGCCGAGCGCCTGCACGGCGAGGGCTACGGTTTCGACCGCGTGATCGGCAAGCCGTGGATCGCCAAGCTGAACGCCCAGCTCCGTTCGGACCTTGCTCTGACCTGGGACCCGCTGATCGCCGACGGCGGCATCGACCAGATCTACGTCGTCGGTCCGGATCGCAAGACGCCCTCGCTGGCCGACCGCGCTCGTATCACGGCGGCGGCCCTGGCGCTCATCAACCGCGACCCTGTCGTGGCGCAAGCCTTTGACTCCAATGCCATCTTCACGATGGAGGCCGCGCCGGCCGACGCCTCGCCCGAGGAGCTTTCGGTCGCCGAGCGGGTGCGTCGCAGCGCCTATCCGGGGCGCGTGGGCGACATCCTGATCGCTTTCAAGCCGGATCGCGTCCCGTCCACGCCGGGCGCGACCTATGTCTCGACGCACGGCAGTCCCTGGGACTATGATCGTCGCGTGCCGATCCTGTTCTGGTGGAAGGGCGCGGCCCCGCACGAACGCGTCCTGCCGCTCGACACCGTCGACATCGCCCCCACCTTGGCGGCGGCGACGGGGCTCAAGCCGCCGGGCGATATCGACGGCGTCTGCCGTCCGCTGGTTTTCGGCCAGAGCTGCTAAGCATTGATTAGGGCGCTTTCTTAGCTTTTCGCACACCTTCGTCGTGCATCGTCCCCGATACATCCTATGGGGGAGATCGGGATGACCAAGTCGAAGATCAGTTTCAGAAAGCGTACGCCGACCGGCCGCTGGTTGCTGCTGGGTCTGGCGATCTGTCTAGCTCTCTTCTTGATCGGCGGGGCCAGTTTCGATCAGCCGACGAGTGGTTTGTCGAATCTGGCGATGATCGGCGCGTTCGTCGCCGTCTGCGTCGGCCCGGTGCTGTTGGCGCTGACGCTGCTGTGGGGCAGCTTCACGCTCCTGCGCTGGGTGTGGACGGGCTGAGGGGCCCACTACTCCAGTGAGATAACCGACCATAAAAAACGCCCGGCTAGCGATAGCCGGGCGTTTTCGTGTCTCAGCGCTGAAAGGCGATCTTACTTGATCTTGCCTTCGCGGAATTCCACGTGCTTGCGGATGACCGGATCGTACTTCTTCAGCACCATCTTCTCGGTCTTGGTGCGAGCGTTCTTCTTGGTGACGTAGAAGAAGCCGGTGTCCGCCGTCGAGTTCAGGCGGATCTTGATGGAAGCCGGTTTGGCCATGGTCGAATCCCTGCGGTGGTCGCGCAGGTTCCCGCGCGCTGGAAATAAGAGGCGCGGAACATACTCATCGGAGACTCAAAGTCAATTGCCGCGCGCGCAACGCTTGTAAGGAAAGTCCGCCGAACGGGCCTCTCCGCCGACGGAGCCCTCGATCCGGGCCACCAGGGTGTCCTTGTCGACCAGACGATAGAGGATCCGCTGGGGAAAGTCGTGCTGGGGGTTCTCGAAGGTGACGATGTTGTCGCCGATCTCCTTCACCGGAAAAGCGCTTTCAGCCTGGCCGGAGGGAATCGCCACGAACTGCAGCTTGCCGTCGGCGGCGGGCAGGATGCGCACGAACTCGTATTCGCGCAGCTTGCCGTCGCGCACGCTGCGGCTTACGCCCAGCATCGCCCCGCCGGCGGGCGCCAGCCATTGTTCCTCGATCTTGGTTCCGTTGGGTCTGGTCAATGTCCAGCAGCCGGCGATGAAGGCGAGCCGGTCTATCTCGGCGGCGGGAGGCGGCGGCGTCGCGGCCAGGGCCAGGGCGAGAGCCGTGGCGATCATGCGATCCTCCTTCGCGGAAGGCGCTATAGGTGGGTCAGATGGCGCTTGCCGTTCAGGAAACGCATGAACGGCGCGGGCCGTCCAGCCTCGGCCAGCCTTTGCCCCACCTCGTGGACGACGAAGCGGGTGATGTTGGGCAGGTCCAGCGCCATGGCCTCTTCGAAATCGACCCAGGCGATCTCGTCCAGTTCGCCGCAGTCGGGGCGGCGGTCCAGCGACAGCAACGCCTCGGCAGGCGCCATGAAGAATCGGGCGTCGAACCGGCGCGGCCGATAGGGCGGGGTGATGGCTCGGGCCACGAAGCTCAGCGACGCCAGGTCGGGCAGGGCGCCTTGGGCCAGGAACGGCCGCCAGGGGCCCGCGCCGGGCCGCTCGGGCGCTTCCTTGGCGATCAGAAGCCCGGTCTCCTCGAAAGTCTCCCGCACCGCCGCCAAGGCCAGGGCGCGGGCCAGGCGAGCGGGTTTAGGGTGGCGAGGGTCCTGCTCCAGTCGAATGGCGACCTCCGGAGCCAGTTCACTGGCGCTAGGGGCGTCGTAGTCGGTCCGGTCGACCCGGCCGCCGGGGAACACCCACTTGTCCGGCATGAAGGCGTGGCCGCCGTTGCGTCGGCCCATCAGCAGGCGCGGCTTGGGCCCGTCGGTTCGCACGATGATCAGGGTGGCCGCGTGCTTGGGCTTCAGCGCCGCGCCGGTCTCGCGCACGGCGCCGTCGTTGATCGTGTCGAATTTCGCGTCGATCGGCGGCAGGCTCATGGGTGAAGGTTAGACGGTTTGCGTCAGCGGGAAAGGCGGACGTTGGGGAATGTCCGAATCCTTCGCTTCGCCCCCAAGCGCCTTCCTGGGCCTTGCGCCCAGGACCCATGGTTCGGTCGCCTCCGCGCGATGAAGCGCGCATCCACGTCGGCGGCGCTCATGACTTCGCTGCGCCCGGTCCCTGCACGGCTCCTCGCCATAAGGCCGAGGAAGGCGGCGTTTGGGAGGGGGGAAGAGTTGGTGGCTTGACCCTTCGCGACCACCCGCCCCAAGTTCGCGTTGTAATCAGAGGGGCTATAGGATGATCGGACGGATTTCGACCCTGGCGCTAGCCGCCGGACTGGCTCTTGGCGCGCCGGCTATCGCCGCGCCCACGACCGCGCAGGTGGCCGCGGCGGCCAAGGCGGTCCAGCCCAAGGTCGTGGCCTGGCGTCGCGACATCCACGAGCATCCGGAACTGGGCAACCAGGAGGTCCGCACCTCGGCCCTGATCGCCAAGGAACTTAAGGCGCTGGGGCTGGAAGTCCGCGAGAACGTCGGCAAGACTGGCGTGGTCGGCGTCCTGCGGGGCGGCAAGCCGGGCAAGGTCGTGGCCCTCCGCGCCGACATGGACGCCCTGCCGGTGGCCGAGAAGACCGGCCTGCCGTTCGCCTCCAAGGCCACCGCGACGTGGGAAGGCAAGACCGTGCCGGTCATGCACGCCTGCGGCCACGACACCCACGTCGCCATGCTGCTGGGGACAGCCACGGTGCTGGCCGGCATGAAGAAGGACATCCAGGGCACGGTGGTCTTCATCTTCCAGCCGGCCGAGGAGGGCCCTCAGGCGGGCGAGGAAGGCGGCGCCAAGCTGATGATCCAGGATGGGGCGCTGGACAATCCCAAGGTCGACGCGATCTTCGGCGTCCACATCGGTCCCGGCGACGCCCACCAGCTGAACTACCGGCCGGAAGGCTTCTACGCCTCGTCGGACCGCATCACGATCACGGTTAAGGGTAAGCAGACCCACGGGGCGCGGCCCTGGGCCGGCGTCGACATGGCCAGCGTCGCCGCCGACATCATCCAGGCCACCAACCAGATCGCCGCGCGTCAGGTGGACGTGGGCGCCTCGCCCTCGGTGCTGACCATCGCGGTGATCAACATGGGCATGCGCCAGAACATCATCCCCGAGGACCTGAAGATGGAGGGGACCATGCGCACCTTCTCCAAGGCTCGTCGCGAGGATCTGATCGCTCGCATGCAGAAGTCGGTGGCCGCGATCGGCGATCGCTACGGCGCCAAGGCCGAGGCCGTGTTCACCCAGCCCTATCCGGTCACTTACAACGACCCGGCGCTGAGCAAGTGGGTCAAGGCCAGCCTGGATAAGGCCTCGCCCGGCAAGATCGACGACAACGCCGCCCTGGTCACCGGCGCGGAGGACTTCTCGATGTACGCCGAGAAGGTCCCGGCCGTGTTCGTCCAGCTGGGCGGCCGTAAGGCCGACGTCCCAGCCGCCACGGCGCCCGCCAACCACTCGCCCTATTTCGACGTGGACGAGGCGGTGTTCGAGACCGGCGTGAAGGCCGAGGTCTTCATGGCGCTGGATTATCTGGCGCGGAAATAGTCCGAAACACCTCGCCCAATGTCCGCCCAAGCGGGATCAAACTTGAGCCCATCGACGCGGCTACACGCGTCGCCGCCGCGGGGCCTTCGAGGGGAAGATCATGGCCGAACTCTACGCCTTCGCTCTGTCCCTCGCCCTGATCTTCGCGGCGGTGATGATCCACTACCAGTCCTTGCGGCTGCTATCCGCCGGTCAGGCCTCGCCCAAACTGTCGGATCAGCTGAAGATCTTGCTGGTGATCTTCGGCCTGATCATCGCGCACGTCCTCGAGGCGGCGTTGTTCGCGTTCGGCTATTGGGTCGGCGAGCGCGCCCTGGGCTTGGGCGCCTTCGTGGGCGTGGCGTCGATGAGCGCCAGCCAGCTCTTCTTCTTCTCGATCGAGACCTTCACCACCCAGGGCGTCGGCGACGTCTACCCGGTCGGCGCGCTGCGCCTGATCGCCAGCCTGGAGCCCCTGGCCGGTCTGATCCTGATCGGGTGGTCGGGCTCGTTCACCTTCCTGGCGATGGGCCTGGATTGGCGGCTCGGGCAGCGAACCACGGAGTCATCCGGCCGATAGCCTCCTCGACCTCGGCCGTCGACACCGCGAAGCTGAAGCGGATGAAGCGGTGTCCTTCGACCGGGTCGAAGTCGACGCCCGGCGCGGTGCAGACCCCGGTGTCGCGCAGCAGGTCCTTGCAGAAGTTCAGCGAGTCGTCGGTCAGGTGGCCGATGTCGGCCCAGATGTAGAACGCGCCGTCGGGCGGGGCGATCTTTCGCAGGCCGAGCGCCGGCAGGGCCTCCAGCATCAGCTCGCGATTGCGGCGATAGACGGCGATGTGGCCTTCCAGCTCGTCCAGGCAGTCCATGGCCGCCAAGCCCGCGTGCTGGGCCAGGGAGGGCGCGGTCAGGAACAGGTTGCCGACATAGGCGCGGGCCCGCTCAAGATCCTCGCCCGCCGGCGTCAGCAGCCAGCCCAGCCGCCAACCGGCCATGCTGAAGTACTTGCTGAAGCTGTTGACGATCAGGGCGTCGGGGGCGAACTCCAGCATCGACGGGGTGCGGCCGGCGTAGGTCAGGCCGTGATAAATCTCGTCGCTGATGACGCGGATGCCGCGTTCCCGGCAGACTTGGGCGATCGCGGCGAGCTCGTCAGGCGCGATGATCGTGCCGGTCGGGTTGGCGGGGCTGGCGACGATGACGCCGGCGGGAGCGGGCTCCAACGCGGCCAGGTGCTTGGCCGTCAGCTGGAAGCGGTCTTCCGGCCCGCAGGCGATCTCGACGGGCTCAAGGTGCAGCGCCTTGATGGTGTTGCGATAGGCGACGTAGCCGGGGCGGGCGATGGCGATGCGGTCGCCGGGCTGGAACACGCTGGACAGGGCCAGCACCAGGGCCGGAGACGCGCCGCAGGTCAGGACGATCCGCTCCGGCTCGACCGTGACGCCGTAGAGCGCCTGGTAGCGCTGGGCGATCTTCTCGCGCAGATGCGGGCTCTCCCAGTAGCCCATGGCCTCGGCGTCGAGGATTTCGTGGGCCTTGGCGATCGCCTTGCTCGGCGCGCCGGTCGACGGCTGGCCGAACTCCATGTGGATGATCGAGCGGCCCTCCATCTTCAGCTGGTGGGCCAGGCGGCTGATGGCGATGGCGTGGAAGGGTTCGATCTCGGCGCGCATGGTGGCGGTTTAGCGGGGTTTGACGCGGCGCGCATCCCACATGAGAAAGGGGCATGCTCTCCCTGCTTCTCGCCGCCGCCATCGCCCAGACGCCCTTGCCGCTGAACATCGGCGGCCGGGTCGCCCCCGCGCCTTCTGGGGCCTACGATTTCGGCTGGCCCGGCGTCTATTTCGAGGGGCGCTTCACAGGGCCGTCGGTCGAGGTGGCCGTGGACACCGGCGTCGAGCACCTGGCGGTCAGCGTCGACGGCGTCCGCAAGGCCGAACTGACCAAGTCCGGCGAAACGCGGCTGACGCTCGACCGTCTCGGTCCCGGCGAGCACGTCGTGCGGCTGGACAAGCTGACCGAGAGCCAGACGGGCTTGGCGCGGTTCGAGGGGTTCTTCGTCGAAAAGGGTAGGGCGTTGCCGGCGCCGGCGCGGCCGCGCCGGATCGAGTTCATCGGCGACTCCCACACCGTCGCCTATGGCGTCCGCTCGGCCAGCCGCGACTGCACCGAGCAACAGGTCCACGACCTGACCGACACCAGCCTGTCCTTCGCTCCGATCCTGGCCGCGCGGCTCGACGCCGACTACCGGATCGAGGCCTTCTCGGGCCGTGGCGTGGTGCGCAACTACAATGGCCTGGCGCCTGGCGAGCCTTTGCCGGCGCTGTTTCCGCGCTTGATCCCTGGTCAGGCCGAGCCCCGCATCGGGGCGAACGATCCTTGGAAGCCGGAGGTCGTAGTTATTGGCCTGGGCACCAACGACTTCTCGACCGCTCTGCATCCCGGCGAAGCCTGGGCCGACGAGGCGGCGCTGCGCAGGGACTATCGGGACAGCTACGCCGCCTTCGTCGAGGGCCTGAAGGCCAGCCGACCGGGCGCGCGTTTCTTCCTGATCCAGGGCGACACCTTCGTCGACGACGTCGCCGAGGTCGCCAGCCGCGTTGGCGCGACGGCGGTGCGGATCACCGGAATGGAGCGCACGGCATGCCACTCGCATCCTTCGGCGGGGGATCAGCGGATGATGGCCGACAAGCTCGAGGCGGCGATCCGGGCTGCGCCGTAGATCCTCCCCCGCGATGCGGGGGAGGTGGCCCAGAGGGCCGGAGGGGGCTAACGCGGTGTTCGCCCAGCTTGCCCCCTCAGTCGCTGCGCGACAGCTCCCCCGCATCGCGGGGGAGCATCTGATCAATCGCTACCGCCGCTTCCCGCGCCGCACGCCCTTGGGCAACCCGCCGCGCGGCTTCACCGCCGCCTGCCGCCGAGCCCCGAGCCGGGGACGCGGCGCCTTCGGATCGGGCGGCAGCGGGTCGCTGAGCATTTCGAACAGCAGGCCGCCGGTGACGGGCGTGGCCTCGACCAGCTTGACCTCGACGGAGAGGCCCAGCGGCCAACGCTTGCCGGTCCGTTCCCCGACCAGGGCGTGCATCTTGTCGTCGTGGACGAAGAACTCCTGGCCCAGGCTGGAGACTGGCACCAGGCCATCGGCGCCGGTGTCGGCCAGCTTGATGAACAGGCCAAAGCGGGTGACGCCGGTGATCCGGCCCTCGAACGTCGCGCCGACGCGATCGGCCAGGAAGGCGGCGATGTAGCGGTCGGTGGCGTCGCGCTCGGCGGCCATGGCCCGTCGCTCGGCGTGGGTGATGACTTCGGCCGTGTCCTTGATCTGGGCGATGTCCTGGTCCGTCAGACCATCGGTCCCCAGGCCTAGGGCGCGGATCAGGCCCCGGTGCACGATCAGGTCGGCGTAGCGGCGGATCGGGCTGGTGAAGTGGGCGTACTTGGCCAGGTTCAGGCCGAAGTGGCCAATGTTCTCGCTGCTATAGTGGGCCTGCATCTGGGTGCGCAGGACCACCTCGTTGATGATCGCCGCGTTCGGGCTCTCGCGCGTCTCGTCCAGCAGCTTGTTGAACCGCGAGGTCTGCGGCGCCTCGCCCTTGTTCCAGCGGATCTCCAGGGTCTGCAGGAAGTCGGCGAGGTTCTGCACCTTCTCCAGGCTGGGCGTGTCGTGCACCCGGTAGATCAGGGGCGAGCGCTTGGCTTCCAGGCTCTCGGCGGCGCAGACATTGGCCTGCACCATCATCTCCTCGATCAGCTTGTGGGCCTCAAGGCTCGCGCGTTTGGTGATCGAGGCGATCTCGCCCTCGCGGATGATGATCCGCCGCTCGTCGCTCTCGATGGCCAGGGGCGAGCGGGCCTCGCGGCCGATCTTCATCGTGTGATAAGCTGCCCACAGGGGCTTAAGGATCGGGTCCAGCAGCGGGCCGGTCTTGTCGTCGGGCTGGCCGTCGATCGCGGCCTGGGCCTGCTCGTAGGAGAGCTTGGCGGCCGAGCGCATCAGGCCGCGCACGAACTTGTGGCCCTTCTTGCGGCCGGACTTGTCGAACACCATCCGCACCGCCAGGGTGGCGCGGTTCTCGCCCTCGCGGAGCGAGCATAGGCCGTTGGACAGGGTCTCGGGCAGCATCGGCTCGACCCGGTCGGGGAAGTAGACGCTGTTGCCCTTCTCGCGGGCGTCGCGGTCCAGGGCCGAGCCCGGGCGGACATAGGCCGCGACGTCGGCGATGGCGACCCAGACCACCCAGCCGCCAACGTTCGTCGCGTCCGGATCGGGATGGGCGTAGACGGCGTCGTCGTGGTCGCGGGCGTCCACCGGGTCGATGGTCACGAACGGCAGGTCGCGCAGGTCGTCACGCCCCGACAGCGTCGGCTCGACGGCGGCCTTGGCTTCGCGCTCGGCCTCTTCGGAGAAGCCGGTCGGGATGCCGTGGCTGTGGATGGCGATCAGCGAGGCGGCGCGGGGATCGTTCTCGGTCCCGACCACCTCCAGCACCTTGCCAGGCTTGGGGCCGTAGCGGCCGCTATGCGTGCCGACCTGGGCGACGACGAGGTCGCCGTCCTTGTACTCGTGGGCGACGCTGGGATCGAGGACCAGGCTTTCCTTGGACTTGCGGTCGACCGGCTCGACGCGGACCTCGCGGCGGTGCTTGCGGATCACCCCCAGGATCTTGTGGGCGCTCTGGCCCAGCTTCTTGATCAGGCGAGCCTCGAACTCGCCGGTCTCCAGCCGCTCGAAGCGGACCAAGAGGCGATCACCCAGCCCCGGCGCGCCGCCGGCGGCCTCACCCTTGCCGGGCGCGAGGCGCACGTTGGGGACGTCGTCGTCGGACTTGGTCAGTTTGACGTAGAGCTCGCCGTCGCCGTCACGCTCGACCACGTCGGCCACGCCGACGGGGGGCAGGGAGCCGGCTTCCGCGAAGCCTTTACGGCCGCGCTTGGCCAGCGCGCCTTGCGCTTCCAGCTCGCGGATCATCTCGCGCAGGGCCCGGCGATCGGCGCCCTTCAGCCCGAAGTGCCGGGCGATGTCGGCCTTTCCGGTCTCGCCGGCGTCGCGCAGAAACGCCAGCAGCGTCTCACGATCGGGCAGGCCGGCGGCGGGCTTGGGCTTGAAAGTCTTGGGCGGGCGAAGTTTGGCCATGCCCTGCCTTAACGCGTTCGGCGGACTTAGGGAAACGCGAGGTTGGGGATGTTGCGCCCCCTCCGTCACTACGCGTAGCCGTATCGCGACACCTCTCCCGCTTCGCGAGGGAGGAGGGATGTCATCCTCACCCGTGTAACGGGGGAGGTGGATCGGCGCGCAGCGACGAGACGGAGGGGGCGCTCGCGCCTAGTACAGATCCTCGATCGACTTCGGCACCTGAGGCTCGGCCGGCTTGGTGGTCGCCGCGGTCGGCTGGGTCGGCGCCGGCGTCGCGGGCGGGGCCTCGATCACCGGCGCGGGGGCTTCCTGCTCGGTGGTTTCGACCTCGACGGCCTTGGGCTTGGGCGCCTCGACGGGCGGCGGCTCGTAGGCGAGGGCGGGCGCGGCGTCCTTGACCGGAACGCCCGAAACCTCGGCCAGAGGCTGGGTCGAGGTGGTCGCGCCGCCGCGATCGATCTTCATCGCGTTGGTCAGGCCGAAGGCGAAGCCGCCGACGCAGCACAGGACCAGCGCCGTCAGCACGACGTTCAGCGGCAGGGGACGTTCCAGCGTCGTCATGCGCGCAATCTACTCTCGTCCGACCCGGCTGAACAGGCTCAGGCCTCGTCGTCCCACGGCGCGGCGCCGTCGTCGGCGGCGGCCGCCGCCTTGGCCTTCGGCGCGGCCTTCTTGGCGGCGGGTTTCTTCGCGGCGGTCTTCTTCGCCGGCTTGTCGCCTTCCGCCTTGGTCGCCGCCTTCTTCGGCGCGGCGGCCTTCTTGGCCGGCTTTTTGCCGCCGCCCTTGGCCGCGCGTTCGGCGATCAAGGCCAGCGCCTCTTCCAGGGTGATCGCCGCCGGATCCTTGCCCTTGGGCACGTTGGCGTTGGTGTCGCCGTGCTTGATGTAGGGGCCAAAGCGGCCCGACAGCACGCGGATCGGTTTGCCATCCTCGGGGTGATTGCCGAGCTCGGCCAGAGCCGCCGCGGCCGCGCGCTGCGGACGTCCGCCGCCGGCGCGCTTGTCGGCCAGGATGGCGACGGCGCGGTTTAGGCCCACGTCGAACACCTCGTCGGCGTTCTCCAGATTGGCGTAGGTGCCGTCGTGCAACACGAACGGTCCAAAGCGTCCCAGGCCCGCGGTGATGACCTTGCCGTCATCAGGGTGCTTGCCGACTTCGCGCGGCAGGGACAGCAGGCGCAGGGCCTTCTCGAGATCCATGGCCGAGGCGATCCAGCCCTTGGGCAGGGACGAGCGCTTGGGCTTGTCGCCCTCGGCGGCCAGCTCCTCGACATAGGGACCGAAGCGGCCGTTCTTCAGCCACACAGCGCGGCCGGTGGCAGGATTGACGCCCAGCTCCTTGTCGGCGCTCTCGGCCTCGCCGTCGCCTTCGGAGACGCCCAGCTGGCGCGTGTAGCGGCATTCCGGATAGTTCGAGCAGCCGATGAAGGCGCCGAACTTGCCTGTCTTCAAAGAGAGCTGCCCCGTGCCGCAGGTCGGGCACAGGCGCGGGTTGGAGCCGTCGCCCTTGTCGGGGAAGATGTGCGGGCCCAGGGCCTCGTTCAGGGCGTCTAGGACATTGGTCGTGCGCAGCTCGGCGATTTCGCCGACGGCGGCGTGGAAGTCCTTCCAGAAGTCGCGGAGGAACTGCTTCCAATCGAGCTTGCCGTCCGAGACGAGGTCGAGCTGCTCTTCCAGAGCGGCCGTGAAGTCGTACTCGACATAGCGCTTGAAGAACTGCTCCAGGAACGCCGTGACCAGGCGGCCCTTGTCCTCGGGGATGAAGCGCTGCTTCTCCATGCGGACATATTCGCGGTCGCGCAGCACGCCCAGCACCGAGGCGTAGGTCGACGGGCGGCCGATGCCCAGCTCTTCCATCTTCTTGACGAGGCTGGCTTCCGAATAGCGCGGCGGCGGTTCGGTGAAGTGCTGGTCGGCGCGGGCTTCGCGCACCTGGGCGGCCGAGCCCTCGGTGATGGCGGGCAGGCGGGCGCTGTCCTCGTCGCCCTCGTCGTCGCGGCCTTCCTCGTAGACGGCGAGGTAGCCGGGGAACTGCACGACCTGGCCGGTGGCGCGCAGGCCGGTCTTGCCGTCGGCGCTCTCCAGGTCGACCGTCGTGCGCTCGATGCGGGCGCTCTCCATCTGCGAGGCGATGGTGCGCTTCCAGATCAGCTCGTACAGGCGGCCCAGTTCCGGCTCCAGGCGCAGGGAGCCGGGATTGCGGTTCAGGCTGGTCGGACGGATGGCCTCGTGGGCCTCCTGGGCGTTCTTGGCCTTGGACTTGTAGAGGCGCGGCGCGTCGGGGACGTAGTCGGCGCCATAGACCTTGCCGATCACGTCGCGGGCTTCGGTGATGGCTTCGGGCGCCATCGAGACGCCGTCGGTCCGCATGTAGGTGATGAGACCCACGGTCTCGCCGCCAATGTCGACGCCTTCGTACAGCTTCTGGGCGGCCTGCATGGTGCGCTGGGCGCTGAAGCCCAGCTTGCGGGCGGCTTCCTGCTGCAGGGTCGAGGTGGTGAACGGCGGGGCGGGCGAGCGCTTGCCGGGCTTCTTCTCGACGGCCTCGACCTTGAACGTGGCGGCCTGCACGGCGGCCTTGGCGGCCAGGGCCGAGGTCTCGTTGCCGAGGTCGAACTTGGTGAGCTTCTTGCCGTCGTGCTTGACCAGACGGGCCAGGAACGGGTCCGAGCCGGCCGAGACGTCGGCCTCGACGGTCCAGTATTCCTGGGTCTTGAAGCGCTCGATCTCGATCTCGCGGTCGACGACCAGGCGCAGGGCCACCGACTGTACGCGGCCGGCCGAGCGGCTGCCCGGCAGCTTGCGCCACAGCACCGGCGAAAGGGTGAAGCCGACGAGGTAGTCCAGGGCGCGGCGGGCGAGGTACGCCTCGACCAGCTCCATGTCGAGGTCGCGCGGGGCCTTCATGGCCTCCGTGACGGCGGTCTTGGTGATGGCGTTGAAGGTGACGCGCTGGACCGACTTGTCCTTCAGCGCCTTCTTCTTGTTCAGCACTTCCAGCACGTGCCAGCTGATCGCTTCGCCTTCGCGATCCGGGTCGGTGGCCAGAATCAGGCGGTCGGCCTTCTTCATGGCCTCGACGATGTCGCTGACGCGCTTGGAGGCCTTGGCGTCGACTTCCCAGCTCATGGCGAAGTCGTTGTCGGGCTCCACCGAACCGTCCTTGGACGGCAGGTCGCGGATGTGACCGTAGGAAGCGAGAACCGTGTAGTCGGACCCGAGGTACTTGTTGATGGTCTTGGCCTTGGCCGGGCTCTCGACGACGACGACGTTCATTATGACTCTGGGCTGTAAGGCGGATCGCCTGGGAGGCGAGCGCCGGGGAAAGTGGGGCCCGCTTAGGGGTCTGTCAACGCGGGCTCTGCCGAACGGCCCTGCTTTGGGGCGCTGGTAGCCGCTTGTTAAGACGCTTGTGCGAGTTTTATGGCCTGGTTTTGTGACTGCTCGCCGATGGACCTGACCGTCAACAGGATCGCCACCGAGGCCTATGTCTCGCCGATCCGCCCGATCAAGCCCGTGACCTCGAACGCCGAACGCGCGGAGATCGCCGATCGGCTGAAGGAAGCCGTGCGCGCCGCGCCGGCCGCCGGGACGGGGCTGCTGGTCGACCTCAGCGTCTAGAGCGTCATTCCGCGCAAGGCCTCGCAGTCTCGCGGGCCATAATATTCGTTCTTCGCCGCGATCACTTTCACCTGGCGATGCAGCGCGGGCGCGAGCGGCCATTCACGATGGATGTGCAGTTCGTAGCCGCCGCTGGGACCGTCGCCTTCGATCCGTATGCAGACGAGGTTGTTTGCCAGACGCGTTTCCTTAGACGGCGCCGCGTAAGCGCCGATGGCGAACATGATGCCCAACAGTCCCACCGTGCCCAGGAAATAGCCGAAGGCGATGGGCAGGACGCCGATGGTCACGGCGGTGTTCCTCAGCATGACGCCCAGGGGCAGGCGGCCTATCCCGAAGACAAGCAGGCAATAGGCGAAATAGGCCGCGCCTAGCGCCCAGAGATTGGCGGTCAGCGACACGAACCGGACGCCGGCGAAGCTCGCCAGGATCACGACGCCCAGGACGGCGCCGGCCGACAGGGAGAGCGGCTTGGCGAGGGCCCGCTCAAGCCGCGCTGGTCCCCAATCGATCGCCGCCTGCAGCGCCAAGGCCGCTGGGGGCGCCGCCAGCAGCAGCAGCCAGGCCAACTTTGTCGGAAAATCCACGATCGCGTCTCCACTCGGAACTCGATCTTCGGTTGTGCGCGGGCTTGTGACAAGCTGAACCATTCGCCCACTTCCTGACGCGTAGCCATGGTCCACAGACGCTCGGGCCGGCGCTTCGGCCCGTGGCGTGGCGAGCAGATGGCGCGGTGGAAAAGACGGGGCGGGAAGGGCGCGGCGCTGGTCGTGAGCCTGGCCGCGCACGCGGCGGCGGTGGCGGTGCTGCTGGCGGCCCATGTCACGCCCGCTCCGCCCGAGCCGCCGTCGGTGCTGGTCTCCCTGGTCGACCCGCCGCCGCCCCCGCCTCCGCCGCCTCCGCCGCCCGCGCCGCACGAGGCGCCCAAGTCGCCGGTAAAGGCGCCGAAGAAGCCGCCTTCGCCTGAGAAACCCAAAGACACCGCCCGGGCCGCGCCGCGCTCGCCCCTGCGCGCGACAAAGGCCCCGATCCCGAAGGACGTGACGCCCCTGCCTGCGAGCTCGAAACCCGCCCCCAGCCGGGTGATGGGTCTGGGAGAGGCCGAGCTGATGGGCGCGGCGACGGCCGGATCAGGCGCGGGCGGCGGTGGCGGCGGCGCCGGCTGCGACATGGTCCGGCTGCTGCAGGAAGGTCTGCGCAAGAACCCCCGCGCCCGGGCCTCCCTGATGCGCGCCCACGCCGCCACCGTGAGCGCGGGCCGCGCGCCGCTGGTCTGGAGCGGCGACTGGGTCCGCACCGACGGCGAGGAGGGCGACGGCCTCTCGGGACTGCGCGAGATGATCATGATGGAGGTCGCTTTCGCCCCCGCCGCCTGCCGCGCCGAGCCGATGCGCGGGCTGGTGCTCATCTCGCTGAACGACGGCCCCGGCGGGGCCCGTTTCGCCCTGGGCGGCGGCCATTGGCGGTGGTCGGACCTGCTGTTCGCCAAGGGCGCGCGGCGCGGGGGCTAGGCCGTTTTCCTTGGGCGACCGCCGCGGGCGCCATTGGCGCGAGCGGCCGCCGCTTTGGCGGGTGACGTGGAGCGACCAGCCGTCTGAGCGAGATGGGAACGGGTCGCGAAGATGTCGGCCAGAAGTCCGGGTACGGTCAGATCCAGATCAAGGGCTTCCCAATGCAGTCCGTAGCCCGAGCCCAAGACCGTGATCTCGCCGATTTGGGCGGGATCAGCGTTCGCGAGGCTTTCCACGAGAGCGGTGGGGAAGGTGAAGGCGGCGCCGCTCGTAAGCTCGACGGCTATGGTGCGGGTCGCGGGATCGTAGCGCGCGGCGCGGGCGCGCGGCTCCCTGTCCTGGGCTTGGCGGCCGCGTTCCAGAGCGGCGTCGATCGCGCTGTCCGTGAGTTCAGCCATGGATTTCCCTCCAGCGCGTGAGCAGAGTCTCGCGGTTGGCTTCGACAACGGCGACCGCTCGCCGGATGTCGGCGCGGCTTAGGCCCACGGCCCAGACTAAATCGACATGTTCGTCCGATCCCAACAGATTGATCTTGGCCTCGCCGTCGCCAAACACGTGGACGTGGGCAGGCTCATGGTCGTTGGCGAAGATCATGATCCGGAAGCCTTCCGCGCGGAGAACGGTCACCATCCAGGATAACCTATCACGATGGGTTTCTAAAGCCCCGCCACCAGCCCGCCGTCCAGGAACTCCGCCCGACCCGCCAGGCTGAGCTCGACGAGCGCCGCCATGACCGCCGAGGTGGGCGCGGCGACGGCGCGGATCAGGTCGTTGCGCGGGACCGGTGTCGGCGACAGCAGGGCGGCGACGCGCTCGCGCAGCGCGTCGGGATCGAGATCGGAGGGCGGCTCGGCCTCGTAGGGGCGGTCGCGCTCCCGCAGCCGGGCTTCGCCCGCCAGCGAGCGCAGAACATCCTCGGCGCCTTCGCACAGGATCGCGCCCTGGCGGATCAGGTCGTTGGTCCCCTTCGAGCGCGGGTCCAGCGGCGAGCCTGGCACGGCGAAGACGTCGCGGCCCTGCTCGGCGGCTAGGCGCGCGGTGATCAGCGAGCCCGACTTCAGTTCGGCCTCGACCACGACGACACCCAACGCCAGGCCGGCGATGATCCGGTTGCGGCGGGGGAAGTCCTTGGCCTGGGCGCGGCGGTCGGGCGCGCTTTCGGAGACCACGCAGCCTTCGGCGGCGAGGCGCGCGTGCAGCCGATCATGCTCCGGCGGATAGATGTCGCCCACGCCGCCGCCCAGGACGGCGACGGCTCCGGTGGTCAGCGAGCCCTCGTGCGCCGCGCCGTCGATGCCGCGCGCCATGCCGGAAACGACAACGTAGCCGGCCGTTCCGAGATCCGTCGCCAACTGGCGGGCGAAGCGCTGGCCAGCGGCCGAGGCGATGCGCGCGCCGACGATGGCGATGGAGGGCTCGGACAAGAGCTCGGCGCGACCCAGGGCCCAGAGTACGGGCGGCGGCGGATCGAGGGCCGCCAGGCGCGGCGGAAAATCAGGCTCGCACCCGCAGATCAGGCGGGCGCCGAGTCTCTCGCCGGCTTCGAGTTCGCGCTCGATCGCCTCGCGCGGCGGCAGGGTCAGGGGAACGGCGCGTCCGCCCTTGCGGGAGAGGTCGGGCAGGGCCGACAGGGCCCGCTCGGGCGTGCCATAGCGGGCCAGCAGATGGTCGAAGGCGACGGGGCCGACCGTCTCGGTGCGCGCCAGGCGAAGCCAGGCCAGACGCTGGATGTCCGAGAGCCGGCCGGGGATCACGGCGCCTCGGCGGCTTCGGCCGGCTTCTTCTTGCCGATCTTCGGCTCCTCGCCCTTGAGCAGGCGCGCGATGTTCTCGCGGTGGCGGATGAAGATCAGGATGGCCATGAAGATCGCCAGGCCGATCAGCGGACGCGGCTGGTCGGTGGCGATGGCGAAGGGGGCGGCCAGGACGGCGGCGGTCAGGGCGGCCAGCGAACTGATGCGGAAGAGGGCGGCCATGGCCAGCCAGGTGACGGCCGCCAGCACGCCGACCGGCCAGCAGGCGCTGAGCAGCACGCCGTAGAAGGTCGCCACGCCCTTGCCGCCCTTGAACTTCAGCCACACCGGGAACAGGTGGCCCAGGAAGGCCGCGCCGCCGGCCAGGGCGATCACGGTGGGGTTTCCGTGAGTCAGGTAGCGAGCCAGCAGCACCGCGACCACGCCCTTGCCGCCGTCGCCCAAGAGGGTGATCAGGGCCAGGTCCTTGCGCCCCGAGCGCAGCACGTTGGTCGCGCCGATATTGCCTGAGCCGATCTTGCGGATGTCGCCCGCGCCGCCGAGGCGGGTGGCGATCAGGCCGAACGGAATCGAACCCAGCAGGTAACCGCCGACCACGGCGATCGCGAGAGTCAGATAAACGGCAGAGGCGAGACTTTCCACGTTTTCTACCTTAGAGAGAGTTTTGTGCGAGCTCAAGCGCGCCGTGTCGAGTAAGGGTGTAAATCGCTTCGATCCGCTGGCAAAGTCGCGCGGAATTTCGTGGGGAAGCGTAATGGCGGGGACGATGGGCGCGGTTCATGGCGTTGAGGCGCGAGGCGCGGGGCGAGGCGGCTGGATCGCGTGGATACTGCTGACCGCTCTGGCCGAGCTGATCGGGATCCTGCTGGGCGCGTCCTGGTGGGTGTGGGCCGACGGCCTGCTGCCCGAGCCGGACGGGCTGTTCTGGCAGATCTCCATGCTTCTGATGAAGGCGCTGTCGGGTATTCCCGAGGGCATGGTGCTGGGCCTGGTCCAGGCCAACATGATGAGCCGCCGGTTGCCCGACATCTCGATCGTGCGCTGGACGATGGCGACCTGCGTCGTCGCCACGATCGGCTGGGCGGCGGGCTCGTCGTTCTCGATCTTCTCGCCCAATGCGGGCGGCGCCGACGGCTTCGACCCGACCATTTCACAAACGGTCGTGATGGCGGCGGGCTTTGGCCTGCTGGTGGGCGCCCTGTTCGGCGGCGTGCAGACGCTGGCGCTGGGCGGCCTGGGCGTGAAGCGCTGGCCCTGGATCGTCGGCAACGCGGTCGGCTGGGCGCTGGGCCTGCCGGCGATCTATCTGGCCGCCTCGGGCTTCGCGCTCGGACCGGTCTGGGCGTTGGGCGCGATCGGCGGCCTGGCGGCGGGCGCCCTGGTCGGGGCGGCGACCGCCATGGCCTTCGCCTTCATGACGCGGAGGGCCTAGCCCTCCGCGCGGTGGACGACGCGGCCGTCGACCACCGTCATCAGCACCTGGCCCTGCAGGCGGCGGCCGTCGAACGGCGAGTTCTTGGACTTCGACAGCAGGCGGGCGGCGTCGACGATGATCGGCGCGTCGATGTCGCACAACACCAGATCCGCCGGCGCGCCCGGCGCGATGCGGCCGCCGCGAAGGCCCAAGAGTTCGGCCGGGGCCAGGGTGACGGCGCGGATCAGATCGACGAGGGCGATGCGCTCCTCGTGATACAGCGACAGCAGGGCCGGCAGCAGGGTCTCAAGACCCACCGCGCCCGGCGCGGCTTCGTCGAACGGCAGGCGCTTGTCCTCGGCGGGGGCCGGGCTGTGCGAGGAAACGACGACGTCGATCAGGCCCGAAGCCAGCGCCTCGATCAGCGCCTGGCGGTCGTCCTCGCCGCGCAAGGGCGGGTTCAGCTTGGCGAAGGTGCGGTAGTCGCCGATGTCCAGCTCATTGAACGACAGGTGGTTGATCGACACCGAGGCGCTGATCCGCAGGCCCTTGGCCTTGGCGCGCGACAAGGTCTCGAGGGCCTGGGCCGAGCTGATCTGGTCGACCAGCAGCTTGCCGCCGGTGGCTTCCAGCAGGGCGACGTCGCGCTCAAGCATGATCCGCTCGGCCATCGGCGAGATCGAGGGCAAGCCCATGCGGCCGGCGAACTCGCCGCCGATCGCCGCGCCGCCCTTGCCCAGCCACGGATCCATCGGCCGGTGGGCCAGAAGGGCGTCGAAGCCCTTGGCGTAGGTCAGGACGCGCTGCATGACCTTGCTGTCGACGATCGGCTTGCCGGCGTCGGTGACATAGACGCAGCCGGCCTCGCGCATCAGGCCGATCTCGGCCATCTGCTCGCCCTTCAGGCCACGCGTCGCCGCGCCGGCCACCAGGATGCGGGCGCTGTCGATGTCGCGGGCGCGGCGCAGGATGAAGTCGACGACGCTGGGATCGTCGATCGCCGGCGCGGTGTCGGGCTGGACCACGAACGAGGTGACGCCGCCCGCCGCGGCGGCCTTGGCGGCCGAGGCCAGGGTTTCCTTGGTCTCGGCGCCGGGCTCGCCGGTGCGGACGCGCAGATCGATCAGGCCGGGCGCCAGCAGAGCGCCGCCGCAGTCGATGACCCGCACGGCCTTGCTGAGCTTGCCGAACTCGCGGCCCTTGGCGACGTCGGTGATGACGCCTTCCGAGACGATGACGCCGCCGGGACCGTCGTAGCCGCTTTCCGGATCGACCAGGCGGGCGTTGACGAAGGCGAGGGGCTGGGGGGCGTTCATGCTTGTGCCTCCAGACGGGCCGCGAGGCTGGTCAGCACCGCCATCCGGGCGGCGACGCCCATCTCGACCTGGTCCTGGATCAGGCTGATGGTCGGATCGTCGGCGACGTCGGAGTCGATCTCGACGCCCCGGTTCATCGGGCCCGGGTGCATGACCTTGGCGCCCGGCGCGGCGCGGGACAGCTTTTCGCGATCAAGGCCGTAGAAGCGGAAATACTCGCGGGTCGAGGGCACGAAGGCGCCCTGCATCCGCTCCAGCTGCAGCCGCAGCATCATGACGACGTCGGCGCCGGCCAGGCCCGACTTCATGTCGTGGTGCACGGTGACGCCCCAGCGCTCGGCCTGGGCGGGCATCAGGGTGGGCGGACCGACCAGGCGCACGCTGGCGCCGAGCGTATGGAGCAGGGCGACGTTCGAGCGGGCGACTCGGCTGTGCAGCACGTCGCCGCAGATCGCCACGGTCAGGCCCGAGACCCGGCCGAAGGCGCGGCGGATCGACAGGGCGTCCAGCAAGGCCTGGGTCGGGTGCTCGTGCTGGCCGTCGCCGGCGTTGACGACGTGGCCGCTGACCTTCTGGGACAGCAGAGAGGCGGCCCCAGACGAGGCGTGGCGCACGACCAGCAGGTCCGGCCGCATGGCGTTCAGGGTGACCGCCGTGTCGATCAGGGTCTCGCCCTTGGCCACCGACGAGGTCTTGGGGTTCATGTTGACGACGTCGGCGCCCAGGCGCTTGCCGGCCAGCTCGAACGAGCTCTGCGTCCGCGTGCTGTTCTCGAAGAACAGGTTCATCAGCGTCCGGCCCTTGAGGATGTCGAGGGTCTTGGACGTCTGGCGGTTCAGGGCCACGAACGCTTCGGCCAGATCCAGCAGTTCGATGGCCTGGAGCGCGTTCAGATCGCCGGCGGAGAGGAAATGGCGCTTGGGAAAGGCGAAGACGCGCGCGCGGATCGTCTCGATGGCCGCGTGGGCGGGGTCATGGGCTGAAGCCGTCATGAGCCCGCGTCATAGGCGGCTTTGGGCGGGAAGGGAAGGTTAGGGGCGCAAACGCTCTGTGGAGGATGGGAATAGAACACCGTCTCCCGGAGGGAGAGGGCGGGGCCCGCGCCGAAGGCGTAGGAGGGCGAGGGGATGGCGGAGCCGGTGGTGAGTCCGCGCAAGCTTATGTGTTACCTGCGTTTTTAACGGCGAGGGCTTAGCCCCTCACCCTCCCAAGCTTCGCTTGGGCCCCGCCCTCTCCCCAAGGGAGAGGGTGATGGAAGGAACGAGTGTTCGCGCGATCTTATCCTCCCCCTCGAAACCTGCCGTATTCTCTACCCACCTCGTCGCGAGGAAAGGGCGCATGGCCAGCGACCATTTGCGGCGGCGGGGGGCGATCGAGCGGGGACAGGTTCGAGGGGGATACTCGGACGGTCCGGGGCTGAGCTTGCTGGGCTCACCCGCCCGCCGTTGGCGTGGTTGAAGGCAAAAGGGCGTGTCTGGCTGGAAGCCCGTCCTCTTCGACCGCTGGGTCTTCTGGAAACGGAAGCGCCCAGGTCCCGGTAAGGCCTGAACAGGGCCACCCGACGGGACGCTGGCGAATAACGGTCGCGCGGAGCGTCGGGCTTCGTCGAAACGGTATTTATCAAAGTTCACCGGACGGATGTCCGGCGCTCCGCGTCCCTTTCCGAACCTTCAGCGGGAGACCGCGTGAAGCGGCGGGGGTGTGTCTGAAGCTTGCGGACCAAGATCCTCCCCCGCGACGCGGGGGAGGTGGCCCGGAGGGCCGGAGGGGGCCATCTCGGCCGACCTCCAGTTCGCCCCCTCCGTCGCTCCGCGACACCTCCCCCGTGTCACGGGGGAGGAACTAGCGCCTACAACCCCCGCAGCCGCTCCAGCGCGCCCTGCAGGATCCAGCCGGCCGCCATCTTGTCCACGACCTCGGCTCGTCTTTTCCGGTTCACGTCATGCTCGTCGATCAGCACCCGCGTCACCGCCGCCGTCGAGAGGCGCTCGTCCCAGAAGGTGATGGGCAGGTCCGGCTTGAGCCGCAACAGGTTGCGGCCCAGCGCCCGGTTGCTCTGGCAGCGGACGCCCTCTGTCCCATCCATGTTCATGGGCAGGCCGATGACGATGCCGATCGCGCCGCGGCTGTCCATCAGCTTGAACAGCGCCTCGGCGTCCTTGCTGAACTTGGTCTTCTCGATCAGGGCCAAGGGGCTGGCGACCGTGCGGGTGACGTCCGAGACGGCGACCCCAATGGTCCTTTCGCCAGGGTCCAGGCCCACCACCGGGGCGTACTGGGGCAGGGCGGCGGCGAAGTCTTCGATGTCGAGAACGGGCATGGCTCTCTTTATCAGGAGCCGCGCCGCTTGAAACCTTGTCTCCGGCCTAGTAACCGACGCGTTCGAATTTCAGGAGATCCCCATGGCCATTGACGCCGCCACGGTGCGGAAGGTCGCCCGGCTCGCCCGCATCGCCGAACCCGAAGAGCGCATCGAGGCTTTGGCTCAAGAGCTCAACGGCATCATGACCTGGATCGAGCAGCTGGCCGAGGTGGACACCGACGGCTGCGAGCCGCTGACCAGCGTCGTGGCCTCCGGCCTGCCGATGCGCGAGGACGTGGTGACCATGGGCGGCGATCCGGCCCTGGTGACCGCCAATGCGCCCAAGTCGGTCGGCAACTTCTTCGTTGTGCCGAAGGTGGTCGAATAATGAGCGCGCTCACCAATCTGACCCTGAAGGCCGCCGTCGACGGCCTGGCCAAGGGCGACTTCACCTCGGTCGAGCTGACCAAGGCCCACATCGAAGCGATCGAAGCCGCCCGTGGCCTCAACGCCTACATCCTGGAGACGCCGGAGAAGGCGCTGGACATGGCCGCCAAGTCCGACGCTCGCCGGGCTCAAGGCCAAGCCGGCCCGCTGGAAGGCGCGCCGCTGGGCGTGAAGGACCTCTTCTGCACCGAGGGCGTGCGCACCACGGCCTGCTCGAAGATCCTGGAAAACTTCGTCCCGACCTACGAGTCGACGGTGACCAGCCAGCTGTGGCGCGACGGCGCGGTCATGCTGGGCAAGCTGAACCTCGACCAGTTCGCCATGGGCTCGTCGAACGAGACCAGCTATTTCGGCCCGGTGACCAACCCCTGGCGCGCCCAGGGCTCGACCAAGGCCCTGACCCCGGGCGGCTCGTCCGGTGGTTCGGCCGCGGCCGTCGCGGCGGACCTGTGCCTGGGCGCCACGGCCACCGACACCGGCGGCTCGATCCGCCAGCCGGCCGCCTTCACCGGCACCGTTGGGATCAAGCCGACCTACGGCCGCTGCTCGCGCTGGGGCGTTGTCGCCTTCGCCAGCTCGCTGGACCAGGCCGGCCCGATCGCCAAGACCGTCGAGGACGCGGCCCTGCTGCTGACCTCGATGTCGGGCCACGACCCCAAGGACTCGACCAGCCTCGACATCCCGGTTCCGGACTTCACTCAGTTCGTGGGCAAGTCTGTGAAGGGCCTGAAGATCGGCATTCCGAAGGAATACCGGGTCGACAACATGCCGGCCGAGATCGAGAAGCTCTGGCAGGACGGCATCGCCTGGCTGAAAGAAGCCGGCTGCGAAATCGTCGACATCAGCCTGCCGCACACCAAGTACGCCCTGCCGGCCTACTACATCGTGGCCCCGGCCGAGGCCTCCTCGAACCTCGCCCGCTACGACGGCATGCGCTACGGCCTGCGGGAAGAGGGCGCGAACCTCACCGAGATCTACGAGAACACGCGGGCCTCGGGTTTCGGCGACGAGGTCAAGCGCCGCATCCTGATCGGCACCTATGTTCTGTCGGCCGGCTATTACGACGCCTATTACCTGAAGGCCCTGAAGGTGCGCCGCCGCATCGCCGAGGACTTCGACAACGCCTGGCAAAAGGTCGACGCGATCCTCACCCCGACCGCGCCCTCGGCGGCGTTCGGCCTGGGCGAGAACAGCAACGACCCGATCGCCATGTACCTGAATGACGTCTTCACGGTGACGACCAACCTGGCGGGCCTGCCGGGCCTGAGCTTGCCCGCCGGCCTCGACGCCAACGGCCTGCCGCTGGGCCTGCAGATCATCGGCAAGCCTCTGGACGAGGCGACGGTGTTCTCGGTCGCCGGGGCGGTCGAGAAGGCCGCTGGCTTCAAGGCCAAGGCCGAGAAGTGGTGGTGATGTAAAAAGGGCGGCTCCTCGCGGAGCCGCCCTTCTTCGTTCGGGGTGTGGGACCCGAGGTTACATCGGGTTGCTAGGCTCGGTCGTCGGAGTCGCCTGAGGAGCGGCCGGCGACGGAACGACCAGCGGGGCCGGTTCGGCGATCGCCGGGGCGGCGCTCACGGTCGGCGGCGCGGCCGGGACGGTGGCGCTGACGTTGGTCGAAGCGCTGGCGGCGTCCGGAGCGCTAGTCTCCACCGGCGCGGCGCGACGAGCGGCCGGGCGAGCCGGAGCGGCGGCGCGCGGCGTCGTGGCGCGGGCGACTGGAGCCGGGGCGGGGGTTTCGTTGGCCGCCACCTCGGTCGGCTGCGGGATCGGCGACGGGGTCGCTTCGGGGGGCAGCGGCGCGGTCAGTGGCGCGGGGCTTTGCGCGGCGGCGACCTGCAACGACTGCTGGTCGGTCGGCGCTTCGGCGCGATTGGCCGTCATGCCCCAGATCAGGGCCCCGGCGGCGACCGCCACGATGGGCGCGCCAATCAGAAGCGGCAGGTTGTTCGAAGCCTTTTTCCTCGGCGTGCGGGCATAGACGGGCTGCGAGGGGAAAAGAGCCGAAGCATTGGAGTCAGTCGTGATGGCCGGCTCCGGCGCATCGAAGTTCAAAGCGGGGCGGGTAGTGTAAGCGGCGGGCATTTCTACCTCCGTAAGTGAGCTGTTCGAGAAAATGAACGACGCGAAAACTCAGCGGTTCCCTTGCCCAGCAATGGCGCCGGATTTGACGGATTCTCGCCTTATTCTGGAAGCGCGAAAAACGAACGCCTCAGCTACCGACAAAGAACTTCAAGGCCTTGCTCGAGATCGCCTTGGCGAATACGCCCACGGGGGCGTCCCAGAGCTTTTCCGGCCTAGGGCGCTTGATGTAGAGAGACGGCCATGACGCAAGAATCCAAACAGATCCAAGGCCGCACCGGCCCCTGGGAAATGGTCCTCGGTCTCGAGGTGCACGCTCAGGTCGCCAGCAAGTCCAAGCTCTTCTCCGGCGCCGCCGTCGGCTTCGGCGCGGGTCCGAACGAGCAGGTCAGCCTCGTGGACGCCGCCATGCCGGGCATGCTGCCGGTGCTGAACAAGTTCTGCGTCGAGCAAGCCGTGAAGACCGGCCTGGGCCTGAAGGCCCAGATCAACCTGAAGAGCCGCTTCGACCGGAAAAACTACTTCTATCCGGACCTGCCGCAGGGCTATCAGATCAGCCAATTCGACCAGCCGATCGTCGGCGAGGGCGTGGTCACGGTCGAGCGCGACGATGGCACGACCTTCGACGTGCGCATCGAGCGCCTGCACCTGGAGCAGGACGCCGGCAAGTCGCTGCACGACCAGGATCCGAACGCGACCTATGTCGACCTGAACCGCGCGGGCACGGCGCTGATGGAGATCGTCTCCAAGCCCGACATGCGCACCTCGGAAGAGGCGGCCGCCTACGTCAAGAAGCTGCGGACGATCCTCGTCTATCTCGGCACCTGCGACGGCGACATGGAGAAGGGCAACCTGCGCGCCGACGTGAACGTCTCGGTCTGCCGTCCGGGCGACTACGAGAAGTTCCGCGCCACCGGCGACTTCAAGCACCTGGGCACGCGCTGCGAGATCAAGAACGTCAACTCGTATCGCTACATCCAGCAGGCCATCGAGTACGAGGCCCGTCGCCAGATCGAGATTCTGGAAGACGGCGGCAAGATCGACCAGGAGACCCGCCTGTTCGACCCGAACAAGGGCGAGACCCGCTCGATGCGCAGCAAGGAAGAGGCGCACGACTATCGCTACTTCCCCGATCCGGACCTGCTGCCGCTGGTGCTGGACCCGGCCTGGGTGAAGTCGATCGAGGAGACCCTGCCGGAGCTGCCGGACGCCAAGAAGGCGCGTCTGCAGAGCCAGTATGGCCTCTCGGCCTACGACGCCGGCGTGCTGATCATCGACGCCGACCGCGCCGACTACTTCGAGGCCGCCGCAAAGGGCCGCGACGCCAAGCTGGTGGCCAACTGGGTCACGAACGAACTGCTGGCCAAGCTGTCGGCGGCCGGGACCTCGTTCACGGACTCGCCGCTGCCGTCCTCGGACATCGCCCAGCTGGTCGAGCTGATCGAGAACGGCACGATCTCGTCGAAGATCGCCAAGGAGGTCTTCGAGCACATGTGGAACGGCGAGGGCCGTCCCGCCGAGATCGTCGAGAAGCGCGGCCTGGTGCAGATCAACGACACCGGCGCCATCGAAAAGGCTATCGACGACCTGATCGCCGGCAATCCGGACAAGGCCGAGGCCGTGAAGGACAAGCCGCAGGCCCTGGGCTGGTTCGTCGGCCAGGTCATGAAGGCCACCGGCGGCAAGGCCAATCCGGCCACGGTCAACGAGCTGCTGCGCAAGAAGCTCGGCGTCGAATAGGCGCTAAGCCGCTTCGAAAATGACGAGGGCCCGCGGCGAGAACCGCGGGCCCTTCTTCGTTGATGCGAACGGGTTTTCTTATTGGGGCGTCGTTGTTCCGGCCGACGAGGTCGGATCGCTCGAGGACGGTGTCGCCGCGCCATCGCCGTGGCCTTTGTGCTTCTTGGCCTTCTTGGCGGGCTTCTCGCCCGTCATCGAGGATCCGTCGGTGCTGGATGGCGCCGTGGCGGACGTCGGCGCGCCGGCGCTGTCGGCCGGGGTGGCGGTCTCGGGCGAGGTCTGGGTCATGGTTCCCGTCTGAGCGGCGGGGTCGTTGGTCGGCGCGGGCGTCGACGTCATCGGCGAAGGGTTGGCGGGCGAGGTCTGGGGCAGGGTGGCCTGCGCCATGGCCGAGCCGGCGAAGGCGGCGGCGGCCAGGGCGACGGCGGCGGTGGTGATGCGCGGGGTCTTCATGGTCTCGGACCTGTTTCAGCGGCGTCGGGTTGTGACGCACCGTTCACGCTGGGCCGCCAATGCGGTCGAAATGACTTCGCAATCGGGCCATTGCGCCGCATGCGCGGCAAGGTTGCGACGCGCGTGGCCGTAAAGCGGCGTCCCGAGGCATAGCTCAGGACGCCGCGTAGAGAGACCAAGACGCCGCAGGTCTAGCGATTGGCGATCACGTCGAAGATCAGGCCCGTGGCGATGGCGGCGAGCACGTAGTCATTGCCCGTGCGGTACCAGTAGTACCCGCGCGGCGGCGGGCGTAGGTGATAGCGATAGTAGTCGTTCACGACATAGCCTCCGCCGCGATAGTAGGATGGCAAGTAAGCGCCGCGTCGCCAGGCTTCGTAGCCCGGTCGATAGCCGGGACGGCCGTAGTAGGCGACCGGCGGCGGGCCATAGTGCCAGCGGCTGTTGTAGTAGTAGCCATTGTGGCGGCCGTGATCCCAACGGTCTCCGCGATCCCAGCCATTGTGGCGACCGTTGTCCCAGTGGCCGCGATCACGATCCCAATCGCGGTCGCGATGGTCCCAGCGACCGCGATCCTGGGCGCTGGCGTCCGTCGCCGACAGGGCCATCGGGCCGGCTGCCGAAGCGAGGGCGGCGATCGTGAGCAGCAGACGTTTCATGTCGTCTTCTCCTATGGACGGCGGCCGAAGCCGCCGAGAGGTTCCCTCGACCTTTGAACGCATGATCGCGGCCCGCGACTGAACCGGGCCTGAATGGCGGAGACAGAAAGGGCGCGAGGGGCCTTGGCGGAGGATCGCGTGACAGCCATGTTGCTGGGGCTGAAAAGAGGGAGAGAACGCCGATGACCCAACCGATCGCGCTCTACTATTGGCCGACGCCCAATGGCTGGAAGGTCTCGATCGCCCTGGAGGAGATGGGCCTGCCGTACGAGATGATCCCGGTAAACATCGGCGTGGGCGAGCAGTTCAAGCCCGATTTCCTGGCGATCAGCCCTAACAACCGCATGCCGGCCATTGTCGATCCTGAGGGTCCCGATGGGCAACCGATCTCGATCTTCGAATCCGGCGCGATCCTGCAGTACCTGGCGCGCAAGACCGGCAGCTTCTATGGCGCGACCGAGCGGGACCGGGTCGCGATCGACCAGTGGGTGATGTGGCAGATGGCGGGGCTTGGCCCCATGGCCGGCCAGACCCACCACTTCCGCCAGTACGCGCCGGCGATCATCGCCGACCAGCGCCAGATCGCTTACGGCGTCGTCCGCTACACCAATGAGACCCACCGTCTCTACGGCGTGTTGAACAAGCAGCTGGAGGGGCGCGATTTCATCTGCGGCGATCTGTCCATCGCCGACTTCATGATCTGGCCCTGGATCGTTCCCTGGAAGAACCAGGGCATTATTCTCGATGAGTTCCCCAATTTGGGGAGCTGGTTCGAGCGGGTTGGCGCGCGCGAAGCCGTCCAAAAGGGCTTCAAGCTGGGCGCGGAGCTACGGTCGCAAGGCCTTCAGGCGTCGGGAAAAGCGGCCGAAGAGGCGCGAAAGGTGCTGTTCGGGCAGAGGGCGCGTTAAGGTCGCATATACTAACGTTTACAGCCAGTAATCGGGATAAACGTCCAGTATACATTTGGTCGCATTCATCATGTCGGCGCGATTAACTATATGTTCAGTCGCGCTGGACTTTCCTCCATTCGTGCTCTGATCCGGCAGAACGCCGTGGTGAGCCTAAGAAAGGAGATGAGCCATGATGTTGATGAATGAACCGCCGGCCGTCGTCGCCACCCTGCCGCTGCCGACCGCCGAGTCCACCGGCGACGAGCTGTTCCGCATGGGCCTGCTGTATTCGACCGGTCAGGGCGGCGCGCCGCTGGACTATGTCTCGGCCCACATGCTGTTCAACCTGGCCGCCATGCGCGGTTCGGTCGAAGCCAAGCTCTATCGCAAGGAACTGGCGCAAGAGATGGCCAGCGAAGACGTCGCCGAGGCCCAGCGCCAGGCGCGCGAATGGCTCGCCCACGGCTGAGCCCGGTTCTCCGGGCTCACTATTCCTTGTCCCTCGTCGCCTGAGCCGGGCGCCGCGTTCCGCGGCCGCCTGCCGTGTAGGCTCTTGATCGCCCTTCGCAAGGCCGGCGCGCCCAAGCGCGGCCTGCGATCAGGGGCGTCTCTCGTCATCCTCGCGCGTCCGGGTCCGCCCGCCTAGCGCACCGCCGAGCGGTCGCCCAGCAGGCACGGCACGGTCATCAGGATGATGTAGAGATCCAGCCAGAACGACTGGCGCTCGATATATTCGACGTCCAACGCCACCCGGCGTCGCACGCATTCAGGCGTGTCGACCGGTCCGCGCGAGCCTTTGATCGCCGCCCAGCCAGTGAGGCCGGGCTTCATCCGATGGCGGTGCGCATATTCTGCGACAAGCTTGGACGACTCCACGCCGGCGGTCCTCATCCCGACCGCATGGGGGCGGGGGCCGACGATCGACATCTCGCCGCGCAGAACGTTGAAGAGCTGAGGCAGCTCATCCAGGCTGGTCTTGCGGATGAAACGACCCACGCGAGTCACCCGATCGTCGCCCGCGCGGATCTGGCGGGCGGCTTGCGCGTCCGCCGCATCGTGGCGCATCGAGCGGAACTTCCAGACCAGGAATTCCTCGTTGTTGAAGCCGTGGCGGCGCTGGCGGAAGAAGACCGGACCCGGACTGTCCAGCTTTACGGCGAGCGCGGTCGCCAGCATCACTGGGCCCGCCGCGATCAGGCCGAGTGTGGCCAGGGTCAGGTCCATGGCCCTTTTGGCGACGATGCGACGACGGCGAAGGTCGCGCCAGCCCGATAGCGAATGCTCCGCGCCGACCGCGATCCGCGCCAGGGTCGCGTCGTCCTCGTCGGGCGTTCCACCGTCCACGAACAGATTCAGAGGGTGGGGCAGGACGCCCAGCTTCTCGGACAGTTCGCGAACGCGCGTCTCGGCGCTGGCGGTGATGGCGATGACGACCCGGTCGATGTAGGGCGCGAGCCGATGATTGAGCAGGGCGTCGGTGTCGCCCAGCAGCGGCACGCCCAGGATGTTCACAGGGGCGCGGCGCAAGCGATCGTCGAACAGGCCCAGCACATTGACCTCGCCGGTTCGCATGGCCGCCTCAATGAAGCGCTGAGCGTTGGCCGTGGCGCCGACGATGAAGACGTTTGGCGTCAGCAGGCCTTGGCGCCGGGCGTGCTCGATGATCTTCCACCAGCTCGCGTGCAGCGTGACCAGAAAGCCGCTGGCGAACAGCAAGGGCAGAGCCGAGCGCGCGTCCATGGGATTGAAGATCAGAGAGGCGAGGACGGCGGAAATCGCCGCCGCCACAAGAGCCTTGCCCACGTGGCCCAGATGGCGCGCCAGGCTCTGCTTGCGCGGAAAGGCGTAGGCGCCGAACACGCGCATCGCGATCGGAATCGCGAGCGTCCAGGCGACGCCCGTCAGGAGATCTCGACCCAGGGTGACGGGCGCGGCCATGAGCATGGCGCCGATGACGTCCACGAGGCGAAACACCCGCACGAGCCAGCGGGCGTCCATCCGCGAGCGTGACGGCAGCAGTTTCCCCGGGCGCAAGGACGGCTGCCGCCGCCTTTCGCCGCGAGCGGCGTTCTCTTGGCCAACTCGCGCCAAAACGTCCCCCGAGGCGTTGAACGCCAAGGTCGAGGCGCGCGTGGAATTAGGCTCTGGAATAGGCTGCATGGCGACCGATGTTCGGAAAACGCCGTTCAATCTAAGCGAGGCTTCTAAGTGCGACGTTAACACGCATATTTTTGGCATTGACGCCGTTGTCATGTCGCACCGAACAGGCTATCGAACCGCTCCCTCTCAGGAGGAGACGTGGCCGAGAGGCTGAAGGCACCGCTTTGCTAAAGCGGCATACCTCAAAAGGGTATCGAGGGTTCGAATCCCTCCGTCTCCGCCATCACACTTTCATCCAGCTTGATCGATGCGCGTCATACGCGGTTGATTTGTTGCGGCTCTCCGTGAACCGCCGGGCGCGTTGGGCGCCCCAGGGGAAGGCGCTGCTCCCGACCCAAGCTCGCGAATTAGCCACATGCTCAAGCTTGGCGTTCCGAGTCTGGCCCACGCCTTCCAGGCGTCGAGGCGAGGGACTCAATTTGTGACGTGGGTCGATCTTTCGATTCACGTGTTGAAGGACCCAATCGACTCGCCCGGCGGTGACGTCGGGCGCCTTTTCGGAGGGTGTCGTCCGTCGGCGGCCGCCTCCGAATCTGAACCCGGACAACGCCAAGGCTTCGCGGGAAGTAAGGCGTTTCTTCATAGCGCCTAAAGGTCGAGCGCCTCGCTACGCGGGCCGATCAAATCCAGTGCAAGGTTCGGTCATTGGTCGCGGCGTTGCGGTCGATGGCCGATGTTGTCGTTCGGCTGTTGCAGAAACAGGGCAATTATTTCGACCGGGTTGCGCGGTGAAAGCTGCGACGAGGGGAAAAATCTTATGTCGATGAAGCGATTGGCGGCGGGGGCCGCTCTTGGCGTTATGGCTGTGGCTATGTCGGGCGCTGTGTACGCCCAGGAGACCACGGCCGCCCTGCACGGACAGGTGACCAACAACGGCGCGGCTGTCGCCAACGCCAGCGTCACCGTGGTGCACAAGCCTTCGGGGACGCGAAGCACGACCGTGACCGGCGCCAGCGGCGCTTTTGACGCGCGCGGCCTGCGGGTTGGCGGTCCGTACACGGTGACGGTCACGGCGCCAGGCGGCGGATCCAAGACCTTCAACGATCTCTTCCTCAGCCTGGGCAAGACCACCGACCTGGGCGTGGAGCTTGGGGACAGCGCCGAGGTCGAGTCCATCGTGGTGTCGGCGGCGAGCCGCCGCAACAACGACCAGGGGCCCAAGACCGTTCTGAACCGGGATGATCTGAACTCCGTGGTCGCCGTGACCCGCGACCCGCGCGACTTCGCGCGTCGCGACATCCTGGTCGCCCAGGACCTGTCCGGCGGTCGCGCCGGCACCAACGCCGGCGGCATCTCGATCGCCGGCTCGAACCCGCGCCTGAACCGCCTGACGGTCGACGGCGTGTCGGCTCAGGACAATTTCGGCCTGGCCCAAGGCGGGATGAGCACCGCGCGCGGTCCGGTCACCCTGGACGCCGTGGAGCAGTTCGCCGTCGCCGCCGTGCCGACCGATGTCGAGAACGGCGACTTCGTGGGCGGCGCCCTGAACCTGGTGCTGCGCTCGGGCGGCAACAGCTTCCACGGCGTGCTGTTCGACAACTATCTGAACGAGGGCATGGTCGGGCGGCACTACAGCGACACCCGCGTGCCCCAGACCGTCAGCCAGAAGAACTACGGCGGGTTCCTGTCGGGTCCGATCATCAAGGACAAGCTGTTCTTCGCCGTCAGCTACGAGAACTACAAGACGCTGGACACCACCCAGTTCGGCGCGCCGGGCTCGGGCGCGGTCAACATCTTCTCGAACAACCTGACGCAGGCGACGATCGACTCGATCGTCAACACCTACAACACCGGCTACGCCAGCAAGTACAGCCTGGGCGGCATCCCGCTGACCGCGCCGGTCACCGACAAGAAGTACTCGGCCAAGATCGACTGGAACATCAGCGACAAGCACCGCGCCAGCCTGACCTATCGCTACGCCGAAAGCAGCTCGCTACAGCGGACGGACTTGGCCGCCGGCGTCGCGGCGCTGTACTCGCACTGGTACAAGCAGGAAAACAGCGACGAAGCCACGACGCTGGAAATCCACTCCAACTGGACCGACAAGCTCGCCACCACCCTGAAGGCGACCTATCGCGACTACCGTAACGGCCAGAACCCGCCGGGCGGCCAGAACTTCTCGGATGTGCGCGTGTGCGCCGCGCCGAGCTCCGACGCCACCCTGACCAGCTGCGCCGCCGGCTTCTCGCAGGTCTATTTCGGTCCTGACCAGTTCCGTCACGCCAACGCCCTGGACGAGCAGGAGACCCGCTACCAGGCCGTCGCCGAATACAGCTGGCGCGAGAACCGCTTCAAGATCGGCGCCCAGGCCCGCAAGGCCGACGTGTTCGACGTCTTCGTTCCGAACTCGCGCGGCCAGTACTACTTCGACTCGATCGCCGACTATCAGGCTGGCAAGGCCAGCCAGCTGATCTACGCCAACTCCGTCACCGGCAAGGCGAATGACGCGGCGTTCAACAGCACCTACTGGACCTATTCCGGCTTCGCCCAGGACACCCTGGACGTCACCGACAACCTGCAGGTCACGGCCGGGGTCCGCTTCGACTGGTACGACCAGCCGGACCGCCCGATCCTGAACCCGAACTTCACGGCCCGTAACGGCTTCAACAACCAGAAGACCATCGACGGCCTGTACGTCTTCATGCCCCGCCTGTCGGTGGACTGGAAGGCGACCGACAGCCTGCGCTTCACGGGCGGGTTTGGCCTGTTCGCCGGCGGCTCGCCGGACGTCCTGACGGGGATTTCGTTCTACAATACGGGCTATGCGACCAGCCAGGTCACCATCCAGCGCACCGCCGCCGGGACCTACACCGAGACCGGCGGCACGCCCGGCTTCACCCAGGCGATCGGCGCTACCGCGCTGAACAACCTGAACACCGACTCCAACTTCGGCCTGGTCGTCCCGCAGGTGGTGCAGCAGCTGCAGCAGGGCACGCTGACGGGTTCGGTGACCATCCCGCCGCTCAGCGAAGCGATCGCCCTGTCGCCCAGCTTCGAGATGCCGGGCCAATGGAAGCTGTACCTGTCGGGCGAATGGCGCGGTTCGGGCAAGTGGACCGAGGGCGTGACCGCCACGGCCAACTTTATCGCCACCCAGTCCAAGAACGAGCTGACCTACTACGACAGCCGCGCCCAGCCGCTGGTCATCAACGGCGTGCAGCAGTTCCTGCCCGACGGCCGCATCCGCTATGACGGCCTGGCCGCCACGACCCCGGGCAAGGCTTCGACCAACCTGGGCTCCAACCGCGACGTGATCGTCTCGAACACGGACAAGGGCGAAAGCTGGACCGCCAGCTTCCAGGTCGGCAAGCGCTTCGACTGGGGCGGCGATTTCTCGCTGGGTTACGCCCGCCAGCACATGACCGACGTCAACGCCGGTCTCTTCTTCGGCACGACAGCCGGTTCGCTGTACGGCGGCGTCGCCGCCGGCATGGACCCGAACCGCGACTACCTCGGCCGCTCGGTCTACGAGATCAAGAACCGCTTCAAGGCCGAGTTCAGCTATCGCAAGAAGTTCTTCGGCGACAACGAGACCCGCGTGACGCTCTTCGCCGAGCGCCAGGACGGTCGTCCGTTCGGCTTCTACATGCAGGACCGCCAGTCGGGCCGCAGCCAGGTGTTCGGCGTCAACCGCACGGCTCAGATGCTCTACGTGCCTGACATGAGCGGCAACGGCGGCGCCACGGGCCTGGACTACGGCCTGGTCACCTTCGCCACCGCCAACGACGTGACCTTGTTCAAGAAGTACGTGAACCAGTTCAACCTGCCGACCGGCCTGGTGAAGAAGAACTCGAACACCAACGCGCCGGTGAACCGCCTGGACGCCCAGTTCAGCCAGGAGCTGCCGACCCTGATCAACGGCCACAAGCTGAAGGTCCAGGTCGATATCCGCAACCTGCTGAACCTGATCAACCGCGACTGGGGTCTGGTGTCGGAATATGGCGACATCAATACCCTGGCCCGGGTCGACTGCTTGACCTCGGCCGGCGCCCTGGCGGCCACCAATGACGCTAGCTGCGCCCGCTACCGTTACTCCAGCGTCCCGACCTCGGTGACCAAGACCCGCAACACGGGCCTGTCGCTTTGGTACATGCAGGTTTCGCTGCGGTATGAGTTCTAGGTCGCTAGCAAGCTGATCTGAGGCCAGCCCTGGCTTCGATCCCACGACGCCGCCGCGGTCTTGGCCGCGGCGGTTTTCGTTTCACGCTGAGCGCCGCTCGAAGGCCTGAAGCGTCTTCATCATGCGTTGGACCTTGGCGTGGGTGCGCCGCACGGCGTCCCGGCGTTCTGGCGCATTGTCGGCCGCTTGTGGGATGATGAAGCCGTTGCGGCCGCGCCGGACGATCTGTCCGGCGGTCTCCAAGGCGGCGAAGCGCCGGCGCACGGTCTCGTAAGGCTGGCCCAGCGATTGGGCGACCTGGCGGATCGTGAGGGGGCGACGCTCCCGGTCCGGCGGAGCCCTGTCCAGCGTCGCGAACTGCTCGGCCGGCAGATGGGCGCAGTTGCCCGAGCTTAGCGCGGCCAGCACCAGCACCGAAAGCAGGTCGCCGTCATGAGCCTTAAGTCCCGCGATCAGGTGATCGAGCAGGAAGTCCGTGGCCACCCGCGTCGCGGCGGCTCCTGGCAAATGGCCCTCGGCCGCTCGGGGGGCGGGAGAGGTCGCGTGGGTCACGGCTAAGCTTTTCATGCGCTAATGCAGAAAGCCGACCGCGTGACAAAGGCTATAGGGCAGGTTGCCGCAGCGTACGCACTTTCGGGAGCTGGCCCGCCGCCGCGGCGCGGGGGCTTGGCGGCCGGCGAGGTTCGCCAGCCGCCGCCTTGCGCCTACATCGGGCCGACGCCGCCCGGGGTGGTCTGGAAGTCGAAAGCCGGCTCGCGCGGACGACGGGGATTGGCCGCGCCCTGGCCGCCGAAGCCGTAGGTGATGCCGATAAAGACCGCTCGCAGGTCGAGGTCCATGGCCCGGCGCTCCTTCAGGGCGGCCGTCTGGATGACCAGCTTGTCGCCGAAGGTCTTTAGCGCGTCCTGCACCGTCACCACGCCCGACAGGCGGTCGTTGAACTTGTGGCGGTAGCCCAGCAGCAGCATCCCCGTCGGCTCCTTGTAGCCCTGGGGCGTCAAGCGCTTGCCGGTGGCGAAGCCGCTGATCTGCAGGAAGTCCTTGGGCGTGGCCTGAACGTTCAGGGCCGCATAGCCCGAGACGGTCCAGGTCGAGCGGCTGTTGGGGAAGCCCAGGTCCGTGGCGCCGATCTCGTTCCAGGCGGCGTTACCGCTGATCGTGTAAGAGATCTTGGGCGTCAGGCGCGCGTTGGCGACCAGTTCCAGGCCGCCGCTGCGGCTCTTGGCGAGGTTGGCCTTGGTGGTCAGCAGGGCGCCGCCCGGCAGCTCGCGCACCACGTCGGTGACGCCGTCGCGCGCCTCGCGCCAGTACAGTGTGCCCAGATAGTAGTTGAAGCCCTTGCGCAGCTGGTAGGCGACCTCGAACGAGTCCGTCACCTGCGGCTTCAGGCGCGGGTCACCTTGGCGGTAGTTATAGGGGTCCTGATAAATCCGGTACGGGTTCAGGTCCTGGGCGCTCGGACGCTGGATGCGACGGCTGTAGCTGGCGTTGATTTGGCGCGTGTCATCGACCTTGTACTGCGCGTGCAGCGACGGATAGGCGCGCAGGTAGTCGTTGGAGTCCTTCAGATTGGAGGTCACCTGGTTGGTGTCGATCTGGACCTCTTCCAGGCGCAGGCCCGGCATCACCGTCCAGTCGCCCATCGAGCGACTGTAGGTGGCGTAGAGGGCGTTGACCGCCTGCTTGTACTTGAACTGGTTGGTCAGCGCCGGATCGGTCGTCAGCGAGCCGCCTAGCGGGCCGCGGGCGCCGTAGTTGTCATAGTCGTTGTCGTCGACCTGCAGCTCGTAGCCGGCCACCAGCTTGGCGCCGCCGGGCAGGGGGCGCTTGTACTCGGCCTTCAGCCGGCCCTGGACCAGTTCGTCGCCGACGCGGACGCGCTCGGCGTAGCTTGAGACGATCGGCAGCTGGTTGAAACCGTCCGACACGGTGATCTGACGGTCGCGGGTGCGCTCCAGGCTGGCGTGGACGGTAAACTCGTGATCGTCGCCAGATAGCTTGCGGCGCAGGTCGCCGGAGAGGCCCGCCACCGAGCGCTTCATCTCGCCGTCGCCGCGCCGCTGGTAGCGGACGCTGGGCGCGCCGCTCGGGGTGCGGCCGTCGTAGTCCGAGCCGGACTTCGACTTGTAGCTCATGTCGTTGTAGCGGGCTTCGGCGCTGAGGCGGGTCTTTTTGTCGAGGTCGTAGTCGACCCCGGCGCGGGCGTTGTGCGATTGGCCGCGGCTGACGAAGCCGACCTCCTGGTGGCTGGGGGAGTACTTGCCCGTCGCCGTGTCGAGACGTTCGCGGTCGTCCACGATCTGGCCCTTGGCCTTGTCGCGGCGCCAACCGGCGTCGGCCGACAGCGTCAGCGCCTTGGTGTTGCGGGCCAGGCTGATGCTGGCGTTCTTGCGGCCTTCGGTGCCGACGTTGGCGCGCACCGAGCCCGTCGCGCCGACGCCGCGCTGCTGCTTTGTGATCAGGTTGATGATGCCGGCCGAGCCTTCGGGGCTGAAGGCGGCGGAGGGATTGGTCATCACCTCGACCCGCTCGAACTGGCTTGCGGGAATCTGCTGCAGGACCTGGCCGCGGTTGTCGCCCTTGAACATGCCGGACGGCTTGCCGTCGATCATGATGGTGACGTTGGAGTCGCCGCGCAGGCTGACATTGCCCTGAACGTCCACCTGCACCGACGGCACGTTGCGCAGCACGTCGGCGACCGAACCGGTGGTGGCCTGGATGTCCTTGCCCAGGCTGTAGCTGCGGCGGTCGATCGAGGTCTTGATGTCCTGGCTGGACGGGGCGGTGATGGTCACGCCCTGCACCTGGGTCGACGGCTCCTTTTTCGCGGGAGGCGGGGAGGCGGTCGTCGTCTGGGCGTAGGCGTTGGCGCTGAACGCGACCAGGCCCGTGGCGGCCAGAAGCGCGGCGCGGCGGGTCGTGAAGGTCATGGTGGGTCTCCTCTGTTGCGAGGAACCTGCCAGGACGACTCAAAGCGTTGCAGTGCCTGGGGTCACGCGCTCGAGGTGACGTTTGTCATGTCCGCCTAAGGGACGATCGCGTCCACCGTCTGAGGATCGGCCGCGTCTGACGCGTTGAAGATCAGCGTCCGGGTGACGCCCAGCCGGCGGATGTTCACCTGGTTGACCTGGTCGCCATAGATGTCCGCGAACAGAGGCGCTCGGACCGTGACCGCCCCGGCGATGTCGGCCGGTGACGTCATGCCAGCATATTCGAAGCGGACCTCGTCGGCGCCCAGGGTCATGTCCTTGAGCGTCAGCGCCACGGGCTGGCCGGAGATCGACACGCTGAAGCGGCTGGCCATGTAGCGTTTCAAGGCTTCGACCGCTTCGGGATCGTCCAGGCTGGTCTGGGCGTCCGGGGCGATGGCGGCCAGGGCCGGCTCTGCGTCGTGCGCCGGAACGCGGTGGCTGACCGTCACCGCGCCGGTCTTGGCGTCGAGCTCCACGACGCTCAGCGCGCCATGGCCGCGGTGCGCGGCCGCCGGAAGCGGGGCGAGGAGCAAGCCCGCCGCCGCCATCAGAACGACCGCGCGCCGGATCACTTGGAGCCTTCGTCCTTCTTGGGCTCGGCGCTGGGCTTGGTCGCCAGGCTGTCGGGACCGACTTCCAGGTTGGCGTCCTTCATGCGGTTGCCGCCGCCTTCCGGCGGCCTGGCGACCTTGAACGTCGTCGGGATGATCGCGCCTTCGTAGACGTTGTTGCCGCGATCGGCGTCGGCGGTCTCCCAAAGCGGATCGAGCTCGGCGCCCTTCAGCTGCTTGGCCGAGACGTATTGCCAGGTGACCTGCTTGGAATTCCGACGCCAGATTTCCGCCGGGATGCGGACCGTTTCGGTGGAGCCGTCGGTGAAGTCCATCTTCAGGATCACCGGCATCACCAGGCCGCCGACATTGCGGAAGGTGAAGCGGTAGAGGTTGTCCTTGAAGTCCTGAGCGGCCTTTTCCTCGGGGGTCAGTTCCTCACGCGACGACTTGGCCTTCTTGCGGGCGCTATCGAACACCGTGAACTCGTCGGTCTGGTCGTAGAAGTCGCGGACCTTGGGATCCAGCTCGACGACGGTCTTGCCGGTGTTGCGGCTGGCGGTCACCGACTCCGGCTCCTTGGCGCGCTCGGCCTTGCGGACGGCCGCTTCGGCGTCGGGATCGCCGCTGTCGATGCGGCCCTGCACGATCTTGTCCAGCGCGATGTCGACGTGGTCGGTCGAGTAGAACCAGCCGCGCCAGAACCAGTCGAGGTCGACGCCCGAAGACTCCTCCATCGTGCGGAAGAAGTCGTAAGGCGTCGGGTGCTTGAAGCGCCAGCGGTTCGCATATTCCTTGAAGGCGCGGTCGAACAGCTCGCGGCCCATGACCGTCTCGCGCAGGACAACCAGCGCGGTCGCCGGCTTGCCGTAGCCGTTGGGACCGAACTGGATCACCGAGTCCGACTGGGTCATCAGCGGCACCTGGTCCTGGCTGACCATGTACTCGACGATGTTCTTGGGCTCGCCGCGACGCGACGGGAACTTCTTGTCCCACTGCTTCTCGGCCTGGAACTGCAGGAAGCTGTTCAGGCCCTCGTCCATCCACGTCCACTGACGCTCGTCGGAGTTGACGATCATCGGGAAGTAGTTGTGGCCGACCTCGTGGATCACCACGCCGATCAGGCCGTACTTGGCGCGGTCGGTATAGGTCAGCTTGCCGGTCTTCTTGTCCTTCACCGGCCGGGGGCCGTTGAAGCTGATCATCGGATATTCCATGCCGCCGACCGGACCGTTGACCGACTGGGCCACCGGGTAGGGATAGGCGAAGGTGAAGTCCGAATAGACTTTCAGCGTATGGGCGATCGACTTGGTCGAATAGGCGTCCCACAGCGGCCGGGCTTCCTTGGGGAAGAACGACATCGCCATCACGACGGGATGCTCAGCCTTGGGGTCTTCCTGCTTCACGCCCAGGGCGTCCCAGACGAACTTGCGCGAGCTGGCCCAGCCGAAGTCGCGGACGTTGCTGGCTTGGAAGATCCAGGTCTTCTCGGTCTTGGCCTTGCCCTTCTCGGCGGCCGCGGCCTCCTCGGGGGTGACGACATAGACCGGCTCGGCGGCCGTGCGCGCCTTCGCCAGGCGGTCGCGTTGGGCGGGCGACAGCACGGCGGCGGGGTTCTGCAGGACGCCGGTGGCCGACACCACGTGGTCCGACGGCACGGTCAGGGCGACGCGGTAGTCGCCAAACTCCAGGGTGAACTCGCCCGAGCCGAGGAAGGCCTTGTTGTGCCAGCCCTCATAGTCCGAATAGACGGCCAGGCGCGGGAACCACTGGGCGGCCTCGTAGATGCAGTTGCCGTCCTCGTCCTTGCCGGTGAAGCATTCGTAGCCGCTGCGGCCGCCGACGATCTTGTTCTCGATCAGCGGCAGGGTCCATTCGATGACGATCTTGGTCTCGCCGCCATTGGCCTTCACAGCCTGGGGAAGATCGACGCGCAGCAGGGTGTCGACCACGGTGAACTTCAGCGGACGGCCCGAGACGTCCCTCACCGACTTGATCGTGAAGCCGCCTTCCCACTCCTTGAAGCGCTGGATGCGGCGGATCTCGTTCAGGCTGACGCTGTCGCCCGAGACCGTGTCGGTCATCTCGGCGATCGAGTTGCGTTTGGCGTCCTGATCCAGCAGCAGCCACAGATAGGGCAGGCTGTCGGGCGAATTGTTGCGGTAGTTGATCGTCTCGCGACCGGTCAGGGTCTTGGTGTCTTCGTTCAGACGCACCGAGACGTCGTAGTCGACCTTCTGCTGCCAGTAGCGATAGCCCGGCGCGCCCGAGGCGTTGCGGTAGTCGGTCGGGGTCGGCCAGTCCTCGCCCTCCAGCTGGCGGAACTTGTCCTCGAACGGCGCCTTGGTCTGCTTGATGGCGTCGGCGTGAGCGACAGAAGCGGCGAGCGCGGCCGCGATGACGCCGGCCACGGCGTAGCGAATGGAACGCTTGGACAAATTCAGCCCCTCAATTCAGAACCCTGATGAACCCCGCCGACACCTTGGTCATGAGTGAAGGGGAAATCATCCCTTTTTCCTTCCGGAGGCGTCAGAAATTCATCTTGATACCGGCGCGCACAGTGCGTGGCTCCACCGGATGGAAATGCACGTCCTCGACACCCTCGGCCGGCTCGCCAGGCAGCCTCGAGGCATAGACATAGGCGATGTCGTCGCGCTGGCTGTCGGTCAGGTTCAGCACCTCGATCATCAGGATGGCGCGGCCCAGCTCCTGGACGAACAGGGCGTTGACCAGGCTGGTCGGGCGCGAGCGCACCGAGTTGTCCTCGATCAGCGGCGCGCCGCCCAGGCGGCGATAGGTCAGCGAGAGGGTCGATCCCTTGACCGGCGTCCAGTTGGCGCCCGCGCTGAGCACCGAGCCGACCGCGTTAGGGATGCGATCGCCTTCCGGCGGATGGTCGGCGAAGCGCGCGTGGGTGGCGGCATACGAGCCCGTCAGGCTGAGTCGCGAGGTCGGTCGCCAGTCCGCCAGCAGCTCCAGACCCCGCCGTCGCGTGGCGCCGCTGGCCTCGGTGAATCCGGCGTCGCCGACATAGACGAGCTCTGAATCCACCCGCAGCGCCCAGGCGGCGGCGGTCAGGGTCAGGTCATCGCGCTTCCAGCGCAGGCCGAGCTCCGCCCCATCGGTGGGCGACAGAAGCGGGGCCCGCTCGGCGGCGCTGCCGGTCACCGGATCGACCGTGATCACAGCGCCGCGGGCGTCGTTGGAATGGAAGCCGCGTCCGGCGTCGGCATAGAGCTCGAAGGTCTTCGAGACCCGCCAGGCCAGGGCGAGCTTCGGGCTGACCTGCAGATCGCTGACGGTCCCAGCGTTGCGCCGATCGCCGGCGTCGACGTCCGCGCCCATGGCGTCGGCGCGCAGGCCGAAGGTGGCGTCCAGCTTGCCAAAGCGCCGAGAGGCCTCGCCCCACAGCGCCGTCGACCACTCGGTCAGAGCATCCTGCCGGACCGTCGCGCGCCGGGCGCGGGCGGTGGTGCGGTAGAGGCCGACCTTGCCGATGTCGTCGACGCGCGCCGAGGCGCCCGTGCGGGCGCTCCAGCCGTCGCCGAGGCTCCAGCGCTTGACCAGCGAGCCGCCATAGACCCAGCGGCGGTCGACCTGTTCGAACTGATCGCCATTGACCGGATCGTCCAGGAAGTAGGTGAAGTTCGAATAGAGATCGAGCGTGTAGCGCTGGACATAGACGACCGCGTCCAGGCCGCGCAGCAGGTCGCGGCGGCGGGCCGACAGCATGTAGCGCGAGGTGTTTCCGCCATCGGTCGCATCGACGGCGCCGAGACGATCCAGGGCGCCGGCCTCGACCGCGCGGCGCGGGATCTGGTCGGTGGCGTTCCACTTGGCGTCGTAGGCCAAAGCGGTGATCGACCACCCGCCCGCCAGCGCGCGTCCCAGCAGGTTGATCTTCCGCAGGTCCTCGGGGTTGGTCCAGGCTCCGCGCGCGGTCGAGAGGTCGGCGGCGACCAGCACGTTGTCTGTCAGCGCCTTGGAGCCGACCGCGCGGTAATAATCGTTCTCGCCCGCCCAAGCCTGCAAACCGTCGCCATGCAGGTGGTCGGCGGTCTCGAAGGCGACCGCGCCGGCGGTGGCGAAGTCGCCGTTCTCGGCGGAATAGGGGCCCTTCTTGAAGCCGATGTCGTGGACGAACTCGGGCGTGAGCAGGTTCAGGTCCAGATAGCCTTGGCCGTGGCCGTGGGACGGCAGGTTGAGCGGCACGCCATCCAGCGAGGCGGCCAGGTCCGTGCCATGATCAAGGTTGAAGCCGCGTAGGAAGTACTGATTGGCCTTGCCCGCGCCGGAGTGCTGGGTCGCGGCGAGGCCAGGGACCGCCTCGATCAACTCGCCCGGACGCAGCAACGGGCGCACGGCGAAGTCGGCATAGGAGACGCGCCCTTCGCTGGCCGAGGTCGCGCGGCCCAAGTCGTTGGCGCGCCGGCCCCAGACCGAGATCGCCTCGACCTCCTGGGCTTGAGCAAAGGCTGGAAGTGAAATGGCTAGCAGCAGGGCCAGCGAGGAAACAGAACGCGCCATAATTGGCTGTTACTGGCGCGCGCCGATCCCGGCAAGGCTTGGCCGTGTCAAGCCGCCTTCAGCAGGCCCTCGAAATACTCGATCGTCCTCATCAGTCCCACCTTGAGCGGCGCCGTGGGCGTCCAGTCCAGGTGTTGCTTGGCGAGCGTGATGTCCGGCTGCCGCTGGCGCGGATCGTCGGAGGGCAGGGGGCGGTGAACGATCTGCGAGGGGCTGCCCGTCAGTTCGAGAATCATCTCGGCCAGCTGCTTCATCGTGAACTCGACCGGATTGCCCAGGTTGATAGGGCCCGTCACGTCGTCGCCCGTGTTCATCAGCCGGATCAGGCCGTCGACCAGGTCGTCCACATAGCAGAACGACCGCGTCTGGGTTCCATCGCCGTACAGGGTGATGTCCTCGCCCTTCAGCGCCTGGACGATGAAGTTCGACACCACGCGCCCGTCGTTCGGATGCATCCGCGGGCCATAGGTGTTGAAGATCCGCGCCACCTTGATGCGCAGCTTGTGTTGGCGCCAGTAGTCGAAGAACAGGGTCTCGGCGCAGCGCTTGCCCTCGTCGTAGCAAGAGCGGATCCCGATCGGATTGACGTTGCCCCAATAGCTCTCGACCTGGGGGTGGATGGTCGGGTCGCCGTACACCTCGGACGTCGAGGCCTGCAGGATCTTGGCCTTCACCCGCTTGGCCAAGCCCAGCATGTTGATCGCGCCATGGACGCTGGTCTTGGTCGTCTGCACCGGGTCGAACTGGTAGTGCACCGGGCTGGCCGGGCAGGCCAGATTGTAGATCTGATCGACCTCGACATAGAGCGGCATGGTCACGTCGTGACGCAGCAGTTCGAAGCGCGGATTGGACAGGTTCTGCGCCACGTTGAGGCGCGAGCCGGTGTAGTAGTTGTCGACGCAGAGCACCTCGGCGCCGCTCTCCAGCAGCCGATCGCACAGATGCGATCCGACGAAGCCCGCGCCGCCCGTCACCAGAATTCTCTGCGTATGCATTTCGCGGTCGGCCTCCCCAAGGGACTCACGTCGACTCTGGTTGTAACGCGCCGAAAGTCGCGCCTCCAAGGGCGGGTTTCGCGCCGCGACGCGACAAGGTGACGTTTGTCATGTCGCCCCGGTGACGGGCGGCACTGATGCGTCGCGCCGGACACAAGCATGTTGGCCTCGACAACGAGGGAAACCAACCATGTCAGCGACCCCATCCCAAACGCCCGTCGGCCTCTTGAGCCAAGTCACCAAGCGGCGGGGCTCGACCCAGGCGCTGGACGGTCTGGACCTGATCATCCGTCCCGGCCAATGCGTGGCCTTGCTGGGTCCCAACGGCGCCGGCAAGAGCACCAGCGTGGCGCTGCTCACCGGCCGCCTGAGCCCCGACGCCGGCCAGGTCCGCCTGTTCGGCGGCGACCCGCGAGACCTCGCGACTCGGGGCCGCATGGGCGTGATGCTGCAGGAGACCGGCTTGCCGCGCACCCTGACTGTCCGCGAGCAGGTGGACCTGTTCAGCAGCTACTATCGCCAACCCCGTCCCCTGGAAGAGACCTTGCAGTTGGCCGGGCTCGACGGCCTGGAGCGCCGGCGGTGCGGCGCCCTGTCTGGCGGCCAGCAGCGTCGGGTCCAGTTCGCGCTGGCGATCTGCGGTCGTCCGGACTTCCTGGTCCTGGACGAGCCGACCACCGGCATGGATATCGACGCGCGCCGGGCGCTGTGGACCGCTGTCCGGGCCGAGATCGCTCGGGGCGCGTCGGTGCTGCTGACGACGCATCACCTGGACGAGGCCGAGGCGCTGGCCGATCGCATCGTGGTGATCGACCACGGCCGGGTCATCGCCGACGGCACGCCCGAGGCGATCAAGAGCCAGGTGTCCGCCGTCGCCATCCGCTGCCGCACGCGCCTCGCCGACGCGGACCTGGCCAGCTTGGCCCGCGTGACCGGCGTCAGCCGCGACGGCGGACGGGTCACCCTGCTGACCACCTCCGCCCCCGCCACCCTGCGCGAGCTGCTGGCCCGCGACGAAACCATCGATGACCTGACCGTCGCCGGCGCTTCGCTGGAGGACGCCGTCACCCGTCTCGTCCAAGCCGGCGCGCCGGCCCAACGCCAAACCGAGGTCGCCTAACATGTCCGCCCTGCACACCCTGGCCATCTACGGCCGTGAAGCGCGCGCCCAGATCCTGTCGACCGTGCGCACGCCTCAGTTCGTCATTCCCAGCGTCGTCTTGCCGCTACTGTTCTACGGCGTGATGGGGCTGGGCCTCAGCAAGGGCCGCGAGGAGGTCGCGCACTTCATGCTGGCCAACTATGTGATCTTCGCCGCCATCGCGCCGGCCATGTTCGGCTTCGGCGCGGCTGTCGCGGCCGAGCGGGAGGCCAAGCTGATCGAGCTCAAGCAGATCGCGCCGCTGCCCGCCGGCGGCTACCTGGCTGGACGGCTGGCCGCGGCTTTGGCGCTGATCGCGCTTTCCGTATTGCTGCTGGGCGGCTTGGCCTGGTTCGGCGGCGTGCGGATGGATGGCTGGCGCTGGGCCGCGACCCTGGGTCTTGGCCTGGCCTCGACCATTCCGTTCGCCATGATCGGCTTGAACATCGGCCTGCGCATGGGCTCGCAAGGCGCGACCGCCGTCGCCAACCTGGTCTTCCTGGCCTTCTCCCTGTTCGGCGGCCTGTGGATCCCGCTCAGCGCGATGCCGGGCTGGTTCGGCGATATCGCCAAGCTGACGCCGTCCTACTACCTGGGGCAGCTGTCCCAGATGCTGTCGGGGACGCAGCCTATGGCGAACGTCGAGCACCACGTGTCGATCCTGGTCGCGATCACGGTGGCCGCCATCATCGGCGCCTGGACCGCCTGGACCGCCTGGCGTCGTCGGGCCGCTTGACCATGGGCTCCTGGGCGCGCGACACCGGTCCGATGAGCAAGGATCAAACCCGTCCGTTGAAGGGCGCCGAAGAGCGCCCGGCCCGGAGCGCTCTCGAGCGACGCTGGCACCTGGTCTGGCTGATCTACGTCCCGTTCTATTTCATCAGCTGGCTCTACCGGAAGCCGGGCCAGATCGAGATCGCGGCGTCTCTCGCCGGAGCGGCCGCCTTCCTGGTCCTCTTCGTGATGATCTGGCGGCGGCGCGGGCAACCGGTGCTTTGGCAGGTCGCCGTCATGTTCTGCCTGGGCCTAGCCCTATCGCCGTTCAACACCGGCTGGAGCGTCTACACGATCTACGCGATGTCGTTCGCGGCGCGCATGACGTCTCGGCGAATGGCGATCCGCACCATGGTCGTCCTGGAGGCCCTCCTGATCGCCCTGGGGCCGCTGCTGCACAACCACGGCTGGTCGGCTTGGCTCTCTGGCGTGATCTTCGGCGCCATCGTCGGCTTCGCCGGGCTGATGCAGGCCGACATGGAGCGCAAGAACCAGGAGCTGGCCGTCGCCCACGAAGAGGTCCGGGCCTTGGCGACCACCGCCGAGCGCGAGCGGATTTCCCGTGACCTGCACGACCTGCTGGGCCACACCCTGACCCTGGTCGCGGTCAAGGCCGAGCTGGCCGCGCGCCTGGTCAGCCGCGACGCCGAAGCCGCCGAGCGCGAGATGCAGGCCGTCGCCGCCGCCGCACGCGAGGCGCTCGGCGAGGTTCGGACGGCCGTGGTCGGCATGCGCGGCGCGTCCCTCGCGTTCGAGTTGGACAAGGCGCGTCAGGCGTTGGCCGCCGCCAATGTTCAGGCCGACATCTCGGCCCTGACCACCGACGGTCATCCGGCGCAGGAGGCCGTGCTGGCCATGGCTCTGCGCGAGGCGGTGACCAATGTCATCCGGCATTCGAACGCCACCCGGTGCGAGATCCGCCTGGAGCCCAGCGAGACCTCCTTGGTGCTCACCGTCGCCGACGATGGCGTGGGCGGCAAGATCGCGGAGGGCTCCGGCCTGAAGGGCATGCGCGCGCGTCTGGCGGCCATTGGCGGCAGTCTCAAGATCAAATCCGACAAGCGGGGCGCCCGCCTTGTCGCCACAGCCCCCTTGGAGGCCGCGTCATGATCCGCGTCGTGATCGCCGAAGATCAGAAGATGGTTCTGGGCGCGCTGAGCGCCTTGCTGGAGATGGAGGGCGACATCCAGGTCGTCGGCCGCGCCGCCGATGGCGAACAGGCCGTCGCCCTCGTTCAGGCCGAGAAGCCCGACGTCCTGATCTCGGACATCGAGATGCCGGGCTTGACCGGGATCGATGTCGCGACCCGCCTCAAGGCCGAAGGCGCGGCCACTCGGGTGCTGATCGTCACGACCTTCGGCCGGCCGGGCTATCTGCGCCGGGCGCTGGACGCCGGGGTGAAGGGCTATCTGCTGAAGGATGGTCCCAGCAGCGTGCTGGCGGCCGCCGTCCGCACGGTCGCCGCCGGTGGCCGCGCCGTCGCGCCTGAGCTCTCCGAGGCCGTCTGGGACGCAGAGCCCGATCCGCTGACCGACCGCGAGCGCGAGATCCTACGCCTGGCGGAGGAGGGGCGCTCGAACAAGGACATCGCCGAGGTGCTGGACCTCTCGCCAGGCACCGTCCGCAACTACCTGTCGGAAGCGGCCCAGAAGCTGGGCGCGGCCAACCGGGTCGAGGCGGGGCGGATCGCCCGCTCGAACGGCTGGCTCTAGCCGCGGCCCCAGAGGCGCTCCCACTTCCAGCCGGTCAGGTCTTCGACGATCTGCTTCGACTCCGGCGTCTCGGCTTCGGTCGCGCCGGCGCGCAGGCGCTCGACCTCGTGGACCAGCACCTCGTGGGTGCGGGCGTTGAGGCGGAAGCGCCAGGAGATGATCATGCCGGCGATCATCACCAGCAGCGGGCCGCCGACCATGACCATGACCAGGGCCTGGATGGCCTGCGGCGTCTGCTGCGCCAGCGGCTGGCCTTTGGGCGCGGAGACGAAGCCGCCCAGGCCGATCAGGCTGGTGGTCAAGAGGATCGCGCCGGACTGGGCGACCTTTCGGGTCAGGGTCATGACGCCGGCGAAGATGCCCTCGCGCCGCTGGCCCGTGACCGCCTCGTCGACGTCGGGCAGGTAGTTGTAGACGCCCCAGGGCACGAAGTTCAGCGTCCCGCGGCCCAGGCCCGCCAGGATGATCGGGACGAACAGCCAGAACAGAACCGCCGGGCTCGAAGCCAGGTTGAAGATGTTTCCGTTCAGCGCCGCGACGCCCTCGGCGAAGCCCGCCGGACGGATCAGGTAGAAGGCCAGGAACAGCAAAAGCGCCGCGCCGACGCTGGCGATCGCCATGCGATAGGCGACCACGGGGCCGGTGCGGATGATGACGCGGATGGCGATCATCACCGAGATCAGCTGGGCGACGTACATGGTCGTCATCAGCTGCGAAATGATCAGGGTCGAGCCGACCATCACTGTCGCCACGAACAGCGGGAAGGCGGTGTTGAAGATGTCCTGGCTGATGTAGCCGCCCAGGTACAGCGACAGGTGCTGACGGAACGCCTTGATCTTCAGGGTCGAGAACAGGTCGCGGAACATGTTGACCGGGATCATCGCCGCCTTGCCCCAGTCCATCGGCTCGGGCTGGATCCGCTTCTCGTTCTCGGTGTAGGGGCGCTCCCACGAGAGCAGGATCACCAGGGTCACGACCAGGCTGAACAGCACGCCGAAGATGGCGGCCATGATCAGGAAGGTGTTGGGCGAGTCCTTGCCGCCGAAGTGGTTGATGATCAGGGTCGGCAGGTAAGAGGCCAGGATCGCCGAGCTTTGGGCGACCAGCATGCGCGCGCCGGCGAACTTGGCCTTCTCCTTGTAGTCCTTGGTCATCTCCGCCGCGAGGGTTTCCCACGGGATCAGGAACATCGTGTAGACGAACTCGAAGAAGATGAAGGTCGTCAGGTAGTAGGCGAAGGTCTGGCCCGTCACGAAGATCAGGGCGAAGGCCGGCAGCAGCGGGATGGTGACGATCAGGAAGATTTTCCGTCGCCCGATCTTCCGACCGATCCAGGTGTGGCGCAGATTGTCGGAGACGTAGCCGATCAGCGGGCAGGTGATGGCTTCCAGAAGCCGCGGCAGGCCCAGGATCAGGCCGGTCTCAACCGGCGAGAGCCCGCAGAAGGTGATGAAGAAATAGGCCAGCCAGCCGGTGATCACCGCCTGGGCGCCGGCCCCGAGCATGTCGCCCGATCCCCAGCCCCAGTAGTTGATCCAGGTAGGCTTGCGCGCGTCCGAGCTGGCCATGTGCGTTTCATTCCCGTTCAGGGGGTCTTGCCGCCCCATCGGTCCAGCCGCGGGGGCTGGACCGTAATCGATACAAAGGCTTGGGGGCCTAGATGAAGGCGCGCTGGAACTCGCCCAGCGCCAGCATGGCCAGCGACTGGCCGTAGGGCATCGAGGTCAGGGGGATGTCCTTGTAGCCCTGGATCGTGTCGAACACCGGCGTGCCGAACGAGACCTGCTGCAGTTCGCCCTTGTCGTCGATATTGGCCAGAACGCCCTTGATGGCGCGGATGGCGACGGCCTCGTATTCCTTGCCGATGTAGCGCTTACGCACGGCCTTCAGGATGCCGTAGGCGAAGCCGGCCGTGGCCGAGGCTTCCAGGTACGAGGTCTTGTCGTTGATGATCGTGTGCCAAAGACCGGTCTCCTGGTCCTGATACTCGGTCAGCGCCTTGATCTGGGCTTCCAGCGCGTCGATCAGGAAGGCGCGCAGGCCATCGCCGGGCTTGAGGTCCAGGAGCTCGATGAATTCCGGGATGGCGATCGTCACCCAGCAGTTCCCGCGCGCCCACAGGGCGTCGGCGAAGTTGTGACGACCCAGGAACGTCCAGCCGTGGAACCACAGGCCGGTCTTGCGATCGGCCAGGTACTTGATGTGGACCATGAACTGGCGCTTGGCCTCCTCGACGAAGTCGGGGCGGTCGAGCAGCAGGCCGATCTTGGCCAGCGGCAGCACGCTCATCATCAGCGTGTCGTCCCACAGCTGCTGCGGGTTCTCGCTGTTGAAGACGATGTGCTGGAAGCCGCCTTCCTCGGTGCGCGGGCCCTCGTACATGACGTAGTCGGCCCAGGTCTCGAGATAGGGGATGTAGGTGTGGTCGCCAGTGGCCTCGTAAAGATAGGCGAGGGTCAGGAAGGGCGAGACGGTGTTGATGTTCTTGGTCGGGGTGCCGGCCTCGAAGCGGTCGGCGAACCACTTGACCATGATGTCGAAGGCGCGCTCGTCGCCGTGCATCTCATACTGCTTCCACAGGCCGTAGAGACCGACGCCGTGGGTCCATTCCCAGTCGTTCCAGCCCTTGGTGTCGATCACTCGGCCGTCGTCCAGGCGCAGCAGGAACTCGCCGGTCTCGTCGGTGATGTCGACCAGGTTGCTGATCAGCGAGGCGATCTTGGCCTTGATGTCCTTGGCGTCCAGGCCATGGGCGAGATTGGGCACGGGTGTCTCCAGTAGCAGTCGGCGGGGGAGCGCCGGTCTTTAGGGTTTGAAATCGGGCGCGACGACGCGGGCGACGGGGAGGCCGCCGCGCACCGTACGCAGGTTGACGAGCTTGACGGGCTCCAGCGCGTCGCCGGGAGCGCCGTCGCTGGTCACGGCCAGGGCGATGGTGTTCTTGCCGCGCGGATCGACGATCCCTGTCGGCAGGACGAAGGTCCGCTGCGGACCGACATTGGCGATGAACTGGCCCATGTTCCAGCCGTTGACGAAGATCAGGACCCGATAGCGCTTGTTCGGCGACCGCGGCTTGTCCGGATCGCCGATCGTCAGGCCCAGGCTGACGTCGTGGTCCTTCGGGAGGGCGAGGTCAAAGCTGGTGCGGTACCAGGTGGTGCCGGCATAGGGCTTGGTCGCGGCCATGTCGGCCTTGGCCCAGGCGGCGTCCGGGAAGCCCGGCAGGTGCCAGCCCTCACGCTCGCCGTACTGGCCGCCGTTGTTCAGCGATCCGCGCACCGGATCGGCGATGTCCTCGCCGCCCTTGTTCCCCTGGATCTTCCAGGCGATCGGGACGGCGAAGCTGTAGGTCCCCGGACCCGACAGCGAGGCCGAGACCAGGCCGCGCGCCTCTTTGTGGAAATCGTCGGCGTCGAGGTCCCAGTTGTGGCCGTTGTTGCGGACCATGACCGACAGGACGTGCTCGCCGTTCCCGCGCAGCTCGGCGGGGATCTGGAAGGTCGCCACGCCGGTGGTGATCGGTCGCGGCAAGCCGCCGTCCAGCTCGTGCTGACCCAGGAACTTGCCGTCCAGCCAGACCTGCAGCATCCCAGCGCCGCCGGCGCCGTAGTGCAGGGTCAGGGTGTCGATGTCGGCGCGGCCTTGATAGCGGCCCCGGTACCAGACGTCTCCGTTGTGGAAGCCATAGGTGCTCATGTCGAGCGCCGGCTGGCCGGTCGGGCCGCGTACGGTCGAGGCGCTGCGACGGCCCTCGGTCTTCATCCAGGCGCTGTCGTCGAATTTGGGATCGGCCTCGGGCGAGCCGGGCGCGGTCTTCCAGTCCAGCTTGGCGAGATCGGGCAGGGGGATCGTCGCCGGGCCGGCCAGCGGCTTGGTCGCCAGCAGGCTGTCGGACGCGGTGGATTTCGCCGCGACCTTGGCGCCGTTCCAGCGGATAGCGGTCACCGCCTTGGGCGCGAAGACTTCCAGCGGGCTGTCGGTCTCGGTGTCGCCGGTCAGGCTGAGCACGCCGCCCTTGATCGCCGAGCTCCGGACCAGACCCGGGCCTCGAACCAGCAAGCCCTCACGACGCCAGAAGGTCTGGCCGGTCTCGGCGTCGGCCAGCAGCAGGGTCAGGGCAGGACGGCCACCGCCCGTAATGCGAACGCGCGCCAAGCCCTTGTGGGCGTAGGTCAGCTTCAGGTCGCCCTTGGCCGCGTCGAAGGTCGAGGCCACGTCGCCCTCGATCACCTCGACCTTCGGCGCGCTGGCGTAGCGCAGCACCGTTTCGCCCGTCTCGCCGGCGCGGCCGTAGAGCAGGGCCAAGTCGCCGTCGTTCCATTTCAGGTGGGTCTGGATCTCGGACGTCGAATAGACCAATCGCTGGCCGCCCAGGTCGTAGCTGGCCATCAGCATCTTGCTGTCCTGGCCCTTGATCCGGCTGGGGACGACATACTCGCCGTCGCGGGTCTTCACCTTGAAGGTGAAGGCCTCGTCGCCTGTGCCGCTGCTGGGGTTGTGGACCACCACATAGAGGTGGCTGCCGGTCTCGGCGTTGACGTTGTGATAGACACGGACCTTGTCGTTCGACGGGACGACGGCCTCGCCCTTGTCCATGCGGGTAAGGTCGGGGACCGCGCCGATGAACTCGCCCATCTGCTTCATGACCCGCGCCTTGTCGCGCAGGCCCCGGGCCTCGTCGATCGCCGAGCCGTAGTCGTAGGACGTGAACACGACCGGGGCCGGAAGCCAGCCCCAGCTGGTCCCGCCATAGGTCATGTAGAAGCTCTGCAGCGTCAGGCCGTTGGCGATGTTCGTGCCGTAGAACACCCGCTGGTAGCCAACGCCCCGATGGAGGGCGGTGCAGTCGTAGTCGCCGTTGCTGCCCCAATAGTCGAACCAGCCGCCGCCGAACTCGGCCAGGAAGCCGGGCGTGTTCGGGCTGGCCGAGGCGCCGCCCTTGGCGCCGCCTGTTCCGTAGATTCCCCAATCGGGCGCGACGCCGGGGCTGGAGGGGGTGGAGTCGACCTTGCAGTTGCCGCCCGGATAGCCGTCGAAGGCGTAGAGGTCGTTCGGCCCCTCGACCGTGCCCGGCACGTTGGAGCCTTTGGGCGTCCAGTAGCCGTTGCGGCCCTTGTCGTTATGGAAGATCGGCACGGTGATGCCGTCCGCCTTGGCCTTGTCGGCCAGCCACTTCATGTAGCGCTGCTGCGGCGCGCCGACGACGTCGAGCTCGTTCTCGATCTGGTGGGCGATGACCGTGCCCTGGCCCGTGGTCAGCTGGTGGCGAGCGATCACGGCGTTGATCTGGGTGAGCCATTCGTCGGCGGCCGTGACGTACTCCGGCGCGTCGGTGCGGGCGCGGGCCTGCTGGTTGACCAGCCAGCCCGGGAAGCCGCCGCGCGTCAGCTCGGCGTTCACGTAGGGACCCGCGCGGGTGATGACGTAGAGGCCTTCTTCCTTGGCCATGGTCAACACGCGGTCCATGTCGCGCACGCCGCTGAAGTCGTAGACCCCCTGTTTAGGCGAGTGGTAGCCCCAGTCGAAATAGATCGCGACCGTGTTGTAGCCGCTGGCCTTCATCTTCTGGAGGATGTCGCGCCAGAGGTCCGGACTAGGCACGCGGAAGGGATGGAACTCGCCGCCCCAAGAGAACATCCGCTGGCCGTCGACCATCAGCGAATACTTGTCCCAGGTGATCTTGTGGGCCTCAGCCGGCTTGGCCGCGACCGCCTGGTCGCCGCCTTCCTTCAGCACGGTGAAGTGACGGACCGCGCCCGAAAGCTCGGGCAGTTCCGCCTTCGGCGTCCAGGTCCGGAAGCCGTCCTTGCTGTCGGAGTACCAGTAGCGCTTGTCCTGATAGGCGTCGAAATAGATGCGCCAACCGCCGTCGGGCGTACGGGCGAGGGCGGGGCCTTCCAGGAAGCGGCCCCAACCGGCCCAGTCGCCGGTCCCTTTCGGCTGCCAAGGGCCGTCCAACGAGGGCGCGCTCCAAAGCTCGATGAACTTGCTGGTCTCGTTCTTGGCGAAGGCTTGATAGAGGCTGCCCTCTCGAACGACGAAAGTGTCGATGAAGTTCGGACCCAGGCCCGCTAGCGGTTTCGGGGCGCTCCAGGTCGCCAGCGAGGCGTCGTTCGCGGTGAGGCGATAGGGCTGGAACTGACCCTGCTGCCCCGTGGTCGAAACCGACAGGATCAGGCTGACGGAGCCATCCCCGTCGACGAACCATTCCGGCGCCCAGCTGTTCGTCGCGCCGGGGACCTCGATCTTGACGTCGCGCAGGAACGTCCAGTCTGAGAGGTCCTTGCTGCGGGCCAGGCCGATGGTGTCGCCGTTCCAGCCGGTCGTGTAGGCGATGTAGTACCAGCCGTCGATGTGCTTCATCACGCTGGGATCGCGAATGAGGCCCTTCGGCGGCGTGTAGGCCAGCGGCTTCTTGAGCGTGAAGCGGGTCCCGTCGGCCGAGTCGTAGACGCTCATGTTCGACTGGCTGGCGTTGGTGAACGCCGTCATCGTGTAGCGCACGGGCTCGGCCAGGGCGGTGGTCGCCAGCAACGCCGCCGTCAGACCCAGAAGGAGGGGCGAACGCATCCGTCAGCCCTCGAAGTAGAAGACAGGCTTCAGCGGCCACTCGACGGGCTTGTTGTCCGGATGCACGGCCATCAAGTCGGCCATGTAGTCCCACCAGCGCTTCATCACCGGCTGCAGCGGCAGGGCGTCCTTCTTGTTGTCGGGGCGCAGGCGCAGCACGGCGAAGAGGCTCATGGTCTCCTCGTCTAGGAAGATCGAGTAGTCGTATATCCCAGCCTCGCGCAGGGCTTGGGCCAGATCCGGCCAAAGCTCGTCATGGCGGCGCTCGTACTCCGCCGCGACGCCGGGCTTCAGCTGCATGCGGAAGGCGAGGGGGCGGCTTTCCGTGGTCGTGCTCATGTCGTCCTCCCGGTCGGTCTTTTTCTTGTCAGTTCGGCAGTCGGTAGACGCGTCGAGCATTACCGGCGAACAGCGCCTCTCGCTCGTCATCGCCGAAGGTGGCGGTGATCGCGTCATAGGCGGCGTAGAAGGCGCCGAAGCTTCCATGCACCTTCTCGACCGGAAAGTTGCTGGCGAACAGGCAGCGCTCGACGCCGAAGGTCTCGATGACCTGGAGCACGAAGGGCCTCAGGCTCTCGACCGTCCAGGCGCGGTCGATCATGGCGAGGCCTGAGATCTTGCAGCTCACGTTGGGGCGCTCGGCCAGCGCGGCCATGCCCCCTCGCCACGCGGCGAGGCCAGCGTCGTCTCGATCCGTGGGCATGCCCGCGTGATTGACGATGATCGGGATGTCCGGGTGCGCGCCGGCCAGTTCGGCCGCGACCTTCATCTGCGAAGGATAGAGCTGCAGGTCGAACGAGAGGCCGTACTTGGCCAGCAGGGCGAAGCCCTCCCGCCATCGCGCGTCCAGCAGCTTGTCCGTTGGGCCATAGGTCTTGGCCGGGTCCTGGTGCCAGTTCACGATCTGGCGGATGCCCCGGACGTTCCGCCGCGCGGCATGAGCCGCCAGCATCGCCTCGACGCCAGGATCGTCGAGATTGGCCCCGGCGACGATGCCGCCGATCACGCCGCGCTGGTCGGCGATCGACTGCAACCAGTCGGTTTCCGACAGTTGGTCCTTCGGCGGCAGGCCGCATTCGACATGAACGACCTCGACGACGTTCCAGCCCTTGGCGTCGGCCAGATAGTCGTCGAGGCCATAAGATCTGTAGGCGATCGGCGTCATGTCGCCGGCCGGGTTGTTCGGCAGCGGCGTGTCCTGAAGCCAGGCGTAGTAGTGCCGATCGAGGTCCCACAGGTGCATGTGGGGATCGACGATGGGGCCCGTGTACGCCATGGCGCCAGTCTTCCTCTAGAGCCTCTAGAACGTGGTCCGGCCGCCGGAGGTGTCGAACGTCGCGGCGGTGGTGAAGCTGCACTCCTCCGACGCCATGAAACAGACCATGGCGGCGCTCTCGTGGACCTCGCCCAGGCGACCCATCGGGATCTTGCCCTTCATGTACTCGACTTGGCTGGGCGGCAGCTGTTCCAGGATCGGGCTCTCGAAGGTGGCGGGGGTCAGGCTGTTGGCGATCACGCCCTTGGTGGCCAGCTCCTTGCCCAGCGACTTGGTCAGGCCGATCACCGCCGCCTTCGACGCCGAATAGGCGCCGGCGTTGGGATTGCCTTCCTTGCCAGCCACCGAGGCGACGTTGACGATCCGGCCATAGCCGCCCGCCAGCATGAACGGGACCACGGCCTTGCAGCAGTAGAAGACGCCGTTGACGTTGATGTCGAAGACGCGCTTCCAGCTGTCGGTCGGATACTCGTACACGGTGGCCGTCGCGCCGGTGATGCCGGCCGAGGCGACCAGGATATCGATCCGGCCGAGCGCCGCGTGCGCGGCCTTGGCGGCGGCGAGCACAGCGGCTTCATCGGAGACGTCCAGGGCCGCGGTGTGGCTCGCGCCGACCTCGGCCGCGGCGGCCTTCAGGCCTTCGGCGTCCAGGTCCCACAGCGAGACCTTGCCGCCCTCGGCGACGATGCGAGCGGCGGCCGCCTTGCCCAGGCCCGAGGCGCCGCCGGTGATGACGGCCGTGCGCCCGGAAAAACGATTGGCGTAGACGTTACTCACGCGACGCCTTCCTTGGTCCAGGAGACGACGATCTGGCGCTGTTCGCCCAGCTTCTCGATGCCCAGGCGCATTTCGTCGCCGGCCTTCAGATAGACCGGCTCGGGCTTCTGGCCCATGCCGACGCCCGGGGGGGTGCCGGTGGTGATCAGATCACCGGGCTCCAGCGTCATGAACTCGCTGATGTACGAGACCAGCTTGCTGATCGGGAAGATCATGGTCTTGGACGAGCCGTCCTGCTTGCGCTGGCCATTGACCTCCAGCCACATGCCCAGGTTCTGCGGATCGCCGACCTCGTCCGAGGTCACCAGCCAAGGGCCGATCGGGCCGAAGGTGTCGCAGCCCTTGCCCTTGTCCCAGGTGCCGCCGCGTTCGATCTGGAAGGCGCGTTCGGAGACGTCGTTGATCAGCACGTAGCCGGCGACATAGCCCAGGGCCTCGGCTTCCGAGACGTAGCGGGCGCGCGAACCGATCACGACGCCCAGTTCGACTTCCCAGTCGGTCTTCAGCGAACCCTTGGGCAGCATCACGGGATCGTTCGGACCCTGGATGCAGCTGACCGCCTTGGTGAAGATCACCGGCTCTTCCGGGATCGGCAGGTTCGACTCGGCGGCGTGGTCGGCGAAGTTCAGGCCGACGGCGATGAACTTGCTGACGCCCGCGACCGGGCAGCCGTAGCGGGGCGCGCCCTCGACGAGGGGCAGGGTGGTCGGGTCGATCGACGCCAACGCGTTCAGGCTGGCCGGCGAGAGCTGGGCGCCGGTGATGTCTGGCACGTGACCCGACAGGTCGCGGATCTTGCCGTCGGCGTCGAGCAGGCCGGGCTTCTCGGAGCCTTTGGGGCCGTAACGGAGCAGTTTCATTCGAGGTCTTGCCTTCAGAGAGGACTAGCGGGCGTAAGGCCGGTGGAGACCGACCTCGCGATTGAGTTCGACGCCGAAGCCGGGCGCGTCGGAGAGCTTGAGCTTGCCGTTCACCGGCACGGGCTCGCCGATCAGCTGCGGGTGGAACATCGGCACCACCTCGTCGGCCTTCGGGGCCATCATCAGGAACTCGGCGAACGGGCTGTTATGGCGGGTGATGACGAAGTGGTAGCTGTAGACGCTTGAGCCGTGCGGGATCATCAGCACGCCCTTGCTGTCGGCCAGGTTGGCGATCTTGATCAGCTCGGTGACGCCGCCGCACCAGCCCACGTCCGGCTGGATGATGTCACAGCACTCCATCTCCAGCAGCATGCGGAAGCCCCAGCGGGTGGCTTCGTGTTCGCCGGTGGTGACCAGCATGCCGGTGGGCGCGTTCTTCTTAAGGTCGCGATAGCCCCAATAGTCGTCAGGGCTCAGGGCCTCTTCGATCCACTTGAGGCCGTACTCATGGGCCTTGTGGGCCAGCTTGGTCGCGTAGTTGAGGTCCAGCGACATCCAGCAGTCGAACATCAGCCAGAAGTCCTCGCCCACGCGCTCGCGCATGGTCGCCAGTTCCTCGATGTTCTTGCGCAGGCCTTCCTCGCCCTCGGCGGGGCCATGATGCAGGGGCATCTTGCCGCCGATGAAGCCCATCTGCTTGGCCAGGTCCGGGCGCGCGCCCGTGGCGTAGAAGGTCAGCTCGTCGCGGACCTTGCCGCCCAGTAGGGCGTAGACCGGTTCCTGGCGCAGCTTGCCGAGCAGGTCATAGAGCGCCAGGTCGACGCCCGAGATGGCGTTCACCACCAGGCCCTTGCGGCCATAGTACTGGGTCGAGAAGTACATCTGGTCCCAGATCTTCTCGACCTCGGTCGGATCGCGGCCTTCCAGGAAGCGCGAGAGATGCTTTTCGACAATGTAGGCGGCGGGCTCGCCCCCGGTGGTCACCGCAAAGCCGATCGTGCCGTCGGCGGCCTCGATCTCGACGACCAGCGTGCCCAGCACGTTGATGCCGAAGCTCTGGCGGCTCTGGCGATATTCGGGATAGCGCGACATCGGCGTGGCGATGTGGTCGTCGATCCAGTGGCCGGCGCCTTGGTCATGATAGTCTGCGCCGCCCCCGCGGACGACAAAGGCGCGGACGTGTTTGATGACGGGGAACGCCATGGACGACGAGGCTCCAACCTGGCGGGCGATCGCCCTCGACGACGCCCAGGACAAGGAAGGCTCGCCCGCCGAAAGATTTCGGCAAGACTGGGCGCGGTTTGGCCGCGCCTACCTCCCCAACACAACCTATGACACGCTATCGGTTCACTTGGCTCTTCGGCGAGAAGAGTCGCCGTGCGCCCGCTTGCCTTGCGTTCCACAATATGAGAGGTAGTGCTATAAAATGAAACGAGCGTCAAGGGGAGCGGAGGCGATGACGGGGGACGACAAATCGGCGCCCAAGTCTCCGAGCGGCAGTCAGACCCTGTTCCGGGGTCTCGATCTGCTGGACGTGGTCGCCGAGTCCGGAACCATCGCCTTGCCGGCGCTGGCCAAGCAGCTGGGCCTGACCCGCAGCACGACGCATCGCTTGGCCACGGCCCTGGTCGAGCGTCGGTTACTCTCCCAGGCGCCGCGCGAAGGCTACAGCCTCGGCTCGAAGCTGTTGGAGCTGGGCTACCTGGCCAGCCAGCAGATGGACCTGCCGCGCATCGCCCGGCCGCATCTCGAAAAGCTCTGGGAAGACACCGAGGACACCGTCCACTTGGGCGTGCTTGAAGACGACCGGGCGCTCTATCTCGACAAGCTGACCGGCCGGCGCCGGATCAACATCAGTTCCCGCGTGGGGGATCGCCAGCCGATCCGCTCGACAGGCCTGGGAAAGGCGCTGGTGCTGGACGATGTCGAAGACCGCTGGCGCGCGCTCTATCGATCCGAAGGCCCGCCGGCGCCGGGCGCGCCCGACGAGGCGCAGTGGATCGACTGGATGCGCGACTACGCCCAGCGTGGCGTGGCCTTCGACTTGGAAGAAAACGAGGACCGCATTCGCTGTGTCGCCGCCCCGATTCGCGGAGCCTCGGGCCAGATCGTCGGGGCGATCAGCGTCTCGGGCGCGGCCCAATACATGGACGACGATCGCATGAAGGCGCTGGTGGACGATGTGCGCGACACCGCCAACGCCATCGGCCGCGATCTCGGCTGGAACGGCAAGAGGACGACCGTCGGCAAGCGCTAGCGGTGAGTAACGGAGTGGAAGAAACGATGCTTCTGAAGGACAAGGTGGTGCTGGTGACCGGCGCCTCGCAGGGGATCGGCAAGGCCGCCGCGATCGGCTGCGCCCAGCATGGCGCGGACGTGGCGATCAACTACCACTCCGACGAAGCCGGCGCGGCCGACGCGGTCGCCCAGATCGAGGCGCTGGGTCGCCGCGCCATCGCCGTGAAGGGCGACGTCGCCCAGGTCGAGACCGCCAGTTCTTTCGTCCAGGCGGCCGTCGACGCCTTCGGCAAGGTCGACGTCTTCGTCAACAACGCGGGCATCTGCCCGTTCCACGCCTTCCTCGACATGCCGCCCGAGGTCATGGAGCGGACGATGAAGGTCAACCTGTTCGGCGCCTACTACATGGTGCAGGCGGCCGCCAACCAGATGGTCAAGCAAGGCCACGGCGGGGCGATCATCGCGGTCAGCTCGATCAGCGCCCTGGTCGGCGGCGGCATGCAGACCCACTACACGCCGACCAAGGCCGGCGTGCACAGCCTGATGCAGTCGACGGCCATCGCGCTAGGCAAGTACGGAATCCGCTGCAATTCGGTGCTGCCGGGAACCATCGAGACGGCGATCAACAAGGACGACCTCGCCGACGTCGCCAAGCGTGAATACATGAGCGGCCGCATCCCCCTGGGCCGCCTGGGCGAGCCCGACGATCTGGCGGGGCCGATCGTGTTCCTGGCCTCGGATCTGGCCAAGTACGTCACCGGCGCGGCCCTGCTGGTCGACGGCGGCGCCTTCGTGAACCTGCAGTAGCCATGATCGTCTCGTCCACGACGGACTTCCGCGAGGCGGCGCGGCGCAAGCTGCCGCGCTTCCTGTTCGACTATATCGACGGCGGCGCCTACGCCGAGCGGACGCTCGGTCGGAACGTCTCGGATCTGGCCGACATCGCCCTGCGCCAGCGCGTGCTTAAGGACGTCTCGGCCGGCGATCCGTCGACCACGCTGTTCGGCGTCAAGCAGGCCCTGCCGGTCGCCCTGGCGCCGGTGGGACTGACGGGCATGTACGCGCGCCGCGGCGAGTGCCAGGCCGCCCGCGCCGCGGCCAAGAAGGGCGTGCCGTTCTGCCTGTCCACCGTCTCGGTCTGCGACGTCGACGAGGTCAGCAAGGCCTCGCCGTCGCCGATCTGGTTCCAGCTCTATGTGCTGCGCGACCGCGCGTTCATGCGCGACCTGCTGATCCGGGCCCGCGAGGCCGGGGCCACGGCCCTGGTCTTCACGGTCGACATGCCGGTGCCCGGAGCTCGCTATCGCGACGCCCACTCGGGAATGAGCGGTCCCAACGCGGCCGCCCGCCGGATCGCGCAGGCGATGTTCAAGCCGGCCTGGGCCTGGGACGTCGGCGTGATGGGACGACCGCACACCCTGGGCAATGTCGCGCCGGTGCTGGGCGAGAACTCGGGCCTCGAGGACTTCATGGGCTGGCTGGGCGCGAACTTCGACCCGTCCATCCAGTGGAAGGATCTGGAGTGGATCCGCGACCTCTGGAAGGGCCCGCTGATCATCAAGGGCGTGCTCGATCCCGAGGACGCCAAGGCCGCCGCCGACATCGGCGCGGACGGCGTCGTGGTTTCCAACCATGGCGGTCGACAGCTGGACGGCGTGCTGTCCAGCGCCCGCGCCTTGCCGGCGATCGCCGACGCGGTGGGCGACCGGCTGACGGTCCTGGCTGACAGCGGGGTCCGCTCGGGCCTCGACGTCGTGCGGATGCTGGCCCTCGGCGCCAAGGGCGTCCTGCTGGGCCGCGCCGCGGTCTATGCGCTGGCCGCGCGCGGCGAGGCGGGGGTCGCCCAGTTACTGGACCTGATCGAGAAGGAGATGCGCGTGGCGATGGCCCTGACCGGCGTGCGCGACGTCGCCAGCATCGATCGCTCGATCCTCGCGGAGCTGAAATCGTGATCGCCGCTCTCGCCATCGCGGCCGCCGTCGCGGCCACGCCACCGACCCCAGGGCCGCGCATCGTCATCGCCAGCGACTCCACCGCCGCCAACTACGGCGCGGACCGCTATCCGCAGATGGGCTGGGGCATGGTGCTGAAGTGCTCCCTGGACCCCAATGTCGAGGTCGTGAACCTGGCGCGCGGCGGCCGCTCGACCAAGACCTTCATCGAGGAAGGCCTCTGGGACCAGCTCGTGGCCCAGCTCCAGCCTGGCGATACGGTGCTGATCCAGTTTGGTCACAACGACGCCGACACCAAGAAGATGGAGCGCCACACCGATCCGGACGGCGCCTATGACGTCAATCTGCGCCGCTTCGTGAGCGACGTCCGCAAGGCCAAGGCGACGCCGGTGCTCGTGACGCCGATCGCGCGCTGGATGTGGGAGGACGGCCGGCCCAAGGACGCGCATGGTCCCTACGCGGCGACGATCCATCGTGTGGCTGCGGACCTGAAGGTCCCGCTGGTCGACCTGGATGGCGACATGATGGCGGCGCTGAAGGCGAGGGGGGAGCTCGCTTCGCAGAGGCTCTACCTGCAATACAAGCCCTACGACCACGTTGCGCGCTATCCCGACGGGATCGCTGACGACACCCACATCAACGAACAGGGCGCCCGCCTGGGCGCGGCGCTGGTCGCGACGCGACTGGCGCGCTTGAAGCTGCCGATCTCGCGACACGTGCATCCGGCCTCCGTCGCCGGCCAGCCAAGACTGGGCGGGCCAAGCTGCCCCTGACGATCATCCTGGGAGGGAACACCATGAAGCTCTTGCGCGCCGGCCTGCCGTTGGCGGCGATCGCCGCTGTCCTGACCGCGGGACCCGTGGTCGCGGCGCCCAAGCCGAAGCCGGCCGTCGCCGCCGCGCCTTTGTCGACGTGGTCGGCCGCCTGGGGGATCGCCCCGCTGCAGTCGGTGGCGGTCGCGAGGCCCAATGAGCTTCGCGCGTTCTCGGACGTCACCGTGCGCCAAGTCGTGCGCATCAATTTGGGCGGCGACGCCGTCCGGCTGCGCCTGACCAACGAACTCAGCGAGCGTTCGCTGAAGGTCGGCGCGATGACGGTGGCGCTGGCCAGCGCGGACGGGAAGATCCAGGGCGCGCCGATCGCTGTCACCTTCGGCGGCAAGCCGGAGGCCTCCATTCCGCCGGGCGCGCCGCTGCTCAGCGATCCGATCGCCCTGCCGGTCAAGGCGATGGACCACCTTTCGGTCTCGACCTTCTATGTCGAGCCGACCGTTCCGGCCGGCCACCGGGTGCGCCTGTTTGTTTCGCCGCAAGGCAACCACACGGGCAAGAGCGAGATCCCCGGCGAGCAGGCGCTGCGCGGTCCCGGCCTGGTCTCGGGCGTCGAGGTGCGCGGCGCCGTCCAGCGGCCGGTGATCGCCGCCATCGGCGACTCCATCACCGAGGGCGCGCGCTCAACGCCCGACGCCGACATGGGCTGGCCCGAGCAGCTGGCCGCTCGGATCGCCGCGCGGGGCGGGGACATCGGCGTGGTCAATGTGGGGATCAGCGGCGGCCGCCTGCTGCGCGAGGGATCCGGTCCCAGCGCCCTGACCCGCTTCGACCGCGACGTGCTCTCGATTCCGGGGATTTCCACCGTCGTGGTTCTGGAAGGCATCAACGACATCGGCCGCGCGGCTCAGCCGGGCTACGCCAACGAAGCCGTCACCGCCGACGAGCTGATCGCCGGCTATCGCCAGCTGATCGCCCGGGCGCACGCGCGCGGCGTCAAGGTCTATGGCGGCACGTTGCTGCCGTTCGAGGGCGCGATGTATTTCCACGCCGCCGGCGAGACCACGCGCCAAGCCGTCAACGCCTGGATCCGTACGGGCGGCGAGTTCGATGGCGTCATTGACTTCGAGGCGGCGATGAAGGATCCCGCCAAGCCGTCGCGGATGCTGGAAGGCCTGCACAGCGGCGACTTCCTGCACCCGGGCGACGCTGGCTATGCGCGCATGGCCGAGACGGCCGACAAGGCGCTGTTCGGCGCTCGATAGGGCGAGCGCCAGGACGCCGCCTTCATGGCTGCGTCTTGGCGATCTCCACCGCGTAGACCTGGTTGGCGCCGTGCATGTTCGAGCGGAACACCAGCCACTTGGCGTCTGGCGTGAAGTTGACGTTCGGCTCCAGCCGATAGTCGTGGCCGCGCATGTCGACCAGACGCTCGGCGTCCAGAACGCCGGGGCTGATCAGGTGCTCGGCCCCGGGGGCGTGGATTCCCGCGACATCCGGGATGGCGCGCGGCTTCAGCAGCACGATCCATTTGCCGTCGGGCGCATGGGCGACCATCTCGCTGTCGCCGCCGTCGCCGGCGAACAGCCTGCCGTCCGGCGATGAGTTGAAGTGCACCGACCACGAATTGCGCTCCAGGTGCAGCCAGGTGCGCTTGCCAGTGGCGATCTCGTAGCCGGCGACCCAGAAGTCCTCGCCGCGCGGGGTCTGCAGGTCGTACCAGACGGTCTTGCCGTCGGCGCTGAACCACTCGTGCCCGGCGATCTCCATGTTCATGGTCCGGGTGTGGATCTTGATCGGCGTGTCATTGGGCTTGTCGGTCCGCACCAGCCATAGCCGGTCGACCTTGTGCCAGGGACCCTCGTGGCAGAACATCAGCAGGCCCGGGTCGGTCGGCGAGAACTGCAGGTGGTTCAACCAGTCCGTCGCCTGGTGCACGACCTTGCGCTCGCCGGTGACGGTGTTGATCGTGAAGATCTCCATCGGGATGCGGCTGTCGAGGCGCGCGTTCAGCTGAACCTCGCGGCCCTCGGCATAGGAGAGCTCCTTGCCGTCGGCGCTTTTGACGTCGTCGGGGTTCTTGGGCAGGGCGTCGGCCAGGTTCGGCGGGATCGGGACGTCGGTGCGGATCGCGACGCCGGCTAGCAGCGTCTCGTCGGCGTTCAGGGTCTGGAAGCCGCCGCGATCCACCTTGGCGACCTCGCGGGTGGCCTTGGTGTAGGGATCGGTGGCCATCACGACCTTCGGACCCATCGGATCGGCGGTCAGGGCCTTCTCGTAATAGACCGAGCCGGTCTTGCGGCCGACGAACAGCAGCTTGACCTTGCCCTCGACGATCTTGGTCAAGGCCCTGGTCTTCAGGTCCATGGCCGTAATGCCGGTCGGCGTCGCGAAGACCAGCCGGTCGCCCTTGGGCGTGTAGGCGTTGTAGTTGAAGTAGAGGCTGGAGCTGCCAGGCTCGCGCGACAGGCGCACAATCCGGTGGCCAGTGGCCTTGTCGATCCATTCCACGGGAGGCTCTGGCGCGCCCGGCTTGGCGGTGGTCTGCAGGTCCTGGCCGTGGGCCAGGCCCGCCAGCAGGAAAGCGGCCGCGCCGCCGATCAGGAAGGACTTCATTGCGAGGCCTTGCGGGTCACGATGGCGGCGGGCTTGGGCGTCTTCATGCCCGCGCCGAGATGGAAGCTGGTGTGCGGCGGCTGGTTGTAGGCGGTGTTCTGCCAGGCGATCGAGACCCGATACTGCGGATCGTGCATCAGCGTCACCAGGCGTCGGTCGGTGGGGTAGGGCGTGGCGTAGATCCGCAGAGACTTGTTGTCCTCGGCCCGGAGGATCAGCTCTTCGCGCCAGTCGCCCAGGATGTCCGCCGACAGCGCCGGCGTGGCCTTGGTGCCGTTGTTCGAGGTCATGCCCTCGGCGGTCAGCAGGGGGACCGACTGGCCGGTCTTCCAGTCCCATTTGCTGATCTGGTTCTTGTCGAGCAGCTCGCGCAGCTCGTCGCCGTCCCACCAGATGGCGAAGTTGGTCTGGCGCGGATGCTTGACGCCCTCGATGACCTTGCCCTGGGCGGTGTAGAGCGCGTCCTGGTTCGAGCCCCAGGCCTCGTCGCCGGGGGAGCGCGGATCGATGTCGGCGGCCAGGCCGCGCCCGGTGTCGTGGTCGGTCGGCGTGCTCCACAGAACCTTGCCGGTCCTGGCGTCGAGCATGGCCGCTCCGATTCCGCCATTGGCCTTGGGGCTCTCATGAACGCCGAACTTCTCGAGGCCCGGATGGATCGGGTCGAGGTCGCCCACGTGCATGGCGTCGCCGTGGAACAGGCGAGCGCTCCACAGGCCCTTGCCAGTGTCGTCGATCGCCATCGAGCCGTAGAGGATCTCGTCGCGGCCATCGCCGTCCAGATCGGCGACGCTGAGCTGATGGTTGCCCTGGCCGCCATAGGCCTCGTTGCCGGGCGCCGAACTGTCGAATAGCCAGCGTTGGGTCAGCTTGCCGTCGCGATAATCCCAGGCGGCGATGGTCGAGCGCGCATAGTAGCCGCGTCCCATGATGATGCTGGGCCGCTGACCGTCGAGATAGGCCGTGCCCGCCAGGAAGCGGTCCGAGCGGTTGCCGTAGCCGTCGCCCCACGTCTCGGTCATCTGCTCGACGGAAGGCGCGTCCGTGCGCGGATCGCGCGGGGGCGAGTAGGGCGCGCTGGCCAGGGCCTTGCCGGTCGCGCCCTCGAAGATGGTCAGGAACTCGGGACCCTTGAGGATGCGGCCCTGGATCTTGGCGACCTTGGTCCCGTCCGGCTGGACGAAGGCGCCGGTGCGGTCGGCCTGGGGACGCTCGCCGCCGGTCTCGCGCCAGTCGGCGTTGGGATCGCCCAGCACCTTGCCGGCACCGTCAATCGTCCCGTCGCTTGTGCGCACCGCGATCTCGGCCTTGCCGTCGCCGTCGTAGTCATAGACCTGGAATTGGGTGTAGTGCGCGCCGGCCCGGATGTTGCGGCCAAGATCGATGCGCCACAGCCGCTTACCCTCCAGCGTGTAGGCGTCGAGATAGACGTCGCCGGTGTAGCCGCCGAAGGCGTTGTCTTTCGAGTTGCTCGGGTCCCACTTCAGGACGATCTCATAGCGGCCATCGCCGTCCAGATCGCCGACGCTGGCGTCGTTCGCCGTGTAGCCATAGGCCTCGCCGGTGGGCGTGACGCCCGCGGGCGGCGGTTCGATCGGGATCGAGAGAAAGCCCTCGGCCCAGACCTTGGCGGGCGCGCTGGCGGGGCCTTCCTTGCTCTTGTCGACCAGGCGCACCGTGTAGATCCCGGCGCCAGGCGTCTTGTCGACGAAGTTCGTGGCGCCGGTCAGCGGCTCGCTGTTCAGCTTGCGGCCGTCGCGATAGACGTTGAAGGTCGCGCCGCCTGGATCATCGCCCAACAGTCGCCAGCTGATCAGCACGCCGCCGTTCATGGCGGGGACGGCGACGACGCCCCTATCAAGCGCCTCCATCCAGCGCGGCGCGGCTTGCGCGGCGGCGGCCTGCAGCAAGGCCAGGGCGCAAGCGCCGGCGGCGAGTCGGGTTTGGAAGAGCTTGTGCATGGCGGCCTCCCTCAAGCCTACGCGATCCCGCTGGCGCTTGGAGGCAACTTCTGAAGGTCGCGGGCGCGCCTGACGGGAGCGAGGCGGTTACACCACGAAACCCTCGTTGTGTCTTCCCACAAATTGCATTGACATCTCAACATATGGCACTTAGGAATTTGTCCTAACAATGGCCGTTGTGCGTCGAGCGCCCCCCGAAGTTGGGGGCGCTCCCGCGCCGCAGGCGCCCGGTCGTCCTCAGTCGGACGGCAAGGTCAATGTAAGGGAGGGACAACATGAAGTTCTCGACGGCTCGTCGCCGGAAAATCGCCGCCACGGCTTCTGTTCTGGCGCTGAGCACCGGAATCGCCATCGCCGATCACGCCGCGGCCCAGACCGCCCCCGCAAGCAACTCGGAAGCGACCGTCGTCGAAGAGATCGTCGTCGGCACCCGCGCCAGCCTGCAATCGGCGATGAACCGCAAGAAGCGGGCGGGCACCATCTCCGACTCGATCGTCGCCGAGGACATCAGCCAATTCCCCGACAAGAACGTCGGCGAAGCCCTGGGCCGCATCACCGGCGTCCAGCTGGCGCGCGACTTCGGCGAGGGCAGCTCGGTGTCGATCCGCGGCGTCGAGCCCGACCTCAACCGGGTCGAGATCAACGGCATGAGCACGCTCTCGACGGCCGGCAACCTGCAGGTCTATGGCGGCGGCGGTCGTTCCAACGACTTCCGCGAACTGGCCTCGGAACTGGTCCAGTCGATCGACGTGTTCAAGGGCTTCACCGCCGACATGACCGAAGGCGGCGTGGGCGGCACGGTGTCGGTCAAGACCCGCAAGCCCCTGGACTTCAAGAAGCCGACCCTGTCGCTGACGGCCTCGGCCCAGAACCTCGACACCGCCGACAAATGGCGGCCGCGCGGCAACCTGTTCGCCGCGACCCGTCTGCTGGACGGCCGCCTGGGCCTGATGGCCAACGTCACCTACGACAACGTCGACACGCGCGGCGACTATGTGCGCAACACCTCTTGGGGCCGTTTCGCCGACTTCGACAACTCGGCCAACAAGACCGTCGACTACTACAGCACCGCCTACAACGCCCAGATCAACGCGCTGGCCAAGGGCGTGACCACGGCGGCGGGCTGCTCCACGCTGACCACGCCCGACGCGACCCAGATCTCGACCACCAACCTGCGCACCGCCTGTCTGTCGCAGTGGTACGACTACGCCCCGCGCACGGCGCGCTATGGCGTCTGGACCCGCAACGACGAGCGCATCTCGGCCGAGTTCACGGCCCAGTACCGCTTCACCGACAAGATCGACGCCTGGGTCAGCTATAACCGCAACGAGCGTAAGCAGCGCCTGAACGACATCAACTACGGCACCGACTTCACGTCGACCACGCGCCTGCGCAACGCGGCCTCGGCCACGGCCTGCTCGAGCACCGACACGACCGCTTCGTCGGTCAAGGTGGACGCCAACCACAACGTCACCGCCTACACGCTCGGCAACTGTCTGACGACGTCGGGCGCTGGCGGCTACGGCGGCTTCGGCATCAGCGCGCGCGACTTCTCGTACGACACCACCAGCAACTACTACAGCTTCGGCGCCAACTATCGCGGCGACCGACTGCAGGTGGAGTTCCAGGGCTCGAAGGCCGACACCAGCAACGTCGCCCAGACGAACAATGTCAGCGTCACCTTCGACACGCCTGGGATGACGGTGACTCTGGACCCGTCGACCGGCAACCCGTCGTTCGCCTTCGCCAGCGGCTACAGCCCGTCGGACGCCTCGGCCATCCGCCAGTGGCAGATCCAATACCGTCCGTCGAACTCGGCTTCGAAGGAAGAGCAGTACAAGCTCGACTTCGACTATGACACGCGCCTGCCGTTCATCCCGAAGATCGAATTCGGCGGCCGCGCCACCGACTTCTCGACCAAGGGCTACGGCTATGGCGGCTTCATCCTGAACGCCGGCTCGAACCCGTATTCGACCGCCGACGACACCGTCATCTACTCGAACGCGGTCAACTCGACGGCGACGATCCTGTCGTCGCAGACGCTGGATCAGACCAGTCCGGTCAACGCCTCCGCCGCCTCGACGACGGGCTACTGGTCGACGACCGAGACCTGGTCGCGCGCCTTCTCGAACTCGGTCTTCGCCCAGGCGATGACGGGCCTGCCCAGTGACTTCTATTTCGGCGGCGGCTCGATCCCGTCGACCTGGAACTATCCGAACTTCAGCTCGGTGGCGCAGTACCTCGACACCTCGCACTTCAACCTGAACAACCTCGAGCAGACGACGGGCAGCGACGGCAAGACCTACAGCCAGTTCCCGTACTACATCGCCGAGAAGACCGATGCTCAGTACCTGAAGTTCGACTACGAGTTCCCGCTGGGCAATTATGACGTCGAGGGCAACTTCGGCTGGCGCCGGGTGCACACCGAGACCACGGGGCAGGGCGTTTCGACGCGCCAACAGACCTACGCGGCCACCAACGGCGGGTCGTCGACGACCTACACGATCGGCAACTCGCTCGCGAGCATGAAGAAGAGCTACACGGTCTGGCTCCCCAGCTTCAACGCGGGTCTCTGGGTCATCCCGAACCAGTTGGCGGCTCGCGCGGGCTTCGCCCAGCTGATGGCCCGTCCGCGGATGGACTTCCTGATGCCGACGGTGACCTGCACCACCGACAACTCGCCGGACGCCAATGGCGAATTCGACGAGCCGAGCTGCACCGCAGGTAACCCGGAACTGAAGCCGTACCGCGCCAACCAGTACGATCTCTCGTTCGAATACTATCCGAACCAGGACACCCAGATTTCGGTGGGCCTGTTCAAGAAGGACATCAAGTCGTTCTACGTCTCGAGCCGCACCCTGATCGGCAAGCGCGACGTCTATGGCGACGGCACGTTGTACAACTACAACACCTACATCAACGGCGACGGCGCCAAGATCTCGGGCGTGGAAATCACGGCCAAGACCGCCTTCACGTTCCTGCCGGGCTTCCTGTCGGGTTTCGGCGTCGACGCCAACTACACCTACCAGAAGGCCAAGAACGTCAAGCTGTACTCGCAGCTGGACGGATCGCCCCTGCCGTTCCCGGGCCTGTCCTCGGACAGCGCCAACCTGACGCTGTGGTACGACAAGGGCCCGATCAACGCCCGCTTGGCCTATAACTACCGCACCAAGTACCTGGTCTCGGCCGCCGACAACTCGGGTCAGCCGGTCTATCGCGACGCGACCGGCTATCTGGACGGCAAGGTCACCTGGAAGCCCCAGCAGCTGTTCGGCGTGAAGAACATCTCGTTCTTCGTCGAAGGCAAGAACCTGACCAAGGAAGAAGAACGCTCGACCGCTGGCGACATCCGCCTGACCGAGCTTGGCTACTTCGGTCGCCGCTTCTTCGTCGGCATGGGTCTGAAGTTCTAGGGCGCGACTGGAGCGAGGCGCGGCGGGCGTCTCGCTCCATTGTTTTGCTTTTTCGCGACCGGAAAGAAGTCGGCCGAGGACCTTCCGCCTCGCGCCGGCTTTTTCTGTTTTGGAGTGTCAGCGCCCGAGGCGGAAAACGGCGAAGTTTCGCAGACGCAGATGGCTCTGCGTGGTCCTGAAACCGAACCAGCCGCGCCGATAGGGCGCGGCGTCATCCAGGTCGAACAGCCGTCGGCCATCGCTCCAGTATTCGATACGTGAACCGTCGGCGACCAAGCGCACAGTGGTCCAGCGGTTCGGCGTCAGCATCTCATCGGCCGCGGCGTGGTCGTGGCGAGGCAGCAGCGGGCGATCGCCCGGCCGCCCGACATAGCGTCGGAAGCGGGTGCTCGTGTTGCCGTTGCCGCCTTGTCCCACATAGTAGGTCTCCAGCGTGTCGTAGTCGGCGAACGCCCCGCTGCGCGGATGGTCCAGCGGCGAGCCGCCCCCGACCTCGCGCGCCATCCAGAAGGCGTTCAGGTCGCTGACCCGGTCGTAGGGACCGCCTTCGGACACCGCCATGGCCTGGTAGGCGATCGCGATCGGGCCGACCAGTTCGGGCTTGAACCAGGCCGTCAGGCCCGCCGGCGTGACGATGTCCAGCACCCCGTCGCGCGCCGTGACGACAGCCGGCTTCTCGGCCTCCACGACCCATTGATCGAGGCTTTGGCGGAAGTCGTCGGCGAACAGGCGCCTCGGCGCCGCCTCGGGCGCGAATGGGGTGGCGGCGAGGCTCGCCAGCAGGCTGCGACGGTCGAGCATCAGGCGGTCTCCGTCTCGCGGACATTCTCGAACAGGCGCTCCGGACGCGGGTCCGGCGCGACGGTATAGATGGCCAGGTCTTCGATCTTCAGGCCGTCCACGTACCGCGCCCACAGGCCGTGGACCGGAGAGGGGCCGAACATGCTGGGTTCGGGATAGGCCTGCGGCAGATCTTCCGGACGCCGCTCGGTCCATTCCGGCAATCCGCCGCCGCGATAGGACAGGCGGATATTCGACAGGGTCACATCCGTGATCGGCGAGTCCGGCAGCCCCGCGATCGTGGCGGCGTAGTCCGGCAGGATGTCGGTCGCCTCGATATCGCGCAGCACGATATTCCGCATCGCGCCGAGCGGCGTGCCCTCAGGGCCCCGGCGACGGTCGCCGACGCGCAGGAAGATCGGCGCGGTGGTGACTTCCCGCATGACTAGGCGCTCGGCCAGCACGTTCTCCATCATCCCGCCGTCGACCACCTCCAGCGCGAGGCCGCGCGATCGGATGAGGCGACAGTCGCGGACGACAATGTCGCGAAAGCCGCCATTCGACTCCGTGCCCAGCTTGATGCGGCCGGTCACCCGGTCCTGGTCGGGCGCGCGCTGCTGGTCCCGGCCGAAGGTTCCGTCCAGCATCGTGCCGAGGTCGAAGCCGCTGACCTCGCAGCGCTCGATCGTCACCCGCTCGGTGGCGATGGCCTCGCCCAGGGCCAGGGAGCTCTTCAGCACGATGGCGTCGTCGTTGGGCGTGTTGACCCTGCAACCGGAGACCAGGACGTCGCGGCAGGCGTCGATGTCGAGGCCATCGCGATTGGTGTCGATCACGAGGTCGCGCAGGCTCAGGTCCTCGCAGCCCGTAGCCAACACCGCGAAGTGACCGCCCCGGAAGATCGTCAGACCCTCGATCCGGACGCGTTTGGCTCGCTTGAGGGCGATGGCCTTGTTGCCCAGCCCCGCCATCGCCTCGATCGCCGGCGACAGCTCGGCCATCGCCTCGGCGGACAGGCCCAACATGCTCAGCGGGAACTCGCCGGCCTGGCGCGACCAGCGCGATCCTGGGCCTTCGCGCGTCAGGCCCGCGCCGTCGATGCGGCCGGGGCCCAGGATCGCCACGTCCTCGAGGTCCTCGCCCCAGATCAGGCTGTTGCGCCAGTGGCTATGTCCGAAGTCCTGCCAGAGATCATGCGGATTGGGCTCGGCCGGGTCATAGGTCCCGCCATGACGGGTCGGATCGGCGGCCTCCAGCACGCAGCCTTCTTCCAGGCGCAGCGTGACCCCGCTGAGCAGGCGGATCGAGAAGGACAGATGACGGCCCGCCGGCAGCACGACCTCGCCGCCGCCGCGCCCGTGGGCATGGGCGATCGCGGCGTTGATCGCGTCCGTCGCCAGGGCTGGGGTCACGCGTAGAGGCCGTGTCGCCGGAAGAAGGCGTCCAGCGCCAGCATCGGAGGCGCGATCTGGCCGTCGGGCCCTTTCAGGCCAAAGCCGTGACCGCCCACCTCCTGCAGGTGCATCTCGACCGGGATCCTCTTGGCGCGCAGGGCCTGCCACATCAGGACGCTGTTCTCGACCGGCACGACCCTGTCGTCAGCCGCGGCGGCGATGAAGGTCGGCGGGGCGTCGGCGGGCACGTGTTGCTCGGCCGACACCGCCAGGCGCTGGGCGTCGGTCGGGTTCGCGCCGACCAGTTGCTTCAGCGACTGTCCGTGGGCGTAGGGCGCCATGCCGGTGATGACAGGATAGAACAGGCCCGCCGCGAACGGCCGCGTCGGCAGCTTGTCGGCCTCGTCGACCGGCGCATAGGTCTCGCGGCCGTACTGGGTCGTCAGGCGCGCGGCGACATGGCCGCCGGCCGAGAAGCCGATCACCGCCACCTTGGCGGGATCGACGCCCAGCGACGGGGCGCGGGCCCGGATCAGGCGAATGGCGCGCTGGGCGTCCTGCAAAGCCACGTCCGGACCGGCGGCCCAGCCGTCGGCGGGCAGGCGGTAGTCCATGACGAAGGCGGTGATCCCGAGGCTCGCCAGCCAGGCGTCGATCGGTCCGCCGTTCCTGCCGACCGCCACCCGCACATAGCCGCCGCCCGGGATCATCAGCACGGCCGCGCCGTTCGGCTTGGCCGGGCGGCGCATGGTCAGCCAGGGCCTGGTCACGTTCAGGAAGGCGGTGTCGTTCGGATCGCCGCCCGGCGTGCGCAGGATCACCTGCTCGGTGACGGTGACCTTCTCGCCGCCCGGCGCGCCCTTGGGCCAGAGGTCGACGGTCTCGACGGGCGAGACGGGGGCCTGAGCGCGGGCGAGGGCGGGCAGGGCCGCCATGCCGCCGGCGAGGCCCAGCAGGGCGCGGCGATCAGTTTCCACGGAGCTGTTCCTGGCTGGCGGCCGCGCTGGGCGGCAAGGCGAAGATATCGGGCGAAGGCGGTCGCGCCGGATCGAACGGCGCCAGGTCGGCGGCCAGATGAGCGGCGAGCGCGGGAACGCTGGCGCGAAGACCTTCGACCACGCAGCGCGCCAGTTGATAGGCGCCGTAATTGTCGTGGTGCGTCAGGTCCTTGCCGCCGTCATTGAACGCCTTCCAGGCTTCCTTGGGCCCGAGGGCCTCGTAGAACACGGCGCTCATGGCGTGCAGGTCGATCAGAGGGACATTCAGCTCGCGCGCGGTCTCGCGCATGGCCGCGGGATAATCGCCCAGCGTGTCGACGACCTTGCCGGCCGCGTCGAAGCGGTGGCGATGCATGGAGGTGACGAACACTGGCGTCGCGCCGCGCCGCCGCGCCTCGCCGGCATAGGCGCGCAGATAGTCGCGATAGGTGGTCGCGGCCTCGGCGTAGGTCTGCGGCCATTGAGCCTTCTGGTCGTTGTGGCCGAACTGGATCAGCAGCCAGTCGCCAGGCTTGATGCGGCTGAGGATCTTGTCGAGGCGGCGCTCGATCAGGAACGACTTCAGCGTCTCGCCGGACTCGGCGTGGTTGGCGACCGAGATTTCGGGCTTGAAGAAGCGCGGCAGCATCTGGCCCCAGCCGGCGGCGGGCTCGAAGCGCTGGTCGGTGACGGTGGAGTCGCCGGCCAGGAACACGGTCGGAACGGCGACGGGCTCGATCCGTAGTCGGCGGACGGCGGCGGTCGGGCCGCAGAACTCCAGGGTCAGCTTGTCGTCCCAGTCGTAACTGCCTTCCTCGCGCGGATTGAGCAGCACCCGGGTCCCGCCCGGGGCGTTCGGCGGCGGCGGGGCGAGGTCGGGACGGCGCACATTGACGATGATCGTCCGCGTCTCGGTCTTGCCCGCCGCGACGCGGACGCCTTCCAGCATCAGCCGGCGAGCTTCGGCCTTGACCGTGGTGTCCGACGGTCCGGCGCCGCCCAGGTCCAAGGTGATCCGATAGTCGCCCTCTGGAACGCGAACCGAGAACAGGCGGCCAGGGCCTGACTCCCAGCCGTGGCCCGTGGCGGGGGCGTACGGCGTCTGGGGCGTTGTCTCGAAATCAAAAGCCCACACGGGCGCGACCTCCCTGGCGAGCGCGATGCTAGGCGCGAGCGCGAGGCCCGTCAGCAGGGTACGCCGATCCAGGATCATGCCGCCTCCCTCGCGCGCAGAGTCCGCCATCTTGGTAGCGGCGCGACGCAAGGGATTCAATGTCAAAATACAGGATAATATCCTGAAATGTGGGAGTTATGGGGTGGCTGGCTGCGGCGTTTCGTTTGCGGCCGCGGGGGCTTCCGGACGCGTTGCGCGCCAAAGGATCAGGCCCAGGGCGCCCAGCGTCAGCTCGCGCAGTCGGCGCAGCAGCGACAGGGCCATCGCCTGATCCGGCGTAAGGCCCAGCGCGCCGCCCAGCAGCAGATAGCCGCCTTCCTGGACGCCTAGGGCGCCGGGGATGGCGAAGCCGACGACCTTGGCCGTCTGGGCCAAACCTTCGACGATCAGAGCCTGGACCAGGGTGGGATGCAGGCCCAGCGCCCACATCGACACATAGGTCTCGAAGGCTCCAGCCAGCCAGGCCGCCATGTGCCAGGCCCAAGAGGCGCCGATCTCCTTCCGACGGGCGCCGATGTCGCGGAAGGCGTCGCCCAGCGCGCCGACGCGGCTCGCGATCGCGGTCCAGCGCTGCGAGAACTGACCGATGCGCCGGCCCACCCCGGCCTTGTGGGCGATGAACAGGCTGGCGGCGATCAGCGCCACGACGCCAACCAGGGTCAGGCCGGCCTGCGCCAGGCGTGGATCGCGCAGCGTAACCAGCGCCACGGCCAGGCTGGCCAGGACGAAGAGGACTAGGCCCACCGTGCCGGCCAGGACGTCGACGACGCAGCTGGCCGTGCTCTCGGCCAGGCTCAGGCCCTTGCGGACCGCGAGCTTGGCGCGGACCACCTCGCCGCCGACCTGGGCCACGGGCAGCAGGGCGTTGACCGCCTCCTTGATCAGCCGAAGGCGGAACAGGAAGGGTAGGGAGGGGCGGCGGTCCGGCGGCAGCAGGACTTGCCAACCGATGGTGGCGAAGAACGTCACCGGCAGGTGAGCCGCCACGACCAGGACCGCCTGCCAGCCCACCTGGGCCAGGATCTCGCGTACGGCGCCCGCGCCGTGCGTGGCCAAGAGGATCGCCAACAGCGCGACGCCGGCGGTCAGCAGCCAGCCTCGCGCCGAAGCCCCGCGCTTACTCGCTTTTTCGGTCATGCCGCCGAGCGCGCGCGAGCGGCCGGAGCGGCTCCGAGTTCACGATAGACGTCCAGAACGTCCGCGCAGATCGCATGCCAGTCATAGGCGGCGCTGGAGGCGCGCGCTGTTCTTCCGATTCTCAAGCGACGCAGCGGCTCGGCGATCAGGGTGCGGAGGGCGGCCGCGTAGCTCGCCGCGTCGGCGCTCGGCGCCAGGACGCCGTCGTGGCCGTCGGTGATCAGGGCGCTGGTGCTGGGCGCGCGGGGACACAGAACCGCCAGGCCCGCGGCCATGCCTTCCAGGCTGGCGTTGCCGAAAGCCTCGGTCAGGCTGGGATTGAACAGTATGTCGGCGCTGGAGACGGCGCGGCCCAGGGCGTCGCCGTCCAGGTGGCCGGTGAAGATGGCGCCCGGCGCGCGAGCCTCGAGGAAGGCGCGGGCGGGGCCGTCCCCGATGATCAGTGGCCGGATCGGCTGGTCGGCGAGGAGGGCGAGGGTCTCGGCCAGGACGTCCAGACCCTTTTCCATGACCAGACGCCCCAGGAACGCGACCACGATCTCGTTGTCGGCGATTCCCTGCGACCGCCGCCAGGCCATGTCCTTGCGCTCGGGCGAGAACCGGCCGCGATCGACGCCGCGGCCCCACACCCGCACCCGTTCGCCGAGGCCTTGTTGGCGCAGCAACTCCGCGATCGGCGCGTTCGGGGCCAGCACGCGGTCGCAGCCGCGATAGAAGCGGTCCAGATAGCGCTCGACGGTGGGCCGCAGCCAGTCGAGGCCGTAGTAGGACAGATAGGTCTCGAAGCGCGTGTGAAGGCTGGCGACGACCGGCAGTCCGGCGGCGCGCGCCCAACGGCCTGCTTGCGAACCCAGAAGATCCGGGGCCGAAAGATGGACCATGTTCGGCTGGAAGGCGGCCAGGTCGGCCTTCAGGCTGGGGGTCAGGCCCAGCGCCAGGCGATATTCGCTACGCCCCGGGATGGCGACGGACGGCGCCGAGACGAGATCGCCGGCGGGCTCGAAGGCCGGGGTGTCCGTGGTGGGCGAATAGACGCGGACCGTCGCGCCGGCCTCGATCAGATAGGCCGCCAGGCGGTTGAGGGCCTGGTTCGAACCGTCCCGCGTATAGTTGTAGTTGCCGGAAAACAGGGCGAGGCGAAGGCCCTCGGCGGGCTTTTCCTCAGCGGGCTGACGAATGTTTCTTTCCGCGCGCTGCACGACGCCTCCTGGTCTGACTCCGAGGCCCCCACCCGAATATGACAATGGGCATATGGTGGAATGGTTCAGGTTCCGGAAGGGGAAGGCCGTCGATCATCCCCACAATCTTTGGGGCAAGCTGAACCGAAGCTGAACCATGGGGTGTGGCGAGGAAAGTCGTCGATCGGGCGCGGTCGACCGTTGCCGATTGATCCTCCTCGCCAAAAAAGAATCCGCCGAGGCTTGCGCAACGGAAGGCGGGCGGCTTTTGAGAGGGCGCGCGGACTTGCCCCGAGGCCGGTTCGTGCTCAGTTATGCGCTCGCGGCCGCCTGGTTCGCGGTCCGACGATTCCTTGGGGGCTAAATCAAGCCCCGATCCAGCGAGATTTTTAGAACGACATGCAGCCGGTCAAGACCCTTATCCTCGCCGCCGGTCAGGGCAAGCGGCTGTCGCCGCTGACTGACGATCGGCCCAAGTGCCTGGTGGAGCTGGCCGGCAAGACGGTGCTGGAATGGCAGCTGCGCCACCTGCATCAGGCGGGCGTGCCGGAGGCGGTGGTGGTCACCGGCTTCCGCAGCGACTTGGTCGAGGCCGAGATCGCGCGCCTCTCCCTGCCGGGCATGACCGTCCGCACGCTCTACAACCCGTTCTACAGCGTGACCGACAACCTCGCGACCTGCTGGCTGGCGCGCGACGAGATGCGCGGCGGGCCGTTCATGATCCTGAACGGCGACACCCTGTTCGAGCCGGCCATCGCCGAGCGTCTGATCAGCGCGCCCGACGCGCCGATCACGGTGACGGTCGACCGCAAGGCGGGCGGCTATGACGCCGATGACATGAAGGTGCTGACGCAGGGCGACGCTCTGCGCGCCATCGGTAAGACCATCACCGAGTACGACGCCGAGTCGATCGGCTTCCTGCGCTTCAACGAAGAAGGCTCGGCCCTGTTCGTGAAGACGCTGGAGGCGATCATGCGCACGCCCGAGGGGCTCAAGCGCTGGTACCTCAGCGTGATCAACGAGATCGCCCAGAACCACGACGCCGTGCGCGTGCGCTCGATCGAGGGGCTCGAGTGGGCCGAGATGGACTTCCCGGAAGACCTGGTCCGCAACCGGGCCCTGACCGCGCAGTGGGCCGCCAAGGAGGCCGAGGCCGTTTAGGCCTCGCCTACCAGTTCTCGCACCAGGTCCAGGTCGGACGGCTTGTCGACATCGACGGCCGCCAGGCCGTCGTGCGCGCGAACGGCGGCGGCGTTGACGTCGGCCAGCCTCCCTAGCCGCGCCACGGCCTCGTCCAGCGTCAGCAGGCCCAGGGCGTAGCGGAGCAGGAAGCTTGGCCCCAGCATGGCGGCGATCTTCCAGGGCTGCTTGCGCAGCGCCTCGACCTTGCGCCAGACGGCGATGACGTTCAGCGCGGTCTCGTTGCGCAGCAGGAAGAGGTTGCAGCCCGAATAGCGGCCGTCGCGGAACTTCAGATAGGTCCGCTTGGTCTGCGGGGCCGCGGCCCGCACGCGCTCTTCCGAGGCCAGCAGCACGGCGACGTCGGCGTCGGTCGGCGTGTCCGCCACGAACTGGGTGATCCACTCGGGCTTGAGCAGAGCGTGATCCACCGTCGTGACCACGAGCGGAAAGCCCAAAGCCGTCGCGCCGTCGGCGACGCTCTGGCTGGGACCAGCGGAAGGGGGGAGCACCTTCACGTTCGCGCCGGCCAGGGCGGCGCGGATCGTCTCGTCATTGGCCGAGACGCCGATCGCCTGCGCGCCGGCTGCTTGAACGGCGCCCAGCACTCGATCCAGCAGCGTCCGACCCTGCAGAACGATCAGGCCCTTGTGGGCCACCCCCGCATAGGCGGCGGCTGGGTCGACCTCGCCGCCGCGCGATCCAGCCAGGATCAGCGCCTTGAAGCCGCTCACAGAGCCTTCTCGTAAATTCGATAGGTCTTGTAGTGCGTGCCGCCGACGTTCTCGGCGATGTGGTTCATGGCCTTGTTGGCCTCCAGAACCCACGAGATCTCGTAGCGATTATAGCCCAGGCTCATCGCCATATCGCGGCTGGCCTTCATCATCCAGAACGGCAACATGCGGCCGCGCTGGGTGGTCTGGAACTTCTTCTTCACGCCCATCAGCGGGATGCGGGCCGACTTCACGCCCTTGACCTTCAGCCGCCACAGCAGCTTGGCCCAGCCGAACGGCAGGAGCTTGCCGTTCAGGTCGGCGATGGCCTCGTTGACGTTGGGCAGGAACACCACCACGCCGGCCGCCTCGCCGTCGATCTCGGCGAACCAGAGCAGGCGCTTGTCGATCACCTGCTTCAGGGCCTTGCCCAGCTGGGCGGTCTCGGCCTCGGTGGTGGGGGTGAAGCCCCAGTTGTCCGACCACGCGTCGTTGAGGATGTCCGTCAGCGTCTGGACCTCCTGGTCGTAGCGCTTCATGTCCAGCTGGCGCAGCACGACGCCGGCGGGCAGGCCGCGCTTGACCCGGCGCTGGGCGATCTCGGGGATGTCGCCCGTCTCGTCGGCGCGATAGGCGAAGACGTCCTGGGCCTTGACGTAACCCTGCTCCTCGACGCGCTTGCCGGCATAGGCCGGATCGTGGCCCATCAGGATCATCGGCGGGGTGTCGAAGCCCCAGACCAGCAGGCCGACCTCTTCGTTGATCGACAGGTTGAACGGGCCGACGATGTGGGTGCGGCCGCGAGCCCTCAGCCAGTCCTCGGCCGTGCGGAACAGGATCTGGAAGACGGCCGCGTCGTCCTCGGCGGCGATCATGCCGAAGTGGCCGTCCAGGCGGCCCGGCGTCGGTTGCGGGGTCAGCTGGTCGATCTGGGCGCTGATCCGGCCGACGTCGCGGCCGCCGCGCGTGGCGAGGAACAGCTGGACCTCGGCGTGGGCGAAGAACGGGTTGGTCTTCGGCGTCAGGGCCTCGGTCCGCTCCATCATCAGGGGCGTGATCCAGTTCGGATCCTTGGCGTTCAGCCGCGCGGGCAGGGCGATGAAGCGCTTCAGCTCGGCGGGCGTCTTGACCGGGATGACCTGCAGGTCGGCGTTCGTGGAGTCGAAAGGCATCAACCCTCCAGGGCCAAGAAGGTGCGCGCCGCCAGCGCGCCGAAGATGGCGGGAGCCGCCCAGACGGCCAGGAATGGCGACAGGGCGCCGGATTCGCCAAGGGCGGTGAGCATGCCGTTGGCCACGAGGAACAGAAGGCCCGCGCCGAGACCCGCCGTCAGCAGGACCGCGCCCTGACCGCTGCGGAAGTTGGCCAGCGCCACCGGCGCGCTCAGCAGCAGCATGACCAGCGAGACGAAGGGGCTGGCGAACGCCGACTGGAAGTGGGTGGCGTAGAAGCTTTCGGGCCGGTCCGATCCGCCGTTCTCAAGCGCGCGCCGCGCCGAAGCCGCGGTGGGGGCGCTGTCATCGCCGAACAGGCCCTGGACATCCTGCGGACGCAGGGACGTCGGCCAGCGGGTCGAGGCGGCGGTCGAGGCTTGGGCCAGGTCTCCAACGAAGCGGGTGGTCTTGGGGCTTTCCAGGGTCCAGGCGCCGCCGGCATAGAGCGCCTTCGGCGCTTCGACCTTTTCGACCAGGATGCCCTTGGCGTTGCGGCGGAAGATGGTGACGTTGCTGATCTCACGGCCGTCCGCCGAGGCGTCCGCCCCGATGACCAGGTCGGCGCCGGCGCGGAAGGTGCGGGGCGTGGGCGCCTTGCGCTCGGCGACCGGAGTCGTGTTCCTCCACCAATCGGCCAGGGTCGGGTCGGCGCGCGGCGCCAGGACTTGGCCGCACAGGGCGTCCAGCAGCATGACGACGATGACGGCCGGCATGGCCATGGCGACGATGCGATAGCCGGAGATACCGCTGGCGCGCATGGCCACCACGGCGCTCTCGCGGGCCAGTTGCGAGAAGGCGAACAGCCCGCCGGCCAGCACGGCGATCGGCGCCACCTGCTCGAACAGGCGCGGCAGGCGCAGAGCGGCGTAATAGGCCACGCCCGCGACGCCCAGGCCGCGGTCGAGGATGTCGGTGGTGACGTCCAGCAGGTCCAGGATCTGCAGGATGGACATCAGGATCAGCGCCGCGCCGAGGATGCGGGTGGCGACGGTCCGCAGGACGTAGAGCTGCAGCTTCATGCGGGTTGTCGTTTCGGCAGGGGCAGGGCGTGGACCACGCGCTTGACCAGATTGTTGATGCGGCGGACCAGGCGCGAGACTGGCGTGTCGCCCGGCCGCGTCCGGCTGCCTAGGAACAGCCAGAGGGCGAAGCCGGAGAACAGAGCGAACGGGATCCAGATCGCCGGCGCCGCCGCGACCTTGTCCGCCTTGGCCAGGCTTTGACCCAGCAACAGGGCGTGCTGGAAGGCCAGCAGCAACACGCCGGCCATGATCAGGCCGGGCGCGCGGTTGCCGCGCTTGGAGGCCAGGCCCAGCGGGAAGGCCAGCAGCGGCAGGAAAGGCAGGAACGCCGCGCGGGCGAGGCGCCCGTACAGCTCGCTGAGCAATGTGCCCTTGGACACCACCGGATTCGGCGACTTGGCCTGCTTGGCCAGTTCGCCCAGGGTCAGCTCGCGCTCGTCGCCGCCGCGATCGCGCAGCAGGACGGCGGCCGCCGCCAGGGGCGTCTGGGTCGTCAGGCTGCTGAAGGCCAGATTGCGATAGTCGCCCCTGGCGTCTCGGCCAATGCGGCGGCCGTCGTGCAAATCCATGGTCACGGTCTTGCCGTCGGGATCCAGTTTCAGATCCGCCGCGGCGGCGGTGATGATCTCTTCCTGCCCTTTGCTGTCCTGGCGGCGGATGAACACCCGGGTCAGGCGTTGACCCGCGATGTCGGCGCTGTCGGCCGTCAACAGCGAGCCCTTGTCGTCGATGAAGGCGCCGCCCGCCAGGCGTCCGTTCCAGCCGGCGTTGACCGCCGCGTGCATCACCGCCCGATAGGCGTAGCGGCTGTAGGGCTGCATGTAGCCGAAGACGATCAGGCTGAAGACGCTGAGGAACAGGCCGACGGCCAGGAAGGGCGCGGCGATCCGCTCCAGCGACTGACCGCTGGCCAGCAGCGCGTCGACCTCGGAGCCGTCCGACAGCTTCACGATGACGATGAACAGCGCCACGAAGAAGGCCACCGGCAGGGCCAGGCCCAGATAGTGCGGCACCAGATTGGCGGCGAGTTGAGCGACATAGCCGAACCGCGCGCTGCTTTGCGACAGGGCGTCCAGCAGGCGCAGGATGCGCTCCAGCAGCAGGGCCACGACCGTGACGCCCAGGCAGCCGACCAGCGGCCAGAACAGCAGGCGCAGCAGGTAGCGGTCGATCAGGCGCACGGGACCGGCGGACATCGTCTTGGCGCTCACGCTTTGACCCAGGCCTTGGCGAAACGGGCGGCCAGGCGCTCGACCGCGTCGGATGACAGCTCCACGGCCGAGCCCAAGGCCGGCGCGGCCGGCCAGCCGGCGTCCGTGAAGGTCAGGCCCTCGTGCTCGCGAACGCCCGCATAGCGCGGCAACACGTGGAAATGGACGTCTTTGTCGACCATCATCAGCATCAGGTAATTGATCTTCTCATAGTCGACCTGCGCCTTCAGCAGACGCTCGATGCCGGCCACGGCGACCTGCAAGTCCGCGAAGGCGGCGGGACTCACCTCGGAGAACGCCTGGACAGCTTCCTTGCACACCAGCACCAAAGACCCAAATGTCGGCTGCTTCGGTCGGAGCAGAATCAGCCAGTGATCGGTCTCCGCGATCTTCGAACCGGGATAGCCGAACGCCAGGGCGGTGGGATTGGTCATGAGAAAGCCGGGAACTTCAGGCTGATGTCGCCTGGGCGTAACAATAGGGATGCGGCGTTTTAGATGAAAGCACGATCCGTTCTCATCGGCGCGATCTTCGCGACTTTGGCGGCGGGCTCGGCGAGCGCCGAGGGGCTGGCCGCGCCCCTGACCGACAAGGACTGCGTCGGTCGCAAGGGGGATGTGCGGCTGATCGTGCAGGTCGGCGCGCTGCGTTCGAACGCCGGCGAGGTGTCGATCACCGTCTATCCTGCCGATCCGGATCGTTTCCTGGTCCCGCGCGGCAAGCTGCTGCGCCAGAGGGTCAAGGCCTCGGCCCCCATGACCCAGGCTTGCTTCAACCTGCCCGTCGCCGACGCCTATGCGGTCGAGGCCTATCATGACGTCGACACCGATCGGGAGCTGGATCGCAATCCGCAGGGCCTGCCCACGGAAGGCTACGGCTTCTCGAACGACGCGCCGACCCGATACGCCAAGCCGTCCTACGACGCCGTCCGTTTCATGGTGAAGCCCGGCGACAACACGATCCGGATCAAGATCCGCTATCCGCGCTGAGCGGCGTCCGAAAGACTGAAGCGGCCCAGTTCGGCCAGGCCCTCGCGGCCCGCCTCGATCCCGCGCGCCACGATCCGGACGTCGAAGCCGCCGCTGGTCCGGGGCTCGATCTCGATGGCGTTCCAGCGGGCTGGGCCGTGTCGGTTGGGGCGGGCGGAGGCGGATGGGACGCCCAGCACCGGGATGGTGACGCCGTCCGGCCCGCGCAGGGCGCCCAGCAGCGCCTCGTGGGCGTGACCGTGCAGCACGAGATCCGCGCCGCGCCGCTGGAGGACGTCGCGCAGGGCGTGGCGATCGTCGAGCGACTTGCGCTTTGAGACCGCGCCCTCGTGCGGCGGGTGGTGCAGCACGACCAGGCGGAAGAGGCCCGCATAGGCGGGATCGGCCAGGGCGGCGTCCAGCTTCGCCAGCTGCTCCTGGCCGAGGCGGCCGGTGGCCAGGTGCGGGGCGGTGGGCGCGGCCGAGCAGAGATTGAAGATCGCCACGGGGCCGCGCACCCGGACCTGGGGAAAGCGACTCTCGCCCGTATCGCCCAGCCAGGGCGCCCATATCGCGAACCGCTCGTGGCCGCCCGCGCCGGCCAGCGCGTCATGGTTGCCGGGACTGACGGTGAAGTCCGCCGGTTCGCCCAAGGATTCCAGCCATTTGCGCGCCGCCGAAATCTCAGTGGGCGAAGCAAAGTTGGTGAGATCGCCGCTAATCACCACATGATCGGGCGCGGAGGCCTTCAGATCGGCCACCAGGGCTTCAAGCACTTCGGGGCGGTGAACCTTGCGCTTCTTGCGCCAGGCGATGCGGCTGAGGAGGCGCTTGGTGAAGACGTCCTTCCACCCGAACGCGCCGGGCGGCGGCGGCAGGTGGGGGTCGGACATGTGGGCGATGCGGTAAATGGACAGGATCTTTCGGGTCGTTCTGGTCGAAGCAGCCGAAGCTGCTTATCAATCGGCGCGGGTTTCAAGGGGTATATCGGTTCTTGAGCGTTGAAATTCAAAACACCGCGGGTGAAGCGCCCCGGGCTCTGACCGTCGGCGAGGCCGGCGGCCGCATTTGGGGCATGACCTCGCGCGAGCGCTTGTCGCGCATCTATCGGCGTCTTGGCCTGGTCGAGACGCCGGCCGTCGATCTGTCGCATGCGGCGGTCGTGGTCGACGCCGGCTGGGTGTTCGACGAGTCGCTGATCAAGGCCTTGGCGGGCCGCGAGGGCGCTGTGCTGGTCGACGAGACGGGCAGGGCTGTCGCGGCGCATGCCCCGGCCAACCTGGCCTACGCCGTCTCCGAGGCGCTGGCCGGGGGGCAGGATCCCTCGGGACTGGACCCGCGTCTGACGCGACTGACCGCGTTGGAGCTAGGTTCGGCCTACAACAGCGCCCTGCGCAAGCGCGAGCCGCCGGTGCTGGAGCGCCTGACGCCCGAGACGGTGCGAGCGGTCGAAAAGCGCCTGTTCCAGGGCTCGTACAAGGGCGTCACGGACCTCGTCACCAAGTACGTCTGGCCCGCGCCGGCGCGCGTCGTGACCCGCTGGTGCGCCCTGGCGAAGATGACGCCAAACCAGGTGACCTTCATCGGCTTCCTGCTGACCCTGGCCGCCACCTGGCTGTTCTGGCATGGGCAGTTCGGCTGGGGCCTGGTCTGCGCCTGGATCATGACCTTCCTCGACACCGTCGACGGCAAGCTGGCCCGCGTGACCCTGACCTCGTCGAAGTGGGGCAATGTCTTCGACCACGGCATCGACCTGTTGCACCCGCCGTTCTGGTGGTGGGCCTGGTTTGTCGGCGTCTACGCCGTCGGCCAGTCGATCCCCTATCCGGCGCTCAGCCTCGCCATCGTCATCGGCGGCTATGTCGCCCAGCGGGTGGAGGAGGGGATCTTCCTGGCCCTGTTCAAGCTGGAGATGCACGCTTGGCGGCCGTTCGACAGCTTTTTCCGCCTGATCACCGCGCGCCGGAACCCGAACCTGATCCTGATGACCGGCTGCGCGTTGATCGGTCGCCCGGATGTTGGCTTCACCCTGGTGGCGATCTGGACCGCCGTGTGTTTCCTCGTGCACGCCGTCCAGATCCTGCAAGGCTTGGCCGCCCCCAAGGGCTCGATCCAATCGTGGTTGGCGAAATGACGCGCGTCGCGGTCATCCGTAATCCAGAAAGCCACGGCAATCGGATGAACCCGCCCGGGCCGACGCCCGAAGGCGTGCGGCTGGCCGAGCCCTTCGGGCGCGACGCCCTGCGGACGGTGCTCGAGGACTTCGCGCGGGATGGTCTTGACCTGCTGGTCATCGACGGCGGCGACGGCACGGTGCGCGACGTCATCAGCTTGCTGCCGCACACCTTCGGCGAGGACCTGCCGCTGCTGGCGGTGCTGCCGTCGGGCAAGACCAACGTGCTGGCGATCGACCTTGGCGCCCAGCGTGGCTGGCGGCTGGAGGAGGCTCTGAACGCCGTCCGCCAGAGCGAGCCGCGGATCAAGGAGCGCCCGCCGTTGCGGATCAGTTGGGTCGACGGTCATCGCCCTTGCCTGCAGGGCTTCTTCTTCGGCGTCGGCGCCCTGGTGAAGGCCACGAACCTGTCCCAGAAGGTCCACAAGGTCGGCTTCTTCCATAATCTGGCGGTGGGCGTGACGATCGCCACGGCCACCTTCGGCGCGCTGTTCGGCGGCGCGCGGGACGAGTGGCGCGAGGGCGTGCCGGCCAAGCTCAGCCTCGACGGCGAGGCCCAGCCCGGCGACGAACGCTTCGCCGTGGTCGCCACCGCCTTGAAGCGCCTGCCGTTCGGTCTGAAGCCCTTCGGCGAGCCGCGCGAGGGGCTGAAGATCCTCGACGTCGACGCGCCGCCCCGGAAGCTCCTGAAGGCCCTGCCGATGGTGCTCAGCGGCAAGGCCGAGCCCAAGCTGGAGAGCATGGGCTATCGCCGCCGCGACGCGCAGGAGGTCGCCTTGGCCGGCTGCGCGCCGTTCGTGCTGGACGGCGAGGTGTTCGAGGGCGGCGAGTTGGTGATCGCCCTGGGGCCCGCCTTGAGGTTCCTGGTCGGATGAGTCGCCTTCGCGACCTGGTCGCGGCCGAGCTCGCCACGGCGCTTCCGGCGCAGATCACCGCCTTCGCCGAGCATTTGGCGAGCGTGTTTCCGGACGCGCGGGCGGTCCTGTTCTATGGCTCGATCCTGCGCACGGGCGATCTTTCCGGCGTGCTCGACTATTACGTCCTGACCGAGCGACCTCCGGCTGGCTGGCGAGGTTTCTTCACGCGCATCCTCTGGCCGGACGTCAGCTATCACGAGCTCAAGCTGGGCGGTGAGACGCTGCGGGCCAAGGTCGCTTCGATGACGCTGGCTCAGTTTCAGCGGGCCGTGAGCGGCGCGGGGCCTGACACCACGATCTGGGCGCGCTTCGTCCAGCCTTGCGCCCTGGTCTGGGCGGCCGAAGGCAGCCGTGAGGCCGTCGTGGACGCCGTAAGCGAAGCCTGCCGAACCGCCGCCCGCTTCGCCCAGGCGCTGGGGCCCGAGAGCGCCGCGCCGCGCGCCTTGTGGACCGCGCTGTTCCAGGAGACCTACAAGGCCGAGCTGCGGGTCGAGAAGGCCGGCCGCGAGGCCTCGATCCTGGCCTATGATCCCGAGCGCTACGACCACGTCATGACGGCCGTCCAGGACGATCAGGGCGGGCCGCTGGAGCCGACAGAGCGCGCGCGCCTGCGCAAGGCCTGGGTGCCCCGCAAGCTGCTGGGCAAGCCGCTGAACGTCGCCCGCCTGATGAAGGCGGCCTTCACCTTCCAGGGCGCGGCGCGCTACGCCGCCTGGAAGATCCAGCGTCATACCGGCGTCGAGATCGAGATCACGCCCTGGCGCGAGCGGCATCCGATCCTGGCGGCGCCCAGGGTGCTGCTGAAGGTCTGGAAGGGTCGGCGTCGGGCGGCCTGAGCTCAAAAACAAAAACGCCCGGGCCTGGACCCGGGCGTTCTCGTTTCAACGATGAGAGCGCTATCAGGCTCGGGCGCGCTTGAGAGGCTCGATCACGCCCAAAGCCGCGCCGATTTCGGCGAAGGTCTTGAGGACCGCGTCGATCTGCTCGTCGGTGTGAGCGGCGCTGACGCTGGCGCGCAGCAGCGGACGGCTGTCCGGCGTGGCGGGCGGCAGGGCCAGGTTCAGGTAGACGCCGGCCTGCAGCAGGCCGTTCCACATGGCGATGGCGCGTTCCTGGTCCGGCATGGTCGTGGCGACCACCGGGCTGGCCGTCGGGCCGGTGTGGAAGCCCAGGGCGGTCAGGCCGTCGTACAGGCGCTTGGCGTTATGGTTGAGGCGGTCGCGCAGCTGCGGCTGCTCGATCATGCGGCGCAGGGCGGTGATGGTCGAGGCGACCACGGCCGGCGGCAGCGAGGCGGTGAACATGTAGGGGCGGCAGACGACGCGCATGACGTCGAAGTCGTCCATGTTCGAGACGCAGAAGCCGCCGATGGCGCCCAGGCTCTTGGAGAAGGTGCCGACGATGAAGTCGACGTCGTCTTCAACGCCCGCGGCCTCGGCCAGGCCGCGGCCGGTGGCGCCGAGCACGCCCATCGAGTGCGCTTCGTCGACCAGCAGGTAGCCGCCCAGCTCGCGCTTCACGGCGGCGATTTCCTTCAGCGGCGCGACGTCGCCGATCATCGAATAGACGCCTTCGACCACGATCAGGCGCTCGCCCGGCGCGTCGCCCAGGCGACGCAGGCGCTTGGCCAGGTCTTCGGGGTCGTTGTGGCGGAAGCGGATGACCTCGGCCTGGCCCAGACGCGAGGCGTCATAGATCGAGGCGTGGCTGTCGGCGTCGAGGATCAGGTGGTCGCCGCGGCCGACCAGAGTCGACAGCACGCCCAGATTGGCCTGGTAGCCGGTCGTGAAGACCATGGCGTGCTTGCGGCCGTAGAACTTGGCCAGCGCCTGCTCGAGCTCGACGTGAGCTTCGAAGCTGCCGTTGGCGATGCGGGAACCCGTGGTGCCCGTGCCGCGTTCCTGTACGGCTTTGACCGAAGCGGCGATCGCTTCTTCGTCAAAGGTCAGGCCCAGGTAATTGTTGGTGCCGAGCAGGATGGTCGGACGACCTTCCACCACGCCCTCGGTCGGCGAATGCACCGCGTCGAAACGGACCTTGAACGGGTCGGCCCCGGCGTCTTGGATGGCCTTGTACGCATCGCGATAGGCCAGGTGCTTATCGAATAGCCCCATTAGTTAAGCCCTAGTCCGGAGATCGTTGATCAGTTTGGAAAGGTCGCCGGCGGTCTCGACTGAGGCCAGACGGTCAAGCGGAATGGAGATGTCGAAGGTGTCTTCGAGCTCCATGATGATGTTCATGAGGGCCAGGGAGTCCACGGCGAGGTCACGGCCAATATGCGACTCTGCGCGCACCTCGACCGGCCGCCCCAGAACCTTGCTCGCCGCTACCCCGATCTCGCGTAAGCTGAGATCCGTCACCGTTTCCATACTATATCAAACCTCCGGGAGCCCCACCCGTGACACTAATGTAACGGCGAGTCTGTCAGATTCCCGCCCCTTTTGCGTGGGGCGACTTAATTTAGGGCAGCCAGCCCTGTTTTCGATACCAATCGACCGTGTGAGCGAACCCGTCGAGAAGACCGAATACGCTGGGTACTCCCTCGGCCATCGGAGCGCTAGATGGTGTCCAATCGGCGTGAAGCAACTCCCTAGCCTTACCTAAACCGAACACCGTGGGGGTTCGACTGGCGAAAGACCAAGCATCCGCAAGGGCTCCGGCGGCCAGGACGCCCGCCCTTGGAAGCCTTACCAGGCTTGGTTTTCGGCCCATGACGCTGGCCGCGGTACTCATGATTTCCGCCCAGGTGTAACCGTCGCGCCGCACATCCGATAGCTCTACCAGGCCTGAAACTGGGTTTTTGCAATAGGCTGCAAGCTGTGACGCGGCGTCGTGAACGTGGATCATCGCCACCCGTGAGCCTGGCGACAGCACCGGCAGGACAGGGCTGGAGGCGGCCAACTTGAAGACTTCGAGGGTCTCGGTGTCGCCCGGTCCATAGATCGCCGGCGGCCGGACGATCATCGCGTTCGGGGAGTCCGTGAGCACGGCGTCTTCGCCCGCGCGCTTGCTGGCGGCGTAGTTCGACAGCGTCGGTTCGCGGGCCGCCAGGCTCGACACAAGCAGGAAGCGCGCCCCGGCCGCACGGGCGGCCTGGGCGGCGGCGAGGGCGCCGTCGCGGTTGACCGCGTTGAAGTCCTCCAGCGAGCGGGCCTTGATCAGGCCGGCCACGTGCACGACCACCTCGGCCCCTTGGCTCAGGCGGGCCAGGGCGCCGGGCGTGCGCAGGTCTCCGGCGACGACCTCGACATCGAAGTCGCGCCAAAGCGGGTGGATTGGGTCGCGCCGGACCAGGACGCGCGGCGTCCAGCCGTCTTCAGCCAGGGCGCGGACCAGATGGCGGCCCAGGAAGCCCGTGGCTCCGGTGACGGCGACGACGCCTGGCATCAGTCGCCGTAGGTCCCGGCCAGATAGGCGGCCTTGGCCTTGGAGCGGCTGAGCTTGCCCGACGAGGTCTGGGGCAGGGCGTGGGCGCCGACCAATTTCACCTTGGCCTCGACGCCGTGGCGAGTGCGCAGCAGGGTCGTGACCTGCTCGACCAGGGCCGCGCGGCTGTCGGCGTCGCCGCCGCGCGCCTGCACCAGCACCACGATCTGGTCTTCCGGCTCGGCGGGGATCGCGAAGGCGCAGACGTCGCCGCTGCGCAGGCCGTCGATCTCGTGGTCGGCGGTCCACTCCAGGTCCTGCGGCCAGATATTGCGGCCGTTCAGGATGATCAGGTCCTTGGCGCGACCGGTGATGACGATCTCGCCCTCGATCTTGAAGCCGAGGTCGCCGGTGTCCAGCCAGCCGTCGGCCGACAGCACGCGGGCGGTCTCTTCGGGATTGGCGAAATAGCCGCTCATCACCGAGGGGCCCTTGGCGAAGATGCGGCCGACGCCGCGCTCGGGCAGGACCTGGCCGTCCTCGCCGCGCACTTCCAGGAAGTGGTGGGGCAGGGCGGGGCCGCAGCGGGCGAAGTCGCGGGCGCGCTCGGAGCCTTCCGGCGCGTCGACGGCCAGGGCGTCGCGCTCAAGGCGCTCGACGTCCAGGGTCTCGGCGCGCAGGCCCTTGCCCAGCGGCGCCATCGACAGGGCCAGGGTCGCCTCGGCCATGCCGTAGCTGGCGACGAACGCCTTGTCCGAGAAGCCGGCGGGGCCGAACGCCTCGACGAAGGCCTTCAGCGGCGGCATGCGGATCATGTCGCCGCCGAGGCCCGCCTGGCGCCAGTGGCTGAGATCGTAGCTTTCGAGCGACTGGCCCTGGACGCGGCGCGCGCAGAGCTCGTAGCCGAAGGTGGGGCTGTAGGCGGTGGTGGCCTTGTTGCGCGAGATCAGGTCGATCCACAGCAGCGGACGACGGACGAAGGCGCCGGTGGGCAAGAGGTCGACCGACATCTGGCAGGACAACGGGGCCAGCAGGAAGCCGATCAGGCCCATGTCGTGATAGAGCGGCAACCACGAGATGGCGCGATCGCTGGGCACGACCTGCAGGCCGTCGCGGGTGATCGCCACGCAGTTGGCCATCAGGGCCTTGTGCAGCACGAGAACGCCCGTCGGCGTGCGGGTGCTGCCCGACGAGAACTGCAGGTAGCAGGGGTCTTCCGGCGTGATGGTCGGCAGGGCCGCGCCGCCGTCTTCCGGCAGGTCGGCCAGGACGCCGGCGAAGTCGAGGCCCGCGCGCCGCCCGATCTCGGCGACCCAGTCCTTGAGGCCGACCGGACCTAGCAGGATCTTGGCCTTGGCTGACCGGGCCAGGTTGGTGATCTGCTCGATATAGGCCTCGCGCCCGCCGAGCGGGGTCGGCAGGGCCATCGGCGCGGGCAGCAGGCCGGCGTACTGACAGGCGAAGAAGGCGCGCACGAAGTCGCCGTCGGTCTCGGCCAGCAGGGCGACGCTGTCGCCGACCTTGGCGCCGGTCGCCAGCAGGCGACGGGCCAGGACCTGGGCGTCCTCACGCAGCTTGGCGTAGGGCAGGGCCTCGACCAGCTCGCCGCGCAGCGAATAGAGGTTGATCCCGGTCTCGCCGGTCGCGGCGAAATCGAGGGCCTGGGTCAGGGTCGGGAAGTCGGCGAACCGGACGGTGCGGTCAGACGCCGTGGGCGTGATCATACTTGGGGCCTTCATCGTCTTTCGTCGTGCGCGCGGAGTCGTCCTCCGCCGCGAGTCGGGCGAGCCTGCGGCGCGCCATCAAATACATGCCGATGGCCATCGCCAAGGCGGATGCGACCAAAGCCGCGCCCGCGCCCGTCAGGCCGAAACGCTGGATAAGCGGAACAAGCGCCGCGAAATAGCAGATCACAACGATAAGCCGAACCATCAAGGCCGCGCCGGCGGCGCGCATCGAGACCAGCATGGGCTCGAGCGGCAGGGTCATGACCCCGATCGCGGCGGCGGCGACCTGCCAGTTCATGACGCCGGCGGCGGCGCCATAGGCCTCGCCCATGACCGTTTCGAGGATCCAGCGGCCCGCCAGCAGGCTCACCGCCAGCAAGACGCCGGCCGCCGCGCCGCCGATCAGGGCGATCTGGACCGCCAGCTTGGTCATGGCCTGTTGCCCGCCGGAGGCGCGCATCTTGGCCAGTTCCGGATAGAGCGCCGGCACCATCAGGCGCGCGGGCTTGGCCATGCCGTCGGCCACCTGCTTGCCGATCCTCCAGAACGCCGCCTGGGCGGGGCCCAGAAGCGCGCCGACGGCCATGGTCAGCACGTGGGTGAAGCCGACCTCCAGCGTGCCGGAGAAGTTGGTCGACAGGGCGAAGCGCCAGACGCCGGGCAGCCCCTGGCTGGTCGGGCCGAACAGCGAGAAGCCCTCCAGCAGGCCGCGCTTCTTGAGGTCCCAGATGGCGATGCCGGCGATGTAGAAGAACGAGGCGAAGGTGCCCGCCGCCCAGGCCAGCAGGAAGTACTGGATCGGCGCGTGGGTGACGGCGCAGATCGCGCAGCCGATCATTCGCACGAACGAGCTGACCGCCTGCTCGGCGGCCAGGAAGCGGAAACGGTCGAACAGCCGCAACAGGCCCACCCCCGTCGCCGAGGTCATCACCCCGATCGACAGGGCGTAGAGCGCGCCATAGCCGCTCATGCCGTCGGGCCAGCGCAGCTCTTTCCAGAACAGCCAAGCGCCCAGAACGCCCAGGCTGACGCCGATGATGCTGCTGATCAGATCCAGCATCAGCGACAGGCGCAGCACCTGCTGGAACTTGGTCCGCTCCTGCTTGAGCAGCGGATCGGTCCCATAGGTCAGGACCGTCTGCCAGGACTCGAAGTGCGCGACCTCGCCCAGGAACTGGGCGAAGGCGTTGATGATCACCAGGACGCCCATCGTCTCCTTGCCGAGACTGCGGGCGGTGAGGGCGATGTAGGCCAGGCCCACCACGGCGTTGACGACCCGACCGCTGAGCAGGTGGCCGGCGTTCGCCAGGACGCGCTTGATCGGCGAAGGCGCGTTTTCGGGAGCGGTGGTCACGCGCGCGACTCCAGCCGCCGCGCGATCGCCCGGGCGGCGCGCAGCGAGGACGGTTCGTCGGTGATGTCGAAGGTCTGGGCGATGCCTTCGGCCTGGACCGCGTGGAAGTCGGCATGATTGGCGAGGGCGAGATCGACGGCGTCGCCGAGGTCATCGACCCGATCGAGCACCGGTCCGAACAGCCAATGATGGAAGCTGGGGTCGCCCCGCCAATCGGCGCCGCTGGCGTTGAGGAACAGGCACGGCTTGGGCGTGCGCAGGAACTCGTAAATCTGGCTGGAGACGTCGCCCAGATAGAGGTCGGCCGCGCGGGTGTAGGTCATGTCCGCCGCCGCGGGGCCGCCGAGATCGACATGAATCCGAGGGTGCTCGGCGAACCGCTTGAACGCCGCGCGCTCTTCGCTGGAAGCGGTCTCGAACAGGCGGATATGCGGGGCGAAGATCAGGTTGTGCCGATCGCCGGTCGCAAACGCTTCCAGCACTTGCCAGCCCCATTTCGGCCAGGAGCTGAGTTCGGGATGGAAATGCGGGTTGTATAGCGCCACGGGGCCCGGCCGCTCGAAGCGCGGCGCCGGGCGCTGGGGCAGGGCGTCGACTAGATCGAATTTGGGATAGCCGACCATGGCGCAGTTCTCGGGCTTCACCCAGCCTTCGCCGATCATCCGGTCGCGTTGCTTGGGGCCGGCCGCCATGACCAGATCGAAGACCCTAAGGCGCGGTTCGAACGGGCCTTCGCGGTCGCCGGCGCCGTGCTGGGTGTAGACCAGGATCGGATGGCGCACGCCCAGTTTCCGCAGAAGGGCGGTGGTCCGCTCGGGCGTGATGACGGCGTCGTAGCGCCCCAGCCGCAAGGCGTTGGCGATCAGCATCGGCGCCTTGGGCGGCGCGCCGCCGCCGCTGAGCCGGCGCATCCAGGCGGGAGGCAGCAGAACGAACGCGATCGGCGCGCCGCCGAGCTCCTTCAGCAGGCCCGCGACATAGTCCAGCAGCTCCTGGGTCGTCGCGGCGATCTCGACCTTCAGGTTCGGCCAGCCGCGCGCCATGGCGACGGCCACCGACAGGCTGTGCCAGACCTGATGGTGCTGCGCGATATAGAGGAAGCAGACCCGCTTTTTGGCCACGTCAGCGACGCGGCTCCAGGCGCGTGCGAACTCGGCCGTTCAAGATCACCCGATCGCCCTTGTCCTTGACGTTGTAGGCGTTGGCTTGCGTGCTGCCCTCAGGACCGGAGCCGGCGATGCCCGCATCGCCGCTGACTTCGCCGGTCCGCATGTCGATCAGGGCCTGGGGCGCGTCGAACTCATAGCCTTCGCCGTTGGTGATTTTTACGTCCTGGGTCAGCAGCAAGGTGTGCGCCGCCTCGCGATAGACGCCGCTCTTGGCCGTCGCCTGGCTGGCGTCGGGCTGGCCATAGCCGCGAACAAGGGTCGGCGAGGTCAGCCGGACCAGATCTTCGTCCTCCGAGTCGCGCTGCGCGCGGTCGGCGGTGATCAGGAAGGCGCGGCCATCCTTCAGCACGCCCGTGAACCGCGGCTTGTCCAGCAGCAGCGGGGTTGAAGAGGCCTGGGTCTGCAGCTTGCTCGACGCCAGGCTGCGCCACGAAGCTTGGCCCACGACCGCCGCGCCGACGATGATGGCGAACACCGCCAGGCCCAGGCGCAGGCGACGGACCGGCGCCCGGCGTCGGTTGCGGGCCCGTTCTGCGGCGCTGAGCGTGGGTGTGGCGGCGGCGGCGCCGTCGGTCTGGGTGAGCATTTGCGGCCATGGATAGTCCTACGCCGCCATTCGCCCAAGACCTTTGTTTCTCGCCAGGCCGGTTGTTTCGGGCGAAAAGCGGCGCATCGCCATCTATCGACACTTGTTGTGTCAATATATATGCTGCCGCCTCGGCGAGCGAGGGAGGACGAGTATGCGGCTCTTGAAGGCGCTTGGCGCGGCGGCGCTGGTTCTAGGGGTCACTGGCGCGGTCCTTTGGCTGTTCCGGTTCGACCTGATCATCCTCTTCGCCCGCGCCAAGCAGCCGAAGATCGAGGCCTATCGCCCCATCGCCTGGAGCCCGGGGCCCATGGCGCCGGCGTCTGGCGAGCGTCCGCCCAACGTCGTGTTCATCCTGGCCGACGACCTTGGCTACAACGACATCACCCTGAACGGCGGCGGGGTCGCGGACGGTGCGGTCCCGACGCCCGCGATCGATTCCATCGCCCTCCAGGGCGTAACCTTCGCCAATGGCTATGCCGGCAACGCCACCTGCGCCCCGTCGCGCGCGGCGATCATGACCGGCCGCTACGCCACCCGGTTCGGCTTCGAGTTCACGCCGACGCCGGTCGCCTTCTCGCGCGTCGTGGGCGGTCACGCGGGCGATCCGCTACATCCCTCGCGATTCAACGCCGCCGAGGTGAAGAACGTCCCCAAGGACGACAACACCGAGGCCGTGCCCTCGACCGAGGTGACCATCGCCGAGGCGCTGAAGACGCGCGGCTATCACACCGTCCACCTGGGCAAGTGGCATCTGGGCGGAATCAAGGGGGCGCGGCCCGAGGACCAGGGCTTCGACGAGAGCCTGGGCTTCATGGCCGGCGCCTCGCTGTTCGCGCCGGTCGGCGATCCGTCGGTCGAGGAGTCGCGCCAGGACTTCGACCCGATCGACAAGTTCCTGTGGGGCGCGCTGCCCTATGCGGTGCAGTACAACGGCGGGCCGCTGTTCCATCCCAACCGCTACATGACCGACTACCTGACCGACCAGGCGGTCGCCGCGATCGACGCCAATCGCAACCGGCCGTTCTTCCTCTATCTGGCCTACAACGCCGTCCACACGCCGCTGCAGGCCCCCAAGGCCGACTACGACGCCCTATCCGGGATCAAGGATCACCGCCTGCGGGTCTACGGCGCCATGGTTCGCAACCTCGACCGCAACGTCGGCCGGGTGCTGCAGGCGTTGAAGGATCGCGGGCTGGATGACAACACTCTGGTGATCTTCACCTCCGACAACGGCGGGGCGAACTATATCGGCCTGCCCGACATCAACCGGCCCTATCGCGGCTGGAAGGCGACCTTCTTCGAGGGCGGGATCAAGGTTCCGTTCCTGCTGCGCTGGCCCGCCCAGCTGCCGGCCGGCGCCGTCTATCGCAGTCCGGTCGCCCACGTGGACATCTTCGCCACCGCCGCCGGGGCGGCCGGCGCCAATGCCCCGAAAGACCGGGTCATGGACGGCGTCGATCTTGTCCCGTTCGTGAAGGGACAGGCTTCGGGCGATCCGCACAAGGCGATCTACTGGCGCTCGGGCCGCTACAAGGTGGTCATGGCGGGCGGCTGGAAGCTGCAGGTCGCCCAGGAGCCGAACAAGGTCTGGTTGTTCGACCTGGCCAATGACCCGACTGAACGGCGCGACCTCGCCAAGGCCCGACCGGACAAGGTCCGCGAGTTGACGGCGATCCTGGCTCAATTGGACAACCAGATGGTCAAGCCCGCCTGGCCTTCTCTGCTGTCGGGCGCCATCTATATCGACCATCCCGGCGGCCGGCCGTCCAAAGCCAGTGACGAGTACATCTATTGGGACAACTGAGGTTTCTGATCCTGTCGGTCGCGGCGCTTTGCCTGGCGGCCTGCGGACCGAAGACGCCCAAGGCTTGCCTGGCCGACTTGCCCGTTCCGGATCCGGCGCATCGCACGGCGGGCATGGTCAGGCTCTCCGGGGGCGCTTTCCTGATGGGCGGCGCGCCGGTCCGGCCGGAGGAGGGGCCGCCGGAGAACGTCCGCGTCGCGCCCTTCTGGATTGATCGCACAGAGGTCACGAACGCCGCCTTCGCGCGGTTCGTCGCGGCCACGGGCTATCGCACCGTGGCCGAACGGCCGCTCGACCCCGCGCGCTACGCCCACCTGTCGGCGGCGCAGCGGCGTCCGGCCTCGCTCGTTTTCGTGGGGGAAAAGGGAGCGAGGTCGGACGATCCTTCGCAATGGTGGCGGGTGATCCCCGGCGCCGATTGGCGTCATCCCGAGGGGCCCGGCTCCAGCATCCGGGGCAGGGAGGCCTGGCCGGTCGTCCACATCGCCTGGGAGGACGCCATGGCCTACGCCCGCTGGCTGGGCCGCGACCTGCCGACCGAGGCCGAGTGGGAGTACGCCGCGCGGGGCGGCCTGATCGCCAAGAAGTACGCCTGGGGCGACCAGCCTCAGGATCCGAAGCGCCCCCGGGCCAACACCTGGCAGGGCGTCTTTCCCGCCCAGGACCTGGGCGATGACGGCTTCAAGGCGCGCGCCGCGCCGGTCGGCTGCTTTCCGCCCAACGGCTATGGCCTGGTCGATATGGCGGGCAATGTCTGGGAGTGGACCAAGGACTGGTTCAAGCCTGGCCTCGAGCCCGCCAGCGTGATCGAGACGGGCGGCCCGCCCGAGATCCGCGCCCTCGACCCCGAAGAGCCGAACATCGCCAAGCACGTGATCAAGGGTGGCTCGTTCCTATGCGCGGACGACTACTGCTTCCGCTATCGGCCGGCCGCGCGCACGCCCGGGCCGCCAGATAGCGGCGCCTCGCACATCGGCTTCCGGACCGTGCTCAGAGAGCGCTAGAGCCCTTTCCGATCTGATTGCTTCAATCAGATCGGATAAAAAGGGCTCTAATTCAAAAGTTTAGAGCATTTTTCGATCCGATAACCGTTTCACACTTATCGGAAAATGCTCTAGAAGCCCGGTCCCGGCCGCGTGCGGATATTCAACTGTCCGGCCAGGCCCGCCTTGCGATGGTGCTCGATGGCGTGCATCTCGGGCGACAAGGCCATGGCCTTGAAGGCGGCGAGGGACGGGTATTCGGCCAGGGCGACGGCGTCCCACAGCTCCTCGACCTCGCCGAGCAGCAGTCCGGTGACCGCGCCGTTGTAGCGTATCTTGCCGCCCAGCCCCTCGACCAGCTTGCGGACCGCCTCGCCATAGCGAGCATAGGCTTCCCGGCCTGAAAGGTGGCTGTCCGACCCGTCGGGATACTCCGCCTTGTCGCGGAACTTCAGCAGGTTGACCATCACGAACGGCCCATCTTCGGGCGCGCCGAAGAACTCGACCATTTGCGACGGTTCGGGGAAGACGGCGTTGACGACCTTCATGCGACCGCCTCCGGCTGGGGCAGGCTGGCGACGAGCTCGTCCAGCAGGGCGGCGATCTCGGCCGGGGCGTCCTCCTGGATGAAGTGTCCGCCCTTCAGCGTCACGTGCTTGGACTTTCCCGTCGCCGGCACGCGGGCCTTGAAGATGGCGTCGCCGCCGCGCGTGATCGGGTCGGCGTCCGAGAAGGCGGTCAGGAAAGGCTTGTCGAAGCGCTCCAGCACCTTCCACGCGGCCTCGTTCTCGGCGATCGAGGCGTGTTCCGGCGTGATAGGCACCAGGGCGGGGAACTGCCGCGCCCCCTCCTTGTAGCTTTCGTCCGGGAAGGGCGCGTCATAGGCGGCGCGCTCGGCGTCGGAGAGATCCCGCGCTGTCCCGCCGTTCAGGATGAAGCCGATCGGCAGTTCGGGCGCGTTCTGGCTGAAGTTCAGCCAGGCCTCGAAGCCCTCGGTCTTGCCCTGGCCGATCGGCAGGCCGGTGTTGGAGACGACCACCGCCGCGAAACGCTCCGGGAAGGCCGCGACCAGCCGCAGGCCGATCAGGCCGCCCCAGTCCTGGCAGAACAGGACGATGTCCTTGAGGTCGTTACGGACAAGCCAGTCGCTCATCCAGGCCACGTGCCGCTCGTAGGTGTAGTCGCCGCGCTTGGCCGGCTTGTCCGAGCGGCCGAAGCCGATCAGGTCCGGCGCCACGGCGCGGCGGCCCCTGGCGACCAGGTCGGCGATGACCTTGCGGTAGAGATAGGCCCAGGACGGCTCGCCGTGCATCAGCAGGACGGGGCGCTGATCCCGCGGGCCTTCATCGACATGATGGACGCGCAGGCGCGTTCCGTCGGCGTCGGCGATCTCGGTGTAGCGAGGGGCGTAGGGCCAGTCGGCCAAGCCCTCGAACCGTTCGTCTGGCGTCCGCAACACGTCCATGGTCGATCCCTCCGCACTCGCTGTTGTATTGACATAATGAGTGTCACTATATCGCCGGCTGTCAAGAACGACCTCGGCGCTTGGCGGGTAGCGGTCATGGCGCATGGGCGCTAAGCAAGGCGAAGGAGGACCTCGGACTTGGACCGCGCGCACTATCTTTTGCCTCAGTCGAACGACGATGGGCCGTCCGTCGATGGCCGACGCCGCCGAGGGCAGGACAGTCGCGCCCGCATCGTGCACGCGATGCTCGACCTGGTCCGAGAAGGCGATGTCTCGCCCTCGGCCGAACTGGTGGCTGGGCGGGCGGAGGTCGGCCTGCGAACCGTCTTCCGGCACTTCAAGGACCTCGAAAGCCTGTATGGCGAGATGTCGGCGGTGATCGAGGCCGAGCTGATGTCCTTGGCGGACACGCCGTTCAAGGCGACTGATTGGCGCGGCAGGGTCCTTGAATTGGTCGAACGCAGAGGCTGGGCCTACGAGCGGATCGCGCCCTTCAAGCGCGCCTTCGAGGTCCACCGCCATCAATCGACCGCGCTGGATGTGCATAACGCCAAGCTGGTCGCGGGGGCTCGGGAGATTCTGAGGCGGGTTCTTCCGGCCGACCTGGCCGCTGACCGCGATCTTTTCGAAGCGATCGACCTATTGCTGAGCTTCGACGCTTGGCGACGCCTGCGCCAGGACCAGGCTCTTGAGCTCGACGCGACGACGAAGATCATCCAGGCGATGATCTCGGCTTTGCTGGATCGCACCGCCGCGGCCTGACGGTTCCGCTCCTCGGGAAGAGGGCGCGGCCGGATCAATTTGTTCAAGCCTTGCCGTGAGCGTCCTGACACGCTGTGTCAGCAGGCGAACCTGCGTCTGCTTGCCAGCGGAGGTTGGAACGCCGAAGTTTCGCGGGCGTTGTCGTCGCCTGGGCCGGCGAGCGCCACTACGTCCCGAGGAGCCTTCATGACCCCCGACGATCTGCCCGCCATTGATCTTGCCTCCATGGATCTGGCGGACGTCGAGACTGGAGACGCGGCCGAGCGTTATCGGCGGGTCCGTCGGCGCACCGAGGCTCTGGCCGCGCCGCTGTCGCCGGAAGACCAGGCCGCCCAGTCCATGCCGGACGCCAGCCCGACCAAGTGGCACCGCGCGCACACGACCTGGTTCTTCGAGACCTTCCTGCTCACGCCGTTTCTGCCGGGCTACAGGGCCTACGATCCGGCGTTCGGCTACCTGTTCAACTCCTATTACGAGGCGGTCGGGCCGAGGCAGCCCAGGCCTCAGCGCGGCCTGCTGACAAGGCCGTCGGTCCAGGCGATCAGCGCCTATCGCGCCCATGTCGATGCAGCCATGGAGCGCTTGCTCGACGGTCCGCTGACGTCCGAAATCCGCGAACGCCTCGACCTGGGCCTCGCCCACGAAGAGCAGCATCAGGAGCTGATCCTGATGGACATCCTGCATCTGTTCGCCCAATCGCCGCTCAGCCCCGCCTACCAGCCCAGCGCGCCTTCCAGCCGTTCTGAGCCTGGACCCCAACGCTTCCATCGGTTCGCGGGCGGCCTTGTCGACATAGGCGCGGATGACGCGGGCTTTGCTTTCGACAACGAGCGGCCCCGGCACCGTGTCTATGTCGCGCCGTTCCGCCTGTCCGATCGCCTTGTGACCAACGGCGAGTGGATCGCCTTCATCGACGCCGGCGGCTATCAGCGGGTCGACCTGTGGCTTTCCGAAGGTTGGGCGACCGCGCAGCGGGAGGGGTGGATCGCGCCCGGTTATTGGCGGCTCGAAGCCGATGGGGTCTGGAGCACCATGACCCTGCGCGGTCGCCATCCGGTGGACCCGAACGCGCCGGTGGTCCACGTCAGCTATTACGAGGCCGCCGCCTACGCCGCCTGGCTTGGGCGCCGGCTGCCGACCGAAGCCGAATGGGAAGCCGCCGCCACCGCGTCGGGCAAGGCGGCCCTGCGCCAGCTGTTCGGGGCGACCTGGCAGTGGACCTCCAGCGCCTACGCCGCCTATCCGGGGTTCAAGCCGGGGGCGGGCGCGCTCGGCGAGTACAACGGCAAGTTCATGGTCAATCAGATGGTGTTGCGCGGCGGCTGCGAGGCGACGCCCCCCGGCCATTCGCGCGCGACCTATCGCAACTTCTTCCATCCCGACCGACGCTGGATGTTCGCCGGCGTAAGGCTGGCCGATGACGATCGTCTGGCCGAGGTGACGCCGGGAAATCCGTTCCTCGAGGAGGTGATCGCCGGCCTGTCGGCGACGCCGAAGACCCTTCCGGCCAAGTACTTCTATGACGCCGAGGGCTCGCGGCTGTTCGAGCAGATTTGCGGCCTGCCGGAATACTACCTGACCCGGACCGAGACCGCCTTGCTGCGCGAGATCGCGCCCGAGATCGCCGCGCGCATTCCCGATGGCGCGGCCTTGATCGAATTCGGCAGCGGGGCCAGCACCAAGACCCGCATCGTATTGGACGCCGCGCCGCATGTGGCGGTCTATGCGCCGATCGATATCAGCCCAGCCGCCCTTGAAGAGGCCGCCGCCAGTCTTCGGATCGACTATCCCAGCCTGATCGTCGCCCCCCTGGTCGAAGACTTCACCCGAGCGCTCACGCCACCTGACGGCGCGCGCGGACGCCCCATGGTGGGTTTCTTCCCGGGCTCGACGATTGGCAATTTCGCGCCGGACGAGGCCGAGGCGGTGCTGCGCGGGGCGCGGGAGCTGCTAGGCGAGGGGGCGCTTTTCGTGGTCGGCGCGGACGTCGCCAAGGACCCGGCGGTGCTGATCCCGGCCTATGACGACGCCCAGGGCGTCACGGCCGCGTTCAATCGCAACGTTCTGGTCCACATCAATCGCGAACTTGACGGGACGTTCGATCCCGCCGCCTTCGCCCATCGCGCGGTGTGGAACGCCGACGAAAGCCGGATCGAGATGCATCTGGAAAGCACCCGCGGCCAGATCGTCATGGTCGGCGATCACGGCTTCAGCTTCGTGGCGGGCGAAACCATCCACACCGAGAACTCCTACAAGTATCGGCCCGAGGCCTTCGACGCGATCGCCCGCCGCGCGGGCTGGACCGTGGCGCGGCGCTGGATCAGCGAAGAGCCGACCTTCGGCGTCTATCTGCTGACGGCCTGATCGACATCCAACCGACATACGGACGCGAAAAAGCGCCGGTTCCGAGGCTATCGGAACCGGCGCGTTCGAACTTCGGTTCGATCGCTTAGACGCCGCGTTCGCCGGGGCGAGCGCCGCGCGAGGAGGATCCGCCCTTACGACCGGCGTTGGCCGCCAGGTCTCGATCCTTGGCGAAGCTGCGCTTCTCGCTGGGCACGCTCGCGCCGCCCTTCCTGGCGATCTCGCGCCGGCGTTCCGGGTCCATGGCGGCGAAACCGCGACGACCGCGGGGACGTTCGCTATCGGTGTCCATCTGGGGCTCCTAGTCGGGACTGGTCACAGGCGGTACGAGCGAGGGCGCGACGCCATAGGGACGATCGTCCCCGGGATCGACCGGCGGCGAGGTGGGGGGCTCCTCGACGGGGATGACGCCAGGCTCGTACTCGGGCGGCTTGGGCTCGGTAGGAGGCGGGGCGTCGGGGTCGGTCATTGGTATCGTTTCCTGCGCGTTCCGGTGAAGTAACCAGCGAGGACGCTTTCGGTTCACCACGAAGCCGCACTAATTACACCGGACAGGGATTGTTCCGGTTCCAAGGAGTCGCCCAAGAATGCCGCGCAACACCAAGCAAATGCCGCGACGCGCCCTGTCGCATTGGCGTCTGGCGGCGGCTTTCGCGGTCGGGATAGTCGTCTGGATAACGGGGAATTATTTCAGCGCGCCGCGCGGGGCGCGCCTGTTGCTGGCTTGGGACAGCGCGGCCCTGGCGTATCTGGCGCTGATGTGGGCGCTATTCATTCGATCAGGAGAGGCGCAGATGCGCTCGCGCGCGGCCAGCTATGACGAAGGCGTGCCGGTGCTGATGTTGATCGTCCTGGCCGCCATCGCCGTCAGCCTCGGCGCGGTGGTCGACGCGATGATCGTGGCCAAGGACGCGCCGAGCAGCGCCCGGGCGTTGATCATCGGCTGCGCGGGGGCGACGCTGGCGCTGTCCTGGCTGGTGCTGCAGACGGTGTTCGTCCTGCACTACGCGCACCGCTATTTCGCCGCCGGAAAAGACAAAGGCGGCATCGAGTTCCCGGGCGAGCAGCCGACCAGCTATCTCGACTTCGCCTATCTGGCCTTCAGCGTCGGCGCGACCTTCCAGGTGTCGGACAACAACATCCTGACCTCGAAGCTGCGCCGCCTCGTCACCGCCCACGCGGCCGCCGCCTACTTCTACAACACAACGGTCCTGGCGCTGGGCATCAACATCATCGCCAGCCTGGTGGGCTAGAGCCCTTTCCGATCTGATTGCATCAAGCAGATCGGCTAAAAAGGGCTCTAATTCAAAAGTTTAGAGCATTTTTTGATCCGATAACCGTTTCACACTTATCGGAAAATGCTCTAGCGGCGGGGCGGACGGCCGGCCCGCTTGCCGCGGTCCTTGCCGCCTTCAGCCATTCGCTGGGCGGGAGTCTGGGGCAGCTCCTCCAGCTTCAGCACGCCGTCCTTGTCGCGATCCAGCAACGCGAAGCGGGTCTTGGCGGCCTTGGCCGCCTCGTCCTTCGTGATCCGGCGGTTGAAGTCCGCGTCCGCGCCCATGACCGGCTCAGGCTCGGCGATCAGGCCGTACAGCGAGGCCCCTTGCAGCATGTTGGCGCCCGCGCCGCGCCGGCTCCGGGGCGCGTCATCGCCGCCGCCGCCGGGAGGACCGCCGCCTCCGCCTGGGCCGCCGCCGCCGGGGCCCTGACCCATCGGGCCGCGCCGCATCGAGGGCGACGCCCCCCCGACGATCTCGGGCGCGATCCGGGTTTCGTAGGCCGAGACCTCGAAGCCATCGATCACGCCGTCATGATCGGCGTCGACCACGGCGAAGAACCGCAGCGAATCCGCCACGAACTCGTCTCGGCTCAGCGCGCCGTCGTGATTGGCGTCGGCGCCGGAGAACCAAGCGGCGACGGGATAGGCTTGGCCGGGAGGGGCGCGGAAGGGCTCGCCCGCCGGACTGATGAACACCTGCGGGCCGCCCATCATGCCGGGGCCGCCAGGACCGCCGCGTCCTGGCGGTCCGAAGTCCTCGCCGTCGGGACCGCCTGGGCCCTTGTCGGGCGGACCGCTGGCGCAGGCCGAAAGGGTGGCGGCAAGAAGCCCGGTCAGGGCGAGGGCGCGAAGCGTCATCGTGGGGTCTCCATCGCCAAGCTTTGAAGACCGCTGGGATTACCGGGCAATGTCAGGGGCGGCGGCGCGGTTTGCCGTCGCGCAACAATCAGTCGCCTTTCGCAAGCTTCAGGCCGGCAGACGCACGCTGGCGCGAAGGCCGCCGCCGGCGAGGTTGGCTAGGGAGACGTCGCCGCCGTGAGCGCGGGCCAGGGACCGGACGACCGCCAGGCCGAGGCCAATGCCCCCGGTCTCGCGATTGCGCGAGGGCTCGCCGCGATAGAAGGGCTCGAACACCCGCTCCAGTTCGGCCGGCGGCACGCCGGGGCCGTTGTCGTCGATCTCGATGATCGCCATGCCGTCCTCGGCATAGACCCGCCCGCGGGCCGCGCCGCCGTATTTCAGGGCGTTCTCGACCAGGTTCTGGACGAGGCGCTTCAGGGCCACGGGGTCGCCTTCGATCACGGTCTTCTCGGCGCGCTCGACGGTGGTGTCGCCGCCGGTCTCGGCGGCTTCGTCCATTACGCTCTCCAGCAAGGAGGCCAGCTCCAGCTTGGTGCGCTCGGCCGGACGGTTGGTGTCCCGCACGAAGCCCAGGGTCGCGGCGATCATCGTCTCCATCTGATCGATGTCGGCGGCCAGTTTCGGACGGATGTCGTCGGGCGCGGCCTCGATGCGGAATTTCAGGCGGGTGAGGGGCGTGCGCAGATCGTGGGCGATCGCGCCGACCATGGCGGTGCGGTCCTCGACGTAGCGCCGAAGGCGCTCCTGCATCATGTTGAAGGCCGAGGCGGCGGCGACCACCTCGGTCGAGCCGGAGAGGCTCAAGGGCGGCGTGCGCGGGTCCTTGCCCAGGCGTTCGGCGGCGTCGGCGAAGGCGGTGATCGGCTGCGCGAGGCGACGCGCGAACAGCCAGGCCAAGGGCGTTACGGCGATCACCGACAGCAGCAGGATCAGCAGGATCCGTTGCTGCCAACTGTCGAGGCGGAAGGTGGGCTTGGGCTCGACCACCAGCCAGCGACCATCGCTCTGGCGCACGCCGAACTTGAAGTCGCCGAAGATCAGCGGTTCGTCTCGGGGCTGGCCGCGGGCCCCGGGAGGGCCGCCGGGGCCGGGCTCCCGGGCGAAGGGCTCGCGGGCCTGCCGGCCATTGGGAGGGGGCGGCGCGTCCGAGGGTTTTGGCGGGTTGACCGGCGTGCGACGGACGAAGAACCGCGGGCCGTTGTCGATCTGCAGTTCGACGCGATTGACCGGAACGCCGATCGCGCGCGCGATCCCGGCCTTGAAGTCAGCGCGCCGGATGCTGTCCTGGCCATTGGAGCGCAGCGAGCCTTGCTCCTTGACCACCAGCAGTCGGCCGTCGCGAGGCTGCACGGACTGGCCCGTCTTGAGCGCGCGGACGATCTCGGCCGAGCGATAGAATTCCGGCGGCGGCGGCGGCAGGTTGAAAATGACCGCGATCGCGATCAGCTGGGCCGCCACCAGGGTGACGATCACCAGGCCCAGAGCCTGAGCGAACAGCGGCGCGCCGCGCCGAAACATCGTCATGGGGTGCGCACGACCTTGGCGGTGAACATATAGCCTTCGCTGCGGATCGTGCGGATCAGCTCGCCGCCGCCGCCGTCGTCCAGCTTGCGCCGCAGGCGGCTGATCTGCACGTCGATGGCGCGGTCATAGGCGTCGCTGTCGCGGCCGCGCGCCAGATCCAGCAGTTGGTCGCGGGTCAGCACGCGTTGGGGCCGCTCCACGAACGCGCGCAGCAGCGAGAACTCGCCGCTGGAGAGGTTGACGACCACGGACTGGGGCGAGCGCAGCTCACGGCGGACCAGGTCCAGCCGCCAGCCGGCGAACTCGCAGGCCGCGCCCATGGCGTCGTCGGCCACGCGGGGTTCCTGGCGCCGGCGCAGCACGGCCCGGACCCGGGCCAGCAATTCGCGCGGGTTGCAGGGCTTGGGCAGATAGTCGTCGGCGCCGAGCTCCAGGCCGACGATCCGGTCGGTCTCCTCGCCCATGGCCGAGAGCATGATGATGGCGGGGCCGTCGGCGGCGGACGACAGGCGGCGGCAGATCGCCAGGCCGTCCTCGCCCGGCAGCATGACGTCCAGGACGATCAGGTCGATCGGCCCGCGCGCGAGGACCTGCTCCATCGTGCGGGCGTCCTGCGCCGTCTCCACGGCGTAACCGTGGCGGCTGAGGAAGTCCGACACCACGTCGCGGATGCCGGGGTCGTCGTCGACGATCAGGATGCGCGGCGCCGCGCCCCGGGGAGCGTCTGGGTCGCCTTGGACAATATTCTGGGCGTTTTCCATGTGCGCTTTCCTGTCACGGCCCCGTCACGCTCAGATTTCATCTCTGAAACAGCCGCGCAACCCTCCGGTGGCATCGAAATCGGGTCAGGGGGCCGTCCCTCTATCACGTGGCCCTCTGGCGTACGGGCCCGGTCTGCTTCCCCCCTTAGCGGATCGGGTCCGGTTGACCTTAGCCTGGCGAGTGGTTTTCGGGCGCGTGATAGGCCGCGCCCTGCGCCTTCATCGCGGCCACCGCGCGATCGCTGACGAACGGATTGTTCCGGCGCTCGGCTCCGAAGCTGGACATCGGTCCGTGTCCGGGCACGAAGCGCACGTCGTCGCCCAGCGGCCAAAGCTTCTGGGTGATGGCGTCGATCAGGTCCTGGTGATTGCCCATCGGGAAGTCCGTGCGGCCGATCGAGCCTTGGAACAACACGTCGCCGACCTGGGCGAACTTGGTCTGCCGGTGGAAGAACACCACGTGACCCGGCGTGTGCCCAGGGCAATGCAGCACCTCGAACTCGGTCTCGCCCAGGGTGACCTTATCGCCGTCGTGCAGCCAGCGGTCGGTGACGAAGATGCGCGCCTCGGGCATGCCGTACATTTCGCCGCTCTGCTGGATGCGATCGATCCAGAACTGGTCGGCCTCGTGCGGCCCTTCGATCGGAACGCCGGTGCGCGCCTTCAGCTCGGCCGCGCCGCCGGCGTGGTCCATGTGCCCGTGGGTGATCCAGATCTTCTCCAGCGTCAGGCCCTTGTCGGCGAGAGCCTTGAGAAGGCGGTCGACCTCGCCGCCCGGATCGATGATCGCGGCCTTCATCGTCTTCGCGCACCAGACGATCGTGCAGTTCTGCTGCAGCGGCGTGACCGGGGCGATCACGGCGGCGATGGGCATGGCGTCACTCATCGGGCGACCTCCGCAGAAAGGGGCGGCAAAGAAAAAGGGCGGGAGCCGAAGCGCCCGCCCTTCTGACCTAAAGCCTAACGGCTGGAGATCAAGCTTGCCCTTTAGTCGCGCTCTTCCTTCGAGCCCGGCGCCGGGGCGCCCGGCATCGGCGGAACGGGGCCGGCCGGCGCATCGGCGGCCAGTTCCGGAACCTCGGTGAGGCCGCGGCCGACGTGGCTCTTGCGGTAGCCATAGGCGAAGTAGATCACCAGACCGACCGCGCCCCACACCGGCAGCACGGCCATCGCCTCGAGCGGCAGGTTGAAGTACAGCACCGCGCAGCCGACCAGCGCGATCGGGGCGACGACCCAGATCATCGGCGTCTTGAACGGACGCGGACGGTTCGGGTCCTTCACGCGCAGCACCATCACGGCGATCGACACCATGAAGAAGGCGAACAGCGTGCCCGAGTTCGAGATGTCAGCCAGCTGACCGACCGGGAAGAAGGCGGCGGCCAGCGCCACGAACAGGCCGGTCACGATCGTGACGATGTGCGGCGTCTTGAACTTGGGATGGATGCTGGCCAGCTTTTCCGGCAGCAGACCGTCGCGCGCCATCACGAAGAAGATGCGGGTCTGGCCGTAGATCATCATCAGGATGACCGAGGGCAGGGCGAGGTTCGCCGCCAGGCCCAGCAGGTTGCCGACGAGCGGGAAGTTGATCTGGCGCAGGACGTGGGCCAGGGCCTCGTTCGAGCAGACCAGAGCGTCCTTGTTGGCCGCCAGGTTGCAGGCGGCGGTGAAGGCGGCCGAACCCGGCTGGACGGGCGAACCGTCAAGGCCGAGCACCGGTTGGGCGCCCATCGCGCCGATCGCGCCAGCCGCGACCAGCAGGTAGAAGATGGTGCAGATGGCCAGCGAGCCAATCAGGCCGATCGGGACGTTGCGCTGCGGATTCTTGGTCTCCTCGGCGGCGGTCGACACCGCGTCGAAGCCGACATAGGCGAAGAAGATCGAGGCCGCGGCGCCGACGACGCCCATGCCGGTGGTCCCCGCGGGGCCGAACCAGCCATTGGGGGTGAAGGGCGAGAAGTTGCCGGTCTTCAGCACGGGCAGGGCCAGGGCGATGAACACCGTCAGGGCGGTCACCTTGATCGCCACCAGGGCGGCGTTGACCGTGGCGCTTTCGGTGGTCCCGATGACCAGCAGGGCGGTCACGGCCAGGGCCACGATGATCGCGGGGACATTCACGATGCCGGCGCTGAAGTCGGCGACCGGCATCCAGCCGTTCATCGACCAGGCGGGACCATGGCGGATGGCGTCAGGCCAATGGAAGCCTAGCGCGTTCTCGATCAGCCCCAGGAAGTAGCCGGACCAGCCGACCGACACGGCGCTGGCGGCGACGGCGTATTCCAGGATCAGCGCCCAGCCGACCATCCAGGCCAGCAGTTCGCCCATGACGGCGTAGGAATAGGTGTAGGCCGAGCCCGAGACGGGTACCATCGAGGCCAGTTCAGAGTAGCAGAGCGCGGCGAAGGCGCAGACGGCGCCGGCGATCACGAAGCTCCACATCATGCCGGGGCCGGCCTTCTGCGCCGCCGCGGCGGTCAGAACGAAAATGCCGGTGCCGATGATCGCGCCCACACCCAGCAGCGTCAGCTGCACGGGACCCAGCGAGCGGTGCAGCGATTTCTTCTCGGCCGTCGCTAGGATCGCATCAAGCGATTTTACGCGCCACATAGTTCCTCCTGGATAGGCAAGACTCCCCCTGGGGTCGCCTTTGGAAAATTTTGCGGACCGTGACCCTTTTATGAGCATGGGGTCAAGGTCGGGCGGTTAAAGCGCGTAAATGTTCTCCGCGCTCCTGACTAGGGCCTGTCGAGTTTGGATGGCCATCCAAACTCGAAAAAACAGGCCCGCTCTAAAAGCATGCAGAGCGTGATCGCCGCCGAAACCGCTAACACTTTCGGCTATCACGCTCTGTCCAGAGATGCTTGGCGTTAAGCGGCCAGGCCGTTAAAGCCGGCGCGATGTTGCCCATTTTCGAGGCCCTTCCAGCGCTGAAAGGCGCCCTTGGCGCGCGGGAGACCGCCGTTCTCGTCGCCCCGCCGGGCGCGGGCAAGACCACGGCCGTTCCCTTGGCGCTTTTGGAAGAGCCGTGGGTTCAGGGCCGCAAGCTGATCGTGCTGGAGCCCCGGCGCCTGGCCGCGCGCGCCGCCGCCGCGCGCATGGCCGCCAATCTGGGCGAGTCCGTCGGCGAGACGGTCGGTTTCCGCGTGCGCCTGCAGTCCAAGGTGTCGGCCAGGACGCGGATCGAAGTGGTCACCGAGGGCGTCTTTACACGGATGATTCTCGACGACCCGGGCCTGGACGGCGTCGCGGCCGTGCTGTTCGACGAGTTCCACGAGCGCAGCCTGGACGCCGATCTGGGCCTGGCTTTCGCCCGCGACGTCCAGAGCGTCCTGCGCGACGACCTGCGCCTGCTGGTCATGTCGGCCACCCTGGACGGCGCGCGCATCTCGGCGCTGCTGAACGATGCGCCGGTCGTCGAAAGCCAGGGACGGATGTTTCCGGTCGACACGCGCTACCTCGGCCGCGACGAGCGCCAGCGTTTGGAGGAACGCGTCGGTCGCGCGGTCGAGCGGGCGCTGGCCGAGGAGACGGGTTCGATCCTGGTCTTCCTGCCGGGGCAGGGCGAGATCCGGCGCGCCGAGAGCTGGCTGAACGAGCGGCTTCGGCGTCCCGACGTCGACGTGGCGCCGCTGTATGGCGCGCTGGAGCCGGCCGCCCAGGACCGTGCGATCTCGCCGGCGCCCGCCGGCCGTCGCAAGGTTGTGCTGGCGACCTCGATCGCCGAGACCAGCCTGACCATCGAGGGCGTACGGGTGGTCATCGACGCGGGTCTGGCCCGCGTGCCCCGCTACGATCCGGCCTCGGGCATCACGCGCCTGGAGACGGTGCGCGTCAGCCGCGCCGCCGCCGACCAGCGCCGGGGCCGCGCCGGGCGGACCGAGCCTGGCGTCTGCTACCGCCTCTGGGACGAGCCGGAAACGCGGTCGCTGCCAGCCTTTGCTCGGCCCGAGATCCTGGAGGCCGACCTGTCGCGCCTGGCGCTGGACCTCGCCCGCTGGGGCGCAAGGGACGCTGGCGGCCTGACCTTCCTCGATCCGCCACCCGCGGCCGCCTTCGCCGAGGCGCGAGGCCTGCTCACCCGCATCCAGGCGCTGGACGCGCAGGGCGACCTGACCGCCCACGGCAAGGCCCTGGCCGAGATGCCGCTGCCGCCGCGCCTGGCGCATATGGTCGTGCGCGGCGCGGCCTCCGGTCAGGGGCGCGAGGCGGCCGAGGTCGCCGCCGTGCTGACCGAGCAGGGCCTGGGCGGCAAGGATGTCGACCTGCGCCGGCGGCTGGAGAACCTGCACCGCGATCGCTCGCCCAGGGCGCGCGACGCCATGGCCCTGATCGAGCGCTGGGCGCGCGCGGCCGGCAAGCCGTCCGGCGCGAAGGAACTCGAGGTCGGCCTGATGCTCGCCGAGGCCTATCCCGAGCGCGTGGCCAAGGCGCGCGGCAAGCCGGGCGAGTTCCAGCTGGCCGGCGGGCGCGGCGTCTATCTGGAGCCGACCGATCCGTTGGCTCGCGAGAGCTGGTTGGCGGTGGGCGAACTGGGCGGCGGAGACAGCCGCGACCGCATCCTGCTGGCCGCCGCGGTCGAGGAGACGGAGCTGCGCGAGGCCTTCGCCGATCGTCTGGTCGCCGAGGACCGCCTGGAGACCGCCGGCGGCAAGGTGCGCGCCAAGCGGCTGCTGCGCCTGGGCAAGCTGGTGCTCGAAGAGCGACTGATCGAGAACCCGGACCCGGCGATGATCGCCGGGGCTTTGATGGACCAGGTCCGGGTCGAGGGGCTTTCGGCGCTGCGCCTGGGCGAGCGGGGCAGGGCGCTGCTGGACCGCGTGGCCTTCCTGCGGGAGGTCGATGGCGAGGACTGGCCGGACCTGTCCGAGTCTGCCCTGATCGAACGCCTCGACGAATGGCTGGAGCCGCTGCTGGCCGGTCGCTCGTCGCTGTCCAGCCTGGACGAGGGGTCGCTGCACGACGCGCTGAAGACCCTGGTGCCGTGGGACCTGCAGCGGAAGATGGACGCGCTGCTGCCGGCGCGCTTCGAGGCGCCGACCGGCAACACCTTCGCGATCGACTACGCCGCAGAGGGCGGGCCGCGCGTCGAGGTGCGGGTCGGGGAGCTCTATGGCCTAGCCGAGCATCCCAGCGTCGCGGGCGGCAAGGTCCCGCTGACCCTGGCGTTGCTGTCACCCGCCCACCGCCCGATCCAGATTACCAAGGACCTGCCAGGGTTTTGGAAGGGCTCCTGGCGCGAGGTGAAGGTCGAGATGAAGGGGCGTTATCCCCGGCACGTGTGGCCGGACGATCCGGCCAGCGCCGCGCCGGTGACGCGGGCGAAGCCGAGAGGGACGTGAGGTCGGTAGAGCAAATCCTCCCCCTAGCGGGGGAGGTGGCGCGAAGCGCCGGAGGGGGAAGTCCGCAGGCCTTGCCTCTTCCCCCTCCGTCGTCGCTACGCGCCGACACCTCCCCCGCTGGGGGGAGGATTTCTCAGCCCGTCACCGTATAAATCATGATCCCGGTCGCCACCGACAGGTTCAGGCTGTCCGCCCGGCCGCGCATCGGGATCTTGACGTTGACGTCGCACGCCGCGGCCAGTTCCGGCGGCAGGCCCTGCTGCTCGTTGCCCATCAGGATCAGGGTGGGATTCACGTAGTTGGCGGACTTGTGGTCGACTGTGGCGGTCAGCAGGGTGCCCACCACGCTGCCGGGCCAGGTCTCGCGCCAGGCCAGGAACTCGGGGATCGTGGCCTTGGCGATCTTCACCGCGAAGATCGAGCCCATGGTCGCCCGCACGCCCTCGACCGAATAGGGATCGACGCAGTCGCCGACCAGGATCACCCCGCCGCAGCCGGCCGCGTCGGCGGTGCGGATGACGGTGCCCAGGTTGCCGGGATCCCGGACCGCCTGCATGGCCACCCAGCAGGGGGCGCTCTCGGGAACGATGGCCGCCAACGGCGTGAAGACCTGCCTGAACACCGCCACGACCGCCTGCGGGTTGTCGCGGCGCGAGACCTTCTCGAGGATTTCGCGATTGACCTCAATGACTTCGCCGCCGGCCTTCAGGCACGCGGCGACGGCCTTCTTGAGCATCGGATGGTCGGCGGCGTCGGGGCCGTACATGACGATCTTGGGCGCGTGGCCGCAGTCGATCGCCTCGATGACGATCTTCAGGCCCTCGGCCAGGAACAGGCCGCTCTCCTCGCGCTCCTTGCGCATGTGCAGGGCGCGGACGGCCTTGACGGTGTTGTTGGTCAGGGAGGTGACGGTCTTGGTGCTCATGACTTACGCCTCAGAAGACCAGCGGGCGAAGAACGACAGGCCGATCTGGCGGTCGCCCTTGTCCTCGACCAAAGAGAGCTCGCCCCAGTCGATGACGCCGCTGCGGCCTTCCAGCTCCTGGGCCAGCAGGCCCGACAGCGCCGCGCCCGAGACGCGGGCGGCGTAGGCGTTCATCAGCAGGAACGAGGCGTCGTCGCTGAGCAAGGCGGCGACGTCCCGTGTCAGGGCCGCCAGGTCCTCGAACAGCCGCCAGACCTCGCCGTCGGCGCCGCGGCCGAACTTCGGCGGGTCCAGGATGATGCCGTCATAGACATTGCCGCGTCGGACCTCGCGGGCCACGAACTTGCGGGCGTCCTCGACGATCCAGCGGATCGGCTTTTCCGCCAAGCCCGCGAGGGCGGCGTTCTCGCGCGCGAAGCCGACCGACTTCTTGGACGCGTCGACATGGGTGACGGCCGCGCCGGCGGCCGCGCAGACCAGCGAGGCCACGCCCGTATAGCCGAACAGATTCAGGACCTTGGGCTGGCGATCTGAGGTCTTGGAAAAGGCCCGCACGCGCTCGTCCTGCCAGGCCCAGTTGGCGGCCTGCTCGGGGAAGAAGGCCAGGTGGCGGAACGGCGTGAACTGGCCGTGGAACTTGGCGCCGCCCCAGGCCAGCGGGAACTTCTCGATCGGCTTGCCCTTGAAGCGCCAGCGGCCGGCCTCGTCCTCGTCGGTGGGATCGAAGACGGCGTCAGCGTTGTCCCAGACCTTCTGGTCCAGGCGCGGGGCCCAGAAGCACTGCGGCTCGGGGCGCACGACCGTGTAGCGGCCATAGCGTTCCAGCTTCTTGCCGTTTCCGCTGTCCAGCAGGGCGTAGTCCGCCCAGCCGGTGGTGCGCATGACGATGGGGGCGGGAGCGATCTTCGGGGCCATCGCCCGCCCATACCTTCTTACAGCCGGACCCGTCCAGAGCGCGGGGCGTGCAGCGTCTTGTCCCAACGGTGCGGATCGGTGACGAACTGGGCCAGAGCCTTGGCCGCCGCCACGCTCTGCGCCAGCCAGTAAAGCGGCATGCCCAGCAGGTGCAGGGCCTTGGGCTGGCCGCCGGCGCGCATGACGCCGCGCGCCCCCGCGAGCGCCGCCGAGCTCCAGCCCAGCGCGTAGAGCACGAGGTCGGCGGCCGGGATGTCGAACCGCGAGTCCGGCCAGTAGTCGATCGCCGCCGCGAGGATCGCGACGCTCATCACCGGACCATGCAGGTGCGAGGACGCCACCGACTGGGCCAGGGTCAGGACCAGCGCCGCCGCGTTGCGGGCCTGGCGGACGATGCGGCCGCGCGAGTGGACGGCCAGGGTCTGCATGTGCCCCTTGATCCACCGCGCTCGTTGCGGAAGCCATTGGCCCCAGGTGGTCGGCGCGGTCTCCCAGGTCGGCCTGGAGATCACGCCCAGCCGGTAGCCGGCGGCGGCGAGGCGGAAGCCGACGTCCGCGTCCTCGGTGACGTTATAGGCGTCCCAGGCTCCGATCTGGCGCAAGGGGCCGACCTTGAAGTGATTGCTGGTGCCGCCCAGCGGAAAGGTCAGGCCCCACCTCGCCAGGGCCGGCAGGAGCACCTCGAAGTGGGCGGCGTATTCCAGGCGAAACTGCGAGGGCAGGAACAGCGAGAAGCCTGGGTCTTCGATGCGCAGGGGCGCCTGCAGGCACGCCAGGCGCTCATCGGAGGCCGCGAAACGGGCGGCGGCTTCGCGCAGCTGGCCGGGGTCGGGCATGTCCTCGGCGTCGTAGATCACCACCAAGTCGCCGCGGGCGCGTTCAAGCGCGTGGTTGCAGGCGCGGGGCTTGGTCTTGGGCGTTCCCGGCGGGACGATCAGCACCTGCGCGAAGGCCGGCAGGTCCAAAGCGCGGACGGCCGCCAGGGTCTGGGCGTCGTCGGCCTCCAGCACGATCAGCGCCTGCAGCCGATCCCGAGGATAGTCGATCGCCGCCAGGTTCTCGATCAGCTCGCCGATCACCTCGGCCTCGCGATAGAGCGGGGCGATGATCGTGTAGGCGGGCAGGTCCTCATCGGCCAAGGGCGGCGACGACCTGGTCGCCAGCGGCGTGCAGGCGGCCGCCAGCCGAGTCAGTCCGCCCAGCAGAAACACCGCGAAGAACAGGTGGTGCACGCCGACCAATCCGGCCGTCGGCGCCAGCGCCATGGCGACCGCGATCGCAAAACCCGCCGCGCCTATGGTCGCGGCCTGGGCTCGGGACAACGACAGATGGGCGCCGTCCCTTGCAAGGGATGCGCGCGGATCGGCGGTCGTCGAGACCTTCGCCGCCGCCTCCAGTTCAAAGCCCTGAACTCCGGGCGCAAGTCCGCCCGCCGGCGCGAGCGCCGGTTCCAACCGTCTATCTTCACGCGCCATCGTCGCCCCAAGACGCCAGATCGCCCCAACGGCGTGGATAACGATGTCTCAACCAAAAGGTGTCAAATGGAAAAACACTCGTTTTAAGACGCTTTCTCGCGCGCGCGAGATCTACCGGCCGCCAAATTGGCTACAACGCACGTTCTTGCGACGGCTGGGTGATTCCCGTTTAGTGTGAGGTGGGGAAATGCAGGGGAAGCCAGTTCCGTGACGGTCGTTCTGAAAAAGCCTCAAAAGTCCGCGCGTAAGCCCAAGGGGGATGGGCACCTGCGACGTGGCGAAATCCTGGAGGCCGCCGAGAGGATTTTCATCGCCGAAGGCTATTCGGGCGCGACGATCCGCAAGATCGCCGACGCGGTCGGCGTGTCGTCGACGGCGCTCTACATGCACTTCCGCGACAAGGACCAGATCCTGATGGAGATCAGCAACGACGCCATCGAGCGTCTGCTGAACCTCAATACCGAGATCGCGTCCCAGCCCATCGATCCCGTGGCGCGCGTGCGGCTGATGCTCGAGGCGTACATGAAGTTCGCCCTCGAGAACCCTAACAGCTACCAGCTGGTGTTCTGCAGCACCGGCGAGCACATCTCGCAGGACAAGATCTCCGACCTCTTGGCGCTGGGCGACCGCTGCTTCGAGAAGTTCAGCGAGCCGGTCCACCATATCGCCGCGCAAGGGCGCCTGCGCTCGGGCTCGGCGGTCGAGGCCGCCGAGGTGCTGTGGGCCGGCTGCCACGGCCTGGTGTCGCTGCTGATCACCAAGCCCTCGCGCGGCTGGTCCTCGTCCGAGGGTCTGATGAAGGTGATGCTGGACGGTCTGCTGCACGGCCTGGTCACGGACTGATTTCATGAGCGCCGCCAAGGCCCTGTGCGCCCTTGTGGCGGCGCTGGCGCTCGCGCCCGGTTTCGCGTGCGCGGCTCCGCGCGTGATGTCGCTGGACTCCTGCGCCGACCAGTACGTGCTGGCCCTGGCGCCGCGCGACAGCATCGTCGGCCTCTCGCACCGCGCCGTGTCCCGCGACAGCTACATGCGGGACGCCGCCATGGGTCTTCCTTTGCGCCGAGCGACGTTCGAGAGCCTCGTCGCCGCGCGGCCCCAGGTCGTGGTGCGGCTGTGGGGCGGCGACGCGCGGCTCTCCAAGGCGCTGGAGAAGAAGGGCATGACCACCGTGACCCTGGACGACGCCGCCGACTTCGAAGGCGTCCGCGTCAATGTCCGCAAGGTCGCCGCCGCCTTGGACCGTCGCGCCGAGGGGGAGGCGATCGTCTCCCGCATGGACGCTCAACTGGCCCGCGCGGCTGGAGCGGGGAAGGGCAGGTCCGCCCTCTATCTGACGCCCGGCGGCTTCACGGCGGGGGCGGGCACGCTGATCGACGCCATGTTGAAGGCGGCCGGCTACGCCAACGCCTCCAAGGCGCCGTACTTCGCGCCCGTCTCGCTGGAGGGCTTGGTGATGTCGCCGCCGGCGGCGGTAGTGCTGGGTCTGTTCGACATGGCGCGGGCCGGAGCCGACCGTTGGGGACCTGGACGCCATGCCGCCCTCCAGCGCGTGGTCGCCACCCGCACGGCCGCCTCCTTGCCGGCCTCGGTGGTGGGGTGCCCCGGCTGGTTCGCGGCCGACGGCGCGCGGATGCTGGCCGAGGCGGCGCGATGAGACTCCTCCGGCTTTGCCTGCTGATGCTGCTGGTCCTGGCCCTGGCCGCCGTCGCCGCCGTGGCGCTGGGCGAGACGCCTCTGACCTGGAGCCAGTACGTCCAGGCCCTGGCTCACCCCGGCTCGCCGCCGGGCGAGGTGCTGTGGACGATCCGGGCGCCGCGCGTCGCGGTCGCCGCCCTGGTCGGCGCGGCCCTCGGCCTGGCGGGCGCGACCATGCAAGGCCTGCTGCGCAATCCGCTGGCCGACCCCGGCGTGCTGGGCGTTTCGGCGGTCTCGGGTCTGGGCGCGGCGGTCGCCATCTCGGCGGGCCTGGCCGTCATCCCGGGCGCGATCGAACTCTCGGCCCTGGTCGGCGCCCTCGCGGCGGGCGCGATGGTCGTGGCGCTGGCCGCGCGGTTCCGCGAGCCCGAGGCGCTGATCCTGTTCGGGGTGGCGCTGTCTGCGTTCGGCGGCGCTCTGACGGCCCTGGTCTTCAACCTTTCACCCTCGCCGGTGGCGATGGCCGAGATCCTGGCCTGGCTGATGGGCTCGGTGCAGAACCGCGACGCCATGGACGCCCTGCGCGCCCTGGTCCCGATGGCCATCGGCGGGGCCCTGTGCCTGAAGGCCGGCGAGGGCCTGCGCATGCTGACCCTGGGCGAGGAGGCCGCGCGGATGTCGGCCCTGCCGATGGCGCGGCTGCGGGTCTACGCCGTGGCCGGCGCGGCCCTGCTGACCGGCGCGGCCGTGGCGGCGGCGGGGGTGATCGGCTTCGTGGGCCTGGCCGCGCCGCACATGGTGCGGGCGCTGGTGCGCGATGACCCCAAGCGGATCCTGTGGCCCTCGGCATTGGCCGGCGCGTTGCTGCTCGTGCTGGCGGATCTGGCCGCGCGACTGATCCCCACCGAGCAGGAGCTGAAGCTGGGCGTCGTCACAGCCTTGTTCGGCGCGCCCGCCTTCGCTCTCCTGGCCTGGCGCGCCGCCCGGAGCTGGCGCTCATGAGCGCGCTCTGGACGCTGGAGGCGCTCTCCGCCCGCCAAGGCCGCAAGACGGTTTTGGAGGCGGCGAGCCTGGTCGTCACGGCGGGCGAGGTCGTCGGGATTGTCGGTCCCAACGGCGCGGGCAAGACCAGCCTGCTGCGCGCGGGGCTTGGCCTGCTGCCCGTGGCGGCCGGCCAGGCGCGATTGTCGGGCCGGTTGGTCGGCGCCCTCAAACCTGACGAGCGCGCGCGCCTTGTCGGCTACCTCCCGCAGGAGCGCCGCGCCGCCTGGAACCTGCCGGCGCGGATGGTCGCCGCGCTGGGCGCCAGCGATCTTTCGGAAACCGAGGCCGACGCCTTGGCGCGCGCCTGCCTGACCCGTGTCGGCGCGGGCGATCTGGCGGACCGAGGCGTGCTGGACATGTCGGGCGGCGAGCGGGCGAGGGTGCTGCTGGCGCGCTTGCTGGCGACCCGCGCGCCGCTGTTGGTGGCCGATGAGCCGGTGGCGGGCCTCGATCCCGACGCCCAACTGCTGACGCTTGACCTGCTGCGGGCCGAGGCCGCGGGCGGCGCGGCCGTGGTGGTTACGCTGCACGACCTGGGGCTGGCGGCGCGGACCTGCGATCGGGTGGTCGTGATCTCGCGCGGCCGCCTCGTCGCCGACGGCGCGCCCCGCCAAGCGCTGTCGAGCGAGGTCTTGGCGGAAGTCTTTGGCCTGGATGGCGAGCTCGTCGAAACACCCGCCGGCTTGGTGCTGGCGGCGCGGCGACTCTAGGGCTGCGTCGCCACGGTCTCGGCCGAGGCGACCGAGGCGCTGTAGCTGTAGCCGCCGCGCTTGAGGTCGCTGGACAGGGTCAGGGGCGCGACGCCCCCGTTGAGCCGGGCGCGGTAGACCATCGTCGTCTCCAGGGTCCGCATCACGTAGTTGCGGGTTTCGGAGAAGGGGATGCACTCGATGAAGTCGAGCGGGTCGGTGGTCGCGCCGCGCGGGTCGCCGCACTGGCTGACCCAGCGGGCCGGACGGCCGGGGCCGGCGTTGTAGGCGGCGGCCGCCATGATGTATGAGCCGCTGAAGTTGTTGACCATCTGGCCCAGGTAAACCGAGCCCAGGCGCATGTTGTAGGACGCGTCGGACAGGCGATCGACCGAGTGATCCTCACCCAGCTTGCGGGCCACCAGAGAGGCCGTGGCCGGCATCAGCTGCATCATGCCGCGCGCGCCGACGCCCGAGCGGGCGCCAGGGTCGAAATTGCTCTCTTGCCGCGAGATCGAATAGACGAAAGCCGTCTCGGCCGCGCCCGGCACGGGCGTGAAGTGGTGGTCCAGCAGCGGATAGCCGCGCTCGGGCAGGATGATGCCGCGCTGGGCGGCGGCGCGGACGGCGCGCATCGCCAGGTCCTGGTCGCCATAGCCCCGCGCCATGTCGACCAGCAGGGCCGTCTCCTGGGCGTTGGGCAGGACGTCGTCGATGTAGAGCACCAGGCTGCGGAACTGGTCGCGGGCGCCGATGTCGGCCAGGATCCGCGCGGCGCGGACCTGCTCGCGGCTGTAGAACCGCGCCCGATCGGCGGGCGTGATGACCGGGTCGCCCTCGAGCCGGATCTCTCTCAGCCCCGCCTTTTCGGCGGCCAGCTGGCCGTAGAAGGTGGTGATGTAGCGCGAGCCTTCGAAATAGAAGGCCTGGGCCGCGATCGGGTCGCCTTGCGCCTCGGCGGCGCGGCCTTGCCAGTAGAGGGCGCGGCCCTTGGTGATCGGCGAGGCGCCGACGGCGGCGATCTGGGCGAAGTGGGCGGCGGCGGCGTCGGGGTTCTTCAGCCGGCTCAGCGCGATCCAGCCGGCGAAGAATTCGGACTCGGCGATCTCGGTCGGCGTCAGGGCGCGGGTGTTGCTGGCGGCGGCGTAGGCGCCGGCGTTGTCGCCGGCCTGCAGGGCCGCGACGACCAGCTGCTTGCGCTCTTTCCAGATCGCGGCCGAGGCCTCTTCCGTCGGGGGCGCCGGGAAGTTCGCGACCATTGGCAGGGCCAGGGTGGTCATGCCCTGGCGGCGCAGATAGGCGGCCCGTTCAAACACGACGCCCGGCGACTCTTGCAGGTCGGGCGTCAGGTCATTGTAGAGGTCGTTGGCGTTGGCCGCGCTCTGGCGATAGGCCATGCGCGTGCGGGCGGCGGCCTGCTGGGTTTCCGACAGCATGGCGACGATGTCGCGCGCCGCTGGGCCCTGTTGGCCGTACAGCAGGATGTCGGCGCGGCGGACATAGTCGTCCGGCGTCAGCATGGCGCCGAAACGGGCGATCATGGCGCGCTGGGCGTCGGCCTCGAACACCTTGTCGCGGAAGGTGCGGCGGATCAGGTCCGTCGCCTCCTGCTGGCGGCCGATCGCCTGCAGGCCGCTGGCCAGGGTCATGACGCCCTCGGCGGTCGCCGGCGGGGCGCCGCCGAACCAGGCGACGATGCGGGCAGGATCCAGGCCCGAGGTCGCCAGCGCGCGCTCGGCGGCGGCGTCGCGCCGCGCGCCGCGCGGCCAGCCGGCCAGCTCGCGACGGGCGGAATCGAGATCGTAGAAGCTCAGCGCCTCGGCGTTGCTGTCGACCAGGGCCCACAGCGCGATCTTGCGGGCGATCGGATCGCTCAAGCTGGCCATGGCGGCGCGCGCGCCGGAAACGTCGCCCCGCTTGGCGGCCGAAAGCGCGGTGCGCAGCGTGGCGGCGTCGGTGTCGGAAACTGAGGAGGCGCCGGCGCTGATCGAAGAACTGACGAGGTCGGGCGCGGCCGTCTGGGCGTCGGCGACGCCGCACACGGCGACGATGCAGGCTCCCCCGAGCATGATACGGCGCAGAACTGAAGCCAAAACGCACTCCTCAAACAGGCTCCGGACGAGAGCCTCGACTACGCCGCAGCCGAATACGCGCTGGCGACAGGGGTCTCTTCGAATCGCAAATCCGGGTCCGAAACAACATCAGGCCGGATTATGTTTAAAGGAGGGTTGGCGGGACTTGACCCGAGGGCCTCGTCCGATCAAACCGCTCCAGCCTCGACGCGCCCGGTTGCGGGACGGCGGGGCAGGGACATATTGTCCGCCTCCTTCGTCCTGCCGCAACCGACGCGGCGCCATCCTCACGGCAATTTGCAAGTCATGGTCCATTCCCCGTTCAAGGGCGTCATTCCGGCCCTCGTCACGCCGTTCAAGGACGGGGAGGTCGATGAGAAAGCCTTCGTGGCGCTGGTCGAGCGCCAGATCGCGGGCGGCGTCCATGGCCTGGTGCCGGTCGGCACCACCGGCGAGACCTCGACCCTGTCGCACGAGGAGCACCGCCGCGTCGTCGAGCTGTGCGTGAAGACCGCCGCCGGCCGCGCGCCGGTGATCGCCGGCGCCGGCAGCAACTCGACCGACGAGGCCATCGAGCTGGCCCAGCACGCCAAGGCCATCGGCGCCGACGCGGCCCTGGTCGTCACGCCCTACTACAATCGTCCGAGCCAGGAAGGCCTCTATCGCCACTACGAGGCGATCAACAACGCCGTCCAGCTGCCGATCTTCGTCTACAACGTGCCCGGCCGCACGGGCGTCGACATCTCCAACGAGACGCTGGCGCGCCTGTCCAAGCTGCCCAACATCGTCGGGATCAAGGACGCCACCGGCGACCTGACCCGGATCAGCATGCAGCGCCTGATGTGCGGCGAGGACTGGGTCATGCTGTCGGGCGATGATCCGACCGCGCTCGGCTACATGGCCCACGGCGGCCACGGCGTGATCTCGGTCACGGCCAATGTCGCGCCGGACGCCTGCGCCGCCTTCATGAACGCCTGCCTGCAAGGCCAGTGGGAGACGGGCCTCTACTGGCAGGATCGCCTGGTGCGTCTGCACAAGGCCCTGTTCCTGGATTCCTCGCCGGCCCCGACCAAGTTCGCCCTGTCGCATCTGGGCCTGTGCGCGGAAGACGTCCGTCTGCCGATCACGCCCTGCGCCGAGGCGGTGCGTCCGACGATCCTGGACGCCATGCGCGAGGCTGGTCTCTGACCATGGTCAAGCCGATCGCGGAAAATCGGCGCGCGCGCTTCGACTACTTCATCGAAGAGACGTTCGAGGCGGGCATCATGCTGACCGGCACCGAGGTGAAGAGCCTGCGGACCGGGCGGGCGAACATCGCCGAGTCCTACGCTTCGGTCGAAGGGCGCGAGATCGTGCTGATCAACGCCGACATCCCGCCCTACGGCCACGCCAACCGCTTCAACCACGAGCCGCGCCGGCATCGGAAGCTGCTGCTGCATCGCAAGCAGATCGACAAGCTGATCGGCGCGGTGCAGCGGGAAGGCCGCACGCTGATCCCGATCAAGCTCTATTGGAACGACAAGGGTCTGGCGAAGCTGGAAGTGGGGCTCGCCAAGGGCAAGAAGCTGCACGACAAGCGCGAGACCGAGGCCAATCGCGACTGGCAGCGCGACAAGGCGCGCTTGATGAAGGGCGATCGCGGCGACTGAGGCGTCGCGAGCGCTTTTCTTGGGTTGGTCTTGCTCAGCCCAGGCCGAAGATCATCAGGAAGCCCAGCGTCAGGCCCAGGCAAAAGCCGGCGACGCTGGCGATGAGATATCGGCGGACGTCCGCTCGGACGTCGATACGCGGCTGGGCCATCTGAAATCCCGCTCCCCCTCACGCCTCTCGGCGTGACGAATCAGTCCATGATTCAGTCTTAACGTGTGTTGCACTCGAGCAATGATGGCGAATACGCAGGCGCGACAATTGTTCGCAGCGCGAATTTGAATAACATTGTTATTCAAAGTTGTTGTGGGTTCTCTATGCTTGGAAGAAGTTCGGGCGGGAAGATTCTGTCCGGCGGTCATCTGAAGGCCATTACTTCGCCGATCGACTAGCCGTTCTCCAGCGCCAGTAGCGCGAAAGTGGCCAGCCAGTGCTCGCCCATATAGTCGCCGGAGACATGCGGTATCGCCGCCGCCAGATGGTTCAAGGCGGCGCTGATCGCGTGGGTCTTCGCGGGATCGGACTCGGACATGGCGCTGGCCAGGGTGCGCCAACACCAGGCGCGCGACAGGTTCAGGCCGTCGAGGTGGGCGATCTTGCCGTCGGTGCGGTCGCTGACCCGGGCGGGCGTGAACAGCGTGGCTGGCTGCTTGTTGGCGAGGTCCGGCAGGAAGCGAGGAAACCACAGATCAAAGCTCTCGCGCGGCAGCAGCCGGCGCATGGCCTCGGCCTCGATCAGGGCGGGCGAGAGGAAGTCGTCGCCGGACGGCTCCCAGGCCTGGCAGGCGGCGTCCTGGCCGTACCAGACCAGGGCGCGGGTCTGCAGCAGCTGGCGCAGGGCCGGCTGGCCCGCCATGTCGGCGTACTCGCTGGCCAGCACCAGGGCGAAGGCGGTGTTGTGATGGGCGCCCGACCGGATCGGATAGTCCGCGCGCGGCAGGAAATCCTCCAGGCGGCGGGCGAAGGCGCTGGCCAACGGCGCGTGGGTCTGGGCCCACGGCCTTTCATGGCGCAGCAGCTCGGCCTGCAGCATCAGGCTCCAGGCCCAGCCATAAGGGCGCTCGAAACCGCGGCTTTCCGGGCGGTCCAGATAGGCCAGTTCGCCGGCGACCTTCTCGGCGGTGAAGGCGTCGTCGAACAGCGCGACGATCGTCTCGGCCTCGGGCATCTCGGGGCGCAGGCGCAGCAGGGTGGCCAGCAGCCAGTATCCGTGCACGCACGAATGCCAGTCGAAGCTGCCGAAGAAGATTGGATGCAAGTCGCGCGGCGAGCGGACGTCGTCCGGCCCGCCCATCACGTGGTCCAGCTTGTTCGGATATTCGCGGGTCAGGTGCCCCAGCGCGATCTTGGCGAAGCGCGAGGCCGTGGAGCGGGCCAGACTCATGGACGGGCGTGGAAGGCGAGGGCGTTCATCAGGATCACATTGACGATCAGCATCAGGACGGCCGTGGGCGCCTGGGCGCGGATCACGGCGTAGCGGTCCTTCAACTGCAGCAGGGCGGCCGGCACAAGATTGAAATTGGCCGCCAGCGGCGTCAGCAGCGTGCCGCAGAAGCCCGACAGCATGCCGATGGCGCAGACCACGGCTGGATCGCCGCCGAAGCGGCCGATCACCAGGGGCAGGGCGGTGCCGGCGGTCATCACGGGGAAGGCGGCGAAGGCGTTGCCCATCATGACGGTGAAGGCGGCCATCCCTAAGCAGTAGGCGGCGACGGCGGCGAAGCGGCTGTCGCCGGGCGTGATCATCACCGCGATCTCGCCGATGGTCTTGCCGACTCCGGCCAGGGCGAAGACCGCGCCCAGCGCCGCCAGCATCTGCGGCAGCAGGGCGGCCCAGCCGACCAGGTCCATCAGCCGCCGGCCCTCCTGCATGGCCGCGCCGGCGGGCTGGCGGAACAGGACCTGGGCCAGCACGGCCGCGACCAGCGCGGCCAGGGCCAGGGAGATCAGCGTCGCCTGCTTGGGATCGACCAACGGCGCGCCGTGCAGGGGCAGGCGTTTGAAAGCCAGGGAGCCCGCCAGCACCAGGACGGGAATGACCAGGGCCGGGATGAACAGCCGCGCGCCATAGCGAGCGGCCAGGCCCTCGCGCGCGTCCGGCGAGGTGGTCGACGGAGCGCCGACGCCCAGCTGCCCGGCTCCCGCGATCAGGGCCACGGCCAGCACCAGGACCCCGTTGCCCAGGTCGCCCAGATGGTCGCCGGCCAGGAAGCTCAGGGCGAACAGCCCCCAGAAGGCGGCGTTGCCCAGGCGCTTGGAATTCTCGCGATCCGTGAAGCTCAAGGCCGCGAAAGCCGCGAACATCAGTCCCGCCAGCAGATAGACGAGCGGCAGGCCGATCATGGAGCGTCCCCCTCCGCCCGAGCCTTCAGCGTGCGATCGAACAGCAGAAGGCGCGCCCCGTGGACCAGGAAGGCGGCGATGGCCGTCGGAATCGCCCAGACCGACAGGGCCAGCGGCTCGACCGTGATGCCGCTTTGATCCAGGAAGCCGACGATCAGCAGGATCGAGCCGATCGCCAGGAAGATGTCCTCGCCGAAAAAGAGGCCGACATTGTCGGTCGCCGCACTCATGGCCCGGACGCGCTGGCGGTCGTCCTCGGACAGCGGCTCGGCCGCCGCTTCGGCCATCGGGGCCAGCAGCGGTCGCACCGTCTGGGCCTGGCCGGCCACCTGGGTCAGGCCCAACGCCGCCGCGACTTGGCGTAAGGCCAGATAGGCCAGCAGGATCCGGCCCGCCGTCGCCGCGCGCAGGCTCTGGATCGTTCGGCGCGCCTGTTCGCGCAGGCCGGCCCGCTCCAGCACCCCGATCGCGGGCAAGACCAGCCAGGCGACGCTGACATAGCGGTTGGTGTTGAAGGCCTTGCCGAACGCGGCCAGCACCTCGACGGGCGTCAGGCCGGCGGCCAGTCCCGAGGCCATGGCGGCGGCGACCACGACCAGCAGCGGATTGAAGCGCAGGGCGAAGCCCAGCACGATCACCGCCACGCCCAGAAGGGTCAGCATCCCCCGCGACTCCCCCAAATCCGCGGCGACCGTCCGACGCCGTGGCTGTGTTGGCAAGCCCGCAAAGCGGAACGGGCAAGGTAGTGCTTGACGCCTCGGCGCCCTGGCGCGACGCTCAACTCAACAATGATAACCTACGGGAGGCACCCATGGCCGATGGCTCACTGCCGATTACATCCCTCAAGGGCAAGGTCAGCGACGCCGAATGGCAGGCGCGCGTGGATCTGGCGGCGCTTTATCGCCTCGTCGCCCTGCACGGGTGGGACGACATGATCTTCACCCACATCTCGGCCCGCATCCCGGGACCCGAGCATCATTTCCTGATCAATCCCTACGGCATGTTTTTCGGCGAGATGACCGCCTCGGCCCTCGTGAAGGTCGACCTGGACGGGAACATCGTCGACAAGACGCCGTACTTCATCAATCCGGCGGGTTTCACGATCCACTCGGCGGTCCACGCCGCGCGGGAAGACGCCCACTACGTGATGCACCTGCATTCTGACCAGGGCGTGGCGGTCTCCGCCCACCGCGAAGGTCTGCTGCCTCTGACGCAGCATGCATTGATCGTCTTGCCTCAACTCGCCTATCACGACTATGAAGGCATTGCTCTCAACTTGAACGAGCGGGAACGGCTGGTGGCCGACCTGGGCGACAAGAAGCTGATGATGCTGCGAAACCACGGCACCCTGTCCGTGGGCGGCACGGCGGCCGAGTGCTGGTTGGGGATGTTCTTCCTGGAGCGAGCGTGCGCGCAGCAGGTGATGGCTCTGTCGATCGGACGCGACAACGTCCTTCTGGCGCCCGACGCGGCCCAGGAGGAAGTGCGTCGCCAGACCGGCATGGGCATGGGCATGATCGGCGGTCTGGCCTGGCCGGGCTGCCTGAGAAAGCTGGACCGCGCGCTGCCGGGCTACGCGGAGTAGGCGCGTCTTCCCAGACCGATTTCAAGGCTTCGAAGGCCGTCGCGATCCTGTTGGGCGCGGCGGCTTTTTCGTGTCTGGAGGGCGGGATTGCGCTGGCCGGCGCGTGGCCGATCGAGCCCGGCCGGGCTCAGGTGATCGCCAAGTATGAGCGCACGACGGCGGATCGGGGCTATGACCCGGACGCGAACCTCGTGGCGATCGATCGTCGCCGCGACGAAACGCTGTCGGTGTTTGTCGAGCGCGGCCTGACACCGCGTCTGACGCTGCAAGCTAAGGTTGGCGCGACTCGCGGCCACGACCGTTGGGCGGCCTATTCGGGGCGAGGGCCGGTCGAGGCCGGCCTTCGCTGGACCGCGCGGCGCGATGATCGATCGTCGCTTGCCGTTTATCTGGGCGCCGCGGAGGCGGGGGCGGGGCGCAACGCCGGCTACGCCGCGCCGGGAAAGGGAAGCTTGGATCTGGAGGCGCGAGTGCTCTACGGCCGCTCGGGGACCTGGCGGGGGCGGCAAGTGTTCGTCGATCTGGAGGCCGCCCGCCTCAAGCGACAGGGTCTGGCGGACGAGACTCGGATCGATGCGACGCTGGGCTTCAGGCCCGCGAAATCCTGGCTGCTCTTGGCCCAGACCTATGCGGGCCAAGCCGATCGCGACGATGTCGACGCGCGCTGGGTGAAGAGCGAAGTGTCCGTCGTGCGGGCGTTCGGCGACTGGAGCGTCCAGGCCGGATGGCGCGATACGGTCGCCGGACGCGAGGTCGCCCGCGATCGCGGCGTCGTGGTGGCGCTCTGGCGTCGCTTATAGCTTGTTTCAGGACTGCAACACTCAGTCATCCGCCTGTCACTGGACGCCGGTTTAGGCTGCGGTCATATCTCGCCGCACCTATAACTTCGCCGTTCGCGGCGCCCGGAGCCGTTCGTTGATCCGCAGGCACTTCTTCCTTGTCGTGGCCCTGGTCGCCGTTGTTCTGATGCTGGTCGTCGGTGGGGCCAAGCTCGCCTTCGGCGCCAAGGACAAGCAGGGCGCGGGCGGCGGCGGTCGCGCGACCAGCGTGACCCAGCTGGTCGTCGGCCAGCGTCCGTTCACGGATCGCATCGAAGTGCTGGGCGTGGCCAAGGGCCGCCAGTCGGTCACGATCACGTCAAACACCGCCGAACTGATCACCGCCGTGCACTTCACGGACGGTCAGGCCGTGTCGCGCGGTCAGGTTCTGGTCGAGCTGAAGGCCGACCAGGAAGACGCGGGCATCGCCGAGGCGCGGGCCAACCTGGCCCAGGCCGAGCGCAACTATCAGCGCTGGAAGACCCTGGCGGACAAGGGCATCGCCCCGCGCGCCACGGCCGAGCAATATCTGGCGTCGCTCGAGACCGCGCGCGCCGCCGTCAACTCCGCCCAGGCCCAGAAGCTGGACCGCGTGATCCGCGCGCCGTTTTCCGGTCGCGTCGGCATTTCGGACATCGCCCCGGGCGCCCTGATCAGCCCGGGGACGGCGATCGTCAGCCTGGACGACGTCTCGGTCATCCGCGTCGATTTCTCGGTTCCGGATCGCTACCTGCCCACCTTGCGCGTCGGCCTGCCGATCACCGCGCGTCCGGACGCGCTGCCGGGCGAGGTCTTCCAGGGGCGCATCGCCCAGATCGACACCCGCATCGACGCGGCTACCCGCGCCATCAAGGCCCGCGCCGAGTTCCCCAACGCCAACGGACGCCTGCTGCCGGGCATGCTGGTCAAGGTCGCCATCGACCAGGGCGTGCGCACGGCCGTCGCCGCGCCCGAAGCCGCCGTCCAGTTCGAAGGGACGCAGGCCTCGGTCTATCGGATCGCCAAGGGGCCCAAGGGCATGATCGCCCGCCGGACCGACGTCGACACCGGCATCATCCAGGATGGCTTCGTGGAGATCCGCTCGGGCCTGAAGCCCGGCGACAAGATCGTCGGCGACGGCCTCAACCGCATCCAGGACGGCGCGGCCATCGGCGGCGGCAAGAAGCCGGGCCAGAACGGCGGCGACAAGAAGGCTGGCCAAAAGGGCGGAGAGCAGGGCGGCGCTGACCGCAAGGCCGGCTGATGCTTTCCGATCTTTCCGTCCGTCGTCCCGTCTTCGCCGCCGTCGCGGCGATCATCCTCTGCGTCATCGGCTTGGCGGCCTACAGCTCGCTGCCGATCCGTGAGCTGCCCAGCGTCGATCCGCCCGTCGTGTCGGTCTCGACCACCTATCGCGGGGCCTCGGCCGAGGTCATCGAAGAGCGCATCACCCAGGTGATCGAGCGCCAGGTCGCTGGCATCCAGGGCATCGACCGCGTCAACAGCTCGTCGCGCGACGGCCGCTCGCAGATCACCATCACCTTCAACCTCGACCGCGACCTCGACGCGGCCGCCAACGACGTGCGCGACGCCGTCAGCCGGGTGACCAGCAATCTGCCCGACCAGGCCGATCCGCCGCAGATCGCCAAGGCCAACGCCGATTCCTCGCCGATCATCATCCTGAACCTGACCTCGACCACGCTGAACCCGTTGCAGTTGGCCGACTACGCCGACCGCTATCTGGTCGAGCGGATGTCGACGATCGACGGCGTCGCCCAGGCCAACCTGTTCGGGGCCAAGATCTACGCCATGCGGATCTGGCTGGACGCCAACGAGATGGCCGCGCGCGGCGTCACGGTGGATGACGTCGAGACCGCCTTGAACGCCCAGAACCTGGAGCTGCCGGCGGGCTCGCTGGAAAGCGCCGCCAAGGACTTCACGATCCGGGTGGCGCGCGCCTACGCCAAGCCCGAGGACTTCGCGCGCCTGCCGCTGCGGGCCGCCAATTCCAGCGGCTACGTGCTGCGCCTCGGCGACGTGGCGCGGATTGAGGAGGGGGCCGACGAACGCCGCAAGATGTTCCGCGGCAACGGGATCGACCAGGTCGGCATCGGCCTGACCCGCCAGTCCCAGGCCAACGACGTGGCCATCTCCAAGGCCGTCCGCAAGGAGGTCGAGGCGATCAACCAGACCCTGCCGCCGGGCACCAAGATGGTGGTCGCCGTGGACAACTCGGTCTTCACCGCCGAGGCCATCCACGAGGTCTGGATCACCATGGGCCTGTCGATCGGCCTGGTGGTGCTGGTCAACCTGGTCTTCCTGGGCAGCTGGCGCTCGGCGCTGATCCCGTCGATCGTCGCGCCGATCTGCATCCTGTCGACCTTCATCATCCTGGCCCCGCTGGGCTTCTCGCTAAACCTCTTGACCCTGCTGGCCCTGGTGCTGGCCGTCGGCCTCGTCGTCGACGACGCGATCGTGGTGGTCGAGAACATCCAGCGCCGGGTGGACGAGGGCGAACCGGCCCTGGTCGCCGCCGAGCGCGGCACCCGCCAGGTGTTCTTCGCGGTCGTCGCCACCACCATCGTCCTGGTCTCGGTGTTCGCGCCGCTGATGTTCCTGCCCGGCTATATCGGCCGGCTGTTCGTCGAACTGGCGGTGGCGATCGCCGCGGCCGTGGCCTTCTCGGCGCTGCTGGCGCTGTCGCTGTCGCCGATGATGGCCTCCAAGCTGCTGCGGCCCGCCCACGGCGAAGGCTGGCTGGCGCGCCGCGTCGACCGGGCGATGGACGCGCTGAAGAACTCGTACCGCGCCTCGCTCGAGGGCATCCTGGGCGGCTGGTCGGCGGCGCTGGCGGGCGTGCTGGTCGTGGTGCTGGCGGGCTTCGCGGCGCTGCTGTTCACGGCCCTGCCCAAGGAGCTGGTCCCCCCCGAGGACCGCGGCCGCGTCGACGTCTCGATCTCGGGTCCGGAAGGGGCGGGATACGACTACACCGCCGCGATCGGACTGAAGGTCGAGAAGATCATCGACAAGTATCGGGCCGAGGGCGTCTCGGAACGGACGATCCTGACCATCCCGCGCTTTGGCGGCAATTCGTTCAACAGCGGCAACGGCGTCGTCGTGATGCGGCCGTGGGGCGAGCGCAAGAAGACCGCCGACGAGGTGGCGGCCGAACTGAACAAGGACCTCAGCAAGATCACCAGCGTGCGGGCCGTGGCCAGCGTGCGCGGGCCGTTTCAGCGGGGCGGCGGCGGTGGCGGCGGTGGCGGCACTAACGTCGACCTGATCGCCGTCGGCAACGACTACGTCCAACTGGCCGAGTGGCTGAAGCCGATCCTGGCCGCGGCGCAGGACAATCCGGGCATGGCCCGTCCGCGTCTCGACTACGAGCCGACCGCGCCGCGTCTGTCGGTGCAGATCGACCTCGACAAGGCCGCCAGTCTCGGCGTCTCGGCCCAGGCGATCGGCCGCTCTCTGGAGACGATGTTCGGCTCGCGCAAGGCGACGACCTACATCAAGAACGGCCAGGAATACGACGTCATCCTGCAGACCAACCTCGACCAGCGTCGCAGCATCGAGGACCTGAATCGCCTGAACGTGCGGGCCAATTCGGGCGCGTTGGTGCCGCTGTCGACGGTCGTCTCGACGGAGCTGCGCGGCGACACGCCCGATCGTCCGCGCGTCGACCGCCTGCGCTCGGTGACCCTGACCACCCAGCTCAATCCTGGCTACACGGTCGAGGACGCGGTCAGCTTCTTCAAGGCCCAGGCCAATGAGCGTCCGGTGCCCGGCGTCAGCATCAAGTGGGGCGGCCAGGCCAAGGACTATCTGGAAGGCTCTGGCGGCATCGCCGTCGCCTTCGGCCTGGCGCTGCTGCTGGTGTTCCTGGTTCTGGCGGCCCAGTTCGAAAGCTGGATCCACCCGGCCGTGATCATGCTGACGGTGCCGCTGGCCGCCCTGGGCGGACTGTTTGGCCTGCTGATCATGGGCTCGACCATCAACACCTACAGCCAGATCGGCCTGATCATCCTGATCGGCATCGCCACCAAGAACGGCATCCTGATCGTCGAGTTCGCCAACCAGTTGCGCGACGAGGGCCTGACCGTGCGCGAGGCGGTGATCGAGGCGGCGGCCTTGCGCCTGCGCCCGATTATCATGACCTCGATCGCCGCGGCCATGGGCGCTCTGCCGCTGATGCTTTGGGCCGGCGCGGGCGCGGGCAGCCGCAAGACGATCGGGGCGGTGATCTTCACCGGCGCGATCTTCGCCACCCTGCTGACGCTGTTCATCGTCCCGATCTTCTACGACCTGCTGGCGCGCTTCACGAAGTCGCCGGAATGGACCGCGCGCCAGATCGAGGAATACGAGGCTCGGGAGAAGGGCGCGGAGAGCGACGCCACGCCGGCTTAAGGCCGCCGAGCGCGCCGGGTAGACCGGCGCGCTCGACCGGTGTCAGGGTTTCGGCCGATCGATCTCGAGAACTTCCAGGCGCCAGAACAGGTCGTCACGCAAGGTGTAGCGATGGCGAACCATCAGGTCCGACCAGAGCTTGCCCGCCAGGTTCCAGACGACCTGATTGGCCAGCACGACGATGCGGTCCGCGTCGTCCAGCTCCACCTTGACCGGCGTCATCTCGATCCGCAGCGCGCGATCGTTATAGGCCCAGTAGTCACGGACAGCTTCGGGGCTGTCCAGCGCTCCGCCGCGCGTCAGGTCCGGCCACTCCAGATGCGGGTGCACCAGGGCGCGAAACGCTCCGAAATCGCGCCGCTGGTTGGCGTCATAGAGGCGCTCGACCCGCGCCTGGATGTCGGGCGGAGCCGGTTTCACGTCACGGCGCCGGTTTGTAGCCCGTTTCGACCTTCAGGTAGGCGATCAGGTCCACCCTGTCCTGCGGGTTCTTCAGCCCCGCGAAGGTCATCTTGGTGCCCGGCATGAAGCCGCGCGGGTCGGCGAGCCACTTGTCCAATTGCTCGGCGTCCCAGGTGAAGCCGGCGGCCTTCACGGCGTCGGAATAGCTGTAGCCGGCCTTGGAGCCCGCCTTGCGGCCGAAGATCCCGTAGAGGTTCGGGCCGGTCATGTCCGGGCCGCCTTGCGTGATCGTGTGGCACGAGCGGCAGAGGGCGAACTTGCTCTGGCCGTTGGCGAGGTTTCCGGTGTTGTAGGGCGCGGGCAGGGCGGCCAGGGCCGCGGCCTTCTCGGCGTCGGTTGGGGCGGCGACCGCCGGAGCCGAGGCGGGCGCGGCGGTCGGGGCGTCGGCGGGCGCCTCGGAAGAGCTTCCGCCGTCCTTCGAACAGGCGACGAGCGAGGCGGCGAGGGCGGCGAGGGCGGCCAGTTTCAGCGTGCGCATGATTGTTCCCGACTGACGTTTGGTCGCGGGCTCTGCGACGCCGCGACGCATTCCAAATACCTATAAAATCTGGGCCCCCGCCTTGTCACGCCGCAAGGACCCCGCACGGCCAAGCCTGCGACAATTGGCGATATCTATGTGATTCTCTGAGTGAAAAGTGAAATCGCAAACCGTGGGTTCGCACATAACCATTTGACGCTCGTTAACCATAAATCTTACCCCTTTTCCCACGGAGCGGGCTGGCTCCGGGCAGGGCTGGGAAACAAGATCATGGACTGGAGCGAAGAACGCACAGCGACCCTCAAGAAGCTTTGGCTGGAGGGCCTCAGCGCGAGCCAGGTCGCGCGGCAACTGGGCGGCGTCAGCCGAAGCGCGGTGATCGGCAAGGTGCACCGCCTGGGCATCACCGTCCGCGAAACCCCGGTCCGCCAGCGCGCCTCGTCCATCCGCGTTCCGTCGCGCATGGCCTCGCGCCAACGCCCCGCTCGCGAGGCGACCTCGGCCGCTCGTCCGGCCGTCACCTTCGAGCGGGTCGAGGAAGATCTGCTGCCGACCTCCGGCATCCTGGGCCTGGGCGCTCACTCGTGCCGCTGGCCGATCGGCCACCCCGACAGCGAGGACTTCGGCTTCTGCGGTCGCCCCAAGGTCAGCGCTCGCGGCTCGTACTGCGAGCAGCATAGCCAGGGCGCCTTCCGTCGGGTCGGCTCGAACGAAGCTCTCGAAGCCTGGGCCCTGAAGGGCGTCAACGACAAGCGCGTCCAGCCCGCCCTGGGCTGAACCCGATCCTCGCCGCCTTCTCCTATTCCTCTTACGCACGATCGCCGAGACACCCCCATGAACATGGTCCTGATCGAGAACGTCGCCGGCAGCAGCCAAGTGATCACCATCATCGAGGAGTTCGCCGGTCATTCGGTGTCGCGCGATCTCCATCCCGGTGACCACGCCGAGATCCCGGTCACCCAGTTCAAGTCTATCACCGTGCGCGAGACCTATCCCGACGACTGGTTGACCCGCGGCCGCAACCGCAATCGCGCCGCGGTCGACGCCTGAGCCAAGAGCCCGTGTCCAGGGGTCTAATTCCCGCTTAAATTGAACGAAATGACCCCGCGAAGCCATTCGCGGGGTTTTTCGTTTCCGTTTCGGCCGCGCTGATTGCGTGAGCGTTAACCTTATGACAGACAGAGCGCCGCTTTGCGGGGGAGCGAAATAGGTATGCGTGAGGGGGAAGAGCGCGCGGGGATGGTAGAAGACCATGCTCTGCCGCTGCCGAGTTATCTAAGTTATCTGCTTTATCAGACCGAGCAGCACCGCCGGGCCATGGCCGCGGATCTGCTTGGGCGTCATGGGCTGAGCTTTCCCAAGTGGGTGGCGATGATTTCGCTGCGCCGGTTCGGCGACCTGTCGATGACGCGCCTGGCCAAGCTGGCGGCCACCGACCGCACGACCCTGACCCGATCGATCGACAGCCTGATCGCCGACGGCCTGGTCCGCCGCGAGGCCTCGCCCGCCGACCGCCGCATCGTGGTCATCGGATTGACCGAGACCGGCCGGGCCTTGCTCGAAAAGATCCGCGCCGAGATCCGTCCGCTGAACCACGACGTCTGCGCCAACCTGACGCCTGAGGAGCAGGCCGCCATGACGCGCGCCTTGCAGAAGATGCTGGGCGGCCTGATCGCCGAGTCGGACTGGAAGGACGACGTCCTGGCGTTCAGCGCCCCGGCGCCGGTGGGGACGGTCTAGGCTGCTTGACTGTATTCTCTATTTGTTCCATTTTCGTGGCGTGCACCGTCGGGATGACGGCGCGGCCATGATATGGAGAGTATGATGAATACAAAGACCTACAGCACCTTTGTACCGGTTATCAGCACCGCTGACCATTGCTTCGTCGTGACGCCGGCTATGGTCGGCGAGTTGAACTTGGCGTTCCCATTTCGCCAGATCGCGTGTGCAGAGCGTCTTTTGAAGAAGTTCCTTGAGACCTCCAACGTTGAGGTGCTCCAAGCATCAATAGGCCATGTCCGTAACGTGCGTATCGTTCAGGCCTAATCCTCGAACTTCACCCGGCCGCGCCCGGACTTCACCGTGCCGCGCTTGGCCTTGCCTTCCAGCCGCTTGAGCTTGCTGGAATAGGTCGGCTTGGTCGCCTTGCGCGGCTTGGGTTTCTCGGTCGCGCGGCGGATCAGGTCGACGAGACGCGCCTGGGCGTCCTGGCGGTTCATCTCCTGCGAGCGCGAGCCTTGGGCGAACAGGATCAGCACGCCGTCCTGGGTCAGGCGGCTGCCCGCCAGCTTTTCCAGCCGCGCCTTCACATCCTCGGGCAGGGACGGGGAGTTCCTGACATCGAACCGCAGCTCAAGCGCGGTCGAGGTCTTGTTGACGTGCTGGCCGCCGGGGCCCGAGGCGCGTGTCGCCTTCCAGACCAGCTCGTCCTCGTCGATCCGTAGCCAGGAGGTGATCTCGATCATCTCGGAGCCACGCGCTTGGCCTTGACCACCAGTTGGTCCAACGCCTGCAGGAAGCGCGAGCGGTCGGCGTTGGCGAAGGCGGCCGGGCCCTTGGTGACCTCGCCCATCGAGCGCAGGTGCTCGCCGATCGAGCGCGAGGCCAAGGCCGAGCCGATCATGTCGGCCGTAAACACCCGTCCGTTCGGCGCCACGGCCGCGCCGCCCGCCTTCAGGACGCGGTCGGCCAGGGGGATGTCGTTGGTGACGACCACGTCGCCCGGTCCGCAGCGCTCGGCGATCCAGTCGTCGGCGACGTCGGGGCCGGCGTCGACCACGATCTGCTCGATCACGGGCGTCTGGGGCACGCGGATCCAGCTGTTGGACACCACGAAGGTCTTGAAGCCATGCCGGGCGGCGACCTTGTAGGCCTCGTCCTTCACGGGGCAGGCGTCGGCGTCGATGAAGAGCGTGGCGGTCATCGCGCGACCCGAGGAAAGAGAGTGGTGCCGGCTGAGGGGATCGAACCCCCGACCTTCGGTTTACAAAACCGCTGCACTACCGCTGTGCTAAGCCGGCGTGGGTCTGTGACCCGAGGTCAGGGCTTATGCCGTTTGCCGGCGCGGACGGCAATACCCATGCGGGTACGGGCATAGAACACCGTCTCCCATGGGGAGAGGGCGGGGCCCGCGCCGAAGGCGTGGGAGGGTGAGGGGATGGCGAAGCCAGTGATGAGTCCGCGCAAGCCTCTGTGTTACCTGCATTTTTAACGGCGAGGGCTTAGGCCCTCACCCTCCCAAGCTTCGCTTGGGCCCCGCCCTCTCCCCAAGGGAGAGGGTGATGGAAGGAACGGGCCTTCGCGGCGACTTATCCTCCCCTCCAAAACCTGCCGTATTCTCTACCCACCTCGTCGCGAGGAAAGGGCGCATGGCCAGCGACCATCGTGGCGGCGGGGGGCGATCGAGCGGGGACAGGTTCGAGGGGGATACTCGGACGGTCCGGGGCTGAGCTTGCTGGGCTCACCCGCCCGCCGTCGGCGTGGTTGAAGGCAAAAGGGCGTGTCTGGCTGGAAGCCCGTCCTCTTCGACCGCTGGGTCTTCTGGAAACGGAAGCGCCCAGGTCCCGGTAAGGCCTGAACAGGGCCACCCGACGGGACGCTGGCGGATAACGGTCGCGCGGAGCGTCGGGCTTCGTCGAAACGGTATTTATCAAAGTTCACCGGACGTCGTCCGGCGCTCCGCGTCCCTTTCCATCCCTTCAGCGGCCGGCCGCGTGAAGCGGCGGTCGCACGCCCAAATCCTCCCCCTAGCGGGGGAGGTGTCGGCGCGTAGCGACGACGGAGGGGGAAGAGGCCGGGTCAGCAGAACTTCCCCCACCGTCCGCTTCGCGGACACCTCCCCCGTCAGGGGGAGGATTTCTACAGATCGAACCGAACCCCCTGCGCCAGCGGCAGGGCTCCCGAATAGTTCACCGTCGCGGTCTGGCGGCGCATGTACTGCTTCCAGCTGTCGGAGCCGCTCTCGCGACCGCCGCCGGTCTCCTTCTCGCCGCCGAACGCGCCGCCGATCTCGGCGCCCGAGGGGCCGATATTGACGTTGGCGATGCCGCAGTCGCTGCCCGCCGCCGACAGGAAGGCCTCGGCCTCGCGGACGTCGTTAGTCATCACACAGGAGGAGAGACCCTGAGGAACGTCATTCTGGATCTCCACCGCCTGGTCGAAGTCCGCGTACGGCACGACGTGCAGCAACGGCGCGAAGGTCTCGCGCTGCATGCAGGGCGCCGGGGCGGGCAGGCGGGCCAGGGCCGGGCGGACATAGAAAGCCTCGGGCCATTGATCGGCCAACAGGCGCTCGCCGCCGCTGACCGTCCCACCCTCGGCCCGGACGGCGTCCATCGCGGCGACGAAAGCCTCATAGGCCTGGCGATCGATCAGCGGGCCGAGCAGCGTCTTGGCCTCGCGCGGATCGCCGACCGGCAGGCGCTGGAAGGCGGTCTCGACGGCGTCGGAGAGCTTGTCGACCAGGCTCTCGTGGACGATCAGGCGACGCAAGGATGTGCAGCGCTGGCCCGCCGTGCCGGCGGCCGAGAAGACGATGGCGCGCAGGGCCAGCGAAAGGTCCGCCGAGGGCGTGACGATCATGGCGTTGTTGCCGCCCAGCTCCAGGATCGAGCGGCCGAAGCGCTCGGCCACGACCGGGGCCAGGGCCTTGCCCATGCGGGTCGAGCCGGTGGCGCTGACCAGCGGGATGCGCGGATCGCGGGCCAGGCGCTCGCCGGCGTCGCGGCCGCCCTGGACCACGGACGCCAAGCCTTCCGGCGCGTCGCCGAAGCGGGCGAGGGCGCGTTGCAGGATGGCGTGGGTCGCCAGCGCCGTCAGCGGCGTCTTCTCCGACGGCTTCCAGATCACCGGATCGCCGCAGACCAAGGCCAGGCACGCGTTCCAGGCCCAGACGGCGACCGGGAAGTTGAAGGCGCTGATCACCGCCACCGGGCCCAGCGGGTGCCAGGTCTCGCGCATGGCGTGGCCGGGGCGTTCCGAGGCGATGGTCAGGCCGTGCAGTTGGCGCGACAGGCCGACGGCGAAGTCGCAGATGTCGATCATCTCCTGGACCTCGCCAGCCGCCTCGGAGGCGATCTTGCCGGCCTCCAGGGTGACCAGTTCGGCGAGATCCGACTTGGCGGCGCGCAGCTCTTCGCCAAACAGGCGGACCAGCTCGCCTCGGCGCGGGGCGGGGACCACGCGCCAAGCGTCGAAGGCGCGGCGGGCGGCGGCGACCTTGGCCTCGATCTGGCGGGCGTCGTCGAAGGCGACGTGGGTCAGGATCGAACCGTCGACCGGGCTGCGCACGGGCTGGCCGGCGTCGGCGGGGCGGGCCGGGACGCCCAGCTTGTCCAGCAGGTCGCGGGCGTGGGCGGCGGGAGTCGGGAAGGACTGTGTCATACGCCTGGAAAACGCCGACCCAGGTCCCGGGTCAAGTCCTTGGCGCCGGCGTTGCGCGGCGCGCGTCGAGCGGCTAGGGACGGGTCAAGCAGGAGAACCCCCATGGCGCAGGCGAAACTCATCGACGGCAAGGCTTTCGCGGCCGATCTGCGGGGCAAGATCGCCGAGGAGGTGGCCGAGCTGAAGGCCAAACATGGCGTGACGCCAGGGCTGGCCGTCGTGCTGGTCGGCGAGGATCCGGCCAGCCAGGTCTATGTCCGCAACAAGGGCGAACAGACCGAAGCGGCGGGCATGTACTCCGAAACCCATCGCCTGCCGGCCGAGACGACCCAGGACGAGCTGCTGGCCGTGGTCGCCAAGCTGAACGCCGATCCCAAGATCCACGGCGTGCTGGTCCAGTTCCCGGTGCCGCCGCACATCAGCCAGATGGACGTCGTCGCGGCCCTCTCGCCCGACAAGGATGTCGACGGCCTGACCGTGACCAACGCCGGGCGCCTGGCCAGCGGCCTGCCGGCCCTGACGCCCTGCACGCCGCTGGGCTGCATGATGCTGCTGAAGGACACCTTGGGCGACCTGTCGGGCAAGAACGCCGTGGTGATCGGCCGCTCGAACCTGATGGGCAAGCCGATGGCCCAGATGCTGCTGGCCGCCGACTGCACCGTGACCATCGCTCACTCGCGCTCCAAGGACCTGCCGGGCATCGTGCGTCAGGCCGACATCGTCGTGGCCGCCGTGGGCCGGGCCGAGATGGTCAAGGCCGACTGGGTCAAGCCGGGCGCGACCGTGATCGACGTCGGCATCACCCGCTATCCGGCCCGCGACCCGGCGGCCGCGGCGGCTGGCAAGACCCGCCTTGTCGGCGACGTGGCCTTCGATGAAGTTTCCGAGGTCGCCGGCGCGATCACGCCGGTTCCGGGGGGAGTCGGACCGATGACCATCGCCTGCCTGCTGGCCAACACGCTGACGGCCGCCAAGCGCCTGTCGGGGATCGCTTGATGCGGCGGCTGGCCCTTCTCGCCGCCGCCGCCCTGATCCTCGCGGCCTGCGGGGCCAAGCCTCCGCCGCCGCCCACGCCCGAGCAGGCCCTGGCGCTGCGGCCCGCTGATGCGCGGCTAGCGAGCCTCTACGAGACCTCATGCCACGCCTGTCACGCCATCCCCGGCGCGGGCGCGCCGCTGGTCCACGACCGCGCCGCCTGGGACCCGCGCTGGAAGCAGGGCGAGGCCGTGCTGCTGGACCACGCCATCCAGGGCTTCAACGCCATGCCGGCGACCGGTCAATGCGCGACTTGCACGCCGGACGATTTCAAGGCCCTGATACGCTTCATGGCGGGGCGCGAAGACTCCGCGGCGTAACAAACAACGAGCGGGCGGAAACATGATCTCGAGGCGAGGGGCCCTGATCGCCGGTGGAACGGGCGTGGCGGTGGTCGCCGGCGGCGCGGCCGCCTACAAGGTCGCCACCGGAGACAAGCCTGAACCGCCGTCCCCGCCCTCGGTCAACGCCGACGGCAAGCTGCTCTGGCGCAATTGGTCCGGCATCCAGAACGCCTATCCCGCCGCCCGCCTGGCGCCCAAGGACGAGGGCGAGCTGGCTCTGGCCCTGAAGACCGCGCAGGGACCGATCCGCCCAGTGGGCGCGGGCCACTCCTTCACCGCCCTGGCGCCGACGACCGGGACCCTGGTCTCGCTGGACTCGATGTCAGGCGTCGTCGGCTGGGAGGGCGACGCGGCGATCGTCCGGACCGGTACGCGGCTGGGCGCGCTCGGGCCCATGCTGGCCGAGAAGGGCCGGGCGCTGCCGAACCTGCCCGACATCAACAAGCAATCGCTGGGCGGCGCGCTGGGCACGGCCACGCACGGGACCGGGGCCAAGATCCCCGCGCTGCACGGCGACGTCACCGGCCTGAGGCTGGTCACGCCGTCCGGCCAGGTCATCGACGCCGACGCGACCAACCATCCCGAGATCTTCCAGGCCGCCCGCGTCTCGCTCGGATCGCTCGGCGTGATCAGCCAGGTGCGCATTCGGACCAGCGCCAACCGCCGTCTGCGTCGCCGCGTCTGGCTGGAGCCCTTCGAGGAAGCCCTGGCCAACGCCGAGGCGCGCTGGGCCCAGCATCGCAACTTCGAATTCTACGCCGTGCCGTTCACGGGTCTCGCGGCGAACATCAGCCACGACGAGACCGACGATCCGGCCCTGCCGCGCGGTCCCGACCAGGACACGGAGTTCCTTGAGGCGCTCAAAGGCCTGCGCAATCTGCTGGGCTTCGCCACGCCGGTGCGCAAGGCCGCCGCCAAGGCGCTGCTGTCGACCGCAAAGCCCGAGACGGCCGTCGACGAGGGCTGGAAGCTGCTGTCGACCGAGCGTCCGGTGCGCTTCAACGAGATGGAATTCCACCTGCCGGTCGAGAACCAGCTGAAGGCCCTGGAAGAGGTCGTCCGCACTCTCGAGAAGGAGCGGCCCGACGTCTTCTTCCCGATCGAGGCGCGGCGGATCGCGCCCGACGACGCCTGGCTGTCGCCGTTCCAAGGCGGGCCGCGCGGCTCAGTGGCGGTGCACGCCTACTACCGCGACGACTTCAGCTTCCTCTACAGCGTGGTCGAGCCGATCTTCCGCCGCTACGAGGGGCGGCCGCACTGGGGCAAGCTGCATACGCTGCGGGGGCAGCAATTGCAGGCGCTCTATCCGCGCTGGAACGATTTCCTGGCCGTGCGCCAGGAGCTGGATCCCGAGGGGCGGATGCTCAATCCGTACCTGAGGGGGCTGTTCGGCCTGACCTAGCCGGCCGAGCCGAGGTACTCGGCCACGCGGGCTTCCAGCTCGGTGACCAGAGGGCGGCCGACTGGATGGGTGTCGACGCGGATGTCGTCGCGGACGCAGGCCTTGATCGCGTCGATGTGGGCGTCGACCAGGAACATCGGCGCGGAGAGCCGCGTCGCCGGGTCGTCGATCAGCTTGCACAGCGAGGCGGCCAGGCGCGTGATCAGGGGGAACTCGTAGGTCGCGCCCAGGCCCTTCAGGTCATGGGCCCGCAGGTAGAGGGTTTCGACCGTCTCGGCGGTGAGGCCTTCGGTGCGGACGCCTTGGCGGGCGGCTTCCAGCTTGACGATCTCGTCGTCCAGCCATTGGGCGAAGTTGCCGGACAGGCTCTTTAGCGCCGCTTCGGCCTTGGCGATCGCGGCCATGTCGATGCCGCCGCGCCCGCCCACCTTGAGCTTGAGCATGTTCGGCACCTGGATCACCTCGGCGGTGGTCTTGTTCGTCACGATCGCCTCCCCAGCGGCGGATACTTGGGTGACGCTAACATAGCAGGCGTTAACATTGAGTGAGACCGCACCTACCGTGCGACCCAACGTCTCAGGCGGAGAACTGCTCGGCCAGGACGCGCTCCTCAAGGCTGCGGCCAGCGTCGAAGAGCATCGCAAGCGAGGTGCCGCGGTCTTCGGAGATGTGGACCTCCATCACGTCGCGGACCTCGAAGTTGTCGGCGACGGCGCTGACGGGGCGCTTGTCGGCTTCCAGAATCTCGAACGTCACGCGGGCCGATTGCGGCAGCAGGGCGCCGCGCCAGCGGCGGGGACGGAAGGCGCTGATCGGCGTCAGGGCCAGGACATGGCCGTCGATCGGGATGATCGGGCCGTGCGCCGAAAGATTGTAGGCGGTCGATCCGGCCGGGGTGGCCAGCAGGGCGCCGTCGCAGACCAGCTCGCCCATCCGCACCTTGCCGTCGATCGAGATGCGCAGCTTGGCCGTCTGGCGGGTCTGGCGCAGCAGCGAGACCTCGTTGATCGCCAGGGCGCGATGCTGGGTGCGGCGCGAATCGATCGCCACCATGGCCAGCGGATGGATGACCGCCCGCTCGGCGGCGTTGATCCGCTCCAGGAGGCCGTCCTCGCTGTACTCGTTCATCAGGAAGCCGACCGAGCCCCGGTTCATGCCGTAGATCGGGGTCTGCGAGGCGATGGCCTCGTGCAGCGTCTCCAGCATGAAGCCGTCGCCGCCGAGCGCGACGATCACCTGGGCGTTGTCCTCGCCGACGTCGCCATAGCGCGCGACCAGCCGTTCACGGGCCTCTTGCGCCTCGGGCCGGTCGCTGGACTTGAACGCCAGGCGAGTCACGAAAGGTTGCGGCTGGTACATGGCGCCAAGAGGCGGCAAGCCTGGGCGGTTGTCAAACCGCGCCGACGGCCTGGCGGAAGGCCATGCCGGCGATGTCCGGCGTAAACGGGCCAAAGGCGCTGCCGGCGCGGCGCAGGCCCTCGTCGCCGCCGCCCGGACGGCCGCCGTTCAGCTGGCGGACGTGCTCGAGGATCGTCGGGAACACGCTGCGGTCGATGCCGACGGCCGAGCAGGCGAGGGCCAGTAGCTCGGGTTTGGCGCTGTCGATGGCGCGGCGGATCTGCGCCGGCTCGAAGTCTCCCAGGCGCGCCAGGGCCATGATGAACAACTGCAGCCGTCCCTCGCGCAGCACCCGCAGCAGGTAGCCGGGACGAAGCTGGCCCGCCGAGTCGAGTTTCTCGATCAGCGAGCGCTCCATGTCCTCGCGGTCCTCGTCCTGCTCGACGGGGCCGATCTCGATCGCGGCCTCGCCGCGATGGGCGGCGCGCAGCGCTTCGTCCAGCGCCCCCTGCATGCGGGCTGTGTCGAGGTTGAAACGGGAGGCGAGGGCCTCGCGCAGGGCGTGGCCGACCAGCACATAGAGCTGCTCGGCCAGGTCGCTGGACATCCGCGGGTGACGGGCCAGCGGCGAGCGCAGGGCGACGACGTCGCGCGAACGATCGACGAGGCGCCGCATGGCCTGGTCGGAAATCTCCGCGGTCTCGTTAGCGGCCAGAGCCGTCAGGACGGCGGGCTCGTCGCGCTCGATGATCGCGTCGATCACCGGCGGCGACAGGCGCGGGCGGCGGGCGATCTCGATCTGGTGCTCCAGCGTCGCCTGAACCAGCAGGCGGACCAGGTCGTGGTCGTTGAGGACGGGGCTGCGGGCGATGATCGGACGGGCGATCTCGATCTCGTCCAGCGCCATGATGTTGATCAGGGCCGACGGCGCCCAGTCGGCGTCGGCCAGACGCTCCGACAGGCGATGCCGGATATCGCGTTCGGCTTCGACGACCAGCGTCATGAAGATCGAGTTCAGCAGGGCCTGGACGTCGGGATGGGTCGGCTCGCCCTTGGCGCGGCCGGCCTCGCAGAGGTCGATGATCCCGGTAAGCAGGCGCTCACGGTCTCCCGGCTCGCGACTGCGGGCCAGCTTCATGAGCGCGGAGATCTCGACGGCAGGAATGGCCCGACTCCTCGAATCCGTAGGCGCTTCAAGGATGACCTTGCGGAGGCCAAATGAAAACATGCTTAAAGGCGGTGTTTGGCGTCGGCGTGAATCGAGACCGGCGGCCGCTTACGAGGGAGGACGCCGAATGGCGCAAGACCTGATCCTGGCTCTGGACCAGGGCACCACGAGCACGCGCGCCATTTTGTTCGACCACGAGGGACGAGCTTTGGCCGAGGCCTCGCGGCCGCTCCGTCAGGACTATCCGCACGACGGCTGGGTCGAGCACGACGCCGAGGAGATCTACGCCGCCTGCGTGGCCGTAATGCGCGAAGCTGTCGAGGCGTCGGGCCGCGCGGATGACATCGCCGCCATCGGCGTCACCAATCAACGCGAGACGGTCGTCGTCTGGGACCGGCACACGGGCCGTCCCATCCATCCGGCGATCGTCTGGCAGGACCGGCGCACCGCCGACGTCTGCGCCAAGCTCAAGGCCGAAGGCCGCGAGCCGCGTGTGGCCGAGGTCACGGGTCTGCTGCTCGATCCCTATTTCTCGGCCACCAAGATCGCCTGGCTGCTGGATCACGTCCCGGGAGCGCGCGCCCGGGCCGAGGCGGGCGAGCTGCTGTGCGGCACCATGGACTGCTGGGTGATCTGGCGGCTGACCGGCGGCAAGATGCACGCCACCGACGCGACCAACGCTTCTCGCACGCTGCTGTTCGACATCGGCGCCCAGGCTTGGTCCGAAGAGATGCTGACGCTGTTCAACGTACCCGCGACCCTGCTGCCCACGGTGCTGGATTGCGTGGACGACTACGGCGTTCTCGAGCACGAGGTCCTGGAGCGCCCCATCCCGATCCGCGGCGTGGCCGGCGACCAGCAGGCCGCGCTGATGGGGCAGGGGTGCGTCTCGCCGGGCCAGATGAAGGCGACCTACGGCACCGGCTGCTTCATGCTGATCAATACAGGCGAGGAGAAGTGCGTCTCTCGTTCTCGGCTGCTGACCACCGTGGCGGCGCGGGTGAACGGCAAGACGACCTACGCCCTGGAAGGCTCGATCTTTGTGGCCGGGGCGGCGATCCAATGGCTGGGCGAAGGCCTGGGCGTCACCGGTGGGCCGCGCGGAGCCGAGGCTTTGGCGCGCGCCGCCAAGAACGACCACGGCGTCGTCGTGGTGCCGGCCTTCACCGGCCTCGGCGCGCCCTGGTGGGACGCCGGCGCTCGGGGCGCGATCTTCGGCCTGACGCGAGATGCGGGCTTGCCCGAGATCGCGGCGGCGACCTACGACGCCTGCGCCCTGCAGAGCCGCGACCTGATCGAGGCGATGCGCGCCGACGCGCCCAGCGCCTTCGGCGAGTCGGCGCAGCTACGCATCGATGGCGGCATGTCCCGCAGCGCCTGGTTCTCGCAGCGGCTGGCGGACCTGACGGGGGTTTCGGTGCGCCGGTCCAGCTACCAGGAAACGACGGCGCTGGGCGCCGCCCTGTTCGCCGCGGTCGGCGCGGGCCTCTACGCCAGCGTCGAGGAAGCGGCCGAGGTGAGCCCGGCCGCGGAGACGCTCAAACCGTCGCTGAAGGAGCACGAACGCGAGGCCGCCTATGCGCGTTGGCTGGACGCCGTGCCGCGCGTCAGGTCCTGACGTTTCGTCGTTGCCGTGACATCGCTGTCATGGTCTCTAGATGGGAAACAAGAAGCGGAGACCGCCACCATGACGACCCGACGCGCCTTGCTCGCAGCCGGAGCCGCCCTCATCGCCGGAGGACGATCAATGACCGCAGAAGCCGCGGCGCCGGCCTTCCCTGAGATCGGCCGGATACGTCGACTTTCGCCAGAGCTGGATGCGGTTATCCCGCCGGGCGCGGTGATCGAGCAGTTGGCCGACGGGATCACCTGGGCGGAGGGGCCGGTCTGGATTCCGGACGGGCGCTATCTGCTGTTCTCGGACGTCCCAGGCAACGTCATGTACCGGTGGAGCGAGAAGGGCGGGAAGGCCATCTTCCTTCAGCCGTCGGGCTATGCCGGTCCGCCAACCAAGGTCTTCCGCGAGCCCGGGACCAACGGGATGACGCTGTCGCCGGCTGGCGAACTGCTGGTCTGCGATCACGGCAACCGCGCGGTGTCGAAGGTCGATTTGAAGACCAAGGCCAAGACCGTCCTGGCCGACCGCTTCCAGGGCAAGCGGTTCAACAGCCCCAACGACCTGATCGTCGCGCGTCTGGGCGAGCTGAAAGGCTCGATCTACTTCACCGATCCGCCTTACGGCCTGGAAGGCCTGGACGCTTCGCCGGTCAAGGAGCTGCCTTTCAACGGCGTCTATCTGCGCCGGCCGAACGGCGAGGTGGCGCTGGTCGACGACAAGCTGACCTTTCCGAACGGCGTGGCCCTCTCGCCGAACGAGAAGCGCCTCTACGTCGCCGTGTCGGATCCCAAGGGGCCGGTGATCATGGCCTACGACCTTGGTCGCGATGGACTGCCGGTGTCGCGGAAGGTCTTCTTCGACGCCAGTGAACTGCAGAAGGCGGGCGGCCCAGGCCTGCCCGACGGAATGCGCGTGGACGCCCAGGGGCGGCTTTTCGCCACCGGTCCGGGCGGGGTCCTGGTCCTGACGCCGGAAGCCAAGCTTCTGGGCGTGATCGAGACCGGCTTCCCGACCGCCAACTGCACGTTCGGCGAGGACGGCCGCACGCTGTTCCTGACCTCCAACCACGTCCTGGCGCGGGTCCGCACCCTGACGTCGGGCCTTACGGGAGCGAAGCAATGAGCACGATCAGCAAGCGAACCTTTGTCGCCTCGGGCCTGGCGTTGGCCGCCGCGTCTAGTCCTCTTGGCGCCCTGGCCCGCCAGTCCGACCGCAAGCTGGGCTACGCGGTCCTGGGCCTTGGCTATTACGCCACCAAGATCATCATGCCGCGCTTCGCCGAGTGCGAGCATTCCAAGCTTGTCGCCCTGGTTAGCGGCACGCCGGAGAAGCTCAAGACCTTCGGCGAGCAGTACGGCATCCCCGAGAGCCACCGCTACAGCTACGAAACCTTCGACAAGATCGTCGACAACCCAGACGTCGACATCGTCTACGTCATCACGCCCAACAGCCTGCACCGCGCCTTCACCGAGCGCGCGGCCAAGGCCGGCAAGCACGTGATGTGCGAAAAGCCGATGGCGACCTCCTCGGCCGATTGCGAGGCGATGATCGCCGCGTGCAAGAAGGCCGGTCGCAAGCTGATGATCGGCTATCGCAGCCGCTTCCAGGCCCACAACATCGAGGCGATCAAGCTGATCCGCGACGGGGCGGTGGGTCCGGTGCGGCACATCTCGACGGACCATGGCTTCACGATCGGCGATCCCACGCAGTGGCGGTTGAAGAAGGCGCTGTCGGGCGGCGGCAGCCTGATGGACATCGGCATCTACAGCCTAAACGCCGCGCGCTACCTGACCGGCGAGGAGCCGGTGGCCGTCAACGCCATCGAGTCCACCGACCGGTCCAACCCCCGCTTCAAGGAGGTGGAGGACATCATCAACTTCCAGCTTCTGTTTCCGTCGGGCGCCACGGCCCAGTGCGGCTCGGCCTACACCGCCAACTTCAACCGGTATCGGGTCTCGGGGCCCAAGGGCTTTATCGAGCTCGATCCCGCCACCCCGTACCAGGGTCAGACGATGCGGACCGCGCTGGGCGGCCCCCCCACGCTGCGCGAACCGGCTCCGCAGCCGAAGAACCAGTTCTCGGCCCAACTGGACCACCTGTCCGAATGCATCCTGACCAACCGCGAGCCGATCGTCGGCGGCGAAGAGGGGCTGAAGGACGTCCGCCTGATCGAGGCCATCTACCGCGCCGCCCGCGAGGGCCGCACGGTGAAGCTGTGAGGGGGGTGCTCCTGGCCGCGACGCTGCTGGCGCCGAGCGCGGCCCTGGCCCAGCAGCAGTTCCCGCTCTGGCCCAATGGCGCGCCGGGGTTCGAGAGCCGCAAGGATATGCCAGAGGTCCCGGGCGACTACTGGCTGAGAAGCATCAACAACCCGTCCGTCACCGTCTATCTGCCGCCCAAGGAGATCGCCACCGGCGCGGCCCTGGTCGTGCTGCCGGGCGGCGGTCACAAGATCCTGGTGATCCGTTCGGAAGGTACGGACGTCGCCAAGGTGATGAACCCCGCTGGCGTGGCGGTCTTCATCATCAAGTACCGTCTGTTCCGTGAGGAGGGCTCGCCTTACTCGATCGAGAACGCGCGACAGGACGCGGTGCGCGGCGTTCGGTGGGTGCGCGCCCACGCCGCCGAGTACGGGATCGATCCCAAGCGGATCGGCCTGATGGGTTTCTCGGCTGGCGGTGAGACGGCGAACCTCGAAATCTATCAGGGCGCCAAGGCCAGTGACCCTAAGGTCGACGCGATCGACGCCGTCAGCGCCCGGCCCGACTTCCAGGTGCTGGTCTATCCGGGGCCGCTGGGCGTGCCGGACAAGGTTCCGGCCGACGCCCCGCCGGCGTTCATGGTCGCGGCCAATGACGACGAGTGCTGCTCGGCGCCGCTGGTCGACCTGCTGCCCAGGTTCCGGGCCGCCAAGGTCCCGGTCGAGCTGCACCTGTTCCAAGCCGGCGGTCACGCCTTCAACATGGGCCTGCGCAAGGAGCAGGCCTCGTTCAAGCATTGGCCGAACCTGCTGGTCGACTGGCTCAACGACAATGGCTGGATGAAGCCGCGCTAAGCGGCTTACGGAGTTTCGTCCAGGTAGGCCTTCACCCGAGCGAATAGCTCCTCGAACATCGGCGTCGTCAGGCGGCCGGTGTTCGTGTTCAGGCGCGAGCAGTGATAACTGTTGAAGATCCGATAGGGGCCGGCCTGAAACTCAGAGCCGTGGCCCGGGACGCCCACCGACGCCTTCAGGCCAAGGGCTTTCAGGACGTTGCGGCGGGAGACGTCCCCCAGAGTGACGATGGCCTTCAGGTTCGGGAACATCTCCAGCCGCGTCGTCAGGAACGGGCGGCAATTATTCTCTTCCGAGGTCTCGGGCTTGTTGCCGGGCGGGGCGCAGCGGACCGCGTTGGTGACGGCGCTGCCGACCAGCTTTAGGGAGTCATCGGGGCGCGCCTCGAACTTGCCGGTGGCGAAGCCGAACTTGATCAGCGTGTCGTAGAGCAGGGTCCCGGCATAGTCGCCGGTGAACGGCCGACCCGTGCGGTTGGCGCCCTTGCGGCCGGGGGCCAGGCCCACGACCAGCAGCCGCGCGTCCTTGTCCCCGAACGACGGAGCGGGGCCGTTGAACCAGTCCGGATAGAGATCCTGGTTCTCGCGACGATAGGCCACGAGGCGCGGGCACAGCGGGCAATCACGCGGCGGCTCGGCCGGGTTTGGGACGACCTCGCCGGCGATGTTGGAGACCTGCGACATCTCAGTATTCGTCCTCGGCTTCGCGCTCGGCCGGGGTGCGGTTGTCCGATGTCTGGCGCGGTTGGACGCGCTGAGGACGGCCGATGATGCCGCCCAGATCGGCGAGGTCGACGAAATTGTCAGCCTGGCGGCGCAGGTCGTCGCTGGTCATCGGCGGCTGGCTCTTCATCGTCGAGACGACCGTGACGCGGCGACCCTTGCGCTGGACGGCCTCGACCAGGGCGCGGAAGTCGCCGTCGCCGGAGAACAGCACCAGGTGGTCGGCGGTCTCGGCCATCTGCAGCATGTCGACGGCGATCTCGATGTCCATGTCGCCGCGCCAGCGCTTGCGGCCCTGGCTATCGGTGAACTCGCGCGCCGGCTTCGTCACCAGGGTGAAACCGTTGTAGTCCAGCCAGTCCACCAGCGGGCGGATCGGCGAATAGTCGTCGTTCTCGGCGATGGCGGTGTAGTAATAGGCCCGGATCAGGACGCCGCGCTTTTTGAACTCGTCGAGCAGCTTGCGGTAGTCGATGTCGAAGCCCAGCGCCTTGGCGGCGGAATAGAGATTGGCCCCGTCGATAAAGAGGGCGATGCGGTCGGTCGGATAGAAGGTCACGATAATTCCTTGAAAAATCAGGTCGCTGAAAATGACTTGGACGAGGCCGTGATCGTGGCGCTCGGCTGCAATCTGCCGGGAGCCTATACGAGTCGCGAGGCCTTGTTGGAAGCCGCCTTGATGGCCTTGTCCGACGAAGGACTTGAGCTCGCGGCGCGCTCCAGTTGGTGGCGCTCCGCCGCCTGGCCGGATCCGGCGGGGCCGGAGTATCTGAACGGCGTCGCGATCGTGCGGACCGCCTTGTCGCCTGCCGAGACCCTGGCGGCCCTGCATCGGATCGAGGCGCGGTTCGGGCGGGCGAGGGGAGAGGCTAACGCCGCTCGCACCCTGGATCTCGATCTTGTCGCATATGGACGGATGGTTCTGAGCGGCGATCTCGTCGTACCGCATCCCAGGGCGCACGAGCGTCTGTTCGTGATGGGGCCCTTGGCGGAGGCGGCTCCGGCCTGGATTCACCCGCGCCTCGAAGAGACGGCTTTAGCCTTGGCGGACAAGGCGGCGGTCGGTCGCGACGCGAGGCCAGCGCGCGCTTCGGACGAGCAGACTAAGTCTGGACATTGACCGGCGAAGCGGGCATAAGCGCCCGCTCGCGAAAGCTGATGATCGTGCGCGGCGTTGCGTGTCGCCGCACGGAAGCCTATTTTGCGATAGATAACCGCAGCCCGAGGAACTCATGGCCCGCGTCACCGTCGAAGATTGCGTCGAGAAGGTTCCGAACCGCTTCGCGCTCGTCCTGCTGTCGGCGCACCGCGCCCGCGGCATCTCGGCCGGCGCGGCCCTGATGGTCGATCGCGACAACGACAAGAACCCGGTCGTGGCCTTGCGTGAAATCGCTGACGACGTGATCGATCACGAGGGGCTCAAGGAGCACCTGATCACGACGCTGCAGCGCGTCGATGAACACACCGAGGCCGAGGAAGAAGCCGAGACCCTGGCTCTGCTGGCCGATCCCAGCCACATGCAGATGAGCGAGCTGGAGCTGGTTCGCGCTCTGCAGAGCGACCGCGACGGCGGCCAGGAGGAGCGGTACTGAGCCCCGAAGGCGCAGACCCTCTGACCCTGGAAGCGGTCTCCGACACCGCTTCATCCCAACGCGCGCCCGATACCGAATCGGGCGCGTCGTCGTCTCCGGCCCCCGCCGAGCCGACCCCGGCCCCGGCTGTTCCGGCCAAGCCGCGCCCCAAGTTCCTTCGTCAGTATGAGCTGATCGAGCGGGTTCACGCCTACGACCCGACAGCCGACGAGGCGCTGCTGAACCGCGCCTATGTCTACGCCATGCGCATGCACGGCTCGCAGACCCGGGCCAGCGGCGACCCCTATTATGCCCACCCGATCGAGGTGGCGGGCATCCTCACCGAATACCGGCTCGACACCGCGACCATCGTCACGGCGCTGCTGCACGACGTGATCGAGGACACCCCGGTCACCAAGGAGGAGATCGCCCAGCTGTTCGGCGAGGAGATCGCCGAACTGGTCGAGGGCGTCACCAAGCTGTCTAAGCTGGAGCTCCAGGCCGAGCACACGCGCCAGGCCGAGAACCTGCGCAAGTTCATCCTGGCGATCTCCAAGGACGTCCGCGTCCTGCTGGTCAAGCTGGCCGACCGTCTGCACAACATGCGGACGCTGCACTTCATCAAGAACCAGGCCAAGCGCGAGCGCATCGCCCGCGAGACACGCGACATCTACGCGCCGCTGGCCCGCAACATCGGCTGCCACCGCATCTGCGTGGAGCTGGAGGAGTTGTCCTTCCAGCACACCAATCCCGTCGCCCGCGACGCGATCCTGCGCCGCCTGGACGCCTTGCGCGAAGAGCAGGGCGGGGCGGTGGCCCTGGTCAGCCAGGAAATCGCGGCCCGCCTGGAATCGGCCAACCTGCCCTCGCGCGTTTTCGGTCGCGAGAAGTCGCCGTACTCGATCTGGCGGAAGCTGCAGCGCAAGTCGATCGGCTTCTCGCAGATGTCGGACATCTACGCCTTCCGCGTGATCGTCGACAGCGAGGAAGACTGCTACCGGGCCCTCGGCGTCGTGCACCGCGCCTGGTCCAGCGTGCCCGACCGGTTCAAGGACTACATCTCGACGCCGAAGCGGAACAACTACCGCTCGCTGCACACCACGGTCGTGGGCCCGCGCGGCATGCGCATCGAGATGCAGATCCGCACCGAGGCCATGGACCGCGTCAACGAGGAGGGCGTCGCCGCCCACTTCCGCTACAAGGACGCCTCGTACGGCCTCGATCTGGAAGGTATGGAGGCCGCCGGTGGTCGCGACCCCCTGGCCAACCTGCGCCAGCTGGTCCAGGTGCTGGAGCACGGCGGCGACAGCGAAGAGCTGGTCGAGCACGCCAAGCTCGAGATGTTCCTCGACCAAGTGTTCGTGTTCACGCCCAAGGGCAAGCTGGTCAGCCTGCCGCGAGGCGCCATGCCGCTCGATTTCGCCTACGCGGTCCACACCAGCGTCGGCGACACCTGCATCGGCGTGAAGATCAATGGCGAGCTGAAGCCTCTGCGCACGCCTCTGGTCAACGGCGACGTGGTCGAAGTGGTGCGGGGCTCCAAGCCCGTGGTGCCGCCGGACTGGCGTTCGCTGACGGTGACGGGCCGCGCGCGCTCGGCCATTCGACGTCATATCCGCCAGACCGAGAAGGAAGAGTTCCTGCGCCTAGGCCGGGCGTCGCTGGAGCAGGTCTTCGAACGCGCCGGCAAGAAGCTGAAGGACGTGTCGCTGCGGCCGATCCTGGAGCGCTTCGCTCTGGAGGGCGACGAGGCTCTGTTCGATGCGGTTGGACGCGGCCGGGTCTCGCCCAGCCAAGTGCTGGAAACCGCCTATCCGGGCATGAAGGACTCCGAGCGCGAGGCCGCCACGGCCCGTCGCAAGATCGAGGGCGGCAAGGGCGCCACGCTCTATGTCGGCGGCGGCGGCCTGACGCCGGGCGTGTCGCTGCACTTCGCCCATTGCTGCAGCCCTGTGCCCGGCGACCGCATCGTCGGCATCCTGCGCGAGGATGGCGAGGGCCTCGACGTTCACACGATCGACTGTCCGCGTTTGGCCGAGTTCGAGGACCACGAGGAACTCTGGCGCGATCTGAACTGGACGCCGGAGGCCGAGCGCTCGACGATCTCGATGACGCGCCTGCACGCGACGATCCAGAATGCGCCGGGTGTGCTGGGTCAGGTCTGCACGATCATCGGCGAGGCGGGCGGCAACATCGTCAACCTGCGCATGCACCATCGGCAGAGCGACTTTTTCGACACCGACATCGACGTCGAGGTTCGCGACGCCAAGCACCTGACCAACATCCAGGCCGCTCTGCGGGCCTGTCCGTCGGTCGAGACGGTGGATCGGACGCGCGGCTAGGCCTTCAGCGCCGCCACGGCGTCGAGGCTGGCCGCCGTCATCGGCGAGGGCAGGGCGTCGAGCGCGAACCAGCCCCATTCGTGGATGGCGTGGGCCTCCTGGATAGCCGGCTCGCCTTCCCAGCTTTCGACCGCATAGGTGATGGCCACCCAGTGGTAGTCCGGCGCGACCATGTCGGTGACCGCCAGCACGCGGCCGGCCTTGATGGTGATCCCGAGCTCCTCGTGGATCTCGCGTTCGGCGCAGGCGTGGGCGGCCTCGCCCCAGTCGAGCTTGCCGCCGGGAACGCCCCAGTGGTCGGCCTCCGGATTCTTGACCCGCTTGACCAGCAGCAGGCGGCCCTGGTCGTCGAGGATGGCGGCGCCGCAGCCGACGCGGGGGCGTTGGATCTCTTCGGTCATGCAGGCGGTAGAGCCTTAAACCGCGTCACTCCGCAAGCCGGCGTTTGTAGACTCGGCCGGCTGGGCTATATCGACGGCCCATGACCAACGACGACGTCCTCGACGAATTCCGCGCCGCCGGCGCCCTGCGCGAAGGCCACTTCGTGCTGTCCAGCGGCCTGCACAGCCCCGTCTTCCTGCAGAAGAACCTGGTGTTCATGCGGCCCGAGCGCTGCGAGCGCCTCTGCAAGGCCCTGGCGCAGAAGATCATCGCCACGGTGGGGCAGGTCGATGTCGCCGTCTCGCCGGCCGTCGGCGGAATCATCCCCGGCTACGAAACCGCGCGGCACCTGAACGTGCCGTCGATCTATGTCGAGCGCGAAGGCGGCAGCTTCAAGTTCCGCCGCGGCTTCCACCTGGAGCCCGGCCAAAAGGTCGTGATGGTCGAGGACATCGTCACGACGGGCCTGTCGTCGCGCGAATGTATCCAGGCGATCAAGGACGCCGGCGGCGACGTCGTGGCCGCCGCCTGCATCGTCGACCGCTCGGGCGGCAAGGCCGATGTCGGCGTGCCGCTGGTCGCCTTGGCCAGCCTCGAGGTCCCGGCCTATCCGGCCGACGCCCTCCCGCCGGAGCTGGCCGCGATCCCGATCGAGGATCCCGGCAGCCGCCGACTGAAGGGCTGAACGCTTACGGTTTCGCCTGGGCCGGCGGCGTCAGCTGCTTGACCGGCCAGGCGATCCCCAGCTGCTCCAGATAGGTCCCGTACTTGTCGGGGTCGTAGTAGTACTTCTTCATCTCGGGCCTGAAGCGCGCCATGGTCTCGGCGTTCATCTGGACCTGCGGCTTGTCCGTCGCCGAGAGCATCGGCACGTACTTCTGCGTCTTGGTCTGCACGTCGGTGAAGTAGGTTTTGGCGTCGGCCAGCAGCTTCGGCTGGGTCAAGAGATCCAGGGTTGTCATCGCCACCACCTTCGAGCCAGCGACCACGCCCTTGTGCGCGATCGGCGTCGCCATCGAGATGGCGTTGGCCCAGTGGTGGCCGGGCAGGTCTGGGATATTGGACGGATAGTTGATGGTGATCGTGGGCATGATCCACGAGATGTCGCCGATGTCGTCCGACCCGCCGCTTTCCGGCTTTTCCTCCGGCGCCTTAAGCCCCTTCAGCTTGACGTCGAGACCCTCCCTCTTGGTCGAGCCGACATTGGTCTGCACCGCCTTGGCGAAGGCTTGCTCGTCATCGCTCCACTTGGGCAGGCCCACGACCTCGATGTTCTTCTGCGCGGCCTCGGCCATCGGGCGATTGAAGTAGCGTGGCGCGGCCGTGCCGACGACGGCGTAGTCGACCTTGGTGTCGGTCATGTCGGCCGCCGCCTTGGCGATCTTGTTGCCGATCTCCCAATTCTTCTTGATCGCGTCGAAGCTCTGCTCGCGGAAATAGTACCAGACGGTCGCCTCGGACGGCACGACGTTGGGCTGGTCGCCGCCGTCGGTGATCACATAGTGCGAGCGTTGTTCGGGCTTGAGGTGCTCGCGGCGCATGTTCCAGCCCATGTCCATCAGCTCGACGGCGTCCAGCGCGCTGCGGCCGCGCCAGGGCGCGCCAGCCGAGTGGGCGGACTCGCCGTGGAAGCTGTACTTGACCGAGACGAGGCCCGTTCCGGTCGACGGCCCCCAGCTGGTCTGCAGGTTCGAACCCACATGGGTGAAGATCGTGGCGTCCACGCCTTTGAAAGCGCCGTCGCGGACCATGTAGGCCTTGCCGGCGACCAGTTCCTCGGCGACGCCGGGCCAAAGCACCAGGGTTCCGGCGATGTCGTGCTTGATCATCGCATCCTTGACCGCGAGGGCGGCGACGACGTTCAGGGCCTGGCCGGAGTTGTGGCCCTCGCCGTGTCCGGGCGCGCCCGGGATGATTGGCTCGTGCCAGGGAACGCCGGGCTTTTGCGAGGCCTTGGGGATGCAGTCGAGGTCGCTGCCCAGGGCGATGGTCGGTCCGCCCTGGCCGTGAGTCCAGGTGGCTAGCCAGGCGGTCGGGATGCCCGAAACGCCGCGCTGGATGGTGAAGCCGTTCTCCTCCAGCACCTTGGTGATGTAGGCCGAGGTCTCGAGCTCCTGGAAGCCGAGCTCGCCGAACGAGAAGATCTTGTCGTTCATGACTTGCGCCAGCTTGGCGCGACTTTCGACACCCGCGACCGCCTCGGCCTTCAGGGTCTTCAGCTTGCCGGCCGAGATGTCGGCGGCCGTCGCGCCGCCGGCCAAGGCGAGCGTCAGGGCGCCCGCCGTCGCGGCGAGCCAAGTCTTCCGGAGCGTCATGATCGTATCACCCCAAGGTCAAGCCGGTGGACGATCAGGCGCCTTGGAAGGTTTGTCTATTCGCGCCTCTGGCGTCGGCGTGGGAAATTCCCACCTGCACAGCCAGACGGCTGGGCTTATAGGTTCAAGGCGGACTGACTTGAGTCCGCTCGCGGCGCGGCCGAAGGACGGGAAGACGGATGAGCTTGCGACTGGGCGTTAACATCGATCACGTGGCCACGATCCGCAATGCGCGCGGGTCCTGGTATCCCGAGCCCGTGCGCGCGGCCGAGCTGGCGCTCACCGCCGGCGCCGACGGCATCACCGCCCATCTCCGCGAAGACCGCCGCCATATCAGCGACGCCGACATCGCCGTGCTGACCGACCTCTGCCACAAGCGCGGCAAGCCGCTGAACTTCGAGATGGCGGTCACCGACGAGATGGTCGGCATCGCGTTGGGGGCCAAGCCGCATGCGGCCTGTCTGGTGCCGGAGCGCCGCGAGGAGGTCACCACCGAGGGTGGTCTCGATGTGATCAAGGGGCAGGCCCGGATCGCCGCCGCCACGGCGCGGCTTCGCACCGCGGGCGCGCGCGTGTCGCTGTTCATCGAGCCCGATCCCGAGCAGATCCGGGCTTCGGTCGCCGCTGGCGCCCAAGTCGTCGAACTGCACACCGGCGCGTACTGCGATGCGGCCCGGGCGGGTGAAGTCCAGAGGGCCGAGACGATCCTTGAGCGTCTCAAGGCGGGCGCCGCGCTGGCCGCCGAACTTGGCCTCGAAGTCCACGCCGGTCACGGCATCGACTACGCCACCGTCAAGCCGATCGCCGCCATTCCCGAGATCGCCGAGTTGAACATAGGCCACTTCCTGATCGGCGAGGCGATCTTCGTCGGCTTGCCCCAGGCGATCCAGCGGATGCGAGCCCTGATGGACGCCGCCCGCGTGGAGTTGGCGGCGTGATCATCGGGATCGGCTCGGATCTCTGCGACATCCGCCGGATCGAGAAGTCCCTCGAACGCTTCGGCGATCGCTTCACGAACAAGGTCTTCACGGAGATCGAGCGCAAGCGGTCCGAGCGCAAGCCCGACCGCGCCTCCAGCTACGCCAAGCGCTTCGCGGCGAAGGAGGCTTGCTCCAAGGCCCTTGGCACGGGCCTGAAGCGCGGGGTGCATCTGGCCGGCATGGGCGTCGTCAACCTGCCCTCGGGCAAGCCGACCCTGGCCCTGACCGGCGGCGCTCTGGAACGCTTGCGGGAAATGACGCCTGAGGGCATGGAGGCCGTGATCCATCTGTCGCTCACCGACGATCACCCTTACGCCCAGGCCTTCGTGATCATCGAGGCGCTGCCGAAAACGTGACGGAGGCTACCGTGGCGGACTACATCCTCCTGATGCATGGCGACGGCGCTGGCGAACGCGCCACCGACTGGCCCGCCTATATCGACAGGCTCGTTGCGATGGGCCGCCTGCGTGGCGGCAGCGCCATCGGCGAGGGGGCCTGCTATCGCCGCGCCGGGCCGGTGGGGCCCATATCGGATCAGCTGACTGGATTTCTCAGGATCAGCGCCGAGAGCCTTGAGGATGCGGCAAGCTGCCTCGCTGGCAATCCGGTCTACGAGGCGGGCGGAACCGTCGAGATCCGCCTTCTCCCCGAGACCGATTAGAAACCCGCCGCATCCCTGCCTCAAAGCCAAGCTAACGCGCCACTCTTGCCCCTCGCGGCAAGCCCGTCTAGCAAAGCCCTATCCGGTTTCCCGGACCGTCCTTTTCGAAGAGCTCAGCGACCGCATGACCGACGTCGACACGCCACCGCCCGCCGAGAAGGGCGCCGTCGCCGAGCTGATCGAGATCATCAAGACCGTCGCCTATGCGCTGGGCATCGCCCTGGTGCTGCGGGTCCTGCTGTTCCAGCCCTTCACGATCCCGTCGGCCTCGATGGAGCCCAACCTCTATCAGGGCGACTACATCATCGTGTCGAAGTTCAGCTACGGCTGGAGCCGCCACTCGATTCCGTTCAGCCCGCCAATCATCCAGGGCCGGATCTTCAATCACGCGCCCAAGCGCGGCGACATTATCGTCTTCAAGCTGCCGCGCGATAATCGCACCGATTACATCAAGCGTCTGATCGGCCTGCCAGGCGACAAGATCCAGATCCGCGGCGGCGCTGTCTTCATCAACGGCAAGGAGCTGCCGCGCAAACCGCTGCCGCCGGCCCTGGTCGACACCGGCTATGGCTTCACCCAGCAGGTGCAGCGCTTCGAGGAAACCAACCCCGAAGGCCGCCAGTACAAGACCCAGGACTTCGGTCCGGACAGCCGCGGCGACAACACCGGCGTCTATACGGTGCCGGCCGGCTGCTACTTCTTTATGGGCGACAACCGCGACAACTCGGCCGACAGCCGCTTCGATCCGGGCGTCTCGCCGTTCAAGACCAGCGCCTGCAAGTGGGACTACGAGCTCGACCAGTACATCGGCGACGAGGTCGGCGTCGGCTTCGTGCCGGAAGAGAACCTGGTCGGCCGCGCCCAGATCATCCTGCTGTCGTGGAACGCCGAAGCTAGCCTGTTCAAGCCCTGGACCTGGTTCCTCGACGCGCGTCCCAGCCGCTTCTTCCACGTGCTGAAGTGATCTTTCGTCATGGATAGACGGGCCGCCGCCGTCGGCGACCTGGAGCGCCGGATCGGCCATCAGTTCGAAGACCGGGAACTGCTCGAGCGCGCCCTGACCCACGCCAGCGTTGGCGATGGGGCCAAGAAGGTTCGCGACAACGAGGTGCTCGAGTTCATCGGCGACCGTGTCCTGGGCCTGCTGGCCGCCGAGGCCCTGGCCCAACGGTTCCCGAAGGCCAAGGAGGGCGAGCTCGCGCCGCGCCTGAACGCCCTGGTCAGCCGCGAGACCTGCGCCCGCGTAGCCCGCGCGGCCGAGCTTGGCCCGGCGCTTCGGCTGTCGGCCTCGTCCAGCAAGATCGGCGGGCGCGAGACCGAGTCCATCCTGGCTGGCGCCACTGAAGCCTTGATGGCGGCGCTGTATCAGGACGGCGGCCTCGATGCTGCGCGTCGGGTGTTCCTAAGCCTGTGGGCCGACGAGTTCGATCGGGCGGGCGAGGGGCGTCCGCGCGATCCCAAGACCGCCCTGCAGGAATGGGCCCAAGGCAAGGGGCGGCCGCTGCCGACCTATCGCGTGCTGGACCGCACCGGTCCCGACCATGCCCCGGTCTTCACGGTCGAGGTGGTGGTGGCGGGCGTCGATCCGGCCATCGCGAAGGGCAAGTCGCGCCAGGAGGCTGAAAAGGCCGCCGCCAAGGCGCTCTTGGAGCGCGAGCGCGCGCTCTAGGCCTAGAACGTCAAGAACATGCCGATGACGGCGGCCGCCATCACGGCGGTCGCCAGCCAGCCGAAGACCTTCTGCCCGGGCGTGGCCACGAAGACGCCCATCTGAGTCTTGCGGCTGGCGACGATCATCATCGCGGCCATGATCGGCACCGAGATGACGCCGTTGATCACGGCGCTCCAGAACAGCGCCTTGATGGGATCGAAGCCCGAATAGTCGACCAGCAGGCCCACCACGATCGCTGCGGCGATCACGATATAGAAGGCCTTAGCCTCGGTCGGCTTGTGTTCGAGCCCGCATTTCCAGCCTCGCAGTTCGCCGAGAGCGTAGCCTACGGAGCCGGCTAGCACCGGCACCGCCAGCAGGCCGGTGCCAACAACGCCCAAGGCGAACAGGAAGAATGCCAACTCCCCGGCGACCGGGCGCAACGCTTCGGCCGCCTGTTCTGAAGTCTGGATGTCGGTGACACCGTGCGCGTGCAAGGTCACCGCGGTGGTCAGGATGATGAAGAAGGCGATCAGGTTCGACACGCCCATGCCCACCAGGGTGTCCCAGCGGATGCGCTCCAACTCTTCCGGAGCGTCCGCCGGATCCTCGATCAGCGGCGCCTCGCCCTTGGCCTCTTCGTCCTCGACCTCCTCCGAGCTCTGCCAGAAGAAAAGGTAGGGGCTGATCGTGGTGCCGAACACGGCGACAACCACGACGATCCAGCCGCTCTTGGGCAGTTGCGGCGCGATCGTGTGCAGCGCGACCTGAGCCCAGTCGATCTTCACCGTGAAGACGACGGCGACATAGGCGAACAGCGCCATGGTCAGCCACTTCAGCAGCTTCACATAGCGGTGGTAGGGCACGAACACCTGCAGGCCCAGGCTGACGATCGCGAAGCCGATGGTCAGGGCGTGCTCGTTCCAGCCTGTCACGAGGCGCGCCGCCGCGCCCATCGCCGCCAGGTCCGCGCCGATGTTGATCGCGTTGCCGATGAACAGCAGGACCACCAGGCCCATCACCGCCCAATTCGGGAAGACCCGGGCGAGGTTGGTCGAGAGACCATGCCCGGTGACCCGGCCGATCCGGGCGCTGATCGACTGGATGGCGACCATCAGCGGATAGGTCAGCACCACCGTCCACAGCATGTTCAGGCCAAACTGGGCCCCAGCCTGGGAATAGGTCGCGATACCGCTGGGATCGTCGTCGGCCGCGCCGGTGATCAAGCCTGGGCCTAGCGTCTTTAGGACCTTCGGCGTGGGCAGGGCTGAGTCTGTCGAGCTCATGCGGTCTCCCGAATCCGTCGCGCCGAGTTGATGGGAAGACCAATGCCTAGCTTAGCGGCGATCACAAGGCAGGCTGGACGGGATTTTCCGATCTAACGGTGCTACACGCACGCTCAATGACTGAAACCACCTCCCAAACTCGCGCCGGCTTCGCGGCCATCATCGGCGCGCCGAACGCCGGCAAGTCCACCCTGGTCAACCGCATGGTCGGGGCCAAGGTCTCGATCGTGACCCAGAAGGTCCAGACCACGCGCTTCCCCGTGCGCGGCGTCGCCATCGCCGGCGACACCCAGATCGTCCTCGTCGACACCCCCGGCATCTTCAGCCCGCGCCGCCGGTTGGACCGCGCCATGGTCCGCGCCGCCTGGGCCGGCTCGGAAGAAGCCGAAGCGACCGTCCACCTGGTCGACGTGCAGGCCGAACTGGCCGCCCGCGCCGACAAGGCCACGCCCGGCGAATACCGCTCGGCCCAGGACGTCCAGACCATCATCGAGGGTCTGAAGGCCGCTGATCGCAAGGTGATCCTGGCGCTGAACAAGATCGACGGCGTCAAGCGCGACACCCTGCTGGCCGTTGCCAAGGACTTCTTCGACACCGGCGTCTACACCGATGTCTTCATGATCAGCGCCGCGACCGGCGCGGGCGTCGATGACCTGACCGCCAAGCTGGTCACCATGATGCCGGAGGGGCCCTGGCTCTATCCGGAGGACCAGACCGCCGACCTGCCGGCCCGCCTGCTGGCCGCCGAGATCACCCGCGAGAAGGTCTACCTTCGCGTCCACGAGGAGCTGCCCTACGCCGCCACTGTCGAGACGACCGCCTTCGAGGAGCGCAAGGACGGCAGTGTCCGCATCGAGCAGACCATCCTGGTCGAGCGCGACGGCCAGCGGGTGATCGTGATAGGCAAGGGCGGTCAGACCTTGAAGTGGATCGGTCAAGCCGCGCGCGAGGAGCTCTGCGAAATCCTGGACCGCAAGGTGCACCTGTTCCTGCACGTGAAGGTCAAGGAGAACTGGGCCGAGGAGCGGGGCCTGTTCAGCGATATCGGGCTCGACTTCGATGTTTGACGCGCCCGCGCCGGTCGTCGATCTCGACGCGTACTTCAAGCGCATCGGCTATGACGGTCCGCGCGAAGCGACCTTGCCGGTGCTGCGCGCTCTGACGCTCAAGCACCCGGACGCGATCCCGTTCGAGAACCTCGACGTGCTGCTGGGGCGCGGGATCAGCATCGTCCCGGCCGATATCGACGCCAAGCTGATCGCGGCTGGGCGGGGCGGCTACTGCTACGAGCAGAACGGCCTGCTGAAGCGTGTCCTGACGGCGCTGGGCTTCCGGGTCGAAGGCCTGATGGCCCGTGTCCAGTGGCTGGTTCCCGAGGGCGCGCCGCCGCGTCCGCGCTCGCACATGGTGCTGGGCGTGCAGCTGGATGGCGACACCTGGCTGGTCGACAACGGCTTTGGCGGCTGCGTGCTGACCGGGCCGCTGAAGCTGTTCTCGGACGATGTCCAGGACACCCCGCACGGCCAGTTCCGGATCGTCGATGTCGAACTTGGCGGCGTGGCGGAGCGGCAGGTCCAGGCCAATCTCTCGGGCAAGTGGGCGCCGCTCTACCAAGTGGCCAAAGGCGCCTGGGCCGACATCGACTACGAGCAGGCCAACTACTTCACCTACACTCACCCCAGCTCGCATTTCACCTGGAGCATGACGGTCGGCCGCACCACGCCGACCGCGCGCTACGCCCTGAAGAACAACCGCTTCACCCATCGCGACGTCACCGGCGCGGTGGTCGAGCAGCGGGACCTTTCGGTCGACGAGCTGGAAGCGACCCTGCGCGACGTGATCGGCCTTCCTGTCGCGCCCGACTGGCGTCCGGCGCTGGAGAAGGTCGTGGCCTGGGGGACGCCGTCCTAGATGGAGTGGGAGGACGAAGCCTACGTCCTGTCCGCCCGCGCGCACGGCGAGACCGGCGCGATCGTCGAACTCCTGACCCAGGATCGCGGCAAGTTCGCCGCCCATGTGGCCGGCGCCGCTTCGCGCAGGATGAAGCCGTTCCTGCAGCCTGGCGCGCGGGTCATCGCCCGCTATCGGGCTCGCGTCTCCGACCAGCTGGGCTCGGCGAGCCTGGAGCCGATGGGCGAGGGGCCCTCTTCGCTGTTCGATGACCGCCTGGCGCTGGCCGGTCTGTCGGCCGCCGCCGCGGTGGCCGCGGCGGCTCTGCCGGAACGAGAGGCCCATCCCGGCGCCTTTCATGCGCTTGAGGCTCTGATCCGCGTGCTGGAAGTCCCCGAGATCTGGCCCGCCGTCTATGTGCGCTACGAAGCCGGGCTGCTGCAGGAGCTGGGCTTTGGCCTGGACCTCTCCAGGTGCGCGGCGACCGGAGTCTTCGACGACCTAGTTTATGTCAGCCCGCGCACCGGCCGCGCGGTCAGCCGCGAGGCGGGGCGGCCCTATCACGACAAGCTCTTGCCGCTGCCGCCGTTCATGCTGTCCTCGCAAGGCGGTCTGGCCGAGGGCGACGTGAAGGCCGGCCTCGACATCACCGGCCATTTCCTGGAGCAGTTCGTGTTCGGCCCGCTGAACCGACCGCTGCCCCCCGCCCGACTATGGCTGCTGGATCGCCTGGCCGAAGCCGGCAGGCTTTAAGAACCGTCACACAGCGACGCTATCGCGAAACTCTCGTTTCTGGAGTTTCGCCATGTCCGTTCTCGACCGCTACGCCCTCAGCCGCCGTCGTCTGCTGACCGCGTTCGGCGGCGCAGCGGTCACCGCCCTGTCGATCCCGCTGGAGAGCGGCAAGGCATTGGCTCAGCCGATGTTCCGGACCTATCCGTTCCAGCTGGGCGTCGCCTCGGGCGACCCGTCGCCGGACGGATTCGTGATCTGGACGCGCCTGGCGCCCGAGCCGTTCGAGATCGGCTACGGCATGCCGATGGCGCCGGTGGCCGTCGATTGGGAAGTCGCCGACGCCGCCAATATGCGCAACGTCGTCGCCAAAGGAACGACGATCGCGCCGCCTGAGCTGGGCCATTCGGTGCACGTCGAGGTCGCTGGCCTGCAGCCGAACCGCGACTACTGGTACCGCTTCACGGCCGGCAAGGAGCGCAGCCTGGTCGGTCGCGCCCGTACGACGCCAGCGCTTGGCGCGACGCTGGATCGCGTCCGCTTCGCTGTCGCGGGCTGCCAGCACTATGAGAGCGGCTACTACACCGCCTATCGCCGCCTCGCCGAGGAGAATCCCGACTTCGTCTTCTGCTACGGCGACTACATCTACGAGGGACGGGGCAACCGCGTCTCGAACGGCTGGAACGGACCGACCGAGAACGTCCGCCAGCACTTCGGCTCGGAAATCTACAGCCTGGACGACTACCGACGCCGCTACGCCCAGTACAAGATGGACGCCGACCTGCAGGCCGCCCACGCCGCCGCGCCCTGGTTCACCGTCTGGGACGACCACGAGACCGACAACAACTGGGTCGGCGAGCTGGACCAGGACGGCACGGATCCGAAGCTGTTCAACCTGCGCCGGCAGGCGGCGGTCCAGGCCTATTACGAGAACATGCCGCTGCGCGCGTCGAGCTTCCCGGTCGGGACGTCGCTGCAGATCTACCGCCGCGCCGCGTACGGCCAGCTCCTCAACCTGAACCTCCTCGACACCCGCCAGTTCCGCACCGACCAGCCCTGCAACGACAGGCAATCCTGGTGCGATGCGATCACATCCCCGAAGGCCGAAGTCGTGGGCGCGGGTCAGGAGAAATGGCTGATGGACGGCCTGACCGGCGGCAAGACGACCTGGAACGTCATCGCTCAGCAGGTGATGATGATGGACCTCGACCGCGATCCAGGGCCCGGCGTGATCGTCAACCCGGACTCCTGGGCCGGCTATCGCATCCCGCGCGGCCGCCTGCTGGGCAAGATCCGCGACGCCAAGGTCGGCAATGTCGTCGTCTTGACCGGCGACGAGCACCAGAACTTCGCCGGCGACCTCTATGTCGATGGGACCAAGCGCGAGGCCGCCCCGATCGCCTCGGAATTCGTGGTCACCTCGATCACGTCGGGCGGCGACGGCAACGACCAGCGCGACGAGTTCGCCAAGATTCAGGCCGCCAACCCGATGCTGAAGTTCAACAACAACCAGCGCGGCTATGCGATCTGCGAGGCGACGCCCAAGGCCTTCGTCACCGAGTTCAAGGTGCTGGATGCGGTCACCCGGCGGGATGGAAAGCTCTCCACCCGGGCGAAATGGGCTCTGGAGGACGGAAAGCCGGGGATCGTTCAGGCGTAACGCCTCGAATCGTCGAGGGGATTTCTGCTAGACTCCTTCCCCGGAGTAACGAATCCCCTCGATGAACAAGCCTGTCCTTCCTCCCCCCGGCGGCCCCGGCGACGGCGACCGCATCCTCGACGAGCCGCTGACCGAGGCCCTGTCGCGCCGCTATCTGGCCTATGCGCTGTCGACCATCGGCTCGCGGGCGCTGCCCGACGTGCGCGATGGCCTCAAGCCTGTGCACCGTCGCGTGCTGTACGCGATGAGCAACATGCGCCTGAACCCGGACGCCGCGGCCCGCAAGTGCGCCAAGGTGGTCGGCGAGGTGATGGGTAACTTCCACCCGCACGGCGACCAGTCGATCTACGACGCCCTGGTGCGCCTGGCCCAGGACTTCGCCCAGCGCATCCCGCTGGTCGAAGGGCAGGGCAACTTCGGCAATATCGACGGCGATAACGCCGCGGCCATGCGCTACACCGAATGCAAGATGACGGAGGCGGCGACGCTTCTGCTGGACGGCATCGACGAAGACGCGGTCGACTTCCGCCCGACCTATGACGGCCAGGACGAGGAGCCGGTGGTCCTGCCGTCGGGCTTCCCGAACCTCTTGGCCAACGGCTCGTCGGGCATCGCGGTCGGCATGGCCACCTCGATTCCGCCACACAACGCCGCCGAGCTGATCGACGCCTGCCAGCTCTTGCTGGCCAATCCCGACGCGACGACCGAGGAGCTACTGGAGAAGGTTCCGGGTCCCGACTTCCCGACCGGCGGCGTCATCGTCGAGCCGCGCGCCAGCCTGCTGGAGACCTACGAGACCGGTCGCGGTGGTGTGCGCATCCGCGCCAAGTGGGAAAAGGAGGACACCGGTCGCGGCACGTACCAGATCGTCGTCACCGAGATCCCATACCAAGTGAAGAAGTCGGATCTGGTCGAGCAGCTCGCCGACCTGATCGACAGCAAGAAGGCGGCCCTGCTGGGCGACGTCCGCGACGAGAGCGCCGAGGACATCCGCCTGGTCCTTGAGCCCAAGTCCAAGAACGTCGAGCCCGAAGTGCTGATGGAGAGCCTGTTCAAGCTCTCGGCGCTGGAAAGCCGTTTCCCGGTCAACATCAACGTCCTGGACGCGCGCGGCACCCCGGGCGTGATGGGCCTCAAGCAGGCCCTGATGGCCTTCCTGGCTCACCGCCGCGAGGTGCTGACCCGTCGCGCGCGCCATCGCCTGGCCAAGATCGAAGCCCGCCTGCACATCCTGGACGGCCTGCTGATCGCCTATCTGAACCTCGACGAGGTCATTCGGATCGTCCGCTACGAGGACAAGCCGAAGGAAAAGCTGATCGAGACCTTCGCGCTGTCGGACATCCAGGCCGACGCCATCCTCAACACCCGCCTGCGCCAACTGGCCAAGCTGGAGGAGATGGAGATCCGTCGCGAGCACGCCGAGCTGGTCGAAGAGCGCGACGGCATCCTGGCCATGCTGGCCAGCGAGGCCAAGCAATGGAAGCTGGTGGGCGTGGGCCTTTCAGAGGTCCGCGCCACGCTGCTGAAGATCCAGCATCCGCTGGACAAGGCGCGTCCGACCGGCGTCACGGGCCGTTCAATCTTCGCGGATGCTCCCGTCGTCGACGCCGACGCCGCCATCGAGGCCATGATCGTCCGCGAGCCGATCACGATCATCCTGTCCGAACGCGGCTGGATCCGCGCGGCCAAGGGCAAGGTCGACGATCCGTCCGAGCTGAAGTTCAAGGAAGGCGACAAGCTGGGCTTCCTGGTCCCGGCGGAAACCACCGACAAGCTGCTGATCTTCTCCAGCGATGGCCGTTTCTTCACCTTGGGCTGCGATAAGCTTCCCAGCGCCCGAGGTCATGGCGAGCCGGTGCGGATGATGATCGAGCTGGACGACAAGGTGAAGATCGTCGACGTCTTCCCGTTCAAGGCTGGGCGCAAGCGCATTCTGGCCTCGAAGCTGGGTTACGGCTTCCTGATGCCCGAGGAAGAAGCCCTGGCCAACCGCAAGGCCGGCAAGCAGGTCCTGACCGTCGACGCCGCCGGCGCGGCCTTCTGCATGGAAGCGGTCGGCGACCAACTGGCCGTGATCGGCGACAACGGCAAGATCCTGATCTTCCCGATCGAGGAACTGCCGGAGATGCCGCGCGGCAAGGGCGTCAAGCTTCAGTCCTACCGTGAGGGCGGCCTGCGCGACGGCCTGTCGTTCAACGCAGAGACCGGGGCCTACTGGATCGACACCGCCGGCCGCCGCCGCGACTGGGCGGAATGGAAAGAATGGGTCGGTCGCCGGGCGGGCGCGGGCAAGTTGGCGCCCAAGGGCTTCGCCACCAACAAGCGGTTCAAGCCGAAATGATCGGAAGGGGGCTGCGTCGCCTTGCGCTGGGCTTCGTGGCCGGCGTCTTCGGCTGCGCGGCCCTCGCCGCGACTCCGGCGCTCGCCCTGCAGCGGGCCAAGCCGGAGGAGGCCGGCTTCAACGCCGAGCGGCTGAAGCGACTCGATGAGCACATGCAGGCGATGGTCGACCACGGCCAGATCGCCGGCGGCGTCACCCTGTTGGCGCGCCATGGCCGCGTGGTCCACGCCAAGGCTTTCGGCGCGCGCGAGCTGGGCGGCGAGCCCATGCCGATGGACGCCATCTTTCGCATCCGCTCGGAGACCAAGCCGGTCACGGGCGTGGCCATGATGATCCTGTACGAACAGGGTCTCTGGAAGCTGGACGACCCGATCAGCAAGTACGTGCCGGAATTCGCCAACCTCCGCATAGCCAGCGGCGTCGACGCGGATGGGCAGCCGATCCTGACCCCCATCTCGCGCCCGCCCACCATGCGCGAGCTGATGACCCATACGGCGGGCTTCGCCTACGGCATCGCCGACGATCCCAACAGTCCTCCGGACCAGGCCTATTATCAGGCTGGCGTCCTGCAGTCGGGATCTCTGGAGGAACTGGTGCGCAAGGTCTCCGGCCTGCCGATGTTCTCCGAGCCTGGTCAGCTGTGGCGCTACAGCGTCGCCGCCGACATCCAGGGCTACATCGTTGAAAAACTGTCCGGCGAGACCCTGCCGGTGTTCATGGAGGAGCACATCTTCGCGCCGCTGGGCATGAAGGACACGGCCTTCTATGTGCCAGCCGAGAAGATAGGGCGGCTTGCCGCGCTCTATGACGGGGATCCGGCGACCGGAAAGCTCGTTCCCGCCGTCGAAGGCGCCTGGCGTGACGTCAGCCGGTTGCCGGCCGCGCCGCTAGGCGGCGGCGGTTTGCTATCGACCGCCGAGGACTTCGCGCGCTTCGCCCAGATGATCCTGAACAAGGGCGAGTTCGCGGGCGTGCGAATCCTGAAGCCCGAGTCCGTGGCCCTGATGACCCAGAACCACCTGCCGCCCGGCTTCGTGGTGACGACCAACGGCACGACGGGCGTCTTGAAGCCAGGGCCGCGTCCTTTCCCGTTCGCCGCCGGCATGGGCTATGGCCTGGACGTGGCCGTGGCCGTCGATCCAGCCGCGTCGGGCGCGCCGGTGGGGCCAGGCACGATCAGCTGGGGCGGCAGCGCCGGCACCTGGTTCTGGATCGATCCGGCCAACGACCTCTTCTTCATCGGCATGATCCAGCGCCTCGGCGGCGTGGGGCCTGGTCTGGACGCCCAGTCGCGCAGCCTGGTCTATCAAGCGATCGAGCGTCCGCCTCAGGTCGCCATGGCGCCGCCGCAGGGGCAGCGACCGACCAAGCCGGCCAACAAGCCGACCTTCGCGCGCTAGCGCGCTCAAGAAAAAGCTCCCCCCGCGAGGCGAGGGGAGCTTCTCCGCGAGCGCTCGGGGCTGATCCTAGGCCGCGAAGAGGATGTCACCCCCGTCGGTCACCTTGCCGACCGTGAGGCCGGTGACGCCCGCCAGCCTGATCAGGCCATCGCCAGAGTCCAGCCCGGCCACGCCGTTCTGGTGGAAGACGTAGGTGTCGCCGTTCCACTCGAAGACGGTGTTGCTGTTGGCCGCCGTGGCGCTGGCGTAGGCGGCCAGGGCGTCGTCGAAGGTGGCGGTGGCGACGAAGGCGATCTGCTTCTTCTGACCGGGGCCGACCACGCCGGCGAAGCTTAGGTTGTCAAAGCCCTTCTGGAAGTCGTCGATCACGGCGATGTCGGTGACCTTGCCATTGGTCATGTGCAGCCCGGCGAAGGCGCCGATGTCGACGCTGTCGTAGCCGGAGCCGGTGGTGATGCGGCCGTCGAGGCCTTCGATCATGACGATGTCGTTGCCCGCGCCGGTGTCTATGTGTCCGCGCATCACGCCGTTGTCGACGATGACGGTGTCGTTGCCGCCGGCCGTGCGGATGTGCTTGCCGGCGTCCAGGCCGCCGGGGCCATCGGTGATGATTGGCTTGATCAGGTCATTGCCGTCGCTGGCCAGGACATGAGTGTTGTCGTCCGGCGCTTGGTTGTAGGCGTCGACGTTCCAATCGTGGGCGAAGCGGGCGCTTTCGCCCGGCAGGCCAGGATCCGAAATCCCGCCCAGTTCGTAGTCGCCGCCCGGGCCGTAGATCGAGTAGAAGTGGTCGAAGGGGACGCCCTTGCCGGTCACCGCGACGCCATTCAGATAGGCGCGCACGGCGTCCGCGTAGGGGCCGTAGCCGCCTTTCATGGCTTCGGCCATCAGGGCGCCGACCATGGCCGCGCGGCTGCCGATCCCGTTGCCGCCGTCGCCTCCCAACTCGACGAAATATTCTCCGCGCGTATAGGTCCCCCCACGGCCGTTGGGCACGTCCGCGTCCAGATAGGCGAGGGTGGCGTCATGCGACAGCGGCGCGCCGAAGAGCTTGAGATAAGCCTTCTGCAGCGTCGCATACATCGTCCCGTTCTCGCCGTACGTCTCGATGAAGTTCGCGCGGCCATCGCCGTTTTTCGCCAGGTTCACCGCGAAGTTGATGTAGCGGTTCGTGGTGTCGAACTTCGCATAGTAGGCGCTGTTCAGGTTGTTCGGGTTTCCGCCCGTGGGGGACACCATGTAGTCCAGCCCGGCCGTGGTGAGCGGCAAGTCGACGATAAACCCGTAGGCCATCACCGCCACGGCGGTCGTGGCCTTGGCGCCGTCCATGATCCACTGGACGGCGGAAGCGTAGGTCCAGCCATCGCCCATCATGCCGTTGCGCGCGGCGTCGATGCCGCCGGCCATCATGTTCAGTTGAGCGGCCGCGTCGGCGGTAAGCTCCGCATTGGCGGGAATGCGATGAACGTTGCGATAGATGCTGATCAGATTGGCGAGCGTGGCCATCGGTTGCCTAACATGTCTATTTCGTAATCCCTCGTGCAGTAAGAAATATACATGAACGCCGTTCGGTCAATCGGGCTCGACATTAAATAACCGTCACCGTTTGGTGCGACGGGAGGCTGAGCGCCGCCCGTTCAAAAAGCGGTTTCAACGTGGCGACACGCGCTCTAAGGTCGTGTCAAACATATGTTCGGGAGGATGTTTTGGCGTTTCGGAAACTGATCGGGACGGTCCTGGCCGCGACCATGATCGCGGGCGCTCCAGCGATCGCGGCGGCCCCCAAGACCACGACTTTTGTCGCCGCGTCTCCCGAGAGTGTTGGCTTTACGCGCGAGGGTCTCGCCAAGCTCGACGCCCATATGCAGGGCCTGGTCGATACGGGCCATCTCCCCGGCGTGACCACCATGCTGGTCCGGCACGGCAAGGTCGTGAACTACCAAGTCCACGGCAAGAAGGGCTTCGACGGCCCGCCGATGACCAAGGACACGATCTTTCGGATCTATTCCCAGACCAAGCCGGTCACGGGGGTGGCCATGATGATCCTCTACGAAGAGGGCAAGTGGCAGCTGGACGATCCGGTCAGCAAATACATCCCCGAGTTCGCGTCTCTGCGCGTGTTCAAGGCGGTCAATCCCGACGGCTCGTTCGACACCGTCCCCGCCGACCGTCCGCCGACTATGCGCGAGATCATGAGCCACTCGGGCGGCTTCGCCTATGGCCTCGTTCCCGATAACCCCATCGACAAGGCCTATGCGCGGAACGTGCTGGCCGCCCGGACGCAGCAGGAGTTCGTCGACAACATCGCCAAGCTGCCTCTGGTCGCCCAACCCGGGACCCGTTGGAAGTACAGCGTCTCGGTCGATATCCAGGGTCTGATCGTCGAGAAGCTGTCGGGCATGTCGCTGGGCGACTTCATGAAGACGCGGATTTTCGAGCCGCTGAAGATGACGGATACCGGCTTCTGGCTGCCGGCCGAGAAGATGGATCGCTTGGCCTCGCTCTACTTGTGGAGTCCGAAGGAGCAGAAGCTGGTCCCGGCCAGCGGCTTCATGGTGCTGGACATCACCAAGCCGCCGGTCATGGCCTCGGGCGGCGGCGGTCTGGTCTCGACCAACGCCGACTATGCGCGCTTCGCCCAGATGCTGCTGAATGGCGGGACCTTGGACGGCAAGCGGATCCTGAAACCCGAGACCGTCAAGCTAATGCGCACCAACGCGCTGAGCGACACGATCATGAATTCCGACGTCCCGCCGTTCAACACGGCCAAGGGGCGGGGCTTCGGTCTCGACTTCGCCGTCGTGCTGGATAGCGCCAAGGCCGGTCCGCAAGGCGAGGGGACCTTCAGCTGGGGCGGCGCCGCCGGCACCTGGTTCTGGATCGACCCCAAGAACGATCTCTTTTTCCTGGGAATGATCCACATCCTGAACAAGGACGGCGATCCGGCGATCAAGGACATCGACGACGACAGCGCCAAGCTCGTCTACGACGCGCTCAAGGACCCCAAGAAATAGGCCTTAAGGCCAACAAAAACGGTAGGGAGTAACGCCGCATGAAGGCCGCCGTCTATTACGAGACCGGGGCGCCGGACGTCTTTCGCTACGAGGACGTCCCGGACCCAGTCTGTCATCCGCAGGGCGTGGTGATCCGCGTCGAGGCGGTCAGCATCGAGGGCGGCGACACGCTGAACCGCGGCGGCGGCCAGATGGCGGGCAGCCCCCACATCGTCGGCTACCAGGCCGCGGGGGAAATCGTCGAGGTCGGCGCCGAGGTCTCCCACCTCAAGGTCGGCCAGAAGGTCGTGACCGTGAACGCCTTCGGCTCCCACGCCGCGCTTCGCGCCGTGCCGGCGCGCAACGCCTGGCCGATCCCGGATGGCTTCGACATCCAGAAGGCCTCGGCGATCCCCGTGCCCTTCGGTACGGCGCACGAATGCCTCTTCGGCGCCGGCCGTCTCAAGGCGGGCGAGACGGTGCTGGTCCAGGCCGGCGCGGGCGCCGTCGGCCTCGCCGCCATCCAACTGGCCAAGAAATCCGGCGCCACCGTGCTGGCCTCGGCCTCCAGCGACGAGCGCCTGGAGCGGTTGAAGGCCTTCGGCATGGACCACGGGATCAACTACAGCCGCGACGACCTGGTCGAGCAGGTGATGAAGCTGACCGGCGGCAAGGGCGTCGATCTTGTCGTCGACCCGGTCGGCGGCGCCACGCTTGCCAGCAGCCTCGGCGCGCTTGGGTATCGCGGACGTGTCTCGCTGGTCGGCAATGCCGGCCGTGAGCCCATGAAGGTCGATGTCTCGTCCCTGATGGCCGGCAATCGCTCGCTCACCGGTGTGTTCCTCGGGGCGGAAATCATGACCGACCGCGTGCACGACATGATCCAGGACCTGATCGATCAGGCCGCGCGCGGAGAGCTCCAGGTGGTGATCGACCGGACCTTCCCGTTGTCGGAGGCCGCCGCCGCCCACGCCTATATCGAGAGCCGTCAGGCCGTCGGCCGGGTGCTGCTGATCCCATGAGCAACCGTGTCCTGGCCCATACGGGCGCCAAGTATCCGATCATCCAGGCCCCGATGGGCTGGATCGCCCGCTATCCGCTGGCGAGCGCGGTCTCGCGCGCTGGCGGCCTGGGGATCATCGAGACCTCGTCCGGCGAGACGGAAAACTGCAAGGCGGAGATCACCAAGATGGCGGCCAGCGGCCTGCCGTTTGGCGTGAACCTGCCGATCATGTTCTTGCGCGACGACGCCATGCTGCGTTTCGTCTGCGACAGCGGGGTCAGGTTCGTGACCACCTCGGCCGGCAGCCCGGCCAAGTTCATCGGCCCGCTGAAGGACGCCGGCATCGTCGTCTACCACGCCGTGCCCACCGTCGACGCGGCGGTGAAATGCGTCGAGGCGGGCGTCGATGGCCTCGTGGTCGAAGGCGCCGAAGGCGGCGGCTTCAAGAATCCCGAGGAGGTCTCGACCCTCGTGCTTCTGCAGGCGATCCGCGCCAAGGTCGATGTGCCGTTGGTCGCCGCCGGCGGCATCTGCGATGGGCGCGGCATGGCCGCGGCCTTCGCCTTGGGCGCCGAGGCGGTGCAGATGGGCACGCGCTTCGTCAGCTCGGCCGAGAGCCCGGTGCACGCCAACTACAAGGCCGCCATTACGGGCGCCAAGGAGACGGGGACCTGGGTGCTGAACAAGAAGGCCAGCCCCTGTATTCGCGCGATCAAGTCCGATTTGACCAAAGAGATCCACGACGCCGGCGTCATGCCGCCCGACGTGCTGCGGAACATTCTGGACGTCTATTTCGGCGGCGACATGGAGGCCGCGCCCGCGCTGGCCGGCCAGACCGTCGGCCTGATCGATGAGGTCAAGGCGGTCCAACAGATCATCGACGAGACCGTCGCGCAGTTCCACGACATTTGCGGGCGCCTCGGCGCCCTGGCCGCCACGCGCGGCTTCTAGAGGATTTTCGACATGCAGAACCTGTTCTCACTCGAAGGCCGCGTCGCGGTGGTGACCGGCGGCTCGCGCGGCATCGGCGCGATGATCGTCAAGGGCTTCCTGACCTACGGCGCCAAGCGCGTCTACATCACCGCCCGCAAGGCCGCGGCCTGCGACGCGGCGGCCGAGGCGCTCAGCGAATATGGCGAGTGCGTCTCGCTGCCGGGCGACATCTCGACCATGGAAGGCATCCAGGGCCTGGCCGACCGTATCAAGGAACGCGAGGACAAGCTCGATATCCTGGTCAACAACGCCGGCGCGGCCTGGGGCGCGGCGTTCGACGAGTTCCCCGAGGCCGGCTGGGACAAGACCGTCGACCTCAACATGAAGACGCCGTTCTTCCTGACTCAGGCGCTGATCGCTCCGCTGCGGGCGGCGGCAAAGGACCACGTGGCCAAGGTGATCAACATCGCCTCTATCGACGGCCAGTCGGTGACCAAGGACGAGACCTATCCTTACGGCGCCTCTAAGGCGGGCCTGCTGCACATGACCAAGCGGATGGCTCTGCGTCTGGCCTCCGACAACATCGCGGTCAGCTGCATCGCGCCCGGCGCCTTCGCGTCCGACATGAACAAGGTCGCGCGCGACCATGCCGACGCCGTGTCCAAGGCCATTCCCGCCGGCCGCATCGGCTCGGAGGAGGACATGGCCGGCGCGGCCATCTACCTGGCTTCGCGGGCGGGGGACTATGTGATGGGCGGCGCCGTCACCGTGGACGGCGGGGTCAGCTTCGCGCGCTAACCCAGGTCCTCGATCTCCGCCGGCTCGGCGTCGCTAAGCGGCAGGTCGCAGGCGTCCTTGGGCTCGCCGCGCAGAGCTGGGGGGCGAGCGCCGCGCTCGCGGGCCGACATCAGCGACCAGCCGCCAGGCTTGAGGATCTCCAGCGGCGAGAAGCGGGCCTTGTAGGCCATCTTCTCGCTGCCCGGCACCCAATAGCCAAGATAGACGTAGGGCATGCCGGCTTCTTGGGCCTGGACGATGTGGTCCAGGATGATGAAGGAGCCGAGGCTGCGGCGCGTCTCGTCGGGCTGATAGAAGCTGTAGACCAGCGACAGGCCGTCCGCGAGAACGTCAACCAGCACGCAGGCGACAAGGTCGCCGGGCCCTCTGTCCACCGACTTGCGCCGGTACTCGATCAGGTGGGTGCGGACCGCGGTGTCCTCGACCATGGCCACATAGTCTGGCCAGGTCATCTCGGCCATGCCGCCATCGGCGTGCCGCGCCAGCAGATATCGGCGCAGCAGCTCGAACTGCTCCAGCGTCGCCTCGGCCTCGACCAGGTGGCGCTCAAGGTCGTCGTTACGGTTCAGGACTTTCCGCTCGGAGCGCGAAAGCACGTACTCGCTGGCGGGCGCGCGGGCGGATTGGCAGGCGCGGCAGGTCTCGCAGGCTGGGCGATAGGCGATGTTTTGCGAGCGGCGGAAGCCGACCTGGGTCAGGCTGTCGTTGACGGTCGGGCCATCGGACAACGGCAGGTGCGCGAACACCTTCCGCTCCTCGCGACCGGGCAGGTACGGGCAAGGCGTGGGCGCGGTCAGGAAGAACCGAAGCTGTCGCGTCGGAAAGTGCTGCGTCACGGAAGCCCGGTCCCCTCTAGCCTGGATGCGCCCCTAAGCTCGATTAGGGAGCATTGCGTCCAGTTGCGCAAGCTTCGCTGAGGCGTTGCGCGGCTAACGGTCACAGACCGTCGGGCAGAACAGGCTTTTCGCGCAGCAGAACGATCGAAATGCGTCGGTTTCCGGCCAGGGTCGGGTCGTCGGCGTACAGCGGCTCGGAGTTGGCCTTGCCCGAGACCTGATAGATGCGGTCGTCATCGACGCCCGCCGCGCGCAGGATCTGGCGCGAGGCGTCGGCGCGGGCGGCCGACAGCGACCAGTCGCCGTCCTGCTTCTTGCCATAGGCGCTCGCGCTGGTGTGGCCCGAGATGGTCACGCGGTTGGGCAACTGATTGATCACCTTGGCGACGGCGCGCAGCAGGATGCGGGCGCGGTCGTTGGGGACCTTCGAGTTCTCCTGGAACATCGAGCGGCCTTCTTGGTCGACCAGCTGGATGCGCAGGCCTTCAGGGGTCTGGTCGATCAGGATCTGCTTCGACAACTCGGCCAGTTCCGGCATGTCCTGCAGCGACTGGCGCAGCGACTGAGCGGCCGAGGCGAAGCTGTCCTGCTCCTTCTTGGCCAGGGCGTCGCGCAGCGCCTGCTCGCTGGCGGAGGAAAGGCTGGCGGTGTCGGTCGACTGACCTTCCTTATCGACGTTGTCTGGAACCTCGGGCGCCATTTGCTGGATCGCCGACATCTTGCCGTCGGATTTCGCGCCGTCATCGCCCAACGAGGTGCCGCCCAGGATGCCGCCGGAGCCGCTGGTGGTCGAGGAAATCGAGGCCGGGGCGAAGTAGTCGGCGATGCCTTGCTTCTGCTCGGGGCTGGTCGTGTTCAACAGCCACATCAGCAGGAAGAAGGCCATCATCGCGGTCACGAAGTCGGCATAGGCCACCTTCCAGGCGCCGCCGTGGTGGCCGTGGCCCGAGACCTTCTTCACCTTCTTGATGAGGATCGGTTGCTCGCTGCTGACCGCCATCGTGCTTAAGCCTGTTTAACCTTGGATCCGCAACCTGCCGAAAGGACGTTAAGATGGGGTTGCCGCAGTGGGGGAAGGCCGCGTAATCCCAGGCTTCACTCTAGGAGTTCGCGATGAAGACGGCGTTTATCGGCCTGGGCGTCATGGGTTTTCCGATGGCGGGTCATCTGAAGGCCGCCGGCCACGAGGTCGCCGTCTACAACCGCAGCCCCGAGAAAGCACGTCGCTGGGCCGAAAAGCACGGCGGCTTCGCCTTCGCCACGATCGCCGAGGCGGTCTCGGACGCCGAGGTCGTGCTGCTCTGCGTTGGCAATGACGACGACGTCCGCGACGTCGTGGCGCAGGCCTTGCCGGCGATGGGCGAACGCGGCGTGATCGTCGATCACACCACGACTTCGGCCAAGGTCGCGCGGGAGATGGCCGCCCTGGCCGCGAATAGCGGTCGAAGCTTCGTCGACGCCCCTGTCTCGGGCGGTCAGGCGGGCGCCGAGAACGGCCAGCTGACCATCATGGCCGGCGGTGATCAGGCGGCTTATGACCGCGTGCTGCCGGTGATCGAGGTCTACGCCAAGGCCGTTCGCCGCATGGGCGAGGTCGGCGCTGGCCAACTGACCAAGATGTGCAACCAGATCGCCATCGCCGGCGTCGTCCAGGGCGTCGCCGAGGCGCTGCACTTCGCCAAGCGCGCGGGTCTGCCGACCGACGATGTGCTGGCGGCGATCTCCAAGGGCTCGGCCCAGTCGTGGCAGATGGAAAATCGCTGGGCGACCATGGCGCGCGGCGAGTTCGAGTTCGGCTTCGCCGTCGACTGGATGCGCAAGGACTTGTGCATCGCGCTGGACGAGGCCCGCGCCAATGGCGCGACCCTGCCGGGCACGGCGCTGATCGATCAGTTCTACGCCGAGGTCCAGGCGATGGGCGGCGCCCGCTGGGACACCTCCAGCCTTGTGGCGCGACTGGAGAAGTAGGCGCTTAGCCCAGCAGGACGTCGGCGAGTTCGCCGGCGTCCAAGCCGGCGCGGGGCGCGACGAGGATCGGCGCCCGGCGCTCGAAGGCGCGCAGCATTTCGACCGTCTGGTCGAGGTCGGGCGCGTCGAGGCTTTCACTGACCACGATCGCCGCCACGGTCAGGCTCCGGGCCCGAACGACCTCCAGCGCGGTCAGCAGATGGCTGGCCGTCCCGAGATAGCTGCCGGCGACCAGCAGGATGGGCAGGCCAAGCGCCGCCATCAGGTCGAGGTTTGTCGCCTCGTCGGTCATCGGCGACATCACGCCGCCCGCGCCTTCCACGAGGGCGAGATCGACGTCGCGTCCGCTGAGCCAGGCTCGGCAATCGGCGATGAGGTCGTCCATCCGCAGGATATCGCCCTCTAGCCGCGCGGCGAGGTTGGGCGCCAGCGGCGCGCGGTAGCGACGGGGCGAAACCTCCGCCCAAGCGTCAGGTCGGCCCAAAGCGACCGCAAGACGTGCCGGATCACTGGTCTCCGGCGCTTCGGGATCGAACCCGCTCACGACGGGCTTGAAGGCGTCGACCTTCAGGTCGCGATTCCGGACGGCTTCCAGCAGCTTGCAGCCGATATGGGTCTTGCCCAGATCGGTGCCGGTCCCGGCGACGAAGAAGGCCTTCATGCGGAGGCTCCTCGCAGCGCGGCGATGGCGTCGGCGAGGCGGACCACGTCGGCGTCGTCGTGAGCGGCGTTGAAGGCGACGCGCAGCCGCGCCGTGCCTTCTGGCACGGTCGGCGGACGAATGGCCACGACCAGAAAGCCTTGCGCCTCCAGGGCGGTCGAGGCGGCCAGGGCCGCGTCGGCGGTTCCGAGCACGACGGGAACGATCGGGCTCCGCGCGTCTGGCAAGCCTAGCCGCTGGGTGAACAGCCGCGCCTTGGCCAGTGGCTGCGCGGTGAGCTTTGGCTGGGTCTCGATGATGTCGAGCGCGGTCAGGGCGGCGGCGGCCGAGGCGGGCGGCAGGCTCGTGGCGTAGACCAGGGTGCGGGCGCGGGTCTTCAGGAGGTCGACGACGCCCTGCGAACCGCAGAGATAGCCGCCGTAAGAGCCCAGGGCCTTGGACAGCGTGCCCATCTGCAGCGGGATCTTGGCCTCGGGAAACAGAGCGGCCGAGCCGCGGCCTTCGGCCAGGACGCCGACCCCGTGCGCGTCGTCGCTGAACAGCCAGGCGTCGTGGCGCGCGCAGAGCTCGGCAAGCTGGTCCAGCGGCGCGATGTCGCCATCCATCGAGAACACGCCATCGGTCGCCACCAGAGCATGGCGGGCGAGGGGGCGTTCGACCTGCAGCAGGCGCTCCAGGTCGGCGACGTCGTTGTGGGCGAACTTGACGATCTTGGCGCCGGACAGCTGCGCGCCGGCCCAGATGCAGGCGTGGGCCAGGGCGTCGATCAGCACGACGTCGCCAGGCCCGACCAGCGTCGGGATCACGCCGGTGTTGGCCAGATAGCCCGAACCGAACACGCAGGCCGCTTCGGTCCCCTTAAGGCGCGCCAAGCGCTTTTCGAGGTCTCCCAGCAGCGGATGGTCGCCGGTCACCAGGCGCGAGGCCGCCGCGCCCGCGCCGTAGTTCAGCGCCGCCTCGGCCGCCGCCGCGCGCACCTGGGGGTGTTGCGACAGGCCCAGATAGTCGTTGCAGGAGAACGAGATCAGTCGCCGTCCGTCGCGCTCGACCACGGCGCCGTCGTGGCGGCGGGTGGGTTTCAGCCAGCGCCGCAGGCTCTTGGCTTCCAGGGCCGCCAGCTTGCCGCCGGCGAAGGCGTCGAGGCTTTGCATGTCGTTTCCCGTTTGCCGTGGCTGGTGGGCGGGAATAGGCAAGGCGCCCCGAGTCCGCAAACGGAAACCGTCATGACCGATCCCGACTGGCTGACCGCTGGCGCCCCTCATGTCTGGCGGCCCTATTGCCAGATGAAGACCGCGCGACCGCCGCTGCCGGTTGTGGCGACGCATAGGTCCCGGTTGGTCCTGGCGGATGGTCGCGAGCTGGTCGACGGCCTGGCCTCGTGGTGGACGGCCTGCCACGGCTACAACCATCCCCACATCGCCGAGGCTCTACGCGTCCAGATCGAGCGGATGCCGCACGTGATGTTCGGCGGACTGGCGCAGGAGCCCGCGTATCGATTGGCCGAGCGCTTGGCGCGGATGCTGCCCGGCGACCTGAACCACGTCTTCTTCGCCGAGAGCGGTTCGGTCTCGGTCGAGATCGCCATGAAGATGGCGCTGCAGTTTCACATCAATCGCGGCGTGAAGGGGCGGACCAAGTTTCTGGCCTTCCGGGGCGGCTATCACGGCGACACCCTGGCGACGATGACGGTCTGCGATCCGGAGGAGGGGATGCACAGCCTGTTCGCAGGCGTCATGCCCGCCCAGGTGATCGCCGACCTGCCACGCGACGCCGACAGCGAGACGGCGCTGGACGCGCTGCTCGCGGCGCGCGGGGGCGAGATCGCGGCGATCCTGATCGAGCCGCTGGTGCAGGGGGCGGGCGGCATGCTTCTGCACTCGCCGGATGTCCTGCGGACCTTACGCCGGCTGGCCGACAAGCACGGTGTCCTGCTGATCTTTGACGAGATCTTCACAGGCTTCGGCCGCACCGGGACCCTGTTCGCCATGCAGGCCGCGGGCGTCGAGCCCGATATCATCACCCTGTCCAAGGCCCTGACAGGCGGGACGCTGCCGCTGTCGGCCGCCGTGGCCTCGCGCAAGGTCTTCGAAGCTTTCTGGTCGGACGATCCTGGCGCGGCGCTGATGCACGGTCCGACCTATATGGCCAATCCGCTGGCCTGCGCGGCCGCCAACGCCTCGCTGGACCTGTTCGAGGATGGGAGGTGGGTGAAGAACGTCGCGCGGGTCGGCGCGGCGCTCGCCGAAGGCCTCCAGCCGTGCCGAGAGGGCAGAGGCGTCGTCGATGTCCGGACCCTGGGCGCGATCGGCGTCGTCGAGTTCGAGGCGCCCGTGGCGGTCGGCGACCTCTGCGCGCGCTTCGCCGAGCTCGGCGTCTGGATCCGGCCGATGGGCAAGGTGATCTACCTGACGCCCGCCTTTACGACGCCCGACGAGGACCTCGCCCTGCTGACATTCGCCATCCGTAAGGTCGTCGGCGTCGCCTGAGCCGCGATTGACCCGGGGCGGCGGGTCTGGTCCAAGCGGGGCCATGTCCGCCAAGTCCTCCCCCCTGACCGGCCTGGAATATCTCGCCATCCTGGCGATCATCCTGACCTGGGGGATCAACAACGCCGCCGCCAAGGTGGCGACGCTGTACCTGCCGCCGATGCTGATGGGCGGCCTGCGGTTCCTGGTTGCGCTGGCCTTCCTGTTTCCGTTCATCCGGCCGCCGTTTCCCGAGCCGCGCAAGGTGCTGGCGATCGTCCTACTGACCGGGCCGATCCATTTCGGGATCATCTATGTCGCCTTCAGCATGGCTAAGGCGCTGAGCCCGCTGGTGGTGGCCAGCCAACTTTGGATTCCGTTCACGGCCATCTTTGCCTGGCGGATGCTGGGCGAGAGCATGCGTCCGCCGGCGGTGATTGGTCTTGTGATCGCCTTCGTCGGCGTGGCGTGGATGAGCTTGGATCCTCATGGGGCGGGCGATCTGCCGGCCCTTGCGCTGATCGTCTTCGCCGGGGCCTGCTGGGCCGTAGCCACCGTGCTGGTGCGCAAGACGCCCGGCATCAAGCCGCTGAAGATGCAGGGGATGACCGCTCTCGTGGCCGCGCCGGTGCTGCTGACGATGTCGTTCGTCTTCGAGACCGGTCAGGTCGAACGGATCCAAGCCGCGCCGCCGATCGCCTGGGCGGCGGTGCTGTTCGCAGCCGTGGTCTCGACGGTGGGGGCTAGCGCGTTGCTGTTCTGGCTGGTCCAGCGTCGGGAGGCCGGCCGGGTGACGCCCTATTTCCTGCTGACGCCGCTGGTCTCGTGCACGATCGGCATTCTGTTTCTCGGCGACCAACTGACGCCGCAACTGCTGATCGGCGGCGGCGCGACCATGGTTGGCGTCGCCTTGGTCGCGATGACCGAAAAGCGGATTAAGGCCGAAGAGGCTCTGGCCGAGGCGGCCTAGTCCTTCGGCGGCGGGCAGCGATCGGCGGCTTCGCGGCGGAGCAGGGCGGTCGAGGCCGGGATCTCGGTCTGATCGCCGCCATAGGTCCCCATGGTGATACCGCCCCGGACCGCGAAGGTTTCGCTCGGGCGGGCGCGCACGAGGAACAGGCCCGCGATGTCCTGCATGTCGTCGAGGCTGACATAGGCCGCGCCGACCGTGGCTTGGCCTTTTAGCTCGGTCACGCCCTCTCCCGCGCCGGTGGCGTTGATCGTCCAGCCAGGCGGCACGTGGCAGACGGCCAGCACGTCTAGGCCGGAAACCTCGAGATCGAAGGCCTGAAGGTTCTGGTTGGCGTTGGCCGGCCGCCAGGCCAGCGAGACCAGCTCGGTGGGCTGGGCGGCGGGTTGCGGCGGAGTGGCGGGCGCCGTCTGGGCCGGCGGAAGGGGCGGGGCCTCGGCCTTGCGATCATGCTTGGAGCCGTCGCAGGCCGCGGTCGCGGCGAGCAGCAGAGCTAGGATCGACAGTCGCCAGATACGCATGGGGTTTCCCGCCGAGGGGTGAGTCTCGGCGGGAGCTAATCGACTACTTGATCACGCCGCAAGCCGCGCGCGCGCCGGCGCCGCCGATCGGCTGGGTCTTGTGGTCGTCGGGACTGGCGTGGACGACGATGGCCGAGCCGTCGGCGTCCAGCAGGGCGGGGCGCCCGCCAGCGCCCTTCAGCGAGACGAGCGTCGAGTAGACCTCCGCCGTAGCCGAGCCATCGGCGTTCGCGAAGATGTTCGGCAGGTCGCCGTTGTCGTTGGCGTCTGGGTTCAGCAGGCCGTGAACCGTCGTGGCGGCCGTGTGGACGTGGGCGCCGGCCGACTTGAAGTCGGGCGTTCCGCAGTCGCCCTTCTCGTGGAAGTGCACCGCATGCCAGCCAGGCGTCAGGCCCTTCAGTTCCAGCTTCAGCAGCACGCCATGCGGGGCCTCCGTCAGGGCGACGACGCCCAGATCCTTGCCGTCGCCGCCCTTAACCTGGGCGGTCGCGGCGGTCTGGGCCAGGGCCGGAGCGGCGGTGATCAGGGCGGCGAGGCCCAGGGTCGTCGCGAGGGTGAGGCAGCGCATGACGGGGTTTCCTTCTGAACACGCGGGGACTGGGGACGAAGCGCCCGGAAAGGTGGCGTCGGCCCCATTGGAATGCTAACAGTTTCCGACAGTTCCGTGTCCGATTCTGACGGCGAAAAATTCCCTTGAGCGACGAACACACCACGATCCCCGCCGACGGTTCCCGCGGGGATATCGCCCCGATCAACATCGAGGACGAACTCCGCCGCTCATACCTCGACTACGCCATGAGCGTGATCGTCAGCCGCGCCCTGCCGGACGCGCGCGACGGTCTTAAGCCCGTGCACCGTCGGGTGCTGTTCTCGATGCACGAGCAGGGACAGACGCCGGATCGTCCTTACGTCAAGTCGGCCCGCGTGGTCGGTGACGTCATGGGTAAATATCACCCGCACGGCGACGCCTCGATCTACTTCACCCTGGTCCGCATGACCCAGCCGTTCTCGATGGGCCTGGTGCTGATCGACGGCCAGGGCAACTTCGGTTCGGTCGACGGCGATATGCCCGCGGCGATGCGCTACACCGAGTGCCGCATGGCCCCGCCGGCCATGGCGCTGCTGGCCGATCTCGACAAGGACACGGTCGATTTCGCCGACAACTATGACGGCAAGGAGCAGGAACCGACCGTTCTGCCATCGCGGATTCCCAATCTGCTGGTCAACGGCGCGGGCGGCATCGCCGTCGGCATGGCGACCAACATCCCGCCGCATAACCTGGGCGAAATCATCGACGCCTGCCTGCTGCTGATCGATGAGCCGAACTGCACGACCGACCAACTGCTGGATCTGGTGCCGGGCCCCGACTTCCCGACGGGCGGCGAGATCATCGGCCGCGCGCCGCCGCGTCAGGCGCTGCTGACTGGCCGCGGCTCGGTGGTCATGCGCGGCGTGGCCAGCGTGGAAGAGCTGCGCGCCGGTCGCGAAGCCATCATCATCACCGAGATCCCGTATCAGGTGAACAAGGCCAACCTAGTCGAGCACATCGCCGAGCTGGTCCGCGAAAAGAAGATCGAAGGCGTCGCCGATATCCGCGACGAGTCCAACCGCGACGGCATGCGCATCGTGGTCGAGCTGAAGCGCGACGCCTCGGGCGAGGTGATCCTGAACCAGCTGTACCGCTTCACCGCGCTGCAGACCTCGTTCGGCGTCAACATGCTGGCCCTGAACCGTGGCCGCCCCGAGCAGATGGGCCTGCATCAGCTGCTGCAACTGTTCGTCGAGTTCCGCGAGGAAGTCGTCGTCCGCCGCACCAAGTTCGAACTGGGCAAGGCCCGCGATCGCGGCCACGTGCTGGTCGGCCTGACCATCGCCGTCGCCAATATCGACGAGTTCATCCACATCATCCGCTCGTCCAAGGACCCGACCGAGGCGCGCGAGCGCCTGGTGGCCAAGTCCTGGCCGGCCGGCGACATGCTGCCGCTGGTCGAGCTGATCGCCGATCCGCGCACCATCCAGGAAGCCGGCGGCCTGATCCGCCTGACCGACGAGCAGGCCCGCGCCATCCTGGCCCTGACCCTGTCGCGCCTGACGGGCCTTGGCCGCGAAGAAATCGGCAACGAAGCCGAGGCCCTGGCCGACGCCATCCGCGGCTATCTGGAGCTGCTGTCCGACCGCGCCAACATCATGCGCGTGGTTCGCGAGGAGCTGGTCGAGGTCCGCGAGAAGTTCGCCGTTCCGCGGCGCAGCCAGATCGTCGACGGCGACGCCGACGTGGAGGACGAGGACCTGATCGTCCGCGAGGACATGGTCATCACCGTCACCATGGGCGGCTACGTCAAGCGCACGCCGCTGGCCAACTACCGCACCCAGCACCGGGGCGGAAAGGGCAAGTCGGGCATGGCGACCAAGAACGAGGACGCCGTCACCCGCGTGTTCTCGGCCTCGACCCACGCGCCGCTGCTGTTCTTCACCTCGGGCGGTAAAGTCTACAAGATGAAGGTGTGGCGCCTGCCGCTGGGCGTCGCCAACTCGCGCGGCAAGGCGTTCGTCAACCTGCTGCCGATCGAATCCGGCGAGACGATCACCTCGATCCTGGCCCTGCCGGAGGACGAAGCGACCTGGAGCGGCCTGGACGTGATGTTCGCCACCCGCTCGGGCAGCGTCCGCCGCAACAAGCTCAGCGACTTCGTGGACGTCCGCCGCAACGGCAAGATCGCCATGAAGCTGGACGAGGGCGACGGTATTGTCGGCGTCGCGGTCTGCAACGCCGACCAGGACGTGCTGCTGACCACGGCCGCCGGCCGCTGCATCCGCTTCTCGGTCGACGAGGTCCGCGTGTTCGCCAGCCGCGACTCCACCGGCGTGCGTGGCGTGCGCCTGGCCGAGGGCGACGAAGTCATCTCGATGGCCGTGTTGCGCAGCGTCGACGCCACCCCGGCTGAACGCGCGGCCTACCTCAAGCACCAGCGCGCCATGCTGCGCGCCGCTGGCGAGGAGGGCGACGACGCCCCGGCGGCGGTCGAGGACGGCGAAGAGGACGGCGACGAAACCACGCTGACGCCGGAACGCATCGCCGAACTGGGCGCGGCCGAGGAAATCCTGCTGACGGTCTCGTCGGAAGGCTTCGGCAAGCGCACCAGCGCCTATGATTTCCGCCGCACCGGCCGTGGCGGCCAGGGCCTCGCGGCCCAGGATCTGAGCAAGCGCGGCGGTCGTCTGGTGGGCTCGTTCCCGGTCGATGAAAGCGACCAGATCCTGCTCGTCACCGACGCCGGCCAGCTGATCCGCGTGCCTGTTTCGCAAATTCGTGTTGCAGCGCGGAATACTCAGGGCGTAACCATCTTCCGCACCGCGCAAGACGAGCACGTCGTCAGCGTGGAACGTCTCGCCGATTCCGGCGGCGACGATAACCAGGGCGAGGACAGCGGGGCGGACGAGACCCTGTAACCCCTTGTCCCGTAGCGTAGGGGGTTGCATGCGGGTCGGGCTTTATCCCGGAACTTTCGATCCGGTCACCAACGGTCATCTCGACATCATCGGTCGGGCCGTGAAGCTGGTCGACAAGCTGGTCATCGGCGTCGCCGTGAATATCGGCAAGGGACCGCTGTTCTCGCTGGAAGAGCGGGTCGCCATTCTGGAGCGCGAGACGGCGCACCTGACCAAGATCGCCGAGATCGAGGTCCGGCCGTTCGAAAGCCTGCTGATGCACTTCGCCCGGGATGTGAACGCCCAGATGATCGTGCGCGGCCTGCGGGCCGTGGCCGACTTCGAGTACGAATTCCAGATGACGGCGATGAACCAGCAGCTGGATCGCGAGATCGAGACCGTCTTCCTGATGGCCGACCCGCGCCACCAGGCGATCGCATCGCGGCTGGTCAAGGAGATCGCCACCCTGGGCGGCGACATCTCCAAGTTCGTCCCCGGCGGCGTCGCTCAGCAATTGCTGACCAAGGTCGGACGGGGCTGATCCTTCGCCCCGAAGCAGCCGGAATCCTGCGGTTCAAGGTCTCTCGCACTTGTCGGGGAGGCCGTGTCGTTCTACGCCGGCCATGACCTAGTCTGTTCGGGGTAATCGATGAAGCTCGCCATGACCGCCGCCGCCTTGGCGCTCGCCGCAGTGACGGCCTCCGCTACGACGGCTTCGGCCCAAAGCGCTTCGGACTGGCGTACGCCCGATCCGAACAACGTGATCGTGGTGGAGACGAACAAGGGCCGGATCATCGCCGAGCTCTATCCGCAGGCCGCGCCCAACCATGTGGAGCGCGTCCGGAGCCTGGTGAAGAGCGGCTTCTACGACGGCCTGACCTTCTTCCGCGTGATCAGCGACTTCATGGCCCAGACGGGCGACCCGCAGAACACGGGCATGGGCGGCTCTGACCAGCCGAACCTGACGGCCGAGTTCACCTTCCGCCGTGGCGCGGACTTGCCGCTGGGCGCCAGCTTCAAGGTCGGCAGCAACGAACAGGGCTGGGTCGACGCCTTGCCCGTGACCAGCCAGAACTCGGCCCTGGCCGTGATGACCGCTGACCGCAAGGTCGCCACCTGGGGCAACTTCTGCCCCGGCGTCCTGGGCATGGCGCGCGCCGGCGATCCGGACAGCGCCAACAGTCAGTTCTTCTTCATGCGTCAGGCCAACGCCTCGCTGGACAAGACCTATACCGCCTTCGGGCGCGTGCTGCAGGGCCTGGATGTCGTCCGGGCCATCAAGACCGGCGAGCCGGTGCCCGATCCGCAGGACAAGATGCTGAGCGTCAAGCTGCTGGCCGACCTGCCCGCCGACAAGCGTCCGACGGTCCGGGTGATGGACACCCGTTCGGACGCCTTCAAGGCGCTGGCGACCAAACGCCAGGCCGAACTGGGCGCTAGCTTCACCAATTGTGATCTCGACGTCCCCGCGCAGGTGAAATGACATGACGCTCTCGCGCGCGCTGCTGCCTTGCCTTGTTCTCACGATCACCTCGAGCGCCGCCATGGCGGCGACGCCGAGCAAGCCGTCGGAAAAGGATTGGCGCACGCCGGCGCCCGAGACGGTCCTGGTGATCGACACCAACAAGGGCCGGGTGCTGGTCGAGCTGATCCCGGAAGTCGCGCCGAACCATGTCGCGCGGCTACAGGAGCTGACCCGAGCCGGCGTCTATGATGGCCGGACCTTCTTCCGGGTCATCGATCGTTTCATGGCCCAGACGGGCGATCCGACCAATACGGGCGAGGGCGGGACCGACAAGCCAAACCTCAAGGCCGAGTTCACCTTCCGCCGCACCGCCGAGACGCCGTTCGTGGCCATGGCGGCGCCGGCCGGCCTTGAGGTCGGCTACCTGAAGGCCCTGCCGGTCGTCAGTCAGGCCTGGAGCTGGAGCGACGTGACCAGCGACCACAAGGTCGCGGCCTGGGGGACCTATTGCCCTGGTGTAGTCGGCATGGCGCGGGACGAAGACAACAACTCGGCCAACAGCCAGTTCTTCCTGATGCGCCAGCCCTATCCGTCGTTGGACAAGCGCTACACGGCTTTCGGGCGCGTGGTCAGCGGACTAAGCGTGGTGCGCGCCATCAAGACCGGCGAACCCGTGCCCGCGCCGCAAGATCAAATGCTCAAGGTCCGATTGCTGTCGGATATTCCCGAGGCAGAACGGCCCAAGGTGCGGCTTATTGACCCAAAGGGCCCGTGGTTCGCCGCGGAAACTCAGCGTCTGAGGGCTTTGAAAGGTGCGGACTTTTCTGTCTGCGACCTCGATCTGCCGGCGGAAGTTCGCTGAGCTCCAATCGTTTTCGCGCGAAGACTTGGTTCACAGGGCGCCCTGAACCGCGCTAGAAGCGCGGTCGCATCACTCGCCACATAAGGGAAGACCATGTCGGCCGACCTCGAAAACACCCTGATCCTGACGCTGGAGACCGGTCCGGTCACCATCAAGCTGCGCCCGGACCTGGCGCCTGGCCACGTCGAGCGGATCAAGGAACTGGTTCGCGAGGGCTTCTATGACGGCGTCGTCTTCCACCGCGTGATCCCGGGCTTCATGGCCCAGGGCGGCGATCCGTCGGGCACGGGCCGCGGCGGTTCGGACAAGCCGGACCTGAAGGCCGAGTTCAACAAGGAGCCGCACGTGCGCGGCGTTTGCTCGATGGCCCGGACGCCCGATCCGAACTCGGCCAACAGCCAGTTCTTCATCGTGTTCGACGACGCCACCTTCCTGGACGGTCAGTACACGGTCTGGGGTCAGGTGGTCGAAGGCATGGAGCATGTCGACGCTCTGCCCAAGGGCGAGCCGCCGAAGGAGCCGGGCAAGATCGTCAGCGCCAAGATCGCGGCCGACGCCTAACCCTTAGCGCATCGCGCATTCGAACGGCTCCGGGCTTCGCGTCCGGAGCCGTTTCTATTTCGGCGATCTCCGCAGGGTCACGATGATCGGGCGGTGGTCGGATCCGATGGCCGGGCCTCGCTCCACCTTCACCGCGCGCCAGTCGGAACCGGCGTAGACGTGATCGATCGGCAGGAACGGCGCCGGCGCGGCGGCGACGCGCGAGAACTGACCGGACGGCCAGGAGGGCAGGGCTCGGGTCCATCGCTGAAGGCTCAGTGCTTTGTCCTGCCGCTTCAGGGTGAACGACCAGGGCGTCGAGTTGAAGTCGCCGGTGATGATCAGGCTGTGGTGGTCGAAGGCGGAGGCCGCCTTGGCCAACATGACTGACTGCTCTTGCTGATGGCCCGCCGGCACGGGCCAGACATAGTGAGCGCCCATCACCGTGAAAGGCCCGGCCGGATCTTCTATCCGGGCCCAGGCGGCCGGCAATCCCTTTGAAAGGGCGCCGGAGTCGAGGATTTTCCGCCGCGAGAAGATCCAGGGCTCACAGGCGCCAGCCTTGCAGGCCGTGAAGGGATAGGCCTTTCTCAAGCTCTTCGCGATCGGCCACGCCGAACCGCCTACTTCCTCCATCACGATGACGTCGGCGTTCTGCGCCAGCAGCCACTCAGAGCTCTTCTCGGGCGCGTAGTTCTCGTGCCAGGCGTTGAACTGGATGATCTTGAGGTCGCCGGGCGCCGCGGCCGCCGGCTTGAAGCGCCAGGCCATGCGCAGCTCGGGAAGCATCATCACGCCGCAGGCGCTAATCGTGACGACGCCAAGGGCGACAATGACCCACCGCTCCGCCTGGCGCGCGAACAGGCCTCCCAGGACGACCGCCCCCACGCCCATGGCCAGCCATAGCGGCGCTGCATGGGTCAGCGCGTCGAGACGGGGGCTGATCGCGCCGCCCAGGCTCATCAGGGCAAGGATCGCACCGGATAGGCCCAGCATCAGGCCCGTGCCGCGGACGAGGAGACTCAGGAGCTGTGCAATGAGGCGCATGGGGCGCTGTTAGCATGCGTCAATGACTATTGGCGCGCTCGCGTTTGACGGTTTATCGCTTCGCCGCGTCTCTCCCGCCGATCGCCTGACTCTTGACCTTCGGCGCCCATCGTGCGCTTGAAGCGCGCCCATGCGCCTATCCGATTTCGACTTCGACCTCCCCGAGGATCGCATCGCTCTGCGGCCGGCCGAGCCGCGCGACGCCGCGCGTCTGCTGGTCGTGCGTCCTGGCCAGGATCTGGCTGATCATGTGGTTCGTGAACTGCCCGATTTCCTGCGTCCCGGCGACGCTATGGTCTTCAACGACACGCGCGTGATCCCCGCGCGTCTTGCTGGCCTGCGCGACGGGCGGACGACGGGCGGCGCGGACGGTACGCCGGTCGCCGTCGAGGCGACCTTGCACCGTCGCGTCGCGCCCGATCGCTGGAGCGCCTTCATGCGTCCCGGCAAGCGCCTGAAAGCCGGCGACCGCGTCTCGTTCGGCGCGCGCGACGATCGCGCCTGCGAGGCTGACCGGCTGGACGCCACAGTGATCGAGAAGCATGACGGCGGCGAGGTGGTGCTGGCCTTCGACCTTTCGGGACCGGACCTCGACATCGGTATCGCCCGCCACGGCGACATGCCTTTGCCGCCCTACATCGCCGCCAAACGCGGCGAGGATGAGCGCGATCGCGCCGACTACCAGACGGTCTATGCGCGCGAAGACGGCTCCGTCGCCGCGCCGACCGCCGGACTGCATTTCACTCCGGCGTTGCTCGAGGCTCTGAAGGCTAAGGGCGTTTCGACCCATTTCGTCACCTTGCACGTCGGAGCGGGGACCTTCCTGCCGGTCAAGACCGACGACGTCTCCGAGCACAAGATGCACGCCGAATACGGCCAGGTGACGCGCGAAGTCGCCGACGCCCTGAACGCCGTTCGCGCCGCCGGCGGCCGGATCGTCTGCGTCGGCACTACCAGCCTGCGCCTGCTGGAGAGCGCCACGGGCGAGGACGGCGTCGTGCGGCCCTTCGCCGACGAGACGGCGATCTTCATCACGCCGGGCTACCGCTTCCGCGCCGCCGACGTGCTGATGACGAACTTTCACCTGCCCAAGTCGACCCTGTTCATGCTGGTCAGCGCCTTCGCCGGACGCGAGACGATGCGCGCGGCCTATGAGCACGCCATATCGACGGGCTATCGCTTCTATTCCTATGGCGACGGCAGCCTGCTGTTCCGCGCCGAGCCCGAGACCCGCTGATGGCCGCGTTCCCTTTCGAAATCAAAGCCACGGACGGCAAGGCGCGCACGGGCGTGCTCAAGACGCCGCGCGGCGACATCCGCACCCCGGCCTTCATGCCGGTCGGCACGGCCGCCACGGTCAAGGCCATGACCGTCGACCAGGTCAAGGACACCGGCGCCGACATCATCCTGGGCAACACCTACCACCTGATGCTGCGGCCCTCGGCCGAGCGCGTGGCGCGCTTGGGCGGCCTGCATAAATTCATGCGCTGGGACAAGCCGATCCTGACCGACAGCGGCGGCTTCCAGGTCATGAGCCTGTCGGGCATCAGCAAGCTGACCGAGGAGGCCGTGACCTTCTCCAGCCACGTCGACGGCTCCAAGCACGTGCTCACCCCTGAGCGCTCGATCGAGATCCAGGCCGACCTGCTGGGCAGCGACATCGTCATGCAGCTGGACGAGTGTGTCGCCTGGCCGGCAGAGGAGGCGAGGGCGCGCAAGGGCATGGAGCTCTCCGCCCGCTGGGCCAAGCGCTCGAAGGACGCCTTCGGAACGCGGGACCGCCAGGCCCTGTTCGGCATCCAGCAGGGCTCGACCTTCGAAAACCTCCGCCGCGAGTCTTCCGAGAAGCTGCAGGAGATTGACTTCGACGGCTACGCCATCGGCGGCCTGGCCGTCGGCGAGGGGCACGAGGCGATGTGCGAGGTCCTCGACTACGCGCCGGGCCTGCTGCCTCATGACCGTCCGCGCTACCTGATGGGCGTGGGCAAGCCGATCGATCTGGTCGAGGCTGTCGCCCGGGGCGTCGACATGTTCGACTGCGTCCTGCCGACCCGCTCGGGCCGCCACGGCCAGGCCTGGACCTGGGACGGGCCGATCAATCTGAAGAACGCCAAGTACGCCGAGGATGACACGCCGCTGGACCCGACCAGCGACTGCCCGGCCAGCCGCGACTACTCCAAGGCCTATCTGCGACACCTGTTCAAGGCCGAGGAGATCCTGGGCCAGGTTCTGCTGTCCTGGCACAACATCGCCTTCTTCCAGGCCCTGACCGCCGCCATGCGCGCGGCGATCGCCGAGGGGCGCTTCGAGCAGTTCCGTCGCGACTTCGCCGCCCGGCACCTGTCTCAGTAGCGAGTCTTCAGGACGACGGCCCCTTGGGCTGGGGCGGAAGCTCATCCTTATGGATGGGGAAGCGCGGCTTGCGCGGGCCGTAAGGATCCGGAGGCGGCGGCATGCCGGGATCGACCACGGGCGGGGGCGCCGGCGGCTTGTGCTGCGGCGTGGCCGGCGGGTTGCAGCCGCGGGACTCGCCCAAGCCCTTCAAGTAGGCGCGGCGAACGGCGCCCGAGGCGATGGCGCTCTGCACCAGGCGGTCGTGTCGCTCGGCGCCCGATAGCTTCCGCACCCAGCCCCGCATGGGGATCATGTCCTGCGCGGCGCTGGCGACGGCGCCGAGGGCCGCTTCGCCGGCGGCCTTGCGCCCGCGGTCCATCAGATCCTCGTCCTCGGTCGCGGGCATGCTGTCGAGGTCTTCGCCCAGCGCCGCGTCCAACGGTTTGATCAACGAGATCAGGCTGGCGCAGCTCGCGGGGGTCGGACGCCTATACGGATCATCCATGGACTCAAGCAGGACCCGCGGGATCTTGGTCCGGATGACGTTCACATCTCTCAGCGGCGCGGTCATGGCGCCGGTGATTCCATCCTTGTTGGCCTCCGAGGTCGACTTGATGCGCTCGTCTGACTCTTGAGCGGGAGGTTGCGACGGCGCGGTCTGTTGGCGCGCGGAGGCGCATCCGGCGGCCACGGCCGCCAGAAAGCCCGCTAAAAGCAAGGTTCTACGCATGACTCACCCTAACCTGCTCACAGCTTTACCACTCTGGGCGGGAAAAACGGCGAAAGCGTGCTTGCGACCGCGCCGACCCCCGACTATGGTCCGCGCCGCTTCCACCGGCCCCCGCCGGATCGTGAGCGGGCCGGTAGCTCAGTGGTAGAGCATTCGACTTTTAATCGAATGGTCCTGGGTTCGAGTCCCAGCCGGCCTACCAAACTTCAAGTCTCTGATCCGAAAAGCTTCTACGCCGCGCGGTTTCATCGCGCGGACGTTGTTTGAAGACTACGCCTTCACAGGCCGTTTAGCTGCTCTCGCCAGTTTTTCTCTACGCCCCATCCGGCTTTTCTCGTTTGCCCCACGATCGTGGTAGAGATTTAAGCAGCTCAGTTTTCACGACGCCGCCGGGACCGACACGGCCCTGGAGGCGTTCAGCTTCTGCTAGAGCCATGTGGCGAGCCCGGACCCTGGACGACGATCAGACGATGACCGCCGACACCGCCGAGCGCCGGCCGCCGGCCAAGAGACCCTTGTTCCGCCGCCGCTCGGCCATTCCGGGCTTCGGCCTGACAATGGGCGTCACCCTGAGCGTGCTGTCGTTGATCGTCCTGATCCCGTTGTCGGCCGTGGTGCTGAAGGCGGCCCAGCAGTCGCCGGCCGAGTTCTGGACCGTCGCCACCTCTCAGCGCGCGATGGCGGCCTACCGCCTGACCTTCGGCGCGGCCTTTGTCGCGGCCCTGGTCAACGGCGTATTCGGCGTCCTGACGGCTTGGGCGCTGGTCCGCTACGACTTTCCGGGCAAGACGATCGTCAACGCCCTGGTCGACCTGCCATTCGCCCTTCCGACCGCCGTCGCCGGCATTGCTCTGGCGACGCTCTATTCTCCTAATGGCTGGGTTGGGCAGTTTCTGACGCCCCTGGGGATCAAGGCCGCCTACAATCCGATCGGCGTCACGATCGCCTTGATCTTCATCGGTCTGCCGTTCGTGGTTCGCACCATCGAGCCGGTGCTGCGCGACGCCGCCGAGGATGTCGAGGAGGCGGCCGCCAGCCTGGGCGCTAGCCGTTTTGACACTATCTTGCGCATCGTCCTGCCGGCCTTGGCGCCGGCGTGGCTGACCGGCTTCGCCCTGGCCTTCGCGCGCGGGGTGGGCGAGTACGGCTCGGTGATCTTCATCGCCGGCAACATGCCCTACAAGTCCGAGATCGCGCCGCTGCTGATCATCATCCAGCTGGAGCAGTTCGAATACGCCCGCGCCGCCACGATCGCCGTGGTGATGCTGGCCGTCTCGTTCACGATGCTGCTGGTCATCAACGCCATCCAAGCCTGGTCGCGGAGGTTCGCCTGATGAGCGCCGTCGCTACGCGCCACCGCCGGGCCACCGACGATCCGACCTGGGCCAAGGTCCTGGTCGTCGGGACGGTCATGGCCTTCCTGGCGCTGGTCCTGATCCTGCCGTTGGTCGCCGTATTCGCGGAGGCTCTGCGCAAGGGCCTGGACGCCGCTCTGGCCGCCGTCAGCAATCCCGACGCCTTGGCGGCCGTGAAGCTGACCCTGATCACAGCCGCCATCGCCGTGCCGTTCAACGCGGTGTTCGGGCTCTGCGCCTCGTGGGCGATCGCCAAGCACGACTTCTGGGGCAAGTCGTTCCTAATCACCCTGATTGACCTGCCGTTCTCGGTTTCGCCCGTCGTGGCGGGCCTGATCTATGTGCTGGTCTTCGGCCTGCAGGGCTGGATGGGCGAGTGGCTGCTGGACAATGACATGAAGATCATCTTCGCCGTGCCGGGCATCGTCCTGGCCACCATCTTCGTGACCTTCCCGTTCGTCGCCCGCGAACTGATCCCGCTGATGCAGGAGCAGGGGACCAGCGAGGAGGAGGCGGCCGTGTCGATGGGCGCTGGCGGGCTCTACACGTTCTGGCGGGTGACCGCGCCGAACGTCCGGTGGGGCCTGCTGTACGGCGTCCTGCTGTGCAACGCCCGCGCCATGGGCGAGTTCGGCGCGGTGTCGGTGGTCAGCGGCCATATCCGCGGCCTGACCAACACCATGCCGCTGCACGTCGAGATCCTTTACAACGAATACGACTTCGTCGGCGCCTTTGCCGTCGCGGCCCTGCTGTGCCTGCTGGCGGTTGTCACCCTCGTCCTGAAGACGGCGCTTGAAGTCGCCCAGCCCGACGTTCGCGCCGGGCGTGGCGGACACTGAACGGACTGAACGGCCCATGACCATCTCCATCCGCTCCGTCGAGAAAAAGTTCGGCCGCTATCCCGCGCTGAACAAGGTGGACCTCGAGATCGCAGACGGCGAATTGCTGGCGCTGCTAGGGCCGTCAGGCTCGGGCAAGACGACGCTCTTGCGCACCATCGCGGGCCTGGAGTTCCCCGACGAAGGGCAGGTGCTGTTCCATGGCCAGGACGTCACCTACGCCTCGGCCGCGGCCCGGCGCGTGGGCTTCGTCTTCCAGCAGTACGCGCTTTTCAAGCACATGACCGTGGCCAAGAACATCGCGTTCGGCCTCGATGTCCGGAAGGGTAAGGACAAGCCCTCCAAGGCCGAGATCGCCCAGCGGGTCGAGGATCTGCTGAAGCTGGTCGAATTGGACGGGCTGGGTCAGCGCTACCCGTCGCAACTGTCCGGCGGCCAACGCCAGCGCGTGGCCCTGTCGCGCGCTCTGGCGGTTCAGCCCAGCGTCCTGCTGCTGGACGAGCCGTTCGGCGCGCTGGACGCCACGGTCCGCAAGTCGCTGCGTCGCGAGTTGCGCCGCGTGCACGACGCCACCGGCGTCACCACGATCTTCGTGACCCACGACCAGGAGGAGGCGCTGGAGCTGGCCGACCGGGTCGCGATCCTGAACCAGGGGCGGATCGAGCAGATCGGCACGCCTGACCAGGTGCACGACCAGCCCGCCTCGGCGTTCGTCTGCGGCTTCGTCGGGGAAGCCAACAGCTTCCAGGGCGAGGTCAGCGGCGGCCGGTTCAATGCAGGCGCCTTGGCCCTGCCGGCGTCGGACGTTCGGGACGGCGCGGCGACGGCGTATGTGCGCCCGCACGATTTTGTTCTGGACGACGCCGGTTTCGAGGTGCGCGTTGATCGGGCGCACGTGCAAGGCGCCTTGACGACCGTCAATGCGACGACGCTCGACGGTCGGCGAATCGAGATCAGCGCCTCGCGGGCCGAGGCGGCCCGTTTCCAGGGCGCGGTCCGCGTGGCGGCGCGCAAGGCGCACGTCTACGCCGCCTAGGGCCTGCTTGGCGCCTTGAAGCGAAATCTCGAAAACCCGGTTTGGTGAATGCGCCGCTGGGCGCAGACGAAATATCAAGGCTTACGGTAAACTCTCTCGCCGACTCGGCAGAAGTTTTGAAGGTCTTAGGTCTATGGTCGAGCCCTCGGGCGCGGAGCGTCGCGCGCATCCTCGGATGCCGGCGACGCGCAAAATCTACATCGTCGACGATCCGCGTTCGTGGAAGTGCTCACTGCTGGACATCGCAGAGCGCGGGGCGCGCCTGTCGACGGCCGGCATCACGCCGCCGCCGGATCGGTTTATCTTCGTCGATGCGGGCGGGCGCCGCGTGCACCTAGCCGAGGTGGTCTGGCGCTCGTCGGTCGAGGCGGGCGTGCAGTTCCTGGAGACCAGCCGCATCGGGCCGCGCGCCGGCGGCGCCGCGGGCGCCCTGGACATCGCCCGACGTTTCGCCGCGACGCTTCCGGCCTAGTCTTCGGCGGCGGGTGACCGCCCGCCGCGCCTACTGCTGCTGCTGTTGCTGCTGGTGCATGTCCTCGCGGACGGCGGTCGGACGGCGACGGCCGCCGGCGAAGTTTGGCCGCGCCATGCGCAGGAACTCGGGCTCGGCCATGGCCGCGCGTGCTCTGCGGACGCTGACGCCGACCGCCAACTGGCTCTCGGAATCGCCCTTGTAGACCCCGCGTGACGGCGTCACGTCCGCATAGTCCCGGCCCACGGCGACGGCCACATGGCGCTCGCCGGCCATCATGTTGTTCGTCGGGTCGAAACCGACCCAGCGCAGGCTGGGCAGGAACACCTCGACCCAGGCGTGGGTGGCGTCCGGATCGGAACGGTCGCCGGCCTCGCGGTCGGTGAACAGATAGCCCGAGACGTAGCGCGCCGGCACGCCCCAGCCGCGACAGACGGCCAGCATGATGTGAGCGAAGTCCTGGCAGACGCCCCGGCCGGCGCTCAGCGCCAGGTCGATGGGGCTGTCGGCGTCCGTGACGCCCGGCTGGTACTCAAAGGCGCTGTAGATCGTTTCCGACAGGGTTCGCACGGCCGTCAGGGGGTCCTTGCGCCGAAGAGCCTCGAGATCGTGCTCGTTGATGAAGGTCTGCAGCGCTTCGGTCGTCTGGACGAAGCCGTGGGGCCGCAGGAAGTCGAAGCACTCGCCGCGCACGAACTCGCTGCGCATCCTGTCCCACTCGCCCATGTCCAGATGGTCCGGCCGTTCGAGCGGCGGCTCGGTCTCGACGGCGGAGCGGGCCACGATGGTCAGCTTGTCGTGCGGCTGGGGCACGTCGAAGTGGTAGACGGCGTTGCCGAAGCTGTCGGCGTAGGAGAACACCTGGGCGGCGGGCTCCAGGTCCAGCTCGAAGCTGACCAGCCGCTGGCGCGCGGACTTCTGGGGCTGCATCCACAGCTCCATCAGGCTTTCCCGCACCGGGCGCTCGTAGTGGTACTGGGTGACGTGGCGGATTTCGAGCAGCACAGCAGTAACCTCTACGCCGGCAGGCGCATTTCGAGCGGATAGGCCACGAACGTCTCGTAGATCGCTTCGTGGATGCGGGCGCACTCGTTGACGACGGTCGTCAGCAGCGGTCCGGCGCCGAGAGCCTTCAGTTCGTCGACATCGGCATACTGGAGGCGCGCCTTCAGACGGCCCGCCAGACGTTCCGGCCCGGCGCGCTCGCCAGCGGAGACGCTGCGGGTGAGGGCGGTCAGGTGCTGCTCGATCTGGGCCGTGGCGAAGCGGATCGAGCGCGGGAAGTCTTCGTCGAAGACCAGGAACTCCAAGATATGCCGGGGCTCGATCTCGGCGGTGTAGACCCGCAGATACGGCTCCAGCGCGCAGGCCATGCGCAGCACGCTGACCAGGGCCACGTGGTCGTCAAGCCGCCCATGGCGCGGGGAGTCGGCGAAGCAGACCTCCAGCAGGCGCGAGACCAGCTGGGCGCGCTCCATGTAGATGCCCAGCATCATGAACCGCCAGCTCTCGCCGTGGCTCATGGTGGTGTCAGCCGCGCCCTTGAACAGATGCAGGTCGGCGATCACGTCGTGCAGGAAGGTCGACGAGCTGTCCGAGAACTCCTTGGCCGCGCGCGGGTCGGTGACCTTCAGATAGAGCAGGTTCAGCCGCTCCCAGGTCTCGGTCGTGATCTGGTCGCGCACCTGACGGGCGTTCTCGCGGGCGCGGGCCAGGGACGAGACGACGGAGTTCTGGTCCTGGCGATCCAAGACCAGCTTCTGGGCCGCTTCGAACGAGGCGACGCCCGCGCCGTCGCCCGGCTCTCCGACCGCAGCCATGGCGATCCAGACCGCGTGGGCGCCGGCGTCGGTCTGGTCCAGCGTGGCGTTGAGCATGACGCTGGACAGACGCGAAAGGTGTTCGGCGCGTTCGATGTATCGGCCCAGCCAGTAGAGGCTGTCGGCGACCCGTGCCAGCATCATGGGCGGACGCTCCCATTGCCTGGGCCATGTTCCTCGGCGAGGACCCAGGTGTCCTTGGAGCCGCCGCCCTGGCTGGAATTGACGACCAGCGAGCCGCGCTTCAGCGCGACGCGGGTGAGGGCGCCGGGCGTGACGATCGTCTTCTCGCCCGAGAGGATGAAGGGACGCAGGTCGACGTGCCGCGGCTCGATCCGGCCGTCGACCAGGCAGGGCGCGGTCGAGAGCTGGATCGTCGGCTGTGCGATGTAGTTCTCCGGATCGGCCTTGATCGCCTCGGCGAAGGCCTCGCGCTCGGACTGCGAAGCGTGCGGTCCCACCAGCATTCCATAGCCGCCGGACGCGCCGACCGCCTTGACCACCAGCTTGTCCAGATTGGCCAGCACGTGGTTCAGCTGGCGCTGCTCGCGGCAGAGATAGGTCTCGATATTGGGCAGGATGGCGTCCTCGCCCAGATAGTAGCGGATGATGTCAGGGACGTAGGCGTACACGGCCTTGTCGTCGGCGACGCCGGTGCCCGGCGCGTTGCAGATCACGACGTTGCCGGCTCGGTAGGCGTTGAACAATCCGGCGGCGCCCAGCGAGGAGTCCCGCCGGAAGGTCAGGGGATCAATGAAGTCGTCGTCGACCCGGCGATAGATCACGTCCACGCGGCGGAGGCCCGTCGTGGTGCGCATGTAGACCATGTTCTCATGCACCACGAGGTCTCGGCCCTCGACCAGCGGCACGCCCATCAGGCGCGCGAGATAGGCGTGCTCGTAGTAGGCGCTGTTGTAGACGCCGGGGGTTAGCACCACGACCTGCGGGTTCGAACGCCAGTCGGCGGTCATGCTCTTCAGCGTGGCGAGCAGCAGGTCGGGATAGCGCTCGACCGGACGGACGCCGGCGGCGCGATAGGTGCCGGGGAAGGTCCGCTTGGCCGCGTCGCGATTGGCCAACATGTAGGAGACGCCGGACGGGACGCGCAGATTGTCCTCCAGCACCGCGAACTGCCCGTCCTGGCAGCGGATCAGGTCGCTCCCGCAGACGTTGGCGTAGGCCTTATGCGGCACATAGAGGTGCTGCATCTCGCGGCGGTACGAGGGCGCGCCCAGCACCAGCTCGCGCGGCACCACCCCGTCCATCAGGATCTGCTGGTCGCCGTAGATGTCGTCGAGGAACAGGTTCAGCGCGCGAAGACGCTGGGTCAGGCCCGCCTCGATGCGAGCCCATTCGGCGGCCGGTATGATGCGCGGGAAGAGGTCGGTCGGGATGATCCGCTCGGTGGTGTTCTCGGCGCCATAAACGGTGAAGGTGATGCCCTGCAGCAGGAAGGATCGCTCAAGCGTGCGCTGGCGACCCGCCAGTTCCTCGGCCCCGAGCGTCGACATGCGGGCATGCAGCGGATCGTAGTGCGGCCGCACGTCGCCTTCGGGCGTGAACATCTCGTCGTAGGCGACGCCTGGGAGATAGGCGGCCTCCGTCATTGGCAGGGGTGGGGCTTCCGCCAAGGTCTGGGTCATCCCCGCCATGCTCTTTTCCAGGCCCATCTTCCGCCTTGAGACCGTCTTCGTCTTGGACGCGGCGTCGAGACGCCTCGCCAATCGACTCTAAAGCGTGGCGGCGACGAAGGTCGAGGGATTCGACCCGCGCCGCGCCTTTGCACACGACTGCCTAGCATTTGGGCGCCGGTTGGCCGCTTTGAGAAGCGGCGATCGCGGACAATCCGGTGCATTTCGGATCGTGACATGGGCGCTACCCGAGACTACAGCAGGGGGCGGGGGCGCATCGCGCGGGGAACGAGAACTGGTGCTTGGGCGAACTTCCCTGGCTTTGACGACAATGGCCTGGCTCTTGGCCTCGTCGGCCTGGGCCGACGAACCGATGGCTCAGATCCAGGGCGTCGAAGACAAGGCTCTCCGCGAGGCGATTCAGCGCGCCCTCACGCAATCCAAGCATCCCGCCCAGAGCCGCGCCGAGGCGCGTCGCCGCGCCCGCCAGGCCGGCGAGGACGTGATCGCCGTTCTCCGCGCCGAAGGCTATTACGCCTATACCGTCGAGCCCGACGTTCTTGAGGGCGAGCCGCCCCGAGCCGTGGTCAAGGTCACGCCCGGGCCAGTCTTCGTGATCGCCGAGCCCAAGATCGACTGGTCGGGCGACCCGCCGGACGAAGGCACGCGGCAACGCGCCGCCGCCGCCATGCGCCTGACCGAGGGCGATCCGGGACGCTCGGCCGATGTCGTCGGCGCCGAGGGCCGCGTCGTCGCGCAGGTGGCCAAGCTCGGCTATGCCGACGCCGAGGCCCAGCCGCGTGAGGTGATTGTCGACCACGCCGACCATACCGTCAGACCGTCGTTCAAGATCGCCGCCGGCGAACTCGTCCACCTCGACGGCGTCGAGGTGATCACCAAGGGACGCACCAACCCAGCCTGGGTGGGGCGGCTCGCCCCGTGGGCGGCGGGCGACGTCTACGATCCCGAGGATGTGGCCGAGCTTGAGCGCCGTTTGCGCGACACCAGCGTCTACGACTCGATCTCGGTCTCGCTGGCCGGCGCGGACAAGGCCACCGCTGAAGGTTTCCGGCCCGTGGTTGTCACGCTCTCCGATCGCCGCGCGCGGACGGTGGAACTGGGCGCGGGCTACTCGACCAGCGAAGGCGCCGGCGTCGACGCCAAGCTGATCCGTTACAATCGGCTGAAGCGCGCCGATACGACCACCTATGCCCTTCGCTTCGCCAAGCTGGAGCAGAGCGTCGGGGCGGAGATCTCGTTGCCTCACTGGCGGCGGCCGCAACAGACCCTGAAGCTGAGCAGCTCTCTCTTCCGCAATGACACTGACGCCTACAACGAAACCGGCGGGCGCGTTGGCGTGGATTTGACCAAGCGGCGGCAGACGACGGCTTACCGGACGTTTGGCGTTTCGTTGGACCTCTCGCAGACCAAGGAGCAGGTCAGCAAGAACGGCTCGGTGGCCGGCCGCAAGCTGAACCTGGCGACGGTGGCGGGGCTTGCCGCCTACGCCTGGGACTTCTCAGACAATATCCTGGATCCCAAGCGCGGCTGGCGGCTCGAGGCGCGGGGCGAGCCGACCTACGTGTTGGGCGACACCTCCTTGCCGTACCTCAAACTGACCACCCAGGGCACGGCCTACCTGCCGTTCGGCAAGGGGGCGAGCACGGTCCTGGCTGGTCGCTTGAAGCTCGGGGCGATCGTCGGCGGCGGCATTCCTGAGGTTCCAGCCGCGAGGCGCTTCTACGCAGGCGGCGGCGGCTCGGTGCGCGGCTACGCCTATCAGGCGATCGGGCCGCGCCTGACCGACAATACGCCTCAGGGCGGCGTGTCGTTGGTCGAGACCTCGTTCGAGCTTCGGCAGAAGATCACGGGGCACTGGAGTGGCGTCGCCTTTGTCGACGCCGGCGCCATCGGCACGCACGAGACGCCCCAGCGCGAGGACTTCCGGGCCGGCGCGGGCTTTGGCGTGCGCTATGATCTCGGCTTTGGCCCCATTCGCGCCGATGTCGCGGTTCCGCTCGGCCGGCGCGCGGGCGACCCTGCGTTCCAGGTCTATCTCAGCATCGGGCAAAGCTTTTGAGCGGCGAACAGGACAAGCCTGATCTGGCGGAGACGGTCGCCCAGGCCGCGGAGGTCGCGAGCGAGACCGCCGTCAAGGCCGCCAAGAAGATCGGCTGGGGCGGCGCGGTCCTGATCGCCGCGGCGATCCTGGCCGCCATATTGGTCGTCATGGCTGGCGGCCTGCGGCTGGCGCCGATCACGCCGCAGGGCCGAATGTTCCTGGAGGCGCGCGCCTCAGGCCTGAAGCTGGGGCGGATCGGCAAGCTTCATATCGAGGGCCTGTCCGGCGACATCTGGAAGGACTTCGGCGTCCGTCGCCTGACCATTTCGGATGAGCAGGGCGTCTGGCTGGAGGCCCACGATCTGCGCGTCGCCTGGCGCGCCACCGAACTGTTCGGTCGCCGCTTCCACGCCGAGCGTATCGACGCCCGTGACGTGATCGTCCTGCGTCGCCCGACCATGGGCCCTAAGGGCAAGTCCAGCGCCGCGCCGGTGTCGGTGGATCTGGACGCCTTCGCCTTCCGTCTCGTGACGAGACCGGCCTTCAGCGGCCGCGACGGAGACTTTGACGTCACGGGCGAATACGAGATGGCCCGACGCGGCGGCCAGAAAGGCAAGCTGGGGGTGGCCTCCCGGCTGCATGCCGGCGATCACCTGACCTTCGATTTCGATCTCGGACGCTCCAAGAGTCTGCACCTTTCGGCCGACGCCCTTGAGGCCAACGGCGGCGCCATCGCTGGCGCGTTGGGGTTGCCCGCTGATCGCTCGTTCGACCTGAAGGCCAAGGCCGACGGGACCGTCAGCCAGGCGGCCTTCAATATCCTGGCCAAGTCGGGCGCTGACACGCCTCTGGAAGCCAGCGGAGCCTGGACCCCTCAGGGCGGCTCGGCGCGTGGTCGGCTGGACCTCGGCGCCTCCCGCTGGACCCAGCGGCTAGAGCGGATGTTCGGTGCGCAGGCCAACTTCACGATCGACGGGAAAAAGGCGACCGCCGACGGGTTGTCGGCCCTGACGCTGGACGTCCGCGCTGAAAACCTGACGCTGCAGGCGCGCGGCCTCGCGGACCTCGCCAAGCGCCGCACGGGCCCGGACGGTCTCGCCTTCACCGCCCGTATCGGTTCTCTCAAACGCATCGTGTCGATCCCCCAGATGGGACAGGGACTGGCTGATGGGGTGTTCCGACTGGAAAAGGGCGGCTTCTCGGTCGAGGGGACCGCCGACGTCGCCGACCTGGAGCTGCTGGGCTACCATTTGAAACGCGCCAAGGGGCCGGCGCTGGTGCGATGGGCCAAGGGCGAACTGGAGATCAAGGCCCAGGCCACGTCTTCGGGCGGTGGGGGAACGGGACTTCTCGCCGTACTGGGCGCGAGCCCCAAGGCGACGTTCGAAGGCGCGCGGATCAAGGGCGGCCGCTTCCTGATCCGTTCGGCCCGCATCGATGCGCCGAACCTGATCGTGACGGGAACCGGCGAGCGCGGCGTGCTGGGCGGCCTGTCGTTCGACGGCGAGATGAAGGTCGCTAGCCTGAGCCCGGTGCGGCCTGGGGCCAAGGGCTCGGTCACCGCCAAGTGGTCCGCCTCCAGCTTCGCCGGTCGGCCGTGGGCCTTCACGGTCGACAGCCGCGCGGCCAACTTCGCGACCGGTTACGCTGAGATCGACCGCCTGCTGGGCGCAACGCCGCGCCTGGACGGCAAGGCCAGTTGGAATGAGGGCGTGCTGACGGTCGCCGAGGCGCGGCTTGAGGGCGCGGCCGCCAACGCCAAGACCTCCGGCAAGCTCGGGAAGGGGCTGTCGCTCGACTTCGGCCTGGACTGGACCGCCACGGGACCGTTCCGCGCCGGCCCCGTCGAGATCGCCGGCAAGGCCAGCGGCGACGGCAAGATCGGTGGCGTTCTGTCCGCGCCGCGCGCCGAGCTGAACGCCGACTTCGACTCCATCGATCTGCCCAGCCTGCCCCTGACCAAGGCGCGCCTGACCGTCGTCTTCGCGCGCGGCGCGAACGCCACCGACGGAACGGCGGCGCTGCAAGCCCAGAGCGCCTATGGACCAGCGCGCGGCCGGACCGGTTTCCGCTTCTCGCCTGGCGGGATTGAGCTCAGCGATCTCGACGTTGATGCGGGCGGGGCGAAGGCGAAGGGCGCGATGTCTTTGCGCGACGGCTTGCCGGCGACGGCGGACCTGACCGTCGCCATTGGTCCCGGGGCTTTCATCCCTCAGGGGCAGGTCAAGGGTTCCGCGCGTCTCATCGACGCGCCCGGCGGCGGAACGGCCAGCGCCAGCCTCAACCTCACCGCCCAGGAGATCAGCTTCGGCGGCTGGAAGGTGCGGAGCGCCGCGATCAAGGCCGACGGCCCGCTCTCGCGCCTGCCGCTCTCGATCGACGCGCGGGGCGACGCGCCCAACGGCCGTTGGCGGCTGGGCGGATCGGGTGAGCTGGCCCAGAGCGGCCGCGCTTACGACCTTACGCTGAACGCGGCCGGCCGTCTGGGCCGCACGGAGATCAAGACCAACGAGCCGGCCAGGCTGAGGTTCGGTGACGGCCCTACCCAGGCGCGCCTACGGTTGGCCATCGACAAGGGACGGGCCGATATCGACGCCGATCTCGGCGGAGCCACCGCCTTGCTGAAGGCGGAACTGGCGGGTGTGACCCTGACGGCCTTCAACCCGGATCTGGACGGCGACATCGATGGGGCATTCAACCTGCGCGGTCAGGGCGAGACGCTGGGCGGCGACTTCACCATGCGCCTCTCCAACGCCCGCGAGCGCGGGGCCAAGGTCGAGCAGTCGCTGGACGCCAAGATCCACGGCGATCTGACCGACAGCCAACTGACCATCGTCGCCGACGGCGACAACCGCCAAGGGCTGAAAGCCGAGGCCAATCTGGTCCTGCCAGTCGAGGCTTCGGCCCAGCCGTTGCGGCTGATGATCAACAAGAAGCGCGGCGTGCAGGGGCGCTTCTCCGCCCAGGGCGAGATCAAGCCGCTGTGGAACCTGTTGATGGGCGCGGATCGCTCTCTCTCGGGGCGAATCAATCTGCAGGCCAGTCTGGGCGGCACCCTGGCCGACCCGCGCCTGCTCGGCACGGCCACCTTGGACAACGGCGGCTTCGAGGACGGGCAGACTGGTCTTCGCCTGCGCAACGTGACGCTGCGCTCGTCGATGGCCGACAACGCCATCGACGTGCTGCAGGCGATCGGCGAGGACGGACAGGGCGGTTCGATCTCCGGCGCGGGGCGGATCAGTCTCGCGCGCGATGGCGTGGGCAGCTTCAAGCTGGACATGAAGAACTTCCGGCTGATCGACAACGATCTGGCCTCCGCCGTGGCGACGGGCTCGGCGACCGTGAACCGCTCGGCCGACGGCAAAATCAAGCTGTCCGGGGCGGTGACCCTGGATCGCGCCGACGTCTCGGCGCAGACCAAGACGCCGGCCGGCGTCGTCGCGATGGATGTCGTCGAGCGCAATCGGCCGTTGGACCTGGATCAGGGCCTGCAGCGACGCCCGACAACGGGGGGCATGATCCTGGACCTCGACCTCAAGGCGCCACGCCGGGTCTTCGTCCGCGGGCGTGGGTTGGATGTCGAGCTGTCGCTGAACGCCCATGTCGGCGGCACCTCGCTGGCCCCGGCGCTGAGCGGCGTCGCGCGCGTCGTGCGGGGCGAATACGACTTCGCCGGCAAGCGCTTCGAGTTCGACGAGAACGGAGCGGTCTACCTGTCCAGCCAGCTCGACCGCATTCGTCTCGACCTTTCGGCGACGCGGGAAGACACGTCGCTGACCGCCGTGGTCAAAATCCAGGGCACCGCCGCCAAGCCCGAGATCACCCTGACCTCGAAGCCCGAGCTCCCCAGCGACGAGGTGCTCAGCCAGGTGTTGTTCGGCTCGTCCGCCGCCCAGCTATCGCCCATCGAGGCCGCTCAGTTGGCCTCGGCCCTGGCGTCGCTGGCGGGCGGGGGCGGCTTCGACGTGATCGGCAACCTGCGCAGTTTCGCGCGGCTCGATCGCCTGGCCTTCGCCGAGAGCGCGACGGGCATGACCGTGGCCGGTGGAAAGTACCTGACCGACGACGTCTATCTCGAGATCATCGGCGGTGGTCGCGAAGGCCCCGCCGCCCAGGTCGAGTGGCGTATTCGGCGCACGCTCTCGCTGGTTTCCCGCATCGGCAGCCAGAACGACGCCAAGCTCTCGGTGCGTTGGCGAAAGGACTACTGAAGCCGTCGTGGGGGTTGCGCGATGCCGCGAACTCGGTTCGAAATAGGTGAGCTCTGGCAAGGCTGTTGCGCGGGCCCTCGGTTACCTCGCTTGAGGTAAGCACGATTTGCCCGCGGCCCTTGGTTATCGTGACTGAGGGAGGAACAGGCTATTGATGCGTCTCAAGTCAGAAGACCGTGCGGTCCTGGACCATATCGCGCAGGCTGGCGGCCAGATCGTCGATCGCGCCGTGGACTGGTGTGCGATCAACTCTGGAAGTCGCCACCTAGCGGGGCTGGAGCGTCAGAGGCAGGTCTTGCTCGACGCCGCCGCCGGCCTGCCCGCGGCGCCGGTCGACATTCCGCTGACGCCGTCGCGCGAGGTCGCCGCCGACGGCCGCGAGACCGAGCTATCCCATCCGCCATCGTTGGCTGTGATCGTGCGTCCCGAGGCGCCGGTTCAGGTCGTCCTGACCGGTCACTACGACACGGTCTACCCGGAAACGAGCGCCTTCCAGCGTGTTCGTACGCGCCCGGATGGCGCGCTGCATGGCCCCGGCATCGCGGACATGAAGGGCGGGATTTCCGTGATGCTGGCGGCCTTGGAGGCGTTCGAGCGTCACCCTGCGGCCGCCCACCTCGGCTATCGCGTGCTGCTGTCGCCGGACGAGGAGATCGGCTCGATCGCCTCTGCCCCCGTGCTCGCCGATTTCGCCCGAAGCGGTCATGTCGGCTTGACCTACGAGCCGGCCTTGGCGGACGGGGCTCTGGCTTCGGCGCGCAAGGGCTCGGGCAATTTCCACATCGTGGTTCACGGTCGCGCGGCCCACGCTGGGCGCGACTTCGCCGCCGGACGCAACGCGGTGATCGGCGCGGCGCGGATCGCCGAGGCCCTCCATGGCCTGAACGGCCAGCGCGACGGCGTCACCGTCAACGTCGCCCGCATCGATGGCGGCGCGCCGCTGAACATGGTGCCGGACGTGGCGGTCGTTCGCTTCAATGTCCGTTTTCCCGAGGCCGCCGCCGCCGCTTGGTTCGAAGGCGAGGTCGCGCGGATCGTGGCGACGGTCGGGGATGACTTGCACGCCCATCTGCACGGCGGGATCACGCGCGGCGCCAAACCCTTCAACGCCGCTCAGCAGCGGCTGTTCGGAGCGGTTAAGGATGTCGGCGCGCTGCTCGGCCAGGAGATCGCCTGGAAGCCTTCTGGCGGCGTCTGTGAGGGCAACAATCTGTTCGCCTCGGGCCTTCCGAACGTCGACACCTTGGGCGTGCGCGGCGGCGATATCCACAGCGAGGCCGAACACGCTTGGCCCGAGAGTTTCGTCGAGCGCGCCCAGCTCTCGGCCCTGATCCTGATGAAACTGGCGACCGGCGCGATCGACGCCCGCGCGATCCGGGCGGCCATGGACACCCTGGGGGAGACCCACTGAATGCTCGTTGTTCGCCCCGCAGTGTCCGCCGACTTCGACGCCCTCATGGAATTGGCCGAGCTGTCCGGTCGCGGCTTCACTAGCCTGCCCGAGGACGAGCCGACCCTTCGCGCGCGCTTGGCGCTATCCGAGGCCAGCTTCCAGGCTGGCGTCGCGCCGCCCGAGGCCTGGTACACGCTCATGCTGGAAGACCTCGACACGGGCTCCGTCGAAGGCGTCGCGGGGGTGAAGGCCGGCGTCGGCGTGAAGCGGCCGTTCTTTTCGTTCCGCGTCGTGACCCTGGCCCAGTCGTCGCCGACGCTGGAGATGCGGTTCGACCACAAGGCCTTGGTGCTTGTGAATGAATGCGCGGGCTGGTCCGAGGTCGGCTCGCTGTTCCTGCGGCCCGAGAAACGCAAGGGCGGGGCGGGGCGGCTGCTCGCTCAATCGCGCTACATGCTGATCGGCATCGAACCGCAGCGCTTCGCCGAGATGGTTCTGGCCGAGCTGCGGGGATGGTTCGACGAGGATGGCCGTTGTCCATTCTGGGAGCACGTCTCACACAAGTTCTTCCGGCTGGACTTCGACCAGGCCGACCTGATGAGCGCCTCGACCGACGGCCAATTCATCCTGGACCTAGCGCCGCGTCACCCGATCTACACGGAACTCCTGCCCGAGGAGGCGCGGGACGTCATCGGCCGCGTCCACCGCGATGGCGAGGCGGCCCGGGCCATGCTGGAGCGCGAAGGCTTCCGCTATCAGGGTCTGGTCGATCTGTTCGACGCCGGCCCCACCGTGGCTTGCCCACGCGACGACATCCGGACGGTGCGCGACTCCAAGCGGCTGCGGGTCAAGTTGGGCGAGGACGCTTTCGGCGAAGAGGCGCTGATTTCGACCGGCGAGGTCTCGCGGTTCCGCGCGATCCGCGCGCCGGTGCTGATCGATGGCGAGACGGCCATTCTAGGGCGCGAGGCGCTGGATGCGCTTGGCGTCTGCGAAGGCGAAGTGGTGCGGGTGAAGGCATGAGCGGACTGTTCATCGACGGCAAGTGGCGCTCCGGTGAAGGTCCGGAGTTGGTCTCGACCGACCCCGCCACGGGGGAGGCTGTTTGGCGGGGCGCGACCGCGAGCCAGGCGGACGTCGCGCTGGCCGTGCAGGCGGCCCGACGAGCGTTCCGTGGCTGGGCTGATCGCCCGCGCGACGAACGGATCGCGATCCTGCGCCGGTACAAAGACATCCTCGTCGAGCGCACGGCCGCCTATGCCGAGGCCCTGAGCCGCGAGACGGGCAAGGCGCTTTGGGAGACCAAGGCCGAGCTGGGTTCGATGGCCGGCAAGGTCGATCTGTCGATCAAGGCCTATGACGAGCGGACGGGCGTCACGGAAAACGCCATGCCGTTCGGCCGCGCTGTTCTGCGCCATCGGGCGCATGGCGTGATGGCGGTGCTGGGTCCGTTCAACTTCCCGGGTCACCTGCCCAACGGCCACATCGTGCCGGCGCTGCTGGCTGGCGACACGGTGGTGTTCAAGCCGTCCGAGGAAACGCCGCTGGCTGGCCAGCTGATGGTCGAGGCGCTGGAGGCGGCCGGGGTTCCGGCGGGCGTCGTCAACCTGGTGCAAGGCGGTCGCGAGGCCGGCCAGGCGCTGATCGACCAGGAGATCGACGGTCTGTTGTTCACGGGCTCGGCCGCGGCCGGAGCCTTCTTCCGTCGCCACTTCGCCGATCGTCCGGACGTAATCCTGGCGCTGGAGCTGGGCGGAAACAATCCGCTGGTGGTCTGGGACGTCGACGACGCCGAGGCGGTCGCGGCCCTGGTCGTGCAGTCGGCCTACATCACCACGGGTCAGCGCTGTTCGTGCGCGCGGCGGCTGATCGTGCCGGACGACGCCTTCGGCAAGGCCGTGATCGAGGCGACGACGGCGCTAGCCGACCGCCTAACGGTCGGGCCGTGGAACGGCGAGGGCGAGCCCTTCATGGGGCCTCTGATTTCGGCCCGCGCGGCCAAGGCCGCCCGCGCGACGGCTGAGGCCATGCCCGGCGACAAGATCCGTGCTCTAGGTTCGGTGTCGGGTCTCGGCGAAGCCTTCGTCACGCCGGGTTTGGTGGACGTGACTGGCGCCGACATCCCCGATGAGGAACTGTTCGCGCCCTGGCTGCAGGTGCGCCGCGTGGCCAGTTTCGATGACGCGCTTAAAGCCGCCAACGCCACGCGCTACGGCCTATCAGCGGGGCTTATCTCAAATGAGTCAACGCGCTGGGAGGCTTTCCTAAGCCACATCCGGGCCGGCGTCGTGAACTGGAACCGCCCGACGACCGGCGCCGCCGGCTCCATGCCGTTCGGCGGGCTCGGCGCGTCCGGAAACCATCGCCCCAGCGCCTACTACGCCGCCGACTACTGCGCCTATCCGGTCGCCAGTTTCGAGGCCGAGGCGGTTACCGATACGCTCAAGGACATCAAAGGCTTGCGGCCATGATCTCCGCCGTCGAGGCGAATTGCGACGGCTTGGTCGGACCGACCCATTCCTATGTCGGTCTCTCGCCGGGTAATCTGGCCAGCACCCGCAACGCCGGCGAGGTCTCGAACCCGCGCGCGGCGGCGCTAGAGGGGCTGGCCAAGATGCGGCGGCTCTACGACCTTGGCCTGCCTCAGTTCGTTTTCGCGCCGCATGAGCGCCCGGCGACAAGATTTTTGAAATCCATCGGCTTTTCGGGCGCGGACGAGATCGTGCTCGAAGCCGCCTGGAAGGTCGCGCCGGCCTTGGCCGCGGCGGCCTGCTCGGCCTCGTCGATGTGGGCCGCCAACGCCGCGACGGTGACGCCCAGCGCCGACGCCGCCGATGGCCGGGTCCACTTCACGCCGGCCAATCTGCTGACCAACCTGCATCGCAGCCTCGAAGGGAAGCAGACCGCGCGCGCCCTGCGTCGGCTGTTTCCGGATGGGCGGCGCTTCGCCGTCCACGACCCTCTGCCGGCCCAGCCGCACTTCGCTGACGAGGGCGCGGCCAACCATGTGCGGCTTTGCGCCGAGCAGGGTGCGCCGGGCGTCAATCTGTTCGTCTGGGGGCGCGAGGCCTGGGAGCACTGGGAGGGGCGTTTCCCGGCCCGCCAGACCCGCGAGGCGTTCGAGGCGATCCAGCGTCGCCATGGCGCCGCGCGCGCGGTCTTTCCACGCCAGGCCAAGGCGGCGATAGCGGGCGGGGCCTTCCACAACGACGTGGTCTGTGTCGGCACGCGCGAGTGCCTGTTCTTCCACGAACGGGCCTTCGAGGATCGCGCGGTGATGGAGCGCGAGGTGCGCGCCGCCGCTGATGGACTGTTCGAACCGGCCTTTGTCGAGATCTCCGAGACCGACCTGCCGATGGCCGACCTCGTCGCCAGCTATCTGTTCAATTCGCAGCTGCTGGTCGTCCCGGGCGAGGATCGCCTGCTGCTGCTCGCCCCGGCCGAGACCCGTGACAACCCGCGCGCCTACGCGGTCGCGGAGGGATTGGCCTCGTCAAACGGTCCGATCGGGCGCGTGGAGTATGTCGACGTCCGCCAGAGCATGCGAAACGGGGGCGGGCCCGCCTGCCTGCGCCTGCGAGTGGTGCTGACCGATGAGGAGCTTGAGGCCGCCAATCCGGCGCAGCGGTTCACGCCTGGCCTGCACACGACCTTGGCCGACTGGGTGGAGCGCCGTTATCGCGACAGCTTGGCGCCGGCCGATCTCGCCGATCCGCTGCTGTTGACCGAGAGCCGAGAGGCGCTGGACGAATTGACCCAGATCCTGGAACTGGGCGGCGACTTCTATCCGTTCCAGAGGACCGCTTGAGCATCACCATTCGCGCCGCGACGTTCGCGGACAGAGACGCCATTGTCGCCCTGCACAAGGCCGCGGCCGTGACGCCTGGCGCGCTTGCGCGGGCGCCGGAGGAGGTGACGCCCGCCTACGCGGACGGCGCGATCAAGAGCGACATCTGTCTTGTGGCGGTCGACGTTGACGGCCTCGTCTGCGGAGAGATCCACGCCAAGCGCGAGACGGTGGCGCTGTTCGCGCACGTTCTGGGAAGCCTGACGGTGGCGGTTCATCCACGGCGTCAAGGGCAGGGGATCGGCTCGAAGCTGTTCGAAGCCTTGATTGTCTGGGCCAGGGAGCAGGCGCCGCCGATCCTGCGCATCGAGCTCGCGGCGGGCGCCGGCAATCCGGGCGCGATCCGGCTCTATGAGCGGCTGGGCTTCCAGCACGAGGGGCGGCAGGTCGCGCGCGGGCGGTTGCCGGACGGCCGCTTCGAGGACGACATCCTGATGGGGATGCTGCTGGTCTAGCCGCGCAAGGCCGCTAGGGCCTCTGGGAACCGACGGGAAAGCGGCGCTTCCAGATCGCCCAGTTCGACGGCGTAGTCTCCCAGAGCCTTCGGGCTTCAGACCGGTGACGCGAGCCTTGTTGACCAGCCAGGATTTGTGGGTGCGCACGAAGCCGTGGCGAGAGAGACTCTCCAGCGCGGCGCCCAGGGATGAGCGCGTCAGCGGCCGGCGTCCGTCTTCCAGGATGAACTCGACATAGTTGCCGGCGGAGCGAACCGCGACGATCTCGGCGACCGGAACACGGATCAGGCGCGCGCCGTCCTGGATGTCGTAGACCGCCTGCGTCGCTACAGCGTGTTCGGAGGACTTCTGCGCGCCGCGCATCAACGCCAGCCAGCAGATGATCGTGGCCGCCGCGTAGGAGAGCATGTCCTTGCGGAATTCGTAGAGAAACTCGCTGGGCAGCGGGCCAAAGCGATAGGCCTCGTGCAGCAGGACAGCGTGCGCGATTTTTCGCAGGGCGACGAAGGCGGCGACGTGGATCGCCGAATAGACGAGAACGGCGACAATGTGGACGGGCGCGGCGATCCGCCATGGCGGCTTGGCTAGCGTCATCCAGACCGCCATGGCTGCGGGAATGGCGGTGATCACCAGATGGACGAGGGCGCTGCTGAGCTCCCAGATCGCTGGCCTGATGGGCCCCAGACTTGGCGCGTCGTGCTGCACCGTCAGGATGTTCACCAGGCAGATGGCGATAAACAGGCTGGCGCAGAGAGCGTAAGCACGAGTCAGCCAGAGACGTTCGTCGCCGCTCATCCCGAAAAGACCGCTGCTTGTCCCGGAAGCTTCGCCGGTCATCCCCGCTGACGGCCGCTGATCCCGAGGCGCTTGGCCCTTCGAGGCGGGGCGCTGCAGGTCATGGGCATCGCTGTTCAAGCCGGACCTCGCTCATGACCACGACCGTCTCTTCGATCGACCGACGCTACGACCTGGACTGGATTCGGGTCGGCGCTTTCTTCCTGCTGATCCTCTACCACACCGGCATGTTCTATGTGCCCTGGGAATGGCACGTGAAGACGCCGCACGTTGTCGAGGAGCTGACGCCCTTCATGCTGCTGACAAATCCCTGGCGGCTGACCCTACTGTTTCTGGTTTCCGGCGCGGCGACGCGGTTCATGGCCGACAAGACCACCGTTGGAAAGTTGACCGGCGCGCGGGTCGCCCGCCTGCTGCCGCCGCTGCTGTTTGCGATGGTCGTGATCGTGCCGCCGCAGTCGTACTATCAGGTCGTCGAGTACATGGCCTCGCATCCGGGCAGCGGGCTGTCGGTCGACAACTTCTGGATCCGCTATGTCACCGCGTCCGGCCACTGGTGCGGCGCGGACGGTGAGTGCCTGACCACCCCAACCTGGAACCACATGTGGTTCGTGGCCTATCTGCTGTTCTACACGCTGGTGCTGGCCGCGATGCTGTTGATCTGGAAAAGGGCGGGCGAGCGGCTGCAGGCCGGCGCGGAGCGGGTGCTGAAGGGCTGGGGGCTCCTAGTCTGGCCAATACTGTTCCTGGGCTCTGCGCGCATGTTCCTGATCCGCTTCGGCGAGACCCATGCCCTGGTCGGCGACCACTATGTCCACGCCGTATCGTTCAGCGCGTTCCTGCTCGGCTTCGCCCTGGCCAAGTCCGAGTTGCTGCGCGAGCGCCTGATCGCGGCCCGGTGGCCGGCGCTTGGCCTCGCGGTCGCGGCCTGGGCCGGCTGGGCGAGCTATGTCTGGATCTATCGGAATGACACGCCGATCCCGCCGCGCCGTCTGGTGGAGTTCATGCGTTTCGTGTTCGCCACGGATACCTGGTGCGCGATCGTCGCCATCCTGGGCTTCGGGGCCAAGCACCTGACGCGCGGCGGACCAGTGCTGCGGTACCTGACGCTCGGCGTCTTTCCGTTCTACCTGGTCCATCAGACCCTGATCGTGGTCATGGCGCATTACCTCGCGAAGCTGGGCCTGCCGCAGGGGCTGGAGGGGGCGATCCTGGTTGTCGCCACCTTCGCCGGATGCTTCGCGACCTACGAGATCGTGCGGCGCATCCCCGGCGTGCGGATCCTGTTCGGTCTGAAAGGTCAGCCGGCCGAGGCGCTGGCCAGCCGGCCGCCGGCCCTGGCGTAGGCTTGGGTGCCACGGGTGATCACGGCGTCGCCGGGAATGATCTCGGCGACGCCGATGTGGCTCGCGCCGGCCAGGCGCTCATAGAGCGCGCCGAAGTCTCGCAGGGTCACCTCCTGCAGGGTCTGGATCGAGTCGATCACGAAATAGACCTGCTGGAAGTCGTCGATCCGATAGAGCGTACGCATCACCCGCTCGAGCTCGAAGCTGATGCGGTTGGGGGAGGGGTCATCGAGGGCGAAGATCGATTCCGACCGCGAGGACACGATGCCGGCGCCGTAGATCCGAAGGCCCGCTGGCGTGTTCATCAGGCCGAACTCCACCGTGTACCAGTAAAGCCGCGCGAGATTGGACAGGCGTCCCAGGCCAAGGGCCCGTCGGCCGCCCTCGCCATAGGCCTGCATGTAGTCGGCGAAGGTGGGGTCGGTCAGCATCGGCACGTGGCCGAAGACGTCGTGGAAGATGTCCGGCTCTTGCAGATAGTCCAACTCGTGCGGCTTGCGGATGAACTGGCCGGCCGGGAAGCGGCGGTTGGCGAGGTGGTCGAAGAACACGTCGTCCGGCACCAAACCCGGCACCGCCACCACGCTCCAGCCCGTCAGGCGCTGGAGCTCCTCGTTGATGCGGTGAAAGTCCGGGATGCCGGCGCGATGCAGGTCCAGCGCGTCCAGGCCGCGCAGGAATTCGTCGCAGACCCGGCCGTGCAGCATCTGGGCCTGGCGCTCGTAAAGGGTGATCCAGACGTCGTGCTCGGCCTGGGAATAGGCCTCCCAGCCCTGATCGATCGTCCAATCCTGGTTCGCTCCCGGCGGGGGCGCGCTGTTGAAGCCTTCTCCGCTCATGCGAGAACGCTACGCCCCGATTTTCGCAAAAGCTGTTCGGAGTTTGCGCCGATCGCGCGGTTGCGCGGACAGGTTTGCCGCCTAGTGCGAGATTCGAGGCCGAAGCTTGTACTGGCCGTGGTCGAACGACTCGAAGATCACCGCGGTCTGCGGATGGCCGACCGGCTCGCCGCTGTCGTCGGGCAGCAGGTTCTGCTCGGAGACATAGGCGACGTAGCTGTTGTCCTCGTTCTCGGCCAGCAGGTGGTAGAACGGTTGGTCCTTGGTGGGCCGGATCTCTTCGGGGATCGACTGCCACCACTCCTCCGTATTGGCGAACACCGGGTCGACGTCGAACACCACACCCCGGAACGGAAAGATGCGGTGACGGACGACTTGGCCGATCGCGAACTTGGCGAGTCTCGAATTCATGGTTTGGAGAATAGCATCTCTAGCTGACTGAAAGCTGAACGTAGAGACTTCCGAACCCGGAAGACAAGCCGGCGGCTTCCGGAGCGCGAGTCGCGTGCTATGGTCGACTCGAAGTGAGGCGTCGCAACCGTTCGCGACGTCTGCGAGACAGGTGGCTTGAACCATGTCGGAGGCGCCGCGCGCGCCCGGCGCCCCATCAGGTCGGCGCCGGCGGTCGCCGGAGGAGTCGCCGTGTTATGCGGCGCTCGATCTCGGGACCAACAACTGCCGCCTTCTGGTGGCGACGCCTTCGCCGCGCGGTTTCCGCGTCGTCGAGGCCTATTCCCGTATTGTCAGGCTGGGCGAGGGGCTGTCGCAGAGCGGTCGGCTGTCCGAGGCGGCCATGGATCGCTCTCTAGCGGCCCTGAAGGTCTGCGCCGAGAAGATCCGCCGGCGAAAGGCCGTGCGGGTGAAGGCCGTGGCCACCCAGGCTTGCCGGGGTGCGACCAATGGTCCCGACTTCGTGCGTCGCGTCCATGAAGAGACCGGTCTCAGGCTCCAGATCATCAGCCCTCGCGAGGAAGCCCAGCTTTCGGTCGCGGGCTGCATGAGCCTGTTCGACCGCGAGCAGGATGCGGCTCTGGTCGTCGATGTCGGCGGCGGCTCCACCGAGCTGTCTTGGGTTGACCTGAAGGGCGGGGGACTGGACGCCCGTCCTCGCCAGTTCGCCGCCTGGAAGCTGCCGATCAAGGCGTGGCTGTCGATCCCTGTCGGTGTCGTGACCTTGGCTGAGCGTTTCCCCGAAGGCGAGATCGCCACGGAGGCCTGGTTCCGGGCCATGGTCGACGATGTGAAGGCGCGGATCGAGGGCTTCCCGCACGCCGAGCCGATGCGGCGGATTTTCGCGGAGGGGCGGGCGCATCTGGTCGGAACCTCCGGCGCGATCACCAGCTTGGCGGGTCTGTACCTGGGTCTGCCGCGCTACGATCGCAACGTGGTCGACGGGCTGTGGATGCGGCGCGATGATTGCGATGCGGCGGCCGAACGCTTGTTGTCGCTGACGTCCGCCGAGCGCGCCCAGGAACCTTGCATCGGCGCCGATCGGGCCGATCTGGTGCTGGCTGGCGCGGCGATCCTCCAGGCCGTGCAGGAGCTATGGCCATGTTCGCGCGTGCGTGTCGCTGACCGAGGGCTTAGAGAGGGGCTTCTGATGTCCCTGATGTCCGACCAGCAGAAGCGCCCGCGGCGGCGCCGTCGCGGTGGGGCGTCCAAGAAACCGGTGTCCGCATGAGCGAAGATCCTCCCCGCCGCCGCATGGTCAAGCCGCCCTCGGGCGGCTCCGAAGGCGGGCGCGGCAAGCCGGCGCGCCTGAAGACGGCTTATGGCCGCACGCCCAGCCAACAGGCCTGGCTGGAGCGCCAGATCAACGACCCCTTCTCGGCCAAGGCTCGGGCCCTGGGCTATCGCAGCCGGGCGGCGTTCAAGATCAGCGAGATCGACGACAAGTTCCATTTCTTCCGCAAGGGCGCGAAGGTCATCGATCTGGGCTGCGCGCCGGGCGGCTGGCTGCAGATCGCCGTCGAACGGGGCGTGACGAACCTGGCGGGCATTGACCTCCTGCCCGTCGATCCCGTGGCGCCGGCCCATATCCTGGAGATGGACTTCACGGCCGACGGCGCGCCCGAGAAGCTGATGGAGTTGCTGGGCGGCGAGCCGGACCTCGTGATGTCGGACATGGCGCCCAACACCGTAGGCCATCGTGAAACCGACCACCTGCGGATCGTCGGCCTGATCGAGATCGCCGCCGAATTCGCCGTGGACGTGCTCAAGCCCGGCGGCGCCTTCGTCGCCAAGGCTTTCCAGGGGGGCGAGACCGCCGAGATCATCGGCAAGCTCAAGCGGCACTTCACCAAGGTGCAGCACTTCAAGCCGAAGGCCAGCCGACAGGACAGTTCGGAGGTCTTCCTCGTCGCGACGGGGTTCAAGGGGCGGTGAGCGACCGGGGGGGCGTCATCGGAGGACTGGTCGCCAAGCCGTTCAGGAACTTGGGGATCGCGGTCGGCTTCGTCCTGCTAGTCGCCGCCTGCGCCATGGTTGGCTACATGCAAGCCGGCTGGTCGTTCGGCGACGCGCTCTACATGGTCACCCTGACCATCTTCACGGTCGGCTATGGCGAAGTCCGGCCGATCGATACCGACTACTTGCACGCTGTCACCATGGCCACGATGGTGTTCGGGTGCACGGGCGTCATCATCGTCACCGGTTCGCTGGTGCAGGCGCTGACCCAGTCTCAACTCGAACAGTTTTTTGGAAAGCGCGTGGAACGCGACATCGACCGGCTGGACGGCCACATCATCATCTGCGGCTTTGGCCGCATCGGGCTCATGCTGGCCGGCGAGCTGGCCTCCGTAGGCGAGACCTTCGTCATCGTCGAACGGGACGAGGGGCGCTGCCAGGAAGCGAGGGAGCTTGGCTATCTGTGCCGCCACGCCGACGCCACCGACGAGGACGTCCTGCGAACCCTGCATGTCGAACGCGCCAAGGTGCTGGCGACCGTTCTGCCGGACGACGCCGCCAACGTCTTCATCACGCTGTCAGCCCGCAGCCTTAATCCCAAGATCGAGATCATCGCCCGCGGCGAGCGCCCGACGACCGAGCGCAAGCTGATGCAGGCCGGCGCCGACCGCGTGGTCATGCCGGCCCACATCGGGGCCGAGCGCATCGCCGAAATGATCCTCTACCCGCGTCTGGCCCATTTCCTGCGCGGCTCCGAGCCAAAGGGCGACGGCACCGATGAAGGGTTGGCCAAGCTGGGCCTCGACCTGCGGGTCATCACCGCGCCCCCGAACCTTGGCGCCCGGAAGGCTACCGTACGGGAACTTGAGCGGCGCAGCGGCGCCGTGCTGGTCGTGCGGATTGAGCGGGCCGATGGGACCGTGATCGAGAGCCCGTCTCCCAACGAGCTCATCAGGACCGGCGACGCCCTCGCGGTGGTTTCCAAGTCCGGCAGCTTGAGCCTGGATGGCCTCGCGGACTGACGCAGGGGTTGTCAGTGCGGATGTTATCATCTTCAAGTCGCTGAATTTTATTGGAAACTTATGTTTTTGATCTCTCGTTCCGCGCCGTTCGCGCGGGGCTCTAGCGGAGTTCGTCCGCGCTTACGAGAGACCTGTCATGTCCAAGAGCCTCAGCCTCGCCTTCGCGCTCGCCGTCGCCCTGTCGAGCGTCAGCGCCGCCAACGCCGCCGCGCCTTGTCGCGACGCCAAGGGCAAGTTCATCAAGTGCCCGCCGCCTGCCGCCGCGCCGGCCAAGCCCACCAAGTGCAAGGACGCCAAGGGCAAGTTCGCCAAGTGCGGGACGCCGGGCGCCAAGCCGGTCTAGGCGGAGAGGGCGGCGCCGGCCGTGTTGGTCGCCGCCGCCTTTCGCTCGGCCAGAAAAATTCATCTCCATTTCACGCCGACTCCGGGTCGACAACGGTCGGCCTCGCGGCTATATCCGCGCCGCAAAATGGAGACTCCGATGGAGATTCGCGAAGGGCTCACCTTCGACGACGTTTTGCTCGAACCCGGCCCGTCCGACGTCATGCCTACCCAGGTGACGACCGAGACCCGGTTCACGCGTGAAATCAGTCTGAACATTCCGCTTGTGTCCGCCGCCATGGACACGGTGACCGAAAGTCGCCTCGCCATCGCCATGGCGCAAGCCGGCGGCCTGGGCATCCTGCACCGCAACCTCACCAACGAGGAGCAGGCCGACCAGGTTCGCGAGGTGAAGCGCTACGAAAGCGGCATGGTCATCAACCCGCTGACCATCCACCCCGATACGACCCTGGCCGAGATCCGCGAGATCAAGGCCCGCCGCAAGATCTCGGGCTTCCCGGTGGTCGAGCGCGGCTCGGGCAAGCTGGTCGGCATCCTGACCAACCGCGACATGCGCTTCGAGGGCGACGACAAGGTCCCGGCCTCGGCGCTGATGACCCGCGAGAACCTGATCACGGTTGCCGAAGGCATCGATCACCGCGAGGCGCGCGAGCTGCTTCGCAAGCACAAGATCGAACGCCTGATCGTCGTCGACGACGCCTATCGCGCCGTCGGCCTGATCACGGTGAAAGACATTGAGAAGGCCCAGGCTCACCCGCTGGCCGCCAAGGACGACAAGGGCCGCCTGCTGGTCGGCGCGGCCTCGACCGTCGGCGACGCCGGCTTCGAGCGCTCGATGGGCCTGGTGGACGCCGGCGTCGACGTCGTCGTCATCGACACCGCCCACGGCCATTCCAGCCAGGTCGCCCAGGCCGTCTCGCGCTTGAAGCGCGAGGCCAACCGCGTCCAGATCGTGGCCGGCAACATCGCCACCTACGACGCCGCCCGCGCCCTGATCGACGCCGGCGCCGACGCGGTGAAGGTGGGCATTGGCCCGGGCTCGATTTGCACCACCCGCATCGTCGCGGGCGTGGGCGTGCCGCAGCTGACCGCGATCATGGAGGCCGTGCGCGCGGGCAAGGAAGCTGGCGTGCCGATCATCGCCGACGGCGGCATCAAGTACTCGGGCGACCTGGCCAAGGCCATCGCGGCCGGGGCCTCGACCGCCATGATGGGCTCGATGTTCGCCGGCACCGAAGAGGCGCCGGGCGAGGTGTTCCTGTACCAGGGGCGCTCGTACAAGAGCTATCGCGGCATGGGCTCGGTGGGCGCCATGGCCCGCGGCTCGGCCGACCGCTACTTCCAGAAGGAAGTGACGGACAGCTTCAAGCTTGTGCCGGAAGGCATCGAGGGCCAGACCCCGTTCAAGGGGCCGATCTCGCCGGTGCTGCACCAGCTGGTCGGCGGCCTGCGCGCGGCCATGGGCTATGTCGGCGCGCCGACCATTCCCGAGCTGCAGAAGCGCGCCAAGTTCGTCCGGATCACGGGCGCTGGCCTGCGTGAGAGCCACGTCCACGACGTGATGATCACGCGCGAGGCCCCGAACTATCCGAGCGCGGTCTAGCCGATGCGGATGGCGTTCGAACTTCAGATGCTGGGCGTGGCGGTCCTGATCGGCCTCGTCCACCTGCTGGCCGCGGCCCTCGCGGGCGCCGGCCAGCGGGGCCTGAAGTGGAGCGCCGGTCCGCGCGACGAACGCCTTGAGGTCGACGGCGTCGCCGCGCGGCTGGAGCGGGCGTTCGCCAATTTCCGTGAAAGCTTCCCGCTGTTCGCGGTCGCCGTGCTGGTCGCCTATCTGGGCGGCCGGTTCGGAACGCTGACCTTAGTCGGTTCCGGCCTCTATGTCGGCGGCCGCATCGCCTTCCTGCCGCTCTATGCGCTGGGCGTGCCCTGGGTGCGCAGCATCGCTTGGTGTGTCTCCTTCACCGGGATCATCCTCACCCTTCTGGCCCTGGTCGTCTGATGCGGGACGGAGGACGGGTTTCAGCGGCGATCGAGGTTCTCACCGAGATCGAGGCGCGGCATTTTCCGGTGAAGATGGCGCTGAAGCGTTGGGGTGAAGCCGCGCGTTACGCCGGTTCCAAGGACCGCGCCTTCGTCTCGGGCCTGGTGCTGGACGCGCTGCGTCGCAAGCGCTCGCTGGGTTGGATGATGGGCGACGCCAGCCCGCGCGGCGTCGTGCTGGGCGTTCTGGCCTTCACCTGGGCCTGGACGCCCGAGCGGATCGCCGAGGCGGCGGCCGAGGAGCATGGCTTTGGCCCGCTGACCGAGGCCGAGCGCGAGCGCCTTTCCAATCCTGTTTCGCTAGACGGCGCTCCGGCCCCGGTGGTCGGTGACTATCCTGATTGGCTGGAAGAGCGGCTGATCCGCACCCTGGGCGCCGATCAGACCGTCGAGATGCGGGCGCTGTCCGAGCGCGCGCCGGTCGACCTGCGGGTCAACACGCTGAAGACCGACGCCGAGCGCGCCGCCAAGGCCCTGGCGCCGATCCACGCCGCGCCGGCGGGAATCCTGCCCAACGCCTTCCGAATCCCGGCGCCCGCCGCCGCCGACCGCACGCCGTCGGTCGAGGCCGTGCCGGCCTTCTCCAAGGGCTGGTTCGAGGTTCAGGATCTGGGCTCGCAGATCGCCGCCGCCGTGGCGGGCGAGGTCAAGGGCAAGCAGGTGCTGGACTTCTGCGCGGGCGGGGGCGGCAAGACCCTTGCGCTGGCCGCCGCCATGGGCAACAGCGGCCAGATCTTCGCGCACGACGCCGACGCCCGCCGCCTGGCCGACACGATCCGCCGCGGCCAGAGGGCAGGGGTCCGCAACCTGCAGATCCGCTCGCCGATCGAGGCCACGCCGCTGAAGGGCCTGGAAGGCAAGATCGACGTCGTGTTTGTCGACGCGCCCTGCACCGGCGCCGGCACCTGGCGCCGCCACCCTGACGCGAAGTGGCGTTTGTCGCCCGACCAGCTGGCCAAGCGCCAGATCGAGCAGGACAGCGTGCTTGAGGACGCCGCGACCTTCGTGAAGGCCGGCGGCCGGATGGTCTATGTCACCTGCTCGCTGCTGACCGACGAGAACGAGGACCGCGTCGCCGGTTTCCTCGAGCGCCACCCCGAATTTACCGTGAAGCCGATCGCCCTGCCGGGCGTCGAGCAGCACGTGACCCCTGAAGGCTATCTGCGCCTGTCCCCTTACCGCGCCGGGACGGACGGCTTCTTCGCCGCCGTGCTGGAGCGATCCACCTACACGCCCTGACCTGAACGCTAGACCGCTGGAGACCCGCCGATGACCCCCGAACCGAACCACCAGCGCGTCCTGATCGTCGACTTCGGCAGCCAGGTGACCCAGCTGATCGCCCGGCGCGTGCGCGAGGCCGGCGTCTATTGCGAGATCCATCCGTTCGACAAGGCCGAAGCCATCGTCGACGAGTACAAGCCCAGCGCCATCATCCTGTCGGGCGGTCCGGCCAGCGTGCTGGAGTCCGACAGTCCGCGCATCGGCCGCAAACTGTTCGACCTTGGCTTGCCGATGCTGGCGATCTGCTATGGCCAGCAACTGCTGTGCGACGTGCTGGGCGGCAAGGTCGAGGGCGGCCACGCCGGCGAGTTCGGCCGCGCCGAGCTGACGGTCGGCAAGGTCAGCCCGCTGTTCCAAGGCTTGGCCGGCGTCGGCGAGCTGGAAACCGTCTGGATGAGCCATGGCGACCGCGTCACTGCGATCCCCGACGGCTTCGAGGTCATCGCCACCTCGACCGGCGCGCCGTTCGCGGCCATCGCCAACGACAAGAAGAAGATCTACGCCCTGCAGTTCCACCCCGAGGTGTACCACACCGTCAACGGGGCCAAGATGTACCGGAACTTCCTGTTCAACATAGCCGGCCTGAAGGGCGACTGGACCATGGCGGCCTTCCGTCAGGAGATGGTCCAGAAGATCCGCGATCAGGTCGGGACCGGCAAGGTGATCTGCGGCCTGTCGGGCGGCGTCGACAGCTCCGTGGCCGCCGTCCTGATCCACGAGGCGATCGGCGACCAGCTGACCTGCGTGTTCGTCGACACCGGCCTGCTGCGCAAGAACGAGGCCGACCAGGTCGTCACCCTGTTCCGCGACCACTACAACATCCCGTTGGTCCACGTGGACGCCGGCGATCTGTTCCTGGGCGAGCTGGCCGGCGTCAGCGATCCGGAGACCAAGCGCAAGACGATCGGCAAGCTCTTCATCGACGTCTTCGACAAGGAAGCCGCCAAGATCGACGGCGCCGAGTTCTTGGCGCAGGGCACGCTCTATCCCGACGTCGTCGAGAGCGTCTCGGCGCGCGGCGGTCCCTCGGCGGTGATCAAGAGCCACCACAATGTCGGCGGCCTGCCGGACTACATGAAGCTCAAGCTGGTCGAGCCGCTGCGCGAACTGTTCAAGGACGAAGTCCGCGCTCTGGGCGTCGAGCTGGGCCTGGCGCCGGCCTTCGTCGGCCGTCACCCGTTCCCGGGGCCGGGCCTGGCCATCCGCATCCCCGGCGAGATCACGCCCGAAAAGGTCAAGGTCCTGCAGGACGCCGACGCCATCTATCTGGAGGAGATCCGCAACGCCGGCCTCTACGACAAGATCTGGCAGGCCTTCGCCGTGCTGCTCCCGGTCAAGACCGTCGGCGTGATGGGCGACGCCCGCACCTACGAGAACGTGTTGGCTCTGCGCGCGGTGACCTCGACCGACGGCATGACCGCCGACTTCTTCGAGTTCCCCTGGCCGGTGCTCGGCAAGACCGCGACGCGGATCATCAACGAGGTTCGCGGCGTCAACCGCGTGGTCTACGACGTGACGTCCAAGCCGCCGGGCACGATCGAGTGGGAGTGAGGGTAATATAATACGGGAAGCCTGACTCTTCCCGGACCTTGGCAGGCCAGCTTCCAAAGGCGCGCGATCCCGACAGCCTAGCTCATGACGAGCTTGGGTTGGGCGCCTTTCGCCAAGGTTTCTACCTCGCGCCTTCGGCGGCGGCGATCGAGATGGCGACGCGCTCTAGGGGCGATTGCGAGACACGAATGACGCCCGACCGCGGATGGTCCAGGTCCAGCACGAGCGTGATCAGGGCGGCGACCATGAGAAATAACAGGGTCGAGGCGATGGCGTGTCTCACGCCGTGGTTCGCCAAGCCGTAGCCGGAGAGGATCGCGGTGACGATCGCGTAAGCCACGAGACTGAGGAGGATCGAGGGCGGCACCCTTGTCTCGACCGAGGCCTGACGCGTCGCGGCGATATCGAACATCTCGTTGGTGGCCTGAAGCACGGAGGTCGTCATCTGGGCGTTATCAGGCTCGCGGAGCGCCGCCAGGGTCGCCGCCCAGATCCGATCGCGCTGGCGATCATTGGCGCGCTCGACGCTTTCGATCTTCGACGGATCTTCGCCCGCCAGATAAGCCAGGCGTCGTGCGTTGGCATAGTCGAGTATCGCGGCCCGCACGGCGGCGCCGGTCTCGCCCTCGAATGCGCGGGCGCGCAGGTAGGTCGTCGAGATCGCGTTCGCCTCGTTGATCACCAGATGTCGCCGGGCTTCGAAGCGATCGGTCGCCATCGACACCGTGAAGGCCAGCAAGAGGCCGAGCAGGGTGACCGCGCCCGCGACGAGGGGCGCCCAGCCGTCGTCTTTGATGGTTCCCGAGGAGCGTGTGGTCCAGTGATGCAGGCGATAGCCGCCCTCGACAGCCATGGGCAGGGCCACCGCGAGCCCTACCGCTTGCAGCCAGATCAGCGCCATCTCGCCCCCTCACAATTCAGCGCGTGACTCCCTCACGTCGCTTGCCGTTAAGACGCCGGTCGGTCTGGCGACCGCCCCCCGCGCCGCCACTCGCCTGGATTGACGCCAAACCATCTGTGGAAGCTGCGACGGAAACTCGACGCGTCCGAGTATCCCAGCCGTTCCGCCGCCGCCTCGACCGAAGCGCCTAAGGACTCGAGCATTTCGGAGGCCCGCCTCATCTGGATGGAGTCCACGAGATCCTGGAAGTTCGTCCCCGCGACGCTGAGGCGGCGCATGACGGTGCGTTGCGAGCAGCCCTGCTGCAGCGCCAACTCCTTGAGCTTGGGCGGCCGCCCAGTCGCGGCGATGAACTCAGCGACTCGCATTCGCATCAAACCGTAGCTGTCCATTCTCTGGGCGACGGCGATATCTCGCTCACAGCGGCTTTTCGCGAGCTGGAAGAGGTCGAGCTCGCCGACCGGATTATTGATCCGCTCCCAAGAAGTCGGAAAGCTCAATGCGTTGATCTCTTGGCGGAAGTTCACGTGACAGCCAAAGCGATTGTCGTATCTCGCGGGGTCGCCTATCGGCGCGTGCCGAAAATCAAAGGACACGGCTTGGGATGAGCTCGGGCGCATTTGGCGGAGCCTCTCGGCGATCCACCCCAGACCGACCTCCGCCTCGAGCATCCCGAGCCGCCGGAGGTCGCCGTGCTGACTGAGAACCAAGAAGGTCAGGCCGTCGCCGCGATGAAGCTGTATCCTATCAAGCCCGGTCTCGCGGCTGGCGTACCGCGCGATGTGATCTATGGCGTGGCCGATGGTCGGCGCGTAGGTCGCGCCGATCGCGATCCCCGGCGTAAGGCCGAGGGGAAAAGCCCTCGCATACGCGTCCATGACGTCACGAGGATCGTGCTGCTCGAGTATGTCCTCGACCAGCTGGACCGCGTCCTCGACCGAGATAAGCGGTGGCAACGGCCAACTGTCTGTGGCGAGCGACGCGCCCTCTAGAAGTCTTCGCGGGCGCCGGAACGCATCGCGAAGATGCCGCATTGGCGCGGACGGCGACATGATTGCTTTGGCAGTCCGGTCCAGCATGACATGAGCCCGCGTTGCTTGTTAGCGGAGACGACCACGCGACGAGTATGCATATCAGCTTATCCGTTCTTGTGAATTGAGCGATCGCAACCCACCCGGCTTTGAGAGAAATTTTCTTTCTCAGGTTGTCACCAAAAGACGGTTCCCCTGTCTCTTTGTGTCCTGTCCCGGGTGAGGGCCTCGGCGTAGCAGCGGTATGCGCCGGAGGGCCGTAGGGCGGTGTCGACATGAGCGATCTGGGTCAGCAGGCCTCGTCCGCACGGTCGCTCCAGGGCGGGCGTCAAAGGGAGCGATGCATGAGGTTGTCCGTGAAGCCGATGAAGAGCGCGGCTCTCGTCGCTCTGCTGGCCATGGCTCTGGCAGCTCCGGCCGCCGCGCGACAGCAGCCCGACGCGATCACGGTGTTTGTCGCTAAGAAGATCGTGACAATGAACCCCAGCCAGCCGACGGCGACCGCCGTGGCGATCCGGGGGCGCGAGATCGTAAGCGTCGGCTCGCTGGAAGACCTGAAACCGTGGCTGGCCCTTTACCCGCATCGGATCGACGCGACATTCAAGGACAAGGTGCTGATGCCGGGACTGATAGACCCGCACATGCACCCGATGCTTGGAGCCATCGCCTTCCAGACGACCTGGATCACCCCGGAGCCCTGGAACATCATGGGCCGCAAGACGCTGGCCACGAATGGTCAGGCGGCCTATCGGGCCGCGCTCAAGGCCGCGTTCGCCGCTCGGGACACCTCATCGCCGGTGTTCATGACCTGGGGTTTCAGCGCCGACACCCACGGAGAGCTGTCGCGCGACGTGCTGGATAGTGTCTCGAAGGATGTGCCTATCCTCGTGCTGCAGCGCTCGTTGCATGAGGCCTACGTCAACACGGCGATGATGACCCTGTTGAAGTCTAGAGGCCTGGACGACAGCAAGGAACATCCTCAGGTCGACTGGAAGACGAGCCACTTCTGGGAAGACGGCCTGTTCGCGGTCGTCTTGCCTTACCTCGCCAGCACCTTGCTAGACCCAGCGTCCGCCGATCCCGGCTACCTCAAGACGCGCGATTATCTGAACTATAATGGCGTCACCACCGTGGCGGACATGAACACCGGGGGGACGAACTACGAGCTCGAGATGGCGTCGCTGAAGCGCAACTTCGACACGCCGGACTCGCCGGTGCGGGTGCGCCTCACGCCAGACGTCTACAAGCTCAGCCTGACCCTGAAGAGTCCCGATGCGGCGATGCGGCTGGTCGAAGGCCTGAAGGCGCAGAACACCCGCCATTTGATCTTCAACAATGGCGTCAAGCTGTTCGCCGACGGGGCCATGTTCTCACAGGCCATGCAGCTCAACGCGCCGGGCTATATCGACGGCCACAAGGGCGAATGGATCACACAGCCTGGCCCCTTCGAGGACTTCGCCCGCCGATACTGGAACGCCGGTTACCAGATCCATGTCCACACCAACGGCGACGGCGGCGCCCGGCTTGTGCTGGACACTCTGCAGAAGCTGCAGGACGAGAAGCCGCGCGCCGACGCGCGCTTCACCATCGAGCACTATGGCTATGCCGATGACGGCACGTCGCGCCGCATCGCCAGGCTGGGCGCGCAGGTGTCGGCCAATCCCTTCTACCTCTATGACCTCGGCGACCGGTACGCGGAAAAAGGCCTTGGCTCTGATCGCGCCGCGCGCATAGCGCCGCTGGGCGGGCTCGCCAACCGCGGTGTCCCGGTGGCGTTGCACTCGGACTTCCCGATGGCGCCGGCCGAGCCCTTTTTCCTGGCCTGGACCGCCGCCTCGCGGCAGACCATGTCCGGCAAGGTGTTCGCGCCGGCCGAGCGACTGACGCTGGACCAAGCCATACGCGCCGTCACGATCGACGCCGCCTACATGATCGGCATGGAAACCGAGCTGGGCAGCATCGAGGCCGGCAAGCTGGCCGACTTCGCCGTGCTCGACAAGGACCCCTATGAAGCCGGCGTGGGCGGTCTGCGCGACATCAAGGTCTGGGGCACGGTCTTCGAAGGCAGGCCTTTCCAGGCCAAACCCGCGATGGGCGCGGGAGCGTCGGCGAAACCATGACGCTCAAGGCTTTCCGCCGCCTGCTCGCTGCCTTGGCGACATCCGCGCTGGTCGCGATCGGCCTATGTTCGCCGAGCGCGGCCCAAACAGAGGACAAGCCCAACGACGGCACCGACCCCACGCGTCCGGTCCGGACGCTGCAGGGGGATTTCGAGTACCTCGACCTGGCGCACAGCCGCGCCAAGTCCAAGGTGTTCACCGCCAGTTTCGCCCAGCCGTTCGGGCACACGTCCATCCAGGTCAAGGCGCCACTGGCGTCCTTGGATGTGAACGGCGACCATGGCTACGCGCTGGGCGACGTCTCGGTGAAGTACACCAGGGTCTTCGGGGTCACCCCTCGAGAGGGCTACGTCTTCACGACGGAAGTCTTCTTCGACACGGCCGGACGTCCTGAACTCGGAAGTGGCAAATACGTCGTCAAGCCAACGCTCATCTACGCAAGGTTCCTAAAGGACGGCGCCATTTTCGCGCCGGCGCTGGTCCAAAGCGTCAGTGTCGCGGGTCGTTCTAGCAGGGCCGATGTCAACACCACCACAATTGATTTCTACTATGTGCCCAAGCTGTCCAATCCACGACTTTACATGACCTATGATCCCGCCGTGAATTACGATTGGGAACAAGATCAGTTCTATGCCGCCCTGGCCGTGACGCTGGGCTTGAAGCTGGGTCCGGTATTGGGAGGAAGCGGCCAGGTCTTCATTCGACCGAGCACGACCTTCGGCGATCAGCGTCCGGTCGATTGGGGCATAAAGGCTGGGTTTCAGCTCCTGAATTTCTAGTCTCGTCGGAGCGCGCGCCTGGGGCGCGAGCACAGTCTGTCATGAGATGTCAGGGGCGCGGCCTCACCGGCTCTTTCGGGGGGAGGGGGGAGGCGGCCCGATCCTGCTTGCGGCGTCCCATGTCGGCGCCGAGTCACCAGCCAGGGTTATCGCTGGCGAAGGTTTGATAGGAGGCGTCGTCTTGAACTCTTTCACAACAGTCAGCCGCGCCGCGACCGTTCTCGCGGTCGCCTCATTCTCACTGGCCTCGGCAGCCTGGGCCAGCAACGCTGATGCGATCTATTTTGGCGGCCCGATCATCACCATCAACGACGCCGCGCCCATGGCCGAGGCCGTCGCGATCAAGGACGGGAAGATCGTGGCGGTCGGCGCGCGGGCCGCGGTGCTCGCGGCCGAGAAGGGCGCAGCCACCAAGCTCTACGACCTGAAGGGCCGGACGCTGATCCCCGGCTTCGTGGACGCCCACAGCCATTTCACCCAGGTGTCGCTTCTGGCCGTCTCCGCCAATCTGCTGGCGCCGCCCGATGGTCCCGTGAAAACCATACCCGACATGCAGGAGGCGCTGCGCGGTTTCATCGCCACGTCTCCGGTGGTCAAGGCCCATGGCGTCGTGATCGGGATGAACCTTGACGACTCCCAGCTGCGGGAACGTCGGTTCCCGACCCGGCAAGACCTCGACGCGGTCTCCGCCGAGCTGCCGATCTTTGTCATCCATCAGTCGGGCCATCTGGCGATGCTCAATAGCCGGGCCCTGGCCCTGGTGGGCATAACCCCCGACAGCCCGTCCCCCGCGGGCGGAGCGATCGAGCGAGAAGCCGACGGCAAAACCCCCAATGGGGTGCTCAAGGAAACCGCCTTCTTTTCCATCATGCCGAAAATGATGCCGGCCTTCACGCCCGCCGAATACCGCCAGAATCTGGAGGCGTCGCAGAAGATCTACATCGAGAACGGCTTCACCACCGTCCAGGACGGCAAGACCTCGGTGGCCGACATGGCGGCCCTGCCGGCGCTCAACGCCGCCGGCGCGTTTAAGGTCGACATTGTCGCCTATCCCGATCTCGTCGCCATGGGCGACGCCCCTGTGCTGCATGGTCCCCTGATGTCGCGCAACTATACGGGACATCTCCGCATCGGCGGGGTGAAGCTGACGCTGGATGGCTCGCCCCAGGGCAAGACGGCTTGGTTCACCAAGCCCTATTTCCAGCCCCCGGAAGGGGAGAAGGCCGACTATGCCGGCTTGCCCGCCTTCGCCGATGACAAGCTGCAGCCCTTGGCGGACCTGGCCTATAAGAACCACTGGCAGCTTCTGGCCCACACCAACGGCGATGCGGCCATCGACCAGTTGATCCGCGTGGTTGGCCAGGCCCAGTCACGCTACGGCTATCCCGACAGCCGCACGGTGATGATCCATGGCCAGTTCCTGCGCGCGGACCAGATCCCCGCCTTGAAGGCGGAAGGCATATTTCCGGCGCTGTTTCCAATGCACACGTTCTATTGGGGCGATTGGCATCGCCAATCGGTGGCCGGGCCCGAGCGCGCCGAGAACATCTCTCCGACGGCATGGGTGCTCAAGGCGGGGCTGACACCATCGATCCACTCCGATGCGCCCGTGGTCTTTCCCAATTCGATGACCCTGATCAGCACGGCGGTGAATCGCACGACGCGCAGCGGCTATGTCCTTGGCCCCGAACAGCGTCTGACCCCGTTGCAGGCCCTGCACGCGATGACGCTCTGGCCCGCCTACCAGCACTTCGAGGAGGCCTCCAAAGGCTCGATCGAGGTCGGCAAGCGCGCGGACCTGGTGATCCTTTCGGCCAACCCCCTGACCGTCCCCGCGGCCTCCTTGAACCAGATCAAGGTTGACGAGACGATCAAGGATGGCGCGTCGATCTACCGCCGGGAAGCTTCCGCGCCATGAGTTTGGGCGCCGGACGTGGACGTCCGCGCGCCTCTTGGTCATCGCGGCGCCTTACAGATGGTTTGCCACGGAGGTAGCGCCCGTTCGCTTGAGCCACTGCTTGTAGGGAAGACCGACGACCAATCCGACCAGCATGAAGAGAAGCACGGCGGCTCTGACCCGCGCATCGGTGAAGTTCGCGCCCGCCAGCATCATGGCTATCCCCGGGTGACGGACCGCGCTGGCGATAGCGAGCGTGCCGCGGTCGACGCGATCCGGCCCACCTAGAAAATGGCCTCCAACCAGCGCGATGAGCACGACAAGAGCCATCGCCAGCAGAGCGCCGTCGCCCACCAGGCTTATGATCGTCGGCCACAAGGACACGATCATCGGCAAGAACGCCAGGGAGACCAGAGGCGTGCTGAGGCGGTAGAGCCAAGGCGCGATCCGCGCGGCGATCCCCGGCGCGACCGCGCGAACCGCCACGCCGGTGGCGAGCGGAATGAACACGCCCACCAGCAGGGACTTGGCCAGGGTCGCGACGGAGACCGTGTCCTGTCGACCGAACGCACGAGTGGCGATCGCCAGGACCATCGGGACCGTGACGATGGTCAGAAGAGCGAGGGCGACGTAGAGGCCATAGGCATATTCTCGGCGGGCGCCCACCTTGAGTTCCTGGCCAGGCGATAGCGGCGGGACGGGAGAGATGGCCATCAGGACGACGCCCGCCTTAACGGCGGAGTCCAGCGGCAAAAGGCGCATCAGAAGCACCGCCGCGAGCGGCGGGATGACGTCCACCGCCACGACGGCTCTCAACAGCAGTCCTGGCCTACGAACGGCATAGAGAAAGTCACCGCGCGTGGAGCTGAGCCCGACGCTGACAACCACGCCCGCGAGGCTGAGCGTCAGCACGAATGGACTAATCTGTTTCAACAGTTCCATGGCGGCCGGCTCCGGAAGAATCCGATGCGTCATGGCGAACCTGGATACGACCCCCAGTACGCTGCCCGGACACCCTTCGATTTGATCACAACCGCGCCATGACGTTAATGGCCCAGGCGCGTGGCCGTCGTTCGCGACGGCGCGTTGACGCCTCGGTTCAGCGGCGTCTTTTGCTCGGTAGCGTCTAGTTCTTGGAACTAGGCCAAGTTCCGCTCTTGGCGCTGAGCGTCAATCCGATCCCTTAGGTCATGCCGGTTCGGAACGCGCCGGCAGCGGTCCACAGTAGCTCGCGCGTGGGAAGGCCGTCTCTGGCCAGACGCGGCCACCAGGGACGCCGGCGCCGCTGGAGGTGGGGCTGATGTTCGTGGCCACCGCCGAGACCCAAGCTCTGGCGACCCAGATCGCCAAAGTCTGCAACCCCTACTTTTTTCACTTCCCGGTGCGCCGGGACATCGAGCTGCCAAGCTACGCCTTCCCGTTCTCGCCGGCCGAGATCGAGCGCGGCCAGGTGTTCGAGTTCAAGCTCAATCACGTCGTCGATACGGCTGATCCCTTCGAGCTGGTGCGCATCCGCTGGGTCGGCGCCGGCGTCCAGGACAAGGAGGTCCGCGATGGTCAAGCTGCATGAGGTGTGCCGCCAGGTGCGTTCGAAGAACGCCGGCCCGTTCTGGGTGACGGTGGATCTGTTCTTTGACGGCCCGGAGAACTACGCGCGCTACAGGGACGCCTTCGGCCTTTCGGCTGACGTCGTGGCGAAGGCCTTCGGCGCCGATCCCGCGCTCGTGAAGCGGTTCGCGGTCGACTACCTGAGCGTCGTGAAGATCTCCTATCCTCGCAAGGCCCCGCAGGGCGGAGCCGTGGAGCGCGACATGCACAGCGGTCAGCAGTACGTCAGGCTCCTGGACACTGAGCTGAGCTAAGCCAGTAGTTGGGGGCCGTCTCTAGGCTTGGGAGGGCGCGCAGATTGTTCCGTGGGGATTGCCTTGCGATACAAGGCGGGTGAAAGGCGCCAAGCGCCTAGCTTGAACGTCGCGTTCCTGGAGCCGCGCCAATGGCGGCAATTGGCGCAAGTTTGCCAGCCGACTCAAGCCCTGGGTGAGCGAGCGTCTGGTTCCTGGCGCTGCGCCAACTTCCGCTTCCGGCGCTAAGTAATGTCTCACAGCTGGGAATGCTTGGGCCTCGGTCATTGGCCTCTCGTGGAAATGGGCTCGATTCAGGCGTCTTTTTTGAGGCTACCTTATTAAAGCGTTCGTGGCAGGTCAGCTCGCCGGCGTCTAGGCCGCGAGCCCTCGGCTAGGCTAGACCGCCTCCATTCTCGCGTTCGATCACGATCACCGACGGACGGGGAGGATGGCCGGCGGTGAAGTCAGGCCAGCGGGTCGCGGCTTGATCCAGGGACGGTGAGCGCTCGGCAGGGTGCTGCACCGACAGGAACATCGCCTTGCCGTCCCGCGTGAAGGCGGGGCTGCAGCATTCCGAGCCTGGCGGGGGCGAGTAGAATAGCCGCGGCCAGGCCCGCTCGGGTCCGGAAGTGTGCATCATCCAGACGCCGTCATGCTGCCGGACGCCGGGACCGTCGGTGCAGATCCACATTCGGCCGGCGGCGTCGAAACTCAGATTGTCGGGCGCCTCGAACCAGTCCTCGGGCCCGGCGTCGGGATGGAAACGCGCCCTGGATCCGGGCGCGGCCGGATCGCCGCACAGCGCGAAGACGTTCCAGGCGAAGCGATCCGCGGCATGGTCGGGGCCCTGGCCGCGATCGGGCGGGACCAGCTCCAGGATGTGGCCACCGGGGTTGGCCCGACGCGGGTTGGCCGGGTTCGGAGCCCGGGTGCGCGCGTCGACGCCGGTCAGGGCGATATAGACCCTGCCGGTCATCGGATTTGGCTCGTAACCCTCGGGCGAGTCCATCGGCGTGGCGCCCAGGAGATCGGCGGCGCGGCGGGTCTCCAAGAGCACGTCGCCCTGGCCGGCGAAGCCGTTCGCCGGCGTCAGCGGGCCGATGCCGAACACCAGCGGCGCCCAGTCTAGCGTCCCGTCCTCGGCGAAGCGGGCGACGCTCAGAGTCCCGTGGTCGAGCAGGTCGCGATTGGCGGCCCGGTCATGCGGATTGAAGACATCGCGGCTGACGAAGCGGTAGCAATACTCGTATTCCCAGTCGTCGCCGAGATAGACGACCACCCTCCCGTCCGGCGCCACGACGCTGTGCGCGCCTTCATGAGCAAAACGCCCCAGGGCCGTGCGCTTGACTGGCGGCGCCGTCGGGTCCAGCGGGTCGATCTCGACGACCCACTCGAAGCGATTGGACTCGTGCGGTTCGTGACCGACGTCGAAACGCTTGTCGACGCGATTCCAGCCGTAGCGCCCGTGCGGACCAAGGTTGGTGAAATAGCCGCGCTTGAGGCGCTCGAGATCAGGCGCATCGCGCCAGTCGCCGCCGAAGAACTCGGCCGAGCCCTCCTCGCCCGACAGCACCGTGCCCCAGGGCGTGACGCCGCCGTTGCAGTTGTCATGCGTGCCCAGCACCCACCGGCCGGTGGGGTCCGCGCCCGTGCGCAGTTTCGGGTGACCGGCGGCGGGGCCGGAGATCCGGATCGGGGTCGTGGCGGTGATCCGCCGGTTGTAGGGACTGTCGACGACCACGCCCCAGGTCCCGTTCGTGCGGCGCACCTCGGCGACGCTCATGCCGCATGCGGCCATGCAGACTCGCAGCTGCTCGTCGTCCAGCGTCGTGGTCCCGTCCGTCGCGGAGACGCCAGGGAACATCAGGTAGGGGGTGGGATATTCGTGATTGACCACCAGCAGTCCGCCGCTGGGATCGCCCGAGGGCAGGGGCAGGATGGCGGTGAAGTCGTTGTTGTAGCCGAACTGGCGCGCCTGCGCCGCCGCGGTCAGGGCGCCGGGGGCGAAGGCCGGGGCGTCCGACCACAACGGATCGCCCCAGCGCAAGACGATCGTCCGCTTGAACCCCTCCGGTAGGGCCTCGACAGGTCCGATGAGCGGCGACAAGGGCTTGAAGCCGATCGGCGGCGCGGCGGCGCGCGCGGCTGGCGGCGCAAGGCTGGCGGCGAGGCCGGCCGCCAGCAGGCCGCGCCGATCGATCAGGGTCGAGATCGGCGCGGCGCCTCGCGGCCGGGCCGGCGCCGCGCGGCCCTTGTCGTTGTGAACGCGCGAAGGCCAGGTCATCAGAAGCTAAGGTTCAGGCCGAAGGTGAAGGTGCGGCCGCTGTAGGTCGCGCCCTCAAGGTAGCGCGAGCCTTCGCCATAGCGCTCGTCGACGATCGGCTTGTCGCCTCCATTCAGCATGTCCACGGCGTTGAAGAAAACCTTGGCGCGCGGGGTGATGGCGTAGCGCAGCTGGCCGTCAAGGGAGCCGTAGGCCTCCTCGACGATGCGCGTGCCGTAGCTGGAGAACCGCACGGCCTGTCGATCGCGCCAGCCATAGGCCAGGGTGCCTTCCAGGCCGTATTTCTGGTAGGTCGCCGCCACCGTGAAGATCTTCTCCGGCGCGTTGAAGAAGTCGCCCTTGGCGATATCGTCGACGCCCGGATCTGCCTTGCTGCGTTGGAGGGTGGCGTTGGCGTAGACGCCCAGACCGCCCCATGGACCGGGCAGGTTGCTGAACTGGCGCACCAAGTTCAGCTCCAGGCCGTAGACCGTCGCGCGCTTGCCGTTGGTGTAGGTGGTGACGTCGTCGATGACCTTGCCCACCAGGCGCGGATCATTCTCGAACCGGGCGCGGTCGGCCTCGGTCTCGCCGGCCACGCCGCTGAAGATGAAGCGGTCGATCCGCTTGTAGTAGACGCCGGCCGAGATCATGCCGATCGAGCCGAAATAGCGCTCGATCCCGAGATCGAAATTGTAGGCGTAGGCGGGCTTCAAACCAGGATTACCGACCGTGACATCGACCTCGCCGTCCTCCTCCTCGATCGTGGTCGCGCCGGAGATGAACAGCGGTTCGGGGCGGGCGATCGAGGTGAACATCGCGCCGCGAACCACCAGGTTGTCGTTGGCGCGATAGTTGACCTGCAGGCGGGGCAGCCAACTCGTGTAGCTGGCCTTGCCCGTCACCGGCGTGAACACCGGGGCCTGGCCCTCCAGCTCGACGGCTTCCCAGTTGTCGGACGCGATGCGCGTGTGATCCACACGCAGGCCGCCGATCGCTTCCCAACGCCCCCAAACGCCCTTGGCCATCAGGTAGCCGGCGAAGATGTCCTCGCGGCTCTCGTAGCTGTCCTCGTCACGAGGGATGACGCCGTCCTCGACATAGTCGTTTTCGAAAGCGGTGTCAGTGTCGACCAGGTGCTGGGAATAGGTCTTCCAGGCCTTCACCTGGGCGATGTCCAGCGACAGAAACGCAGGGTAGGGCGCGCCGGTCTGGGCGACGCTGACCAGGGGCCCGACGCCGAACGCCTTCAGGGTCAGCGGCCCCTCCAGGTCCATGACATTGCCCTCGACCAGCTTGCGCTTGGAGCGCTCGGCCTTGGCCCCGAACTTCACGGACCGAAGCCAGCCCGAACCCGGGTCGTAGCTGATGTCGAAATGCGCCGCGGCGCGGGTGTTCTTCTGATCGTCGATGTCGATGTCGTTGTAGCCCAGCGCGTATTGCGACGGATCGGCGATGCGCGCCCGGTCGGCCGCCGTCAGGTTGGGCTGGGGGAAGCGGCCCGTGAAGTCGTAGGCGAAGAGGTTGCTGTCCAGATCGACCTTGAAAGCGACCTCGTTGTCGAACGGCTCGTTGCGGACGCCGGCCGAGTAGCCGAGCCCGTAGTCGAAGGTGAAGGCGCCGGCGCGCGTCTTGCCGGTCAGGACATAGGACTGCTGTGTCAGCTCGGTTTCTTCATACTGGTCGAAGATCTGGGCGTTGCCGTGCTCGGTGAGGACCAGCTTGCCGTCCTCGTAGTCCTCGGTGCCGCCCTCGAAATAGATTTCGCGGCTCAGTTCTTGATCATAGAGCCGGTTGTAGCTGCCCTTGAAGGTCAGCTCTGTATTGTCCGTGACCGCCCAGTTCAGGGCGACATTGGCCGAGATGTTCTCGCGCTTGTCCTCGTACTGGGCGATGTGGAACTGCAGCGGCGTTACGCCGCCGGTCGGATCATCCTCGATGAAGCTGAGATAGTCTTCGTCCTGGTAGAAGACGTAGCCCTTGGTCTTGCGCTTTGAATAGCCGCCCGAGATCAGGACGCCGAACTGGTCGTGGTCGCCGAACCGCCGGGCGGCGGTGCCCTGGAACATCGGGCTGGTCTTGCCGGCCAGATCGTGGTGGAAGCCGCTGACCGTCAGGTCCAAGACGGGCTTGGCGAAGTCGAAGGCCGTGGCGGTTTCCAGCACGACCGCGCCGCCGATGCCGTCGGCCTCCTGGTCGGGGAGCAGGGTCTTGTGCACGGTGATCGAGGACAGGGCGGCGGTCTGGATCATGTCCAGCGGCACCCGACGGTTTTCTTTCTCCGGCTGGGCGGCGTTCATGCCGTTGATCTGGGTGTTGTTCAGACCGCTGTCCAAGCCGCGGATGGAGACATAGCGACCTTCGCCGGCCACGACCTCGCGCTGCACCGAGACGCCCGGCATGCGGCGCAGGGCCTCGGCTGCGTTCAGGTCGGGAAAGCGGCCGGCCTGGTCCGCGGCGACGACATTGCTAAGGTTGTCGGCGTTGCGCTGGCGGCTGAGCGCCCGCGCCTGAGCGGCGCGCTGGCCGGTTACGATCAGTTCGGAAACCTGAGCCGCGCCCATGATCGAGACGCGCTGGGGGTTCTCACCGGGGACGACCTCGACGGTCTCCTTCAGGTCTGGCAGGCCCAGATACTGAAAGGTCAGGGTGTGGGGACCGGAGGGGAGAGCGCCGAAGCGGTAGCGGCCCTCGGAGTCGGTCACGGCCGTCTGTGCGGTCGCATCGACACGGACCAGCACGCCTGACAGCGGGGCCTTGCCGTCGATCTGGTTCACCAGTCCCGAGACCTGGCCGACGCCCTGGCGTTTGGCGACCACCAGGCCGATCGTACGGCCGTCATCGCTGTCGACGATCAGGGGCGAACCCGCGAGCAGCAGGTTCAGGGCGCCGCGTATCGGGTAGCGGCCCTGCAGCGGCTTGCTGCTCCGGCCCTCGATCGCGTCGTAGGGAAACAGGATCTGCACGCCGGCTTGGCGCGAGAAAGTGTTCAGGGCCGAAGCCAGGCTCTGCGCCGGTATGTCGAACGCGATCTCGGCCACGGCGGTCTTGCCGGCTTGAGGGGCCTGGGCCCAGGCAGCTGGCGCGGAAAAGGCGCAGGTGGTCGCCAGCAGCGCCGCCATCAGGCGGGCGCGCGATGAACGCTTGGAAGGCATTGGGTCGCTCCGGTCAGCCGCTCAACCCCCGAGTGGGCAGGCTGCGCCATAGAGACGCTTGGGATTTGGACCGGCTCTATGCGATCGCGGAAATTATTCGGAGCGGGTCAGCACAATGGTGTCGGCGCCGGCGTCGATCACGCGCACGTTGAAGCTGGAGCGCAGGGTTTCGAGAAAATCGCTGGGGTCGGAATTCGTGAAGCGCCCCCCCAGGCGCAATCGGCTCAGCTCCGGATCGGCGATGACCAGCTTGCGCGTCAGATAGCGATTATATTCCTCGACGACCGCGCCCAATGGCGCCCCCTGGAACACGATCTCGCCGCGCCGCCAGGCCGAGACCTCGTCAAGCGCCTCGGTCGATGCCTTCTGGACCAGGGTGGCGGACGCCGTGGCGACCACGCTCTGACCCTGTTCCAGATGGGCGGCGGGCGCCTGGCTGGTCTTCGACCGATAAAGAGCGCCGGTTCCCCGCAGCACAAGCAGATCCAGCGAGCCGCCCCGCAAGCGGGCGTTGAATTCTCCGCTTTTCAGGTCAACGGTCACATCGCCCGCCTTCAATACGCAGGCCTTGCGGGCGGAGGCGGCTACGGTCACGGCGGCTTCGCCGCGATCCAGCCAGACGTGCGGCGCGCCGTCCTGCAGCCGCCAGGAGATCTTGCTGTCGGTGTTCAGGTCGATCGCCACGCCCGGCCCCACGGTCACGCGCCGCCGCTCGCCCGGCCGGGTGCTGGCGGTGGACTTGGCGAAGGTCCTGGTGGCGAAGGCGCCGGCCCCCACCGCGCAGGCGCCGCCGATCACGCCGGCGGCGCGCAACAAACCACGCCGCGATGGCGCGGGCTCGGCGACAGGCTCGGGCGGCTCCAGGATCGTCCCGGACTGGCCAAGCCTGTACCAGAGCCGGCTCATCTTGGCGTAGGCCGCCGCATGAGCCGGATCGGCGTCGCGCCAACGCTCGAAGGCCTCGACGTCAGCCGACCCGGAGTCGAGGCGCGCCACCCATAGGCTGGCCTCGTCCCTTATCGCCTTGTGGTCGATCTGGCCTTGCGGCTCCATCCGCTCTCACGTTCCTGGGGGAGGGGCTTGTCAGCCCCTTCCGCCGCATCCAGCACGTCCGCCAACAGGCTGAGGCCCTTGGCGAGATGCTTCTCCATAGTAGAGACGCTTATGCCGAGGCGCGCCGCTACGTCCTTGGGCGACATGTCGTCGAAACGCCGCATTATCACAACCCGGCGCGCCTGTGTCGGAAGCTTCTGGATCGCCGCGATGAGCCGGCGCAGTTCCTCGCGATCGGAAAGCTGGCTGAAGGCGTCGATCGCGAGGTCGACATGCTGCAGGTTCTCGACCGCGGCGACGGTCTCGATCGAGACGATGCGGGCGCGGCGGATCTTCTGGATGCCCAGGTTACGGACGATCTGCAGGACATAGGCGCGAGGATTGGCGACCTGCCGCGCGCCGTCGTGCGCGAACACGCGAGCATAGGCGTCATGCACCAGGTCGGCGGCCTCGTCGAAGTCGCCGGTCAGTCGTCGCGCCAACTTCAGATACTGCCGCTCGTACGGCAGGATATGGTCGACGAACCAATGGTCGAAATCGCGAAGCCGCATCATTGCGGTCTGAACCCGCCCAACGATGATGAATGAGCGCTTCTAGAGGGCTCGGAATACAGTTTCACGACATCGGCCCTTCAGCCGGCGGCGCATCCCCTATGGAGCGCCGCGGGCTCTACCGTTAGCCGAGACGGCCAGGCGGTCGTCCGCGTCGCCGCCGGGGCCGGCTACTGGGTCTACCTGCTCGAATGGCGCGCGCTCGCGGGGCGGAGAGCATGTCGCCGATTGAGATTCTATCGATGTGTTGGGTCATGGAGTGGGGCCATACGAGTTGCCGCCCGGAGTCGGGTGGCTGATTGGACATCCCGGCGGCGTCGTACTGGCGTGGAAGGGCAGACGATCGGCGGGTTTGACGGCTGCGTCGACGTTAGAAGACCGAGATCGGTCTGCCATGTGCGGCCGTACTTGGCCCGCCGTCGCGGGCGGCGGGCGCGCGATTTTCGTTGTCGGCGGGCGAGCACGGGTCATCCCGCGGTGGCGCCACGCATGTTTGCGCGTGCCGGTTCCCGTTCTCTCGCGCAATGATTAGGGCTGACGGCGGGCATGGCCGAAGCGGGGCGGGGGCCTGGGTTTCACACGATTGTCGTCGGCCGCTGGCATGCGGCCTTCTCATGTCCCTGCCTGCTCTTGATCCTGCGGCGGCGCGTGAGTCGGACGGCTCCACGGGCGCCGAGCGTTTTGAAGCTCTCACCCGCCGCCTGCGAACCCCGCTGTTGCGCTATTTTACGCGCCGCACGGGCTCCCAGCCGGACAGCGAGGAACTGGTCCAGGACCTGTTCCTGCGCCTGTTGCGCCGCCCAGGCCTGATGAGCCTGAAGAGTATCGATGGCTATGTCTTCGAAGCGGCTGCCAATCTTCTTCGCGACAAGGTCAAACGGGAGCGGGCGCGTCAGATGCTGAGCGCGGTGGATCTGGACCGAATCGATCTCGCCGATGATCTTCCGGGCGCCGAGGATGTCGTCGGCGGGCGGCAAAGTCTTCAGCGCATCAACGTCGCCCTCAAGTCGCTGTCGCCTCGCGCGCGCACCATCGTCATCCTTCGCCGCTTCGAGGATATGAGCCACGCCCAGATCGCCGCCCGGCTGAACATCTCGGTCAGCGCCGTGGAAAAACACTTGGTGCGAGCGATGGCCGTGCTGCGAGACGCACTGAGGGAGCAGGGCTAATGGCGCGCGGTCTGTCCCGCGAGGATGAAGCCGTCCGCTGGTTCGCGAAGACCGACCGCGGACCGTTGACGGGCGAGGATCGCAGGGCGTTCCTCGAATGGCTGGAAACGCCCGGTAACGCCGACGCCTACCACGAGACCGCCGACGCCTGGTCGGTGCTGGGCGCGGCCAAGGGCGCCGAGAGCCTGATGGCGATGCGCGCGGCCGCTCTGCGCGAAGCCTCGGGCGTCAGCCGCCGGCGGGCGATCCTGGGCGTGGGCGGCGCGCTGGCGGCGGCCGGGGCAGGGGGCGCGGCGTTCCTGATGGCCGGTGCGGCCGGGGCGAAGATCCGAACCGGGGCCGGCGAGCGCTTGACCGCGCCCCTGCCCGATGGGTCAAGCGTGACCCTGGCGCCGCTGTCGACCGTGCGTGTCCAGTACGACAAGGTCCGTCGACGCGTGCGACTGGTCGAGGGGCAGGCCTATTTCGACGCGCGCTCGGCGCCCGGGCGTCCGTTCGAGGTGATCGTCGGCGACCAGCGCGCGCAAGGCAGCGGCGGCCGATTCCAGGTGACCAAGCAGGGCCAGACGGCGCAGATCCTGATCGAGGACGGCGTTCTCGAGGTGGCGGCGGCGAGCGGCGCGCCCCGACGGCTGACGGCGGGTCAGATGACCGCAGGTCCGGCCGACGCGCGACGCGTGGCGCTCGCCGATCTCGACCGGCTAACCGCTTGGCGCGAAGGGCGGCTGGTGTTCAACGACGCGCCGCTGCCGCAGGTCGTGGCCGCCTTCAACCGCTATTCCAGCGATCGCCTAGCCCTCGCCGCCGACACGCGACTGGACGCCATCCGTATCTCGGGCTCGTTCCGCTATGACGGGACGCGCGAGTTCGCCCAGGCCCTGGCGGCGGGCTTTGGCGTGCGCATACGCCAGCTGGACGAGACGACTTGGGAGATCGACGGCTGAAGGTTTGTCCGCCTCCAAGGCGCTGCGTCGATGAAATTTTCACGACAAGATGAGGCTTTCGCTCGCGGCGAAGTTCCTGGGAGTGATCGGTCGACGGGGGCCGGCGAACGCTTAGGACAGCACGATGACGAACCGAGTTTTCCACGCCGCCGGTCTTCGGCGTGGCCTGATGGCCTGCTGCGCCATCGCCGTTCTGGGCGCGACCGCGCCGGCCTTGGCCCAGGAGGGCGGCGCGCCGCCAGCAGCCTTCTCGCTGCAGGCCCAGCCCTTGGAGCTGGCCTTGCCAGCCTTCGCCCGGCAGGCTGACGTGCAGGTTCTCTACGCGGCGAACCTGGTCAAGGGAAAGCGGGCCAACGCGGTGGTCGGGACCCATTCGCCGGCCGAGGCGCTGCGCGACCTCCTGGCGGCGTCGGGCCTGAAGGCGACGGTCACCGGGCCGCGCACCTTCCTGATTTCGGTGCAGGAAAATCCGGTCGTCGCCGAACTCGAAGAAGTCGTCGTCACCGCGCAAAAGCGTTCCGCGCGGATCGAGGATGTCCCGATCGCGGTGACCGTGCTCGACGGCGGCGACGCTCAGCGGCGCGGGGTCTCCAACGTCGTCGACCTTGTCGACCAGATCGCGGGCGTGTCGGTCAACTACGCCTTCGGCGGCACCAACTACGGCCTGATCAGCATCCGCGGCATCGGCGGGGCCGACGACTACAAGCCCAACGGCAACCCCTCGGTCGCTCTGCATGTCGACGGCGTCTACCAGACCTCGAACGCCTATCTGGGCATGCCGCTGTTTGATCTGGATCGGGTCGAGGTCCTCAAGGGGCCGCAAGGCACGCTCTATGGCCGCAACACGACCGCCGGCGTCATCAACGCCATCACGCGTGGGCCCGGCCCGGTGACGGAGGGCTCGGCTCGGCTGGAGCGCGGCAGCTATGGCTACACCGAGGCCGAAGCCTCGGTCGGCGGGCCGGTCAGCGACACCCTCGGCGTCCGTCTGGCCGTCCTCGCGCAGAACGGCGGCGGCTTCATGACCGGCGCCGGCGCGGGCTTGCTGGCCGGTTATCGCCCGTCGGTGAAGGGCGTCGTGCAGACCCAGGTTCCAGCCCTGGTCGATCCAGGCCGCCGGGAGGGCTTCGGCGACAAGGACCTCGTGGCGGGCCGCGCGACCTTCGACGTCAAGCTTGCGCCCGACAGTGACCTCGTTCTCAAGCTGTTCGGCAGCCGCGACCGAGGCGACACCCGCCAGTACGATCGGATCGCGCGCGCCCAGGACGCCACCATCGCCAACGCCGGCGAGAATAGCGATCCCTACGAGTTCTACTCGGCGGGCTATCCGACGCAACGCATCGACATCTATGGCGGCTCGGCCACGCTGAGCCACAAGGTCCGGGAGAACCTGAACTTCACCGCCGTCGGCGGCTGGCAGGGCAGCAAGCGCTCGGTGCAGGGCAATGGCGACGGCTCGCCCTATCCGGCCTCGTATTTCGACGCCGACGAAAAGCTCAGCCAGTCCTCATTGGAGCTGCGCCTAGCCGACGACACCGGCGGCAAGCTCGACTGGATCGCCGGCGCCTTCTACGTCGCCGACGACGTCAAGTTCAACACCGCCTGGACCAGCTATTCGGCGCTCACCCAGTACGACAACCTGCATCATCAGGATCGCAAGAGCTTCGCCCTGTTCGGCCAGGTCGATTACCGCCTGGTCGAGCGTCTGCAGGTGTCGGCCGGCCTGCGCTACACCCGTGACAACGCCCACTATGTCGGCCGTAACGTCGACCGTAACCCGTGGGGCATCAGCACCTTCACGACCACCTTCGCCACGACGAACCCGTTTTCGTGGGATGAGAAGTTCAAGGACGACAACGTCTCGGGCCGTCTGACGGTGAAGTACGACGTCACCTCTAACCTGAACGTCTTCGTTTCGGGCGGCACCGGCTATCGCGGCGGCGGCTTTGACGGCACCTCGATCTTCACCGTCGCCGAAACCAAGCCGTTCGCCTCCGAGACGGTGCGCGCCTACGAGGCTGGTCTGCGTTGGAGCGCGCCGCGCCTGCGCCTGTCGCTGGACGCCTTCGACTACCGCTTCAGCGAACTGCAGGCCACCACGCGCCTGGCCAATGACACGAACGGCCGGGCCAATGTCGGCAAGGCCAGCAGCAAGGGAATCGAGGTCGCGCTGAGCGCTCAGCTTCTGCGCACCCCGCGCCAGAGCCTGGCCTTCGACGTCAGCTCCGCCTGGCTGGACACTGAGGTGCTATCCTTCAGCTCCAACCGCGTGGCCGACGTGCTGCAGACGGTGGGCGACCCCTTGCCGGGCGCGCCGGACGTGTCAGCGACGGCGAGCTTGAACCACAGCATCACCTTGAAGGACGGCTGGACGCTGCGCAGCCGCCTGGGCGTCACCCACCACGGCGAAGAGTCCAATCGCCTGAACGCCACGGCAGGGAACACAGCCAAGGCCTACACCCTGGTCAACGCCCGCGTGGACTTGGCGACACCGAGAAACTGGACCCTCTACGCCTACGGGCGCAACATCACCGATGAGGTCTATTTCCCCGAGCTGAACGGGGCCGCCCGTCTCGTTGGCGCGCCCGCCACCTACGGCTTCGGCGCGCGGTTCGACTTCTGACCCCGCGGAGGCGACCTGGGCCTCTGGCCGGGTCGCCTCCGTTTCGCTTCCTGGAGCGGCCTCCGATGACCCTGCTTTCGCGCCGCGCCGTGATGGCCGCCTCGACGGGCCTGTTCTTCGCCCGCGCGACAGCGACACAGGGGCTGGAGATGCGTCGCGCCGCGCCCGCGTATCCCTTCGCCTTAGGTGTGGCCAGCGGCGATCCCGCGACCGACGGCTTTGTGCTCTGGACCCGCCTCAGCGCTGGCGGCGCTTCGCTGGACGCCCCGGCCGTTCCCGTGACCTACGAGGTCGCGGAGGACGAGGTCTTCCGTCGGATCGTGCGGCGCGGACGGCGCGCGGCGAGCCCGGCTCTTGGCCACGCCGTGCATGTCGAGATCGAGGGGCTGCGCCCCGGACGGACCTACTGGTATCGCTTCCACGCGCTGGGCGCCGTCAGCCCGGTCGGTCGCACCGCCACCGCGCCCGAACGCGCGACACGGGCGCGGATCGCGGTCAGCAGCTGCCAGCACTTCGAGCTGGGATGGTTTTGCGCCTACCGCGACATGGTCGCCGCTGAACCCGACCTGATCGTTCAGCTAGGCGACTATATCTACGAGAACAGCTACGCCCAGTTTCCAAAGGTTCGCCAATTCGACGGGCCAGAACCGGTCGATCTGGAGGGTTATCGACGTCGGCACGCCATCTATAAGTCCGACCCCGACTTGCGAGAGGCTCATCGCCAGGCGCCCTGGGTGGTCACCTGGGACGACCATGAGGTCGAGAACGACTATGCCGATCTGGCTAATCTAAAGGGACTGGATCCGGCGGTCTTCGCGCGCCGCCGCGCGGCCGCTTACCAAGCCTATTTCGAGCACCTGCCGGTCCGACCCAGCCTTTGGGCCCAGCCGGGCGGCCCGCGACTCTATCGGCGGTTGGCCTGGGGCGATCTGGTGAGCCTGCCCGTGCTGGACGGGCGGCAATATCGCTCCGCCCAGGCCTGCAACCCCGAGGGGCGGAGCGGCAACCGTCCGCGCCATGACTGCCCCGCGCTAGCCGACCCAGAGCGCACCATGCTGGGCGCGGCTCAGGAAGCCTGGCTGGACGAGACCTTGAAGCGCGAGCGTGGCCGCTGGACCTTGCTTGCCCAGCAGACAGTGGTCGCGCCGATCGACACGCCCGAGGGCGTCATGTCGGATCAGTGGGACGGCTACGTGGCGGCGCGGGATCGTCTGCTTGCGGGGCTGACCCAGCCGTCGGTGCGCAACGCCGTCGTCCTCAGCGGCGACATCCACGCCTTCATGGTCAACGACCTGCGGACAGGCGCGGGGGAGGGGGTAGTGGCGACCGAGCTGGTGACGACCTGCCTGGCCGCCAGTCACGCGCCGTCCTCCCGCTACGGACAGGTTCGGGCCCGCAATCCCGACGTCCGCTTCGCCGATATCGAGCGATCCGGATACACCCTGATCGAAGCGACCCCAGATGCTCTCAGCGTCGATCTCCGCGCGGTCTCCGACCAAAGCGATCCGCAAGGCATAGCGCAGAGCCTAGCGAGGTTCACGATTGAGGATCAACGCAAGGGCGCGCAAGCCGGCTGAAAGCCGGCGGCGTTGGAGTGACCGAGATCAGCGGGAGCTGTGACCAGAGTGAAACGTCTCATTCTTGACGGGGACAATGTCTGCGGATGGCGCGGCGCTGCCGTAGGGAGTGGCCGGGACCTGCTACTGAGATGTTGAGGCTTTGGTGCGGCCATCGCCCGGGCGGCGAGCCAGCGCGATGCCTTCTCCCGAGAGCAAAAATGTCGAGGTCGCCACGCCACGCACCGCGACTCGCCGAAGTAGACCTTTGTTGGTCAGGCTCTGGGCGTGCGCAAAACTGCGAGCTTCGGGCTCTAGGACGAGGCTTCCGGAGGCGCGGACCTCGTGAAGGACTTCAACTTCGTCGGAGGTGAGCGGCGTAAAGCGCATGCGGGCATCTCCTCTGTGCTCGGCTGAAAGAAGCTCCATTTTGTTGGTCGTCGTCAACCGGGGATGGAACCAGCCTCACCCGGCCCCGCCTCTCACCCTATGAAGCGCTCGCGGGAAATTTTCAGCCCTGAAGCGGGGGTACTTTCATCACAATGCGTCTTCATACTTCGGCGGCCATGCGCCGGACGGCCTAGGGCGGAGCGTCGATTTGGACGGGGAAGCGGTTCGACCATGAAGCGCGCGGAGCGCATGGGCGCTGTCGACCCGGCTTCGCTGACAAGCCTGGCGCGATCCTACCGGCAGCCGCTGCTGCGTTTTTTCGCTCGCCGGACCCTGTCGCCAGAGGCGGCTGAGGACTGCGTGCAAGAGGTCTTCATGCGACTGGCGCGCGCTTCGGAGCCGGGTGTCGAAAACTCCGAAGCCTATCTCTTCAAGACCGCCCGCCACGTGTTGATCGACCGCGCGCGCCGCGCGACCGTTCGGCGCGAGATCCTGCACGACCCGATCGCCGACCTGCAACTGGTCAGCCCCGAAGGATCGCCATCGCGAATTCTTGAGGGACGAGAGGCGCTGGAACAGGCCGCTAGAGCGTTGCGGGAACTGCCCGAGCGGACTCGCAACATCTTCCTTCTCAACCGGTTGGACGGTTTGACCTATACCCAGCTTGCCGCCCGGTACGCCGTCAACGTGAAGGTCATTGAACGCGAGATGAGCAAGGCCCTCAGCCACCTTCGACGCCGGTTGCCAGACCATGACCGACGCTGAGAAAATCGAAGGAGAGGCCGCCAACTGGGTCGTGCGCCTGCACTCGGATCAGCGCACGGAGGCCGACCGCGACGCTTTCCGCGACTGGCTGGACGCCGATCCGGCCCATGTGGAGGCGTTCTCGGCCCACGCGGCCATTTGGGATTCTGTGGCCGCTTGGGGCGACAATCGTGAAGCGCGCGAGGTGCTTCGGTTTCAGCCGATGTGGTCGGGCTTTGGCCGACGCGTGATCCAGTGGAGCATCGCGGGTGCTGGTCTAGCGGTGGCCGCCGCCCTGGTCGTCTTCGTGTTCGGCGGACTGCGCCTGACCCAACGTTACGAAACCGTGCCAGGCGAGTTGCGCACCATCTCATTGAGCGATGGGTCGATATTGCTGATGAACACCGACTCCCGGATCAGCACCCGGTTCACGGCGGGCGAGCGCCGCGTGGTCGTCGAGCAAGGACAGGCGTATTTCCGTGTAGCCAAGGACAAGAGCCGCCCGTTCAGAGTGTTCGTCGGTCGCGACGAGGTGCGCGCCGTAGGCACGGCCTTCGACGTCAGGCGTCTTGGAGACCATGCCGAGGTGGTGCTGGAAGAGGGACGGCTGGCCATCTATCGCGACGTTTCCTCGGCAGAGCCGCTTCTAGCGAGACGCAAGGCGGGGCCGGCGCCTCGCCCCGCGCTCTATATGAACGCCGGCCAGGCCCTGGACCTGCCAAACAAGGCCCCGCCGATCGTCCAGGTCGCCAATGTCCCTCAATCGAGCGCATGGCGCTATGGAAGGGTGGTTCTGGACGATACGCGGCTCGAAGACGCCGCGGCGGATCTGAACCGCTACGGCGGCCCGCAGATCGTTTTGTCCGATCCGCGACTGGCCGATATTCGCATCAGCGGCGTCTTCCACACCGGCCGTCCTTACGACGTCGTCAGCGATGTCGTCGGCGCCTTCCCGATCAAGGTCGTGAAGGATGATGGCAAGCAAATCGTCCTGGGCATGGCCTCGCCGGACCCGCGGGCTGATACGCCGGCTGTCGTCAAAAATTCACGGTGAGTTTTCAGGGGTAAGCTCGCCAGGCTGCGTCTTCCGACCTGCCGGCAAGGGCCGGCGACGGGGACGATCATGCAGTACAAATTCTTGTCCGCCGCGTTCGCGGGCGGCTCGGCCTTTGCTCTAGCGCTGGCGGCCCAGCCTGGTTGCGCACAAGCCCAGGCGCGGGCTTTCGATATCGCCCAGCAGCCCTTGAGCCAGGCCCTGCGCGCTTTCGCGTTGCAGAGCGGCAAGGATATCGTGTTCGATCCGAAGCTGGCCCGTGGCAAGAACGCTCCAACTTTGAAGGGCCAATATCTGAACGACGAGGCGCTGCGTCGTCTGCTGTCCGGGTCGGGCCTGACCTACGAAGACTCGCCCACCGGCGGCTACATCATTCGCGTCCAGGGGACTCCGACGGCCCAGTCCGGCTCGGACGATGACATCGCCAATATCGGCGGCGTCGTGATTATCGGCCGTCGCTCGGTCGAGACGCCGCGCGACCAGATCAAGCGCCTGTCGTCGGGCGTATCGGATTCGATCACCGTCGCCGACATCGAACACACCCCGGACGCCACCCTGCCCGAGGCCCTGGACCGTGTCGTCGGGGTCAGCGCCGACAAGTTTTACGGCACCAGCGATGGCGGCTATGTCTCGGTGCGCGCCTTCGACTCCCGCTACAACAGCATCGACATCGACGGCAATCCGATCTGGTTCAGCAGCCAGAACAACCGCGGCGCCCAGATCGGCGTCTTTCCCTCGTCCATCGTCAAGGAAACCAGCGTCTACAAGACGGTGACCCCCGATCAGGACGGCAATTCGGTCGGCGGACACATCTCGCTGAGGACCCTGCGCGCCTTCGACGGGGGCGGCCGGCCCTATCTGTCGCTGGGCGGCCGCGCCGGTCGCTTCGACCAGGACAGCGTGGTCAGGTCAGGGCCCTCGATGCGGCTCTATGGGGCGGGTAAGGCCACCTTCGGCCCCGATCGTCAGTACGGCGTGGTTCTGGGCTTCAACGCCCAGCGCATGCGCAACACCGACAAGTACGGCGGTGTGGACGCCTATACCCAGGTGAATGGCGAGGACCTCGTCAACAACAGCAACATCTATACCGACAGCGCCTACGACAAGGACGTGAAGAATCTGGTCGGCTACGCCAAGGTCGAACTACGCCGGAACGAGGGGCTCTACGCCTTTCTGTCTGGCACGGTGATCGACGACAAGCGCCGTCAGTTCCTTCAGCGCGAAGGCACCTACATCTACCAGACCAACGGCCGGACGACGAACTTCAGCAACGGCGGCGCCGACTTCAACAAGGCGATCGGCCAGACCAAGGCCTACGACTACGACATCCGCCGCAAGGCCAAGATGCTGGGCGGCGGGATCGACTACCAGGTCGGCGCTGGCGGGGTGCTGGCCTTGCGGGCGAACTACACCGACTTCAACAACACCATCGTCACCCGCTATCCCGAGACGTTCCAGTTCAGCAATCTGTCTGGCCACTACGACCTGAACGGCGACCTGCCGACGATCCGGTATGACAACCCGGCCGCCTATGCCGATCCCACCAACTGGATCAATCGCAACACCACCGCGTCCTATGTTCGCGACCAGGACCTCAGCGACAAGGTCAGCGCGGTGAAGGTCGACTATAGTCAGAACACCTTCGCCGACGCCCGCGGCCTTGGTTTCGCCGCAGGCGCCAGTTGGACGCGGCTGGACCGAAGCTACGACGAGGGGCGCGACAACTATCTTTTGCCAAAGGGGACAACCCTACGCCTGTCCGACGTGATCGATCCGGGCGCGACCATGGCTGGTAACGCCGCGATCAGGATGAACTGGGACAAATTCTGGGCCTACACCTTCGCAAACGGGATCAAGACCACCGATCTTGCTCCGGCGTCGGACTATGCCTTGGTAGAGGACGTCGCCGCTGGGCACGCGGAAGTCTATTTCAGTGGTGAGCGCTATCGGCTGATCGCCGGGCTCCGCTACGAGACGACCCACGATGTCGGCGACACGGGCGACACGGTCAGCGGCGTTTCGACCCCATCGCATCGCACCAATCGCTACAGCAACTGGATGCCCAACATCCAGGGCAGCTACGACCTGACCGCGACGCTGAAGCTCAAGCTGGCCTACACCAAGACGATCGGTCGTCCGGACTTCGCCGACATCGCGCCGGGGCGCACCGTTGGCGTCGACGCCAATGGCAATCCGGTAATCAGCGGCTCCAACCCGAAGCTGGGCCCGCGCGTCTCGACCAACTACGACGCCAGCCTCGAGTATTATCTGAAGGATGGCTTCGCCTCATTGGCGATTTTCCACAAGGATCTCGATCACGAGACGTTCAACGAAAAGACAGTGACGCTGGACGCCAGCGGGGCGGTGATCCTGACCCAGACCATGCCATTGAACAGCGGCAGCGCCCGGGTGACGGGGATCGAGGCCTCGTTCGCCAAGCGGCGACTGGACTTCCTGCCCGGGCCGCTGAAAAGGCTGGGCGTGACCGCCAACTACACCTGGCTGGACAGCCGCTGGACGGTGACCCTGACCGACGGGACTGTGCGCAGCATCAGCTCCTTGCGCAACCAACCCAGGTACATGGGCAATGTTGGCCTCAGCTACGACCTGGGCCCCTTGGACCTGCATCTGGACTACCGGGTCAGGGGAAGAGCGTTTACCACGACCTTCGGCGCGACGCCTGCCGGCGACCAATGGATCCGGCCCAGCGATCAGCTTGATCTGCAGGCCAACTGGCGGGTGCGGCGCGGCCTGCAGCTGACGTTCGAAGCCCGAAACCTGACGGACAGCTACACGGTGATCACCACCGGCGTGACCAATGCCATCTACAACAGCGTCGGCGGCGGCAGGAGCTACTTCGCCGGCTTCAAGTACCGCTACTGAGGCAGCGCCATGAGCGAGCATCGAGACGACGCCTCGCGTCGCGCGTTCCTGCGCGCGGCCCTGGGCTTGACCGCCACCGCCGAGCTGTGGCCAGGCGCTCTCGCGCGGGCCATGGAGACGCCGGCGTCCTACCGAACGGGCACGATCAAGGATGTCGAGCACGTGGTGATCTTCATGCAGGAGAACCGCTCGTTCGACCACTATTTCGGGACCCTGTCCGGCGTCCGCGGCTTCGCCGACTCTCGTCCGTGGACCCTGCCGAACGGTGATCCTGTGTGGCGTCAGCCCGACGGCAAGGGCGGAACGGTCGCGCCGTTCCGCTTCGACGCCGAAGGCACCAACTTCCCGATCATGAAGAGCCTTCATCACGACTGGGCGACCGGTCACGCCGCTTGGAACGAGGGCCGCTACGACAACTGGATTCCGTCCAAGGGTCCCCTGACCATGGGCTATCTGGCGCGCGAGGACATTCCGTACCATTTCGCCCTAGCTGACGCCTTTACCGTCTGCGACGCCTATTTTTCCTCGGTGCAGGGACCGACCTGTCCCAACCGCCTCTATCTGATGACCGGCTGCGTCGATCACCATGCGAAGGGCGGCGGCCCGGTGATCGCGAACATCGACATCACTCAGAAGCCCGACGGCGTCGTGTTCGGCCGCCACTGGAAGACCTATGCCGAGCGCTTGCAGGCGGCCGGCGTATCCTGGCGCCTCTATCGGCAGGGGACGGACCTAGCCAGCGATGACGACAGCGACGGCGGCATGAACACCTTGATGGCGTTCGAAAGCTTCCACACGGCCAAGCCCGGCGATCCGCTCTACCATGCCGGGGTCGAACCTCGGCGTCTCGAACAGCTAAAGGCCGACGTGCTGGCCAACCAGCTGCCTCAGGTCTCGTGGATCACCCCGCCACGGATTTTCTGCGAGCACCCGAACTGGCCGCCCGCCTATGGGGTGGAATACCTGGCGCGGATCCTTGACGCCCTGACCGCCAACCCCGAGGTGTGGAGCAAGACCGTATTCCTCGTCATGTACGATGAGAACGACGGCTTCTTCGACCACGTCGTTCCGCCGGTGCCGCCTCTAAGTCGGGAGGACGGGCTAAGCACCGTGCCGACCGCCGACGAGCGACATCCCGCAACGGGCCAACCGTACGGCCTAGGCATGCGAGTGCCGATGCTGGTCATCTCGCCCTGGAGCCGCGGCGGCTGGGTTTGTTCGGAGGTGTTCGATCATACGTCGGTGATCCGCTTCCTCGAGACGCGGTTTGGCGTGCGCGAGCCAAACATCACCGCCTGGCGGCGCATGATTTGCGGCGACCTGACCTCCGCCTTCGACTTCAAGACGCCCAACCGCGAGCCGCCGCGCCAGCTCGCCAGCCTCAGCGCCGACCAACCTTTGCCAAACCAAGCGGCCTTCAACGCCTACAAAGCAGTCGTGGCTAGGCGTCCCAAGCCCGTCGCGCCGACGAGTCCGCCGCTTCCGAAGAGTGAGCCAGGGCAGCGCCCCTGGCGGCCGCTACCCTACGATCTGGCGGTCGATCTGCGCCGCCAGGGCGATCAGGTGGAACTGGTGTTCCGCAACGCGGGCGCGGCGGGAGCCAGCTTCCTGGTGTCGGATCGTCTGGACGCCGACGTCAGGCCTCGCCGTTACGCTGTGGGCGCTCGCCGAGCGCTATCGGATGTCTGGCCGACCGACCAAGGCCGCTACGCCTTGATCGTCGATGGCCCGGCGGGATTGCACCGGGCGTTCGAGGGCGAAGCGTCATCCGACCTCGAAACCCGGCTACGTACGACGAAGGACCACGGTTTACGGCTGCGGCTCAAGAATAGAGGCCCGCATCGGTTGGAGCTTATGGTTGAGGATCGTAGGGACGGCGCGCATCAAGCGGTGCGATTGTCACCAGGGCAGGCTCAAACCTTGGACTTCGATGTGGCCAAGAGCGCGCACTGGTTCGACTTGGAGATCCGCGGCGATGGACTGCGGCATCGTCTGGCGGGCCATATCGAGACCGGCCAGGCCAGTCTCAGCGAGCCGGGCGACCCTGCAATTGTATCATCACGATCGTGACGAGTGTCGTTGATGTCTTCTAAAAAGGCCGACAGCGAAAGACATCAAGAGCTGCGGATCGGCGGGGGATAGAGACTGCATAGCGCCCAAGCGCCCCTGGAACACTGGCCGCATCATTGGCCCAAAGCCGCCGTTCAAGCCCAGGCACATCTGGGGGATCCGACAGTAGCTCAAGGCGAACGGGCGAGTCCACCACCTCGCTATGTGCAATTGCGCCATAGACGCGGCGCCAGAGTAAGGCGCATCTCCACCGAACGTCGCGCGCCTGGCGCCGTGCCAACGGCAGCTACTGGCGCTTCTCTGGCTTTGCGAAGGTCCGCTCCTGGGCCGCGCTCGGGGGCCTCGCTAGATGCAAAAGAGCGGCGGATGGCTAGAGCCATCCGCCAGGCGCGAGGTAGGGAGGTTAGAACGACTTCTTGACGCCGATCTCGAAGGTGCGGCCCAACGGATTGCCGGTCCAAGGATCGTAGCCGAACTCCTCCTGAGCGGGTGGCGGGTCCTTATCGAAGATGTTGGCGGCGGTCAGGGTCAGCGCCATATCGTCGCCTAGCGTCAGGCGATAGGTGAAGTCGGTCGTCACCCAATCCTTGCCGTTCTCGCCATACTGGACGCCCGCCCGCTCGTCCTGGACCGCCGAGACGAAGTTGACGCCGAGCCGGAAGTTCTGGCGACCGAGGCCATAGTTGACCCCCAGGTTGGCGCGCCACTTCGGCGCGGCCTGGGCGAAGGTGGCGAAGTTCAAGGTCCCCAGGCGATCATCACCCGTCGAGATCGTGACCCCGTCGAGGGTGGTCGGCCCCGTCCGCAGCGCCGTGACCCGGGTGGCGGTGATATCGATGTCGAGATCGCCATCGCCGAGGGGAAGGCCATATTTAGCCTGGATGTCGAAGCCCTTGGTGGTCTGCCCTGGCCCGTTGCCATAGCGGGTGGAGACGGCCGAGAAGCTGCCGACGCCGCTCATGCCGACGGCGCACCCGTTGTTGAAGCTGATGCGGGCCAGCAGCGGCTGTTTGGCGACATCGCACGTGGTGATGGTTCCGCCCGCGCCGTTGAAGACCAGGCTGGCGATCTGGTTGGGATCGGCGACCTGGCCGATCTGGTCCTTGGTGCGGATGTCGAAATAGTCGACGATCAGTCGGAAGTCATGACCGTCGGCCAGGCCGCGGCTCTGCCAGATCGCGCCGATGTTGCCGCTCTTGGCGGTCTCCGGCTTGAGATTGGCGTCGGTGATGAACTGCGCCGCCAGCCAGTTGCTGGCCGCCACCGTGTAGGTGCGCGCGGCCACCGTGATGGCGCCCGGCGTCACGCCCAGGGGCGGCGTCTGGTAGTTGGTGCCGTACGAGGCGCGCACGGTCAGCGGACCCCAGACGTTCCACTTGCCCGAGACCTTGTAGACCGTCGCGCCCAGGTCGTTGGAGAAGCGCTCGCGCCGGGCCGCCAACTGGATGTCGACGTTCGAGAACAGCGGAACCTGCAGCTCGCCGAACAGCGAATACTGGCTCTGCTCGGCCTGGCTGGGCAGGGTCGGGGCGAAAAGCACGAACGGCCCCGGCGCGTCCGGCGTGCAGCCGCGGAAGTTCGGGTCCGTCGTTGGCAGCGGGGTGGGGCTCAGGTTGCCGGAGCCCGCGCCGTTGGCGCTGGTGGTGTTGCTGGGCCACTCGCATTGGATCGAGCCGTTGTTGAACGGACTCGGCACGTTCACGCGGCTGGCCAGGGAGCGATACTGAGCCCCGAGCGCCCAGCCGATGTCGCCGCCGGGAAGCTGGATTCCGGACCGGCCGTTGAACACGAGATCGGCCGTGAAGTTGTGGCTGAGGGTCTCGACCGCGCGCGGGTCGAACATCCACAGCGCCAGATCCTCGGGGTTCTCCTTGCCGGCGACGTAGTTGGGATTGGCCAGGCCTCGGACCGGTTGGCCCTTGAAGGAACTTGAGAAGGGGTTCCAGTACTGGCAGCCGTTCTTGCCGGCGGCCGCCGCGTTTTGCGTGCCGAAGCGGCTGGGATCCAGGTCCGTGGCGTGGCAATTGGGGCCGCCGAAGCCGTTCAGCGCTTCCTGCAGGCGATAGCCGATGGTGTCGGCGTGGGTATTGTAGTTGTAGGCGTCGTTGTAGGTCAGGGCGAAGTCGTATCCGACCTGCTTGGCGAATGGCGCCAGGTCCCCGAGTTCGCCGGTCAGGCCCGCCGAGACGCGCCAGACCTTGTTGTCGATCCGGTCGGCCACGCCAAAGCCGTCGCCGCCCGAGTAGTACGGATTGCCGCCGTGGCCGAATAGCCGGTAGGTCACCGGCGTGAAGCCCTGAGCGCCGACGATGCCGTTCTTGGCGGCGAACTCGGCGGCGAAGGGATTGGTGATCGGCACATAAAACTGATTGACCGCGCCGGTGGCCAGAGCCGGGCCGCGGGACACGGGCTGGGCGGGCGAGCCCATCACCTGCGGCAGGGTCACCCGACCGTACGAGGCGTCCATGTGGAACTTCATCGTGTCGGTGATCTGCGCCTTCAGCTGGGCGTAGAGCCGATAGGTGTCCTGGTTTTCCACCAGCCGGTAGTAGGGGATGTAGTTGTAGGCGCAGGTGTAGGCGTTGTCGTAGCGGCCGCCCACGGCGGCGCAGCTGGCCGGCGTGAAGTCCGAGACGATGCCGCCGATGGCCGGCCCCCATTCGCCGACGTCCGTGACGCTGGGCGTGGCGGGCAGGGCGCCGCGCGGAATCCAGCCAGTCAGGTTGGTCAGGGTCGACCATGGCGCGGGATTGTAGCCGGTCACCGGGTTGAGCGAGGCCTTGGTGAAGTCGCGCTCCATCGTGTTGAGACGCGAGCGGTGCTCGTACTCGGCCGAGACCAGAAGGTTGACCCGGTCCTCGCCGATCCCGCCCATCACGCCGACCGAATAATCGCCCTTCGATCCCTTGATGTGCTTATACTGACCTTGGGCCTCCAGGCCGACGAATTTGTCGCGGGTGATGAAGTTGACGACGCCGCCCGTCGCGTCCGCGCCATAGATCACCGCCGCGCCGTCCTTCAGCACTTCGGTGCGCGCCAGGGCGATGGACGGGACGTTGGCGGTGTTCTGGTTCATGCGCCGCCCGTTCAGCAGGACTAGCGTCTTGTCGGCCCCGAGGCCGCGCAGATTGTAGTTCACCGAACCGACCAGGGCCGGGCCGCCGAAATAGTAGGACTCGCCGGTCGTCGGGCCCGAAATGGTCAGGCTCTTGGCGAATTCCAGAGCGCTGGGCGAGCCCTGCTTCTCAAGGTCCGCCTGCGAATAGACCTCGACGGGAAGAGCGGCGTCCAGCGCCGAGCCGCGGATGTTCGACCCGGTGACGACGATTTCCTCGACCTGTGTGGACGGTTCAGGCGCGGTCGGCGTCTGGCTCCAGGCCGACGATCCCAGGCCGGCGACTCCCATCAGCAGCGCGACGCCCGACGCGCTCATAAGCCCGATCTTCATGATGCGATCCCTCCCGTGGAATGAGTCTCTAACGCTCATTCTCACAAGAGTGAGTGTTGTGGTATCGACGTCGCTACGTCAATGACCATTGTTCGGTCATGAGGTCGTAGCCGCTCCATGGCGGCTGTGACGCGGACGATTGACAGGCGCGCGCCGGGCCCTACTACCCAGCGTACGGAGCGACGAGGAGGATGGCTTGGCGGGAGAGAGCAAGGCGAGGCGGACCAAGGCCGAGCAGCGCGCCCAGAGCCTGGAGCAGATCCTGGACGCGGCCGAATACCTATTCTCGCAGAATGGCCTTTACGGCGTGACCCTGCGCGATGTCGCCCAGAGGGTCGGCATCCACACGACGCTGCTAAACTACTACTTCAAGGACAAGACCAACCTGTTCGAGGCGGTGTTCGCCCGCCGCGCCGGGGTGACCTCCGGCCGCCGGATGATCGCCTTGGAGCAGTACGAGCAGGCGGCCGGCGACAAGCCGACGGTCGAGGGCGCGCTGCATGCCTTCCTCGATACCGACCTTGATCTCTATTACGAGGGCGGCGAGCATTGGATGAACTACGCTGCGTTCTGCGCCCGGGTCAGCAATACGCCCGAGGGTGCGGCGCTGATGGACGAGCACTTCGACCCGGTGGTCCTGAAGCTAGTCGGCATTCTCAAGCGCGCCCTGCCGGACTACGCCGACGAGGAAATCTTCTGGGGCTATCACTTCGTGTCGGGCGCGCTGATGAACACCCTGGCGCGGACCGGCCGGATCGATCGCCTGTCGGGCGGCCTCTGCCACTCCGACGACTTCCCGGCGGTCAAGAAGCGGATCGCCCGCTTCATGGCGGCGGGCTTCATCGCGCTGAAGGGGTGAGGCGTCAGGCGCTCTGGAGCGCCTCCGCCCTGCGGAAGATCCTCGCCAGCCAGAGGAAAAGGCCGATCGCCACGACGTAGATCGGGACCAGCGTGAAGAGCGCCATCTGCAGCGAGTTGTGCGGGTGGCTGGCCCGGAAGAAGTCGCTGGCCGCGCCGACATAGGTTGGCCCGAGGCCCAGGCCGATGAAGTTCATCACCAGCAGCAGCAGCGCTCCGGACATTACGCGCTGCTCGGGACGCACCTCTTCCTGAACCAGCGCCACCGCTGACGACAGGTAGAAGTAGTTGAGGAAGGTGGGGCCGATCAGGAAGGCCAGCGCCAACGGCCAGGTCGGCGCCCAGACGAAGCCGATATAGAACGGGATCGCCAGCGTCAGGGAGATCACCGGCGCCATGGCGTAGACCAGCTTGGACTTGCGCGTGAAGTGGTCGATCACCCGGCCCGAGACGTAGATGCCCGCGCTCATGCCGACACCGACGACCAACGCGTACCAGACGGCCACCTCGCTGAGCGTCATGCCCTTCTCGCGCATCAGGAACAGCGTCGTGAAGTTCCCCAGGCCATAGGTCACGAACTGGGTCGCGCCGCTGCCCAGGGCCGCCAACATCAGGGTTGGGCGCGAGAAGAACATCCGCAAGGTCGGCCAGAAGGCGGCCTTTTCCGGCTTGGCTTCGACGCCGTCCAGCGCGCCGCGACGGGGTTCCTTGACGATCAAGGGCAGGACGGCCGCGGCGATCAGGCCGATAAGGCCGAGGACGATGAAGGCATAGCGCCAGTTGAACGCCGCCGCGATTGCGCCGCCAAAGGCGATGCCCAGCGCCGCGCCCACGGGCGGCCCCAGATTGTAGATTCCCAGCGCCGTGCCGCGGCGGCCCGGCGGGAAGTAATCGGTGATGATCGCGTAGGACGGCGGCACGCCGCCCGCCTCGCCGAAGCCGACCGTCATGCGGGCGAAGGCGAACTCTCCATAGCTGCGCGAGAGTCCGCAGGCCACGGTCGCCGCGCTCCAGATCCCGCAGGCCAAGCTGAGCACCGCGACGCGGTTGGTGCGATCGGCCAGCCAGCCGACCGGGATGGCGATGAAGCAGTAAAACATCGCGAAGTAGAGGCCCCCGATCAGGCCAAGCTGCCCGTCGGTGATGTGGAGGGTGTCCTGAATCGGCTTGGCCAGGATCGACATCAGCTGACGGTCCAGGAAGTTCAGAACGTAGACAAACCACAGCATGGCCAGAACCATCCAGGCTCCGCGGTCCGGCGCGGGGAGGGGACGGTCTGAGCGCGCGGCCGCGGCCGCGTCGCTGGTGCGCGCGAGATCGTTCAAGGTTTCCTCCCGGACGCCCGTTCCCGGGCTTGGCTTGCCTTGAGGATGACGTCAATCCTGCTCGCTCGTCAATATTCACACTCGTGAGAGTGAGTGTTGACAGCTGGGCGGTTCGTCGCCACCGTGCTGCCGCGACGTCGACGGCGGAACGATCGACGCGCCTGGGGAGTGAACGTCATGAAGGCAGGGCTGTTGGCGTCGGCTTGCGCCGCCGCGCTCGTCGCGTTTTCGACAACGCCGGCGCTGGCTCAGTCAGCCGGCGCGGGAGAGCAGGGGAGGGGCGACCGCAAGGACGCCGAACTGGTGGGAGAAGTCGTCGTCACCGCCACCCGTCGTCCGGAGAAGCTCCAGGACGTGCCGCTCAGCGTCACCGCCTTCGACCAGAAGGAGCTGACCGCCAAAGGCATCGTCGGCTACGAGGGCTTGGCCAGGCAGACGCCGGGCGTGGTGTTGAACCGCGCCACCGCGAATTTCAACAACTTCACCGCCCGCGGCGTCGCCACCAACGGCTATGGCGCCAATCTGCAGAGCACGGTCGCGGTCTATATCGACGAGCTGCCGATCTCGACCATCGGCAACACCACCGTGCTGGACCCCAACCTGTTCGATGTCGAACGGGTCGAGTTCCTTCGGGGCCCCCAAGGCACGCTGTTCGGTTCTGGTTCGCTGTCGGGCGCGCTGCGCATCCTGACCAAGGCGCCGAACCTCTCCAGCCGCGAGGGCGCTGCCCTGGTCGACTATGGTCTGACCGGCTCCGACTCCCTGCGCCAGCGCTACAACGGCATGCTCAACATGCCCCTCATCGAGGACAAGCTGGCCCTGCGCGTCGTCGGCTTTTACCGGCACGAGGAAGGCTATCTCGATAACGTCGGCACCAAGGTCCACAACTCAAACACCCTGGTGGATTGGGGCGGCCGCGCGAACCTACTGTGGAAGCCGAACGAGCGCCTGTCGGTGAAGGCGCTGTTCTCGTACGAGGACAGCAATCCCAAAGACTCGTCGATGATTAGCCCAGCCCTGGGCCGCGAGAAGCGGATCTCCGACCGTCCCGACCAATTCGTCGGCAAGCTGCGGACCCACAACGTCACGATCGATTATCAATTCGATGGCGCGCGGCTGACCAGCTCGTCAACCTATTCCAAGTTCGACCAGAAATTTTTCGTCGACCTGGCCGGCACGTTCGGCGGCGCGATCGCCTTCGCCCTGGACGCGGGCGGCTTCCAGAAGACCTTCGTCGAAGAGGCGCGCCTGGCGTCCGACCCGGGCGGCAAGATCGACTGGGTGGTCGGCGGCTTCTATCTCGATCGCCGCCTGGACGTGGACTACTTCTACCGCTCCAACCCGGCCTTCCTGGCCGCGCGGGGCATCACCGGCCTGCCGGACGAATATTACCAGCGGCAGTACACCCACTTCCTGTCGCACGAGAAGGCGGCGTTCGGGCAGCTGACCTACCGCTTCACCGACAAGGTCTGGGCCACGGGCGGCATCCGCTACGGCAAGGTCGACTCCCAGGGCTTCACCGAGGCGGGCGGCTACAACAGCAGCTATCTGACCAACGCCCTGCTGGGTATCCGCGGGCCGCTGACGCTGGTCCCCTATCCGGCCGCGACCGGGGTCAAGGCCACGGGCAGCAAGCCCTCTTTCAAGGTCAGCCTGTCGTATAAGCCGTCATCGACCCTGACGACCTACGCCACGGTCTCGACCGGCTTCCGGACGCCGGTGGTCAACGCCTTCGCGGGTCGACCTAGCCTGGTCAATCCCAGCGATCTGATCATCCCGACCGGGGCCTCGTCGGATGACCTCGTCAACTACGAGGCCGGGGCCAAGGGGCGCTTCCTGAACGGTCGGCTGGCGGCGAACCTGGCCGTCTATCTGATCGACTGGAGCAACATCCAGGTCCAGGCCAACCGCGTCTCCGACAGCGTCCAGTTCGCCACCAACATCGGCGCGGCGCGCAGCAAGGGGATCGAGTTCGAGCTCCTCGCCTATCCGAGCAAGGGCCTGACCGTTGGCCTGAACGGTTCTCTGAACGACGCCAAGGTCACCGAACTAACCCCGGCCGAGGCGGCGATCTCGGGCGCGGTGGTCGGCGCGAGACTGGCCTCGCCGAAGGTCCAGGGGGCGCTGTTCGTAAACTATGGTTGGGACCTGACGCCCAGCGCCAAGGCCAATCTGTCAGTCGTGCTGCAGCATGTGGGCTCATACCCGGGGTCGTTCCCACACGTGCCCGGCCAACCGTCCGTCACCAGCCCGACCTACGGGTTCACGGACTCGTACCAGAACGTCAACGCCACCTTCGCCGTCGCCATGGGCCAAACCACCGTCGGGGCCTATGTCGAGAACCTCTTCGACGATCACTCGATCACCTACGTCCATCCCGAGGCGTTCCTCGCCAGCCGCTTCGCCACCATGCGACCGCGTACGGCCGGCGTACGCCTTGGCTATGCGTTCTAGGAGGCGGCGATGAGCAAGCGCGCCTTGGGCTCCGTCTTCGCCCTGGCCCTCTCGGCCCTGGCGGGGGCGCCGGCCGTCGTTCGGGCCGACCAGCCCGTCGTCCGCGCGCCGGCCGGCGCTGTTCGCGGCGTCGAGACGGACGGTCTGCGGGTGTTCAAGGGCGTTCCCTATGCGGCGGCGCCCGTGGGGCCCATGCGGTGGAGGCCGCCGGCCGAAGCTCCGGCCTGGAATGGCGTGCGCGACGCCGTCGATTTCGGTCCCGCCTGCTGGCAGCCCAAGCCGCGCGCCGGCAGCATCTACGCCTCGCCGCTAAAGGTGTTCAGCGAGGACTGCCTGTCGCTGAACATCTGGGCGCCGGACAACGCCAAGACCGCGCCGGTGCTGGTCTGGATCCACGGGGGCTCGCTGATCGGCGGCTCCAGCAGCGAAAGCCTTTACGATGGCGCGGTCCTGGCCAGGCGGGGCGTTCTGGTCGTGTCGATCAACTATCGCCTAGGCGTGCTGGGCTATCTGGCCCACCCCGAACTCAGCGCGGAATCTCCCGACCACGTTTCCGGCAACTACGGTCTTCTCGACCAGATCGCGGCGCTCAAATGGGTCCAGCGCAACATCGCCGCCTTCGGGGGCGATCCGGCCAATGTCACGATCGTGGGAGAGTCCGCCGGCGGGCTCAGCGTCATGTACCTGATGGCCTCGCCGCTGGCGCGCGGGCTGTTCCACAAGGCGATCGCCCAGAGCGCCTACATGATCTCGACGCCGCCGTTGCGCGAGCCCAAGCACGGCCACGTCCCGGCGGAGGCCGTGGGCGCGGCGACCGCGGCGAAGCTTGGCGCCAGGAGCCTCGCGGATCTGCGCGCCATGGACGCCGAGACGATCACCACCTCGGCCCTGGTGGCCGGCTTCCAGACGTTCGGCGCGGTCGACGGCAAGGTCCTGCCCAAGCAACTCGTCGACACATTCGACGCCGGAGAGCAGGCGCGCGTGCCGATCCTGGCGGGCTTCAACAGCGGCGAGATCCGCTCGTTGCGGATCCTGGCCCCGCCGCCGCCGGCCGACGCCGCGACATACGAAAAGGAAATCCGAGCCCGCTACGGCGACCTGGCCGACGATTTCCTCAAGCTCTATCCGTCCGACAACGTGCCCGAAAGCGTGCTGCTGGCGCCGCGTGACGCCCTCTACGGCTGGACGGCCGAGCGACTGGTCGCCAAGCAGACGGCCGCCGGCGCGCCCGGGTACCTTTACTATTTCGACCACGGCTATCCGGCCGCCGACGCCGCCGGCTTGCATGGCTTTCACGCCTCCGAGCTCCCCTATGTCTTCGGCACGGCGGCGAGCACGCCGCCGGCTTGGCCGAAGATCCCGGATACGCCCGGCGAAGCCAGGCTCTCGACGGCGATGATCGGCTACTGGACCGCCTTCGCCAGAAGCGGCGTCCCGGCCGCCGCCGGCGCGCCGACATGGAGACCCTATGGCGCCGAACGCGCCTACATGGCCTTCGCCGACGAGCCTCGCGCCGGGGAGCGCCTTCGACCGGGGATGTACGCCCTGAACGAAGCCGTGGTCTGCCGCCGTCGGGCCCAGGGCGACATCCCGTGGTTCGTGAATGTCGGCGTCATCTCGCCCCCGCTGCCCCCTGGAGTTCCTCAGTGCCGATAATCGACGGCGAGATGCAGGCCTTTTCCCTGACGCTCGACAAGTTCCTGGACCACGCCGCCAAGTGGACGCCGACCGCGCAGGTGGCCACCGCGCACGAGGACGGACGGATCGATCGCGCGGGCTATGCCGATCTTCAGGATCGCGCGCGGCGGGTCTCGGCGGTGCTCGAGGCGCTTGGCGTGCGCGCCGGCGACCGGGTCGCGACCTTGGCCTGGAACAGCCAAGCCCATGTGGAAGTCTGGTTTGCGATCATGGGCATGGGCGCGGTCTGCCACACCCTGAACCCGCGCCTGACCGCCGAGCAGTTGGCGGCGATGGTCGTCCAATCAGAGGCGAGAATTCTGATCGCCTCGGCTGACCTCGCCGGCCTGGCTCGGGAGATCAAGGGCTTCGCACCGCACCTGAAGCGCTTGCTGATCATCGACGGCGAGGCGGAGGGCGATGAAGCGCTGGCGCCGATGATCGAGGCCGAACCCCGTCGCGCGGTCTGGGGTGGGTTCGAGGAGACCGCGCCCTGCGGCCTCTGCTTCACGTCGGGAACGACCGGGGCGCCGAAGGGCGTGACCTACACCCATCGCTCCAGCTACCTGCACACCCTGAGGATCCTTCAGGTCGACGGCATGGCGATCTCGGGTGCGGACGCGGTGCTGGCGGTGGTGCCGATGTTCCACGCCAATGCCTGGGGCCTGCCCTTCGCCGCCCCGGCCGTCGGCGCCAAGCTCGTTTTGCCCGGTCGCAACACCGATGGCGCGAGCCTGGCGCGGCTTATCGCGGCCGAGGGCGTCACGATCGCCGTGGGCGTCCCCACGGTCTGGTCCGGCTTGATGGATCATCTGGACGCCACCGGCCAGGCCCTGCCGTCGCTGAAACGGATCATCGTCGGCGGCGCGCCGATGCCGCCCGCGCTGATGGCGCGGCTCGAGCAACGGCTGGGCGTGCGCGTGCAGACCAGCTGGGGCATGACCGAGCTTTCGCCTTGCGGCGTCCTGGCTCCGTTATCGGCGCCGGGCGACGCCGCGGTGGCGGGGCGTCCCGCGGTTGGGGTGGACCTGCTGCTCACCGACGCCGACGGCGTGGCCCTGCCCAAGCAGCGTGGCGTCGAGGGCCATCTTCGGGTGCGCGGCGCCTCGGTCGTCGCGCGCTATTTCGGGCAGCAGGCGCCCGCGACCGACGCGCAGGGGTGGTTCGCCACGGGCGATCTGGCGCGCATCGACGTCGACGGCGCTCTGATGATCACGGGCCGATCCAAGGACCTGATCAAGTCCGGCGGCGAGTGGATCAATCCGGCCGAGATCGAAGCCCTGATCTGCGCTCTGCCGGAGGTCTCCCAAGCGGCGGTGATCGGCAGGCCCCATCCCAAATGGGGCGAGCGGCCGATCCTGCTGGTCGAGGCGCCGAGCGAGATCAGCGACGAGAGGCTGTTGGACGCCTTGCGAGGGCGGGTGGCCAGCTGGTGGCTTCCCGACGCCGTCTACCGGCTGCCGCGCATGCCTCTGGCCGCGACCGGCAAGATCGACAAGCTCCGGCTCAGATCCGAGTACGGCGCCGGCTGAGGGCGAGCTGGAGCAGGCGCGCGGGAAGCTCTCCGACGGAACGCTCCCTGACGAGCCCGTGAACAAAGGGGCGAGCCTCGGCTCGCGAACCAAAGGAGTTATCGATGTTGCTTGACGGACGGATCGCGATCGTCACGGGAGCGGGCGGCGGCCTTGGTCGCGCCCACGCGCTGTATCTGGCCAGACAGGGCGCCAAGGTGGTTGTCAACGATCTCGCGCCAGAGGCCGCCGAACGGGTCGCGGCCGAGATCACGGCGCGGGGAGGCGCGGCGATCGGCGTCGCCGCCTCGGTCACCGACGAGGCGGCGGTTGCGGCCATGGTCGAGCGGGTCGTCGCGCTCTGGGGACGCATCGACATCCTCGTCAGCAACGCCGGCATCCTGCGGGACAAGAGCTTCGCCAAGATGAGCCTCGATGACTTTCGACTCGTGGTGGACGTTCACCTGATGGGCGCGGCCATCTGCGCCAAGGCGGTCTGGGAGATCATGCGCCAGCAGGGCTATGGGCGCATCGTGATGACCACGTCGTCCTCGGGTCTCTACGGCAATTTCGGACAGGCCAACTACGGCGCGGCGAAGATGGCGCTGGTCGGGCTGATGCAGACGCTGGCGATCGAGGGCGAGAAATACGGCGTACGGGTCAACTGCCTGGCGCCGACGGCCGCGACGGGCATGACCGAGGGGGTTCTGTCGCCCGAGACCCTGAAGCGCCTGGACCCCGCCTTCGTCAGCCCGGGGCTGCTGGCGCTCGTCGCCGACGATGCGCCGACCCGCACGATCCTGTGCGCGGGCGCCGGGCACTTCGCGACCGCCAACATCACCCTGACCGAGGGAAACTATATCGGCGGCGGCCATGACGCCGGCGAGCAGCTGATCCGACATTGGGAAGAGGTGGCGGACCGCGCCGGCGAGATCGTGCCAGCCTACGGCTTCTTCCAGTCCGAGCGCGAGATCGCCAGCGCCGAACAGCACGCGGATCGCGCCACGGAGCGCGCGTGATGCGTGGGGCCGTGATCGTCTCCACCGCGCGCACGCCGATCGGTCGGGCTTATCGCGGGAGCTTCAATGACACGCCGCCGACCGTCTTGGCCGCCCACGCCATCAGCCACGCCGTCGCCCGCGCCGGGATCGCGGTCGACGAAATCGACGACTGTGTTCTTGGGTGCTCGCTGCCGCAGGGCTATCAGGCGACCATCGGCCGGATGGCGGCCTTGCGCGCGGGCCTTCCGGTCGAAGTCCCCGGCATGACCCTGGACCGTCAATGCTCCTCGGGCCTGATGACCATCGCCACGGCCGCCAAGCAGATCATCGTCGACCGCATGGACGTGATCGTCGCGGGCGGGGTGGAGTCGATCTCGCTGGTCCAGACACCGGAGATGCGCGTCGATCAGGATCCGGGCCTCGTGGCGATGCACGCGGACGCCTACATGCCGATGCTGGAGACAGCCGAGACCGTCGCCGCGCGCTACGGCGTGACCCGCGAGGCTTGCGACCTCTATGCCTTGTCCTCGCAGTTCCGCGCGACGGCGGCGCAGAGCGCGGGGCGCTTCGACGCCGAGCTCGTCCCGATGACAGCGATCATGAAGGTTACGGACAAGGCGACCGGCGAGGTCAGCGCGCGGGAAGTCACGCTCGACCGCGATGAAGGCGTCCGTCCCGACACCACGTTCGAAGGCCTGTCCGCCCTGAAGGCGGTGCGCCCCGGGGGGGGCGTCACCGCCGGCAACGCCAGCCAGCTCTCGGACGGCGCGTCCGCTTGCGTCGTCATGGAGGCGGGCCTCGCCGAGAAGCGCGGCCTCGAGCCGCTTGGCCGGTATGTCGGCATGGCCGTCGCCGGAACCAAGCCTGATGAGATGGGGATCGGCCCGGTCTTCGCGATCCCCAAGCTGCTGGAGCGCTTCGAGCTCTCGATCGACGACATCGGCCTCTGGGAGTTGAACGAGGCCTTCGCCTGTCAGGTTCTCTACTGTCGTGACAGGCTTGGCCTTCCGGACGAACTGCTGAACGTCAATGGCGGCGCCATTGCCATGGGCCACCCTTATGGCATGTCCGGTTCCCGCATGGTGGGGCACGCCTTGATCGAGGGAAAGCGTCGCGGCGCCAAGCACGTCTTGGTCACGATGTGTGCCGGCGGGGGCATGGGGGCGGCCGGTCTCTTTGAGGTGCTGTGAAGTCGGCGACGGCCTCGCGCGGCAAGTCCGTCGCGCTGGCTCGTGATCTTTGGGGAAATCCGCTTTCAGCAACCTGTAGCGACCTTCGGGCGGCTCACCCGGTGCTAGCCGAAGGTGATGGGTTTGGCCGCCGACCCGGCGCTCCGGGTTTAATAAAGCGCAACCTCAGGGTCGGCGGCTCGGTAGCTAGGGAGTCAAGCTGACGCCTCGGAGGCGGCCTGGCTTTGAGCGCCGCGATCGGGCGCGTTCTTGATCCTGAACCACATCGCATAGAGCGCTGGCAGGAAGACCAGGGTGAGGATCGTGCCGCCGATCGTGCCCCCGATCAGGGTGTAGGCCATCGAGGACCAGAACACCGACAAGGTCAGCGGAATGAAGGCGAACACGGCGGCCAGGGCGGTGAGGATCACTGGCCGGGCGCGCTGGACGGTGGCCTCGACGACGGCGTGGAATGGGTCCAGTCCTTCGGCCTGATTGATCTGGATCTGACCAATCAGGATCAGGCTGTTGCGCATGATGATGCCGGCGAGCGCAATGAGGCCCAGGATGGCGTTAAACCCGAACGGCTGATGGAAGATCAGCAAGGTCGGGGCGACCCCCACCAGGGCCAGCGGCGCGGTTAGCAGCACCATCCACATCGCCGACAGGGATCTGACCTGGAAGATGATCACGACCATCATCAGGATGAACATCAACGGGAAGACCACGGCCAGGGCCTTGTTGGCCTTCCCGGCCTCCTCGATCGAACCGCCCATCTCGATCCGGTAGCCGGCCGGCAGAGCCTTGATGATCGGCTGCAGCGACTTCTGGACCTTGATCGACACGTCCGGCGGCTGCAGGCGCTCGTCGATGTCCCCGCGCACGGTAATGGTCGTCATCCGATCGCGGCGACGCAGGATCGGTTCCTCCATGCGGATCTCGGCCTTGCCGATCTGGTCGAGCGGAATGCGTTCGCCCGCCGCGCCGACCAGGGTGAAAGCGCCCAGCCTGGACGGGTCAAGCCGATCCTGGTCGCGCGTGCGCGCCACCACCTCCACCGACCGTATATCCTCGCGCACCTGGGTCACGGGAACGCCGGTCAGCAGGAACTGCAGCTGCTGCGAGGCGTCGGCGGAGCTCAGGCCAAGGGCGCGCAGCCGGTCCTGATCGAGCACGAAGTGGACGGTCGGCGTGCGCTCGCCCCAGTCGGTGTTGACCTGCCGCATGGCCGGGTCGCGCAGCATCACGCCCTTCACCTGTTCGGCGATGTCGCGCACGCGGCCGGCGTCCGGCCCCATGACTCGGAAGGCGACGGGGAAAGGCGAGGGCGGGCCAAACACGATCTGGGTCGCTCGAATCTTGGCGCCCGGAACCGAGCCCTCCGCCGCGAACTGGCGCAGGCGCTTCTTGAGGGCGTCGCGGGCCTTCTCGTTGGGCGTCAGCACCACGATCTTGGCGAAGGACGGGTCGGGCAGCTCGGGCGAGATGGCCAAGAAGAAGCGCGGCGCGCCCTGGCCGATATAGCTGGTGTAGATCTTGGCTTCCGGCTGCTTGGCAAGCCACGCCTCGACCTTGGCCACGGCCTGGCTGGTCGAGCCGATGCTCTGACCCTCCGGCATCTGCACCTCGATCAGAACCTCGGGGCGATCCGACAGCGGGAAGAACTGCTGCTTGACCCCGCCCATCATCAGCACGGCCACGATCATGGCCACGCCGACGCCGGCGGCGACCTTGAAGCGGTTCTCGACCGTCCAGGTGACCATGGCGCGGAGCTTGCGATAGCGCGGGGTGTCATAGATCGCCGCGTGTCCGCCCTCGATCGGCTTGATCTTGGGAATCATCAGGACGCCGAGATACGGCGTGAAGATCACCGCCACGAACCAGGATGTGATCAGGGCGAAGGCGACCACCCAGAAGATGTTGCCGGCGTACTCGCCCGCCGTGGACTTGGCGAAGCCCACCGGCATCAGGCCGATGATCGTCACCAGGGTGCCCGCGAGCATGGGCGCGGCGGTATGACCCCAGGCATAGGTGGCGGCCGAGATCCGGTCCTTGCCTTCCTCCATCTTCACCACGATCGTCTCGATGATGATGATGGCGTCGTCGACCAGTAGGCCCAGCGACAGGATCAGCGCGCCCAGGGTGATGCGGTCGAAGTCGCGGCCGGTGACCAGCATGATCACGAACACGCCCGCCAGGGTCAGCGGCACGGCCATGGCCACGACCACGCCCACGCGGAAACCCAGGCTGATCAGGCTGACCACGATGACCACGGCCAGGGCCACGAAGAACTTCAGCATGAACTCGCCGTAGGCTTCGTGGATGTTCACCGCCTGGTCGGTGATCTTGGTAAAGCTCATGCCAAGCGGCATCTCGCCCTGGATGGCCTTGGCTTCCTTCTCGAGGTTCTTGCCCAGGTCCAGGCCGTTGTACCGGTCCTTCATCACCACGCCGAGCACGATGGCCGGTTCGCCGCCGTTGCGGATCAGGAAGGTCGCTGGGTCCTCGTAGCCGCGCTTGACGTCGGCGATATCACCGAGCTTGAGCGTGCGGCCGCCGACCACGATCGGCGTCTCCTTGATGGCCTCCAGGCTGTCGATCGCGCCATCGAGGCGGATCTGCACCTGCGGGCCCTGCGTCTCGATCGCGCCCGCGGGGGTGACCAGGTTGCGATCGTTCAGGGCGGCGAAGAGGTCGCGAGGGCTGACGCCCAAGGTCGCCAGCCGCGCCTGGCTAAACTCGACGAAGATCTTTTGCGGCTGTTCGCCGACGATCTGGACCTTCTTGACGCCGGGCACATGCAGAAGGCGCTGGCGCAGGGTCTCGGCTTGACGGACCAGCAGGCGCTGAGGTTCGCCCTTGGCCTTCAGCGCATAGAGCGCGAACGTTACGTCGCCGTACTCATCGTTGACGAACGGCCCCAGCACCCCGCGCGGCAGGTTGGGCGCTTCGTCGGCCATCTTCTTGCGGGTCTGGTAGAACTGCTCCTGCAGTTCCTTGGCCGGGATCTGGTCCTTCAGCGTCAGGGTGGTGAAGGCCAGGCCCGGGCGCGTGAAGGTCTCGGAGCGATCGTACCACTTCAGCTCCTGCATGCGCTTTTCCAGCGGCTCGGCGACCTGATCCTGCATCTCCTGAGCCGTGGCGCCGGGCCAGGCGGTGACGATGGTCATCACCTTGATCGAGAAACTGGGATCCTCGGCCCGACCGAGCTTCATAAAAGCGAAGGCGCCCGCGAAGGTCATGGCGATGATCAAGAAGAGTGTGATCGACCGCTCGCGGACCGCCAGGGCGGAGAGATTGAAGGTCATTGCGCCGCTCCGGTCTGGATGCGCACGCGCTGGCCCTGGTGCAGCAGATGGGCGCCGAGCGCCACGAATTGCTCGCCGCCGCGTAGGCCCTCGGTGATGGTCACGGTCTCGGCGCTGACGCCGGTCACGCGCACGGGTCGCCACTCGACGGTCGAAGCGCCAGGTTTGATCACCCACACGCCAGCGCCTTTGCCGGTGTCGTAGAGCGCGCCGATCGGAGCCTCGACGCCGCTGGTCGCGGCCCCGGGCTGGGTGGTCAGCGCCACGATCATGGTCGAGCCCAGCGGCGCCTGAGCCGCCGCGCCGCTCAGGACGTACTTGGCCTCGAACGTGCGCGTGCGCGGGTCAGCCGCATCGGAGAGTTGGCGAAGCCGCGCCTGGCCGACAGCGTCCCCATCAAAGCCAAAGGCCCGCGCCTGCGAGCCGACCGCGGGGCGGACCGTCTCGGGGAGGCTGATGGTGGCCTCTCGGGGGCCGGCGTGGGCCAGGCGAACGACGGTCTGGCCGGCGGCCACGACTTGGCCGGGCTCGGCCAGAGTCTCGACCACCACGCCGTCGGCGTCGGCGGTCAGGACGGCGTAGCCGGCGGCATTGCGGGTCACGCGCGCCTGAGCTTCGGCGGCGTCGAGCTGAGCCTTGGCGGCGTCGGCCGCGGCCTTGGCCTGGTCATAGGCGATAGCGGAGACCGCCCCCGCCGCGACGAGGCCTCGCAGACGGCGCTCATCGGACGCCGTCTGCAGGGCGCGCGCCCGGGCGGCTTCGACCTGCTGGTTCTGGGCCGATACGGCCAAGGCATAGTCGGTGGCGTCGATCCGCATCAGCGGCTGGCCGCGCCGAACCGTCTGGCCGGCGTCGACCAGACGCTCCACCACCTTGCCGCCGACCCGAAAGCCCAGGTCGCTTTGCACGCGAGCCGTGACGACCCCGCTGAACCGCCGCTCGCCGCTCGCCGCCAGCCCTGCCGTGGCAACGCGGACAATGGGGGGCGTGGTGCGCGGGTCGTCCGCGCCGGCTTTACCGCCACAGGCGGCCAGGGGCGCCAGACCGCCCACGAGCAGGGCTATGGCGAGGGTTCGAGACGACATGGCTTAAGGGTCCTGCCTGAACGGAAGGCGCTTAAGCTGATGCCTTGTGACCAATATGTCAACTGGTCACAACCTCGAGGTCGTTAGGTCGCGGCGGCGAGACTACGGCGCGAGGCTGCGCAGCACGAGGTTGATCACCTTGGCCGGATCCTCGGGCAGACCCTCTAGGTTATGCTTGAGCATCAAGGGGTTCATGAAGCTCTGCATGGCCAGCAGGATCGCCTCGCAGGTCTCGTCGATCGGCGTCTTGCGCTCGAACTCGCCGGCTTCCCGCCCAGAAAGGATGATCGCCTTCAGCGTCTCCTCGGCGCCTTCCACATAGGCGATCACCGAGGGCCAGTGCTCTTCGGCCGCGTGGGCGGCGATGTCGTAGAGCATCTTGTCCTCGAAGAAAAGCTCAGCGCTCGCGGCAATCACCCCGTTGAAAAATCTACGTAACTTGTCCGAGGCCGATTTTCCTTCGGCGACGCCGGCCTGACCGCGCGCGAGGACCTGCTCCAGGGTTTGAGCGCAGATCGCCTGGCCGATCGCCTGCTTGGAATCGAAGAACTTGTAAATGTAGGCCTTGGAGAAGCCGATCGCCTTGGCCAGGTCCGCGACCGTGGTCTTGCCGTAGCCAAAGCGACTGAAATGCGCCCACGCGGCGTCGACGATCTGATCGCGCACGCCATGTTCGGTCGGGCCGCGCTGCCCAGCCATCGGAGAAGAAGAGTCGATCGTGCTCATGCGGGGGACGCTAGCACCAGTCATCGAGATTGACAAACGAGTGACGATATTGGCATATGGTCACTCGTCCTATTTGAGCTTAGCGGGAGTCCCATGCGCTCTGTCCGTCTTCCCGCCTTGCTGGCCGCTGGCGTCACGGCCCTGTCGGGCTGCGCCATCGGTCCCGACTATGTCGCGCCGCCCGCGCCCAAGGCGAGCGCCTTCATGGGGCAGCCGGCGGTCGCCGCGCGGGTGGCCGCTCCAGCGCCGGCGGACGCCTGGTGGCGGGGCTTTAATGATCCGGTTCTCGACCGGTTGGTTGACCGAGCCCTGGCCCAGAACCTGGACCTGGCCCAGGCGACCGCTCGCGTGACGCAGGCGCGGGCCGGACTTGGCGCGGCCACGGCGGCGCTCTTGCCGTCGGCGTCGATCCAGGGGCAGGCCGCCACGGCTCACGCCTCCACCCAGACGCCCACGGGTCGCCTGCTGGCCGCCACGCCCGGCTTTGACCGTGATGGATCCTCGTATGAGGGCAATCTGGTCGCGGGATGGGAGCTGGACGTCTTTGGCGGGACCCGCCGGGATCGCGAGGCGGCGCTCGCGCGGTACGACGCGGCCAAGGCCGGCGTGGCGGCCGCCCGGCTGGCCGTGGCCGCCCAGACGGCCGACACCTATATGCTGGTGCGAGGCCTCCAGGAGCGGCTGGCGATCGCGCGCCGCCAGGTCGAGACTCAGTCCAGGCTCGTCGATACGGTGCGCCTGCAGTATCAGAGCGGCGCCGCCGCGGACCTGCAGATGCAACAGGCGCAAGGCGCCTTGGCGCAGACACTCGCCAGCATTCCGGTGCTGGAGGCCGGTCTCGAGACGGCGCTGAACGCCATGGACGTGATCCAGGGCGCTCAGCCAGGAACCTATCGCGGGGAGCTGGCCGCCGCGTCCGCGATCCCCTCGGCGCCGGCTCTCGCGGACGCTGGCGGGCCCGCAGAGCTTCTGCGTCGCCGCCCTGATCTGGTCGTCGCCGAGCAGCGTCTGCGCGCGAGCAACGCCGAGGTCGGATCGGCGCTCTCCCAATACTTCCCCAAGCTCTCGCTGAGCGGACTTGTCGGGACCGCGACGACCTCCCGCGACACCCTGTTCGAGGGGGGCGCTGCCCAAGCCCAGGGCGTGTTGGGCTTGCGCTGGCGACTATTCGACTTCGGTCGGGTCGGCGCCGAGGTCAAGGCCGCGAAGGGGCGCAAGGCCGAAGCGTTGGCGAGCTATCAACAAGCCGTCCTGCGGGCCAGCGAGGACGTCGAGAACGCCTTCGTCAGCCTGGTCAAGCGCGAGGACCAGACGCGCGTCCTGTCCGATGGCGAGACGTCATTGGCGAAAGCTCGCGCCGCCTCGCAAGCCGCCTACGAGGCTGGCGCGGTCAGTCTGGTCGAGGTGCTCGACGCCGATGCGCGGCTGTTGGCCGTGCGCGACGCCCGCGCGCAAGCCAAAACCGAAGCCGCCCGCGCGGCGATCCGGTCGTTCCAGGCGCTCGGCGGAGGCTGGAGCGCGTCCTGACGGTCCGACACATGCATCTCCGCGATGCCGCCGAAGCCGGCGCCCGATGCTACCCCTGCGTTCGGCTCTTCATCAGCGGCTGGATCCTCGTCCCGAAATCCTCGACCCCTTTCACGAAATCGTCGAACACCAGCAGCACCCCGGCCGTGCCCGGAACCGCGGCGATCTCGTCCAGCATCTTGGCGACGCTCTCATACGAGCCCACCAGAGTGCCCATGTTGAGGTTCACGGCCGACTCCGGCGCGGCCAACTGTTGCGTGTTGGTCGTGGCGCCGGCCTTGGCGTTGGGGGCGGCCTGCTGGGTGAGCCACGCCAGCGCTTCTTGATCTGCGCCATCGCGGTAGGACTGCCACTTGGCCAGCGCCTTTTCGTCGGTCTCGTCAGCGATGATCATGAACAGGATGAAGGACTGAACGTCGCGTCCGGTCTTCTCGGCCGCGGCCTCCAGCCGCTTGTTCACCGAGGCGAAGGCGGTCGGGGTGTTGGTCCCCTTGCCCAGGGCGAAGCTGTAGTCGGCGTACTGGGCGGTGAAGGCCAGACCCTCGTCCGAAGAGCCCGCGCAGATCAGCTTGGTCTCCTTGGGGTGCGGACTGACCCGACAGTCGTCCATGGTGAAGTACTTGCCCTTGAAGTTCGAGACGCCGGTCTCGAGCAGGTCCTTCAGCACGGTGGCGTACTCAGCCAGGTAGTTGTAGCGATCGGTATAGTGCTGCTCGCCGGGCCATAGGCCCATCTGGCTGTACTCGGCCTTCTGCCAGCCGGTCACCAGGTTCACGCCGAAGCGCCCCGGAGCGATCGAGTCGATGGTCGAGGCCATCCGCGCCACGATGGCCGGCGGTATGGTTAGGGTCGCGACGGTGGCGAAGATCTTGATCTTGCTGGTCACGGCCGCCAGGCCGGCCATCAGGGTGAAGCTCTCCAGGTTGTGCTCCCAGAACTGCGTCTTGCCGCCGAACCCGCGCAGCTTGATCATCGAGAGCGCGAAGTCGAACCCGTGCTGCTCGGCCTTCTGGGTGATCTCCTTGTTGAGCTCGAAGCTCGGCATGTACTGCGGAGAGGTCTCCGAGATCAGCCAGCCGTTGTTGCCGATGGGGATGAAGACGCCGACCTGCATTGGATTATTCCCCCTTGAGTTTTACGGAAAGAACGAGGGCGCGTTCACGCGCCCTCTAGGAATTGGACGAGCGCCTCGTTGAAGGTCTCGGGATCGGTGACGGTGAAGCCGTGGCCGCCCCAGGCAACCTGCTGGAAATCCGCGTTGGGCAGGCGGGCGGCCAAGCGTTGGGAGCAGCTCATCGGCACCAGCATGTCGTCGGCGCTGGCGCTAATCAGCACCCGGTGGGTGATCTCCTGCAGCCGCGCGTCGATGTTGAACGCCAGCAGGGCGTTGATCCGGGCCAGCATCACCTCGCGCGGCGGGAAGCCCGCCAGGTGGTGGGCCTCCTCGGCCATTAGCCGGTCGTGGTTTCGCGAGATCCAGTCGGCCGGATAGAGGAAGATCGGCTGGGCGTGGACGTAAGGCCCGGGTCCGCTGTCGTTCAGCAGATGGATGCGGGTGTCGAAGCACCGCCGGATGTGCGGATCGGGCCGTGACCAGCCGTTGACGACCACCAGCTTGCCCAGGCGGTCCGGGTGGTCGAGCGCCAGCTGCAGGCCGGCGTTGCCCCCCGCCGCATGGCCGACGACATGCGCCTTGGCCAGGCCCAGGGCGTCCATGACCTTGACTATGTCCTGCGCCATGTGGGCTACGGTGTAGGCGGCCGGCAGCTCGCGCGTGCTGCGCCCCGTGCCGCGGTGGTCGTAGGTCACCACAGGCCAGCGCTCGGTCAGGGTCGCCATCTGCGGAGACCAGAACGCGCCCGAACCGCCAAGGCCCGACGACAGCAGCACGACCTCGCGTCCAGCCACCGGGCGGCCGTGAAGCTCGTAATAGAGGCCGTCGACGGTTCCGGAGATCATCAGCGCTTGCCGATGTGCGCCACCGAGGCGATCTCGACCACGAAGCCAGGCTTCACCAGACCGCACTGGATACAGTAGCGCGCCGGCTTTTCGCCGGGGAAGTACTCGGCATAGACCTTGTTCATCGGGGCGTAGTGCGACCAGTCTGTCAGGAAGATGTGGTTCATGGTCACGTCCTCCATCGTCCCGCCGGCGGTCTCGATCACTGACTTGATGGTCTCCAGCACCTGGCGGGTCTGGGCCTCGGCGTCATCGGGGAAGGCGACGTTATTGTCCTTGTCGAAGGCAAGGGTGCCGGAGACGTAGACGATCCCGTCGGCCAGCGTGCCGGGGGAGAACGGCGCGATCGGCACGCCCGTGCCGGGCGGGGTAATGACGGTCTTGGGCATCTGATTTCCTCTCTAGATTTGCGGCGCTAGCTGCCCGAACGCTCCCTTGAAGTCGGCGGTGGTCGAGACCCAGCCGAAGAAGCTCTCGATGTTGAACAAGGCGGCCTTCTGGACGAAATCGGGTCCTGCCTGATGAGTGGCGTCTTCGAGCACGGTCCCGAAGTATTCGAGGAAGAAGCCGTCGCGCAGGGTCGACTCCACGCAGACGTTCGTGGCGATGCCGACGAACACCAGATGCCGGATGCCGCGGGCCCGCAGCACGCTGTCCAGCTGGCTGTTGAAGAAGCCGCTGTAACGGGTCTTGTGCAGCTGGATGTCGCCCGGCTGGGGCTTGAGCTCATCGACGAGCTCGTAATCCCACTGGCCGCGCGCCAGCAGCTTGCCCCGCAACTCGGGCTTGGCGCGCATCGTCTTGAGGGCGTTGGACTTCCACCAGTTGGGCGAACCGGGGCCGCCGGCTTCGACATAGTGATCGTCCCAGCCGTTCTGGAAATAGATCACCTGCATGCCGGCCGACCGGGCGACCTCCAGCACACCCTTGATCTCGTGGATGACCTTGGCCGCGCCGGAGATATCGAAGCCCGCGAGGTCCAGGTATCCGCCCGGCGAGGCGTAGGCGTTCTGCATATCGATCACGATCACCGCCGTGGTCTTCGGATCGACCGGCAAAGGCTCTGGCCGGGCGGGCAGCATGACGCAGCCGGCGGAGAGCGGGGTGATCGGAGAGCTCATCGCCTATGCTCCTTGTGAAGTCCGGATGGCATGGAATACCATCCGGAAGAACGCCGCAATCCGAACCATTCGGTCCAAGTTTGACCAAATGGTCCAAGTTCGAGGATCGATGACCGGCAAGACCGCCAAGACCGTCAAGCCGCCGCGTAAGACGGGCGGGCGGCCCGTCGCAAAGGCGACCTTGGGCGCCCGCGTACTGCTCAAAGCCGCCCAAAGCCTGGGCGAACCCGAGGCGGCGGGCGAGGGCGCGCGGGGCAACCGAGAGAAGGCTGGCGAGGCGCGCAAAGCCGCCATTTTGAAGAGCGCCCTGACTCTATTCGCTCGTCTTGGACTGGAGGGGGCCAGCGTCGAGGCCATCGCGCGCGCCGCGGGCGTCTCGAAGGCCAACCTGCTCTACTACTACCCGTCCAAGGAGGCGCTTTACGTGGCGGTGCTTGAGCAGGGCCTGTCGCAATGGTTGGCCCCGCTGGCTCGCTTCACCGAGGCCGACAACCCGGCCGACGCCATAGCCGCCCTGATCGCCGCCAAGCTGGCCATGAGCCGCGATCACCCGGAGGTCTCGCGGCTGTTCGCTCTTGAGATGCTGCGCGGCGCGCCGCTGCTGAAGCCGGTTCTGGCCGGCCCGCTGAAAGCCGTGTTCGACGCCAAGGTCGCCGTGATCCGGAGCTGGGTCGCGACGGGTAGGCTGGCGCCTGTCGATCCGCCGCACCTGATCTTCGCGGTCTGGGCCTTGACCCAGCACTATGCCGACTTCTCGGTCCAGGTGCGGGTGCTGTCGGGAAAGTCCTTGTCCGACGACGACTTCATGAACGAGACGCTGGCGGCGGTGACGGCTCTGGTGCTGGACGGGATCCGGCCGCGCTAACTGGCGAGGCGCTCCCCTGGGGCGACCCGGCGAACGCCGTGCGCCTTCTGCTAGCCCCTTGAACCAAGCTCCCAAAGAGGCGCGCCGGCGTGACCTTCCCGGCGGCGTTGCCGTGCGGTCCTCAAAGCCTCGCGCGCGCCCCTGATTTTCGATACGTATCGTGACATGCAGCAGGACGAGCGGGGCGGTAAGGTCACCATTGTCGACATCGCCCGCGAGGCCGGCGTGTCGATCAAGACGGTTTCACGCGTGATCAATCGCGAGGAGGGCGTCGGCGAGGAGACGCGCGCGCGGGTCCAGGCGCTGGTGGACCGGCTGGGTTATCGGCCGAACGTGTCCGCCCGCTCGCTGTCCAGCCGTCGCAGCTACCTGATCGGCGCCATTTTCATGCGGGTGGGCGCCTATCACTATGTCGGCGAAGTGCAGGTGGGGGCGATGCGGGCTTGTCGCCGCGCTGGCTACCACCTGGTTGTCGAGCAGGTGCGGCCGCCAGAGACCGTGGGCGGCGTCCAGCGCTTCGCCGAGGGGCTGCGTGACGCCCGGTTCGACGGCGTCGTGCTGACGCCGCCGACCTGCGACGACCCCGAGGTCCTCGCCGCGGTCGAGGCTGCGGGCCTGCCCTATGTCCGCATCGCGCCGCACCGGGAGTTCGAGCGTTCGCCATACGTCTTCATGGACGATCAGAAGGCGGCGCGGGAACAGACCCTTCGTCTATGGAATATGGGCCACCGGCGGATCGCCTTCATCGACGGCCCCGCCGATCATGGTTCGGCGACGCGCCGGCGCCTTGGCTATCTGGAGGCCATGCGTGATCGCGGCGTAGAGCCTCGGCCCGAGTGGATCGCCAAGGGCGAGTTTCTCAGCCTGTCGGGCTTCAATGCGACCGAAGCCCTCCTGCGCTTGCCCGAGCGGCCGACGGCGATCTTCGCGGCCAACGACGAGATGGCCGTGGGCGCCCTGGCGGCGGCCGCCAAGAACGGACTGTCGGTCCCCCGCGATCTCTCCGTCGTCGGCTTTGATGACACGCCGTCCGCCGAGGCGGCCTGGCCGCGTCTGACGACCATCCATCAGCCGACGGCCGAAATGGCCGAGGCCGCCGTCGAAATGCTCATCGACGGATTCGGCGATGAGCGGTTCCGGGGCAGGGTGGCCGCGCGCCAGCTGGACTATCGCCTGGTCCAAAGGGACTCCGCCGCCCCACCGTCCGCCTAGAGGCCGGTTTCGTCCTGGATATCGCCCGGCGTGGCCGATTTTTGACGCCGATTTCTGAGCGGCGGTCAAAGCTTCGCCAGAGCCCGCCCTAGCAAGCGAATTTCGTCCGGTAGCCGACGGTTCCCGACAGCGGTGTCAAAAACATGAGGCATAGACAACGTTGTCGTAGTTGTGTTGTCTGGCTTGAGACAACGTTGTCGTAACCATTATTGGCAGCGACGGCGGCGTCGGGAAAAGGCCTCGGAACAAGGGGCCCAAGGAAACGCAAACAGGCGCCTTAGGCGCCGCTGGGGATCGTGGCGTCACGGCGTTCGCGTCGGCGCGCTCCGAGTCCAGGCAGGACAAAGGGAAAGAGATGCGTAGTCTCCTGTTCGCATCGGCCGCCATGGCGGTCGTGAGCCTTCACGCGCCTGACGCGGCGGCTCAGGAAGCCGGCGCCGTGAAGCTCGACGAAGTGGTCGTGACCGCTCAACGCCGCAGTGAAAACTTGCAGAAGACCCCGCTCACCGTGTCGGCGGTGACGGGCGACAAGCTGGAAGCCCAGGGCATCAAGACGGTGGTCGACCTGTCGGCCCAGGTGCCGGCGCTGCAGATCAGCTCCAGCGGCTCGGGCGCGGCGGTGGTCTTTCTGCGCGGCATCGGCAGCACCAACACCACCGAGGTCGGCGATCCGGCGGTGGCCTATCACATGGACGGCATCTACATCGCCCGATCCACCTCGGTCGGCGCGCTGTTCTACGACATCGATCGGGTCGAGGTCCTGCGCGGGCCGCAGGGCACGCTGTACGGCCGCAACGCCACGGCCGGCGCGATCAACGTGATCACCAAGCAACCCAAGTTCGACTACGAGGGCAATGGTTCGGTCGATATCGGCAACTATGGCGCCATCACCACCGCAGGCATGGTCAATGTGCCGGTCAGCGACACCGTCGCCGTCCGCGCCGCCTTCCAGACCGCGCGTCACGACGGTTATGTCAAGGCGCTGAACAAGGGCCCTGGCACTGGCGGCAACGACCGCTACGATCAGGACGACAAGTCGGCCCGCGTGCAGGTGCTATGGAAGCCCAGCGACACCTTCTCGCTGAAAGCCGGCGCGGACTATCTGCACCAGGGCGGCGCCGGCGGCGGCGACAAGACCTATGGCACGGCTCTGGCCACCAGCGATCCGTGGACCTGCAACTGCGCCACCAACCTCTATCGCAACAACAAGTTCTTCGGCGCCCACGCCCAGGCCGACCTGGACCTGAACTTCGCCACCCTGACCTACTTGGCGGGCTACAACTTCTCTCGGCTGGACCGGAACGGTGAGAACGCCAGCACCGGCGCGCCCAACTATTTCAAGGGCAAGGACCATACCTGGTCGCACGAACTGCGCTTGGGCGGCGACACCGGCAAGCTGAAGTGGGTCGTCGGCCTCTATCGCTTCACCGAGGATAACAACGTCGACTTCCGCGTCTTCCTGGCGACGAACTCGTATCTGTCGTTCATCCAGCCGGAAGTCACCGCCAAGTCGATCGCCGTGTTCGGCCAAGGCACATACGAGGTCACCGACCGATTCCGCGTGACGGGCGGCCTGCGTTACACCGAGGATCGCAAGGCCCGCGACGGCGGCACCTTCCTGACCAACTCGGCCGGCGCGATCACCGGCACGGTCATCAAGAACCTGGCCGACGCCAAGTGGGACGCCACCAACTGGAAGCTGGGCGCCGACTTCGACCTGACCAGCACCTCTATGCTCTACGCCAACGTGGCCACGGGCTATAAGGCCGGCGGCTACTACGACGGCGTCGCCAACAACGTCTACGCGCCCGAGAAGATCACCTCGTACGAGGCGGGCGTGAAGAACCGCTTCTTCGACAACCGCCTGCAGTTCAACGCCACCGGCTTCCTCTACGACTACCGCGACTTCCAGGTCACGGCCGTCGGCATCATCGCCGGCCAGCAGGCCGCTGTGACGCTGAACGCCGACAAGGCCAGGGTCTACGGCGTCGAGTTCGAGAGCAATCTGGTCTTGACCGAGAACGACCGGATCGACGCCACGCTCGGCTGGCTGCACGCGCGCTACACCGACTTCGTGCTGCCGCTGGGCGACGCCTTCGCCAACAACAGCGCCAATGCGACGGTCGCGTCGTGCTTCAAGACCAACTGGAGCGCCGCCGCGCCGCGGTCCACCGACTTCTCGGGTTGCCGCATGGCTCGCACGCCCGACTGGACGCTGAACGTCGGCTACCAGCATACCTGGGAGATCGCCTCGGGCGCCAAGCTCGTCGGCCGCGTCCAGACGCACTACGAGAGCAGCAAGAACCTCGAGTACCACGGCTTCGCCCAGAACAAGCAGGGCAGCTTCACCAAGACCGACCTGAGCCTGACCTACACCAGCGCCGACGATCGCTGGAATCTGCAGGGTTATGTCCGCAACCTCGAGGACGACGACGTGCGCACCGCCTCGTCGCCGAACTCGACCACCGGCCTCGCCACCAACGGCAATGGCGAATTCTACGCCCCGCCGCGCACCTACGGTCTGCGGCTGGGGGTCAATTTCTAGGCCCCTAAGACCGCCTGAGCCCTCGGCGTCTCCTGCGCGCCGAGGGCGCTTCTTTGTCTCGTGTTTGGAGTTTGATGTGCTGGCTCTTCGACGTCTTCTGATCTCGACCGCCATCCTGGCCGCGACTGGTTCGGCGGCCCTCGCCGCCAGCCAACCGCAACTCGGCGTCCGCGACGGCAAGATTATCACCGTCGACGGCCTGCGGTTCCGAGACCTCGACCGTGACGGCAAGCTCTCGCCGTTCGAGGACTGGCGGCGGTCTGCCGACCAGCGCGCCGCCGACCTCGTCACCCGCATGACGCTGGAGGAGAAGGCCGGCGAAATGATGCACGGCACCCTGCCGGCCTTGGGGGGCATGGTCCCGGGGCGCGGCAAGGGCTACGACCTCGACAAGCTGAAGCCGCTGGTCCTTGATCGCCACGTCACAACCTTCATCACCCGGCTCGCGGGCGATCCGGCCTGGCTGGCCGAGCAGAACAACGCCGTCCAGGCCATCGCCGAGCAGGGGCGGCTAGGCGTCCCGGTCACGATCAGCACCGATCCCCGCCATCACTTCCAGTTCGTGGACGGCGCCAGCGTCGCCGCCGGCGGCTTCTCGCAATGGCCGGAGGCCACGGGGCTGGCGGCGATCGGAGACGAGGCGCTGGTTCGCCGCTTCGGCGACATCGCCCGCCAGGAATATCGCGCCGTCGGCATCCACCAGGCGCTATCGCCGATGGCCGACCTCGCCACCGAGCCCCGCTGGTCTCGGATCAGCGGCACGTTCGGCGAGGATCCCGATCTCGTGGGTCGGATGGTCAAGGCCTACATCCAGGGCTTCCAGGGCGGCGAGACGAACCTCTCGCCCAACGGCGTCTCGGCGGTGGTCAAGCATTGGGTCGGCTACGGCGCCTCGGCCAAGGGCTTCGACGGCCACAACAGCTATGGCCGCTACGCCGTCTTCCCGGCGGGCCAGTTCGACCTGCACGTCAAGCCGTTCGATCAGGCCTTCGCGGCTGGCGTCGTCGGTGTGATGCCGACCTATGCGATCCTCAAGGACCTTTCATTGGACGGCCAGCCGGTCGAGCAGGTCGGCGCTGGATTCTCCAAGCAGCTCCTGACGGACCAACTGCGGACCAAGCACGGTTTCAAGGGAATCGTGATCTCCGACTGGGCGATCACCAACGATTGTCCCGAGACCTGCCGCAACGGCTTCCCGGATGGACAGAAGCCCAGCTTCATCGGCTTCTCGACCGCCTGGGGCGTCGAGGACTTGGCCAAGGTCGACCGCTACGCCAAGGGCGTGAACGCGGGCCTCGACCAATTCGGCGGCGTCGAGGACACGGCCGAGCTGGTGGCGGCCGTCAAGGCGGGCAAGATCCCCCAGGCGCGCATCGACGACGCCGCGCGCCGCATCCTGGCGATCAAGTTCGAGCAGGGTCTGTTCGAGAACCCCTATGTCGACCCCAGGGCCGCGACGGCCGTCGTCGGCTCGAAAGCCTTCCTCGCCGAGGGGCGCGCGGCGCAGAGCGCGGCCCTGACCCTGCTGGAGAACAAGAACGGTCTGCTGCCGCTCAAGGCGGCGGGCAGGAAGGTCTGGCTGAAGGGCGTCTCGGCCGAGGCGGCGAGGGCCCATGGCCTGGTTCCGGTCGATGATCTCGCCCAGGCCGAGCTGGCGATCATCCGCACGGCGACGCCGTTCGAGACCCTGCATCCGAATTTCACCTTCGGCAGCTTCCAGCACGAGGGCGACCTGTCGTTCAAGGACGGCGCGGCCGACTATGAGACGATCAAGGCCGCCTCGGCCAAGGTTCCGACCATCGTCGCCGTCTATCTCGACCGGCCGGCGATCCTGACCAACGTGCGGGACAAGGCCGCCGCGCTGATCGGCGACTTCGGGGCCGGCGACGACGCCTTCCTCGACGCCCTGACGGGCAAAGCGCCGCCGCGCGGCAAGCTGCCGTTCGAGCTGCCGTCCTCCATGGCCGCCGTCGAGACCCAGGCCGAGGACGCGCCGCATGACTCCAAGGCCCCGCTTTATCCGATCCACTTCGGCCTGACCTATTAAGGACGACCGCCATGAACCGCTCCCTGATCGCCGCCGCCAGCCTCGCGGTGCTCGCCGTCGCCTCCGCAGCCCAGGCCCAGGCGTCCGCGCGGCCCTGGATGAACGCCAAGCTGTCGCCGGATGAGCGCGCGACGCTGCTGGAAAAGGAAATGACCCTCGACGAGCGCATCGGTCTGCTGCACGGGCCGATGTCGATGCCGATCTTCGGCATCAAGAAGCCCGAGGGCGCGATCGGCTCGGCCGGCTACATCCCCGGCATCCCGCGTCTGGGCGTGCCCGCGATGAACGAGAGCGACGCCAGCCTGGGCGTCACCAACCCGCTGGGCGTTCGTCCAGGCGACGGCGCCACGGCGCTGCCGTCGGGCCTGTCGCTGGCGGCGACCTTCAACACCAAGCTGGCCTATGACGGCGGGGCGGTGGTCGGCCGCGAGGCGCGGGCCAAGGGCTTCAACGTCCAGCTGGCCGGCGGCGTCAACCTGGCCCGCGATCCGCGCAACGGCCGCAACTTCGAATATCTCGGCGAGGATCCGTGGCTGGCCGGCAACCTGGCTGGCGCGGCGATCAAGGGTATCCAGGACCAGGGCGTCGTCTCGACGGTCAAGCACTTCTCGCTGAACGGCCAGGAGACCAAGCGTCACTTCGCCAATTCGGTGATCGACGAGGCGGCTCACCGTGAAAGCGATCTGCTGGCCTTCCAGATCGCCATCGAGAGGGGCCAGCCCGGTTCGGTGATGTGCGCCTACAACCTGGTCAACGGCGACTACAGCTGCGGCAACCCGCATCTGCTGAACGACGTGCTCAAGCGCGACTGGGGCTACAAGGGCTGGGTGATGTCGGACTGGGGCGCGGTCCACGCCACCGACTATATCCTCAAGGGCCTGGATCAGCAGTCGGGCGAGCAACTCGATGGGACCACCTGGTTCGGCGAGCCGCTGAAGGCGGCCGTCCAGAAGGGCGAGGTCCCGGCCGCGCGGGTCTCCGAGGCCGCCCGCCGCATCCTGCGCTCGATGTTCGCCGCCGGCCTGTTCGACAAGCCGGTCGAGCCGGGCGGCGCGATCGACTACGACGCCGGCGCCGCCGTCGCCCAGGCCGCCGCGGCCGAGGGGATCGTGCTGCTGAAGAACCGCGACGGCCTTCTGCCGCTCGCCAAGAGCGCCAAGACGATCGCCGTGATCGGCGGCCACGCCGACGCCGGCGTGCTGTCGGGGGGCGGCTCCTCGCAGGTCGTGCCGCCGGGCGGCGCCAAGCGCGTCGTGCCCCTGGGCGGGGAGGGCATGATGGGCCCGTTCCGCAGCGAGTACTTCAACGGCTCTTCGCCGCTGGCGGCGCTGCGCAAGGCGCTGCCCGAGGCCAAGGTGACCTTCGACGACGGCCGCTATGTCGCCTCGGCGGTGGCCGCCGCCAAGGCCGCCGACGTGGTCGTGGTCTTCGGCAACCAGTGGATGGGCGAGGGCGAGGACGCCGCCGACCTGTCGCTGCCCGACGGCCAGGACGCCCTGATCGCGGCGGTGACCGCCGCAAATCCGAACGCCGTCGTCGTGCTGCAGACCGGAGGTCCCGTGTCGATGCCCTGGCTGGACCAGGCCGGCGCGGTTGTCGAGGCCTGGTACGCGGGCGCCAAGGGCGGCGAGGCGATCGCGGACGTGCTGCTGGGGACGATCAATCCGTCGGGCCGCTTACCGGTGACCTTCCCGGCGTCGATTGACCAGTACCCGCGCGCGCAGCTGCCGGGCCTGACCGTGCCTGAGAAGACCAGGTTCGACGTGGTCTATTCCGAGGGCGCGGATGTCGGCTACCGCCGCTTCGCCGTGACGGGCCAAAGGCCGCTGTTCCCGTTCGGCTACGGCCTCTCCTACACGAAGTTCGCCTATACGAACCTGAAGGTGACGGGCGGCGAGACCCTGACCGTCAGCTTCGACGTGGCCAATGTCGGCCAACGGCCGGGCAAGGATGCGCCTCAAGTCTATCTGACCGGCGCCTCGGGCAAGCCGCTGCAACGTCTGATCGGCTTCGACAAGGTGGCCCTGGCCCCCGGCGAGACGCGTCGCGTGTCGATCACCGCCGACCCGCGCGTGCTGGCCGGCTTCGACGCCAAGGCAAACCGCTGGAGCTTGACGGGCGGCGACTATCAGGTCGCCGTGGGCGCCTCCTCGGCCGATCTCGCCCTGAAGGGCGCGGCCAAGGTCAAGGCGCGGACGCTGAAGCCGTAACCGGGAGGATACAGATGACCATCCGCACCATCATCGCCGCAGGTCTGTTCGGAGCGCTCTGCGCCGGCCAGGCGCTGGCGGCCGATCCGACCGCGATCACCACCTTCGGCCCTATCGTAGGCGAAGTCTCGTCAGGCGTCGCCGCCTTCAAGGGCGTGCCGTTCGCGGCGCCGCCCGTCGGCCCTCTGCGCTGGCGCGCGCCCCAGCCACCCCAAGCCTGGACCGCGCCGCGCGACGCCAAGGCCTATGGTCCCGACTGCATGCAGAACCCGTTCCCGGGCGACGCGGCGCCATTGGGGGTCAAGCCGGCCGAGGACTGCCTCTACGCCAATGTCTGGACGCCCGAGGCGGCGCTGAAGGACAAGGTCAAGCGGCCAGTGATGGTCTGGATCTATGGCGGCGGCTTCGTCAATGGCGGCAGCTCGCCGGCCGTCTATAGCGGTGATCGCTTCGCTCGCGACGGGGTGGTGCTGGTCAGCTTCAATTATCGCGTCGGCCGGTTCGGCTTCTTCGCCCATCCCGCCCTGACGGCGGCCGGCGCAGATGGCGGGATGCTGGGCAACTACGGCCTGATGGACCAGATCGCAGCCCTGACTTGGGTGCGCGACAACATCGCGGCCTTCGGGGGCGATCCGAACAACGTCACGGTTTTCGGCGAGTCCGCCGGAGGCATGTCAGTCCACGCCCTGTTGACCGCGCCACAGGCCAAGGGGCTGTTCCACAAAGCCATCATCCAGTCGGGTGGCGGGCGGCCGCGCCTGCTGCCGACCTTGCCGCTGACCGCCCCCGCGGGTCAGCGTTCGGCGGAGGCCGCGGGCTTGGCCTTCGCGGCCAAGGCCGGAGTCTCGGGAACCGACGCGACGGCGCTCGAGGCGCTACGCGCGCTGCCGGCCGAGACCGTGGTCGACGGCCTCAACATGGCGACGTCCAGCACCCCGACCTGGGGCGGCGGGCCGATGCTGGACGGCAAGATCATGACTCGCGAGCCGCTGCAGGCCTACAAGGCCGGCGCCTGGTCGAAGATGCCGGTGATGGTCGGGGCCACCAGCGCCGACGGCTTCTTCTTCGGGGGAAGCCGCGACCAGGTCTTCGCGCCGTTCGGCGCGCGCCGGGCCGAGGCCGAGGCGCTGTACGATCCCAAGGGCGACGGCGACATCAAGGTCTATGGTTGGGCCGCGGCGGGCGACCGCATGTTCATCGAGCCCGCGCGCGCCGTGGCGCGGGTGATGTCGGGGCAGGGCGCTCCCGCCTACCAGTTTCGTTTCTCCTACGTGGCCGAAAGCATGAGGGGCCAGTGGTGGGGCGCGCCCCACGCGACCGAAATTCCGTTCGTGTTCGACACCGTCGACGCCCGCTATGGCGCGGCGCTGACGTCCGCCGACGCGGCGGCGGCCAAGGCGACGCACGCCTACTGGATTGGCTTCGCCAAGGGCGGCGTTCCAACCGCGCCGGGCCTTCCCGCCTGGCCGCGCTATGAGGTCGCCTCCGACCGGATCCTCGACTTCACGGCGCAAGGACCCAAGGCCGAGGCCGATCCGCGAAAGGCGCGCCTCGATCTGGTGGAGGCGACCGTTCCATGACGATGATCATCGTCGATCCAGAGCAGGTTCGTCGCCTGCGCGACCTGCTGCCGGCGCTGACCAAGGCGCATCTGCAGGACACCCTGGGCATCAGCGAGACGACATGGGTTCGCCTGCGCGACCGTCGCCCCATTCGCCTGTCCACCTACGAGCGCCTGCTCAAGCGCTCAACCGTAGCCGTTGTGGGACGGCGTTGAAGTGTCTCCAACGGCTCGGAACGAGTCTCCGGAGTTCTTCTCGCCTGACGCAGTGAAACGGCTTGCGGCCGCCGTCTCGCATGATCGGGGCCAGGGGCTGGGCCATGGCGGCGAATTGACATGACTCCAAGGCGATCCGAGGCAGCCGATGGCTGCGCTCGCGGGTGCGAGAGACTAGCGCGGAGGCGCCCTTCGGCGTTCAAGCGGCCCTAGAAGCCCGCGATCAGCGGCGGCGCGCGATAGACGCCGTTGAGCAGGTCAGGCTTGGGCAGATAGGCCCGCAGGCTCACCATGTAGGGCCCCTCGGCGGGCGCGGGCAGCCAGTTGGTCTCGCGTCCAGAACCGGGCGGGCGGCGAGAGATCCAGATGTCCAGACTCCCATCGGCGCCGTACTTCAGTCCCGGCGTGCGGTCGCCGATCGCGTAGCGGTCGATGGGATTTGGCGTCAGGAAGAACTGACCATCCGGCGTCGCCGCGTACATCGTCAGGGACCAGAAGCCGTCGACGGGCAGCATCCGGCCCGGCGGGAAGGTCAGGCGATAGCGCTCGCCGTTCAGAAGCCCTGAATTGTTGTCGCCGACAGGACGCGTGTAGACCGCTTCGACCAGTGGCAGGCCAAAGAGGCCGGTCAGCGCGATCTGCCCTCTAAAGACATAGTCCTGGCCAAAGTCGCCCAGGTTCGCTTGCGGATAGACCCAGCCCTGCGCCGCATAGAGCCCGCCGCGTGGTTCGGCGGCGACACGCACGGCCTGTGCCACGCCCTCGGCGATCTCGCGCTCCTGGTCCGCCGTAAATGCGGGGGGATTAAAGCCTTGAGCGGTGAGGCCCAGCGTCCTTACGGCGTGGAAGAACCCCGCGTCGGTCGCCGGCGGCGGGTTTTCGACCAGAAGCGCGCCAAGGCTGGCGAAATAGTCTCGCCAGGGGGCGGTGCGCGTAACGGGCGTGACGAAGTCGGCCGGCGCGCGTTCTGGGCCCGATGCAATGATGCCGGCCTGCACGGTGCGGGCCGCAGCCAGGTCGCCGGGGCCGTCGACCAGGGTGCGCCCTAGCGCGAAGACGAAATCGCTCGGCGCGCGGATCGCGCCCGAGGGCGCCGGGCCGCTCGGGCCCGCGACGACGAACCGACCACCATCCGGACCCGTGGTCCGCGTGCCAAGGATGGCGAAATTGTTGGTCCACATGTCCATCAGCGCCAGCGAAAGGTAACGCTCGCCGCTAGCGGGCAGAGTCAGGGTCACCGGGCCTTGGCGAAGATCCAGAAAGCCGCGGCTGTAGAGCGTGTCATTGTTGGGGGAGGTGACCTTCTGGTTGGCCGGGGTGACCAGATCCGTCTGGTGATAGAGCCGGTTGAAGGTTCCAAGCCTGGCGGTGCGGGCGCGGATGCCCGCCGTCTCGATCATGGGCAGGCCATAGAGCCAAGCCAGCTTCGCCGCCTGCGCCAGGGACAGGGGGGCATGGCTGGCGGCCCTGGCGCGCGCGGCCAGAGACAGCGTTAGGGCGCCGGCCAGAAAATCGCGTCGCGGGATCATCATCCTCTCCTCCCAAAGGCGCTCTTCGACGCCGTTGGGAGGACCCTAATTCATCCCGATCAAGATTGGCAATTGTCTGACGTTCCGTTTTGCGAGCTTCTGGCTTACTGTAACGTCAACTGAGGGAGGTCGGATGGACGAGGTCAGGTCGGGCGCGCCGCGGGTGCGGCGCAAGAGTGATCAGACGCTGGACGCGCGCCTGTCTGAAACCCTCATTCGTGAGATTATCGACAATCACTATCCGCCGGGCGCCTGGCTGCGCGAACAGGAGGTCTCGGCGCGCCATGGCGTGAGCCGCGCCTCGGTCCGCGAGGCTCTGCGCAGCGTGGCGCGCGCGGGGTTCGTCGAGATGCAGCCCTGGCGCGGCGCGCAGGTGGTCTCGGTGGGCTCCGAAGAGCTGCTGGATATCTTCAGCCTGCTTGAGGAAATGTACGCCCAGTGCGCGCGCCTTTCGGCCCAGCGCTTTCCAGATCGCTTGATCCCGCGGCTGGATGGCATGCTTGAAGCCATAGAGGCGGCGGTGACGCGCGACGCCGATCGCACCGAGCTCTACACGCTTTCGTTCGGCCTGGGGCAACTGGTGGGGCGATACTCGGGCAGCGTCCTGGCCTACCGCATGCTGACCCAGGTCGGCAATCTGGCGCTCTGGCAGCAACGTCTTCTCAAGCCCGGGACCTCGCAGTCTGAGCAGCAGTCTCTCTCGGCGCACCGGATCCTGGTCTCGGCGGTCAAGGATCGCCATCCCGAGATCGCCGCCGCCGCGGCCCGGATGATCGTGATGATCACCCGTCGGTCCTTGGCGTCGGCGTTACATCTTGAGTCGATCGGCGATTAATCGGCCGTTTCAAAAAATTGTTTGACAATTGGCGCTGGCGGCTGGAGCTTTCCCGCAACGATAAAATCGCGGGGAGGCGCTCATGCGGCGTGGAATGGGACGGCGCGGTCTGATGACCGCCGTGGGTTTGGCGCTGGCGACAACGCCGGCGGTGTCATGGGCCCAGCAGTCGGACGCCCAGGCGCTCGATGAGATCGTCGTGACCGCGCGCAAGCGCAGCGAGACCCTTGTGGAGGTGCCGGCGGCCATTTCGGCGATCACCGCCGAGGAGCGCCGCAATCTCGTGCTCGACGGCATGAAGGACTATTTGCGCCAGGCGCCCAGCGCCACCTTGGTCACCTCTGGGCCGGAATATCTCCAGGACATCTCGATCCGTGGGCAAGGCAGCGGCCGTCTGGGCTTTTCCGAGGCCGCCACGGGCCTTTACAAGGATGGGCTCTATAACGCCGGCGGCGGCTTTGGCGGTCGATCCCTGAGCCGTATCGACCTGCTGGACATCGAGCGGATCGAGGTGTTGCGGGGGCCGCAAGGGGCGCTCTATGGCCGCAACTCCGTGGGCGGCGCGGTCAATGTCGTGGCCCACGCGCCGGACCAGACCCTCGGCGGTTCGCTCACCGCTCGCTATAGCCAGCCCGAGCGCGCCTCGATCGAAGGGGTCGTGAACCTGCCGCTGGCCGCCGACAAGCTGGCCCTTCGCGTGGCGGGGCTCTACGACGACCAGAACGGCGGCTTCATCACCAACGAAACGACCGGTCATGAGGTGGACTGGCAGACCTATAAGGGTCTGCGCGCGGGGCTGCGGTGGACGCCGGACTCGGCGACCACGGTCGACCTGACCTACGAGCGCTACGAGAGCGACACGCCGGCCTTTTCGAGTCTGGCTCGCCGCGCCGCGCGTGTCGACGGCTCGGTGCTGGACGCCTCGCGCTGGACCCGGGCGGATCTCGATCGCGAGGGACGCGCCAAGATCACCGAGGACTCGGTCTATCTGACGGCCAAGCGCGACTTCGGCTTCGCGGACTTCACGACCAAGGTCGGCTGGAAGACGCGCGACGCGGGGCGGACCAACGAGGACAATGATCACTATGCGGGCCAGTCGGGCATAGATGTCGCCCCCGGCGCGGCGGTGCTCACCCCGGACTACACCGTGGGCCAGTTCGAGGACTACAGCCGCTTTGTCGCCCAGGCCTATCTGAGCTCCAAGGGCGAGGGCCGTCTCACCTGGCTGGCGGGCGTCGAGTTTTTGTCCACCAGCGACGATGTCGTCATCGACCCCTATCTCTGCCCCGCCTATTCGGGCGCTCTCCAGTCGGTCGCCGCCGGTTGCGTGGTCGGCCAGGCCGGGGCCCTAACAGGAAATTCCGCAAGCGTGCGTTCGTCCGCTCGTCTTTCGGTCAATCACGACGCTTTCTCCGAAGAGCTGAAGTCGCCGTCGCTGTTTGGCAGCCTCGAATACAAGCTTACGGACGCCACGACCCTGGGCGTTGAAGCGCGCCTGCAGCGCGACAAGAAGTCGTTCTGGTTCGAACGCTACGCCAAGGATCCTTTGGCCTTCTTTGGGAGCGGCGCGACGCCGGCGGGCCTGATGGCCGTGGTCACGGTCGATCCGGATGGCGCGACGGGTCCGCTGCCGGCCAGCTCGGTCGAATTCTGTCCGCCCAACGTGACAGGGACGGCTTGCGCGGCCGGCAATGAGACCGCCCGTGTCGAGGCCGAACGCCGCTGGACCTTCGTGACCCCGACGGTCACCCTGCGTCACCGCTTCGACAACGGCGCCAATGTCTATGGCCGCTTCGCCACGGGCTATCGCCCGGGCGGCTTCAACAGCAATCTGCCGCCGACGACCGTCCGCGCCCAGATCGCCCAGCAACTGCTCTATGATCCCGAATACGCCTACTCCTACGAGGCGGGCGCCAAGGGACGCTGGAAGGGCGTCCAGCTGTCGGCGGCCGTGTATTACACCTGGACCAACAATGTTCAGGTGGTCAGTGCGCCAAGTTCGCTTTCGCGCGGCTTCATTCTGCAGAACGCCGGCGACGCCCACGTGGCCGGCTACGAGATCGAGGCCCGTCGCCGGTTCCTGCTCGGCGCGACGGACCTGACCCTCAGCGCCAGCCTCAGCGGGCAGAAAGGCAAGTTCGAAGACGGCGCCAAGGCCAAGCTCGACTTGAACGGCGATGGGCTTCCCGATGACGCCGACCTGAGCGGCAAGGCCGTGCCGCGCCTGCGCGACTATCAGTTCGCGCTGAACGCCACCTATACCTTCCCCGTGGGCGGCGCCTGGCGCGGCTTCGCCTCGGCGGGCCTGCAGATGGCCGACGGCGGCTATGAGAACCCCGACAACAGCCGCTCGTACCAAGGCTATGGCCTGATCGACGCGCGGATCGGCGTGCGCTCCGAACGCCTGAGGTTCTCGGTCTTTGGCCGCAACCTCGGCGACAAGACCTATCTGGCCAACATCGTCAGCGCGAACGAGTTCTACACCGACCCGCGGGTGATCGGGGTCGAGCTGGGATGGGAGTTCTAGCCATGGCCTGGAGTCGCTCGGCTCGCGCGGCCATGGCGGCCCTGGCGCTGGGGACGGCCGCGCCGAGCCTTGCGGCGGCGCGGGACGTGGCGAGCGCGGCGGCGGCCAAGCCCAGCATTTCTTACGGCGAGTGGACTGACCCGGCGCGCGGCGGGCGTGAAGTGCCTTACAAGCTCTACGTGCCCGCCGGCCCGGGGCCTTTTCCGTTGATCGTCCACTCCCATGGATTGGGCGGATCGCGAGAGGGCTCCACCTATATCCTCCAGGCGCTTGCCGAGGCGGGCTTCGCGGTGGCGGCCCTGCAGCATCCCGGCTCGGACACCGCCATCCTGGCGGGATTTCGTCCCGGCGAGGAAGCCGGACTGCTGGGCAAGCTGGCGCCCGACGCGGCCGCCAACCGGTTTGGGGACATCCCCTTCGCGCTGGACCAGCTCACGCGCATGAACGCGCCTGGCGGCGTTCTGGCCGGCAAGCTGGATCTTTCGCGCATCGGCATGAGCGGTCATTCCTTCGGCGCGCTCGCCACGCTGGTCGCCGTCGGGCAGGTCCTGCCGGGCGCGCCGGACGGCGCCTTCCGCGAGCCTCGGATCAAGGCGGCCATTGTCTACAGCCCCAACAAGCCTCGGCAGGGCGGGGCCAACACCGCGTTCGCTCAGATCCATACGCCGATGTTGCACTTCACCGGCACGCTCGACCGCACCGCGATTGATCTGGAAAAGACGCCCTGGGAGCGGACCATTCCGTTTCAGGAGATCACGGGCGCCGATCAGTTCCTGATCGTGCTGCGCGACGGCGACCATGGCGTCTACACCGGACGACGCCAGTCCATGGGTGCGCCAAAACCTACTGACGCAGGCCAAATGCGGGTGATCGTCGAGGAGACGCTGGCCTTCTGGCGCGCCTACCTTCGGGGTGACACCGCGGCGGCCAAAAGCCTGTGCGACCTGCCCAAGATCCTCGCGCCGATGGGGGAGGCCTATGTGAAGGCCAAGGCCTGCGGCGCTGCCACCCCCATCCGACCCGCGGAGAGCCCATGAAGCGCTGGATCCTTGCCTTCGCGGCCTGCTTGGTCGGCCTCGCCACGACGGGCTTTTCCTCACCCGCGAAGCCGCGCGCGCCCAATGTCATCGTCATCCTGACCGACGATCTTGGCTATGGCGATCTGGGCGCCTATGGCGGCAAGGTGATCGACACGCCCAACATCGACGCGCTGGCCGCCTCGGGCGTGCGCTTTACCGCCGGCTATGCGACCGCGGCGGTCTGCGCGCCCTCGCGCGCGGGCCTGATCAGCGGACGCCATCAGGCCCGCTTCGGCTTTGAATTCAATCCCGTCGGGCGTGACGAGCAGACGGGTGTGCCCGTCAGTGAGACCAGCATCGCCCAGGTGATGAAGTCCGCCGGCTATGCGACCGCGATGGTGGGCAAGTGGCACATCGGCCAGGCGCCGGGCTTCCACCCGCTCGACCGGGGTTTCGATAGCTTCTTCGGCTTCCTGGGCGGAGCCGCCAGCTACTTCAAGGATCCGTCGGAAAGCGGTCTGCAGGCCGACACCGGGGCCGACGGCGCCATGACCCGCGCGCGCTTTCCGATCGTGCGCGGACGAACGGTCGTCGAGCAGGGCGGTTACCTGACCGACGTGTTCACCGACGAAGCCATAGGCTTCATCAAGTCCCATCGCCGCCAGCCCTTCTTCCTCTACCTGGCCTATAACGCCCCTCACACCCCGCTGCAGGCGCCCAAGGCCTATACCGACCGCTACGCCCACATCGCCTCGCCCCACCAGCGGCTCTACGCGGCGATGGTCGCGTCGCTGGACGACAATATCGGCCGGTTGCGCAAGGCTCTGGCGGACGAGGATCTGGAACGCGACACGGTGGTCTTCTTCCTCAGCGACAATGGCTGCCCCAACTACATCCGCGGCGCCTGCTCCAACGCACCGTTGTCGGGCTACAAGGCCTTCCCCTGGGAGGGCGGGGTGCGCGTGCCCTTCATCATCTCGGCGCCCGGCCGTATCTCGCCGGGGATGGTCTCCAGCCGGCCCGTCTCGACCCTCGACATCCTGCCCACGGTCGCGCACCTGGCGGGTGTGAAGGCGCCCACGGGCGTCGAAGGACGCGACATCGCCTCGGCGCTCGCGCCGACCGCCAAGCCGGTGGAGCGGGCGTTCTACTGGCGCATGGGACCCAATCACGCCGTGCGCGAAGGAAACTGGAAGCTGCTGGTGGTCAACAAGTCCGACACGGTCGATGACATGACCAACGTGCTGGGCTCGCCGACGCCCGATGGCGTCAAGGCGCAGGTCTCGCCGCTGGGCCAGTGGACGCTGCTGTTCGACGTCTCGAAGGATCCGGGCGAGAAGCACGATCTGGCCAGCGCCCATCCTGAAGTGGTGGCGCGCCTTTCGAAAGACTTCGCCGCCTGGGACAAGGCCAATATCGAGCCGATGTTCACCAGCCGACGGCAGTTCCGCTCCGAGGTCGACGGACGCAAGGTGCAGCTGTTCAACTGAGGTCAAGCCGTCGAGAGCCGGCCCCCTTTGGCCGGCCGCGACCAGGAGAGGGGGACCGATGACGCCCACGCGCAGATCTCTGCTGGCGACGCCGCTGGCCGCCGGCGTGGCGACCAGTACGGCCTGGGCGGCGCAGAGCGCGCCATCCGCCGCCGAGCTGCTCGAGCGCTATGTGGCCTTCGGCGGAAAGGCGAGCGGCGGGCCCGGGGACATAGCCTGCGGCGAGTGGATGGCCGCTTGGCTTGAGGCTCGCGGGCTTGTGGTCGAACGCCAGGCGTTCGACGCACCCTTCTTCGAGGTCGACGAGGCTTGGCTCCAGGTCGGAGACGCGCGCGCCGCGGTCGTACCCCAGGCGATCGTCACGCCCACGGGCTCCGACGGCATAGGGGGACGGGTCGTTGTCCGCGCGCCGGAAGACGCGGCGGCGGCGGCCGACGGCGCGATCGTCCTCATCGCACTGCCCTACGCGCGCTGGAGCAGCGCGGTGTCGCCCGCCGTGCGAGGGCCCGTCCAAGCGGCCTTGAGCGCCGGCGCGCAGGCGGTCGTCCTGATCACCACCGGTCCCAGCGGCGAGGCCTTGGCGCTCAACGCCGATGGTCGAACGCCGCTGTTCAACTCGCCGGTGGCGACGCTGGCGCCGAAGGATGCGCCGGCGCTGATCGCGGCGGCCAAGTCGGGCGCCGCCGGCGTTCTGAAGATCACCGGGCGGGGCGGGCGGCGCCCCAGCTTCAACCTGATCGGGCGGCGAGACCGCGGTCATGGTCAATGGCTCGTGGTCTCCACCCCGCGTTCCGGCTGGTTCACCTGCGCTGGGGAGCGCGGGCCTGGCGTCGCGGCCTGGATGATGCTGGCCGATTGGGCCAGCCGGTCCAACCTGCCGGTTGATCTGGCCTTCGTCAGCAACAGCGGCCACGAGTACGAAAACCTTGGCGCGCAGCACCTGCTCGAGGCGGCCGCGCCACCGCCGGACCAGACTCGTCTCTGGTTTCACCTGGGCGCCAATGTCGCCGCGCGCGATTGGCACGAACTGGGCGGGCGTCTGGCGCCCTTGCCCAGCGCCGATCCGCAGCGCTTCCTGATGGCCAGCAGCGAGCTTGTCCCGGCCTGTCGCGTCGCCTTCTCGGGCCTTCCCGGGCTGGAGGCCCCCTATGCGCTTGGCGCTGGGACCACCGGAGAGCTCGCCCATATCGCGGCCGCCGGCTATCGGCGCGTCGCCGGGATCTTCGGCGCCCATCGTCTTCATCACGCGGCGATCGACGACGCGCGCTGTGTGGAGGCCAAGCCCGTAGAGGCCGTGTTCCAAGCCGTGCGGCGCCTGTTGGAAGAGAGCTGCTAGCGACAGCGTCGGCGCGGCGTCTGTGTTCTGAAGCGGCGGGAGGCGCGGAATTTGGCGTCATGAGCCACGAACAGGCAGTCGCGGCCGCCGGACGGCGCCATACTCGCCCAGGAATCACTGGGAGGCAGAGAGCATGACGCTGATGAGCAAAGCCGCGACCTTCGGCATCGTCGCGGGGATCATGATGGCGACGGGCGCGGTGGCCCATGAGCCCGGAAACCTGCCCAACACCCCGGCGGGCAAGGCCATCAAGGCCAGGCATGACAACTTCAAGCAGATCGGAGCCGCCAACAAGGCCATCTCGGACGAGCTGAAGAAAGACGCGCCCGACCGCAAGCTGATCGCCGACAACGCCGCCAAGCTGAAGACGCTCACCACGCAGATCCCCTCGTGGTTCCCCAAGGGCAGCGGACCGGAGTCCAAGCTGCCGACCGACGCCAAGCCCGAGGTGTGGACGGATCCGGCCAAGTTCTCGGCCGCGATCAACCGCGCCCAGCTTGAGGTGTCCCGCCTGCAGCAACTGGCGGCCGCCGGCGATCTGGACGGCGTGCGCGGCCAGTCCCGCGCGGTCGGCGCCTCGTGCAAGAGCTGCCACGAGTCCTTCCGCGTGCCGCGGAACTAACCCTATGTCCTCGGACGCTCCCTCGATCGCGCCCAGACAGCGTGGCTTCAAGCTCTGGGACGCGCCTACGCGCCTGACCCATTGGGCGCTGGTCGGGCTGATCGGCTTTTCCTGGTGGTCGGCCAGCACGGGACACATGGATTGGCACCGCTGGTCCGGCTATTCTGTTCTGGCCCTGATCACCTTCCGGCTGATCTGGGGCGTGGTGGGCAGCCAGAGCGCGCGGTTCTCGCAGTTCGTGAAGGGGCCGAGGACGGTGCTGGCCTACGCCCGCACGCTGGGTGATCGGACGCCGTCGTCGACGCCGGGGCACAATCCGGTCGGGGCTCTCAGTGTCCTGGCCTTGCTGGCGGCCATCGTCACCCAGGTGGTGACGGGGCTGTTCTCGGTCGACATCGACGGCCTGGAGTCCGGTCCGCTGGCCGATCGGGTCAGCTTCGAGACAGGCCGCCAGTTCGCCCAGTGGCATGACTGGAGCTTTACGGCCATCCAGGCGCTGGTGCTCGCGCATGTGGCGGCCGTCGTCTTCTACCTTGTCTACAAGCGCTCGAACCTGATCCGCCCGATGGTCACCGGGCGGCGACGATTGGATGCCGATCCGCAGTTGGCCTTCGCGCCGCCATGGTTGGCGCTTTTGATCGCCCTTGTCGCGGCGGCTTTGACCTACTGGGTGATGAAGGGCCTGCGGTTCTAGCCCGGGAGGGCGCTGGACCCGGCCCCCGATCCGAATAGCCGCTGAGGCGTTATGGCGGGACGTTCAATTCGACTCTGGAAAAAACGAAGGGGCGATATAGGCGTTGAGCGCGAGCCGCTCCATGTTGTCGGCATGTTTCTCTTTGTCGCCCAGACGGGTGGAAGGATAGGTCAGGATGAACCGAGTGGCGTTGGGATTTGCGATCCTGGGATTGGCCTTCGCGAGCGCGCAGGGGGCCTGGGCCGCCGATCCTTCGCCGCCGCGGGCGGGCGACATCTACGGCGTCTGGAGCAACCCGAAGGGCAGCGTCCACATCGAGATCAAGCCTTGCGGCGAGGGCACCTGCGGCAACGTGGTCTGGGCCAACGCCGAAGCCCAGGCCGACGTCCGCAAGGGCAGCAATCGCGAACTGGTCGGCATGCAGCTGCTTCGCGATTTCTCGCCGAGCGGTCCGGTGGACTGGAAGGGGCGGGTGTTCGTGCCTGACCTGAACATGACCTTCTCGGGCCAGGTGCGCCTGCTGAGCCGCGCGTCCCTGCGCGCCAAAGGCTGTCTGCTGCCGAACTTCCTCTGCAAGTCGCAGGTCTGGACCCGCGTCGAAACCGCCGCGCGGGCGTCCTAGGCCTTCATGACACAACTGGGTTTGCCGGGTTTCGACCCGCCGACGCCGACCGATCGGCTGATGTTCCTGCTATATCCGGACGCGGCCACGGCCGAGCGGATCGGAGAAGAGGCCCGGCGGTTGCGCGAGGCGCTCGGTCTGCGCGGTCAGCCGCTGCAGACGGACCGCTTCCACGTCACCCTGCATCACCTGGGCGACTATGTGGGTCTTCCCGCCGAGATCGTGCGGAAGGGCGAGGCGGCGGGCCTGGGCGTCAGCGCCGCGCCGTTCGAGGTCGTCCTCGATCGCGCGATGAGCTTCGCCAATCGTCCAGGGAACAATCCCTTCACGCTGCAGGCCGGCGCGGGTCTCGACGCCCTGGTCGGCTTCCAGCAACGGCTGGGACTGGAGATGGCCAAGGTCGGCCTGAAGCCGGACAAGGCCTTCGTTCCGCATGTGACGCTGCAGTATGACGGCCAGGTCGTTCCAGCCCAGGCCATCGCGCCGATCCGATGGACGATCGATCGCTTTGTCCTTGTCCAGAGCAAGCTGGGCCAGACCCGTCACATCGTGCTCAAGAGCTGGGTTCTCACCGGCTGAGGTTGGCGTCACGGCTCGGCTCATCTAGGCCATGGGCGACGCGGATTCGCCGAGGATAACGGCCATGACCCTGACGATGTATGGCATCAAGAACTGCGACACGGTCGCCAAGGCCCGCAAGTGGCTGGAGGACCGAGGGCAGGCCTACGTCTTCCACGACTACAAGGCCTCCGGGATCGACCGTCCTCGCCTGGAGGCCTGGGTCGACGAGTTGGGCTGGGAGCCGCTGCTCAATCGCGCGGGGACGACGTTTCGCAAGCTCGACGACGCCGACAAGCAAGGGATCGACCGGGAAAAGGCGATCGGCCTGATGCTGGCCAATCCTTCGATGATCAAGCGTCCGGTCCTGGATCTGGGACGCCGGCGTTTGGTCGGCTTCAAGCCGGATCTCTATGAGTCCGCGCTGGGCTAGATTGATCGGGCTTCGACGCGCGTCGGAGCAAGTTTAAGACGACAAGCTTTCGGAGATCGGTCTATCACTTGGGGAGAACGGTCGCGACGTCGCGGCGCTCAAGGGGGACTTTGAACGAGTGGGGGAGAACGGCGTCTCGCGGTACGAACTGGTCATCTTTGACTTCGACGGAACGCTGGCCGACAGCGCCGCGTGGATGATGCGCGCCGTCAATCCGATGGCGCGCCGTTATGGCTTCAAGACCGTCACCGACGAAGAGATCGAGATGCTGCGCGGGCGCAGCACGCGCGAGGTGATCCGCTATCTGGGCGTCTCGCCCTGGAAGCTTCCGCTAATCGCGCGCGCCGGCAAGAAATTGATGGCCGCCGACGCCCATACGATCCCACTGTTCCCCGAAACCGCCAAGATGCTGCGCGCCCTGCACGAAGCCGGCGTCAAGATCGCGGTGGTCAGCTCCAACAGCGAAGACGTCATTCGCCGGGTGCTGGGACCTGAACTGGCGGACCTCATCAGCCTCTACGCCTGCGGCGCGTCGCTGTTTGGCAAGGCTCGCAAGTTCAAGCAGGTCACGGCGCGCGGCGTCTCGCGCGACAAGGTGATCTGCATCGGCGACGAGACGCGCGATATCGAAGCCGCCCGGGCCGTGGGCCTCGACTGCGGCGCCGTCGGCTGGGGCTACGCCAAGCCCTCGATCCTGGCCGAGCACCGTCCGACGGTGTCGTTCAACTCGATGTCCGAAATTATTTCGTTCGTGGCCGCATCCGAAGCGCGAGGCGGCGGCGACTAACCTTCGAGAGCGCGGATGAACGCGCTGCTATCGAAGGGATGAAGGCCATGGCCTACGACCTGTTCCGCGACTTCTGGTGGCTCATGTTCCCCATGAGCTTCATGGCCTTGGGCGCTTTTCGCGCCTGGCTCAACTACCGCGCCCGCCGCGAGGTGATCGACGTGCTCCGTGATCTGGCCGCCAAGGGCCAGGAGCCTTCGGCCGCGCTGCTGGCGCAGTTGCACCGCTAGACGGAGGCGACGATGTTCGTGGAGCTTTTCCAACAGTTCTGGTGGCTGCTGTTCCCGCTGGCCGGATTCGCGTTCGGCGCCTGGAGGAACTGGCTCGACTATCGGGCCAACCAGGAGATGCTGGACCTCATCAAGACCTACGCCGCCGCTGGCCGTGAGCCGCCGCCGGAGCTGCTCGCCAAGCTGAATGCGCCATGGCGTCGCTGCGAGGACGATGGTGATGGCGACCGTGTTGGCTTCCGCTATCGCCGGCGCCGCGAGCGCGGCTGGTATCGCGTGGTGTTGTTCGGTCTGCTTAGCAGCGGCTTCGCCTTCGCCGCCGCAAACAACATCTACGGAGCCGGCGAGGCCTTCACGATCGTGGCGTTCGTCCTCGGCTCGATCTGCGCGGCCACCCTGGTCCAGGTCCTGCTGGATCGGAACGGTCCGACCGTCTGATGGACGCCGCGCTCGTCAAGCAGGCGCGCGCGGGGTCCCAGGCCGCCTTCGCTCGTCTGGTGGCGATCCATGAACGGCCTCTGCGCGGCTTTCTGCGCAAGAGTGGCTGGATCGACGCCGACGACATCGCCCAGGAAGCCTTCGTGGCGGCGTGGGCGGGGCTCCACAAGTTGCGCGCCGACGACGGCTTTCGGGCCTGGCTCTACGGCGTCGCGTGGAAAAAAGCCTTGTCCCAAAGGCGCGGCGCCCAGCGCGCGGCGGCGCGGGACGAGGCCTGGCGGGGCGAACAGGAACTCGAGGCCGCCACCGACGTCGCGGCCGAGGATCGCCTGGCGCTCGAGGCGGCGCTGGCGACCTTGCCCGAGGACCAGCGGGCTTGTGTAACCCTCTGCCTGGGGCAAGGCTGGTCGCACGCCGAGGCGGCCGAAGCGCTGGGGCTTCCCCTCGGCACGGTCAAATCGCATGTTACCCGTGGCCGCGAGCGGCTGCTGTCGGTTCTGGGAGGCGCGTCATGAGCCTGGATGATCAACTGTCGGCCTTCCTGGGTGAGACGCCCAAGCAGAGTCGCGCGGATCTCTTCACGCTCGAAGTAATGAAGCGGGCCCAGCGGCGGGCTTTCCTGGCGCGGTTGGCGACGGGGGCGGTTGGGGCTGTGGTCTTGGCGCTGGTCCTATGGGCTTGCGCTCCCGCCCTGAACCAAGCGGTTTCGACCTTTGCGACGAGCCTTGCTTCCACCGCGGCGGTGCTGACCTTCGTCGCGGCGATTCTGATGCTGGGCGCGCCCGGGGTCTGGGCCCGCGAGGACTTCTCCGCGGACTGAAATTCGCCTTACGAAAGTTTCATCCCGTCGGGCGCCTCCAAACGAGACCGTGAGCGCCTCTTACCAGTGAAGGCGGCGCGGGGGCGTCGCTCCACGAAAGTCTGGAGGATAAGTCATGGGTCCTGAAATCATCGTCCCGATCGGCGCCTTCGCCATGGTCGTCGCGATCGTCGTGTTGCCCTTCTACTTCAAGAGCAAGGAGCGCCAGGAGATGCAGGCGACGATCCGCGCCGCCATCGACAAAGGCCAGCCTCTGCCGCCCGAGGTCATCGAAACCCTGACCAAGAGCGTGAAGCTGCCGCCGAGCCGTCTGCGCGACCTGCGCACCGGCGTCATCTGGCTGGCGGTGGGCGTTGGCGTAGGCTTGGCCACCTATTTCGGCGACTTTATCCACGGGGGCGACGATTTCGACGGGTTCGGCATCGCCAGCATCCCCGCCGTGATCGGCGTCGCCTATATCGTCCTCAGCTTCTTCAATCCGAACAAGGAGCCGCGGGTCTAGCCCGCAGCCTTGGGAGGGGCTTGAAACCATGGGCGCGCAAAGCCCGCCAACCGGTCACGACGTCGAGCTCGCCGCCAAGGCGGCGGGAGGCGATCGCCAGGCCTACGGAGAGCTGGTTCGGCGTCACGGCTCGGCCGTGCGCGGCCTGCTGCGGCGGCTGGGCGCCGACTCCGCGACGGCCGACGATCTGGCTCAGGACGCCTTCATCACGGGCTTCGAGCAGGTGGCCGAGTTCCGGGGCGAGGGGACCTTCGCCGGCTGGATCAAGAAGATCGCCGCCCGACTCTATCTGAAGAAGGTCAAGCGCGAGGCGCGGCTGATCTTCTCGGATGCGGTCGAGCCGGTCGAGGAGCTGGGAAGTCGGGACGCTTCGGGCGACGCCGCCAGCCGCATCGATCTGGACGATGCGCTGAAGGCGCTCTCGCGCGGCGAGCGGCTGTGCGTGTCGCTTTGCTACGGGGCCGACTGGTCCCACGGCGAGGCGGCCGAGGCCTTGAACATTCCCATTGGCACGGTCAAATCCCATGTCAAACGTGGTCTGGATAAACTCCGGGCGAAGCTCGCCCGGCCCGATGAGGGGGCGAGGAGGGAAGCTCATGGCTGAACCCGATTTCGAAGCCCAACTGACTCGACTGTTCGCCGAACCGCCGGCGTTCCAAGACGCGGCGCTGTTCAACGCAGAGGTGGCGGCCAAGCTGGATCGCGGCTGGGCGATGCGTCGCCTGTTCATCGGCGGGGCGGGAACCGTGGCGGGCCTGTTTGGCGCGTTCCAGATCCTGTCGACGCGTTTTTCCGCGGAGATCGCTCAGCTGTCGCGCAACAGCGGCCACAGCCTGGAGACCGAGTACAGCGCCGGTGTCGCCAAGATCAATTCGGTGCTGACCACGCCAGCTAGCGCCGAAGCCGTCTGGCTCGCGGCGGCTCTGGCGGTGGTGGCCTTGGCCTTCGCGGTGACGCGTATCGTCGAGGAGCTTTAAGCGGCTTATCACTGTTCATGTTGCGGCGCGGCGCGATCCGGCCCACAAACGGCGCCCAATCGCGTTGCTTGAGGAGCGTTGGTCCTGTCCGCTCACCGTGAAGAGACGGTTCGCCGTCTGGCCGCCCCCGACATCGCCGCTCGCAAGGGCGGCAAGCCGATCGTCTGCCTGACCGCCTATACGGCCCCCGTGGCCGCCGCTCTGGACGACGCCTGCGACGTGCTCCTGGTCGGCGATTCCGTCGGCATGGTCGTCCATGGCCTGCCCAATACGGTCGGCGTGACTCTGGACATGATGATCCTGCACGGCCAGGCCGTTATGCGCGGCTCGCGCAAGGCCATGGTGGTGATCGACATGCCGTTCGGCTCGTACGAGGGCTCGCACGAGGAGGCCTACGCCAACGCCGTGCGGATCATGAAGGAGACCGGCGCCCAGGCGGTGAAGGTCGAGAGCGGCCCGACCGTGGCCGAGACGATCGCCTATCTCACCCAACGCGGCGTGCCGGTCATGGGTCACGTCGGCCTTCGTCCTCAGGCCGTGCTGCTGGAAGGCGGCTTCAAGGCCAAGGGCAAGGACGAGGCGGGCCGCGCCAAGGTGCTTGAGGAAGCGCGCCTGACCGCCGAGGCCGGCGCTTTCGCGATCGTGGTCGAGGGCGTGGCCGAAGGGTTGGCCCGCGAGGTGACCGAGGCCGTCAGCGTCCCGACCATCGGCATCGGCGCCTCGGCCGCCTGCGACGGCCAGGTGCTGGTCGTCGACGACATGCTGGGCCTGTTCGACTGGACCCCCAAGTTCGTCCGCCGCTACGCCGACCTGAAGGGCGAAATCCAGCGCGCCGCCGCCCAATACGCCCGCGATGTTCAGGATCGCAGCTTCCCGGGCGAGGCCGAGACCTACTACGCGAAGAAGGCCTGAGCCTTACGGATCGATCGCCGTCCGGCGGGCGTTGCGGCAGGGCGCGGCACGCTATAGGTTCGCCGCCTCGGCTGGCGGCCCTTCGCCCGCCACAATCTGTCTTAAACCAGCGATGTCGGCCGGGTTCGTGCGCGACGTCCTTTGGTCCTAGCGCCTGTTTTCGGAGCCTCGTTTCGTGGTCGATGTTTTTGACGAAGTCGAAGAACAGCTTCGGGCGGAGCGTTATCAGTCGCTCGCCGTCAAGTCGCTGCCGTGGGTCGCGACGGCGGTCGTAGCGGCGGTGATCGGCGTCGGCGGCTACTGGGGCTGGAAGTCCTATCAGACCAGTCAGGCCGACAAGGCCTCGGAAGCTTATCAAGCCGCGCTCGAGACCGCCCAGAAGGCCGGCCCGGACAAGGCGTTCGGCCAGTTCAAGGCCGTCGCCGACGGCGGCGCGCGCGGCTACAAGGCCCTGGCGCTGCTGCAGATGGGCGACATCCGCATCGAAGAAAACAAGACCAAGGAGGCCGTCGCCTATTTCGACGAGGCCGCCAAGGCCGCGCCCGACCCCATCCTCGGTGATCTGGCCCGCCTCAAATCCGCCTTCGCCCTGATGGACACCGCGTCCTACAAGGACATCGAAGCGAGGTTGACGCCTTTGGCGGGGGAAAAGAGCCCGTACCGCGTGTACGCCAAGGAGGCGCTGGCCTTCGCCAAGCTGCAAGCCGGCGACGTCGCCGGCGCGCGCGGCGACTTCGTCGTGCTCGCCAATTCGCTCGACAATACGTCTGAAGAAGTGCGCCAGCGCGCCCAGGCGGCGATGCAGCTGATCGACTCGGGCACGGCCAAGGATCTGGCCGCCGCGGTGAAAGCCGCCGCCAGCCTGCCCGCCATGCCGCCCATGGGCCAGATTCCGCCCGCCGCGGCTCCGAACGCCGCCCCCAACGCCGCCCAATGAGCCGCCTGATGATGTCCAAGCGTTCCGTCGCCCTGGTGGCGCTGATGTCGGCCTCGGTGGCCGTCAGCGGCTGCTCGACGGTCTCCAAGCTCAATCCGTTCGATAAGAGCGAGAAGAACAAGAGCACCGCCAGCCAAGGCCAGCGGATCTCGATCATCGCTTTCGACCAGAAGGTCGAGGCCAATGAGTCGCTGAAGGGCGCGGACTTTTTCCTGCCCGACCCGGTCGTCCAGACCGAATGGCGCCTGCCGGGCGGCAACGCCGAGCAGTCGATCGAGCACGTCGACGCGGGCAAGGCCTTCGAGGTCGCCTGGAAGCGCGGCTTCGGCAAGAAGGGCGGCCGCACGTTCCACGTCACCGCCCCGCCGGTCTCGGCCGGCGACCGCATCTATGTGATGGACGGCGCGGCCACGGTTTCGGCGCTGGACGCCAAGACCGGCTCGACCGTCTGGCATAAGGATCTGCGCCCGGCCGCCGGTCCGACCAAGAAGGGCGGCTTCCTGGGCCTGATTCCCAAGAAGAACGATCGCCTGGGCTTCGGCGGCGGCTTGGCCTTGGGGACGGACAACAAGCTGTACGTCGCCTCGGGCTTCCGCTTTGTGGCCCAGATCGACGCCGCCAGCGGAAACCTCGGCTGGACCCAGCAGGCGTCGACTCCGATCCACGCCGCCCCGACTGTCGTCGACGGCCGCGTCTTCGTGGTTTCGACCGACAACGAACTCCTGACCTTCGACGCCGCCACCGGCGCGCCGGGCTGGACCTATCAGGCCCTTAGCGAGCCCGCGCGCATCCTGGCCGCCTCGACCCCCGCCGTCAGCGGCGACACCGTGGTGGCCGGCTTCGCCTCGGGCGAACTGGTGGCCCTGCGCGCCGCCAACGGCAACGACCTGTGGAGCGAGGCCCTGAGCCGCGCCAGCCGCACCAACGCCCTGTCGGAGATCCGGGACATCCCGGGCCGTCCGGTCATCTACAAGGGCGACGTCTTCGCGGTCAGCCACTCGGGCGTCTTCGCGGCCACCGACCTGCGCACCGGCCAGGCCCGCTGGAGCCTGCCCGTCACCGGCATCACCACCCCGTGGGTCGCCGGCGACGTCGTCTATGTCGTCGACAAGGCCGGCCAGGTGATCTGCGTCTCGCGCGAAAGCGGCTCGGTCTACTGGATCCAGGATCTCAACAACACCGAGGCCCTGACCAAGAAGCAGAAGAAGAAGCGCGCCAAGCACCCGATCCTGTGGTCGACGCCGATCCTGGCCAACGGCCGCCTGATCACGGTGTCCAGCCAAGGCGAGGCCGTGGCGCTGAACGCCAAGACCGGCGCCAAGGAAAAGACCCTGAAGATCGGCTCGCCCGTCCTGATCAACCCGATCGCGGTGGGCGACATGATCTACGTGGTCACGGACGACGCCGAACTGGTCGCCATCCGCTGATCCTTCGGCCCAATTCGACGGGCCGGAAAGACAATCAAACGCCTTCGGGCCCGGGACGGTGAGAGCCGGCCCGGGCCTTCGCTTTTGCGAAGAGGGCCAAAATCGACTACTGGACGCCTATGCCTTTGAAACTCGCCATCGTCGGCCGCCCGAATGTGGGCAAGTCCACGCTGTTCAATCGTCTGGCCGGCAAGAAGCTGGCCATCGTCGACGACCAGCCGGGCGTCACGCGCGACCGCCGCTACGCCTCGGGCAGCCTGGGCGACCTCGAACTGGAACTGATCGACACCGCCGGCTTCGAGGACGTGGACGACAGCAGCCTCGAGGCGCGGATGCGCGCCCAGACCGAGGCCGCGATCGAGGAAGCCGACGTCTCGCTGTTCGTGTTCGACAGCCGCGAGGGCGTCACGGCGCTGGACGAGGTGTTCGCCGCGATCCTGCGCAGGCGCGACAAGCCGGTGATCGTCGCGGCCAACAAGGCCGAGGGCAAGGCGGGCGAGGCCGGCATTGGCGAAGCCTTCCGCCTGGGCCTGGGCGAGCCGATCCCGATCTCGGGCGAGCACGGCGAAGGCATGGCCGAGCTCTACGCCGCCCTGACCGCCTACGAGCCCCAGGACGAGGTCGAAGAGGACGACGAGGACGACGACACCAAGCCGATCCGCATCGCCATCATCGGCCGCCCGAACGCCGGCAAATCGACCCTGGTCAACCGCCTGCTGGGCGAGGATCGCCTGCTGACCGGCCCGGAGGCCGGCATCACCCGCGACTCCATCTCGGTCGACTGGGAGTGGGACGGCCGCAAGATTCGCCTCGTGGACACCGCGGGCCTGCGCCGCAAGGCCAAGGTCCAGGACAAGCTTGAGAAGCTGTCGACCGCCGACACCATCCGCGCCATCACCTTCGCCGAGGTGGTGCTGCTGGTGATGGACGCCACGCACCCGTTCGAGATCCAGGACCTGCAGATCGCCGACCTGGCCGAGCGGGAAGGGCGGGCGCTGGTGTTCGTGCTGGCCAAGTGGGACCTGATCGAGGATCCGCAGGCCCAACTGGTCGCCTTCCGCGAACACGCCGAACGCATGCTGCCGCAGCTGCGCGGCGCGCCGGTCGTGGCGCTGTCGGGCGAGACCGGCAAGGGCATCAACCAGCTGATGCCGGCGGTGATCAAGACGCACCGCGACTGGTCGACCAAGGTCAAGACCCGCGACCTGAACGACTGGCTGCAGATGGCCATGCAACGTCACCCGCCGCCCGCCGTGAACGGAAAGCGCGTGAAGCCTAAATACATGGCCCAGACCAAGGCGCGTCCGCCGACGTTCGTGCTGTTCTCCAGCCGCGCCGACCAGATGCCGGACCACTATCGCCGCTATCTGGTCAACAGCTTGCGCGAAAGCTTCGACCTGCCGGGCGTGCCGCTGCGCATCACCGTCAAGTCGGGCGCCAACCCCTATGCCGAGGGCGAGGCCAAGGGCCACAGCGGTCGCGGCAAGCGCGAGTTCGAGCGTCGCGAGCGCGAGGAGGAGCGCATCCGCGCCTCGCGCAACACGGTCAAGAAGTCCAAGCGCCTGGCGGCTGAAGCCGCGGCCAAGGCCGCCGAGGCTGCCGGTTTGCCCGATCCGGGCAAGGCGGCGGTGAAGCCCGTGAAGAAGAAGGGGCCGACGGTCGCGGCCAAGCCCGCGGACGCGGCGTCCGAACCCGGCAAGGCCGCCGTCAAGTCGGTCAAGGCCAAGGGCCCGCGCGTCCAGAAGAAGGTCTCGACGACGCCCAGCTACAAGGTCGGCGTCAAGACGGCGGGCGGCAAGGCGGGCGCGCCGCGTCGTCCCGCGGCCGGTTCGCGGACCGTGCGCGGCAACACCGGGCCTGGCCGTCCGAAAGGGCGGTAGGGCTTTGAGCGCCTAGAGCCTGTCTGGTTTAGATGGAACCATCTAAACCAGCTAAATAGGCTCCATCTTCATGCACTTGGAGCGCGTCAGGCGTCGACGCTGGGTGACTCCTGACCGCGCTCCTTGAAGCGCACGACGCCCTTCGGCGCCTCGCGATCAGGGCGGACCAGATCCACGATGAACGGGACGATCGTCTCCGGCGCGGGCACCGTCTGGGGATCCTCGCCCGGGAAGGCGCCGGCGCGCATCCTGGTGCGCATGGCGCCGGGATCGACGCAGAAGGCGCGGATCGGCGTGTTCTCGGTCTCGTCGGCATAGACATCGACCAGAGCCTCCAGCGCCGCCTTGGTGGCCGCATAGACGCCCCAGAAGGCCGGGCGGGTGCGGGCGACGCTGCTGGAGAAGAACAGGGCGCGGCCGGCGTCCGAGGCGCGCAGCAGCGGGTCCATCGAACGGATCAGCCGCCAGTTGGCCGTCAGGTTGGTGCTCAGCACCATGTCCCAGCCCTTGGGCTCCAGATGGCTGACGGGGGTGAGCGGGCCGAGCAGGGCGGCCGCGCCGACCAGGATGTCGAGCTTGCCCCAACGCTGGTGGATCGCCGCGCCCAGGTGATCGAGGCCATCGGGCTCGCGCAGGTCCAGCGGGACCAGGGTCGCGCGTTCGCCGGTGGCGGCCAGGATGGCGTCGTCCAGGGCTTCCAGGGCGCCTTGGGTGCGCCCGACAGCGATCACGTGGGCGCCGGCCTTGGCCAGGCCCAGGGCGACCGCCTCGCCAATGCCGCGCGTGGCGCCGGTGACGAGGGCGATGCGGCCGGCCAGCGGCTTTTGGGAGTCGATAGTCATGGCGCGGGTTCTAGAGCAGAGGGCGGAAAACGTAAAACCGCGATCAGCCCTTAAGCTTCCTTGGATTGCTTGGCGTAGTGCTGAGCGATGACCGAACAGGCCATCAGCTGGATCTGATGGAAGATCATCAGTGGCAGGACGATGATCCCGGCGGTCGGGCCCGGGAAAAGGATGCCGGCCATCGGCACGCCGGTGGCGAGACTCTTCTTCGAGCCGCAGAAGGTGATCGCGCGCTCATCCTCGGGTGAGAAGCCCAGAGCGCGCGCGCCAAACGTCGTGGCCGCCAGCACGATCGCCAGCAGCACGCCGTTGACGACCAGCAGGATCACCAGCTGAGCGGGCGAGATCTTGTGCCAGATGCCGCCGACCACGGCCTCGCTGAAGGCCGAATAGACGACCAACAGGATCGAGCCGCGATCGACATAGCCGATCAGGCCCTTGTGCTTGGTGATCCAGGCGCTGACCAGCGGCCTCGCCAACTGGCCGGCGATGAACGGCAGCAGCAGCTGGACGACGATGTCCCGCACCGAATGCCAGCCGCCCGCCGCGCCGCCTTGGGTATGCATCAGGATCCCGACCAGCACGGGCGTGATGAAGATGCCGAACAGGTTCGAGGCGCTGGCCGCCACGACGGCGGCGGCGACATTGCCGCGCGCGATCGAGGTGAAGGCGATCGACGACTGTACGGTCGAGGGCAGGCAGCACAGGAAGAGAATCCCCGCCGCCAGCGTCGGCGGCAGCACGCCGATCTTGCTGATGACCAGGCCCAGAACCGGGAACATCACGAAGGTGAAAGCCAGGATCAGCAGGTGCAGGCGCCAGTGCGTGACGCCCGCCACGACCGACTCCCGCGACAGCTTGGCGCCATGCAGGAAGAACAGCAGAGCGATCGCCAGCTTGACGACGATCGACAGCCCATGCGCGGCCTCGCCCCGCACCGGCAGGATCGAGGCCAGCACGACCATGCCGAACAGGGCGATCACATAGGGCTCGAGCTTCAGCTTCTCGAGCAGACCCTTCAGACCCATGCGGGCGGAGTTTCTAAGCGCTGACCAGCAGCGACAGCTGCTTGTCGTTGGCTTCGTTGCGGCCTTCGGCGATCTCGCGGTCCGTCAGGCGGGTCGGATAGTCGCCGGTGAAGTAGTGATCGGTGAATTGGGGCGCGGCCGGGTCGCGGGGACCGGCCTCCAGGGCGTCATACAGGCCCTCGACCGACAGGAAGCCCAGGCTGTCGACTTCCAGGAACTTGGCCATCTCTTCCAGCGACTTGTTGGCCGCCAGCAGTTGCTCGCGCTCGGGCATGTCGATGCCGTAGAAGTCGGGCCACTTGATCGGCGGGCTGGCCGAGCGGAGGTGGACCTCCGTCGCGCCGGCCTCGCGGACCATGCGCACGATCTTGAGCGAGGTCGTGCCGCGCACGATCGAGTCGTCGATCAGCACCACGCGCTTGCCGGCCAGGACGGCGCGGTTGGGGCTGTGCTTCATGCGCACGCCCAGCTCGCGCACGCCTTGGGTCGGCTGGATGAAGGTGCGGCCCACATAGTGGTTGCGGATGATGCCCATCTCGAACGGGATGCCGCTCTCCTGGGCGAAGCCGAGGGCGGCCGGGACGCCGCTGTCGGGCACCGGCACCACGACGTCAGCCGCGACGCCGGTCTCCTTGGCCAGGTTGCGGCCCATGCGCTTGCGCACGCCATAGACCGAGCGACCGTTCACGACGCTGTCGGGACGGGCGAAGTAGACGTATTCGAAGACGCAGGGCCGTGCGGCCTTAGTCTGGAAGGGCTTGGTCGAGGTGACGCCGGTCTCCTCGATCACCACCATCTCGCCATGCTCGACGTCGCGCACGAAGCGGGCGCCGATCATGTCGAGGGCGCAGGTTTCCGAAGCCAGGACCGGCTTGCCGTCCAGGTCGCCCAGGACCAGCGGGCGGATGCCCAGCGGGTCGCGCATGCCAATCATCTTCTTGTTGGTGATGGCCACCAGGGCGTAGCCGCCCTCGATCTGGCTGACGGCGTCGACGAAGCGGTCGACGATCTTGGCCTTCCGCGAGCGGGCGATCAGGTGAAGGATCACCTCGCTGTCCGAGGTGGACTGGAAGATCGCGCCTTCCTGAACCAGGCGCTCGCGCAGGGTCAGGAAGTTGGTCAGGTTGCCGTTGTGGGCGATGGCGACGCCGCCGGTCTCGAGATCGGCGAACATCGGCTGAACATTGCGGATGCCCGCGCCGCCGGCCGTCGAATAGCGAGTGTGGCCGATAGCCAGGGCGCCCGGCAGGCGCTGGACGAGGTCGGCGCCGGTGAAGGCGTCGCCGACATGGCCCATGTGGCGTTCGGTATGGAAGCGGTTGCCGTCGAAGGCGGCGATGCCGCAGGCTTCCTGGCCGCGGTGCTGCAGGGCGTGCAGGCCCAGGGCCGCGATGGCCGCCGCGTCACGGACGCCGAAGACGCCGAACACGCCGCATTCGAGGCGCAGCGTGTCGTCCTCGGGATCCCGCCAGGGTGCGGACGAATAGCGGTCGGTCGACTGGCCCAGGAAGGTCATCGCGATTTCTCCACCAGATCGTCGAGATCCCGACGCTGGTTCCTATCATAGCCTTTTCCCGACGATTCCTCGCCGGACGTATTGTCGCCGCCGTCCTCGGCGCCCTCGTGGACGGCGTCCTTGATCGCGGGGGCCAGCTTGCCGGCCAGGGCCTTGCCCTTGGGGGCGAAGACCTTGAGCGCTTTGCCGCTGACTTCGGACAGCGGGTAGAACATCGAGTCCTCGACCCAGTGCGGCATCCGATCCGGCGGCGTCGCCAGGTGCAGCAAGAGGTTGAAGACGCCCAGCATCACGCAGGCGCGAACCAGGCCAAACGTCGCGCCGATGGCGTTGTCCGCGGTCCCGCCGGCCGAGCTCTCCTGCAGCTTGGCGGTGACCTGGGCGCCGATCAGGCGGAAGATCAGGAAAAACACGACGAAGACCACCAGGACGGCCGCGCCGGTGGCGGCCCAATCGGGGTCCATGAGCTTGCGGAACAGCGGTCCGGTGATCCGCAGGCCAAACAGCGCGATGGCGGCGGCGAACAGGAACGACAGGGCCGAGGTCAGCTCGCGCGAGGCGCCGCGCAGCCAGCCGGTGACGCCCGAGATCAGCAGCAGCAGGCCGGCGATGATGTCGAAAGGCGTCACGTCAGGCTCGTCCAGATCTCGTCGCCGATCCGGCGCACGGCGTCGGTCAGGCGGGCCACGCCCGCGACCGGCAACGATCCGCCGCCCTCAGGCAGGCCGGCGAGCGGTCCCAGCGCCCGGCCAAATCCCAATTTCGCGGCTTCCTTCAAACGAGTCTCCATCCGGCTGACAGGCCTGACTTCGCCCGACAGACTGACCTCGCCGAACACGACGCAGTCCTGGGGCAGGGCGACGTCCAGGGCGGAGGAGGCCAGGGCCGCCGCCGCCGCGAGATCCGCCGCCGGTTCGGTAATGCGCAGGCCGCCGGCGACGTTCAGATAGACGTCCTTGTCGCCAAAACCAAGGCCGCATCGGGCCTCGAGCACGGCCAGCACCATGGCGAGACGCCCGGAATCCCATCCGACCACCGCCCGGCGCGGCGTTCCGTACGCGGAAGGCGCGACCAGGGCCTGGAATTCCACCAGGACGGGCCGGCTGCCCTCGATGCCGGCGAACACCGCCGCGCCCGCCGCGCGTTCGCCGCCTTCATTGAGGAACAGGGCCGAGGGGTTCTTCACCTCGCGCAGGCCAACGTCGCCCATCTCGAAGACGCCGATCTCGTCGGTGGCGCCGAAGCGGTTCTTGGCGCCGCGCAGGATGCGGAACGGATAGCCGCGCTCGCCCTCGAAGCTGAGCACCGCGTCGACCAGATGTTCGACGACGCGGGGGCCGGCGATCTGGCCGTCCTTGGTGACGTGGCCGACCAGGAGGATCGCCACGCCCTTCTTTTTTGCCAGGCGCACCAGCTCGGTGGCGCAGGCGCGCACCTGGGTCACGGTGCCGGGGCCGGCCTCGTGGGCGTCGCTCCACATCGTCTGGATCGAGTCGATGACGACGAGATCGAAGCTGTCGCGCTTGAGGCCGTCCAGGATGTCGCGCAGGGCGGTCTCGGCGGCCAGGCTGACATTGGCCTTGGCGAGGCCCATGCGGTCGGCGCGGCCGCGGATCTGCTCCACGGCCTCTTCGCCGGAGATGTAAGCGCACGAGACCCCGCGGGCGGCGGCGCTGGCGCAGACCTGCAGCAGCAGGGTGGACTTGCCGACGCCGGGATCGCCGCCGATCAGGATGGCCGAGCCCGGGACCACGCCCCCGCCGCAGACGCGGTCGAACTCGTCGACGCCGGTCAGGATGCGCGGCGGAGGGGCGGTCTCGCTTTCCAGGCCCGTGAACTGCAGGCCGCGCACGCGGGTGGCCTTGGTCGTCGACAGGGCGCCGGGTGGCTTGGCGCCGACCTCCTCGACCAGGGTGTTCCAGCTTTGGCAGGCGGGACATTGTCCGGACCACTTGGTCTGGACCGCGCCACAGGACTGGCAGGCGTAGACGGCGCCGTCGCGGGCCATGAGGTCTCCTGATTCTCGGATGCGTGGAGACTACAGGCTGGAGAGCGGCTGCGCCAAAGCCGGACGCAGGCTCAGCGGTAAATGCGCCGGGCGCGCGGAGCGATGTTGGTCAGCAGCTCGTAGGCCGTGGTGCCGGCCGCCGTCGCGGCGTCGTCGATTGGCATGTTCGGGCCCAGCAACTCGACCATGGCCCCCGGGCGCGCCGCGTCGCAGTCGGTGATGTCGATCGCCATCAGGTCCATCGAGACGCGGCCCAGCATCGGCCGGCGGGCGCCGTCGAACCAGACCTGGCCCTTGGGATGGCTCGAGCGCGGCACGCCGTCGGCATAGCCCGCGCCGACGATGGCGATGCGGGTGGTGTCGGGCGCGGTCCAGGTCGCGCCGTAGCCGACCGTCTCGCCGCGCGGCACGACCCGAACCTGCAGGATGGGGGCCTCGACGGTGGCGACGGCGCGGATCTCTGGATGCGGCCGGCCTTCCGGTCCGCCGCCGTAGAGGCTGATCCCCGGCCGGGCCTGGTCGAAGCGATAGGCCTCGCCCAGGAAAAGCCCGGCCGAATTGGCGAAGCTCTTGCGGGCGTTGGGCAGCAGGGTGACGGCGTCGGTGAAGCGCTCCAGCTGGCGGACGTTCATCGGGTGATCCGGAACGTCGGCGCAGGCCAGGTGGCTGATGACCAGCTCCAGGTCCAGGCGCTTGAGGCGATCGGTGGCGCCCAGCAGCACCTTCAGCTCCTCCGGGCGCAGGCCCAGGCGGTTCATGCCGGTGTCGAGGTGCAGGGCGGCCTTCAGGCGGCCCGAGCGCGCCTGGGCGTTCCAGGCCTCGATCTGCGGCAGGCTGTTGAGCACGGGGGTCAGGCGGGCGCCTTCCAGAGCGTCGCCCGCGCCGGGCGTCGCGCCGTCCAGCACATAGATCGAAGCCTCACGGTCGCCCAGGGCGGCGCGCAACGCCACGCCCTCGGCCAGCCGGGCCACGTAGAAGGATCGCGCGCCCTCGACCCACAGTCGGTCGGCCACGGTCGCCGCGCCGAGTCCGTAGGCGCCGGCTTTTACCGCCGGCGCGACCTCCGCGTCGCCCGCGCGCGCCTTCAGAGCGGCGTAGTTCGCGGCCAGGGCGTCGAGGTCGATGGTCAGGCGGGCGTCGTGTTGGTCGGTCACGGGGTGGGCGTAGCCGACACAGGCCAGCGGTTCAACGGTTTAGCCGTGATGGGCGGCCATGAACTTGGCCACCAGGCTCTCGGCGCCGGACGCGATGATCTGCACGCCGATGCACAGCAGCAGGAAGGCGACCAGTCGCGAGAGGACGCGGGCGCCGGCCGGACCCAGCATCCGCATCACCCGCTCGGAGGCGCTGTAGAGCAGCCAGACCATGATCGCGACCAGGGCGGCGGCGAGTCCCGCGCCGATGAAGAACGGCGCGACCGCGTCGCCCTCGGTCGGACGCTGGGAGGAGAGGGCGATCGCGACCGAGATCGAACCCGGCCCCGTCGTGAACGGCATGGTCAGCGGGAAGAAGGCCACGTCTTCGTGGCTCTGGGCCGGCTCGGTCTGGCTGGTCTTGCGCTCCTCGTTCTCCTGGGGATCCATCAGGAGCCCCCAGGCGCGGATCGCCACGACGAGGCCGCCAGCCACCCGCAGGGCGCCCAGGCTGACGCCGAAGAAGTTCAGGATGTAGCCGCCCAGCAGCAGCGAGCCCAGCAGCACCAGGAAGGCGTAAAAGCCGATCTGCCGCGCCAGCTTCAGCCGCTCCGCGCGCGCGCGGCCCGACATCGCCTGGTGGAAGATCAGCGACGCCCCGACCGGATTGACGATCGAGAACAGCGCCGGGAACGCCAGCAGGAAGGCGCCGACGAGGCTCGAGGTGGGCAGGGGGCTGAAGTCCATGCGACTCGTCTAAGGCTCGGAGAGACCTCAACCGTGGCCCGAGGCGGTCGGGCTCGTCAAACCTTTCGGGCTGATGTTTCTGCGGCCGGTTTTCGCTGGCGGGAAGCTGTCGCTGGTTAAGAGGGCTCCCGCCCTGAGCGGACGCCAACCGGAATCCCTCTCTCATGGAGAGAGGGATTCCTTATGGCCACTCCCCACCCAAAGCCGCCGTCTATTCGTCCGACGGAATATTCCGCGCCTGGGCGAAGTAGTGGTCCTTGGCCAGGTTGCCGAAGCGCGTGGTGTCGCTGTTGAACGACAGGCGCACGGTGCCGATCGGGCCGTGACGCTGCTTGGCGATGATCACCTCGGCCAGGCCGTGCAGGCGATCCATCTCTTCCTGCCAGGTCAGGTGCTCGGGCGTGCCTTCGCGCGGTTCGGCGCGGCCCACATAATAGGCCTCGCGGTACACGAACCAGACCATGTCGGCGTCCTGCTCGATCGAGCCCGATTCCCGAAGGTCGGAGAGCTGGGGCCGCTTGTCGTCGCGGGCTTCCACCTGACGCGACAGCTGGGAGAGGGCGATGACCGGGCAGGCCAGCTCTTTCGCCAGGGCCTTGAGGCCCATGGTGATCTGCGAGACTTCCTGCACCCGGTTGGCGTTAGCCCCGAGGTCCGAGCCGGTGACCAGCTGCAGGTAGTCGACCACGATCAGGTCGAGGCCCACCTGGCGCTTCAGGCGACGGGCGCGGGCGGTCAGCTTGGCGATCGAGATGCCGCCGGTGGCGTCGATGTAGAGCGGCGCTTCCTGCAGCTCCATGGCCGCGTCGCGCACCCGGCCGAATTCGCTGGCGTCGATCTCGCCCTTGCGGAGGCGGTCGCCCGACACGCCCGAAGCGTCGGCCAGCATACGCAGGGCCAGCTGTTCGGCGCTCATTTCCAGCGAGTAGAAGGCCACCACGCCGCCCTGGACGGTCTTCTTGGTGCCGTCGGGCTGGATCTCGTAGGCGTACTTCTTGGCGATGTTGAAGGCGATGTTGGTCGCCAGCGCCGTCTTGCCCATCGAGGGACGGCCCGCCAGCACAATCAAGTCGGAGGGGTGCAGGCCGCCGATCTTCTGGTCGAGATCGATCAGGTCGGTGGCGATGCCCGACATGCCGCCGTCGCGGCTGTAGGCTTCGGCCGTCATCTCGACCGCGCCGCGCAGGGCGTCGCCGAACGAGACGAAGCCCGAGGAGGCCGCGCCGCTTTCGGCCAGGCTGTAGAGCTGCTGTTCGGCCGCCTCGATCTGGTCGCGCGCCGAGCGCTTCTCGTCGACGCCGCCGCCTTGGGCGGCCGTGGCGATGTCTCCGCCGATGCGGATCAGTTCGCGGCGCAGCGAGAGGTCGAAGATCACCCGGGCGTAGTCGCCGGCGTTGGCGGCGGGCGGGGCGCGGTCGACGAGGTCGGCCAGGTAGCGCAGGCCGCCCAGCTCCTGGAAGGCCGGGTCGTTCTTGAACTCGTCGGCCAGCAGGATCGGTTCGGCCAGCTGGCCCTTGCGGACGTGGGTCTCGATGGCCTGGAACAGGCGCTGGTGGAACGGCTCGTAGAAGCAGCGCGCCTGCAGGTTGTCGCTCAGCCGCTCGTAGGCGGCGTTGTCGTAAAGCAGGATGCCGAGCAGCGCCTGCTCGGCTTCCATGTTGTGCGGCGCCACGTTGATCGTGGGCTCATCGATCGGCGGACGCAGGTCGAGCGCGGGTACGAGGGACATCATCGGAAGTTAACGCGACGCGGCTTTCGACGCGCGGGCGAGTTGGCCCGGCGACTCAGATGAACGGGGATATTCTGTGTATGTTCTGAGGCGCTGAAAGTGCAAGCGCACGGGCTTGGACGGGCGACCGCTCCTGACGTAAGGGGCCGAAAGAAAGGGCGCGAAGATCGCTCTCCGCGCCCCAACCGTCTGCGTGGCGGTCTAGCCCTGGATCACCAGTTGTAGGCCAGGCGCGTGTAGAGGAACCGGCCGTTGAAGCCGAAGGGCGAGAAGCCGGAGAAAGCGGTCACGCCGGTGGTGTTGACCGCCGCCGGGGCCTTGTTCGGATAGGTGTCGAACAGGTTGTTCACGCCCACGGCCCAAGTGACGTTCTGGGCGAAGGCGTAGCGGCCCTCGAGGTCCCAGACCGACTTGGCGCCCGTGCGATAGTCCAGCGCCTGGTTCGAGTTGGGGACCAGCACCGAGCCGTAATAGGCGCCCTTCAGGGTCGCGCTGAACGGACCCTTGGACCAGTCGCTGGTCGCCACGAACTTCTTGTCGGGCGTGCCTTCCTCGAAGATCGCGACATTGACCCGCGAGAACAGCACCGGCGGGACGGGCAGGGACGAGAGCGTGCTGGTGGTCGGCACGCGCTTGACCTTGGTGTCGTTGAAGTTGGCCGCCAGGGTGAAGTCGAAACGGCCCGCCTCTTCGGTTTCCAGGCGATAGCGACCGACGACGTCCACGCCCTTGGTGCGCGTGTCGACGCCGTTGATGAAGAAGCGCGCCGTGGTCACGCCGAACGGCTGCAGGAGGCGGTAGATCGCCTGTTGCGTCGCCGTGCCGGTGGCCGAGCCCTGGATGTTCTCCGAAAGCACGATGCGGTTGTCGATATCGATCTGATAGGCGTCCACAGTCAGCTCGAACGGGCCTTTGTGGAAGACCGCGCCGACCGAGTAGTTCTTGGACTTCTCCGGCTCCAGCGGCTTCGAGCCCAGGACCTTGGCGGTGTCGCTGGTGGCCGGGAAGGTGCCGACGTCCACCGCCGCGCCGCCGATGATGTTGATAGAGGTGGTGGTGAAGTACTGCTGCTGCAGGGCCGGGGCGCGGAAACCAGACGAATAGGCCCCGCGGATGGCGAAGCTGTCCGTCAGGTCGTAGCGCGCGGCGATCTTGCCGGTCGTCGTGGAGCCGAAGTCGGAATAGTCCTCGTAGCGCACGGCCAGATCAACATCGAACTTGTCGGTGATCTGGTTATCGAGGTCGGCATAGAGGCTGGTGGCGTTGCGGTTGACGTCGACTTCGTTGCTGGGGCGGAAGCCTGGGAAGCCTTGCGCGCCGGCGCCCTTGCCATTGCCGCCATTGGCCCACGACGCGGTTTCGCCGGCCCTGATCTTGTAGTTCTCGTCGCGATATTCGACGCCGAAAGCCAGGGTGCTGGGCTTGGCGAAGTTAAACAGCTCCAGCGGGCGGGTGAAGTCGAGGTTCGCCACCCACTGGCCGTATTGCATCGACCCGTCCTTGAACCGCGTCGGCGAACTCGGGCCGAGCGAGGCGTTCAGCGAGTTGATGGTGCCGTAGGCGACCTTGTTGTTCCCGTAGTTGACGCCGGCGTCGACCGTGAAGCCGGCCACCTCGCCCTTGGCGCCGAAGGCCAGGTTGTAGTCGTCGATGTCGGTCGTGATTTTCGGGACGTAGCCGTTCGGATAGACCGAGACGTAGTTGTTGCTGTTGTCCGCGAGGCGCGGGAAGGCGGCGCTTTGCCCCTTGCGGTTCTGGTAGCCGGCCAGGCCATAGAGCTTCCAGGCGTCGTTCAGCGGCAGGCCGAAGTTGGCGTAGATCGTCTTGGTCTCGACCTGGGGATCGCCGAAGATCCCGGTGACCTTGTTGGGCGTAACGCGTGGATCGAGGTCGGCGCGGTTGGTCGGGTTGCGGTACGAATACTCGCCGGTCAGGGTCAGGAAGCCGTCATTGGGCAGCGAGAAGCCCTGCCAGACCGAGGCGCTGTAGACGGGGCCGTCGTGGGCCTTGCGTCCATCCGGGTCGCGGGTCGTCTTCACCTTGGTGTTGTAGACGCCGTAGCTGGCGGCAGCGCCGCCGCCGCTGCTGGCCTCGCGCAGGCGCAGGTTGATGACGCCGGCGATGGCGTCCGACCCGTACTGGGCCGCCGCGCCTTCGCGCAGGATTTCGACGCTCGACAGCGCCGCCGTCGGGATCGTGTTCAGGTCGAACGGGGCCGAGCCCCGGCCGATCGAGCCGTTGATGTTGACCAGGGCCGAGGTGTGGGCGCGGCGGCCGTTCAGCAGGACCAGGGTCTGGTCGGGCGCGAGGCCGCGCAGGGTGGCCGGACGCACCGAGTCGGTGCCGTCGGTCACGGCCGGGCGCGGAAAGTCGATCGACGGCGCGAGGTTGGCCAGGGCCTGGGCCAGTTCCGGCGTGCCCTGGCGGGTCAGCGCCTTGCTGTCGACGACATCGACCGGCGAGATGGTGTCGAGGCGCGATCGCGCGACGCGGGAGCCGGTAACAACGATCTGCTCGACCGTCGACTCATCGGCCGGCGGCGTCGTCGTCTGAGCGTGGGCGGTGGCGGAAAAGGCCGTCAGCGAGGCGGCGGCCAGCAGCAAAGCTCTGTAACGCATGAGAATTCCCCTCTCGTGGCCGGGGCGCGGACATGTGTCCTTACGCCCCGAGGCGGGGGTCTTGATTGCCCCCACGGCGAACATGGGATTGCGACCTCATGCACACAAGCTGAGCATTTCTATGCTGCGACGCAGAAAAAAACGGCGCGGATTGCTCCGCGCCGTTCTCTTGAAACGTTCAGAACCCAGAGGGATCTTAGGCTTCGGCGTAGTCGCCTTCGTGCGAGCCGGCGCCGCCTTCCAGGAGGTCCTGGGCGGCTTCGGCTTCGGCGGCGCGTTCTTCTTCGAACTGCGAGGCGATGACGTTCTCGCCGCGCGCTTGGCGCTCGGCTTCGTCGGCGCTGCGCGCGATGTTCAGGGTGACCGTGATGGTCACTTCGGCGTGCAGCTTCACCTTCACTTCGTGGACGCCCAGCGTCTTGATCGGCTTGTCCAGGACGACCATCGAGCGGTCGACCTTGCCGCCTTCGGCGCGGATGGCGTCAGCCACGTCGCGACCGGCGACCGAACCGTACAACTGGCCGCTTTCGCCGGCTTGACGGATCAGGACGTATTGCGTGCCGTCCAGCGCTTCGCCGTTCTTGGCGGCCGCTTCGCGGTTCTTGACGTTGCGGGCTTCGATCTCAGCGCGCTGAGCTTCGAAGTGGGCCAGGTTCGCCTTGGTGGCGCGCAGGGCCTTGCCGCGGGGCAGCAGGTAGTTACGGGCGAAGCCGTCCTTGACGGTGACTTCGTCGCCGAGGACGCCGGTGCCTTCAACGCGTTCGAGCAGAATGACTTTCATCGTGGCGTCTCCCTTACTTCACGACGTAGGGGAGCAGAGCCAGGAAGCGGGCGCGCTTGATGGCCTTGGCCAGTTCGCGTTGCTTCTTGGCCGACACCGCGGTGATGCGCGACGGCACGATCTTGCCGCGTTCGGAGACGTAGCGCTGCAGCAGCTTCACGTCCTTGTAGTCGATCTTCGGCGCGTTGGCGCCCGAGAACGGGCAAACCTTGCGGCGACGGAAGAACGGACGGCGGGCGCCGCCAGCGGCGGCGGCCGGAGCGCCGGCTTCGGGAGCGGTCGTATCGGTCATGATCTCTCTTCTCCCTTACGCCTGAGCGCCGAATTCTTCGCGCGGACGCTCCGGGCGATCGCCGCGATCGCGACGGGCCAGCACGGGCGACAGCTCGAGGTCCAGCTCTTCCACGCGGATGGTCATGAAGCGCAGCACATCTTCGTTGATGAGCAGCTGGCGCTCCATTTCCTTCACGGCCGCCGCCGGGGCGTCGATCGCGAGCAGGGAATAGTGACCCTTGCGGTTCTTCTTGATGCGGTAGGTGAGGTTACGCAGGCCCCAGTACTCGATCTTGGCGATGTGACCGCCATTCTCTTCGATGAGGGCTTTGAGTTGCTCGTTCAGAGCTTCGGCCTGTTGCGGCGAGATGTCCTGCCGCGCGATGACCACGTGTTCGTAGAACGCCATGTTTTCCTTCTTCCGTTGTGGAAGGCGGCGCGGGCGACGACGGAAGTCCGTCGACCACGATGGATCCGGCACGCCGAGCGGGGAAACCCCGGTCCCGGATGGGTGCGTGCAAGACCGCCTTCCGTGAGAACGCGCGCTATTACAGAAGATGGGGCCGAAAGGCAAGCCGCATCGGGCTTTGCCGCCGATATCGGCGCCGGGCTTCCAGGTCATACAAATCGCCCGGCCAGGGGTTCAACCTCTGGGATGTGTATGCTAGCAGACAGATATGGGGATGAGGTCACGCTTCACGATCGCGCTCGCGACGGCGTTCGCCGTCGGCGGCCCGGCGTGCGCCGAGCTCATCCAGAAGCCCAATATGTCGGTCTCGGCCAAGGATGGCCGTTTCGCCGGCTATTCGGCGGCCTTGCCGCTCGACCTGTCCACCGACACCCAGAAAGTCGCCCTGACGGTCAAGAGCGCGGGCACGATCGAGAATCCGACCTACGGCCTGGATCTCAACCTGACGCAGAAGCCCGACGACGATCGCATCGGCCAGCGCTCGCTGGCGCTCGGAGCCACGTGGAATGACCGCGAGGCCAAGGTCCGCTCGTCGATGTCCAAGGCGTTTGGCTTCGGCCTCGTGCCGCGCGCCAACTATGTCCGCGTCTCCATGGACATGGACGCCAGCCAAGCCGTGGCCGTGCCGAACAAGATCCCGGTCGCCCGCGCCAATATCCGCTCGTCCTTGATCTTGGAAGGCAAGCCGGTGGGCTCCATCGCGTTCGGTGGCGGTTCGACCGGCGAGGAGGGCGTCGACCTGTCGCTCACGCGTCCCTTCGACATCCCAGCGGAGTTCACGGTCAGCCTGCGCGGCGTCAACACCGACCGTGAGCAATGGCGGCTGCAGGACGCCCGCGCCATGGTCAAGCTGGTGAAGGCGAACTGGTAGCCTCCAGCTTGCGGTTCTTGCGGGCCGTGACCTCGGAAAAGCGCTTCAGATAGTCCGGGTGCTCGGTGCCCATCAGCTTGTCCCACCAGGTGAAATAGAGACCGTAGTTCCACCCCGCTTGGGCGTGGTGCAGGTCGTGGTGGGTGACCGTCGTCAGCCACGGGATCAGGGGACGGCCGTCCTTGCGGGCGGGGAACAACTCGTAACCCGAGTGGCCGATCGTGTTGCGGACGATCTGGTGCAGCATGAACAGGCCCACCACCGGCCACTGGGTCGGGACCAGGATCATCCACAGCGGTACGAAGATCCCGTTGATGAAGGCTTCGCCCAGGTCGAAGCTGTAGGCGGTGAAGGGCGAAGGATTGTTCGACCGGTGATGCCGCCGGTGGAAGCTCCGGAACAGGCGCCGGTCGTGGATCAGCCGATGCGTCCAGTAGAACCAGGCGTCATGGGCGACGATCATCAGAGCGAGGCTGGTCCAAAACCAGACCGGCCCCCAGCTCCGGGCGATGTAGGGACCCGGCAGCAGGCCCGCCCGGAACAGGCCGAAGGTCAGCAGGCCCACCGTCGAGAAGATCATGATCGAGCGGATCGACACGGCGAACTCGGTCAGTAGCTGTCGCGCGGGCGGGCGGCTGTCGCGGATCTTTCGACCGGCCAGCGGCGCGGCCAGCACGACCCACAAGGCCAGCCAGACGCCGACCGAGAAAATCACATAGCGGGTGACGTCGACTTGCACGCCGCTCAGCCAGTTGCGGGCGAAGGCGAGGATGGTTTCGAGCATCGAGGGGCTCCTTGGCGATGAACCGCTCCAAGGAAGCGTCGGGCTTGAAGCGGGTCTCGCCGCCCGCGAAATCAGGCGCTCTTGTCGGTTTTCGGCGCGGCTTGCCCAGTTTCGACCAGCCGCAGATGAGCGATCGGCGGGGTGGCCTGCTGGCGCCAGGCGGTCGGGGTGACGCCGACGACGGCGCGGAAGGCGCGGTTGAACGGGCCCAGCGAGCCGAAGCCGTGCTCATAGGCGATGGTCGAGACCGACTTCAGCGCCTGTTCCGGATCGGCCAGGGCGGCCTTCGCCGCCTCGATGCGTCGGCCGTTGACGTAGTCGGCGAAGTTGCGATGGCCCAACGTGCCGTTGATCAGCTTGCGCAGGCGATGCTCGGGCGCGCCGACCAGGGCGGCCAGGCCGCCGATCGACAGGTCCTCGCCCCGCCAGACCTCGTTCTCGCTCATGGCCTTGTCCAGGCGCGCCAGGATCAGGCGGTCGGCGGGAGTCAGATCAAGCGTTTCGACGCTCTTGGGCTTTATCGGATCGAGACTCGCGGCCGAAACCAGCACGGGTTCGGCGCGCAGCAGGGCCAGGGCGGAACCGACGCCCAGGCCCGCCAGCGCCACGGCTTGCGCCAGGCTGGGCAGGATGGGGCCGTGACCGAAGCCGAAGTCGCACAGGGTCTGCACGAACATGTAGCCCGTGGCCGCCGCCGCGATGGGCGCGCGCAGATGGCGGCGGCGTTCGACCAAATCGATCCGCCAGCCGCGCCACGCCATCAGCAGGATGTGCCCGTGCAGGGCGACCGAGAAGGCCGAGAAGGTCCACCAGACCGCCGCTCGCGCGGGAGAGGGCGGCAGGATCGCGCCGGCCGCCCACAGAGCGACGACGACGGCCGGAATGGCGAGGCGCCAGAGAGGGATCTTAGGCTCGTCCTCGAACAGGACCGAGCAGAACAGCCAGAAGACGCCGCCCGCCCAAGCGGACAAGGCCCAGGCGAAGATGCTGAAATGGCGGCGGTGGGCATAGAAGGAATGGCTGTCGATCACGTGGGCGATCGCACAGGCCATCAGAAGGACCCCCAGCCAGCGCATGGGAGTCATCTTGCGGCTGGCGGCCAGCGACACGCCCGTGGCGGCGAAAGCCCCGACGGCGAGGCCGCGAACAGCCAGTTCGAGTTGGACGGGATCGGTCATGGCCGATCATGGGCGCCGGCGCGCGCGGGCCTCAACCCGCGCGGCTGGCTGAAACCGCAAAAGGCTCGTTATTTCTTGGCCGCGTTGTAGGCCTTCACCGCGCCCATGGTCTGGGTCACGTGGCCCATGAAGTTGCCGTCGGTGTAGGACAGCAGGATCTTGCCGTCCGGCGCGATCACGTAGGAGGTGCGGTTCGACCAGTCCGGCTTCACCGCCAGGGCCACGTCGTAGCTCTTGACCAGGGCCTTGTCGGCGGCGGCGACGGCGAACTTGTCGCGGCAGTGCTCCTTGGAGAAGTCCTTGATGCGGTCGACATTGCCGGCCGTCACGCCAATGACCGTCGCGCCCAGCTTCTCGAACTCGGGCGTGGCCTCGGCGAACTCGTGCGCCTCGGCGGTGCAGCCCGAGGTGTAGGCGGCCGGGAAGAAGTACAGCACCACCGGCCCCTTCTTCAGGGCCTTGGCCAGGTTGAAGTCGAAATCCTTGCCGGCCAGGGCGGCCTTGGCGCTGAAGTCCGGGGCCTTGTCGCCGACCTTCAGGGCGGCAAGGGCGGGGGACGCGAAGGCGAGGGCGGCTGCGGCGACACCGGCGAGAACGGTCTTCATGGCGCGACTCCGAAGGAATGATGGTCCAGCTACGTGGGCGTGCGCACTTTGGACGTGGCCGCGCTGATTGCAAGCCTTGGCCTATGCGCGCCGCACTTGCCCCTCCGGCGGCTTTCCCCTAACCCTCCCGGCCTTGAATCTACAAAGAACGGAGCGGGCTTAGATGAGCATCGCCTTCATTTTTCCGGGGCAGGGCAGCCAGTCGGTCGGCATGGGCGCCGATCTCGCCGACGCCTTCGCCAGCGCCCGCGAGGTGTTCCAGGAGGTCGACGACGCCCTGGGCCAGAAGCTTTTCGCCCTGATGAAGGAAGGCCCCGAGGGCGACCTGACGCTGACCGAGAACGCCCAGCCGGCCCTGATGGCCGTCAGCCTGGCCGTGACCCGCACGCTGGAAAAGGAATTCGGCGTGGGCGTCGACAAGGCCGCCTTCGTGGCTGGCCATAGCCTGGGTGAATACTCGGCCCTGGCCGCCGCCGGCGCCATCACCCTGGCCGACACCGCGCGCCTGCTGAAGCTGCGCGGCCAGGCCATGCAGCGCGCCGTGCCGGTGGGCGAGGGCGCCATGGCCTCGCTGATCGGCCCCAAGACGGATCTGGCTCTGGCCGAAGAGGCCGCCAAGGCCGGCTCGGAAGTCGGCGTCTGTGTCGTCGCCAACGACAACAACAACGGCAACGTCGTGATCTCGGGCGCCAAGGCGGCCGTCGACAAGGCCATCGAGAAGGCCAAGGAGCTGGGCGCGCGGGCCATTCCGCTGAACGTCTCGGCCCCGTTCCACTGCCCGTTGATGCAGCCGGCGGCCGACGAGATGGCCGAAGCGCTCTCGAAGACCACGATCCTGGCGCCGCGCGCGCCGCTGGTCGCCAACGTCACGGCCGCCCCGGTCCATGATCCGGACGTCATCCGCAAGCTGCTGGTCGAGCAGGTCACTGGCCGCGTCCGCTGGCGCGAGAGCATGACCTGGCTGGCCACCCAAGGCGGCGTCACCCGCTTCGCCGAGGCCGGCGCCGGCAAGGTGCTGTCGGGCATGGCCAAGCGCATCGCCCCGGACGCCGAGGCGACGCCGCTGAACACGCCCGCCGATCTCGAAGCCTTCGCCCAATCGCTCTGAAATAGAGCCGCTCTAAGCCAAGGAACACGCCAAATGTTCGACCTCACCGGCAAGACCGCCCTCGTCACCGGCGCCACCGGCGGCATCGGCGGGGCCATCGCCCGCGCCCTGCACGCCCAGGGCGCGCATGTCGTGCTCTCCGGCACCCGCGAATCGGCCCTGGCCGATCTGAAGGCGGAACTGGGCGATCGCGCCTCGACCGTCGTCGCCAACCTGTCCGACGCCGAACAGGTCGATGGCCTGGTCGCCAAGGCCGAGGAAGCCGCTGGCGCCCCGCTCGACATCGTGATCGCCAACGCCGGCGTCACCCGCGACGGCCTGATCGTCCGCATGAAGGACGAGGATTGGGACACCGTCATCAAGGTGAACCTGGAAGGCTATTTCCGCCTGGCCCGCGCAGCCGCCAAGGGCATGATGAAACGCCGCGCCGGCCGCATCATCGGCATCACCTCGGTGGTGGGCGTCACCGGCAACCCCGGCCAGACCAACTACGCGGCCTCCAAGGCCGGAATGATCGGGTTTTCCAAGGCCTTGGCCCAGGAACTGGCCAGCCGCGGCGTGACCGTCAACTGCGTCGCGCCGGGCTTCATCGCCAGCCCGATGACCGACGCCCTGAACGAGCAGCAGAAGGCCGGCATCCTGTCGACGATTCCCGCCGGCAAGCTGGGCGAGGGCCGCGACATCGCCGCGGCCTGCGTTTTCCTGGCCAGCGACGACGCCGGCTACGTCACCGGCCAGACCCTGCACGTGAACGGCGGCATGGCGATGATCTAGGTCGTTCCTGTTCCTTTGTCGGCGACCCGCTAGTAAGCCGAAAAGGAACGTGATAGGCGGAGCGCCGAACGTTTGTTGAGGCGAAGCGGAGCTTCGTGCGAAACAGGCGGAAAATTTCTAAACGAGGGACTGAACAGAATGTCCGACATTCTCGAGCGCGTGCGTAAGATCGTCATCGAGCACCTGGATGCCGATCCCGAGAAGGTCACCGAGAAGGCTTCCTTCATCGACGACCTGGGCGCCGACAGCCTCGACAACGTCGAGCTGGTGATGGCGTTCGAAGAAGAATTCGACATCGAAATCCCGGACGACGCCGCCGAGCACATCCAGACGGTTGGCGACGCCGTGAAGTTCATCACGGAAAAGACCGCCTAAAAGGCGTCGGGTTCGCCAAGCGAACTAGACCATTTCCGCCGCGTCGCACGGGCTCTTGCCATCGTGCGCGCGGCGGTTTTCGTTTGAGGCCAAGATTCGCGGGTGGCGTTGTGTCGAGGGAACCCCCAGATACCACGCTCCGCGCCGAAGGTTGGGAGTGATCCATGCGTAGAGTCGTCGTCACCGGGCTGGGCCTGCTGACCCCTCTGGGCCAGGGCGTTGATGTCACCTGGAAGAACATTCTGGCCGGCAAGTCCGGCGCGAACCGCATCACGGCCTTCGATCCGACCGACTATGCCTGTCAGGTCGCTTGCGAAGTGCCGCGGGTCGACGGTCGCGGCGGCGGCGGTCCGGACGTCGAGGGCAGCTTCGATCCCGACCAGACCATGAGCCCGCGCGACCAGAAGCGCGTGGACGACTTCATCCTGTACGGCATCGCCGCCGCTGACGAGGCCATCAAGGATTCGGGCTGGGTTCCTGAAACCGACGAACAGCGCTGGCGCACGGGCGTCATCCTGGGCTCGGGCATCGGCGGCCTGTCGACGATCGCCGACACCGCTATCGAGCTGGAGGCCAAGGGCCCCCGGCGGGTCAGCCCGTTCTTCATCTCTTCGGCCCTGATCAATCTGATCTCCGGCCAGGTCTCGATCAAGTACGGCTTCAAGGGGCCCAACCACGCGGTCGTGACGGCCTGCGCCACCGGCGCCCACGCCATCGGCGACGCCATGCGGCTGATCAAGTACGGCGACGCCGACGTGATGATCGCCGGCGGCGCCGAGGCGGCGGTCTGCAAGGTCGGCGTCGCGGGCTTCATCGCCTGCCGCGCCATGGCCACCGCGTTCAACGACACGCCTGAAAAGGCCTCGCGCCCCTACGACAAGGACCGCGACGGCTTCGTCATGGGCGAGGGCGCGGGCGTCCTGGTGCTGGAAGAGTACGAACACGCCAAGGCGCGCGGCGCCAAGATCTACGCCGAGGTGGTCGGCTACGGCCTGTCGGGCGACGCCCACCACATCACCGCGCCCTCGGAAGACGGCGAAGGCGGCGGCCGGGCCCTGGCGGCGGCGGTCAAGGACGCGGGCCTGAAGCCTTCGGACATCGACTACGTCAACGCCCACGGCACCTCGACCATGGCCGACGGCCTGGAAGCCGGCGCCGTCGAACGCTTCCTGGGCGACCACGCCAAGAACGTCGTCATGTCGTCGACCAAGTCGATGACCGGCCACCTGCTGGGCGCGGCCGGCGCGATCGAGGGCATCTTCTCGATCCTGGCGATCCGCGACCAGATCGCGCCGCCGACCATCAACCTCGACAACCCCGACGTCCACGTCGCCATGAATCTGGCGCCGAACAAGGCCGTTCCGATGAAGATCGACGTGGCCGTGTCCAACAGCTTCGGGTTCGGCGGAACCAACGCCACCGTGGTGTTCAAGAAAATCTCGTGAGCAAGAAGCCGTCTCCCCGCAAGAAGACCACGCGGGGCAAGTCCTCCCGCCGGGAGACCGCGTCGGCCGCCAGCCGGCTGACGCGCGGCCTGCTGGGCGCCGTCGCCACCTTCGTGGCGGTTGGCGTGCTGGCTCTGCTGGCGGCGCTCTGGGTCTATCAGGGCCCGGGCCCCGCCGCGCCATCGGGCGAGACCACGACCGTGGTCCTGCGCAAGGGCTCCAGCCTGCCGGAAATCGCCTCCAGTCTCCAGAAGGGCGGCGTCATCGGCTCGTCCTCGATCTTCATGACCGCCGCCAAGCTGACGGGCGCGGCGCGCTCGCTGAAGGCGGGCGAGTACGAGTTCAAGTCGCGCGCCTCGATGGCCTCGATCCTGGACGCCATTCGTCGCGGCCGCATCGTGCGCCACTGGATCACCGTTCCCGAGGGCCTGACCTCGGACATGGTGATGGACATCCTCAACAAGTCCGACGTCCTGACCGGCGAGGCCGCGACGCCGCCGGAAGGCGCGATCCTGCCGGAAACCTACGAAGTCCAGCGCGGCGAGGACCGCGCCGCCGTTCTGCAGCGGATGATGGACGATCGCGACAAGGTGCTGAACGCCCTTTGGGCCAGCCGCCAGCCGGGCCTGCCGTTCGCCTCGAAGGAGGAGGCCGTGACACTGGCCTCGATCGTCGAGAAAGAGACCGGCCTGCCGGAAGAACGTCCGCGCGTGGCCGCCGTCTTCGTCAATCGCCTGCGCACCGGCATGCGGCTGGGGTCGGACCCGACCATCATCTACGGCATCTCGCGCGGCCGTCCGTTGGGCCGCGGCATCCTGCTGTCCGAGCTGCGCCGCCCGACGCCGTACAACACCTATCTGATCGCCGGCCTGCCGCCGACGCCGATCGCCAATCCGGGCCGCGCGGCCCTGGCGGCGGTGCTCAATCCGGCCAAGACGGGCGATCTCTACTTCGTCGCCGACGGCACGGGCGGCCACGTCTTCGCCTCGACGCTTGAGCAGCACAACGCCAACGTCGCCAAGTGGCGCGAGATCGAGCGCCAGCGCGCCGCCAAGACGGGGGGCTGAGCCTATGGCCTTGTCCGGAATGACGGGCTTCGCCCGCATCGAGGGCGCGCACGGCGCCTGGTCCTGGTCGGTCGAGGCGCGCAGCGTCAACGGCCGTAACCTGGAGACCCGTTTTCGCGGACCTCCGGGCTTCGAAGGTCTCGAACGCGCCGCCCGCGACGGCGCCCAGGCCCGCTTCCAACGCGGCCAGCTGACCGTAGGCGTCCAGGCCAAGCGGAGCGAGAGCAGCGGCGAGACCAAGGTCAACATCCAGGTTCTGGAGCGCTACCTGACCGCCGGCGGGCCGTATGTCGCCACCGGCATGGTCGCCAAGCCGTCGCTGGACGGCCTGCTGGCGCTTAAGGGCGTCATCGAGGCGCGTGAGGACGAGGACGACGCCGAGACCCGCGCCGCCGTCGAGGCCGCCATGGCCGCCTCGATCGCTCAGGCGCTGGACGGCCTGAAGACCGCGCGCCTTGAGGAGGGCGCGGCCCTGTCGCCGGTGCTGCATGGTCTGGTCGACCGGATCGAGGACCTGAACCGTCAGGCCGAGACCGAAGCCGCCGCCCAGCCCTCGGTGCTGAAGGAGCGCTTCGCCCGCCGCATGGCCGAGCTGATCGGCGAGGGCGCGGCCGAGGAGCGCATCGTCCAGGAAGCCGCCGCCCAGGCCGTGAAGGCCGATGTGCGCGAGGAACTCGACCGCCTGGCCAGCCACGTCGCCGCCGCGCGCGGGCTGCTGGCGGGCGAGGGCGCGTCGGGCCGCCGGCTCGACTTCCTCTCCCAGGAATTCATGCGAGAATCCAATACCCTCTGCTCTAAGTCGGCCCTGACCGCCCTGACCGCGATCGGTCTGGAGCTCAAGGCCGTGATCGAGCAGTTCCGCGAGCAGGTCCAGAACGTTGAATAAGCCCCACCATCCCCATCGCGGCCTGCTTTTGATGGTCGTCGCGCCGTCCGGCGTCGGCAAGACCTCGCTGACCCGCCGCCTGGTCTCGGACCACAACGACCTGCACCTGTCGATCAGCGCCACGACCCGCGACCCGCGTCCGGGCGAGCATGACGGTCGTGACTATCACTTCGTCACGCGCGACAAGTTCCAGGAGATGATCGACCAGGACGCCTTCTTGGAGTGGGCCGAGGTCTACGGGAACTTCTACGGCAGCCCCAAGCCGCCGATCATGGACGCCCTGGAGCGGGGCGAGAGCGCCCTGTTCGACATCGACTTCCAGGGCGCGATGAAGGTCCACGCCCAGGCCAAGGAAGACAGCGTGCTGGTCTACATCCTGCCGCCGTCCCTGGCCGAGATGAGCCGTCGCCTGCACACGCGCAGCCAGGACAGCGAAGAGGTCATCCATCGGCGCCTGTCGCGCGCCAAGGACGAGGTCGCCGCCTGGGAGCAGTTCGACTACGTCATTCTGAATGATGATTTCGACCGCGCCTACGCGGATCTCGCCCACATCTACCACGCCGAGCGGTTGAAGCGCTCTCGCAACCCGTGGATTGGAAACCTGGTGGGCGATCTTCTGAAGGAAGAGATCTAGAGGATCAGCGGCGGACCTCGGGAGGCCCGCCGCCGCGGGCGCGCCGCTTACAGCGCGCGACGGCCGAAGATCAGGTGGTAGATCGCCAGCACCACGATGGCGCCGATGGTGGCGACCAGCAGGCTGTAGAGGTTGAAGCCCGACACGCCGCTGTTGCCGAACTGGTTGAACAGCCAGCCGCCGACGAACGCGCCGACGATGCCCAGCACGATATCCAGCAGCACGCCGCTGCCCGAGCGGTTGACGAGCTTGCTGGCGATGAAGCCGGCGATCAGGCCGAGAAGAAGCCAGGCGAGAATGGACATCTTGGGGACTCCTTGAACGGCCGCCCTGCGCGACCTTGTCCAAAAAAGACCCAACGGCGCCGTTAGTTCCCGCGGATGCGTTCCTGCACGAAGGCGATCAGCTTCTCGGCGGGCGCGCGCCCCAGGGCGATGAACAGGCCCGAGCCCAGGATGGCTCCGATCAGAAACGACAGGCTCACGCGAAAACTCCCCTACGACGAGGAGTCTCTTTTGCGGGCCGTCGATGGCTAAGCCAAGGCGACAACGGGGCGCTGCGACGATCGGTCGTCGGCTTGCCAGGAGCCCTTTCCAATCTGACCGGATCAATCAGATCGGATAAAAAGATCTCTAATTCAGAAGGTTATGGAATTCTTCGATCCGATAACCGTTTCACACTTGTCGGAAAATGCTCTAGGCCCTGAGCGGAGCCAGGATCGTCAGGACACAGGTCAGCCCTTCGGGCGCGTAATCGAAGTTGGCCGAACCGGCCAGCTCGCCCTTCAGGCTGGCGGCGACCAGGCGCGAGCCGAAGCCCCGGCGTTCGGGCGGGCTGACGGATGGGCCGCCGCGCTCCTCCCAGCGAACCACGGTCCTGGTTCGGCTTTCGGTACGCCAGTCGATCATCACGCGGCCGGTCTCTCGCGACAGCGCGCCGTACTTCGAGGCGTTGGTCGCCAGCTCGTGGAAGATCATCGCCATCGCCACCGCGCCGTTGGGCGACAGCGGCAGGGGCGGGCCGTCCAGGCTCACCTGGGCGGCGTACGGCTGAAGCGTCTCGGCCAGGATTTCGCCGAGGTCCGCGCCCTCCCAGCTACGACGGGTCAGGAGGTCGTGGGCGCTGGCCAGGGCGTGGATGCGGTCGTTGAACTGCCGCAGGCCCAGCGCGCCGCCGTCCCGCAGGCTGTGTCGGGCCAGGGACTGCACCACCACCAGGGTGTTCTTCACCCGATGGTTCAGCTCGTTGATCATCAATTGCTGGCGCTCGGCCGCCTGGTTCGCCTCGGCCTCGCGCTGGCGCAGCACGGCCGCGGCGGCGCGGAGCGAGCGACGCACCTCGGCGATTTCCAGAAGGTGGGACGGCGCTGGATCGAGGGGCGCGCCCGCGGCCAGGGTCTCGGCCTCGCCGACCAGGGTGCGAACATCGCGTGATATGGGGCGCGCGAAGCCGAAGGCGGCCGCCACAGCCAGGGCGATCATCAGGGCGGCGCCGGCCAGCGCCGGTCCCAGCGAGCCGAGCACCGCGCGATCGACCTCGCCGCGCGGCACCCCCACGATGAAGGTCCAGCCATAGGTCGACGAGCGGCTGAAAGCGGAAAGCGTCGGCACGCCCTCCAGGGTGTGGGTGTGCACGACCCCGTCATTGGCGACGGCCATCGCCTTGCGCATGTCGGGGCTGGCGAGCCGGCCTAGCATCGTGTCCTGATCGCGCGAGCGGGCCACCAATGCGGCGTTGCGATCGACGATGCTGGCCGTCCAACTGTTGGGGAAACCCTGGGCGGTCATCAGGGCGTGAAACGCGGCCGGATGCTGCATATAGGCCAGCACAAGCAGCTGTCCGTTCACCAGCACGGGCATGTTGACCCCGATGATCGGCGCCTTCCCGGGGCGGGGGATCAGGTTGCTGACGTTCGACTTGCCCGTGGTCATCTCCCGCCAGGAGTGGGGCGCGACGGGCGCGATCGGAGTCGGTTGGCCGGGCGGAATCCGGGTGTTGATCAGCTGAACGTCGGGGGTCATCAGCACGATCCAGCCGTCGCGCCCCTCGGTCGCCGCGCGCGCCTGCTTTTCGAAGGTCTTGAGATCGCCTTCCGCCAGCGCGGTCGAGACCGCCAGCCCCTGCAACACGCTCTGGCCCTGGCCTATCTGGCGGTCGGTCGCCAGCGACAGAGCGCGCGTCATGGCGGTCAGCTGCGTGGCGAAGCGGCGCTGGCCCTCCGCGTACTGCGTGGCGACAAGCAGGCCCATCAGCAGGATGGCCGGCGCGGCCAGCGTCAGCGCCATCAGAAGCAGGCGCCGCGCGACCGTTGAAGGCGCTTTCGCCGCGCGTTTGGTCGTCACGTTCGCCCCGCTCATCCCCGGCGACAAGCTGGAGACCCGAGGCTCTACCGTCAATAGGCTTTGATGGCGCTTACCCGTGATGCGCGGGCGGTCATGCGCAGGCGCGTTCGCGGATGCCGTTGGCTCTCATTCAAAAGTCTAGAGCATTTTTCGATCCGATAACCGTTTCACACTATCGGAAATGCCCTAGGCCAAGGTCGCCCTGGCGAGAGCCAGGAAGCCCGCCAAGTCGATTACCTCGGCGCGGGAGTCGGGGCTGATCCCGGCCTTTTCGCAGAGCTCGCCGCCGCCCAGCGCCTTGAGGCTGGAACGCAGCATCTTGCGGCGCTGGCCGAAGGCGGCGGCGGTGACGCGCTCCAGCGCCGCCACCACGTCGGAGGGCGGAGGATTCTGGCGCGGAACCAGGCGGACGACGGCCGAGGCGACCTTGGGCGGCGGGGTGAAGGCCTTGGCCGGCAGGTCCATGACCGTCCGCGCCTCGCATAGGGTCTGGGCGATCACGGCCAGGCGTCCATAGGCGTCGTCGTCCGGCTGGGCGACGATGCGGTCGGCGACTTCCTTCTGGAACATCAGGGTCATCGACAGCGGGCGGAACGGGCCGGTCAGCCAGTTGATCAAGAGTTGGGTGCCGACGTTGTAGGGCAGGTTCGAGACCACGTGCGCGGGACCGCCGGCGGCTTTGGCGCCATCGACCTTCAAAGCGTCCCCCTCGACCAGCGACAGCCGGCCGTCGGCCACCTCGGCGACCTCGGTCAGCAGCGGCAGGAAGCGGCTGTCTTTCTCGATCGCCACGACCCGTGCGCCGGTTTCCAAGAGGGCGCGGGTTAGGCCGCCGGGGCCGGGTCCGACCTCGACCACCGTGTCGCCTTCGCCGACCTGGGCCAGGCGGGCGATCTTGCGCGTGACGTTCAGGTCCAGCAGGAAGTGCTGGCCGAAGCTCTTGCGCGCCATCAGGTCGTGGCGCTCCAGGGCCTCGCGCAGGGGCGGCAGGTCGGCCAGGCTCATCTTTGGTTCTCTCAGGCGCCGCGGCGGGCGGCGATCTCGTCCGCCAGCTTGATGGCGGCGATCAGGCTATCGGGACGGGCGATCCCGCGTCCAGCGATGTCGAAGCCTGTGCCGTGGTCGGGCGAGGTGCGCACGATCGGCAGGCCCAGGGTGATGTTCACGCCGCCCCAGAAGTCCAGCATCTTCACCGGGATCAGGGCCTGGTCGTGGTACATGCAGAGGACGCCGTCGTAGCGGGCGCGCGCCTCGGCGTGGAACAGGGTGTCGGCGGGCGAGGGGCCCTGGGCGTCGACGCCGGCGGCGCGAAGCTTCTCGACGGCGGGGCCGATGATCTCGAGCTCCTCGCGGCCGATCGCGCCGCCTTCGCCCGCGTGAGGGTTCAGGCCGGCGATGGCGAGGCGCGGCGCGGCGATCCCGAAATCGCGGCGCAGGGCGTCGGCGGTCACCAGGCCGGTGTTGACGATGCCCTCGATCGTCAGGGCGCCGGGAACCTTGGCGATCGGCGTATGAATGGTGGCGAGGGTCGCGCGCAGGTCGCCGGCCGCCAGCATCATCACCGGGCCGCGCGGGCCTTCGAAGCGCTCGGCGGCGGTCAGTTCAGCCAGGAACTCGGTGTGACCGGGAAACTTGAAGCCGGCGTCGTAGAGCGGCGCCTTGGCGATCGGGGCGGTGACCAGGCCCGCGACCTCGCCCGACAAGGCCAGGCCGACGCCCGTCTCGATCCAGCGGATCACCTGCGGCGCATAGGCCGGCGAAGGCTGGCCCGCGATCACGGGCGAGAGCAGGGGAATGTCGATGACCGGTAGGGCGTCTACGAAGACGTCCAGCGCCTCGCGCGGGCGGGTGACCTTGCGGACCTTCATCTCGCCGCCGGCCGAGGCCAGCAACTGGGCGTCGCCGATCACGACGAAGGGCGGTCCGTCCTCGCGCAGGGCGCGCCAGGCCTTGGCGATGATCTCGCCGCCGACGCCGGCCGGATCGCCGGCGCTGAGGGCGAGCGGCCGCGCCAAGGGAGAGGGGGTCGTCACCGGGTCTCGATGGTCGCCTGGTTGCGCAGGTCGCGCAGATAGCGCTTGGAGATCAGCGCCAGCTGCTGGCCGCGCAGGCGGTTCTCGATCTGGTCATGGGTCGGGGCGTTGGCGCCGCCTTGGCGCTTGCCGCAGACCGCGATCAGGTGGAGGCCGGCGTCGGTGCGGATCGGATCGGAGATCTGGCCGACATCCAGCTTGTTGGCCGCCTCCTGGAAGGCCGGGGCCAGGTCGGTGATCTCGGCTTCGCCCAGATCGCCGGCCACGAGGCCGTCGACCTTGCCGGCGACGGTTTCCAGGGTCTGGCAGCTGGTGATCTTGGGCTTCAGGTCGGTCAGCAGCTTGGTGGCCGCGGCGACTTGGGCTTCGGTCGCGTTGGCGGGCAGGGGCGCGGCCACCTGCTTCAGGTCGACGATGGCGGTCTTGGAGCCCGCGCGCTTGTCGCGCAGATAGATGATGTAGACGCCGTCCTTGACCTGGATCGGACGCGACAGCTGGCCAGGGCGCAGCTGTTCCAGGGCTTCGTCGACCTCGGCGGGCATCTCGCCCGGGCTGATCCAGCCCACGTCGCCGCCATTGGCCGCGGTGGCCGAACCGGAGAACTGACGGGCCACGGCCGCGAAGGGCGCGCCTTGCTGCATCTGAGTGATCAGCTGGGCGGCCCCGTTGACGGCGACCTCCATGCCGCCGACGCGGCTGGCGTCCAGGAAGACTTCGCTGATCTGGTACTGAGGCTTGGCGGCCGACTCGGCCAGACGGCGCTGATAGGCCTTGATCTGGTCCTCGCCGATCCGCAGGCGCGACCCATAACGACCCTGGATCCAGGACTGCCAGCTGGAGTCGGCTCGCAGCTGGGCGCGCCACGTCTCGATCCCGATGCCCTGCTGGACCAGCGACTGCTTCAACTGGTCGGGGGTCATCTTGTTGGACTGGGCGATGTCGGCGACCTGCTCGTCGACTTCCTTGTCGGTCGAGATGATCGTGATCTTCTGCTGCTTCTCGACGCGACGCAGCTCCTGCATCTGCAGACGCTCGTCGATCAGGGAGCGCAGGGCTTCCTGCTGGATCTGCGGCAGGTTTTCCTGCGTGGGCTGCATGCCCGACGTCGCCATCAGCAGGCGCATGCGCTGCATCAGGTCGTAGCTGGAGATGATGTCGTCATTGACGACGGCGGCGACGCTTTCCGATAGCGGCGCGGGCGCGGCGGGCTGAGCCGGCGCTTGCGGCGCGGCCGGAGGAGCCTCCACCTGCGGCGGCGCGCCGGCTTGCTCCTGGGCCAGGGCGGCCGGGGCGAAGCTCGCCGCCGTCAGGGCCAGAATGGACGCGGCGCCGGCCGCGAAAGTCGTCACGCTACGCGCAGACCGCATGGATAGTGTCGTTCCTCTAGGCCCAGGCCGCCCCTTGGGGAGCGCGGTCGGTTATCATGGTTTCGAAGGCGGCGCCCGCCGATGTCGGCGTTTTTTCCTTTCGGCCGTCGCCCCGAGGCGCGCAAGCAGGCATGCGGGCCACACCCGCACGCCCCCAAGCGCGGTTACTTGCTTGAGCTGTACCCTGTATCACCCAATGTGGCGAGCGTTAGGCGGAAGCTGATCGTTCGATCCGGCTGCAGCCGAATGCCGGTCGCCGTCGAGGCGTAACGGTCTTCCTGTTGGTAGATCACATCGATGCGGATGCAGTCGTCGGTATAGGCCACGCCCAGGTCCCGTCGGCGCCAAACATCGGCGACCATGTCGCGTTGGCCGAAGGCCGTCAGGGCCCACTTCTTGGTCAGCTTCAGTTCGCCGCGGGCTTCGAAGTTTTCCTGCTGGTTGCCGTTGGCGTCCAGCTCGTCCTTCAGATAGCGAATCGTGGCCCAGCCGCGCTGCGTATAGGCGTCGATCCCGGTTTCGATGCGCTGGATTTCCTGGGTGTCGGAATCGAGACGCGTGCGGGCGAACGCCGTGACGCCCCGGATCGGCGTGACGGTGGCCGACACGATCCAGTCCGACGACTTGCTTTGCAGGCCGGTGCGGACCGGAAGCAGCGGGTCGAACTTGGTGCGGAAACTGCGGCCAACCAGGATGCTGCCGCCGCGGCCGTCCGGCAGGGCATAGGTGGCGCGTCCGCCGACGTTCAGCCGCTGCCCGCCCTCGTAAAGGTCGAAGCCCGGCGACTTGTTGGCCTGGAACAGGTTGGTTTCGTCGAATTCCAGCGTCGCGCTGTCTTCGTTGTAGAGATAGGTCTTGGTTCCATCGCGCGCGACCACCACCGGCACGCGCGAGCTTTCGGACCCGGCGGCGACCTGGGCCAGGGGCTCCAGCACGACGCTGCCGCCGTTGGACAGCGCCTTGTACAGCGGCAGGCTGAAATCGACCCCCGCGACGCCCAGCGAGCGGGTGTAGGTCTGCTTGTCATCGTCGCCCAGGGCGGCGGCCGCGGCGGTCAGATAGGTCTTGATCGAATAGGCGTCGGCGCGGGCCTGGGCGAAGGGCGAGACCTTCAGGCCGTTGCCGACGATCGTGCTGGTCCGCCAGTCGGCCTTCACGCTGGCGCGGCTGGAGTCGACGCCGTCCTGGCCCTTGTAGGCGCCCAGATAATAGGGGGCCTCGCCATACTGCGACTCCGAACGGTTCAGCATCACCCCCGTGCCCTGCAGGCGCAGGCGGCCGCCGAGGACGGGCGAGTCAGGCTCCCAGCGCGTCTCGATCAGCGGGCCGATCAGCGGGAAGGCCCCGCTGTTCTCGAAGGCGTTGGCGGTGCCGCTCTCGCTGGTGCCCACGACGCGCAGGCCCTGGACCGAGACGGCCGAGACCGAGAACCACGACCGCTGGGCTTGGCGGGTGGCGTACAGTTGCGAGACCAGCCGATGGTCGTCGCTCGTGAACAGGCCGCGCTGCTGGTAGACGTCCGTGATCTTGTAACGGTCGAAGATCAGGGCGTCGGAGGCGCGCTCGGCCGAGAAGCCCCACTTCCACTTTTCATCGATGTCGAACTTGCCGTTCGCCAGGATGTAGCTACGCGACGTCGCCTTGCCGAAGCGGTCGCCGTGGATGTCGAAGTCCTTGTCGTAGGTGACGCCGCCGCGCGCCTCAAGCATCCCCGAATAGAAGCGCTTGCGGTAGTTCACGTTCAGGAACGGGTTCACCTTGGTGTTGATCTGGGGCGTGATCACCACGTCGGACGACGGCGAGATCAGATAGAGATAGGGCTGCTCGTACGAGAGGCCCCGGCTCTTGGAATAGGGCGTGATCTTGGGGGCCAGGAAGCCGGAGCTGCGCTTGGCTTGCGGATCGGGGTGCCAGAACAGCGGCATGTACAGGAGCGGAGCGCCCCAGACCCGGATGACCGCGTTCTTGTAGTAGATCAGCTGCCGCTTCTTGTCCTGGACGATGCGGTCGGCCTGCACCGACCAAGTCGGCGTCGGCTTTTCGGCGCACACCTCGCAGGGGGTGTAGATGGCGCTGTTCAGCTCTTGGATATTGGCGTTGCGGCGCACGGCCGTCGCGGCGGCGACCTTCACGTTCTGGCCCAGGCGCGCCGAGAAGTTGCGCGCGAAGCCGGCCTTCATGTCCTCGTCGACCTCGAGATGGTCGGCGAATTCGGCGGTGCCGTCGGTGTTGATCAGCTGGACGTGGCCGTTGGCGACCACGGTGCCGGTCTTGGTGTCGTAGACGACCTCGTCGGCGCGCAAGGTGCGGCCCTGATAGCGCGCCTCGACCGAGCCGCGCGCGGTCATCTTCTGCGCCTGGTCGTCGCGGATCAGCAGATCCGATTCCAGATAATAGCCGTCATCGCCCAGGCCGTCGGATGGCGGCGCTGGGACAGCCGGGACCTGCGGAATCGACGCCAGGCTGGTCTGGGCGTGAGCCGCGCCCGCGCAGGCGAGCGCCAGCCAGGCGCCGCCGCCCAGAAGCAGGGCGCGGCCGGCCGACGACGTGCTGGGACGCTGTTCAGTCATGAATGACCCTGGAAGCAATGACTCACCCATCTTCCGTATAGCAAAGCAAAGTGAAGCCCGCCAAAAGCGCCACGATCGGCGGCGTCCAGGCGGCGATGGACGGGGCCAGAACGTCGGCCTTGCCCAAGGTGCTGCACAGCTCGTTGAAGAAAAAGAACCCGAAGCCTAGCGCGACGCCGGAGCCGGCCAGCGCGGCCAGGCCGCCAAGGCGCATCAGGCGCAGCGAAAACGCCGCCGCCAGCACCGACATGGCCGAGAAGAGCAGGGGCGTGGCCAGGTCCTGCTGCAGGCGCAGCTTGAACGGCGCGGCCGAGAAGCCGGCGTCCTCGGCGCGCTTGATCGTCGCCGGCAGCCGCCATAGCGCCACCGCCTGGGGCGTGTTGAAGCGCTCGGACGCCGTGCGGTCGTCGAGGTTTGACGGGATCGACAGGCTGTCCGAGCGGATCGCGCCGGCGCCGGGCGTGGCCTCGCGCACGCCGGTCAGCCGCCAGAAACCTGGCTCCAGCCGCGCCTCGTTGGCCTCGATCCGGCGCGTGAAGTCCATCACGCCCTTCTTGTTCAGCGTATAGACGAACAGCGAGACGCTGCGCAGGCGCACGGAGCCGTCGACGATGTCGCGCCCCCGGGCCCGGATGACGATCTGGGTCTTGTCGTCGCCCTGGCGCAGCCAGGTGCCCTTCGGCGTGTCCTTCAGGTAGCCGTTCATCAGGTGATCGCGCTCGGTCTCGAAATGCGCGGTCATCGCCGTGGTGAGCGGGTTCAGCAGGATGATGGTCAGAAGGCCGATCACGAAGGACGCGGCGGCGGCCGGCATGATGAAGCGCCAGGCCGAAACGCCGGCCGCGCGCATGGCGATCAGCTCGCTACGCCGGTTGAGCTCGACGAACGCCCACATGGTGCCAAAGAGGAAGACGAACGGCGCCAGCACCAGGATGGTCGCCGGGGCCTGCAGCACCGTCAGGTACAGGAGCTGGAAGAAGCTGGCGTCGGCGCGCGTGCCGACATTGCGCGCGATGTCGACGAAGGCGATCAGCATCACCATCGCCCCCAGCACGGCCAGGGCGCCGACCAGGGCGCTCATGGTGCGCTTGAGCACGTAGCGTTCGAGCATGCCCATGGTGATCATCCGGCCGCTCCCGTATAGGCCGGCGCTTGCTTGGCCAGCTTGGCCGCGCGACGGCGCGAGACCTTCTGGCGGAAGATCTGCGAGAAGCCCCAGCCCATCGCCGCCAGCGGCACGACGTACTGCAGGACGTTCAGTTCGGGCGCGTCGGCGCAGGCCGCTTGCACGCCGAAGCCGATGATGCGGACGACGCCCGCGGCCGCGCCGACGGCGGCGATCCGCTTGCCATAGCCCATGCGGCTGAACGGACCGCCGATCACCGCCGCCAGGGCCATGGCCATCAGGGCCAGGTTGTAGAGCGGGCCGGCGAAGCGCGAATGCCCCTCGGCCAGCATCTTGTCCTTGTTCTGGCGCTCCCAGTCCTGGGTCAGGTCGGGGAAGAACAGCTCGTGCGGATAGCGGTCGGCGATCTTGTAGTGCAGCAGCTCGTCGCTGCGGAACAGGCTGGACAGGTCGAAGGTGTACTCGTCGAACGAGGTGTACTGCAGCACGCCCTGGCGGGAGAACTGCTGGTTGGATCCATGCCGCATGATCAGCACCGGCTGGCCCTTGCGCGTGGCGATCTCGGCCTCGCGGGAGGAATAGGTCGAGGCCCCGCCGTTGGGCATTTCCTGGTGGATGAACAGGTTCTGGATCTTGTTATCGCGGTCGATCGACTGGGCGTAGACGGTCAGGCCCGGACCCGGCTCGGTGAACTGACCCGGCTGGACCAGCGTCGAGGCCACGTCCGTCTTGATGTCGAAGGCCGTTTCCCGGATCTGACGCGCGCTCCAGGGCTGCAGCCATAGGCTCGAGATCAGCGCGATCAGCGCCGCCAGCACGGCCAGGCGCATGGCGGGCGAGATCACCGCCCAGCGGCTCATGCCGCCGGCGAAGCAGACGACGATCTCCTGCTCTGTGTGCAGACGATTCAGCGCCACCAGCGCCGCCACGAACAGGGCCAGCGGCATCATGATCGCCAAGAGCTGGGGCAGGGCCAGCAGGATGATCTTCAGGAACACCACCGCGCTCTGACGCTGCTCCACGAGCACGTCGAACTCCGACAGGCTGCGCGCCAGCAAGGCGAGCGCCACCAGGGCCGCGGTCGCCAGAAGCGTCGGACCCAGCAACTGGCGGAAGAGATAGCGTTCGATGAGGCGCATGAAGACGGGTTCGGGGGAATGGATTCGTGGGACGAACCCCGAAGATGCGCCGTTCTACACGGGGGCTTTGCATCGGCGCAATCCAGGGACCTGACTTGGCTGTCCCGACTGGGGCCGAACGGAGCCTTTTCTAAGGCGCGGCATTGGACTATGCCCGCTTGTTGAAGCAGGGCGCGCGGCGATCGCGACGCCCGTCAAAGTCGCCCAGATGCAGGAGCGCGGAATGCGTATCGAGTTCGTTCCCGTCGACACCCAGGCCGGCGCCACGGCCGCCCTCGCGGTTCTGGCTCACGAAGGCGCGGCGCTGTCGCCCGAGGCCAAGGCGGCGAACGAGGCCACGGGCGGCGCCCTGGCGCGCGCCATCGCCGGCGGGCGCTTCACCGGCGCCAAGGGGCAGACCCTGGACCTCGTCGCGCCGCATGGTCTGGAAGCCGCGCGCGTCGTGCTGGTCGGCGTCGATGGCTCAGGCGCTGTCGAGCCCGAGGCGGTCGAGACCGCCGCCGCCGCCGCCTATCAGGCCGTGAAGACCTCGGGCGTGGCCGAGCTGGTCCTGAAGATGGGCGCCGACGCCGAGAGCGCCGCTCGCGCCGCCTTCGGCGCGCGCCTGGCGGCCTACCGCTTCGACAAGTACCGCACGACCGAGAAGGCCGAGAAGAAGCCCTCGGTCCAGGTGGTCAAGGTCGCCGCCGCCGATCCGGTCAAGGCGCAAAAGGCCTATGAGCCGCTCTCGGCGCTCGCGGACGCCATCGTGTTCAGCCGCGACCTCGTCTCCGAGCCGGCCAATATCCTGCATCCCGAAGAATTCGCCGCCCGCGCCAAGAGCCTGGAAAGCCTGGGCCTGGAAGTCGAGATCCTGGGCGAGGCCGAGATGGCCAAGCTCGGCATGGGCAGCCTGCTGGGCGTTGGCCAGGGCAGCGTCCGCGAAAGCCAGCTGGTGATCATGAAATGGATGGGCGCGGCCGATAAGAACGCCCAGCCGATCGCCTTCGTCGGCAAGGGCGTCTGCTTCGACACCGGCGGCATCTCGATCAAGCCGGCCGACGGCATGGAGGACATGAAGTGGGACATGGGCGGCGCGGCCGCCGTGGCCGGCGTCATGCACGCCCTGGCCGGCCGCAAGGCCAAGGTCAACGCCATCGGCGTGCTGGGCCTCGTCGAGAACATGCCCGACGGGAACGCCCAGCGTCCGGGCGACGTGGTCACCTCGATGTCGGGCCAGACGATCGAGGTCATCAACACCGACGCCGAGGGCCGCCTCGTGCTGGCCGACGCGCTCTGGTACACGCAGGAGCGCTTCAAGCCCCAGTTCATGATCGACCTGGCGACCCTGACCGGCGCGATCATCATCTCGCTGGGTCACGACTACGCCGGTTTGTTCAGCAATAACGACGGCTTGTCCGAAAAGCTTCTCGCCGCTGGCAAGGCCGAGCGCGAGAGCCTGTGGCGCCTGCCGCTGCCGGCCGCCTACGAGAAGCAGATCGAAAGCCCGATCGCCGACATGAAGAACATCGGCGGCCGCCCGGCCGGCTCGATCACGGCGGGCCTGTTCCTGCAGAAGTTCGTCAACGGCGTGCCGTGGGCTCACCTCGACATCGCCTCGGTGGCTTGGAAGAAGCCCTCGACCGACCCGACCGTGCCGGACGGCGCCGCCGGCTTCGGCGTGCGCCTGCTGAACCGCCTGGTCGCCGACGCCTACGAAGGCTGAGCGTGACCGACGCCGCGCCCTGCGAGGTCTGGTTCTATCACCTCGAGCGCAGCCCGCTCGAGGCGGTGCTGCCCGAGCTTCTGGAAAAGACGCTGGGGCGCGGCTGGAAGGCGTTGGTGCGCGGCGGCGATCCCCGGCGGATCGAGGCGCTGGATCAGCACCTCTGGACCTTTCGCGAGGACAGCTTCCTGCCGCACGGCCTGGCGAGCGAGCCGATGGCCGAACGCCAGCCGGTGTTGCTGACGGCCGAGGAGGGCAACCCCAACCACGGCGACGCGGTTTTCCTGATCGACGGGGCGGATCCTGGAGACCTTTCAGGGGTTTCTCGCTGCATCCTGCTGTTCGACGGCCGGGACGATCAGGCGCTCGCGGAGGCGCGCGCGCGCTGGTCGGTGTTCAAGAAGGCGGGGCATCCGGTGTCGTATTGGCGCCAGGGGGCCGAACGCGGTTGGGAGAAGCAGGCATGAAGCGCGTCACGGCGGGACTGGGTCTTGGATTGGCCCTGCTGCTGGCCTCGTGCTCCAGCGCTCCGGAGCCCAAGCCCGCGCCGCCTCCGCCGCCGACCACGCCCACCGCGCCCCCGGCCATCGCCTTGCCGGCGACGCCGACGGCCTCGGAGCCTGAAAAGGACCAGTGCGGCCTCAAGGACGCCCAGGCCTTCATCGGCAAGCCGCGCACCAGCCTCCCGGCGCCGGTCGATCCCTCGCGCTGGCGGGTGGCCTGCACGACCTGTCCGGTGACCATGGACTATCGCCCCGATCGCCTGAACATCCTGTTCAACGCCGACACCGGCGTCGTTCAGCAGGTGAAGTGCGGGTAGGGCCGTCGCGCCCTAAGCAAACCCCCTGACTTGGCGCGCGCGTCTCCCGCGCGCAAGATCCGCCCAGAGAGGGAGGCTGGTTGGTCATGCGACATGCGACGCTAATGGGGGCCCTGGTGCTGGCGACCGCCGCTCTGTCGGGCGGAGCTTGGGCTCAGTCATCGCCTTCTGATCACCATAAGGTCGAAGCGGACACCGTCGCCGGATCGCCGGGCCGCGGCGGCGACTTCGCGCGGCGGGAGTGCGCGGGTTGCCATACGGTGCGGGGCGACTCCGTCAGTCCCAAGGCCGGCGCCCCGACCTTCCAGGACATCGCCAAGCGTTACGCCGACAGTCGCCTCGACTGGGAGCTGGAAGCCATCACCCAGGTCGGCCACTACTCGATGCCGGCCAAGGCGATGAGCAAGGCCGATATCGCCGACGTCACCGCCTATATCCGGTCGTTGAAGCCGGGGCGGTGAGGTCGAACGATAGCGCGTCCGGCTAAAATTCGGCGTCGATGTCGACGACGTTAATCAGCTTGTGATTGACGAACTCCTTGATCCCGAGACCCAGAAGCTCGCGCCCGTAGCCTGACCGTCGGACGCCGCCGAAAGGCAGGTCGGCCTTGACCATGGTCGGATGGTTGACGAACACCATGCCCGTCGAGATCCGTCTGGCCACCCGCGCGCCACGCTCGAGGTCGGCGGTGAAGACAGAGCCGCCCAACCCAAAGGGCGAGTCGTTGGCGATCCGCACCGCGTCGTCCTCGTCCTTGGCCCGGAACAGCATCGAGACGGGTCCAAAGAACTCCCAGTAGCGCGCCGGATTATCCTCGGCGATGTCGGTCAGGATGGTCGGCTGGACAAAGGCGCCCGTGTTGGGCGTCTGGGGCCCTACCTCCGTCGCCGTCGCCCCGAAGTCGACGGCCTGCTTGATCTTGTCCTTCAGGTCGTCCGCCGCGTGTTGGGAGGACAGCGGCGCCAGGGTGGTTTCGGGATCGAACGGGTCGCCCGCGCGCAGCTTCGCCACGCCGGCGGCGTAGCCTTCCAGGAACCGATCATAGACCTCGTCGACGATGATCATGCGCTTGGACGAGACGCACACCTGGCCGCCGTTCCAGTGTCGGCCGAAGACGGCCCAGCGAATGGTCTTTTCCAGGTCGGCGTCGGCCAGGACCACGAAGGCGTCGGCTCCGCCAAGCTCCATCGTCGACTTCTTCAGCGCCTTGCCGGCCTGGGCCGCCACGATCGCGCCGGCGTCTTCCGAGCCGGTCAGGGCCACGCCATGAACGCGCGGGTCATTGAGGATCATCTCGACCTGGCCGCGCGTCGCGTAGAGGTTCTGGAACGCCCCTTCGGGAAGGCCCGCCTCCCGCATGAGAACCTCGAAGGCCGCCGCGCTCTGGGGCACGTTCGAGGCGTGCTTGAGCAGAACCGTGTTCCCCGCCGACAGCTGCGGCGCGATGATCCGGGCGATCTGATAGTAGGGAAAGTTCCAAGGCTCGATCGCCAGCAGCACGCCGAGCGGCTCATGGACCAAGACGGCTTCGCCCTCGGCCGGCGTCTTGACGGGCAGCTTTTGCGGCGCGAGCAGCTGTTCGGCGTTGTCGGCGTAGTATTCGAAGATCTCGGCCGAGAGCTCGACCTCCGCCTTAGCCTCGGCCAGCAGCTTGCCCATTTCGAGCGTGACGATCCGGGCGTAGGCGTCGCTGTCGCGGCGCAGGATGGCGGCCGCCGCGCGCATCACGCTCGCGCGCTTGGCGAAGCTTGTGTCTTTCCAGGTCTGGAAGGTGGAATCCGCGGCCTCGATCGCCCGCGCCACTTCGGCGTCGGTCGCGTCTGGAAAGGTCTTCAGGATTTCACCGGTATAGGGGTTGGTGGTCGCGTAGGTCATCAGGACCTTCCCTGTGCTTGGCGCGGGCCGCGGACTTGGTCCCGGCTCAGGGTAAGGTTCTCGCGGTGCAGCAAATCCGACTTTGACTGGTGTCAAAGTCGAGCCGCGTTATCTGACCTGGAAGGCTGTTGTGGAGATTCCGCGTCGCGGCGCCGGGCGCGCTTCCTCGCGGGATGACATCGCCGCGGCGCTCGAAATCGATCGTTTTCGGCTTTGAAGGCCGATCCGCTTAGCGCTTGCCGACGCCCGGGAACATCGCCACGCCGTCTTCGAACACGCCAAGATAACCCAGCTCGCCCAGCAGCGGCGTCAGATCCTCGACCAGGTCGCCCGAGCGCGGCAGGTGGGCCGGACGGCCTTCCTGGTCGTGCAGGCGGTAGACGGTCCACATCTTGCCCTTCGGCGCGGGCGAACCCGGCGGAATGAACTTGTGCTCCCAGCCGACGAGGGCCGGCGAGCGGCCGATCTCGATGTCGAACGGACGGTCCCGGAAGGCCAGGTCCATCTCGATCCGCATGGCTTCGCCGATCCGGTCGTTGACCCATTGGCCGAACGATTCCAGCACCACCTGGGCCGAAAGACCCTCGGGGTTGGCGACGATGTTGTTGCGGGCGGGGTGCGATGTCATGTCGCACACCATGAACGCGAGATGTCTCTTAACCACTAAACTTCATGGTTTAGGGCCGTTTACCCTCTCGAAAAACGAGAGACTGATTTGCCTGATGTCAAGCCTCGGCTTCGGCCAGCTCTTCGGCCAGCGCCATCCAGGCTTCCTCGGCCTCGTCCAGCTTGGATTTGGCGTTCTCGCGGCGCTTGGTCAGCTCGGCCACCTTGCCCGGGCTCTTCACATAGAGATCCGGATCGGCCAGCTGAGCGTCCAGCTCGGCCAGGTTGCGCGTGCAGCGGTTCATGACCTGCTCGGCGGCGTCGACCTTGCGACGCAAGGGCTCGATCGCGGCCTTCTTGGGTTGCGGCGCTGACGGAGCAGCCGCCTTGGCGGCCTCGCGCGCCACCTGGGTAGGCTTAACGGCCTGCTTGGCGCGCTCCAGGACGAACTTGGCGTAGTCGTCCATGTCGCCGTCGAACGGCTTGATCGCGCCATCGGCGGCCAGCCACAGCCGGTCGGCGACCAGCTCCATCAGCGAGCGGTCGTGGGTGATCAGGATCACCGCGCCCATATAGTCGTTCAGCGCGTCCAGCAGCGCCCGGCGGCTGTCGATGTCGAGGTGGTTGGTGGGCTCGTCCAGGATCAAGAGGTGCGGGGCGTCCATCGCCACCAGGTTCAGCAGCAGGCGGGCGCGCTCGCCGCCGGACAGCGACTCGACCTTGGTCTCCTGCTTCTCGAACGGCAGGCCGAATTGCGCCAGGCGCGAGCGGCGCGAGGCTTCAGAGGCTTCGGGCATGGCGCGGCGGATGATCTCCAGCGCGGTGTCGTTGGGATCCATCGCCTCGATCTGGTGCTGGTGGAACCAGCCGACCTTCATCTTCTTGTCGCGGTGGAATTCGCCGCTCTGCACGCCCAGCGCGCCGGCCACCAGCTTGGCGAAGGTCGACTTGCCAGCGCCGTTGACGCCCAGCAGGCCGATGCGGTCGTCCAGGTCCATCCGCAGGCCGAGGTTCTTCAGGATCGGCCGGCCCGGCTCGTAGCCGACGAACGCCTTCTCCAGCCGGATCAGCGGCGGGGGCAGGGGTTTCTCGGGCGAGGGCAGGGTGAACGGGGCCACGCGCTCCTCGATCGTCACCGAGACCGGCTCCATCTTGGCCAGGCGCTTCATCCGCGACTGAGCCTGGGCGGCCTTGGAGGCCTTGGCCTTGAAGCGATCGACGAAGGCCTGCAGGTGGGCGCGCTCGGCGTCCTGCTTGGCCTTGGCCGACAGCTGCAGCCGGGCCTTCTCGGCGCGGCGCTTCTCGAACTCGTCGTAGCCGCCGGTGTAGAGCTCCAGCTTGGCGTTCGCGAGATGCAGGATGTGGGTGCAGCTGTTGTTCAGCAGCTCGCGGTCGTGGCTGATGATCAGGGCGGTGTGCGGATACTTCTGCAGCCGCGCCTCCAGCCACAGCGCGCCTTCCAGGTCGAGATAGTTGGTCGGTTCGTCCAGCAGCAGCATGTCCGGCTCGGCGAACAGGGCCGCGGCCAGGGCCACGCGCATGCGCCAGCCGCCGGAGAACTCGCTCATCGGCCGGGCGAGGTCCTCCTGGGAGAAGCCCAGACCCGCCAGGATTTCCGAGGCGCGGGCCGGGGCGGAGTCGGAGTCGATCTCGATCAGCCGGGCCCAGATCTCGCCCATGTGCTCGGGATCGGCCGTCTCCAGCTGGGTCATCAGGCTGTGACGCTCGACGTCGGCCTCGAGCACCGTGTCCAGCAGGGAGACGGGCGTGGCCGGGTGCTCCTGGTCGACCGAGCCGACGCGGGCGGTCTTGGGCAGGCTGATCTCGTCGTCGCCGGCGTGCAGATGGCCCAGGATCAGCTTGAACAGGGTGGACTTGCCCACGCCGTTGCGGCCCACCAGGCCAACCTTGGCGCCGGGCGGCAGACTGACGGTGGCCTTGTCGAAGAAACGCCGCCCCCAGGCGTCGAAGGTCAGGTCGTTGATCTGCAGCATTTTTGTGAAGGTTACGCGGTGGGGTTGGCGAGGGCGGGGCGCACGGCTATAAGCCCGCAACCTCCCAATTCACAACTTTTCTGTGAGATCACTGTCGTGACCGAACGCACCTTCTCGATCATCAAGCCGGACGCCACGCGTCGTAACCTGACCGGCGCCATCAACGCGGTGATCGAGGCCGCCGGCCTGCGCATCGTCGCTCAGCGTCGCGTGAAGCTGACCGAAGCCCAAGCCAAGAAGTTCTACGAAGTCCACGCCGAGCGTCCGTTCTACGGCGAACTCGTCGCCCAGATGACCGCCGAGCCGGTCGTCGTCCAAGTCCTGCAAGGCGACAACGCCGTGGCCAAGTACCGCGAAGTCATGGGCGCCACGAACCCGGAAAACGCCGCCGAAGGCACGATCCGCAAGCAGTTCGCCCTGTCGATCGGCGAAAACTCGGTCCACGGCTCGGACAGCCTGGACAACGCCAAGATCGAGATCGAGCAGTTCTTCACCGAAGACGAAATCGTCGGCTGATTTCAGCCAGACTTTTCTCGTGACTGAGAGCGGCCGGATCGGTGACGATCCGGCCGTTTTCTTTTGTCTCGAGGTTTGGCGATGAAGTCCTATGGACGCGGCGAGGTCATGCTGGCGGTCACCCTGTCGGGCGTGGCCGGCTATGTCGACGCGATCGGCTTCCTGAAGCTGGGCGGCTTCTTCGTCTCGTTCATGAGCGGCAATTCCACGCGACTGGGCGTGGGCCTGGCGACTGGCCATTGGGCCGCGGTGGCGACGGTGTTGACCCTGGTGGCCTCGTTCGTGGCGGGCGTCGTGCTGGGCGCGCTGACGGCCCGGGGCTTTGGCGAGAACCGCCGCTCGCCGGTGCTGATCCTCGAAGGGCTGCTGCTGGCGGCCGGCGCGACCTTGCTGGGCCTCGGTTACGACACGGCCGGGATCACCGCCGTGGCCATGGCCATGGGGGCCGAGAACGCGGTGTTCCAGAAGAACGGCGATGTCGCCGTGGGCCTCACCTACATGACCGGCGCCCTGGTGAAGGCGGGCCAGCGGATCGCGGGCGCCCTGGTGGGCGGCGAGCCGTCGGACTGGTTGCGCTATGTGCTGCTGTGGACAGGTCTCGCGGCGGGCGGCGCTCTGGGCGCCCTGACATACGTTACGATCGGCGCGGCGGCTCTGTGGGTCGCGGTGACCGTGGTGACCGCCGCCGCCTTGTGGGCCGAGCGACGCTGGCGGTCGGTCTAGCCTAGACCGCCTGGACGCGGTTCATCCGGCGCGCCACGAGCCAGGCGCCGGCGATCAAGGCGACGACTCCCAGCGCCAAGGCGAGGCCCACGGCCGGGTCGGTGCGCAGCATCTCCAGATTGCGAGCCGCCAGATAGCCGGGCGCCAGCAGCGAGATCACCCAGATCGGCGCGGAGAGCACGTTGGCGATCTGAAAGCTCCAGCCGCGCGTGCGCGACATGCCCGCCAGGATCGGGATGAACGGACGGGCGGGGCCCAGATAGCGGGCGGCGGCGATGGCCAGCACGCCATGGCGGCGGGCCAGAAGTTTGGCGCGAGCCAGCAGGCGGCGCTTGCCCGCGAACAGCAAGCGTGTGGCGCGACGGCCGCCCAGGCCTCGGCCCATCAGGTACGAGATCGCGTCGCCCATGGCCGCGCCGGCGCTGCACCATAGGATCGCCTCGACCGGATGCAGCACGCCCTGGGCGATCAGCGCCCCGGCGGCCAGCATGACGCCCAGGATCGGGATCAAGAGACCGACGACCAGCAGGGCTTCGAGCAGCGTGAAGATAAACAGGACCGCGCCGGCGAAACCGGCGTTGTCGGCGGCGACTCGAAAGAGGTCGGCGATCCAGGCGTCCATGCGACTGACGATGCCGCAACAAAGTGACGAAGTTCTGACCCGATAACCTTTACCGGATGCGACATCTCGCTTCAGGGCGGCGAGGCAAAGGAAACTTGTCGCGCGTGTAGGCGCTATCTCCAGGTGAAAGGGCTCGCCCATGAGCCGTAGCCGCGAGGGACCCATGCCGCTGACCAGAAGCAAGGACATCCTGGACCAGGATCTGATCGGAGAGGGCGGCGCGAAGCTCGGCCACATTCGCGAGACATTCATCGATCTCGACACCGGGCGGATCGAGTTCCTGGTCGTCGAGGCGGCCAGCCTGCTGGGCGGGTCCGGCAAGTATCATCCGGTGCCCTGGTCGATCGTACGCTACGATCCGATGGAGAAGACGTTCAACGCCGACGTCTCGAAGGATCGGTTCAAGGGCTCGCCCAGCTATGACCGCGACCAGATCCGCAGCGCGGGCTACGCCTGGGACAACCAATCCAGCCGCTACTTCGAAGTCCCCGTGGACGTCGTCTAGCTGCGCTTGCTGACGAAAGCGGCCAGGGTCTCGGCGTAGAGCTTGTGCTCCTGCTCAAGGACGCGCTCGGCCAGGCTGTGGTCGTCGTCGTCGGGCAGGATCGGCACGCGGGCCTGGCCCAGGATCGGGCCTTCGTCGACGCCGGCCGTGACCAGGTGCACCGTGCAGCCGGCCTCGACCTCACCCGCCGCGATGGCGCGGGCGTGGGTGTCGAGCCCCGGATACTTTGGCAGCAGGGACGGGTGAATGTTCAGCATCCGGCCTTCCCAGGCGTCGACCAGGAAGGGCGTGAGGATGCGCATGTAGCCGGCGAGGGCGATGACCTCGATCCCGCGTTCGCGCAGGGCCGCGTCGATCGCCCGCTCGTGCGCCTCGCGGTCCTTGCCGAACGGCTTCTGGTCGACGCACAGGGCTTCGACGCCGGCCTCGGCCGCGATTTCGAGGCCCTTGGCGTCGGGCTTGTTGGCGAGGACCAGCGCGATCTCGAACGGGCAGCCCGGCGCCTGGGCGGCGCGGACCAGGGCCTCCATGTTGGAGCCCCGGCCCGAGATCAGCACGGCGACCTTGGTCTTTTCGCGCATCAAGCCTTGACCAGCTGGCCGCAGATGAAAGCGTCCTCGCCGGCGTTCAGCAGGGCCGCCAGCACCGGCTCGGCGTCGGCCTGGGCGACGATGATGATGAAGCCCACGCCGCAGTTGAACGTGCGGCGCATCTCGTGTTCGGAGATTCCGCCGACCTCAGCGAGCCAGTCGAACACCGGCGGCATGGCCCAGGCGTTCCAGTCGAACTCGGCGGCCAGGCCCTCGGCGATGGCGCGCGGCGGGTTCTCGATCAGGCCGCCGCCGGTGATGTGGGCGCCGCCCTTGATCCGACCCGACTGCAGCAGCGGCAGCAGCGACTTCACATAGATGCGGGTCGGGGCCATCAGGGCCTCGGCCAGGGTCTTGCCGTCCTCGAAGGGGCAGGGGGCGTCCCAGGCCAGGCCCGAGCGCTCGACCACGCGGCGCACCAGCGAATAGCCGTTCGAGTGCGGACCCGACGAGCCCAGGCCGATGATGATGTCGCCGGCCCGCTGCTTGTCCAGCTTGGGCAGGACGCCGTCGCGCTCGACCGCGCCGACCGAGAAGCCGGCCAGATCATATTCGCCGTCGCTGTACATGCCCGGCATTTCGGCGGTCTCGCCGCCCACCAGGGCCGAGCCGGAAAGCTTGCAGCCCTCGGCGATGCCGGCGACCACGCTCTTGGCGACCTCGATGTCCAGCTTGCCGGTGGCGAAGTAGTCCAGGAACATCAGCGGTTCGGCGCCCTGGGCCAGCAGATCGTTGACGCACATGGCCACCAGGTCGATGCCGACCGTGGCGTGCATCCCTGAGTCGATGGCGATGCGCAGCTTGGTGCCGACGCCGTCGGTGGTGGTGACCAGCAGCGGATCGCTGTAGCCGGCGGCCTTCAGGTCGAACAGCGCGCCGAAACCGCCCAGGCTGGCTTCCGCGCCAGGGCGGCGGGTGGCCTTCGCCAGAGGCTTGATCGCGTCGACGAGCGCATTGCCCGCGTCGATGTCGACGCCCGCCTGGGCATAGGTAAGGCCGTTGGGCTGATCGCTCATGGTCGCTCTGGCGCTCGCTCTTTAGTCTCTCGGAGGACGGGAACATCCTCCGAACTCGCGGAAATTTTGCGTCCCGGCCCAGCTTCATGCGTCTTGACGCTTGCAGACTCGGGGGTGCGCGAGGCTATTAGCAGCGGATGAAGCCGATCACCACCACCGCCGAGCTGGCGGCGTTTTGTAATGCGCTTTCGGGCGAGCCTTTCATCGCGGTGGACACCGAGTTCATGCGCGAGACGACCTACTGGCCCAAGTTGTGCCTGATCCAGGTCGCGTCGCCCACGCACGAAGCCGTCATCGACCCGCTGGCCGACGATATCGACCTGGAGCCGCTGCTCGCGGTCATGCGCGACGAGCGCATCCTCAAGGTCTTCCACGCCGCCCGTCAGGACGTCGAGATCTTCAATAACCTGAAGGCCATGCCCAAGCCTTTGTTCGACACCCAGGTGGCGGGCATGGCGGCGGGCTTTGGCGAGCAGATCGCCTATGACGCCCTGGTCCGCCAGATGCTGCGGATCGAGCTGGACAAGTCCAGCCGCTTCACCGACTGGGCGCGCCGGCCGCTGACCGAGGCGCAGCTGACCTACGCCCTGGCCGACGTGACGCACCTGGCCAAGCTGTTCCCGATCCTGCGCGAGCGCCTGGAGACCTCGGGTCGACTGGCCTGGGTCGAGGAGGAGATGACGGCCATCTCGGACCCGGCCGCCTATGACGTCGATCCGGAAAAGGCATGGCGGCGCCTGCGTCCGCGCAAGACGCAAGCCAAGTACCTGGCCGTGTTCAAGGCCGTCGCCGCCTGGCGCGAGCGCACCGCCCAGAACCGCGATCAGCCGCGTGGCCGCATCCTGAAGGATGAGGCCATCGACGAGCTCGCCACCCAGGCCCCGACCAGCCTGGAGGCGCTGAACAACCTGCGCGGCGTGCCCAAGGGCTTCGGCGGCAGCAAGTTTGGTCCGGACCTCCTGGCCGCGATCAAGGCCGCCCTGGCCGATCCGGAGGGCTACGCCCCAGTCGTCGACAAGCCCGGTCCGCCGCCGCCCCAGAACGCCGGCGCCGTCGTCGAACTGCTCAAGGTCCTGCTGAAGGCGCGGGCGGAAGAGGCGGGCGTCGCCTCCAAGCTGATCGCCACGGTTTCGGATCTGGAGAAGATCGCCGCCGACGACAACGCCGCCACCCCGGCCCTGGCCGGCTGGCGTCGCGACGCCTTCGGCACCGACGCCCTGAAGATCAAGCGTGGCGAGCTGGCGCTGGTTCTCGACGGCGCCAAGGTGCGTGTGGTCGAGGTTCGGCGCGCGCCCAAGGCGAGCTAGGCGTCGCGTTTCTGGCGAGTCGTGCGCTCTTTGCCAGCATAGGGCTGCGCAGGTTTACTTAACGTACCCGAATCGAGCCCCTGCGCTAATCGCCACCGGACTTGTGGCTAGGTTTGACGGTATGAAGGGCGCCGGAGGCGAGGCGCGCCTGTGGGGGTTCAGTTGCGTGAGTTTTGGGGGCGTCTAGCGGTCGACTATCGCGCCGCCGCGATTTCGCGCCGCCGACAAATCCCGCTCCGCATCTTCGTCGCCATTTGCCTGTGCCTGATCGGCTTCGCTCTGCATGGCATGCCCTTCCTGGCGCCGTGGATCCTGGTCTACGGGCCCGTGCAACTGATCGAGCTCCACGCGATCCGCGGCTTTCTGAACGCGCGCCAGCCAGAGCGGCGGGTTGGGTTCAATCTGTTCGTCGACTTCGTGATGGGCGTTGTCTTCGGGGCGTTGGCCATCCCGTTCTGGCAGGCCGGGACGCCCGTGACCTCCGCCGGCGCGATCCTGCTGCTTTCAGGATCGGTCTTTACAGCCTTGATGGGCGCCGAGGGCTGTCTGATCGCCTTCCTTTGCGCCGTCGCGCCGCATCTGGCCTATCTGATCATCACGCCGCTCGTCGTCGGCGCGGGCCATGATCCCTATCTGCCGCATTTCGTGCTGGGCGTCGGGCTCTTCTACCTGACGGTTTCGCTGACGTTCCTGTGGTCGCGCCGCACGCTGCTGGCCGAGCGCGCCGCCCGCCAGGCCGCCGAAGCCCAGATGGCCGCCAAGTCGGCCTTCATCGCCATGGTCAGTCACGAGCTGCGCACGCCGATCAACGCCATCGTCAACGGCGCGGCGTCGCTGGAGGGGGCCGGCGAGGCCGATCGGGCGGCGGCCGCGCTGATCGCGGATGCGGGCCTGATGATGCGCGCCCAGCTGAACGACCTGCTGGACCTTTCCAAGATCGAGGCGGGCCGCATGGGGGTCGAGGTCGTCGACCACGATCTGCGCGCCCTGATCTCCAACACCGTCCGGTTCTGGCGCAACACGGCGCGAGCCAAGGGCTTGCGACTGACCCTGCGGGGCGTCCAGGCCGCGCCCCAATGGGTGCGGGGCGATCCAATGCGGGTGCGTCAGGTGCTCAACAACCTGATCAGCAACGCGATCAAGTTCACCGCCGAGGGCGAGGTGACCGTGACGGTGACCACCCTCATGCGAGACGACCGACGCTTCGTGTCGATCGAGGTGTGCGACACGGGTCCCGGGCTGACCGAGGACCAGATCGCGCGTCTGTTCAGTCCCTACGAGCAGCTCGGCCTGAAGACGGCGCGCGCCTTTGGCGGCACCGGGCTGGGCCTGGCGATCAGTCGAGACCTCGCCCGCCTGATGGGCGGCGACCTGAAGGCTGTCGATGGCGGAGAATGCGGGGCCTGCTTTACACTCACCCTTCCGGCGCCGGAGGGCGCCCGCCCGCCGGCTGTCGACACCGCCGCGGCCGCGGCCCTGGGTGCGCCCAAGCGGGCGCTTTCAGTGCTGGTGGTTGACGACCATGACATCAACCGACGGACCCTAACGCGGATGCTGGAGGCTTTCGGCGCCGAGGTGGAGACCGCCGAGGATGCGCTCTCGGCGCTCTCGGCGGCCGAGGAGCTGACCTTCGACGCCATCCTGATGGATGTTCGCATGCCCGGCATGGACGGGCTGGAGGCGTCTCGCCGTCTGCGCGATGGCGGCGCCAATCGCCAGACGCCGATCATCGCGGTGACCGGCGCGGCCTCGCCCGAGGAGATCGCCGCGTGCCGCGAGGCGGGCATGACGAGCTGGGTCGAGAAGCCCGTCAAACCGCACGACCTCTATGTCGCCCTGTTCGGGGACGGCGTGGGCGGAGACCGCCCAGCCTCCTAGAGCCCTTTCACGCCTATCGGGAAATTGCTCTAGCCGCGGGCCAATTGCGCCAGGGCCGCGCCCGCCGCCAGGCCCAGAGCGCAGAAGACGCCCAGGTGGAAGATCACCCCGGCGGCCACGGTCTGGCTCACCGACCAGCCGTTCTTGGCCGCGAAGGCGCGGGCGAGGTCGGCCTGCAGGACGCGGGCGGCGCTGGCCACGGGCGTGTCCTGGTCGTTGGCCGGACGCGGGAGGGCGCGGGGCTCGAAGCGCGGCGTCGCGCTGGGCTGCGGGGCGATGGCGTCCAGGTAGTGGGTGCGATGCTTCAGCATCCGGGGAACCTCCCTTTGTCTTTGAGGAAGGCTAGGACGGGCATGCCTAACAAAGCATGCTGGAAACATCCATCAGAGGTGCGACAAGTTGTCTTGTTCCTCGTATTGAGGAAATAAAGACCAAATTAAACATGATGTTCAGTTGATCTCTACCTGAGATCAACCTGCGACGATCTTGGGTTTCAAGCCCAGGTGCTGCGCGGCGGTGTTGGCGCGCTTATTGGTCTGCTCGCCCAGCAGCAGGTCGGCGAAGCCGGGGTCGGCGGCCAGCATCAGGTTGGTCTTGTCGAGGCTCAGGCGGGCGTGCGCCAGCAGGCTGGGGCTGCGGCCCGACAGGTCGCAGGCCAGACGGATCGTGGCGCCCAGGGCCCGGGCGCGTTTCAACTGGGCGGGGCTGAGCAGCCGCTCCAGCGTCGCCAGCTCGGGCGGATGGAAGTTGGTCGCGTGGCGCGCGTGGGCGGCGGCGGCCAGGAAGCAGCGCTCGGCGTGGGTCTGGCCGGCGATCGGCGCGCGCAGCACCTGCTCGAAGACGAGGTCGGCGCGATGGTCCGGGTGCAGCCGCACGCCGACATCGGCCAGGCGGCAGGCGGCCGAGACCAGCACGCCGTCGCGCTCGCCGAACAAGGCGGGCAACTCGCGGAAGGCCGGGGCGATCCAGGCGTCCAGCGCCGCGCCCAGGTCGTCGGCCACGCCTTGGCGGGCGCCCAGGGCGGTGCAGCCCTCGATCAGCGGGTCCAGGCTGCGCACGCGCGGCGGCATGGCCTCGAACAGCAGGCCTTCGCGCACGCCATAGGCCGAGATCTCGATACGCTTCAGGCCCAGTTGCTCGATCAGCGTCTCCAGCACCACGGCCGCGTAGGGCAGGGTCTCCGAGCGCTTCTTGCTCATGCCCTCGATGCGCTCCAGCGAGTTCTTGGACTGGTGGGCGACAAGGCGCGCGGCCTCCAGGGCCTCGGCGGCGCCGATCTCGTACTGGTGGACGACGTGCAGCGGGTAGCCCGACAGCCGCATGTGCAGCAAAGCCAGGTTGCGCCAGGCGCCGCCCACGGCGTGGAAGGTGTCGGTGCGGAAGTCGCCGGCGACGGCGGCGATGCGTTCGCGCGAAAGGCGTCGCACCCGCTCGGCGTCGAAGCCGGCGCCATTGGGGCCGGCCAGACTGAAGGGGCCCAGGGGCAGGGTGACGCCATGGCCGGCGCCGGTGGCCGACAGGCGCACCAGCTCCAGGCTGGCCCCGCCCAGGTCGCCGACCACGCCTTCGGCGTCCGGCGCGCCGGCCAGCACGCCGACGGCGGCGTAGTGGGCCTCCTCTTCACCCGAGAGGACGCGGACGGTGAAGCCGGTCTCCTCGCGCACGCGCCGGATAAAGTCGGGGCCGTCGGCGGCGTCGCGGGCGGCGGCGGTCGCCACGGCGAACACCTCGGCCGGGTTCACGGCCTCCAGCACGGCGCGGAAGCGCTTCAGGGCTTGCAGGGTCTGGGCCACGCCGTCGGGCGCCAGGCGGCCGGTCTTGGCCAGGTCCCGGCCCAGGCCCGCCAGGACCTTCTCGTTGAAGACCGTCCAGATGGCGCGGCCTTCCAGGCGGTACACCACGAGGCGCACCGAGTTGGAGCCGATATCGATGACGGCCGCGTCGCGCGGCGCCGGGAAGGGCATGGGCGTCCTTTAGCGCATTCCGGGCACGGGGAAAGCGCTGGCGGCGATTTCCGTGGGGATTTTCGTCTGGCGCCCATTCCCTTGAAGGGCTTGCCGGGTAATGCCTGATAATTTTACCCGGATTATATTGACTCCTATTTTACCCGGGTGAATAAGGCGATCCCTATCAGGAGGTCGCGTCCATGTCCGTCTCGCCCGCTCAACGTCCCGCCGTCGCCAAGGCCCTGCTTTCCGCGTTCGGCACGCAGGCGCTGGACGGGTGGACGCCGCTGTCCGGCGGTCTGTCAGGGGCGGAGGTCTGGCGAGTCCGCGTGGGCGGCGTCGCCTATCTGTTGCGGGTGGAGACGGGACGCGACGGCTTGCGCGACGCGCATCGCGGCTATGCCTGCCTGCGCCTGGCGGCCGAGGCCTGCCTGGCGCCGCGCGTGCGCTACGCCGAGCCGGTCGATGGCGTGGCGATCACCGACTATGTCGAGCACCGGTCGCTGGCCCTGAACTACGTCGCGACGCGGGCGAGCCTCGTGGTCGAGCTGGCCCAGACCGTGCGGGCGCTGCATGGGATCGACGGCTTTCCGCCGCATGTGGACTATCTGGAGGGGCTGGCGGCGATCGTCGAGGAGGCCGGACGCTGCGGCGCCGTCCCGATCGGGAGCTTCGACAACTGGGCGCGCCTCTTTGCGGCATGCCGGCGGCTCGCGCCCGATCCGGTGTCCAGCCACAACGATCTCAATCCGGGCAACATCCTTTACGATGGTCGCCGCCTTTGGCTGATCGACTGGGAGGCGGCGTTCCGAGCCGACCGCTATGTCGACCTGGCGGCCATCGCCAACACCTTCGCCGTCGATCCCGAGGCCGAGGCCCTGCTGCTGCGCACCTATTTCGGGCGCGAGGCGACGGCGGCCGAGCGGGCGCGACTGTGGCTGTTCCGGCAGGTCAGCCACGTCTTCCACGCCGCCGTCTTCGTCGTCGGCGTGGCCGGGCAGGCGAGGGCGCGGACGCTGGATGGTCCCTCGCTCGACTCCATCCACCAGGGGCTGGCGCTGGGGGAGCCGCTGCTGGCGACGCCGGAAGGGCGGCTGGCCTACGGCTTGGCGCGGCTGCGGGCCGTGGCGGCGAACCTCGACTCGCCGACCTTCCGGCAGGCGGCGGCGATGGCGGTTTAGCGGTTGATCCGGCAGGCCACGGTGCGCCAGCCGTCGTCCTCGCGCCTGTGGTAGCAGGTGCCGTAGCCGACCTGGCGGCCGTGGGCGCGGGGACCGCCCTTGGTCAGCGCCCACGGGCCCGGTCCCAGCAGCAGCATGTCGGTGGTCGCGGCGCTGGGGCCGCAGCGGCCCCACCAGCGGACGTGATCCGCCCCGATGACGCCAGGGCCATAGACCGCGCCCTCGGCCTGGGCCTTGCGCTCAAGGCCGGGCGGCGGCAGGCCGAAGCGGTCGAAGCCGGGGGCGGGCGGGCAAGGCCTGGACGGCGCAAATCTCGGCCCGCCGCTCGCCCGAGGGCCCGCAGGCGCTCAGCGACAGCAGGCCCAGCAGGGCGAGCGCTGCGCGCCTCACCCCTTCCGCTTGGGTCCCACGTGGTCGAACGCGCGGGGCAGGTCGCGGGCGCCGTGACCGCGGCCCGACAGGCTGGGATTGGTCATGAAGTAGTCGTGGGCCGAGAAGGCGCCCTTGCTGCTCCAGGCCGGATCGCGGGCGTAGTCGCCCTCGCTGTCCAGCTTCCAGCTCTGGGCCTCGTCATTGAGGTTGGCGACCATGATCTGGTCCAGCACCTGCTGGTGGACGGTCGGGTTCTCGACCGGCACCAGGCTCTCGACCCGTCGGTCCAGGTTGCGCGGCATCCAGTCGGCCGAGCTGATGAAGACCCGCGTCTGGGCGCTGGGCATGGCGCCGCCATTGGCGAAGGCCACGATCCGGGCGTGCTCCAGGAAGCGGCCGACGATGCTCTTGACCCGGATGTTCTCCGACAGGCCCTTGATGCCCGGCCGCAGGCAGCAGATGCCGCGCACCACGAGATCGATCTGCACGCCCGCCTGGCTGGCGGCGTAGAGCGCGTCGATGATCTGCGGGTCGACGACCGCGTTCATCTTGGCCCAGATGCCCGCCGGCTTGCCCGCCCGCGCCGCGTCGGCCTCGGCCTCGATCATCCGCAGGAGGTCCGGCTTCAGCGTCATCGGCGAGAACGACAGCTTCTCCAGCCGCCCAGGCTGGGCGTAGCCGGTGATGAAGTTGAACAGCTTGCCCCCGTCGCGCCCCAGGGCCGGGTCGCAGGTGAACAAGGAGAGGTCGGTGTACACCCGCGCCGTCTGCGGGTGGTAGTTGCCCGTGCCGAAGTGGCAGTAGGTGCGCAGGGCCCCGTCGGCCTCGCGGCGCACCACCACCGACAGCTTGGCGTGGGTCTTCCAGTCGACGAAGCCGAACACCACGTGCACGCCCGCCCGCTCCAGGTCGCGCGCCCACTTGAGGTTATTCTCCTCGTCGAAGCGGGCCTTGATCTCCACGAGGGCCGTGACGTTCTTGCCGTTATCGGCCGCCTCGATCAGGGCCGCCACGATCGGGCTGTCCTTGGAGGTGCGGTAGAGCGTCTGCTTGATCGCCAGTACGTTCGGATCGCGCGCGGCCTGGCGCAGGAACTGCACCACCACGTCGAAGCTCTCGAACGGGTGGTGAACGAGAATGTCCTTCTCGCGGATCGCCGCGAAGCAGTCGCCGCCGTGGTCGCGGATGCGCTCGGGGAAGCGGGCGTTGAAGGGCGGGAACTTCAGGTCCGGCCGGTCCGGCGGGATCAGCTCGCTCATCTGGGCCAAGCCCAGCTTGCCGTCGACCAGGATCACGTCCTCGGGCTCGGCGCGCAGGCCCTCGATGATGAAGTCGCGCAGGTCCGGCGGCATGGTGGTCTGCATCTTGACGCGCACCACGCGGCCCAGGCGGCGCTTCTTCAGCCGCGCCTCGAACTCGCGCACCAGATCCTCGGCCTCTTCCTCGATCTCCAGATCGCTGTCTCGGATCAGGCGGAACAGACCTCGGCCCTCGACCTCGTAGCCGGGGAACAGATGGTCGAGGAACAGGATGATGAAGCTTTCCAGCGCCATGATCTTGCGCTGGCGCTTCTTGCCGCGCGAGACCACCGAGCTCAGCTCCCAGAACCGCCGCACCTGCTGGGGGATCGGCGCCAGGGCGTAGAGATGCTTGTCGTCGGCGATGCGACGCAGCTTCAAGGCCAGGCAGAAGCCCAGGTTCGGGATGAACGGGAACGGGTGGGCCGGGTCGATCGCCAGCGGCGTCAGCACCGGGAAGATCTGGTTGGTGAAGATCTCTTCGGCGCGAGCCCTGTCCTCGCCCTCGATGTCCTTGGCGTCGAGGAGCTTGAGCCCCTCGTCCCACAGCTCGGTGCGGACCTGGCGCCAGATCTTCTGCTGCTCGGCCATCAGCTCGGCGGCCGAGGCGTTGATGCGGGTCAGTTGCTCGCCCGGCGTCAGCCCGTCCTGGCTGATCACCCGCACGCCCTCGCGCACCTGGCCCTTCAGGCCGGCCACGCGGACCATGTAGAATTCGTCGAGGTTGTTGGCCGAGATCGACAGGAAGCGCAGCCGCTCCAGCAACGGGTGGCGCGGATTGCCGCTCTCCTCCAGGACCCGCTGGTTGAAGGCCAGCCACGACAGCTCGCGATTGAAGAACCGTTCGGGCGAGGCCATCAGCTCGCCGTCCAGCGTCAGCCCGAGGGCTTCGTCCGTCTGCGGAGCATTGGCGGCGGCGAGGGTCATCGTCGAGGCGTCGGTCATGAGATCACTATAGGCAGACTTTGTTCCGCCATGGTGAACGACGCAAGTGACGGGAAGAAGACAGGGGGAAATTGAACCCTCTCTCTTCGAGAGAGGGATTTAATCCGCCCCCTCATCCCCCTCGAAATCCCCCAGCACTTCGCGCGCCAGGGCCTTGTTCAGCTCCCGCCGCATCTGGGCCGCGGCCTCGTCCAGCAGGTCCGCCGCCGCCAGGGCCTCGGCGGCCGAGCGGGGCAGGCGTAGCAAAAGGTAGGGATAGAGGTCCGGATCGGGCTTCAGGAGGCGTTGTTCGAAGGCCCGCCGCAGCACCGCCTCCAGCACCACGTCGTCGGGCTCGTCGATCGTGGCGACGGACAGGGCGTTGAGCCGCGAGCGCAGGTCCGGCACCGCCGCGGCCCACCCCACCGGCGGCGTTCGCCCGGTCAGCAGCACGGTCCCGCCGTCGACCCCGGCCATGTTGAGGATGTGGAACAGCGCCTCGTCCGACAGGGCGGAGCCTTCAGCCCGCCGGTCGGCGTCCTCGACCAGCACCGCCTTGCCGCGCAGGGCGGGCAGGTCGGGCGCGTCATCGCCGGTCGCCTCGACGACCACGGCGTCATGCGCCGCCGCCCAGGCCCGCGCCAGGTGCGTCTTGCCTGCGCCCGCCGGCCCGACCAGCGCCAGCCGCCCCTCCGGCCAGGCCGGCCAAGCCTCGACCCGCGCCACGGCGTCGGCGTTGCTCGGCGAGACGGCGAAGTCTTCGCGAGCATAGGTCGGCGCGGCGGTCAGCGGCAGTCGGAACTGGGTGGACAACCTTGAGGTCCCAGCGTGGTGAACGTCAGGACCAGGATATAGGGCGGTTTGGCGGGGCGGGGGAGGTGGCGGGGCGGCGGAGGTTGGGGATTAGGCGGCGGGAGGTGTGGATGGGGGCTTATTCGAGCGCAGACCCACCCGCAGTAAATAGCAGCTTGAGTGCGGCCACTTTACAGCCCTAAGGTACACTAGAGATGCGCGCCCGAATCGTAACGTGATCGAATATTTCCTTCCATTCATGGTGGCCGTTATGAAGCTTAGCTTCAGGAACGCGGTTGGCCGCCCATTCGAATGGGTCGTGTTTTGGAAGTCCCTGCTAACATTTCCTGTTGATCTCTCGTTTCTGGGGCTCTCGTTCGCTGCCATTTCCATGACGCGTGTTCAAGAAGTCAGTAAGAATGCACTTAGCGCTAAGGTTGCGTTAAGTATTTTTGTTGCGTGCGTGGTCGGTATTGTTATTCAGCACATTTTGAGCCGCGCTGCCGAAAAGAAATTTGATGACGCTCAGTATGTATTTATGGGAATTTTGGGATTTTTGGGCTACGTTTTAGCAATTTTTGTCCTTGTTGGGACTCTTAATATTCGTGGGGTGGTGTCATGAGTAAAATGATATCCCCGGAAATGTTTATTACTATTGCATCGGCCTTGTCTAGCGCGGCGGCGATGATGGCTGTTCTGGTGGCTATACTTAACAGTCGACGTGATCGTGTTAACAGTTCGAGGTACGACGAGGAGCGCAAGGTAGCGGAGCTGTCTTTGTTGCGAGCATCGTATGAGGACCGCATCTCCGATTTGACTCAGCGATTGACTTCGACCCAGCAGCGCTGGAGCGAAATGAATCATCTCGTTCTGGATGCACAAAGAAGCCAGCCGGCTAATTTCGCTAACTCGTATTCTGGTGGCGTTATTCAGTCTAAAGCTTTCCTGGATTCTATCGGAATTGAAGTTGATGAGATCGAGGTTGATCCAAAGTTTGTATTTATCTTAACGCCTTTCTCGCCTCGCGAGAGTGCCTTTTATGAAGAGGCCGTTCGAGCGGCTCATGATCTTGGGCTTGATGCAAGTCGTGGGGATCGAGAGTTTATTGAGGGCGCTATTCTTCCTCACATTGTTCGTCAAATATTACGTGCACGCTTGGTTATCGCTAATATTAGCGGTCGAAATCCCAATGTTTTTTATGAACTTGGTATAGCTCAAGCACTCGGGAAAGCGACCATTGTCGTTTCGAAGGGGCGCAATAGGGTCGTTCCGTTTGATCTTCGGTCGCGGCGGCTCGTGTTCTTCGAGAGCGAAGAGGAAGATTTGCGCGCGAACCTGCAGAAGGAACTCGCACGGTGGGTTCTTGATCAATAATATTTATTTGGCATGCTCATGCAGTTGAGGCTCTTATAGGCTCGGCCTCTGAGCCGTTCTCTGCGAAATCCCAAGGATAGCCCCCGCGCGGTCCCGTCCTTAAATCTCTTGGAGGCTGCAGCGTGCAGGACTGACCAAGTCAGTCAAGGACGACGCTCCGCGTCGCCGCGCGGCGGCCGCCCGGGTCTCTTGAGTGACTTGGACAGCCCTGCGATCGTCTCGCCGTGAGATGTAAGGAGGGCTCCTTCTCGCGGGCGAGAAGGGACTCCACTAGACCTCCAATAACCTCCGTCATTCCCGCCCTTGTGGCGGGAACCCCTCTATCCGCCGCAAGGGCGGGTGGGGCGGACCGCTGGCGGTCGGCTGGCGTCTCACGTGCCGGCTGAACCAGGGGTTCCCGCCACAAGGGCGGGAATGACGGGGTCTGTTGGGTTTGGGCGGGGAGCCAGGCCTCATCCCGCCGCCCACCGCGCCGCCAGCAGCGCGAACCCCACCAGGATGATCGGCCCGAACACCCGGAAGGTGTGGCGGGTGCAGGCTTCGGGGAAGAAGGTGTCCCAGGCGCCGTCCTTGGTGGCGCCGTACTTCACGGCCATCGCGGTCATCGGGCACTTGAAGCCGCAGGCGGCGAACACGACGCTCTCGGCCGCGACCAGGCCGGCGGCGATCCACAGCCAGGGCCCGGTCGCGCCGGTGATCCCGGCCGCCAGCACGACCAGCGACGCGCCGGCCATCACCACATAGATCACCGTGTGCGCGGCGCGCACCAGGGTCAGGCGCTGGGCGTTGGTCATGCGGCCAGAGTAGCGGCCGGCGACGCGACGGCCAGCGCGGGAGTCTGCGTAGCGCTTCTTCCCCTTCCGTCATTCCCGCCACATGGCTTGCCCTCGGGCCGGCAAAGCCGGTCCCGTGGGGCGGGAATGACGGAGTTTGTTGGTTTGGGGCCGGGACAGAAACCTTCTCCCGCAAGGGGAGAAGGGCTACTTCATAGCCATGCCCCTTTCCCCCGACATCCTGGCCTGGCGCGACGAGATCCTCCGCCCGCCGGGGCCGCTGAACGGCCTGGCGCGGGCCACGCAGCGGCGGATCAACCGGATGATCCCCGAGAAGGTCCACGCCGCGATCACCACGGCCATCGAGGGCATGACGCGCGGCATGCTGACCGGGTCGGACTTTCTGACCGGGGCGCCTCGGCTTGGCCTGTCGCTGGACGAACGGCGGGCCCTGGCGGCCAAGGCGATCGACGGCTGGAAGAAGACGGCCGCCGTCGAGGGCGGGGTGACCGGGGCCGGGGGCTTCCTGGCGGCGGCGGCCGACTTCCCGCTGCTGATGAGCTTCAAGATCAAGCTGCTGTTCGAGATCGCCGCCGTCTTCGGCCACGACGGACGGGCGCTGAGCGAGCGCCTCTTCATCCTGCACATCTTCGAGCTGGCGTTTTCGGACGCCGAGCACCGGGCGGCCGTGATGGCGGCGATGCAGGACTGGGACGCCAAGGCCCATCCGGCCCACCTCGACGACTTCGACTGGCGGGCCTTCCAGCAACAGTACCGCGACCACATTGATCTCGCGAAACTGGCCCAGTTCCTGCCGGTGGTCGGCGCGCCGCTGGGGGCGATCGTCAATTGGCGGCTGGTGGAGCGCCTGGGGCATACGGCGGTGATGGCCTACCGGATGCGGGCCGAGCAGGGGGCGGTGTCCTAAAGTTCCTCCCCCGCGTTGCGGGGGAGGTGGCCCAGAGGGCCGGAGGGGGCCAGCTCGGCCCCCGTCCAGCTCGCCCCCTCCGTCGCTCCGCGACACCTCCCCCGTATCACGGGGGAGGAACTTTACGAGCGTTCGCGGGGCTCTGTTATCCGCGTATCCGGAATCGAACCGAACGATTTCAATCACTTCCCACTTTTACACCCCGCTGCATCATCCGCGTTGAAACCGCCCTTATCCTTGAGCCACCTCGTCGCGAGGAAAGGGCGCGTGGCCAGCGACCATTTGCGGCGGCGGGGGGCGATCGAGCGGGGACAGGTTCGAGGGGGATACTCGGACGGTCCGGGGCTGGGCTTGCTGGGCTCACCCGCCCGCCGTCGGCGTGGTTGAAGGCAAAAGGGCGTGTCTGGCTGGAAGCCCGTCCTCTTCGACCGCTGGGCGCTTGGGAAACCGAGCCGCCCAGGTCCCGGTAAGGCCTGAACAGGGCCACCTGACGGGACGCTGGCGAATAACGGTCGCGCGGAGCGTCGGGCTTCGTCGAAACGGTATTTATCAACTTCTTCCGGACGGATGTCCGGCGCTCCGCGTCCCTTTCCAGACCTTCAGCGGCCGGCCGCGTGAAGCGGCGAGGGCGTGGGTGGAGCGTAGACCAAGATCCTCCCCCGCGACGCGGGGGAGGTGTCGCGGAGCGACGGAGGGGGCAAGCTGGACGGGCGCCGCGATGGCCCCCTCCGGCCCTTTGGGCCACCTCCCCCGCGACGCGGGGGAGGAACTGCGTCAGAGATCCAGGTCCGCCGCCGCGAACTCGGCGTTTTCCTGGATGAAGCGGAAGCGCAGTTCCGGTTTCCGCCCCATCAGGGTCTCGACCAGCTCTTCCACGCTCTCCTCGTGGCGGGGCAGGGTGACGCGGGCCAGGGTGCGTTTGGCCGGGTCCATGGTGGTCTCCTTCAGCTGGGAGGCCATCATCTCGCCCAGGCCCTTGAAGCGGCCGATCTCGGGCTTCTTGCCCTTGAAGACCGTGGCCAGCAGCTCGTCCTTGTGGGCGTCGTCGCGGGCGTACTCGGACTTGCCGCCGTGGCTGATGCGGTACAGCGGCGGCAGGGCCAGGAACAGGTGACCCTGGCGGATCACGTCCGGCATGGTCCGGTAGAAGAAGGTGATCAAGAGGGAGGCGATGTGGGCGCCGTCGACGTCGGCGTCGGTCATGATGATGATCCGCTCGTAGCGCAGATCCTCTTCACGGTACTTGGAACCGCCCTGGGCCCCCAGGGCCAGCATCAGGTCCGACAGCTCCTTGTTGGCGGTGAACTTCTCGCCCGAGGCTGACGCGACGTTCAGGATCTTGCCGCGCAGGGGCAGGATCGCCTGGTACTTGCGGTCGCGGGCCTGCTTGGCGGAACCGCCGGCCGAGTCGCCTTCGACGATGAAGAGCTCGGCGCCGTCGACCGCCCCGCCGGCGCAGTCGGCCAGCTTGCCGGGCAGGCGCAGCTTGCGGGTCGCGCTGGCGCGGGAGACTTCCTTGTCCTTGCGGCGCTTCAGGCGTTCTTCGGCCCGCTCGATGACGAATTCCAGCAGGGCCTGGGCGTTCTTCGGGCTGGAGGACAGCCACAGGTCGAACGGGTCGCGCAGGGCCTGCTCGACGAAGCGCTGGGCCTCGCTGGTGGAGAGCTTCTCCTTGGTCTGGCCCTGGAACTCGGGGTTCTTGATGAACACCGAGATCAGCGCCCCGGCCTGGGCGACGACGTCGTCGGCGGTGATGATCGCGCCGCGCTTCTCGCCCTTGAGCTCGGCATAGGCCTTGAGGCCGCGGGTCAGGGCGGCGCGGAAGCCGCTCTCGTGGGTGCCGCCCTCGGGCGTGGGGACGGTGTTGCAGTACGACTGCATGAAGCCGTCGTGCTCGCCAAAGCCCTGGGGCGTCCAGGTGACGGCCCACTCGACCGCGCCGGCCTCGCCCTGGCGCTCGATGCGGCCCGAGAAGCTCTCGGGCGTGATCGTGGTCAGGCCCTTGGTCCGCTCGGCCAGGAAGTCGGCCAGGCCGTTGGGGAAGTGGAACGTGGCCTCGGGCGGGGTCTGGTCGTGGATGCGGGACGGGTCGCAGGACCATTTGATCTGCACGCCGCGGAACAGATAGGCCTTCGACCGCGCCATGCGGTAGAGGCGCGCGGGCTTGAAGTTCGTGCCGTCGCCGAAGATCTCGTCGTCGGGCTTGAAGCGCACCATGGTGCCCTTCTTCTTCGACGGACCGACCTGCTGGATTGGCCCCAGCGGCTTGCCGCGGGCGAAGACCTGGAGGTGCTCGAAGCCGTCGCGCCAGACGGTGACCTCGACGCGCTCGGACAGGGCGTTGACGACGCTGGCGCCGACGCCGTGCAGGCCGCCGGACGTCTCGTAGGCCTTGCCCGTGAACTTACCGCCGGCGTGCAGGACAGTCATGATGACCTCCAGCGCCGACTTGCCGGGGTACTTGGGGTGCGGGTCCACGGGCATGCCGCGGCCGTCGTCCTTGACCGACAGGAAGCCGTCGGCGTCGAGCTTGACCTCGATGGTCTTGGCGAAGCCGGCCACGGCCTCGTCCATCGAGTTGTCGAGGACTTCGGCGAACAGGTGGTGCAGGGCCCGCTCGTCGGTGCCGCCGATGTACATGCCCGGCCGCTTGCGGACCGGCTCCAGGCCCTCCAGCACCTCGATGTCGGCGGCCGAGTACTCGCCGGGCGCCCCAGAAGACGAGGGGGCCTTGGCGGCGGGGGCGGGCTTCGACGACGGGGGCGGCGGCGGGATCGGACGCGGTGTCGGCTCGACGCGCGGCTCGACGCCGCTCAGCAGCGGCGCGGCCGGAACCGGGGCGAGGGCGTCGTCGTCGCCAAACAGGGAGGGGGTGTTATCGGAGGAGGACATCAGCGGAAGTCTAGGCGATTCGAACGCGGGGGCCTCGTATGGCGGGCCCGGCTTCCCCTGAAAAGAGAAAGTTGGGGACGCCCCCTCCGTCACGAGGCTTCGCCTCGCGCCACCTCCCCCGCTTCGCGAGGGAGGAAGAGAGCATCCTCCCCCGTGGAACGGGGGAGGTGGCCCGGAGGGCCGGAGGGGGCGCTATCCCGCCTACCGGTAAGCCGGCGGATAGCCGCTCTGGTCGCCGGCGACGTAGCGGGCCTTAAGCTGCTCGTGGCGGCTGTCCTTGGGCTGCTCGACGCCGCCGACCAGGACCGTGGTCGGCCAGCTGGTGGTCTCCAGCGGGTCGCCGTTCCAGACCACGACATCGGCCAGCTTGCCGACCTCCAGCGAGCCGATCTTGCCGTCCTGGCCCCACATCTTGGCCGGGACCAGGGTCACGGCGGCCAGGGCGGCCGAGTAGGGCAGGCCGTTGGCGACCGCGAGGCCGGCGTTGAGGCGCTCCTGGCGCAGGTTGTTGAAGTCTCGCGAGCCGTTGATCGCCACCGGCACGCCGGCGGCGTGCAGCCGGGCGGCGTTGTCGAGGCGCGAGCCCAGGGTCTCGAAGCTGCCGGGCAGGTCGTCCTGCGGATCGACGATGACGGGCACGCCGGCCTTGGCGATCTCGGGGGCGACGATCCAGCCTTCCTCGACGCCTTCGAGGATGACCTTGATCTTCTCCTCGGCCGCCAGCTTCAGCGCCTGGCGGATGTCGGCGGCGCGGGAGACGCGGATCAACAGCGGCGTCTTGCCTTGCACGACGGGGATCAGGGCCTGGAGGTCCAGGCGCGAGAGCCCGAAGTCGCGGGTGGCGCCTTGCTCGAACGCGGCGCGGCGAGCGGCGAAGGCGCGGGCGTCCTCGAGGGCCGAGCGGATCAGGACAAGGTCCGCGCCGCGCGAGCCGCCGGCCGCCCGGGCCCCGCTCTCGCCGAGCGAGACGGTGACGGCCAGCTTGGAGGCCTCGACGATGTCGGGCGCGCCGGCCTTCAGGCGGATGAAGGCCGCCTGGCCGCCGAACAGCGGCGGATCGCCGTCGCCGGTCTTGCCGGCGGTCATCTCCTCGACCACGCCGTCATCGGCGTGCTCGTGAGCGCCGCCGCCGGTCCCGGTCAGCACCGGCGTCACCGCCGAGCTGGTGATCCCGCCGTCGCGGGCCAGGCCGATGAAGGTCGAGGCCGGGTTGATCCCGTAGCTGATGTCGAAGGCGGCCGAGAGGGCGCTGCCGGTGCCGTCGTCGCGGGTCTCGCGCACGCCGTTGACCTCGGCGGCGCCGAGGTTCGAGGACGGGGCGATGAAGCCCGGGGTGACCACGCCGCCCTTGGCGTCGATCACCTTGGCGCCGGCGGGAACCGTGACCTTGGCGCCGAGCGCGGCGATCTTGCCGTCCTTGATCACCAAGGTCCCGTTCGGGATCGCGGCGCTGGAGACCGGCTCGATGCGAGCGTTGACGATGGCGACCGTCTGGGCCGCCGCGGGGAGGGCCAGGGCGCAGGCGGCGCTGGCGAGAAGCAGAGACCGGATCATCAGTTGAACGCTCCTTGGCCGGGTTGGCCGAGCTCGAAATCGGACTTGGGCTGGAAGCGCGCGTCCTTGCGATCGTAGATCAGCGCGCCGTCGATGAAGACCTTCTCCGCCTGGGCGTAGACGCTGAACGGGTCGCGGCTCCAGACCACGATGTCAGCGGCCTTGCCGGGCTCCAGGCTGCCGGTCTTGTCGCCGATGCCCATGGCCTTGGCCGGGTTGGCCGTGATCCACTTGATCGCCTCGGCGCGCGGGATGTCGATGCCGAGCTTGGCGCCGGCGGCCATGGCGACCGCGGCCTCCTGGTTCAGGCGCTGGGTCATGATCGGATCATCCGAGTGGATCACGACGCAGGCGCCGTTCTTCCACAGGATCGCGGCGTTGGCGTCGATGCCGTCCAGACTTTCCATCTTGAAGCCGGTCCACGACGCCCAGGTGGCCGAGCAGATGCCTTCCTTGGCCAGCAGGGGCGCGATCTTGTAGCTCTCGATCGCGTGGTGGAACATCGTGATCTTGTAGCCAAACTCCTTGGCGATATCGATCATCGTGGCTTCTTCGTCGGCCCGGTAGCAGTGGTTCTGGACCAGGATCTCGCCCTTCAGCACGCCGGCCAGGGTCTCAAGCTGCAGGTCACGCTTGGGCGGATCGGCCTTCTCGCCTTTCTGCTGCTTGGCGCGGAAGTCGTCCCATTTGCGGGCGTAGTCGGCCGCGTCGATCCAGGCCTTGCGATAGCCGAAGACGTTGCCCATCGCCGTCGAGGGCGAGCGACCCCGGCCGCCATAGACGCGCTTGGGGTTCTCGCCGCAGGCCATCTTCAGGCCGTAGGGCGCGTCCGGGAACTTCATGCCCTGCGTCGTCAGCGACGGCACGTTCTTCAGCGTCACCGAGCGACCGCCGAACAGGTTGGCCGACCCCGGGAGGATCAGCAGGGTCGTGACGCCGCCGGCGCGGGCGCGGTTGAAGCCCGGATCCTGCGGCCAGACCGAATGCTCGGCCCAGACCTGGGCGGTGTTCGGGTCGGTGGCCTCGTTGCCGTCCGAGCGCGCCGAGACGCCTGGCGAGGGATAGACGCCAAGGTGGCTATGGGCGTCGATGACGCCAGGCGTGATCCACTTGCCGGTGGCGTCAACCTTGACCACATCGGCCGGGATCGGAGTGTCGGGGCCGCCGACGGCCACGATCTTGCCGCCCGAGGCGATCACCACGCCATTCTCGATCTGCTGACCGGTCGCGGTCAGCACGGTCGCGCCGACAAAGGCGGTGGGGCGCGACGGGAACGGCTTGTAGGTCGACGGGAAGCCGCTGGAGGCCTGACCGTCCAGGCCCTTGGGCAGCGGCTTGATCTCGGCCTTTTCAGCGGGCTTGGCGGCCGCTTGGCTGGGTTTGGCGGGAGCGTTCGTCCCGGTGGTCGCGCAGGCCGAAAGCCCCAGCGCGAGGAGGCTCGCGGCGGTCGCCGCGTAACGCCATCTGATCATGAAAAACCCCGACTCTCCAAGAGGGCGAAAGGACAAACGAAAAGTCGCGGCTTATCAAGTCGGACAATGTTCGATGAAGCCGTTCGCCCGCGAAAAACTTGCGCTTGCCGTAGGGAGCCGCGCCTGTCGCCCGCTATGCTGGCTGCTGACATGATCCGGCGCGCCACGGTTCATACCGACCTGGCGAATGGAAGAGACTGATGGGGATCGCAATGAACAGGCGAGGGGCGCTGGCGGGCGGCTTGGCGGCCATGGCCCTTTCTGGAGCGGCGCAATCTCAGGAGAGGAAACCCATGTACGGATTGATTGGTCAGATGCTCGCCGCGCCCGGTAAGCGAGACGAGCTCCTGGCGATCCTTGGCGAAAGCACCGCCGGAATGCCGGGTTGCCTGAGCTATGTGATCGCCAAGGATCCGGCGAACGCCGACGCGCTCTGGATCACCGAGGTCTGGACCGACAAGGACGCTCACGCCGCGTCGCTGAAGCTGCCCGCCGTGCAGGCGGCGATCGCCAGGGCCCGACCGATCATCGCGGGCTTTCCGCAGCATTTCGAGACCGAGCCGGTGGCGGGGCAGGGGCTGAAGGGCTGAAGGCAAGAAAAAGGCCGCGGATCGCTCCGCGGCCTTCGTGTTTCCGGGGTCTTTCGACCTTAGAAGTGGGTGTCGATCGAAACGCCGATCACGCGCGGCTCGTTGACGAACGCGGTCAGGTTGTTGAAGTCGATCGCGCCCTTGATGTTGCTCTCGTTGGTGATGTTGCGGGCGAAGGCCGCCACTTCCCAACCGTCTTGCTTGTTGGCGTAGCCCAGCTTCAGGCCGCCCTCGAAGTCGCCCTTCGTGTAGAACTCCTTCGACTGGTACAGGAAGATGTTGGTGTAGCCCTGAACCTTCCAGTCGGTGTAGGCGAACAGCTCGCCTGAGGCGATCGGGTAGCTGTAGCGAGCCGTGAAGTCGAAGGTGTACTTCGGCGCGTTCGGGAACGGGTTGCCGTTCACGAGGGCCTGGCCGGCGGCGTTCAGCGGGTCGGTCACGGTGCAGGCGGCGCAGGGGGCCACGGCCAGCGTGCTGTCCTTGATCTTCGTGTGGGCGTAGCTGTAGCCAGCCGTGACGACGAAGTTCGGGGTGACCACGAACTCGCTGTCCAGTTCCAGGCCGTAAGCTTCGCCCTTCTTGGCGTTGATCAGGCGGTTGGAGTTCGAACCGCCGCCGACGGCGCTGAATTGCGGGTCGTCGATCGTGTAGGTGAAGACCGCGCCGTTCAGGCGGATGCGACGGTCGAACAGCTCGCTCTTCAAGCCCACTTCATAGGACATGATCGTTTCGGACTTGGCGGTCGAGGCCGGCGAGCCAAAGGCGATGTCGCGTCCCTGGATCGACGGACCACGGAAGCCCGAGGCGACCTTGGCGTAGACGCTGACCGTCTCCTGCAGCTTGTAGAACGCTGACAGATCCCAGCTGACTTGCGAGTCCGAAACCGAAACGGACGGCGCCGCCGTCGGGCTCGACACGACGTTCATGTCCTTGTCGTCGTCGGTGTAGCGCAGGCCGCCGGTCAGGGTCAGCTGGTCGTTGACCGCGTAGGAGGCTTGGCCGAACACCGCCCAGGCCTTGTTCTTTTGGCGCAAGGTGGTCGCCGGCATGTAGAATGGGTCGGTGCGGATGTCGTACTTGGTGTCGAAGTAGAAGCCGCCGACCTGCCAGGACAGCGGGCCGTCGGTATCGCTGGCCAGGCGAACTTCCTGGGTCCATTGGAACAGGTTCTTGATGCCGTCACGGGTGTTCGATTGGAACGGGATCACGCCCGGACCGGTCGGGTTGCCGCCGTCGATGTCGCCCAGGCTGGAGCCGTGGGTGTTCTCGTAGGCGGTGATCGAGGTCAGCTTGGCGCCGTCGAAGTCGTACTGAATGTTCGCCGACGCGCCGTAGCCCTTGTACTTCTGCGGGTTGTTGGCGGTGTTGTCGTAGGCGACCTTTTCACGGTCATAGTTGCTGTTGAGCTTGTTCGAGCCCTTGGTCAGCACGTTGGCGCGGAACACGGCGGCGGTGCCGTCCAGGTCGCGGGCGTGGACGTTGAACAGGGCCGACAGCTTGTCGTTGGGCGTGAACAGCACCTGCAGGCGGCCGGCCTTCTCGTCGAAGCCGCCCAGAGCGTCGTTTTTCTTGGTGTAGGTGTTGTCGATCCAGTTATCGCGGTGCTGGATCAGGACGGAGGCGCGAGCCGCGACCTTGCCCTCGACCAGGGCGCCGCCGACGCCGCCGTCGAAGGTGATGGTGTTGTAGCTGCCGTAGGTGGCCGTCGCGCGGCCCTTCATCTCTTCGGTCGGCTTGATGGTGTCGAACTTGACGATGCCGGCGGTCGTGTTGCGGCCGAACAGCGTGCCTTGCGGGCCGCGCAGGACTTCGACGTGGTCGAGGTCGTAGATCGGCGAGCTCTTCAGCACGACGTTCTCGAGGACGACTTCATCCTGAATGATGGAGACGGGTTGCGAGGCGGCCAGGTCGAAGTCGGCGTTGCCCAGGCCGCGGATGTAGAAGCGCGGCGCGGCGCGGCCGTTGGAGGACTCGGCGTAGAGGCCCGGAGCCTTGGCCGAGAGCGCCAGGATGTCTTCGCCGGCGGCGAAGGTCGATTGCAGCTTTTCGCCGCCGAGGGCGGCCACCGAGACCGGGACGTCCTGCAGGTTTTCACTGCGCTTCTGGGCGGTGATGATGATCTCGCCGACCTTGGTGTCTTGGGCGAACGCCGCGGGCGCGATGGCCATCGCCGAGGCGAGGGCGGTCAGGCCGCACGACACCGTCAGGGCGTGACGAAGGGAGCTGTTGAGCTTGGGCATGGAGAGATCCTGTTGTGAATCTTGGGCGCCGGGTCGCTCGTTCTGACTGGAGCGTTGGCGGCGATTCCGATGGCGCTGCGATAGGCCAAGTTTTGGCCCCGCGGATATCTCTCGCCACGCGATTTAGATCGAAACAGGCCGATTACGTCGGTTCTGTTGCGAAGTTGCGACATTTTTGTTCAGGCGCTGCCTGTAAGTAATAAATCATTCTCATTTTTTGGCCGCGTCTTCTTGCGGCGCGAAACGAAAAAGGGCCGGAGATCTCTCTCCGGCCCTCGTCAGCGGTCTAAACGCCTAGGCGATTAGCACTTGTAGTACATGTCGAATTCGACGGGGTGCGGGTGCAGTTGCAGACGCATCACCTCTTCCATCTTCAGCTCGATGTAGCTGTCGATGAAATCATCATCCATGACGCCGCCGGCCTTCAGGAAGGCGCGGTCCTTGTCCAGGTTCTCCAGGGCTTCGCGCAGCGAGCCGCAGACTTCCGGGATCTTCTTCTGCTCGCGGGGCGGCAGGTCGTAGAGGTTCTTGTCGGCCGGAGCGCCCGGATCGATCTTGTTGATGATGCCGTCCAGGCCGGCCATCAGCAGGGCGACGAAGGTCAGATAGGGGTTGCCCATCGGGTCGGGGAAGCGGGCTTCCAGGCGCTTGGCCTTCGGCGAGTCAACGTGCGGGATGCGGATCGAGGCCGAGCGGTTGCGCGAGCTGTAGGCCAGCTTCACCGGGGCTTCGTAGCCCGGCACCAGGCGCTTGTACGAGTTCGTCGTCGAGTTCGAGAACGCGTTGATGGCCTTGGCGTGCTTGATGATGCCGCCGATGTACCACAGGCATTCCTGCGACAGGCCAGCATACTTGTCGCCGGCGAACAGCGGCTTGCCGTCCTGCCAGATCGACTGGTGCACGTGCATGCCCGAGCCGTTGTCGGCGAACATCGGCTTGGCCATGAAGGTGGCCGTCTTGCCGTAAGCCGCGGCGACGTTGTGGATGACGTACTTATAGAGCTGCATCCGGTCGGCCATGGTGACCATGGTGTCGAACTTCAGGCCGAGTTCGTGCTGGGCCGGGGCCACCTCGTGGTGGTGCTTTTCCGGCTTCATGCCCAGCTCGCCCATGACGGCCAGCATTTCGCCGCGCAGGTCCTGGCAGCTGTCGACCGGGTTGACCGGGAAGTAGCCGCCCTTCGGGCCCGGGCGATGACCCATGTTGCCTTCCGGATATTCCTTGCCCGAGTTCACCGGCAGTTCGGTCGAGTCATACGAGTAGCCGGTGTTGTGCGGGGCGGTCGACCAGCGCACGTCGTCGAAGATGAAGAACTCGGCTTCCGGGCCGAAATAGACGGTGTCGCCCACGCCGGCCGACTTCAGGTAGTTCAGCGCGGCCTTGGCGATCGAGCGCGGGTCACGGTTGTAGGGGGTGCCGGTGTCGGGGTTCACGACGTCGCAGAACAGCGCCAGCGTGGTCTGCTGATAGAAGGGGTCGATGATCGCGCTCGACAGGTCCGGACGCAGCTTCATGTCCGACTCGTTGATGGCCTTCCAGCCGGCGATCGACGAGCCGTCGAACATGGTGCCGTCGTTCAGGAAGTCATCGTCGACCAGGTCGATGTCGAACGTGACGTGTTGCATCTTGCCGCGCACGTCGGTGAAGCGGACGTCGACGTACTTGACGTCCTTTTCCTTGATCAGGTTCAGGATATCCTTGGCGGTGGTCATTCCGTATCCCCTTTGTAGAACTCTCGTAAGTGTTGACGGTCTGGCCTAGACGGCGGCCGGACCGTTTTCTCCGGTTCGGATGCGGATCACTTCCGCGATCTCCGAGACGAAAATCTTGCCGTCGCCAATGCGGCCGGTGCGGGCGGCGCGGGTGATGGCTTCCAGCGCGGGCTCGAGCTGGCTGTCCTCGACAACCACCTCCACCTTTATCTTGGGGAGGAAATCCACAACGTACTCGGCGCCGCGATACAGTTCGGTATGGCCCTTCTGGCGGCCATAGCCCTTGGCTTCGAGCACGGTCATGCCCTGGACGCCCATGTCCTGCAGGGCCTCCTTCACCTCATCCAGCTTGAACGGCTTGATGATGGCTTCGATCTTCTTCATCGGTTCCACTTTCGGGCCCGTCGGCGGCAAAGCGCCTTCTCTGAGCGGGCAACCATCACGGCGCCCTCGGGGCCGCAAGCGAGTGCTGTCGACAAAACTGACCGAACGGTTGACTTGCGAGCGCCTGTTCAAAAATTACGCTGAAGGCGCCGCTTTTTGGTGCATTCGCGGAATGCCGTCCAAATGAGCTTGCGACGAGCGGTTTCGCGCCTAGGATCGCCTCCAACGATCGTTTGAATGGGGGCGGAAATGCGCGACGACACGCCGGTTTTGATCGGCGCGGGCCAATTCACGTATCGCGGAGATGCGGGAAATTCGCCGCCGCCTCTCGAACTGCTGAAAGTTGCGGCGGAACGCGCCGCGCTCGATGCCGGGCTGAAGGGGTCTGTTCTTGCCGATCTGGACGCATTGGCGGTCGTGGCGTTCAGCATCGACGCTCCTGGAGGGTTGTCTAAGCTACCGTTGCCCAGGTTGAGCGACCCGCCGGGCTCGCTCGCCCGCGCCGTTTCCGCCTCGCCAGCCTGGAGCGTTTATACCGAGACAGGGGGGAACAGCCCTCAGCAAGCGGTCAACATCGTCTGCGAACGGATCGCCCGCGGGGAGTCGCAACTGGCGCTCGTCAGCGGCGCGGAGTTTCTGGGCTCGCTGATGAAGCGGATGAAGGCCGGCCTTGGTTTTGACGGCTGGGCCGACGACATCGACAGCAAGCCCCAGCGGATCGGCGACCCTCGCCCGGGCGTGACGCCACAGGAGGCGGCTCACGGGCTGGGCTATCCGGTCAACACCTACCCGCTGTTCGAGAACGCGCTGCGGGCCCGGGACGGCCGCTCGATCGAAGACCACCAGAAGGCGTTGGGCGCCTTTTTCGCGCCCTTCACCAAGGTGGCCGCCGCAAATCCCTATGCTTGGTTCCCGGTGGAGCGCTCGGCCGAGGAACTGGTCACGGTCACGGACCGCAACCGCATGGTCGGGTTCCCTTATCCGAAGTACCTCAACGCCATCATGGAGGTGGACCAGTCCGCCGCTGTCCTGATCGCCAGCGTCCGCAAGGCCAGGGAGCTGGGCGTCCCTCAGGATAAGTGGGTCTTCCTGCACGGCTGCGCCGACGCATCGGATCTCTGGTATCCGCTGGAGCGGCAGAATTACCATTCCAGCCCCGCCATGCGCCTGACCGGAGAGCGGGCCTTCGAAATGGCCGGGATCACGGCGGCGGAGCTGTCGTTGATCGATCTCTATTCCTGTTTCCCGTCGGCCGTGCGGATCGGGGCCGAGGAACTGGGCCTGGCGCTGGACGATCCGAGAGGGCTCACCGTGACCGGCGGCCTGCCGTATTTCGGCGGTCCTGGAAACAACTACGCCCTTCACGCGATCGCCGAGATGGTGACCCGGCTGCGAGAGCGGCCGGGCGCCTATGGCCTGTCGACCGCCAATGGCTGGTTCCTGACCAAGCAGTCCGTCGGGATCTATTCGACCAAACCCGTCGAAGGTCGCTGGGAGCGGCAGGCGCCGTCCGTGATCCAGGCCCAGATCGACGCCTTGCCCCATCCCGAGATCGTGGAGAAGCCGGAGGGGCGGGCGCGGATCGAGACCTACACGGTCGTGCATGGCCGCGAAGGCGTTCGCATGGGCATCGTGATCGGCCGAGACGCCCAGGATCGCCGCTTTGTCGCCCAGACGCCGGACGACCCAGCCGTGTTGAAGGACCTGGAGATGCGGGAAGGCGTCGGCCGAACGGGACAGGTCGGGCCGCATCCGGACGGCGTTCGCAACCTCTTCACGCCGGACTGAGCGCATGGGCCTCATTCACGTCATCCGTCATGGCAAGCCCGCGTCGACCTGGGGCGGATCCGATGACGATCCGGGTCTGGACGCGGTAGGCCTGGAGCAGGCGAGGGCGGTCGCCCGCGAGATCATGGCGCTGCCGATAGGGGAAAGGCCGGACCGCGTGGTGTCATCGCCTCTGCGGCGGTGCCGCGAAACCGCAGCGCCCTTGGCCGAGGCCCTGGGCGTGGAGGTCGAGATCGATCCGCGGGTGGGCGAAATCCCGACCCCCGCAGCCCTGTCCGCCGCCGAACGACCCGAATGGCTTCGACAGGCCTTCGGGGGGCTTTGGACCGAGGTCGTCGGCGATCTAGACTACGCGGCCTGGGCGCAAAGCGTGGCGAGAGCGCTAACGGATCACCAAGGAAAGGCGGTGTTCAGCCATTTCGTCGCCTTGAACGCTGCGGTCGCGACCGCGATGGAAGACCCGCGCGTCGTGGCCTTTCGCCCGGATCACTGCTCCCGGTCGGTTTTCCGCGTGAAGGAGGGCCGCTTGATCCTGGCGGAGAAAGGGCGCGAAGCTCAGAGCCAAGTGCTTTGAAGGAGTCGCCGTGGCGCGAGAGATTCTGACCGTCGCCCAGATGGCCGCGGCCGACCGCGCCGCCGTCTCGAATGGTACGCCGACCCAGGTGCTGATGGAGCGCGCGGGCGAAGCGGTCGCTACCGCGATCCGAGATCGGTATGCGCGGCGCCCGATCGTTGTGTGGTGCGGACCGGGCGACAACGGCGGCGATGGCTATGTCGCGGCCCGTCACCTGAAGCGTCGAGGATGGCCCGTCGTGGTGGAAGCGGCCTATCCTCCGGCGACCGAGGCCGCGCGATGGGCCGCTTCGCGCTGGAAGGGCGAGGTTCGACCGCTGTCGGTGCGGCTCGAGCCCGGACATCTTTACATAGACGCGCTGTTTGGCGCGGGGCTCTCGCGGCCGCTTGAGGGGCAGGTCGCCGAGCTCGCGCGGGCCGCGCAAGAGGTCAGGATCCACGTCGTGGCGGTCGATACGCCCTCTGGCGTCCATGGTGACACGGGGCGAGCGCTGGGCGGCGTCGCCTTCCGCGCCGAGACCACGGTGACCTTCCATCGTCGAAAGCCCGCTCACGTCCTGGCCGAGGGGCGGGCGGCCTGCGGCGAGATCGTGCTGGCGGATATCGGGCTGGAGACGGTCGACTCTATTGATCTGTTCGAGAACGACCCTGAACTCTGGCTCCCGCGCTTTCCCTGGCCGGCCTTCGACGCCCACAAGCATAGCCGGGGACGGCTGAAGGTCGTCAGCGGCGAAGCCTGGAGCACAGGCGCGGCCCGACTTTCGGCGCGCGGCGGACTGCGGATCGGCGCGGGCGCTGTAACGGTGCTGTCGCCGCCAGGCGCGCTGGCTGTGAATGCGGCGCACCTGGAGGCGATCATGCTGGCGCCGTTCGAGTCCGACGCCGAGCTCGCCATGGCGGCCGAGGAGGCGGACACGGTGATCATCGGACCGGCCGCCGGTGTCGGCGAGGCGACGGCGCGCAATCTGCAGGCCTTGGCCCGCACCGGCGCGGCGATGGTCGTGGACGCCGACGCGCTGACCAGCTTCCGTTATGATCCGGAAGATCTGTTCGCCTGCCTGGATCGCGACGATGTTCTGACGCCGCATCCGGGAGAGTTCGAGCGGGTGTTCCCGGGGCTGTTGGCCAAGTCGCCGGAGCGGATCACGGCGGCGCGCGAAGCGTCTCGACGGGCTGGCGCGGTGGTGCTCCTGAAGGGGCCGGATACGGTGGTGGCGGCGCCGGACGGCCGGGCGTCCGTCCTGCTGAACGGAGCGCCTTGGCTGGCGACCGCGGGCTCGGGCGACGTGCTGGCCGGTTTCATCGGCGGCCTGATCACCCAGGGCATGGAGAGCTTCGAGGCCGCCTGCGCCGGCGCCTGGATCCACGCCGCATGCGGCGCGCGCCACGGGCCGGGCCTAATCGCGGAGGATCTCCCTGGACTGGCGCCCGCCGTTCTGGCCGAGCTTTACGCGAAACGCTGAGCGGACTTGCGCCGCGCGCTCCAAGTCCGTAATCCCCACCGAACGCGGATGTGGCGAAACTGGTAGACGCACTGGATTTAGGTTCCAGCGCCGCGAGGCGTGGAGGTTCGAGTCCTCTCATCCGCACCACTCTTCTCACCGGGCTTTCGGGCCCGTGTGAGTTTTATCGCCGCCGCTCTTGGATGCTCGCGCACGTCGTGACATAAGGGCGCTCTTTCGCCGCCCCGGTCCTCGCGGGCGGCGTCGATCTTTTGGACCCCAGGGCGGAGCTCGGGCGCCCGGCGCCCCGACCCGAAAATTAAGAATGTCGATGCAGATCGTTGAAAAGTCGGGCGAAGGCCTCAGCCGCGTTTTTGGCGTCACGGTGCCCGCGAGTGAACTGGCCACGCGTCTGGATGCGCGGATCGCCGAAGTCGCCCCGCAGATGAACGTGAAGGGCTTCCGTCCCGGCAAGGTGCCGACGGCCCACGTCCGCCGCATGTATGGCAAGGCCCTGATGGGTGAAGTCATCGAGCAGGCGCTGAACGAGACGACCCAGAAGGTCCTCGAGGAGAACAAGCTGCGTCCCGCTGGTCAGCCCGAGCTGAACCCGTCGTCGGACATGGAAAAGGTCATCGCCGGCGGCGAAGACCTCGCCTTCGAACTGGCCGTTGAAGTGATGCCGGAGTTCGAGCCGATCGACCCGGCCTCGATCGAGCTGGTGAAGCCGGTCTACAAGGTCACGGACACCGAAGTCGACGAGGCCCTGGACGAGCTGGCCAAGCAGGCCCGCACCTACGAGCCGCGCACGGGCAAGACCGTGAAGGCCAAGGATGGCGATCAGCTGCTGATCGACTTCGTCGGCACGATCGACGGCGTCGAGTTCGCCGGCGGCAAGGCCGAGGGCGCCGAGTTGGTCCTGGGTTCGGGCCAGTTCATCCCGGGCTTCGAAGACCAGCTGGTCGGCGCCAAGCCGGGCGACGAAATCGTCGTGAAGGTGAAGTTCCCGGAAGAATACCAAGCCAAGGACCTGGCCGGTAAGGACGCCGAGTTCGCCACCAAGGTTCAGGAAGTCCGCGCTCCGGTCGACGGCAAGGCCGACGACGAGCTGGCCAAGCGCCTGGGTCTGTCGGACCTGGCCGCCCTGAAGGAACTGCTGCGCTCGAACCTGTCGGGCCGCTACGACAACTCCTCGCGCTTCAAGCTGAAGCGCGCCCTGCTGGACGTTCTGGACACCAAGCACGACTTCCCGCTGCCGCCGCGCATGGTCGAAGCCGAGTTCGCCGGCATCTGGCAACAGGTCGAGGCGGACAAGGCCCGCGGCGGTCTGCCGCCGGAAGACGCCGAGAAGTCGGACGACCAGCTGCAGTCGGAATACCGCAAGATCGCCGAGCGCCGCGTGCGCCTGGGTCTGGTGCTGGCCGAGATCGGCCGCAAGAACGACGTGGTCGTCACCGACCAGGAACTGACCGACGCCATCATGCGCGAAGCTCGCCAGTACGGCGCGCAAGCCCAGCAGGTGTTCGACATGTACCGCCAGCGCGCCGACCTGCAGGCCGCCCTGCGCGCCCCGATCTACGAGGACAAGGTCGTCGACCTGATCTTCGGCAAGGCCAAGGTCGAGGAAAAGGAAGTCTCCAAGGACGAGCTCCTGGAAGAAGACGACCTGCCGGAAGGCTACGGCGGCTAATCGCCGGCGAAGGCTTGTGAAACGAGGCGCGGTTCGAAAGGGCCGCGCCTTTTTTCATGTCCGGAGGTTTTCGCCCGCGCCTTGCAACCTGTTAAGCGCCACGCGATATGCGTTGTCGACGGCGCGCTGAGGCTGATTCGTTCTTGCGCGACCAAGACACACGAAAAGGGTGATGCCCCATGATGTACGATCCGGTTTCGACGGCCATGAACCTCGTGCCGATGGTGGTCGAGCAGACCAGCCGCGGCGAGCGCGCGTTCGACATCTTCTCGCGGCTGCTGAAGGAGCGGATCATCTTCCTGACCGGTCCGGTCGAAGACGGCATGGCCAGCCTGATCTGCGCGCAGCTTCTCTTCCTGGAGTCCGAGAACCCCAAGAAGGAAATCGCCATGTACATCAACTCGCCGGGCGGCGTGGTGACGGCGGGCCTCGCAATCTACGACACCATGCAATACATCAAGAGTCCGGTCTCGACGGTGTGCATGGGCATGGCCGCCTCGATGGGCAGCCTGCTGCTCGCCGCCGGCGCCGCCGGCCAGCGCATCAGCTTGCCCAACGCCCGCATCATGGTGCACCAGCCGTCGGGCGGTTTCCGCGGCCAGGCCTCGGACATCGAGCGTCACGCCGAGGACATCATCAAGACCAAGCGTCGCCTGAACGAAATCTACGTCAAGCACTGCGGCCGGACCTATGAAGAGGTCGAGCGCACGCTGGACCGCGACCACTTCATGAGCGCCGACGAAGCCAAGGCCTGGGGCCTGGTCGACCACGTCTACGACAGCCGTGAAGCGGCCGAGGCCGGCGCCGAATAGGGCGCTGCTCAGCTAAAGAAAGAGCCGCCGGTCATCCGATCGGCGGCTTTTTTCTTGTCCGGAGGGTGCGGCTAATCCGCTCAGGTGACCGGCTTGCCCCGGAAGATCCGGTAGCCCTTCTCCTCGGCGATCGCGAGCATTTCGGTGTCGCCCGAGGTGTCGCCATAGGCCGCCGTCAGATGCACGTCGGGGCCGAAGACCTCTCGCAAGCGGACGACCTTTTCCTTGGCGCGGCAGTTGGCGCCGTCGAGCCCGCCCAGGATCCGGCCATCCTCCGAACAGGTCAGCCGCGTGCCGATCAGGACGTCGGCGCCGAGGCCTCGGGCGAACGGGGCCACGGTGATTTCCGGCGAGGCGGTGACGATCGCGATCCGCGCGCCCTTGGCTCGCCAGGCGCGCCAGACAGCCACGGCGTCAGGGCGCAGCATGGACGGCGCGAAGGCCTGGGCGAAGGCGCGGGCGTCGGCTTCGATCTCGGCGACCGTCGCGCCCTTCAGGAACTCGCGAACCGCCGCAGCCTTGAGTTTTCCGCGGTTGCGGTCGAACACATAGGTCAGCAGGGCGGGGGTCAGGCGCAGCACGCCGCGCGTCCATCGCCGGGGCCCGGCGCGCCACTTCAGGAACGCGTTGAAGCTGTCCTTGACCGTCAGGGTGCCGTCGAAGTCAAAGGCGACCAGCGCGCGCTCATGACCCATTTCGCCGGTCATCGGGCGCGAGGCGCTCAGCCCCTTCGACATCAACGAACGCTTGGCCATCGACCTTCCATGCCGTCGCGAGACGCGCGCCGGTTCCACACGATTCCAGTCCTCGTAATAAGGGCTTCGAGGGATGGCGGTAAGGGCCAAGTCGCGCAGCGCTTGCACCCGAGCGCCAATCGCCCAATTTAGATGGCGAGGTCATGACACGATCCGGCGCGTTGACGCGTTTGAGGCGGGAAAGGCGCTGGCAAGGCTTGTGAAGCGCGCCCGGATCGGGGAATGTCAAGGATTAGACAACTCCCGGCGTATATCCTGGCTGCTTCGGTGGCGGCTTATGCGCTCGGAGGGGCGTCTCGGCGTTAAGCCGTATGTCGCCATAGTGTGAGAAGCGATCATGACGAAAGCCGCGAGCGGCGACACGAAAAGCACTCTCTACTGTTCTTTCTGCGGAAAGAGCCAACATGAGGTGCGCAAGCTCATCGCGGGACCGACGGTGTTCATTTGTGATGAATGCGTCGAGCTCTGCATGGACATCATCCGCGAAGAGCACAAGATCGCCTTCGTGAAGTCCAAGGACGGCGTGCCGACGCCGCGCGAGATCTGCGAAGTCCTGGACGATTACGTGATCGGGCAAGGCCACGCGAAGAAGGTCCTCGCGGTCGCCGTCCACAATCACTACAAGCGCCTCAACCACGCGTCGAAGAACAACGACGTCGAACTGGCCAAGTCGAACATCCTGCTGGTCGGTCCGACCGGCACGGGTAAGACCCTGCTGGCCCAGACCCTGGCTCGAATCATCGACGTGCCGTTCACGATGGCCGACGCCACGACTCTGACCGAGGCCGGTTACGTCGGCGAGGATGTCGAGAACATCGTGCTGAAGCTGCTGCAAGCCGCCGACTACAACGTCGAGCGCGCCCAGCGCGGCATCGTCTACATCGACGAAATCGACAAGATCAGCCGCAAGTCCGACAACCCCTCGATCACTCGCGACGTGTCGGGCGAAGGCGTGCAGCAGGCCCTGCTGAAGATCATGGAAGGCACCGTCGCCTCCGTACCGCCGCAAGGCGGGCGCAAGCATCCGCAGCAGGAGTTCCTGCAGGTCGACACGACGAACATCCTGTTCATCTGCGGCGGCGCCTTCGCCGGGCTCGAGAAGATCATCTCGGCGCGCGGCGCGGCCAAGTCGATCGGCTTCGGCGCCAAGGTGACCGATCCGGAAGAGCGTCGCACGGGCGAGATCCTGCGCAACGTCGAGCCGGACGACCTGCAGCGCTTCGGCCTGATCCCGGAATTCATCGGTCGTCTGCCGGTGGTCGCGACCCTGGAGGACCTCGATGAGGCCGCCCTGGTCAAGATCCTGACCGAGCCGAAGAACGCCTTCGTCAAGCAGTACCAGCGCCTGTTCGAGATGGAGAACATCGGCCTGACCTTCACCGACGACGCCCTGCACCAGGTCGCCAAGAAGGCCATCGCCCGCAAGACCGGCGCGCGGGGCCTGCGTTCGATCATGGAAGGCATCCTGCTGGAGACCATGTTCGAGCTGCCCAACTACGAGGGCGTCGAGGAAGTGGTGGTCAACGCCGAGGTCGTCGAAGGCCGGGCTCAGCCGCTGCTGATCTACGCGGAGAAGAAGGGCGGCGCGGCCTCGGCCTGATCGCCCGTTTCCTGAGATCGAGGGCGCGTCTTCCCTGTGGAGGCGCGCCCTTTTTCGTGGATAACCCGCTTTGGGGCATAGCGTTGTCCCGACGCTGAGGCGTGGGCGCCACAGCCTCGTGAGGCGAGAGAAAGCGCTTTAAAGTCCAGATCTTGGATGAACTCGCCCCGCGGCCGTTCACAAGGGGCATGCCCGTTTCAACTTGACCGGACATGCGCGACCTCTCGCCGCTGTGAGGCGAGTGCGCTTGAACCCTGTTGTAAAACGTCCACATAAATAACGACATTCCGCCCAGTCCAGGGCGGACGGGCCGATCGACTCAGGCGCATCGTCTGACGTGACGGCGGCCCGCATGGCCAAGGCGCTTCCCCCGCCGCGGCCGGGAGTATTGAGCACATGTCCGAACTACGTACGCTTCCTGTCTTGCCGCTGCGGGACATCGTTGTTTTCCCGCACATGGTGGTGCCGCTCTTCGTGGGCCGCGACAAATCCGTGCGCGCCCTCGAGGAAGTGATGCGCGGCGACAAGCAGATCCTGCTCGTGACGCAGAAGAACTCGGCGGATGATGATCCGGCGCCGGGCGACATCTTCGACGTCGGCGTGCTGGCCACCGTCCTGCAACTGCTGAAACTGCCCGACGGCACTGTGAAGGTGCTGGTCGAGGGCAAGGCCCGCGCGGCCGTCGTGAAGTTCACCGACCAGGAGGCCTATTACGAAGCCCAGATCGGTGAAGTCAGCGAGGACGAAGGCGCGGGCCCCGAGGCCGAGGCCCTGTCGCGCGCGGTCGTCGAGCAGTTCGAAAACTACGTCAAGCTGAACAAGAAGGTGCCGCCGGAAGCGCTCGCGTCGATCCCGCAGATCGCCGAGCCGGGCAAGCTGGCCGACAGCATCGCCGCGCACCTCTCCGTCAAGATCGGCGACAAGCAGAACCTGCTGGAGATCTTCGACGTCGTGAAGCGCCTGGAAAAGGTCTTCGCCCTCATGGAAGGCGAGATCTCGGTGCTGCAGGTCGAGAAGAAGATCCGCTCGCGCGTGAAGCGCCAGATGGAGAAGACCCAGCGCGAGTACTATCTGAACGAGCAGATGAAGGCGATCCAGCGCGAGCTGGGCGATCCGGATGACGCTCGCGACGAGCTGATCGACCTCGAAAAGCGCATCAAGAAGACCAAGCTTTCGAAGGAAGCCCGGACCAAGGCCGAGGGCGAGCTGAAGAAGCTGCGCAACATGAGCCCGATGTCGGCCGAGAGCACGGTGGTCCGGAACTATCTGGACTGGCTGCTGTCGATCCCATGGGGCAAGGCCAAGACCAAGAAGATCGACCTGAATGAGGCCGAGGAAATCCTCGACGCCGATCACTACGGTCTGGAGAAGGTCAAGGAACGGATCCTTGAGTACTTGGCCGTCCAGGCGCGGACCAATTCGCTGAAGGGGCCGATCCTGTGCCTCGTTGGTCCTCCCGGCGTCGGCAAGACCTCGCTGGGCAAGTCGCTGGCCAAGGCGACCGGCCGTGAGTTCGTGCGCATGAGCCTCGGCGGCGTGCGCGACGAGGCCGAGATCCGCGGTCACCGCCGCACCTACATCGGCTCGATGCCCGGCAAGGTCATCCAGTCGATGAAGAAGGCCAAGACCACGAACGCCTTCGTCCTGCTGGACGAGATCGACAAGATGGGCAGCGACTATCGCGGGGATCCCGCCTCGGCGCTGCTGGAAGTGCTCGATCCGTCGCAGAACTCGACGTTCGGCGACCACTACCTGGAGGTCGACTACGACCTGTCGCAGGTGATGTTCGTCACGACGGCCAACAGCCTGAACATGCCCCAGCCGCTGCTGGACCGCATGGAGATCATTCGCATCCCTGGCTACACCGAGGATGAGAAGCTGGAGATCGCCAAGCGGCACATCCTGCCGAAGCTGGCCAAGGATCACGGCTTGAAGCCGGCCGAGTTCATCGTGCCGGACAAGGCGATCCGCGACCTGATCCGCTACTACACCCGGGAAGCCGGCGTGCGGTCGTTGGAGCGGGAGCTGGGCGCCCTGGCGCGCAAGACGGTCCGTGACCTGGCCCGCGAAAAGCTGGCCTCGATCACGATCGACGACGAGCGTCTGGCCAAGTACGCGGGCGTCAAGAAGTACCGCTATGGCGAGACCGACGAGGTCGACCAGGTCGGCATCGTCACCGGTCTGGCGTGGACGGAATTCGGCGGCGACATCCTGACCATCGAAGCCGTGAAGATGCCGGGCAAGGGTCGCATGCAGATCACCGGCAATCTCAAGGACGTGATGAAGGAGTCGATCGCGGCGGCCAACAGCTACGTCCGCTCGCGGGCGCTGCAGTTCGGCGTCAAGCCGCCGGTCTTCGAGAAAACCGACGTGCACATCCACGTGCCGGACGGCGCCACGCCCAAGGACGGTCCGTCGGCCGGTATCGCCATGGCCCTGGCCATGGTCTCGGTGCTGACCGGCATCCCGATCCGCAAGGATATCGCCATGACCGGCGAGATCACTCTGCGCGGCCGGGTCACCGCCATCGGCGGCCTGAAGGAGAAGCTGCTGGCGGCTCTGCGCTCCGGCGTGAAGACCGTGCTGATCCCTCAGGAGAACGAGAAGGACCTCGTGGACGTGCCTCAGAGCGTCAAGGACGGCCTGGAGATCATCCCGGTCTCGACGGTCGACGAAGTGCTCAAGCACGCCCTGACCGGTCCGCTCACGCCTGTCGAATGGAACGAGGCCGAGGAGCCGATTGCTGCGTCTGCGAAGAAGGATGAGGGCGACAGCGACGCCATCCTGACGCACTAAGCGTAACTTATTGATGATAACTTATGCGGCGCGGGAGTTTCCCGCGCCGCTCTCGTTTGACGAGGCATTTTCTACCGCCATAATCCCTGGCGAGCGCAGCGCCGTAAGCGAAAACACGTCGCCGCTCAGGCTGGGAGAAAAACATGACCACAAAAGCCGAACTCGTCACGGCGATCGCCGAGAAGGCGGGCATCAACAAGAACCAAGCCAAAGACGCGCTGGAAGCCTTCATCGACGCCGTCACCGACTCTCTCAAGTCGGGCCAGGACGTGCGCCTGGTCGGTTTCGGCACGTTCAAGGCCGTGACCCGCGCCGCGGGCACCGCGCGAAATCCGCGGACGGGCGAGACGGTGAACCGTCCCGCGTCGAAGACCGCGCGTTTCCAGGTCGGCGAAGGCCTGAAGTCGTCTCTGAACGGTTGATCCAGTTTCCGCTTAAGGGAGGCGGGGCGTCGCGGGGGCTGACGTTCCGCCTTTCGTATTTCGGGCTTTGCCCGAAGGCGCGCGCCCGCTAGAAGCGGCGGCCTTAGGGCGCGTCAAGTTTAGGTGTGAGCGGGCAAACCGCTCGAACGCGCTCTTAAGCGTCAGAAGATTGAGCCTGCCAGCCAGGTTCCAGAGGGCAGTTAGCTCAGCGGTAGAGCGTCTCGTTTACACCGAGAGGGTCGGGGGTTCGATCCCCTCACTGCCCACCATTCCCTTCAGAGCCAAAGCATCGGGCGTTTGATCCAAGGTCACGCTTTCGCTTGGACTCCGCGATCAAAGTGATATCATTTTGATCGCAACGCTGGAGGTGCGTCATGTCTGAGACCCGGACCATCAACCCGACCAACGAACGGCCGTACGCCGGCGTGAACGGAGGCGTCGCGCTGCTGGCCGCGCCCTTGCTTTTGGGGCTCGGAACCTGGCTGCTGCTTCAGGCGCGCGACGGTGGCGGCGCGCTCTTCACCCTATCTGGCGCGGCGCTGGTGACCCTCGCGATCCTGGTGTCGTGCGGCTTCTATTCGCTGCAGCCGAACGAAGCCTACGCCATCACGCTGTTTGGCTCGTATGTGGGCACGGACCGTGCGACCGGCCTGCGCTGGATCCTGCCCTGGTATGGCCGCAAGAAGATCAGCCTCCGGGTGCGCAACGTGACCAGCGAGACGCTGAAGGTGAACGACAAGCGCGGCAACCCGATCGAGATCGCGGCCAACATCGTCTGGCGGGTCAATGACTCGGGCCAGGCGCTGTTCGACGTCGATGACTACGCCGCTTTCGTGAACATCCAGATCGAGACGGGCTTGCGCGAGGTCGCCTCGCATTACGCCTACGATCACGCCGAGGAGGGCGAACCTACCCTGCGGGCGGACGCTGAAGAGGTGGGTGATCGCCTGCGCAAGGATCTGCAGCAAAGAACGGCCGTCGCCGGCGTCGCGATCGATGAAGCGCACCTGATGCATTTGGCCTATGCGCCGGAGATCGCCGGCTCGATGCTGAAGCGTCAGCAGGCCGAGGCGGTGCTGGCCGCTCGTCGGACCATCGTCGCCGGCGCGGTCGACATGGTCGAAAGCGCGCTGGGTCAGTTGAGCGAGCGGGGCGTCGTCTCCCTGGATGACGAGCGCCGCGCCTCGATGGTTTCCAACCTGCTGGTGGTGCTCTGCGCCGACCGCGAGGCCCAGCCCGTGGTCAACACCGGCACGCTCTACGGCTGACGTGGCGAGCGGCCAAAATGACGCCAAGGGGGGGCGGCGCGCGTTTCTGATGCGCGTCAGCCCCGAGATCCTGTCGGCGATCGAGCGACTGGCGGCGTCCGAGTTGCGTAGCGTGAACGCGCAAGTCGAGGTATTGCTACGCGAAGCGCTAGGACGTCGCGGCGTTACTCGGAAATCGTCCGGGGACGGCGAGGAACCCTAGCTGTCGCAAAAGCTTTATCGATCCGGGGCCGAATGGGGAGGCCTGGCGTAACGATGAGGATTCGGCGTGACGGATACGAGAACGGATCGGCCGCTCGGCCTGGGTAGCTTTTCCGCCGAGATCGATCCGCCGCTCGACACTGTCCGTCTGGTCGACACGACCATGCTCTACGCGCCGCGCAGCGGTGGGGTTCGGCGGTATCTCTCGTCCAAGCGCGCATGGCTGGCGGCCAACAGGCCCGCCGTTCGCCATACGCTGGTCGTCCCTGGGGCGCGGGACTCTTACGACGGCAATGGACGGGTCTCGATCTACGCGGCGCCGCTGCCGTTCGGGGCCGGCTATCGCTGGCCGGTGGTGAAGGCCGCCTGGATGGAGCGGTTGATCCGCCAGCGGCCGGATATCATCGAGGCGGGCGATCCCTATACGCCGGGTCTGGCGGCCTTGAGGGCCGGCGACGCGCTGGGCGTGCCCGTGGTCGGCTTCTGTCACACCGATCTTGGCAAACTGGCGGCGTTGCACATCGGAGAATGGGCCGAGAAGCCGGTCCAGAAGCGCTGGGCCGCCGTCTATCGTCAGTTCGATCAGGCCGTGGCGCCCAGCCGGTTCATCGCGGGACGTTTGATCGAGGCTGGCGTGCACAACGCCATCGGTCTGCCGTTGGGCGTCGATACCGAACTGTTCCACCCCAGCCGCGCGGATCGCGACGCGCTGCGTCGGCGGCTGGGCCTCGCCCCGGACGAGAAGCTGCTGGTCTTCGCCGGACGACCGGCGCGGGAGAAGCGCCTGGATGTCCTGGTCGGCGCGGTCGAGCGGCTGGGCGTCCCCTACAAGCTGCTGTTCGTCGGCGCCGGCGGCGGCGCGCCGATCAGCGATCGGGCCTTGAGCCTGGACTATGTGCGCGACCCAGCCGAGTTGGCGGGCATCTTGGCCAGTTGCGACGCCTTCGTGCATGCCAACGACAATGAGCCTTTTGGGCTGATCGTCCTGGAAGCCATGGCTTGTGGGCTTCCCGTTGTCGGCGTCGCCGCGGGCGGCGTGGCGGAATCGGTCGATGGGGCCGTCGGGGAGCTGGCTGTCCGTTCAGAGCCGGGCGCCTTCGCCGAAGCTATCGAGGCGCTGTTCGCTCGCGACCTCGCCGCCGTGGGCGCCGCCGCGCGCCGGCGCGCCATGGAGCGGCACGGATGGGACGCGGTCTTCCGCCAGCTGTGCTTCATCTATGGCGGACTGACGGGCCGCAGCGCCTTTGGCGGCCTATCGCACCTGCGCAACCACTAGGCGGATCGCAGCCCCGCCAGGATCTCGTAGCTGTGCTTGCGCGCGCCGTGGTCGTAGATCTGCGACGCCGCCATCAGTTCATCCGCGCCGGTCATGTCCAGGACCTGGTCGATCTTGCGTCTCACCGTCTCGGGCGAGCCGATGGCGGAATACTGGAAGGTGTGGTCGAGGCCCGCCAGTTCCGCCGGCGAGGCGTGCTCGCGGATGTCGTCCACGGGCGGCGGCAGCAGACCCGGACGACCGCGGCGCAGCGCCAGGAACTGCTGCTGGGTCGAGGTCGCCAGACGGGCGGCCTCCTTGTCGGTGTCGGCGGCGCAGACGCCGATGCAGACCATGGCGTAGGGCTTGTCCAAGGTTTCCGACGGCTTGAAGTGGCGGCGATAGAGGAGGAGGGCGTCCAAGAGGGCGTCCGGCGCGAAGTGGGCGGCGAAGGCGTAGGGCAGGCCCAGGGCGGCGGCGAGCTGCGCGCCCCAGGTCGATGACCCGAGAATCCAGATCGGCACATCCTGGCCTTCCCCGGGAACGGCGCGAACGCCCTGGTCCGCCGTCGCCGGCTTGAACCAGTGCTGCAGCTCGACGACGTCCTGGGCGAAGGAATCGACCGCGCCGGCGTAGCGGCGCAGCGCGCGCATGGTCGCCTGATCCGTGCCGGGAGCCCGGCCCAATCCTAGATCGATGCGCCCCGGATAGAGCGCGTTCAGGGTGCCGAACTGCTCGGCGACCATCAACGGGGCGTGGTTGGGCAGCATGACGCCGCCGGAGCCGACGCGAATCGTCGAGGTGCCGCCAGCCACGTGACCGATGACGACGGCCGTCGCCGCGCTGGCGATGCCTGGCATGTTGTGGTGTTCGGCCAGCCAGTAGCGATGGAATCCGAGGCGCTCTGCGTGTTGGGCCAGGTCCAGGCTATTGTGGAGGGCTTCCCCGACATTGGTCCCTTGCGGAACGGGAGCCAGGTCGAGGACGGAGAAGCGGGGATAAGCGGCCATTACCGCTAGATGGCGCGTAAAGTCCGCAACTCAAGGCGTTGCGGAAATGGTTCTCTATGTCGTGGGAGCCACTGGACGGTGGCGCGAATGACGGGGCTCGAACCCGCGACCTCCGGCGTGACAGGCCGGCGCTCTAACCAACTGAGCTACATCCGCGTCGTGCGCCAAAGCGCGACGGTCGTCCGTAGACCGAAAGGAGGGAGGCATACCACCTATGAAGGGGTGGCGCGAATGACGGGGCTCGAACCCGCGACCTCCGGCGTGACAGGCCGGCGCTCTAACCAACTGAGCTACATCCGCATATCCCTTCGCCGGAGCGAAAGTGCGACCCGCCGATCGGCGAGGCGCGTCTGATATGTCGCTCGAAGACTCGTGTCAACGGCCATATCGAAGAAGCGACAAATGGCGTGTGGAGAGCTTTGTGTTTCGCTGGTTTAAATAGAGGGCAGGGCGCGCGCGCCGGCCTTTGCGGGCAAGGAATGGGCGTCCAGACATTGGTGAACCACCGTTAGGTAAACGAGCTCTAGTTGCGATCGTTTCTCAATGTGTTCCGGGGTGTTTGAAGCCGTTGCGACACTGGGCTACAACCCGCTCGATTCAAGCCAAGGCCCGTCATGACCGCCTTCCTTCTTCAGTACCTGCCGATCGTGATCTTCCTAGGGATCGCGGCGGCCATCGGGATCGTCTTCATCCTGGCCGCGGCCGTGCTCGCGCCCAAGGCGCCGGACCCGGAAAAGCTCTCCGCGTACGAATGCGGCTTCAACGCCTTCGACGACGCGCGCATGAAGTTCGACGTTCGGTTCTACCTGGTGTCGATCCTGTTCATCATCTTTGACCTGGAAGTCGCGTTCCTGTTCCCGTGGGCGGTCACGCTGATGAAGCTGCCGCATGACGTGGCCCAGTTCGCCTTCTGGTCGATGATGGCCTTCCTCGGCGTCCTGACCGTTGGCTTTATCTACGAATGGAAGAAGGGCGCCCTCGAATGGGAGTGATCGTTCCCGCCAACGCGGCTGGCCGTGCGACGGTCGAGGGCTATGACCCCAAGCTGCATGACCCGTTCTTCGACGGCGTGTCGCAGCAACTGGCCGACAAGGGCTTCATCACGGCCGCCGCCGACGACCTGATCACCTGGGCTCGCACGGGCTCGCTGATGTGGATGACGTTCGGCCTGGCCTGCTGCGCCGTCGAGATGATGCACTCGGCCATGCCGCGCTACGACCTGGAGCGTTACGGCTTCGCGCCGCGCGCCAGCCCGCGTCAGTCGGACGTGATGATCGTCGCCGGCACCCTGACCAACAAGATGGCTCCGGCCCTGCGCAAGGTCTACGACCAGATGCCAGAGCCCCGTTACGTCATCTCGATGGGCAGCTGCGCCAATGGCGGCGGCTACTACTATTATAGCTACAGCGTCGTGCGCGGCTGCGACCGCGTCGTGCCGATCGACATCTACGTGCCGGGCTGCCCGCCGACGGCCGAGGCGCTGGTCTACGGCGTGCTGCAGCTGCAAAAGAAGATTCGTCGTACGGGGACGATCGAGCGATGAGCGACGAGGTTTCGACCGAAACGGCGGTCTCGCCGCTGGAAGCGCTGGGTCAGGCGATCGTCGCCAACAGCGCCGGCGCTGTCACCGCCTATCACGTGGCGTTTGGCGAGCTGACCGTGCTGGGCCCGGCCCATCGCGTCGTCCAGGCGCTGGAGTTCCTGCGTGATCATCCGGACTGCCGCTTCCACCAGCTGGTGGACCTGACGGCGGTTGACTATCCGGAGCGCGAGCGCCGTTTCGACGTGGTCTATCACCTGCTGTCGATGGTGAAGAACGTTCGCATCCGCCTGAAGGTCCAGACCGACGAGGATACGGCCGTCCCGAGCGCCACGCCGGTTTTCCCGGTCGCGGACTGGTTCGAGCGCGAAGCGTTCGACATGTACGGCGTGTTCTTCGAAGGGCACCCCGACCTGCGCCGGATCCTGACCGACTACGGCTTCCACGGCCATCCGCTGCGGAAGGACTTCCCCATGACCGGTTATGTGGAGGTCCGCTACGACGACGAGCTCAAGCGCGTCGTCTACGAACCCGTGAAGATCACCGAGTTCCGCGCTTTCGATTTCCTGTCTCCGTGGGAAGGCGCCAAGTACGCCCTGCCGGGCGACGAGAAGGCGGAGAAGGCATAGGGCCATGACTGGTACGAACGCTCCGGCGGCATCCACCGACTTCTTCCGCGACGAACCGACCGCTCCGGCCATCCCGGAGACGCCCGTCCGCAAGTTCAACATCAACTTCGGCCCGCAGCACCCGGCCGCGCACGGCGTGCTGCGCCTGGTGCTGGAGCTGGACGGCGAAATCGTCGAACGCGTCGATCCGCACATCGGCCTGCTGCACCGCGGCACCGAGAAGCTGATGGAAGCGCGCACCTATCTGCAGAACATCCCGTACTTCGACCGCCTCGACTATGTGGCGCCGATGAACCAGGAGCATGCGTTCTGCCTGGCCATCGAGAAGCTGCTGGGCGTCGAGGTTCCGCGTCGCGGCCAGATCGTGCGCGTGCTGTTCTGCGAGATCGGCCGCATCCTCAATCACCTGCTGAACGTGACGACCCAGGCCATGGACGTCGGCGCCCTGACGCCGCCGCTCTGGGGCTTCGAGGAGCGCGAGAAGCTGATGATCTTCTACGAGCGCGCCTGCGGCGCTCGTCTGCACGCCAACTATTTCCGTCCGGGCGGCGTCCACCAAGATCTGACGCCCGAGCTGATCGACGACATCGAGACCTGGGCGAAGGCTTTCCCCAAGATCTGCGACGACATCGAGGGCCTGATCACCGACAACCGCATCTTCAAGCAGCGCAACGTCGATATCGGCGTGGTCAGCAAGGAAGACGCCTGGGCCTGGGGCTTCTCCGGCGTGATGGTGCGTGGCTCGGGCATCGCCTGGGACCTGCGCCGCAACCAGCCTTACGAGAACTACAACGAGTTCGAGTTCGACATCCCGCTGGGCAAGAACGGCGACTGCTATGATCGCTATCTCTGCCGCATGCAGGAAATGCGTGAGTCCACCAAGATCATCCTGCAGGCGGTCGCCATGCTGCGCGGCACGCCGGGTCCGGTCCTGAGCGAGGACAACAAGGTCAGCCCGCCCCGTCGCGCCGAGATGAAGCGCTCGATGGAAGCTCTGATCCACCATTTCAAGCTCTACACCGAGGGCTTCAAGACGCCCGAGGGCGAGGTCTACGCGGCCGTCGAAGCGCCCAAGGGCGAGTTCGGCGTCTACGTCGTCAGCAACGGCACCAACAAGCCGTACCGCTGCAAGATCAAGGCCCCGGGCTTCTCGCACCTGGCGGCGATGGACTGGATGAATCGCGGCCACCAGCTGGCCGACGTCTCGGCCATTCTAGGCTCGCTCGACATCGTGTTCGGCGAGGTCGACCGGTGAGCCTGGAAGCCATCGCCCAGGCGCAGCTCGACGCCTACAACGCCCAGGACCTGGACGCGCATTGCGCCCACTTCGCCGACGACGTCGTCGTGGCGGGTCTGAACGGCGATGTCGCGCGGACGGGCATAGACGCCTATCGCGCCTTCTACGCCAAGACCTTCGCCGAGTTTCCCAAGAACAAGGCGACGCTGCTGAACCGCATCGTGGTCGGATCCAACGTGATCGACCACGAGCATGTCGACCGCGGCAACGGCGATGCGCCGTTCCAGGTCGCCGCCATCTACACCTTCAAGGGCGACAAGATCGCCCGCGTGGATTTCGCCCGATGAGCGTCCGTCGTCTCGCTAAAGAACAGCCCGCCAGCTTCGCCTTCTCGAAGGAAAGCCAGGCCAAGGCCGACTGGTGGAAAGCCAAGTATCCCGCCGCCCGCAAGCAGTCGGCGGTGATCCCAATGCTGTGGCTGGCCCAGAAGCAGGAAGGCTGGGTGTCCGAGCCCGCGATCCAGGAGATCGCCAAGCAGCTCGAGATGCCGGTCATCCGCGTGCTGGAAGTCGCCACCTTCTACGTGATGTTCCAGCTGCAACCGGTCGGCAAGGTCGCCTTCGTCCAGCTGTGCGGCACCACGCCGTGCCAGCTGCGCGGCGCGCTGGACCTCAAGGCCGTGCTGAAGGACAAGATCGGCGAGGCCAACCACGTCTCTGCCGACGGCAAGTTTAGCTGGGAAGAGGTCGAGTGCCTGGGCGCGTGCTGCAACGCCCCGATGGCCGCGATCAACGACTACTACTACGAGGACCTGACGCCGGAGAGCCTGGCCCAGATCCTCGACGACTTCGCCGCTGGCAAGTCGCCCAAGCCCGGCAGCTATGACGGCCGCGTGGCGTCGGAGCCGAAGGGCAAGATCCAGACCCTGACGGATCCGAAGCTGTACGACGGCTCGGCCGCCAAGAAGATCAAGATCCCGAACCTGCCCGAGAAGCCGAAGGCTTCGAAGGCCAAGTCGGAGCCGGCCGCCTGACATGACCGCTGACGCCGCCCTCCAGAAGAAGCGCCTGACCGCGATGCTCGTCATCAACGCGGTGTGCTTCGTGCTGGCCGGCGTCTCGATCTATGGCGCGGTGTCGCTCCGGATCGACTGGCTGCGGCTGGTCTTCCTGGGCGCGATCGTCGCCGGTCTGGGCTCGCACGTCTGGTTCATCCTGGGCTGGATGCGCGCGACCAAGGGCGAGGAGGGCGCGTCGTGACCGACAACGCTCTCGACGCTCGCCGGACGGCCTATTTCAACACGGTCAAGAGCGTGGGCCGCCGCGAGCGCGGCCTGGGCCTCCTGGCTTGCCTTCTCGGCGCGCTGCTCCTGATCTGGGGCCGATCCGTCGAGAACGCTCCGTTTTGGGCGGCTTGGGCCGGCCTCGTCACGATTGGCGTGGGTTGGTCGCTTTTCGCCTATGTCATCCTCCGTCGGACGCGCTATGTGCGCGCCCATCCATTCGATCCGCAAAGCTGAGTCATGGTCGGTATCCTCGAAGACAAGGACCGCATCTTCACGAACCTCTACGGTCTCCAGGATTGGGGCCTCGAGGGCGCGAAGAAGCGCGGCTGCTGGAATGGCACCAAGGACATCCTGGACGCCGGGCGCGACTGGATCATCGACAACATGAAGAACTCCGGCCTGCGCGGCCGGGGCGGCGCCGGTTTCTCGACCGGCCTGAAGTGGTCGTTCATGCCCAAGGAAGTGAAGGAAGGTCGTCCTCACTACCTGGTGGTCAACGCCGACGAATCGGAACCGGGCACCTGCAAGGACCGGGAGATCATGCGGCATGACCCGCATCTCCTGATCGAGGGCTGCCTGATCGCCTCGCGCGCGATGCTGGCCCACGCCTGCTACATCTACATCCGCGGCGAGTACGTCTTCGAGCGCGAGCGCCTGGAAGCGGCGATCAAGCAGGCCTACGAGGCCAAGCTGATCGGCAAGAACAACGTCCACGGCTGGGACTTCGACCTCTACGTCCACCACGGCGCCGGCGCCTATATCTGCGGCGAAGAGACGGCCCTGCTGGAAAGCCTGGAAGGCAAGAAGGGCCAGCCGCGCCTGAAGCCGCCGTTCCCGGCGGGCGCTGGCCTCTACGGCATGCCGACCACGGTCAACAACGTCGAGTCGATCGCCGTCGCGGGCACGATCCTGCGTCGCGGCGCGGCCTGGTTCGCCGGTTTCGGCCGTCCGAACAACGCCGGCACCAAGCTCTTCTGCGTCTCGGGCCACGTGAACCTGCCCTGCAACGTCGAAGAGGCGATGAGCATCCCGTTCCGCCAGCTGATCGAGGATCATTGCGGCGGCATCCGGGGCGGCTGGGGTAACCTGAAGGCCGTCATCCCGGGCGGCTCGTCCGTGCCGATGATCCCGGCCGAGCAGTGCGAAGACCTGCCGATGGACTTTGACGCCCTGCGCAACCTGCGCTCGGGTCTCGGCACCGCGGCCGTCATCGTCCTGGACAAGTCGACCGATCTCGTCCGCGCCATCGCTCGCCTGTCGTACTTCTACAAGCACGAGAGCTGCGGCCAGTGCACGCCGTGCCGCGAAGGCACCGGCTGGATGTGGCGCGTCATGGAGCGCATGGCGACCGGCGAGGCCGATCCGAAGGAGATCGACACCCTGCTGGACGTCACGACCCAGGTCGAGGGTCACACCATCTGCGCCCTGGGCGACGCGGCCGCCTGGCCGATCCAGGGTCTGTTCCGCCACTTCCGCCACGAGGTGGAGGAGCGGATCGCTTCCTATCGTAGCGGTCGCCTGCACGTGCAGGGCGCCAAGCTGATCGCGGCGGAGTAACAAGAATGGCTATCGCCAAGGTCAACGGCGTCGAAGTCGAGTTCGAACCCGGCATGACGGTTCTGCAGGTCGCGGAACTGGCCGGCGAGGAAATCCCGCGCTTCTGCTACCACGAACGCCTGTCCATCGCCGGCAACTGCCGGATGTGCCTCGTCGAGGTGAAGCCCGGCCCGCCGAAGCCGCAGGCCTCGTGCGCCCTGCCGGCCGCCGAGGGCCAGGAGATCTTCACCAAGACTCCGATGGTCAAGAAGGCCCGCGAAGGGGTGATGGAGTTCCTGCTCATCAACCACCCGCTGGATTGCCCGATCTGCGACCAGGGCGGCGAGTGCGACCTGCAAGACCAGGCCATGGGCTATGGCCGCGACGACAGCCGCTATGAAGAGAACAAGCGCGCCGTCGAAGAAAAGTCGATGGGCCCGCTGATCAAGACCGTGATGACGCGCTGCATCCAGTGCACGCGCTGCGTCCGCTTCATCACCGAAGTCGCCGGCTCGCCGGAAATCGGTCTGATCTCGCGCGGCGAAGACGTTGAAATCACGACCTATCTGGGCGCGGCGGTGACGTCGGAGCTCAGCGCCAACGTGATCGACCTTTGTCCGGTCGGCGCCCTGACCAGCAAGCCCTACGCCTTCGAAGCCCGTCCGTGGGAACTGAAGAAGACCGAGAGCATCGACGTCATGGACGCCCTGGGCTCGTCGATCCGCGTCGACGCCCGCGGCGCCGCTGTCCTGCGCGTGCTGCCGCGCGTCAACGATGACGTCAACGAAGAGTGGATCTCGGACAAGACCCGCTACGCGGTCGACGGCCTGCAGCGTCAACGCTTGGACCGTCCGTATGTCCGCGACGCCGCCGGCAAGCTGAAGCCGGCGACCTGGGCCGAGGCCTTCGCGGCCGTGGCCAGCAAGATCAAGGCGGCCAAGCCGGAGCGCATCGGCGTGATCGCCGGCGACCTGCAGGACGCCGAAAGCCTGAAGGCGACCAAGGACCTCTTCACCGCGCTGGGCGTGAAGAACCTGGACAGCCGCCAGGACGGTTCGGCGCTGGGCGTCGGCCCGCGCGAAGGCTGGCTGTTCAACTCGACCATCGCCGGCATCGAGAACGCCGACGTGGTGCTGTTCGTCGGCGCCAATCCGCGCCTCGAGGCCCCGGTCCTGAACGCCCGCTTCCGCAAGCAGTGGCTGGCCGGTAAGACCCGCTTCGGCGTGATCGGCGAGCAGGCCGACCTGACCTTCGGCTACGACTACCTGGGCGCTGGCGCTCAGACGCTGTCGGGCCTGGCCAAGAGCAAGAATGACTTCGTCGCCGCCCTGAAGGCCGCTGAGCGTCCCGCGATCATCATCGGCCAGGGCGCCCTGGCCCGCGCCGACGGCGCGGCGATCCTGAAGGCCGCCGCCGGCCTCGCCAAGACGATGAAGGTCGTCCGCGACGGTTGGAACGGCTGGAACGTCCTGCACACCGCCGCCGCGCGCGTCGCCGGCCTCGACATGGGCTTCGTCCCGGCCGAGGGCGGCCTGTCGACCGCCGACATGCTGAAGCCTGGCGCTCTGGACGTCCTGTTCCTGCTGGGCGCTGACGAGTGCGAAACCTCGGCCACGGGCGCCTTCAAGATCTATCTCGGCACGCACGGCGACGCCGGCGCGCACAAGGCCGACGTGATCCTGCCGGGCGCGGCCTACACCGAGAAGAACGGCCTGTACGTGAACCTCGAAGGTCGCGTTCAGATGGGCAAGCGCGCCGTGTTCCCGAAGGGCGAGGCCAAGGAAGACTGGTCGATCCTGCGGGCGCTGTCCGAGGTGCTCGGCCACAAGCTGCCCTATGACAGCCTGGACCAGCTGCGCGCCAAGCTGTTCGCCGACCACCCGACCTTCGGCCAGATCGATTACGCGCCGGGCTCGGTCGCCACGTCGTTCGACGTCGGGGCCCTGGGCGGCGCGGGCGAGGTCTCGGACGCGCCGTTCGAGAGCCCGATCAAGGCCTTCCACCTGACCAACCCCATCGCGCGCGCCAGCGTGACCATGGCCGAATGCGCGGCCGTGGCTTCCGGCGCCGCCAAGATCGCTGCGGAGTAGACCGTGGGCTCGAATTCTCCGCTTCTCTGGTTTGGCCTGACGACCGGCGGCATCCTGCTGGTCGTGATCTGGGTTCTGCTGAGCCTGGCCTTCCTGCTGCTGGCCGACCGCAAGATCTGGGCCGGCGTCCAGATGCGCAAAGGCCCCAACGTCGTGGGTCCCTTCGGCCTGCTGCAGTCCTTCGCCGACTTCTTCAAGTTCGTGCTGAAAGAGATCGTGATCCCGGCCGGCGCCGACAAGGTGGTGTTCATCCTGGCGCCGCTGATCAGCCTGATCCTGGGCTTCGTCGGCTGGGCCGTGGTGCCCTTCGCGCCGGGCTGGGTCGTCTCGAACCTCAACGTCGGCATCCTTTACCTGCTGGCGATGAGCTCGCTGGGCGTCTACGGCATCATCATGGGCGGCTGGGCTTCGAACTCGAAGTATCCGTTCCTGGGCGCGCTGCGTTCAGCGGCGCAGATGGTGTCGTACGAAGTCTCGATCGGCCTGATCATCATCACGGTGATCCTGCTGGCCGGTTCGATGAACCTGTCGACCATCGTCGAGAAGCAGTCGGGCTGGATCTGGAACTGGAACGTGTTCGGCGGCGCGGGCCTCAAGAACATCATCCTGCTGCCGGTCATGGTCGTGGCCATGGGCATGTTTTACATCTCGGGCCTCGCCGAGACGAACCGTCCGCCGTTCGACCTTCCCGAAGCTGAATCCGAACTCGTGGCCGGCTATCAGGTCGAGTACAGTTCGACGCCGTACCTGCTGTTCATGGTGGCCGAGTATTCGAACATCGTCCTGATGTGCGCCATGATCAGCGTGCTGTTCTTCGGCGGCTGGAACCCGGGCTTCCCGATCGGCTTCACCGCCGGCTGGCCGCCGTTCCTGGTCAACCTGCTGCTGGCCCTGGTGTTCTACGCCAAGATCGTCTTCTGGTTCTTCATGTTCGCCATGGCGAAGGCGATCGTGCCTCGCTACCGCTATGACCAGCTGATGCGCCTGGGTTGGAAGGTGTTCCTGCCGACCTCGCTGGTGCTGGTCGCCGCGGTCGCCGCCTGGCGCGTGTTCGGTCCGGGGGCTTGATGCGCCGCGGCGCGCTGATCGCCCTGGGCCTGAGCGGCCTGACCTTGGCGGCCTGTCAGGCCGTCTCGGCGCCGGACCGCTCGTATTCCCTGGGCGACGGGGTCGTCAGTTACGACGACCTGCGGCGCGCGGGCGAGAAGTGCAAGGCTGACGGCGGGGTCATACAGTCCAAGCAGGACGGCGGTGATCCGGCCCAGCTGTCGAACTACACCTGCGTCATTCCCCGGGCGGGGAAATGAGGCAGGGTCTGCTCGGGATCGCGATGGTCGGCCTTCTGGCCGGCTGTGCGACCTGGGGACCGAATATTCCGCGACCGCCGCAGCGGACGCTGGAGGACAAGGTCGAGGCGCGCCGCAAGGAAGACGCCAAGACCAAGAAATGCGTCCTCGAGCAGCAGATGCGTCGGCAGCAGAAAGAGCAGGGGAGGTCTGTGAAGCCCTTTCCCAAGGAAAAGTGTTAGGAGAGCTCTGGTGTTCCAGCGCATCACTCAAGCGGCCAAGGGCGCGGCCCTTCTGGACTTCGCGGGCGCCTTCGGCCTGGCCATGAAGTATCTGGTCGCGCCGAAGAAGACCGTGATCTATCCGAACGAGCGCGGCCCGCAGTCGCCCCGCTTCCGCGGCGAGCACGCTCTGCGTCGCTATCCGTCGGGCGAAGAGCGCTGCATCGCTTGCAAGCTCTGTGAAGCTGTTTGCCCAGCCCAGGCCATCACGATCGAGGCCGAGCCGCGCGAGGACGGCAGCCGTCGCACGACCCGCTACGACATCGACATGGTCAAGTGCATCTACTGCGGCCTGTGCCAGGAGGCCTGCCCGGTGGACGCCATCGTGGAAGGTCCGAACATCGAGTTCGCGACCGAGACCCGCGAAGAGCTCTACTACGACAAGGAACGTCTTCTCGATAACGGCGACCGCTGGGAGCGCCTGATCGCGAAGAATCTGGAGTTGGACGCGCCCTACCGCTAAAGACGGGGCGAATCCTGGGAGGCGGCCCGTCGTCACGGCGAGCCGCCATTGGACTTTAGTTTTCAGGGGAGCACCTGGGCCAATGGCCTTGCAGGCGATCGCTTTCTATCTGCTGGCTTTCGTGACCATCGCGGCGGGTCTTCTCGTCGTGTCGGCCCGAAACCCGGTGCACTCGGTGCTCTTCCTGATCACCGCCTTCTTCTCGGCCGCCGGCCTCTTCGTCCTGCTGGGCGCGGAGTTCCTCGCGATGCTGCTGATCGTCGTCTATGTGGGCGCGGTCGCGGTGCTGTTCCTGTTCGTCGTCATGATGCTGGACGTGGACTTCGCCGAGCTTCGTCAAGGCTTCGCCCAGTATCTGCCGATCGGCGGCCTGGTCGGGGGCGTCCTGACGCTGGAGATGATCTTCGTCGCCGCGACGGTGGCGAGCAACGGCGCGGCCGCCAAGAACGGCCTGCCGAACGCTTCGCCGGGCGGCGTTCCGAACACCGAAGCGATCGGTCGCGTGCTCTACACCGACTACATTTTCTTCTTCCAACTGGCGGGCCTGGTGCTGCTGGTCGCCATGATCGGCGCCATCGTCCTGACCCTGCGCCACAAGCCGGGCGTCAAGCGCCAGGACATCGGCAAGCAGGTCGCCCGCACGCCCAAGACCGGCATGACGCTGGTCCAGATCAAGCCGGGTGAGGGGATCTCCGAATGATCGGCCTTCCGCACTATCTCGTCGTCGCCGCGATCCTGTTCACGATCGGCGTCTTCGGCATCTTCGTGAACCGCAAGAACATCATCGTCATCCTGATGTCGATCGAGCTGATCCTTCTGGCGGTGAACGTGAACCTCGTGGCGTTCTCGGCCTTCCTGCACGACGTGGCGGGACAGATCTTCGCGATGTTCGTTCTGACCGTGGCCGCCGCCGAGGCGGCCGTGGGTCTGGCCATCCTCGTCACCTTCTTCCGCAACCGCGGCGATATCGCGGTTGACGACGCCAGCATGATGAAGGGCTAAGCGACGTCATGCAGACGCTTGTCACCATTCTCGTTTTCGCGCCGATCATCGCCGCGGCGATCGCCGGCCTGTTCGGCCGCCGCATCGGCGACGTGGCCTCGCAATCGGTCACCACCGGCGCGCTGATCCTGTCCTGCGCGCTGTCCTGGTACACGTTCAGCCAGTGGACCTGGGGGCACATGGAGGCCTTCACGGTCAACCTGCTGCCGTTCATCCACATCGGCGACTTCCAGGCCAACTGGTCGATCCGCATCGACGCCCTATCGGCGACCATGCTGATCGTGGTCACGACGGTCTCGGCCCTCGTGCACATCTATTCCTGGGGCTACATGGCCGAGGACGACAGCAAGCCGCGCTTCTTCGCGTACCTGTCGCTGTTCACCTTCGCCATGCTGTCGCTGGTCACCGCCGCCGACTTCATGCAGCTGTTCTTCGGCTGGGAAGGCGTGGGCCTGGCCTCGTACCTGCTGATCGGGTTCTGGTTCAAGAAGCCCTCGGCCAGCGCCGCCGCCATCAAGGCCTTCGTGGTCAACCGGGTCGGCGACTTCGGCTTCGCCCTGGGCATCATGACGACCTACTGGGCGTTCGGCACGATCCAGTTCGCCGAGATCTTCCCGCAGGTCGCCGCGCACGCGGGCAAGACCTGGGAATTCGCGGGTCACACCTTCCCGCTGATGGATATCGCCTGCTTCCTGCTGTTCATCGGCGCGATGGGCAAGTCGGCGCAGTTCTTCCTGCACACCTGGCTTCCGGACGCCATGGAAGGCCCGACCCCGGTGTCGGCCCTGATCCACGCGGCCACCATGGTGACCGCCGGCGTCTACATGCTGTGCCTGCTGTCGCCGATGTTCGAATACGCGCCCGTCGCCAAGAACATCGTCACGGTCATTGGCGCGGTGACGGCCCTGTTCGCCGCCACGGTCGGCCTGACCCAGAACGACATCAAGCGCGTGATCGCCTACTCGACCTGTTCGCAGCTGGGCTACATGTTCTTCGCGGCCGGCGTCGGCGCCTATCAGGCGGCCATGTTCCACCTGTTCACCCACGCCTTCTTCAAGGCCCTGCTGTTCCTGGGCGCCGGTTCGGTGATCCACGGCATGCACCACGAGCAGGACATGCGGAAGTATGGCGCTCTCGCCAAGCTGCTGCCGGTGACCTTCCTCGCCATGACGATCGGCACGATCGCCATCACGGGCCTCGGCTTCCCGCCGCTGCACCTGGGCTTCGCCGGCTTCTACTCGAAGGACACCATCATCGAGGCGGCCTTCGCCGCCGGTGGCCACAATTCGATCGCCATGTTCGCGTGGGTGATCGGCGTGCTGGTGGCGGGCCTGACCTCGTTCTACTCGTGGCGCCTGGCGTTCTTCACCTTCAACGGCAAGGCGCGCTGGGGTCATGACGACCATCACGCTCAGGATGCGCACGGTCATGACGCCCATAGCCATGATGCTCACGGTCATGACGACCACGCGCACGACGATCACGGCCATGGTCACGACCACAAGCCGCATGAGAGCCCGATGGTCATGCTGTTCCCGCTGATCGTGCTGTCGATCGGCGCGATCGCCGCCGGCTTCGTGTTCAACGGCTACTTCGTCGGCCACCACCAGGAGGAGTTCTGGCGCGGCGCGATCTTCACGGCTCCGAGCAACCAAGTGCTGCACCACGCGCACGAGGTGGCCGAGTGGGTGAAGTGGAGCCCGCTGATCGCTTCGCTGATCGGCCTGCTGATCGCCGTCTATGTCTACCTGATCAAGGGCGACGAGCGCCTGGGCCTGAAACTGGCCGAGCGCAAGGGCCCACTGTACGTCTTCTTCTACAACAAGTGGTTCTTCGACGAACTTTACGACGCCACCTTCGTGCGCTTCGCCAAGTTCCTCGGCGACCTGTTCTGGAAGGGCGGCGACCAGAAGATCATCGACGGCCTCGGCCCGGATGGCGTCAGCCACGTCTCGTATGAGGTCGGCAAGCGCACCGGCAAGCTGCAGACCGGCTATCTCTACCACTACGCGTTTGTCATGCTGCTCGGCGTCGCCGGCCTGCTGACCTTCGCCTTGTACGCCTTCCGTTGAGGGGGACGGAGTTCATGAGCGGCCTTCTCAGCCTTACGACCTTCGCGCCCATCGTCGGCGTCGCGGTGATCCTCGCCGCGCGCGCCTTGAACGGCGCGGGTGAAAAGACCGACACCCTGGCCAAGTGGATCGCGCTCGTGACCACCCTGGTCACGTTCGGCCTGTCGATCGTCCTGACCGTCCAGTTCGACCCGAAGAACCCGGGCTTCCAGTTCGTGGAAGACTTCGCCTGGTTCGCCGGTCTGCACTACCGCATGGGCGTGGACGGCATTTCGGTGCTGTTCGTCCTGCTGACCGCGTTCCTGCTGCCGATCTGCATCATCGCCAGTTGGAAGTCGGTCGAGAAGCGCGTCGTCGAATACCTGATCGCCTTCCTGGTCCTTGAGACCCTGGTGATCGGCGTGTTCGCCGCGCTGGACCTGGTGCTGTTCTACCTGTTCTTCGAGTTCGGCCTGGTCCCGATGTTCCTGATCATCGGCATCTGGGGCGGCAAGCGTCGCGTCTACGCGGCCTACAAGTTCTTCCTCTACACGCTGCTCGGCTCGGTGCTGATGCTGGCGGCGATCCTGGCGATGATCTCGATCTCGGGCACCTCGTCGATCCCCGACCTGATGCACTACAAGTTCGCGCCGTGGCTGCAGACGTGGCTGTGGCTGGCCTTCTTCGCCTCGTTCGCGGTGAAGATGCCGATGTGGCCGGTCCACACCTGGCTGCCCGACGCGCACGTCGAGGCGCCGACGGCCGGTTCGGTCATACTGGCGGGCATTCTGCTGAAGATGGGCGGCTACGGCTTCATGCGCTTCAGCCTGCCGATGTTCCCGAACGCCTCGGAGATGTTCCAGCCGCTGGTGTTCGCGATGTCGGCGATCGCCATCGTCTACACCTCGCTGGTCGCCTTCCGTCAGACCGACATCAAGAAGCTGATCGCCTATTCGTCCGTCGCCCACATGGGCTTCGTGACCATGGGCATCTTCTCGGGCAACGCCGCCGGCGAACAGGGCGCTCTCTTCCAGATGCTGAGCCACGGGGTGATCTCCGGCGCGCTCTTCCTCTGCGTCGGCGTCGTCTACGACCGCATGCACACCCGCGAGATCGCCTTCTACGGCGGCCTGACCAACCGGATGCCGCACTACGCCTTCGTGTTCCTGCTGTTCACGATGGGCAATGTCGGCCTGCCGGGCACCTCGGGCTTCGTCGGTGAAATCCTGACCATGACCGGCGCCTACAAGGCTTCGACCTGGACGGCGCTGGTGGCGGCGACGGGCGTGATCCTGTCGGCCATGTACGCCCTGACGCTGTACCGTCGGGTCATGTACGGCGAGATCACCAATCCCGAGCTGAAGACCATCACGGATCTGGACGCTCGCGAGATCCTGCTGTTCGTCCCGCTCATCATCATGACCCTGGTGCTGGGCATCTATCCCAATCTTGTGTTCAACCTGACCGCGTCTTCCGTCGACGCGTTGGTCGGCGCCTGGCGCGCCGCCCTGGGCGGGTGAGGGGCCTATGACGTTTTTCGCCAACTTCTCGCTCGTGCTGCCTGAGATCGTTCTCGCGATCGCGGCGCTCGTCCTGCTGGTCGCCGGCGCCTTCCGAGGCAAGGTCGGCGCCATCTTCACGCTCGCGGCCGTAGCCGCGCTGGTCGCGGCGGCCGCCACGGCGGTTCTCGGCCCGCACGGCCGCGCCTTCGGCGGCGTCTACGCGGCCGACGCCGCGGCGACCTACGCCAAGGTCGCCATCTATCTCTCCAGCGCCGTGGCCGTCATGCTCGGCGACCGCTGGCTGGCCCAGCGCGGCGACCAGAAGTTCGAGTTCGCCGTCCTGGTGATCCTGGCCGCCGTCGGCATGGGCGTGACCGCCTCGGCCGGCGACCTGATCAGCCTCTATGTCGGCGTCGAGCTGCAGTCCCTGGCCCTGTACGTGCTGGCCGCCATGCGCCGCGACGACGCCAAGTCGTCGGAAGCGGGCCTGAAGTACTTCGTGCTGGGCGCGCTGTCGTCGGGCCTGCTGCTGTACGGCAGCTCGCTGATCTACGGCTTCACCGGTTCGACCCACTTCAGCCAGATCGCCCTGGCGGCCGCCCATGGCGGCACGCACGGCGTCGGCCTGCTGTTCGGCCTGGTGTTCCTGATCTGCGGCCTGGCGTTCAAGGTTTCGGCGGCGCCGTTCCACATGTGGACCCCGGACGTCTACGAAGGCGCCCCGACCCCGGTTGTCGGCTTCTTCGCCGCCGCGCCGAAGTTGGCCGCCATGATGATGTTCGCCCGCGTGCTGGGCGACGCCTTCCCGGGCTCGGTCGACAAGTGGCGCCAGATCCTGGTGATCGCGGCCCTGCTGTCGGTCTTCGTCGGCGCCTTCGCGGGCCTGGCCCAGACCAACCTGAAGCGCCTGTGGGCCTATTCCTCGATCGCCAACGTCGGCTACGCCCTGCTGGGCGTCGCGACCGGCGGCGAGGTCGGCCTGCAGTCGATGCTGCTGTTCATGACCCTCTACATGGTCGACGTCACCGGCTTCTTCGCCTGCCTGCAGGCCCTGAACCGCGACGGCAAGCCCATGGAGACGATCGAGGACATGGCGGGCCTGATCAAGGAACGTCCAGGCGTCGCCATCGCCATGACCGCGTTCTCGCTGTCGGCCCTGGGTCTGCCGCCGTTCTCGGGCTTCTGGTCGAAGTACTATGTCTTCAAGGCCGCCCTGGGCACGGGCGATGTGATGATGCAGTGGGCCGCCGTGCTTGGCCTGGTCGGCTCGGTCGTCGCGGCCTTCTATTACCTGCGCCTGATCAAATCGATGTGGTTCGACGCTCCTGCGGGCGCTGTCGACGCCTCGTCGCCTTCGGCGCGCGCCGTGGGTTACGCCGCCGCGATCTTCTCGTTCCCGATCGTGCTCGTGGCCCTGGTGTGGCTGGATCCGGCTGCCAAGGCCGCAGCGGCCGCCTTTGGTCACGCGTGACGTGACGGGCGCCGCGCCCGTCATCGTTCTCGACGAGATCGACTCCACCAACGCCGAGGCTCGTCGTCGGGCCGAGGCGGGCGAGGCCGGCCCCCTGTGGCTGGTCGGTCTGCGCCAGACCGCCGGACGTGGTCGTCGCGGTCGTCCCTGGGAGACCGGGGAGGGCAATCTGGCCGCCACGCTGCTTTTCCGCACCGACAAGCCGCCCGGCGAGGCCGCCCAGGTCTCGTTCGTGGCGGCCTTGGCCGTCGCGGACATGTTGGCCCAGTATGCGCCGGCTCCTCTCGTCAGCCTGAAGTGGCCCAATGATCCCTTGTTGGGCGGGCTGAAGGTCAGCGGCATCCTCATCGAGTCCGGCGCCTCCCCTCTGGGAGGCCTTTGGCTCGCCGTGGGGATCGGCGTGAACCTGAGGCGCAAGCCGATCGACTCCGAGCGCCCCGCGACCTCGATCGCGACCTACAGCGAGACCCTGCCGCCAACCCCGACCGAAGCCATCGCGGTGCTCGCCGAGACGTTCGATCGCTGGTTCGGCGTCTGGAACACCCTGGGCTTTCCCGCCATCGCCGACGCCTGGACGGCCCGCGCCCACGGTCTGGGCGAGCCTTGCGTCGCCCGACTTGGGACCGAAACGGTCGAAGGCGTTGCTGAAGGACTGGACGGCGACGGCGCGCTGAGGCTCCGTCTGCCCGACGGCAAGGTGCGGCGGATCACCGCCGGCGACGTGTTTTTCGGAGGCGCTTGATGCTGCTCGCGATCGAACAGGGCAACACCAACACCATGTTCGCGATCCACGACGGCCAGTCGTGGGTGGCCCAGTGGCGCTCGGCCACCGAGAGCACGCGCACCGCGGACGAATATGTGGTGTGGCTGTCGCAGTTGCTGTCGATGCAGGGTCTCGGTTTCCGGGCCATCGACGCGGTGATCATCTCCAGCGTCGTGCCGCAGTCGATCTTCAACCTGCGCAACCTGTCCCGCCGCTATTTCAACGTCGAGCCGCTGGTGATCGGCGAGAACGCCAATCTCGGCATCGATGTCCGCATTGAAAAGCCCTCCGAGGCCGGCGCCGACCGCCTGGTGAACGCCATCGGCGCCGCCATGATGTATCCGGGCCCGCTGATCGTGATCGACAGCGGCACGGCCACGACCTTCGACATCGTCGCGGCCGACGGCGCCTTCGAAGGCGGCATCATCTCGCCCGGCATCAACCTCTCGATGCAGGCTTTGCACGAGGCGGCGGCGAAGCTGCCCCGGATCGCCATCCAGCGGCCGGCCGGTAACAGGATCGTGGGCACCGACACCGTCTCCGCCATGCAATCGGGCGTGTTCTGGGGCTATATCTCTCTGATCGAAGGTCTCGTCGCGCGCATCAAGGCCGAACGCGGCGAGCCCATGACCGTTATCGCCACCGGCGGCGTCGCCTCCCTGTTCGAGGGCGCCACCGACAGCATCGACCACTTCGACCCCGATCTGACGATCAGGGGCCTCCTAGAAATCTACCGCCGAAACACCATTTCCGAGACCTGATGAAAAAATCCAAAGACGACGAACTCGTCTTCCTGCCGCTTGGCGGGTCGAACGAGATCGGCATGAACTTCAACCTGTACGGCTTCGGGCCGGCGCATGATCGCAAGTGGATCGTGGTCGACCTGGGCGTGACGTTCGGCGATCAGACGACGCCGGGCGTCGAGATCATCCTGCCGGATCCCGAGTTCATCGAGCCCTATGCCGACGATATCCTCGGCATCGTCCTGACCCATGCGCACGAAGACCACCTGGGCGCCGTGCACTGGCTGTGGCCACGCCTGAAGGCGCCGGTGTTCGCCACGCCGTTCACCGCCTTCCTGCTGCGTGAGAAGCTGCGCGACGCCGGCCTCCTTGATGAGGTGCCGATCACCGAGATCCCGCTGGGCGGAACCTTCGAGCTCGGCCCGTTCGCGCTGGAACTGATCACCCTGACCCACTCGATCCCCGAGCCGAACGGCCTGGCGATCAAGACGCCATTGGGCACGATCCTGCACACCGGCGACTGGAAGATCGATCCCGAACCCCAGCTAGGCGCGCCGACCGACGACGCCGCGCTCCGCCGCCTGGGCGACGAGGGCGTGCTCGCGATGGTTTGCGACAGCACCAACGTCTTCGTCGAAGGAACCGCCGGGTCCGAGGCCGATGTCCGCGAAGCCTTGGGCAATCTGATCAAGAGCCTGAAGGGCAAGATCGCCGTCGCCTGCTTCGCCTCGAACGTGGCGCGCATGGACACGGTGATCCGCGCGGCCCAGGCCTGCGGCCGCAAGGTATGCCTGGCCGGCCGCTCGATGCACCGCATGGCCGCCGCCGCGCGGTCGGTCGGGCTGCTGGAAGGCATCGAGCCCTTCATCAACGACGACCAAGCCAAGCACCTGCCGGAAGATCAGGTGCTGTTCCTGTGCACCGGCAGCCAGGGTGAGGCCCGCGCGGCGCTGTCGCGCATCGCCGACGGCAGCCATCCGCACGTGAAGCTGGGCGCGGGCGACCACGTGATCTTCAGCTCGCGGGTCATCCCGGGCAACGAGATCCCGATCCGCAACCTGCAGAACAAGCTGGCCGATCGGGGCGTTCGCCTGCACACCGAGCGCGACACGCCCGGCATCCACGTCTCGGGCCACCCGTGCCGCGAGGAGCTGCGCCAGATGTACCAGTGGGTGCGTCCGCAGATCGCGGTGCCGACTCACGGCGAGCGCCGCCACCTGATCGAGCACGCCGCCTTCGCCAAGGACCTGCAGATCCCGCAGGCGGTTAGCCCACGCAACGGCGACATGGTGCGCCTGGCGCCGGGCAAGCCGGAGATCATCGACGAGGTGCCGGCCGGGCGTCTTTATGTCGATGGCGGGGTCGTCACGCCCGAGAATGGCGAGGCGCTGCGCGAGCGCCGCCACGCCGCCTTCAACGGCATGCTGGCCGTGTCGATCGTTCTGGATGGCCGTAACAAGATTGTTTCGGGCCCCCAGGTGCGCGGCATCGGGCTGACCGGGGACGACGAGTACACGCTGGACGACGCCTTGGACGATCTCTGCGAGGAAGCCGAGACCGCCTACAAGAAGCTGGACGGCGATGCTCGCGAGATCGACGAGACGATCGAAAGCGCCATCTCGCGGGCGGTCAAGAAGGCCGCGTTCCGCATCTGGGAGCGCAAGCCGGTCGTCGAGACGACCGTCCTGCGGATCTGAAGAAGAGCGCCGCCGCGAAAACGCCGCGGCGGCGCGCTCTTTTCGCGCTGCAGCACTGGTGCTAGGCCATTCGCCAACAACCAGAAAAGCAGCGGGAGTTCTCCAAGATGATCGGCAAGCTCAACCACGTGGGCGTCGCGACCCCTTCAATCGACGAGTCGTTGAAGATGTATCGCGATCTGCTCGGCGCCACCTCGTTCACCGAGAAGTGGGCGATGCCGGAGCAGGGGGTCTGGGTTTGCTTCGTCAACCTGCCCAACAGCCAGATCGAACTGATCGAGCCCTATGGCGAGAAGTCGCCGATCCATGGGTTTCTCGCCAAGAACCCCAAGGGCGGCCAGCACCACATCTGCTTCGAGGTCGAGAACATCTACGAAGCCCGTGACGCCCTGGTCGCCAAGGGCGCGACCGTGCTGGGCGAGCCCCGCATCGGCGCCCACGGCACTCTGATCATCTTCGTTCACCCCAAGGACATGGGCGGCCTGCTGGTCGAGCTCATGGAGACTCCCAAGGAAGCGCATCACTGATGAGCCCGATCACCTGGTTCGCGATCTATCTGACCATCTGGTGGACGGTGCTGTTCGCCGTCCTGCCGCTGGGTTCGCGCAGCTTCCACGAGGCGGGCGTCGCGCCGCCGCCGGGCGTCGATCCGGGCGCGCCGATCAATCCGAATCTGAAGCGTAAGTTCATCACCACCACCTGGGTGTCGGCGGTCGTTTTCACGCTGTTCTTCCTCACCGTGCACTTTCACCTGGTGAAGCTTCCGGATCTGCCGGCCGCCGCGTGACGTGCGATTGCACAAGCCTTGGGCGAGCGGCGAGCAATTTGCCGTCAAACGCTCAAGCCTTGGGCGAATGGGCTCATTGTTAGCGCTTCCCATGGATGGCTGTGCCCCAACAGATGTTCGAGCGGTAAGGTGACTTCAGGAGATCGGCCTCGCCGGTCTCGCTCTGTGGCGTCTTCCCCGACGATGACTTCGACAGGCCGCGCGGCGATCCGCGCGGCCTCTCTTTTTTCCACATCGGAGCCATAGTTTAGCCTCGTGCGTTGCCAAGCTGTCGGGCGAGGGGCTATCTCAAGCCCCTCTCGAATTCCCGGAGTTTCCAAGCTGATGCGCCTGTCGCGCTATTTCCTGCCGGTGCTGAAGGAAGCACCGTCCGACGCCCAGATCGTTTCGCACCAGCTGATGCTCCGCGCCGGCATGATCCGCCAGGAGGCGGCGGGCATCTACGCCTGGCTGCCGCTGGGCCTGCGCGTGCTGAACAAGATCGAGCAGATCGTCCGCGAGGAAATGGATCGCGCCGGCGCCATCGAGCTCTTGATGCCGACCATCCAGCTGGCCGACCTGTGGCGCGAAAGCGGCCGCTACGACGACTACGGCGACGAGATGCTGCGCATCACCGACCGCCATAAGCGCGAGCTGCTGTTTGGTCCGACGGCCGAGGAAGTCGTCACCGACATCTTCCGCGCCTCGATCAAGAGCTACAAGGATCTGCCCAAGAACCTCTACAACATCCAGTGGAAGTTCCGGGACGAGCGCCGCCCGCGCTTTGGCGTGATGCGCGGCCGCGAGTTCTTCATGAAGGACGCCTACAGCTTCGACCTCGACGCCGACGGCGCGCGCAAGTCCTACAACCGCATGTTCGTGGCCTATCTGAACCTGTTCGCGCGGATGGGGCTGAAGGCCGTGCCGATGCGCGCCGACACCGGTCCGATCGGTGGCGACCTCAGCCACGAGTTCATCGTCCTGGCCGAGACCGGCGAAAGCGCCGTGTTCTGCCATAAGGACCTGGTCGAGATGCCGGCTCCCGGTCCGGACCTCGACTGGATCAACGGCGACCTGCAGCCGATCGTGAACCAGCGCACGTCGCTGTACGCCGCGACCGAGGAAATGCATGACGAAGCGGCCTTCAACGCCCTGCCGGAAGGCGACCGCCTGTCGGCGCGCGGCATTGAGGTCGGTCACATCTTCTCGTTCGGCACGAAGTACTCCGAGCCGATGAAGGCCACCGTCCAGGGCCCCGACGGCCAGCAGGTCCCGGTGCAGATGGGCAGCTACGGCGTCGGCGTCTCGCGTCTGCTGGGCGCGATCATCGAGGCCAGCCATGACGAGGGCGGCATCATCTGGCCGGAAAGCGTCGCGCCGTTCGACGTCGGCATCGTCAACATGCGTCAGGGCGACGCCGCCTGCGACGCCGCCTGCGAGACCGCTTACAACGCGCTCAAGGCCGCCGGTCGCGACGCTCTGTACGACGACACCGACGCCCGCGGCGGCGCCAAGTTCGCCACCATGGACCTGATCGGCCTGCCCTGGCAGCTGATCGTCGGCCCCAAGGGCATCGCCGAGGGCGTCGTCGAGATCAAGAACCGCAAGACCGGCGAGCGCCACACCGCTTCGCTGGAGTCGGTGCTCGACGGCCTGACCAAGAGCAAGACCGCCTGATGCCAGACGCTCGCGCCGCCGGTCCCTTCAGCCGCTGGGAGCGCTCCGTCGCTCGCCGGTATCTGTTCGCCAAGCGCAAGAACGGCGGCGTGGCGCTGATCTCGATCATCTCGTTCTGCGCGGTGATGTTGGCGGTCTTCGCCCTCATCACGGTGATGAGCGTCATGAACGGCTTCCGGGCCGAGTTGCTGGGGCGGATCCTCGGCTTCAACGGGCATCTCTACGCCCAGTCGCCGCTGATCAACGGCCCTGATCGCGACACGATCATTCGCCGGATCAAGGCGGCGCCGGGCGTGATCCAGGCCGCGCCGATGGTCGAGGCCCAGGCCATGGTCATCGGCCCGACCCAGGTCACCGGCGCCATCGTGCGCGGCGTGACGACCTCGGACCTGCGGCACATGTCGCTGATCGCGGGCAACATCAAGCAGGGCTCGCTGGCGGGTTTCGGCCAGGGCGAGTACGGCGGCGACACGGTGCTGATCGGCGACCGCATGGCTCAGGCTCTGGGCGTGCGTCCCGGCGACGCCATCACCCTGATCTCGCCTTCGGGCCCGGCCACGGCTTTCGGCAGCTCGACGCGCGAGAAGAACTACATCGTCGGCGGGGTCTTCAGCGTCGGCATGAGCCAGTTCGACGAGGCCTTCGTCTATATGCCGCTGGAGCAGGCGCAGCTGTTCTTCGGCCGTGACACCTCGATCGACTATGTCGAGATCAAGGTCGACGATCCCGACAAGGCCGTCGACTACAAGCACGCCGTCGAGGTCGCCAGCGGCCCCGGCGCCCTGGTGACGGACTGGGTCGAGAAGAACCAGAGCTACTTCAACGCCCTGCAGGTCGAGCGCAAGGTGATGCGGCTGATCCTGTTCTGCATCGTCGCCATCGCCACCCTGAACATCATCTCCAGCTTGGTCATGCTGGTGAAGAACAAGGGCAAGGACATCGCCATCCTGCGCACCATGGGCGCGGGGCAGGGCGCGATCCTGCGCATCTTCCTGATGGCCGGCGCCTCGATCGGCGTGGCCGGCACCCTGAGCGGTCTCGCGCTCGGCGCGCTGTTCTGCACCTACATCACGCCGATCCAGAAGTTCGTCGAATGGGCGACCGGCACGGCCGTGTTCAGCGCCGACGTCTACATGCTCTCGCACATTCCCGCGAAGATCGACTGGATCGAGGTCGCCGGCATTGTCACGGCCTCCGCCCTGATGAGCCTGCTGGCGACCCTGCCGCCTGCCTGGCGCGCCTCGCGCCTCGATCCGGTGGAGGCGCTTCGCTATGAGTGACCCGATCCTGTCCTTGCGCGGGGTCGAGCGCGTCTACAAGACCGAGGCCGGCTCGCTGCCGGTGCTGCGCGGCGTCGATCTCGACGTTTATCCAGGCGAGGTCGTCGGCCTGATCGGCCCCTCGGGCTCGGGCAAGTCGTCGCTGCTGCATTCGGCTGGGCTGCTGGAGCACCCGGACGCTGGCGCGGTGACGCTGGAAGGGCGCGATTGCACCAAGCTCTCGGAGCGGATCCGCACCCGCATCCGCCTCGGCACTGTGGGCTTCGTCTATCAGTTCCACCACCTGCTGCCCGAGTTCACCGCCCTTGAGAACGTCGCCCTGCCGCTGTCGATCGCCGGCAAGGGGCAACGTGAAGCCGAGGCGCGGGCGAAGGAGCTTCTGGAAGGGCTGGGCTTGGGTCATCGCCTCAACCACCAGCCGGCCCAGATGTCCGGCGGCGAGCAGCAGCGCGTCGCGATCGCCCGGGCGCTGGCCAATCGGCCTAAGCTGTTGCTGGCCGACGAGCCGACCGGCAACCTCGACCCCGCGACTTCCGCCGCCGTGTTCCAGTCGCTGTATGAGGTGGCGCGCCAGGAGGGCGTCGCCGCCCTGATCGCCACGCACAACATGGAGCTGGCCCGCTACATGGATCGGGTTCTGGCGCTGAAGGACGGTCACCTCGAAGCGCGTAGCCGCCAAGAGGTCTAGAGCAGCGCCTGCTTCATCGCCGCGAAGAAACCCGCCTGGTCGATGCGCTTGATCACGCGGGCGTTCGGCGGCCGGCGCTTCAGCGCCGGATCGGCGACCTCGATGTCCGGGAGGATCGAATGCGAGACGCTGAGATAGCCGCGCGTCAGCTCGCCCATCGTCTCGACGTCGACCACGCACTGCTCGCTTTCCAGGATCAGGCTTTCGTCAAGCGCGACGGCGCAAGTCAGGGCGTCGGGATGCAGGCTGCCGTCCAGGCCTTCAGTATCGCGCGCGAAGGCGAGGGACGCGCGGTTCACGTCGGTGAAGAACTTGGCCTTCGGTGTGCCCAGCGCCTCAAGCTCCGCCAGTTGCGCACTGGTGAAAAGGCCGTCCCGTAAGGTCTCTGTCCAGGTCACGATCGACATATTGAAACCAGCGTTGATCACGATCTTCGCCGCTTCCGGATCGACATACAGATTGTACTCGGCCGCGGGCGTGACGTTGCCGACTCCATTGTCCGTGCCGCCCATGATCCAGAGATGCTTCAGCGCCTGCGCGATGCGAGGCTCGCGCAGATAGGCGAGGGCGATGTTGGTCAGCGGCGCCTGGGCGATCAGCGTGATCTCGCCGGGCGCGGCCATGATCCGTCGCACAAGCTCGTCGACCGCGTGGCCCTCGGTCGGGCGCTGCGCGGTCTTGGCGAAGCCGCTGTCGCTCATGCCGTCGTGGCCGAAGACATAGGCCGCATCGAGGGGCGCGCGGGTGAAGGGACGCTCCGCGCCGAGATAGACCGGTACGCCGGCCTTGCCGCAGCGCTCCAGCGTCACCAGGGCGTTCTCGGCGTGCTGGACGAAGCCGACATTGCCGTGGGCGATGGTGATCGCCTCGACCTCCACGCCGGGGCGGGTGAGGGCGAGCATCAGCGAGAAGACGTCGTCGCCGGCGGTGTCGGTGTCGATGATCAGGCGCATGGCGACGATTTGCCGTGATCCGCGCGGCTTGACCATAGGAAGGTGCGCCATACGCGGCGTTCGGCGGAAAATGCACGAACCGCGACAGGAACATCTTGTGAACAGAACAAAACCGGAATATGGAACAAAACAAGAAATCTGTGGAGGTTCGGATGATCCGTGTGGCGCGTGAGTCTTTGGCCCTTGTGTCTGTCGCCAGCTTCGTCTGGATGATGTGCTCGGTCGCCCAGCTGGTGGCCTGAGTCGTGTAGGCGGAGGATCGGTCATGGCGGACGGGGAGGCAGACGGTTTCGTCCACCTGCGGGTCCGCTCGGCCTATTCGCTGCTCGAAGGCGCGATCAAGGCCGACCAGATCGGCAAGCTGGCTGCGGCGGCGGGGATGCCCGCGGCGGGTCTCGCCGACCGCGCTAACCTGTTCGGCGCCCTGGAATATTCGTCCTACGCCAAGGACGCCGGCGTTCAGCCGATCATCGGCTGCGCCATCCCCGTGACAGGCATCGGCGGTGGACCGACAGAGCGTTGGGCGCGGGCCCCCACCGTGATGCTGCTCGCCCAGAACGAGCGGGGCTATCTCAATCTCTCCGAGCTCTCGTCGATCGCCTATCTCGACAGCGCCGAACTGCCCGAGCCGGTCGTGCCCTGGGCCAAGGTGGCGGAGTACAGTGACGGTCTGATCCTGCTGTCCGGCGGAACCGACGGTCCCGTCGACGCGCTGTTCGCCGCCGGCAAGACGGCCGAGGCGTCCGCCGCCCTGGCGGAAATGCACCGCGTGTTTGGCGACCGTTTCTATGTCGAGCTGCAGCGCCATGGCCTGCCCAAACAGGCGGCCGCCGAGCCGGGTCTGGTCAACTGGGCCTACGAGAACGACGTGCCGTTGGTCGCCACCAACGACGTCTATTTCGCCAAGCCGCAATTCTACGAGGCGCACGACGCGCTGCTCTGCATCGCCGACGGCGCGTTCGTCGGTCAGGACGAGCGCCGCCGCGTCACGCCCGAGCACTGGTTCAAGCCGCCGGCCGACATGCGCAAGCTGTTCGCCGACCTGCCGGAGGCCTGCGACAACACCCTCGACATCGCCCGGCGCTGCGCCTTCATGGTGCACAAGCGCGCGCCCATCCTGCCCAGCTTCCCGACCGGCGATGGCCGCAACGAGGCCGAAGAGCTTCGTCACCAGGCCCGCGAGGGCCTGAAGATGCGCCTCGACGGGCTGACGCTGTCGGCGCCCGAGGAGGACTATTGGAAGCGCCTCGAGTTCGAGCTCGACATCATCGAGAAGATGGGCTTCCCCGGCTACTTCCTGATCGTGTCGGACTTCATCAAGTGGGGTAAGGCGCACGGCATCCCGGTCGGTCCGGGGCGGGGCTCGGGCGCCGGTTCGCTGGTCGCCTGGGTGTTGACCATCACCGACCTCGATCCGCTTCGGTTTGGCTTGCTGTTCGAGCGCTTCCTCAATCCCGAACGGGTTTCAATGCCCGACTTCGACGTCGACTTCTGCCAGGAGCGACGCGAAGAGGTGATCTCCTACGTGCAGGAGAAGTACGGCCGCGACCGCGTGGCCCAGATCATCACGTTCGGTTCGTTGCAGGCTCGGGCCGTGCTGCGCGACGTCGGCCGAGTGATGCAGCTGCCGCTGGGTCTGGTCGACCGTCTCTGCAAGATGGTGCCGAACAACCCGGCCGCGCCGGTGACCCTGGCCCAGGCGATCGACATCGAGCCGCGTCTGCGCCAGGCGCGCGACGAGGACCCGAACGTCGCCAACTGCCTCAACGTGGCGCTGCAGCTGGAAGGCCTGTTCCGTAACGCGTCGACCCACGCCGCCGGCGTGGTGATCGGCGACCGGCCGCTCACCCAGCTGACGCCGCTGTACAAGGATCCGCGCTCGGACCTGCCCGCCACCCAGTTCAACATGAAGTGGGTCGAGAGCGCCGGCCTGGTGAAGTTCGACTTTCTGGGCCTGAAGACCCTGACGGTGCTGGATCGCGCCGTGAAGCACCTGAAGAAGCGCGGCTTCGAGATCGATCTAGGCAAGCTGCCGTTCGACGATACGAAGACCTACGAACTGCTCGCCTCCGGCCAGACGGTCGGCGTGTTCCAGCTTGAAAGCCAGGGCATGCGCGACACCCTGCGCAAGATGCGCTGCGGCTCGATCGAGGAGATCACGGCGCTGATCTCGCTCTATCGACCGGGCCCGATGGACAACATCGACACCTTCGTCGACTGCAAGTTCGGCCGCAAACCCGTCGACACCCTGCACCCGTCGCTGGAGACGGTGCTGAAGGAAACCTACGGCGTCATTGTCTACCAGGAACAGGTGATGCAGATCGCCCAGATCCTGGCGGGCTACAGCCTGGGCGAAGCCGACCTTCTGCGCCGGGCCATGGGTAAGAAGAAGAAGGAGGAGATGGATCTCCAGAAGATCCGTTTCGTCTCCGGCGCCAAGGAAAAGGGCGTCCCCGAGGAGCAGTCGGGCTCGATCTTCGAACTGGTGGCCAAGTTCGCCGGCTACGGCTTCAACAAGTCGCACGCCGCCGCCTATGCCTTCATCTCGTACCAGACCGCCTGGCTGAAGGCGAACACGCCGGTCGAGTTCTTCGCCGCGTCGATGAGCCTCGATCTGTCGAACACCGACAAGCTGGCCGTCTTCCACCAGGACGCCCGCCGCTTCGGGATCACCGTGCGCGCGCCGGACGTGAACCGCTCGGGCGCCGACTTCGAGGTCGAGAACGGCGAGGTGCTGTACGCCTTGGGCGCGATCCGGAACGTCGGCTTGGACGCCATGAAACATCTCGTGGCCGTGCGCGAGGAAGGCGGACCGTTCCGCGACATTTTCGACTTCGTCGAGCGGATCGATCCACGTCAGGTCAACAAGCGGGCGATCGAAAACCTGGCTCGCGCGGGCGCCTTCGACTCGATCCACAAGAACCGCGCCCAGATCGTGGCCTCGGCCGACGTGCTGATCGCCCACGCCCAGAGCTGTCACGCCGATCGCCAGGGCGGGCAGGGCGGCCTGTTCGGCTCGGACTTGGGCGCTGGTCGTCCACGCTTGGCCAAGACCGAGAATTGGAATCAGGTCGACCTGCTGGACGAAGAGCTTTCGGCCGTCGGCTTCTATCTGACCGGCCACCCGCTGGAGGACATGGTTGGCATGCTGCGCCGCCGGCGCACGGCCATGCTGGCCGAGGCCATGGTCCAGGCGGAAGCCGGCATGGAGGCCTTCCGGATGTGCGGCATGGTCCGCCGCCGGCAGGAGCGCGCCTCGCAGAGCGGCGAGAAGTTCGCCTTCGTCTCGTTGTCGGATCCGACCGGCGAGTACGAGGTGCTGTTCCCGCCCGAGTCATTGCGCAAGTGCCGCGACGTGCTGGAGCCCGGCAAGGCCGTGGCCATCAAGGTCCGCGCCAAGGCCCGCGACGGCGAGGTCCGCTTCTTCGGCGACGACGCCGAGCCGATCGAAAAGGCCATCGAGAACGTCGTGGCGGGCCTGCGCGTGCACCTGTCGCCATCGGCGGCCGAGATCGACGCTCTCAAGCGGCGGCTGGAGCCGGCGCAATCCCAGAAGGGCGGCGAGGTCACGTTCGTCGCCGCGATCAGCGGCGGACGCGAGATCGAGCTGAGGCTGCCGGGGCGTTATAGTCTGGACGCGGCGCTGCGCGGAGCTTTGAAGACCGCGCCGGGCGTGGCGTTGCTGGAGGATGTTTAGGAAAATATTCCTATATCGAGGTCTTCTCGGGTGATTGGAGGGGCTGCGCGCTATGGCGGCGTTGGACATGGCGTTTGAAGCTCTTGCCAAGGATTTCAGCCAGCGCGGTCTATTTGTGCGCCTTGAGCACGATCCTGGCGATGTCTTGGAGGGGCCGTGACGTCGTCCGTTGGCAATTCAGCTGAGGTCGCCGGTTATGACGAGGCGACTTTGCGGTTCTATGCGGAGCAGGCTCAGACCTACGCCGCCAACGCGCGGGATGGTCCCAGTCGGCTCTTGGGCGGGTTCCTGAAGCGACTTCACCCTGGCGCGCGCATTCTGGAGCTGGGTTGCGGGGACGGTCGGGACAGTGAGGCCATGCTGACGCTCGGTTTCCGCGTGGACCCCACGGACGGCGTGGCGGCCATGGCGAAGCAGGCCGAGGCCAGGCTCGGGCGCCCGGTGCGCGTGATGCGCTTTGATCAGTTGGATGATTTGGACGTCTATGATGGCGTATGGGCCAATGCGAGCCTGCTGCATGTGCCCGGATCGGCGCTTCCCGATATTCTGTCGAGGGTCTTTCGAGCCCTGAAACCGGGCGGACTTCACGTTGCGACCTATAAGGCGGGCGAGATGGGCGGGCGCGACGGCCTGGGCCGCTACTTCAACTATCCATCGCCCGGGGTTCTTGAGGCCGCCTACCACGCCGCGGCGGATTGGGAGGTCTTGTCCGTTCGCGGCTATGCCGGCGGCGACTACGAGGGCGGACAAAGGCCGTGGCTGGCCGTCACGGCGCGTCGGCCCCGCTGAGGACGGGCGATCTCACCAGGCCGCGGCGCGGCCGTTCAGAAGTCCCGCTCGGAAGAGCCGCCGCTCGGCCGCCTTGCCGCCCTTGACGATCACGGGCTTGTCGGCGGCCCGCAGGATGGGAAGGTCGTCCAGGCTGTCGGTATAGGCATAGGCCCAACGGGCGCCATGGCCGGCCTCGGCCAAGGCCTGGCATTTGCGTTGATGGCGGCAGTGGATGTTGGCGATCCAGCCGCCGAGGCCAGGCTTCAGCGAGGTCCCCAGCACATCGACGCGTCGATCCAGCGTGCGCAGCAGGGCGTTGGCCAGGCAGGTCGGCGCGGCGGTGACGACGACGACCCGGTCGCCGGCCGCCACGTGGTTGTCCAGCGCGGCCAGGGCTTGGCGCTTCCAGGACAGACTGCAGCGCTTTTCGACGAAGGCTTGGGCGAAGTCGTCGCACGACGCCAACAGTTGCTGTTCTGACAGGCCCGCGGTGGCGATCCACAGGAGGATCGATGCGCCGGCCCGTCGGGTGTGGGGCAGGGCGACCATCGGAACCGCCACCGGGGCGACAGCGAGCGTCGCCAGAAGGCGTAGCGGCGAACGCTTGGCGCGCGCCCACAGCCACAGGGCCGTGGAGTCGCCGTTCAGCAGCGTGCCGTCCATGTCGAACACCGCGAGCATCGCCATTCCCCGTCTCACCCTTTGTCAGTGAGCCACGGCGACGTGGAAGATTTGCGACAGCGTCCCATGTCCCTGTGGACAAGGACGCCCCCGCCGTGGGCTCCTGGCTATAGGACGACGTCGGTCAGCGATCGCCTCAAGGCGCCGGCGATCATATTTCACCGGCGTCGAGGCGATGGGCGGGCTTGCTTTTTCGTTCCACAGCGACTATTTGCGCGGCCATTCCACACGTGGACGTTCGGCTGCATCGGGGAGACATCCCGGCGTCGCCGTTCCGGTCCCGCTCCAGAATGGTCTGGAACGGGGGTGTCCACGGAGGTTCAACCGGAAAAAGGATTAAGGCCCGATGGCTCTTCCCGAATTCTCCATGCGTCAGCTCCTGGAAGCCGGCGCTCACTTCGGTCACCAGACGCACCGCTGGAACCCGAAGATGGACCGCTACATCTTCGGTTCGCGCTCGAACATCCACATCATCGACCTGTCGCAGACGATCCCGCTGCTTCACCAAGCCCTGGTGAAGGTTCGCGAAGTCGCCGCCGCCGGCGGTCGCGTGCTGTTCGTCGGCACCAAGCGCCAGGCCAGCGACCCGGTCGCCACGGCCGCCAAGCGCTGCGCCCAGTACTACGTGAACCACCGCTGGCTCGGCGGCACCCTGACCAACTGGCGCACCGTCTCGGGCTCGATCGCTCGTCTGCGCGAGCTGGAAGGCGTCCTGGCCGGCGAAGCCCAAGGCCGCTCCAAGAAGGAACTGCTGCAGCTGACCCGCGAGCGCGACAAGCTGGAGCTGTCGCTGGGCGGCATCAAGGACATGGGCGGCATCCCCGACATCATGTTCGTGATCGACACCAACAAGGAAGCGATCGCGATCCTGGAAGCCCGCAAGCTGAACATCCCGGTCGTCGCCATCCTCGACACCAACTGCGATCCGGACGGCATCACCTACCCGATCCCGGGTAACGACGACGCCGCCCGCGCCCTGCAACTGTACTGCGACCTGATCGCCGACGCCGTCCTGGACGGCCTGGCCGCCGGTCAAGCCGCCGCTGGCGTGGACCTGGGCGCTTCGGTCGCTCCGGTCGAGCCGGCCCTGGCCCGCGAACTGGCTCCGGAAGCTCCGGCCGCCGAAGCGGCTCCGGAATCGGCCGAAGGCTGATTTCCCACGCGTTCCCGGCCGGGCAGCCGCCTGGCTTGGGGACCGTCGCGACCCTGACATGGGACCGGGCTAAGTAGTCCGGTCCCAACTCTTTATCGATTTGGCGAGCTAACAAGCTCGGTCGCCAACCGTTTGAATCTGGAGATTTTCGATGGCTGAGATCACCGCCGCCCTCGTCAAGGAACTGCGCGAAAAGTCCGGCGTCGGCATGATGGACTGCAAGAAGGCGCTGGCTGAGAACAACGGCGACATCGAAGCGTCCATCGACTGGCTGCGCGCCAAGGGCCTGTCCAAGGCCGCCAAGAAGGCCGATCGCGCCGCCGCCGAAGGTCTGGTGGCCATCGCCACCGCCGAGCAAGGCGCTGGCGAAACCGCCACGGCCGTCGAAGTGAACGCCGAAACCGACTTCGTGTCGCGTAACGACCTGTTCCAGGGCGCTGCTCGTCAGATCGCCGGCGCCGCCATCGCTACCGACGGTTCGGTCGACGCGATCACCGCCGCCAAGCTGGGCGGCGGCGAGACCGTGCAGGACCACCTGACCAACCTGATCGCCACGATCGGCGAGAACATGATGGTGCGTCGCGCCGCCAAGTGGACGGTCGAGAACGGCGTCGTCGCCTCGTACATCCACAACGCCACCGCGCCCGACCTCGGCCGCATCGGCGTGCTGGTCGCCATCGAGTCGGCCGGCGACAAGGCCGCCCTGCGCGAGCTGGGCCGCAAGATCGCCATGCACGTCGCCGCGACCTCGCCGCTGTCGCTGTCGCCGGACGATCTGGACCCGGCCGCCATCGAGCGTGAAAAGGCCGTGTTCACCGAGCAGGCGCTCGAGTCTGGCAAGCCGCCGGCGGTCGTCGAGAAGATGATCGAAGGCCGCATCCGCAAGTTCCTGGAAGAAGTCGTGCTGCTGAAGCAGGCCTTCGTCATGAACCCGGATCAGACCGTCGAGCAGCTGGTCGCCGAGACCGCCAAGACGCTCGGCGCGCCGATCACCGTGAAGGGCTTCACCCGTCTCGCCCTCGGCGAAGGCGTGGAAAAGAAGCAAGACGACTTCGCCGCCGAAGTCGCCTCAATGACCGGCCAAGGCTAAGGCCTTTCGTCGGACGCCGCCTGGCGCCCGACAGACATTCAGGGCGCGGCGCGTCTAGACGCGCGCCGCGCCCTTTTTGCGCCTGCCGGACGGCGTCTTCGCGCCGGTTGGCAAAACACATCTCAGTTCTGTACAACGCACGTAATGTGCGTGCCGACGACTCAGGAATAGCGGTCCATGTCCGATACCAGCGCGCCCCAGAAATATCGTCGCATCCTGCTCAAGGTGTCCGGCGAAGTCCTGATGGGCGAGACGCCGTACGGCATCGACACCAACACCGTCCAATCCGTCGCTGAAGATGTCGCCGAGATCGTGCGCTCGGGCGTCGAGCTGTGCCTGGTGATCGGCGGCGGCAACATCTTCCGCGGCATGGCCGGCGCGGCCAAGGGCATGGAGCGCTCCAGCGCCGACTACATGGGCATGCTGGCCACGGTGATGAACGCCCTGGCCATGCAAGATGCTCTTGAGCGCATTGGCGTCCAGACGCGGGTGCAGTCGGCCATCCCTATGGCCACCGTCTGCGAGCCCTACATCCGTCGCCGCGCCCAGCGCCACCTCGAGAAGGGGCGCGTCGTGATCTTCGCGGCCGGCACCGGCAACCCGTTCTTCACGACCGACACCGCCGCCGCCCTTCGCGCGGCCGAGATGCAGTGCGACGCCCTGTTCAAGGGCACCAGCGTCGACGGCGTCTACACCGCCGATCCCAAGAAGGACCCCAAGGCCGAGCGCTATGATCGCCTGACCTATATGGACGTCCTGGCCAAGGACCTGCGGGTCATGGACGCCTCGGCCGTGGCGCTCATGCGCGACAGCAACATTCCGATCGTGGTCTTCTCGATCAAGGGGCGCGGCAACCTGCTGAACGTCCTGCGAGGCGAGGGGACCCATACCGTGGTCGCCAGCGACCGCGCCGCCGCCTAGTTTCGAAAAAGCGAGGAGAGCCCGTCATGGCCGCCGCCGAAAAACCCGTCCTGTCGCGCTATCGCGACCGCATGGACAAGGCCGTCGCCGCTCTGAAGGAAGAGTTCGGCAGCCTGCGCACTGGCCGCGCTTCGGCCAGCATTCTGGACCAGGTGATGGTCGAAGCCTACGGCTCGACCACGCCGCTGAACGCGGTGGCTTCGGTCAGCGTGCCCGAGCCGCGCCAGATCAATGTCAGCGTCTGGGATCGCGGCGTCGTGGTCTCGGTCGAGAAGGCGATCCGCGCCTCGGGCCTCGGCCTGAATCCGGTCGTCGAAGGTCAGAACCTGCGTATCCCGATCCCGCCGCTCACCGAGGAGCGCCGCAAGGACCTGCAGAAGATCGCCGGCAAGTACGCCGAGCAGCAGAAGATCGCCGTTCGTAACGTCCGCCGCGACGCCAACGACGACCTGAAGAAGGCCGAGAAGGACGGCGCCGTCGCCGAGGACGAGCGCAAGAAGATGGAAACCGAGGTCCAGAAGATGACCGACGAGGCCATCAAGCGCATCGACGAGGCCTTGAAAATCAAAGAACAAGAGATCATGCAGGTCTGATCGCCCTTCCCATCGCGTAGGGAGAGGACGAGGGAAGGTTGAAGCGGATGTCGCCGACCACCGGCTTGCAGGACGTTTCGGCGCGCGTCGGGGGAGGCGCGTCCGATCAGCGACTGCACGTGGCCATTATCATGGATGGCAATGGCCGCTGGGCGAAGCAGCGGGGCATGCCGCGCGTCCTCGGCCATCGGGCCGGGGTCAACGCCCTGAAGCGCACTGTAGAGGGCGCCCAGGAGCAGAATGTTGGTGTGCTGACGGTTTTTGGTTTCTCGACCGAGAACTGGCGCCGTCCGGCGCAGGAAGTGTCGGAACTGATGGGCCTGCTGAAGGCCTATGTGGAATCCGACCTCGAGCGCCTGGCTCGCGCCGGCGTTAAGGTCCGCATCATCGGTCGCCGAACGGGCCTGTCCGCGGACATCGCCGAGGTGATCGAGCGGGCCGAGAAGCGTACGGCTCAAAACACCGATTTCGTGCTCCAGGTCGCCTTCAACTATGGCGGTCAGGCCGATATCACCGATGCGGCCCGCGCCTTCGCCGAAAAGGTGGCGCGTGGCGAGGCCAAGCCCGAGGACCTCACCGAGGAAACCTTCGGCCAGCTGCTGTCGACGGCGGCCGCGCCGGCGCCGGACTTGATCGTCCGCACCAGCGGCGAGCGTCGAATCTCCAACTTCCTGCTCTGGGACTGCGCCTACGCCGAGCTGGTGTTCCAGGATGTGCTGTGGCCCGACTACGGGCCAGAAGCCCTGGCGGCCGCCATCGCCGAATATCGCCGTCGGGATCGACGCTATGGAGGGGTCGCGGCCGATGACGTCGCCGTCGCCGGCTAAGCGCTTCAACTGGGGCAATCTTCGAATGCGCGTGGTCTCGGCCACCGTGCTCGTGCCTACGGTCGTCGCCGCCGTATGGCTGGGCGGCCCATGGATTCTGGCCCTGGCCCTGATCTGCGTGGCGCTGCTGGCCCGGGAGTGGGGCAAGATCAGCGCGCCCAAGGCGCCGCGCGCGGTCGGCGCCGTGGTCGGCGTCTTCTGCGCCATCGCGGTGATCGCCGCCTTCCTGCACCAGTTCTTCATCGCCTGGGCGGTCGTGGCGGTCGGCGCCTTCCTGGCCGGACTGATCGCGCGCGGCGCCGTCGAGCGCCGCGCGGACGCGGCCTATGGCGTCGTCTACATCGCGCCCGCCGTGATCGCGCTGGTCTGGGTGCGGTCGCTGCCGGATGGACTTTGGTGGACGCTGCTGCTGTTCGTGGTCACCTGGTTCGCCGACATTTTCGCCTATGTGGCCGGCAGCATCGTGAAGGGGCCCAAGCTGTGGCCCCAGATCTCGCCGAACAAGACCTGGTCGGGTTTCGTCGGCGGGCTGGTGGCGGCGACGATCGGCGCCGTGCTGGTCGCCTATTTCGCCCAGCTGAAGCTGGTCTGGCCGGCCGCGGCGCTGGTGGGCTTTCTGGGCGGGCTGGCGACCATGGCCGGCGACCTCTGGGAGTCGATGCTCAAGCGCCGCTTTGGCGTGAAGGACAGCGGCGACATCATTCCGGGCCACGGCGGTCTGCTGGACCGCGTCGATGGCCTGATGTTCGCGGCCATCGTCATCGCCGCCGTGCGTCTCGTCGATCACTGGGGATGGGCGCATTGACCTCGCCACGCAAGGTGGTGGTGCTGGGCTCGACCGGATCGATCGGCCTTTCGACCTTGAGCCTTTTCGAAGAGGCCGGCGTGCCGGTCGAAATCCTGGCGCTGACGGCCGGGGGCAACGTCGATCGCCTGATCGAGCAGGCGCTGCGCTGGCGACCGCAGGTCGCGGTGATCCAGGACGAAACCAAGCTTGGAGCTCTTCGAGCGGGCCTCGCCGGAAGCGGCGTCCGCGCCGCCGCCGGCGCGGACGCGATCATCGAGGCCGCGGCCATGGGCGCGGACTGGGTGATGTCGGCGATCGTCGGGGCGGCCGGCTTGGCGCCGACCCTGGCCGCCGCGCGAACCGGGGCGGTTATCGCCCTGGCGAACAAGGAGAGCCTCGTCTGCGCCGGGCCCGCGCTTCTCGGGATCGCCAAGGCGGCGGGCGGCTCGGTGATCCCGGTCGATTCGGAGCATTCGGCGATCTTCCAGGTGCTGCAGCCTGAGTGCGCGCATCGCGTCGCCCGGCTGATCCTGACGGCCTCGGGCGGCCCGTTCCGCACCTGGGACAAGGCCGCCATGGCGGTCGCGACGCCTGAACAGGCGGTGGCCCATCCCAACTGGTCGATGGGCGCCAAGATTTCGGTCGATTCCGCGACGATGATGAACAAGGGGCTTGAGATGATCGAAGCCTCCTACCTGTTCGGAACCCCAGAAGACCGCGTCGACGTCGTGATCCACCCGCAGTCCGTGATCCATAGCCTGGTGGAGTATGCCGATGGCTCGACGCTGGCGCAGCTGGGCCCGCCGGACATGCGCAGCCCGATCGCCTGCGCTTTCTCCTGGCCCGATCGTTTGCCCTGGCCCGCGCCGCGCCTCGATCTGGCCGCCTACGGCCAGCTGACCTTCGAATCGCCCGACCTGGATCGCTTCCCGTCGATCGGCATCGCCCGCGAGGCGCTGCGCCTCGGCGGCGGCGCGCCGACGGCCATGAACGCCGCCAATGAGGTCGCGGTCGCCGCTTTCCTTGACCGGAAGATTGGCTTTCTCGATATTGCCGCCGCGGTGGCGGGAACCCTCGAGCGTATGAACAGTCTGGGTGGGCTCTCCGTTGCGGAAGGTGACGCCGTCGATAATGCGATGATGATCGACGCCAGCGCTCGCCGCATTGCGGCCGAGGTTGTCGCGCAAAAGCATCGGCGCTGATCGGGAGACCCGGCCATTTCATGACCGACGTGCTGTTCTACATCGTTCCCACGATCTTCGTGCTGTCCATCGTGGTGACGATCCACGAGCTGGGCCATTTCTGGGTGGCGCGCGCCTGTGGGGTCGCGATCGACTGCTTCTCGATCGGTTTCGGTCGAGCGCTGTTCTCTTGGCGCGACAAGCAAGGCGTCGAGTGGCGCATCGCGGCGATTCCGCTGGGCGGCTACGTCCGGTTCTCGGGCGACGAGAACGCCGCCAGCGTGCCCGACCAGAACGATCTCACGGCCATGAAACGCGCCATCGTCGCGCGTGAGGGCGAGGCGGCGGTCAAGCGCTACTTCCACTTCAAGCCGGTCTGGCAGCGCGCGCTGATCGCCGTCGCCGGTCCGATGGCCAACTTCATCCTCGCCATCCTGATCATGGCCGCCTTTCTGGTCATCATCGGCAATCCGCGCGGCCAGGCGACGGTGCGCGAGGTGCAGCCCAACTCGCCAGCCGCCCAAGCGGGCCTGTTGCCGGGGGATATCCTGCTGAAGGCCGACAAGACGCCGATCCGCGGCGCGGGCGACGTTAGCGCCTACGTTTCCTTGCGCGCGAAGATGCCGATCGACCTGACGATCGAGCGGGCGGGGCGCGTGCAGCACGTCACCGTTGTTCCCGCCCTGGCCGAAAGCCGCGACGACATCCGCGGCCGCATCAAGGAAGGCCGCATGGGCGTGGTGCTGGGCAGCGTCTCGCGCCTCGAGAAGTCCAGCGTCCTGACCGCCATTCCCGACGCCACGGTCGAGGTGTGGGGCATGATCAAGACGATCGGCTTCTATCTCGGCCGCCTGGTGACCGGGCAACTGCCCGCGGATCAGATCAGCGGCATTATCGGCATCGGCCACACCGCCGGCGCGGTCACCAAGGCCAGCGCCGCCGGCGCGCCGGATATGGCGACGATGGCGCTACGGGTCTTCGTCTCGTCCATGCTGCTGATCGCCAGCCTGTCGGTCAGCATCGGCTTCATGAACCTGTTGCCGATCCCGATCCTCGATGGGGGCCACTTGCTGATGTACGCCTATGAGGCCGTGGCCCGGCGGCCGCTGCGAGCGGACTTTCAGGCGGCCGGCTTCCGCGCGGGGCTTGCCTTGATCCTGGGTTTCATGCTGTTCGCGGCGTGGAACGACCTCAACCGCTACGACGTGTTCAAATTCATCGGCGGCCTGTTCACGTGAACGCCCGCCCTCCGTCCATGATTGGTCACATGAACAGATTCCGCGCCCAAAGCGCCGCGTTCGCCACTGGTATGGCGCTGCTCCTCGGCTCGACGGCCTTGGTGGCTCCGCATCAGGCCTTCGCACAGGCCGCCCAGACCGGTGTGGTGCAGCGCATCGTCGTGCAGGGCAACGAGCGGATCGAGCAGGGCACCGTTCTGTCCTACCTGCCGATCCAGCCGGGCGACACGGTCGATTCCCAGCGTCTTGACCTGGCCCTGAAGACCCTGGCGCGCACCGACCTGTTCGCGGACGTGAAGATCGAGATGCAGGGCGGCGACCTCGTCGTGAAGGTGGTCGAGAACCCGATCATCAACCAGGTGGTCTTCGAGGGGAATTCGTCCCTCAAGGAAGACAAGCTGAAGGACGAAGTGCAGATCCGCCCGCGCGGTATCTTCACCCGCGCCAAGGTGCAGGCCGACGTTCAGCGCATCATCGAGCTCTATCGCCGTTCGGGCCGCATCTCGGCGACCGTGACGCCGAAGGTCGTGGAACTGCCGCAGAAGCGCGTCGACCTGGTGTTCGAGATCAGCGAAGGCCCCAAGAGCGGCGTGCTGGGCATCAACTTCCTGGGCAATTCCGAGTTCTCGGACAACGACCTGCGCGATGTCATCGTGACCAAGGAAAGCCGCTGGTACAAAATCCTGACCAGCAACGACAACTACGATCCCGATCGGATCGAGTACGACCGCGAACAACTGCGCAAGCACTACCGCAACCGCGGCTATTTCGATTTCCGCGTGATTTCGTCGGTGGCCGAACTGGCGCCGGACAAGAACGGCTTCGCCGTCACCTACACGCTGGATGAAGGTCCGAAGTACAAGTTCGGCAAGGTCACGGTCGAGACCGAGCTCAAGAAGCTGGACGGCAATCTGCTGGCTCAGATCCTGCCGATCCGCGCCGGCCAGCTCTACGAGGACGAGCGTATCGAGCAGGCGACCGACGCCCTGACCTTCGCGGCGGGCGCGGCTGGCTTCGCCTTCGTGGACGTGCGTCCGCGCTATGTGCCCAACCGCGAGACCAAGACCGTCGACGTCGTGTTCTCGGTCCGCGAAGGGCCGCGCGTCTATGTCGACCGCATCGACATCGTCGGCAACACCCGCACGCTGGACTACGTCCTGCGCCGCGAGCTGGAAGTGGCCGAGGGCGACGCCTACAACCGCGTGCTGGTCGACCGGTCGAAGAACAACATCCGTCGCCTGGGCTTCTTCAAGGAAGTCGACATCGACGACACCCCCGGCTCGGCGCCCGATCGTACGAACCTGCGGGTCAAGGTCGAGGAACAGCCGACCGGCGAACTGTCCTTCAGCGCCGGCTACAGCTCGGTCGACAAGCTGGTGCTGGACGTCGGCATCACCGAGCGGAACTTCCGCGGCCGCGGTCAGAACTTCCGGGCGCGCGCCTCGGTCGGTTCGCTGCGTCAGCAGGTCGACTTCGGCTTCTCCGAGCCGCGCTTCCTGGGCCGCAACCTGGTCGCGGGCGTGAACCTCTACACCTTCCGCTACGATCTGTCGGACTACGCGGCCTACGACACCAAGTCGGTCGGCGGCGACGTGCGCTTCGGCTTCCCGCTGACGAACGACGCCTCGATGAGCCTGCGCTACACGATCCGCCAGGACGACGTCAGCGTCGCCGACAGCCTCTGCACCAGCGGCTCGGTCTCGCAGATCCTCTGCCTGCAGCGCGGCGCCTACATCACCTCGATGATCGGTTATGGGCTGCGCATCGACAAGCGGAATGACCCGATCAACCCGACCCGCGGCTGGTTCGCGGACTTGAACCAGGATCTGGCCGGGCTGGGCGGCGACGTGAAGTACCTCAAGACCGAAGCCGACGCCGGCTGGTATTGGGGCTTCACCAAGGACCTGGTGTTCAGCGCTACCGGCTCGTTCGGCTACATCCAGGGCTGGGGCGGCGACAACGTCCGGATCAACGACCGCTTCTATCGCGGCGGCACCTCGTTCCGCGGCTTCGAGATCGCCGGTATCGGCCCGCGCGACATCTCGAGCACGAACAACTCGATGGGCGCCAAACTCTACGCCATCAGCACCTTCGAGCTGACCGTGCCGACCTTCCTGCCTGAGCAGTACGGCATCAAGGCCGCTCTGTTCAGCGACGTGGGTACGGCCGGCCTGCTGGACGATGTGGATCGTCAGAAGTCGCCTGGCGTCTTCGATCCGAACATCAAGGATAACCTTGGTCTGCGTGCCTCGGCCGGTATCTCGATCGACTGGAAATCCCCCATGGGTCCCATTCGGTTCGATATCAGCCGCATTTTGGCCAAGGAAAGCTACGACCGAACCGAGACGTTCCGGTTCTCCACCTCCACAAGGTTCCAATAAACATGTCCAAGTTCCTGTCCGCGGCCGCTTCCAGCGTTGTCGCCCTCGCTATCGCGACCAGCGCTTCGGCCCAGACGGCTCCGGCCGCTCCGGCCGCCGCTCCCGCGGCTCCGGCCGTCACGCACGGTCCGGCCCTGCCGGGCGTCTGCATCTTTTCGGACAAGCGCGCGGTCGGCCAATCGCTGGTCGGCAAGGCCGTCGACGCCCGCCTGAAGACCATTGCTGGCCAGGTGCAGGCCGAGCTGAACGGCGAGCGCACCGCGCTCGAGACCGAAGCCAAGGCCCTCGACGCCAAGCGCGCCACCCTGGCCCAAGACGCTCAGGAGCAGCAAGGCGCCGCTCTGCAGGTCAAGGCCAACGCCTGGCAACGTAAGGCGCAGCTGCGCCAGAAGGAATATGAAGCGACCGAGCAAAAGGCGCTGTCGCGCGTCTATCAAGAGCTGGATACGCCGATCCGCCAAGTCTATCAGGCGCAGAAGTGCAGCATCCTGTTTGACCGCGACTCCGTGATGCTGGCTAACCCGGCCATGGACATCACCGACGCCGTCGTCGCCGCTCTGGACGCCCGCATCAAGACCCTGACCTTCGATCGCGAACGTCTGGACCAGCCGGTCCCGGGCGCTCAAGCTCTGCAACCGACCAATAAGTAAGCGAATCGTCTCCTTTGGGGTTACCTAAGGGAATTGTATTCGCCGTGAGGAGCCATGCCGGACCCGCGTTTCTTCGATAGCCTGGGTCCGGCATCGCTTTCCGAGTTGGCCCGGGCCGGCGCCGCCGAGTTGGCGGACGCGGCCTTGGGCGACCGTCAGATCGCCCACGTCGCGCCGCTTGACGCCGCCGACGCCCAGGCGATCACCTTCTTCTCGGACGCCAAGCGTAAAGACGCCGCCGCCGCGACGCGCGCCGGCGCGTGTTTCGTGCGGCCGGAACACCGTGACTTTCTACCGGCGACGTGCGCCGCTCTGATCACCAGGCATCCACAGGCGGCTTGGGCCGCGGCGACCGCGCGCCTTCACGCGCCGCGACGCCAGGATCCTTCGTCCGACGCCGTAAGCGCCCATGCCGAGCTGGAGGATGGCGTCTTGCTGTCGCCGGGCGTGACGGTCGGGCAGGGCGCTCGCATCGGACGCGGAACGCGCATGGCGCCCGGCGTGGTGATCGGGCCCGGCGTGGTGATCGGCCGCGACTGCCTGATCGGACCTAACGTCGTGATCGGCTTTTCGCTGATCGGCGACCGGGTGTCCATTTCGGCGGGCGCGGTGATCGGCGAGGCCGGCTTTGGCGCCGCCGCCGGGCCGCGCGGCATGGTCGACCTGCCTCAGCTGGGGCGGGTGGTGATCCAGGACAACGTGACGATCGGCGCCAACAGCTGTGTGGATCGGGGCGCTTTCGCCGACACCACGATCGGCGAGAACACCAAGATCGACAATCTCGTGCATGTCGCCCACAACGTCCGTATCGGGCGTAATTGCGTGTTGGCTGCGTTTACCGGCATTTCCGGCAGCACGACGGTGGGCGACGGCGTCGCCTTTGGCGGCAAGGCCGGGGTGGCCGACCATTTGAATATCGGTTCGGGCGCGAGCGTCGGGGCGGCCGCCTCGGTGTTCAAGGACGTTCCGAAAGGTGAAACATGGACGGGATTCCCGGCGCGACCGCTGAAGCGGTGGCTCCGAGAAACCGCCTGGCTGTCGCGCAGAGCGGGCGGCCGAGTGACGAGGGGCGACGAATGAGCCAGACCAACGAACAAGCGACGTCGACCGATATCGACATCGCCGAGATCCTGGCGCGCATTCCGCACCGCTATCCGTTCCTGCTGGTCGATCGCGCCGAGGACTACAACGCCCACAAGTCGATCGTCGGCATCAAGTGCGTGACGGTCAACGAACCGTTCTTCCAGGGTCACTTCCCCGGCAATCCGGTGATGCCCGGCGTGCTGATCATCGAGGCCTTGGCCCAGACCGGCGCGGTGCTGATGAGCAAGTCGCTGGAAGTCGACACCGAGGGCAAGACCATCTTCTTCATGTCGGTCGACAACGCCCGTTTCCGCACGCCCGTCCGCCCCGGCGACGTGCTGCGCATGGAGGTCGAGGTGCTGCGGGCCCGTTCGTCGATCTTCAAGTTCAAGGGCGTCGCCAAGGTCGGCGACAAGGTCGCCGCCGAGGTCGAGTTCGCCGCCATGGTGGTCGAGACGGGGCCCAAGGCATGACAATCCATCCCACCGCTCTGGTCGCGCCCGAGGCCAAGATCGCCTCGGATGTCGAGATCGGCCCCTACAGCATCGTCGGCCCCGACGTGACCCTGAACGCGGGCGTGCGCCTGCTGTCGCACGTGGTCGTGGAGGGCGCGACGACGATCGGCGAGGGCTGCGTTGTCCACCCCTTCGCCAACCTTGGCGGGCCGCCCCAGCACCTAGGCCACAAGGGCGAGCGCACCGAGCTGTTGATCGGGCCGCGCAACATCATCCGCGAGCACGTGACGATGCACACCGGCACGGCTTCGGGGAAGGGCGTGACCACCATCGGTTCGGACGGCTTGTACATGGTCGGCTCGCACGTCGCCCATGACTGCACGGTCGGCGACTTCGTGGTGCTGGCCAAGGGCGCGACCCTGGGCGGCCATGTCGCCATCGGCGACTACGTGTTCATGGGCGGCCTGGCCGCCGCGCACCAGTTCTCGCGCATCGGCCGCTACAGCTTCATCGGCGGCCTGGCCGCGGTGACCAAGGACGTAATCCCCTACGGCTCGGTGTGGGGCAACCACGCCCACCTCGAAGGGCTGAACCTGGTTGGCCTCAAACGCCGCGGCTTCTCGCGCGAGACGATCAACGCGTTGCGCGCGGCGTACCGCCTGCTGTTCGCGGATGAAGGCACGTTCCAGGAACGCCTGGAGGACGTGGCCGAGATCCACGCGGGCAATCCCGAGGTCATGGAAATCGTCGACTTCATCCGCGCCGACGCCAATCGCCCCCTGTGCCTGCCCGAGCGGGAAGTCTAGGCTCAAGTCATGCGTAAGCTGGGTCTGATCGCTGGCGGCGGGTCGCTGCCCGTCGAGCTCGCCGCGCGCTGCGAGGCGGCGGGACGGTCGTTCGCTGTCATGCGGCTGAAGAGCTTCGCTGACCCCGTCCTGGCCCGCTATCCGGGCGTTGACGTGGGCCTTGGCGAGTTCGGCAAGGTGTTCAAGGCGCTGAAGGCCGAGGGCTGCGAGGTGGTCTGCTTCGCCGGCAATGTGAAGCGTCCGGACTTCGCCGCCCTGATGCCCGATGCGCGGGGCCTGAAGGTCGTGCCGGGTCTGATCATGGCCGCGCGCCAGGGCGACGACGCCCTGCTTCGTCGGGTGCTGGACGAGTTCGAGAAGGAAGGCTTCGAGATCGAGGGCGCGCACGAGGTCGTCGGTGAGATGACCCTGCCTCTGGGCCGCCTGGGGCGCTTCTATCCCAGCGCCGAACACATGGCCGACATCGACAAGGCGTTGATGGTGGCGCGCGAGATCGGCCGGCTGGACGTGGGGCAGGGCGCCGTCGTCTGCGATGGCCTGGTGCTCGCCGTGGAGGCCCAGGAGGGCACCGACGCCATGCTGCGGCGGGTCGCGGATCTGCCGCAGGCCATCCGGGGTTCCGCCGAGCGTCCGCGGGGCGTGCTGGCCAAGGCGCCCAAGCCGATCCAGGAGACCAAGGTTGATCTGCCCACGATCGGCGTCGCCACGCTTCAGCGCGCGGCGCGCGCGGGTCTGGCCGGCGTCGTCGGCGAGGCTGGCCGCCTGCTGGTTGTCGATCGCGAGGCGGTGATCGCCGCCGCTGACGAGCTGGGTCTTTTCGTGCTGGGGGTGGATCCGCGAGGCGACGGGTGACCGCGCCCTTGAAGGTCATGCTGGTCGCCGCCGAGGCCTCGGGCGACGCGCTCGGCGCGTCCCTGGCCAAGGCTCTGCGAGCTAGGCTCGGCGATCGGGTGACCTTTGTAGGCGTCGGCGGCGTCAAGATGGCTGAGCAGGGGATCCAGAGCCCCTTCGATATCGCCCAGTTGTCCATTCTGGGCATCTGGGAGGGACTGAAAGCCTATCCCACGGTCAAGGCGCGTCTGGCTGACACTGTCGCCCTGGCTGAGCGCGAAAAGCCCGATGTCGCCGTGCTGATCGACAGCTGGGGCTTCAACATTCGCCTGGCTAAGGCCCTTCGGAAGGCCAATCCCAGCATTGCTCTGGTGAAATACGTGGCCCCGCAGGTCTGGGCCTATCATGCGGGTCGCGCTCACACGCTCGCCAAGGCCGTGGACCTGCTGCTGTCGATCCAGCCCATGGACAAGGCCTATTTCGACGCCGCGGGGCTGGAGAACGTCTTCGTCGGCAATTCGGCGCTGGCCAAACGGTTCGATCGCGCGGACGCTCACCGCCTTCGCGCCGCCATCGGCGTGAGCGCCGACGAGCCGATGCTGCTGGTCCTGCCGGGTAGTCGCCCGTCCGAGATCGAGCGGGTGATGCCGGCTTTCGAAGACGCCGTGCACCGACTGAAGGCCGAGCGGCCGGAATTGGTGGTGGTCGTGCCCGCCGCCTACACCGTCGTCGAAGCCGTCAAGGCCCGGGTCGCGGGCTGGCCGTTCCGCGCCCACGTGATCGAGGACGAGCAGCTCAAGGACGATGCCTTCGTTGCGGGCGACGTGGCCCTGGCCTGCAGCGGCACCGTGACTACCGAGCTGGCCCTGGCTGGTCGACCGATGGTGGTCGGCTACAAGACTGGCGCGATTACCTACGCCATCCTCAAGCGCCTGATGAAGCCGCGCTGGATCACCCTGTTCAACATCGCCGCCGGTCGCGCCGTCGCGCCGGAATTCATTCAGCATGATTGCGAAGGCGAAGCTCTGGCGCGCGCCGTGGGCCAGCTGTTGGACAATCCCGAACGCCGCGCTCGACAAACGGCGGAGCAATACGAAGCGCTCGACAAGATGGGGCGGGGCATGCCCGACCCGTCCGAGGCGGCGGCGACCGCGATGATCGATTTCCTGACCGCGCGTGGCGCACCGCAAGGTTAACTGGCGGTTTACGTCCGAGTCTTAATCTCTGGATAACGTCCCTCGCGGAGCCGTCGTCGTGGCCATAGACCCGACCGCGCCCCTGACTCCGATTACTCCCGCCGCGCCGCCCGGGAGCCAGCCGAATTCTGTCGTTCTGCAGGCCATGGCCCGCGCGGCCCTGGCGAACGTCACCAACACGTTGAGCGAACTCGTCGGGCAGCCCACGACGGAGGCCAACAAGTCTCGCCAGGATGTCGAGCAAGCTGACAAGGCGGGGACCCGGGACGCGGGGCGCGCCGCGGTGTCGTCTTCATCGGCGAGCGGGACCGCCAACGCGACGACGACGCGGGCGCCGCCGCAGGAGAGTCGTCTGATGCGCGCGGTGCGGATCGCCGCCACGGACGCCGTTCCACGCCAAGGGGGGCTTGCTCCGCTGATGGCGGATGTGCGCGCGGTCCTGGAGCGCCCAGATACGCCGGCGGAAGTGCGGAGCGCCGCGGAGGCGCTGATGACTCGCTTGCCGCGCGCGTTCGAGATTTCCTCGTCCCGGGGCCTGAGAAAGGCTGTCGCGCAATCTGGCGTGTTTCTAGAGGCGCGCTTGGCTCGAAGCGGGTCATCCACGGGAGGCGGCGAGGCTTTGGCCGCGTCGCCGAGCGCCGATCTGAAGGCGGCCTTGCTGGTCTTTAAGGGAACTCTCAGCCACTGGCTGGCGGGGGCGGCGCCGGCCGCCGTCGGGGAACGGGAACACTCGGAAAGCGGCGAGTTCGCGCCTGACCGGCCCGCGCCGGCCGTCGACATTGATCATCCCGTCGCTGACCATCCCGCCAACGCGCAGAAAGCGATGTCCGAAGCGACATCCCAGCTCGAGCCAGAGGGGGCTAAGGAAGAAGGGCTGTCCTATCCGCCCACGGCTCTGGAGGCCGCTCCGGACGAGCCGGAGCGCGGGCCGCCTGCGCCGAACACGACGAGGCCGCGACCGCCTTTGCCCGCGGAGGGCGAGGCTGAGCCGTCGGTTCGACCAGCCGCAGCTCAGGCGCAAGCGCCGTCGGACGACGACGTGGAGCCCCGCTTCGCCGCCTTCCTTGCGCCTTCGCGGTCGATGATCGCGGCGCAGCCGGCCAAGCCCGTGTCGACGGTGCTCGGACTCCTGGACTTGGCGGAGGCTTCGCCAGCGATGGATGAAAGCCGCCCCCCGGCGCCGATGGTGGTCGCGCCGCTCGCCGCCCGGGGCTATGGCGGGTTGGTCGCCTATTCCGGAAAGCCGAAGACGCCGCCGCCGCCGTTCGCGGATGGGCCCATGGCCGGGCAGCGGCCTTCTGCGTCGGAGTTGCCGGCCCACGCCGCGCCTGACGAGATCGTCCGCCGCTTGCTGAAAGGCGTCGGCGCCGCCCTTGCGCGGCAGGACCTGATGCAGATCGCGTCGCTGCGGGAGGTCCACCACGATCCGGAGACCGGCGAGACTCGCCCGCAGCCCGCGCGCCTGAACCTGGACGTGCCGTTCGTGACGCCGCAGGGCGTCGCGGTGGCGCAGTTCGAGATCACCCGCGACGGCGGCGGCGGAGGCGGCGCCATGGTCGGGCCGGTCGAGCGGACCTATCGCGTACGCTTTTCCATTGATGTCGAGCCGCTGGGCCCGGTGCACGCCTTGGTCACCCTGACCGGGGCGCGGGCGCGGGTCTCGCTGTGGGCCGAGCGCGCCGAGACCATCGCCCGTCTGCGCGCGGGCGAAGAGGCGCTGGGCGCGGCGCTGCGACAGGCCGAGCTGACGCCGGAGGTCGCCGTCCACTCTGGCCCGCCCCCGGTAAGGGACGCCCGGGCCCTGGGCCATTTCGTGGACCAGGCCTCATGAGCGGGATTTCGGGCCCCACAGCAAGGCCGCGCATCGCGGTCGCTCTGCTGCACGACGAGACCAGCGCCCCCCGCGTCGTCGCCTCTGGCCAGGGCTGGATAGGCGAGAAGATCATCGAGACGGCCCGTGAGCACGGCGTGCCGATCGAGGAGGACCCGGTGCTGGCTCAAGCCCTCTCGACGATCGAGATCGACGAGGAGATCCCCGAGAGTCTCTATCGCGCCGTCGCCGAGGTGCTGGGCTTTCTGCTGAACCGCTGAAACGAAAAAGGCCCCGCCGAAGCGAGGCCTGATCCTTGGTCCTGGCGGAGCGCTTAGCGCTTTTCGACCGGGATGTAATCGCGCTGCGTGGCGCCGGTGTAGAGCTGACGCGGACGGCCGATCTTGCGGGTCGGATCCTCGAACATCTCCTTCCACTGGCTGATCCAGCCCACGGTGCGGGCCAGAGCGAACAGCACGGTAAACATGTTGGTCGGGAAGCCCATCGCACGCAGGGTGATGCCCGAATAGAAGTCGATGTTCGGGTACAGCTTGCGGTCGACGAAGTACGGGTCGTTCAGGGCGACCTTTTCCAGCTCCTGCGCGACCTGCAGCAGCGGGTCGTTGTTGTGGCCCAGTTCGCCCAGCACCTCGTGCGCGGTCTTCTGCATGACCTTAGCGCGCGGGTCGAAGTTCTTGTACACGCGGTGGCCGAAGCCCATCAGCTTGTACTTACGGTCCTTCACGCCCTGGACGTAGTCCTTGATGTTGTCGACCGAACCGATGGTCTCCAGCATTTCCAGAGCTTCCTGGTTGGCGCCGCCGTGCGACGGGCCCCACAGGCAGGCGATGCCGGCGGCGATGCAGGCGAACGGGTGCGCGCCCGACGAACCGGCCAGGCGGACGGTCGAGGTCGAGGCGTTCTGCTCGTGGTCGGCGTGCAGGATGAAGATCCGGTCCATGGCGCGGGTCAGCACCGGGTTCGGCTTCCAGTCCTCGGCCGGCACGGCGAAGCACATGCGCAGGAAGTTTTCCGAGTACGACAGGTCGTTGCGCGGCGACACGAACGGCTGGCCGACCGTGTACTTGTAGGCGCGGGCGGCGATCGTCGGCATCTTGGCGATCAGGCGATGAGCGCTGATCTCGCGCTCACGGGCGTCGTCGACGTTCATGCTGTCAGCGTAGAAGGCCGACAGGGCGCCGACGGCGCCGGTCATGACGGCCATTGGGTGGGCGTCGCGGCGGAAACCCTCGAAGAACCGGTCGAACTGCGCGTGCAGCATCGTGTGGTAGGTGATGTTGTGCTCGAACTTGGCGAACTCGTCGGCCTTGGGCAGCTCGCCGTTCAGCAGCAGGTAGCAGACCTCAAGGAACGAGGACTTCTCGGCCAGTTGGTCGATCGGGTAGCCGCGGTGCAGCAAAACACCGGCGTCGCCGTCGATATAGGTGATCTTGCTCTCGCAAGACGCCGTCGAGGTGAAGCCCGGATCGAAGGTGAAGTGGTCGCTTTCGGCGTAGACTTTCCGGATGTCGAGGACGTCCGGACCCGTGCTGCCCTTGAGAATCGGCAGGTCGTAGCTCTTGTCGCCGATCGTCAGCGTGGCTTTATCGGTCATACTTAGACCCCTTCATAAATTGGAACGAGCAGTCCAACTTTCGTTTTCGCGGGTGCGTTATAGCGCCTCATGCGCGCGGCGCCAGGGCGTCGTCAAGTCGTCCCAAACTCTCTTCGCGGGACAGGGCGGCCATCGTCTTGTTCAGATCCGGCGCTGGCGCGCCGCCGGTCAGGATTCCGCGCAGGGCGGGGCCGAACTTGCCGAAGCCGACGCCTTCGGATTCCGCGAACGATTTCAACACGGTCTCCAGCGTAGCGGCGTCAAAGGCCGGCGCGGCCGCCAGCTGGTTACGCAAGCGCTTGAGGCGTTCGACGGTTTCATCCGTCAGCTGCTTCTGCGTCTTTTCGTCCAGGGTCAGCGGGCGGACTTTCAGTGCGAACGCACAGTGATCGACCAGCTCCAGGATGGTCTTGGCGCCTTCCTTCACTTCCGGGACCGTGCGGGCGATGCGTTCGCGGGCGTCGGCGGGCAGGGGCTCGTCGCGCTTCTCGGCGGCGGCCAGGGCGAGCGCGGTCAGACGGGCGTCGTCGGCCTTGCGCAGGTGCTGGGCGTTGATGTGGTTCAGCTTGGCCCAGTCCAGGCGCGCCGGCGCCTTGACCACGTCGGCCACGTCGAACCAGCTGATCGCCTGCTCGTCGTTGAAGACCTCGTCGTCGCCGTGACCCCAGCCCAGGCGCGCCAGGTAGTTGCGCATGCCTTCGGGGATGTAGCCGAGATCGGCGAACTCGCCGACGGCTTGGGCGCCATGGCGCTTGGAGAGCTTGGCGCCGTCGGGGCCGTGAATCAGCGGAATGTGGGCGAAGGCCGGCACGGCCCAGTCCATCGCCTGATAGATCAGGGTCTGGCGGGCGGCGTTGTTCAGGTGGTCGTCACCCCGGATCACGTGGGTGACGCCCATGTCGTGGTCGTCGACCACCACGGCGAGGTTGTAGGTCGGGGCGCCGTCGGCGCGCAGCAAGACGAGGTCGTCCAGCTCGATATTGCGGAACGTCACCGGGCCCTTGACCATGTCGTCGACCAGGGTCTCGCCGTCCAGCGGGCCCTTGAAGCGGATGACGTGCGGAGCCGACAGGTCCCCCTCGGGCGCGTCCCGCCAGGGCGAGCGGATCGCCTTGCCCTCGGCGCGGGCCTTCTCGCGCGCGACTTCCAGCTCCTCGACCGTCATCCAGCAGCGATAGGCGCGGCCCTTGGCCAGCAGCTCATGCACCACCTCCACGTGACGCGGCGCGCGGGTGTGCTGGAAGATCACCTCTTCGTCGGACTTCAGGCCCAGCCAGTCCAGGCCCTCGAAGATCGCGGCCACCGCGGCTTCGGTCGAGCGCTCGCGATCGGTGTCCTCGACGCGAATAAGGAACTTCCCTCCCGTATGGCGTGCATATAACCAGTTGAACAGCGCCGTGCGGGCGCCGCCGATATGCAGGAAACCGGTGGGCGAGGGGGCGAAGCGCGTGACGACGCCTGTAGGGGTTGGGTTCGACATGGACTTCAAGGCTGCAAGGCTGGACGCCGGGACGGCGTCGAAAAACGCGAGCCGCGACGCGGCTTGGGCGGGGCGTCTTAGCATGGCGGTTCCCGCGAGGCCTAGCGGTTTCGCGCGCCGCGGCGAAGTTGGCCAAGCTGTCGAAAATCTCGTGGTTTCCGCGTGTTAGGGGCGGAAGCTGTCGATATCTCGCGTCCGGCGGCGGTCAAGCGGCTCTCTGTTCGCGCGCTGGCGTCGCTAGCGCTCGTGGAACTGCGCGCCAACGAGGTCCGAGCCTTTCTCTGGGCGCCGGTCGCCTTCGGATTGGGAGCGTCGGCTTATCTGGAGGCGGCGCGCGAGCCTTCCTTGGCGTTGCTGTCCGCCATCGCCGCAGCGCTCAGCGGCGCCTGGTGGGTGCTCCGGGCGCGGGGCGCGCCGGCGCTGATCGTGGCCCTGGCGAGCCTGACGGCCTTTGGCGCGGCGGGCGCCTTCGCCGCGAAGGTGCGAAGCGATCGCGTGGCGGCGCCGATCATGACGGGCGAGCGCGTCGTGCGTCGTGTTGAAGGCTTCGTCGTCGACGTCGTCAGTCCGGGCGCGGGTGGACCCCGAATCCTGATCGCGCCCGTGTCGATCTCGGGATTGCCGCCGGAAAAGACGCCTACCCGCATTCGCGTGACGATCGGCGAGAATGAGACGCCCGCGCCCGGCGATGCGATCAGTCTGAAGGCCATGCTGGGCCAGCCGCCGCCGCCCGCCGCGCCGGGATCCTACGACTTCGCCCGCGACGCGTGGTTCGATTCCATTGGCGGCGTCGGCTTCACGATCGGAGAGCTCGCGGACGCGCGGCTGGACCCGCCGCCGGTTCGACTGCGGGTCGTCATGGCGATCAACGCCTTTCGATGGAGCCTCGCGCAGCGGATCCTGGCGCGGATGGGCCCGACCAGCGGCGGGATTGGCGCGGCCATGGTGACCGGGCACGAGGCCTGGATCACGCAGGAGCAGACCGACGCCATGCGAGCCTCGGGCCTGGCGCACATCCTGTCGATCTCCGGGCTGCACATGGCGATCGTCGGCGGGTTCGTGTTCGGCGCGGTGCGCCTGGGCGTCGCCGCCTGGCCTTGGCTGGCGCTCCGGGCGCCGGGCAAGAAGATCGCCGCCGGCGCGGGCCTCGTCGCCGTGCTCGGCTATCTGGTGATCTCCGGTGCGCCGCCGCCAGCCGAGCGCGCGGCGATCACGGCCAGCGTCGCTTTCCTCGCTATCCTGTTCGATCGCCGCGCCATCACCCTGCATGGCCTGGCCGTGGCGGCCCTGCTGATCCTGGCGCTGAAGCCGGAGACGGCCGGCGAGCCGGGCTTTCAGATGTCATTCGCGGCCACCGCGGCCCTGGTGGCTCTGGCCGAAGGCTGGCCGCGTCCGGTCAAGGAGATCTCGACGCCTTGGTGGATCCGTTGGCCCCAGGCCGGCATCACCTGGCTGGCCGCTAGCGTCGCCGCCAGCCTGGTGGCGGGCCTGGCGACAGCGCCGTTCGCCATGCAGCATTTCAACCGCGTCGCTGTTTGGGGCTTGCCGGCCAATTTGGCGGTCGCGCCTCTGTCCTCGTTCGTGATCATGCCGTTCCTGGCGATCGGCACGCTGCTCGAGCCGTTCGGCCTGGGCGCGCCGTTCCTGGCCGTGGCCGGCTGGGGCGTCGATGCGATGGTCGGCGTCGCCAATGGCTTCGCCGACGCCCATGGCGCGCAGCAGATCGTGGCGAGCGCGCCGCCGCAGGTGCTGGTCATCGCCTTCTTGGGGCTGATGCTCCTGTGCTTGTGGAAGGGCCGCCTGCGCTGGGTGGGCGCGCCGATGGCGCTGGCCGTGGCGCTCTGGCCGAGACCCGCGCCGCCCGACGCCTGGATCGCCGCCGATGGGGCGACGGCCGCCGTGCGATCCGGAGACGCGGCCATCCTGCTGCGCACGGACGCCAAGCGGTTCGGCGCGGAGCTTTGGGCGCGAAGGCGGGGCCTGACGCCGACGACCTGGAACCTCTACGCCTGCGACAAACGCATCTGCGCGCCTGGCTTGGGCGCGCCGGTGCGACTGTCCCTGGCCTGGAGCCGAGCGACGCCCGACGCCGAGACCCTGTCGGGCCTGTGCGTCAATAGCGAGGTCGTGGTGGTTCGCGCCGTGGCGCCGGAACGCATTCCGCCGCTCTGCGCCGACACCGTCCTGCTGACGGCGGAGGATTTCGCGCGGGGCGGGGCCGCTGAGCTCTATCATCGCGCCGACGGCTGGCGGATCGTCTGGGCGCAGCCCTTGCGCGGCGATCGTCCTTGGAGCCGGCTGCTGACAGCGGATGACGTCGAAGGCCGCTAGAGGTTCGGTGGAAAGTCTGGAGGTCTCGCCATGTCCAACCCGTTCGCCGCCCGCCGCGTCGCCTTCCGCGCCCTGCACGCCCAGGGCTGCTTCACACTCCCCAATCCGTGGGACGCCGGGAGCGCGCGTCGGCTAGAGAAGCTGGGCTTCAAGGCCCTGGCCTCGACCAGCGCCGGCGCGGCCTGGTCCCTGGGCAAGGACGATGGCCAGATCACCCGCGAGGAGGTCATCACCCACTTGCGTATGCTGTGCGCCGCGACAGAGCTGCCAGTGAACGCCGACTTCGAGAACGGCTTTTCCGACACCGCGGAGGGCGTGGGCGAGAGCGTGACCTTGGCGATTGACGCCGGCGTCGCGGGCCTGTCGATCGAGGACTGGTCGGGCTCGGGCCTTTACGACCTGCCGACGGCCGTGGAGCGGCTCAAGGCGGCGCGCCGGGCGATCGACGCCTCGGGCCAGGACGTGATCCTCGTTGGACGCGCCGAAGGCTATCTGCGCGGCGTGCGGGACTTAGGCCAGATCCTGGAGCGCCTGAAGGCCTATGCCGAGGCCGGCGCGGACTGCCTTTATGCGCCCGCCGTGACCGATCCGGAGGAGATCAAGGCTCTCGTGCAGGCCGTGGCGCCCAAGCCCTTGAACGTCCTGCTGTGGGGACCGGAGATGACAGTCGACAGCCTCGCCGCCTTGGGCGTGCGCCGCGTCAGCACGGGCGGCGCTCTCGCGGCCGCCGCCTGGAAGGGCTTCGACGCCGCCGCCAAGCGCTTGGCGGAGGAGGGGCGGCTGTAGGGCTCCCCACAAGGTAAGGCCCCGATCCTCGCCTGAGGTCGGGGCCTTAAATTCGAGACGTCTCGGTGTCCCAGCTTTCCGCTGCACCCAATCCCTAGTGATACCGGCGGATCAGGCCCACCAGCTTGCCTTGCACCTCGACCTGGTCAGGGCCGAAGATACGGGTCTCGTACTTCGGGTTGGCGGCTTCCAGGGCGATCGAGCCGCCCTTCTTGCGCAGGCGCTTCAGCGTGGCTTCCTCGCCGACCAGGGCGACGACGATCTCGCCCGAGGTGGCGGTGTCGCCCTTCTTGATGATCACATAGTCGCCGTCGAGGATGCCGGCCTCGATCATCGAGTCCCCTTGGACCTCGAGGACATAGTGCTCGCCATTGCCCAGCATGGCCTCGGGCACCGGCAGGCGCTCGCGCTCGTGCTGGATGGCGTCGATCGGGGTGCCCGCGGCGATGCGGCCCAGGATCGGTAGTTCGCGACTGTCGTTGGCGGCCGGCGCGGGGGCCGTGGCGGGCGGCGCGCCGCCGCCTTCGAACACTTGCGGGCGGAACGCGCCGCGGCCCTTGGGCGGGGCGGCGGTCGTCGCCTGTTGCGGCAGCTTCACCACTTCCAGCGCGCGGGCCCGGTGGGCCAGACGGCGGATGAAGCCGCGTTCCTCCAGCGCCGTGATCAGGCGGTGGATGCCGGACTTCGACGCCAGGTCGAGCGCCTCCTTCATCTCGTCGAAGGACGGGGAGACGCCGGTCTCCTTGATCCGCTCGTGGATGAACATCAGCAGTTCGTGCTGCTTGCGGGTGAGCATGTCGACCTCGGCTGGAGCGCGGAACAAACCGCAAACCTTGGAGAATGTTCTCTAGGCGTTCTTCCTTAATGTCAAGTTGACGCTGTTCCCCCTGTGTTCAGGCCAGGAATTGCGGGGATTCTCAGCGGTCTTGAGGCGGCGTCGCGGCCGAATCAACCAGGTCTTCGAAGCGCGTCGCCATCTCCGGGAACTTCGGCGTGCAGCCCTCGTAGAAGCTCATGATCTTGCGCATATCGGCTTCGTAGTCGCCCGTTGGGTAGATGGCCGGACCCAAGCCAACCACCTTTCGGCGATAGTCCATCATGCCCAGAACCATCGGCACGCCGGCGCCTTTGGCTATGTGGTAGAACCCGGTCTTCCACTGACGCGCCTTGCCCCGCGTGCCTTCCGGCGCGATCGTCAGCATGAACTCGTCGCGGCGCGCGAACTCCTCGATCATGGCCCTGACCATGTCCTTGGAGCGCTCGCGGTCCAGGGGAATGCCGCCCAGGTCTCGCATCATCTGATCGAACGGCTTCTTGAACAGCGACGCCTTGCCGATGAAGCTGAGCTTCAGGTCCAGGGCGTCGGCCGCGCCGACGAAATAGACGAAGTCCCAGTTGCTGGTGTGCGGGGCGGCGATGATGACGAACTTCCGCGTCTCCGGCGGCGCGCCTTCGATGCGCCAGCCGCGGAGCTTGAAATGCGCCGAGAGGGCCCATTTCACCACGCGGGCGAGCCAGTTCATGCGGTCTTTTCCAGGCCGAGCCAAGGTTGAGCTCAAGCTCAGCCTATCAGAATTCGCGTGGCGGCCGTCACGTCAGCATGTCGCATCAGGCTCTCGCCGACCAGCATGGCCTTGGCGCCGGTGGCCTCCATCCGCACGACGTCGGCGTGGGTGAAGACGCCGCTCTCGGTGACCAGAAGGGCGTCTTTCGGAGCCTGGGCGGCCAGACGCTCGGTGACAGCGAGGTCGACGACGAAGCTTTTCAGGTCGCGGTTGTTGATCCCAACAAGATCCGAGCCCAAGGCGCCGGCGCGCGCCATCTCGGCTTCATCGTGGACTTCGACCAAAGCATCCATGCCCAGGCGCTTGGCTTCCGACATCAGTTCGGCGGCCAGGACGTCGTCGATCATGGCCAGGATCACTAGGATCGCGTCGGCGCCCAGCGCGCGGCTTTCGGCCACCTGCCAGGGGTCAACGAGAAAGTCCTTGCGGATGCAGGGCAGGGCGGTCGCCGCGCGGGCCGCCACGAGATAGTCGTCCGCGCCCTGGAAGCTCGGACCGTCGGTCAGGACCGACAGGCAGGCCGCGCCGCCGGCCTCATAGGCCTTGGCCAGGACCGGCGGGTCGAAGTCCTCGCGGATCAGACCCTTGGACGGCGAGGCCTTCTTGATCTCGGCGATCAGCGACAGCTTTCCCGGCGTGTGCTTGGCTTCCAGCGCCGCCTTGAAGCCGCGGGGGGCGGAGGCCGCCTTGGCGGCGGCGTCGACATCGGCCTGCGAGCGCGCGGCCTTGCGGCCGGCGACGTCCTCGCGCTTGTAGGCGGCGATCTTGGCCAGGATATCGGTCACGCGGGGACTTCCGTATTCGTAGCGGCCACCAGGCCGTCCAGGGCGGCGCGGGCGCGGCCCTCGTCGATGACGTCGGCCGCCAATTCGATGCCCTCGACCAGGGTCTCGACCTTGTCGGCGACCAGGAAGGCCGCGGCGGCGTTCAGCAGCACGATGTCGCGGTAGGCGCCCTTCTCGCCGTCGAACAGGCGGGTCAGGGCGGCGGCGTTGAAGGCGGGATCGCCGCCCGTGATGTCCGACAGCGAGGCGCGCGGCAGGCCGACGGCCTCGGGCGTGATCGTGAACAGATGCATGCGCCCGTCGCGCCACTCGGCGACCTCGGTCTCGCCGGTGGTGGTCAGCTCGTCCAGACCTGAACCGTGCACCGACCAGGCGCGTTCAGCCCCCAGGGCGCCCAGCGCCCTAGCGATCGGCTCGACGAAGCGGGGCGCGGAGACGCCGACGACCTGACGCTTCGCCCCCGCCGGATTGGTCAGCGGGCCCAGCAGGTTGAAGATCGTGCGGAAGCCGAGCTCCTGGCGGATCGGCGAGACGTGCCGCATGGCGCCGTGGTGGGCCTGGGCGAACAGGAAGCAGATGCCGGCCTCGTCCAGCGCCCGCCGTTGCTGCGCGCGCGTCGCGTCGATATTGACGCCCAGGGCGGTCAGCACGTCGGCGGTGCCCGACTTCGAGGTGATCGCCCGGTTGCCGTGCTTGGCCACCTTCAGCCCGCCGCCGGCGGCGACGAAGCCCACGGCGGTCGAGATGTTCAGCGTGTGGAGGCCGTCGCCGCCGGTGCCGCAGACGTCGATGACCTCGTAGGGGTGATCAAGATGCACGGCGGCGCGGCGCATGGCGCGGGCGCAGGCGGCGATCTCGCCCACCGTCTCGCCGCGCAGGCGCATGGCGGTCACGGCGGCGGCGACCTGGGCCGGCGTCGGCTCGCCGCGCAGGCAGGCGGCGAAGAAGACCTCGGCGTCCTCTTCGCCCAGGGTCTGGCCGTCGGCCAGCTTGGCCAGCAGGGGCTTGAAAGCGTCGGACATGGAGGCGGCCCTAGACCCAGACCGCCGCGTCGCGCTTGACGCCCGCCAGGTCCATGAAGTTGGCCAGCATCTGGTGGCCGCCCTCGGTGGCGATCGATTCCGGGTGGAACTGCACGCCGAACACCGGCCGGGTCTTGTGCTGCACGCCCATGATCTCGCCGTCGTCGGTCCAGGCGGTGACCTCCAGCTCGGGCGGGAGGTCCTCCTTGCGGACGGCCAGGCTGTGGTAGCGGGTGGCCGTGAAGGGGTTGGGCAGGCCCTTGAAGATGCCCTTGTCGTTGTGGCGGACCTTGCTGACCTTGCCGTGCATGACCTGCTTGGCGCGGATCACCTCGCCGCCATAGGCTTGGCCGATGGCTTGGTGGCCCAGGCACACGCCCAGGATCGGCAGGTCTTCGGGCGCGCCGCGCAGCAGCGGCAGGCAGATGCCCGCCTGGTCCGGCGCCTTGGGGCCCGGCGACAGCAGAACGGCGTCCGGCTTCAGGCCCAGAGCCTCCTGAACCGTCAGGGCGTCGTTGCGGTAGACCTCGGTCTCCGCGCCCAGTTCGTTCAGATAGTGAACGAGATTGTAGGTGAAGCTGTCGTAGTTATCGATGACGAGTATCATGACGCCGCCTTTCGGAGGTCGGTTCTAGCCTGAGCGTGCGCATTGTGTAGCGCCAATTTCGCCTGCGGCTTTCAGTTACGGTTACAGCGGACACGGTCTGGAGCATCATATGGGGATGGACCCGCGTGATTCCGCCCTGGACCCTGTCGCCGTCGCCTATGTCCGCGCTCTGCTGCGGCCCAAGACGCGCGTCCAGAAGCTGGGACCGGTCCTGGCCGCCGCGGCCTTCGCCGCGTTTTGCGCGATCAGCTTCGCCACGGTCATGGTGCTGGCGCCGCCGACGGTCACCCAGCACCTGCCGCAGGATCGGCTTGGGGATCCCTAGCCCTTTCTTGGTCGCGTGACGGGCGTCGAAACCGGTTCTCACTTTCGACTGTCACGCTCTCAGCCCTAAGGCTCAGCTGAATCGCCAGGCTTCCTCGGCCGCGCGCTTGAGGGCGCGGGACTTGTGCAGCGTCTCGTCGTACTCGGCGTCTGGATCGCTGTCGGCGACGATGCCGCCGCCGGCCTGAACGTACATCATGCCGTCCTTGACCAGCGCCGTGCGCAGCACGATGCAGGTGTCGACCGAGCCGTCCGCGCCGAAATAGCCGACCGCGCCGGCGTAGCCGATGCCGCGCTTTTCGACTTCCAGCTCGTCGATGATCTCCATCGCCCGCACCTTGGGCGCGCCCGAGAGCGTCCCGGCGGGCAGGGCGGCCATCAGCACGTCAACCGGATCGACGCCCTCGGGCGCGTTGCCCTCGACGTTCGAGACGATGTGCATCACGTGGCTGTAGCGCTCGATCTTGAAGCTCTCGGTCACGCGGACGTTCGGGCCCTTGGGCTTTTCCGCCGGCGCGTTGCGACCGTGATGGTTCAGCATCGCCACCCGGCCGACGTCGTTGCGGCCCAGGTCCAGCAGCATCAGGTGCTCGGCGCGCTCCTTGGGATCGGCCAGCAGTTCGGCTTCCAGCGCCGCGTCCTCTTCGGGCGTCGCGCCGCGCGGACGGGTGCCGGCGATCGGACGGATCGTGATCTTGCCGTCGCGCAGACGCACCAGGATCTCGGGGCTGGAGCCGACCAGGTTGAAGCCGTCCAGGTTCAGGAAGAACAGGAAGGGCGACGGATTGGTCCGGCGCAGCGAGCGATAGAGCGCGAAAGGCGGCAGGTCGAAGGGCGCGCGGAAGCGGTGGCTGGCCACCACCTGGAAGATGTCGCCTGCGGCGATGTAGTCCTTCGCCTTGGCCACGACCTGGTGGTAGTCGGCGCGGCTGACCGGCGTCGTGAACTCCATCGGACCCCGCGGCGCGCGGGGCGCGTCGTGGGCCAGCGGGCGGTGAAGGTCGGCCATCACCGTCTCGATCCGCGCCCGGGCGGCCTCGTAGGCCTCCTTGGCGGAGACGCCGGCGTTAGGCCGCACCGCCGTGGTCAGGATGATCTCCTGGGCGATGGCGTCGAAGATCGCGACGATCTGCGGGCGGGTCATGATCCCGTCCGGCAGGCCCAGCGTGTCCTCGTTGATGTCGGGCAGGCGCTCAACCAGACGGACGAGGTCGTAGCCCAGGGCCCCGAACACGCCGGCGGCCATGGGCGGCAGGCCCTTGGGCAGCTCCATGCGCGAGCGGGCGACCAGATCGCGCAAGCTGTCCAACGCGCCGCCCGCCTGCGGCGTGTAGCGGCCGGCGGCGATGTCGTCGCCCTCGGCGATCTCGGCCTGATCGCCGCGGCAGCGCCAGACGAGGTCGGGGTTCATGGTCACGATCGAGTAGCGACCGCGCCAGGCGCCGCCCTCGACGCTCTCGAACAGGAAGCTGTAGGGACGCGTCTGGGCGATCTTCAGATAGGCCGAAACCGGCGTTTCCAGATCGTCGATCAGACGGGTCCAGACAACCTGCTGCCGCCCGGAGTCATAAGCTTCCGAAAAGGCGTCGAAGGCGGGTTCCAGACTCATTACTCGGCTTTCTTTCCGGACTTGGCGGCTTCGGCCTTGGCCAGGGCGTCGGTGTCGACCCCGATGGCCTGGCGAGCCAGGGTCAGGTTGGTCTTGGTCTTCAGCTGGGTCTTGGCGGCGGCGCGCGAGGCTTCGCCCAGATCGCGCATGAGGCCGTTCGCGGCCTGGGCCTGGGCGATCACGGCGTAGCGGGCGACGTCGTTGGTCGGAGCGGCGTGGACGGCTTCCAGCTTGGCGACGACATAGGCTTCGCCCTGCTGGCCGGCGCGGGCGGTGAACACCGCGTTCGGCTTGGCGTCGAAGGCCGCGCCGAGGAAGGCCGGGCCCAGACCCATGTGCTGCTGGGCGTTCTGGCGCGACAGGCCCGGGACGCGTTGGACGTTGGACTGCGCCGCGGCGGCGACCGCCTCGAACGACTCGCCCTTCTTCACGCGCGCGGCCAGTTCGTCGGCCTTGGCCTTCAGGCGCTTGCCCATCTCCTGACCCATCCAGACGGCGGTCAGCTGCGGCTTGATTTCGGCCAGGGGCGGCATGGCGGCCGGAACCACCTTCTCGACCTTCACGGCGTAGTATTCGCCCTTGCCCAGTTCGATCAGGTCGCTTTCGCCGCCTTGCGGCAGACCGAAAGCGGTCTTGATCATGTCGGGCGTGAGGCCCGCCACGGGCTGACCCATCTGGTCGGCGCCCTGGGCGGTGATCGGCGCGGTCGTCACGACCATGGCGCCGGCCTTGCTGGCGGCGGCGACGAGGTCGGCGCCGGCGTCGTGGGCGTCCTGGTAAGCCTGGGTCTGGTCATAGGCCTTGGCCTGGGCGGCCTGGGCGCGGACCTCGGCCTCGATCTGTGGGCGGACGCTGTCGAGCGTGGCGGTGACGCCCGGCGTGACCTTGGTGACCTTCACGACCGAAACGCCCAACTCGCCGTTGATCGGACCGCTGACCTGGCCGGCGGCCAGGCTGAACGCCGCGTCGGCGACCTTGCGGTCGGGCAGGGCGGTCTTGGGCTTGTCGATCAGGGCGACCGGCGACTTGCCATAGGCCTTGGCGACCGTGGCGGGATCCTCGCCCTTGGCCAGGCGCTGCGAGATCGTGGCGGCGGCCTTGGCGTCCGGCGCGACGATCTGGATCAGCGAGCGCGTTTCCGGCTTGGCCAGGCTGTCCTTGCGGAAGTCGAAGGCCTTCTGGACGGCGGCGGGGTCGATGGCGACGGTCGGCTCCAGGGCCTTGGCGCTGACGCGCATGATCGACAGCACGCGCGTTTCCGGACGTGTCAGGCGATCGGCGTTTTCCTTCATGAAGGCGATCAGCTGCGCGTCGGTCGGCGGCGCGGGCTTTTCGACGGAGGCCGGATTGACGGCGAAGGCGGCGATGTCGCGCGTCTCCAGGCCGTAGGCGGCCTGCAGGGCCGCGTAGATGCGGGGGGCCTTCAGGCCGTCGGCCACCGCCGAGAAGAAGTGGCCCTGGGCGATCTCGTCGCGCAGCGAGGCCTCATAGGCCTGCGGCGTCAGATTGTTCTGCGCCAGAAGGGCGGCGTACAGCTTCGGATCGAACTTGCCGGTGATCGGGTCGAACGGACGCTGGCCGGGCGCCAACTGGCTCATCTGTTCGTGAACGGTCTTGGCGATCAGCTTGTCGGAGGGGACGACGCCCATCTTGCCGATGGCGGCGGCGATCGATTCCTGCAGCGCCAGCTCCTGGACGATCTGTTTGTCGAGGCCGCGCTCGACGGCCTGGTCCGGCGTCAGCGGCTCGCCGTTCCGGCGCTCGATCTCCTTGCGGTAGTTGTCGAAGCGCAGCTTGAAGTCCTGGGCGGACATCTCGCGCGAGCCGGCGTCGATCACGCCCGAGCCGCGCGGCCCCTTGAAGACGTCGCTGATGCCGAAGATGGCGAAGCTGACGATCAGCAGGCCAAACAGCAACACCGCGAACGGCGATTTGGCGAAGGAGCGGAAACCGGCGAGCATGAGGGCGAGAACCTTCCAGTCGGACCGCCGAAGCAACGAGCAAGGCGGTCGAGAGCAGCGGGTATAGTAGAGCCGCATGCGCGGGGGCAAGCGGCGCGGGCTTGACTTCCCAAGCGAGCGTGTCCCCAAGAAGGCGCTCATGACCCTTTCAAGCACGACGCCCCGGCCGTTGATCGCCGGAAACTGGAAAATGAACGGCCTTTCGGCCGCTCTGGACGAAGCGCGCGCCGTCGCGGCGGCGCTGGACCAGCGCCCCGCCGCCGCCCGCGTGGCGATCTTCCCCCCGGCCACCCTGCTACACCGTTTGGCCGAAGCCGTGGCGGGCTCGGCCGTCCTGGTCGGCGGGCAGGACTGCCACGCCAAGGCCAGCGGCGCCCATACCGGCGATATCTCGGCCGAGATGATCGGCGACGCCAACGGGACCATGGTCATCGTCGGCCATTCCGAGCGGCGCACCGATCATGGCGAGACCTGCCAGCAGGTCGCCGCCAAGGTCGAGGCGGCGTTGGCCGCAGGCCTCGAACCGATCGTCTGCGTCGGTGAAAGCCTGGACCAGCGGCAAGCGGGCGAGGCGGTGACCTTCGTCATCGGTCAGCTGCGCAATTCGCTGCCAGCCAGTCTGCAGGGCCAAGCCTTCAGCGTCGCCTACGAGCCGATCTGGGCGATCGGCACTGGCCACGTCGCGTCGGTCGAGAACATTGTCGAGATGCACGCGGCCATCCGCGCCGAGCTCGTCTCCCGGTTCGGCGACCAGGGCGCGACCACGCCGATCCTGTATGGCGGCTCGGTGAAGCCCGAAAACGCCGCGGAAATCCTTGCCGCGCCCGAGGTCGGCGGCGCTCTGGTCGGCGGCGCTTCGCTGAAGGCCAAGGATTTCCTGGCTATCGTCGAAGCCGCCTGACGGCGTGAACCCTGCCGGGACGAGCCGCGCGAGCGCACGGTTCGTCCCGGGCCTTGGGCCAGAATCCTTGACATAGCGGCGCCCACGTGCGCCTTACCGCGCCTTGCAAATCACCGCGTATTCAAGACTTTCATGACCTCGATGCACGCCTATCGCACCCATAACTGCGGCGCTCTGCGCGCTTCCGACACCGGCGCGGCCGTGCGTCTGTCGGGCTGGATCCACCGCAAGCGCGACCACGGCGGTCTGGTCTTCATCGACCTGCGCGACCACTACGGTCTGACCCAGCTGGTCCTGCACCCCGAAACGCCGGGCTTCAACGTGGTCGAGCGCCTTCGCGCCGAGAGCGTGATCCGCGTCGACGGCGAGGTCATCGCCCGTGACGCCAGCGTGGTGAACCCCAACCTCCCGACCGGTGAGATCGAGATCCGCGTCTCGGCCGTCGAGGTGCTGTCCGAGGCCGCAGAGCTGCCGCTGCCGGTCTTTGGCGAGCCGGACTATCCGGAAGAAATCCGCCTCAAGCACCGCTATCTCGACCTGCGTCGCGAGACGCTGCACAAGAACATCGTCCTGCGCTCGCGCGTGATCCAGTCGATCCGCAACCGCATGTTCGCCCAGGGCTTCAACGAGTTCCAGACGCCGATCCTGACGGCCAGCTCGCCGGAAGGCGCGCGCGACTTCCTGGTGCCCTCGCGCCTGCATCCGGAGAAGTTCTACGCCCTGCCGCAGGCCCCCCAGCAGTTCAAGCAGCTGCTGATGGTCTCGGGCTTCGATCGCTACTTCCAGATCGCGCCGTGCTTCCGCGACGAGGACCTGCGCGCCGACCGTTCGCTCGAATTCTACCAGCTCGACGTCGAGATGAGCTTCGTCACCCAGGAAGACGTCTTCGCGGCCATCGAGCCGGTGATGCACGGTGTCTTCGAGGAGTTCGGGCAGGGCCGTCGCGTCTCGCCGATCAGCGAGACCCACACCTTCACCAACGACTTCGGCGCGACGTTCGAGCACAAGGGCTTCGAGCGCCTGACCTACGCCCAGTCGATGGCCTGGTACGGCAGCGACAAGCCGGACCTGCGCAACCCGATCAAGATGGCGAACGTCTCGGAGCACTTCCGCGATGGCGGCTTTGGCCTGTTCGCCAAGATCCTGGGCGCGGACGCCAAGAACCAGATCTGGGCGATCCCGGCCCCCACGGGCGGTTCGCGCGCCTTCTGCGATCGCATGAACAGCTGGGCCCAGGGCGAAGGCCAGCCGGGCCTGGGCTATGTCTTCTGGTCGGAAGACCAAGGCGGCTGGGGCGGCCCGATCGCCAAGAACCTGGGCGAGCCGACGCAGGCCCTCATGGAATCGCTGGGCCTGGGCGCCGGCGACGCCGCCTTCTTCGTGGCCGGCGATCCCTCCGTGTTCGCCAAGTTCGCGGGCCTGGCCCGCACCCGCGTCGGCACGGAGTTGAAGCTGGTCGACGAGAACCAGTTCAAGTTCTGCTGGATCGTCGACTTCCCGATGTTCGAGTGGAACGAGGACGAGAAGAAGGTCGACTTTTCCCACAACCCGTTCTCGATGCCGCAGGGCGGCCTGGAGGCCCTGGAGACCCAGGATCCGCTAACCATCCGCGCCTACCAGTACGACATCGTCTGCAACGGCTACGAGCTGTGCTCGGGCGCGATCCGGAACCACAAGCCCGAGATCATGCTCAAGGCTTTCGAGATCGCCGGCTACGGCCCCGAAGTGGTCGAAGAGCAGTTCGGCGGCATGCTGAACGCGTTCCGCTACGGCGCGCCGCCGCACGGCGGCCTGGCGCCCGGCATCGACCGCATCGTCATGCTGCTGGCCGACCAGGTCGCCATCCGCGAGGTCATCGCCTTCCCGCTGAACCAGCAGGGCCAGGACCTCTTGATGAACGCCCCGGCAAATGTGCTGGATAAGCAGCTGAAGGAGCTGCACATCCGCACCGCGCCCCCCATTAAGGTTTAGGCGATCAAGGTCTAGGACCCGGCGGCCGCCGCAAAAGAAAAGCCCTCCGGTCTCGCGATCGGAGGGCTTTTTCTTGGTCTGAGACTTCCCGCCTCAGCCGATCACCATTTGGGTGGTTTCGGCGGCTTGGGCGGAGCTGGCGGCGCCGGCGGGGCGGGCGGCGACTTGGGCATCTCCCGCCACAGCATGAACTGCTGGGCGCCTCGGATGCCGCTGCAAGGGCGCACGGTCAGGCCCGAGGGCAGGCGGGTGGCGCTGTCGCCACAGGCTTCGTCCAGCTGGTCCTGATCCAGGCCCTTCGCGCCGGACAGGTCCGCGCCGCCGAGGTTCACCAGCGACAGGTCCGCGTTGCGGAAGTCCGCGCCGCTGAAAATACCGCCGCGCAGGTTCGAACCGGTCAGGTCAGCGTTGCGGAAGTTGGCGCCTTCGAAACGGCCGCCCTGGAAGTTGGCGTGGTTGATGTCGGCGTTCGAGAAGTCGGCGTCGCGGGCGTTGACGCCCGAAAGATTGGCCGCGATCAGCTCGCCATTGGAGAAGCGCGCTTTCGCCAGGTTGGCGCCGTTCATCTGGACGCCGTGCAGCTCCGCCGACGACAGGTCGACCCGCACAAGCACCGCCAGCTGGAAGTTGGCGCCGCTGCTTTCCACGCCCGACATGCGCGCGTCGGTGAAGTTGGCGTTGTTGAAGTTGGCGCCGCGCATCTCGGCGCCGCGCAGGTCGGCGCGGCTGAGGTCGGCCGAGAAGAAGTTGCTGCCGTAGAACATCGCGCCGCGCAGGTCGGCGCCGATCAGCACGGCCTTTGCGAAATTAGCCCCGGCGAACTTGGCGTTCATCAGCTTGCGGCCGGCCAGGTCGCAGCTGGCGCACATTCCGCCGAAAGAGGTCAGCTTGGCGACGTCGCGATCCTCGCTCGCAGCGTGGGCCTGACCGGCGAGGGCCAGCAGGCTCAGCGAGAGGGCGGCGATGGGAGCGCCAAGACGGAACATCAATTTCTCCGTGCAGTCCATAACGCGACTGTGTGAGTTACGGTTTGAACCGGGCGGGCGCCAGAAGCCACTTAAATCGCGGTAATGACGGGGATTTAACGGCGGCGCGGGTAGAGCCGCGCGCCCTGCTCAACGACCGGTCGTTGACGTGGATGGGCGTCAGGAGGACGCGATCGGCCCCGTCTGGTCGGACTGCGCGCCGCAGGTGTCGCAGACCGTGATCGCGCCGCGACGGACCAGTGAGAGGTCGCCGCAGGACGGACACATCTCGCCCTCGACGCCTGGACGCTCGGCCCCTTCCACCCGGCGGCGGCCGAAGGCGGCGAAGACCAGGTTGTCCGGCGTGGCGCCGCGCGAGAAGCCCTTCGAGATGAAGCGGCTGGCGGGCACCGGATCGAGCTCGCCATCCTCGTCGGCGTCGATCAGGCGCTTGCCGAAGCCCAGGCCGTCGGCGTTGAACTCGCTGGGATCGGCGTTGGCCAGATCGTCGCGACCCAGGTACGAGACGCCCAGCTCGCGGAACACGTAGTCGAGGATCGAGGTCGCCGACTTGATCGAGTCATTGCCCGTCACCGGGCCCGCCGGCTCGAACTTGGTGTAGACGAAGGCGTCGACGAACTCGTCCAGAGGCACGCCGTGCTGCAGGCCGAGCGACACCGCGATCGCGAAGTTGTTCATCAGGCTGCGGAACGCCGCGCCTTCCTTGTGCATGTCGATGAACAGCTCGCCCAGCTCGCCGTCCTCGTATTCGCCGGTATGCAGATAGACCTTGTGGCCGCCGACGGCCGCCTTCTGGATATAGCCCTTGCGACGGTCGGGCAGGCGGCGGCGCGAGCGGTCGCGCTCGACGATCTTCTCGACGACGCGTTCGGTGACGATCGGCTCGCGCGCCATCTGTTCGCGAAGGGGCGCGGCTCGGGCCGGCTCGGGCGCGGGCTCTTCGGGCAGCTCCAGCTTGAACTCGGCCGGCGGCGCGGCGCGTTGCAGACGCAGAGCGCGGACCCCGGCGCGCGCGGCGGCGGCCTGGGCCCGGACGGCGTCGGCGGGCCGGGCGTCGAAGGCGATGGGCAGCGGCACGGTCGTCGGCAGACAGGCGAAGCCCTCGACGGCCGTCAGCATGGCCAGTCGGTCGGCGAAGGTCGGCGTTTCGACCGACTGGAAAGCTTCGCGGAGTTCGGGATTCAGCGCTTCGCAGTCGCCCAGCCGGCCCGCGCCCAGCGCATGGCGCTCCGCCGCCTCGATCTCGTCCTCGGAGAAGTCGGCGAAGGCCAGGGTGTCGAAGTCGCGGCGGGCGACATCCTCGGCCGAGGCGCCCAGCACGTCGCGCAGGAAGCCCGGACCCATGACAGCCGGAGCGAAGGCGGCGCGCAGGCCGCGGCATTCGCGCAGGGCGTTCTCGGCCTTCTCGATCTCGTGGGCGGTGAAGCCGCGCGCCTGCAGGACCATATGGTCGATGGCCGGGCTCTCGGCGAGCGTGCCGTGACCCAGGGCGTGGCGACGGGCGGCGTCGAGGTCCGCGCCTTCGGTCGACAGGGCCTCCATCGCGGCGGGGCTGAAGGTCGGCAGCAGCAGGCCGTCGGCGGTCTGGGCCACCGACACGGGCGACATCGCGCCGGCCGGGCCGACGGGCGCGCCGCCGAGGCGCAGCGTGGCCTCGGCGTCCTCGAACGGCCCGACCAGGGCGATCGAACGCAGGCCGTGCTTCTTGGCCAGGCCGTGAGCGGTGGCGAGCGCCGCGGCGGCCTCGGTGGCGAGTTCGGAGCGCAGGGCGGCGGCGCGGACGCGGCGCTCGGCCAGGGTCTTCAGCACGCCCTGGCGATCCTGGGCGTAGGCGGGATCCTGACCCAGGGCGGAGGCCGCCTCCGCGCTGGCCGACAGGGCGGCGCCCACGGCCAGGGCCCACAGCGCGGCGGCCGCGTCGCGACCTTCCGGGCTGGTTTGCGAGAGGCCTTGGCTGAGCAGACAGTCGCCGACGCCCGCGAGGGACAGGCGGGCCTGCTGGTCGCCGCGATCCAGTTCCAGCGCCGTGCCCCACAGGTGGCAAACCTCGGTGAAGCGCTCCACGTCGAAGCCTTCGTCGTCGAGGAAGGCGCTGGCGTCGATCGCCGCGCCGACGCCGACGCCGCGCGCCAGGATCTCGGCGTCCTGAGGGGAGAAGGCGAGGGTGAGGGCGCCCGTCTCCCAGGCCACGTGCGCGGCCAGTGCGGCGCTCTCATCGCCAGCGGCGACGCCTTGGCGCGACGCCGCGGCGATCATGTCGGTCTCGGGCGGCGGGGCCAGATCCTTGATCGGCGAGCGCGGCGTGTCGGCCGTGGCGATGGCCTCGAGGATCGTGCGGTCGTCGGCGCCCAGTTCGCGGGCCTTGCGCGCCGCCCGGGCCAGGGCGGGGTTCTTGCGGACGTCGGCGCAGGCGCGCGCATCGCCCTGGCAGCGACGAACGGCGTCGGTGACTTGGGCCAGGGCCGCGTCCAGCCGGCTGGCGGCTTGGGCCGCCAGGGTCGCGGCGCGACGGCGAGCCAGGTTTTCCCGCGCCAGGGCCTCGAACTCGATCTCGCCAACGTCGGGCAACTGCAGTTGTCCGGCTTGCCCACCCGCTGGCGTGGCGTAGCCGCCCAGCATGGTCGCCAGCAGGGCGTCCTTGAAACCGGCCGCGTCGGCCTTGTCGCCAAACAGGCCACGGGCCAGGCCGATCTTGGCGATGCGCTCGGCGTAGCGGGCCGGACCGCCGCCCAGCGGCGCCTTGGGCTCGATGGTTCCGGCCCAGTCGAGCCAGGCTTCGACGCGGGCGTCCGTCCAGGCGGCCGGCGCGGCGATCACGATGATGCTGTCGGCGCGCTCAAGGTCGCGCCATTCCATCACGGGGACCGTTCCGGCGGCTTTGGCGGGCGTGCGCATGGGACGTTTCCTGGTTCCGTCTGCCAGCTTATAGGCTTACCAAATCCTTAATGCGTGATTCCACGCGGTCGGGATGCGCGTAAGGTCGCACCTACGCTAGAACCTCTCGCCAGCGCTCTCAATAGATGTTGGGGGTGGTGGAGGGTTAATCCACAAAATGTTGAAGCTTGCCGTCGGCGTGGAGCGCTGGACGCTGGCGACCCGGGGCCCTATAGTCGCGCCGCTTCGCCGCGCCGGTCGCGGCCTGTCTTGAGCCCTCTTAAGTTTCGGGTGCGAACCTAGTGCTGAAAGCGATCTTCACCTGGTGGAACGGCGCGACCCTGGGTCAGCGTTTCCATATCGGCCGCCGCGGCGTCTTCGTGGGCCAGGACGAGCAGGGCAACCGTTACTTCGAGGCGCGCGACAACAGCGACAGCTACGACCAGCGCAAGCGCCGCTGGGTGATCTACAACGGTTACGCCGAAGCCTCGAAGGTTCCGCCGGACTGGAGCGGCTGGCTGCACTATACGCTGGACGAACCGCCGACCCAGGCGCCGCTGAAGCGTCGCGAGTGGGAGAAGGATCACCTGCCGAACCTGACCGGCACGGTCCACGCCTGGCGTCCGAAGGGGTCCTTGACCCGCGGCGGCGAGCGCGCGGCCGCCACCAGCGACTACCAAGCCTGGTCGCCGGAATAGGCCGGATGTCCAGCCGGACGTCCTGGATCGCCGCCGCCGCGGTGCTGGCCGGTCTGGCCGGAAGCGCGGCGTCCGCCCGTCAGGCTGTTCCGCAACAGGCTCAAGCCCCTCAGGCGGCGCCGCAAGCGCCGACCGCGCCAACGGCTCGGCCCGCCACATCCCCGACGCCCGAGCTTCGGCCGTCACAGCCTGTGCAAAGCGCGCCGGTCGCGGCGACGCCGTCATCCCAGGCCGCGCCGCCACCCGCCGAGACCCAGGACAAGCCTCCGGCCCCGACCGCGCCGGTCAAGCCGCCGGAGCCGGCCAAGCGCCAGCGCTACGCCATCGCCATCATGCAGGCGCTGGACAAGGTCACGACCGAAACGATGCGCTTCGAGGTCCCGGTCGGTCAGCCGATCCGCTACAAGACCCTGGTCTTCACGGTCCGCGCTTGCGAGACCGCCGCGGCCGACGAGGTCGCGCCGGAGACGGCGGCCTATGTCATCGTCGACACCCAGCCCAAGGCCCAGGCCGGTCGCCCCGCGCCCGCCGGGCGCCAGATCTACAAGGGTTGGATGTACGCCAGCTCGCCGGGTCTGAACCCGCTGCAGCACCCGGTCTATGACGCCTGGCTGATCGCCTGCAAGCAGTCGATCCCGGTCGCCCCGCCCGCCAAGCCGTAGAAGTCGCCGGGCGCGTCGAGCGCCTTGGCTAGAAGCTTCCGATATGCCGCTCGGCTGATCTCGATCGTCCCGAATTGCGTCAGGTGCTCGGTCAGGAACTGAGTGTCCAGCAGCTGGTAGCCGCCGGCGATCAATCGCGCGACCAGGTGCACCAGCGCCACCTTGCTGGCGTCGCGCGCCGTCGAGAACATGCTCTCGCCGAAGAACGCGCCGCCCAGCGAGACGCCGTAGAGCCCGCCGACCAACTCGCCCTCCAGCCAGGTCTCGACGCTATGCGCCAGGCCCCGCGCGTAGAGCTGTCCGTAGAGCCGCTGAATGGGGTGGTTGATCCAGGTGTCCACGCGGCCGGGCCGTGACGCGGCGCAGCCCTCGATCACCGCGTCGAAGGCGGTGTCGATGCGCACCTCGTACGGGCCGTTGCGGACCGTCCGCGCCAAGCGCTTGGGGATGTGGAAGCTCCCGAGCGGCAGGACGCCCCGCCGCTCGGGATCGATCAGGAAGAGGCTTTCGTCCTCGCGGGCGTCGGCCATAGGGAAGACGCCACGCGCGTAGCAGGCGATCAGGTCATCGACCGTGAAGGCGTCTTCCATATCTGAGCCTGGACTAGGCTTCCTGGGCTTTGATCCAGCGCTCCAACCAGTGGATGTCGTAGTCGCCGGCCAGGATGTCGGGCTGCACCAGGAGGTCCTGGAACAGCGGGATCGTGGTCTCGACGCCGCCGACGACCATTTCGGCCAGGCAGCGCTTCAGGCGCGCGACGCACTCGGCGCGGTCGCGGCCGTGCACGATCAGCTTGCCGATCAGGCTGTCGTAGTAGGGCGGGATCGCATAGCCGGTGTAGATCGCCGAATCCAGGCGAACGCCCAGGCCGCCGGGGGCGTGGAAGTCGGTGATCGTGCCCGGCGACGGCGTGAACGTCCGCGCGTTCTCGGCGTTGATCCGGCACTCGATGGCGTGGCCTTCGAAGACCACGTCTTCTTGCGTGAACGACAGCGGCAGACCCGCCGCGATGCGGATCTGCTCGCGCACCAGGTCGATGCCGGTGATGGCTTCGGTGACCGGATGCTCGACCTGCAGGCGGGTGTTCATCTCGATGAAGAAGAATTCGTCGTTCTCCCACAGGAACTCGATGGTCCCGACACCCAGGTAGCCGATGGCCTTCACGGCATCGACGACGATCTTGCCGATCTTGGCGCGACCCTCGGCCGACAGGGCGGGCGAGGGGGCTTCTTCCAGCACCTTCTGGTGACGACGCTGCAGCGAGCAGTCGCGTTCGCCCAGGTGCACGACGTTGCCATGGCTGTCGGCGATGACCTGCAGCTCGATGTGGCGCGGCTTCTGGAGGTAGCGCTCCATGTAGACCGTGTCGTCGCCGAAGGCGGCGCGGGCCTCGGCGCGGGCGGTCGAGACCGCCTCGGCCAGGTCTTCACGCGTCTGGGCGACCTTCATCCCCCGCCCGCCGCCGCCGGCGGCGGCCTTGATCAGCACGGGGAAGCCGATCTTCTCGGCGGCCTCGAAGGCCTCTTCCTCGGTCGAGACGCCGCCGTCCGAGCCGGGAACGACCGGAATGCCTGCGTCCTTCACGGCCTGCTTGGCGGTGATCTTGTCGCCCATCATCCGGATGTGCTCGGGCTTCGGACCGATGAAGGTGAAGCCGTGCGCGCCGACGATCTCGGCGAAGCGGGCGTTCTCGGACAGGAAGCCATAACCCGGGTGAATCGCCTGGGCGCCGGTGATCTCGGCGGCCGCGATGATCGACGGGATGTTCAGGTAGCTCTTGGCGGCCGGGGCCGGACCGATGCAGACGCTTTCGTCGGCCAGGCGCACCCACATGGAGTTGCGGTCGGCCTCGGAGTGCACGGCCACCGTCGAGATGCCCATTTCCTTGCAGGCGCGGTGAACCCGGAGCGCGATCTCGCCCCGGTTCGCGATGAGGATCTTGTCGAACATGAGCGTTACTCGATGACGACGAGCGGCTCGCCGAACTCGACGGGCTGGGCGTCGGCGACCAGGATCTCGACGATCTTGCCGGCCTTCGGGGCCGAAATCGGGTTCATGGTCTTCATGGCTTCGACGATCAGCAGGGTCTGACCGGCCGAGACGGTGTCGCCGACCTTCACGAACGGGTCGGCGCCGGGCTGCGGCGACAGGTAGGCGGTGCCGACCATCGGCGACTTCACGGCGTCGCCGCGAGCGGCGGCCGGGGCCTGAGCGGCTTCGGCGGCGGGCGCGGCGGCGGCCGGAGCCGGAGCGGCGGCGGGCGCCGGGGCGTAGGCGGGAGCCGCGGCCTGGACGTAGTTGACCGGCGCCGCGGTCAGTTCGCGCGCGACGCGGATCTTCAGGCCGGCATGTTCGACCTCGATCTCCGAGAGGCCCGTGTCCTTCAGGATGTCCGCGATCTTGCGGACCAGACGGGCGTCGATCGCCGGAGCTTCGACCGGATCGGCGGGGGCCTTGGGGTTCGACATGGAAGCTTACCTTGTTGTTCTGAAACGCCGCGCGCCGCGGAAAAGCGCTGGGGCGAGGTCCTCGTTAAACGCCGATCAGGCCGAAAGCGGCCTCGATCGCCAATTCATAGCTAGCCGCGCCGAACCCGGAGACGATCCCCGTGGCCGCCAGCGACACATAGGTGTGACGGCGGAAGTCCTCTCGCGCCGCCGGGTTGGACAGATGGCACTCGATCACCGGGATGCTCAAGGTCTTGAGCGCGTCCAGCAACGCGATCGAGGTGTGGCCGTAGCCAGCCGGATTGAGAATGAGCGCCGAGGCCGACTCACGCGCCTCTTGCACCCAATCGATCAGGACGCCCTCGTGGTTGGACTGGCGGAAGACCACCGAAACGCCGCGCGAAGCCGCCCGCGCCTCACAGCGCGTCCGGACATCCTCGAGCGTGTCCTTGCCGTAAATCTCGGGCTCGCGGGTTCCCAACAGGTTGAGGTTGGGGCCGCTCAGCACGTGGATCGGTTTTACCATGCGGCTCCGCCGTCGATTCCGGGAGGTCTTGTATAGCCGGTTCCCTCGGGTCACAAGCACGGCTCGCTTCGGAGGCGATATGAGACTTCTATTGAACGGCGAAGAACGGGACGTGGGCGAGGTGCGCACGATCGCGGATCTGGTGGAGTCGCTGGGCCTGGACGCCCGCAAGGTGGCGGTCGAGCGCAACCTCGAGATCGCCCCGCGTTCGACCTATGCCGACACGGCCCTGGCCGACGGCGACCGCATCGAGATCGTCACTTTTATCGGCGGCGGTTGATCCTGCGTATTTGAAACGCCGGCTGCCGGGGCGTAAACCAGCCGCATGAACGCGCATGTTTCCCCCGACACCGTCACCGCTGATAGCGACGAGACCTGGACCGTCGCCGGCCGCACCTTCCGCTCGCGCCTGATTGTCGGCACGGGCAAGTACAAGGACTATGCGACCAACGCCGCAGCCGCCCGCGCGGCCGGGGCCGAGATCGTCACCGTGGCCGTGCGCCGCGTGAACTTGACGGATCCGACCCAGCCGCTGCTGGTCGACTACGTCAAGCCGACCGAGTTCACCTATCTGCCCAATACGGCGGGCTGCTTCACGGGCGAGGACGCCGTTCGCACCCTGCGGCTGGCGCGCGAGGCCGGCGGCTGGGACCTGGTGAAGCTGGAGGTCCTCAGCGACCCCAAGACCCTGTTCCCCGACATGGAAGAGACCCTGCGCTCGCTGAAGCTGCTGGTCGCCGACGGGTTCCAGGTGATGGTCTACTGCTCGGACGACCCGGTCTACGCCAAGAAGCTGGAAGAGGCGGGCGCCGTGGCGATCATGCCGCTGGGCGCGCCGATCGGCTCGGGCCTGGGCATCCAGAACCGCGTGAACCTGCGGATCATCGTCGAGAACGCCAAGGTGCCGGTGCTGGTCGACGCCGGGGTCGGCACGGCCTCGGACGCGGCGATCGGCATGGAGCTGGGCTGCGACGCCATCCTGATGAACACCGCCATCGCCGAGGCCAAGGACCCGATCCGCATGGCCAAGGCGATGAAGCACGCCGTCATCGCCGGCCGCGAGGCCTATCTGGCCGGCCGGATGCAAAAGCGGCTCTACGCCGATCCCAGCTCGCCGTTGGCGGGGCTGATTTAAGTAGAAGCTTCTTCCCCCTCCGGGGGGAGGAGCGCCGCAGGCGCGGACGGGGCGAGCGTGGTTCGGAAACGCCGCTTTGCCCCACCTGACCGCGCGTCGCGCGGTCGTCCGCCCCCGGAGGGGGCGGAGAGAATAGTTGTCAGCCCGCCTTGGCCTTGCTCGCCCGCGTCTGCTCGATCGCCAGCTTGAGCGCGTTGATGTCGGCGCCCGGGATCAGGGTGTCGCCCACCACGAAAGCCGGCGTGCCTTGCAGGGCCAGGGTCTTGGCCAGGGCTTCGGTGTCGGCCAAGTGCTGGGTCACGGACTGGCTCTCGCCAGCGGCCTTGGCCTTGTCGAGATCGACCCCCAGTCCCTTGGCGATCCGCAGGGCGCCCGCGGCGTCGAGGGCGTTCTCGGCCATCAGCGCCTTGTAGAGCTCCAGGCTCTTGCCCTGGTCCTTGGCGCCCAGCATCAGGCGCGCGGCGGCCTCGCTGTCGCGGCCGAAGATCACGAAGTCCTTTAGCACCAGGCGAATGTCGGGGTTCTTCTGGACCAGCTCCACGATCTCGGGCGCGGCGTGCTTGCAGTAGCCGCAGCGGTAGTCGAAAAACTCGGTGACCGTGATGGTCCCCGCCGGATTGATCACGACGTCGCGCGGATCGCGCTCGATCGCCTGCCGATATTGGCCGATCGCCTTCTGGGCCGAGGCCGCTTGCTGGCTGGCCTGCTTTTCCTGCAGCTTCTGGCTGACCTCCATCAGCACCTCGGGGTGCTCGAGCAGATAGGCGCGGACCTTCTCGCCAAACCGTTCGCTGGGCTTGGCGTCGGGCCGCTCGCAGCCGGCGAGGGTCAGGCCGGCGATGGCCAGCGGAATAGCGAGGGTCGCGGCGCGACGAAGCAGGGTCATCGAGATCTCTAGGTTAGGCAGGCCGGCTATCGGCCGAGATTGGATTGCACGGCGCCGTCCTTGGCCAGGTCCTTCAGGTCCTGGTTCGAGGGGCGGGAGGCCAGGACGATGTCGGTGGCGCGGCGCCAGTCCGGGGTGTCCTTGGGCAGCAATTCGCGGGCCCGCATGGCGAAGACCCGCGCCTCCCGAATGGCACCCAGCGAGAAGTACTGCTCGGCGGTCGCCAGGCGCGCCTCGCCGTCCTTCTTCTGCTTGTCATAGGCCTGGGCCAGCAGGCGCCAGGCGACGGTGTTGTCGGGCTCGTTCAACAGGCTGCGTTTCAGCTCCTTGACGCCTTCCTCGACCTTGGCCGGGTCATTCAGGTTGATCAGGGTCTGGCCGAGGTTGACCCGCAGCAGGGCGGCGTCGGGCTTCAGAGCGACCGACTTGCGCTGCGGCTCCTCGGCCAGGGCGATGCGGTTGAACTCGAACAGGACCTGACCCTTCAGCTCCCAGAGATAGGGATTGTCGGGATTGTTGGCGATCAGGCCGTCGATCAGCTTCAAGGACCGATCCGGATCCTTCATCTGGTAGTAGGCGATGGCGCGCGCGTAGCGGGCGGGGAAGCTGGCGTCGGTCTCCTTGTACTTCATCAAGGCGACCTGCGGATTGATGAAGCCTTCCAGCTTGGCCTTCATCACCTCGTGCTGGGCGATGTCCTCGGGCGTGTCGACGGCGCTGTAGTGCGGCTGGCGCTCGACGCGGCTGCGCAGCACTTCGATGCGTTCGGACGACAGCGGGTGGCTGCGGAAATAGGCGTATCGCCGAGCCTGGTCGAAGACCTCCTGGTAGCGGAAGTTGTCGAAGAACTCGACGAGACCGCGGCCCGATTGACCTGTTGCTTCCAGGAAGCCGGCGCCGGCCTGGTCCGCGCGAGACTCCTGCTCGCGGCTATAGCCCAGCGCGCCCAGCGCGCCGGCGTACTGGGAGTTGGCGATCAGGGCCGCGCCGCCGTCGGGCGAGCCGGCGAGGGCGGCCAGGATGCCCAGACCCATGGTCAGGATCATGGGCTTGAGACCCGCCCGCATCATCTCGTCGGAGCGGATGGGGTGGCCGCCGGCCAAGTGTCCGGTTTCGTGGGCGATGACGCCGCGCAGCTGGTTCGGGTTCTCGGTCTGCAGGATCAGGCCGGTGTTCAGGCCCATCTGCAAGCCTTGGGTGGCGAAGGCGTTCAGGCTCTTGTCGCCGACGATCAGGATCCGGACGTTCCTGGGATCCAGACCCGCCGCCGCGAAAATCGGGTCGGCGTCGTGATGCAGAATCTCTTCGATCTCGGTGTCGCGGATCAGAGACGGGGCGTCGTCCTGGGCCAGGGCGACCTTGGGGACCGACACGCCGGACGCGACGATGGACAGCGCCGACAGCGCGACGACCAATCGACGCTCTATCTGGCCACGCCCAGTCTGGCGCTTTCCGGCATGCCCTCGACGCGAGGTCATCGAATGATCTCCAGATCGCGCCCCCGCGAACCCGATCAGTCTAACTTGGATCATCTTGCGGAGGGAACAAGGCTTGCGCCTGCCCCTGCGACGATTTCGGCCCGCGCCTCGGTCGGAAGCGCGGGCCGTTTTCAGCTCAGCTACCGGCGCCACCAGCCGCGACGCGGCTTTTCGGGCGGGGTGGTGATCTCGGCCGGATCGGGCTCGGCCGGAGCGGCCGGCTCGGCTTCCGTCACGACCTCTGGCGTCACGGCCTGGGGCGCCACGACCTCCGGTTCCGGTTCCGGAGCCGGCGCGGGCGCGGCTGCGACCACCGGCGCGGCTTCCGGCTCGGGCGGAGCGACCGCAGCCGATTCGGTGACGACTTCAGCCACGGCCTCGGCCGCCTCGGCGACCTCGGCGGTCGCTTTCTTGCTGCGCGAGCGGGTGCGCTTGGGCTTCTTCGGCGCTTCCTCGGCTTCCGGCAGCTCGACCCAGACGTCGGCCGGCGGCGCGGAGATCACCGGCGGGGCCAGGATCGGCGCTTCGAACGGCTCGGCCGGTTCGGCGGCGGTCACGACCTCGACGGGCGAGGCGGCTTCGGCCACGGCGGCCTCGGCGACCGGCGCTTCGTCGCGGTTGCGGCGACCGCGGTCACGACCGCGACGGCCGCGTTCGCGAGCGGGGCGCTCCTCACGTTCGGCGCGCTCGGGACGTTCGGTCGGAGCCTCGGCGCGAGCTTCCGGCGCGGGGCGACGGCCTTCGCCGCCATTGCCGCCGACAAGGGCGGCCGGGTCGTGCCAAGTGAAGACGTTCTCGCCAAACGGGACGCGCGGACGGATCCAGACATAGGCGTCGGTCTGACGATCGCCATCCTCGCGACCGCCGCGACGACCGCCGCGGCGACCGCGACGGCGACGACGACGGCGGGCGTCCTCGTCCTCGTCGCCGAACTCGGCGCGGTCGTCGGCGTCTTCCTCGTCGCCTTCGGCTTCGCCGTCGACTTCGACGTCCGTCTCACGGTCGTCGCGACGGCCGCGACGGCGGTCGCGACGGCGGCGGCCCTTGCGGTCGCCACGGTCGTCATCGCGCGCCTGCTTGCGGGCCGAGGCCTCGTCGTCGTCGGTGTCTTCGCGCTCGATGTCTTCCTCGTCCTCGAGGATTTCCTCGTCGTCCTCGGCTTCGTCCTCGTAGGCCGCGTCGTCGAAGTCATCGTCCTCGTCGACATAGGGCGCCGGCGCGACGGCGATACGCTCGCCAAGCTCGGTGCGCTCGATCTCCTGGTCGCCGGCGCGCAGGCTGTCGTCGACCGTCACGGTCACGAACAGGCCGTGCGTCTCCAGCAGGCGCTGCAGGTAGGCGCGCTTTTCGTTCAGGATATAGAGGCCGACCGCGCGCGAGACCTTCAGGATCACGCTGCCCGACCCCTTCAGAGCCTCGGCCTCGACCGCGCGCAGAGCGGCCAGGGCGCTGGACTCGACCGAGCGGACGCGGCCGGTGCCTTCGCAGTGTTCGCACACGTGGGTGGTGCCTTCCAGCACGCCGGTGCGGCGGCGCTGACGGCTGATCTCCATCAGGCCAAAGCCCGAGATCTTGCCCATCTGGATGCGCGCGCGGTCGTCCTTCAGAGCGTCCTTCAGGACCTTCTCGACCGTGCGGTTATTCTTGGCTTCATCCATGTCGATGAAGTCGATGACGATCAGGCCGGCCAGGTCGCGCAGGCGCAGCTGGCGCGCGGCTTCCTCGGCGGCTTCGCAGTTCGTCTTGAGCGCGGTGGCCTCGATGTTGCGCTCGCGCGTGGCCTTGCCCGAGTTGACGTCGATGGCGACCAGGGCCTCGGTCTGGTTGATCACCAGATAGCCGCCGGACTTCAGCGGCACGACCGGCGAATAGATCTGGGCCAGGTGGTCCTCGATCTTGTTCTTGACGAACAGCGGGGTCGGGTCGCGGTAGTTGAAGACCTTCTTGGCCTGGCTCGGCATCAGCATGCGCATGAAGTCACGCGCTTCCTTGTAGCCGGCGTCGCCCTCGACCCAGATGCCGTCCAGGTCCTTGTCGTACATATCGCGGATGGCGCGTTTGACGAGGTCTTCTTCCTCGTAGATCAGCGCCGGCGCGACCGAGTGCAGCGTGTTGTCGCGGATGTTTTCCCACAAACGCAGCAGATATTCGTAGTCGCGCTTGATCTCGGCCTTGGTGCGCTTGGCGCCGGCCGTGCGGACAATCAGGCCCATGCCCTGCGGCACGTCCAGGCTCTGGACGACGCTCTTCAGGCGCTTGCGGTCGGTGACCGCCGTGATCTTGCGGCTGATGCCGCCGCCGCGGGCGGTGTTGGGCATCAGGACGCCGTAGCGGCCGGCTAGCGAGAGGTAGGTGGTCAGGGCCGCCCCCTTGTTGCCGCGCTCTTCCTTGACGACCTGGACCAGCATGATCTGCCGGCGGCGGATCACTTCCTGGATCTTGTACTTGCGCATCAGCCGGCGCTTGCGGCGCGCCAGCTCTTCTTCGACGTCGTCTTCGTCGTCGTCGATCGCGGTGTCTTCGCCGTTGACGTCGTCCTCGTCATCGCCGCCCGTGGCGCGACGCGAGATCGGCGTGTCGTCCTCGTCGTCACCAGAGTCGTCGCGCATCAGCGCTTCGCGGTCGGCGACGGGGATCTGGTAGTAGTCCGGGTGGATTTCGTTGAACGCCAGGAAGCCGTGACGATTGCCGCCGTACTCGACGAACGCAGCCTGCAGGCTGGGTTCGACGCGGGTCACCTTGGCGAGATAGATATTTCCACGAAGCTGTTTGCGGGTCTGGCTCTCGAAATCGAACTCTTCAACCCGGGTTCCGTCCACGACGACCACACGCGTCTCTTCGGCGTGTGCTGCGTCGATCAGCATCTTCTTCGACATTAAGGAAGTCTCCACGGCGCGCGGCGGGCGCGAGGCCCGGTCGCCGATATGAATGAAGGACGCGCGCGTCGCCGACCGTCGCCCCGCCAGCGCGGTTGCGAAGGGTCGGGTGCCAAAGGCGGTCGGGTGCGGCGCAGCCCATTGGGGTTTCGTTTTGTCCCTACCGCGCGAGGCGCGGATTGGATGTTTCGTATGTCGCGCCAGGTGGCGCGGATCGGATGGCGCGTCGTCGCCAGGAGGCGTTTGAGCCCGACGCGGGCCCCGCGATACGGCGTCTCGGTAGGCGTCTTGCCCCCACGGTCTGCCGGATCTCGAACCATGTAGTCTGCTGACCCGGCGACGGAAGGGGTTCAGGACCTCTTTCGAAACCAGAGCAGCCCGCACGCAGTCGTGACGATCACGGAACTTCGCACGCGGCGCGACTGTAGCCACATTGGCGCGGAAAAGAAAAGCTTTCCACGTCGATCAGGACTTAACCCTTTGGCTACCCCCTCGGGCCGATATTGACGATCGGTTCACCAAATCCGGCTAACGCGGGCGGGTATGCGTAAGGTTCTCATCAGTCTGGCCCGTATGGGTTGGTTCAGGGCGGCCCTGATCGTCGGCGGCATGACCGTCGCCGGCGTCGCCGTCGCGACCGCCCAGGGGCCCGCCGCGCCTTCGGGCGTGCAGAAGGTCCGCTTCGGCGGCGACCGGACTGAGACCCGCGTCGTGATCGACCTGGACCGCGCCGCCGCTGGCAAGCTGCTGTCGGACGGCGCCAGCGACCAGCGCCTCGTGCTGGCGCTGCCGAACATCACCATTTCCGGCGACCTGCAGGGCTCCGGCCAAGGTCTGGTCAAGCACTGGCTGATCGACGAGGCCGCCGGCGGCGCCCGTCTGCGCCTGGAACTGGCCGGAAAGGTCGAGGTCCGCCGCCGCTTCCTGCTGCCGCCAGGCGACGGCGCCACCGCCTATCGTTATGTCATCGACCTCAAGGCCGTCGACGGCGGGGCGGCTCCCGCCACGTCCCAGGCCGCGCCGCGCCTCTCGATGGTCAGCGCGCCGATCAAGGCCGCGCCGCTGCGTCTGAAGAAGGTGATCGTCATCGACGCCGGTCACGGCGGCAAGGACTCGGGCGCCCTGGGCGCGAACGCCTTTGAAAAGGACGTCACCCTGGCCACGGCCAAGGCTCTGAAGGCGCGTCTGGAGAAGACCGGCCGCTATCAGGTTGTCCTGACGCGCGAGACCGACACCTTCGTGCCGCTGGAAGGCCGCGTGCAGATCGCTCGTCGCGCCGACGCAGACCTCTTCATCTCGCTGCACGCCGATTCCGGGCCCGACGTCACCACGCGGGGCGCCTCGGTCTACACCCTGTCCGAGAAGGGCGCCGACCGGGTCGGCCTGGTGCTCGACAAGAACGACTGGCTGATGAAGGCCAATCTGCCGGGCCGCGATCGCGCGGTCAGCCAGATCCTGCTCGACCTGTCGCAACGCGCGACCAAGAATCGCTCGGCCACCTTCGCCCAGCTGCTGCTGGCCAATGTCGGCGAGGAGACGGCGCTGCTGCGTCGCAGCCACCGCGACGCCGGCTTCTTCGTGCTGCTGGCGCCGGATGTGCCGGCCGTGCTGCTGGAGATGGGCTTCATCACCAATCCCGAGGATGAGGCGTTCCTGACCAACAAGGCCAGCCGCGCCCGCCTGGTCGATGCTGTCGGCGACTCCATCGAGGCCTATTTCTCGTCGGACGTCCGCAAGTCCTGACCGAAAGGTCCGCTTCCCCTTTCGCGCGCCGCGCTCTAATCACTGGAGCGAACGTTCGCGCCGTGCGCCGGACGATCGAAGTCTAGGTGTGCGGCGGGCGAGGGCGTCCGCCTCGACGGAGGTCGCGTGGATCTGAAACCCAGCGAACGATGGATGGCCATCGCGGGCGTGGCGGTGCTGTCGCTCATCGCCGTCGCGGGATTCGCGATCGCGATCTACGCGGCCTGGCTGTTCCACGACATGCCCGACGCCGGCGAGCTGCAGGACTACCGTCCGCCCACCGCCACGCGCGTCTACGCCTGGGACGGCACCCTGATCGGCGAGTACTCCAAGGAACGCCGGATCTTCATCCCCTACGACCAGATTCCGCCGCAGCTGGCCCAGGCCTTCCTGGCGGCCGAGGATCGCAACTTCTTCACCCATGGCGGCGTCGATGTCGGCGGCCTGTCGCGGGCGATGATCAAGAATGTCGGCAACGCCATCCGCGGCAAGCGGTTGGAGGGCGGCTCGACCATCACCCAGCAGGTCGCCAAGAACGTCCTTCTGACCAGCGACGCCACGGTCGGGCGCAAGTTCAAGGAAGCGATCCTGGCCAGCCGGCTGGAGCAATCACTGACCAAGCAGCAGATCCTCGAGCTCTATCTGAACGAGATCTGGCTGGGCTATCGCTCGTTCGGCGTCGGCGCGGCCGCCTACAACTACTTCGGCAAGTCGCTGCCGGACCTGACCCTGGCCCAGTGCGCCTATCTGGCCTCGCTGCCCAAGGGGCCGGACAACTATCACCCGATCCGCAACAAGGCCAAGGCCATGGCCCGTCGCAACTGGGTGCTGGGCCAGATGGCCGAGCAAGGCTGGATCACGAAGGTTCAAGCCCAGCAGGCCATGGCCGAAGACCTCGTCGTCCAGGCCGCGCCCAAGCGCGCCGCCTATCGCGACGCCGACTACTTCGTCGAGGAAGTTCGCCAGCGCGGCATGGCCACGCTCGGCCCCCGCCTGAACGAGGGTGGCTACTACATGCGCACCACGCTCGATCCGCGGCTGCAGACCGCCGCGCGCGCGTCGCTGATGGACGGCCTGGAACGCTACGACCGTCGCCACGGCTGGCGCGGGGCCTGGGGTCATGTGGAATCCACCGATCTCAACTGGGAAAAGACCGCCCTGGCCAAGCCGATCCCGTCCGAGCGCAGCGCCTGGCGTCCCGCCCTGGTCACCTCGAACGGCGGCCAGGTGCGCCTGGTCAAGGGCGAGGGCGAAGGCCAGATCGTCGGCGAGGACATGACTTGGGCCAAGGCCGGCAAGGGCCTGAAGGCCGGCGACCTCGTCTTCGTCGAGAAGGCCGCCAGCGGCGGCGGCTACCGCCTGCGCCAGGTGCCGGCGGTCAACGGCGCCCTGGTGGCGATGGAGCCCTATACCGGCCGGATCGTGGCCCTGGTCGGCGGCTACAGCTATTCGCTCTCGAACTTCAACCGCGCCACCCAGGCCCAGCGCCAACCCGGCTCGTCGTTCAAGCCTTTCGTCTACGCCACGGCCCTGGAGAACGGCTATACGCCGGCCAGCGTGGTGGTCGACGCGCCGATCACCCTGAAGGGCGCCAACGGCCAGGACTGGAGCCCGGAGAACTATCACAAGGAGTTCTACGGCGCGCAGCCGCTGCGCAAGGGCCTGGAGCAGTCGATCAACGCCATGACCGTGCGGCTGGCCCAGAGCGTCGGCATGAAGAAGATCGTCGACTTCGCCAAGCGGGCCGGCGTCGTCAAGGACATGGACCCGGTGCTGGCCATGGCGCTGGGGGCGGGGGAGACCACGCCCTTCAAGCTGACCGCCGCCTACGCGCCGTTCGTCAATGGCGGCCGCCGGATCGACCCGCATCTGATCGAGCTGGTCCAGGACCGCGAGGGCAAGGTCATCTTCCGCGCCGACAAGCGCGACTGCGAGCGCTGCAACGCCGGCTTCAATGGCGACGAGAGCCCGCGCTTCGCCGCGCCGGGGGACCAGATCATGGATCCGGTCACGGCCTACCAGATCACCTCGATGCTGCAGGGCGTGGTCCAGCGCGGCACCGCCGCCGCCGTCAGCTCGTTGGGTCGCCCTCTGGCCGGCAAGACCGGCACCACCAACGAGTACCGCAGCGCCTGGTTCGTCGGCTACTCGCCCAACCTGATCGTCGGCGTGTTCTTCGGCTTCGACGACAACCGCTCGCTGGGCGAGGGCGAAACCGGCGCGGCCGGTCCCGTGCCGGTGTTCATGGACTTCATGAAGGTCGCGCTGGAAGGCCAGCCGGTCGTTGACTTCAAGCCGCCGAAGAACGCCAAGTTCGCCCTGGTGCGTGGCGTCCGCGAGGCCTTCCGCCCGGGCACCGAGCCCAAGGTGGAGGTCGCCCCCATCGGCCCGATCCCCTACAACGAGCTGACGCCCGGTTTGCCGCCGGTTCCACAGCCTCAAGCCCAACCGGGCAAGCCGCCGCAAAAGGTCGATCCCTTGAGCGGCCTCTATTGATGTCATTGCGCGCGCGGGCGACGCAGGCTATCTCCCGCGCCCTTCAACACTGTCACGGAGTAACGTGATGCGACCGGATGTCGAGGCCGCCGCGGCCGACATCGAGCAGTCCGTGGGACTGCTCAGGAGGCGTCTTTGACTGGGACGTCGCTCTCCGAAAGCTCGATGAGCTGAACGCCCGGGTCGAGGACCCGACCCTGTGGGACCGTCCGTCCGAGGCGCAAGCCGTCTCGCGCGAGCGCGCCAACCTCGCCGCCAAGGTCGAGGCCGTGCAGTCGATCGAGCGCGACCTGAAGGACGCCGTCGAGTACGCCGAGCTGGCGGACATGGAAGGCGACGAGGAGTCGCTGAACGACGCCCGCGCCCAGCTGAAGGCCCTGAAGGACCGCGCCGGTCGCGCCGAGCTCGAAGCCCTGCTGTCTGGCGAGGCCGACGGCAACGACGCCTATATCGAAATCAATTCCGGCGCCGGCGGCACCGAGTCCTGCGACTGGGCCGGCATCCTGCTGCGCATGTACACCCGCTGGGCCAACGCCCACGGCATGACGACCGAGCTGATCGAAGAGACCGACGGCGACCAGGCCGGCATCAAGTCGGCCACGCTGCTGGTCAAGGGCCCTAACGCCTATGGCTGGCTGAAGACCGAGGCGGGCGTGCACCGCCTGGTGCGCATCAGCCCCTATGACAGCAGCGCCCGTCGCCACACCTCGTTCGCCTCGGCCTGGGTCTATCCGGTCATCGACGACACCATCGAGATCGAGATCAACCCAGCCGACGTGCGCACCGACACCTACCGCGCCTCGGGCGCCGGCGGTCAGCACATCAACAAGACCGACTCGGCCGTGCGCCTGACGCACATCCCGACCGGCATCGCGGTGGCCTGCCAAGCCGGCCGCTCGCAGCACCAGAACCGCGAAGAGGCCTGGAAGATGCTGCGCGCGCGCCTCTACGAGGCCGAGCTGCAAAAGCGCGAAGCCGCTCAACAGGCGCTGGAAGACCAGAAGACCGACATTGGCTGGGGTCACCAGATCCGTAGCTACGTCCTGCAGCCCTACCAGATGGTCAAGGACCTGCGGACCAACGTGGAGACGTCCGACACCCAAGGGGTGCTGGACGGCGACCTCGACGCGTTCATGGGCGCGGCCCTGGCCCAGCGGGTCGGCGCCACGCGCGACGCGACCGAGGCCTAACGCCTAAGGCTCCCGCTGGCGTCGCCAAGGCGTCAGCGGGACATAGGTCGCCGGCTCGGTCGGGCCCTGGCGGCTCACCGAGATCAAACCTCGTCTTTTCAAGGTTTCGACGGCGTTCTGGACAGTCCGTCGCGACTGGCCCGTGCGCTCGGCCAGTTCCGCGTGGCTGAAGCTTGCGCGGCCGTCGGCATGCGCGGCGACGATCGCCAGATAGGCCAGGAAGGCCGACGGCTGATGGTCGTGACCGACCAGATCGGCCATCAGCGTATCCAGCACATAGCGGTCCAGCCTGTAGCTCTGCGCATCCATGGCTATAGCAGTAGTTGCACGTCTTCACCGGCGCAAGGTCGCCGCGCTACGCCCATCTCACCGAAGACCTAGAGGAGAGGGCGGGTCGTGAGCGTGATCAGCAAGGTGAAGTTCGTCGGCGTCCCGGTCAGCGACCAGGATCGGGCCTTGGCGTTCTGGACGGAGAAGGTCGGGCTGCGCGTGGCGACCGACCAGCCGATGGGTGCCCAGCGCTGGATCGAGCTGTCGATTCCCGGCGCGGAGACGGGTCTCGTCCTGTTTACGCCCGAAGGGCACGAGGACCGGATCGGGACCTTCTTCAACGGCTCTCTGGCCTGCGACGACGTCGAGCACGCCTATCGCAAGCTGACCGAGAAGGGCGTCGAGTTCGAAGGTCCGCCGCAGAAGCAACCCTGGGGGACCTTCGCCAAGTTCAAGGATCCGGACGGCAACACCTTCGTGCTGAGCAGCCGCTAGGATCGAAGCGGCTAGCCGACCGTTTCGGCCGCCGCCAGGGCCAGGACTTCTGGTTCCGGCGTCGGCTGGATCGGAGCGGGCGGGCGCTGGAACTTCAGGCTGCGGCCCTGGAAGTAGGCGCCGGACTCCATCGACAGCTGCTCGTGGGTGATGTCGCCATCGACATAGGCCGTGCCGTAGAGGCGGACCTGCTTGGCGGTGATCGTGCCGACGATGCGGCCGCGCACCTCGACGAGGTCGGCCTGGACCGCGCCCTCGACATGGCCGGTCTCGCCGACGCTGAGGCGCGCCACGCGGACATCGCCGCGCAAGATCCCGTCCAACTGCAGCTCGCCTTCGCCCTCGATGGAGCCCTCGATCGTGAGGTCGGCGGAGAGCAGCGAGGCCACTTTCGGCGTCGCGCGACGCGTGGGGTCGGCGGGGTTGCTGGACGGCAGGCTGGCCGGCGCCTCGGCGCGACCGGCGGCCTTGGGGCCCGACTTAGCTTGTTTGCTGAACATACTCACCAGCCCTCAAGAAGCGGTTGGGGTTCTGGGCCTTGCCATTGACCCAGACTTCGTAATGCAGGTGCGGACCGGTCGAGCGGCCGGTCGATCCCATCGCGCCGACGCGCGAGCCGATCGCCACCCGCTGGCCGACGCGGACGCCGATCGAGGACAGGTGCGCATAGCGGGTCTTGAAGCCGCCGCCGTGGTCGATCTCGACCGTGTTGCCATAGCCGGCGCGGACGCCGGTGAACGACACGACGCCGGGCGCTGTGGCCATGATCGGCGTGCGCATGGCGCCGGGGAAGTCGAGGCCCGAGTGGAAGGCCGGGCGGTGCGTGAACGGATCGAAGCGGACGCCATAGCTGGACGACAGCGCCGGATTGTCGGTCGGCCTGTAAAAGGGCAGCTTCTTCACCGCCGCGCCCAGGCTGCGCATGTCCGACATGTCGTTGGCGGCGTGCTGGATGCGGCTGGCGAACTCCTCGTCGACGTCGAGGACGGCGGCGAGGGCGCGGGGATCCTTGGCCTCGATCAGCGGGCCGCCCAGCGAGACGCCGCGGCCGGTGAACGAGCTGGCGTCGAGACCCGCCATCCGCATGGCCAGGCGCAGGCGCTCGGCGCGGCTCTTGGCGAAGCCTTCGGCGGCGTCGATCAGGCGCTCCTGGTCCATACGCGTGGCCTGGATGCGCTCGACGGGGCTGGCGGCCAGCAGGCGCGGCTTGGCGACCTTCAGCGCGTCGGCGGCGCCGGGCACGCCTCGGAAGTCGGAGACCAGCAAGGCGAGGGCGGCGTGACGCTTCTCGACCGAGGTCGCCAGCTCATCCAGAGAGCCATTGGTGGCGGAGAGCTGGGCCACGGCGCTGTTCAAACGCGCCTGGCGGTCGGCGTTCAGGCGCTCGTAATAGGCCTTCTGCTTGATCACCTGCTGGTCGGTCGAGCTGACCGACAGAGCGTTGATCAGCATGGCGGCGGTGCAGACCCCCATCCACAGGGCGCCGGCGCCGACGCAGGCCGCGCCGATCAGCTGTTTATTCGTGGACAGAACATAGCCGCGCATCTCGCCGCCGGAGCGGACGTAGACATGCCGTTCTGGGAACAGAGCTTCGAGAGATTGCCGCAGCCGCCTAAAGCGCTTGATCGCCATCGTCCCAGGAAACCCCCCGTTTCAGGTCCGGGGGATATGGAACGATAAAACGCTAACGTGCAAGACTCTTCGCGCCGCTAAACGGCGTGACTCGCGAAAAGTAATTTTGCGCTCAGATCCTTAACGTTTCCTGATCGGTCCGACTACGCGTTAACCGGATTGGGGATTCAGAAACGCCACAGGTTGCGGCAAACATACAACACGCGCGGGGCGCAAGCGTTCCCCAACTGTCGGACTTACTTAATGGCCTTGGCGGCGTTCATGACCGCTTTGATGTGGCCGGGCACCTTGACCTTGCGCCAGACCTCGCGGACGACGCCTTCGCGGTCGATCAGGAAGGTCGAGCGGTCGATGCCCATGTACTTGCGGCCGTACATGCTTTTCTCGACCCAGGCGCCGTAGGCCTCGACCACATCGCCCATCGGGTCGGCGGCCAGCTCGATGGTCAGGTCGTGCTTGGCGCGGAACTTGGCGTGCGAGGCGACGCTGTCCTTGGAGACGCCGATGATCACGGCGCCCAGCTTCTGGAACTCTTCGACTTCCGACGAGAACTGCAGCGCCTCGGAGGTGCAGCCGGCCGTGTCGTCCTTCGGATAGAAATAGAGGACGATGTTCTTGCCTTTCAGCGCCGACAGGCTGACGCGACCGGTGTCGGTCGGGAGGTCGAAATCAGGGGCCTTGTCGCCGGGTTGCAGCATCGGTCTCTTCCTCGATCACTCAAAACAGGTGAGCGGCCCGGACGGGCCGGTCAAGTCCGTCCGGGCATACGATAACTAAACGGGCTTCACCAACACGATCTTCTTCTTGCCGGCGGCCAGCTTGACCACGCCCTCGACGAGATCGGCGGCGGTGATCGTCCGGTTGGCGTCGGCCTCGGCCTTGTCGTTGACCTTCAGACCGCCGCCCTGGGCTAGGCGACGGGCCTCGCCGCGCGAACCGGCCAGGCCCGCGTCGGCGAACAGGGCCGCCAGTACGATGCCCGCTTCCAGGTCGGCCGCCGGCACCTCGAAGGTCGGCAGGTCGGCCGACAGCGCGCCTTGCTCGAAAGCCTTCTCGGCGGCGTCGCGAGCCTTGCGGGCCTCTTCCTCGCCGTGGGCCATGCGGGTGGCCTCGTCGGCCAGCACCTTCTTGGCCTCGTTGATCTGGGCGCCTTCCAGGGCTTCCAGCTCGGCGATCCTGTCCAGCGGCAGGTCGGTGAACAGCTTCAGGAAGCGGCCGACATCGGCGTCCTCGGTGTTGCGCCAGAACTGCCAGTAGTCGTATGGGCTCAGCTGCTCGGCGTTCAGCCACACCGCGCCGGCCGCCGTCTTGCCCATCTTGGCGCCCGAGGCGGTGGCCAAGAGCGGCGTCGTCAGGCCAAAGGCGCTCTTCTGATCGACGCGGCGGGTCAGCTCGACGCCGTTCAGGATGTTGCCCCACTGGTCCGAACCGCCCATCTGCAGCACGCAGCCGTGAGCGCGGTTCAGCTCCAGGAAGTCCACCGCCTGCATCAGCATGTAGTTGAACTCGAGGAATGTCATCGGCTGCTCGCGCTCCAGGCGCAGCTTGACCGAGTCGAAGGCCAGCATCCGGTTGACGGTGAAGTGGACGCCGTATTCGCGCAGGAACTGGACGTAGCCGAACTTCGACAGCCAGGCGTCATTGTCGACCATGATGGCGTCGGTCGGGCCGTCGCCGAAGGTCAGGAACTTGGCGAAGACCTGCTTGATGCCGGCGATATTGGCTTGGATGTCGGCGTCCGACAGCAGCTTGCGGCTCTCGTCCTTGCCGGTCGGATCGCCGACCTTGGTCGTGCCGCCGCCCATCAGGACGATCGGCTTGTGGCCGGCCTGCTGCAGGCGGCGCAGCAGCATGATCTGGATAAGGCTGCCCACGTGCAGGGACGGCGCGGTGGCGTCGAAACCGATGTAGGCGGTGACGATCCCGCCAGCCGCCGCCGCATCCAGCTCCTCCGGATGGGTGATCTGGTGGATATAGCCGCGCGCCTCCAGGGTTCGCAGGAACTCTGACTTGAAGGACGACGCGGCGGACATGGATCGACTCTCTATTTGACTTGGCGGGCCGTCTAGCACGGCTTGGTCGGTGTGTGAGGGGTTCATTTCGGACTCCGGGAAGGATGCCGGAGCGCATGATCGACTAGCAAGAAAGCGACCCCGGCGAGGCGGGGGCTAAGCGACGTGTCTGGTCGGCCTCCCGCTATGGCAGCGGGCGGTAATAGGGACGGGCCAGGACGAAAGCGTCGATCATGGGGCCTAGCTACCGTTTCGCGGGCGTGGCAGTCAACGATCCCATGAAAATCCTGGGATTCATGACCGGCACCTCGCTGGACGCGGTCGACATGGCGGTGCTGGAGACGGACGGCCACGACATCCAAGCCTTTGGCCCCGCCGGCGAGCGCAAGCTGCGCGAGGAGACCCGCGACCTGCTGCTGGTCGCCACCGAGGTCGCCCGCGGCTGGCCGCGCGACAAGCCCGCGCCTGACATCTTCGCCGAGGCCGCCCAGGCCGTCGCCGACGAACACCTCCACGCGGCGGAAAGCTTTCTGGCCGAGCACGGCCTGTCCTGGAGCGCTTTCGACCTGTTGGGCGTGCACGGCCAGACCGTGCTGCACGAGCGCCCGACGCCCGAGCGGATCGGTCGGACGGTCCAGTTGCTGGACGCGGAGCGCCTCGCCAAGGCCTGCGGCCGCCCGGTGGCCTTCGACTTCCGCACCGCCGACGTCGCGGCGGGCGGGCAGGGCGCGCCGCTGGCGCCGATCTATCACGCCGCCCGCGCCCGGGCCTCGGGCCTAGCCGCGCCAGTGGCGGCGCTGAACATCGGCGGGGTGGCGAACATCACGCTGATCAACGGCGAAGAAGACCTGCTGGCCTTCGACACCGGCCCGGGCAACGGCATGATCGACCTGATGCTGCAGGCGCGGGGCCTGGGGCGCTTCGACGAGAACGGCCGCCTGGCCGCCGCCGGCAAGGTCGACCAGGCGATCCTCGACGCCTTCCTGGCCAGCGACTACTTCGCCGGTCCCGCGCCCAAGTCGCTGGACCGCTACGACTTCCCGCTGGACCTGGTCGAGCCTCTGTCGGCCGAGGACGCCGCCGCCACGCTGGTCGCCTTCACGGCCGAGGCGGTGATCAAGGCCTTCGACCACGGCGCGCGACCCAGCGCCCTGATCGTCTGCGGCGGTGGGCGCCACAACCCGCAGATCATGAAGGCGCTCATCGAGCGCGCCCCCGTGCCGGTCAAGACCGCCGAGGCCTTCGGCTGGCGCGGCGACAGCATCGAGGCCGAAGCCTTCGCCTATCTCGCCGCCCGCGCGGCCAAGGGGTTGCCGATCAGCTTCCCGGGCACCACGGGCGTTCCGGCGCCGATGACCGGCGGGCGAATCGTCGAGCCCTGAAACCAAAAAGGCCTCCCCGGAGGGAGGCCTTTGAAGCGTTCGGACCTGACGTCCTAGATCGGATTTTCCGCCAGGCGCTTGTCGAGATAGTCGCTGACGCTCTTCTCGACGCTGGGCAGGTGCTCGGTCCAGAAGTGGCTGGCCTTGTCGATGACCTCGTAGTCGATCGTGATGCCCTTCTGGGTGCGCAGCTTGGTGACCACGCGCTCCACCTCGACCGGCGGGGTGATGGTGTCGGCCGAGCCCGTCAGGAACAGGCCCGAGGCCGGGCAGGGGGCCAGGAAGCTGAAGTCGTACATGTTGGTCGGCGGCGAGACCGAGATGAAGCCGTCCGTCTCGGGGCGGCGCATCAGGAGCTGCATGCCGATATAGGCGCCGAAGTCGAAGCCGGCGACCCAGGTCTGGCTGGCGGCGGGGTTGGACGTTTGCAGCCAGTCCAGCGCCGTCGCGGCGTCGGCCAGCTCGCCGATGCCGGCGTCGAACTCGCCCTGGCTGCGGCCCACGCCGCGGAAGTTGAAGCGCAGGGTCGCGAAACCACGCTTCATGAACAGGTGGTACAGCTGCACCGAGACCGGATGGTTCATGTGACCGCCGGCCTTGGGGTGCGGGTGCAGGATCAGGGCGATCGGCGCCGTCTCGGTCTTGCCGGGAGAATAGCGACCCTCGATTCGTCCAGACGCGCCGGTCAAAATCACATCAGGCATGTCATCCCCTTCAGCTCGACAGCGGTCCGATTTCCGACGATTGGCCCGCCAGAATACTTGACCACTGCGCTTGGTCTTCCTAAATCGCAGCCAGCAAGCGGACCGACGGCCCGCGCGCGAAGTCGCGGCTTGTAGCACACGCAAAAGCCGATGCGCGCGGAATCTGCAAGGGGTAAGGCTGATGCGCCTGAGCACCAAAGGGCGATACGCGGTCATGGCGATGACCGACCTGGCCAAGCGCCAGGACGAAGGCGAGGGCCGCGCGGTGGCCCTGGCCGAGATCGCCGCGCGCCAACAGATCTCGCTTTCTTATCTGGAGCAGCTCTTCGCGCGCCTGCGCCGCAAGGGTCTGGTGATCAGCGCTCGCGGCCCTGGCGGCGGTTATCGCCTGGCCAAGGCCTCGGCCGAGACCTTCATCGCCGACATCGTGCTGGCGGTCGACGAGCCGCTGCGCGCCACCCGCTGCAACTTCACCAAAGGCCAGGCCAAGGGCTGCATGGCCGGCGGCGAGCGCTGCATGACGCATGATCTCTGGGAAGAGATGGGCCGCCAGATCCACGGCTACCTGGCCAGCGTCTCGGTCGCCGACGTGCTGAAGGGCGAACTGCGTCCCGCCCGTCCGCTGGAGATCGCGGCCGAGTGAACGCCTCCCGACCCTCCGTCTATCTCGACTACAACGCCACCGCCCCGCTGAGGCCGGAAGCGCGTGAGGCGCTGCTGCGCGCCTTGGAAAGCCCAGCCAATCCCTCGTCGGTCCACGCCGCCGGCCGCGCCGCCCGTGACGTGGTCGAGCGCGCCCGCGCCCAGGTCGGGGCTCTGGTCGGCGTGCCGGCCGGCTCGGTGACCTTCGTTAGCGGGGGCACCGAGGCCAACGCCCTGGCCATCGAGAGCGCCAAGGTCGCCGGCGTCGAACGCATCATCATTTCCGCGATCGAGCATGACGCCGTCGCCGAGACCGCCAAGGTCTCCGGCCTGCCGGTCGAAGTCATGCCTGTGGATAACAACGGCGTCGCCGATCTTGGCTGGCTAGCGAAAGCGCTTGAAAAGCCGGGTAAGGCCCTGGTGTGCCTGATGCTGGCCAACAATGAAACCGGCGTCATCCAGCCTGTGGATAAGGCCTCCTCCCTGGTCCGCGCCCACGACGGCTGGCTGCACGTCGACGCCGTCCAGGCCGCCGGCAAGATCGCGATCGACTTCTCCGGCCTCGGCGCCGACACCATGGCGCTGTCCGCTCACAAGCTGGGCGGGCCGCAAGGCGTCGGCGCGCTCGTGGCTGGGACCCGAGCCACCGTCACCCGTCGTCTGCACGGCGGCGGCCAGGAGCGCGGCCGCCGGGCCGGCACCGAGAACGTCGCCGGGATCGCCGCCTTCGGCGCGGCGGCCCAGGCGGCCCAGGAAGGCCTTGCCTCGATGGCCGAACAGGCCCAATGGCGCGACGCCTTGGCCGACCGGCTCAAGGCGAATGGCGCTGTGGTCCTGGGCGAAGGCGCGGACCGGCTGCCGCAAACCCTGTGTTTCGCCGGCGAAGGCTTCGGCTCCGAGGTCCAGGTCATGAACATGGACCTGGCCGGCGTGATGGTCAGCGCCGGCAGCGCCTGCTCTTCGGGCAAGGTCAAGGCCAGCCGCGTGGTGGAAGCCATGGGCCGCGCTGATCTCGCCCCGTTCGCCCTGCGTATCAGTGGCGGCTGGGCGAGTACGGAAGACGATTGGAACAAATGCGGCGACGCCTGGCTCGCCGCCTGGAAGCGTATCGGCGCCCGGCGCCGGGAGGTGGCTTAGTGGCCGCGGTTAAAGAGACTGTTGAAACCGTCGCCGCGCTCGAGAAGTACGAGCACGGCTTCACGACCGAAATCGATCAGGAGTTCGCCCCCAAAGGCCTCTCCGAGGACATCGTGCGCTTCATCTCGGCCAAGAAGGACGAGCCGGAATGGATGCTGGAGTGGCGGCTTGACGCCTATCGCCGCTGGCTGGCGATGGACGAGCCCGACTGGGCCAAGGTCAGCTATCCGCCGATCGACTACCAGGACACCTATTACTACGCCGCGCCCAAGACCAAGGAAGGCCCCAAGAGCCTGGACGAGGTCGATCCGGAGCTGCTGGCCGTCTACGAAAAGCTCGGCATCCCCTTGAAGGAGCAAGCGGTTCTAGCCGGCGTAGAAGGCGCGCCGCGCTACGCCGTGGACGCGGTGTTCGACAGCGTCAGCGTCGTGACCACCTTCAAAAAGGAGCTGGCCCAGGCCGGCGTCATCTTCTGCTCGATGAGCGAGGCGATCCGCGAGCATCCGGAGCTGGTCCGCCAGTACCTGGGTAGCGTGGTGCCGACCTCGGACAACTATTTCGCCTGCCTCAACAGCGCAGTCTTCTCGGACGGCTCCTTCGTCTACGTGCCGCCGGGCGTGCGCTGCCCGATGGAGTTGTCGACCTATTTCCGGATCAACGCCAAGGATTCCGGCCAGTTCGAGCGCACCCTGATCATCGCCGACAAGGGCGCCTACGTCTCGTACCTGGAAGGCTGCACGGCCCCGATGCGCGACGAGAACCAGCTGCACGCGGCGGTGGTCGAGCTCGTCCTGCTGGACGACGCCGAGATCAAATATTCGACCGTCCAGAACTGGTACCCGGGCGATCCCGAGACCGGGAAGGGCGGCATCTACAACTTCGTGACCAAGCGCGCCGACTGCCGCGGCGACCGCTCCAAGGTCTCCTGGACCCAGGTCGAGACCGGCTCGGCCATCACCTGGAAGTACCCGTCCTGCGTGCTGCGCGGCGAGGGGAGCTCGGGCGAGTTCTATTCGATCGCGGTGACCAACGGCCACCAGCAGGCCGACACCGGCACCAAGATGATCCACTTGGGCGCCAACACCCGCTCGCGGATCGTCGCCAAGGGCATCAGCGCCGGCAAGTCGACCTCGACCTATCGCGGCCTCGTCTCGGCCCATCCCAAGGCCAAGGGGGCGCGCAACTTCACCCAATGCGACAGCCTGCTGATCGGCAAGGACTGCGCGGCCCACACCGTGCCCTATATCGAGGCCCGCAACGGCCAGTCGGTGTTTGAGCACGAGGCCACCACCACCCGGCTGTCGGACGACCAGCTGTTCTACTGCCAGCAGCGCGGCCTGAACCAAGAGGAGGCCGTGGCCCTGCTGGTCAACGGCTTCGTCAAGGACGTGCTGCAGCAACTGCCCATGGAATTCGCCGTCGAGGCCCAGAAGCTCGTGGCGATTTCTCTCGAAGGATCCGTCGGTTAAATGCTCTCCATCAAGAACCTTCACGCCCGCGTCGAGGACAAGCCGATCCTGAAGGGCGTCACGCTGGACGTGCCGGCAGGCGAGGTCCACGCGATCATGGGCCCCAACGGCGCCGGCAAGTCGACCCTGTCCTACGTGCTGACTGGCCGCGACGGCTATGAGGTCACCGAGGGCTCGGCGACGCTCAATGGCGAAGACCTCCTGGCGCTGGAGCCCAACGAGCGGGCGGCCAAGGGCCTGTTCCTGTCGTTCCAATATCCGCTGGAAATTCCGGGCGTTCCAGCCCTGACCTTCATCCGCACCGCCCTCAACGCCCAGCGCCGCGCGCGGGGCGAGGACGAGATCGCCGCCCCGGCCTTCCTGAAGCTGGCCAAGGAGAAGGCCGCCTCGCTGAAGATCGACTTCGAGATGCTCAAGCGCGGCCTGAACGTCGGCTTCTCGGGCGGTGAGAAGAAGCGGATGGAAATCTTCCAAATGTCCATGCTTTCGCCGAAGTTCCTCATCCTCGACGAGACCGACAGCGGCCTGGATATCGACGCTCTGAAGATCGTCTCCGAGGGCGTCAACGCCCTGCGTAGCCCTGAGCGCGGCATGCTGGTCATCACCCACTACCAGCGCCTGCTGGACCACATCAAACCCGACAAGGTCCATGTGCTGGCCGCCGGCCGTATCGTCGCCTCGGGCGGTCCGGAACTGGCGCTGCAGCTGGAAGCCGAGGGCTATGACCGCATCGTGGGAGCGGCGGCTTGACCCTTTCGACCGCCCTCAAGACCGGCGACCTCTCGGCGCTGCCGTCGCGGCGTGACGAGGACTGGCGCTGGACGGACCTGCGGGGCCTCTTGAAGGTCCTGCCGCCGGTCGCGCCGGCGCACGGCGGCGAGGTTCCGGCCGGCCCGTTCGCGGGCCTGGCCGACGCGGAAACCGTGTTCGTCAACGGCCGCCGCGTGGCCCCGTCCGACGTCGCTTCGGGTGTCGTCGCCCTGCGCTTCGTCGCCCTTGCCGACAAGGCCGCGCAAGGCGCGAGCCACGCTCTGGTCGTGAAGCCCGGCGAGCACCTCGTCCTGCTGGAAAGCCACGAAGGCCGCGCCGCGGCTTACGTCTCCGACGTCGTGCTCGACATCGCCGTGGGTGAGGGCGCTTCGGTGGAGCGCATCGTGCTGGTCGAGGACGAGGCCGAGGCGGTTAATGTCGTCACCGCCGAGGTCGCCCTAGCCCCCGGCGCCAAGTTCGCCCAGACCGTCCTGACCTGCGGCGCGCGTCGCCAGCGGATCGAGACCCGCGTCCGTCACCCCGGCGCCCATGCCGAGGTTCGCCTCGACGGCGCCTATCTGCTGGACGCCCAGCGCCACGCCGACCTGACCAGCGTCGTCACCCATGGCGGCCTCGACGGCGTCACCAGCCAGCTGACCAAGGGCATGGTGACCGACCAGGCGCGCGGCGTCTTCCAGGGGCGGATCGTCGTGGAGAAGGGCGCCGACCAGACCGACGCGCGGATGGGCCACCACGCCCTGATCCTGTCGGACAAGGCCGAGATCGACGCCAAGCCGGAACTGCTGATCTTCGCCGACGACGTCTCCTGCGCCCACGGCAACACGATCGGCGCCCTGGACGACGAGGTGCTGTTCTACGCCGAGCAGCGCGGTATCCCCGAGGCCGAGGCCAAGGCCATGCTGACCGTCGCCTTCGTCGGCGAGGTCGTCGAGCGGATCGAGCACGAGGGCGCGCGCGCGGTCGCCGCCGCCTGGGTCGCCCGCAAGCTGGGGAGCGAAGCATGACCAGCGCCGTGCTGACACCCCCATCCCCAACCCCTTCCCCGCAAGGGGGAAGGGGCTTTGACGTGCAGGCGATCCGCGCCCAGTTCCCGATCCTGGCGCGAGAAGTTCACGGCAAGCCATTGATTTACCTCGACAGCGCCGCCAGCGCGCAGAAGCCCGACGCGGTGCTGGACGCGATGGTGGGCCTGGCGCGGACCTCCTACGCCAACGTCCATCGCGGCCTGCATACCCTCGCGAACGAAACCACAGAAGCCTATGAAAAGGCGCGGGAAACCGTCGCGCGCTTCATCAACGCCGATCGCGACGAGGTCGTCTGGACCAAGAGCGCGACCGAGGCGGTGAACCTCGTCGCGTCGTCGTTCGGCCTGTCGCTGAACGCCGGCGACGAGATCGTGCTCTCGGAGATGGAGCACCACGCCAACATCGTGCCCTGGCACTTCCTGCGCGAGCGCAAGGGCGTGGTTTTGAAGTTCATCCCGGTGCTGGATGACGGGCGCCTGGACATGGAGGCCTACAAGGGCCTGCTGTCGGACAAGACCAAGATGGTCGCCGTCACCCACATGTCGAACGTGCTGGGCACGGTCAACGACGTGGCCGAGATCGTCCGTCTTGCCCACGCGGCCGGCGCGCCGGTGCTGCTGGACGGCTGCCAGGGCGTGGTCCACACCAAGGTCGACGTGAAGGCTCTGGACGTCGATTTCTACGTCTTCTCCGGCCACAAGCTGTACGGCCCGACCGGGATTGGCGTGCTTTACGGCAAGGCCGACCGCCTGGCGGCCCTGCCGCCTTACCAAGGCGGCGGCGAGATGATCGCTTCGGTGGCGCTGGACAAGATCACCTATGCCGACCCGCCGCACCGTTTCGAGGCGGGCACCCCCGCGATCCTGGAGGCCGTCGGCCTGGGCGCGGCGATCGAGTGGCTGAACGGCCTGGACCGCGACGCGATCTTCGCCCACGAGCACGCCCTCTACGAACGCGTCGCCGAGCGTCTGCGCGGCGTCAACGGCGTGCGGATCCTGGGCGAGGCTCCCGGCAAGGGCGCGGTGCTGTCGTTCACGGTCGAGGGCGCCCACGCCCACGACATCGCCCAGGTGCTGGATCGCTATGGCGTCGCCGTGCGCGCAGGCACCCACTGCGCCGAGCCCTTGATGCGCCGTTTCGGGGTGACGTCGAGCGCGCGCGCGTCCTTCGCCCTATATAACACCGAGGCCGAGGCCGACGCGTTCGTCGACGCGCTGGCCAAGGCCCGCAGTTTCTTCAGTTGAGCCGCTTCATGACCGACGCCGCCGCCGCTCCCGAACCCGCTTCCGCTCTCTCGCAAGACGAGCTGAACCGGCTGACCGACCAGCTGATCGAGAAGCTGAAGACGGTCTATGACCCGGAAATTCCGGTCGACATCTATGAGCTGGGCTTGATCTACAAGGTCGACGTTTCCGACGACAAGGACGTGGCCATCGAGATGACCCTGACCGCTCCGGGCTGCCCGGTGGCCGGCGAGATGCCGGGCTGGGTCAAGGACGCGGTCATGGAGATCCCGGGCCTGAAGTCGTGCGCGGTCGACCTCGTCTTCGATCCGCCGTGGGACTCCTCGCGCATGAGCGACGAGGCCAAGCTGCAACTGAACATGTTCTGATCGGTTCGAACGCCATGGAAACCGCGATCACCGCACGTCCCCGCCGCCCGCGCCCCAAGGTCGTCACCCTGACCGACGCCGCGGCCGCGCGCGTGAAGGAGATCATGGACAAGGCCGACAAGCCGTATGTCGGCTTGCGGGTGGGCGTGAAGAACGGCGGCTGCGCCGGCCAGGAATACGTCTTCGAATACGCCGAGACGAAGGGCCCGATCGACGAGGTCGTCGAGGACAAGGGTGTTACGATCCTGATCGAGCCCAAGGCGGTGCTCTTTTTGATTGGCACCGAGATCGACTACGAGGTCAGCAAGCTGTCCTCGAAGTTCGTGTTCCATAACCCGAACGAGACCGACGCCTGCGGCTGCGGCGAGAGCGTCACGATCCAGCCCGCCGCCGAGGTTCAGGACTGATGCTGGCCAAGACCCCGTCCTGCGTCGAATGCGGCCTGCCGTGGGGCGCGCCCAGCTTCAAGCACGAGGACGAGGCGCCGCTCTACTGGTCGGACACCGGCCTCCTGTGCTCGGGCGGCTGCGCCCAGAAGCATTTCGAGAAGCGCCGCGCCGAGGGGACGTTCGTGGCGATCCCGGCGGAGTGTCCGGTCGCGGTTTGATCGCGCATTGACCACGGCGCGCTAGGCGGCCTAAGCCCGGCTATGGTCCAGACGGTTCTGATCTATTCGATGGGCGAGGTGATCGGCGACGGGCTGATCAAGCTGCCCTTCATCGCCGGCCTGCGCGCGGCGTTTCCCGACGCGCGGATCAGCTGGTGCGCGGCCAAGGGCGAGACCGTCTACACGGGGCCGCTGAAGGCCGTGGTCGCGGGCTATATCGACGAGGTGATCCTCGACGGTGCGAACGGCGCCAAGGCGCTGGACAGTTTGCCGTGGTCCAAGCCGTTCGGCGGTCGGACGTTCGACCTCGTCATCGACACCCAGGAAAATCTGCGCCGCAGCGGCGTCGCCCGGCGCGGGGCGGCGGGACGTTTCGTATCAGCCGCTCGGCAGGCGCGGAGCCAGGATTGGCCGGTGGCCGTCACCGACCGCCTGGCGCGGCTGCTGGACCTGGCGACGGACGGGCAGGGCGCGCCGAAGCCCTTGGCTCTCACCAATCCCGACGCGCTCAAGGCCGCCGAGATCCTACTGCCGTCCGGCCCGACCTATGTGGGCCTCGCGCCCGGCGCGGGCGGGCAGGACAAGCGCTGGCCGCTGGAGAACTATCTCGACCTGGCCCGCCGGGTCGCCGCCAAGGGCTGGACGCCGGTGTTCTTCTTCGGGCCCGACGAGGCCGAGGACGCCGCGATCGCCGCGCGCGAGGTCCCACAGGCTCCGCAGCCCGAGCGCAACCGGACCGACGGCCTTCCCGTGAAGGGCCCGCTGCTGGTCATCGCCCTGGCCGGACGGCTCGCCGCGGGCGTCGCCAACGACGCCGGCCCCGGCCACATGCTGGCGGCCGGCGGCGCGCCCTTGCTCTCGCTGCAGCAGGACCGCCGCAAGGCCGTGAAGTTCCGCCCCGCCGCCGCGCGGCTTGAGATGCTGGTCGCGGAGGACTACGGAAGCGGCATGGACGCCCTGCCGGTCGACGCGGTCTGGGCGGCCCTCGAGAAGCTGGTGTCCGGAGTTTCCTGAATGTCCATCCTCGCGCCGATCTCGGCGGGCGAACTGGTCGACAAGATCACCATCCTGCGGGTCAAGGCCGAGCGGATCGGCGATCCGGCCAAGGAAGCCAATGTCCGCAAGGAGCTGGCCCTGCTGGAGGCCACCGCGCGCGACCATCTGCCGGACACCGCCGAGATCGCTCGCCTGACCGACGAGCTGACCGCCGTCAACGCCGCCCTCTGGGACATCGAGGACGGCAAGCGCGATTGCGAGCGCCGCCAGGACTTCGGCGAGGGCTTCGTGGCCCTGGCCCGCCGCGTCTATATCGACAACGATCGCCGCGCCGCCATCAAGCGAGCGATCAACGAGGCGGCCGGCTCGGAGATCGTCGAGGAGAAGAGCTACAAGCCTTATCTGGCTGGCTAGCGTCCCTTGAACGCCGCCGCGCGCTTCTGGAGGAAGGCGGTGACGCCTTCGATGAAGTCCTCGGTCTTGCCGGCGACCCTCTGGGCTTTCCGCTCGGCGTGCAGCTGGCCGGTCCAGTCGGCGTCGAGGCTGTCCCACACGAGCTTGCGGATCGCGCCCAGCGCCGCCGGGCCCCGCGCCAGCTCCTGGGCGATCGCGGTGGCCGCGCCGATCAGCTCGTCGTCCGGCACGCAGCGATTGACCAGGCCCCACTGGAGCGCGGTCGCGGCCGAGATCTTGTCGCCCAGCAGCATCATCTCCATGGCCCGGGCCTTGCCGACCAGGCGCGGCAGCAGGTAGGTCGAGCCGCCGTCGGGCACCAGGCCGATGCGGCGGAAGGCCTGCAGGAAATAGGCGCTCTCGGCCGCCACGATGATGTCGCCCATCAGGGCGATCGAGCAGCCGACCCCAGCCGCCGGACCGTTCACCGCCGTCACGATCGGCAGCGGGAAATCCTTCAGCAGGGTCATCAGCGGGTTGTAGATCGTTTCCAGCGCCGAGCCGGCGTCCGGCTTGCCGTCGACGTCCAGCTCGCGTCCCGCGGCGCCGCCGCCGGACAGGTTGGCGCCCGAGCAGAAGCCGCGCCCTTCGCCGGTCAGGATCACCGCCCGCGCCTCCACCTTGCCCGCCGCGATCGACGAGAAGGCGTGGGTCAGCTCGCGGGCGACTTCCAGGCTGGCGGCGTTCAGCGAGGCCGGATCGGCGATCGTGACGGTGGCGACGCCGTCCTGCGTCGAGACACGGATCTTCTGATAGTCCACGACCTTGAACCTCCCTTGATCTCTTTGGCGGGAGTCTAGGCGCCTTTGCCCCTTGGGAAGGCTAGCGGAATCTTCAACGAAAAACGCCGCCGATGCGGGATCGGCGGCGTGTTCGTCGGATCGGACTTCGAAGTCTAGGCCGCGTTGGCCGAGGCGGCCATGCCTTCAGCCGCCGTCACGCGGTTGCGGCCGCCGCGCTTGGAGGCGTAAAGCGCCGCGTCGGCGCGCTCCATGATCGAGTGACCGCTTTCGCCCGGACGGCGCTCGGCGAAGCCCGACGAGATGGTGATCGCGCCCAGATCCTCGTTGGTCGAGCGGCGCTTGAGCATGCGCGAAGACACCTCGACGCGGATCTCCTCCAGCGACTCGGCGATGACCGCCGAGCTCTCGCGCGGGAAGATCATGGCGAATTCCTCGCCGCCGTAGCGGGCGGCGAAGCGCGGCGGAGCGGCGACGCGGCCGATCACCGAGGCGACGTAGCGGATGACCTGGTCGCCGGTCTGGTGGCCCCAGGTGTCGTTGAAACCCTTGAAGTGGTCGATGTCGAGCACGGCCAGGCACAGCGGCGTGCCTTGGCGGTCGGCTTCGGCGCAGGCGCGATCCAGCTCTTCGTCGAAGGCCTTGCGGTTGGCCAGGTTGGTGAGGCCGTCGGTGGTGGCTTCGCGGCGGACCTGCTCCAGGTGCTCGCGCAGACGCTCGACCTCGGAGGTCGATTCCGCCAGACGCGATTCCAGCGACTGGTTCTCGCGATGCACGCGGCGGGTGGCGTCGGCCAGGTTCGAGACGACGACCTTGATGGCTTCGACGTCGGTGGACTTGTCGAGGTTCTTGGTCGCGCCGGCCAGTTCCTTGCCGAAGGCGGCGTTCGACTTCTGGGCGTTCTGGATGGCCTTGGCGACGGCCTCCAGTTCCTTGGACAGGATGTCGCCGGCGTCGCGGATTTGGTCGTTCAGGCGCGCCTTGGGCAGGTAGGTGGCGGCCAGCTCTTCGCTGACCAGTTCGGTCATCGGCTCGCCGATCGAGATCAGACGAGTCAGTTCGCGAGCGAGGGCGCCGTCCGGATCGGCGACATAGTGCGTCCAAAGCTCGAAATTCAGCGCGGTCGGCCACACCTGGTGGCGTTCCATCAGCTCCAGCGCGCGCGTCGCGATCTTATAGGCTTCAGGGCCCCGCAGCGTGGTCTCGACGTCCGACATCTCTCATCCCCCGTCCGGCGCTTCCGTTGGGGAAAGGCCGATCGCATGGACCGAGAGACTAGACGGCAGAGTTCTTACGACCCGTTAAGAACGAACAACGTTCGCTTGCGCGCGAACGCACGCTCGCGCATGGTGATCGATGATAAGATGAGCGACGGGCCACGGGCGCCGCGCCAGCCACGGGAGGCGAGACATGAACGCTCCAATGAATTCCCTGGACGCTCACAAGGCGACCATGAACGACGTGCTCAGCCGCCAGAAGGCCGCGCATCTGCGTGACGGGCCGCCCAGCGCCGAGAAGCGGATCGATTGGCTGAACCGCTCGATCGACCTGCTGATCGGCCACCAGGCCGAGATCGCCAAGGCGGTGAACGCGGACTTCGGCTCTCGCTCGCCCGAGGCCACGGCGCTGACCGATGTCGCCGGCTCCATTGGTCCCTTGAAGTTCGCCCGCGAGCATGTCGCCAAGTGGATGCGCCCGCAGAAGCGCAAGACCACCCCCGCGATCCTGGGCCTGTTCGGTGCCAAGGCCACGGTGCAGTACCAGCCCAAGGGGGTGGTCGGGGTGATCAGCCCCTGGAACTTCCCCGTCAACCTGACCTTCGCGCCGCTGGCCGGGATCTTCGCCGCCGGTAACCGCGCGATGATCAAGCCGTCGGAATATACGCCCGCCACCTCCGACCTCTTGAAGGCTATGTTCGCCAAGGCCTTCGACGAGGAGGAGGTCGCCGTGTTCGTGGGCGGCCCTGAAGTCGGGCAGGCGTTCTCAGGGCTGGCCTTCGATCACCTGGTCTTCACCGGAGCGACCTCGGTGGCGCGACACGTGATGCGCGCCGCGGCCGAGAACCTGGTTCCGGTCACCCTGGAGCTGGGCGGCAAGAGCCCGGTGATCCTGTCGCGCGGCGCCGACATCGCCACCGCCGCCGCCCGGATCATGAATGGCAAGACGCTGAACGCCGGCCAGATCTGCCTGGCGCCCGACTATGTCCTGGCGCCGCAGGAGGACGTCGAGACCTTCGTCGCCGAGGCGAAGGCGGCCGTCGGTCGCTATTTCCCGACGCTGAAGGACAATCCTGATTACACGGCGCTGGTGGCTCAACGCCACTACGACCGTGTGAAGGGCTATGTCGACGACGCCAAGGCCAAGGGCGCGCGGGTGGTCGAGATCAATCCGGGCGGCGAGGACCTGTCGCAGCAGGAGCACCGCAAGATCGCTCCGACCCTGATCATCGACCCCAGCGACGACATGAAGGTGATGCAGGAGGAGATCTTTGGTCCGGTCCTGCCGGTGAAGAGCTATCGCACGATCGACGAGGCCGTGGACTATGTGAACGCCCACGACCGGCCGCTGGCGCTCTACTGGTTCGGGACCGACGAGGCCGAGAAGGACCACGTGCTGGCCCGCACCACCAGCGGCGGGGTCACGGTCAACGACGTGATCTTCCACGTCGCCCAGGAGGAACTGCCGTTCGGCGGCGTCGGCCCCGCCGGCATGGGCGCCTATCACGGCCATGACGGCTTCCTGGAGTTCAGTCACAAGAAGGCGGTGTTCCAGCAGCTGAAGAAGGACATCGCGCCGATGCTGGGCCTGCGGCCGCCCTACGGCGAAGGCATCCGCAAGTACCTGGCGAGCCAGATCAAGAAGTGATCGCCTCGGCCGTGTGAGCGGGAAGGGTTTTCACTGGGCGCGCGTCATGCTCCAAGCGGGGCATGACCGCGTCGCTGCCCGTGCGCCCCATTGTCGAAGCCCAGGACATGCCGCGCCTGCTGTCCTTCGACCTGGCGAAGCGGTTGGCGCGCGGCGAGCCTGGCGTCGCCTGGGCGCCCGAGCATGACGCGTCCGCCGGCGCGCCGATGGGGCAGGTGGGCGGGCCTCAAGCGGCCGCTTGGCCCTATGCGATCGAGACGTCGCCTCCGGTCAATGTCCCGGCGCTGTGCGTAGTCGGCGAGGCCTGGTGGGCGCCGCGCTTTGGGGCTCTGATCGGAACCGACGGCGCCGTCTACAACGCCACGATCGGCGAAGCGCGGCACGGCTCGCCGGACCTGTCGGCCATTCCGGGGCTGAGCGACAACGCCGCCCGCTTCACGCCGCCGTCCTCCGCGCCGGTGCTTGAGGGGGGCGCGGTGTTCCTGCCCTGGGGCGCGACGTTCAACTACGGCCACTTCGTCATCGACGCCCTGCCGTCGCTGTTGGCGCTGGAACAGGCGGGCTTGCTCGAGACCTTGCCGATCCTGGCCCCCAAGCTGGCCGTCTGGCAGCGCGACCTGATCGCCCTAGCGTCGCCCGGTCGCGCGGTGACCGAGATCGACGCGCCCCTGGTTCGGCTGAAGCGCGCGGCCTTCGCCACCAGCATGGACCACTTCCTGCATCATCCGAACGGGCTGCTGTCGGATCTGGCGGCCCGGGTCCTGGCGCGCGCGCCAGCCGGCGCGGGGCATCGGCGCGTCTATCTTTCACGTCGCGGCCAGTCGATGCGGGTCATGGTGGGAGAGGCGGCGTTCGAGAAGGCGCTCGCGGCGCGCGGCTTCACGATCGTGCGGCCCGAGACGCTCGACGCGGCGCAGCAGGTCGCCTTGATGCGCGACGCCGAGGTGGTGGTCGGCGCCAGCGGCGCGGCCCTCGCCAACGCCGTCTTCCTGTCGCGGGGCGCGCGGGTCGTTGAGATCCAGCCGCTGAACTTCACCAGCCAGTGGGTGAGGGCGGCTTGCCGCCAAGTGGGCGTGGACTGGCGCGGCTATGTCTGCGCCTCGCCCTGTTCGACGCGCGAGGCGCCGCTGATCGCCCGCCTTCGACGGGGCTTCAAGTTCGCGTTCAAGCCGCCGCTGGACGACCTGCTGCGCTTCGTCGACGCGGCGCTATAGAATACCCTTGCGGCCCTCGACCCACAGGTCAAGCGGCTGCTTCTCCTCACGGCGGACCATGCCGTAGTAGCCGGCGACAAAGACGAGGATGCCGGTGGCGAGGCCGCCGAAGAAGCCGGCTGGCGTAGCGAACCACACCGTCAGGGCGCTGATCACCACAGCCGTGTGCAACATGGCCCATCGCACAAGGACGGCGAAGGCGTGGTAGGTTCGCTCGTGGGCGATTAGGATCGCCTCGCGTTCGGCGTCGTGTTCGAAGGCGTCAGGCTGGGTGGCGGCCATGGCGCGGTCCTCCCTTTTCTCGTGCGGGCGTCACGCGCCGCGCATCGAAAACGTCCGCCAGGATAACCGCGTTCCGCGACGACCGCTATCGAAGCCGATCACGCTTGAGCTTACGATCACGTGATTCCTCGGCCGCCTCGGAGCAGGGACGATGCGCAATCCGCTGCAGTTGCTGCTGCCGGCCCTGATCCCGTCCTGGAACTTCTTCGACGTCATCGCGCCGTCGCCGCGCATCGAGTACGCCGTGACGGGGTCGGCTGACGCCACGCCCGAGGCTTGGCGGGAGTTCCGGCCTCGGCCGCAGGACGTCTCTCCCGGAACCATGGCGGCGCGGATGCTCTGGAACCCGCGCTGGAACGAGAGCCTGTTCCTGGTCAGCTGCGCCGAACGGCTGATCGACAATCCGACGCGGCATAGCGAGGACGAGATCTTCAAGCGCATCGCCGCCGATCTGGCGCGGGGGCCCGACGCGGTCGAAGGCTGGCTGGCGTTCCGGCTGGTGTTTGTCGCTCGCGAGGACGAGGCGATCATGCGGGAGGTGCTGTTCGAGGCTTCGCCGCGCGCTGTGGCCGAGATCGACGTCCGATGACCCTGCCCGACGCCATGCGCCTGACGCAGACGCTGCTGGCCCTGGCGCTGCTGCAGCAGAGCCTGGAGCACCTGCGCGGCTTTCGCGACGAGCGCGCCCTGTTCCTGGCGCGCGCGGCGCTCTGCGTCCTGGTTCTGCTGGGCGTGGCCTCGCCCTGGCCGCTGGTCGCCATGGCGGCGCTGTCGCTGCTGATCCTTCACCGGTTCCAGGGCCCCTATAACGGCGGCAGCGACCGGATGGGCCTGCTGTCGCTGTGGTGCCTGACCCTGGCGAGTCTGGCGCCCAGCCAGCCGCTGAAGGAGCTGTTCTTCGGCTATCTCGGCGCGCAGCTGGTCCTGTCCTACTTCATTTCGGGCTGGGTGAAGGTCGTGAACCCGGAGTGGCGGTCGGGCAGGGCGCTGCGCGACGTTTTCCAGTTCTCCGCCTATCCGGTCGCGGAGTCTCTGCGCGCCTTGGCGGACAGGCAAAGGCTGCTGACGGCGATGTCGTGGGCGGTGATGGGGTTCGAGCTGGCGTTTCCGCTGGCGATGCTGACCCAGCCGACCCTGATCGCGGCCCTGGTCGTGGCCGGGACCTTCCACCTCGCCAACGCCTGCCTGTTCGGCCTGAACCGGTTCTTCTGGACCTGGCTGTCGGTCTATCCCGCGATCCTGTGGCTGCAGGCGCGGCTGATCCATTAGCCCAAGCAAAAAAGGGCGCCGGACGATGCCGTCCGACGCCCTCTGACTGTCTAGTCTTACCCTAAAGCGCTATTTGCGCGGCGGCTTGGCCAGGAAGGCGGGGATGTCGGCGCCGAAGCCGACAACGCGACGGTCGTCGTCGTCGCGGTCGCGGACGGGCTGGACGCCGCGCACCGGGCGCTCGGGGCGCTCCGGACGTTCGGCGCGCGCGGGGCGTTCGGCCTCGACCACCGGGGCGGCGGCCGCCTTGGGTTCGCGCGGTTCGCGTTCGCGGCGCGGCTTGCGTTCGCGGGCGGGACGTTCTTCGGCCACGGCTTCCGGCGCGTCGGCGACGATCTCGGCCGGCGCCTCGGCGGCGGTTTCTTCCGAACGGCCACGGCCGCGGCCGCGAGCCGGACGGTCGCCGCGATCACGGTCGCGGTCACGGCCGCCGCGCTTGCGGTCGCGGTCGCCCTCGCGCTTGACGGTGACGGCGTTCGAGTAGTCGAGCTCGAGCTTCTCTTCGTCGGGCGTCGAGCCGATCAGCTTGATGACCTTGTCGAAGCCCTTGTCGTCGGCCGGGGTCACCAGCATGTAGGTGATGCCCGAGCGCCCGGCGCGGCCGGTGCGGCCGATGCGGTGGACGTAGTCGTCGGCGTGGTGCGGGACGTCGTAGTTGAAGACGTGGCTGACGGCCGGGATATCCAGGCCGCGCGCGGCGACGTCCGAGGCCACCAGGATTTTCAGCGCGCCCGAGCGGAAGTCCGCCAGGGTCTTCATCCGCTGGGTCTGGTCGAGGTCGCCGTGGATCGGGGCGGCGTCGTAGCCGTGCACCTTCAGCGACTTGGCGACGATGTCGACCTCGGTCTTGCGGTTGCAGAAGACGATGCCGGTCTCGATCTGAGCCTTCTCGATCAGCGCGCGGAGCGCCAGGCGCTTGGCCTTGGGATCGGAGGTGGGGACCTTGACCAGCAGCTGGGTGATGTTGGCGTTGGTCGTCGCCGGACGCGCCACCTCGATCCGAACCGGATCGCGCAGGAACTGCTTGGTCAGGCGGGTGATTTCCGGCGGCATGGTCGCCGAGAAGAACAGGGTCTGCTTCTTGGGCGGCGTCATCTTGAAGATGCGCTCGATGTCCGGGATGAAGCCCATGTCCAGCATGCGGTCGGCTTCGTCGACGACCAGGAACTGGACGCCGGTCATCAGAAGCTTGCCGCGCTCGAAGTGGTCCAGCAGGCGGCCGGGCGTGGCGATCAGGACGTCGACGCCGCGATCCAGCTTCTTTTCCTGGTCGCCGAACGAAACGCCGCCGATCAAGAGCGCCCACGAGAGCTTGGTGCCCTTGGCGTACTTCTCGAAGCTGGCGGCCACCTGGTCGGCCAGCTCGCGGGTCGGGGCGATGACCAGGGCGCGCGGCATGCGGGCCTTGGCGCGACCCGACTGCAGCCGGTCGATCAGCGGCAGGGTGAAGGCGGCGGTCTTGCCGGTGCCTGTCTGGGCGATGCCGAGGACGTCCTGGCCGGCGAGGGCCACCGGAATGGCCTGGGCCTGGATGGGCGTCGCGGTGGTATAGCCGGTGTCGGCGACCGCCTGCAGGGTCGTGGGCGAGAGCCCGAGGTCGGAGAATTCAGTCATTACACGCTGGTCTGCTCGGAGCCGCCCGTGCTTGGGCGAGCGGGCGGCGCGGATTCGCCAGACCTGCTCCGAAGGTGGGGATAAATAGGCCGAACGTCGCCAAAGTCAATCGCCACAAGGCGCGAGTGGGTATTGCCGGGGCGGGCGGAGGCCATGCCGCTGGCGTCCGGGCGACCGCCGCTCTATATCCGGCGGCGCATGACCATCGACCAAGACTCCCGCCTTCGCCGCCTTCGTTTCCGCGCCTGGCATCGCGGTTTCCGGGAAGCGGACCTGATCCTGGGCCCGTTCGCGGACATCCATGGCCCGAACCTGACGCCAGAGCAGTTCGACACGCTGGAAACCCTGCTCGAACAGTCCGACCGCGAGATCTACGCCTGGATCGTCGGCCAGGAGCCGACGCCGGAAAGGTTCGAGACGGACGTCATGGCGATGATCCGCGCGTTCAGGTTCGAGGCGCACGCATCGCGCCCCGCCGGCGACGGCGCCTGACCCTTTAGATCAAGAGACCCGATGGCCTACGACGCCAAACAGATCGCCAAGGCCGCCGGCGGCCTGACCCTGGCCGGCGCGCCCGAAGGCTTCGACGCGCTGGTGATGGCCGACATCGCCCGGGCGCGCGGCGGCCTGACGGCCTTTGTCGCCCGCGACACCGCCCGCGCGGGCGCCTTCGTCGACAGCCTGAAGTTCTTCGCCCCCGAGATCGAGGCGGTGATCCTGCCCTCGTGGGATTGCTTGCCCTACGACCGTATCGGTCCCTCGGCCGGCGTTTCAGCCACGCGGATGTCGACGCTGTCGCGCCTGGCCCGGGGGCTGGGCGAGAGCAAGTCGGCCATCCTGGTCATCGCCGCGCACGCCCTCCTGCAGCGCGTACCGGCCAAGGACGTCCTGCTGCGCGCCAGCTACAGCGCCAAGGTTGGCGGCGTCGTCGACATCAAGGACCTCGAGACCTATTTCGCGGTCAACGGCTACGCCCGCGCCTCCACCGTGTCCGAGCGCGGCGAGTTCGCGATCCGCGGCGGCGTCATCGACGTCTATCCGCCCGCCGCCGAGGAGCCGGTGCGCCTCGACCTGTTCGGCGACACCCTGGAGAGCATCCGCGCCTTCGATCCCGAGACCCAGCGCTCGACGAAGCAGCTGAAGGAGATCGACCTGCTGCCGGTCAGCGAGGCTCTGCTGGACGCCGACGCCATCTCGCGCTTCCGCAAGGGCTATGTCGCCGAGTTCGGCGCGCCGGGCGATGATCCGCTGTACGCCACGGTCAGCGAGGGCGGTCGTCGCGCCGGCCTCGAGCACTGGCTGCCGCTGCTGTACGAGCGCATGGCGACGCTGTTCGACTACCTGCCGGCGGGCGCCCTGATCGGCGTCGATCATCAGGCGGCCGAGGCCCGCGACGAGCGCCTGTCCATGATCCAGGACGCCTACGAGTCCCGCGCCAGCGCCGACCGCAAGTCGGCCTATCGCCCGCTGCCGCCGCAGGCTCTGTACCTGACCGCCGACGAGTGGGATCGTGAGCTGTCGGACCGCACGCACCGCCAGTTCACGCCGTTCCAGCCGCAGGGCCTGGACGTCGTCGATCTGGGCGCGAAGCTTGGCCGCACCTTCGCCGCCGAGCGCGCCCAGGACAGCGTCAACCTGTTCGAGGCCACCGCCGACCACGCCAAGAAACTGGCGGCCGAGGGCAAGCGAGTCCTGTTCGCCTCGTGGTCCGAGGGCTCGTCCGAGCGCCTGGGGACCATGCTGGCCGATCATGGCCTCAAGAAGATCCCGTTCGCCGGCTACTGGCAGGCGGCGAAAGCCAATGACCCCAAGGTCCCGCAGCGCGTCGTGCTGCCGCTGGACCATGGCTTCGAGACCGAGGCCCTGGCGGTCATCTCCGAGACCGACATCCTGGGCGACCGCTTGGCCCGTCCGCGCAAGAAGCGCCGCGCCGCCAACTTCCTGGCCGAGGCCAGCGCCCTGACGCCGGGCGACCTCGTCGTGCACATCGACCACGGTATCGGCCGCTACGAGGGCCTGAAGACCCTCGACGTCCAGGGCGCGCCGCACGATTGCCTGGACCTGCTCTACGGGGGCGAGGCCAAGCTCTATCTGCCGGTCGAGAACATCGACCTGCTCACCCGCTACGGCGCGGCGGACGCCGACAATGTCCAGCTGGACAAGCTGGGCGGCGCGGCGTGGCAAGGCCGTAAGGCGAAAGCCAAGGAGCGCTTGCGGGTCATGGCCGAGGGCCTGATCCAGATCGCCGCCGCCCGCCAGCTCAAGCACGTCGAAGAGACCGACCCGCCGCACGGCGTGTTCGACGAGTTCTGCGCCCGCTTCCCGTATGAAGAGACGGACGACCAGCTCAGCGCCATCCACGACGTCCTGGAGGACCTGTCCTCCGGCAAGCCGATGGACCGCCTGATCTGCGGTGACGTCGGCTTTGGCAAGACCGAGGTCGCCCTGCGCGCGGCCTTCGTTGTGGCGATGAGCGGCAAGCAGGTGGCGATCGTCTGCCCGACGACGCTCTTGGCCCGCCAGCACTACAAGACCTTCAAGGACCGCTTCCAGGGTTGGCCGGTCAAGGTCACGCGCCTGTCGCGCCTGGTCACCGGCAAGGAAGCCGCCGAGACCCGCGAGGGCCTGGCCAACGGCCAGTTCGAGATCGTGGTCGGCACGCACGCCATCCTGTCCAAGCAGGTGTCGTTCAAGGACCTGGGCCTCGTGATCGTCGACGAGGAGCAGCACTTTGGGGTCAAGCACAAGGAGAAGCTGAAAGAGCTTCGCGCCGACGTACACATGCTGACCCTGACCGCCACGCCGATCCCGCGCACGCTGCAGATGGCGCTGTCGGGCATCCGGGAGATGTCGATCATCGCCACCCCGCCGGTCGATCGCCTGGCGGTGCGCACCTACATCAGCCCGTTCGATCCGGTGACCCTGCGCGAGGCCCTGCTGCGCGAGAAGTATCGCGGCGGCCAGTCCTATTACGTCGTGCCGCGCATCAAGGACCTTGAGGACATCGAGAAGTTCCTCCGCACCCAGGTCCCCGAGGTGAAGTACGTCGTCGGCCACGGTCAGATGTCGGCCACCCAGCTGGAAGACGTGATGACGGCCTTCTACGAGGGCCAGTACGACGTGCTCCTGGCCACGACGATCGTGGAAAGCGGTCTCGACATTCCGTCCGCCAACACCCTGATCGTCCACCGCGCCGACATGTTCGGCCTGGCTCAGCTCTATCAGATCCGGGGCCGCGTCGGCCGCTCCAAGGCCCGCGCCTACGCCTATCTGACCACGCCGGTCGAGAAGTCCCTGACCCTGTCGGCCGAGAAGCGCCTGCAGGTGCTGCAGTCGCTGGACAGCCTGGGCGCCGGCTTCCAGCTGGCCAGCCACGACCTCGACCAGCGCGGGGGCGGCAACCTGCTCGGCGACGAGCAGAGCGGCCACATCAAGGAAATCGGCGTCGAGCTCTACCAGCAGATGCTGGAGGACGCCGTCGCCGAGCTGAAGCAGCGCCAAGGCCAGGAGGCGCTTCTGGAAGACCGGGGGTGGTCGCCGCAGATCAACACCGGCGCGGCCGTGATGATCCCGGACGACTATGTGCCGGACCTGAACGTGCGCCTGTCGCTGTACCGGCGCCTGTCCGAGGCCGAGAAGGCCAACGACCGCGAGGCCCTGGCCGCCGAGATGATCGACCGCTTCGGCCCGCTGCCGCCCGAGACCGACAGCTTGCTCAAGGTCGTCGCGATCAAGGGGCTGTGCCGCGAGGCCAATGTCGCCAAGATCGACGTCGGCCCCAAGGGCGCGGTCGCCAGCTTCCGCAACGACGAGTTCGCCAACCCGCTGGGGCTGATGCAGTACGTCGCCAAGAACAACCTGATCTGGAAGGTGCGCCCCGACCAGAAGGTGGTGGTGAAGGGCGAGTGGGAGACGCCTGCCCAGCGCCTCGACGCGGCGGAGAAGATCCTGACCCAGCTGGCCAAGCTGGCGAAGGGGTAGGGGATTTAGAATCCCTCTCTCTTAGAGAGAGGGAGGGGCCCGCCGCCGTAGGCGGTGGGAGGGTGAGTGGTTACGAAGCGTGCCGTCGTCGCCTCCACCCTTCAGCGGCTTTTGGTCACTGCGTTGTCCGGGGAGGGCGTACGCACTCACCCTCCCACGCTGCGCGTGGGCCCCTCCCTCTCTCCACGAGAGAGGGAATTGGCGTGGCTGGACGCTCGGCGTATCCGGAATTGACCTCAACGATTCCAACCGCTTCCCACTTTTGCACGCCGCTGCATCATCCGCGTTGAAACCGCCCTTATGCTTGACCCACCTCGTCGCGAGGAAAGGGCGCATGGCCAGCGACCATTTGCGGCGGCGGGGGGCGATCGAGCGGGGACAGGTTCGAGGGGGATACTCGGACGGTCCGGGGCTGAGCTTGCTGGGCTCACCCGCCCGCCGTTGGCGTGGTTGAAGGCAAAAGGGCGTGTCTGGCTGGAAGCCCGTCCTCTTCGACCGCTGGGTCTTCTGGAAACGGAAGCGCCCAGGTCCCGGTAAGGCCTGAACAGGGCCACCTGACGGGACGCTGGCGGATAACGGTCGCGCGGAGCGTCGGGCTTCGTCGAAACGGTATTTATCAACTTCTTCCGGACGGATGTCCGGCGCTCCGCGTCCCTTTCCATTCCTTCAGCGGCTCGCCGCGTGAAGCGGCGGAGTCGTGAGCCTAGGCGGCCAGCGCCTGGTCGATCGCCTCGGCGATCCGCTCAGGCGTCTCGGCGCCGACCACGGCGACCTTGCCGGCGAAGATGGCGAACGGCACGCCGGTCACGCCGCCCTGGACGGCCATGGCGTGTTCGCGGGCCACGGCTTCCTTGTCGGCGCCTTCGGAGAGCAGTTGCAGCACCACCAGACGCTCCATGCCCGCGGCCTCGGCGATGTCGGCCAGGACGACCGGGTCGCCGATATCGAGGCCCTGCTCGAAATAGGCCTTGAACAGGGCTTCGACGACCTGGTCCTGCACGCCGGCCGTCAGGGCCCAGCGGATCAGGCGATGGGCGGCGTTGGTGTTGGGCGAGAGCTGGATGGCGTCGAAGTCGAACGTGATGCCTTCCTCGGCGCCGCCTTCCATCAGGGCGGCGTGGACGGCCTTCAATCGCTCGGAGTCCTTGAACTTCTGGGCCATGTAGGCCTTACGGTCGACGCCTTCCTCGGGAAGCGACGGGTCCAGCTGATAGGGCCGCCAGACCAATTGGGCGTCCAGGGCGGGCCGCAGAGCCAGGGCGGACTTCAGGCGTCGCCAGCCGAGAAAGCACCAGGGGCAGACGACGTCGGCGACGACATCGATGATCATGGGCTGGGACTGGGCCACGGCGTGCTCCTGGAGAAACTCTGTCCGAGACAGGACGGACTCCATATAGGCCGGCGACGCTACGCGCCCAAGCGCCGCCGGTCAGCCGACCTCGCGCTTCATGGCGGCGGCGGCCGCGCGCTCCAGGGCCTTGACCGCGCCTTCGCCGGGCTGGACCTCGGCCACGCCGATGTCGAACTCGCAGACGAACGGCGCTCGGTCCTCGCCGGCGTCGAAGGCGGTGCAGCCGATCACGGCGGCGATCCGCTCGGCCGCGGCGCGGGCGGCGTTCTGGTTGGTCGCCGGCAAGGCGAGGGCGAAAACCTCGGTCGAGAGGCGGGCGGGCGTGTCCTCCACGCGGACCAGGCGGCCGATCATCGAGCCGATCTGCGGAATGGCCCGGTCCAGCCAGCCGTTCTGTCGCGCCCACGCTGTGTCGGGCTTGTCGGCCACGCGCAACACGCAGATCGACAGCGGCCGGGCCCGCTCGCGGGCCGCCGTGGCCAGCCGCGCCAGGTGGGCGGCGAACAGGTCGCGGGTGAAGAGGCCGGTGGCGGCGTCCATCAGACCGGAGCTGCGGGCCTTCTCCAGAGCGCCTCGGATCGCCTCGCCGCGCCGGAAGTTGCGGGCCAGCTCCATCACGCGCAGGGCGGTTTCGGTCTCGGGCGTCTCGGGCGAGGCCACGTCCGACACGCCGCGATGGAAGGCGTCGGACATGGTCACATAGCTCTCGGCCTTCAGATAGAGCAGGGCCGGGATGTGATAGAGGCGCGTGTTGCGGCGCATGCCCGCCGCGATCGACAGCGCCTCCTGCTGACTGTCGCCGGCCCACAGCACCACCGCGTCGAACGGGCGCTCGTGCAGATAGTCGAAGGCCGTATAGGCGGTGAAGGCGCCAACCACCTCGGCCCCGCTGCGCTGCAGGGCGTTCGACAGGGCCAGGAACTGCGGCGCGGGCTCGCCAACCGCCAGCACGCGGAACGGCGCGTCCGACTGCTCGGGCAGATCCAGGCGGCGGCCGCGATCGCCGAAGGTCTCGAGCCGCAGCTCGAACTCCTCCTCGGCGATGGCCGTGCGGACCAGGGTCTCCAGACGCAGGGCCGCCTGGGACGGATGCAGCGGCGGCGACAGGGTCAGGTCGAAAGTCTGGTCGCGATAGTCGGCCTCCGGGTCGCCTATGGCGATCACCGGCAGGCGGCGCGGCGCGACGGCGGCCTTCAGGCGCTTGGAAAGCGTCTGGACGTCCGGGCCGGCCGTGGCCAAGTCGACGATCACCGCCTCGATCGGCAGGTCGCCCAGGGCGGCGACGGCCGCGTAGGGACCGCGGGCGGTGATGGTGCGCCAGCCAAGCCGATCCAGCCCCTCGGCCAGCGGTCCGGCGCGAACATCGTCGCGCGCCACGATCAGGATCCGGGCGTCTGCCGCCAAACCAACCTCCGCCCGAATGCTCGCCAGGCCGACCGGGCGGCGCGCTTCGAGATTCGTCGCCGCAACATAGCAGACCAAGGGGCTGGTCAAAGCCGCGCAACGCCGCAGGCTGGGGGTGAATCGAAGATCGTCGGGGGCGTGAGCGCGAGGGCTTGCCTGACCGAACGTCAGGCCCGCTCTAGTATGGCTGACCGGCCGCTGGGTGAGAGCCGGAAGGGAGACGACGTCATGGGCCAGGGGCCGCTTTCGGGACTGAAGATTGTCGAGTTCGCCGGCATCGGTCCGGGGCCGTTCTGCGGCATGCTGTTGTCGGATCTGGGCGCCGACGTCGTCCGGATCGACCGCAAGGGGCAGGGGCGCGGCTCACCGGCCGACGTCACGGCGCGGGGGCGGCGCTCGGTGGCGCTGGACCTGAAGAATCCTGAATCGATCGAGACTTGCCTGAAACTCCTGGAGCAGGCCGATGGTCTGATCGAGGGGTTCCGACCGGGGGTCATGGAGCGCCTGGGCCTTGGGCCCGACGTGGCCCTGGCCCGCAATCCCAAGCTCGTCTACGGCCGCATGACCGGCTGGGGCCAGACGGGGCCGTACGCCAAGGCGGCCGGCCACGACATGAACTATATCGCCATCACCGGCGCGCTGCACGCGATCGGGACGCAGGACAAGCCGGTTCCGCCGCTGAACCTGGTGGGCGACTTCGGGGGCGGCGCGCTCTATCTGGCGTTCGGCCTTCTGGCCGGCGTGATCCACGCCCGCGCCACGGGGCAGGGGCAGGTGATCGACTGCGCCATGAGCGACGGCGCGGCCTCGCTGATGGCGATGTTCTACGGTTTCAAGGCTGGCGGCATGTGGAACGAGGGGCGGCGGACGAACCTGCTCGACGGCGGCGCGCACTTCTACGACACCTACGAATGCGCTGACGGCAAGTGGATCTCGATCGGCTCGATCGAACCGCAGTTCTATCTGCTTCTGCTGGAAAAGACGGGGATTTCCGACCCGCAGTTCCAGCACCAGATGAGCCGCGAGGAGTGGCCGGAGCTGCGCGACAAGCTCGCCGCCGTGATCAAGACCAAGACGCGCGACGACTGGTGCGCGATCATGGACGCCACCGACGTCTGCTTCGCGCCGGTGCTGACCATGGACGAGGCGCCCAAGCACGCCCACAACGCCGCCCGCCAGACCTTCGTCGAGGTCGAGGGCGTGACCCAGCCGGCGCCCGCGCCGCGGTTCTCGGCGACGCCTGGCGTGATCCAGGGGCCGCCGCCCAAGATTGGCGCCCACAACGACCAGGCCCTGGCCGACTGGGGTTTCTCGGCCGACGCGATCGCCGGACTGAAGGCGTCCGGAGCGCTCTGATTCCGTTCAGCTCCGGTTCAGCCGGGCGGTCCTAGCGTGCGTATGTCGATCGGTCTCCGCGCCATCCGTCCCTCGATGCGGCGATCGGTTCCAGGCAAGGCCTTGAAAGACGCGTCGTCCTTTATGGCGGCGCGTCTTTGACTTCCGGGGGCCGCGCCGCCATGGTCCGGCGGATGAAAGATCCGCTCCACCAGATCCGCTGGCGCGACCTCGACCTCGATCCAATCCACTGGGCCCGTGAAATCCTGCGCGTGCTGGGGCTGGCGCTCTCCAGACTCTGGGGGCGCGATGTCATGCTCTATGTCGGCGGGGTGTCGTTCTTCGCCCTGCTGGCGGTGTTTCCGGGGCTGGCGATTCTGATCGGGCTCTACAGCCTGTTCCTGACCCCCGAGACAGCGGCTCGCCAGGCGGTCAAGCTGGCCGAGCTGATGCCGCCTGGGGCGCGGGGCATCTTCCAGGACGAGTTCGGGCAGCTGGCCCATGCGCCCGGCGGCGCGGTCTCGCTGCAGAGCGGCGTCGTGCTGATCGTCGGCGCCTACGCCGCCCATCGCGGCTTCAAGGCCCTGCTGGCCGGCCTGTCCTTCATCCACGACGAGGAAAACCAGCGCGGCTTTTTCGGGTTCAACCTGATGGCCCTGCTCGTGCTGATCGCCGCCTTCGGGCTACTTTTCTTCATGTCGGGCATTTTCCTGATCCTGCGGCTGCTGGGTTCGGCCCTCAATCTCCGTCCCCTGGCTGGCGTCTCGTGGATCCAGAGCGAGTGGACCTGGGCCAGCTTTGGCATCGTGGTCGGCATGACGCTGGTCTATCGCTACGCCATGTCCCGCGAGCCGGTCGGCTGGCGCGCTTCGACCTCCGGCGGCGTCGCGGCGGCGGCGCTGTGCGTCTTCATGTCCTGGGCCAGCGCCTTCTACGTCGAGAAGATCGTCCACCTGGGCGCGACCTACGGCTCGATCTCTGCCGTGATCATCTTCCTGATCTGGCTGTCGTGGAGCGTGAACGCCATCTTCTTCGGCGGGGCCTTGGCCACCGAGGTCGAGATCGCGCTGGACGAGCGGCCCCGAGCCTTGCTCGAGGGACCGAAGGCGATCCCGCTCAAGCCGCCTTCAGAATACGAAACCTGATCACGCCGCCGTCCTGCTCGGCGATCTCAAGCACCGTGGCGCCGATCTGCCCCGCGAAGTGCGGCACGTCGATCCGGGCCATCGGATCGGTGGCCAGCAGGATCAGTTCCGCACCGGGGGCGGCGGCTTCGTGCGCCTTGCGCAGCTTGAGGGTCGGCACCGGGCAGTGGTGGCCTCGAGCGTCGACGAGGATCGGCTCAGCCATCCGCGAACACCGTCTCGGCCTCCGCGGCCGGCAGGATGCGATGCTGGCCGGGCGCCAAGTCCTCGGGCAGCACGATGCCGCCAATGCGTTCACGATGCAGGTCGACCACGTGATTGCCGACAGCGGCGAACATCCGTCGGACCTGGTGGTAGCGGCCCTCGGTGATCGTCAGCCGCGCCGTGATCTGGTCGACGACCTCCAGCTTAGCCGGCAGCAGCGGCTTCTCTTCGCCCTCCAGCATGAGCGTCCCGGCGGCGAAGGTCTCGGCTTCGGAACCGTCCAGCGGACGGTCGAGCTTGGCCAGATAGGTCTTGGGCACGTGGCGCTTGGGCGAGATCACCCGGTGCAGGAAGTCGCCATCGTCGGTGATCAGGATCAGACCGCTGGTGTCCTTGTCGAGCCGGCCGACGGTCGACAGGGCCGGATCCCGCAAGCGCCAGCGGCGCGGCAGCAGATCGTAGATCTTCTCGCCGTCCTCCTTGTGCGAGCAGACCACGCCGAGCGGCTTGTGCATCATCAGCACCAACGGCGCCGGCGGATCGACCGGAACGCCGCGGATGGTCATGCGCTCGGGCAGGGCGGCGTCCACGGCGATCCGGACGCCGGAGTCCTTCAGCGGCTTGCCGTCCAGCACGACCTTGCCGGCGGCGACGAGGGCCTGGACCTCCTTGCGGCTGCCGTAGCCCAGGTTGGCGAGCAGCCGGTCCAGACGGGCCATCAGCGCCTTGCTCATTTGCGCGCCTCGAAGACCTTGTAGCCGCCGCCCTCGGCGACCAGCCGGACCTTGGCGAAGCTTTCGGCCAGGATCGCCTCGTAGGGCAGGTGGCGGTTGGCGACCATCCACAGCGCGCCGCCCTTGCGCAGCGCGCTGGCTGCAGAGCGGATGAAAGCTTGGCCCAGCGCCTTGTCCTCGCCGCCGCCCTCGTGGAACGGCGGGTTGCTGACGATGAAGTCGAGATCCTTGAGACCGTCGGCGTCGTGACGGACGTCGCCCCAGACGAAAGTGGCGCGCGGATCGGAGACGTTGCGCTTGGCGACCTCGACCGCGCGGCGATCCAGTTCGACCAGGGTCAGTTTGGTGACCTTGTTCGAGGCCAAAACATTGAGCGCCAGCAGGCCGATGCCCGCGCCGAGGTCGGCGCCGGCGCCCGAGAACTCCGGCAGCACCTGCAGGAGGGCGTTTGTGCCGGCGTCCAGGCGATCCCAGCTGAACACGCCGGGCTGGGTCCAGAGCCCATTCTCGGCGATCTGGCGCGGCGCGCCGGCGGCAATCGCCTCGTCCAGACCCTTCGGCGCCTTGGGGCGCACGACCACGCAGATGCGATTGTGCCGCCGGGCGCTCTCGCCGACCTCGCAGCCGAACGCCTCAAGCTCCTTTTTGAGGCGAAGACCGCCGCGATCTTTCGGGGCGAAGGCGGTCAAGCGGGCGCCCGGCGCCAGGGCGCGCAGAGCATGGGCCAGGACAAAGCGACGCTCGATCGCGCCGGCGGGCGCCCGGACGGTGACGGCGTTAAGAGATTCGGTCTCGATCCCGGCGATGTCGCTGGATCCGACGATGACCGGCGATAGCTGGACCGCGTCCGGCGCGGATGGGGCCAGATCGTGATCGGGCTGACCATAGAGCGCGGTGCGGTTCGCCGACATGCTTGTCCTGAAAGGGTTTTCCGCCCCGTGGGGCTGTGGCGGACAGGGTGGGATTCGAACCCACGGTAGGCTTCCACCTACGGCGGTTTTCAAGACCGCTGCCTTAAACCACTCGGCCACCTGTCCGGAGCAGGCGGCTATATCAGCGCGTCACCGCCTTAACCAGACGGCAATCGCCTTAACCAGACTTCAAAACAATTCACTCACCATGATCGGCCAAAGGGGCGCGCCCCTTCGTCTGGACGGCATGCGCATGGACCAGCACATCGATCGCTTGTGGCGGATGATCCGCCTGCATGGGGCCTTCGTCATCGTGGCGCTCAGCCTGGCCGCCTGCGCGACGCCGAAATACGATGTCGGTCGTCCGATGATCGGCGTCCGCAACGCCGCGCCGCGGCCCAGCGACATGGTCGGACCGAACGGCAGGCCGCTGCGCGGCACCGAAAAGCCCTATCAGGTCAACGGCGTCTGGTACTATCCGAAGGAAGATCGCGACTACAACGTCGTCGGGATCGGCTCGTGGTACGGCGAGCAGTTCCATAATCGCCGCACCGCCAACGGCGAGATCTTCGACATGGACATCCCGTCGGCGGCGCATAAGACCCTGCCGCTGCCGAGCCTGGTCGAGGTCACGAACCTCGATAACGGGCGGAAGATGATCGTGCGGGTCAATGATCGGGGGCCGTTCGTCGGCGACCGGGTCATCGACCTGTCCAAAGCCGCGGCCGAGGAGCTTGGCTATCGTCGGGCGGGCGTGGCCAAGGTCCGGGTCAAATATATCGGGCCGGCGCCCAAGAACGTCTTCGATCCGCCGCGTCAGTACGCCCAGACGCGGGCCGAAGCGCCGACGTCGCGCAGCTTCGCCGAAATCCAGGAGCCGCCGCAGCGCGTACAGGTCCTGGCGGCCAAGCCGGAGCCGGAATGGTCGCCTTCGCCGACCCTCTCGGCGCCGCCGATCAATCCGCCGGATCCCGTCAGGCCTGCGCCGCCCGCGCCGCCGGTGGCGGCCGTCTCCAAGGCGGGCTTCCGCATCCAGGCCGGCGCCTTCTCCAGCCGTGAGAACGCCGAAAAGGCCGTGCAGCAGCTTGCGCTGGCTGGAAGCGCCAGAATCGAGCCGCTGGAACGTCCCACCGGCACGCTATACCGCGTCGTCGTGGCCGCCGGGGACGATGAAGGCGAAGCCTGGAGCCTGCGTCAGCGGGTCGAAGCGCTGGGCTATTCCGGCGCGACGGTGCTTCGTCCCTAGACCCTCTGGACAAGCCTCGGAATCCGGTCGAATGGAGGCCGGTGACCCAAGGTTTCTTCATCAGTTTCGAAGGCGGCGAGGGGGCTGGGAAGTCCACTCAGATCCGCCGTTTGGCCGAGCGGCTTCAGACCGCTGGCCATGACGTGGTCGTCACCCGCGAACCCGGCGGCAGCCCCGGCGCCGAGGCGATCCGCGAGCTTCTGGTCAACGGCGCGGCCGACCGCTGGTCGCCGGTCACCGAAACCCTGTTGATGTACGCCGCGCGCCGCGACCATGTGGAGCGCGTGATCCGGCCGGCCTTGGCGAAGGGCGCGATCGTCCTCTGCGACCGCTTCGCCGACTCGACCCGCGCCTATCAGGGCGCCGGCGGCGATGCGCCCGCTAGCTTGATCGCGTCGCTGGAGGATCATGTCCTGGGCGGAACCGTTCCGGACCTGACCCTGATCCTTGACCTGCCGGCCGAAGTCGGGCTGCAGCGGGCCGAGGCGCGAGGCGGCGCCGCGCGCTTCGAGTCCAAGGGCCTGGCGTTCCACGAACGCCTTCGCGCCGGCTATCTGGAGATCGCGCGCCGCGAGCCCGAACGTTGCGTGGTCATCGAGGCCAATGCCGACATAGATGCAGTGACGGCCTCGATCACGCACGCGGTCGATCAAAGGCTCAAGCGCTGATGGCCGCGCCGGCGCACCCTCGCGACGTCTACACGCTGGAAGGCCAGTCGGCCGCCGAAGCCGCGTTCCTGGACGCGCTCGATCGGGGCCGTCTGCACCACGCTTGGCTGCTGACCGGCCCAGAGGGCGTCGGCAAGGCGACCCTGGCCTATCGCATGGCGCGACGCCTGCTGGGCGCGCGGCCCGAGCCGTCGCTGGGTCTGCTGGGCGCCGCGCCGTCGGACGTCGTTAGCCGTCAGGTCGCCGCTCGCTCGCATCCCGATATGATGGTCTTGGAGCGCCTCACCGACGACGGCAAGGCGCGTAAGGCCATCCCCGTCGACGAGGCGCGCAAGCTGCCTGAGTTCTTCGCCAACTCGCCCGCGGTCTCGCCCTACCGCGTGGCGATCATCGACGCCGCCGACGACCTCAACGTCAATGCCGCCAATGCGGTGCTGAAGACGCTGGAGGAGCCGCCGCCGCGTGGGGTGATCCTGCTCATCAGCCATGCTCCGGGCAAGCTGCTGCCCACGATCCGTTCGCGCTGTCGCCGCCTGCCGGCGCCCGCGCCCGGCGTGCCCGCCGCCGCGGACATGGTCGAGCGGATGGCCGACCTGCCGCACAGAGACGCCGAGCGTCTGGCGCGGATGGCCCATGGCGCGCCCGGCAAGGCGCTGCAGCTGGCGGCCGCCGGCGCCATCGCCATGGACGACGCGGCGAACGAGATCCTGCGCGGCCTGCCCAAGATCGACGAGGGCGCGTTGCTGGCCATGGCCGACACTTTCCGAGGCGCGGAAGGCGCGGCGCGCTTCGAGCTTCTGATGGATCGAATGGCCGACCAGGTGCGGATCTTCGCCACGCAGGTCGCCGCCGACGGCAAGAACTCGCCGGGCCTAGATCGCTGGGCGGCCGCCTGGGAGCGCCTCTCCAGCGTGCCCGGCGAGGCCGAGGCCGTGAACCTAGACCGAGGCGATGTGTTCTGGAGCGTCATCTCGGACTTGCGCGCGGCGGCCAAGGCGGCGATGTGAGCCGCATGCTCATCGACAGCCACGTGAATCTCCACGCGCCCCAGTTCGCCGAGGACAAGGACGCCGTGATCGCCCGGGCCCGCGAGGCGGGGATCGGCCTGATGGTCACCATCTGCGACAAGGTCTCGTCCTTCGAGGCGGTGCACGAGATCGCCATGGCCGAGCCCGACATCTGGTGCACGGTCGGCACCCATCCGCACGAGGCCAAGGAAGATCCCGGCCTGACCGCCGCCCGCCTGGTCGAGCTGGCCAGCCGTCCGCGCGTGATCGGCATCGGCGAGTGCGGTCTCGACTTCCACTACGACCTGTCGCCGCGCGAGGTTCAGGCCGAGGTCTTCCGCCAGCATTGCATCGCCGCGCGTGAGAGCGGCCTGCCGCTGGTCGTGCATACCCGCGAAGCCGACGAGGTGATGGGGGAGATCCTGGAGACCGAACATGCGGCGGGCCCCTTTAAGATCCTGATGCACTGCTACACCAGCGGACCGGAGCTGGCCCGTCGCGCCGCCGATCTGGGCGCCTGGTTCTCGGTGTCCGGCATCGCCACCTTCAAGGCGGCCGAGGAGGTGAGGGCGGTGATCCGCGACATGCCGGCCGACCGGATCATCGTCGAGACCGACTGTCCGTACCTGGCGCCGGTTCCGATGCGCGGACGCCGCAACGAGCCGGCCTATCTGCCGCACATCTACGACAAGCTGGCCGAGATCCGAGGGTGGAGCCGGTCCGAGACCGAGCAACGCACCGAGGACGCCTTCTTCGCCCTGTTCGATCGGATTCCCCGCCCATGACCGCGACGCTGGAGTTCACCATCCTGGGCTCCGGCTCATCCGGCGGCGTGCCCCGCGCCGACGGAAACTGGGGCGACTGCGATCCGGCGGAGCCTAAGAACCATCGCTCGCGCTGTTCGCTTCTGGTGAGACGCCTGGGCGAGGGCGGCCGAAGCCACCAGACGACGGTCATCATCGACACCGCGCCTGATCTGCGCCTTCAGACGGCCGCGGCCAGCGTTCGGCGCGTGGACGCGGCGCTTTTCACGCATGACCATGCGGACCAAGCCCACGGCATAGACGACCTTCGCCCGTTCTTCCTGAACCAGCGCGTCCGGATTCCGACCTATATGGACCAGGCGACGCACGACGGCCTGCTGAAGCGCTTTGAGTACATCTTCCACACCCACGGCGGTTATCCGGCGATCTGCGAGCCCCGCCTGCTGCCGCCTCTGGGCCATGATTTCGAGATCTCGGGACCCAGCGGCGATATCTCCGTTCATACCTTCGATGTCGATCACGGCGAGGTGCGCGCCGTCGGCTATCGGATTGGCGACGTCGCCTATACGCCCGACGTGAGAGCCATTCCGGACGGCAGCTGGGGCGATCTGGCCGATCTTGAGGTCTGGATTGTCGACGCCTTGCGCTGGACGCCGCACCCGACCCACGCCCACGTCGAGCTGGCGCTCGAATGGATCGCCCGGGCCAAGCCCAAACGCGCGATCCTGACGAACCTGCACATCGATCTGGACTACAACGCCTTGGCCGCGCGACTGCCGTCCGGTGTTGAACCAGGTTATGACGGCATGCGTTTCCAGTTGCGAGCGCCCCGAACATAACCGCTGATTGCCGCCGACGCCGATTTCGTCCGAAACTTGGCCCTGCGTAACAGCGCTGAAATATCACCGACCAACAAGACCGTCATAGGGACGCGGTAGAGACACCTTCTCGTGCGTAACTGCTCCACGCTCTCCCATGGCTGAAACCGTCACTGCTTCCCGAGAAATCTTCCAGCGCTTGCGCGCGCGGCTGCCCGCCGTCACGCGTGAGCATCTGTTCGCGTGCTACGCCATCAGCGAAACCACCTGGACCAAGCTGCGCGATGGCAAGCCGGTCAAGCGCTCGACGCTGGATCGGATTCTCGTCCGGCTAGAGGCCCTGGACGCGCGCGTCGCGGCTTAGTTCTCGTCGACAACCCGGCCGTCCAGCATCCGAATGCGCCGGTCCGCCGCTTCGGCGAAGCCCTCGTCATGGGTCACGCAGATGACGGCGCGCCCTTCGACATGGGCCAGGCGTTGGAATTCCTCGATCACGAGGCGCGTGTTGACGCTGTCGAGATTGCCGGTCGGTTCGTCGCCCAGCAGGATCGCCGGGTCGTTGGCGAGCGCCCGCGCGATCGCCACCCGCTGCCGCTGGCCGCCCGACAGGCGGTCGGGTCGTCGATCGCCCTGGGCCGCGACACCGAGTTTCTCAAGCAAAGTCTGCACTGTTCCGTCTATTTCGGCGGCGGACTTATGACCAAGCCGTCGCATCGGCAGCGCCACATTGGCGCGGGCGGTCAGTTCCGGCAGCAGGAAGTGGAACTGGAAGACGTATCCGATCCGCTCCAGGCGCAGGCGCGTGCGCGCCGCGTCGCTTAGGCCTCCGGTTGGGCGCCCATCGATCAGCACCTCTCCGCTGCTTGGCCGATCGAGCAAGCCCAGCAGATACAGCAGCGACGACTTCCCACAGCCAGACGGACCGACGATCGCGACCATCTGGCCGGCTTCCACCGCGAGGTTTACGCCCTCAACCAGCGTGAAGGGTTCGGGGTCCGACAACATCTTGGTCGCCGCGCGGGACTCGATCAGGGCGCTCATGCCGCGCCTCGCAGGATGGCGACGGGATCGACGCTCGCGGCCTTGCGGGCGGGCAACCAAGCCGCGACGATCGCCGCGCCCAGCGAGGCGCCGCCGGCGAGCAGGTACTGCGGCAAGCTGCGGTCCAAGGGCAGCACCAGCGGCTTTCCGCCCATCGACAACGGCAGGCTGGCCAGCACCTGCAGCAGGCCTGTGCCGATCGCGAAACCGACCACCGCGCCCATCACGCCGACCAGTAGCCCCTCGAGAAGGAAGATCGCCTGCACATCGCCCGTGGTGAAGCCCATGGCGCGCAGGATGGCGATGTCGCGCCGCTTGTCGGCGACGCTATTGGACACCGCCGTATAGATGCCAAAGCTGGCCACGATCAGGATGGCCAGGATCACCGCGTACATGATGATGTTGCGCACCACGAGCAGGTTCAGGATGTCGACCGAGCGCTCCTGCCAGGACTCCCACTTGTAGCCCCAGCGCGCTTCCAGCCGTTTGGCTTGGGCGTCGGCGTCGGCCGAGTCCGCCAGCCGGATGTGGATCTGATTGACGATGCTGGGCCGCGCGAAGACGACCTGCGCCGTCCGCAGAAGCCCATAGGCTACCGTGTCGCCGGCATAGAAGCCCGCGCGGGCGTCGGGCTCGATCAGGGCCAGGATGCGCATGCGCTGCAGCGTTCCGGTCGGCGCGGTGACCACCAGGGTGTCGCCCAGCTTGGCCCCTAAACGGTCCGCGAGGGGGCGGCTGATGATGATGCCGTCGGGGCGCGCCTCCAGATCGGTCAAGGCGCCGCCGGTCAGGCTCTCGTTGATCTTCGCCAGCCGCCCTTCGAGGCGCGGGTCGACGCCGTTCAAGGCGACCGCCGCGTTGCGGCCGGCATAGGCGATGGTCACCGCGCCGGTCAGGGAGGGGGCCGCGAGGCTGCCGGGGATGGCGCGGGCGTCGGCGAGCATGGCTGGCCAGTCCTTGAGGCCACGCACTTCTTCCTGGGGCCGCAATCCTCGAATGGCGACCGCCGCGGCGGGAAATGCGTCCAGAGCGGGCTGGCGGACCGGGCGGCGCTGCTCGTCGCGGACGATGATGTGCGGCGCGGAGTCGACGAGCGTCCGGATGAAGTCCTTTTGGGATCCGACCATCATACCGGACACGGCGAGGAAGAAGCCGACGCCGATCGCGACGCCCAAGGTCGCGACCAAGGTTTGCCGGGCGCGGACCCTCAGATGCGCCAGGGCGATGTTGGCCAGGACCGACGGCAGGCTCATGGGCCCTTCGCGACCCGCACGCGCTGGCCGTCCCTGAGGGCCTCGGGCGGCTTTGCGATCACGCTTTCACCCGCCGAGAGGCCGGATCGGATTTCCGTGAGGTCGCCACCCACCGCGCCGATGCGAACCGGAACGCGGTGAGCGCGCCCATCCCGCACCGCCCAGAGCGCGCCGTCGCGCACCGCGCTGGACGGCGCCAGCACCGCATTCGAGCGGCGATCGGTCACCAGGTTCGTCTCCACGGTCATGCCGGGCGGAAGCCCGCTGTCGGCCGGAAGCGCGATGCGGACGCGGAACACCCGGCCCTTGGCGTCGCCGGCCGGCGTGATCTGCGAGACGCGGCCTTCGAAGGTGCGGCCAGGGAAGGCGTCCGAGCGGATCAGCGCCTGGACGCCAGGCTGCAGCCGGGCGATGTCGCGCTCGTCGACGTCGGCGGTGATGCGTAGCGTGCGCGGGTCGGCGATCACGAACAGCGCCGTTCCGACCGCGCCCAGATCGCCGGGCTCGGCCTCGCGCCGCAACACCTGGCCGGCGAACGGCGCCGACAGCCGATAGTCCCTGAGGCGAGCCGCGGCGCTGTCGGCGGCGGCCGTCGCGGCGCGGGCCTGGGCCTGGGCGTCGTCGTCGGCCGCCTTCGCCGCGAAGCCGGCCGTGTAGAGGCGTCGGACGCGGCCCGCCGCGATCCGCGCCTGCGAAGCCTGCGCCGCCAACTGCAGCGCCGTGCCCTGGGCCGGGCCGTCCTCTAGTTGCGCCAGGGACTGGCCGGGCTTGACCCAGTCGCCTTCGGCGACATCGACGTGGCGAATGGGCGCGGTGACGATCGGCGCGACGTGCGCCTGGCGGACATAATCAACCACGCCCGAAGCGTAGATCACGTCCACGGCTTCGCCTGTCCTCGTCTTGGCGACCTGCACGGCGGGAGGCCGCAGCAGAAAGGCCGCCGCCGTCACGGCCGCCAAAAGCAGAACCCCGCCGAGAACCAATGCCCAGAGCCGTCTAGCCGAGCGGGGTGCGGACGCGTCCATCATCACCGAAGAACCATGAAACGCCGCCTGCGGCGACCTTCGCCTCATGCCACGCGGAGAGGGTCGACAGATTGATCGGGATCATATCCGCTACGCGTGGTGGAGTCGCGGTCGGCCGCGCCATCGCCTCGCTGGGACAGTTGGAGTACGCGCGCCATGACCCGAATTCTCCTGAGCGCAGCCTGTCTGGCGAGCTTCGCCGCACTCTCCGCGCAGGCTCAGTCGCGTCCCGAGGACACCGAAGTCTGGAGCCCAAAGCCGGCGATCGTCACGCCCGCAGCCGCTGTGGGCGCTCCGCCGTCCGATGCGATCGTTCTGTTTGACGGCAAGAACCTTGACCAGTGGGTGTCGAGTGAGGACAGGTCGCCAGCCGCCTGGACGGTGGCCGACGGCGTGATCACGGTCGACAAGGCCAAGGGCAATATCGAGACCAGGCGCGCCTTCCAGGACTACCAGCTGCACCTGGAATGGCGGATCCCGGCCGATATCGACGGAAGCGGGCAGGGGCGCGGCAACAGCGGCGTCTTCCTGGCCTCCACGGGGCCGCGCGACGCGGGTTACGAGGTGCAGATCCTCGACTCCTTCGAGAACCAGACCTACGTCAACGGCCAAGCCGGCGGCGTCTACAAACAGCATCCGCCCCTGGTGAACGCCAGCCGCAAACCCGGCGAATGGCAGACCTACGACATCGTCTGGCGGGCGCCGCGTTTCACCGCGGCCGGGGCGTTGGCTTCGCCCGCGACCGTCACGGTGCTGCACAACGGCGTGCTGGTACAGGACAACGCCGTCCTGGCCGGCGAGACGGTCTATATCGGCAAGCCGTCCTACAAGGCGCACGGCCCCGCGCCGATCAAGCTGCAGGCCCATGGCGATCCCAGCAAGCCGATCAGCTTCCGCAACATCTGGGTGCGGGAGTTGCCGCCCCGGCTTTAGGTCGCCGGCGGCGCGGTGCTCGCCCGGACGACCAGTTCGTGCGGCAGGGTCACGTTCTGAAGCGTCGTCGCTCGGCCCGCCAGGATGTCGAGCAACAGGCGCACGACCTCGTGGCCGATCTCCTCCATCGGCTGGCTGACCGTGGTCAGCTGCGGATCGAGGTGACGGGAAAAGCGGATGTCGTCGAAGCCGACCAGCGACACGTCGCGGGGGCAGACAAGGCCGCGCCGCCGGATCGCCTCCAGCGCGCCCATCGCCATCTCGTCGCTGAAACAGAAGATCGCCGTTGGACGGCCCGGCTCGTCCAGCAACTCCCCCGCCTGGCGAACGCCCGACTCGATCGAGAAGTCGCCGATCGAGATGCGCAGGGCGCTGGCGCGACCGTGCCGCTGGGCGGCAGCCAGAACGCCGGAGAGGCGGTCACTGCTGATCGGGCTGGCTAGCGGTCCGGTCACCACGCCGATCCGGGTGTGTCCCAAGCCGTAGAGATGCTCCATGACCTCGGCGGCGGCGCCTTCGTTGTCGATGTGAGCGCTGGAGACGGCCAGGCCTGGCCGGAACTCGCAGCCGTTGACGATCGGGGTTTTCACGCCCTTGGCGGCGACCATATCGGCCAACACGTCGGGCAGCCGGTGGCCAAGGAAAATCAGGCCGTCAGCCTCCTTGCGCCGGAACATGGCCGCGTACTGCTCCTCGCGCGCCTCTTCGTGACGCGTGTCGCCCAGCAGCACCGAATAGCCGGCGGCGAGGGCGGCTTCCTCGACGCCCCGGATGACCTGCGAGAAGAACGGGTTGGAGATGTCGGGCACCGTGACCAGGATTTTCTCGGTCCGCAGAGTGCGCAGGCTCTTGGCGGCGAAGTTGGGCTCGTAACCAAGCTGGGCCACCGCCGCCATGACCTTCTGGCGCGTCGGTTCGATCACCAACTCGGGGGCGCTGAACACCCGCGAAACCGTCGCCGTCGACACGCCCGCGGCCCGCGCAACATCTTGAATGGTCGCCATTGCGGCGACACTGGCGACTGCTCCCAGCCTTGGCAAGGCGAAGCTGGAGCTCGGCAGCCGGTTGCCGGTTCGCCCGACCCCTGTTATCGATGATTTCGATTACATCGGAGCGCGCGTGGCCGGAATGGTCAAAAGCCGCCCAAGCTGGTCGGGGAGGACCAGGACCATGAAGACGAGCTTCCGGCTCTTCCTGATGATGGTGCTGCAACTGGCGATCTGGGGCGCCTGGGCGCCGAAGATCTTTCCGTACATGGGCATGCTGGGCTTCGCGCCCTGGCAGCAGTCGCTGGTCGGCAGCGCCTGGGGCGTCGCGGCCTTGGTCGGCATCTTCTTTTCCAACCAATTCGCCGATCGCAACTTTTCCGCCGAGCGGTTCCTGGCCGCCAGCCACCTGATCGGCGGCCTCGCCCTGGTCGGCACGGCGTTCTCGACCAGCTTCTGGCCGTTCTTCGCCTGCTACCTGATCTTCAGCCTGGTCTATGTGCCCACCTTGTCGGTCACCAACTCGATCGCCTTCGCCAATCTGCGCGATCCCGCCGGCGAGTTCGGCGCGGTGCGGATGGGCGGGACGGTCGGCTGGGTGCTGGTCAGCTGGCCCTTCGTTTTTCTGCTGGGCGCGCACGCCACGGCCGAGCAGACGCGGTGGATCTTCCTGGTCGCGGCGATCCTGTCCTTCGCCTTCGCCGCCTATTCCCTGACCCTACCGCACACCCCGCCGCGCAAGGATGAAGCCGGCGTCGACAAGCTGGCCTGGCGACGGGCGTTCAAGCTGCTCGGCGCGCCGTTCGTGCTGGTGCTGTTCATCGTCACCTTCATCGATTCCGTGATCCACAACGGCTACTTCGTGATGGCCGACGCCTTCCTGACCAACCGGGTCGGAATCGCCGGCAACCTGTCGATGGTGGTGCTGAGCCTGGGCCAGGTGGCCGAGATCCTGACCATGTTCTTCCTGGGCCGCGTCCTGGCGCGGCTGGGATGGAAGATCACCATGATCATCGGCGTGCTGGGCCATGCCGCCCGCTTCGCCGTCTTCGCCTTCTTCGCCGACAGCGTACCGGTGATCGTCGCCGTCCAGCTGCTGCACGGGATCTGCTACGCGTTCTTTTTCGCGACGGTGTACATCTTCGTCGACGCGGTGTTCCCCAAGGACGTGCGCTCCAGCGCCCAGGGCCTGTTCAACCTGCTGATCCTGGGCGTCGGCAATGTCGCCGCCAGCTTCCTGTTCCCGGAACTGATCAGCCGTCTCAGCGCGAACGGTCAGGTCGACTATACCCGTCTGTTCATGGTCCCGACCGGTCTGGCGCTGGCGGCCACCGTGTTGCTGGCCGTCTTCTTCCGTCCGCCCTCGCGCGGGCCGATCACTGAAACCCAAGCCGAAGACCCCGTGGGCGCCGCCAGCCCGGCGCAGCCTTAAAGTCCGAAAGGAAAGCCTCGTGCGCACGATTTCCAACGAAACCCGAGCCGCCGCCCTTTCTCGACGGGGCTTCCTCGTCGCCGGCGCGGCCGCCATGGCCGCCGCCGGGGTCGCTCGCGCGGCTGAAGCGAACTTCTTCCAGCGCCGCAAGTTGCCGCTGGGCATTCAGCTCTACAGCCTGGGTCCGGATCTCGCGAAGGAGCTCGACGCCCAACTCGCGACGGTGTCCAAGATCGGCTTCAAGACGGTGGAACTGGCGGGCTATCTCGGCCGCACGCCGGCCGAGCTGCGCGTCGCCTTCGACCGCGCGGGCCTGGCCTGCACCAGCGCCCACGTCCAGCCCAAGGGCGCCGGCGCGACCTTCAGCGGCGATCTTTCCAAGCTGGCCGACGACTTGCATGTGATCGGCGCGAAGACCGCGATCATGCCGATCCTCTACATCCCGGACCGCTTCACGGGCGCGGACCTGCGCCAGGCCGGCGGCCAGATGACCGCCGACGACTGGAAGTGGAACGCCGACTTCCTCAACCAGAAGGCCGCCGTCCTGAAGAAGGCCGGCATCGGCACGGGCTATCACAACCACAATTTCGAGCTCGCCCCGCTGGGCGACACCACGGGCATGGACATCTTGCTCAAGGGCACGGACCCGAGCCTGGTCTCCTTCGAGATGGACGCCGGCTGGGTGACGGCCGCCGGCCATGATCCGTTCGCGATGCTGAAGGCGCATCCGAGCCGTTTCACCCACATGCACGTCAAGGACATCAAGCCGACGACGAAGGCCAATTTCGAGCTGCGCCAGGATCCGACCGAGGTCGGCTCGGGCATGATCAATTGGCCGAAGCTCCTGCCGGCCGCCTATGACGCCGGCGTGCGCGGGTTCTTCTATGAGCAGGAGCCGCCGTTCCCGGGGACTCGCCTGGAGTCGGCCAAGATCAGCTTCGATTATCTGGCCAAGGTGGTCGCCTGATGAGCTTGCGGATGGCCATGGTCGGGGGCGGCCCCGGCTCGTTCATCGGCCCGGTGCACCGCATGGCCGCCGAGCTGGATGGGCGTATCCGTCTGGTCGCCGGGGTGTTCAGTCGCGATCCGGCCAAGAACGCCCAAGCGGCCGCGGCCTGGGGCGTCGCGTCGGACCGCGTCTATCCCGACCATCACGCGATGATCACCGCCGAACGTGCTCGCGCCGATGGCGTCCAGCTGGTGTCGGTCGTGACGCCCAATCATTTGCACTTCGACGTCTCGGCCGCCGCGCTGCACGGGGGGCTGAACGTCATCAGCGACAAGCCGGCGACCTTGAACCTGGCGGAAGCCAGGGAACTGGCCGCGATCGTCGCCGCGTCGGGCAAGCGCTATGGCCTGACCTATACCTACACGGGCTATCCCATGGTCCGCGAGGCGCGCGAGATCGTGGCGCGTGGCGACCTTGGCGCTGTCCGCAAGGTGATCGTCGAGTATTCGCAGGGCTGGCTCTCCGAGCCTCTGGAGCGCGAGGCCGACAACAAGCAGGCCACCTGGCGGGCTGATCCCAAGCAGTCCGGCGTGGGCGGCTGCATCGGCGACATCGGTGTCCACGCCTTCAACATCGCCGAATTCGTGACCGGCCATCGGGTCGAGCGCCTGTGCGCCGACGTCGCCACCGTGGTGCCCGGCCGTCCGCTGGACGACGACTGCAATGTGCTGCTGCGCTTTGCCGGCGGCGCGCGGGGCGTGCTGATCGCCTCGCAGATCAGCGCTGGGGCTCGTAACGGGCTTAAGCTCTGCGTCTATGGCGAAAAGGGCGGCCTGACCTGGTCGCACGAGGACCCGAACGTCCTGACCCTGGACTGGCTGGACGGCCCAAGCCAGGTGCTGCATGCCGGCTCGGGCTATCTGAGCCCGGCGGCCCGCGCGGTCACCCGCCTGCCGACCGGCCATCCCGAAGGTTTCATCGAGGCCTTCGCCAATATCTACCGCGACTTCGCTGACGCCATCGAAGGCGGGGAGGGCGCGCTGGTCCCGGACATCGCCGAGGGCGTGCGCGGCATGGCTTTCGTCGAGCGGGCCGTGGCCGCCAGCCGGCAGGACGCGGGCTGGGTGACGCTGGAAGGAGACGCGCGATGAAGACGCTCAAGGGCCCCGGCATCTTTCTGGCCCAGTTCATCGGCGACAAGCCGCCGTTCGACAAGCTGGAGACCATGGCCAAGTGGGTGGCGGACCTGGGCTATGTCGGCGTGCAGATGCCGACGGGAGGCGCGGATTCGTTCTTTGATCTCGCCCGCGCCGCCGAGAGCCAGGCCTATTGCGACGACGTCGCCGGCCTGCTGGCCGACCATGGCCTGCGGATCACCGAGCTTTCGACCCACCTTCAAGGCCAGCTGGTCGCCGTGCATCCGGCCTACGACGAGTTGTTCGACGGCTTCGCGCCGCCGGAGCTGCGCGGCAAGCCCAAGGAGCGCCAGGAATGGGCGGTCGGGCAGGTGAAAGCCGCCGCCATCGCTAGCCGTCGCCTGGGCCTAAAGGCGCACGCGACCTTCTCCGGCGCGTTGGCCTGGCCATACTTCTATCCGTGGCCGCAGCGCCCCGCAGGTTTGGTCGAGGAGGCCTTCGCCGAACTCGGTCGCCGCTGGAAGCCGATCCTGGACGTGTTCGAGGAGAACGGCGTCGACGCCTGCTACGAGATCCATCCGGGCGAGGACCTGCACGACGGCGCGACCTTCGAAAGGTTCCTGGACGAGGTCGGCGGCCATCCGCGCGCCAACATCCTGTACGACCCCAGCCACTTGGTGCTGCAGCAGCTCGACTATCTGGGCTACATCGATCGCTATCACGAGCGGATCAAGGCGTTCCACGTCAAGGACGCCGAGCTCCGGCCCTCGGCCCAGGCCGGGGTCTATGGCGGCTATCTGGGCTGGGCCGAGCGGCCGGGCCGGTTCCGCTCGCTAGGCGACGGCCAGGTGGACTTCAAGGCGATCTTCTCCAAGCTCGCCCAGTACGACTATGACGGCTGGGCGGTGCTGGAGTGGGAGTGCGCGCTGAAGCATCCCGAACAAGGCGCTCGCGAAGGCGCGCCTTTCATCCGCGACCATATCATCCAGGTGACCGACAAGGCGTTCGACGATTTCGCCGGCGGCGCGTCGGATCCTGGTCGCAACCGCCGCCTCCTTGGCCTCTAATGGGCCTGACCCGACGGAGTACTCAATGAAGTTCCAGCTTACCCTCGCCGCCCTGTTCGCGGGCTTGGCCACCAGCGCCGTCGCCGCGCCGCCCACGGGCGAGCAGGTGTTCCAGCAACGCTGCACGGTCTGCCATTCGCTGCAGCCCGCGCCGGGCAAGATGGGGCCGCCGCTGGCTGGCGTGGTCGGCCGCAAGGCCGGGACCGCGCCAGGCTACGCCTACAGCAGCGCCATGAAGGCCTCGGGCCTGACCTGGACGCCGGACCAGATGGACGCCTTCATCAAGGCGCCGAACAAGCTGGTGCCCGGCACCAAGATGCTGCTGGGCGCGCCAAACCCCGACGAACGCGCGGCCGTGATCCAGTACCTGGGTACGGTGAAGAAGTGATCGATCCTGACGGGCTCTAAATCATAGACTTAGAGCGTGATTGCCGCGAAACCGCTTACACTTTCGGCTATCACGCTCTAGCGCGCCGTCAGCTTCTGGATCTCGATGTCCTTGAACTCGATCGGATGGCCTTCGCTCTGCAGAGCGATGTAGCCCTCGGTCACCCGCTGAGCGCCGCGGGCCAGGATGTACGGCTTGGCGCCGTCGGCGACGGTGTCGTCCGGATCCAGCGTGATGTCCGCGTAGTGGTGGACGACGACGCCGTCGATCTTCTCGAAGACCTCGCCGTTCGGCCGCACTTCAAGCTCGGCCTTGACCCAGGTTCCGTTCGGAACGGTCGGCGCGTTGGCGGAAGGGGTGCAGTGCTCCTTCACCTTCTGTCCGTCGATGGTGATGGTGACGCCCGGCGTGCAGACCGCGGCGGTGGCTCGGCGCGCATCGCCGTCCTTGCCCAAGAGTTGGAACTCCACCGAGACCGGGAACGACTGGTTGACCGTCATGCTCTCGGGGCTTTGGCTATGGAACATGATCCCGCTGTTGCTACGCGCCCAGGCGGGCGTGTCGGGTAGGGCGCCGTCGGTCAGGAAACGGTAGGTCAAGCGGAGGCGGTAGGCTTTGAACGGCGTCTTGTAGAAGAGGTGGCCGAACTGGCCGTCCATGGTCTTGTAGCCGGCGTATGAGACCTTGATCGCGCCGTTATCGACAACAAAGGTTTGCTGATAGTTCTCGCCGACGGGGTGCTTGGCGATCTTGGGAATCCAGCCGTCCAGGCTCTTGCCATCGAACAGCGGTTTCCAGGGGGCCGCCTTGAGGTCCTGAGAGAATGCTGGGCTCGCGGTCGCAACCAGACCGAGCACGAGCGCGGCCAGGCCGGAACCCCGCGCCGACGCGGACAAGATGGTCATGGTGCTTTCTTCCTCCCGGACGCCCACTTTTCGCGATCGAATGTCGAGCTTTCTTGCAATGTAACCCATTTCATGGAAGCCTCCAGGCAAGAATGATGGGTTCCATCCAGGGTTGGCGTCGCGTTGCGTAAGCATGCCGGCGCGGTCTGGCGAGCGGACCGCAAAGGGAGCGAACATGGCCAACCTAAATGGTCGAGCGCGTCGTAAGAACACCTACGACGCCATCGTGGTCGGCAGCGGGATCACCGGCGGCATCGCCGCCAAGGAACTCACGGAAAAGGGGCTCAAGGTTCTGGTGCTCGAGCGCGGACGCATGGTTCGTCACCTCGAGGACTATCCGACCGCCACCCTGGATCCCTGGCAGACGAAGTATCCGCAGGGGCAGCTCCCGCCTGACGAGCTGTCGGCCCGATATCCGGTGCAGCGCCGCACGGGCTATACCATGACGGAGTACACCCAGCACTTCTTCGTCCGCGACGATACCAATCCCTATACCGAGACTAACCGGTTCGACTGGATCCGCGGTTATCACGTCGGCGGCCGTTCGTTGACCTGGGGGCGTCAGAGCTATCGCCACAGCCCGATCGACTTTGAGGCCAACGCCCGCGAAGGCATCGCGGTCGATTGGCCGATCCGCTACGAGGATCTCGCGCCCTGGTACGACCACGTCGAGCGCTTCATCGGCGTCTCGGGGCAGGCCGAGGGCCTACCGCAGCTGCCGGACGGCGTCTACCAGCCGCCGATGGAGATGAACTGCGTCGAGAAAGCCTTCAAGACGCGCTCCGAGGCGCGCTTCCCGGAGCGGCGCATCACCATGGGCCGCACGGCCCACCTGACCGCGCCGACCGAGGAGCAGCTCAGCCTGGGCCGCACCAAGTGCCAGTACCGCAACATGTGCATCCGCGGCTGCCCATTCGGCGGCTACTACAGCTCGAACTCCGGCGGGCTGGTCGCGGCCGAGCGCACGGGCAACCTGGTGATCCGACCCAACTCGATCGTGACCGAGCTGATCTATGACGAGAAGGCTGGACGGGCCAGCGGTGTGCGGATTCTGGACGCGACCACCCGCAAGGACGAGGAGTTCTACGCCGACGTCGTGTTCCTCTGCGCCTCGGCGCTGAATTCGGCCTGGATCATGATGAACTCGACCAGCTCGCGGTTCCCCAACGGCTTCGGCAACGGCAGCGACCAGCTGGGCCGCAACGTGATGGACCACCACCTGGGCGTCGGCGCCAGCGGCGAGGCGCCCGAGTTCGCCGACATGTACTACTCTGGCCGCCGGCCCAACGGCATCTACGTGCCGCGCTTCCGCAACCTCGGCGACGCCGCGACCAAGCGGTCCGACTACCTGCGCGGTTTCGGTTACCAGGGCGGCGCCTCGCGACCCGGCTGGGAGCGCGACCTGAAGAAGGGCGGACGCGGCTTTGGCGCCGAGCGCAAGGCGGCCCTGACACAGCCTGGTCCCTGGAGCATGGGCCTGGGCGGTTTCGGCGAAATCCTCCCTTACGAGGACAACCGCGTCACCTTGAACCGCGACGTGAAGGACGAGTTCGGCCTTCCGACCCTGACCATGAACGTGACCATGCGCGAGAACGAGCTGGCCATGCGCAAGGACATGCAGAACGCTGCGGCCGAGATGCTGGAGGCGGCGGGCTTCAAGAACGTTCGCGGCTACGACGGCGGCTATGCGCCTGGTCTGGGCATCCACGAGATGGGCACAGCCCGCATGGGCCGCGATCCGAAGACCTCGGTGCTGAATGCCCACAATCAGGTCCACGAGTGCAAGAACGTCTATGTGACGGACGGCGCGGCCATGACTTCGGCGTCGTGCGTAAACCCGTCCCTGACCTATATGGCGCTAACGGCGCGGGCGGCCGACCATGCCGTGAAGGCTCGCAAGCGGGGAGATCTGTGATGCTGCACCGACGCGACGCTCTCAAGGGTCTGGCGCTCACGGTCGGGGCGGCGGCGACCGGCTGGGCCAGCCGCGCGGCCGCCGCGCCGACGCTCGGCTGGACGCCCACGGCCCTGACCAGCGACCAGGCGCGCCTGGTCGACGTAGTGGCTGAGTTGATCATTCCGACCACCGATACGCCCGGGGCGCGGCAGGCCGGCGTGCCGCAGTTCATCGACCGCGCCTTGGCCAACTATTGCGACAAGACCCAGAAGGACCTGCTGATCGGCGGCCTGACGCGGATGGACGCCGACGCCCGGGCATCGCATGGCGACGTCTTCGCGGCGCTGAAGCCCGAGCAACAGGTCGCGATGCTGACGGCGTATGACCAGGAGGCGGCGGTCGCGAAGGGGCAAAACCCCAGCCAGCCGCATTTCTTCGCGGCGTTGGAGGACTGGGTGACGATCGGCTACTTCACGTCCGAACCCGGCGCGACCATGGCCTTGAAGTACGATCCGGTGCCCGGCGCGTATCACGGCTGTATTCCCCTGGCGGAGGTCGGGCGGGCCTGGGCGACGCGCTAAGGTCAGAACCTGAACTGCGCGAACAGCACAGCGAGGCTCACCGCCTTACCGCCTAGCGCACGAACGGCGGGCCCTGCGTCCTGCCGCGCCAGTTGGCCTTGGAGCTTGAAGTTTCGGGTCGCCTGCCATGACGCGTCCAACTGCATGGCGTCGCCAACGTCCTTGGACTGGCCAGGACGTGCGGCGGCGAGCGGAGCTAGAGGCTGCAGGTAGATCGCGTCGTCGCCCGTCCATAGGCGATGCGCTGTATAGCTAGCCTCGAGGCTGACGGCTTTCGACGGCGTGACGCCAAGGCTGGCGCGCAGGGAGGCTAGATTGCCCCAGCTGAAGAGGCCCGTTTCGTTGAAATAGGCGCCCTTCGGGAACATCGGGTTGAAAGTGCCCAGGCGACCGTCCGTGGGGTTCCGATCGCCTGACCCGGCGTCCAATCGCAAGCCCAGACGCGGCTTCCAGGGCTGGTCCAGCGTAAAGCCTCCGCTTGCCGAGACGGCGAAGGCGCGGATGCGGCGGCCGGCGAAGCGGCCGCCTTGCGCGACGCCTTCGGCCTCATAGTCGAACTTGCCCTCGGTCCCCGCGAGTCTGGCCCCGAGGCTGGTCCTGCGCTCGTCGCCCGTCACCGTTCCGAAGCGCACGGCGTCGCGCTCGAGTCCGAGGGCGTAGAGGTCCAGCGTCTGGCGCGGCGACAGGCGCGTCGAGGCATACAGGCCGTAGAAGCGTTGCGTGCGGCTGCGCGTATCGTCGAAGGCGCCGGTCGAGATGACGACGGGCTGGAGGTAGAACGCGTCCAGTTTCAGCGGGCCCGCGGTGTGGGTGATCCGCGCGCCATCGAAGCTCTGGCGGATGTTCGGCGCCTCGCGCACTGCGACGAAGCGCTGTGTCGCGTTGAACTGCAGTTCCTGGCGCCCAAGGCGGAGGCGCCAGCCTGAAGCGGGCGTGACGTCGACGAACAGGACCTGAGCGTCGACACCATCGCGATCGGTGGCGCCGGGCTTGTCTTTCTTGCCGTAGTCCCGATGCACGCCAAGCTCGCCATAGACCCTTACAGCTTGCCCCAGGCGCAGGTCGCCGCTCAGCAGCAGTCGGCCCAGAGCGAAGGTGTCGGTCTGCGCGCCGCCAAGGCCGAAACGCGGCTTGTCGACGGCGTCCACGCGCAGGCGCGCTTCACCACCTAGGCTCAGATAGGCGTCGCCGCCCAGCGGGACGTAGCGCAGCGGATCGAGTCCGGTGCGGTCGGTCACGTTGCTTAGGTAGCCATAGTCCTCGTCGGACCGCACGAGCTTGAAGGCGGGCGACTCGGACGCTTGAGCGGCGCCGGCGCTCGCCTGCGCGACCAGCACGATAGGTGTGACCAGCTTCACGACCGTTCTCCGCGCAGGGCGTGCAGCACCGCCAGGATGCCGACCACGACGACGCCAAGGCCGAGGCTCCAAGGGCCAGCGAACAGCACGCCGAGCGCGCCGCCCACTGCGCCGAAGGCGAAGGCCAGAACAGGCGGCCAGGTCTTGCGGATTCGTGTCTTCAGAGCCTCGTCAGGCCGGCCTCGGGCCACCACTAGGTCGACGAGGTCGATCGCCATCTGCGTGACGTTCCCCGTCATCATGGTGGTGGGCGCCAGATGGGCGAACACCACGCGGGCCGCGACGTTCTGAACCGCCATGGCGACCACCCCGACCAAACCCGCCAACATGACACCAGGGGCGTTGGCGCCGGCGGCGGGCAGGGCGTGGGCGGTCAGCAACATGAAGACCAGCAGCAGGAGGGCCTGCAGCGCCAGCACCAGCACCTCGCACGGCTGTCCCCTGGCGTTGCGCCAACGGATCAGGGCGTAGGTGGCGGCTACGGTTCCGATGAACACGGGCAGGGCCAGCAACTTGGTCGCCAAGCCGCTGGCGTCGCCAGCCAAGCCGACGCCAAGCATGACGATGTTGCCGGTGGCATGGGCGACGAACAGGCCAAACAGCAGCACGAAGCCGATGACGTCGATATAGCCGCCGACGAAGGCCATGCTCATGCCGGTGACGCCGGCCAGGCGAACGGGACGGGGGGCGCTCACGCGGCGCGCTCCCGGCGATCAAGCAGCGCGACCAACGCGAAGCCGCCGATCAGACCAATGTGTTCGACGAAGGCGTTCATGGCCATGAAGCGGTCGTGCCCGGTAGGCATCGCCCAGAAGGCGTTGGCCTTGATCGCCGCCAACAGGGTGAAGGCGCCCAGCATGCCCGCGCCCAGCCACAGCCAGCGACGCGTCAGGATCAGCAGCGGTCCGACGATCTCGACGGCGATGGTCAGGACGGCCCAGAAGGCCGGCGGGCTCATGCCAAAATGGGCTTGTTCGGCCACCGCGCCGGGGAAGTCGGTCGCCTTCACGACCGCGCCCAGCAGGTAGGCGCTGACCAGGGCCAGACGAGCCATCAGCGCGGTCGGCGGCCAGTCGAGGATGGCGGCGACGACACTTGGGGTTTCTCGCGAACGGATCATTTCACACCGCCCAGCAGCCGCAGCCCATCACACCCCAGAAGGAGCGCGCATCAGCGGTCGGCGCTTCGCGGGCGTAAGCGGCCGCGTGATCGTGGCCGTGGACATTGCAGCTGCTGGCGCAGCCGCAGGCTGAGGCCAGGGCGCGCGCGTGGCTTCGAGAGCGGTCCTGATAGCCGCCGAACGTCCGCACGGGCGACCAGTCTGGCATCGGCGGCGGCAGCACCGGCGCCAGCTTGCCGAAGTCGCCTTCGCCGTGGACCACCTTGCCGCCCAACAGGGTCAGCACCGACGACAGGTGCGGGATCTCGTCCTCGGGCACGGTCAGGTAGTCGCTGCTGAGTACGGCCAGGTCGGCGAGCTGGCCGACGGCGATCTGGCCCTTCTTGCCTTCCTCGTTCGAGAACCAGGTGTTGGCGGTTGTCCAGAGACGAAGGGCTTCCTCGCGGTCGACGCGGTTGGCCGGCGGGTAGAGGCGCGTGCCGCCCACCGTCTTGCCGGTCACCAGCCAGTTCAGCGAGACCCAGGGATTGTAGCTGGCGACACGGGTCGCATCCGTGCCGGCCCCAACCGGAATCCCGGCCTTCAGCATCTTGCCGATCGGGGGCGTGGCCTCGGCGGCCTTGGCCCCGTAGCGCTCCATGAAGTACTCGCCTTGGAAGGCCATGCGGTGCTGCACGGCGATGCCGCCGCCCAGGGCCGCGATACGGTCGATGTTGCGGTCGCTGATCGTCTCGGCGTGGTCGAAGAACCAGTGCAGGCCCTCGAACGGCATGTCGCGGTTGACCTTCTCATAGACGTCGAGCGCCCGGCTTATCGTCTCGTCGTAGGTGGCGTGCAGGCGCCAGGGCCAGCGGTTCTCGACCAGGTGACGGATGACCGGCTCGAGGTCGCTTTCCATGTTGGCCGGCATCTCGGGGCGCTCGACCCGGAAGTCCTCGAAGTCGGCGGCGCTGTAGACCAGCATCTCGCCCGCGCCGTTGTGGCGATACTTGTCGTCGCCTTGGCCGGGCTTCACCTGCTTGGACCAGCTCTGGAAGTCGGAGAGCTCGGCTTTCGGCTTCTGGGTGAACAGGTTGTAGCTGATCCGCAGGGTCAGCTGGTCGTCGGCGTGCAGCTTCTCGATGATCTCGTAGTCGTCGGGATAGTTCTGGAAGCCGCCGCCGGCGTCGATCACGCCGGTTACGCCCAGACGGTTCATCTCGCGCATGAAGTGGCGGGTGGAGTTCAGCTGGTATTCGGGGGGAAGCTTCGGGCCCTTGGCCAGCGTCGCGTAGAGGATCGTCGCGTTCGGCTGGGCCAGCAGCAGGCCCGTCGGCTCGCCCGAGGCGTCGCGCTGGATCTCGCCGCCGGGCGGATTCGGCGTGTCCTTGGTGTAGCCGACGGCGCGCAGGGCGGCGCGGTTGAGCAGGGCGCGGTCATAAAGGTGCAGGATGAACACCGGCGTCTCGGGCGCGGCGGTGTTGATCTCGTCCAGGGTCGGTAGACGCTTTTCGACGAACTGATGCTCTGTGAAGCCGCCGACCACGCGCACCCACTGCGGCGGCGGGGTGTTGGCGGCCTGCTTCTTCAGCATGGCCATGGCGTCGGCCAGGGTCGGTACGCCGTCCCAGCGCAGCTCCATGTTGTAGTTCAGCCCGCCGCGGATGATGTGCATGTGGCTGTCGATCAGACCCGGGATCACCCGGCGGCCCTTCAGGTCGATGGCAGTGGGGTTGGCGCCGGCGGCGGCGCGGACCTCGCGCTCCTCGCCGACCGCGGCGAACTTGCAGTCCCGGATCAGAGCAGCGTCGGCGCGCGGATTGCTACGGTCGAGGGTCGTGAACTTGCCGTTGACGAGCAGCAGATCGGTTTGAGCGGACATGGGACCGGACCTCCGAGGATCGGCGAGAAAGGGATTAGGAAGCAGGGCCGCGCCCAAGGCCAGCGCTTGGCGGCGATTGACCGGCGTCATGCCTGGTCTTCGGGCGTCTTGGCGCCGGCGTGGGGGCCGAGCACGCGGCCGGCGCAATCAGGCGTTTTGAGATAGGCCGTGACCGGCGCCTTGGTCAGCAGACGCTTGGCGATGGGGACGGCCTGCTCGCCCAGAAGCATGCCGAGCAACCCCAGCAGGGCGATGGCGGGCGGAGCGGGGGAGCGCACGCCCATCAGCGAATAGAGGACGCCTACCAAGAGGCCGGCGCCGATAGATAGGAGATAGGGCTTCATCGCGACGCTCCGGACAGGGCGGGCGAGGCCCTTTGGCCTCGCCCGGAAGCGGTCAGTGGCCTTCCGACGCGCCGAACATGGTCTTGGCGTAGGTGACGCCCAGGCCGTAGGCCCCGCCGAACTTCTTGGCGACGCCCGTCGTCAGCTCGTAGGTCTCGGCGCGAGCCCAGTCGCGTTGCAGTTCGAGCAGATATTGCAGCGAGGTCATCGGCTGGGCGCCGGCTTGCACCATGCGGGTGACAGCGCGCTCGTGGGCCTCGTTGGAGACGTCGCCGCAGGCGTCGGTGATCACGAACACCTCGTAGCCTTGATCCAGCGCCGACAGCGCGGGGCCGACGATGCAGACCGAGGTCCAGAGGCCCGCCAGCACGATACGCGACTTGCCGATGGCGTTGACCTCGGCGATCACCGGGGCGTCTTCCCACGTGTTCATCGAGGTGCGGTCCAGCAGGGGCTTACCCGGAAACGGGTCGGTGACCTCCGTGAACATCGGGCCCGAGAAGCTCTTTTCGGCGACCGTCGTCAGGATGGTGGAGACGCCGAAGCCGGCGGCGGCGCTGGCGACCAGGGCGGCGTTGGTGCGCAGCAGACTGGCGTCGATCGACTTGGTGGCGAAGGCCATCTGCGACTGGAAGTCGATCATGATCAGGGTGTGATCCGTCGGGTTCAGGAGACGGGCGCCTGGGACGGCCTTGGCTTGCAGAGACATGATTTCGGTCCTTCTAGGTGTTTGGCGGACCGTGCCCCGGGCCGCCGTGTCGGTGTCTGATGAGGAGACTGTGCCGGCGCTCGCGGGGATCATAAATGGAAATGAACGAAACTCATCATTTCCGATTTTCGCCTCTTGGAGGCCGAAGACCCGCATCCAGGACGCGGGTCTCCAGTCGTCCGAAAAGGACGCCCTCGGGCGTTCGTACGGTGACGAGCCCCAGCACGCGCCAAGGTCCGCCGTTATGCGCGCAAGCATTGTCTACCGGCCGGGACGGGCCTGCCTGGCGCATGACGGCGATCCCAGTTCCTAGGCCTTGAAGAAGGCCAGCAGGTCGGCGTTGATGACGTCGGCCTGGGTGGTCGCCATGCCGTGCGGGAAACCGGGATAGGTGATCAGCTTGCCGTGCTTGAGCAGCTTGATGGCGAGACGGGCGCTGTCGTCGATCGGGACGACTTGGTCGTCTTCGCCGTGCAACACCAGAACCGGCACGTCGATCTTCTTCAGGTCCTCGGTGAAGTCAGTTTCCGAGAACGCCTTCACGCAATCATACAGCGGCTTGACGCCGGCCTGCATGCCCTGGCGCCACCAGTTGTCGATGACGCCTTCGGAGACTTTCGCGCCCGGACGGTTGAAGCCGTAGAACGGACCGGCGGCGACATCCCGGAAGAACTGGGCGCGGTTGAAGGCGGTGCCATTGCGGAAGCCATCGAAGACCTCCATCGGCAGGCCGCCCGGGTTGGCGGCGGTCTTCAGCATGATCGGCGTCACCGCGCCGACGAGAACGGCCTTGCCGACACGGCCGGGCTTAGCGCGGGCGACGTAATGGGCGACTTCGCCGCCGCCGGTCGAGTGGCCGACGTGGAAGGCGTTCTTCAGGTCGAGGTGATCGGTTAGGGCGATGACGTCGGCGGCGTAGGTGTCCATCTCGTTGCCGGTGTCGGTCTGGGTCGAACGGCCGTGACCGCGACGGTCGTGGGCGATGACGCGATAGCCCTTCAGCAGGAAGAACATCATCTGGTTGTCCCAGTCGTCGGCCGACAGCGGCCAGCCGTGGTGGAACACGATCGGCTGAGCGTCCTTGGGACCCCAGTCCTTGTAGTAGATCTGCACGCCGTCCTTGGTCGTGACGTAGCCGCTGCTCATGTCATGGGTTCCTTTGCCTTGGGTTGAGGACGCGGGCTTGGCCAGCGCCAGGGAAGCGGACGGCAGAGCCGCCAGGGTCGCCGCGCCCGCGCCAGCGACGAGGACGTGACGCCGCGTGGCGCCCACGTCTTTGGGGTCGTGATCAGTCATCTTTGTTCCCCGAAGGAGGTTCAGACTTGGATGGAGAGCGCCGCGGCGATCAGGGCCACACGACACGCAAGCGATGTCGGAGGTCTTGTCGGCATTGGTCGTTATCGCAGCCAAACGTCCCGCGCTGGGGCGGCTGCGTAAACCTCAAGCGGGCTAGGCGGCGATGACACCGATGGGCGTCGGATCGTCACCAGAATTGCTCGCGTGACGTTGATCGCCACCAAAAGGGTGGGCCGGGCCTAGCTCGGCCGATATTGAACGACGAGAGCGGCGGCGCTTAGGCAGGCTACCTGGGATAGAAGGCGCGCATGGCGAACGGGTCTGTAAGGATTGGCTGGTGGGCGGCCCTCTTGGTCGCTCTGGCGTTGACGTCGCCGGCTCGGGCGCTGGATCCGCAGCGCGCGATCGCGCAGTACAAGCACACGCGTTGGACGGTCGAGGATGGCGCGCCCGCCGCGATCGAGGATCTCGCCCAGACGCCTGACGGTTACCTGTGGCTGGGCACCCCGCTCGGCCTATACCGGTTCGACGGGGTGACCTTCGAGCCGGTACGTCCGCCCCGCCCGAAGACCTACACCCTCAATGACCGTGTCGTCCGACTGATGGTCACCCGCAACGGCGCGCTGTGGGTCGGCTATGAGAGGGGCGGGATCGCCGTCCTTGAAAAGGGCCAGATAAGGCTCCTCTACGACGCCAGGATTTTTCATTCCGTGGTTTATTCGCTGGCCGAGGGCCGGGACGGCGCGATCTGGGCGACCACCTCGAATCCCAAGGCCAAGCTGGTCCGGTTCTCCAACGGCGCCTGGCAGATCCTGGACGCCCTGATCGACATTCCGGGCGAGGTCGAATGGGTGTTCGTCGCGCGCGATGGCGCGGTGTGGATCAGCGGTTCGGGTCGCCTGGCGCGCATGCGTCCCGGCGAGCCACGCTTCTCCACCGTCCAGTCCGGCTTCATCCAGGAGGTAGCGCTGGCGCAGGACGGGCAGGGGCGCCTTTGGGCGGCGGACGCTCGGGGGGTAAGGGTCGTCGAGGGGCAGGGCGCTGGGCAGATCGCCTACCCGACGCTGACAACCAGCCGTCAGACGCGGATCTTCTTCGATCGGGACAACAGCCTCTGGGGCGCTCGGCATCCTGACGGCGTCTTCCGAATCCGACCAGGAGAGGACGCCACGGCGTCGCCCCGGGTCGAGTCGTTCTCGGCCCAGCAGGGGCTAAGCTCCGACATGGCCTACAGAGCGCTCGAGGATCGCGAAGGCAATATCTGGGTGGCCACCGTCGGCGGCCTGGATCGTTTCCGCCCCGCCGCCATCGCGCCGGAGAGCGTGGTTCCGACCAGTTCGGCGTATGGCTACGGCGTCTTCGCGACCACGGCCGGGGTTGCCTATGTCTACGACAGCGACACCCTGTACAGAGCTTTGCCTGGTCAGCCGATGAAGCCGCTGATCCGGCGCCTCGGCCCGTTCACCGCCATGTGCGACGCGCCGGGCGGCGGCCTCTGGATGGGGCTGGGAACCGAGGTCTTGCGCGTTGACGGCGACAAGGTCACCCGCCTGCCGCCGCCGCCCTTCCCGCATGTGCAAGTCACCGCCTGCGCGGTTGACGCTCAGGGCGCTTTCTGGGGCGCGGGCTTCATGGGCGGCCTCGTGAAATGGGACGGGCGTCAGTGGACGCACGCCATGCCAGAACAGCTGGGTCGGGCCGTCACCGCCCTGATCGCAGACTCCCGAGGCCGCATCGTGGCCGACGGCGGTCGCGGCGCGGTGCTCATCGATGGCGCGACCATCACACCGATCAAGACCCAGCCGCGTTCTCAACGGGGCGGCACGATGCCGATGGCCAATGGACCGCTCGGCGTCATCTCCGGCAGCGATTTTGGCCTTACCCGCTTTCGCGACACGGGATCGCAATTCATCTCCCGCGACCGTTTTCCATTCATCGGGCTCAGCCACGGATTGGCTCAAACGGCCACCGAGACGTGGCTGCTCGGCGCGGCCGGTCTCGTGAGAATGCGCAACGCCGATCTCGAACGCGCCTTCGAAGATCCCAAGGCCGACCTTCCCGCGCGTATCTACGATCTCAAGGACGGCCTGCCCGCTCCGGCGTCCTACAAGTACCGGGCGGATCTGGCGGTCGGCGGCGACGGTCGAGTGTGGATGGCGACGACCGCCGGAATCGCGTCGCTGGATCCCGCCAGGTTGCCCTTCAACACGGTGGCTCCGCCCGTCTCAATCAAAAGCGTCGTGGTGGATGGCAAGCGCGCGGCGGACGGACCGGTCATCCGTCTGGCGAAAGGCGCGCGCTCGATCCAGATCGACTATGCGGGTCTCAGCCTGGCGACGCCCGAGCGCGTACGCTTCCGCTATCGGCTCGAGGGCGTCGACGAAGACTGGGTCGAGGCCGGAAGCCGTCGACAGGCCTTCTACGCGAACCTCAGGCCGGGAACCTATGTGTTCCGCGTGCGCGCGGCCAATGCGGATGGGGTCTGGAACGAGGATGGCGCCAGCGTGACGTTGGAACTTCCGCCGACGCTTTGGCAGAACCGGCTGTTCCAATTGCTCTGCGTCGCCTTGGCGCTCGCCTTGCTGGCGCTGGCCTTCCAGTGGCGGATGGGGCGGTTGAGCGAGCGTCTGCAGGCTAGTCTGCGCGAACGCATCGCTGAGCGGGAGCGGATCGCCCGAGAGCTTCACGACACGCTTCTGCAAGGGGTCCAGGGACTGATCCTCACCTTCCAGTCGGCGGCCCGCCAGGTGCCGACGGACCTGCCCGCTCGCGACCAGTTGGAGCGTGCGCTGGACCGGGCCGAGGCCGTGGTCGTCGAGGCGCGAGATCGCGTGCGCAGCCTGCGCGTGTCGGTCGGCGGGGATCTGGTCACCACTCTGCGCGACGTCGCCGAGTCGATGCGCTCGGAGGGGGCGGCCGAGGTCGTGACGACAACGATCGGCCGTCCCATCGATCTGCATCCTCTGGTCGCTGACGAGGTTGAACGCATCGTCGTCGAGGCCCTGTTCAACGCTCACCGCCACGCGCGCGCCTCACGGATCGACGTGATCGTCACGTTCGAGCGCAAGCGCTTGCGCATCAACGTTCGCGACAACGGCGTGGGTATCGAGCCCGCGGTCCTTGAGGTCGGCGGACGCGACGGGCACTTTGGCTTGGCGGGCATGCGCGAGCGCGCGCGTAAGATCCGGGCCAGCTTGACCATCCACAGCCGGCCCGGCGAGGGCGCGGACGTGGAACTGGTCGTTCCGGGCGCCGTGGCCTATGCCCGTCGACGGATCGCGTGGCCGCGATGGCTGGCGGGGCCTCGCGACGGGAAAGACGGGGAAGGCGCGGAATGAGCGACGCCATATCGGTGCTGATCGTCGATGATCATCCGCTCCTGCGCGAAGGCGTGACGGCCGTGCTTGAGGCCGAGCCGGACATTCGGGTCGTGGGCGAGGCCGCCGACGGGCTGGACGCGATCGCTCAGTTCAAAAACCTACGGCCCGACCTCGTGCTGATGGACCTGCAGATGCCGGGCGTCGACGGCGTCGAGGCGATCAGCGCGATCCGCGCGATCGCTCCGGATGCGCGGATCATTGTCCTGACGACCTACGCTGGCGATGTGAGGGCCTTGAGCGCCCTCAGGGCCGGCGCCAGCGGTTACCTGCTCAAGAGCAGCTTAAGAAGAGAGCTTATCGACACTATCCGCGCGGTCTTGGGCGGGCAGCGCTGTCTCCACCCCGAGGTCGCGCACGACATCGCCGTCAACGCCATCGCCGAACCTCTCAGCGATCGCGAAATCGACGTGCTCCGGCGCGTCGCGCAGGGCGCGGCCAATAAGCAAATCGCCCGCGCCTTGGCGCTGTCCGAGGACACGGTGAAAGGCCATATGCGGAGCATCTTTAGCAAGCTGGACGTCACGGATCGCACACAGGCGGTCACGGTCGCCTATCGCCGTGGGATCATCGCTCTTTAGGCGCCGGGTATCCTTCGGCGAAGTATTGCCGGGCCTGCTCCAGAAGCGCGTTGGCAAGACGTCCCGGCGGGGCCAGGGCCGATGTCATGAAGGCGTAGTCGTGCAGGATCTGGGGGCGGAAGACCCGCACCGCCATCCCCGGCTTGAGATAGTTGGTCGCCAAGAGCGCGTTGACGATCGCCACGCCCAGTCCGGCGGCGGCGAAGGCGCAGGCGGATCCGACGGTGTGGGTCTCCAGCTTCACTTCCGGACGCACGCCGCAGTCGCGGAAGGCGTCGTCGATCTGCCGACGGGTTCGCGTGCCATAGCCGAGCAGAACCAGCGGTTCGCCCCTTAGAAGCTGAGGCGTCAATTCCGGGTGGGCCTTCAAGGGGTGAGTCTCCGGCAGGACACACACCGTCTCGCTGGAGGACAGCAGGACCGTGGAGATATCCGAGCGATCCATCGGCAGCTTCACGAAGCCGCAGTCGGCGGTGCGATTTGCGACCATCGTCCGAGCCGTCTCGGTGCTCCGCGAGTCGATCGAAACGCGCACATTAGGAAACCGCGCCATGAAACGGCTGAGAATGCTGGGAAGCACGCCCTCCGACAGGCTGGGCGGCGCGACGATCTTCAGAGCGCCCGTGTTGAATGATGCGAGGTCCCGCACCAGGGTGTCGACGCGCTCAAGCCCGCCGAACGCCAGGTCGATCTCCTCATAGACGATCAGGGCCTCCGGCGTCGGCGCTAGGCGACCCTTCTCGCGGTAGAAGAGATCGAAGCCGGCATCCTGCTCCAACTGGGCGATCAGGCGGCTGACAGCGGGTTGGCTCAGACCCATGCGCGCGGCGGCGGCGGTCGCCGAGCCGCTCAGCATGGTCTCCCGGAAGGCTTCCAGACTCCGCAGGTTGAGCTTCATCGCCTGTCCGCTGAACGACTAAGACACAAGGATCGGCAAGAGCACCCGCGAGGGGCGCGCCGCGTCCATATAGACCCGATTTGTCGCCACTCGGGGAGATCGGCCGTAACCCTCCGGCTCTCCTGAGTTCGGATTGACGTCAAAATGGGGGAAATTGCTCGAGGAGATGTCGAGCCTGATCCTGTGACCTTTCACGAAGCGGTTGGCGGTCGGAAAGGCGTCGATCGTGATCGCGTAGACTTCGCCTGGCTCCAGCCGGGTCTCGTGCTCGAAGCTCTCGCGATACCGGACGCGCAACACTCCGTGACAGAGATTCATCGCATAGCCGTCGGGATAGTCGTCCGATGGCGGATGGACATCGATCAGCTTGACCATGAAATCCGTGTCGACACAGTCCGACGCGATGTGAAGGTCCACCTTGATCGAACCGACGACGACGATGTCCTGCTCAAGCGGCGAGGTCTGGAACACCAGTACGTTGTCCCGCGCGCCAAGAGCGCGATAGGGCGGCTCGCAACCAAATACGCCCGGGGCCTCGCGCTGGTCAAACGCGCCGGCTTCCATCACGGGCGCGCCCGAGGCGATGGCGCCGCCGATGGTGGGCACGGGCCGGCCGGGATCATGGATGTATTCCCGGAACGCCGACGCCGCGCTGGGCGCTTGCCTCGTCAGAGCGCCATCGGCCTGGAAGAACCAGTCCGTGACGGCGACGTCCGCTGGCGGCCACGCCGCCGCGTCCATCCAGGCGCCGCCATGATCGAGACGACCGTCGGCGGTCTTGCGTCCCGAGCCGCCGCCCATGACGAATAGCTTGACCGGCGGAAGGGGATCGTGACTGGCGGGTGTCTTCATCCAGGCGTCGAACCACGCCAGGCGCAGGGCGACGTAGTCTTCGGCGAGCGCGCCGTCCAAGGGGGCCGCGGGTCCGAAATCGACGTCGCCGGCGTAGGTGACCGAGCGTTGACCGTGGGTCCAGGGGCCCAGGATCAGCTTAACCGGGGAGTGCTTGCGCGTGGACAGCCCCAGAAAGTTCTCGATCGCCGTCACCGAATAGGGATCGAACCAACTGCTCATGTGGACGACCGGCACGTCGGAATAGGCGTCATAGGAGCCGCGCGCATAGATGCCATTCTGCTTCCAGTACGGTCCGAAGAGGCCGTTGCGCCATTGGTCCAGCAGATAGGCCTCGTACTCCGGCGCGGCGGAAAGCGGTGAATGGCCTTCCGTCCATGGCATGGCCTTGAACCAAGTTTCCAGGTCCTGCGCCTCCAGCGCGGCGCGGCGCGCTGGGTCGGCCTGAGTGGCGGGGCTGAGCAGGGCGTGCTTGTAGGCCCAGGTCGCCTGCTTCAGCTCGAACGCGCCGCCTTGGCGGATGCCGGAATGATAGGCGCTGGAGAAGCCGCCGGAATCGAGGAACATCGCCGCCAGTCCCGGCGGATCCAGGCAGGCGAGGGCGCTTTGCACATGCGCGCCGTACGACAGGCCCAGCGTCCCGACCTTGCCATCGCACCAAGGGCGGCGGATCAGCCAGTCGATCGTGTCGAAGCCGTCCTTTCCCTCGTTGAGGTACTTCTCGAAGACACCTTCGGACGCGTAGCGGCCTCGGCAATCTTGCAGCGCCACCACATAGCCGCCGCGCACGAAATCGACGGCCAGCTCAGGTTTCGACCTCGGCGTGGGATCATCGCGGGTTCGATCGCCGTGGTTCACACCGGTCTTGTCATAGGGCGTCCGCTCCAGCAGGACGGGGCGCGGCGTCTCGATCGGTCTGCCATTGATGGCGGGGCGATAGATGTCGGTCGCGAGGCGAACCCCATCGCGCATGGCGACCATGACGTTTCGGGTGACGTGGACATCCGGCGGCGGAATGAAGGGCCGGTCCCGTCGTTGATCGCCGTTGCTCATAGGCGCACGCTCGCCAGGGCCAGAATGGCCACCGCCAGAACCAACAGGATCGCGAGCAAGGGCGCGACGAAACGCACCCATTCGCCGTAGCCGACCTTGGACGTCGCCAGATAGGCCAGCAGCATCCCCGAGGTGGGCGTGATCATGTTCATCAGGCCGCTGCCCATCAGGAAGGCGATGATCAGCGTCTGTCCTCCGAGGCCTGACGCCTGGGCGATCGGGGCGAGGATCGGGATGGACAAGGTCGCCTTGCCCGAAACGCTGGGGATCGCCACGTCCAGCGCCATCTCGATCACCATTAGCGCGTTGGCGACGACAGGCGCGGCGTGACCCGAGGCCAGGCTGGTGGCGTTGGCAATGATCGTGTCCAGCACCTGGCTGTCGCGCAGCATTATCTCGACCGCGGCGGCCAGGCCGATCAGGAGGCCCGCCAGCGTCATCGACTTCATGCCTTCGACGAACAGGTCGGCCGTCTGGGCGGGCTTCAGATCGCCGACCACAGCGATCAGAACCGTCAGGGCGACGTAGAAGGCGGCGAGTTGCGGATTGCCCCAGTCCCAGACCTGAGCGCCGATCACCAGAGCTACGCACCCGGCGAGCAGGCAGAACAATACGGCGGTTTGGCGTGGAGTCAGCCGCGCGGCCGGCAGGTGTTCGGCCGTCGCCTTGATGTCCTTTGGCGCGACCCGCCGCAGGTACAGCAGCACGAAGGCGACGCCGACGCTGAGGAAGAGCGCGAAGACCCCGAGGCGCGGCGCCATGCCGCTGAACACCGGCAGACCCGCCAGCGGTTGGGCCACGCCGAGGGCCACGGGATTGGTGACCGAGGCGATGTAGCCGACCTTGGCCGCGACGCCGACAACCGCCATGGCGAAGAGGTTGGGCAAGCCCATGCGCTGGGCGATCACCAGCACGATCGGGATGATGACCAGATATTCGGATATGAACCCCAGGAAGGTGCTGCCAAGCGCGATGGTCAGCATCAGCACGGGCGTCAGGACGTAGAGATTGCCGGCGGTCGCGTGGAGCAGCCGGTCTATGCCGGCGTCGATCGCGCCCGTCGCGCGCATGACGGCGAACATGCCGCCGACGAACATCACCATGAAAATCAGCGGGGCGGTCTTGATCAAGCCCGCCGGGATCACGCTAACCAGCGAGACCAGGCTCGCGGCGCGGGCGGGTTTGTCCTTGCTGGACGGCGGGGCGAGCGCGAAAAGCGCCGCGGGGCCAGAGACCTTGTCGACGACGTGATAGCTGCCGGGCACGACCAGCTTGCCCAGGCGCTTGAATTGCCCGGCCGGGATCAGATGGGTCAGCAGGGCGGCGGCCAGAAGGACCCAGATCATGACCAGCGTGGGGTGCAGGCGCATGCTGGCGGGGCGGGCATGGGTGTCGGTGGAATGGCTCATTGCGTCCTGCCAGGAAAATGGGGCGAGGCGGCCGAGGGATGGGAGCCCCGGCCGCCTCTCGTCAGGGTCTAGAATTTGGCTGAGACCCGGACGTATCCGAAGCGTCCGCGCGCGTCGTAAGTGTAGATGTCGTAGTTGATCGGCGCGTTCGCGTAGGAAGCCGGCGGAGCCTTGTCGAAGATGTTGCTCACGCCGATGCTGATCGACGCGTCACGCTTGTCGAACTGATATCCGCCTTCGAGATCGTTGTAGAAGATCTCCTTGGTCTTGGCGTCCTTGACGGCGTTGGCGACATCGGTCGTCGAGCCGATGTAGCGGCCGCGCCAGAGGGCGTTCCACTGTCCGCTGGTCCAGCTGAACGAGGCCTGTCCCTTCCAGTGCGGGTAGGTCGCGCGAGGTTGATCGCCCTTGCCGGCGCGCTCGTCGACGATGGCCGCGCCGCCCGCCGGGTTCGGGCTCGTGGTCTTGAAGCTCTCCAGATACGAGGTGTCGAGCACCGCGGCGAAGCGGCCCAGGTCGTTGCTGAACTCGTAGCGCAGAGTGCTGTCGACGCCCGACGTCTTGATCTCGGCCAGGTTCTGCACGCCCTGCAGCAGGTTGGTGATGGCGCCGGTCGAGGCGTCGCGCGTGACCAGATCGCAGAACACGCCGCCGCGTTGGGCGCACAGGCTGAGGATCTGGGTCGCCGACTGGCTGGCGATCGCGTCGTGGACGGTGATTTGATACCAGTCGACGGTCAGGCTCAGGCCCGGAACGAAGCGCGGTTTGATCGCAACGCCGGCGCTGTAGGTGTCGGCGGTCTCGGCCTTAAGCTTGGTGTTGCCTGAGATGGTCCCGGCGATCAGGCCGTTCAGATTGTAGTTGGCCTGGTTGTAGCCGGTCGGCACGCCGACGCAGCCGGGCAGGTTCGGATTGGCCGACGCGCCGCCGTTGCACGGATCCGTGCCCTGGAAGCTGGTCTGGCGACCACCTTGATAGAGCTCCAGGATCGACGGCGCCCGGAAGCCTTGCGCATAGGTGCCGCGCACCAGGATGTCCTGGATCGGGCGCCAACCGAGACCGGCCTTCAGGGTGCTGTCGCCGCCAACCGTGTCATAGTCCGAGTAGCGGGCGGCCAGGCTGATATCCAGCGACTTGGCCAGCGGAACGTCCTTCAGCAGCGGGATGGCGGCTTCGGCGTAGACTTCATCGAGCTTGTACTGGCCCTTGGTCGGGCTGCGCGTCTGGGCCGTGGTGGTGGTGTTGCTGGCGAAGGCCGAGCCGGCGGCCGGCGTCGGGATGTTGGTCGGCAGCGCGTTGACGAACGGATCCGGGCTGTCGGAAGCCTTGTTCTGGCGATGCTCATAGCCTGCGGCGATCGATAGCGGACCGGCCGGCAGCTGGAACAACTCGCCGGTGATGTTCGCCGACAGATCGTAGATCTCCGTCTGGTTGGACTCGCGCGCGGTATAGCGGATGTAGGCGGCCTGCTCGGCGCTCATTCCCGAGAACAGGTTGATCGGCACGCACCCGGCCGTCGTGGCGCAGTTGGCGCCCAGGCCGAGCGCCAGCTTGTCGTAGTTGACGCCGTTACGCGCTTCGCTGTCGATCTTGTTCTTGGAGTAGAGCGCGTAGACGTCCCACTTCCAGTCGCGACCCAAAAGGTTCAGCTCGCCGTCGAAGCCGCCAGCGACGCGATAGGTCTTCACGTCCTGGACGTTGTCGCGGTTGCCGACCTCGGTCATGACCTTGCGGATGCGCCAGGCCGAATTGGCGGCGAAGCCCACCGCGTTGGCCGTCGGGACGCCGTTGGCCGTGCCGAACGGGTTGTAGGCTTGGTTGGCGCCGATGGCGAAGCCGCGGATCGTGCCGGACGAGCCGCCGATGTCGAGCAGGACCGGCGAGAACAGCTGGTCGGACTTGCGCTCGTTGAACAGAACCTCGCCCTTGAAGCGGACCTTGTCGGTGACATCCGTGGTCCAGCGGGCATAGACGCCATAGCGTTCGCTGGGTCCGGTCGAGTAGATGCCCTGGGCCTGGGTGTTGTAGTAGTCGCCGGGCAGGGCGGCGGTGTGGAAGGCGTTGTCGGCCAGGCTGCCCGAGCCGATCGTCGCGCCGGCGTTGAAGGCGACCGGCGCGCTCGACGAGGCGAAGCCCGAAGCGGTTCCGAAATAGGCGTTGTTCGACAGGCCCGGCAGGATGAAGAGGCCGTTCGGGCTGGTGCCCGGCGCGGTGACCGGGACCAGGGTGGCGCGGGTCAGATCGCGCGAAGTGGTCAGGATCGACTTGTCCTTGACGTAGCTGAGCGAGACCAGCAGCGCGCTTTTCTCGAAGCGCTTACCGAAGTTCGCCACGCCGGAATAGGTCTGGCCGTCGCCGTGCGTCGTGCCGCCCACCTTCGCCTGGACCTTCAGGCCGTCGAAGTCGCGGGCCGTCTTGATATTGACCACGCCGGCGATGGCGTCGGCGCCGTAGATCGCCGAGGCGCCGTCCTTCAGCACTTCCAGGCCTTCGATCATGCCCAGCGGCATGGTGTTGAGATCGACGAAGTCGCGGAAGCCGCGCTGGCCAACGCCGTCAACCCAGCGGTGGCCATCGACCAGCACGAGGACGCGATTGCCGCTGCCTTCCGCGCCGCCGAGGTAGCGAAGGTTGATCGAGCTGGCGCCGTAGGAGGTGCCTTGCGTGCCGTTGCTGCTGAGGCTGACGCCCGCCGACGGCAGCTTCTGCAGCAGCTCGCCAACAGAGCCCGCGCCCGATTGCTTGATGTCCTGCTCGGTCAGGGTGGTGACGACGCCGACCGAGTCCGCGTCCTTGCGCTGGATCCGCGAGCCGACGACGATGATCTCCTCGACCACGTCCGTGGACGGGGTGGCGGCTGGGGTGGCGACCTGAGCCATGGCTGGCGCGGTGATCATGCCGGCCATCAGGGCGGCGTAAGCGGCTCCGGCGCGCAGGGCGCGCGGGTTCAATACGGTCATTCTAGCCCCTCAATTGTTGTTCATTCGCCGCGCCGACCGCGCGGTTCCCCTCAGTGCGCAAAGCCTAGGTGGCGCTGCTTTCAGCGCGCAATGGCATTGGGGCGGCTGATCGACCTATGCGCGCGGCGCATGAGGTGCGTAACCTTTATGCCTATTAGGCATGGAAAGCGCCTGTTTAGCGGACAGCGTTCGGCGGTCATCCGTCCGCGGCATCAGAGCATGCCGCGCCGTCATGGGATGGTTTCGACCAGGACCTCCACCCTATGATCGACGCAACTCGAGGAGAGGGCATGAACCGTAGGAATTTGTTGGCGGCGGGCGCGGGACTGCTGGCCGCCCCCGTCCTCGCCAAGCCTCGCGCGTTGAGCGTCGCCCTTCTGGGCCAAGCCCTTATCGAGCACGCCGTCGCGGGTGATGCGTGGCCCGGCCGGCCGGCGCTGCGAGCGCGTCTGCGGCGCAACGATGTCTGCTTTACGAACCTCGAAACCGTCATTCGGGGGGCTCGCGCCGGCGCGCCGACACGGGAAAGCCTGACGGTGCACTCTGGCGCGCCCGAGGTGCTGGGCGTGCTGGACGATCTAGGCGTCAATCTGGTCGCCACCGCGAACAATCACGCCTTCGACCTGGGAGGCGGCGGCATTCTCGATACGGCAGAGGCGGTCAGCCGCCAGGGCCTGGCCTATGCGGGATCCGGCCCGAACCTCGCCGCCGCCGCCGCGCCCGGCTATCGCAAGACGCAGGCCGGGCAGGTCGCGCTTGTCGCTTTCGCGACGGGAAAGGTGCGGGAAGGGGGCGCGGCGACCCTGGACCGCCCGGGCGTGAACGAGCTACGACGCGCCTCCTCCGGCGAGCCCCTGGCGGAGGATTTAGCCCGCGTGCTCGGCGCGATCGCCGAGGCTAGGAAGACGTCCCAGGTCGTGATCGCCTATCAGCACAATCACGACTGGGAGCCGGCCATGGAAGACGTCCCAGCATGGCAGCGCGATCTTGCGCGGCGTTGCGTGGGCGCAGGCGCGGCGGCTTTCGTGGGCCACGGCGCGCCGGTGCTCCAGGGCGGAGAGATCTATCGTGGCGCGCCGCTGCTGTACGGGCTTGGCAATTTCATCTTCCAGACCGAGAAGCCGCCGGGCGCCTATCCGCCTTCGGCCTGGACCAGCGTGTTCGCCGAATGCGTCTTCGAAGCGGGGCGCGTGAAGAGCCTGCGCTTCGAGCCGATCGTGCTGAACGAGATCGGGCGGGGTGGCCCCACGGACATGCGGACACGGGGCCTTCCCCGCCTTGCCAACAGCGGGGAGCGGAAGGCCATTCTCGACGGCTTCGCCGCCGCCAGCGCCGAGCTAGGCGCTTCGCTGCGCCTTGGCCCCGGCGGCGTGGCGATCACCACGTAAAGGTGGCGGCCGCCCTGGCCGGCAGCGACGCCTTGAACCGCTTGGCGCCGTCGCCGATCGCGAAGCTGGCCGGCTCGCGGCCAACGTTCAGCACGATCAGCACCCGGCCGCCGTCGCGGTTCTGGAACGCCACTGTGCGCAGGTCGCCCAGCCTGGCTGGCGAGCCGATCCGGACCGCGCCTGGCTTCACGAACCGACTGGCGTGGCCGAAGGCGTAGTATTCCTGAGTGCGGGTCACCGCGCCGGTCTCGCTGTCGATCGTGACCACCGGCCGGCAGTCGCTGCAACCGCCCTTATGCGGCCCGAACTTCTCGTCCAGCGCCAGGTTCCACATCAGGACGCCGCGCGAGCCGCCGCGCGTCGAGCCGATGATCAGGTTCTCCACCATCCAGGAGAAGCTGTCGTCGAACCGGGGCGCCCATTCGCCGCCTGAGCACTCGGTCAGGAAGATCTCCTTGTCCGGATGCGCCGCCGTCACTGGCGTCTGAGCCGAGACGTCGCCGGCGTAACAGTGCCAGGCCACGCCCGCGAGGAAGGCGTTGGCCTTGGGATCGGCCAGCACGGTCATCGGCTGCTGGGGCTTGTCCCAGTTATGGTCCCAGTCGAGGACCTTGGTGGCGATCTTCTCGCGCTGGAATACTGGCGCCAGGTTTTCGCCGAAGAAGCGCGCGCGGCCCTCGGGCTTCCAGCGCATGCCGGGATAACTGTCTGGCTCGAAGTCCGGCTCGTTCTGGATGCTCAGATAGTCGGCGGGCACGCCCAGCTTGGCCGCGCCCTTGATGTAGCGCGCGAAGAAGTCGGCGTAGACGGGATAGGCCTCGGGCTTCAGTTCGCCCTGGATCAGCGAGCCCGTGGTCTTCATCCAGGCCGGCGCGCTCCAGGGCGAGTGCATGACCTTGAGGTCTGGGTTGATCTTCAGCGCCGCGCGGACGGTCGGAAAGACGTACTGCTCCGGCCTCTCTAGGGAGAAGTGCTCCAGCTTAGGATCGGACTCGCCGTTTGGCGTCTCGTCCAGGCTGTAGTGGTCGAGCGAGAAGTCCGAGGCGCCGATCGTGACGCGCGTGAAGCTGAAGCCAAGGCCGCCGTTGGCGCGGCCGAACAACTCATGGAGCAGGGCGTCGCGCTGAGCCGGCGACAGCTTGTTCTGGATCAGCCAGGCCGAGGCGTCGGTGATCGAGGCGCCGAAGCCGACGATCGACTGGTGGCGCTCCTTGGGATCGACAGCGATCAGCGGCAAGCCGTCGACGGCTTTCGCCGAGACGGCGCCCGCCGGCGGCTGGGCGGCCATAAGCTGGGTCTTGTCGCCGGTCGTCACCCAGGCCTGCAGCTTGGGCGCGGCGGCGACCGGAAAGGCCACCGCCAGCGCGGCGAGGGCGGTGCAGAGCGTGCGCATCAGGGCTTCCTCGACCAAGCCTTCAGATTGGCCTTGCCGGCCAGGACCGGCTCGCTGGCGTTGCGGCCGACATAGAGCGGATAGCTGCCCGCTGCGATCGACCAGCCGGGCCTGGCGACGTCATAGTCGGCCAGGACGCGCGGCTCGACCGTCAGGGTGACTCGCTGGGTCTGCCCGGGCGCCAGGTCGACCTTCTGAAAGCCGGCCAGCCGGACCATGGCCTTGCGCTTGCCGGTCGTGACGTAAAGCTGCGGCGTGTCGGCGCCGGCGACCTTGCCGGTGTTGGTCACGTCGAAGCTGACCTTAAGGCCCGCCGCGTCCTCGACCTTGAGGTTCTTGTAGGCGAAGGACGTGTACGAAAGTCCGTAGCCGAACGGATAGAGCGGCGTCAGCTTCTCTTGGGCGTACCAGCGATAGCCGACGGCGGCCCCTTCGACGTACTGCACGGGGAAGCCCTTGATGCCGGGAACGTTCTGGCCGGCGCGGCGGGCGTCGTCGATGGCGGCCTGCTCGGCGAAGCCGGGCGCGCTGGCGCGGGGCGCCTGGTCGGCGCTCTTGGGGAAGGTCATCGCCAGACGGCCTGACGGGTTGACCTCGCCGAACAGCAGACGGGCGATGGCCTGGCCGCCGCGCTGGCCGGGATACCAGGCCTGCAGCACCGCGCCGACGCGATCGAGCCAGGGCATCAGCACCGGTCCGCCGGTCTCCAGCACCACGATCGCGTTCTTGTTGGCGGCGGCGACCGCGTCGATCAGGGCGTCCTGGTTGTCGGGCAAGGCGATCGAAGGGGCATCCTGGGCTTCGGTCTGCCAGTGCCACGCGAAGACGATGGCGACATCGGCGTCCTTGGCCGCGGCCGCGGCGGCGGCCTGGTCCTTGCCGTCGACATAGACCACCTGCGCGCCCGGCGCGGCGGCCTTGATCGCCTCCAGGGGCGAGGAGGCATGCCAGGTGACGCGGACGAACGAGGCGGCCTCGCCGCCGTTCAGCGGGATCTCGACCGGCGCGCCGCCCACCGAGCGGACCTGCGACGAGCCGCCGCCCGACAGTACGCCGACATCGGCGTGGGCGCCGATCAACACGATCTTCTTGGCCGTCTTGGCCAGCGGCAGGAGATTGCGATCGTTCTTCAGCAGAACCGAGCCGCGCTCGGCCACGGCCTGGGCGACCTTGGCGTGGGCGTCGTAGTCGATGGGCTGGGCGCTCGTCGGGGTCGGATTGTCCATCAGGCCCGAGGAGATCACCCCGTGCAGGATGCGGCGGACCATGTCGTCGACGCGCGCCTGGCTGACCTCGCCCTTGGCGACGGCGGCCTTCAGGTCGTCGCCGAAGAAGATCTGGGTGTCCAGCTCCTGGCCGGACTGCTGGTCGAGGCCGGCGAGCGCGGCCTTGACCGTGCTATGCACCGCGCCCCAGTCGGACATCACGAAGCCCGGATAGTTCCAGTCGCGCTTCAGCACCTTGTTCAGCAGGAAGTCGTTCTGGCACGCCCAGTCGCCGTTGACCTTGTTGTAGGCGCACATGACCGAGGCGGGGTTGCTCTTCTCGATCGCGAGCTGGAAGGCCAGGAGATCGCTTTCCCGCAGGTCGGCCTCGTCAATCTGGGCGTCCATCACGTGGCGGCCGGTCTCCTGGGCGTTCAGGGCGAAGTGCTTGATCGTGGAGACGATGTGGTTGGACTGCACGCCCTTGATCGACTCGCCGGCCATCTCGCCGGCCAGCAGCGGGTCCTCGCCGAGATATTCGAAATTGCGGCCTGCCCACGGATCGCGAGTCAGGTTGACGCCGCCGGCCAGCAGCACATTGAAGGTCTTGGCGCGGGCCTCGGCGCCGATCATCGCGCCGCCGGCATAGGCGAGCTTTGGCTCAAAGGTCGAGGCGAGCGAGAGGCCGGAGGGCAGGGCGGTGGCGACGTCGCCCTTGCGCTGCTCGACCTGATTGGCGACGCCCAGGCTGGCGTCGCTCTCGCGCAAGGTCGGGATTTTCAGGCGCGGCACGCCCGGCACGTAGCCGGCCGAGGGGATCATGTCGGCGGGCGCGGGCTTGGTGTTGGGCGGGAAGAGGCCGTGCAGGTATCTGATCTTTTCATCGAGGGTCATCTGCTTGACCAGGGCGTCGGCCCGGGCCCAGGCCGGGTCATTGGCGCGCGGGGCCAGCGGGGCGCTGTCCCTGGTCGGCATGACCTCGGCGACGGCGCCCGCGAACGGCGCGAACGAAAGCAACGCCACGGCGGCGGTAGTCCGGCACAGGATCCGCAAGGCGGAAGAAGGCTGGGCGGTCGTCATGGCGTTACTCCGTGCCATCAGGGGGTGGGAACGAGCGGCGGGGCGGCCTGCAACGCCGCCGGCGGCGGCGCCTCGCAGGCCCGGGCCACGAACTCGGCGTGACTGGGCATGACGGCTAGGCACTTGCCGATCACCGTCTCGATGTTGTGGAGATACTGGGCGATGGCCTCGTCCGACTGGACGCGGACCAGCGGGTCGTAGCCGCGCGGGATCACGCCCTGGCCCAGGTAAACCTGGATCCAGCTCTCCTCGGTGAAGAGCTCGTCGTCCTCGCGGAACACCCGGCCGTTGGCGCGGAACAGGTCCATCTTCCGCTGTAGCGTCGCGGGGACCTCCATGTCGCGGCAGTGGCGCCAGAAGGCGGTGTCGTCGCGCTCGGTGGCCTTGTAGTGCAGGATGATGAAGTCGCGGACGCGCTCGTATTCGAAGTCCGTCTGGCGGTTGAATTCGTCGATCGTCGCCTGGTCGAAGCTCGCGTCCGGCAATAGGCGAACCATGCGGATCACCGAGGACTGGATCAGGTGCAGGCTGGTCGACTCCAGCGGCTCCATGAAACCGGCGGCCAGACCCACGGCCACGCAGTTTTTGTTCCAGATCTTCCTGCGCTTGCCGGTCGTGAACCGGATGCGCAGCGGATCGGCGCGCTGGGCGCCGTCCAGGTTGGAGAGCAGGACGCGTTCGGCTTCATCGTCGTCGATGAACTTGCTGCAGTAGACGTGGCCGTTGCCGGTGCGGTGTTGCAGCGGAATGCGCCACTGCCAGCCGGCGTCGTGCGCCGTCGAGCGCGTATAGGGCGTGAAGTGCTCCGAGCGCTCGGACGGCACGGCGATGGCCCGGTCGCAGGGCAGCCAGTGCGTCCAGTCCTCGTAGCCCGTCTTCAGCGCCTGCTCGATGATCAGGCCCCGGAAACCCGAACAGTCGACGAAGAAGTCGGCCGTGATCGTCTCGCCGTCGTCCAGCGTGACCGACTGCACGAAGCCGTCCTCGGGGCGCAATGTCACGTCGACGATCTTGCCCTCGCGCCGCTTGACGCCGCGCGCCTGGGCGTAGGTCGACAGATGCTTGGCGTAGAGGCCGGCGTCGAAGTGGAAGGCGTGCGCGATGTGGCCGATCGGCGACTCGCTCATGTCGGCCCGAGCGCGCATGAACTTGTCGCTCAGCGCCATGGCGTTGTTGATCGCCAGGTGATCGAAGGGAGGGGCCTTTCCCAGCTCGCGCATGCGCAGCCAGTACTGGTGGGCGCGCAGCCAGCCGAGGTCCTGGCCGATGACGCCGAAACCGTGCAGGTAGCTCTCGCCCTTGCGCCACCAGTTCCGGAACTGGATGCCCAGCTTGAACGAGCCCTGCGTCTTGCGCAGGAAATCGTCCTCGTCGAGGCCCAGCAGCTCGTTGAATTTCTTGATGGCGGGGATGGTCGCTTCGCCGACGCCGATCGTGCCGATCTGCTCGGACTCGATCAGGACGATCTCGTAGAGGCCCTGGAACAGGCGTGAGCACAGCGCCGCCGTCATCCACCCGGCCGATCCGCCGCCGGCGATCAGTATCTTCTTGAGCGGTTGCAACCACTCGCCTCCCGTTTTGGTCAAAGGTCGGGGCCGCTGGCTGTGCGGCCCCGCCTCCGATGGTTCTAGCTGGCGAGCCCAACCGCTAAGGGGGCTGCGGCGGGGCTCGTCATCTTGCTTAGAACCGATAGTTGACGCCGAACAGGATCTGGCGGCCGTACTTTTCGTAGGTCTCCGGCAGCGAAGCGCCGTTGCTGGTCTTGGTCCCGCCGTCGTCGAGGCCAAGGCGTGTGCGATAGGGCGAGTTGGTCAGGTTGTTGACCTGCACCAAGACGCCGAGGTTCTCGAGCGGGCCGTCCTGGAAGGTGTAGCCGATCTGGGCGTCCACCTGCTTGTCGGCCAGGATCTCGGTGAAGCCGCGCGTTGCGAACAGCTGCACGACCTCGCCCTTGAAGGCCGAGCGGTAGCGCTGGCTGATGCGCGCCTGGAAGCCGCCGCGCTCGTAGTAGCCGGTGACGTTGTAGACCGTGCCCGAGAGGCCGGGGATACGGACCTTTTGCTTGGGATCGGTGCTCGTGGTCGGGTTCAGGTTCGACTTGGTCAGGGACAGGCTGCCCTGGACGCCGAAGCCCTTCATCACCTCGGCGAACTGGCCGAAGTCCAGCGCGCCGCTGAACTCCAGGCCCTTCACCGTGCCGCCGTTGCCGTTGGCGGGCAGGGTGATCTGACCGATGTTGTTGATCGTCGTGCCCGACGGGATGTTCGCCCCCGGCGGCAGCGGGATGCCGGTGAAGTCGAACGTGCCGGACTGCTGATAGATGTAGGTGTCGAGCTTCTTGTAGAAGCCGGCCACCGACAGATAGGTCGCGGGGCTGACGTACCACTCGTAGGCCAGGTCGGCGGCCTTCGCCATCCAGGGCTTCAGGTGCGGGTTGCCGCCCGAGGCCGACCATGGATTGACCGTCGTGCCGGGACCGCAGGGCTGGCTGGAGCAGACCAGGCTGTTGAAGCCCGGCGTCACGTTCGCCCGCATGTCGTCCATCCGCGGACGGGCCATGGTCTTGGACAGGGCGAAGCGGATGCGATGACCGCCGCCCAGGTCGTAGATCAGGTTCATGCTGGGCAGGACGTCGGTGTAGTCGTCCTTGGCGTTGATCCGGGTCGGGACGATCGGCTGGCCCGAGGCGAGGCCGTTGATCACGACGCCGCTCGACTCCTGCTTCTGCTTGACCACCTGCACGCCGACATTGCCGCGCAGGTCGCCGGCCTGGAAGTTGGCCTTGGCGAAGAAGGTCGCGACCTCTTCGGTGATGTCCCAGTTCTTGTCGTAATAGTTCGCGTCGAGGATCGGCGCGGCGTTGTAGTACTTCTTCCAGACGTCGCCGATCTTGACCGCCAGCACGTCGCCGAAGCCGGCGAAGCCCAGATTGGTCGGCGAGGCGAGGTCCGCGGCGTCGACATAGACCTGCTGACGGCCGTTCTTCAGGAACAGATCGTTGTCCGAGACCGTCTTGCCCTTGTCGCGCTTGGTGTAGTTCACGCCGCCCGAAACCTGGGTGATGAACCCGTCCATATCATGTTCGAGGCGCACATCGACGGCGGTCACGTCTTCCTTGACGTGCGGATAGCGGATGGCGCCGTCGTGGCCCCAGCCGCCCCAGGGCGCGCGGTCGCCCAGCGTCACCTTGCTGGCGTCGGCGTAGTTCAGGCCCTCGTCGTATTGCGAGAAGCCGTCGTCGGCGACCTTGAAGCCGATGGTGTCATAGGTGCGGCCCACGTCCGGCGTACCCGGGGTGACTCCGCCGACGCCGCGGCCGTAACCCGCGTACGTCTCCATGATCTGTTCCTTCCGCTTGTTCGACGAGTAGGACAGATCGGCGACCAGCCGGGTCTTGTCGCTGAACTTGTACTCATTGTTCAAGCCGGCCGAGAACAGCTGGTCCATGCGGGTGTTGTAGTCGTTGCGCAGCTGCAGAACGCCATGGCTCAGCGTGCCGCCGGACGCGAACTTCGAGCCGCCCAGCGTCTCGGTGGTCACGCCCGAATAGGTGACGCCGTCGGCATAGGGGTTCGAGAACCACTGAGCGCCGCGCGTCCGCTCCTTCTGCTTGAAGGACGAGTAGTAGAGGTCCAGCGTCGAGTGCATCCGCTCGTTCGGCTGGTACTCGAAGATGCCGATCACCGCGTCGCGCTTGTTGTTGCGCGAGGTGGCGAAGATCTCTTGGCCGTTCAGCATCAAGGCGCCGTCGGCGCTGTCGGGCGAGGTGGATTCGGCCGGGAAGGCTTCGTAGCCGTAGGCCTTGTAGTGCTTCACCTGAGACGGCGAATCCAGATGGGCGTAGCCCAGCGCGACGCCGATCGTGTCGTCGGCGAACTGGTTGATGTAGCTGACGCTGAAGCGACCGCCCGTGTTGTGGGAGTCGTCGTTCAGCTTCTTGCCCGAGGTCTTCTCGCCCCGGAGGTTCACGGCCAGGACGCGCTTGCCGAATTCCAACGGACGGACGGTGCGCAGGTCGGCGGTGCCCGACAGGCCCATGCCCGAGACCTGGGCGTCGGGCGTCTTGTAGATCACCACGCTGGACAACAGCTCGGACGGATACTGGTCGAACTCGACGGCGCGGTTGTCGCCGGAGCTGGCCTGCTGGCGGCCATTCAGCAGCGTGGTCGTGAAGTCCGGCGCCAGGCCCCGGATCGAGATCACCTGGGCGCGGCCGTTGACCCGCTGGGCCGCGAGGCCGGGCAGACGAGCGATCGACTCGGCGATCGAGACGTCGGGCAGCTTGCCGATGTCCTCGGCCGAGACGGCTTCGACGATCGAGGTCTCGTTCTTCTTGATGTTGATCGAGTTCTGGATGCCGGCGCGGATGCCGGTGACCACGATCGCCTCGACCGTGTCGTCCTCGGCCTTCGGCGCGGGCGCGGTCTGCGCGAATCCAGGCCCGGCTAGGGCCAGGGTGATGGCTGCGACCGAAGCCGTGGCGTAAAATTTCTGGGTGGACGGACGCGCGCCGCTCGTCGTGCGGTTTCGCATGAATTCTCCCCTCTGAACTCGCCCGCGGAAAGGCGATCCATCTTCTTGCTTGTCATGCGGCCGAATCCGGCCGTGGAAATGCTCCAATGGAAGCGCTTCCAATTGCCGCCAAGGCGACAACGTTGTCAAGGCTCAAGCATGGGAAGATCAGACCGTAGCGGTCGTCTGACGAAGGACGACGGCGTGCTCAAGTCGCTGAAATACGGGCTGCGGCTCTAGATTTGCGCCCGTCAGCCGAGCGACGATCAATTCGACGGCCCGTTGGCCCAACACCTTGACCGGTTGGTGCACGGTGGTCAGTGGCGGCCAGACGATGGCGGCGACGGGCGCGTCATCAAAGCCGGTGATCGAAAGGTCCTTAGGGATGTTCAGGCCCCGCGCGTGAGCCGCCGACAGGACGCCGGCCGCCATGTCGTCATTGGCGCAGACGATCGCGGTCGGGCGCAAAGGGTGATCCAGCAGAGCAGGGGCGAGATCGACTCCCGACCGAAAGGTGAAGTCCCCGCGCGAAACAACATAGTCCGACTCGCCGAGGCCCTGTTCAGAAAGGGCGCGCTGAAAGCCCTTGAACCGTCGGTCCGCCGACAGGTGCCCCTCCAGTCCGGCAATGAAGCCGAAGCGTCGGTGGCCAAGGCGCAGCAGTTCTCGGGCGATGTCGTTGCCGCCCGCCTCGTCATCGACCCCGACCGCATCGGCCTTGCCCCGCCCGGGACCACCGGGCGAAACCGTCACGACCTTGCAGCCTTGCGCCAACGCCGCCTCGATCAAGGCGACATCGTCACTGTAAGGGGGGGACAGGATAAGGCCTTCGCATCGCTGGGTCGTGACCAGGTCCAGCACGCGCTTTCGCCGGTCGGGCGTCTGATGCGGAACATTCTGGACCAGCACTTGGTAGCCCAAGGCCAGGCAGGCTCTCAGCGCGCCAAGCTCCAGCGCGGACTCATAGTAGGAGTTTGGCTCGTTCTCGGGGTCCGACGCGAACACGAAGGCCAGCAATCGGCTGGCGCCCCCGGCAAGGCTTCGCGCTTGAGGATTGACCTTGTAGTCCAATTCCTCGACCGCGCGCATCACCCGGGCGCGGACCTCGTCCCGGACGTTGGGGCCGCCGTTGAGCACTCGAGACACCGTCACGCGCGCCACGCCCGAAAGCCGGGCGACGTCGTCGATGGTGGGTCTCTTGGTTGTCAAACGCGATGTTCCCCAGAAAGCCCGGCGAAGATGCTCAGGAAGCCCCTGCAATACAAGCGCGTGCGCTGGGAAGAGGGCTCAAGGCCGTTGGGTCCAGCCTTAATGGCCTTATTATTGGTATAGTCCAAAAATTCGTTTTCGTGACGAGTCGACAGCTTCAGCGCCATGAAGGCCCCTCAAGCGCATCCGCAAGCGCGACCTGGAAGAATGATCCGATCCGGAAGTAATTGATCCACGCCGCGCGCGACGGACAGGTGCTGGCGCAACGAATTTTGACTGACGGCCCGTCACTGTCACGCAGGTGTCGTGGCAGCCTGCTTAAAGCCTCTGGTCCATACCAGTTTTGGGGCAGGGGATTCTCATGCTGAAGTTGCAATCCGTTCGGGCCTGGCGGCCGAACTTGAAGAGCTGTCTGCTGTGCACGGTCGCCGTGCTCGCGGCCGACGCCAGCGCCACCGCGGCTTTCGCGCGCCAGGCCGCGGAAAGCGCGGGCGCCAGCGATACGGTCGATGCGATCGTCGTCACGGGCTTTCGCAAGTCGCTCGCCGACGCCCGGGCCATCAAGCGCGAATCGGTGATCCAGAAGGACGCGATCGTCGCCGAGGACATGGCGAAGTTCCCTGAATTGAACTTGGCCGAGTCGCTACAGCGCCTGCCGGGCGTTCAGATCAACCGCGAAGCGGGCGAAGGTCGTCGCATCTCGCTGCGCGGCCTCGGCCCCGATTTCGCCCGCGTGCAGCTGAACGGCATGGAAGTGCTGGGCAATGTCGACTCGGCGCAGGACAGCCGCGGCCAGCGCTCGCGCGACCGCGCCTTCGACTTCAATATCTTCGCCTCGGAACTGTTCTCGCGCGTCGAGGTCGAAAAGACCTTCGAGGCCGCGCAGAACGAAGGCGGCATGGCCGGCACCGTCGGCCTCTTCACCGGCAAGCCGTTCGACTACCAGTCCGGCTCCAAGGGCGCTCTGTCGCTGAAGCTGGGCACCAATCAGTACACCAAGGACACCCAGCCGCGCATCGCCGCTCTGTTCAGCCATAACTGGGACAACCGGTTCGGCGTGCTGGCCTCGATCGCCTACGCCAAGCGCCAGACGACCGAACAAGGCCACAACACCTACAACTACTCGCACCCCTCCGCCTCGACGATGAAGTCGCTGGTGGCCAAGGGTCTCGACATCTCGAAGCTCAGCGCCGCCCAGCAAGCCAAGTTCGTGTCGGGCGACCTCTATTTCGCGGACGGCAACCGCATCTCGTCCTGGGACGCCAAGATGGAGCGCCTGGGCATCACGACCGCCGTCCAGTGGAAGCCCGTCGATAACCTGCTGCTGACCCTGGACGGCCTCTACGGCCAGTTCACGACGCATCGCGATGAGCTGCACCTGGCCACGCGTCCGCTGTCGTCCACCGGCTCGGTCGCTTTCGATACCGCGCCGGGCGGCGTGTGGCCGACCGTGTTCCAGAAGCCGTCGGTGATCAACAACCTCGCCTACGACAGCAACGGCTACGTCACCTCGATGGACGTCACCGGGACGACGTTCGGCAGCGAGCATCGCCGCTCGCTGAACAAGAACCGTTTCCGCCAGCTGGCGCTGACCGGCAAGTGGGACGCCAGCGAGCGGCTGTCGTTCGATGGCCACGTGGGTTACGAGAAGTCGACCTACAAGACGCCGTATGACGACAAGCTGTACATGCGCGCCAAGGGCAACCTGATCGCCAACTACGGCGCCGACGGTCAGTCCGCTTCGTTCCAGTATCCGGGCTGGGATCCGACCAACGCGGCCAACTACGCGATGGACTCGTTCTACTACCGCAGCTTCTACAACGAGTCGGAACTGCGCGAGGGCGTGCTGAACGCGCACTACGTGCTGAACGATACGCTGACCCTGCGCGCCGGCGCGGCCTATCACCGCTTCCGCCAGGACGGCAGAGACCTGTTCTATGACGACAACGTCAATGGCACCCGCGGCAAGGCGCGCGGCACGTCGGTGGGCGACATCACCACGGTGTTCTCGAACAACTTCGGCTCGTGGCTGATCGGCGACTACGAAAAGGCTTTCGCCAAGTATAAGGAATATCACCGCCTCGGCCCGAACACGGACGGCACGGGCGGCGCTCTGCAGGACATCGAGAACGTCTACACGACCACGGAAGAGACCGTGTCGGAGTACGTCCAGCTCGATTGGGATCACGAACTGTTCGGCAAGCGCTTCCGCGGCAATGTGGGTCTGCGCGGCTATCAGACGGACACCCACAGCACCGGCTGGATCCAAGGCGACAGCTACGCCTATCTGGGCACCACCGACGTGAAGGGCAGCTATTCCGGCGTCCTGCCGGCCCTGAACACGGTGCTGGAGCTGACGCCTGAGGTTCAGGTGCGCTTCTCGGCCACCCAGAATCTGAACCGTCCTGGCATGGGCTCCATGGCCGCCGAAGGCACGGCGTTCAAGGACCCGGACTCGGGCGTGATCACCGCTTCGCGCGGCAATCCGAACCTGAAGCCGTACAAGGACACCACGCTGGACGTCGCCGTCGAATACTACTTCGGCAAGATCGGCATGGTTTCGGCCAGCGTGTTCCAGAAGAACATCGAGAACTTCATCGGCTCGCTGACCCTCGAGAACGTGCCGTTCAGCCAGACCGGCGTGCCCTTCACGACGATCCCCGGCGCGACCGCGAACACGATCGTCAAGGAGTTCTCGATGCCCGTGAACGTAGCGGGCAAGAAGAAGCTGACCGGTCTCGAGCTGGCCGCGCAGGCGGACTTCACGTTCCTGCCCGCGCCGTTCGACAAGTTCGGCGCTATGGCGAACTACACCTATGTCGACGCGGACGAGGCGCTGACCGGGATCTCGAAGACCAGCTACAACGCCACGCTCTACTACGAGACCGACAACTGGGGTCTGCGTGGGTCGCTTAGCCACCGCACCCGCTGGTACACGGGCCGCAGCGACTCTCCGATGAGCGCCAGCACCCGGGGCTTCGAGGGCTCGACCTATGTGGACGCCGCGGCGTTCTACAAGATTTCCGAGAAGCTGCAGGTCTCGCTGGACGCGGTCAACCTTACCAACCAGAAGGACACGCAGTTCTGGGGCCAGAACCGCTACCTCTATAACCAGAACCAGAGCGGTTCGACCTACATGATGGGTCTCCGCTACAAGTTCTAAGCCTACCCAGGAAGCGGCGTCTCGCTCGTCGGACGGGACGCCGCTTTTCCACCTAATACGGCCAAAATGATCGTTTCCCATCGCCACCGCTTCATCTTCGCCGCGGTTCCCAAGACTGGCACGCACGCCGTCCGGCAGGCCTTGCGCGAGCGGATGGGCGACGAGGACGTCGAGCAGGTCGGCCTGTTCGTCAACAAGCGCTTCCCCTGGGCCGATCTCGCGGCGATCCAGCATGGGCACCTGTCCCTGCGCCAGGTGCGGCCCTATCTCGGTGAAGAGGCCTTCGCGGACTATTTCAAGTTCGCCTTCGTGCGTAATCCGTTCGATCGCTTCGTCTCGTACTGCGCCTTCATGCTGCGCGGCGGCGACGTGTTCCAACGGCAGCCGCGCGAGGCTATGCGCCATTTCCTGTTCGTGGACCCGCCCGAAGGCCACATCCTGTTCCAGCCGCAGGCCTGGCTGCTGGTCGACGACGACGGCAAGACCCTGCTCGCCGATCAGGTGGGACGGGTCGAGGACATGCAAGGCTCCTACGACGCCATCTGCGCGCGCATCGGCATCGCGCCGCGTCCGCTGGATCGGGTCAACAGCACCGCGCACCAGGACTATCGCGCCTATTACGACCAGGGACTGATCGACGGCGTCGCCAGGCGCTATGCACAGGATCTCGAGCTCTTCGGCTACGATTTCGAGGGCGTGCGATGAGCGGCGCGCGGCTCGAACTGACGGCCAATCCGCGCAAGACGAGGACGGTGCGCGCCCTCGGTCCAGTCGACATCTCAGCCCTGCGCGACGCCGTCCTGGCGATCCCCGAGGCGGTCTGGGACGCCGAGAACGCCGCGAAACCGAATAAGTTCGAGGTGCTGGACACGACCCGGCACATCGTTTTCCGCTTCGTCGACAGCCCGCGAGACTGGCGCGGCTCGCACGACCGCCCGGCCTGGGCGGCGTGGCGGGATCGGCTGGAGCCCGTGCTGGCCCAAGCGGTTCGCGACTACGGCTATGCGCGCGGCGTCTTTCCTCGGGTCATGTTGGCGCGGATGCCGGCCGGCGGGGTGATCCATCCGCACATCGACGCCAATCCGGCCGCCAAATGGCCGCACAAGATCCACGTGCCGCTGACGACCAATCCCGAAGTGATCGCGTTCTTCGGCGGCGCCGAGCATCACTTTCCGGTCGGCGAGGCGGTCGAGGTCGACAACCTCGGTCCTCATTGGGTGCGCAATGGCGGCGTTACGGACCGCATCCACCTGATCTTCGAATATTTCGACGCGGACCAGCCTGAACCTGCATGGCTGGCGCCGTTGCTGAGCGCGACGCCGTGAGCGATTCCGAAGCGCGAGACGATCGAGAAGCGCTGTTGCGCCAAGCCAGGGCGCTGCGCGAACAGCGGCGGGTCAAGGAAGCGCTGACGTCGCTTGAGCGCTTGCGAGAAGAGTATCCGCGCTTCAGCCGACTTTATCAGGAGCGCGCGCAGTGCCTTATCGCCTTGGGAGATGGTCCGGGCGCGATCGCTGCTCTGCATGAGGCCGTGGCGCTCAATCCCGCGCTCCCCGCCTGCTGGGACATGTTGGAGCAGCTGCATCGCCTGCGGGGAGAGGAGGGCGAGGCCAGCGTCGCTGCGCAGCGGCTTGCGGTCTTGAAGCAGCTTCCGCCCGCCGTTGTCGCGGCTCAGAGCCTGCTGGCCGACGGAGATCTTGAGCCCGCCGAGGATATCCTGCGTGCTCACCTGCGCTCGGCTGGCGAGAGCGTTGGCGCGCTGCGCCTCCTGGCTCGCATCCGGCTGGAAGGCGGAGCGGCGGAGGAGGCCGAGGCCCTGCTGGCCGCGATCCTTGACCGAGCGCCGGACTACCACGAGGCGCGCTTCGACTACGCCATGGCGCTGCTGCAGGCCCAGAAGCATCAGGCGGCGCGTGAGCAGGCCGAGCGTCTGTTGGAAGAAGCGCCAGGCGCGCGCGACGTCCTGAAGCTGTACGGCGCGGCCTGCCTGGGCCTTGGCGACTTCGAACCGGTGATCGACCTCTACGCGCGGCTCCTGGCTGGGCCGTGCGAGTCCGCCGAGGAGGTCGCCGACCTGCGCCTGTGGCGCGCCAACGCCCTGAAGGCCATGGGGCGCGGCGTCGAGGCCGTCGCCGACTATCGCGCCGCTCTGTCGGCCCGCCCGGATCAAGGCGTGGCTTGGTTCAGCCTAGCCAATCTCAAGACCCATGCCTTCGACGATAATGACATCGTCCGCATGCGCGCCGCCGAGGCGAGGCCCAGCCTGCAAGACATGGACCGGATTTATCTCCGCTTCGCTCTTGGAAAGGCGCTGGAGGATCAGGGCGACTATGCCGCTTCATGGGCGTTCTACGCCCGCGGCAACGCGCTGAGGCGGACGTCGAGCCGCTACAGGACGGATGTCGCCGAACGCTGCGCGGAGCGCTTGAAGCAGGCCATGACCGCCGAGGCCTTCGCCAAGCGGGCAGGGTGGGGGGCGGACAGTCCAGCGCCGATCTTCGTGCTGGGGCTTCCGCGCTCGGGCTCGACCCTGATCGAGCAGATCCTGGCGTCGCACTCCCAGGTCGAAGGGACGCACGAGCTGACCGAGATCGGCCGTTACGCCGGTGAGCTGTGCGGCCGAGATCCCGATTGCGGTCTGCCGGAGACCCCCGCCGCGCTCCTTCACCTGACGGCCGCGGATGCCCGCGCGCTAGGCGAGCGCTTTCTGAGCGAGACGCAAGCCTATCGGCGGATCGGGCGTCCGTTATTCATCGACAAGATGCCCAACAACTTCTGGCACATTGGCCTTATCCAGCTGATCCTGCCGCGCGCGACGATCATCGACGTGCGGCGTGAACCGATGGCCTGCTGCTTCAGCAACTTCAAGCAGCTGTTCGGGACGACGAACCAGGAATTCACCTACAGCCTGGAAGACATCGCCGGCTATTATCGGATCTATCTCGACCTGATGCGGCACTGGGAGGCCGTGCTGCCTGGGCGCGTCCTCAGGGTCCGGTACGAGGATGTGGTCGACGATCTGGAAGACGCCGCGCGGCGCATGCTGGACCATGCCGGTCTGCCCTTCGAGCCGTCGTGTCTGCGTTTCCATGAGACCCGGCGCGGCATCCGAACGCCCAGTTCCGAGCAGGTGCGCCAGCCGATCGGGCGCGAGGGCCTGGAACAATGGAAGCGCTACGCGCCCTGGCTTGCGCCGCTACGCACGACGCTGGGCGATGTGCTGACGGAGACCGCGTGACATGCGTCTTTCGCAACCCTTCTTCCAGCTGCCGCTGCTGTTCGACGCAGCGCGCCTCCAGGCCGAGGTCGCCGCCTTGCCGCCCGAGGCCTGGGTCTCCCATCCTGACCAGGTGCCTGGGAACAGCGCTGTACGGCTGATCACAGCGGGCGGGAGCGAGAACGACGGCGTCCAGGGGCGCATGGCGCCGACGCCGTGGCTTGAGGCCATGCCGTATATGAAGCAGGCCCTGGCGGGCTTTGGCGTGGTCTGGAGCCGCTCGCGGCTGATGCGCCTGGCGGCCGGCGCGGGGGTCCCCGAGCACGCCGACATCAACTATCACTGGCATACCCGCGTGCGGTTGCACATTCCGGTGCTGACATGGCCGGAGGTGCGCTTCCACTGTGATGGCGAGGCCGTGCACATGGGCGCGGGCGAAGCCTGGGTGTTCGACAACTGGCGACGCCACCACGTCGAGAACAACGCCGTTGGCGAGCGGATTCATCTGGTCGCCGACACGACCGGCACGGCGGCGTTCTGGCGGTTCGTCCACGCGCCGGCGACGCCGCGAGATCGGTGGCGCTCAGTGAAGTGGGATCCGACCGCCGATCATCCGCTGTTGACCGAACTGAACCAACGCTCGCCGATCATGCCGGCGGCCGAGGTCCAGTGGCTGCTGGATGATCTGAGGAGCGAGCTGACCGTGGCGGTCGACAGTCCCGATGCCCTAGGCCGGGCGGCGCGGTTCAGCCAGGTGCTGGAAGGTTTCGCGTTCGACTGGCGTCAGCTGTGCGCGCTGCATGGCGTCGGCGGCGAGGCGGCTCCGGCGTTCCTGCGTCTCGCCGGAGCGCTTGGCGAGGCCGTGCGTCCCTTGGCCGAGGGGCTTGTGATGCGCACCAACGGCGCTGACGCGCTGCTGGTGCTGGAGAAGCGTGTGTTGCAGCATCTCGTCGCCGAAGACGCTGCGCGGTGAGGGAAGGTTCGTCTTGAAGCAGGGTTTTGATCTGGCCATCGTGGGAGCGGGCATTGTCGGCTTGGCCCACGCCTTGGCCGCCGCGCGGCTGGGCAAGCGCGTTGTTGTCGTTGACCGTGACGCCCAGGCCAATGGCGCCTCGGTTCGCAACTTCGGTTTCGTGACGGTGACGGGCCAGGAGCGGGGCGCGGTCTGGAGCCATGCGCGTCGCTCGGCGGAGATATGGCGCGAAGTTGGCGACGCGGCGGGCGTGGACGTTCTCCAGCGCGGCCTGACGATGATCGCCCGGCGCCCGGAAGCCGAGGCCGTGCTCAAGGCCTTCCTGGAAACCGAGATGGCCGAGGGCTGCGCCTGGCGCGACGTCGACGCGCTGGGCGATCGCCTCCCGACGCGGGGGCAAGTGCGGGGCGGGTTGACCAGCAGCGTCGACCTGCGCGTGGAGTCGCGCACCGCTATTCCGCGCGTTGCGGCCTGGCTTGAAGCCGCGCATGGCGTCACCTTCCTGCGGGGCGTCTCCGTTCGCGGCGTCGAGACCGGGCGGCTGGAGACCTCCGCTGGCGTGATCGCCGCCGAGGCGATCGTGGTCTGCCCGGGCGATGATCTCGCGACCCTGTTTCCGGACAGCTTCGCGCGCGCCGGCGTGACTCGCTGCAAGCTGCAGATGCTGCGCTTGGCCGATCCAGGCTGGCGGCTGCCGGCGCCGGTCATGTCCGACCTCGGCCTGGTCCGCTATCTCGGCTATGCCGCCTTGCCTGAGGCCCAGGCCTTGCGCGCCCGGCTCGAAGCCGAGCAGCCCGCGCATCTGGAGCATGGCGTCCACCTGATCGTCGTGCAGAGCGCCGACGGTTCCCTGGTGGTCGGCGACAGCCATCACTACGCGCCGACACCCGATCCTTTCGCCCGCGATGATGTCGACGCCTTGATCTTGGACGAGTTCGCGCAGGTGTTCGGCCAAGCGCCGCCCCCCGTCACGGAGCGCTGGATCGGCACCTACGCCTCGGCCTCAGGGCATAGTCTGGTCGAGACGCCAGCGCCTGGGGTGCGCTTGGTCGTGGTGACGGGCGGCACCGGCGCGTCGACCGCGTTCGGCCTCGCCGAAACTGTCGTCGCCGATCTGCTGGACCTGCCCCAAGGAGCCTTCGCGTGAGCCACAGCCCTATTAAGGCCGTCATCTTCGACTGGGCCGGTACGATGATCGACTTCGGCTGTCGCGCGCCCGTTTTGGCGCTCAGGGAGGTGTTCGCCGAGGCCGGGGTCGAGATTACGGAGGCTGAGGCGCGCGCCGACATGGGCCGCGCCAAGCGTGATCACGTCCGCGCGCTCCTGGCCATGCCAAGGATCGCCGAAGCTTGGCGGGCCTGGTACGGCCAAGCCAGCGATGAGACGGATGTCGATCGCCTGCACGACGCCGTCGAACCGAAGATGCGCGAGGCCGCTCGAGACTGCTCAACCCTGATCCCGGGCGCGGCGGCCTTGGTCGCGGACCTGCGCGCACGGGGCGTGAAGATCGGCTCGACCACGGGCTACACCCGGCCAATGATGGCCGACATCCTGCCGCTGGCCGCCGAGCAGGGTTATGCTCCGGACGTCGTGGTGTGCGCGGGCGAGACCGTCGTGGGCCGACCGTCGCCCTTGATGATGTGGAAGGCGCTGGTCGAGCTTGGCGTCTGGCCGGCGCGGGCTTGCGTCAAGGTCGACGACGCCGTGGTGGGGATCTCCGAAGGTCTCGAGGTCGGCGCCTGGACCGTGGGGTTCTCCGCGTCCGGTAACGGCGTGGGCCTGAGCCTGGAGGCGCTCGCCGACCTGCCGGCCGATGAGCGCGCCTCGCGCGTCGCGGCGTCCGCGCAAGCTTTGCGGGACGCCGGGGCGCACTATGTCGTCGAGACAGTCGCGGAGCTCGGCCCAGTGCTGGACGATATCGAGGCGCGGATCGCGCGGGGCGAGCGGCCGGTCTAGAGCTTGCCGGCTTCGCGGATCAGGTCGCGTAGGAGGTCGCCGTAGGTCTCGAAGCCGGCGACCTCGGCCTCCAGATCCTTCCCCGCCTCGTCATAGCTGCGCAGCTTCTGTGCGGCGCCAGCGTAGGGATCGGCGAGGAAGACTTTGATCTCGTCGGGCTTCATCGGGCCGCCCTGCAACGCCAGGCTCTGCTGCGAGGCATAGCTGAGACGGCCGGCATAGGTAGGATCGATAGCCACGCGATAGCGTTTGGCCGCCACGTGCAGCCGGATCGGTTCGCTCACCTCGGGGCCGAAGCCGCGCGCCAGATAACCGGCGCCGATCTGTTCGTGGCGGGTGTCGATGCCACGGTCGGCGGCGTCCTCGCCGATCTTCTGCATCAGATGGCCGATGTCGTGCAGCAGGGCCGCGGCGACCAGGCTTGGCGACGCTCCGTCAAGCTTGGCGTGATGCGCCGCCTGCAAGGCGTGCTCCATCTGGGTGACGTCCTCGCCATAGTGCAGGTCGCCCAGGCGGGTGAAGAAGTCGGTGATTTCGGCCAGGAACGTGTCGGCCGCGGAACTCGAAGTCATGCTGTATCCGTAGGTTCTGAAGGCTTACAGGCGCATGCGCCCGATGCCGGGATCGGTGCGGCTGGCCCGCCCGGTCTCGAGATGGCCGGCCAGACGCTGAATGAAACTGGGATCATCGGCGTGGGTGAGGGTGAGATCGTACCAGTGATCGCTGCCGCGCAGGTCCCAGATGGCCTGCACGGTGCGGTCGGCTTTCAAGGCGATGGCCTGACGCGCCTCGCCGTCGGACAGGGGATAGGCCTCATCCATCTGGGCGATCACGGCGCCGGCCCGGCTGCTCTTCAGCTTAACGAGCAGGCGCGAGCGCGCGTCGGGCAGGACCTTGATCGTGGGCTGCGCCTTCGACGCGTCGCCCACGAAGCGACGGTAGAAGCCGTTGGGTCCGTGGACGGTCAAGTCATAGGGACCAGGCGCCTGGCCCGCGCGGTTCCAATGGCCTGCGGCGTAGGCCTGGCCGGCCGCGAGGGTGAAGCGCCACGGGCCGCCGCGGTCGGTGTTGTCGAACACCTGGAACACCGCGCCCGCGCGGCCGGCGTTGACTAGATCGATCCAGACCTTGCCGTCCTTCACGCGCAAGTCGGCCGCCAGGAGGTAGGGCAGGGCGCGGGCCACCCGCTGCGGGCCGTCCTGCGGCGAGGCCGTCTGCGCCGCTGGGATGCGCAGGCTGGGCGCGGCCTTGGAGCGCGCCACGCGCTGCATGTAGTCCGCTGTCGCCGGCAGGGTCAGGGCCGCCCAGTCCTGGTTCGGCGCGGCGAAGTCGAAGGCCGAGGTCAGGTCGCCGCAGACGGTCCGGCGCCAATCGCTGATGTTCTCCTCGCGCACCCCGAAGCGGCGCTCCAGGAACCGCAGGGTCGAGGTGTGGTCGAACACCTCCGAGCAGACAAAGCCGCCGCGCGTCCACGGCGAGACGATGATGGCCGGCACGCGGATGCCCAGGCCCAGGGGGTGAGCGCCCTTGTTCTCGACGTCGGCCTGGCCGTAGTCCTTGCTCTCGCCAGCGACGGACACCGAGCTCCAACCCTGTTCGGCGGTCAGCGGCGGCATCGGCGGCTGCATGTGGTCGTAGAAGCCGCCCGCCTCGTCGTAGTTGATGATGAAGACGGTCTTGGCGAACACCTCGGGGTGGTCGACCAGCGCCTTGACCAGCTCGGCGCAGACGTGCTCGCCCTTCGAGGGCTCGGCCTGAGGGTGTTCGGACAAATCCGCGGCGGTGACGATCCACGAAACCTGAGGCAGGCGATCGGCGGCGACATCGGCGCGGAACGCCTCGACCAGCTGCTGGCCGTCCGAACGCGTGCGGTCGGCGCCGGTCTTGTGCTCCGACACCCATGAGCGCGCGCGCTCATAGAGCGGCGAGTCCTTGGGGCACGGCCGGAACGGCTTGAACACGGACAGGATGTTGTCGCCGAAGTTGTCGTACTCCTGATAGACCTTCCAGCTGATCCCGGCCGCCTGCAGCCGCTCCGCATAGGTCGTCCAGTCATAGGAACCCTTGGCCATGGGCTTGTCCGTGGCCATGTCGGCGCTGGGGGTCTCGTCCTCGCCGTAGTTGCTCATCTCCGGATCGCCGCCGACCTTCCCGCCGCCGTTGCAGCCCGTCCAGAGATGCAGGCGATTGGGATAGGTCTGGGTCAGGGTCGAACAGTGATAGGCGTCGCAGACGGTGAAGGCGCTAGCCAGCGCGTGATAGAAGGGCAGGTCGGAGGCCTTGTAGTAGACCATCCGCTTGTGCAGCTCGCCGCTATGCCCCCACTGATCGTAACGCCCGCCATTGACGATGGTGATCGCGGCTTGGTGGCCCTGGTCCGAGCCGTCGACCGTATAGGCGTTGGTGGCCGAGGCGTCGCCATGGAACGGCGCGACGAAGCCGTCCGCGTGCTCACGGCTCGGCTGACGCCAGACCGACGCTCCGCCTGGCAGGCGCTGCGGCCGAGGGTCGCCAAAACCCCGAACTCCATTCAGCGTCCCGAAGTAGTGATCGAACGCTCGGTTCTCCTGCATGAAGATCACGACGTGCTCGACGTCCATGATCGTGCCGGTCCGGTGGCGCGCGGGGATCTCCAGGGCGCGGGCGATGGTCGCCGGGAGCAGGCCCGTGGCGGCGCCGGCCGCGGCGGCGCGCAGAAACGAGCGTCGATCGGCGGCCATGATCCATCTCCCACAATCCGATTTGGTATAGACCAGATTGACGCGAAGGTTTCGTGACATTTTGGGGCGGCGGGCGTTCGACCCGATCGGGTTCCTTGACCCAGGGATGCCCCCCTTCCATCCTTAAGGGCGGCGGGATTCGACCGCTGGCTAGGTCGTTCGATGCAACAGCCCGAAAGTCTTCAGTATCTCGGCGTGCGTGACGACATCGCCGCCCGCATCACGGCCGGCGAATTCAAGCCCGGCGAGCGGCTGCCTTCCGAGCGTCAGCTGCAGATCGGCGGAGGCGTGGCGCGCGGCACCGTGCGAGAAGCGCTTTTCCAGCTCGAGGCCGAAGGGATCATCTACCGGAAGGACCGTAGCGGCTGGTACGTTTCGCCGCCCCCCGTGGTCTATGACCCAACACGCTGGGAGGGCTTCATGTCCTACGTCGAGGCGCAGGGGCGACGGCCCGAAACCGAAACGCTGAGTAAGGTCGAGATCACCTGCGACGGCATACTGGCCCAGATCTTCTCGCGCCCGATCGGCGCGCCGATGTACTGGATCCGCCGACGCCGCTCGATCGACGGCCGCGCCGTGCTGATCGAGAGCATCATCGTCGATGGCGCTCGCGCGCCTGGCCTGATCGAGCACGACCTGAACGGTTCGCTGACCAGCGTGCTGAAGACGGTCTATGGCATCGGCGTGGCGCGCAACAAGGTCGATATGCGGCCCTGCGCTCTGACGCGCGACGAGGCCGAGGCGCTGCGGGTGAAATCGGGCCTGCCGGGCCTCAGCCTGGTGCGGACCTGCTACGACGCTCAAGGCAATGTGGTCGAATTCGATCGCGAATACTGGCGCCATGACGCCCTGACCGTCAGCGTGGATATTCGGGTGCGCTAGGGCAGGGCGCCGTCATCGAGCCGACACGTACGTGGTCTAGACCAAGCCAGTTTATCGAAGGGCGTATCCATGACATTCGGTCCCCGGCGCTGGCTTGAGCGCGCCAATCCGCTGGCCTTCGCGCTTTTCGCGGGGCTGGCTGGGTTCTGCGCCTATTTCTCGATGTACGCCTTCCGCAAGCCGTTCGCCGCAGCGACCTTCGGCGCCGTTGATGGCTGGAGTTTCGCGATCGACTACAAGATCGCCCTCGTGCTGGCTCAGGTGCTGGGCTACGCCCTGTCCAAGTTCATCGGCGTCAAGGTGATCTCGGAGATCGCGCCGGCGCGTCGAGGCGGAGCGATCCTCGGCTTGATCGGCGCTTCGTGGCTAGCGCTCTTGGCCTTCGCCCTGGTTCCGGCGCCCTGGAACGTCGCGGCCCTGTTCCTCAACGGCCTGCCGCTGGGCATGATCTGGGGCCTGGTGTTCGGTTACATGGAAGGGCGGCGGACGTCCGAGGTTCTGGGCGCCATTCTTTGCGCCAGCTTCATCCTCTCCTCGGGCGTCGTGAAGTCGGTCGGCAAATGGCTGATGAGCGACTTCCACGTCTCGCCGTTCTGGATGCCGGCCGCCACCGGCGCGGTGTTCATGCCGTTGCTGTTTGTGTCGGTGTGGGCGCTGACCCAGCTGCCGCCGCCGAACGCCGCTGACGAGGCCGCTCGAGTGCGCCGCCAGCCGATGGACGGCGCCCAGCGCCGGGCGTTCCTGGCGACCTATGCGCCAGGCATCGTGCTGCTAGTGCTTTCATATGTTCTGCTGACCGCGCTGCGCGACTTCCGGGACAACTTCGCCGCCGAGATCTGGACCGCCCTGGGCTTTGGCAAGGCCTCGGACGTCTTCACCGCCAGTGAGTTGCCCGTCGCCGTCATCGCCCTGGGCGTCCTGGGCGCGGTGATGCTGGTGAAGGACAATCTGCGCGCGCTGCTCGTGATGCATGGCGTGATCTTCACGGGCTTCGTCCTGCTCGGCGTCTCGACCCTGGCCTTCCAGGCGCACATGCTGTCGCCGCTCACCTGGATGATCCTGACGGGCGCGGGCGTCTATCTGGCCTATACGCCGTTCAACGCGATGCTGTTCGACCGCATGGTCGCCTTCAGCGGCCAGGTCGGAACGGCGGGCTTTCTGATCTATGTCGCCGATGCGTCGGGCTATCTGGGCAGCGTCGCGCTGCTGATCTGGCGCAACTTCGCCATGGTCGACCTCGACTGGCTGCACTTCTTCGTGGCCAGCATCTATGCGACTAGCCTTTTTGGCGCGGCCTGCACCGTTCTGGCCGGCCTCTACTTCGTCGCTCGCTCTCGGCGTCCCAGAGAGTTGGCGTCAAGCAATCTCGCTTGAGACCGGAGCGATGGATGGACGCCTGTCCTGGCTCTTTAAGCCGCGACTGTCGGCCTGAGCGATATCAGCCAAAGACCTGACTCCGGCGGCATGCGCATTTGGGAGTATGGCTAGCAGCCCTTCGCCAGATGCACGCCCCGGAGGAAACCGCGGCGGGCCAAGCCTGCGTCAACCAAGTTGTTGAGGTGGCGATCGGCGGGAGCTGCGCCGGAGATTTCACGCACGAGGCCGCGGAAGGGGATCAGGCTGTTGACCACCATCTTCCCGCCGGCTTCCGCCATCTTGCCGTCGCGGCTTTCATTGTTCGCACCCTCGGAGTCGAGATCAGGGCCGAGCGCTCCATTCAGAGCGACGATCTCGGTCTCGAGCGCCGCGCAGGTGTCCGACGTCTTCAGGCTGTACGGGGCGTCGTACGCCTTCTGCAGGATCGGGGGAATCTCGCGCTTTGCCATGCCAAAGTCGCGGGCAGGCTGAGCGCCGATGTCCATGGCCTTGTCGCGCGCGTCGCGCAGGCCATTGCGCTCTGGCTTTCCTGGCGTCTTTGGCGCGTCCACCGACTGCGCTTTGACTTGCGCCAGGGCGGGCTCGGATAGGAGCATCGTGGCGACGATCGCCGAGACAAAGGTGGCTTGTCTAGAAAGCACTGTGTTCGTCCTGGGTTGAGCGGGTTGTTCCAAGGATCAGCGCGAGGCGCGAACCTCGGGTGCGAAGCTCTTATCGCCCCCCGCCGTTGCGACGGAGTGGAGGTTATGTGGAGGGCTTGTGGAGAGCCTCGGCCCCGTCGGCGCGACGAAGGCCAAGTCGAGCTTTACGGCTCCGCGAGCCATGGCGCGACTCTGAAGCGACGTCATCATCGTGATGTCATCGACCGACCTTCGCGAGCAGGTGCTGGAGCGTGCGCGTCATGTGTTTCTCGACCGCGCTGCGTGAGATTCCGAGTTGCTCGGCCGTCTGAGCGTGGGTGAGGCCATCGATCTTATGCAGCCAGAAGACTTGCCGCGTTCTTGGGGGCAGCTCCGCGAGCGCCTGGGTCAATCGCTCAAGCCGCAGGCGAGCGTCCACAGCGGCCTCGGCGTCCGGCGCATCCGCGATGTCGGCGCCGTCCACGGTCGTGTGGCTTACGCTCCGCCAATCAGCGTCGCGGGCCTCGGAGCGTCGCCGAGCGCGGAGCCGGTCCAGTAGTAGGTTCGAGGCCAGTCGGTAGAGATAGGCGGACGGGTTCTCGATGGCGGCGCCATCCACCCGCTGAACCTTCAGGAAGAGATCCTGCATCAGGTCCTCAACGTCCGGGGCCGCGCGGGTCCGGACAGAAAAGAAGCGGCGCATGTCCTCACGCCGCGCGATGTAGGCGAGGACCAGCGAAGGCGTTGGTTGGGTGTGTGGATCGTCGTTCACGAGATTTCGCGCTAGGCGGTTCGCGGGATCGCTACGTCGGCTCCGAACCGCCGCCCAGCGCGGCGTAGAGCGCGACCATGGCCGTGAGCTGGTCGCGCCTCAGCGACAGCAGCGCCTGACGCGCCGCGTAGTCGGCGCGCTGGGCGTCGAGCAGCTCAAGGCGGCCGTCCAGCCCGGCGCGATAGCGCAGCCCCGAAAGGCGCAGACGCCGGGCGGCGGCCTCGGCCACGCCCTCCTGGACATGGACCTGGTTGGCGAAGGTGGCCTGGGCCGCGAGGCCGTCGGCCACCTCCCGGAAAGCGATTTGGATCTGCTTTTCGTAGGTCGTCACGGCGAGCGATTTGCGCACCTCGGTCAAGGCGACGGCGCCCCGCAGCTGTCCGCTCCGGAAGATCGGCTGGGTGATCTGCGGGGCAAACGACCAGGCGCGGCTTCCGCGATCGAACAGCGCGCCGAGATCCGCGCTGGCGCCCCCGAGCGCGCCTGTCAGCGAGATCCGGGGCAGCAGGGCCGCGCGCGCGGCGCCGATATCGGCATTGGCGGCTCGAAGCATGTGCTCGGCCTGGGCGATATCGGGTCGACGGACCAGCAGTTCGGCGGGAAGACCCGGCTCCAGTTGGGTTGGGAGCGGCTGATCGGCCAGACGAATGGGCGGCGGCAGCGAATCCGGCTCCGTGGCGCCGACCACGAGCTCAAGAGCATTGCGGGCCCGGGCGAGCGCGCGGCGACCGGCCTCGCGATCGGCTTCCGCTTGGCGTACGAGGCCCTCGGCCTGGGCGACGTCGAGGCCGCTGGCTTGCGAGGCCGACTTGAGCCGTTGGGCGATGTCGAGCGATGAGCGCCAGTCCGCCAGAGTGGCTTCGGTCAGCGTCAACTGCTCCTCGGCCAGCCGCTCGTCGAGATAGGCCGTCGCGACGGCCGAGATGACGGCGATCCGCGCGGCGCGCGCGCCCGTCTCGCTGGCGAGATAGCGCTCGGAGGCGGCGCTGGATTGAGCCCGGAGGCGTCCGAACAGGTCCAGCTCGAAGGCCGTCAGTCCAAGGTTGGCCGCATAGGCGTCCGACCGGCCTTGAGACGGTGAGCGCTCTTGGGTTCTGGACAGATTGGCGTCGAGGCTCGGGCCCAGGGCGCCGCGAGCGACGCCGCGTTCGGTGCGGGCGGCCTCGACGTTCAGCAGAGCGGCGCGGAGGTCCCGGCTCTGGTCCAGGGCTTGACTGATCAGGGCCTGAAGCCTCGGATCGCCATAGACCTGCTTCCAGGCCAACGATCTCGCCGCAGGCATGTCCGTCGCCACGCCGCCCTCGATGATGGGATAGGCCGCGGGAACTGGCGCCGCGGGGAACTCCAGGCGAGGCGTGACGGAGCAGGCGCAAAGCAGCGCGGCGCTGCAAAGGATCAGAGCGCGCATGGATCAGGGCTCCGACGGAGCGGCTTTGTGTCGTCCGGTTAGGCGCTCAGCGGCGCCGACGACCACGACGAAGAAGACGGGAACCAGGATGATCGTCAGCAAGGTGCCGGTGATCATTCCACCAAATACGCCGGTGCCGATGGCGTGCTGGGTTTCGGCGCTGGCGCCCGAGGCGATGACCAGGGGGACGACGCCCAGCGCGAAGGCGAGGCTGGTCATCAGGATCGGTCTCAGGCGGAGCTTGGCGGCATGGATGGCGGCCTCGGTGAGCCCCATGCCCTCAGCGCGGCTGGCCCTGGCGAACTCGACGATCAGGATGGCGTTCTTGGCCGATAGGCCGATGATGGTGATCAGCCCGACCTTGAAGAAGACGTCGTTGGGCAGGCCTCGCAGGAGCACCGCGGCCAGGGCGCCGATCAGGCCCAGCGGGATGGCCAGCATCACCGACAGCGGGATCGACCAGCTTTCATAGAGCGCCGCCAGGACCAGGAAGACGACCAGCATCGACAGGGCGAGCAGGGCGGGGGCCTGGGCGCCCGCCAATTTCTCCTGCAGCGACTGCCCGGTCCAGGCGACCGCGTAGCCCCTGGGCAGTTGGGCGGCCAGTCGCTCCATCTCGGCTATGGCCTGGCCGCTTGAGACGCCGGGCGCGGCCGATCCGGTCAGGCGGACCGACGGGTAGCCGTTGAAGCGCGTCATCTGGGCCGGCGCCTTTGTCCAGACCGGCGTCACCACCTCGGACAGTGCGACCATCCCGCCGGACTCGTTGCGGACGTAGAGCTTCAGCACGTCGCCGAGCTGCATTCGGAACGGCGCGTCGGCCTGGACGATCACCTGCTGCAGGCGGCCGGCGTTGACGAAGTCGTTGACGTAGCTTGAGCCCAGGGCGCTCGACAGGGTGTCGCCGATCGCGGCGAAGGAAACGCCCAGGGCCTGGGCCTTCTGCCGGTCGATATCCAGCCGGACCGTCGAGCCGGGCGGAAGGCCGTCGGGATAGACGCCCGTCACCAGTTTGCTCTGAGCCGCGAGTTCGAGCAGGCGCGTCTGAGCTTTGATCAGGGCCTCGGGTCCGCGGTTGGCGTGGTCCTGGAGCGCCAGGGTGAAGCCGGACGAGTTGCCGAGTTCGTCGATCGACGGCGGCATCACCGACATGATCTCGCCTTCGCGCTGGACCTTCATGGCCTCGGTCGCGGCCTCAACCTCGCCGACGCTGGTGGCTCCGTCGCGCTTGTTCCAGTCCTTGAGCATGGTGAAGATCAGCGCGGTGTTGGGGCCTTGGCCCGAGAAGCTGAAGCCGGTGACGGCCTGGGTCGTCTCGATGGCCGGGCGCGTGCGGGCGTAGTGCTCGAAGCGCGCGACGGCCTCGCTGGTGCGCTGGGCCGTGGCGTCGGCCGGCAGCTGGAAGGAAGTCATGAAGTAGCCCTGGTCCTCCTCGGGCAGGAAAGCCGACGGCAGCACCAGAAGCGCGCCCGCCGTGACGGCGGCGACGACGCCGAACGCGGCCATTGCGCGTCCGCCGCGGCGCAAAACCTTGCCCAGCAGGCGCTCGTAGCCCTGGGTCAGCCGATCGAAGCGCTGGTCGAACCAGGCGAAGAAGCCTTTCTTCGGCGCGTGGCCGTCGATCGGCTTGAGCAAGGTCGCGCACAGGGCCGGGGTCAGAGACAGCGCCAGGAAAGCCGAGAACAGGATCGACACGGCCATCGACAGGGTGAACTGGCGATAGATCGCGCCCACCGAACCGTCGGCCAGAGCCATCGGGATGAACACGGCCGCCAGCACGGCGGTGATGCCGATGATCGCGCCCGTCATCTCCGACATGACCTTGCGCGTGGCGTCCTTGGGCGAGAGGCCTTCGGTCGCCATGATCCGCTCGACCGCCTCGACCACGACGATGGCGTCGTCGACGATGATGCCGATCGCCAGCACCATGCCGAACATCGTCAGCACATTGATCGAAAAGCCCGCCGCCAGCATCACGGTGAACGTCCCCAACAGGGCGATCGGCGCGACAATGGCCGGGATCAGCGTGTAGCGGACCTTCTGCAGGAACAGGAACATCACCAGGAACACCAGCGCCATGGCCTCGACCAGGGTCTGGACGACCTTCTCGATCGAGACGCGGACGAACGGGGCGGTGTTGAACGGGATGGCCAGCCGCATGCCGGGCGGCGCGGATTTCTGTAGCTCGTCGAGCCGGGCCTGGATCGCCGCCGCGGTGCGCACGGCGTTGCCGCCGGGCGAAAGCTGAACGCCGAGCGCCGTCGCGGGCTGGCCGTTCTCGCGCGTGGCGAAGTTGAAGTTGGCCGAGTTCAGCTCGATACGGGCGACGTCGCCCAGAGTGACCCGCGAGCCGGAGGTGTTGGCGCGCAGCACGATGGCCTTGAACTGCTCGACGGTCTGCAATTGGCCGTCGGCGGTCAGCGGCACCGTCACGCGCTGGTCCTTGACCGTGGGCTCGCCCCCCAGGGCGCCAGGCGCCAGTTGCTGGTTCTGGGCCGCGATCGCCGCCGTGACATCGCTCAGCGCGAGATTGAAGCCCGTCAGCTTGTTCGGATCGACCCAGATCCGCATGGCGCGCTCGGATCCGAACATCTGAACTCTGCCGACGCCCGGCACGCGCTTCAGCTCATCGGCGATGTTGCGAGCCATGTAGTCGCTGAGCGCCACCTCGTCGTCACGCCCGTCGACACTGCGCAGGCTGACCATCATCAGGAAGTTGGACGCGGCGCTTTCAACGCCGACGCCGGTCTGGCGCACGGCCTGAGGCAGGCGCGGCTCGATCGTCTTCAGACGGTTCTGGACGTCGACCTGGGCCAACTCCGGGTTCGTGCCCGGCTTGAAGGTCGCCGTGATCGAGGCCGAGCCTGACGTGTCGGTCGAGGACTCGAAATAGAGCAGGTTCTTGACGCTGGAGAGCTCGCGCTCGATCAAGCCAACGACCGAGTCATTCATGGCCTGAGGCGTGGCCCCGGGATAGCTGGCGTAGATGCTGACCGTCGGCGGCGCCACGACCGGGTAGCGCGCCACGGGCAGGCGAGGGATCGCCATCAGGCCGGCCATCACGATCGCGATCGCGATGACCCAGGCGAAGATCGGCCGCTCGATGAAGAACTTCGGCATGGGACTAGCGCGCCCCCATCTGGAACGGAACGGTCTTGACCTGAGCGCCAGCCGCGACGCGGTCCTGCCCCTCGACGATGACGCGTTCGCCGGCCTTTAGACCTCGGGTCACCACATAGCGGCCGCCCACGACGTCACCGACCTCGACGGCGCGGGTCTCGACCAAGCCCTTGGCGTTCACCAGGCTGACGATCGGCTTGCCGCCGCTATCGCGAAGCACCGCCTGCTGAGGCGCCAGGACCGCGCCGTCGATCGGCCCGCGCGGTAGGCGGGCGCGGACGAACATGCCCGGCAGGAGCGCGCGATCGGGATTGTCGATCTGGACGCGCGCGATCGCGTCGCCGGTGGCGGGATCCACCGTGACGCCAGAGAACAGGATTTTGCCCTTGCGCGGATAGGGCGCGCCGGACGCCGACAGGATCTCCACTTCACGGCCCGCGCCGCCCCTCGCCATCGCGCGCAGCGCTTCGAGACGCGCCGAAGGCTGACGGACGTCGACATAGACCTGGTCGATCTGCTGAACGGTGGCCATCGGACCCGCGCCGCCGGCGGCGACCAGGGCGCCTTCCGTGACCTGAGCCTCCCCGATCCGCCCGCTGATCGGCGCCCTCACGGTCGCGAAGCTGAGCTCGACGCCGCGCCGACGCAGGGTCGCGCGCGCCTCGGCGAGGTCAGCCTCAGCCTGGGCCCTGGCCGACACGGCGTCGTCATAGCTCTGGCGGCTGATGGCGTCGGCCTCGACCAGAGGCGCGAGACGCGAGACCTGGGCCCTGGCGCGGTCGGCGACCGCGATCGCGCGCTGGAGCGCGGCCTGGGCGCCGGCGGCTTCCGCCTGATAGGGGGCGGGATCGATCTGGAACAACGGCTGGCCCGCTCGGACCTCGCTTCCCTGCTCGAAGAACCGTCGCGTCACGACGCCGGACACCTGCGGGCGGATTTCGGCGGTGCGGAAGGCGACCACCCGGCCTGGAAGATCATCCATCGGGGTGACGGTCGCGACTTGCGCGGTCGCCACGGCGACTTCGGTGGGGGAGGGCGACGCGGCGACCTCAGCCCGGCCGCAGGCGGCCAGCGTCGACGCGCCCAGCATGAGGACGATGGCGAGGCGAAGGTTACGGCGGTCCATCAAAGAGACAGGCTCCCAAGGCGCGCCTTCGGAGGCGCCGCGAGCCTATGCCCGAGTGCGGTTGCGTGACCGTGGAGGCAATGTTGCGACTTCGTGGAGGGGTTCTGGCGCCGCCGCCGGAAGGGTGGTTAGTGCTCTAACCATCCGCTCGCGGCCGCATTGGAGATCCCGTGAACGCCCTGGTTCTGATCGTTGAAGACGAGCGCGAGATCGCGGAGATTCTCGTCGGCTATCTGGAGCGCGAGGGATTCAGGACCGTCACGGCGCGCGATGGCCAGACGGCGGTCGAACTGCACCAGGCGCTCCGCCCCGATATCGTCCTGCTCGACGTCGGGCTGCCCAAGTTGGACGGCTGGGAGGTCCTGGCGCAGCTCCGCCGGCGCGGCTCGACGCCGGTGATCATGCTGACGGCGCTGGACCAGGATATCGACAAGCTGCAGGCGCTTCGGATCGGGGCGGACGACTATGTCGTCAAGCCTTTCAATCCGTTGGAGGTGGCCGCCCGCGCCAAGGCGGTGCTGCGCCGCGCCTTAGGCAGGGACGCGGCCTCGGTGGCCCGAGCGGGACCGCTGGATGTCGACCCCGTCAATCACACCGCGACGGTGAACGCGCCGGAGGGGGCGCGCCGGCTCACCTTGACCCTGACGGAGTTCCGCCTGTTGCTGCACATGGCCCAGGCGCCGATGCGTCTCTATACGCGCGCTGAGCTGTTGGACGCCTGCCTGTCAGGTGGAGACGCGCTGGAGCGGACCGTCGACAGCCATCTGAGCAAACTGCGCAAGAAGCTCGAGGCGGCCGGCGCGCCAGGCATGCTCTCCAATGTCCGAGGCCTGGGTTATCGCCTCCTGGGGGACCAATGAAAGCGCAGAGCCTATCGCAACGCCTCAACCTAGCGGTCGTCGGCATTACCTTGGCGACCTTGATCCTCAGCCTGATCTTCGTCGCCTTCGCTTACGGGTTGCTCTTTCAGTTCGCCCCCAAGCTCTTGTCCGCCGAGGACGCGATCCTGCCGGCTCCCATCGAATGGGGGATGTACTCGGTCTGCATCGTGCTGGGCAGTATCGCCGCCAGCGTGGTGGCGACGCGGGTCGCGCGAAGGATGGTAGAGCCGCTGGAGACCCTGGCCGAGGCCGCGCGCCAGATCGCTGGCGGCGATCTTTCGGCCAGAGCAGCTTTGACGACCCCGGCGCCCACGGAAGCCAGCCAGATGATCGCCGACTTCAACGCCATGGCGGATCGGCTTGAGAAGGCCGTCGACGACATCGTCACCTGGAACAGCCTGATCGCCCATGAACTGCGGACGCCGGTCACGATCCTCAAGGGGCGGCTGCAGGGTCTCGCCGAGGGCGTCTTCCTGCCCGAGCCGGCGCTCTTGCTATCCCTGCATCAGCAGGCGGACGCTCTGGCGCGGCTTGTCGAGGATCTGAGAGTCGTCAGTCTGCTCGATAGTGGTCGGCTGCAGCTGCGGACTGTCGAAATCGACCTGGCGTCCGAGATCGAGGGGCTTGCGCGTCTGGTCGAGCGCGACCTCGACAAGGCGGGCTTTGGCCTGCGCATGACCCTTACGAGCGGTCGCTGCGTCGCCGATCCCGTCCGCTTGCGGCAGGCGGTGCTGGCCCTTGTCGACAACGCGCTGAAATATGCGGAGCCGTGCGTCCTTGAGGTGGCCACGCGCGTCTCGGACGCCGACGTCGCCATCAGCGTCATCGACGCAGGACCAGGGATGCCGGAGAGCCTCACTGCACGAGCTTTCGAGCCGTTCCGACGTGGAGACGACGTCGACATGAAGTCCGGCTCGGGCCTCGGGCTAGCCGTCGTGCGCGGCATCGCCGAGGCCCATGGGGGGCACGTGAGCTACGAGCGCCGCGATGGTCGTTCAGCCTTCACCATCACGCTGCCGAGGACGTGTTAACGGGGGAATTCGCGATGATCCTGATCAGTTGCACGTATCACCTGCCGCGCCGCCGGCCGTGGGCCGTGCGGCCGAGGAGGCGGGGGCCAGATACCAGGAACTGATCGAGCTGGTGTCGATCGAAAACGCGCTGTCGATGCTGGCGCGGCCGTTCACCCAACACGACCTGGATGACCCATTCCGGCCGGAAGCCGCCGAATTCGGGGCCAACTCCAGCCGGAGCGCGGTCAACCGGATTATCGAGGCCGTGGCGGTAGGAGTGCTCCAGCGCCATTAATTGCGGTCGCTGACGCGAGGCACAATCTACGACTAGCGAGGCACACTCATCGTCTAAGATATATTATCAGAAATAATAGGCCCATAGCGGCAGCTGAGGCTTGACGCCAGGCCGGCGAGCTACAAAACACGTCTCACTACAGCGTTTCGCTGGGCGGTCGATGTTTCGCGCCAGGAGCCGCGCGGTTTGGGAGACGAGCGAGATTGGCGAAGAATTCTGGAGCCATTCGCGGTCCCACCATCATCGACGTCGCGGCTCAAGCCGGCGTGTCGCCCATGACGGTCTCGCGCGTGATCAACGACCGTCCGGGCGTTGGTCCCGAGACCCGCCAGGCGGTCAATGAAGCCATTCGCGCACTGGGCTACACGCCGAACGTCGCGGCGCGCAGCCTTGTAACTTCGACCGAGCTGCGGATCGGCGTCGTCTATTCCAATCCCAGCGCCGCCTTTATGAGCGACTTCCTGACCGGCGTCTTCGAGGAAGCCTCCATCCGCGGCGCCCGCCTTATCCTTCTCAAGGGCGGCGAAGGCGGTCGGCCGCCCAGCGTCGCGGAACTGAAGGCGCTGGTGGCGTCCGGCATACGCGGCGTGATCCTGGCTCCGCCGCTGGGCGAGTCGCCTGTCGTCCTGCGCGCGCTCAGCAAGGCCGGCCTGCCGATGGCCGCCGTGGGCGCCTATGACGTCGAAGACGCGATCTGCGTGCGGATCGACGATCGCCGCGCCGCCTACGAGATGACCCGCGAACTGATCTCCCTGGGGCATCGCCATCTGGGCTTCATCCTGGGCAATCCCGATCAGGCGGCCAGCGGCCAGCGCCTAGCGGGCTTCCAGGACGCCGTGCGCGAGACCCCGGGCGTGACAACCGTGATCGCCCAAGGCGATTTCAGCTTCGCTTCAGGCCTGGGCGCCGCCGAGCAGCTGCTGGAAGCGACACCGCCGCCGACGGCGATCTTCGCTAGCAATGATGACATGGCCGCGGCGGCCGTTTCCGTCGCGCATCGTCGCCATCTGGACGTGCCGCGCGAACTGACCGTGGTGGGCTTCGACGATACGCCGGCCGCCGTCACCCTCTGGCCGCCGCTGACCACGGTCCATCAGCCGGTCCGCAAACTGGCCGCCGAAGCGCTAGGCCTGCTGACGGCCGAGATCGCCCGGACCTCGCCGGACAGCCCGGCGCGGCGCGAACACGTCCTCGAACACGAGATCGTCGCGCGTCAGTCCACGGCGCCCCTTTCGCTCGGCTGAATCGACGACCTAGGCCCCCTACGCTCACCCCAGCAACCATTATGTCGGAGTATTGACTCCCAAAACGCATCGGAATACCACCGGTATGGTAACGTTACCGTTCCTCGTTGAAGGGGGCTCGGCGACGTGAAAAACGCGCGAGCGCAACGACGTCGCGCGCCTTGGGAGGGAAACCGAAAATGCGTGCCACAGGCATGAACCATACGCGTGCGCCGCTGCCTTCGGCGCGGGCCGAGACTGACAATTTTGCGACTGACGGATCGTCGCCAAAGCTACGGAGGCTGGCGCTGATGTCGGCCGGCGCCGCGGCGCTGATGTCGATGCTGGTCGCCGGGCCGGCCCTAGCGCAATCGACGCCGAAGCCCCCCTCCTCCGCCGGCGACGACGCCACCGTCAGCGAGATCGTCGTGACGGGCACCCGGATCCAGACCACGGGCTTCACCGCGCCGACTCCGACCAGTGTGATCGGCGAGGCCCAGATCCAGAACAACGCCCAGGCGAACATCTTCGCCACCATCGTACAGCTGCCTTCGCTGCAGGGCTCCAGCGGCTCGACCACCAACACCTTCAGCACCTCGAGCGGCCAGCAGGGCCTGTCCTCATTCTCGCTGAGAGGCCTGGGCACGATCCGAACCCTGACGCTGCTGGACGGCCAGCGGGTGGTCGGCGCCTACTACACCGGCGTCACCGACGTCAGTCTGTTCCCGCAACTGCTGGTCAAGCGCGTCGACGTCGTGAATGGCGGCGCCTCGGCCTCGTACGGTTCGGACGCCGTCGGCGGGGTGGTCAACTTCATTACCGACACGCGCTTCGAGGGTCTGAAGGGCAACATCCAAGCGGGCGTCACCACCTATGGCGACAACGAACAAGGCCTGATCCAGCTGGCCGGCGGCCGCAGCTTCCTGAACGATCGGCTGCACGTCGTGGCCAGCGGCGAATACGCCAAGGAGCAGGGCGTCGGCCCCGGCGATTTCGGCCTCGACCTGGCGGGCGATCGCGACTGGTTCATCCAGACGACGATGATCAACCGCAACGTCACCAACGACGGCTCGCCGCAATATGTGATGCGCGCCTACGCCCAGCCCTACAACTACACCAAGTACGGTCTGATCACGAACGGTCCGCTGCAGGGCATCGCCTTCGACCAGAACGGCAATCCGTTCCAGTTCCAGTACGGCTCGAACGGCGCGCCGGCCAAGAACGCCGCAGGCACGGTCAACGGCTGCTATCCGGGCTTCTGCGTCGGCGGCGACCTGTCGGGCAATGTCGACACCGGCCGCACCCTGCAGTCGGCGATCGAGCGCCGCATCGCCTATGGCCGGGTCGGCTACGACTTCGCCGAGAACAACGAGATCTACGCCGCCATCAACCTGGGCCAGGTCAAGACCCACAACCAACCGGTCAATGGCGAGAACCGTCCAGGCCTGACCCTGCAGTGCTCGAACCCGTTCGTGCCCGCGTCGGTGCAATCAGCCTGCGCCGCGGCTGGCGTGACCAGCTTCCAGTTCGGCACCAGCAACGCCGTCCTGCCCAACACCATTGTCCACACCGATCGCCGCCAGGAGCGCCTGGTGGTCGGCGCGAAGGGCCGCTTCGACTTCCTTGGCTCGCCTTGGGCCTATGACGCCTATTACGAGCACGGCGTGAATCGAACGAAGGTCGATGTCGATCACATCATCCTGAACCCGCGCTTCAACCAGGCGATCCAGGCCACGGTGGTCAACGGCGCGATCGTCTGCGCCGATCCGGTGGCGCGCGCCGCCGGCTGCCAGCCGCTGAACATCATCGGCGGCAAGCCCCCCTCGGCGGCCGCCCTCGCCTACGTTCAGCCTGAGAACGGCCCCTTCCAGCGCCTGCGCATGACCCAGGACGTGGCCAGCGCCAACTTCTCGGGCACGCCTCTGAACCTCTGGGCTGGCCCCCTGTCCGTGGCGTTCGGCGCCGAGTACCGCCGGGAGTACTATACCGTTCGCGCCGACGCCTACGGCGCTGGCGTCGCGGAAAAGAGCCCGAACACCGGCGCATATCCGGCCGATCCGGTGCTCTCGACGCTGGGCAACAACTGGTACGCCGGCAACTACAAGAACGGCGGCGGCAAGTATGACGTGAAGGAAGCGTTCCTAGAACTGGACCTGCCGCTGTTCGACAACGACAAGGCCGGCCGCGCCAATATCAACGGCGCTGCTCGCGTCACGGACTACAGCACCTCGGGCACCATCTGGACCTGGAAGGTTGGCGGCTCCTGGGCCACGCCGATCGACGGCCTGCGCCTGCGCGGGGTCACCTCGCGCGACGTCCGCGCGCCCAACCTGTCGGAGCTGTTCGCCGCGCCGGTCACGACCACCCTGCCCAACTTCCTCGACCCGACGCGCAACGTCACGGTCGTGGCGATCCAGAGCGTCGTCGGCAACCCGAACCTGACCCCCGAGATCGCGCGCAACACCGAACTGGGCGTCGTGCTGTCCAACCCGTCGTGGCTGCCGGGCTTCAGCGCCTCGTTCGACTATTACAAGATCAAGATGCGCGACGTGGTCTCGAGCCTGGGGGCGGCGCAGATCGTCGACTACTGCTATCGCAACATCCTGCCGCAGACCTGCGGGACCTATAATCTGAACAACCAGAACGGCCCGAACTACATCAACGTCCAGTCGTTCAACCTGGCCTCGATCAAGACCTCAGGCTTCGACATCGAGGCCAGCTATCGCTGGCAACGCCCCTTGGGCCTAGACGGTTCGCTGACCTTCCGGGCGCTCGCCACCCACATCCGTGAGTACCTGACCGATACGGGCCTGCCAGGAACGATCCCGACCGATTCCGCCGGCGTGAACACCGGCGCGACCCCGCACTGGAAGTGGCTGGCGATCCAGAGCTACGAGAACGAGCGCTTCACCCTCACCTTGCAGGAGCGCTGGTTCAGCAACGGCAACTACGGCAACCAGTACGTTGTCTGCGCCCCCGGCTCTTGCCCGGTGTCGACGGCGAACGCGCCGACGATCGACCAGAACTTCATGCCCGGCGCCTTCTATGTGGACGTCGGCGGCTCGTACAATATCCGCGAAGGCGTGGTCGGTTACGTCAAGGTCGACAACCTGTTCGATCGCGATCCGGCCAAGTCGCCCTCCTACGCCAATCCGGCCCTCTACGACATCATCGGCCGGACCTACCGCGCGGGCGTCCGCTTCAAGTTCTGATCGGCAAGTCGGCGTGGCGTCATGCGGCGCCGCGCCGACACTTTCGGTTGCAGGCGTACGGGCCGATCAACTTGACCCGTCTATTTGTCTGACTATTATCCGACGCGCGCTCGTCGCGCATCAAACAATCCGAGCGCCGCTGACAACTGGCGCCGTCGCGAGAAGGCGATCTCGATCGCCCGCGTCCTGGGAGAAGACATGTTCCGATTTGCCCGTCCGCTGGCCCTCTCCGTCTTCGCCCTGTTGTTGGCCGCGCCGGCGCTGGCCCAGACCAAGGCCGACGCGCCGATCCCGCTGCGGATCGAGACGGGGTCGCCCGGCCCCAAGATCGACCGGAACATCTTCGGCCAGTTCGCCGAGCACCTGGGGACGGGCGTCTACGGCGGCGTCTGGGTCGGCAAGGACTCGCCGATCCCCAATGTTCGCGGCGTCCGCACGGATGTCGTCGAGGCGCTCCGCGCCATCAAGGTGCCGAATGTGCGCTGGCCCGGCGGCTGCTTCGCCGACGAATATCACTGGCGCCATGGGATCGGCCCGGCCGAAGCCCGGCGCAAGACGATCAATTCCAATTGGGGCGGCGCGGTCGAGCCCAACACCTTCGGCACGGACGAGTTCATGGACTTCGTCAGCCAGATCGGCAGCGAGGCCTATATCTCGGTCAATGTCGGCTCGGGCACGGTGCAGGAAGCCGCCGAGTGGGTCGAATACATGACCGCCGATCCGGCCACGACCGCCGGCAAGGAGCGCGCCGCCAACGGCCACGTCGCGCCCTACAAGGTCAAGTTCCTCGGCATCGGCAACGAGAGCTGGAGCTGTGGCGGGGCGATGCGCCCCGAGTACTATGCCGACGAGATGAAGCGCTACGCCCGCTTCGTCCGGAACTACAATCCCAAACAGACCGGCGCCGAGGCGATGCAGCGGATCGCCGTGGGTCCAAACCAGGCGGATCCCGCCTATACCGAGGCGGTGATGGCGGCCCAAAAGTCGCATGACTGGGCCTGGAACATCGAGGGCCTGTCCCTGCACTCCTATACGACCGGCGGCTGGCCGCCATCCTATTCCAGCACCAAGTTCGACGAGACGGCCTACGCCAAGCTCCTGAAGGAGACGCTGGGCATGGACGACCTGATCGCCAAGCACGCAGCGATCATGGACAAGTACGATCCCGAGAAGAAGGTCACCCTGGCCGTCGACGAATGGGGCGTCTGGCTGGCGCCGCTGGAGGGGACCAACCCTGGCTTCCTGGTCCAGCAGAACTCGCTGCGCGACGCGATCGTCGCGGCCCTGAACCTGAACATCTTCGCCCGCCACGCCGATCGCGTGCGGATGACCAACATCGCCCAGATGGTCAACGTCCTGCAGGCGATGATCCTGACGGACAAGGACAAGATGGTCCTGACTCCGACCTATCACGTCTACAAGATGTACGTGCCTTTCCAGGACGCGACCTTGGTCCCGGTCAGCCTGGACAAGGGCGTCTACACGCAAGGCGACGTCACCCTGCCCCGCGTCGACGCCATCGCCGCGCGCGATGCGCAGGGCAAGCTATGGCTGGCCGTCACCAATCTTGATCCGTCGCGACCGGCGAAGATTTCCGCCAATGTCGCGGGCGCCAAGAGCGCTTCCGCCAAGGGACAGGTGCTGACCGCGGCGCGCGTTGACGCGATCAACACGTTCGAAGCGCCGGGCGTCGTTGTTCCAAAGCCCTATTCCGCGAAAGCCGGCGCCAAGGGGCTTGATCTCGATATCCCGGCCAAGTCCGTGGTGGTCGTCCAGCTCGAGCCGTAAGGGGCCTGACAACTTGCCAAGGCTTGCTCGGTTGCGCTTATAGAACCTCGAACGCCGCCAGGAGTCTGACGCATGCCGACCGAAGAGCCTGACACCAAGTCGATCCCCAAGTCGACGAGAGGCTCCGGTCGGCGTCTGCGCGGCGCGGTCGCGCACTATCTTGGCACGGCCATCGTGTCCGGCCAGATCGCGCCGGGCGAAAAGCTGACGGGCGAGATCGCCAACGCCGAGGCGCTGGACGTCTCGCGCAGCGCCTATCGCGAGGCCGTGCAGGTGTTGACCGCTAAGGGCTTGGTCGAGAGCCGTCCCAAGGCCGGTACGCGGGTGCTGCCGCGCAGCCGCTGGAACATCCTGGATCCGACCGTCCTGGCCTGGGCCTTCTCGGCCAGCGAGCCGGACGTCAGCTTCGTGCGGGATCTCTTCGAGCTGCGGTCGGTGGTCGAACCCGCCGCCGCGCGCTTCGCCGCCGAACGCCGCGACAAGGACGACATCAAGGCGATGAAGGACGCCCTGGCCGGCATGCGGCGCCACACCCTGGCGACGGAAGCCGGGCGCGCGGCCGACCGCGCCTTCCACGACGCCCTGCTGCGCGCCACGCACAACGACGCGATGATCGCGCTCAGCGCCAGCATCAGCGCCGCGGTCAGCTGGACGACGGAGTTCAAGCAGCGCTCGCGCGCCCTGCCCCGCGATCCGGTTCCGGATCACGCCAAGGTCTGCGACGCGATCGCGGCCGGCGACCCCGAAGCCGCCAGCGCGGCCATGCGGACTCTCGTCGAACTGGCGCTCGAGGACACTCGCTCGGCGATGTGAGCCTTAGGGCTTCGAGAGCGTTAAACTGTCGACGTCCAGCCGACCTTCGCCGCCGTTCGGGTTATAGCAGAACAGGCCGTACTGCTCGCCCTGGAAGGTCCCCGTCCGCCAGTCATAGGCCAGCGGGAAATCGCCCGGCAGCGTGGTCCAGGCCTTGCCGTCAAGGCTGTAGGCCAGGGCCGACTTGTCGGTGGCGAAGTCCATCTCGACCGACAGCCACAGGTCCTTCAGCGCGATCGGGATCGTGGCGCCGCGCGGCGTGGTGACGGGACCGGCCTGGGTGCTCTCGACGAGCCGGGCGCTCAGCTCCCCCTGCCCTGCTGCGTTGCGGGTCAGCACGATCTGGCTGGAGAACTTGCCGAACGTGCCAAAACCGCAGGCGTCGCCAGCGGCCAGGCCTCGGGCGTCCACCTTAACCACGGCTCGACTCTTGGGCCCCTGCCCTTTCTGCACCAACGTATTGCGCGCGCTCCAGAGCTCGGCGGCCTTCGTTGTCTTGAGTCGCAGGTAGCCGGGACGTTCGCTCAGCGACCAGCGGCGATCGTCTGGATTGTGGTTCCACTGCCATTGGCGGCCCAGCGTGCGACCCGTGAAATCGTCTGAGCTCGGCGGCTCGACGAACGGCTTGCCAAGGATCGGCTTGGCGGCGGTCGCCGGAACCCGGCCAGGCGCCTCGGGCGTGCCCCAGACCGGCCAGTCGTCTTGCCAGAACATCGGGCTGATATTGGTGACCCGGCCGATGGCGCCCGCGTCGCGCATGACGAAGCCGTACCAGCCGCCGCCGGGCAGATCGACCAGGGCGCCCTGGTGGCCGCCCGTCTTGTCATCGATTTGATCGCGGGTCTCCCACGGGCCGGTCAGCGACCGCGCGCGCGACACCGTCATCCCCAAGCGCCGAGGGATAGAATTGAAGATGTAGTACCAGCCCTCGCGCTTGATCAGCTTCGAGCCTTCGGCGCCCTTGATGTAGTGGATCTTCTGGGCGTTCGTGACGGCCGTGAGGTCCTCGTTCAGCGTCAGCAGGGTGATCGTCCCGTCGGACCCGATCGAGGTCGCCATATAGGCTTGACCGTCATCGTCGAAAAACAGGGCCGGGTCGAAGGCCTCGCGATCCAGCTCGTGCATGGCCCATGGACCGCTGATGTCGGTCGCCGAATAGATGCGCGTCGGGCGGCCCACCGGCGTGACGGCGATGTAGAACCGTCCCTTGTGATAGCGAAGGCTCGGGGCATAGACGCCGTGGCGATAGTCGCCGCCGTCGGTGAGATCGTACTTCGGATTGCCCGTCAGCCTGGGCATCACGTGACCGACGATGTCCCAGTTCACCAGATCCTTCGAATGCAGGAGGGTGAGCCCCGGCGCGTTCACGAAGGTGGTCGAGGCGAAGTAGAAGTCCTCGCCCACCCGGATGATGTCGGGATCGGGATAGTCGGCGTTGAGCGGCGGGTTGCGATAGGTCCCGTCGCCGGCGTCCGAGCGCCAGACCTGGGCCTGGGCCGCGCCGGCGCCTAAGGCGAGCGCCGAAGCGACGACCAGCATGGCGCATCCGAAAACCTTGGCCATGCCGGCCTCCCTGAAGCTCTTACTTGTGACTAGTGGTTATCCCTTGGCAGGCCCTTGGTCTGGGCGATGCGCTGGTATTTGACGGCGGGTTCGAGGATGGCGCCGGTTTCGAGCTGACCGACGACGGCGCGCTGGATCTCCTGCCAGGGGGTCTGGCTTTCGGGATAGGCATAGCCGCCGGCCGCTTCCAGAGCCTTGCGGCGCTCGACGATCTCGCTGGGCGAGACCAGAACGTCGACCCGCGACTTGCGCAGATCGAAGCGGACCTTGTCGCCGGTCTTGAGCAGGGCCAGCCCCCCGCCCACGGCGGCTTCGGGCGAGGCGTTGAGGATCGACGGCGAGCCGGAGGTGCCCGACTGGCGGCCATCGCCGATGCACGGCAGCTGATGGACGCCCTGTTTGATCAGGTAGTTGGGGGCGCGCATGTTCACCACCTCGGCCGCGCCCGGATAGCCCACCGGCCCCGCCCCGCGCATGAACAGGATCGAGTTGGCGGTGATGCCCACCGACGGATCGTCGATCCGGTGGTGATAGTCCTCGGGCCCGTCGAACACGACCGCCTCGCCCTCGAAGGCGTCCGGATCGTCGGGGTTGGACAGATAGCGCTCGCGGAACTCTTTGGAGATCACGCTGGTCTTCATGATCGCCGAGTTGAACAGGTTGCCGCGCATGACCACGAAGCCCGCCCGCTCGACCAGCGGCCGCGAGAACGGCCGGATGACGTCCTCGTCCTCGATCTGGACCCCGCGATACTGCTCGCCGATCGTCTGGCCCGAGACGCAACGGACGTCCTCGCAGATCAGCCCCTGTTCGATCAGCTGACCAAACACCGCCGGCACGCCGCCGGCCCGGTAGTAGTCCTCGCCCAGATACTCCCCGGCCGGCTGCAGGTTGACCAGCAGCGGCACCTCCTCGCCCTTCTCCTGCCAGTCGTCGATCGAAAGCTCGACGCCCACGTGGCGGGCCAGGGCGTTCAGGTGGATCGGGGCGTTGGTCGAGCCGCCGATCGCCGAGTTGACGACGATGGCGTTGAGGAAGGCCTCGCGGGTCAGGACGTCGGAGGGCTTGAGGTCTTCCTTGACCATCTCGACGATGCGAAGGCCCGTGCGGTAGGCGTTCTCCTGCCGGTCGCGATACGGCGCGGGGATCGCCGCCGAGCCGGGCAGCGACATGCCCAGCGCCTCGGTCAGCGAGTTCATGGTCGTGGCCGTGCCCATGGTGTTGCAATAGCCCGTCGAGGGCGCGGAGCTGGCCACCAGCTTGATGAAGCCGGCGTTGTCGATCTCGCCGGCCGCCAGCATCTCGCGGGCCTTCCAGACGATGGTGCCAGACCCCGTCCGCTGGCCCTTGTGCCAGCCGTTCAGCATCGGCCCCACCGACAAGGCGATGGCCGGGATGTTCACCGTCGCCGCCGCCATCAAGCAGGCCGGCGTGGTCTTGTCGCAGCCGATGGTCAGCACCACCCCGTCCAGCGGATAGCCGTAGAGCAGCTCCACCAGACCCAGGTACGACAGATTGCGGTCCAGCCCCGCCGTCGGCCGCTTGCCCGTCTCCTGGATCGGATGGACCGGGAACTCCAGCACGATGCCGCCCGCGCTGCGGATCCCCTCGCGCACCCGCTCGGCCAGCACCAGGTGGTGGCGGTTGCATGGCGACAGGTCCGACCCCGTCTGGGCGATGCCGATGATCGGACGACCCGACTGCAGCTCCTCCAGCGTCAGCCCAAAGTTCAGATAGCGCTCCAGATAAAGCGCCGTCATGTCGATGTTGTCCGGATTGTCAAACCACGCACGCGAACGAAGCTTGGGGGGAGCGCCAGACGAAGACGACATGGATAGTCCTGCGAGAGTCTATGATGGCGCGCCGCGTCCGCGCCCGCGAAACCGTGGGGACGCTCGCGATGGCCATCCTTCGGATGATCTTGTCTGAGTATATCCCCGGACAACGAGCGTCAATTCGACCTCAGCGGCGCAGCGCGGCGTCGCCCCAAGTGACCGGATCGGCGTTACCCTGCCCGCTCGTCCGCGCGACCAGTTCGACCAGCTTCACCCCCGAGATATCGACGTCCAGGGCCTGCGGCGCCTGTCCCCACTTGGTCGGTTTCGACCGCGCCAGCAGCTTGCCGTCGCCATAGACCTGGAAGGTCACGGCGCGCGCCTTGTCGACCGCCGAGTCATCGACGCCGACGCTGGCGGTGAAGCGGCGGAAGCCAGCGTTGCGCACTTCAAGGCGCGAATTGCCCAGCACCCCGATGCCGGTGTCGAACGCGCGCCCCGCGATCGCCAGCTCCTGGTCGAAGGGCGTGCGGTCGGCCTGGGCCCCGCCCCAGCCGCCGTAGCGCGGGCGCTCACCAAAGCCGCGCGTGTTCCGCCACGGCAGCGGCGCGCGATGGATCATCGGGTCCGCGATCGGCGTGGCGACGCCATCCACGGCCGGGTTCACCGCCCCCGGCTGCTCGGACAGGAAGAGACCATCAGCCAGGCGACGCGTCCCCTTGGCGCGGAACAGCAGGGTCTGGCGCGGCTCCAGCTTGAACTTTCGTTCGCCCTGGAAGCTCATCCGCTCGCCGGTCCAGAGATTGGTCAGTTCAGTATCGGCCTTGGCCAGAAATTTCAGCTGCTCGGCCGTGAGCACCACCTCGAGCGGCGCGGACGTCCGGTTGAAGATCGCCACGCCCTTCTCGCCGCTGGACAGCGTCTTTACGAAGATCGAGACGTCGTCGGAGTCGTAGGCCAGCACCGCCTGGTTGCCGGCCGGATCCTGGTTCAAGGCGATCACGTCGCGCGCGCCCAGGATCTCCAGCAGCGCCGGCGTCGCCTGGCGTAGGTCGTAGCCGATCAGCAACGGCGCGTTGACCATCGCCCACAGCGCGAAATGCGACCGCGCCGCCTCCAGATGGCCGACGTCGAAATCGCCCTTGCCGACAAACAGCATGTCGGGATCGTTCCACGTGCCCGGATGGGCGTAGAGCGGCCGCCGTGACACGCTGTCGAGATTGTGCAGCATCCGGCCCCAGGTCGGCGAGATGTCTTCGCTGGTCCGCGACATGGCGCCGACGTTCTTCCCCCACGCCCGCACATCGGCCGAGCCCCAGATGCAGAGCGAGAAGACGAAGTCGCCATCGGGATTGTGCTTGTCGAGCGCGCGGCCGACCTCTTCGTAGAGTTCGCGCACCTTGACGATGTCGGTGCGGCCCAGGGAGTCGACGTCGATGATCGGCTCCAGAGCGCGGTACTGACCGGCCTGAACCCGCTTGTCGCTGGCCGGCAGGCCGCGCACGCCGCAGCCATCGACCTTGATCAGGTCGAAACCCCATTCAGCGAAATAGAGGGCGATGTCCTGGTCGACGTGGCCGTAAAGCCCGACCTCGCGCTCGGCGACATTGCCCTCGGGCTGATTGGGAAAGGTCGAGGTGAACACCTGGCCGCAGCTATTGCGGCCGATGTCGGAATAGATGCCGGCCTTCAGCCCCATGCCGTGCAGCCGGTCGGTCAGCGGGCGGAAGCTGGTCGCGCCGTCGGGCGTGGCCGCCGAGGGGAAGCGGGCGGCGCGGGCGATCATCCGACCGTCCGACTCCCGGCGCTTCAGCCACCAGCCGTCGTCCAGGTTCACATAGCGATAGCCCTTCGCCGCGAGGCCCGTGTCGACCAGGGCCTGGGCCGAGCCCATGACCTTGTCCTCGTCGAGATCGCTGGTGAAGGCGTTCCAGCTGTTCCAGCCCATCGGCGGCGTCTGGGCCGCGGCGCGGCTGTAGGCGCTCCAGCGACCGGTCGCCGCCAGGGGATCAGCCGCCGCGACTGACGCCGCGGCTAGAAGCGCCGCGACCAAGGCCGCGCTCGCATTTGAACGCCATCTCATACGCATACTCCCCAAAGTCGCTTAGCGGGCCTGAAACGCGAGATTCTCGCCGAAGAACGGCAGGACATGGTCCTGGAACCGGATCGCCACGTCGCTGGTGTGGTCACCCGGATAGATCTCGAAGCTATTGGCCAGGCCGTAGCGATCGAAGACCTCATGCAGCTTGGTCGCGTCGTCCTTCAGGCCGTCACGATCGCCGACGTCCATAGCGATCGCCTTATAGCGACGCAGGGCGCCGATATACTGATCGACAAAGGCGAGCGGCGCGTTGGCGGCCCACTTGGCCAGGACGTCGGTTCGCACCGCGCCGTTCTCGATCGGCAAGTCCAGATAAAGCGGCGGACGCTTGGGATTGGGCGACCAGGCCGCGGCGGTCGCCAGCTGAGCGCGCAGGCCCCACGGCAGCTTGGTCGCCTCCTCCGGCGTCTTGATATCGGCCAGCTTGGCGGCCGCTTCGGGATCCATCTTGCCCGGCTCGCGCGGCGACAGGCAGCACGGGCTCATCATGTAGAGCGCGCCGAACACGTCGGCGTGGCGCATGCCGATCCGGCTGGTGCCATAGCCGCCCATCGAGTGACCGACCAGGCCGCGGCTCTCGCGCCGGGCCAGGGTGCGGTAGTGCTGATCGACATAGGCGACGAGGTCCCGCGACACGAAGGTCTCGAAGTCGCCGGTGGTCGGCGAGCTCGAATACATCGAGCCATTGTGCAGCGTCTTGCCATCGGGCAGCACGACGATCATCTCGGCCACGCCCTTGCCGAAGGCGCCCTCGATGGTCTGCGGTACGTGAATCTCGCGGCTCCACTGCTCGGCGCCGATCGAATAGCCGTGCAGGGCGTAGATCACCGGATAGCGCTTCTTCGGATTGGCGGCGTAGCCGGGGGGCAGGACGACGAGCACGTCGCGATCGGCGCTCTCGCCTTCCAGATTGCCCTCGATGGCGGCGGAGTGGACCTTGATCCGCTGGATCGTCACGGGCTTGGCGCCCGCCACCTCGGGCGGCGCCTTGGTGCCCACCTGCGCCAGGACGGTCGCCGGCGTCGTCAGCACGCAGGCCGCCATCAGAAGGGCGCGGAGCCCGCCGCGCGGCGTCCTGCGCTTCAAGTTGCGCTGCTTCCCTGCCGTCATCCTGTCCTCCCTGACCGCCGCCTAGGCGCATCGCCTGGCGATCTCGATGTGAGCGTTACCTTTTGTCCGCTTAAACGGATGGGCGTCAATCGCCTTTCCGTCATCCCCACCCCCGACGGGAATGCCGACTAAGATCGTAAAACGCGTGATTTCACCGAAAATCGGACTCGCCGGCCACGCTTCAGCGACCTAAGGTCGAGCAAAATAGACAGAGTAATAGGGAGGGTTTGATGCGTTATAAGCTGATCGTGGGCGCTTGCCTGGCGTGGACATTGACGGGCGTCGCGAGCGCCGCAACGCCGGCGCCGATCAAGGTGGATATCGACGGAACACGCCGTTCGGCCGCCGTCACCAAGTATGAATACGGCATGTTCATCGAGCCGATCGGCGGGCTGGTGGCGCGCACGCTCTGGGCGGAACTGCTGGATGACCGCAAGTTCTACTACCCGGTGGTTCCGGAGGCGCGCGACACGCCTCCGCCCCTGAACGCCGAGGGGCGTCCCGGCGTCTCGTACCGCAAATGGCGCCCGGTCGGCGGCGACGATGTCGTGGTGATGGACACCAAGGCGCCCTATGTCGGCGCCCAGACCCCCAGCGTTACGGTGGATGCGGCCAGCAAGCGAGGCCTCTCGCAGTCCGGGATCGGCCTGGCCAAGGGCAAGCGCTACGACGGCTATGTCCAGCTCTCGGGCGACGCTAGCGCCAAGGTCGAGGTGACCCTGGTCTGGGGCCCCGGACCGGCCGACCGGCAGACGGTCAGCCTGGCCGCGCCCAGCGCCGACTGGAAGCGCGTCGACTTCAGCTTCGCCCCGACCGCCGACGCGACCGACGCGCGACTAGAGATTACCGGCCAGGGCCAAGGCCTGTTCAAGATCGGCGCGGTTTCGCTGATGCCGTCTGACAACATCCGCGGCTGGCGCGCTGACACGACCGCCATCGCAAAGTCGCTGAACTCCGGCTTCTGGCGCCTGCCCGGCGGCAACTTCCTGTCCGACTGGGACTGGCACGGGGCGATTGGTCCCCGCGACAAGCGCGCGCCGATGTTCGACCACGCCTGGAGCGCCATGCAGCCCAACGACATCGGCATGGACGAGTGGCTGGACCTGACGAAGATCATCGACGTCGAGCCCTACATCACCGTCAACGCCGGCCTCGGCGACGCCAACTCGGCCGCCGAGGAGGTCGAATACATCAACGGCCCGGCGACCAGCTATTGGGGCGCTCAGCGGGCGGCCAACGGCCATCCCGAGCCCTATCGCGTGAAGTTCTGGAACATCGGCAACGAGCCCTACGGCTGGTGGCAGATCGGCAAGACCACGCTCGACTACTACATGATCAAGCACAACCACTTCGCGGCGGCCATGCGGGCCGTGGATCCCAGCATCACCCTGATCGCCTCGGGCGCCATGCCCGACCAGCTGCATCCGCGCGACGTGAAGGAAAACCCCACGCTGGAAAGCATCGCCCACAAGTTCGGGACCGAGGAGGACTGGACCGGCGGCTTCCTGGCCAAGGCCTGGGGCAATTTCGACGGCATCTCCGAGCACTGGTACGACCGTCCCGAGGAGCGCCCGAACGCCCCGGCTGACATCGAGCTGATGGAGTGGGCGCGCTCGCCGTCAAACCATGTCCGCATGAAGGCCGAGGAATGGAAGATCTACCAGTCCCGCTTCCCGGCGATGAAGGACAAGAACATCTTCCTGTCGATCGACGAGTACGCCTATTTCGGCCAGGTCAATCTGAAGTCCTCGCTGGCCTACGCCATGGTGCTGCAGGAGATGCTGCGCCACACCGACTTTTTGACGATGTCGGCCTTCACCACCGGCGCCTCGACCATGGACATAACCCCGACAACCTCGGCGATGAACGCCACGGGCCTGGTGTTCAAGCTCTATGGCGAGCGCTTCGGGGCGGGCGTGACGCCCCTGGCGGTCGACGGCGCATCGCCCCAGCCCGCGCCGAAATATGTGGTCGGTTCGGCCCACCCGCAGGTCCGCGCCGGCAGCCCGACCTATCCGCTGGACGTGATCGCGGGCCTTAGCCCCGACGGCAAGGCGCTGCGCATCGGGGTGGTCAACGCCACCGTCGACACCCAGACGCTGGCCCTGAATCTGAAGGCGCTGAAGGCCAAGAGCGCCGGGCGGAAGTGGGTGCTCACGGGCGCCTCGCTGAAGGCCGAGAACAAGGTCGGCCAGCCGGCGGGAGTCACGATCGCCGAGAGCGCCGCCAAGCTATCGGGCGGCCGCCTCACGGCCGCGCCGACCTCGGTCACGGTGTTCGAGTTCCCGCTCGACGGACGCTGATCCAGGAGGGGGCGCCGGTTCGCCCGGCGCCCTACCCGCCCCTTAATGTCCGCATGACGAAGGCGCGGATCCGGCCATAGGCGTCGCCCGCCAGCGAGCCCAGGGCGCCGCGCTTTTCTTCCGGCAGGTGGGCCAGCGGATGGCCGTGCGGGCGGAAGACGTAGTGGTCGTAGAAGGCGCGCCAAGCGAGGCGCTCCGCCTCGGGGCGCTCGGCCAGGGTGATCATCGACAGCATCATCGCCGCATAGGGCGCGTCAGGCCCCGCCGCGAAACCGTCCCACCAGTAGTTGACCAGCAAGTTGCGCGGCTCCAGCGCCTCGACCTGATGCCACCATAGCTTGGGCAAATAGAGGCCATCGCCAGGCTCGAGCTCGACGACCAGGGCGCGCGCCTGGGCGGCGGCGAAACGGGGATAGCGCGGATCGTCCGGCGCGGCGCCGGCCGCTAGGGCGACGGGCTGCCCAGCCATGGTGTGGTCGATCGGACCGACATAGAGGTCGCCAATCGCGTCCGGCGGATAGAGCGTGAAGCGGCGGCGGCCCGCGACGACGCAGGCCAGGTTGTCGAAAGCGTCGTAATGGCAGGCGACATGGCTGGCGTTGCCCAACCACAGCCTCGGTCGCGCGGTCGGTGGCAGGAAGCCGACCGGGTTCTCGGTCGCGAAGGCGGGGAAGTAGTCGTCGGCCGGCAGAGAGCCCAGATAGACGCTCTCCAGCGACGGATCGGCGGCGGCCGCGTCGATGCGCTGCAGCGCCCGCCCGACGGACAGGGACTCGCGCTTGAAATTGAAGCCTTCGAGGTCCTGGCCGTAGTCGTAGCGGCCCGCGATCGCCGGCGCGCCGATGAAGGCCTCGCCAGAGCGACCAGCGTCCAGGCGCGACAAGTAGGCGGCCAGGCGATCCCAGCCCTGCGCCGCCTCCCGGCTGACCGGCCAAGGGCGGCAGACGCCGCGCAGCACAACGGGCTGACAGGCGACCATGATCTCGCGATTGAACGTCGCCGGATCCAGGCCGGCCAGCGCCTCGACCTCGACGACGCGCATGGGCGCCGTCTCGCTCCCCGTCACGCGGCCAGCCTGTCGTTGCGCAGCGCCGCCAGGCGCGAGAGCTGCTTCAGCGAGCCGGCCATGGCGTAGGCCAGTTGCAGTCGTCCGCTGCGAAAGAACTCCAAGACGGCGGCGTCATCGAGCTCCCCCAGACTGTCCAGGCTGACGGTGTAGAGACCGCCGAGACTGAGACTGCGGCCGTCGTCGAACGACAGGTCGATGTCGATCGGCTCGACCAGCTTGTGAGCCAACAGCGCCTGGATGAAGGCGTCGGTATCGCGCACGCCGGCCTGCAGGCGACCCAGGGCCTGCTGGATGCGCCTAGCGGACTGGCTGGGCTGACCGTCGCTTTCGAACAGCGCCGCTCCACGTCCTGTGGAGAATCGCGGATGGCCGGGATCGACCAGCACCTCGCCCTCGGGCCCGATGAAGAAGCCCTGGCGCTCCAGATCCAAGGGCTGGAACAGGCGCGCGCCGCCCTCGGTGGCGTCCAGCAGGTTCTCGCCGGGCTCGAAGCCGAACATGGCCCCGGCGTAGAACTGGCCGGTCTCGGCGTTCTTGGTCAGGAAGATCGGACAGGCCGCCGCGGCCGTCGCGAATTCGGCCGCCACGATCTGCACGAAGTGCGGTCGCCGCCCCGGCGGATCGCCCAGACGTAGGCCCGCGTGGTCGTTGGCGTTCAGCTGTTCCAGGTCGGCCAAAGGCTTCCTCCCCTCGCCCCTTGTTTCCAGGACGATACCTCAACCCACGATCACACGCCCAGGATTTGGCCGCAATAATAACACCGACAAAATATACATTGATACCGCTACCTTTGCGCGTTACCGTCCCTCACATAACAACAATATGCAGGGAGGAGTTATATGCGCCAGGATATCACAGGACCGCCTAAACACCCTCTCTGACAAGGAAATTCGAGACGCATCGCGATCTCGGATCACCCGGCGCTGCATCGCCGGCAAAGAGTCATCCATAACCTCAGGAGGGGAAACGATGAGAGGGACTAATCCTAGTAACCTGAGTAAAATCAGGCGATCAGGCGCATCCAAGGTTGCGCTTGCGGGCGCTTCGAGCCTGCTGGCCCTGACGGTGTTCGGCGTCGCGCAAGCGGCCGAGCGTCCGTCGGACGAAGCGATCGCCACGGCTTCGGCGCTCAACGCCCCGGCCGAGGCGGAGCCCCAGGCGGGCGGCCAGAAGGCCTCCGACTCCAGCGTTGTCGAACAGGTGGTCATCACCGGCCTGCGCGGCTCCCTGCAGCGCAACCTCGACATCAAGCGATCCTCGCCCGGCGTCGTCGACGCGATCTCGGCCGAGGACATCGGCAAGTTCCCGGACGCCAATGTCGCCGCCTCGCTGCAGCGTCTTCCGGGCGTGTCGATCCAGCGGTCCGGCTCGCGCGGCGAACCGCAAGGCATCACCGTCCGGGGCTTCGGCGGCGACTTCAACGAAACCCTCTATGACGGGCGCCGGATCTCGACGGCCACCGGCGGCCGCTCGGTGGACTTCAGCACCGTCGGCGCGGACTTCGTGGGCGGCCTCAGCGTCTACAAGACGCCGGACGTGTCGCTGTCGAGCAGCTCGATCGGCGCCACCGTCAACGTCGCCTTCCCCAAGCCCTTCGACAAGCCGGGCCGCCGCATGGCGGTCACCGCGTCCGGCTCGCTGCAGGACGACGCCGGCAAGATCGTGCCGACCATCGGCGCTCTGTTCAGCGACACCTTCGCCGACAACAAGTTCGGCGTCCTGGTCGATGGCATGTACACGCGCCACGACACCCAGACCAACCGCGTCTATGTCAGCGGCTGGCCGGGCGGCTATTATGCGCCGTGCCAGCTGACCCCGACCTGCGCGCCGGGCCAGCTGACCGCGGCTAACAAGAGTGTTCTCGGCTGGTTCGAGCAGCAGTACGGCGCCAGCCAGATCTATACGAAGGACGAGCGGATCGACGGCCGCATCGCCCTGCAATGGAACCCGGCCGAAGGCGTCACGGTCACCCTGGACGACAACTATTCGCGCCAGAACATCCGCGCCGACAACTTCGGCTTCGGCATCTGGTTCAACCAGGAAGGCCTGCGGAACGTCAAACTGGACCCGAACGGCACGACGGTCGACTTCACCCAGTCGGGCTCGCAGACCGATTTCGTGGCCGGCACCGACCGCTCGATCCTGCAGACCAACCAGACCGGTCTGAACGTCCAGTGGGAGGTCTCCGAAAATCTGAAGTTCGAGGCTGACGGCAGCTACGCCAAGAGTTGGCAGAACCCGGACGGCAAGGTCACCAGCGAGAACGCCGACGTCGGCTACGGCTTCGGCATCGGTCCGTCCCTGGGAATCAGCATCGGCGGCGGCAGCAAGAACACGATCCCCGTGCTGCACAACTACGGCCCGAACGCCGACGCCGCGCGCTGGGCGGACACCTCGGTGCTCGGCTCGCACGTCACGGTCCGCTCGGCCCAGCAGAACACCGACGTGGTCAAGCAGGTGCGCTTCTCGGGCAGCTGGGAGCAGGAAGGGTTCCGCATCAAGGCGGGCGGAACCTACCTGGAGGATCACTACCAGTTCGAACAGGCCAACACCTTCGTCAACAACTTCTGGCAGGTCTACTCAGGCTACGGCCCGCCCTCGGGCAACAACGGCGGCGTGCTGGTTCCGGCCAGCCTGTTCACCGATCGCGTCAGCACCAACAACTTCATCCCAGGCTTCGACGGCGCCCTGCCGCCCTACCTGCTGAAGTTCGACGCCCGCGAGTACCAGAAGTTCCTGGAAGGCCTGGGCAACCCGCAGGCCAAGAACATCCCAGGCTTCAACTACGGCGGCGTCAACGGCTACACGGGCACGATCGATCTGGCCCGCGACAACGGCAGCATCCGGGACATCACCGAAAAGACCTGGTCGCTGTTCGTGAAGGCCAATTTCGACGTCGACGTGGCCGGCATGCCGTTCCACTTCAACGCCGGCGTGCGCGAGGAGAACACCCACGTCACGTCCAAGGGCTTTGGCCAGGTGCCGACGGGGATCACTCGCAATCCAGGCGACCCGACGCTGCTGACCGTCGCCCTCAGCCCGCCTCAGAGCGTGTCGACCAAGAGCAACTATTCGTATCTGCTCCCCAGTGTCGACATGAAGCTGGAGCTGACCGAGGCGATCCACCTGCGGCTCGACGCCTCGCGCACCCTGACCCGTCCCAGCCTGAACCTGCTGACGCCCGTCGCCAGCGTGGGCACGGGCCAGCGGGTCGGCGCCCTGACGGCCAGCGGCGGCAGCCCCACGCTGAAACCCTACCTCGCCGACAACTTCGACGCGGCCGTGGAGTGGTACTACAAGCCGAACTCGTACGCGGCGGTGAACTTCTTCATCAAGGATGTCAGCAACTTCATCGTCGGCGGCACCACGCGCCAGAACATCAACGGGGTCATCGACCCGAGCACCGGCCAGCCGGCGATCTTCGCCGTGACCCAGCAGGTGAACGGGCCCGAAGCCACCGTGCGTGGTGTGGAATTGGCCTGGCAGCACGTGTTCGGCGACAGTGGCTTCGGCTTCAACGCCAACGCCACCTTCGTCGACACCAACAAGCCCTACGATCCGAAGGACATCTCGCAGAGCGGCTTCGCGATCACCGGCTTGGCCAACTCCGCCAACCTGGTGGCCTTCTATGACAAGAACGGCCTCGAGGCGCGGGTGGCGGTCAACTACCGCAAGGAGTACCTGCGCGGCTTTGGTCAGAACCAGAACACCGGCGCCTTTGGGTCGGAGCCAACGTTCGAGAACCCGAACCTGCAGATCGACTTCTCGACCAGCTACGCCCTGACCAAGCAGATCAACCTGTTCTTCGAGGCTCTGAATCTCACCAACGAGACCCAGAGCACTCACGGACGGTTCGACAACCAACTGCTGGACGTCTTCGCGTACGGCCGTCGGTACACGGCGGGCGCGCGCTTCCGCTTCTAGTTGCACTCCCCCTGGCTGGGAGCGTCAATGGCGCTCCCAGCCGTTCTTTACAGCGTTCGATCTCCATGGTCCGTCCGGTCAAGAACATCGTCATCGTCGGCGGCGGCACCGCCGGTTGGCTCACCGCGGGCGTGATCGCCGCCAAGCACAAGGCGCGGCGGGTCTCGGGTTTCACGGTCACCCTGGTGGAGTCGCCCAACACGCCGATCATTGGCGTCGGCGAAGGCACCTGGCCGACCCTGCGCACGACCCTGGCCAAGATCGGGGTCTCCGAAACCGATTTCTTCCGCGAGTGCGACGCCGCCTTCAAGCAGGGCGCCAAGTTCGCCCGCTGGACAACGGGCGCCGAGGACGACGCCTACTACCACCCGCTGGTGCTGCCCCAGGCCTTCGCGCAGGTGAACCTCGCGCCGCACTGGCTGGCCAATGGCGGAGACGTCAGCTTCTGCGACGCGGTCTGCCCGCAGGGCGTGCTCTGCGACGAGGGCCTGGCGCCCAAGACCATCACCGCCGCCCCGTACCAGGGCGCGGCCAACTACGCCTACCACCTGGACGCCGGCAAGTTCGCGCCGTTCCTGCAGCGCCATTGCTGCGAGAAGCTGGGCGTGCGCCATGTGCTCGCCGACGTTCAACGCGTCGATCTCGCCGAAGACGGCGATATCCGCGCCATCATCACCGAGCAGGCCGGCGAGATCGAGGGCGACCTCTTCGTCGACTGCACCGGCTTCCGGTCCCTGCTGCTGGGCGAGGCGTTGGGCGTGCCGTTCAAGGACTGCGGCGACGTCCTTTTCTGCGACACCGCCCTCGCGATCCAAGTTCCGTACGAGAGCGAGAGCAGCCCGATCTCCACCCACACCATCTCGACGGCCCAGTCGGCGGGCTGGATTTGGGACATCGGCCTGCCCACCCGGCGGGGTGTCGGCCATGTCTTCTCCAGCCGCCACATCTCTGACGAGGACGCCGAGCGCGAGCTGCGCGCCTATGTCGGCCCCGCCGGCCGCGACCTCCCCGTCCGCAAGATCGCCATCCGCTCGGGGCATCGCGAGATCTTCTGGAAGCGAAACTGCGTGGCGGTAGGCTTGGCCGCCGGCTTCCTGGAGCCACTGGAGGCCTCGGCCATCGTGTTGATCGAGCTGTCGGCCAAGCTGATCGCCGAGCAGATGCCGGCCTGCCGCGAGGTGATGGATGTCATCGCCGGCCGCTTCAACGCCGCCACCCAGTACCGATGGGGCCGGATCATCGACTTCCTGAAGCTGCACTATGTACTGAGCCAGCGGAACGACTCCGCCTTTTGGCGGGACAACCACGATCCCGACACGATCCCCGAGCGCTTGTCCGACCTGCTGCGTCTGTGGCGGCACCAGCCGCCGTGGCTGCACGAGGAGTTCGATCGCGTCGAGGAAGTCTTCCCGGCCGCCAGCTATCAGTACGTGCTCTATGGCATGGGCTTCCGGACCGAGGTCGAGCGCGAAGCCCTAGCCGACGAGGCGGCGGTGGCCCAGCGCGCCCTGCGTGAGAACGCCCTGCAGACCGAGCGCCTGCGCGCTGCGCTGCCCCGGCATCGCGACCTGATCCGCAAGATCGTCGAGCACGGGCTCCAGCCGGTCTGAGCGCCTCTGGCGACACCCATTCAAGTTTTCAGTTCGAGGGGAAATCCATGTCCAGGTCTTCACGGCGCCGTCTGGGCGCGAGCACCGCGCTGTGCCTTAGCCTGGCGCTGGGCCTCGCGCCCGTCGCACAGGCGCAGACCGCCTCCCCGGCCCGTCAGAAGGCCGACCAGATGGCGGCCAACCTCGTGGCGAAGATGACCACCGAGGAGAAGCTGGACCAGCTGCTCAACACCGCCCCGGCGATCCCGCGCCTGGGCGTGCCCGCCTACAACTGGTGGACGGAGTCGCTGCATGGCGCGCTGGGCTCGTTGCCGACCACCAACTTCCCCGAACCGATCGGCCTGGCGGCCACCTTCGATACCGATCTCGTCAAGGACGTCGGCGGCGCGATCGGCGCGGAGGTGCGCGGCCTGCACACCCTGGCGCGCGCCACGGGCCGCATGGGCCGCATCGGCACGGGCCTCGACACCTGGTCGCCCAACATCAACATCTTCCGCGACCCGCGCTGGGGCCGCGGCCAGGAGACCTATGGCGAGGATCCGCACCTGACCGCGCGCATGGGCGTGGCCTTCGTCGAGGGCGTCCAGGGTCCCGATCCCGACCTGCCCCAGGTGATCGCGACGCCCAAGCACTACGCGGTCCACAGCGGCCCGGAGTCCACCCGCCATCACGCCAACGTCTATGTCTCGCGCCACGACCTGGAAGACACCTACCTGCCCGCCTTCCGCGCGGCGATCGTCGAGGCCAAGGCCGGCTCGGTGATGTGCGCCTATAACCGCATCGACGGCCAACCAGCCTGCGCCAGCGACCTCTTGCTGAAGGACCACCTGCGCGGGGCCTGGAAGTTCAACGGCTACGTCGTTTCGGACTGCGACGCGGTCAAGGACATCGCCGACAATCACAAATACGCGCCCGACGCGGCGGCCGCCGTGGCCGCCGCCGTGCGCGCCGGCGTCGACAACGAGTGCAACGGCGCGACCCTGACCGATACGGCGGGCCTCTCGAACCGGTATCGCGACGCGCTGCGGCAAGGCCTGATCACGATCGGCGACGTCGACCAGGCGCTGGTGCGTCTCTACTCGGCCCGCCTGCGCGTCGGCGACCTGCCGGGCGTGCGCCCCGTCGAGACCGCGCCCAAGGCGCCGGCCGCCGTCATCACGCCCGAGCACGAAGCCCTGGCCCTGGCCGCCAGCGAGAAGAGTCTTGTCCTTTTGAAGAACGACGGCCTGCTGCCGCTGAAGCCCGGCCTGCGCGTGGCGGTGATCGGCCCGCTGGGCGACGCCACCCGCGTGCTGCGCGGCAACTACTCTTCGGCCCTGTCGGCCCCGCCGATCTCTGTGGTCGACGGCCTGCGCCGCGCCCTGCCGGGCGCCAAGGTCGCCTACGCCCCGTTCAGCCAATCCTACACCGACGGCGATAAGGTCCCGACCTCGGCCCTGCGGTCGCCCGACGGCAAGCCGGGCCTGCTGGCGCGCTACTACAACCCGACCGAGCCGCCGCCCAAACGCTTCGAGCCGGGGACCTTCGGCGAGATCGTCTCCAAGATGCGCTTCGCCGACCAGCCTGTTGTCAGCCGCGTCGAGGCCAATGTCGCCGCGCGAAGCCTCGATTTGCCCACCGTGCTCGACCACCATCGCGTGGTCTGGACCGGCTTCCTGGTTCCGCCGGAGACCGGGACCTATCGTCTGGGCCTGACTGGCTTCAACGGCGAGATGAAGCTGGACGGCAAGCCGTTCGCGGACCTGAAAAAGTCCGGCTGGGGCAGCCTGCCGACGATGAAGACCATCAAGCTGGAGAAGGGCCGCCGCTACGCGATCGAGGTGATGTCGGAAGCGCACGCGCTCTCCGGCGTCGATCTCGTCTGGAAGCGGATCTCGACCGATCCGACCGCCGAGCTGAAGGCCGCCGCGGCCCAGGCCGACGTGCTGGTCGCCGTGGTCGGCCTGACCTCGGATCTTGAGGCCGAGGAGTCGCCGGTCGAGATCCCCGGCTTCAAGGGCGGCGACAAGACCACGCTCGATATCCCCGCCGACCAACAAGCCCTCCTGGAGCAGGCCAAGGCGCTGGGCAAGCCGTTGATCGTGGTGGCCATGAATGGCAGCCCGCTGAACCTCTCCTGGGCCAAGGACAACGCCTCGGCGATCCTGGAGGCCTGGTACCCAGGCCAGTCTGGGGGCCTGGCCATCGCCAACGTCCTGACGGGCAAGACCAATCCGTCGGGCCGCCTGCCGCTGACCTTCTACAAGTCGGTCGACGACCTGCCGCCGTTCGGCGACTACCGGATGGACGGACGGACCTATCGCTACTTTACGGGTCAGCCGGTCTATCCGTTCGGCTACGGCCTCAGCTACACGAAGTTCGACTACGCGCCGCTGAAGGTCGAGCCGGTCAAGGGCGACGCCGGCCAGGGCCTGCGCGTCACCACCACGGTCCGCAACGTCGGCGCGCGCGCCGGCGACGAGGTGGCTCAGCTCTACCTGAACTTCCCCGACACCCCGGGCGCGCCGCGCGTGGCCCTGCGCGGCTTCCAGCGCGTCAGCCTCAAGCCCGGCGAGGCCAAGTCGGTGACCTTCTCGCTCTCGCCCCGCGACTTGAGCTCGGTCGACGCCGACGGGATGCGCCAGGTCGCTGTGGGCGCCTATAAGGTCAGCGTCGGCTCGGGCCAGCCGGACAGTGGCGTTCCCGGCCGCTCGGCCGACTTCTCGGTGGCGCAGGCCGTGGCCCTGCCGAAGTAGGAGGACGACTTGAATATCCAGGCTCTTCTCGCGAGCGCCGCCATCCTGGCGCTCGCAACCTCCGCCTCGGCCGCGCCAACCCTCGATGGCGCGCTGGGCGACCACGCCGTCCTGCAACGCGACCGGCCGATCGTTCTGACCGGCAAGGCTCTGCCGGGCGAGACCGTCTCGGCCAACCTCGCCGGCAAGACGGTGAGCGCTCAGGCCGACAAGGCTGGACGCTTCCGCCTCGCCCTGCCCGCGCTGGACGCCGGCGGTCCCTATCGGCTGCTGGTCGAGGCGCCCAGCGGCCAGCAAGTGTTCGACGACCTGCTGATCGGCGACGTCTTCCTATGCTCGGGTCAGAGCAACATGGAGCTGACGACCGAGCAGTCGCAGAACAGCTTTCAGATCTGGGGCGCCAGCGATCCGCAGATCCGCTTGATGACCGTCCCAAAGCGCCTGGCCTTCGCTCCGCAGGACAAGCTGGACGCCCCGCCGGTATGGGCGGCCGCGACGCCGGCGACGATCGGCAAGTTCTCGGCGGTCTGCTTCTACATGGGCCAGTCCCTGCGCGAGACGACCAAGGCCCCGATCGGCCTGATCCACGCCAGCTGGGGCGGCTCGCGGCAGTCGGCCTGGCTGTCGCCCGATGGCCTGGCGCAAGCGGGCCTGGGCGAGCCGGCCAGGACGTTGGCGCTCTACACGCGCGACACGACCGCGGCGGAGAAGGCGGTGGCCAGTCAGTGGGAGGCTTGGTGGCGCGAAACCTCTGGCCTCGCTAACGGCCGCGAACCCTGGCGCGACGATACTAGCCTCGAATGGAAGCCTGTTCCGGTCATCGGCTCGTTCAATCGCTGGGGCCTTCCCGAGATGAAGGGTTATCTCGGCATGGTCTGGTTCAAGACGGAGGTGACCCTGACCGCCGATCAGGCCCGTCAGGCCTCGGTGCTGGGGCTCGGCGCCATCGACGACGCGGACCGGACCTGGGTCAACGGCCAGCCGGTCGGCGGGACCAGCCTGGGCCGCGCGCGCCAGTATCGCCTGAAACCGGGCGTCCTGCGCGAGGGCCGCAACGTCATCCTGGTCAACGCCGACAACGTCTATGCCGACGGCGGCATGCTGGGTCCGGCCAATGCCCTGCAACTCCGGTTCGACGACGGGACTAGCCTGCCGCTCGACCAGGGCTGGCGCTACGCCCCGGCTGGGCGCTCGAAGTCCAACGCCCCGCGCTCGCCATGGGACGACATCAATGGCGCGGGCACGCTCTACAATGGCATGATCGCGCCGCTGGGCCCGGTCGGGCTGGCGGGCGTGGCCTGGTACCAGGGCGAGTCCGACACCGGCCTGCCCGGCTATGACCGCCGCCTCTCGGCGATGCTGAAGGACTGGCGCGCCCGGTTCGAGACGCCGAACCTGCCGTTCGCCATCGTGCAACTGTCGGCCTATGGCGACACCGCCAAGCGGCCGGTCGAAAATGGCTGGGCTGAGGTCCGCGACGTCCAGCGCCGGGTCGTCGAAGCCGACGGCCACGCCGCCGTCGTCATCACCATCGACCATGGCGATCCGCTAGACATCCATCCCGGCGAGAAGCAGGAGGTCGGCCGTCGCGCCGCTCGCGCCATGCGCGCCATCGCCTATGGCGAAGCGGTCGCGCCGTCGGGCCCGCGCATCGCTGCGGCGGCTCGCGACGCCAGCGGCGGCGTCACCCTAACGTTCAAGGATGTGACGGGCGCCCTCGCCCCGCGCAGCGGCGCGGTAGCGATCGGCTTCGAGCTGTGCGGCGGCGGCGTCTGCCGCTTCGCCAACGCCCGCGCCCAGGACGACAAGGTGATGCTGAGCGGCGACGGCCAGCCGGTGGACCGTGTCCGTTACGCCTGGGCCGAAAGCCCGGTGGTCAATCTGTTCGACGACGCGGACCTTCCGGTCGGCCCGTTCGAGGTTCCGGTGCCCTGAAGGCCGGAAGCGGCCGCCGCCCAAGCCAGGCGGCGGCCGCGAGCGCCCTACTTCTTGCTCATGTAGCCGTGCATGGCCATCCAGCTGGCATAGGCGTCGAACCAGCCGGTGCTGGTGGTCTTCTTCTTGTACATGCCAAAGCCGTGGCCGCCCTGTTCGTAGAGGTGGAACTCGACAGGCCGCTTGGCCGCGCGCCAGCTCTCGATCAGGCCAAAGCCGCTGTTGCCGAACAGGGGGTCATCCGCCGCCAGGGCGAAGAACATCGGCGGCGCATCGGCCGGCACGGCCGCCGGCGCCAGCGATCCGTAGATCAGACCGATGAAGGCCGGCTTGGCGTCCTCGACCGCCAGGGTCGTGGTCAGGGTCAGCATGGCGCCGGCCGAGAAGCCGACCATGCCGATACGGTCCGGATCGACATGCCACTCGGCCGCTCGCGAGCGGATCAGGGCGAAGGCGGCGCGAGAGTCGGCCAGCTGCGGCGCCAGCGCCGTGACCGCCGACTGTGGGTCCATGCGCGGCGCGCGGGCGACGCCCGAGAACATCGCCTTCATCGAGGCTTCGAAGCCGGGCATGTCGGCCGGCGTCTGGTTCAGGCGGTACTTCAGGACGAAGGCGGCGACGCCCTTGTCGGCCAGGGCCTTGGCGACGTCCCAGCCCTCGTTCTCCATCGACAGGGTCCGGAAGCCGCCGCCCGGCGCGACGATCACGGCCACGCCCGTGGCCTTGGCGGGATCGGGCAAGAACGGCGTCAGGGTCGCGACCGTGACGTTGCGCGCGAAAACGCTGCCGTACTGGCTGTGCCAGCTCTCCGGATTGGTCGCGCCCGGCAGAGGTCCGGTGTTCAGGGTGATCGCGTTCGGCTGCGCCGGGATCGCGATCGGCGTCATCTTGTCGTTCTGCGCCGAGGCGGGCGTGGACATAAGCCAGGCCATCGCCAAGCCCGTCGCCAAGGCCCCCGCGCGACCGGTCCTTTTACCGAAGAACCCCATTTCGTTCTCGCTCCCAATGCTTGTTATCGACCGCTTGTGGCGCGGCTCAGCATTACTCCTACAAAATCTGGCGCGCCTGTCACGGCGATTGTTAGCGGTCCCATCAATTTTAGGGTCGGGCGCCGTCACCGACGAACCTAGGCGCGAGCAGGGCCGCCCAGCGTCCAGTCGATCACGTCGCCTTCATAGGCGTCGGCGCCCCGACCGATCGCCGCGATCGCCGCGCTCATGGCGCCGCCGCGATGGAGAATCTGGTCGGCCAGAGAGACCATCAGGGCGTTAGGCGTGGCCTTGGGCGACACCATGCGAAGACGTTGCGCGATGGAGGCCTCATCGCCCGACGCGCTCGCCGCGCACGCCAGGACATAGGCGGCGGCCGGCGAACGGCTGACGCCGGCGAAGCAGTGGACCAGCAGGGTCGCCTCAGCTGGAAGTTCCTGACCTAGTGTGATGACCGTACGGATCATTTCGGCGCTTGGCGAGATGAGGCCCGGCCGGGGCTCGGTAATATCGTTGAAGCGCAGCACGGTCGCCGGGACGTCGCGTGCGGCCACCTCGGCGTCCGGCGAAGCCAGCGTCAGCACGTGATCGACAGGCTCGCGCGCCAGCAGCGTCTCGACCGCCGAGCCTGGGCAGACGATCAGCCTCACGCCAGCGCCGCCACGCCCAGGAGGAAGCCGACCTCGAACACCTGCTCGACCGCGCCCAGCACGTCGCCGGTATGGCCGCCGATCAGCCGGATAGAGGTCCGCGCCAGAAGCAGCGCCGCGACACTCCCCACCGCCAAGCCCAGCCCAACGGCAGGCATGGGCAGTAGCAGCAATGGCCAAATCGCGATGACCAGGGCGGCGATCACCTCCCCGGTCCGTACGCCCATCGGCGTTGGCTTCCACTTCCCCGGTTCGCCAGACGGCGCGTAAGGCGTCGTCCGCATGACGACGACCGCCGCGGCCCGTCCCACGCCGTGCGCCGCCACCAGAACAAGGGCGCCGACCTGTGCGGTGAAACTCGCCAGCAGCGCCGCCTTCGAGCCCAGGGCGACGACAAGGGCGCAGACGCCATATGTCCCAATGCGACTGTCCTTCATGATCTCAAGGCGACGCCGCGCCGTCTGGCCGCCGCCCAGACCGTCGGCCGTGTCAGCCAGGCCATCCTCGTGGAAGGCGCCCGTGACCAGTAGGCCCACCCCCAGGGCCAGCACCGCCGCCACGCCCGCGCCCCAGACCTGGAAGCCGAGGAAGAAGACACCTGCAGAAATCGCGCCAACACCCTGTCCAACCAAAGGAAAATAGCGCGCGGCTCGCGTGATCCAGTCGCTCTCGAACCGCTTCAACGCGGGCGTCGGAATCCGGGTCAGGAACTGGATAGCGCAGAGCAACAACCGCGCCTGGCGCGTGAGCCAGCCCACGGTCACAGCCGCCCGTTCAGCACGTCGTCCAGGCTGGCGACGTCGCTCAGCAGGCGCGAGGCGGCCCGCACCAACGGCAGCGTCAGCAAGGCGCCCGTCCCCTCGCCCAGGCGCAGGTCCAGCGCCAGCAGGGGATCCGCCTCGACCGACGCCAACAATCGGCTGTGCCCCTGCTCGGCCGAGCGGTGGCAGAAGACGCAGTAGTCCTTGGCTTCCGGGACCAGCCGGATCGCGACCAGGGCGGCCGCGGAGACGATGAAGCCGTCGACCAGGACAGGAACCTTGGCCGAGGCCGCGCCGATGATCGCGCCGGCCATCATGGCGATCTCCAGCCCGCCGAACTGCGCCAGCACATCCAACGGCTCGGTGGCCGCGCTACGGGCGGCGGCCCGCTCCAGCACGGCGGTCTTTCGCGCCAAACCGGCCTCGTCATGGCCTGCCCCTCGGCCAACGCATTCAGCCAGCGGCGCGGGCGCCAAGCGATGCATCAGCAGGGCCGCCGAGGCGGTGTTGCCAATGCCCATCTCGCCCAGGGCGAGGATCTCGAAGCCGTCCGCGAGCGCCTGACGGGCGATGTCTGCGCCCCGCGCCAGCGCTTGCTCGGCCTCGGCCAGGGTCAAGGCGGGCTCGACGGCGGCGTTGCGGGTTCCGCGCCGGACCTTGGCGTTCGTCAGCTCCGGATGCGGCGCCAGCTCCGCATCGACGCCGGCGTCGACCACCCGCAGGTCCGCCCCGACGGCGCGGGCGAAAGCGTTAGCGCTGGCCTTGCCGGCCAGGAAGGTCGCCACCATCGCCTGGGTGACGGCCGAGGGATAGGCTGACACGCCCTCGGCGTTCATGCCGTGGTCGCCGGCGAAGACCAGCAACAAGGCGCGCTCGAACGTCGGCGGCGGACCGCCCGCGATCAGGCCCAGCCGCACGGCCAGATCCTCGATCCGCCCCAGGGCGCCCAGCGGCTTGGCCTTGGCGTCGAGCTGGGCGCGAAGGGCTTCGGCGCCAGCAAGGTCGACCGGAGAGACAGCGGGCAGGTTCATCGGGAGATCTCCAGGCCGGCGATGGCCGCCAAGGCGGGAATGTCGAACGCCGCCTCCAGGGCGGCCGCGATGTCGTCCAGCGCCTGATCAACACGCGCGGACTGGTCCAGGCGATCCGACGCCGCGCCCAGTTCAGCCAGCAGTTCGGCCCGCGCCTCGCCGGTGTCGAACAGGCCGTGGACGTAGCAGCCGCGCACCTTGCCGTCGGCGGAGATGGCGCCGTCCTCGCCGCCGTCGTCGAACCGCAGCATTGGCCGCTGGCCGCCAGCCGTGCGGCCGACATGCATCTCATAGCCCTCGAAGCGCGCGCCGCCCGGCAGCCGGCCGGTCACATGGCGCAGGGTCTTCTGGTCGGTCATCACCGTCTCGACGTCGAGCAGGCCGAGCCCCTCCGCCGACGCCGGCGCGCCCTCGACGCCGTCGGGATCGGACAGGCGCCGGCCCAGCATCTGCAAGCCGCCGCAGACGCCCAGCACCCGCCCGCCGCGCCGGACGTGGGCCAAGAGGTCGATGTCCCAGCCCTGCGCGCGGAAGAAGACCAGGTCCGCCAGCGTCGCCTTGGTCCCTGGCAGGATGACGAGATCGGCGTCGCCCGGCAGCGGCTGGCCGGGCGGAACGAAGGCGAAATCGACGTCGGGTTCGGCGCGCAAGGCGTCGAACTCGTCGAAATTGGCGATGCGCGACAGCATCGGGACGACGATGCGGACCTTGCGCCCACCCAGGCGGGACGCGCCATCCAGCACGACCGCGTCCTCGGCCGGCAGCCGCCGCGCCGCCGCCAGCCACGGGGCCATGCCGAGGTCCGGCCAGCCCGTCGCCTCGACGATCATCCGACGTCCGTCCTGGAACAGCGCCGGATCGCCTCGGAACTTGTTGATCAGGAAGCCGCGCACCATGGCGCGGTCGCCCTCGTCCAGCACCGCGTGGGCGCCGACCAGAGCCGCGATCACGTGGCCTCGATCAATGTCGCCGACCAGCACGACCGGCACGTCCGCGGCCCGCGCGAAACCCATATTGGCGATGTCGCCGGCCCGCAGGTTGACCTCGGCCGGGCTTCCCGCCCCTTCGACGATGACGAGGTCGCTCTCGGCCTCGAGCCGGCGAAAGCTCTCGACGACGACGCCCAGCAGCTCGCCCTTGCGCGCCTGGTAGCCGCTGGCCTTCCAGGTCCCCGCCATCCGGCCGCGCACGACCAGCTGGGCGCCGACGTCGCTCTGGGGCTTCAGCAGCACCGGGTTCATGTCGACGGTGGGCGGGGTGCGGCAGGCGATGGCCTGCAGGGCCTGGGCGCGACCGATCTCGCCGCCCTCGGCGGTGACGGCGGCGTTGTTGGACATGTTCTGCGGCTTGAACGGCCGAACGGTCAGGCCGCGATTGGCGAACAGACGGCAGAGGCCCGCCACCAGCACCGACTTGCCGACGTCGGAGCCGCAACCCTGGATCATCAACGCGGCCATGCCAGCCCTCCGCACGCCAGAAGCAGCCATAGGATCGCGCAGGCCGCCACGTAGATCCGCAGCGCGCGCGACAGGTCGTCGACCTGGACGGCCCGGCCATCGCCAAACACCGGCCGCTCGGTCCGCTCGCCGTCGTACCAGGCCGCGCCGCCCAGGCGCACGCCCAACGCGCCAGCCATCGCCGCTTCGGGCCAGCCGGCGTTGGGCGAGGCGTGCTTGGGCGCATCGCGAACCATCACCGACCAGCCGCCGCGCCCGGCCAGTGCGATCAGAGCGCCGGCCAGCCGTGCGGGCGCCAGGTTCAAGAGATCGTCGAAGCGCGCCGAGGCCCAGCCGAACGCGCGCCAGCGCGGCTCGCGGTGGCCGATCAGGCTGTCGGCGGTGTTGACCGCCTTGTGGACGAACAGGCCCGGCAGGCCGGCGACCACGAACCAGAAGATCGGCGCGACCACGCCGTCGTTGAAGCTCTCGGCCAGGCTCTCGATCGCGGCGGCGGCGACCTCGCCGGCCTCCAGGCGCTGGACGTCGCGACCGACGATCATGCCGACCGCCTCGCGAGCCGCCGGCAGGTCGCCGGCTTGCAGCGGTCTCAGGACGGCGGCGACATGTTGGTAGAGGCTGCGTTGCGCCAAGCCCAGCGTGCCGACGACGGCCACGACAAGGGGGCCGCCAAAACTCTGGAGCAGCCAACCTGTGAGGCCGCTCACGAAGATGATCGTCAGTAGCGTCGCAACGCCTGTGAGACGTCGCGCGCCGTCGCTCCAGGCCGCGCGGTTCAGCGCCGCCTCCAGCTTCGAGATCAGAGCGCCGATCCAGACGACCGGATGGGGAACGCGCCGGTGCAGCGCCTCGGGATAGCCGATCAAGGCTTCCAGGGCGGCCGCGGCCAGCACGATCCACGGGCTAGTCCACACGGCGCAGGATCTCGATCAGCGGCCCCGCCGCGCCGGCGTGGGTGCGGGTCCGCACGCCATAGGCCATGGCCAGCGCCTGCGGCGTCAGGGCCTGGCCCGGCGGGCCGTCCGCGACCAGGCAGCCCCGATCCAGCAGCAGCACGCGGTCGGCGAAGCGCGCGGCCAGGGTCAGGTCGTGCAAGGTGACGATGACGCCCTTGCCCTCGTCATGCGTCAGCCGGCGGAACAGGCCGACGGTGTCCAGGGCGTGTCGGGGGTCAAGACCTGTGAGAGGCTCGTCGGCCAGCAGCCAGTCGGTCTGGCCCGCCAGCGCGCGGGCGATCAGCGCCCTCGCCCGCTCGCCGCCCGACAGCCGGGTGATGGCGCGCGACGCGAAGTCGCCTAGCCCGGTGGTCGCGATCGCCTGCTCGATGGCCAGGGCGTCCTCCGCGCTAGGCCCGAACGCCCCCAGATGCGGCGTGCGCCCAAGGCCGATGAAGGTCCGAACATCGACGTCCCAGGCGATCTCCGGCGATTGAGCCAGGAAGGCCATCGCTTTCGCGCGATCGCGCCCGGGAATGTCCGCGACGATGGCGTCGTTCAGAGTCACGCGGCCCGTGCTGGGCCGCCTGAGGCCGGCAAGGCAGGAGAGCAGGCTGGACTTGCCCGCGCCGTTGGGGCCGACGATCGCGACGAGCTCGCCTTTACGGAACCGCGCGGTGACTTGGTTGAGGACCGGGCGTCCGCCCAGGGTCAGGCTCACCGCCTCGGCGATCAGGTCATCGCTCACGCCAGCCTCCTGCGCATCGCCACCAGCATCCAGAGGAAGAACGGCCCGCCCAGGGCGGCCGTGGCGACGCCCAGCTTGACCTCCTCGGCGGCCGGGGTCAGGCGGACCAGGATGTCGGCGCCCAGCGTCAGGGCCGCGCCGCCCAGCAGCGACGGCAGGAGCACCGCGCCGGGCCGCGAGCCGACCCAGGGCCGCAGCAGGTGCGGCACGATCAGCCCGACGAAACCGATGACGCCCGTCACCGCCACGCTCGAGCCGACGGCCAGGGCCACCCCGACCGCGAGCAGCAGGCGGGTCCGCGTCAGGCTGACGCCCAGCGACCGCGCGCCCTGCTCGCCCAAGGTGAGCGCGTCCAGGGCGCGGCCTTGGGTCAGCATGACGAGACATCCGGCGACGATGCCCGGCGCGGCGATGCACACCTCCTCGACGCTGCGGTCGGCCAGCGAGCCCATCACCCAGCTGACGATCTCGTCGACCGCCCAGGGGTTGGGCGCGAGGTTCAAAGCCAGCGAAATGCCCGCCGTGCAGACCGTCTGGATGACGAAACCGGCCAGGATGAAGGTGACGATGCTGGACGTCACGCCCGCCAGCGCCAGCAGCGCCGCGACGCCAAGGCCGGCCCCGACCATGGCCGCGGCCGGCAGGATCCAACTGGCCTGGGCCGCGGTCCCCAGATAGAGCGTCAGCACGGCGCCCATCGCGGCGGCCGACGACACGCCCATCGCGCCCGGATCGGCCAGCGGATTGCGGGTGTAGCCCTGCAGCGCCGCGCCGCTCAGGCCCAGAGCGCCGCCGACCAACAGCGCCAGGATCGTGCGCGGCAACCGCAGGCCAAAGACGATCGCCCAGCGGGGATCGGCGCCGTTCGAGACCCAGACGCTCCAGGGCGTCCAGACCCGTCCCGCGCAGAGGCTGGCGACGAACAGCCCGATCAACGCCACGCCCAGGACGCCGCACGCCAGCCATGTCGATCGGGTTCTCATTCGGTCTCTTCCAGGACTTCGGCGCGGGCGCGGGCCATGGCCTGGGCGGACTGGATCAGCACCGGTCCGCCGCAATAGAGCAGCCGCTCGGGAAAGCGGGCCTGCCTCATCCTGCCCTTCAGCGCGCCGAGCGCCGGATGGGTCATGACCCGGTCGGCCCAGCTGCGCGCGCCGGGCGCCGGCTCGCCGACGAGCAGCACCTCGGGCGGATCGGCCAGCAGCAGCTCCAAGGGCACGTTTCCCCAGGACTTCAGGCCATACCGCCGCGCGACATTGTCGAAGCCGGCCAGGGTCATCATCTCGTCGGCCAGCGTGTGAGGTCCCGCCGCGAAGCCATTGGGTTGATAGATCAAAGCGCTCAACCGCCGAGACCCCGGACGCGGCGTCGCTTCGACGATGGCGGCCCGGATCCGGGCGACCAGCTGCTCGCCGCGCTCGGGACGGCCGATCAGCCGCGCCATGCGCCGCACCTGCCCAAGGCTCTCCTCGACCGTCTTGGGCACGGCGAAGCGCTCGACGGGGACATGCAGACGCTTCAGCGCGTTGCGGGTCGCCAGGGCCGAGTGCTGGCTGGCCAGAACGAGATCCGGCTGCAGCGCGATGATCTCCTCGGCGGTCTCCCAGGTAAACGGCAGGGTCCGCGCCTGCGCCGCCACGGTGGAGCCCCGCGGCTCGCGCGCGTAGTGGCTGAGGGCGGCGATCTGCGAGCGGTCGGCCAGATGCACGAGCATCGCGTCGAGGCAGGCGTTCAGCGAGGCGATCCGCCGAGGGCCAGCCACGGCCGGCGTCGCCGCGCCGAGGGCCAGGGCCCCTCCCACGACGTTGCGGCGGCTAAGCGACATGTCGCACCGCCTGCAGCGCCTGGCGCAGCCGTTCGAGGTGGTCGCGCGATGGAATGCCAAAGCGCAGGCGCGTGGGATGCTCCGCGAACGGCCGCGTCAGGACGCCCTGAGCGCAGAGCCGGACGAACAGCCGATGCGCGTCCGGCGTTTCGACCCAACGGAAGAGATCGCAGCCGCCAACGACGCCGAGCCCGGCGGCGCTGAGAACCGCGTCAACATTGCGGGCTTGGGACGCCAGGCAGGCGGCCGTGGTCGCGCGCCAGGTCTCGTCGGCATAGGCGCCAAGCCCCAGGGCCAGGGCGTCTGCGCAGACCGGCCAATCCCCTAGAACGACGCGAAATTGTTGCGATAAGAGGTTGCCGCAGATGACAAATCCCAGCCGCGCTCCTGGCAGGCCGTAGAACTTGCCGAACGAGCGCAGCACGACCAGACGCTCGATCTCGAGATCCGCCACGCTAAGCTGCGGCGTGGTCTCGACGAACGCCTCGTCGACAATCGTCCATTGCCCCTGGGCCGATCGCGCCGCGGCGAGATCCGCCAGCGCGTCGCGCCCCACTTGCCGGCCGTCCGGGTTATTTGGGTTGACCAGGACGAGGATGTCCGCGTCCGCCGCGCGCCGATCATCGATCGTCGCGACCATCTGCGGCTTGCGGCTGGCCCAGGCCTCGACGTGGCCCCCGTAGATCGGCGCGACCAGGGCGACGTCGCCCTCGCCCAGCAGAAGCGGTGGGAGCCTCAGCGCGATATCCGCGCCGCCGACCGCCACGACACGTCGGGGATCGACGACGCCGAAGGCGCGGCCGGCGACCGCCTCCAGCGCCGCGAGAGCGGAAGGATCGGGCAGAGAGCGCAGGGCGCGGTCAGGCGCGCGCGCGCCTGGCCAGGGCTCGGGATTGATCCCGGTCGAAAGATCGAGCCAGGGCTCGCGCACGTCCGGATAGGCGGCCATCGCCTCGCGGAGACGGCCGCCATGTCGGAAGGCGCCGAGGTGGGGGATCGACGCCATGTCCGCGCCCTAGAAGCGCGCCCGCAGGCCCACGAAGGCGCCGCGACCGGGCGTCCCGTAGTTCAGGATGGTCTGATAGTCCTTGTCGAACGCGTTCTCGACGCGGGCGAAGACCTCCAGGCCCGACTTCAGCGGATAGGACGCGCGCAGGTCGACCAGCGTGTAGTCCTTCACCACCTGGGTGTTGAGGTCGTTGTTGTAGGTCTTGCCCACGTAGCGCACGGCGACAGTGGTCGACAGCTTCACCGGCCAGACATAGGTGGCCGACAGGTTGCCCATGTTCTTCGGACGGCGGGTCAGCTGCTTGCCCTTGGCCGAGCCGGAGTCGGTTTCGGCGTCGGTATAGGTGTAGTTGCCCGATAGGACCAGGCCCTCAATCGGCTTATATTCACCAATCAGTTCAAGACCTTGCGTCTTGGTCTTCAGGACGTTGTTGTAATAGCCATAGCGGAACACGCCGCCCGGCGCGCACATCGGTTGCGCCGCGCTTGAGCATGAGAAGTAGCGGATTTCGTTATCGGCCTCGCGGTGGAACCAGGTGGCGACGGCCCGGGCCTTGCCGCCCAGGAAGCGCTGCTCGACGCCGGCGTCCCAGCTGTCGAACTTCTCGGGCGAGAGGTTCAGGTTGCCGTACTCACTGAACAGCTCGTAGAGGCCCGGAGCCCGGAATCCCTGGCCGAAGCTGGCGCGCAGGACCGTGTTCCCCTCGTTCAAGGCCCAGGCGGCCGAGGCCTGGCCCAGGGTGTGGCTGCCATAGGTGTCGTGGTCCTCGTAGCGCACGCCGGCGGTCAGGGTCAGGCCCGGAACGACCTCGGCCTGCAGTTGGCCATAGAGGCTGTCGACGCCGACCTTGCCGGTGGCGAAGGCCGGGTTCGGCTTGCTGGTCGACGGCGAGCGGGTGCGCATCCGAGCCTTCTCGGTCTCGGCGCCGAAGGTGGCGGTCACGAGGTCGGTCACCGCGAACACGCCCTGGTACTCCCAGCGCTTGTTCTTGCCGGCCGCATCGAAGGTCAGCGGCACGGTCGGGCGGGCCGGATTGTAGTTCTCGCGGTCGGTGTCGGTGTAGGCGTAGCCGACCCGGTTGTTCCAGCGGCCGTCCAGCAGGCCGAAGTTCAGGCCGGTATAGATCACCAGTTCCTCGGTGCGGCCGAATTCGGGATCATCGACGTTGAAGCCGTCGAAATCGTTCTTGCCCTTCGAATAGACCGAACGGACCTCGGCCGAGACGTTTTCGGCCAGCGCCACGCGCAGGCGGCCCGACAGGCCGGCGTTCTGGTAGCCGTCCTTCTCCTTGCCCAGCTTGTAGGCCGAGAAGCCGTCGGTGGTGTAGTAGCCGCCCGCGACGCGCCAGGTGATCTTGTCGCTGGCGCCGCCGACGCCGGCCCGCAGATAGCCGGTCTTGCGCGCGCCGGCCTCGGCGTCGATCGAGCTGGAGAACGGCGTGGTCGGTTCGGCGGTCACGATATTGACCACGCCGCCGATGGCCTGGCTGCCCCACAGGGTCGACTGGGCGCCGCGCAAGATCTCGATGCGCGAGATGTCGCCGACCAGCAGGTTGCCGCTGTTGAAGCCGCCTTGCGTCGAGGACGGGTCGTTCAGCTTGACGCCGTCGATCAGGACGACGGTGTGCTGGCCTTCGGCGCCGCGGATGTTGAGCGTGGTCGAAGTGCCCGGCCCGCCGTTGCGGGTGAAGCTGACGCCCGGCGTCTGGGCCAGCAGCTCGACGACCGAGATCGCCTGGCTGGCCTCGATGGCCGGCTGGGTCAGCACGGTCACCGACGCGCCGACCTTCTCGATCGGCTGGGCGGTGCGGGTGGCGGTGACGACAACCTGGGCGACGCCGTTGGCGCCGGTCGCGCCGGCGACGTCGGCCTCGGGGGCCTTCTGGTCATCGGCCATGGCGACGCCGGCGATCAGGGTGGTGGCAAGCGCGGTGGAGCTCAGAAAAGCTCGGATCATGGTTCTTTCTTCCCCTACTGAACGACCCACGCGCCAGCCCGGCTCGCACGAGGCGGACCACGCGCGAACTCGGACCGTCGCGCGGTCCATTGACTGTCGTTTCTCGGGAGATCCCGTTCGTTCGGCGCACCCCGGCCGAGCGATGAACGACCGCGCCGGGCAGGTCTCCTGGCTCGCGGGTCAATGCTCTTGGCGCCGCCTTCCCAGGACCCGAGGACCCCAGTGGCGTATGGCGCTAGAACTCGCCGCTAACAGTTGCGGGGGCAGCCGAGGCCTTGAACCTCGTTCCCTTTTAATCCTCTTTCGAGGAGCCTGACGCGTCGCAAGGCCTATATGCTGCGCCGCACACCGTCAATGTGGAGCTTTCATGACCGTGACCCTGGTGCTTGGCGGCGCGCGCTCGGGAAAGAGCGGCTTCGCCCAGAAGGCGGCGGAAACCGCGGCCGGCGGAGGTCGAACGGTGATGATCGCCACGGGACAGGCCTTCGACGACGAGATGGCCGAGCGCATCGCGCGCCACCAAGCCGATCGCGGCGAATCATGGACCACCATCGAAGCGCCGCTTGAGCTCGCCGCCGCCATCGCCGCCCTCCCCGCAGACGCGATCGCTGTCATCGACTGCCTGACCCTGTGGCTATCGAACCAGATGCTCGCCGAGCGCGATGTCGAGGCGGCGTGCGCGGAACTGGTCGCGGCGGTCGCCGCCTGCCCCGCCCGCCTCTGGCTGGTCAGCAACGAGGTTGGTCTCGGCATCGTGCCCGAGACGCCGCTGGGCCGCCGCTTCCGCGACGAGGCCGGCCGCCTGAACCAGCGTCTGGCCGCGACCGTGGACGAGGTCTATTTCGTGGCGGCGGGGCTGCCGCTGCGGATGAAGCCGCAGGGGTGAACGCTCGTCGGAGGACGAGCGGAGAGAACCCTCTCCCGTCGGGAGAGGGCGGGGCCCGCGCCGCAGGCGTGGGAGGGTGAGGGGATGGCGGAGCCAGTGATGAGTCCGCGCAAGCCTCTGTGTTACCTGCGTTTTTAACGGTGAGGGCTTAGGCCCTCACCCTCCCAAGCTTCGCTTGGGCCCCACCCTCTCCCCGGGGAGAGGGTGATGGAAGGAACGAGCGTTCGCGCGATCTTATCCTCCCCCTCGAAACCTGCCGTATCCTCTACCCACCTCGTCGCGAGGAAAGGGCGCATGGCCAGCGACCATCGTGGCGGCGGGGGGCGATCGAGCGGGGACAGGTTCGAGGGGGATACTCGGACGGTCCGGGGCTGAGCTTGCTGGGCTCACCCGCCCGCCGTCGGCGTGGTTGAAGGCAAAAGGGCGTGTCTGGCTGGAAGCCCGTCCTCTTCGACCGCTGGGCTTTGAGGAAACTCACAAGCCCGGGTCCCGGTAAGGCCTGAACAGGGCCACCCGACGGGACGCTGGCGGATAACGGTCGCGCGGAGCGTCGGGCTTCGTCGAAACGGTATTTATTCAATTCTTCCGGACGGATGTCCGGCGCTCCGCGTCCCTTTCCATCCCTTCAGCGGGCGACCGCGTGAAGCGCGGCGCCACGAGTCGGATGATAGAACGGGCTAGCGCTTGACGAACAATGCTCGCACACTTGTTTGAAATGACCGTCTCAGGTCGGGTACGAAGCGCGAGCAACGGCGCGGGAGGAGTAAGGCGATGACGGAGCGTGAATCGTCATGGACGCTGGCCAGGTTCGCCGTGCCGGCCGTCCCGATCGCGGCGATGGGCCTGCCCCTGGTCGTCTACCTGCCGGAATACTACGTCACGTCGCTCGGCCTTTCCCTGACCACGGTGGGCGCGGCCTTCCTGATCGTGAAGCTGCTCGACATGCTTCTGGATCCGGTGCTGGGCGGGCTGATGGACAACACGCGGTCGCGCTTCGGTCGCTTCCGACCGTGGCTCGCCGCCGGCGCTCCGGTGATCGCGATCGGCGCGTATGCGCTGTTCATGGCCAAGCCTGGCGTTGGAGCCGTTTACCTCTGGTTCTGGCTGTCGGTCGTCTATGTCGGCTATTCGATGGTCGTGCTGTCGCAGACCGCCTGGGGCGCCGTCCTGTCCAGCGACTACCAGCAGCGCTCTCGCATCTTCGCCTGGTGGCAGGCCGCCAATGTCGTGGGCATGATCCTGGTGCTGTGCCTGCCGCCGATCGTCACTGGCGTATTCAAGGGCGACCATCTGGACAGCATCGCCGCCATGGGCTGGTTCATCGTCCTGCTGGCGCCTCTGGCGGTCCTGCTCGCGGTGACGACGGTGGGCGAACCCATCGCGCCGCCCAGGCGCGGCAAGACAGGCCTCAAGCAGTATCTTGACCTGCTGACCCGTCCCTCGGTGCGACGCCTGCTGATCGCCGATCTGCTGATGGGCTTGGCGCCCGGCATCGCCGGCACGCTGTTCCTGTTCTTCTTCGAGCGGATCAAGGGCTTCGACAAGACCCAGTCGGGTGTCCTGCTGCTGATCTATTTCATCGCCGCCCTGGCCGGCGCGCCGATCTGGCCGATGCTGGCCAAGCGCATCGGCAAGCACCGCGCGCTGGCGGTGGCGTCGGTCGTTTACGCGTTCGTGCAACTGGCGACCGCCTTCATGCCGTCCGGAGAAGTCGTACTGGGCATGATCATCCTGATCCTGGCCGGCCTGCCCTACTCCGCCGCGCAACTGCTGGTGCGGTCCATGATGGCCGATATCGGCGACGAAGAGCGCCTGCTGACCGGCGTGGACAAGACCGGCCTGCTCTATGCGATCGTCACCGGCACGGTGAAGCTGGGCTACGCCCTGGCTGTCGGCGTCTTCATCATCCTGGGCGCGATGGGCTTCGATCCGAAGACGCCGACCGCGGCGGGCGATGCGGCGCTGGTCGGGCTCTACGCCTTCGCTCCGGCGGCGCTAGGACTGATGGTCGCGGCGGTGATCATGCGCTATCCGCTGGATGCGAACCGTCTCGCCGAGATTCAGCGCCAGCTCGCGGCGCGGGATGCGGCCGAGGCCTCGTCCAAGCCCGTAGCCGAGCCGGATCCCCATGCCCCTGACGCCTTCGTCGCCCCCGCCGAGTGAAGACCAAAGCCCGATCGCCCGCCTGGTCGAGATCATGGCCAGGCTTCGCGACCCGAACGGCGGCTGCCCGTGGGACTTGGAGCAGACCTTCGCGACGATCGCACCCTATACGGTCGAGGAGGCCTACGAGGTCGCCGACGCCATCGAGCGCGGCGATCTCTCGGACCTGAAAGAGGAGTTGGGCGACCTGCTGCTGCAGGTGGTGTTCCACTCGCGGATGGCCCAGGAGCAAGGGGCGTTCGACATCGACGACGTCGCGACGGCGATCTCGGACAAGATGATCCGCCGCCATCCGCACGTGTTCGGCGACCATGCCTACGAAAACCTCTCGGCCCAGGTCGAGGGCTGGGAGGCCCTGAAGGCCCAGGAGCGCCAAGCCAAGGCCAAGCACGGCGTACTCGACGACGTGCCCACGGGGCTCCCCGCCCTCACCCGCGCCGTCAAGCTGACCAAGCGCGCCGCCCGCGTGGGCTTCGACTGGCCCTCGGCGACCGAGGTGCTGAAGAAACTCCGCGAAGAGACCGAGGAAATCGCGGTCGAGATCGAGGCCGGCGACATGGCCAAGGCGCGCGAGGAGTTGGGCGATATCCTGTTTGTCTGCGCCAACCTGGCGCGAAAACTGGACGTCGATCCGGAGGACGCCCTGCGCGCCACCAACGCCAAGTTCACGCGCCGCTTCGCGTTCATCGAGGCTGAATTGGCCCAGCGCGGCAAGACGCCAGACCAGTCGGACCTCGCCGAGATGGACGCGCTGTGGAACGACGCCAAGGCCGCCGAGAAGGCGAAGGGCTAGCTGGCGGCCGGCTCGACTCGGGCGTCGGGGAACTGGCGCTCGAACCGGCCGAGCGCCTGACCGTCGAGGCGCGCGACCAGGGTGACCTCGCCGCCCTCGCCGTCGTAGCGGCCCAGCACGCGGCCGTTGCGATAGATCCAGGCCAGGGCCTGGCCATCCTGCGGTCCGAGGCGAACTTCAACGGGCGGGGAGTCGTCGATCAGCCCGCCGACCCGGCGCAGCAGGGCCTCGCAGCCCTCGCCCGTGACCGCCGACACCGGCGATGCGCCGACGCGGCGCGCCTGGCCCTCGATGATCTCGCGATCGTCCTCGGACAACAGGTCGATCTTGTTCCAGACCTCGACCACGGTCTTGCCGCTGTCGAGGGTGACGCCCAGCTCGGACAGCACCGTCTCGACGTCGCGGGCCTGGGCCTCGCTGTCGGGATTGGCGACGTCGCGGACGTGCAGGACGACGTCGGCCTCCTGCACCTCCTCCAGCGTGGCGCGGAAAGCCTCGACCAGCTCGTGCGGCAGATCGGAGATGAAGCCGACGGTGTCGGACATGATCGCCGGCCGTCCGTCGGGCAGCTTGACCGTGCGCAGGGTCGGATCCAGCGTCGCGAACAGCATGTCCTTGGCCAGCACCTCGGCCTCGGTCAGGCGGTTGAACAGCGTGGACTTGCCGGCGTTCGTGTAGCCGACCAGGGCGACGGTCGGGTACGGGACCTTCTTGCGGGCGCTGCGATGCAGGGTCCGCGTGCGCCGCACCTCCTCAAGCTCCTTCTTGAGCTTGATGATCGTGCCCGCGATCAGTCGCCGGTCGATTTCGATCTGGGTTTCGCCGGGACCGCCGGTCGAGCCGGTGCCGCCGCGCTGGCGCTCCAGGTGGGTCCAGGTGCGGACGAGGCGCGAGCGCTCGTACTCGAGCCGGGCGAGTTCGACCTGCAGGCGGCCCTCGCGGGTGCGGGCCCGCCGGGCGAAGATCTCGAGGATCAGGCCCGTTCGGTCGACGACCTTCACCTCCAGCGCCTTCTCGAGATTGCGCTGCTGGATGGGCGTCAGCTGATCGTCGAACACCGCGACATCGATGTGCTCGACTTCGCAGATCGACGCGAACTCCTCGACCTTGCCCTTGCCGAACAGGGTCGCGGGCGTGACGGCGCGCAGGGGCGCGATCAGCGCCTCCACGACCTCGAGGTCGAGCGCGACCGCGAGGCCGACAGCCTCCTCCAGCCGGGAATTGGGATCCCGGGCTTCAGAGGCCGCCTGACCGCGCAATTGCCGCGCCGGATGGATGACGAGCGCCTTCAGGATCGGCGCGGCGTGGTCAATCGACCGGGATGTGGATTTTGACAAGCGTCTCAGTCGTCGGAGTCGGCGCTGGGCTCATAGAGCTGGACGGGCTGCGCCGGCATGATGGTGGAAATGGCGTGCTTGTAGACCAGTTGCGACTGGCCATCGCGACGCAGCAGGACGCAGAAATTGTCGAACCAGCTGACCACGCCCTGCAACTTCACGCCGTTGACGAGGAAAATGGTGAGCGGCGTCTTCGACTTGCGCACGCTGTTCAGGAACGTGTCCTGGAGGTTTTGCTTCTTCTCGGCAGACATCGGGGGTTCCCCTCTCATTGTTCACGGAGGGCCACACGCCCCCCACACAAACAGGTCCATGCTAGATGATTTTTCGCTGAAAGCGACAAGGCCGCAGCGAAAATTTCCGCAAGGTCACGCGGCGAACCGACGCTCCTGGCTAAAATTGCTCAGGCTTCAGACGGCTTTCTCACGTGCTCGCGCTATATAGGCGCCCCGGAGCTTCATCGCCACTGGGCCAGGCTTTCCGTCCCCAAGCTTGACTCCGTCGACTTGAACCACCGGCGTCACCAGCGAACCCGCGCCGGTGATGAAGGCCTCCTTGGCGGCCTGCGCCTCGGCGATCGTGAAGGGTTTCTCGCTGATCGGTAGGCCGGCTTCTCGGATCACCTCCAGCAGGGTCGAGCGCGTGACGCCGCGCAGGATGTTGGCGTTGGTGTCGCGGGTGCGGAGCATCCCTTCCGCATCCACGATCCAGGCGTTGGAAGACGCCCCCTCGGTCACCAGGCCCGTGTCGTCGACGAACCATGCCTCGACGGCGCCGCGCTCGCGAGCCGCCTGCTTGGCCAGGGCGTTCGGCAGGAGACCGATAGACTTGATGTCGCAGCGCGCCCAGCGGTTCTCCGGCACCGAGATCACCGAACCGCCCTTTTCGGCCTTGGCGTTGGTCGCGGCGCGGTCAATCGACTTGGCCGTAATGACCACGGACGGCGGCACGGAGGGATTAGGGAAGGCGTGATCCCGGCGCGCCACGCCACGCGTCACCTGCAGGTAGACCAGGCCCTCACGCACCTTGTTCCGCCGAACCGCTTCGCGCAGGACCAGGGTCAGCGCGGCCTGGCTCATCGGGTGTGCGATCCGCAGTTCGTCGAGGCTGCGCCAGAGACGGGCGAAGTGCCCCTCGGCGTCGGCCAGCTTGCCGTCGAACACCGCCCAGACCTCGTAGACGCCGTCGGCCAGCTGGTAGCCGCGGTCCTCGATGTGAACGGCGGCCTCGCCGTGACGCACGAACTGACCGTTCACATAGGCGAAACGCGACATCTACTCTTCCTCTTCGGCCCGGGCGCCGGCGACGCCCAGGGACTTAAGCTTGCGGTGAAGCGCCGAACGCTCCATGCCGATGAAGTTGGCGGTGCGCGAGATGTTGCCGCCAAACCGCAGGATCTGAGCGTTCAGATACTCCCGCTCGAACAGTTCGCGCGCCTCGCGCAGCGGCAAGGCGATGATCCGCTCGGCGCCGATCGCGCCGGCGTTGCCCGCGGAGGGCTGGTCCCCCCCGGACAGCATCTCGGCGGTGATCACGTCGCCCGGCTCGCCGGACGCCATGATCAGCATACGTTCAACATTGTTGCGCAGCTGGCGGACATTGCCGGGCCAGGTCTGGACCTGAAGCGTCGCCAGGGCGTCCTCACCGAGACGACGGCGCTGCAGGCCGGTCGCCTCGCTGATCCGCTCGATGAAGAAGTTGATCAGCTCCGGAATGTCCTCGCGCCTCTCGGCCAAGCCGGGCACGCGGACAGGCACCACATTCAGGCGATGGAACAGATCCTCGCGGAAACGGCCGGCCGCGATCTCGTCGCGGAGGTCGCGCGACGTGGACGAGATCACTCGGACGTCCACCTGAACGTCGTTGTCGCCGCCGACGCGGCGGAAGCGCTGCTCGACCAGCACGCGGAGGATCCGCCCCTGGGTCTCGCGCGGCATGTCGGCCACTTCGTCGAGGTAGAGCGTGCCGCCGTGGGCGCGCTCGAACACACCGATCTTGCGCGGGCGACCGCCCTCGCCTTCCTCGCCGAACAGTTCGACGTCAAGCCGCTCCGGCGCCATGCCGGCCGCGCTGACCGCGACGAACTCCTGGCGGGCGCGGGTGCTGGCGCCGTGGATCAAACGCGCCACCAGTTCCTTGCCTGAGCCGGGCGGACCGGACACCAGCACGCGACTATTGGCCGGCGCGACCTTCAGGATCATTTGACGCAACGCCTGAGACGGCGCCGACTTGCCGATCAGGCCATCCGGGGCGAGGGTCTGGGTGCGCAGTCGGCGGTTCTCGCGCCGCAGGCCGGCGGCCTCCAACGCGCGTTCGACCACCAGCAGCAGTCGATCCGACTTGAACGGCTTCTCCAGGAATTCGTAGGCGCCACGCTTGATGGCGCTGACCGCGGTCTCGATGTTCCCGTGACCCGAAATCATGATCACCGGAAGATCGGCGTCCAGCGCCTTGACCATGTCGAGCAGCTCGAGACCGTCCATGCCGCCGCCCTGCATCCAGATATCCAGGACCAGCAACGAAGGCTTGCGCGCGCGGATCGCCGCGAGCGCCTGATCGGAGTCAGCAGCCGTACGGACGGCGTACCCCTCGTCTTCGAGGATACCGGCCACCAATTCGCGGATGTCGGCTTCGTCATCCACCACCAGAACGTCGGCGCTCATATCATCTCCTCAACGCCACTTTGGGCCGCGGCGGGCAGACGCGCGGTCGTCGGAAACTTCAGGATCACGCGAGCCCCAGGCGGCTCTCGCGCGTCGGTGAGGGCCAGGCTGCCGCCATGGTCCTCCATGATCCGCTTGACGATGGCCAGGCCGAGGCCCGTGCCCTTCTCGCGGGTCGTCACGTAAGGCTCTGTCAGCCGATCCCGGTCCTTTGGGGGAAGGCCTACGCCGTTGTCCTCGATGGTCACGCACAGATCGTCCGCGTCCGAGATCAAGGTCGCGGTGATGCGGCCTCGCAGGTCGGGATCGGCCAGTCGCCGCGCGCCGACCGCCTCGCCGGCATTCTTCAGGATGTTCGTCAGGGCCTGGCCGATCATGCGCTCGTCGCAGGTCACCCAGATGTCGCCGGCGCCGGGCTCTTCCAAACGGACCTCGATTTCCGCGTCTTGAAAGCGCTGAGCAAAGACCGCCTGGCGCAGCATCTCCGTCAGGTTCGCCGGCGCGAAGCGCGGCGCCGGCATGCGGGCGAAGGCCGAGAACTCGTCGACCATGCGGCCGATGTCGCCCACCTGCCGGATGATGGTGTCGGTGCAGCGATCGAAGGTCTCCAGATCGCTGGCGATCTCCTTGCGATACTTGCGACGCAGGCGCTCGGCCGACAGCTGGATCGGCGTCAGCGGGTTCTTGATCTCGTGGGCGATCCGGCGCGCAACGTCTTTCCAGGCCGCGTTTCGCTGGGCGGCGACGAGACGGGTGATGTCGTCGAAGGTCAGGACAAGACCGGCGGCGACATGGCCGGCGGCGCGAACGCGAAGACGCCGCGTCTCGCCTTCGCGCATGATGTCGATCTCGACATCCGTGTCGGGCCTGCTCTCTTCCAAAGCCTCCATGACGACCGCGAATTCCGGGGCCAGGGTGATCAAGTCGACGCCCAAGGCGTGCTCCGGCAATCCCAGAAGCGCTGTCGCCCGACGATTGACCGCCGACACCCTGCCTCGCTCATCCAGACTGACCACGCCGGCGCTGACGCCGGAGAGCACGGTTTCGATGAATTGCCGACGACTCTCGGCGTCGAGGCTGGCTGCTTTCAAGGCCGCCTGCTGCAGCTGCAGCTCGCTGGTCATCATGTTGAAGGCGTTGGACAGCGCGCGGATCTCTTCCGGGCCGGAACCGGCCTCCACCCGCGCATCCAGGTCGCCGCCCGAGACGCGTCCCGCGGCCTCGACGAGATCCGCCACGGGTCCCGCGATCGAGTTCGCCGCGGCGATGCCGACCCAGATGGCGGCGACCAGCACCAGAAGCGCCGTCTCCAGATAGCTGAGGCCAAAGATCGCCTGGATGCGGCCGCGACTGCGCTCGGCGTCGCGATAGGACAGCAGCGCGTCCTGCGTCTCGATCAGGTGGCTCAGGATGCCCTGCTCGATCGGCCGCACCACATAGAGGTAGCCGTCCGGGAAGGCCTTGAGCTTGTAGAGCGCTCGGAACAGGTCCTTCGAGACGAAGCGCTGGGCGCTCACCTCGCCGCCGTCCGTGGCTTGGTAGCTGGATGGCGGCGGCGCCAGGAACGGCGGCGCGGCGGCGGTCTCGGCCCGCGCCAGAATCCGACCATCCCGATCCAAGACATAGGCGGCCGAGAACCCGTTGTCCTCCATCACGCCCGCCAGAAAGTGGCCGAACGCCACCGGCGACTGCGACATGGCGGGCGCGGCGCGGTTCAGATCCGCGGCCATCGGCGCGATGTGCTCGGAGATGTAGTTCTTCTGCTGCTCGACGTAGGAGTTGGCGACCTTGGCCGAATTGCCGACCACGGTCTGGACCTTCTGACTGAACCAGCCATCGACGCCGCGATTGACGAGCACACCGAAGAACAGCGCCACGATGACCGCCGGGGCCACGGCGGCGAGCGAGAATAGCCCCACGAAACGCAGGTGCAGGCGCGCGCCTTCGTCGCTGGCCCGAGCGTCAATCAGATCGTAGAGGCGCAGGCCGACAATCGTGGCCACGCCCAGGATGAGGACAAGATTGAAGCCCAGCACGACCAGAATCACCGTGCTGGCGGTGCTGATCGAGTCGGTCTTGGGCGGAGACGAAGCCAGCGCGACGCCAGCGACCGTCAGGAGGACGGCCAGCGCATAGCCGCCAGCCATCAGGTAGCGCGACCGCAAAAGCTCTCGCCACCAGGCCCGGCTGAACCGGGTCGGCGGGGCTTCCGATCCGGTCGCGTAAGCCACTGAAGCCATCACCCCTGATTTTAGGGGGGTGTGCCCTGAATTCAACAGCTATGTGCTACGAATGCTTCAGCTCAGCGGCGACCGCGGGTCATTTCGACGCCGAGGTCCTGAATTTTCTTCCGAAGCGTGTTGCGGTTGAGGCCCAGGATTTCAGCCGCGCGAACCTGATTGCCGCGCGTCGCCGACAGCGTGAGCTGGATCAAGGGGCGCTCGATCTCCTGCAGGACGCGGTCGTAAAGCCCAGGCGGCGGCACGCCATCGGGCTGGTCGGCGAAATGCGACGCCAGGTGCCGCTCGACCAAGGTCGAGAGCGTGACGGGCCCCTCTTCCGAGCGCACGGCCGGCGTATGGTCCTGAAGCTCGCGATCGACGATGCGGGCGGTGATCAGCTCCTCGGCGTAGAGGGCGCACATCCGGCGCATCAGGTTCTCAAGCTCGCGCACATTGCCCGGCCACTGATAACTCTTCAGGCGGTCCAGAGCGCTCTGGTCGATCGTCTTGGCCGGCAGGCCCTCCCGGGCGGCGCGCAGCAGGAAGGTCCGCGCCAGATCGGGGATGTCCTCGGCTCGGTCGCGCAGCGGCGGCAGGCGCACCGGCGCGACGTTGAGGCGGAAGAAGAGGTCCTCGCGGAACAGGCCCTGCTGGATCAGGCCGCGCAGGTCGCGATTGGTGGCGGCGATGATCCGCACGTTCGGCCGGCGGCCGGTCTTCGGATTGATCACGGGTTCGGTGCCGTCGATCACCCGCAGCAGGCGAGTCTGGGCGTCCAGCGGCATGTCGCCGATCTCGTCCAGGAACAGCGTGCCGCCGTCAGCCTCGACGAGACGGCCGTTGTCGCCCTCCCCGCGACCGAACAGCTCGACCTCGACCCGCTCGCGCGGCACGGCGGCGAGGTTCAGGACCACGAACTTGCCATCGCGCCGGCGCCCAAGTTCATGCAGCGCCCGGGCGACCAACTCCTTGCCGGTGCCGCTTTCGCCGAGGATCAGAACGGTGAGGTCAGCGCCGACCAGACGCGCGATAGTGCGATAGACCTCCTGCATCGGCGCGGAGCGGCCGATCAGCGGCAGGCGCTCGTCCCGCATGGCGCGCGCCTGGGCCTTCGAGGCCTCGGTATCGGCAGGCCGCGACAGCGCCCGACGCGCCGCCGCCGTCACATCATCCAGATCGAACGGCTTCGACACATATTCGAACGCGCCCGCATCCGCCGCGTTGACCGCGGTCAGCAGGGTGTTCTGCGCGCTCATCACGATGATCGGCAGCTTGGGCCGTTCCTTGCGGATGCGCGGCAAGACGTCGAAGACATTCTCGTCGGGCATCATCACGTCGGTGACGACCAGGTCGCCCTCGCCGTCGGTGACCCACTTCAGAAGCGTGGTCGCGTTGCCGGTGGCGCGAACCTGATAGCCCAGGCGGGTGAAGGCTTGACTGAGCACCAGGCGGACCGAGCTGTCGTCGTCGGCGATCAGGATCTTCTTGCTCGCGGCGTTCATATTCACGCGTCTCCGGAAACAATATCGGGAGCGCCATTTTGCGGCGCGATGGGCAGCAGCACGCGGAACACGGTGCGGCCGGGCTCGGATTCGAAATCGATCAACCCGCCATGAGCGGTGACCAGCTTGGTCACGAGCGCCAGACCAAGACCGGTGCCGTTGGCCTTGGTCGTCACGAAGGGCTGGAAGAGGTGGTCGCGGAGGGTGGTCGGAACGCCGGGGCCGTTGTCGATGACCCGCACCTCGATCGGCGCGCCGCTCGTGGTCTTGCCGTCCGCGCCGCGAACACGCACGCCGGGACGCCAGGCCGTATGGATCGAGATCGCGCCGCGCCCGTCACCGCGCATATGCGCCGCCTCGGCCGCATTCTTGGTCAGGTTCAGGAAAATCTGGATCAGATGATCCTCATCCCCCCAGACTGGCGGCAGCGAAGGGTCGTAGCTTTCCTTAAGCTGCAATCCGTCGGCGACGCCATTCGCCACGAGGGCCCGCACACGGTCCAGGACCTGGTGGATGTTGACCGGCTCGCGCGGGGTCGGGGCGTCGTCCGAGAAAGCCTCCATGCGGTCGACGAGCCGCCGAATGCGATCGGTCTCGTCGACGATCAGTTGGGCCAGCGGCTGATCGACGGCGCTGGCGCCCGTCTTGAGCAGCTGCGCGGCGCCGCGAATGCCGGCCAGCGGGTTCTTGATCTCATGGGCCAGCATCTTGCCGAGCCCAACAACCGAGCGAAGGCCCGCGGAGTCCGCGCCGCGATCAACACCCAACACGCCCTTGACGTGAAGGGTCAGCAAAACCGAACCGTCCCCTAGCGGCGCGGCGGCGCCGTCGGCCTCGAATGGCGGCTGGCCGAAGAGATTGACCTCGACCCCGTGCTCACGAACCAGCGCGCCCTTGGAGATAGCCCGATCGAGCAGGGAGACCAGCACCGAACCCGGCGGCAAGGCCGCGCGGAAGCGACCGCGCGCCAGCAGGGAAAGACCATGGCCGAACAGCGCCTCGGCCGCCTCGTTGACGGCGACGAGACCGCCATCGCGATCCACCACGAGCGCGGGCTCGGGGTTCAGATCGAAGGCCGCCGACTTCAAGGCGTCGGCGGCGACACCGCCCAGTACGCGGGCTCTGTCGGTCATGCGGCTAATCTCCCGCCCACCAGCCAGAGGTCGCGCAGGGCGGCCTCAACGGCGGCGGGATCTTCCAAGCGACACAAGGTGGCGCGCGCCGCGCGGCGCGCTTCGGGCGTTTCGGGCCAAGGCGCGGCTTCGATGTACGAAGCCAGGTGCTTGCGGAACATCTTCAGGCCCAGCCGTTCGCCATAGAACGACAAGCTCCGTCGGAAGTGGGTGAGCGCGATGGCGAGACGCTCCTCGGCCTCGGGCTCCGAGAAGCCGCGGCCGTCCAGTGCGGCTTCAATCGCTCCGGCGATCCAGGGACGGCCATACACGCCGCGCCCGACCATCACGCCATCCGCGCCAGACTGTTCGAGCGCCGCCCGGGCGCTATCGCCATCGACGATGTCGCCATTGACCAGCAGTGGAACCGAGACGGCCTTCTTGACCTCGGCCACCGCGGACCAGTCGGCGACGCCTTTGTAAAACTGGTTGCGCGTGCGTCCGTGAACCGTGATGGCCTTGGCGCCGACCGCTTCGGCGCGCGCAGCGATCTCCGGCGCATTGCGGCTGGCGTCGTCCCAGCCGAGCCGCATCTTGACGGTCACCGGTACGTCGACCGCCTCGACGGCCGCCGCGACCAGCGCCTCGGCCAAGTCCGGCTCGCGCATGAGGGCTGAACCACAGGCCGCGCCGGCGGCGACTTCCTTGGCGGGACATCCGAAATTCAGGTCGATGATTTCGGCGCCAGCCTCGGCGGCCATCCGCGCGCCCTGGGCCATGAAGTCGATGTCGCGGCCGACGAGCTGGATCACCGTCAGCGGCAAGCCATCGCCGACAGCCGCGCGACGGACGACGTCGGGACGCCCCTTCGCGAACTCCGCGCTGGCCACCATCTCCGTCGCCACATAGGGCGCGCCGAGCGCCGTGGCCGTTTCTCTGAAGGGCAGGTCCGAGACCCCGGTCATGGGCGCGATCCACACCCGACCGGGGACGCAAACCCCGCCGACATCGAGCTTGTTGCTCATTTTCTGATCATCCCCGTAGCATTCTTTTTAGGCACATTGTGCGGCGCAGTAAAGCCCGGATCGACTGGACATGAGCCGTCGTCCGACTAAACACCCCCTATGACCTTCTCCGCCGTGATCGTCGCCGCCGGCTCGGGAACCCGAGCGGGCCCGGGCCAGGCCAAGCAATGGCGCATGCTGGCCGGCAAACCCGTTTTGAGGTGGTCGGTCGAGGCCTTCCTCGCGGCCGGCGCGTCCGAGCTCGTGATCGTGACGACGGAAGATGGCCAGGCGGCCCTGCCCTCCGTCCTTGAAGGCCTTGGCGGCTGGCGGCCGGCGCGAGGCGGCGCCACCCGAGCCCTTTCGGTCCAGGCCGGCCTCGCCGCCCTGGCCCATCGACCGACGGACGAGCCTGTCCTGATCCACGACGCCGCGCGCCCGCTGCTCGCTCAGACGACCATCCATGATGTCCTGGATGCCCTGGAAGACGCCGACGGGGTGCTGCCCGCCCTGCCCGTCGCCGACACGCTAAAGCGCGCCGAGCCGGACCAGAACCCGGTCACGACCTCCCGCGAACACCTGTGGCGCGCCCAGACCCCGCAGGCCGCCCGTCGCCAGACCCTGCTGGACGCCTACGCCGCCTGGACCGGCGGCGAGCCCACGGACGACGTCCAAGTGATCGAAGCCGCGGGAGGGCGCGTCGCGATCGCGCCGGGCGACCCGCTTTTGATGAAACTGACCTACCCAGAGGACTTCGCCATGGCCGAACGCCTAGCCGGCGCCGCGCGCGTCACCCGTGTCGGCCAAGGTTTCGACGCCCACCGCTGGGGGCCGGGCGAAGAGGTCTGGCTGTGCGGCGTCGCGATCAAGCACGATGAGACCCTGATCGGCCATTCGGACGCCGACGCGGGCCTCCACGCCCTGACCGACGCCATCCTGGGCGCGATCGGCGAAGGCGACATCGGCGACCACTTCCCCCCCACCGACCCGAAGTGGAAGGGCGCGTCTTCGGACCAGTTCCTCAAGCACGCGGCCGATCTCGTGACCGCCAAGGGCGGCGCGCTCGTCAATGTCGATGTGACGCTGATCTGCGAGCGCCCCAAGATCAAACCGCACCGCCAGGCCATGCGTGAGCGGCTGGCGGAGATCCTGGGCCTTCCGGTCGATCGGGTCAGCGTCAAGGCGACCACGACCGAGAAGATGGGTTTCACCGGTCGCGGCGAAGGCTTGGCGGCCTCGGCCGTCGTGGCGGTCGAGACTCCGGCCTGAACCGGTTAGGCTGAAGCGCGAAGACGGAGACCCGCATGTTCCCGCTTGAGATAGAGACTCTTGCCCGCCTGCTGATTGATGAGGCGCGCGGTCGTTCGCTGCGGCTGGTGACGGCGGAAAGCTGCACGGGCGGCCTGGTGGCCGGCGCGATCTGCGCGATCCCCGGCGCGTCTGACGTCTTCGAACGCGGCTTCGTGACCTACACCAATCGCGCCAAGTCCGAGATGCTGGGCGTGCCCGGCGACCTGATCGCCGACCACGGCGCGGTCTCCGAGCCCGTCGCCCGGATGATGGCCGAAGGCGCGCTGCGTGAGAGCAATGGACACGTCGCGGTGGCGATCACGGGCGTCGCTGGCCCTGGCGGCGGCTCCCCGTTGAAACCAGTCGGAACCGTGCACTTCGCCGTGGCCCGCGCCAACCGTTCGGTCGTCCACCGACATGAGCGGTTCCTGGGCGACACGCGCCAGGCCGTGCAGCTGGCGGCGATCGTCACGGCGCTGGAGATGCTGCGCGAGGCGGTGGCCTAGTGCCGGAGACCGCGCCCAGCGACTGGCGGCGCTTCACCGGCGCCAATCTCTCGCAACGGGCGCTGAAGGCGGCCGCCACTCGCAAGACCGAGATCCGTCACGCGATCCGCGTCTCCGCGGCCGTGGGCGGCGCCTATGCCTTGGCGACACTGCTTCGCCTGCCGCAGGGCTATTGGGCGGTATTCACGGCCGTGATCGTCGTCCAGGCCAGCCTGGGCGCGACGATCACCGCCTCGATCGAGCGCTTCCTGGGCACTGTTGTCGGCGCGCTGGCTGGCGCCGCGGCGGCCTATCTCCACTCGCGGTGGCCCGAGTACGGCGGCGTCATTCTGTGCGTGACGGTGGCGCTGCTGGCCTTCGTGGTCTCGATCCGGCCCTCGCTGAAAGCCGCTCCGGTCACCGCCGTGATCATGCTGATCGGCACAACGACGCACATGGATCCGCTGATCGCGGCTGGCCTGAGGGTCGCCGAGATCACGGTCGGCAGCCTGGTCGGCGTTGCGGCGACATTGTTGATCTTTCCCGCCAGAGCTCACGCCTCGGTCGTGGCGAGCATCCAGAAGATCGCCGGCCTGCAGGCGAGTATCCTCGAGGGCCACGTCACCGCGCTACGCGGCGCGCCGGACGCCACCGACTATCTCAAGGCGCAGGACGACCTGCGCGCCGCGCTCGCCAAGCTCCAGACGGCGATGACGGAGGCGGATCGCGAAAGCGCCACCCGCCTGAGCGACCGCTCGGTGTCAGACGCCCTACCCCGGACGCTATGGCGCCTGCGCAACGACACGGTGATGGTCAGCCGCGCTCTGCGAGGCCCATTGCCCGACACGATCGGTCCAGCCGCCGCGGACATGCTGGAAGCCAGCAGCCGCTTCCTGAGAGCCTCCGCGGATTTACTAGGCGGCGGTCCGAAGCCCGACCGCATCGCCTTCGCCACGGCGCATCAGGCTTTCCAGACCTGTTTCCAGGGGCTGCGCGAGAAGGGCGTCACCCGCGACCTTGAGTTCGACGGGGCGGCCCGCGTCTTCGGCCTGGTGTTCGCGATCGAGAACCTGTTCGCCAATCTCGGCGACTTCGAGGAGCGGATCGAGGAGGCCGTGGCCCAGAAGGACTAGGCTCGCGCGCCGTAAATCTGGCGCGCGCGGTCTTCAAAACAAGCGATGAGCTTGCCAGCGGCCTTGTCGACATTGGCCGCTAGCAGCGCATCGAGCATCAACGACTTGAACGCGAATTCGATCGTGAATTCGATCCGGGTCGCGCCGTCTTCGGGAATGAAGCGCCAAGCGTTCACGAGCCGCTTGAAAGGCCCGTACAGCAGGTTGACGTCGATGCTCAGGGCCTCGCGGTCGCGACACACGCGGGTCGCGAACTTCTCGCGTAGGAACGAGAAACCCACTTGGGCCTCGGCGTCGACCGTACTGACCGCGCCGTCCTCGCGTCCGTTCCAGGTGCGCATGCCCGTGATCCATGGCACGAAGCTCGGATAGGCCTCGACGTCTCCGACGAGCTGGAACAGCTCTTCCGGCGCGTACGGCAGCACGCGCGTGACCACGTGACGATGCAAGGCGTCAAGCCTTGCGGGCGTCGAGCGCGCGGCGAGCGGCCTGCAGCTTGGCGAAATCGTCGCCTGCGTGGTGCGACGAGCGCGTCAGCGGGCTGGACGAGACCATCAGGAAGCCCTTGGCCCGGGCGATCGCCTCGTAGGCCTTGAACTCCTCGGGCGTGACGAAGCGTTCGACCGCTGCGTGCTTGCGGGTCGGCTGCAGGTACTGGCCGATGGTTATGAAGTCGACACCCGCCGAGCGCATGTCGTCCATGACCTGCATGACCTCCTCCTTGGTCTCGCCGAGGCCGACCATCAGGCCGGACTTGGTGAATTGGGAGGGATCGCGCTGCTTCACGCGGTCCAGCAGGCGCAGCGAATTGTAGTAGCGCGCGCCGGGGCGGATCTTGAGATACAGCCGCGGCACGGTTTCGAGGTTGTGGTTGAAGACGTCCGGCTTGGAGTCGATCACCACGTTCTCCGCGCCTTCCTTGCGCAGGAAGTCGGGCGTCAGGATCTCGATCGTGGTCCCCGGAGCGGCCGCGCGGATCGCCGTGACCACCTCGGCGAAGTGGCGGGCGCCGCCGTCCAGCAGGTCGTCGCGGTCCACCGAGGTGATGACGACGTGCTTGAGGCCCATCTTGGCGACCGCCTCGGCCACGCGGCGCGGCTCGTCCGGATCCAGCTGGGTCGGCAGACCGGTGGTGACGTTGCAGAAGGCGCAGGCGCGGGTGCAGATCTCGCCCATGATCATCATGGTCGCGTGCTTCTGGCTCCAGCACTCGCCGATGTTCGGGCAAGCCGCCTCTTCGCAGACCGTGTGCAGACGGTTCTCCCGCACGATGCTCTTGGTCTCGTTGTACTGACCCGAGCCCGGGGCGCGGACCCGCAGCCATTCCGGTTTGCGGAGCACCGGCGTGTCGGGGCGGTTCTGCTTTTCGGGGTGGCGCGCCGCCCGGTCTTCCGGGCCGCGAGCCTTGAGGGTGTCGATCACCGTGGCCATGGCGCCTAAATCGGTCTTCTTGGCTTCCGGATCAAGCGCTTGATCCAGCTTAAGACCCATTCGGCGACGGAATCACTTTCGGGTCAGGAAGCGGCCACCATGGAACCGGAGGGGTTGCTCAAGCCCTTACGCTGCAAAGGCCGAAGCTCACGCTTTGTGACTCATTCTTGCAAAGCGAGACCTTCCTCGGCAGAGTCGGCGTTTAACGAACGAAAGCGATCTTCGCTTTTCGGGGAGGTTTCGGCGGGATGCCGGTAGTTTACGACGCGCGAAACGGCCAAAAGGCCATCTTCGACGCCCTGATCGACGCCCGCGACAAGTACGGCGCTAAGAAACAGATCCTGGAGGACCAGGATCGCAATCCGCTGACCTATACGGACCTGATCCGCGCCAGCTTCGCGCTGGGCCGCAAGATCGCGGCCATGACCCGGCCGGGCGAGAATGTCGGCGTGCTGCTGCCCTCCGGCGCGGGTTCTGTCGTGACCTTCTTCGCCCTGCACGCCTTCGGCCGCGTGCCGACCATGCTGAACTTCACGGCGGGCCTGCGGAACATCAAGGCCGCTTGCCGGCTGGCCGGGATTCGCCACGTCCTGACGGCGCACAAGTTCGTGGAGCTGGGCAAGCTGCACGACATCATCGACGCGATCAGCGTCCAGGCCGAGATCGTCTATCTGGAAGACGTGCGCGCCACGATCGGTCTGGGCGACAAGCTGTTCGCCGCCGCCGCGGGCCTGTTCCCGCGCCGGTTCCGCGCGCCGGCCAAGCCCTCTGACAAGGGCGTGGTGCTGTTCACCTCCGGCAGCTTCGGCGCCCCGCGCGGCGTAGTGCTGACCCAGGAGAACTTGGTCCAGAACGCCATGCAGGTGGCCGCGCATATCGAGCTGAATCCCAACTGGGTGATGTTCAATCCGCTGCCGGTGTTCCACTGCTTCGGCCTGACGGGCGGCGTGATTCTGCCGATCCTGACGGGCATGAAGGCGTTCCAGTACCCCTCGCCGCTGCACACCAAGCAGATCCCGCCGCTGATCAAGGATTCCAAGGCCTCGATCCTGCTGGCCACAGACACCTTCGTGAACCAGTACGCCCGCGCCTCCGAAGCCGACGAGCTGTCGGGCCTGGAGTTCATCGTCTGCGGCGCCGAGAAGGTGCGCGACGAAACCCACGCCCTGATCAAGGAGCGGTTCGGCGGCGTGCCGGTGCTTGAAGGCTATGGCGCCACCGAGGCCTCGCCCGTCATCGCGGTCAATAAGCCGACCGACAACCGCCCCGGCACCGTTGGCGGCCTGCTGCCCGGCCAGGACGTTCGCATCGAGCCCGTGGAGGGCATCGCCGAGGGCGGCCGCTTCTTCGTGCGCGGGCCCAACATCATGGCCGGCTACCTGCGCGAGGATGGCGGCGTCGATCCGCCCGAGGACGGCTGGCACGACACCGGCGATGTGGTCACCATGACCGATGACCAGTGGATCACGATCAAGGGCCGCGTGAAGCGCTTCGCCAAGATCGGGGGCGAGATGGTGTCGCTGACGGCGGCGGAGGATCTCGCCTCGGCGGTCTGGCCCGACGGCCGCCACGCGGTGATCTCCCTGCCCGACAAGAAGAAGGGCGAGAAGCTCATCCTGGTCACCGACCGTCATGACGCCGACGTCGCCCCGCTGGTCGCCCACGCCCAGACGATCGGCGCGCCGGAGCTGGCCGTGCCGCGCAAAATCCTCAAGGTCACCGAGGTGCCCGTGCTGGGCAGCGGCAAGACCGACTACGTCGCCATTCAGCGCATGGCGGAAACTGACACCCGCGCGGCCTAAAACGTCGCGCCCAGGGCTTCCAGCTCCACGCGGAAGCCCTGCTTGCGGCTGTGCAGCGCGCGCAGGTCGGCGACGAAGGCGGCGTGGTCGGGATATTCGCCGTAGTCGCCGATCATCGCCGCCAGCGACTCCGCCTCAAGCAGCTGTCGGGCGGCCTCGGCGTAACGCGTGGCGACCCCATAGGTCAGTACGTACTGGATCGAGGCGCGCAGCAGCAGCGTCGCGGCCAGAGGGTGGCTTCCCTCCAGCCGACGGGCGGCCTCGACGATCAAGGTGTCGTCGGAGCCGTTGATCTCGCCTGAGCGGGACAGCACCAGCCGGGCGGCCGCCGGCAGGTCGGGCCAGGACACCAGGAACGCCAGCGCCATGTCGAAACGCGGGAAACGCTTAGCGACCGCCTTGGCCTGGTCCTCGGCCTCGACATCGTCGAAGTCTGGAAGCCCTTTCAGATAGGCGCGAAGACGGCTGATCGAGAGCGTCGCCTCGAAGTCCGCCCAGCGGCGCTTTTGAGCTTCGTCATGGTGGCCGGTCGCTTCCAGCGCCTCCAGCATGACATCTTCCCAGGCGGCGCGCTCTTCGACCGCGCTCTGGTGTCGTCCGCGCTGTTCGCTCGGCGCGCCGGCTTGCAGAGTGGCGAGCGCGTCCTCCGCCCTGCCCGCCTCCAGCAGTCGCCGGGCGATCTCGGCCGAGACCAGGGGCGTGCGGCGAAGCTCCGGTGAGAAGGTCGCCTCAAAGGCGTCCACGTCGCCGCTGGCGTCGGCCAGGCGACGCAGGGCGTCCTTGTAGATCGCGCCCTGGGCGTCGAAGAGATGGGCCGAACGGGTCGAGCGCGCGGCCAGCATCTTCTCCAGGGTTTCGCGGAGATGAGCCTGTCCCTTGGCGCCGAGCGCGGGCGTCAGGGCGTTCACCAGCGGGCCGAACTGGGCATAGTCGTCGCGGCGCAGAAGTCTGGCTATCCGATCCGCCAAGGCGATGGGATCGGGCATGGCCTTGGCGGCGATCACGCCGACGCCGTCACGGGCGGCAAGGAAGACATCGCCGATTGGGCCTTCGGCCTGGCTCAAGCGGTCCAAGGTCGGGGTCGCCAGGTCCAGCAGATCGAGCATCAGGTCGAGCGCGGCGGTCGGCTCGTCCTCGGCCAGGCGCTCGATCATCCGCCGATGCAGGTCGAGGTCCTTGGCGAACGCGGCGCGCTTGCGCCAGTGGATGCGCGATGAGGACTTGCCGATCGTCGCCAGCCGCTTGGCGATCTCTTGCGCCAGGCCCTCGGCGCTGGACTCGGCGAACAGCTCCAGCCGCAGCACGCGCTTGACGTGGCTGTCGCTGGAGAGGTCGAGCAGGATGGCGGCGAGGCGCTCTGGGCCCAGGTCAGCCAGATTGGCCTCGGAGAGGGTCGTCTTGGACCCTTTCCGCGCCTTGGCCGGCTTATCACCCGTCGCGGCGACCTTGCGCGCCATCCAGACTCCCTAGCTGCCCTAGATGTGCAGCACGCGGCCGTAGGCGTCCAGGGCGGCTTCGTGCATGGCTTCCGACATGGTCGGGTGAGCGTAGACGATGCCGTGCAGGTCTTCCTCGGTCGCTTCCAGCGTGATGGCGGTGACGAAGCCCTGGATCATCTCGGTCACTTCGTGGCCGATCATGTGGGCGCCGATCAGGGCGCCGGTCTTGGCGTCGAACACGGTCTTCACGAAGCCTTCGACCTCGCCGGCCGCCACGGCCTTGCCGTTGACGCGGAACGGGAAACGACCCGCCTTGACCTCGATGCCGGCCGCCTTGGCGCCGGCTTCGGTGTAGCCCACCGAGGCGACCTGCGGATTGGCGTAGGTGCAGCCCGGGATCGGCGAGTGAACGTTAGGGGTCTTGTAATTGGCGATGGCCTCGGCGGCGTGGATACCTTCGTGGCTGGCCTTGTGGGCGAGCCAGGGACCGCCGGCGATATCGCCGATGGCGTAGAGGCCCGGGACGTTGGTGCGACAGTGCTTGTCGGTGACGACGTGGCCGCGATCCAGGCTGACGCCTAGCGCTTCCAGGCCGTCATTGTTCGGCGCGATACCAACGGCGACGATGCACTTCTCGGCGGTCAGCTGCTCGATCTTGCCGCCAGCCTCGACCGTGACGGCCACGCCGTCCTTGGTCTTCTCGATCTTGCCGACCTTGGCGCCGATGCGGAACTTGATGCCGCGCTTTTCGAACGCCTTCTGGGCGGCCTTGGAGACCTCCTCGTCCTCGACCGGCATGATGCGGTCGATGGCTTCGACGACGGTCACCTCGGCGCCGAGCGCGCGGTAGAAGCTGGCGAATTCGATGCCGATGGCGCCCGAGCCGATCACGACCAGGGACTTGGGCATGGACTTCGGCGCCAGGGCGTCGCGGTAGGTCCAAATCTTGTCGCCGTCAGACACGGCGCCGATAGCCGGGATTTCGCGAGCGCGGGCGCCGCTGGCCAGGATCACGTTCTTGGCTTGAACCGTGCGGCTGCCGCCGGCCTTCAGGGCGATGACGAGCTTCGGGGCCGGATTGCCCTTCTCCAGCTTAGCCTCGCCCTCGATCACCTCGATCTTGTGCTTCTTCATCAGGAAGGCGATGCCGCTCGACATCTGCTTGGCGACGCCGCGCGAGCGCTCGATGATCTTGGTGAAGTCGAACGAGGCCTTCTCGACCGACAGGCCGTAGCCGCCGAGATGCGATAGCTGCTCGTAGATCTCGCCGGACTTCAGCAGCGCCTTGGTGGGGATGCAGCCCCAGTTCAGGCAGATGCCGCCCAGGTTCTCACGCTCGACGATGGCCGTCTTCAGGCCCAGCTGGCTGGCGCGGATCGCGGCCACGTAGCCGCCAGGACCGGCGCCGATGACGACGACATCGAATTCCGTGGACATATTCATCTAACCCTAGCTTGGACGTCGCCCGGAAAGCGCCGGACGGCCTAGATCGATCGGCGAAGGGGCCGATCCGGGAGAAACTAAAGCAGCGCCTCGACCGCGACCTTGAGGTCCTCGGGCTTCACCGTGGGCGCGAAGCGCTCGACGACCTCGCCGTCCTTGCCGATCAGGAACTTGGTGAAGTTCCATTTGATCGCCTCGGTGCCCAGGAGGCCCTTCTGCTCCTTCTTGAGATAGCGGTAGAGCGGGTGGGCGTCGGCGCCGTTGACGTCGATCTTGCTCATGACCGGGAAGGTCACGTCGTAGGTCAGCGAGCAGAAGCTGGCGATCTCCTCGGCGTTTCCCGGTTCCTGAGCGCCAAACTGATTGCAGGGGAAGGCCAGGACCATGAAGCCACGGTCCTTGTAGGTCTTGTAGAGCGCTTCCAAGCCTTCGTACTGAGGCGTGAAACCGCACTTGCTGGCGGTGTTCACGATCAGAAGCACTTGGCCGCGATAGTCGGCCAGGCTTACGTCCTGGCCGTCCAGCGTTTTGGCCGAATAGTCGTAGACCGACATAGCCGTCCCCTTTTTGCCGTCGCCCGGATCAGACGATCAGGGTCAGCGGCTCTTCGATCAGCGGCTTGAAGGCCGCCAGGAACTTGGCGCCGACCGCGCCGTCGACCACGCGGTGATCGCAGGTCAGGGTCACGGTCATGACCGTGGCGACCTTCAGCTCGCCGTTCTTGACGACCGGGCGCTGCTCGCCCGCGCCGACGCTCATGATCGCGCCTTGCGGCTCGTTGATGATCGACGAGAACGACTTGATGCCGAACATGCCCAGGTTCGAGATCGAGAATGTGCCGCCCTGGAATTCCTCGGGCTTCAGCTTCTTGTCCTTGGCGCGCTGGGCCAGGTCCTTCATCTCGGCCGAGATCTGAGCCAGGCCCTTGGTTTCGGCCTTGCGGATGATCGGCGTGATCAGGCCGCCGTCGATCGCCACGGCCACCGCGATGTCGGCGTGGTGGTGCATGGCGATGCCTTCGGGCGTGTAGCTGGCGTTGGCTTCCGGCACCTGCTTCAGGGCCACGGCGGCGGCCTTGATGACGATGTCGTTGACCGAGACCTTCACGCCCTGCTTCTCGAGCAGGCCGTTAATCTTGGCGCGCGCGGCCAGCAGCGCGTCGATCTCGAGATCGATCTGCAGCGGGAAGTGCGGGACGTCGCGGAAGCTTTCGGTCAGGCGGCGCGCGATCGTCTTGCGCATGCCGTCCAGCGGCACGAGGTCGTACGAGCCGGCGGGGATGCCCATCTGCTCCAGCGACAGCGCCTTGCGGGGCTCGGCGGCGGCCGGCGCGGCGCTGGTCGCGGCGGGAGCGGCCTTGGCGGCGGGCGCGCCCGACTTGGCGGCTTCGACGTCCGACTTGATGACGCGGCCGTGCGGGCCGGTGCCCTTGATGCTCTTCAGGTCGAGACCCGCGGCCGACGCCAGACGGCGGGCCAGCGGCGAGGCGAAGACGCGCGAACCGTCGGCGGCCACCGGAGCGGCCGGCGCGGGCGCGGCGGGAGCCGGAGCAATGGTCGGAGCCGCGGCGGCAGGCGCCGGCGCAGCGGCCGCCTTGGGGGCTTCGGCCTTCGGAGCCGGCGCGGGGCTCTCGCCCTCGCCCGCCAGCTTGGCGATCAGCGCGTTGACCTTGACGTTCTCGGTCCCGGCGTCGACCAGGATGGCCTCGATCACGCCCTCGTCGACGGCCTCGACTTCCATGGTGGCCTTGTCGGTTTCGATCTCGGCGATCACGTCGCCGGCCTTGACGGTGTCACCGACCTTGACGTGCCACTTGGCGAGGGTCCCCTCCTCCATGGTGGGCGACAGGGCGGGCATCAGGATGTCGATCGACATTGAGCTTCTTCCTCAAGCGTTCGGGACGATTGGCCGAGCCCTCGTCCGCGATACCCCGCCTCGCGGCGGGATGAATTCGTTGGCCAAGACGATGCGGCCCCCGCCCGTCGGGGGCGAGGGCCGCGCCGGTCTTAGCGGTAGCTGACCGCCTTCGCGGCCTTCACGATCTTCTCGACCGAAGGCAGCGACAGGGCTTCCAGGTTCGCCGCGTAGGGCAGCGGCACGTCTTCCTGGTGGACCCGCAGCGGCGGGGCGTCCAGATAGTCGAAGCCGTGCTCGGTGATGCGGGCGACGATCTCGGCGCCGACGCCCATCGGGCCCCAGCCTTCCTCGACCGTGACCAGGCGGTTGGTCTTCTTGACGCTTTCCAGGATGGTCGCGTGGTCCATCGGACGGATCGTGCGCAGGTCGACGACCTCGGCCTGGATGCCTTCCTTCTCCAGCTCCTCGGCCGCCTTCAGGGCGAAGCCCACCATGCGGCTGTAGGCGACCAGGGTCACGTCCGAGCCTTCGCGGCGGACCTTGGCCTTGCCAATCGGCACGACCCAGTCCTCGACGTCCGGGATGTCGAACTCGTGGCCGTACATCATCTCGTGTTCGAGGAAGACGACCGGGTTCGGATCGCGGATCGCGGCCTTCAGCAGGCCCTTGGCGTCGGCGGCGTCGTAGGGCGCGATGACCTTCAGGCCCGGGACATTGCCGTACCAGGCGGCGTAGTCCTGGCTGTGCTGGGCCGCCACGCGCGAGGCCGCGCCGTTCGGGCCGCGGAACACGATCGACGACTTGATCTGGCCGCCCGACATGTAGAGCGTCTTGGCGGCCGAGTTGATGATCTGGTCGATCGCTTGCATGGCGAAGTTCCAGGTCATGAACTCGACGATCGGCTTCAGGCCGGCCATGGCCGCGCCGACGCCCATGCCGGCGAAGCCGTGCTCGGTGATCGGGGTGTCGACGACGCGCTTGTCGCCGAACTCCTGCAGCAAGTCACGGCTGACCTTGTAGGCGCCCTGGTACTGGGCGACTTCCTCGCCCATCAGGAACACGCGGTCGTCGCGACGCATCTCTTCGGCCATGGCGTCGCGCAGGGCGTCGCGGACCGTGATCTTCTTCATCGGCGTGCCGGCCGGGATTTCCGGATCGGCGAAGGTCGAGGCGGCCGAGATCGGGCCGGCGGCCGGAGCCGAGACGACCGGAGCCGGAGCAGCTTGAGCGGCGGCCGGAGCGGCGGCGGGCGCCGAAGCGGCTTCGCCCTCGCCCTTCAGGCGCGCGATCAGCGTGTTGACCTTGACGTTCTCGCTGCCGGCCGGGACCAGGATGGCTTCCACCACGCCCTCGTCGACGGCTTCGACTTCCATCGTCGCCTTGTCAGTCTCGATCTCGGCGATCACGTCGCCGGCCTTGATGGTGTCGCCTTCCTTGACCAGCCACTTGGCCAGGGTGCCTTCCTCCATGGTGGGAGAAAGGGCGGGCATCAGGATGTCCGTCACTCGGCGGCCTCCAGGTATACGTCAGTGTACAGTTCCGAGGGATCCGGCTCGGGGCTCGTACGGGCGAACTCGGCGGCTTCCGCGACGATGCGCTTCACTTCCGCGTCGACGCCCTTCAGGTCGTCTTCGGTGACGCCGGCCTTGGCCAGGCGCTCCTTGATGTGGTCGATCGGATCGCGGGTCGTCTTGACCTCGTCGACCTCCTCCTTGGTGCGGTACTTGGCCGGGTCGGACATCGAGTGACCGCGATAACGGTAGGTCTTCATCTCGAGGATGTAGGGACCTTGGCCGCTGCGGGCGTGCTCGGTGGCGCGAGCGCCGGCTTCACGGACGGCGATGACGTCCATGCCGTCGACTTCCTCGCCCGGGATGCGGAACGAGACGCCGCGCTTGTGGAACGCGGTTTCCGAGGCGGCGCGTTCGACGGCGGTGCCCATGGCGTACTGGTTGTTCTCGATCACGTACACGACCGGCAGCTTCCACAGCTGGGCCATGTTGAAGCTCTCGTAGACCTGGCCCTGGTTGGCCGCGCCGTCGCCCATGTAGGCGTACGAGACATTGCCGTTGCCCTTGTAGGCGTTGGCCAGCGCCAGGCCGGTGCCGAGCGAGACCTGCGCGCCAACGATGCCGTGGCCGCCGTAGAAGCCGGTCTCGACGTCGAACATGTGCATCGAGCCGCCCTTGCCCTTGGACGAACCGCCGGCCCGGCCGGTCAGCTCGGCCATGACCTCGCGCGGATCCATGCCCGCGGCCAGCATGTGGCCGTGGTCACGATAGCCGGTGATGATCTGGTCGCCCTTCTGCGAGATCGACTGCATGCCGACCGCGATGGCTTCCTGACCGATGTACAGGTGGCAGAAGCCGCCAATCAGGCCCATGCCGTACAGCTGGCCGGCCCGCTCCTCGAAGCGGCGGATCAGCAGCATGTCCTGATAGAATTTCAGGAGTTCGTCTTTTCCGACGAAGGCGTTGACACCGGTGTCAGCCGCCTTCCCCTCTGAGGCCTCAGCCTTGCGCGTACGCGCCATTCAAATCTCCCTGGCCAATCTTCATCGCGGCCTTCGTCCTGAGAGCATTTCCCGCCGAAAAAGTCGTCGGTTCCGCGAAGGAAACGCCCTAGTGCACCATCAAGCCGTTCGAAGCCAAATAGCTCCGCGCCGACCGGCAATCGATTCCAAGAGTTTATGGGACCGGTTAGCGCGGACGCTTGACCCGGATCACATAGTCCCTCGGGTCGGCATATCCTAGGAGCGAGCGCGCGCGCTCCTCCAGCAGGTCGGCCGACAGACTGCCGCTGCGTAATAGACGAGCACGCGCCTCTAGGTCCATCCTCTCCGCGCGTATCTTCCTGAGTTCCTTCGTTTTTGCTGCGAGGTCCGCATTGCGCTGCGAAATGGACAGCAGGCCTCGATCACCCGTCAGAGCGTGAAAGGCGAAGTAAAAAATCAGGAAGAAGATCGCCGCGGTCGGCAGGAAAGGTTGCAGTCGGGCGAACATCTGAGCGTCCCAAAGAGGGATTCGCAGGATCGCCGACCCTGCTTAACGCCTTCTAAATCTGGGTGTTGCGAACGCCGGTCGCCGGCGGGAGTCGATCGCCGCCGATGCTTTCACGTGAGATGGTTTCACCCGCATCTAGATACCGCATCGCCGAAGCCATTTCGCGCTAGCGAAAAGGAACGAACTGGTCTCTCGTGAAACCAACTCCACCCTTTTAGAAAATTTGTGGGTTAACCCTTGCTGACCCGCGCCCTCAAAACGTCCCGGCGCTCCTTTGAGGCCGGAATCGCCCGTCGCCGCCGGGACGCTTCAACCGCCGAAGCGGCAAGCAAAAGGGCGCGGCCTCTCGCGAAGCAGCGCCCTCAAGCAAGCGGTCTGGAAGAGGCTTAGCGGCCCTTCAGCGCCGCGCGACCGGCATAGACGCCCTGGTCGTCCAGCATCTCCTCGATGCGCAGCAGCTGGTTGTACTTGGCGGTCCGGTCCGAGCGGGCCAGCGAACCCGTCTTGATCTGACCGCAGTTCAGGGCGACGGCCAGGTCGGCGATCGTGCTGTCCTCGGTCTCGCCCGAACGGTGGCTCATGACGCTGGTGTAGCCGTGACGGTGGGCCAGCTCGACCGCGTCGATGGTTTCCGACAGCGTGCCGATCTGATTGACCTTGACCAGGATCGAGTTGGCCAGGCCCTTGTCGAGACCGATCTGCAGGCGTTTGGGGTTGGTCACGAACAGGTCGTCTCCGACCAGCTGAACCTTCTTGCCCAGGGTGTCGGTCAGCAGCTTCCAGCCGTCGAAATCGTCCTCGGCCATGCCGTCCTCGATCGTGAGGATCGGGAACTTGGACACCAGGCCCGCCAGGTAGTCGACCATGGCGGCCGGATCCAGCGACTTGCCCTCGCCTTCCAGCTCGTACTTGCCGTTCTTGAAGAACTCGGTGGAGGCGACGTCCAGGCCCAGGACGAAGTCGTCGCCGGCCTTGTAGCCGGCCTTCTCGCCGGCCTTGACGATGAAATCGAGCGCGGCTTCAGCGCTGGCGAGGTTCGGGGCGAAACCGCCTTCGTCGCCGACGTTGGTGTTATGGCCGGCGTCCTTCAGAGCCTTCTTCAGGGCATGGAAGATCTCGGCGCCCATGCGCAGGCCTTCGCGGAAGTCCTTGGCGCCGGTCGGCAGGATCATGAACTCTTGGATGTCGATCGGATTGTCGGCGTGGGCGCCGCCGTTGATGATGTTCATCATCGGGGTCGGCAGCACGCGGGCGTTCACACCGCCGACGTACTTGTAGAGCGGCAGGCCGGCCGACTCGGCGCCGGCCTTGGCGGCGGCCAGCGACACGCCCAGGATGGCGTTGGCGCCCAGGCGGGCCTTGTTCGGGGTCCCATCCAGCTCGATCAGCAGGTTGTCGAGGCGGCGCTGGTCCTCGGCGTCAACGCCAGACAGGGCGTCGAAGATCTCGCCGTTGACGGCGTCGACCGCCTGCTGGACGCCCTTGCCCAGGTAGCGAGCCTTGTCGCCGTCGCGCTTTTCATTGGCTTCGTGCGCGCCGGTCGAGGCGCCTGACGGCACCGCGGCGCGACCGAAGGCGCCGTCCTCCAGGACCACGTCGACTTCGACGGTCGGGTTGCCCCGGCTGTCGAGAATTTCACGGGCGATGATGTCGACGATCTCGGTCATGGACTGCTCCTCAAGGCCAAAGGCGCGGGAGGCTTAGCCGCCAAGCGCTTCGGGCGCAACTTGACTTCCCTTCCGGAGACCGCGCGACCATCGCTTATTCTAGGGAGGATCCCATGCTGGACGTCGAACGCCGCGGCCCGATCGCGGTCGTCACCCTCAACCGGCCCGAGGCGATGAATGCGCTGTCGAAGGCGCTCAGGCTGGCGCTCTACGACGCCATGGTGGCGTTGGACGCGGATCCGGACATCAGCGTCGTGGTCCTGACCGGCGCCGGCGAGCGCGCGTTCACCGCCGGCCTCGACCTCAAGGAACTGGGCGGCGACGCCTCGGCCATGGGCGCGGCCAACGATCAAGACGCCCGCTCAAACCCCGTCCGAGCCGTCGAGCGATGCCGCAAGCCGGTGATCGGTGCGATCAATGGCGTAGCGATCACTGGGGGCTTCGAACTCGCCCTCGCCTGCGATGTCCTGATCGCGTCGGAGACCGCCCGTTTCGCGGACACCCACGCCCGGGTCGGCATCATGCCGGGCTGGGGGCTGTCCCAGAAGCTCTCCCGGCTGATCGGGCCCTATCGCGCCAAGGAGCTGTCGCTCAGCGGCAATTTCCTGGACGCCCGGACCGCGGCGGACTGGGGCCTGGTCAATCGCGTCACCGCGCCCGAGGATCTTCTGCCCACGGCCCTGAAGCTGGCCGAGGACATGGCGTCGATTCCCGTCGAGACCTTGGCCTTCTACAAGGGCTTGATCGATGACGGCTACGCCCGCTCGTTCGGCGACGGCCTGGCGCTCGAGCACGAACGGTCCAGCGCGCACAACCGCGAGGTCACGCCGGAGAAGGTCGAGGCCCGCCGCCGCCAGGTGATGGCGCGGGGGCGGTCGCAGTAGTCAGGCGTTCCAGGTCCGGGGGGCGACACCGCCGTCTCCCAGCCGGAACAGCACCCGCCCTGCCCCGAAATCCAGCTCGACCCGGGCGAACAGATGCAGGATGTCGACCCCGATCAGGGCAGCTGGCCGATTGTTCAGCGACCAGAGATCGAAGATGTGCAGGTCCGCGAACGCCATCGGGACGTTGGTGATCCGCAGGTCGCCCATCGACATCGTCGGCACGAGGCGAAACTCGCCCAGTTGCATCTCGCCGCCAGCGGTCAGCAGGCGCGCCGGTCGTACGAGGTCGGGTGTGCGGCGACGGCGCGCGGCGATGGCGCGGGCCAGGGCCATGTTGCCGATGCTGACCCCGCCGCCGGAGTCGATGAAGGCCAGGGAGCGAACGCCGCCGATCCGCGAATCCGCAAGGGTCAGGCGGCCGAACCGTTCATCCGCCATCACCGAAACCTCGTTCGAGAAGCGGGTGATTTCCGACGTGTTCTGGGTGCGCCGGATCTCCAGGCGCTTCTTGGGAAAGTCCATGACGATGTTGCGGCCTTCCAGGATGTCGACTCCCAGAAGTCCGTCCGCGCCGACGCGGTCGTAAGGCAGCACCGGCAGATCCACGTTGCTGAGCTTGGCGTCCCCGGCACGGAGATTGCCGATCCGGGCCGTCGTCGTGGTGATCGTGCCCGAAACGCCATGGACGATGATCTCGGGCCCCGGCGCCAAGGCGAGGCGCTGGACGACGCCCGGCGTCAGGACGGTGCGGTCGGCCCCAGTGTCGACCACGAACTGGAAGGGTCCCTCGCCATTGATGGCGACATCGACGGTCAGGCGAGCGTCTTGGTCGAGACCCGCGTCGAGCACGAGCAGCGGCGGGTCGGACGGCGGCGCCGTCGGGGGCTGGATTTGCGGTAACGAAACCGGCGTGATGGCGCTCGCCAGCGCCGGCGGCGCGGCGATCGACAGACCCAGTCCCGCCGTTATGGTCCGGCGCGTGAGCATGGGCGTTCCTCCCGATACGGAGGCTAACACCCTTTTCCCGCGAGCATGACGAAAAACGCCGCCCAGCGTGGCCGGGCGGCGCTTTCAAGCCGTCGGAGACGAGAAGGAGACCTTAGTCTTCCTTCGGCGTCAGGATCTGCTTGCCGTTGTACATGCCGGTCTTCAGATCGACATGGTGCGGACGGCGCAGCTCGCCGGTGTCCTTGTCCTCGATGAACGAGTTAGCGCCCAGGGCGTGGTGCGACCGGCGCATGTTCCGGCGAGAAGGCGAAGTTTTTCTTTTAGGAACGGCCATCGAAGTGACTCTGCTCGCTGAGCGTGAAAATCGAGAGCGGCGGCCTGGGAACGCCCGAGCCGCCGCGTGAGGGCGGGCTTATGCCCGAATCTGTAGGAAGATGCAACCTCGTGATCAGACGAGGCGTCCATGCTCCTTCGCGGCGGCGATGAAGCTGGCGAAAAGCGGGTGCGGCGCGAAGGGGCGGCTCTTCAGTTCGGGGTGGTATTGGACCCCGATGAACCACGGATGGTCGTCCCGCTCGACGATCTCGGGAAGCACGCCGTTGGGCGAGCGGCCAGTCAGTTTCAGGCCCGCGTCCTCCATGATGTGGACGTAGCCGATATTGACCTCGTAGCGGTGACGGTGGCGTTCGCTGATCTCGGTCGCGCCATAGATCTCGGCGACCTTCGAGCCCGGTGTCAGGACCGCCTCATAGGCCCCCAGGCGCATCGTTCCGCCCAGGTCGTCGTTGGAGCGGCGCTGGACGGTCTCGTTGCCCTTGATCCACTCGGTCATGATGCCGACCACAGGGCGCTCGGTCGGGCCGAACTCGCTGGAGCTGGCGTCCTTGATGCCGGCGACGTTGCGCAGGGTTTCGATCACAGCCATCTGCATGCCAAAGCAGATGCCGAAGTAAGGGACCTTCCGCTCGCGGGCGAACTGGGCCGCGCGGATCTTGCCCTCCGCGCCCCGCTCGCCGAAGCCGCCGGGCACCATGATGGCGTGGGCGTTCTCGAGACGGGCGGCGGCCGCGCCCTCATCGCCCTCGAAGGTCTCGCTTTCGACCCAGTCCAGGTTGACCTTGACCTTGTTGGCCAAGCCCCCGTGGTGCAGGGCCTCGATCAGGGACTTATAGGCGTCTTTCAGCACCGTGTACTTGCCGACCACGGCGATCGTGACCTCGCCGTCGGGGTGCTGGACGGTGTCGTCGATCGCCTTCCAGCGCGACAGGTCCGGCGCGGGGGCGTCGTGGATGCCGAAGACGTCCAGGACTTCGGCGTCCAGGCCCTGCTCGTGATAGTCGATCGGCACGGCGTAGATGGACGATGAGTCCAGAGCCTGGATGACCGCGCTGGGCCGCACGTTGCAGAACTGGGCGATCTTGCGCTTTTCCTCGGGCGGGATCTCCTGCTCGCAGCGGCACAGCAGGATGTCCGGCTGGATGCCGATCGAGCGCAGCTCCTTGACCGAGTGCTGGGTCGGCTTGGTCTTCATCTCGCCAGCCGTCTTGATGAACGGCAGCAAGGTCAGGTGCACGTAGCAGCTCTGGCCGCGCGGCAGGTCCTGGCGCAGCTGGCGGATGGCCTCGAAGAACGGCAGGCCCTCGATGTCGCCGACCGTGCCGCCGATCTCGACCAGCACGAAATCCACGGCCTTCTGGCCCGTCTCGTCCATGGCGGGAGAGAGGACGAAGTCCTTGATCTCGTTGGTGACGTGCGGAATGACCTGGACGGTCGCGCCCAGATAGTCGCCGCGGCGCTCCTTCTCGATGATCGTCTTGTAGATCTGGCCGGTGGTGATGTTGTCGGCCTTGTTGGCCGACACGCCGGTGAAGCGCTCGTAGTGGCCCAGATCAAGGTCGGTCTCGGCCCCGTCGTCGGTCACGAAGACCTCGCCGTGCTGATACGGGCTCATCGTGCCCGGATCGACGTTCAGATAGGGGTCGAGCTTCCGAAGACGGACCGTGTAGCCGCGCGCTTGCAGCAGCGCGCCGAGCGCCGCCGAGGCCAGACCTTTGCCAAGCGAGGAAACCACGCCGCCGGTGATGAAGATGTACCGCGTCATGGGCGATCAGATTACTCGTGATTCGACGACGCCGGTGAAAAGACCTGCGTTCATCAACAAGTTTCGACCCCCGGGTTGCCCTCGGGGGTCGGACGAAAAGCTTCCGAAGGAAGCGGTTAGGGCTTGGGCTGCTGGGCCGGCGGCGCGGCGACCGTGGGCGCCGGAGCCTCGACCGCCTTGGCCGCCGGAGCAGCCGCCTTCTTGGCGGGTTGCGGGGCCTGCGGCGCCGGGGCCAGCAGCGAGGGCTGGGCGGCGGCCGGCGCCGGGGTGTTCAGCTGCGGCGTCGGGGCCTGGATCGGCGCGGGCGCGGCGGTCGACGGCGCGACGTCGGCGGGCGCCGGAGCGGCCGGCGCGGCGTTCAGAGCCTTGGAATCGAGGTTCTGGATGTCCAGGCGATCCACCACCGAACCGCCGCTGTTCAGGCGCCCCGTCAGGATCGTCAGCGCCAGGCTGATCAGCAGGAAGATCGAGAACAGGATCCAGGTGATGCGGGTCAGCAGGTCGCCGGCGCCGCGGGCGGTCATGAAGCTGGACGAACCGCCGCCCATGCCCAGCGCGCCGCCCTCGGAGCGTTGCAGCAGGACCACCCCGATCAGGCCGAGGCAGACGACGATGTTGATGGCCAGCAGGACGCCGATGAGCATGACGAATGTGTTCTCGATCCGGGCGCGGTCAAAAGGTCGCGCGAAAAACGAAGCGGCCCCTCTACCACTAGAGACGCCTCCGCGCCATAGCTGGGAAGCGCAGCGCGCGACGCAAGCCCCAAAGTCCCGTTTCCATAAGCCTTCCAGCCCCCGATATTGGACCGCATGATTCTCGAGACCGCCCGCCTGACCCTCTCGCCCCTGACGGTCGAAGACGCCCCGCGGGTCTATCCGTTTCTTAGCGACGCCGAAGTAATGTCCAACCTCGACCAGGAGCCCGTCGAGGATCCGGACGAGGTCGCCCGGCGGGTCGCCTATCAGGTCGAGCAGATGGCCGCCGGCGACGCCGCCTACTGGTCGATCCGCCATACCAATAGCGGCCTGTTCCTCGGCTATTGCGAGTTCATCGACTTCGATCGCCGTCACGGCCGGGCCGAAATCCGCTTCGTCATCGCCCGCGACAACTGGGGGCGCGGCTTCGGCTACGAGGCCGTCACCGCCCTGCTCGCCCACGCCGCCAGCGAGGGCCTCAAGAGCCTGGTCGCCAGCGTTCACATCGGCGACCACGGCGAAAAGCTGCTGGAGAAGCTGGGCTTCAAGCCCGAGGGCTACCTGAAGGGCTCGGTGCATCGGGACGGCGAACGCCGCGATCGTCGGCTTTACGGACTTAGCCTCTAGACACGGCGTCTCGGCTTCACGCGATCGCTCGCTGAAGGTTCTGGGGAGGCGACGGAGCGGCCGGGCGAACCCGGAGACCGTGAGTGTGATTTGCGTTTCGGCTCGACAGTCCGCTCCGCCAGGCTGTTCTTGCCCGTGAGGATGGGGGGCGTGAGCGTCTTTCAGCTCGGGACCCCACTAGCCCCCGGACGGGCGCGGACCAACTGGTGCGGCTTCTTCCGTCTCCAGCCCGACGATCCACGATAGGCGGCTTATACGATCACCGCCCTGTCGCTCCGCTCTCGGCCTTGATCCCGCCTCGCCCCGCCACCCGCACACGCTCCTAAAGAGTAAGCCGCGCGGCCTGCCGAGCCGGACGGGGACCGAAAGCGGCCCCGCTCAGCCTATCCCCATCGCCGCTTTGGGCCGGATCCAAGCGCCCTCCCCCGCGACGGGGACGGGATTGATTATGCGCGCGGTTTCAACGCGGATCACACAGCGGCGTGTAAATGTGGGAAGCGGTTGAAATCACTCACTTCGATTCCGGACACGCCGAGCATACAGGCGCTCCAATCCCCGTGCTTGCCCCCTCCGCGCCTGCGGCGCTCCTCCCCCGGAGGGGGAAGAAGGACGGCGCGCACCTTCCGCCCCTCTGGGGGCGGACGACCATGCGCAGCATGGTCAGGTGGGGGCCCGCGGCGTCGGCCGACTTGGCGCCTGGATATCTTGTTGACCCTGGAATTTACAAGCGTAACCCTTCACACGATTTACACTCGTAATCACCCAAGGAGCACGCCATGCGCCTACAGCCCATCACCCTCGCCGCCCTGCTCGCGGTGTTCATCGACACCCCGGCCCAGGCGGCGACGGAAAAGTCGCTCACGCTTGTGGCCATCTTCGCCAACGCCGCTGTCCCGGTGAAGTTGATCGCAGTCATCCTGCTGGTCGGACTGCTGGCCGCGCCGGTTGTCGCCCTGGCTAGGCGCGATACGAAGTGGCTGAGCGCGATCGCCCGCAGCGCCCTGCCCTTGGGCTTCGCGGCGGCGGCCTACACCCTGCTGGCCTGCGCGGTCGGCGTGGCCAATCTGGGCGTCACCCCCAGCTTGCCCGTACTGGCGCCGGGTCTCGCCGAGGCCCTGATGATGGCGATGCTGGGCCTTCTGACCACGGGCGTCGCGCGTCTCGCCAGCGAACTCGTCGAGCGTCGCAACCACGGCGCGGGCCTCGTCTAGGCGCCTTCCGTTTTTCCACCGCCCTTGCTTTTTGCGACGCAACAAGCGCATAAGGCCGCTCATCGAGCCCCCTTCGTGTCGCTTCGGCGGCGGAAGGGGGCTATTTTTGTTGGAATTCGACCAAGAAGCGGTCCGAGGGAAGCGTTCAAGGCTTCAAAGGGGCCCGATTTGGTCATGGCGCGAGCCGCGCGTGTTTGTGTGCGCGGTCGCAGACGTGAACTGGACCCATATGCCCTTCCCCGCCTCCCACCCCGCTCTTGAGCGGGCTCTCGCCGCTCAAGGTTACGCCGAGCCCACCCCCGTCCAGGCCGCCGTGCTGGCCGCCGACGCCGCCGACCGCGATCTTCTGGTCAGCGCTCAGACCGGCTCGGGCAAGACTGTCGCCTTCGGCCTCGCTGCCGCCCCGACCCTGCTGGGTGACGCCGAGACCTTCGGCCAGGCCGCCGAGCCGCTGGCCCTCGTGATCGCCCCGACCCGCGAACTGGCCATGCAGGTCAATCGCGAGCTGGGCTGGCTCTACGCCGAGGCCAAGGCCGCGGTGATCAATTGCGTCGGCGGCATGGACGCCCGCCGCGAGCAACGCGCGCTGAACTACGGCGCCCACATCGTCGTCGGCACCCCGGGCCGCCTGCGCGACCACATCGAGCGCGGCCACCTGGACCTCTCCAAGCTGAAGGTCGCCGTCCTCGACGAGGCCGACGAGATGCTGGACATGGGCTTCCGCGAGGACCTGGAGTTCATCCTCGACGCCGCCCCGCCCGAACGCCGCACCCTGCTGTTCTCGGCCACCCTGGCCCGCGACATCGTCGAACTGGCCAAGCGCTATCAGAACGACGCCATCCGCATCGACACGATCGGCCGCAACGAGCCGCACCGCGACATCGAGTATCGCGCCGTGCGCGTGGCCCCGAACGAGGTCGAGCACGCGGTCGTCAACCTGCTGCGCTTCTTTGAAGCCCCCGGCGCCCTGGTGTTCGCCAATACCCGCGAGAGCGTCCGCAGCCTGCACGCCAAGCTGCGCGAGCGCGGCTTCGCCGTCGTCGGCCTGTCGGGCGAGCTTTCGCAACGTGAGCGCGCCGACGCCCTGCAGGCCCTACGCGACGGCCACGCCCGCGTCTGCGTCGCCACCGACGTCGCCGCCCGCGGCCTCGACCTGCCGGACCTCGGCCTCGTCATCCACGCCGAGCTGCCGATCAACAAGGCCACGCTCCTGCACCGCTCGGGCCGCACCGGCCGCGCCGGCAAGAAGGGCGTCAGCGCCCTGGTCGTGCCCTACACCCGCCGCCGCAAGGCCGAGCAGCTGCTGTACGCGGCCGGTGTCGAGGCCGACTGGGGCGGCGCGCCCAGCGCCGACTCGATCCGCGAGAAGGACCAGGAGCGCCTGCTCGAGGATCCGATCTTCGCCGAAGCCTCGACCGACGAGGACATCGCCCTGGCCGAAGCCATGCTGGCCAAGCGCACGCCGGTCGAGATCGCCGCGGCCCTGATCCGCACCCGCCGCGCCAAGCTGCCGTCGCCGGAAGACATCTATGACGATCCGCGCCACGGCGCCGACCCGGGACCGCGCCTTCGCACGGGTGAAATGGGCGAGCGCCCGCCGCGCGAGCCGCGCGCGGACATGGAAGGCTCGGAGTGGTTCCGGATCAGCGTCGGCCGTCGCGGCAACGCCGATCCCAAGTGGCTGATCCCGATGATCTGCCGCCTGGGCCACATCACCAAGAAGGACATCGGCGCGATCCGGATCTTCGACTACGACACCAAGTTCGAGATCTCGGCCGAGGCGGCGACCAAGTTCGGCGCGGCCGTGCAGTCGACGGTGCGGGAAGACGTCTCGATCACCCCGACCACGGCGCCGGCGCCGCGCGAAGCCGGCCCGCGCCGGGAATATGCTCCGCGTCCGCCTCGCGGCGACAACGACGGTCCGCGTGAGTACAAGCCCCGCGCGCCGCGTGAAGATGGGCCGCGCTCGCCGCGGGCCAACGCTCCGGGCTCGCGCGATCACACGCCGCGTCCGCCCAGCTTCGGCGACGACGGCTTCAGCAACGCCAAGCCGTATAACCGCGGCGAGGAGCCCAAGGGCGACTACAAGCCGCGCCGCGCGCCGCGTGACAACGACGCCCCGCGCCCCTACTCGCCGCAGGACTCGGACGGCGCTCCCAAGCGCGCCTTCAAGCCGCGCCACGAGGCCGGCGCCGACGCGCCGCGCGAGTACAAGCCCCGCGCCCCGCGCGCGGACGGCGATGCCCCCAAGAAGCCGTTCAAAAAGAGCTTCAGCGACAACGCCGCCGGCCCCAAGCCGTATTCGAAGCCCTATGCCGGCAAGCGCGACGGCGATGGTCCCGCCAAGCCATTCAAGGGCCCCAAACCCTTCAAGGCCAAGAGCTTCGACGCCAAGCCCGGCGGCAAGCCGGCCGGTAAGCCGTTCAAGAAGAAGTAGTTAGGCGTCAAATCCTCCCCCTAGCGGGGGAGGTGTCGCGGAGCGACTGAGGGGGCAAGCTGGGCAAAACCGCCGCGTTAGCCCCCTCCGGCCCTCTGGGCCACCTCCCCCGCAGCGCGGGGGAGGATCAACACCGGCTATGCCGCCTGCCCCGCGCTCCACCCCGACGCCCAGGCCCACTGGAAATTATAGCCGCCCAGCCAGCCGGTGACGTCGACCACCTCGCCAATGAAATAGAGCCCCGGGACGGCCTTGGCCTCCAGGGTGCGGGAGTCGAGGTCGTCGGTGTCGACCCCGCCCAGGGTCACCTCGGCCGTACGATAGCCCTCCGACCCCACCGGCTTGAAGGTCCAGGCGTTGACCGCCCCGGCCAGCCGGCCCAACACCTTGTCCGAACAGTCGGCGATATTGCCCTTATCCGCCGCCTCTTCCTCGGCGATCACCTGGGCGACGCGCTTGGGCAGCAGGGTCGCCAGCACGGTCGCCACGGCCTGGCGCGGCGTGGCCGTGCGGGCGGCCTTCAGCGCCGCCAGGGCGTCGACGCCCGGCGCCATGTCGACACGGATCTCGTCGCCCTCGCGCCAATAGGACGAGATCTGCAAGATCGAGGGGCCCGACAGCCCCCGGTGGGTGAACAGCATCCCTTCGCGGAACTTGGTCTTGCCGTGGGCGACCACGGCGTCCAGCGCCACGCCCGACAGCGGCGCCAATCGCGCCAGCATGGCCGGCTCGAAGGTCAGCGGCACCAGCGCCGGGCGCGTCTCGACGATCTTCAGCCCGAACTGCCTGGCGATGTCATAGCCCAGGCCCGTCGCGCCCATCTTCGGGATCGACTTGCCGCCGGAGGCCACGACCAGCGATTGGCAGCGAACCTTGCCGGACGACAGCATCAGCGCGAAGCCGTCCTCCGTCTTCGCTAAGCCCTGGATAGCGGTCTCCAGACGCAAAACGACACCAGCGCCCTTCATCTCGGACAGCAGCATGTCGATGATCTGCTTGGCCGAGCCGTCGCAGAAGAGCTGGCCCAGGGTCTTTTCGTGATAGGCGATCCCGTATCGCTCGACCAAGGCGATGAAGTCCTTGGGGCGATAGCGACGAAGGGCTGACAAGGCGAACTTTGGGTTCGCCGACAGGAAGTTATGGATCGACGCGCCGGTATTGGTGAAGTTGCAGCGGCCGCCGCCGCTGATGCGGATCTTCTCGCCCGGCGCCTTGGCGTGATCAATAACGAGCACCGAGCGGCCGCGCTTGCCCGCCTCGATGGCGCACATCATGCCGGCCGCGCCCGCGCCGATCACCAGGACGTCGAAGTTTTCCAAGGCTTACCCGTTACTTGCTCGCGCCTCTTCGAGCCGAGGTCCGGTCCGGTGTCAACCGGCCGGCCTTGACGCGGCGGCGTGAGGCGTTACGACGCTCGCCCCGCCCTCCCCAGGACCTTGAGCTCCCATGACGGCCGCCACCGCGCCGACGATCGGCGTCGACTTCGGCACCACCAACACCGTCGTCTCGATGACGCACGGCGACGATCAGGCGCGCCTGGTCCGCTTCGCCATCGACAACCGCCAGCTCTTCGCCTTCCGCTCCGCGCTCAGCTTCCATAGCGTCGCGGGCGAACGGATCGTCGAGGCCGGCCCCTGGGCGATCGAGGCCTATCTGGAAGAGCCGCTGGAAACGCGCTTTATCCAGTCGTTCAAGACCTTCGCCGCCTCGGCCGCCTTCACCGAGACCCGCATCCTGGACAAGCGCTATCAGTTCGAGGACCTGCTGGCGGCCTTCCTGCTGCGCCTGCGCGAGCACGCCGGCGCCCAGATGGACGACCTGCCGCCGCGCATCATCGTCGGCCGTCCGGTGACCTTCGCTGGAAGCTCGCCGAACGAGGCCCTGGCTCTGACCCGCTATGAGGCCGCGTTCCAGCGCCTGGGCTTCACTGACATCCGCTACGCCTACGAGCCCGTCGGCGCGGCCTTCTTCTTCGCGCGGCAGCTGAAGCAGGACGCCACGGTGCTGGTCGCCGACTTCGGCGGCGGCACGTCGGACTTCTCGCTGGTGCGGTTCGAGCGCGCGGCGGACGGAACGCTGCGCTCGACGCCGCTGTCGCGCTCGGGCGTGGGCCTGGCCGGCGACGCCTTCGACTACCGGATCATCGACCAGCTGGTCTCGCCCGAGCTGGGCAAGGGCTCGGACTACCGGTCGTTCTCCAACAGGCTGCCGATCCCGCAGCGCTACTACGCCGCCTTCGCGCGTTGGGACCAGCTGGCCCTGCTGCGCGCCTCCAAGGACATGCGCGACATCCGCGCGCTCGAGCGCACCGCGGTAGAGCCCGACAAGATCGCCGCCCTGATCGAGGTGCTGGACGGCAACCACGGCTACGCTCTCTACCGCTCGGTCTCGGCGCTGAAGGAGGCGCTGTCGAGCCAGGACGAGGCGACGTTCCGTTTCGAGGCCGGCTCGGTGAGCATCGAAAAGCGCGTGGCGCGGACCGACTTCGAAAGCTGGATCGCCCCCGAACTGACGGCGATCGAGACCGCCGTGGCCGAGGCGCTGGATCGCGCGGGCCTTTCGGAGACCGGCGTCGACCGCGTGTTCCTGACCGGCGGCAGCTCGTTCGTGCCCGCTGTCCGCGAGATCTTCCTGCGCCGTTTTGGGGCCGACAGGATCGAAACCGGCGGCGAGTTCGAGTCCATCGCCTCGGGCCTGGCCCTGATCGGTCGCGAGGCCGACCTCGATCTCTGGACCATGCGCGCCGGCTAGACGCCCGGTCCTGCCCGCATCCAGTGGTCGCATGGCCCCGTTGAGCGCCTTGCCCTACAGTTGACGCGAACGATTCGCGCCAGCGTGTTTTGGGGCAACGAGTCCATGCCGATTTCGTACCTCTCCGCCGCACAGATTTCGGCCTTGTCGGCGACGCTGGTGCAGGGTCTGTCGACGACCAAGCTGGAAACGCTCACCACCACCCAGGTCGGCGCCCTGACCAACACGGCGTTGGCGGGGCTGAGCGCGAGCCAGGTCTCGGCCCTGTCCAATACGGCGGTCAAGGGCCTGACGGCGACCCAGATCCCGGCCTTCGCCCCGAACCTGATCTTCGACGCCGAGCAGCTGGCGTCGTTCAGCGGCGCCCAGCTGAACGCGCTGACCTCGACCCAACTGGCCAAGCTGGACGCCAGCCGCCTGGACGCGCTGAGCGCCACCCAATTCAGCGGCCTCGACGCCACCCATTTCACGGCGCTGGACGCCACGCAGATCGGCTCGCTCGAGACCACCCAACTGAAACTGCTGACCGCCACCCAGCTGGGGGCGATGAGCGTCACCGACGTGGCGGAGCTGTCGGCGACGCAGTTGCAGGCGCTTTCGCCGGCCCAGTTCGCAACGCTTTCCTCGACGGCGGTCTCGTCCTTGGACATCACCCAGTTCGACGCCCTGACCGTCGGGCAGCTGCAGGGCATGACCGCCACCCAGATCGGGGGGCTGAGCGCGGACCAAATCGCCGATCTCGACACCGACATCTCGCTATTCTCGGCCAGCCAGCTCAAGGGCCTTTCCAGCACCCAGACCGGTTGGCTGTCCAACACCCAGGTCGCCGCCTTCAGCGCCACCCAATTGGCCGGTCTCAGCGCGGACGGCTTCGCAGGCCTTTCGGCGACCCAGGTGGCGAGCTTCAGCGCCACCTCCATAGCGGCGCTGACGACCACACAGCTGAGCGCGCTGAACGCCACGGATTTCGCCGAGCTGACGCCGACCCAGGTCGCCGGGTTCACCGCCACCCAGATGGCTTCCCTTTCCCCCAGCAACATCAGCGCCCTGAGCGCCACCCAGGTGGCCGCCCTGACCGCTACCCAACTGGCGGGGTTGACCGCCACGCAGCTGGGCGGCTTGACGACGACCGACTTCGCCGAGCTGTCCAGCACCCAGGTCCGGAGCTTGTCGGCGACGCAGATCGGGGGATTGTCGGCGGCGAATGTGAGCGGTCTCGACGCCACCGGGGTCCAGGCCCTGTCGACCACCCAGGTGACGGGTTTGACCGCGACCCAGTTCTCGGGCCTTAGCACCACCGATGTCGGCGAGTTCGCCACCAGCCAGATCAGCGCCTTTTCGGCGACCCAGCTCTCGGCCCTCTCGGTGACGAACTTGGCGGCCCTGTCGAAGACCCAGATCAACGCTCTGGGCGCGACGGCCCTGAAGGGGCTGTCAGCCTACCAGATGCGCAGCCTGTCAACGACGGCCTTTTCTCAGCTGACCCCGACCCAGGTGCAGGGCCTGACCGCCACCCAGGTCGGTTCGCTGTCGACCACGGTGATCTCCGGCCTCTCGACGACCCAGATCAGCTATCTGCTGCCCTCGCAGATCCCGGGCCTGACGATCAACCAGCTGGATTGGCTGTCGACCACCAATCTGGCGGCCATGACGCCGCTGCAGGTCGCCGCCTTCACCCCGGCCCAGGTCGAGAGCCTCTAGACTCTCCTTAGCGCCCGGAAGCGCCCAAGGCCTTGGCGAGATAGGCCGCCAGCACCTCGACCCGCGCCGGCCGCGGGCCGCCGGGCGGCATCACCAGATGCAGCGCGATCGGCGCGCCCTGCCACTCGGGCAGCACCTCCTCCAGCCGTCCGTTGGCCACCGCCGGGCCGACGATGAAGTCGGGCAACATCGCCACGCCGGACCCGGCCAGCAGCGCCGGCAGCAGGACGTCGCCGTTATTGGCCCGGATGACCGAGCGCGGCCGCACCGAGGCCTCCTCGCCGCCCTTCTGGAAGCGCCAGGTCTCCGGCGCGGACTGGTGGCCATAGGTCAGGCCGCGATGCTGGGCCAGATCGGCCGGATGGTGCGGTCGGCCATGCTTGTCCCAATAGGCGGGCGAGGCCACGAGGTGACGCTTCACAGCCCTTAGGCGCCGCGCCACCAGCGAGCTGTCCGGCAAGGCCGCCACGCGCAGCGCCAGATCGAAACCCATGCCCACCAGGTCGATGGTGGCGTCCGACAGGTGTAGGTCGATCGAGACCTCTGGATAGGCTTCCAGGAATGCCGGCAGCACCGGTCCCAGGGTGGTGATGCCCAGCGACATCGGCACGGCCATCCGGACCAGTCCCCGCGGCGCCGAGGACTGGTGCGAGGCCTCCTCCTCGGCCGCCTGGGCCTCGGCCAGCACGCGGGTGGCGCGCTCGACCAGGGACTGGCCGGCGTCGGTCAGGGCCAGGCGACGCGAGGTGCGGTTGAACAGGCGCGAGCCCAGCCGGGCCTCCAGCCGCGTCACGGCCTTGGACACTGTGGCCTTGGACATGGCCAGCTCGTCGGCGGCGGCGGCGAACGAGCGCAGCTCCACCACCTTGGCGAACACGGCGAGGCCTTCGAGATCGGGGAGCTTGGACATGGCGATAGCTTAGTTTTGGAAACCATGTGTTTCAATAGTTTCCATTTCGGATCCCGCCAGGTCGCCTATCTTCTCCTCAACACGACGCGCCGGACCGGCGCTTCCCAGAGACAGAAAGGTTAGAGCCATGATCGACCGCAGACCGTTCGACAAGCTTGGCGGCGCCGACCACGGTTGGCTGAAGGCCAAGCATCACTTCTCGTTCGCTAGCTACTACGATCCCCGCAACATGAACTGGGGTTCGCTGCGAGTCTGGAACGACGACGAAATCGCCCCCAACACCGGCTTCCCGCCGCACCCGCACAGCGACATGGAGATCATCACCTATGTCCGCGACGGCGCGATCACCCACCAGGACAGCCTGGGCAACAAGGGCCGCACCGTGGCCGGCGACGTCCAGGTGATGAGCGCGGGCACGGGCATCCGTCACTCGGAGTACAACCTCGAGCCGGAAACGACCCGGATCTTCCAGATCTGGATCGAGCCCAAGAATTTCGGCGCCGGGCCGTCGTGGGGCGCCAAGCCGTTCCCGAAGGGCGACCGCTCGGGCAAGTTCGTCACCCTGGCCTCGGGCTTCGCCGAAGACGCCGACGCTCTGCCGATCCGCACCGACGCCCGCGTCTTGGGCGCGACGCTGAAGGCGGGCGAAAGCACCACCTACGCCCTGGGCAAGGACCGTAGCGGCTACCTCGTCCCGGCCGTCGGGACCGTCGAAGTCAACGGCGTCAAGCTAAACGCCCGCGACGGCGCGGGCATCAAGGACGAGGACGTCATCACCGTCACCGCCCTGGAAGACGCCGAACTCGTCCTGGTCGACGCCGCCGTCGACTAGATTTTCCTTCAAGAACCGGACGCGGGGAAACCTTAGCCTCGCGTCCGACCTTCATCCCCTTCAACGCACGCAAAGGAGGCCGTCATGGCCAAGGTTCTCGTTCTCTATTACTCGTCGTACGGCCACATCGAGACGATGGCCAAGGCCGTCGCCGAAGGCGCTCGCGAAGCCGGCGCCCAGGTCGACATCAAGCGCGTCCCGGAAACCGCGCCGCTGGAAGTCGCCCAGAAGGCCCACTTCAAGCTCGACCAAGAGGCGCCGGTCGCCACGGTCGAGGACCTGGCCAACTACGACGCCGTCATCGTCGGCACGGGCACGCGCTTTGGCCGCATGAGCTCGCAGCTGGCCGCCTTCTTCGACCAGGCCGGCGGCCTGTGGGCTCGCGGCGCCCTGCACGGCAAGGTCGGCGGCGCTTTCACCTCGACGGCGACCCAGCACGGCGGCCAGGAAACGACCCTGTTCTCGATCATCACCAACCTGCTGCACTTTGGCATGGTGATCGTGGGCATGGACTACGGCCACGCCGGCCAGATGACCCTGGACGAAGTCACCGGCGGCAGCCCCTACGGCGCCACCACGATCGCCGGCGGCGACGGCTCGCGTCAGCCCAGCGAGAACGAGCTGGTCGGCGCTCGCTACCAAGGCCGCAAGATCGCCGAGACCGCCATCAAGCTGCACGGCTAACGCTCAAGCCGGCAGCGGCCGTCCGCGTCCCTCCCCCCTAGGCGGACGGCCTAGCGACCGCCCCGAGGCTCCTCCCGCCTCGGGGCGGTTTTTGTTTGCGGCGGGCCAGGAAGGAGCTCTCAACAAGCGCTGCTTCGCTTGCTTATAGGCAGTCGCCGAAATAGCCGCAGACAGCGGGAAGCATAGAAAACCAAACTGCCGCAGTCATTATCAGTGCATAGGGGATTACCAGAATGGCCTTGATACGCTTGCTAATTGGCAGCGAAACAAGCCCATAAATACCCACCGAGACGCCTAGAATAATGAAGACCAACTCGGCGAGCTGGGAATGCCAGGGGCTCTTAAATTCCAGAAAAACAAGAGCTTGCCCGATCGCGAACGGCGCAAACGTCATAATTCCAAGTGCAGCCAGACTAACTGCCAAATTTGATCGACCGACCATGTCAGGTCACTCCGAGCCGAGAGACCTAGCTTCGCAGAGAAGCTAGGCGCCAGCTACAGAAAGGCTTTGCTAGGGTTTCGCCCGCACCACGGCCACCAACCAGCCGCCGCCCCACGGCGTGTTGATCACCGCCTCGTCCAGCACCTCGCCCATGGCCTTCAGGCGATGCCACAGGCGTAGCGGCTTTAGCGCCAACCACATGGTCAGGCCCACGGCGCCGTCGGGCTTCAGGTTCGGAGCGTAGTGGGCGACCAGGGTCTCGACCTCGCCCAGGTGCTCGACGCACTCTGAAAACACCACGACGTCGAAGGTCTCGTCGGTCTGGAACGTGCGGCCGTCGCCCAGCACCATCTTGACCTCGCCGATCGCGACCTCGGGCGCCAGGCGCAGCTCGCCGCGCTCGATGGCGCGCTTTGAGAAGTCGACTCCGACATAGCGGGCCGGCCGGTGGGCGCGCAGGGCCTCGTAGAACACGCCTTCGCCCGCCCCGATCTCCAGCACGCGCGGATTGGGCCAGCGGTCGGCGATCATGGCGGCCAGCAGACGGTGGTGATGGCGCTGCTCGGAGCGGTTCAGGCGGTCGTAGATCCCGGCCTTGTACTCGGCGTCCCACTTCTCGACGGGCGCGGCCACGATCGGCTTGTGGCGCTTGCGCATGAACAGCTCGCCCAGCGCCGGATTGTCCAGCGACAGCAGCTCCGTGAACCGGCGCCAGCGCAGATAGGCCATGACTTCCCCCCGAAATCTTGGCCCCGGATAGGCAAAGGGCCCCGGACTGTCCAGTCCGAGGCCCCTCAAGTGGGTTCAAGCTTGGCGCTTGAGCCTCATCCCTTGTTCGCCAGCGCCGCCTGGGCGGCCGCCAGGCGCGCGATCGGCACGCGGTAGGGCGAGCAGGACACGTAGTCCAGGCCGACCTTCTCGCAGAAGCCGATCGAGGCCGGGTCGCCGCCGTGCTCGCCGCAGATGCCGAGCTTGACGTCAGGACGCGCCGCGCGGCCACGCTCGGCGGCGATGCGGATCAGGTCGCCGACGCCGTCCTGGTCGAGGCTGACGAAGGGGTCCTTCTCGAAGATGCCCTTGTCGATATAGGCGCCCAGGAACTTGCCGGCGTCGTCGCGGCTGATGCCGAACGTCGTCTGGGTCAGGTCGTTGGTGCCGAAGCTGAAGAACTCGGCGTTGGCGGCCAGATCGCCGGCGCGCAGGGCCGCGCGGGGCAGCTCGATCATGGTGCCGACGGTGTACTTCAGGTCCACGCCCTGCTCTTCCAGCACCGCCTTGGCGACGCGGTCGGTCAGGTCGCGCAGGTACTTCATCTCCTCGCCCTTGGCGACCAGCGGGTGCATGATCTCGGGGACGGGAGCGGCCTTGCCGGACTTGGCGATCTCGCAGGCGGCCTCGAGGATGGCCCGGACCTGCATCTCGTAGATCTCGGGGTACGAGACGCCCAGGCGGCAGCCGCGGTGGCCCAGCATGGGGTTGGTCTCGTGCAGCTCCTTGGCCCGGCGCATCAGCTTGGCGGCGTCGAGGCCGGTGGCCTCGGCCACGGCTTGGACGTCTTCCTCGGTGTGCGGCAGGAACTCGTGCAGCGGCGGATCCAAGAGGCGGATCGTGACCGGCAGGCCTTCCATGATCGTGAAGAGCTCGACGAAGTCGGCCTTCTGGAACGGCGCGATCTTGGCCAGCGCCGCGCGGCGGCCCTTCTCGTCGTCGGCCAGGATCATCTCGCGCACAGCCGCGATCCGGGTGTCGTCGAAGAACATGTGCTCGGTGCGGCAGAGGCCGATGCCTTCGGCGCCGAACTGGCGGGCGGTCTTGGCGTCCAGCGGCGTCTCGGCGTTTGCGCGCACCTTCAGGCGGCGGACCTCGTCGGCCCAGCCCATCAGGGTGGCGAAATCGCCGGTCAGCTCGGGCTCGATCATCTTGGGCGCGCCGGCAAGGATTTCTCCGGTCGAGCCGTCGATGGTGATGATCTCGCCGGCCTTGAAATCGCGCCCACGGACGCGGAACAGACCTTCCTTCGGGAAGATGGCGACGTCGCCGGCGCCCGAGACGCAGGCCCGGCCCATGCCGCGCGCCACGACGGCGGCGTGGCTGGTCATCCCGCCCCGCGCCGTGATGATGCCGCGAGCGGCGTGCATGCCGTGGATGTCCTCCGGCGAGGTTTCCTCGCGCACTAGGATGACGCTTTCGCCGGCGGCGGCCGCCTTCTCGGCGGCGTCGCTGTCGAAGACGATCTTGCCGGTGGCCGCGCCGGGCGAGGCCGGCAGGCCGACGGCGATCACGTCGCGGTGCGCCGTGGGGTCGATGGTCGGGTGCAGCAGCTGGTCCAGCGAGGCCGGCTCGACGCGCCCCACGGCCTCTTCCTTCGAGATCACGCCCTCGGCCGCCATGTCGACCGCCACCTTCAGCGCGGCCTTCGCCGTGCGCTTCCCGTTGCGGGTCTGCAGCATGTAGAGCTTGCCCTGCTCCACCGTGAACTCGATGTCCTGCATGTCGCGGTAGTGGCGCTCCAGCGTCTCGACCACGGTCTTGAACTGGCCGAACACCTCCGGCATCGCCTCTTCCATCGAGGGAGCGGTGTCGCCCATCTCCTCGCGGGCGGCCTTGGTCAGGGACTGCGGCGTGCGGATGCCCGCCACCACGTCCTCGCCCTGGGCGTTGATCAGGAACTCGCCGTACAGGCGGTTGTCGCCGTTCGACGGGTTGCGGGTGAAGGCCACGCCCGTCGCCGAGGTGTCGCCCATGTTGCCGAACACCATCGATTGGACGTTCACCGCGGTGCCCCAGCTTTCGGGGATGTCGTGCATGCGGCGATAGAACTTGGCCCGGTCGTTCATCCAGCTGGCGAAGACGGCGCCGATCGCGCCCCACAGCTGCTCCTGGGCGTCCTGCGGGAACGGCTTGCCCAGGTGGTCGCGCACGGCGGCCTTGTAGTCCTTGATGACCATGGCCCAGTCGTCGGCGGTCAGGCCGGTGTCGACATGGACGTCCAGGCGCTCCTTGTGGTCGTCCAGGATCTCTTCGAACATGTGGTGCTCAAGGTTCAGCACGACGTTCGAGTACATCTGGATGAAGCGGCGGTAGCTGTCGTAGGCGAAGCGGCGGTCGCCCGACAGCTTGGCCAAGCCCTCGACGGTCTCGTCGTTGAGGCCCAGGTTCAGGACCGTGTCCATCATGCCCGGCATCGAGGCCCGGGCCCCCGAGCGCACCGAGACCAGCAGGGGATTGGCGACGTCGCCGAATGTCTTGCCGGTGATCTCCTCGACCTTGGCGAGGCCGGCCTCGACCTGCTGAGCCAGCTCGGCCGGGTACTGCTTGCCGTTGGCGTAGTAGTGGACACACGCCTCGGTGGTGATTGTGAAGCCGGGCGGGACCGGCAGGCCCAGCGAGGACATCTCGGCGAGGTTGGCGCCCTTGCCCCCGAGAAGGTTCTTCATCGAGGCGTCGCCGTCGGCGCCGCCTCCGCCAAATGCATAAACCCAACGGGACTTGGTCAGCGTCTCAACCGGCATATGAAATTCACCCTGCGATAAGTGAAAAGGCCGCGCCCCTCTGATGGGAGCGTCTCACCTTGGAACAGCGCTGCTGTATCGTGATCCCGCAGTGCAATATCCGGGGTCTCAGTAGCACTTCGCTCAAGAACGCGTCCACTGGCGCTTGCCGTTCCACGCCCCATCCTGAGAATTCGGCAAATATTTCCAATGACAACGTTGTCCTGACCGCAGGCGCGGCCACAACTCGCCAGAAGCACGATTTAAATCCGCCAACTGAGAGCTTTGAAGGCGCGCGCCGACCCATCGTCTCCAAGCCGGACGGTTTGAAGACGTTCAGACCTGACGCCAAATGCAGCCATGGCGTGTACATAGTGAATCGTGGAGACGGCGCGGCCTCTCACCCCGATCCTGACCGAAGCGCGCCTCGGACAGCGCGGCGGACGCGGACGGTCAGGCGCGACGCCCGTCCAGGATCATCGCGCGCGGGCATGCCTTGGGTGAAAGGGGACGGCGCTGGCCGCCCCCTCCGTCAATCAGTAGCGACGGCTATGGACAGAGCGGAGATACGCCCGGTCGGCCTCGGTCATCGCGCGAGGCGCGTCGGCGGCGGCGCTGTCGAACAGGTTCAGGATCGAGTCCTCGGCCGGCGCGCGAACCCGCGTGTCCGCCAGGGCCACCAGACTGACATAGTCAGCCAGGGTCGAAACCTTGATATCAGCCGCCTTCGCGGCGTCCACGATCACCAAGGCGTTGTAGGGCCGCGCATCCCGGGTCTTGAAGCCGGGCGCGGCGGAGCCGTGTATCCAGCGCACGGGCTGGGCGCTGGTCTTGAAGCGCTCGATATCCTGAGGGGCGACGCCCTTGTAGTTGAAGCGCTTGGCCCGCGTGGCTTCGGCCACCAGCTCATCCGGATTGGGCGAGAACAGGACGACCACGTTCGGCTCGCAATCACGATGCGCATATTCGGCGCCCACCTGATTGGCGACCTGGAGCAGCCGAGCGGCGACATAGTTGTTCACTTCGGCAGAAGCGCCGCGAACCAGCGGACAAATGCCCTCGCGCGCGCCCCCCGTGAGCCCCTGGCGCAGGCGCGCCATCTCGCTCTCCAGACCCTGCTGACGCCGCGCGTCGCCCATCAGGGTTTCGCTCTGGCGGGCGGAAGCGACCGAGCCCGTCGCCAGCAAGGCCAAAACGCCGACACTCAGAAGCATTCGTCGCATAGCGCATCCCTCCAAATGAAACTGGATGGGAACACAACTCTAGACTGTCGGCAAGGCCAACGCCCGCAAACGAAAGCGGCGGGCAATCCTCAGATCGCCCGCCGCTCGCCCCCGTGGAGGCGCCGTCGTCAGCTTTTTGGGCTGTCGACCAGCCTTCCACTGTCCTTAGAAGGGAATCTCGTCGTCCAGGTCGGCCGAGAAGCTCTCGCGCGGGCCGCTGGGCTGGCTGCGCTGGCCGCCGCCGAAGCTGGAGCCGCCGCCCGAATAGCCGCCGCCGTACTCGTCGCCGCCGCCCGACGACGCGCCGGCGCTGTCACCGCGGCCGCCCAGCATGGTCAGTTCGCCGCGGAACTTCTGCAGGACGATCTCGGTCGAGTACTTTTCCTGGCCGGTGTTGTCGGTCCACTTGCGGGTCTGCAGCGCGCCCTCGATGTAGACGGTCGAGCCCTTGCGCAGATACTGCTCGGCCACCTTCACCAGGTTGTCGTTGAAGATGACCACGCGGTGCCACTCGGTCTTTTCCTTGCGCTCGCCGCTGTTGCGGTCGCGCCAGGTCTCGGACGTGGCGATGCGGAGATTGGCGACGCGGTCGCCCGAACCCAGGCTGCGGATCTCGGGATCGGCGCCGAGATTGCCCACCAGAATGACCTTATTGACGCTGCCCGCCATCGCTTGACCTTGCTCTCGCCCGGCGACCCATGCGCCGGAATCTGAGAGCGCACGTTAACGAGACGTTAAACGGCGCGCAAGTTTTGTTCTCAATATGTTCTTGTGGACGAGAAAGACGGCTGTGGACGGACGAACCCCGCGCCCTCGCCTATTCGGCCGGAACGCGGCGGATGGCGCCTGGGACGGCCAGACGCCCATCGCCCGTGCGAACCAGCGACATGAAGCGCGGCCCGTCATAGGTCTGGCCCAGATAGATGCCTTCCTTCTCGATGAAGATGAAGGAGCCCTGGTAAGCGCCAACCATGCCCTGGTTGTTCGACTGGCCCAGCCGAACAAAACGGATGCGCATGCCCTCAAGCGTCGCGGCGCATTCCTCCATGCTCGGGACATTGCGCGCCACCGGGTTGTAGCGCAGCGTCTTGTCCTTGTTCGTCGCCACGTGGAAGCAGACGCCCTGCTCGAACGGCGGCTTGATCTGCTCCTCGCAGCCGGCGAGCGCGAAGCCCGAGACGACGAGGACGGCGGCGGCGGCGAGGACGGTCTTGCTCATGGATTACACTTATAATCCTATCCGGCGTTCGGGCTAGGGCAGTTTGGCGTCTGTTCGAACACGGTGTGGAAGCTGCGATTGTCCGGAGAGGCCTCCACGCGCCCTTGCAGCAAGCGCAGGGTCTCCTCGCCCCAGCGGCCATAGGCGACCGCGTTGGTCTTCTCGCAGCGTCCGCCGAACAACTGCTGGGCGCAAGCGTTCAGGGTGATGTCGCCCGGCAGCCGCCGCCACTCGCCGGCGGCGTAGCGCCAGCAGGCGCCCAGCGGCGCCGTGGCCGAAGCCGTCGCCGCCGTCGAGGACGTCGTGGGGCTGGCCGCGGTTTGGCCGGCGGCGGGCGCATCGACGGTCGGGGTCGGCGGCAGAGGCGTCAACACCGTGCCGGCTTGGTCGGCGGCGGCCAGGGCGCCCGTCTCGTCGACGCCCACATCCAGCGCGCCGGTCGCCACGCCGTTCTTCTTGGCGCATTCAGCCAGGGTGATCTCGCCAACGAACGCGCCGCCGACAAAGCAGCGCAGCGGCCGAGCCGGATCCAGCTTGGTGTCGTCGTCGCGCCCGGTCTCGACGATAAGGCCCGCGCGCGAAGCCGGCGGGGCTTCCGTCTGCTTCTGGTCGTGTCCGGCCAGCAACGCCGCCGCGATGCCCAGGCCCGCCAGCAGCGCAACCGCCGCGCCGCCGCCGAGGACGACGATCCGTCGATCTTTCAGAAAATCCATGGCCCCCTGGCTACGACGCGACGATGACGCTTTCAAGCGCGACCGCCCTCGAAAGCGCGCCGCCTGTCACATTCGGCGATCGTTGAAGGGGCGCGTCGTCCTATCCGCCGCCGGTCAGTCGATTCAACGCGGCCTGATAGTTGGACAGCTGATCCGTAAGGTATTTCGGAACCGTACCGCCGGTCTTGCCCGAGGTCTTGCTGTTGTCGCTGCTGATCCCCTGGGCCGCGTCGGAGGTCTCGCGATAGGCGGTGCGGATCTGCGCCATGGCGCGGCTGATGACGACATTGGCGTTCTTCCGCCCCGCCTCGGTGGTCAGGTCAAGCTCCGGCGGCAGTTGCAAGCCATAGACTTGACCGCCGCCATCCGCCGAGACGGTCTTGCCATTTTCGGTCTTCGTCGCCCGAACCACGCCTCCAGCCAGCCCCAAGGCGGTCAGGACATCGGTTCCGCCCTTGCCGGCGACAACCTCGATGGTCGCGGTGTTCAAGGCGGGGCTGATCTTCAGCACGCGATTATCGCCATTGGTGACCGTTTCGACCTTGGCGCGGAAACCCGATGCGCGCTTGATCTTGTCGGCGAGGGTTTCAAGCGTGTCGCTAGCCTCGATGGTGATCGTGGTCAGCGGTCCGCGCTCGCGCGTGCGGATCTGGAAGGTGTCACCGGCCCGCGCCGCGGTGGATGTCGTGATGCGGTCCGATTGCTTGAACTCCATGGTCCCGGACGGCAGGCCAAAGAGGTCCAGCGCCGAGGCGCCCGATCCGGAAACCGCCACCGAGGTGGGCGTGGCGTAACCGTCCTTGCCGGTGAGCCTTTGGCTCCAATCCACCGCGCCGCTTCCGACGTTGATCTGGGCGACATAGCCGTCCGCGGTTCCGACCGTCGGCTGACCGTCCAGGTTCGCGCCCGCCGAACCGACCAGCCAGGCCGTTCCGTTCTTGACGTCAAACCCGGTCACCGTGTCGTCGCCCGTCCCGCCATAATAGGTCAGGACGTCCGCGCTGGCGTCTGAGATGTCCAGAGACATCCGGCCGACAAAGGCATCCATGCCGCCGGACGGCGGGGTCGTGGCGCCATTGATCGACATGAGATTGTTGGCCGTGTAGCCGCCGACATAGAGCTGGCCGCCATCGATCTTTAGGCCCGCCAAATCGCCGCCTCTCAGCGAACCGAGATCGCGGGTCGCTCCCGCCGTCAGAGAAGCGGTCTTGGTGTAGGTGACCGGGACGCTCTCATAGGCGCCGTACTTGTTCAGTTGGGTGACGTTCTCGGTGACGACGCTGGTCGTCACGTCGAAGCTGCGCAGAACCGCGTTGCCGTCTTCCTTGGAGCCGACAATGACCTGCGAGCCGTTGACGACGATGTCCGAGACGGAGTCGTTGGCGGCGGAGCCAAACTTCTGGGTGAACAGCGCCTTGGGCTTGCCGTTGGCGTCGGTGGCGAACGCCGAGAGATAGGCGTCCCAGCCCCCGCTAGGATCGGTTCCGACCGCTCCGGGCAGGTCTGACTTGCTGCGACCGCCGACATAGAGGACGCCGTCGGCGCCGAAGGCCAGGGCCGTGGCCTCGTCCTCCTGCAGCCCGCCGCGACGCACCGTCCACTGCTCGTCGCCATTGGCGCTGTAGCGGGTGACGAAGCTGTCGGTGGTGGTGGAGCTGTCGCTGTTGTTGATCGGGCCGTTGACCGCGCCCTGCAGCCGGCCGCTGACCGAGCCGGCGACCGCGATGGAGCCGTCAGCGGCGACCGCGAGGGATAGACCGCTGGCGTTGTCGGTCGCGCCCAGGCTCTGGGCGAACAGCAGATGGCCCGCGCTGTCGTACTTCAGCAGGGCGACGTCGCTGTCGCCCTTGATCGGCTGGCCGTCGATATCAAGCTTGCCGTCCACCTGGGTGGCGACGTCGGCCAGCATGTAGAGCGAGCCGTCCGCCCCAGTCACCGACTTGCGGACCGTGGAGATCGTGCCCTGAAGCGTCTCGGTAAAGACCTTGCCGCCCGGCGCGCCGGCGCCCGGGCCGCCGCCCGTTCCGGCCGCGCTGTATTTCGTCAGGGTCGACTCATAGACCGCGTCATCGGTGGCGGCGTTCTTGTCGGGATCCGGATTGCCAGCCTTGGTGGTGACATAGACGGCCGGCGCGGTGGTCGGGGCGCTGAAGCTGATCTGTTCGGCGGAGTCGCCCTTGACCTTCAGGGCGAAGTCATCGCCGGTCGCGGGCAAGGTCACGGGCTTGCCGTTGACCTGGACGGTTCGTTCCTGACCGGCCGTGCGCTGAACGGCGAACGCGGTGTTGAAGCCGGCCGCTTTCATCTGGTCGTTCATGTAGCTGACGACGTTGGACATGGTCCGGGGCGTGGAGCCCATGTCGTTCAGGTTCATGGTCACGGTCTTGGTGACGCCGAACGCCTTTACCGAGACGTCGAACGACACGTTCCCCTGGAACTTCGGCACCGGATCGTCGACCTGGCCGGAATAGATCGTATCGGTGGTGTAGGTGTAGTTGGCCTTCGGAACGCCGACCTTGGCCTTGTCGCTGGTCATGACCGCGCCCGTGGTCAGACGCAGCTGGTCAAGCGAAAGACCCTGCACGTAGCCGCTGATTTCGGACAGCCCCCGGGTCATGGCGGTCTGCAGGCGCGCGATCTCGCTGTCAGGCACCCGCTTTTCGCCCGCGCGGGTCGCGATCGCCGACAAGGTGTTGAGCGCCTGATAGGTCGCGAACAGTTTGGCGTAGTCCGGGCTGGCCCCCTTCAGCGACGTCGAGTTCGCGGCTTCGTCGACAAACTTGCGACCGTTGAGGGCGGAACGCACCAGCTCGCTGGCGGCCGGCGTACTGCCGCCGAGCCAGGGCGCGCTGGGCACGACCGCCTTGGAAGAGCCGCTCGAGGTCGCCGTCGCCGACGTTCCAGACGCGGCGGCGCCCGTCAGGCCGCTACGGGCCTGATAGTAGCTGAGCAGCGTGCTGGTATCGAACGTGATCACGGCTTGTCCTGACGGGGACGCAGAGTCCCCCGCTGATACATTCGCCCCTTCGCCGTTAACTCGCCCTCAAGACTCGAGGTTAAGCGGCGATAAGATGCGCCTCCGACAGGGCCCGGCGCGCGTTCTCGCGCAGTTCGCCCCACTCCGAGGCCAGGATTCCCAGCAGAACGACATCGCGCGGCTGGCCGTCCTTCAGGACGTGGCCGCGCAGATAACCCTCGCGCCGGAAGCCCGCCGCCGATTGCGCCTTCAGCGCCGCGTCGTTGTCGGCCATGACCTCGGCGAACACCTTGTGCAGGCCAAGCTCGCCGAACGCTCGGTCGAGACCAAGAACCTGGGCGGCGCGGCCAACGCCCCTGCCCCGCGCTTCGGCCGAGCCAAGGAACCAGTTCCAGCTGGCGCGCCGGTGGTGGCTGGTCAGTCCCGTCAGGGTCAGCAGCCCCATGGGCGCGCCCGCGCGGGTAATCATCCAGCCCCGCATGTCGGGGTCGGTCCGCAGGGCCTGGAACCAGGCGGCGTGCGCTTCGTGGCTGGGCAGATCGGCGTCGGACATCCAGCGGTCGACCTCGGGCTCCGAGCGCCACTGAAAAAGGACCGCCTCGTCCTCGTCCCGCAAGTCGCGCAACTCGATCATACTCGCCGCCGATTCCCCGTCTCGCACGCGCCAAGCTTACCCCGGCGCCGTGAGTACACCTAGGGTTACTGCCCCTTGAACAGGGACAGGATGATCTGCGGCGCGCCGTTGGCGATCGACAGCGCCTGGGCGCCCAGCTGCTGCTTGACCTGCAAGGCCTGCAGACGCGCGCTTTCCTTGGCCAGGTCGGCGTCCACCAGATTGCCCACGCCCGTCTCGAGCACGTCGTTGAGCCTGCCGACGAAAGTGCTGTGCGCGTCGATCTGCTTGGCCTGGGTGCCGATATTGCCGACGGCCTGGTTCACGGCGCTCATCGTCGCGTCCAGACGCGTGAGCACGGCGGTCGCGTTGGCCGGGGTCAGGATGTCATCGGTCGGCTGCAGAGTGTTGATCGTCCCGCCGAGCGTCAGATTCTGCAGGCTCAGCGTGATCGCCTGGGCGGCGTCCGCGTCGGCCAGGAAGGTCATGTCCGCCGTCTGGCTGCCGTCGAGCAGGTTCGCCCCGTCGAAGACGGCGCTGCTGATGACCTGGGTGAGGTTCTTGAGGATCCCCTGGAAGTCAGCGTTCAGGGACTCCCGCGAGGTCGTGGTCAGCGAGGTGTCCTTGGCCGCCACCACCTTCTCGCGCATCAGCTTGAGCAGGTCCGAGACCGACTCGCCCGCGGCCAGGGCCACGTCGGCGATGGAGGTCGCGCGGTCCAGGCTCATCTTGACCGCCCCAAGCGCGCTCATGTCGGCGCGCTGCTCCTGGGCGATCGACCAGATGGCGGCGTTGTCCTTGGCGGTCGAGATGGACAGGCCCGTGTTGATCTTGGTCTGCACCGACTGCATGTCGTCGTTGGTGCGGTTCAAGTTCTGCAGCGCGATCAGCGCGGGCTGGTTCGTGTTGACGCTCAGCGTCATGCGCGGCCTCCGATCGGCGATTTTGCCGTGGTTGCGATCGCGCGCGATTCGGCGTGCGATCTAATCGCCGCCGAGGTTGGGCTCAGAAAGTAAGAACATGGTTAACGCTTATAAACCATGCTCGTTAAGACCCGCGACAGGCCGTCGCAGTCCGCCTTCGCTACGGCCTTCGCCGTCTCTCAGGCCTTGCCGTCGTAAACGTCGCCAGAGTGATAGCGCGAGGCTTCGCGCAGCTTCAGGATCTCCTCGCGGGGAAACTGCTGCAGCGTCTCGCCCGTCCGACGGTCGACGGTCTTATAGACATAGTCGCCGGTGTCGTCGTTGTGCTCGATCACCAGTCTCAGGTCGCCAGGCTGGGGGCCCTTGTCGACCGGAGCCTCGGGCTTGGCCTCGGCGGCGGGCGCGGCCTGCGCGCCGTCGACCGGCTGCGGCTGCCCGAACGCGGCCTTGAGCTGACCTTGAACGGCTCTTACGCCCTCGGATGGCTCCGGGGCGTTCACGGGGGCGATGAAATCTCTGATCGCCGACAAAGCGGCTTTGGGTTCCATATATCTGTCAGCCGACTTGCGGGTCGGCCCTCCTCTCTTTTCTCTCCCTACCCTCGGTCCTCGGAAAAGATGGAGGCGGGCTCACGCGAGCCCGCCCCCTTCCCGCTCCTTAACGGAACAGGCTCAGGATCGACGACGTAGATTGGTTCGCGATCGACAGCGCTTGCACGCCAAGCTGTTGCTTGGTTTGCAGCGACTGCAGCTTGGCGCTTTCCTTGGCCAGGTCGGCGTCCACCAGGTTGCCAACGCCGGCTTCCAGGCTGTCTTGCAGCTTGCCAACGAAGGTCAGGTGGGTGTCGAGACCGGTCGAGCTGGTGCCCAGGGCCGCCAGCTTGTTGGTCGCGGTGCCGATGGCCTTGTCGAGGTCGGCCAGCTTGGTCTTGGCGTCAGCCGCGGTGGTGAAGGTGAACGTGCCCGACAGACCGAGGCCCGTCAGGGTCAGGTCTTGCACGTTGACCGTGAACTGCGAACCGTCGGTGTTGGCCAGGAACGACAGCTTCTGGGTGGTGCTGTCAGCGACGCTGGCGCCGTTGAACTTGGCGTTGGTCGCGGCCTTCGTGATTTGGTCGCGAAGCGAGACGAAGTCGGCTTGCAGCGCGTTGAACGAGGCCGTGTTCAGCGAGGTGTCGGAAGCGGCGAGAACCTTTTCCTTCATCTTGCCGAGCAGGTCGGTGATGGCGTCGCCGGCGGCCAGGGCCACGTCGATGGTGGACTGACCGCGTTGCAGCGAGTCCTTGACCGAGTTCAGCGACGAGGCGGTGGCCGATTGGTTCTTGGCCATGGCCCAGATGGCGCCGTTGTCCTTGGCGGTGCCGACCTTCTTACCGGTGTTGATGCGCTGCTGGACAACACCGAGTTCCGAGTTGGTGGTGTTCAGGTTTTGCAGGGCGATCAGAGCGCCGGCGTTCGTATTGATGCTATTCAGCGGCATACGAAGAGTTCCTTTTCAAGGTGTCCGACGCCATTTTGGCTGCCGGGAGCATTTTGCTCGAAAAGGTATGTAGCAATTGCCGGGCCAAAAGTGCCGGGCAGAAGCCGATAGCTAAATCACTGAAATATTTGCGTTATACATGCATTAACGACGAAGGCTCCCGGCAATTTCTGCCGAGAGCCTTTCGACATGGGCAATTATTGCCGGGCACTCTTTGCGCACCCAGCAGAAAAGAGGCGCCGGACGGCTTTTGACGGCCGTCCGGCGTATCGGAGATCACCCCTTGAACAGCGACAGGATCGTCTGCGGGCTTTGGTTGGCGATCGAGAGCGCTTGAACCCCCAGTTGCTGCTTGGTTTGCAGCGACTGCAGCTTGGCGCTTTCCTTCGCCAGATCCGCATCGACCAGGTTGCCGACACCGGCGTCCAGGCTGTCCTGCAGCTTCCCGATAAAGGTCAGGTGCGTGTCCAGGCCCGTCGAAGACGTACCCAGAGCGGACAACTTGTTCGTCGCGGTCTGCAACGCGTCAGTCATGTCGCCGATCATGGCCGAAGCCGAGGCGGCGTCGGTGAAGGTCGCGCCAGCGATGCCCAGACCCGCGAGAGTCAGGTCTTGAGCATTCACCGTGAAGCTGCCCCCGTCGGCGTTAGCCAGGAAGACGAGCTTGTTGGTGACGGCGTCCACGAGGCTCACCCCGTTGAACTTCGCGTTTTGCACGGCCTTGGTGATCTGGTCGCGCAGGGACGTGAAGTCGGTCAGCAGGGCGTTGAACGACGCGGTGTTCAGCGAAGTGTCGGAAGCGGCCAGGGCCTTTTCCTTCATCTTCGTGAGCAGATCGGTGATGGTGTCGCCTGCCGCGAGAGCAACATCAATCGTCGACTGACCGCGTTGGAGCGAATCCTTCACGGCGTTCAACGAAGACGAGCTCGCGCTCTGCATCTTGGCCATCGACCAGATCGCGCCGTTGTCCTTGGCGTTCGCGATCTTCTTGCCGGTGTTGATACGGCTCTGTGTGGTTGCGAGCTCCGTGTTAGTGGCGTTCAGATTTTGGAGCGCGATGAGCGCACCCGGATTGGTGTTGATCGAGTTCAGCATTGATACCTACCGTTTTGGTCGGATTTATCCGGCCTATTGCCGGGCGGGCGTTTTGCCCGCGCGAACCATCGCAAGCGGCGGGCCATTTCGAGCCCCGCCGCGGAAATTCTATAAGGTATTGATTTTACGATGTTCTGGGCATGCGCAGAGCCCAAAACGACACCGCCCGGCGAATGCAAGATTCGCCGGGCGGCAGCTTTTTCCGAAGGATGTAGGCAAGACGTTCAGTCTTGCGCGGCGCTAAGAATCAGGCGGCGTCGGCGCGCCCGGCGAGCCCCTGCATGATCATGCGATTGACCTCGATCAGCGGCTCGAAATCCTCCTCCTTGCGCATCACGGCGCTGGAGTGGCGGCTGACCCAGAGGCTGAGCGAAATAATGCCGGCGCGCAGCTCCATCGGAAGCTGATTGTCAGGCAAGGAGCAATCGGTCGCCAAGGCCGACCAGACCTTGCGATTCCAATCCAGTGCGTCGATCCGCGTGGCGAAGTCGTCCGCCGGGGCTTGCGACGCGTCCAGCAAGGCTCGCGTCACCTGCCCAAACAGGCGGTACTCCATTTCACGGGGATTCTCAGCCCGCGTCGCCGCCTGCTGATACGCCCGAAGAGACATGCCCCAACCTCTCGTCTTCGTATTCAATCAACTTACGGCTCAACATGAGAGCCTTGTAGTACTCGCGCGCCATCACGTGCTTCGAGATAGAGATGCAATCTTGTAGCACGGCTGGATTTCGGACCACACCCATGAACTCGTTCAAGCGCGCGGCGAACTCTTCATAAAACTTCTCGGCGGCGCTTTCGTCGAGGTACATCATCATCACCGGGAAGTAGATCCGGCGCGCCGGCGTCTTGACCTCATCGGGTTGCATGATGTCCTTCTCGCGAAGGACGGACGCCTTGTTCTGGAGAACCAGAACGCCACGCCGATCTCCATTCTGGACCACGGCGCCATTCAGAACGAATTTCTCGCCAGGCTTCAGCGACAGCTTCAGAGGCACGTAACGCCGCTCCTTAGTTGATGCGCCAAGCCCGACGCCGCCAATCAGCGGCTCTCGTGGGAAGCTAGGACGACATCGGTTAACGCCGTGTTGCCAGCGATGCGGTCATCCGGCGCGATTAGCTTTCAATTAAGCACACAAGCCCCTCAAGCGCGAACGCCCACTGAAGCGCACACCCCACGCCAGTAAGCGTCCCGCGCCCCTGGCGCGACGCTCTGACGCGGCTTAGCAATGAGTTAATTCATGCGTCGACAGAATGGTTAATACGCCAGCCGAGGTCGCAGTCCGATGTCCCGCAAGAACGCTCTTGAAAACTCCGCCAGCGTATTGGCTAGGCCGGATCTGGGCGCCATCGCTCCCGGCCCGGCTCGGGCGTTCTCGGAAACCGTCGGTGATTCGGCGTCCGCCGAGGCCCTGGAGAGACTCAGACGCGCCGCCCAGGATCTTAAGAACGCCGAGAACGCCAAGGCCCTCGCGAAAGCCATCAAGGCGATCCAGCTGCAGGACTACCAAACCGCGGAAAAGGTGGCGCTCAAGCTGCTGGCCAAGGACGATCGCCTCGGATTGGCCTGGCACATCGTGGGCATCGCGCGCGAGAAGACCAGCGACTTCGCATCGTCTCTCCAGGCCTATGAAGCCGCTCTGGCGCTTCTTCCCGATCACGGCCCGGTCGCCGGCGATCTCGGTCGCCTCGCCTACAGAATGGACCTCCCCGACCTGGCGGCCCAGTTCTTCGCGCACTACTGCCAGGCGCGGCCCGACGATATCGAAGGCGCCAACAATCTGGCCTGCGCCCTGCGGGAGCTTAACCGCGAGAGCGAGGCGATCGACGTGCTCAAGGTCGCCATCAACGCTCATCCGACCAGCGCTCTTCTGTGGAACACGCTGGGCACGGTGCTGTGCAACATGTCGGACGCCGCGGGGTCGATGGTGTTCTTCGACGAGGCCCTGCGGTTGGATCCCGCCTTTGGAAAGGCCTGGCACAACCGCGCCTTCGCCAGGCTCGACCTCGGCGACGCCGAGGGAGCGTTGGCCGATTGCGACGAAGCTCTGAAGCGCCCCACCTCGAGCCACGACATTTCGGTCATGCGCTTCGCCCGCGCCATGATCCTGCTGAGCCTGGGCCGCCTGGCTGAGGGCTGGGAAGCTTATGAGGAACGCTTCTCGCCCGAGATGATCGACGCGCCGCTCTTCCAGATTCCGGGAACGCGATGGTCGGGCCAGGATCTGAAGGGCAAGTCGCTGATGCTCGTCACCGAACAGGGGCTGGGCGACGAGGTGATGTTCGCCAACATGCTGGAGGACATTCTCAAGGCCATCGGACCAACGGGATCCCTGACCCTCGCGGTCGAGCGGCGCCTGATAACCCTGTTCCAGCGCTCCTACCCGACCATCGAGGTCACGCGACACCAGACGACGGGCTATGCGGGTCGGAACTATCGCAGCGTGCCGGAAATCGAGGACTGGAGTCGTTTCGACTATTGGGCCGCGATCGGGGATTTCCTGGCGCCGCTGCGCGGGTCGATTGACGCCTTCCCTACCCGTCCGCACTATGTCCAGGCCGATCCGGATCGGGTCGCCTACTGGAAGGGCGAGCTGGCCAAGGTCAGCGCCAAGCCCAAGGTCGGACTGCTTTGGAAGAGCTTGAAACTGAGCGCCGAGCGCGGTCGCCAGTTCTCGCCGTTCGAGACCTGGCGCCAGGTGCTCCAGACGCCCGGCGTCACCTTCGTCAATCTCCAGTACGGCGACTGCGAGGAAGAGATCGCCTTCGCCAAGGCCGAGTTCGGCGTCGACATCTGGCAGCCGCCGGGCATCGACCTGAAGAAGGATCTCGACGATGTGACGGCGCTCTGCAGCGCGGTCGACCAGATCATCGGCTTCTCGAACGCCACCGCCAACCTGGCGGGCGCCGCTGGCGCGCCCTTGTGGCTGCTGACCGCGCCGACCATCTGGACCAGGCTGGGGACCCATCGCTATCCCTGGTATCCTCAGGCCCGCGTCTTCTCGCCGACGGATTTCAGCGACTGGGAACCGGTCATGACCGAAGTCGCCCAGGCGCTGACCGAACGCTTTCCAGGCTAGGCCAATGGTCCAGGTCACCCTTCGTCGGGTCGCGGAGGGCGATCGCGACCGCCTGCTGGCGTGGCGCAACAGTCCCGCGGTTTCGGCCTTCATGTATTCCGACCACCTGATCTCCCGCGAGGAGCACGATCGCTGGTTCGACGGCCTGGCTGGCAATTTGCGGCGACTTGACCTGATCGTCGAGGTGGACGGCGTCCCGTCCGGGCTGAACAGCCTGACGGATATCGACAAGGCGCAAGGGCGGGCCGTCGTCGCGCGCTATCTGGCCGAGGACGCTCCCAAGGGCCTGGGCGTCGGCGGTTTCGCCGAGTTCAAGCTGATCGACCATGCTTTCGGCCCGATGGGCTTGCGCAAGCTGTGGTCGGAGGTGCTGGCCTTCAACGAGATCGCCTGGCGGCTGCACATGGCCAACGGTTTCCAGCGCGAGGCGCTGTTCCGCGCCCACGTGGTCAAGCAGGGTCGGCCGCAGGACGTCGTCGGTCTGGGACTTCTGGCCGAGGAATGGCGAGCGCACCGCCCGACCGTTCGTCAGCGCCTGATGGACAAGGGATTTTCGGCGAGCGATCTGGACGCGCCGCTGGCGGCGTGAATCGACGCTCTTGCCAAGCGCGCGAGCGCCGGTAGTTTGAACGGCTCGATTTGAACAACTGTTCGAACCGGAGTCGTTTCCGGCGGAGATAGGCATGAGCCAGCGCTTTGAAGGCACTTCCGACTACGTGGCGACCGACGACCTGAAGGTCGCGGTGAACGCCGCGGTGGCCCTCGAACGGCCCCTGCTGATCAAGGGCGAGCCTGGCACCGGCAAGACGGTGCTGGCCTATGAAGTCGCCAAGGCCATGGGCGCGCCGCTGATCACCTGGCACATCAAGTCGACGACCAAGGCCCAGCAAGGCCTCTACGAATACGACGCCGTGACCCGCCTGCGCGACAGCCAGCTGGGCGACGAGCGGGTCAAGGACGTCAAGAACTACATCAAGAAGGGCAAGCTCTGGGAGGCCTTCGAGAGCGAGGTCCGCCCGGTGCTGCTGATCGACGAGATCGACAAGGCCGACATCGAATTCCCGAACGACCTCCTGCAGGAGCTCGATCGCATGGAGTTCTTCGTCTACGAGACCGGCGAGACCATCAAGGCCAAGGTCCGGCCGGTGATGATCATCACCTCGAACAACGAAAAAGAGCTGCCGGACGCCTTCCTGCGCCGCTGCTTCTTCCACTACATCCGCTTCCCCGAGGAAGAGACGATGCAGGCCATCGTCGACGTCCATTTCCCGGGCATCAAGCAGAAGCTGGTCGCCGAGGCCCTGCGCATCTTCTACGACATGCGCAAGGTGCCGGGCCTGAAGAAGAAGCCCTCGACCTCCGAGCTGCTGGACTGGCTGAAGCTGCTGCTGGTCGAGGACATCGACGAGACGGTCCTGCGCGAGAAGGACCCCACCAAGCTGATCCCGCCCCTGCACGGCGCCCTGCTGAAGAACGAGCAGGACGTTCACCTGTTCGAGCGCCTGGCCTTCCTGGCGCGTCGCGAGGGTTCGGGCGCCCGTCCGGGGCAGTAATCCCGTCCCCAGGGCTGCAATCCGCGTTACTCGGATTTCACTGGACGCGCGGCGGGCGGGCGACCACCTTCCGCGCAACAAGGGAAGCGTCCCGGGGGTACCTATGCGTCATTCCAAATGGCTTGCGGCCGCGCTGCTGATCAGCGCCGGCGCCACGGCCTTGTCGGCCTGCCATCGCGCCGAGGAACCGCGCGAGCACCGCCTGAGCCTGCGCGAACCGTTGCGGGTCATCGATCGCCTGGACTGTCCGGAAAAGCAGGGCGCGCTACGCCGCGTGTCGGTCGCGGCCGACGGTCAGTCGTGCGCCTATGAGTCGCCCACGGCTTCTGTCGATCTGCGCCTGGTGCGCCTGAACGGCGGCGACGCCGAGGCGGCGCTGTCGCCGATCGAAGCCGAACTGAAGGGCGTTATGCCTCCGCCGCCGCCCGCGCCGAAGCCGCCTCACGACATGAAGGGCGGCAAGAACCACGCCAGCATCCACCTGCCCGGCGTCACGATCGACGCCCATGACGACGCGGCCGACATCCGGATCGGCCACCTGACCATCAACAGCGACGGCGGCGCGGCCGAGGTGAAGGTCAACAAGAACGTCAGTATGAAGGGCGACGACGGCCAGGGAACCGTCAACATCACCGCCGATGACGAGCATGGCGAGGGCGACGTCGCCATCCGCTCCAACGAAAATGGCGCGGAAATCCGCGCCAAGAAGGGCGGCCGCGGCGATGTCCGCTCGACCCTGATCATCGCCAATGACAAGGCCCCGAAGGGCTTCCGGCTGGCGGGGTATGAGGCCCGGGGCCCCAAGGGCGGGCCGCTGGCCGTCGCCGTCGTCAAGGCCAAGACCCGCGACACCGACGACCACGACCTGTTCAAGGACATGAAGGCCCTCGTCCGCCATAACGTGGGCGGCTAACGGGATTATTGGGCCGGACCGACCTCCATCACCTTGTAGGTCAGCGGACGGCCGTCCTCGTCGGTGACCGTGACATACTCCCCGAGTGCGAAGCGGTGCTCGCCAAGGCGGTGCAGCGGCTCGTCATCGGAGTCGTCGGTGTTGTCGTAGTCGAAGAACCAGCGCGCGCCCCGACGATTCAGGCGACCGTCCACGGCGTCCTCGTCCGGCGCGAAGCGGCGAACGCTGCACTCGCCCTTGACCTTCGAGAAGGCGTCCTCGTCGATGTGGCCGTCCGCCGTCAGCGGCGCGGTCAAGGCATAGCCGCGATGGTCGTCGCCGCCGGCGAACTCCGTGCCGGGATTGCGCGCCAGGCGCAGAACGATGCGCGAAAGAGACATGCGGTCGTCTCCCTTTCTTTTCTTATGGTTGGACGAGATCAGTGCGACAGGAACAGCGACGGACCATCGCTGTTCAGCAGCGTCCGGGTTGTCCCGCCGAAGATGAACTCCTGCAGCCGGGGATGACCAAACGCGCCGGCGACCAGCAGGTTCGCGCCGGCGTCGCGCGCGGCGTTCAGCAGCAGCCCGCCAGCGTCGCCCGAGCCCTCCAGCACCTTGGCCGTCGCCTTGACGCCTCTCGCGCCGAGGAAGGCGACCAGGCGATCCAGTTCGAAGGCGCGCGACGAAGCCGACGGCGCGCCGACCACGACAACCGAAGAGGCCTTCTGCAGCAGCGGCAGGGCCGTCCGCATGGCGCGGCTGGCTTCCTTGCCGCCGTCCCAGGCCACGACCGCGACGCCGTCGGGCTTGAAGCCCGTACGGGCCACCAGGGTCGGTCGCTGCTCGTCGGCGACCAGCTGCTGGAAGGCCTCGGCCAAGGGGCCACGTCCCCGGGCGGCGGCGTCGTCGAAGACGATGACGTCGGACAGGCGGCCTTCCATGGCCAGGCCCGCCCAGACGGGCGACTCCAGACTGATGACCTTCGTGTGGGGATAGGAAACGTCAGCGGCGACCTTGGCGCAGGCCTTGGCGCCTTCCTGGGCCGCTTCCTTCAGGCTTTCCAGCGCCGTGACCTGCACGCCGCCCATGAAGCCCTCGCCCATCCAGGGCATCAGGTCCGCCATGTCGGCTGGCGCATGGACGCAGGCCAGCTCGGCCTGGAAAGCGCCCGCCAGCTTGGCGGCCAGCTGCACAACCGTCTGATCGTGCGCGGTTCCCGCGAGAGGAACCATAATTCTCGCCCAGCTCATGATCGAACTCCCTTTAGGGGCATTTCCACAGATGACGGCGACAGTCTCATTGATCTTTCTCAACCGATAGGTCAGTCAACCACCTTCACCGTGAGGAACGATCTCGTGGCCAAAGGGCTGCACAAGGGCAAACCGCCCCGCGCATGGCAGAGGATGCTGTCAGGACGTCGGCTCGACCTGCTCGATCCGTCGCCGATGGACATCGAGATCGAGGACATCGCCCACGGCCTGGCGCGCGTCGCGCGTTGGAACGGCCAGACAGTCGGCGACCACGGCTTCTCGGTCGCCCAGCACAGCCTGGTGGTCGAAGAGATCGCCGCGCACATCAAGCCCGACCTTGAGCCCCGCTGGCGGTTGGCCGCCCTGCTGCACGACGCCAGCGAATATGTGATCGGCGACATGATCAGCCCGTTCAAGGCGGCGCTGGGCGTCAGCTACAAGGATTTCGAGGCCAGGCTCGAGGACGCGATCCACATCCGCTTCGGCCTGCCGCCCAAGACCCCCGCCCCGATCAAGAAGCTGATCAAGCAGGCCGACCGCGCCTGCGCCTTCTTCGAGGCCACCCAGCTGGCGGGCTTCAATCACGAGGAGTCGCTGTCGATCTTCGGCGCGCCGCCCGTCGGCTACGATCTCCACATCACGCCCCTGCCGCCGTTCGAGGCCCAGGCGCGTTACGTCCAACGTTTCCACGTCCTGTCACGCGCCGCCGGCTATGAGTCCGCGCCCGGCGCGGCCTTCGAGACCGAGTGATGGCCGCGCGATGAGCATCTCGGTCGTCATCGGTCTGTCGGCGGTGGTCGTCGCGATCCGCGACGGCGAGGCCGTCGTCCTGACCGTGCGACCGCACGACGCCGTCACCGACGTCGCCTCCCCGCTGTCGGGCCTGCCCTTCGGCCCGTTCGACCCCGAGGCGCATCGCACGTTCGAGCTGGGCCTGCGCGCCTTCGTGACCGCGCAGACCCGGTTCCAGCTGGGCTATGTCGAGCAGCTCTACACCTTCGGCGACAAGGGCCGCGACGCGCCGCGCGCCGAGGTCGGCGCCGGCGCCGCGCGCGTCGTCTCGGTCGGCTATCTGGGCCTGACGCCCAAGGCGGTCGACACCGACGCGCCGGACACCGCCTGGGCCCCGTGGAGCCGGTTCTTCCCGTGGGAGGACTGGCGCGCCGGCCGCCCCGCCCTGCTCGACGAGGCCATCGCCCCCGCTCTGCGCCGGTGGGCTGGCGACGACGCCGGCAAGTGGTCCCGCGCGCGCCTGGCCTTCGCCCTGGACGGCGCGCCCTGGAACGAGGAGCGCGTGCTCGAGCGCTACGAGCTGCTCTACGAAGCCGGCCTGGCGCCTGAGGCCGCCCGCGACCGGGCCCGGGCCGACGGCCACGATCCCGCCGAGCCCGAGGCGCTGTCGGCGGCGCTCGGCGAGCCGATGATCTCCGACCACCGGCGCATCCTGGCCACGGGCCTCTCGCGCCTGCGCGGCAAGATCAAGTACCGCCCGGTCGTGTTCGAGCTGACACCCGAGGAGTTCACCCTCTCGACCCTGCAGCGCACGGTCGAGGCGATCGCCGGCGTGCCGCTGCACAAACAGAACTTCCGCCGCGTCGTTGAGCGCGAGGAACTGGTCGAGGGCCTGGGCCGCCTCGACGCCGAGACCGGCGGCCGTCCCGCCGAGCTGTTCAGGTTCCGGCGCGAGATGCTGGCGACGCGCCAGGCGACGGGTCTGTCCTTGCCTCTGCTACGCGACTAGCCGCCTCCTCCCGCGCCCGCCACTTGGCCTTCAGCGTGTGCGACGTCTCGCGCGAGCCGTCGGGGCTCCAGCCGGGCGGGCCGAAGACATAGCCGAGAGCCTCGCGCGGCGACTTCGACCCCGCCACGTCGCGGCCTATCCCGACCCACTCATGGAAGACGTTGTGCAGCAGGTTAAAGTTGCCGAGGTTCTTCACCGTCCCATAGCGGCAGGGCTCCTCGTCGGTCTCCGGGATGAAGGTGCCGAACAGGCGGTCCCAGATGATCAGGATGCCGGCGTAGTTGGCGTCCAGGTAGCGGGCGTTGCGCGCGTGGTGCACCCGGTGATGGGAGGGCGTGTTGAACACCGCCTCGAACCAGCGCGGCATGCGCTTGATCGCCTCGGTGTGAATCCAGAACTGGTAGACGAGGCTGACGCCCTTCTGGATCGCCACCATGGCCGGCGGAAAGCCGATGAAGGACAGCGGCAGCCACAGCAGCCAGGTGCCGGCCACCCCGCCGGTCCAGGTCTGCCGGAGCGCGGTCGAGAGATTGTAGTGGGTCGAGGTGTGGTGGTTGACGTGGCTGGCCCACCAGACCCTGCGTTCATGGGCGATGCGGTGGAACCAGTAGTAGGTCAGGTCCTCCAGCAGGAAGACCGCCACCCAGGCCCAGACCGCCGTCATGGGGATCGTGAAAATCCGGTGGTTCCAGACCCACACCGTGGCCGCGAAGATGATCCCGCCAAACAGGATTCCAGCGACCGTGCTGCCTAGGCCCATGCTCAGGGACACAGCTGTGTCGCGGGTCTCGTAGTTCGCCTTGGCCTTGCCGAAGCGGCCCAGCAGGACTTCCAGCACGATCGCCAGAACGAAGAACGGGATCGCCAGCTGAACGGGATCAAAACTCGGTTTCAGCATCAAGCGAGCTCCTTGGGCGGCCAGCGGTCATCAGCGACCGCGAAGACGGGACGGCCGTCGCCCACCCGCATGGAAAGACGTCCGTTGCTCGGACGAAGATTTGAGACGGCGCTCCAGGCCGCCTCGCGCGCGACATAGCCGTCGCCGCGCCGCCAGATCACCAGGGCCTGGTCGTTCTCGCGCGCGATGAGGCCCGCCCCATCGGCGGCGATCCAGATAGCGGCCGGCGCATGATCCGGGAATTCGACGGCCAGTAGAGACTGGGCCGCCTCGACGTCCAGCGGCGGCGTGGGCCGCGCCGCGCCCAGCCAGGCCGCCACGGCCACCAGCAGAGCGACGGCGACGACGGACCCGCCCAGCTGAATCAACAGCGCCTTATCCAAGACCAACGCGCCTCCCCTTTTTATCTTATTGCTGTTCAGATTGAAGGGCGTCGCTCCCTGTCGTCAAGCGGCGCGGGCGGTCGCCGCAAAGAAAACGGCGCGCCCCGCGGGACGCGCCGTTCTTCAGCAATCGTGAGACCAAAGCTTAGAAGTGGCGGACGTAGCCGACCGACACCGTGTTCGAGCTCAGGTCGCTCTTGGTGTATTCCGACTTGGTCCAGTCGGCGCGGATGCCGTTCTTGCCGTCCAGCTTGTACTCGGCGCCCACGCCGTAGTTCCAGCTTTCGCGACTGCCGTCGAAGTTTGTGGCCGCCGGGTTCTTGGTCTCGAACTTGGTCGTGCCGTAGCCGACGCGGGCCAGCAGGTCGAGGTTGGGCGTGACCGGCAGGTAGCCGACCGCGTAGGCGGCCGCCTGATGCTCCATTTTCACCTTGGCCGCGCCGGGCGCATAAACGGTGTCGCCATCGACGCCGCCGGCGATTTCGCCTTCGACGCCAAAATTAGGCGTAAACTTGGCGCCGACGCGACCCTGAATAGCGCCGGTGTCAGCGCCCTTGGTCCGAGTTTGGCCATAGTTGACCGAGCCATAGACATCCGTCGAATTCTGAGCTTGAGCGAACATCGGGGTCGCGACGACCGAACCGGCGACCAGGGTGACAGCGATGAGAGTCTTCATTGTTATACTCCTATGCTACGCGTACTCTTTGCTCCCTCAGCCAGCCTAGGGCTAAGCGGATAACGCGGCGGGCATGCGGCGGTTCACGGTCCCGTTTGGGGCCATTGCGTGTCGAAGCCGAAAAGGCGCTGGATGACGCGGCCGGCTTCCGTGCTATCTACGGCGTCAAACAAGCGTCAGAACGCGAGCCCGCCCTGAGACAGGACGAGGCCCGCGCGTATCATCGGGACCGTCGTCTTGCCGCAAGCTGTCATCGCCGCCACGGGGCTGTTCACCCCGCCTCACAGCATCTCCAACGCAGAGCTCGTCGAAGCCTTCAACACCTATGTCGAGCGCTTCAACGCCGCCAACGCCGAGGCCATCGCGGCCGGCGAGGTCGTCGCTCTCGCCCCCTCCTCGCCCGAGTTCATCGAGAAAGCTTCGGGCATCAAGTCGCGCTTCGTGATGAACAAGTCTGGGATCGTCGATCCCGAGGTCATGCGACCGATCATCCCCGAGCGTCCGAACGACGAGATCTCGATCCTGGCGCAGATGGCCGTCGAGGCCGCCAAGCAGGCGATCGAACGCTGGGGCAAGCCGGTCAGCGAGATCGGCGCGGTGATCTGCGCCGCGTCGAACATGCAGCGCCCCTACCCCGCCATGGCGATCGAGATCCAGCAGGCGCTGGGCATCGAGGGCTTCGCCTTCGACATGAACGTCGCCTGCTCGTCGGCGACCTTCGGCATCAAGACCGCCGCCGACTTCGTGACGACCGGCAGCGCCAAGGCGGTGCTGATGGTCAATCCCGAAATCTGCTCGGGCCACCTGAACTTCAAGGATCGCGACAGTCACTTCATCTTCGGCGACGTGGCGACGGCCGTGATCATCGAGGACGCCGACCGGGCCAAGGACGGCTGGGAAATCCTGGGCGCGCGCCTGAAGACCCAGTTCTCGAACAACATCCGCAACAACTTCGGCTTCCTGAACCGCGCCGCCCCGGAAGGGGCCGACGCCAAGGACAAGCTGTTCGTCCAGGAGGGCCGCAAGGTGTTCCGCGAGGTGGTGCCGATGGTCAGCGAGATGATCATCGAACACGCCAAGGACCTGGGCCTGGATCCGTCGACCCTGAAGCGCCTGTGGCTGCATCAGGCCAACATCAACATGAACGAGATGATCGGCCGCAAGGTGCTGGGCCGCGACCCCGCGCCCGGCGAGAACGTGATCATCCTCGACGAATACGCCAACACCAGCTCGGCCGGCTCGATCATCGCCTTCCACACGGCCAATGACGACTTCCAGCCCGGCGAGACAGGCCTGATCTGCAGCTTCGGCGCCGGCTATTCGGCCGGTACGGTGTTCGTGCGCAAGCGCGGCTGACAGGCCGGAGCGCTACTCCGTGACGCGGACCACGTGCGCGGAGATCGCCCGCCAGCCGCCCGGCCGACGAACATAGACATCGGCGAAGTCGTTGATGCTGGAGAACGGACCTTCGGCCGAGGACCCGGTCATGCGCGCTCGCGCCCTCAGCACCGCGACATCACCGATGACGACGATCCGGACGTCCTCCCAGGCCACCGTGTCGAACGAGCGCGCCGGATTGGTCGCCAGCTTGAGAATGTCGGCCTTCTTCATGATGCGGCCGCCCGGATAGACGCCCTCGAAGTCGTCAGCCAGCACGCGGTCCAACGCCGCGGCGTCGCGTGTCTTGTAGGCGGTCAGCCACTGGGCGTTCAGCGCCTCGAGGGCGACAACGTCGGGAGACTTCGCCGCGGCCTCCGGCGCCGTTTGAGCTTCGACGGACAACGGCGGGGCGGCCATCAGGGCGAGCGAGAAAAGCAGGACCTTCAAGGTCGTCTCTCCAATTGCGGGCGAGCGAAAGGGACTGCGCCCAGACTTGGCGCCGCGCGTCAGCTTAAATCCTCGTCATGATCGCGGCGCGACGCCCTCGGCCACGTTCGGACTGGCGAACCGCGCGCACCCGTATAGAAATGCGCAAGAGTATTTCGCCCAAGGGTCCGTTCGATGCGATTCCCCGCCCGCCGCGCCGTTGTTTCCGGCCTCGGCCTCGCCCTGCTGGCCGCCTGCGCCAAGAAGCCTGAGGCCGGCGCCAGCGGTTGGGAACGGATCAAGGCGTCCGGAACGTTACGGGTGGGCCTGGAAGGCACCTATCCGCCGTTCAACTTCCAGGGCGCGGACGGACAGCTGACCGGCTTCGAGGTCGACTTCGCCAAGGCGCTGGCCGCGCAGCTGGGCCTGAAACCCGAGTTCCGCCCCGCGCCGTTCGCCGGCCTGCTGGGCGCCCTGGAATCCGGCCGCGTGGACGTCGTGATCAACCAGATCACCATCACGCCAGACCGCAAGGCCAAGTACGACTTCTCCGAGCCCTACACGATCTCGGGCATCCAGATCATCACGCTGAAGGACAAGCCGGGCCCAACCAAGCCGGGGGAGCTGGCGGGCAAGAAGGTCGGCGTGGGCCTGGGCACCAACTACGAACAATGGCTACGCGCCAATGTGCCGACCGCCGACGTGCGCACCTATGACGACGATCCCACCAAGTACCAGGACCTGAAGGCCGGCCGTATCGACGCGGTTCTGAACGACCGCCTGGTCGCCGCCGACTTCATCAAGACCTCGCCCGAGTTCGTCGCGTCCGGACCGCCCTTCGCGGCCCAAGGCGCGGGCGTCGCCATGAAGAAGGACGCCGCGCTGAAGGTCATCATCGACCAGGCGATCAACGCGCTTCGCTCCAGCGGCAAGCTCTCGGCCCTGTCGCAGCAGTGGTTCGGCATGGACGTCACCCAATAGGCATGGAGACCGGTCTCGATCTCCTGCGCCAGTCGGCGCCGCTGCTGCTGAAGGGCGCCGGCTACACGGTTGTGCTGAGCGTGATCGGCATGGGCGTTGGCGTCGTGCTCGGCTTTGGCCTGGCCCTGATGCGCCTGTCGCGCTCGCCCCTGCTGCGCTGGCCGGCCGGCGTCTATGTCTCCGCTTTCCGGGGCACGCCGCTCCTGGTGCAACTCTTCCTGATCTATTATGGCCTGCCGCAGTTCGGGATCGAGATGCCCGCCCTCGCCGCCGCCGGCATCGGCTTCTCGCTGAACGTCGCGGCCTATGCCTGCGAGATTCTGCGCAGCGCCATCGCCGCCGTCGACAAGGGCCAGTGGGAGGCCGCGACGGTGCTGGGCATGAGCCGCGGCCAGGCCCTGCGCCGGGTGATCCTGCCCCAGGCCGCCCGCACCGCGGTCGCCCCGCTGTCCAACAGCTTCATCAGCCTGGTCAAGGACACCTCGCTGGCCGCGACGATCCAGGTGCCGGAACTGTTCCGCCAGACCCAGCTGATCACCGCGCGGACCTACGAGATCTTCACGATGTATCTGGCCGCGGCCGCCATCTACTGGATCGTCTCGACGGTCCTGGCGGCTCTGCAGCACCGGCTGGAGCGCCGCGCCTCGGAGGGCCGCCGATGAGCGCGATCGACGCCAAGGACCTGAGGAAGAGCTTCGGCGACACGCCGGTGCTGGCTGGCGTCGACCTCACCGTATCGCCCGGCGAGGTGGTGGCGATCATCGGCCCCAGCGGTTCGGGCAAGAGCACCCTGCTGCGCTGCCTGGCCGGCCTGGAGCCGCTCAATGGCGGAGACCTGACGATCGCCGGCGTCACGGCGGGCGGCAAGACATCGCTGGCCAGGATGCTGAACGGCCGAGTCGGCTTCGTCTTCCAGGGCTTCAACCTCTTCCCGCACCGCACGGCGCTGGAGAACGTGATCGAAGGCCCGGTCGTCGTCCGCAAGACGCCCGCGGACGAAGCTCGCGCCAAGGGTTTGGCGCTGCTGGAGAAGGTGGGCCTGGGCGAACGCGCCGACGCCTATCCGGCCGCCCTCTCCGGCGGCCAGCAGCAGCGCTGCGCCATCGCCCGCGCCCTGGCCATGGATCCCGAAGTCATCCTGTTCGACGAGCCGACCTCGGCCCTCGATCCCGAACTCGTCGGCGAGGTGCTGGCCGTGATCCGCGATCTGGCGGCCGAACGACGGACCATGGTCATCGTCACCCACCAGATGGATTTCGCGCGCGATGTCGCCGACCGTACGATTTTCATGGACGGCGGCGTCATCGTGGAGCAAGGACCTTCGCGCTCGCTCCTCGCCTCGCCGCGCGAGGAGCGGACGAGGCGTTTCCTGGCAAGATCGGGCGTGCTGCGGTAGTTCCTTGGTAGCCTTAATTTGGCCCACGGGACCCTTCACGACCTGTGCGTCTACGCCGAGTGTTTCCAGGGCGAGGACCGCGTGAAGCCTTACATCGAACTCAAGGGCGCCTCGGGCGCCGTCTACCGCTACAAGCTCGCCGACAACGGCGATCCCGCGACTACGATCGCGGGCAACTATGTCTATGTCGACGCCAAGGGAACGGTGGTCTACGCGGGCGAGGCCAACAATCTGATCGACGCCAAGAACCGCTGGTCAGAAGCGTATGCCCGCCATGGCGCGACCTGGCTCTACACCCGCCTCAACGTCTCGGGCGCGTCGCGCGCGGACGAGTATTCCGACATCGTGATCGCCCTGCAGCCGGTGATGAACAAGTCAATCTGAGCCCAGTGGCTGCGGACGGGCGCGTGGGCGGCTAAGGTCGCGAGACATGCGCCCGGAGATTCTCTTTCCCCTGTTCACCTCGGTGTCCACGCTCAAGGGCGTGGGCCCGCGCGTCGCGCCGCTACTGGAGAAGCTGGCGGGACCGATCGTGCGCGACGTGCTCTTCACGGCCCCGACCGGCCTGATCCGCCGGAGCGTGACGACGGTGGACCAAGCCGTCGAGGGACAGGTCCAGACCTTCGTCGTCACCATCGACGGCCACCAGCCGCCGCATCGCCTGGGCCAGCCCTGGAAGATCCGCGCCTGGGACGGCACGGGCTTCCTCACGCTGATCTGGTTCAAGGGCCACGGTCCGCATCTGGAGCGCCAGCACCCCAAGGGCGCGCGGCGAGCGGTCAGCGGTAAGGTCGAGCGCCCGGAAGGCTTCGCCTCGGAACTACAGATCGCCCACCCGGACTACATCGTCGCCGAGGAGCGCGCTGGCGACATCCCCGAGGTCGAGACCGTCTATCCGGCCACGGCGGGCTTGCCCTCACGCACCTTCCGCAAGTTCGCCCTGGAGGCGCTGGATCGCGCGCCGGATCTCCCCGAATGGCAGGACGCCGCCTGGCGCGAGCGCGAACGCCTGCCAGCCTGGCGCGAGGCGCTGGCGGCCCTGCACGCGCCCGCCAGCGAAGCGGACCTGTCGCCGCTAGTCCGTCCGCGCCGCCGCCTCGCCTATGACGAGCTCTTGGCCCACCAGCTGGCCCTTGCCCAGCGTAAGGCCGCGCGCCGCTCGCATCCGGGACCGCTGATCCCGGCCGGACCGCTGTCCGAAGCCGCCGAGAAAGCCCTGCCCTTCAAGCTGACCGGCGCCCAGATCCGGTCGCTGTCGGAAATCCGCGGCGACCTCGTCTCGGGCGAGCGGATGAGCCGGCTGCTGCAGGGCGACGTCGGCTCGGGCAAGACCGTGGTCGCCATGCTGGCCATGGCCGACGCGGCCAGCGCCGGCCTGCAATCGGCCCTGATGGCGCCGACCGAGATCCTGGCCCGCCAGCACTTCGAGACCATCACCGGACCGCTGGAGGCGCTGGGCCTTTCGGTGATCCTGCTGACCGGCCGCGACAAGGGCGCGGGCCGCGCCGCCAAGCTGGCCGGCCTCGCCGACGGGACCCATCACATCGCGGTCGGCACCCACGCCCTCTTCCAGGACGACGTCGCCTTCAAAGCGCTAGCCCTGACCATCATCGACGAGCAGCACCGCTTCGGCGTCAACGAACGTCGCCGGCTGCAGGACAAAGGGCCGCCCAACGTCGACTGGGGTGTTCACCTGCTGGCGATGTCGGCCACCCCCATTCCGCGCACCTTGGAGCTGACCGTGTTCGGCGACCTCGATGTCTCGCGCATCGACGAGAAGCCGCCCGGGCGCACGCCGGTCGCCACTCGCGCCGCGCCGACGCCGCGCGTGCCCGAGATCGTCGAGCGCCTGCGCGCGGCGATCGCCGGCGGCGCCCAGGCCTACTGGATCTGCCCGCTGGTCTCGGAGTCGGACAAGGTTGACCTGCGCGCCGCCGAGGACCGCGCCGCCGACCTGGCCCGCCACCTGCCGGGTGTCGGCCTGGTCCACGGCCAGATGCCGCCCGCCGAAAAGGACGCGGTCATGCAACGCTTCGTTGATGGCGAGGTCAGCGTGCTGGTCGCCACCACGGTGGTCGAGGTCGGGGTCAATGTCCCCAACGCCAGCATCATGGTCATCGAGCACGCCGACCGCTTCGGCCTGGCCCAGCTGCATCAGCTGCGCGGCCGGGTCGGCCGGGGGACGCGCGAGAGCTCGTGCGTGCTGCTCTACGACCCGCCGCTGTCCGAGGTCGCCCAGAAGCGCCTCGACATCCTGCGCCGCAGCGACGACGGCTTCGAGATCGCCGAGAAGGACCTTGAGCTGCGCGGCGGCGGCGATCCTCTGGGCCTGAAGCAGAGCGGCTTCCCGGCCTATCGCCTGGCCGATCCGGTCGCGCACCGCGACTTGATCGCCGTGGCCGCCGACGACGCGCGTTTGATCCTGGCGCGTGACCCGGAGCTCACCTCGCCGCGCGGTCAGGCGCTGCGGATGCTCCAAGAGCTATTCGACTGGAAGCCCGTCTCGTCCTTGAACGAAGCGGGTTAGTGCGACGCCGCGCCCTTGCGGTGACGCCAAAGGTGCATCACACCCGCCAGGACGCCGCCGACCGCGAGACCCACCACGGCCGAGCCCAGCGCAAAGGCCAGCCAGCCGGTCACCGCGCCGACTCCCGGCGCCTGGCCCGCCCAGTGCGAGAAACCCTCGACCCAGTGCGGCACGGGTGTCAGGTGGAATCTCTCCAGCCCGTGGACGATGATGCCGCCGCCGACCCACAGCATGGCGGCGGTGCCGATCACGGTCAGGGCCTCCATGGTCCAGGGCATGGCCTTGACCAGCCCCCTCCCGAAGCCGCGCAGGCTCTGGACCTTGCCGCGAGACAAGTGCAGGCCGATGTCGTCCATCTTCACGATCAGGGCGACGGCGCCATAGACGCCGATGGTCAGCAGCACGCCGACCACGGTCAGCGCGGCGGCTTGGATCGCGAGCGGCTGCGCGGTCACATCGGCCAAGGCGATGGCCATGATCTCGGCCGACAGGATGAGGTCGGTGCGGATGGCGCCGGCCACCTTCTGCTTCTCCAGCTCCGGCGCGCTCATGGCGAGCGCCTCGGGAGCTTCGCCCTCGCTCTCGGGCGTGAAGGCCTCCACCACCTTCTCGGTCGCCTCGAAGGCCAGATAGGCGCCGCCGCACATCAGGATCGGCGTGACGGCCCAGGGCGCGAAGGCCGACAGCAGCATGGCGCCGGGCAGCAGGAACAAGAGCTTGTTGCGCAACGAGCCCAGCGCGATTTTCCACACGATCGGCAGCTCACGGTCGGGCGTGAAGCCCATGGCGTAGCCGGGCGTCACGGCGGTGTCGTCGACCACCACGCCCACGGCCTTGGACCCCGCCTTGCCGGCCGCGCCGGTCACGTCGTCCAGCGAGGCGGCGGCCAGCTTGGTGATGCCGGCGACGTCATCGAGCAGCGCGGCGAGACCGGAAGGCATCGGAAATCCTGTACAGCGAAACGGGTGGAGTCCTGCCTAAGGCGCGCCGGCCTCGCCGTAAAGATGAGGGCCTCTTGCCTGACGCCGGGTCAAGGCTGGAAGCTTCCCTTCCATGGATGTCGCCGCCGCCCTGGACCGCCTCGCCCCGCGCCTGTCGCCCGCCGCGACAGGCGCTCGCAACGCTCGCCGACTGTCAGGCGGGGCCAGCCTCGAAACCTGGGCCTTCGATCTCGACGATGGCGCGCCGCTGATCCTGCGCCGACGGCCAGACGGCGCCTTGCCGCGCGACACCGCCCTGCCTCTGGCCAGCGAAGCGGCTCTGATCCGCGCCGCCGACATAGCCGGCGCGCCCGCGCCCAGCGTGGTCCACGTCTGTGAACCCGACGATGGTCTCGGCGAGGCCTATGTCATGCGTCGCCTTGAGGGCGAGACCCTGGGGAGACGGATCGTCCGCGACGAGGCCTTCGCCGGCGTCCGTCCTGGCCTGGCCCGCCGCTGCGGCGAGGTCCTGGCTCGCATTCACGCCATCCCAATCGAAGGCCTGCCGCCGCTGACCACATCGGACGCTCGAGGCGAGCTGGCGCGCTACGAAGACCTCTATCGCCAGATGAAGGCCCCGCGGCCGATCCTGGAGGCCGCCTTCCGCTGGCTGGAGGCCATCGCGCCGCCGCCGCCCGACAAGCCGGTGCTGGTCCACGGCGACTTCCGGAATGGCAATCTGATGATCCATCCCGAGCAAGGCCTGGTCGGCGTGCTCGACTGGGAGCTGGCGCATCTGGGCGATCCGGCCGAGGACCTCGGCTGGATGTGCGTCAATTCCTGGCGCTTCGGCGAGTGGCGAAAGCCGGTCGGCGGCTTTGGGGACTATGCGGAGCTGCTAGCCGGCCACGGCGGCGACATCCCATTGGAGCGTGTGAAGTTCTGGCAGGCCCTGGGCTCGCTGAAATGGGGGGTTATGTGCCTGATGATGTACCAGAGCTTCGCCGCCGGCGCGGACCGCTCGATCGAGCGCGCCATGATCGGCCGCCGCACCAGCGAAACCGAGATCGACCTCGTCGCCCTGATGGAGGCCGCATGATCAGCCATCCAACCGCCGCCGAGCTGTCCGAGGCGATCGCCGCCTTCGACGCCCAGCCCGCCACGCCAGGCGACGCCCGCCACGCTTTTCTCTCGCGCGTGACCGACAACGCCCGCGCCACCGCGGCGCGCGAGGCCGAGCTTGGCGCGACGCTGGAGGCGGAGGCGGTCGGGCGCCTGAGGGCGCTGCTGGACCGAGACGGCGATTTCGCGACCTTGAACGCCGCGCTTTGCGAAGCCCTGCGCGAGGGCCGGATCGCACCGCGTGACCCGGCGCTGCTGTCCCACCTCCGCGCGACGGCGATCGGCCAGATCCGGATCGACCAGCCGAGCTACGGCGGACTGGAGGCTTTGCTCGCCGGCGGCTGAGCCGCCCGGCTGCGCTCCAGGGCGTCGGCTTCGAGGTCGGCGTAGAACAGGTTGAAGGCGTCGACCTTGCGCCGGTCGGCCCAGGAGCCGCTGTCGCGCAACGAGTTCGACTTCGGCTTGCTGGTGCGCAGGATCCCGTTCTCGCAGCGCGCCGACACCTGGCGCTGGAGGAACGGCGGACGGGCGCCCCAGTCCAGGCCGGTGGCGTTGGCCGCGCCCAGGTTCAGACGAGCGGGCGCGCGCTCCACCGAGGTTCCGCCGAGCAGCGGGTTGAAGCACAGCGGTGGGCGGCCTTCGAGGTTCACCAGTTGGTCCGACGGATCCCAAACCAGCGAGCGGCCAATCAGCTCCTGCACCCGCTGGAAGTCGCCTTCCGGCGCCGAGATCCAGGCGGCGACGCATCCCGCCTGAGCCTTGCGCTCGCAGGCCGGCAGCGGCGCGGCGAGCGTATATTCATCGGCCGGAACGGGGGTCTCGATCAGATAGGCCGCGACGAGGCGGCTCTTGAGATCGGGCTTGGCGGCGATCTCCTCGCTCAGCAGGCGCGCGGCAAGGGAGCCGCCCTGCTCCACCCCGACGATGATGAACGGCCGGTCCTGGCCGTAGCGGACGCGATAGGCCCGAAACGCCTGCAACACGTCGCCATAGGCGAAGCGCCGCGCCTCGCGGGCGTCGTCGCGCAGGGTCAGGTAGGTGTAGAGGCTGGCCTGACGATAGCGCGGCGCGAAGATGCGCCCCACACGATCGAAGGGTCCGGCATAGTTGGGCAGCACCACCCGCGACAGGAACCGCGCGGCCTTGGGCTGGTCGATGCCGCCGTTCCAGTCCCGCCCGCCGTCAAAGGTGGTCGGATGGACAAAGAAAATGTCCACGAGGCGGTCGGCCGGCGGTACGGCCTCGGGATTTCGCGGCAGCAGGGCCCACGACGCCCGCTTGCCGTAGTCCGGCGCGGGCGGCGGGTGATAGGTCAGGAACGGGACCTTGGGGTCCAGCGCGTTGCTGAGGATGTCGTAGCGCCAGATGAAGGCCGCCGACAGGATCAGCGCCAGGAACAGGACGACGCCCGCGAAAATCCAGCGCTTGAAGCCTTTGAGAGCCATGCCCCTCGGTACATCAAGCGCTGGACGGAATTAAGCCCCTTTCCTACGCGCCCTCTTGGCCGATGATCGCCACCGAGCAGACATTGCTGGCCGGCGCGCCGCCCAGGTTGTGGGTCATGCCGAAAACGGGATTGGCCAGCTGCCGCTCGCCGGCGCGGCCCTGGAGCTGCAGGTACATCTCGTATAGCATCCGCAGACCCGAGACGCCGATCGGGTGGCCAAAGCACTTCAGCCCGCCGTCGATCTGGCACGGCACCCCGCCGTCGGCGTCGTAGAAGCCGTCCAGCACGTCCTTCCAGCCCTGTCCCTCGGGCGAGATGAAGAGGTCCTCCATCGTCACCAGCTCGGTGACCGAGAAGCAGTCGTGCACCTCCATCATCGAGATTTGCTCGCGCGGACGCTCGATGCCAGCCTCCTTGTAGGCCTTGCCGGCGGCGATGCGGGCGGTGTGGAAGTGGCTGCCATCCCAGCCGTTGTACTGGCTCTCGTAGCCGTTCGAGACCGACAGCTGCAGCGCCTTGACCGTGACGAGGTCGTGCTTGCCCAGGGCGCGGGCGATCTCGGGCGTGGTGACGATCGCCGCCGCCGCGCCGTCCGAGACGCCGCAGCAGTCGAACAGGCCTAGCGGCTCGGCGATCATTGGGGCGTTCAGCGCCTGCTCCTCGGTGATCGGCTTCCTCAGGTGGGCCTTAGGGTTCTTGGCGCCGTTGGCGTGGCTCTTGACCGACACGTGGGCGATGGCGCGCTTCAGGTCGTCCTTGGAGACGCCGTGCTTGGCGCGGTAGGCGCTGGCGAGTTGGGCGAAGTTGCCGGGCGCCGAGCCGTTCGGCATCACCTGCGGGTTCAGCGTCCCAGGATTGGCGACCGGCAGGCCGCCATAGCCGGTGTCCTTCAGCTTCTCGACGCCGACCGCCAGGGCGATGTCGGCCGCCCCCGCCGCCACGGCGTAGACCGCGCCCCGGAACGCCTCGGAGCCCGAGGCGCAGAAGTTCTCGACCCGGGTGACGGCGATGTTGGGCAGGCGCAGGGCGATCGACAGCGGCGTGCCGCCCTTGCCCGAGCCGATCTCGTCGATGTGCGTCGAGAACCAGGCCGCATCCAGCTGCGTCGGCTCGATGCCGGCGTCCTGCATGGCCTCTAGATAGGCCTCGACCATCAGATCGTCGGGGCCGGCGTCCCAACGCTCACCGAACTTGCTGCAGCCCATCCCGAGGATGGCGACCTTGTCGCGGATACCCTGTGGCATCTTCGCCTCCTATTCCGCCGCCTGGGCGGTCGCGTTGGCCAGGGCGGCGCGATCGGGCGTCGCCTTCCAGAAATAGCGGACGAAGCCGCGCTTCTCGTCGACCTCCTTGACGCGGAAGACCATCCGCACCGGCAGGCCGGTCTCGACATCGCCCGGCGCGACATCCGTGATGTCCATCATGATCCGCCCGCCGCCCTCGAAGACGACCATGCCGTAGTGGTTCGGCGGGGCCATGGAAAAGGTCAGATAATCAGCCGAGTAGCTGAGAATGCTCGCGCGCCGGTCGGCGAACTTGTACGGCTCCTGGGTGTCGACCGCCGGGTTGTTCGGCGCGACCGAGATGCGGGTGCGCGGGAACTGAACGACTCCGGTCTCGCGGCAGCGGCCGCCGACCAGGCCCAGGATCATGTCCTCATTGCGGTATAGGGTCGTCAGCGCGGTCTTGTTGTCCTTCTCGGCCCGCATGCCCTTGTCCCATTCGACGAGGCCGTTGAAGGTCAGGAATTTCAGATAGTTGGTCTCTTCTTTTCGATCGGCGAGCGAACCCGTGACGCCGCGCGCGGGACGCTGTCCCTGGCCCGTAGCGCGGAACACCAGGGCCTCGGCGCCCTGACCGAACTGCGCCACGAGGATCACCTCGTTTTCACGAGCGTTTTCAAGCGCGTGCGCCAACATGATCGGCCCATGCGCGCAGCCCGCCTCGCCCATCACGGCGGCGAGGTTGTCGCGCACGGCCTCCGGCTTGATCCCGGCCGCCTTCGCCACCGTGGCGGCCATGCCGGCGAAGGTGGACGGGAAGCAGAAATGATCGACATCGGAAGTACTTAGGCCGGCAACCTCAAGCGCCTTTCGGATCGCCGGTGGGACCAGCTTGACGATGCCCTCGTCGCGGATCCAGCGCTCCTCCCAGTAGTAGTCGAAGCCGCCGTCGTCGCCGCGGAAGTGGTCCACGAAATCGTCGGTGACGCTGCCGCGGCCCAGCAGTTCGGCCGCCCCCGGTCCGTCGGTGACCACGAAGGCCGCCGCGCCGTCGCCGAAGTCCAGCTCCTGGGCGGAGGCGGCGCGCGCCTTGCGGTGCTCGCCCGCCGCGACCAGGGCGGCCTTGGCCCCGCAGCCGGCGACGGCGGACAGCGCCTGGGCCAGGGCCGTCAGGCCGCAGCGCTGGGATCCCGTCACGTCGGTCGCCGCGATCGACTTCTCCAGGGTGAGCGCCGCCGACACCACACCGGCGTTCAGCCGGTCGGCGAAGGGCGCCGTGGTCGAGGCGAAATAGAGGGCGTCGATGTGGGAGCGGTCGTCGTCAGGGCCCAACGCGTCGCGCGCGGCCTCGACGGCCATGGTCAGGGCGTCCTCGTCCCAATTGGCCATGGACCGTTCGCCCTTGCCCTTGGCCTTGAGGTTCGGCGCGACCCAGGCGTTGGCCTCGGTCACCGCCTTGCGGCTCAGACGAAGACGCGGCGCATAAGCGCCCCAGGCGGCGATGCCGACCATTTCTCACTCCCTGCCGGTCGAGTTGATCTCGACTTATCGACGTTCAGCTTACGCTCGCGTCAGGCAGGGACAAGTGTTCCCCGGCGGCAGGGAAACACGTCTCAGCGATAGGGGTCGTCGGTGTTCAGATAGCCCGCCACATAGTCGGCGACGCCGTCCTCCAGCGAGGTCATCGGCGCGTCGTAGCCGGCCGCGCGCAGGCGGCTCATGTCAGCCTGGGTGTAGTACTGGTACTTGCCGCGCAGCACCTCGGGCATGTCGATATAGGTGATGTCCGGCTGGCGGCCGACCGCCTCGAACGTCGCCACCGCCAGATCGCGGAACGAGCGCGCCTGGCCCGAGCCCAGATTGAACACGCCGTTCACCGCCGGGCTCTTGGCCAACCAGGCGACCACATCGACCACGTCGCGGACATAGACAAAGTCGCGCAGCTGGCCGCCGTCCTCGTAGTCCGGATTGTGCGACTTGAAGAGCTTGACCCCTTCGCCCGCGGCGATGCGCGGCCAGATCTGGGCCACGACCGACTTCATGCCGCCCTTGTGGTCCTCGTTGGGGCCATAGACGTTGAAGAACTTGAGGCCCACCCACTGGGTCGGCGCGCGGCCGCGGGCGGCCTCGCGGGCGGCGTGGATGTCGAACAGCGCCTTGGACCAGCCATAGGCGTTCAGCGGGCGCAGGGCCCTCAGGGAGGCCAGGTCATCCTTGCCGTCGAAGCCCAGCTTGCCGTCGCCATAGGTCGCCGCCGACGAGGCGTAGATCAAGCGCTTGCCGTGCTCTGCGCACCAGTCCCACAGGTCGCGCGACAGCACGAAGTTCGACTGCACGATCTTGTCGGCGTCGGTCTCGGTGGTCGACGAGACCGCGCCCATGTGGACGATCAGCTCAACCTCGGAACCGTGCTTGGCCAGCCAATCGAACAACTGCTCGGGGGCGACGAAGTCGGCGATCGGGTGCTTGGCGATGTTGCGCCACTTGCCGCTGGCCGCGTCGCGCAGGCGATCGCAGACCACGACGTCCAGCGCCGGATCCTCGCAGAGCTTGGCGACGATGTTGGAGCCGATGAAGCCGGCGCCGCCGGTGACGAGGACGATACGACGGCTCACGGCTTAGGCCGCGCGCTTGGTCAGGGCGTCGTATTCGAGCAGGTTGGCGACCAGCGCCTCGAACTGGCTCATCGGCACCATGTTGGGACCGTCCGACGGCGCCTTGTCCGGATCAGGGTGCGTCTCCATGAAGACGCAGGCGACGCCGACGGCCACGGCGGCGCGGGCCAGGACCGGCACGAACTCACGCTGGCCGCCGGAAGAGGTTCCCTGCCCGCCCGGCTGCTGGACGCTGTGGGTGGCGTCGAACACCACCGGGCAGCCGATCTCCTTCATGATCGGCAAGCTGCGCATGTCGCTGACCAGGGTGTTGTAGCCGAACGAGACGCCGCGCTCGCAGGCCATGACGTTGGGATTGCCCGCGCCGGTGACCTTGGCGATCACGTTCTTCATGTCCCAGGGGGCCAGGAACTGACCCTTCTTGATGTTGATCGCCCGGCCGGTCGCGGCGGCCGCCAGCAAGAGGTCGGTCTGGCGGCACAGGAAGGCCGGGATCTGGATCACGTCGACCGCCTCGGCCACGATCGGACAGTGGCTGGTCTCGTGCACGTCGGTCAGGGTCGGCAGGCCGGTGGCCTCGCGGATCTCCTGGAAGATCGGCAGGCTGTCCTTCAGGCCGATGCCGCGCTGGGCGTTGGCCGAGGTGCGGTTGGCCTTGTCGTACGAGGTCTTGTAGATCATCCCCACGCCAAGACGTTGCGCCATCTCCTTGAGCGCATGGGCGGTTTCCAGGGCGTGCTGACGGCTCTCCATCTGGCACGGTCCGGCGATGATCGAGAGCCGCTCGCCATTGCCGATACGAACGGGCGCGCCGGTCGGGGTCTTGATCTCGACGACGGCGTTGGGGGCGACGGCTTGCGGCTGATCCAAGGCGATACTTCCGACGTATTAGAGGCTTTGGGCGCCCAAGAGGTGACCCTTCGGGCGGGACGGTGCAAGTGCGGAAAGACTCTGGCGACAGCGAGGCGAACCCCGGCGCCATCATCGTTTGGTTCCGCAAGGACCTGCGCATAGCCGACAATCCGGCGCTGCGCCATGCCGGCGACAGTGGTCGCCCGGTGGTGTGCCTGTACACCCTGGACGAGACGCCCGGCGTGCGGCCGATGGGCGCCGCCTCGCTGTGGTGGCTGGACAAGTCGCTGAAGAGCCTGGCCCAAGAGCTTGAGAAGCTTGGCAATAGGCTCGTGCTCCGCAAGGGCGTCGCCGCCGAGGTTCTGGACGCCCTGATCGCCGAGACGGGCGCGACCTGCGTGTTGTGGAACCGGCTCTACGACAAGGCCAGCATCGATCGCGACGCGGCGATCAAGGCCCGCCTGAAGGACGCTGGCGTCGACGTCCAGAGCTTCAATGCTGGCCTGCTGAACGAGCCCTGGACGGTCCAGAACGGTTCGGGCCTGCCCTACAAGGTCTTCACGCCCTACTGGCGCGCGGCGCGGGAGCATCTGAACGATGTCGTCGTAGAAGCCGCGCCCAAGGTCTTGAGATGCCTGGACAAGGCGACGTCCAGCGACAGGCTTTCCGACTGGGCGCTTCACCCAACCAAGCCCGATTGGTCCAAGGGTTTCGACATTTGGACGCCGGGCGAGGCTGGCGCGCGGACGCGGCTGGATGCGTTCCTGTCCGGCCCGATCAAGGGCTATGGCGAGAAGCGCGATATCCCCTCGGCGCCCGCCACCTCGCGCCTGTCGCCGCACCTGCACTTTGGCGAAATCGGTCCGCGCCAAGTCTGGATCGCCGCCCGCAACGCCGCCGAGGCCGGCGACATCCCTGCCGCGGAAGCCGACAAGTTCCTGTCCGAGATCGGCTGGCGCGAGTTCAACCACTCGATCCTGTTTCACTGGCCCGAGCTGCCCAGCCGCAATTTCAAGCCGGAGTTCGACGGCTTTCCCTGGGCCAGGGACCGCGCCGCCTTCGAGGCCTGGACCAAGGGTGAGACCGGCTATCCGATCGTCGACGCCGGCATGCACGAGCTGTGGGTCACCGGCTTCATGCACAATCGCGTGCGGATGATCGTGGCCTCGTTCCTGATCAAGCACCTGATGATCGATTGGCGCGAGGGCGAGGCCTGGTTCTGGGACACGCTGGTCGACGCCGATCTCGCCAATAATGTCGGCAATTGGCAATGGACCGCCGGCAGCGGCGCCGACGCCGCGCCGTATTTCCGGATCTTCAATCCGATCAGTCAGGGCGAGAAGTTCGACCCACGCGGCGACTATGTTCGACGCTGGGTTCCAGAACTCAAGACTGTTCCTGACAATGTTATCCACAAGCCATGGGAGCAACCGCTCCATCTGTCTCCGGCGGCGCGGCGTATCTATGCCAAACCGATCGTTGACCACGCCAAGGCGCGCGAGCGCGCCCTGGAGGCCTATCACAGCCTCTAGATCAGCGAGGGCTTTACGAGACGGTGGTTAACGGCGTTTAATCAACGCGTCACCGGAAGCGAGGCCCTGCCTTGGAAAACGCGCTCTGGACTGATCCCGACCTTAGGGTCGCCCCAACCGCCTTTCGTTCCGCCGTGCGCATCGCGGCCGAGAATTGGGAGGCCGGGTCGCTGACCTTCATCCTGCCGACCGGCAAGGCGCTGACGGTAAAGGGCCGCAAGGACGGGCCCGACGCGACCATCCGCATCCGCGACTACAACTTTGTCCGCCGCGCCCTGCTGTCGGGCGACATCGGTTTCGCGGAAGGCTTCATGGCCGGCGAGTGGGACACGCCCGATTTGTCGGCCGTTCTCGAGGCCTTCTCGCTGAACTTCGACCGCCTGGCGGGGCTGCACGCGGGCAACCCGATCATGCGGGCGCTGAACGCGATCTACCATCTGTTCAACCGCAACAGCCGCTCAGGCTCGAAGCGGAACATCCACGCCCACTACGACCTCGGCAACGCCTTCTACTCCCGCTGGCTGGACCCGACGATGACCTATTCGTCGGCCCTATACGAGCACCCGAACCAGCCGCTGCCCGACGCCCAACGCGCCAAGTACGCCGCGCTCGCCAAGACCATCGGCCTGGCGCCCGGCAAGCATGTGCTGGAGATCGGCTGCGGCTGGGGCGGCTTCGCTGAGTTCGCCGCCAAGGAGGTCGGGGCCAAGGTCACCGGCATCACCATCTCCCAGGCGCAGTACGATTTCGCCCGCAAGCGCCTGTTCGATCAGGGTCTTTCCGAAAAGGCCGACATCCGCCTAGTCGACTACCGCGATGTCGAGGGCCGCTTCGACGCCGTGGCCTCGATCGAGATGTTCGAGGCGGTGGGCGAGGAATATTGGCCCGCCTATTTCGGTAAGATCCGCGAGGTGCTGGTCCCCGGCGGCCGCGCCGGCCTGCAGATCATCACCATCCGCGACGAGCTGTTCAGCGACTATCGCAGCCGCACCGACTTCATCCAGCGCTACATCTTCCCGGGCGGCATGCTGCCCAGCGAGGCGCGGCTTAAGGAAGAAACCGAACGCGCCGGGCTGGAATGGAGCGATCTCAAGCGCTTCGGCCAGAATTATGCGGACACGCTGGCCGAATGGGGCCGGCAGTTCGAAGCCGCCTGGCATGAGATCCGCAAGGATGGCTTCGACGAGCGCTTCCGTCGCCTGTGGCGGTTCTATCTCAGCTATTGCGAGGCGGGGTTCCGCACTGAGCGGACCAACGTCATCCAGCTGGGCCTCAGCCGCGGCTAGACGCCCATCTGAGTTCTGAGCGCCGCCGCCTTCTCGCGGAAGGCGCGGCGCTCGGTCTCATCCATGCCGTTCAGCGTCTTCAGCGGCATCAGCATGCGGCCGTTGCCGGCCAGGCGCTCAGCGTGGCGGTCGATGAAGTCCCAGTAGAGGGCGTTGAACGGACAGGCGTCGTCGCCCAGCCGCTGCTTGACGTCATAGCGACAGCCTTTGCAGTAGTCGCTCATCCGATCGATATAGGCGCCGCTGGCGGCGTAAGGCTTGGAGCCGACGATGCCGCCGTCGGCGAAGGTCGCCATGCCGCGCGTGTTCGGCATCTCAACCCACTCATAGGCGTCGGCGAACACTACCATGTACCAGTCGTCGACCGCGTCGGGATGCACGCCCAGCAGCATGGCGAGATTGCCGGTGACCATCAGTCTCTGGATGTGATGGGCGTAGGCGTGGTCGCGGGCTGAGCGCACCGCGTCGGCGACGCAGGCCATGTCGGTCTCGCCCGACCAGAAGAACCACGGCAGCTTGCCCTCGGCCTCAAGTGCATTGCGGCGGCCGTATTCCGGCATCTTCAGCCAATAGACGCCGCGCACGAACTCGCGCCAGCCGATGATCTGGCGGATGAAGCCCTCGACCGCGTTCAGCGGCGCCCGCCCCTCGCGCCAGACCGCCTCGGCCCGTCGGCAAATGTCCAGCGGGTCCAGCAGGCCGATGTTCAGGGCCGGCGAGATCAGGCCATGCCACAGGAACGGCTGCTCCCAGGCCATGGCGTCCTGCCAGTCGCCGAACTCCGGCAACATGTGGTCCAGGAAGTGCTGCAGCGCTGCTTCAGCCTCCTCGCGATTGGTCGGCCAACCGAACGCGTCGAGCGTTCCGAAGTGGTCCTCGAAGCCCTTCGAGACCATGTCGATGACGGCCTGGGTGGTTGCGTTCGACGGAGTCCGCAGGCGCTTGGGCGGCCGCACGCCCTTCGGCAGCTTCTTGCGGTTCTCCGGGTCGAAGTTCCAGCGCCCGCCGGCCGGCTTGTCGGCGTCCATCAGGAGGCCGGTGCGCCGGCGCATCTCGCGGTAGAAGAACTCCATCCGTAGCTCGCGTCGCCCCTCGGCCCAGCCCGCGAATTCGGCGCGAGAGCACAGAAACCGATCGTCCTCGCGCGTCTCGACCGGAACGCCGACCTCCAGCGACAGCAGCGCCTGTTCCAGACTCCACTTGCCGCAGACGGTGCGGACCAGGCGGTCGAAAGCGCCCTCGCCCAGCGCGCGGGTCACCTCTCCGGCGATGGTGCGGGTGTTGGCGGGATCGTCGAGCGTGACATACCGGACGCTCAGGCCCTTCGCGCGCAGCCGCTCGGCGAACTGGCGCATGGCCGACCAGACCAGGACCAGCTTCTGCTTGTGATGCTTCCAGGCGGTGGCCTCGGCGACGCTCTCGACCATCAGCACGACGTCGCGCGCGGGATCGATATCGTTCAGCGCCGACAGGCTTTCCGACAGCTGGTCGCCCAGGACCAGTCGCAGAGCGCCTTTCGAATTGCTCACCGCGAACCTCTCGCCTTCAGGAAAACTGGGCTTGCGTGACGCGGCCCGCGCACGATCTACCATGCCAGCCCGGCCACGCAGGTGAAATCATGCCCTTCCTCCCCAGCGTTCTCGACGCCATCGGAAACACGCCGCTGATCCGCCTGCGCCGCGCCAGCGAGGCGACCGGCTGCGAGATTCTGGGCAAGGCCGAGTTCATGAACCCAGGCCAGTCGGTCAAGGACCGCGCCGCCCTGGGGATCATCCGCGATGCGGAGGCCAAGGGTCTGCTGAAGCCCGGCGGCCGCATCGTCGAGGGCACCGCTGGCAACACCGGCATCGGCCTGGCCATGGTCGCCTCGGCCCTGGGCTACAAGACCACCATCGTCATTCCCCGCACCCAGAGCCAGGAGAAGAAGGACGCCATCCGCCTGCTGGGCGCCGAGTTGGTCGAGGTCGATGCGGTTCCATATTCGAACCCGGGCAATTATGTCCGCTATTCCGGACGCTTGGCCGAGGAACTTGCCAAGACCGAGCCCAATGGCGTGATCTGGGCCAACCAGTTCGACAATGTCGCCAACCGCGAAGCCCACTACCTTGGGACGGGCCCGGAAATCTTCGAGCAAACAGAGGGCAAGGTCGACGGCTTCATCTGCGCTGTCGGCTCGGGCGGCACCCTGGCCGGCGTCGCGGCGGCCCTTCGCGAACGCAAGCCCGACGTGAAGATCGGCCTCGCCGACCCGCACGGCGCGGCGCTCTACAGCTGGTACAAGGACGGCGAGCTGAAGTCCGAGGGCAGTTCGATCAGCGAGGGCATCGGCCAGGGCCGCGTGACCGCCAATCTGGAAGGCCTGACTATCGACCATCCCTTCCGCGTGTCCGACGAGGAAATGCTGAAGGTGCTCTACGACCTCGTCATGCACGAGGGTCTATGCCTGGGCGGCTCGGCGGGGATCAACATCGCCGGAGCCGTGAAGCTGGCCAAGGAACTCGGGCCCGGCCACACGATCGTGACCGTGCTGTGCGACCACGGCTCGCGCTACCAGTCCAAGCTGTTCAACCCCGACTTCCTTAAGGAAAAGGGCCTGCCGACGCCGCCCTGGATGTAGCTTGCGACGAAGCGCGTCGGCGGCGATGTTGCCGGCGTCTCGAAACGGGGGCGAGTCAGCCCCCAGAAAGGCGTCGACATGAGCACTCCGTCCGATCCGCTGGTCTCCACCGCCTGGCTGGCCGAACATCTCGACGCGCCGGACGTGCGGGTCGTCGACGCTTCGTGGCACATGCCGGCCGCCCAGCGCGAGCCGTACAAGGAGTTCCTGGCCGCCCACATTCCGGGCGCGGTGTTCTTCGACATCGACGACATCGCCGACGAGACCACCGACCTGCCGCACATGATCCCGACGCCGGTGAAGTTCGCCTCGCGGGTCAGGAAGCTGGGCCTGGGCGACGGCTCACGGATCGTCGTTTACGACAGCATCGGCATTCTGCCGGCCGCGCGCGCCTGGTGGCACTTCCGGGCCATGGGCCACGAGGACGTCGTGGTGCTGGACGGCGGCCTGCCCAAATGGATCGCCGAGGGCCGCCCGATCGAGGACGGTCCCGCCGCGCCGCAGGAGCGCCACTTCACGCCGCGCTACCAGGCCGACATCTACCGCTCGCTGGAGCAGATGCGCGAGATCGTCGCCAGCGGTCGCGAGCAGATCATCGACGCCCGCGCCGCCGGCCGCTTCGAGGGCCGCGATCCCGAACCCCGCGCGGGCCTGCGCGGCGGCCATATGCCGGGCGCGCGCAATATCCCGCTCGCGGCGATGATCGCGCCGGACGGCACGATGCTGCCGGCCGACAAGCTGAAGACCGTGTTCGAGACCGCCGGCGTCGACATCAACAAGCCCATCGTCTCGACCTGCGGCTCGGGCATCACCGCCGCGGTGGTCGCCCTGGCGCTTGCGCGGATGGGCAAGCCGCGGTCGGCGGTCTACGACGGCTCCTGGACCGAATGGGGCGGCCTCGCCGACACCCCCGTCGCCACGGGTCCGGCGGCCTAGCATTAAGAGTATCTCGATGGACGAAGAAACCCGCCTGATCCGCAAGGGCCTGGCCAATCACACGCTGGCCAAGACGGTCAATCCGCCGATCCAGCGGGGATCGACCGTACTGTTGCGCGACGCGGCGTCGCTGTACGACGACGACCAGCTGACCTACGGCATCACGGGCCTCGCGACCCCCAGCGCCCTGCAAGCCGCCCTGGCCGAGTTGGAAGGCGCCGAGGACGTCACGCTCTATCCGTCGGGCCTGGCGGCGATCACCGGCGCCCTGCTGGCGGTGCTGAAGGCCAGCGACGAGGTCCTGGTGGTCGACAGCGCCTACAAGCCCACGCGCCGGTTCTGCGACCGCCTGCTGTCCCGTTTCGGCGTGACCACGACCTACTACGACCCGGCTCTGGACGCCGAGGCCCTGATGGCGCTGGCGACGCCGCGCACGCGCCTGATCGTGCTGGAGGCGCCAGGCTCGCTGACCTTCGAGATGCAGGACATTCCCGCCATCGCCCAGGCGGCGAACGCGCGCGGGATCATGACCCTGATCGACAACACCTGGGCGGCCGGCTTCTACTTCAAGCCCCTGGCCCACGGCGTGACCCTCAGCGTCCAGGCCCTGACCAAATATGTCGGCGGCCACTCGGACTGCTTCATGGGTTCGGTGGCGACCTCGGACAAGGCTGTCGCCGCCCTGTTGGGCGAGGCCATGTGGGACATCGGCTGGTCCGTCTCGCCCGACGACGCCTACACCATGCTGCGGGGTCTGCGGACCCTGGCCACGCGTTTGCCGCGCCACCAGGACAATGGCCTCGCTGTCGCGCGCTGGCTGCAGGCGCGGCCCGAGGTGTCGCGGGTGCTGCACCCGGCCCTGCCCGACGATCCTGGCCACGCGATCTGGAAGCGCGACTTCACGGGCGCCTGCGGCCTGTTCGGCGTCGTGCTGAAGCCTTGCACGCAAAGCGCGGCCAAGGCCTTTCTTGATAGCCTGAAGCTGTTTGGGCTGGGCTTCTCCTGGGGCGGCTATGAGAGCCTGGCCCTGCACTGCGATCCGCAGCTGAAGTTTCGCTCCATCCCGGTGAACCTGGAGGGGCCGCTGCTGCGCTTCCATGTGGGGCTGGAAAGCGTCGAGGACCTGAAGGCTGATCTGACCCAAGGCTTCGAGGCCTTGAAGGCCTAACATCGCGCGCTCCGTCGCCACGATCAGAGCTTGCAATAATCGCCGTCTCGCCTGTGATGTCGTCGGCGCCGATGTCACGCGCGCAACAAGGGGACGGTCCATGGCGCTCTATGTCTTTGCCCTTCTGATCGGGGTTGTCGCCGGCCTGCGGGCGATGACGGCGCCGGCCGCCGCCGCTTGGGCGACGCGGCTGGGCTGGCTGCCTCTGGCGGGTTGGCCGCTGGCCTGGCTGGGCGGCCTGATCCCAGTCCTGATCCTCACCGCTCTTGCGGCGCTGGAGCTGGTCGGCGATCAGCTTCCGCAAACGCCCAGTCGCAAGGTTCCCGTCCAGTTCGGAACGCGTATCGCCACGGGCGCCTTCAGCGGCGCGGCGCTGATGATGCCCAGCGGCCACTGGCTGCGCGGCGCGGCCATCGGCGCCGTCGGCGCGGTGATCGGCACGCTCGGCGGCGCGGAGGTTCGCGGTCGGCTCGCCGCACGCTTCGGCCAGGATCGTCCGGCCGCGCTGATCGAGGACGCGGTCGCCATCGGCGGCGCTCTTGCGATCGTGGCGTTGGCCCGATGAGCGCGGCCGAGCGCTTCGACGCCATCATCATCGGCGCGGGCCAAGCCGGGCCATCCCTGGCCGGACGCCTAACCGTCGCTGGCCAAAGGGTGGCGATGATCGAGCGCAAGGATTTCGGCGGAACCTGCGTGAACACCGGCTGCATGCCGACCAAGACCCTGGTCGCCAGCGCCTACGCCGCACACGTGGCGCGTCGGGCCCAGGACTATGGCGTCGTGCTGGAAGGCCCCGTCGGCGTCGACATGAAAAAGGTCTGGGCGCGACAGCAGACCGTGGTGAAGAACGCCCGGGGCGGCGTGGAAAACTGGCTGCGCGGCATGGAGGGCTGCACGGTCATCGAGGGTCACGCCCGCTTCGAGAGCGCCGACACCGTGCGGGTCGGTGACCGATTGCTGACCGCGCCGAAAATCTTCCTGAACGTCGGCGGCCGCGCCAACGTGCCGGACATGCCGGGCGTCAATGATATTCCGCACCTGACCAATGTCGGCATGATGCAGCTCGACGTCCTGCCCGAACACCTGGTGATCATCGGCGGCAGCTATATCGGGCTGGAGTTCGCCCAGATGTTCCGGCGGTTCGGCAGCCAGGTGACCATCGTCGAGATGGGACCACGGCTCATCAGCCGCGAGGATCCGGAAATCTCCGACGCGATCCGCGAAATCCTGGAAGCGGAGGGGATCACCATCCGGCTCAACGCCGAATGCATCCGGTTCTCGCCGCGTGACGAGGGCGTCTGCGTGCATGTGACCTGCGAGGCGGGCGAGCCGCAGGTGACGGGATCCCATGTCCTGCTGGCGGTCGGACGGCGGCCGAACACCGACGACCTCAACCTGGCCGCCGCCGGCGTCGAGACCGACAAGCGCGGCTATGTCGTGGTCGACGACCAGCTGCAGACCAACGTCCCCGGGATCTGGGCGATGGGCGACTGCAACGGCAAGGGCGCTTTCACCCACACCGCCTACAACGACTTCGAGATCGTCGCCGCCAACCTGCTCGACAATGATCCGCGCAAGGTCAGCGACCGGATCCCCTGCTACGGCCTGTTCGTCGATCCGCCGCTAGGCCGGGTCGGCATGACCGAGGCCGAGGCCCGCGCCACGGGCCGTCCGCTGCTGATCGGCCAGCGCCCGATGACCCGCGTCGGCCGCGCGGTCGAGAAGGGCGAAACCCAGGGCTTCATGAAGGTGGTGGTCGACGCCGAGACGAAACAGATTCTCGGCGCGGCGATCCTGGGCCTGAACGGCGACGAAGCGATCCACGGCATGATCGACCTGATGTACGCCAAGGCGCCCTACACGACGATCCAGCGCGCGGTCCACATCCACCCAACGGTCTCGGAGCTGATCCCGACGATGCTGGGCGAACTGAAGCCCGTTTAGATTTTCAGATTTTAGCCCGCCCGCTTGCAGATAAATCTGAACCTGTTGCGGTTGCGAACGGCGAAAGCACGACCAGATAGCACGCAGACGCCGACGGAGGGTCGGCGCCCCTACCCCAAGGGACAGTCTCGCATGCCCAATCTGTTCGACCCGCTGCGCGTCGGCGACCTCAACCTGCCCAATCGCGTTGTCATGGCGCCGCTGACCCGGCTGCGCGCCGGTCCGACCCATATCCCCAACGCCCTGATGGCCGAGTATTACGGCCAGCGCGCCTCGGCCGGCCTGCTGATCAGCGAAGGCGTCCCAGTGTCGCCGCAAGGCGTCGGCTACGCCGGCGTTCCTGGCATCTGGTCCAAGGAGCAAACCGAAGCCTGGAAGCAGGTGACCAAGGCCGTGCATGACAAGGGCGGTCGTATCTTCATGCAGATCTGGCACGTCGGCCGCATCTCCGATCCCGAGCTGCTGAACGGCGAACTCCCCGTCGCCCCCAGCGCCATCGCCGCCAAGGGCCATGTCAGCCTGCTGCGTCCGCAACGCGACTACCCCACCCCGCGCGCGCTTTCGACCGAAGAGGTCGCCGGGGTCGTCGAGGCTTTCCGCCAGGGCGCGGAGAACGCCCAGGCCGCCGGCTTCGACGGCGTGCAGCTGCACGGCGCCAACGGCTATCTGCTCGACCAATTCCTGCAGGACGGCAGCAACCAGCGCACCGACCAGTACGGCGGCTCGATTGAGAACCGCGCGCGCCTGCTGCTGGAAGCCACGGACGCGGCGATCTCAGTGTGGGGCGCTGATCGCGTCGGCGTGCACCTGGCGCCGCGCGCCGACAGCCATTCGATGGGTGACAGCAACCTCGCCGCTGCGTTCGGCTACGTCGCCAAGGCCCTGGGCGAGCGCAAGATCGGCTTTGTCTCGGCCCGTGAATACGAGGCGGCCGACAGCCTGGGTCCGGACCTGAAGAAGGCCTTCGGCGGCGTCTACATCGCCAACGAGAAGTTCGACCTCGCCAGCGCCAACACCGCGATCGAGGCCGGCAAGGCCGACGCCATCGCCTTCGGCAAGGCCTATATCGCCAACCCGGACCTCGTGGAGCGCCTCAAGACCGGCGCGCCGCTGAACACGCCCGATCCCGCGACGTTCTACGGGTTCGAGAACGGGCCGCGCGGCTATACCGACTATCCGACCCTGCAGCAGGTCGGCGAGCCGGCGTAAACGGCAAACCGTCGTCCCGGAAGCTCGGCGAGCGATCCGGGACGACAGGCCTTAAGCAGCCTCGATCAGGCCCTCGGCCACGTACTGGGCGGCCACGGCCTCGGCGACCTTGATGCCGTCGACCGCCGCAGACAGGATGCCGCCGGCATAGCCCGCGCCCTCGCCGGCCGGATAGAGGCCGGCGGTGTTCAGGCTTTGGAAGTCCTTGCCGCGCGTGATCCGCACCGGCGAGGACGTCCGGGTCTCGACGCCGGTCAGCACCACGTCCGGATGGTCGTAGCCAGGGATCTGGCGGCCGAAAACCGGCAGCGCCTCGCGCATCGCCTCGATGGCGAACGGCGGCAGGCATTGCGCCAGATCAGTGAGGTGGACGCCCGGCTTGTAGGATGGCGTGACCGCGCCGAACTCGGTCGACGGGCGCCCCGCCAGGAAGTCCCCGACCAGTTGGCCCGGCGCCTTGTAGGTTCCGCCGCCGGCCTGGAACGCCAGGCTCTCCCACTTGCGCTGGAACTCGACCCCGGCCAGCGGGTGGCCCGGATAGTCCTGCTCGGGATTGATATCGACGACGAAGCCCGAGTTGGCGTTACGCTCGTTGCGCGAATACTGGCTCATGCCGTTGGTGACGACGCGGCCGGGCTCCGAGGTCGCGGCCACGACCGTGCCGCCCGGGCACATGCAGAAGCTATAGACCGTCCGCCCATTCTTGGCGTGGTGCGAGATGGCGTAGGCCGCGGCGCCGAGATCCTTGTGGCCGGCGCAGTCGCCGAAGCGCGCGCGATCGATCCACGACTGCGGATGCTCGATCCGGACGCCGATCGAGAACGGCTTGGCCTCGATATGGACGCCGCGGTCGTACAGCACCTGGAAGGTGTCGCGCGAGCTGTGGCCCAGGGCCATGACTACGTGACGCGCTGGCAGGTAGCCATGCCCGGCGATGTGCAGCCCCTTGATCCGCCGGACGCCATCCTCGCCAACCTCGATGTCGAAGTCCTCGACCCGATGCTGCCAGCGATATTCGCCGCCCAGGCTCTCGATCAGGGCGCGCATGTTCTCGACCATGTGCACCAGGCGGAAGGTGCCAATGTGCGGATGGGCCTCGGTCAGGATCTCTTCCGGCGCCCCGGCCTTGACGAACTCGGTCAGCACCTTGCGGCCCAGGAAGCGCGGATCCTTGATCTGGCTGTAGAGCTTGCCGTCCGAGAAGGTCCCCGCCCCGCCCTCGCCGAACTGGACGTTGGACTCCGGATTCAGCTCACCGCGCCGCCACAGGCCCCAGGTGTCCTTGGTGCGCTCGCGCACGACCTTGCCGCGGTCGACGATGATCGGCTTCAGCCCCATCTGGGCCAGGATCAGGCCCGCGAACAGGCCGCAGGGACCGGCGCCAATGACCACGGGGCGCGGGCCGTCGAAGTCCTCCGGCGCCTTGGCGGCGAACCTGTAGCTCGTGTCAGGCGTCACCCGCACATGGTGATCGCCCTCGAAGCGGCGCAGCACGGCCGCCTCGTCGCGCAGCACGACGTCGACCGAATAGACCATCAGGATCGCCGACTTCCGGCGCGCGTCGTTGGCGCGGCGGGCGACCTCGAAGCTCACCAGGTCATCGGCCTTGATCCCCAAGCGCTCGACGATGGCGGGCGCCATGGCCTCCGGCGGATGGCCCAGCGGCAGCTTCAGTTCCGAAATACGCAGCATGGCGCGGGTCTTAGCTAAAAGTGCGCCGCCGCGCCATCCATGCGAGCGCTAGGCGGCCCGCGTCAGGGCCCCATCGCGGAGAACAAGGCGCGCCGTCTGGCCCTTGCGAAGGTCCACGGTCAGGACGGAGCGGCCCAGCACCACGGCGTGGCGCCCGTCCGCTTTCGCCATCAGCACCGCCTCGGTCAGCTTGCCGCCGGTCCAGCGGACATCGACGCCGACCGCGCCTCGCGCCCTCAACCCCTTGATGTGGCCGGTAGGCCAGGCCGACGGCAAGGCGGGCAGCAGGTAGATGCGGTCGTTGCGGCTTTGCAGGATCATCTCGGTCATGCCCGAAACCCCACCGAAATTGCCGTCGATCTGGAACGGCGGATGGGCGTCGAACATGTTCGGATAGGTGCGCTCGGGGCCCAGCAGCAGCCGCAGGATACCGTAGGCGTGATCGCCCTCGCCCAGCCGCGCCCAGAGGTTCAGCCGCCAGGCGATCGCCCAGCCGGTCGACAGATCGCCGCGCGTCACCAGGGTCTGCTTCGCCGCCCCCGCAAGCTTCGGCGTCGTGTCGATCCCGATCTGGTCCGACGGGAACAGGCCGTAGAGATGCGAGACGTGCCGGTGATGGATATCGGGCGCGTCGGCGTCCCAGTCCTCCTGCCACTCCTGAAGTTGGCCGTCCTTGCCGACCTTGTAGGGCGCCAGCTTGTCGCGCGCCGCCGTGAGTTCGGCGACGAAGTCTGGGTCGGCGCCCAGGACGACCTCGGCCTTCAGGCAGTTGTCGAACAGGTCGCGGATGATCGCCTGGTCCATGGTCGGGCCGGCGACGATCGAGGCCCCGTGGCCGTGGTCATTCTCTGGCGACAACGAGGGGTTGGTGACCAGGACGCCGAACTTCGGATCGACCACCAGGGTGTCGAGGAAGAACCGCGCCGAGCCCTTCATCAGCGGATAGACCCGCGCGAGATAGGCGTGGTCGCGGCCGTAGTCGTAGTGGTCCCAGAGATGCTTACAGAGCCACGCGCCGCCCGTCGGCCACACGCCCCACGGCGCGCCGTCGACGGGCGCCGTCGCGCGCCAGAGGTCGGTGTTGTGGTGCGCCACCCAGCCTCGCGCGCCGTACATCGCCCGGGCGGTGCGCGCGCCGGTCTCCGACAGGTCCCTCACCAGCGCGACAAGCGGCTCGACCAACTCCGGCAGGCCGGTCGGCTCGGCGGGCCAATAGTTCATCTCCGTGTTGATGTTGATCGTGTACTTGCTGCCCCACGGCGCCGAGGGCTTGTCGTTCCAGACGCCTTGCAGATTCGCCGCCTGCCCGCCCGGACGCGAGCAGGCGATCAGCAGGTAGCGGCCGTATTGGTAGTAGAGCGCCGCCAGCGAGGGATCATCGGTCGTCGGCGAGGCCTTGATCCGCTCATCGGTCGGCAGCAGCTCGGCGCGCGTGCGGCCGAAGTCGACCTTGACCCGGCGGAACAGCGCCCGGTGGTCGGCCTGGTGATCGGCCAGGATAAATTTCCAGGACTTGCCGGCAAGCTTGGCCACCGTCGCCTTGTTCAGCGCGGTCGGATCACCGGACACATCGTCATAGCGACGATAGCTTGTCGCCGCCGCGATCAGCAGCACCACCTCGTCGGCGTCCCGGATCGACAGGGTCTCGCCCTGCCCGCTCACCCGACCGCCCTTGGCGCGGACATCAACGCGACATTCGAAACGTAGCTTGGCGGGGATATCTTGCTGGCTCTCGTTGACGCCAGCCAGCACCAGGCTGCGCCCCTCGACGGTCGCCACCGGTTTGGACGCCAGGGGCGAGGCGAAGCCGAGATCCAGGCTGATGGCGCCGCGACGGCTGGCCGAAAGGCGCACGGCGATGACGCCGTCCGGCGCGCTGGCGATCACTTCGCGCACATGGTCAACGCCGTCGGCGGTGAAGCGCGTCGTGGCGATCGCGCCGTCCAGGTCGAGGTCTCGGACATAGTCGGACGGCTCGGCCATTCCCGGAAAGCCGAGCTTCAGGTCGCCGATCGTCTGGTAGGACATCTGCTTGCGCGGAATGCCGACAAACTTGGCGTCGGCGAGCTGGGCGGCCTTGGCGTACTCACCCGCATCGATCAGGCGGCGGATTTCCGGCAGCGCCTCATGCGCCTCCGGATTGGTCGCCTCGTAAGGCCCGCCTGCCCAGAGCGTGTCCTCGTTCAGCTGCAGTCGTTCGGCGCCAACGCCGCCGAACACCATGGCGCCCAGCTTGCCCGAACCGACCGGCAGGGCCTCGACCCAGGTCTTGGCGGGCCGACGATACCAGAGGCGCAGCGGCGACGTCTTTTCGGCGCGCGCCGAGGCGGCCGCCATCGCGGGGGCGGCGCCCAAGGTCGCCAAGGCGGACCGACGGGTCAAGGTCATATCGCGAGCCTCCCAACACGCGAAAAAGCCGGACGCGCTGTCTTCAGATCGCGTCCGGCCTTCTTTGATTTAGATGGACGTCATGCCCTCTAGTCGAGCGCGACCACGACGACCGACTTGGCCGGGATGTCCAGCGTCAGCGTGTCGCCCGCGATCTTGCCGCCCTTGAACGGAGCCGGCGCGACGGTCGGCTTCACCCCGAAGGCGTTCATCGCGTCCATCTTGTCGGCGGTGAGCACCTGGCCCGACACCGACTTGGCCTTCAGCCCAGCCAGCGCCACCGACAGCTTGACGCCGTCGTCCGGCGACATGTTGGCGACCGCCACATAGGTCTTGCCATCCTTGCCCTTGGCCGCCGAGGCGTTGAAGGCCGGGATCTTGCTGCCGCCGACGTCGATCTCGGGCGCGTTGACGTCCAGCGGGATCGCCGTGGAGTCCTGGAACGGCACGTACATCTTGTAGGCGTAGTAGGTTGGGGTCAGGACGATCTTGTCGCCCTGGGTCAGGATCATCGCCTGCAGCACGTTGATGGTCTGGGCGATGTTCGTCATCCGCACGCGATCGGTATAGCGGTGGAAGATGTTGAAGTTCGCCGCCGCCAGCACCCCATCACGCAGGGTGTTCAGCTGGTAGAGATGGCCAGGATTGGTGCCCGGCTCGACGTCGTACCAGGTGCCCCATTCATCGACATAGAGACCGATCCGCTTCTTGGGATCGTTCTTGTCCATCACCGCGATGTGCTGCTTCAGCAGATCGTCCATCCGCAGGGTCTGGGCGAAGGTCTGGCCCCAGGCGGCCTTGTCGAAGCCCGTCGCCGCGCCCTTCTTCGACCATTTGCCGGTCGGGATCGTGTAGTAGTGCAGCGAGATGGCGTCCATCTGCTTGCCGGCGTTCTTGGTGACCACGTCGGTCCAGTTCACGTCGAACGAATTGGCGCCCGACGCGATACGCAGCGCCTTGTTGTCGTCGTTCTTGTGGAAGAAGGCCGAGAAGCGACGGTATTCGTTGGCGTAGTATTCGGCGGTCATTTCGCCGCCGCAACCCCAGCTCTCGTTGCCGATGCCCACGAACGGCAGGTTGAACGGCTTGTCGCGGCCGTTGGCGCGACGCTCCTGGGCCAAGGTGTCGTCGCCGGGCGAGATCATGTACTCGATCCACTCGCGCATCTCGGTCGGGTTGGACGAACCGACATTGATCGAGACGTAGGGGTCGGCGCCGACCTGCTCGACGAAGTCCATGAATTCGTGGGTGCCGAAGGCGTTGGTCTCGGGCGAGCCGCCCCACCAGTTGTTCTTGCGCGAGGGGCGCTTGTCGCGCGGACCGATGCCGTCGCGCCAGCGGTATTCATCGGCGAAGCAGCCGCCGGGCCAGCGGATGACCGGGACCTTGATGTCCTTCAGCGCCGCGACCACGTCGCTGCGGATGCCGCGCACATTGGGGATCTTGGAATCGGGACCGACCCAGACGCCGTCATAGATGCCCGCGCCCAAGTGCTCCGAGAATTGACCGTAGATGTAACGCGAGATCGGCGCGCCCGGCTTGTCGGCCTTCAGGGTCGCGGTCGCGGCGATTTCCCCCGCCCGCGCGCTCGCCGCCATCGCCAGCAGCGCCACGGCCGCGCCTAGAAACGTCTTGGCCATAGCCATCTATTGTCCCTCTCCATTTACGCGCGGATGCTTCAGGGCTCCGCCTTGTTCTGACCGCGTGCATAGCAGCGGCTATTTTGTCGTACAATATCTTCCCAGACACCCTTGGGCAGCCTGACAAGAAAAGGCCGCCGACGCTTTGCGGCGCCGGCGGCCATATGGATCAGTGGTTATCCCTGGGCAGGCCCTTGGTTTGGGCGATGCGCTGGTATTTGACGGCGGGTTCGAGGATGGCGCCGGTTTCGAGCTGACCGACGACGGCGCGCTGGATCTCCTGCCAGGGGGTCTGGCTTTCGGGATAGGCATAGCCGCCGGCGGCTTCGAGGGCCTTGCGCCGCTCGACGATCTCGCCGGGCGAGACCAGGACGTCGACCCGCGACTTGCGCAGATCGAAGCGGACCTTGTCGCCGGTCTTGAGCAAGGCCAGCCCCCCGCCCACGGCGGCTTCCGGCGAGGCGTTGAGGATCGAGGGCGAGCCGGAGGTGCCCGACTGGCGGCCGTCGCCGATGCACGGCAGCTGATGGACGCCCTGCTTGATCAGGTAGTTGGGGGCGCGCATGTTCACCACCTCGGCCGCGCCGGGATAGCCCACCGGGCCGGCCCCGCGCATGAACAGGATCGAGTTGGCGGTGATGCCCACCGACGGATCGTCGATCCGGTGGTGATAGTCCTCGGGGCCATCGAACACGACCGCCACGCCCTCGAAGGCGTCCGGATCGTCGGGGTTGGACAGATAGCGCTCGCGGAACTCTTTGGAGATCACGCTGGTCTTCATGATCGCCGAGTTGAAGAGGTTGCCGCGCATGACCACAAAGCCCGCCCGCTCGACCAGCGGCCGCGAGAACGGCCGGATGACGTCCTCGTCCTCGATCTGGACCCCGCGATACTGCTCGCCGATCGTCTGGCCCGAGACGCATTTGACGTCCTCATGGATCAGCCCCTGCTCGATCAACTGGCCAAACACCGCCGGCACGCCGCCGGCCCGGTAGTAGTCCTCGCCCAGATATTCCCCGGCCGGCTGCAGGTTGACCAGCAGCGGCACCTCCTCGCCCTTCTCCTGCCAGTCGTCGATGGTCAGCTCCACGCCCATGTGACGGGCGAGAGCGTTCAGGTGGATCGGGGCGTTGGTCGAGCCGCCGATCGCCGAGTTGACGACAATGGCGTTGAGGAACGCCTCGCGGGTCAGGACGTCGGAGGGCTTGAGGTCCTCCTTGACCATCTCCACGATCCGCAGACCCGTGCGATAGGCGTTTTCCTGGCGATCTCTATAGGGGGCTGGAATCGCCGCCGAGCCGGGCAGCGACATGCCCAGCGCCTCGGTCAGCGAGTTCATGGTCGTGGCCGTGCCCATGGTGTTGCAATAGCCCGTCGAGGGCGCGGAGCTGGCCACCAGCTTGATGAAGCCGGCGTTGTCGATCTCGCCGGCCGCCAGCATCTCGCGGGCCTTCCAGACGATGGTGCCAGACCCCGTCCGCTGGCCCTTGTGCCAGCCGTTCAGCATCGGCCCCACCGAAAGCGCGATGGCCGGGATGTTCACCGTCGCCGCCGCCATCAAGCAGGCCGGCGTGGTCTTGTCGCAGCCGATGGTCAGCACCACCCCGTCCAGCGGATAGCCGTAGAGCAGCTCCACCAGACCCAGGTACGACAGATTGCGGTCCAGCCCCGCCGTCGGCCGCTTGCCCGTCTCCTGGATCGGATGGACCGGGAACTCCAGCACGATGCCGCCGGCGCTGCGGATGCCCTCGCGCACCCGCTCGGCCAGCACCAGGTGATGGCGATTGCATGGCGACAGGTCCGACCCCGTCTGGGCGATGCCGATGATCGGACGACCCGACTGCAGCTCCTCCAGCGTCAGCCCAAAGTTCAGATAGCGCTCCAGATAAAGCGCCGTCATGTCGATGTTGTCCGGATTGTCAAACCACGCACGCGAACGAAGGGTGCGGGAGGAGACGGGATCGGCGCTCATGACATTCCTTGACGACGCTGCGCTTCAGGCTGGCCGCAAGAGCGTGTCCAAGCCGGAGCGGATTTGTATTGTAATATTTGTCTGACTATCGCTGCTTCCCAAGCCCGTCAATGATCGCGAGCGCTGTTCGGCCAGGAGATCGTCACGAATGACGGGATGCTGCAAACGAGGTTTGACAGGACCGACGGCGACGGTATTTGTCAGACTATTATAGGCTAGGAGCGTTCGCCATGGTGTTCAGGTTCGTGCAGTTGAAGACCGGCGACGGCGAACGGCGGCTGGCGGCGGTCGACGACGCGGGCCGCGCCCGGCGGGTTATGGTCGCCGACACGCTCTACGCCCTGGCCCAGGCCGCCATCGGCGTGAACGCGACCCTGGCCGAGGCGGCCCAGGCGCGCGAGCTTGGCGAAGACATCGATATCCCCGCCGCCTTGGCCGAAGGCCGCGTCCTGGCGCCGATCGATCACCCCGACACCGCCCACCTGCTGCTAACCGGCACGGGCCTGACCCATCTCGGCTCGGCCGAGGGTCGCGACAAGATGCACAAAGCCGCTCAGTCCGGAGAACAGCTCACCGACTCGATGCGGATGTTCCTGATGGGCGTCGAGGGTGGCAAGCCCGCCCCGGGTCAGGAAGGCGTCCAGCCGGAGTGGTTCTACAAGGGCGACGGCCAGCAACTGGTCGGGCCGGGCCAGCCCCTCACCTCCCCCGCCTTCGCCAAGGACGGCGGCGAGGAGCCGGAGATCGCCGGCGTCTATCTGATCGGTCCCGACGGGACGCCGCACCGCCTGGGCTTCTGCCTGGCCAATGAGTTCTCCGACCACGTGATCGAGCGCGGCAACTACCTGTGGCTGGCTCACTCGAAGCTGCGCCAGGCGGCGCTGGGTCCGGAACTGCTGACCGGCCCGCTGCCCGAGGACGTGCGCGGCGCCAGCCGCATCCTGCGCGACGGGGCTGTGGCCTGGGAGAAGCCGTTCTTGTCGGGCGAGGCGAACATGTCGCACACGATCGCCAATCTCGAGCATCACCACTTCAAGTACGATCTCTTCCGCCGTCCGGGCGACGTGCACGTGCACTTCTTCGGCACGGCGACCCTGTCGTTCTCGGAGGGCTTCCAGACGAAGGTCGGCGACGTGTTCGAGATCGAGGCCGCGCCGTTCCTCTATCCGGTGCGCAATTCGCTGGGCCAGGCGACCGAGCGGTCCGTCACGGTGCGCGCACTGTGACGCCGATCCGCCTGGCGCTCGTCGGCCTGGGCAAGATCGCTCGGGATCAGCACCTGCCCTCCATCGCCGCCGATCCGCGCTTCGAGCTGGTCGCCATCGTCAGCCGCAACGCCGAACTGGACGGCGTCGCCCACTTCACCGGTCTGGCCGACCTGCTGGCCAGCGACGTGGCGATCGACGCCGTGGCGCTGTGCACGCCGCCGCAGCCGCGTCACGCCCTTGCCCACATGGCGCTGGCGGCCGGCAAGCACGTGATGCTGGAAAAGCCGCCCGGCGCGACGCTGAGCGAAGTCGAGGATCTGCGCCAAGCCGCCATCGCCCGCAGCCTGACGCTTCAGGCCACCTGGCACTCGCGTTACGCCGCAGGGGTCGAACCCGCGCGCGCATGGCTGGCGGACCGCACGGTCAGGGCCGTGCGGATCAACTGGAAGGAAGATGTCCGCGTCTGGCACCCGGGCCAGGATTGGATCTGGGAAGCCGGCGGCCTTGGCGTCTTCGACCCGGCCATCAACGCCCTGTCGATCGTCACCCGTGTCCTGCCCCTGCCCTTCTTCCTGTCTCGCGGGGTTCTGCATGTGCCGGAGAACCGGCAGTCGCCGATCCAGGCCGAGCTGGACTTCCGTGACGCTCTCGGCGCGCCGATCCGAGCCGAGCTGGATTTCCTGCAGACCGGTCCGCAAAGCTGGGACATCGAGATCGACACGGATGACGGCGCGCTGAAGCTGACCAACGGCGGCGCCAGGCTCTGGATCGACGGCCAGCTGATGCACGAGGGCCCCGACCGGGAGTACCCGGGCCTCTATGACGAATTCGCCAGGCTGATCGCGGATGGGGCCAGCGACGTCGATGTCGCGCCGCTGCGCCATGTGGCCGACGCCTTCCTGCTCAGCGAGCGGGTCGTCGCGCCGCCCTTCATCGAATAGCCGCCCGCGCCAACAGAACAAGACGGAGAGGAAACATGAAGTTCAAGACCATCGCCCTGTGCGGCGCGCTCGCCCTTGCCGCGACATCGACGGCGACGGCCGCCGAACTGTCCCGCCGCCCCTTTGGCCAGACTCCCTCGGGCGAGGCGGTCGAGGCCTTCACCCTGACCAACGCCAAGGGCGTCAGCGCCACGGTGATCACTTACGGCGCGACCCTGCAGTCGCTGATCGCCCCCGACAAGGCCGGCAAGAAGGCCGACATCGTGCTGGGCTTCAACGACGCGGCCGCCTACGTGAAGAACGCCAGCTACTTCGGCGCCTCGGTGGGCCGTTTCGCCAATCGGATCGGCAAGGGCCGCTTCGAACTCGACGGCAAGACCTATCAGCTGGCCTTGAACAACAACGGCGTCGCGGCGCTGCACGGCGGCGTGAAGGGCTTCGACAAGGTCGTCTGGAAGGTGCTGGCGACGAAGTCCGGCCCGACGGCTTCCGTCACGCTCGGCTATGTCAGCCCCGACGGCGATCAGGGCTATCCGGGGACCGTGAACGCCACCGCGACCTACGCGCTCGACGAACAGAACCGGCTGACGGTCACCTACGGCGCCACGACCGACAAGCCGACAATCGTCAACATCACCAATCACGCCCTGTTCAATGTCGCCGGCGAAGGCGCGCCGGAAGGCGCGATGGGCAACGTGCTGACCCTTCCGGCCAACGGCTACACGCCGGTCGACAACGAGTTGATCCCGACCGGCGCGATCACGCCGGTCGCCGGCACCGCCTTCGACTTCCGCACGCCCACGGCGGTGGGCAAGCGCATCCGCGACGCCAGCGACCCGCAAATCGTTGTCGGCAAGGGCTACGACCACAACTTCGTGCTGAACGGCAAGTCCGGCGGCGCCCCGCGGCTGGCGGCGCGGCTGGTCGATCCCAAGAGCGGCCGCGTGCTCGAGATCCTGTCGGACCAACCCGGCATCCAGTTCTACGCCGGCAACTTCCTGGACGCGTCCTGGGTCGGCAAGAGCGGCAAGCTCTACCGCCAGGGCGACGGCATCGCGCTGGAACCGCAGCACTTCCCCGACGCGCCGAACAAGTCGCAGTTCGCGTCGGTGCGCCTGGATCCCGGCCAGACCTATCGCAACGTGATGATCTTCAAGGTCGGCGTCGCGAAGTGACGTCTATCGGGCCGGCTCTCGAAGGAGGCCGGCCCTCTTTCCCGAAGACGACAGCTAAGCGCTCCACGCCTCGGCGATCCGCGCCGTGTCGGTCAGTATGGCGCTGTTGAGCGCCATGATCTTCAGGGTCGCGATGTGCAAATCCGCCTCGTAGGCGGCGCAGGCGTCGGCGGCGACAAAGACGTGATAGTCCAGATCGAAGGCGTCGCGCACGGTGCTGTCGACGCAGCATTCGGTGGTCAATCCGGCCACCACCAGGGTGTCGACGCCCAGCGCCCTCAGCCGAGCATCGAGGTCCGTGCCCTGGAAGCCGCTATAGCGGACCTTCTGGACCACCAGCTCTCCGGGCGCTGGCTTGGGCCCATAGAAATCGGAGCCGACCTCCGCGACACGGCAGATCGCCGCCTCGCTGTCCGGGTCGCCGCCTTGCCGCCGGATACGCTCTAGCCAGGCGGCGGAGTCCGTCTCGGGCGTCGTGAACAGCCCCACGAAGACGACAGGCACGCCCGCCGCGCGAGCGGTCTCCACCAAGCGCTCGGCCGCCGAGACCGCGGGCTGGACGATGCTCATGTCGAAATAGGTCGCGAGCGCGCCCGCGGGCGAGGCGAAATCGACCTGCATGTCGATCACCAGCGCCGCCGTGCGCGATGGCGCGATCCAGGCCTTCAGGTCGTCGTTCACGGGAAGACCGCCCTCAGGCCGGGCAGGATTTCGGAGCCGAACATGGTCAGGCCTTCGACATAGTCGGGGAAGATCAGCATCAGGCCGTCCAGCTCGCAGTAGCGCAGGAACTCCTCGATCTGGGCGCCGCAGGTCTTGGGCGAACCGACCACGGTCTGGGTCATGAACGCCCCTTGCGCGGCCGCCACGCTCGACAGCTTCTCGGCCGGAACGCCCCAGCTTTCCAGCATGGCCAGGATCGCCCCCATGTCCGCGCCGTCCTTGTAGCGCTCGACCTTGGCCTCGGCGTCCGCGTCCGTGTCGCCGTGGACCACCGTGCACATGGCGAAGGTCTTGATGGTCTTGCCCATGCCCTCGGCGGCCGCCTTGGCCCGCAGCGACGCGTCGCGGCGCTCGTCGGGCGTGCGACCGCCGATGAAGCAGATGTCGGCCTCGCGCACCGAGAACTGGAAGCCCCGGTCGCTCATCCCCGCGCAGACCAGGTCCGGGCGCGGCCGCGACAGCGGCTTGGGCTTGGACTGGCAGTCCTTCATCGTGAAGTACTGGCCCTGGACGTCGACGCTGTCCTCGGACCACAGCCGCTTGACGATGGCGGTCCATTCCTCGGTCAAGGCGTAGCGGTCGTCGTGGGACAAGGAGTCGTCCCACGCCCCCATCTGGTCGAACTCGCCCTTATAGGCGCCCGCCACGATGTTGAGGCCCGCCCGACCGCCGCTGATGTGGTCCAGCGTGGCGATCATCTTGGCCGCCACCGCCGGGTTCTGCAGCAGCGGATGGATCGTGGCCCAGATCTTCACATTGCGGGTCGCCTCGGCGATGCCCGCCATCATGGTCACCGACTCCAGCGCCGTGCCCCAGTGGTCGGTCTCGCCGCCAAAGCCGCGGAACTTGGCCATCGACATCACGAAATCCAGGCCGATCTCGTCGGCCTTCACCGCCGCCGCCCGGTTCTGGGCGTAGAGCCCGTCCAGAGGCGGCGTGGTCTTGGAGATGATCCAGCCGCCATTGGCGACCGGCAGAAACACCCCGAATTGCTTGCTCTGCGAAGGACGGTGGAACATGGCGCGCGTCTTTCGGGTCCTTCAGGTTCAGGCGTCGTCGCCGAGAACGCGGCCCGCGTCGCCATCATGCCTCGGACGTCGGCCCACAGCCAGCGCGATCCATTCACTTGGCCGCAAGACACCAAGCCGAACGCAAACAAGGCCCGGCCCTTGCGGGCCGAGCCTTGCATCGCGCGCGCCGCCGGTGGACCGACGGCGCGAGCTGTCATTCTTAGAACTTGCGGCTGAAGCCGACCGACGAGACCAGCGGATCCAGGTCGACCTTCGACTTCAGGGCGCCGCCGTTGATCTTGGCGTCGGTGCTGAAATAGACCTTCTTGATGTCGGCGTTCAGCATCCAGTTGTTCTTCATCTTGACGTTGACGCCAGCCTGCAGAGCATAGCCGAAGCCGTCGTCGAGCTTCACGGTGAAGCCGTTCTTGTTCTTGCCGCTGTAGAACAGCATGTAGTTGATGCCGGCGCCGACATAGGGGCTGACGCGAGCGGCGGGCAGCGGGTGATACTGCAGGGTGACGACCGGCGGCAGAACCCAGCTCTTGTGGACCAGAACGTCCGTCGTACCGCCTTGAGCGCGGATGTCGTGCTCGGTGGTGCCCAGGATGGCTTCGACGGCGACCTTGTCGGTCAGGAAGTAGGTGAAGCCCAGGGTCGGCTTGATGTCATCCTTGACGTGAGCCTTCAGGCCCGTGGCCGCGCCCGCGGCGGTCAGGATGGCCGCATCCTTGTCCGGCGCGACTTGCGTGATGCGCGCGTGAACGATGAAGTCGCCCTTGGCGTTCGGCGAGAAGTCATCAGCGTGCGCCACGCCACCGACCAGAGCCGTCGCCGCGATGGCCGAAAGAATAACCGTTTTCATCATCTATCCCCAGAATTGGGCGACTCTCTATTTTTCGTCGCGATGTCTGTTTGGAGGATTACGAAGCACTCGACCTTGACCTCGATCAGTTTCTGACAACTAGATTGCTCGCGAAAAGCCCTCGCGCGTGTCAGAGCGATGATCGAAGGCCTGGGCGGCCAGACGCACGAAGGGACGGCCAGCCTCGGTCACGCGAACGACGTCCCCGCCGACCTGCACCAATCCGTCGCCATGCAGGTCCGCCAGCTTGGCGATGTCGCCGCTGAAGACCAATGGCGACACCCCGTGGCGCGCGGCCACCGCGGCCAGGTCCACCTGGAAGTCGCACATCAGCCGCTCGATCACGTCGGCGCGCAGGCGGTCGTCGTCCGTCAGCTTGACGCCGCGCGCGACCGGCAGCCGTCCCTGAAGGATGGCGTCGCGCCAGGCGACCTCGGCGGGCAGGTTCTGGACATAGCCGCCCGGCATGCGGCCGATCGACGAGGCGCCCAGGCCAATCAGCGTCGGGTGCTGGTCGGTGGTGTAGCCTTGGAAATTCCGGCGCAGCGTGCCGGTGGCGACGCCGAGCGCCAAATCGTCGTTCGGCAGGGCGAAGTGATCGAGGCCGATCGCCACATAGCCCGCCTTCACGAGTCGCTCGGCGGCGGCCTGGCTCTGCTCGAAGCGACCGTTGGCGTCGGCCAGGTCCTCTTCGCGGATCAGCTTCTGGTGCGAGCGCGCCCACGGCACGTGGGCGTAGCCGAACAGGGCGATCCGCTCGGGGCGCAGGGTCAGGACCTTGTCCAACGTGGCGACCACGTCGGCGGTCGTCTGCTTGGGCAGGCCGTACATCAGGTCGAGATTGATCGAAGCCACGCCCGCCTGGCGCAGCCAGTGGGCGGCGCGCGCCACGACCTCGAACGGCTCGACACGGTTGACCGCTTCCTGGACGTGCGGGGCCAGGTCCTGAACGCCCAGGCTGGCGCGGGTCAGGCCGTGGAAAGCCGCGGCCTTGACCCAGCTCTCGGTCAGGACGGCCGGATCGAGTTCAGCCGAGATCTCAACGCCCGGCGCGAACGGGAAGACGTGGCGCAGGGCGCCGAACAGACGGACCATGTCGTCGCGCGACAGCATGTTGGGCGTGCCGCCGCCCAGGTGCACCGCGCCGGCCTTGATGCGGCCGGGCAGTCGCGCCTCGACTAGGGCCAGCTCGTCCACCAGACGCTCGACATACTCGCTGATCAGCGCCTGTTTCTTCACCACCCGAGTGTTGCAGCCGCAGTACCAGCACAGCCGATCGCAGAACGGGATGTGGGCGTAGAGCGAGACTGGCTCGCGCGGGTCGAGGCTCGCCAACCAGTCGCCATAGACCTCGGCGTCGACCTCTTTGGAGAACTGCAGCGCGGTGGGATAGCTGGTGTAACGCGGCGCGCGGCTGTCATAACGCGCCAGAAGCGCGTGGTGGTCGTTGGCGGGAATCGTGGCGGCGGTTGCGGTCATGCGTCTCTCCTGACGCGCGCAACCTGATCCGCCCTTCCCGCCTCCGCCGTGATTTGGATCAATCCACCTGGATCAATCCGCTGGGCTCAGTCTTGGGGCGGTTTGTCCTCGAGGTGGTCATAGAGGATCCGGGCGGCGTCGCCCTTGGGATCCTCGTACTGGCCCGACCGCATGGTCCAGAAGAAGGCGAACAGGCCCATGGCGCCGAGGCCGATCGAGAACGGGGCCAGGAACAGGACGATATTCATCGACGCCTCCAGGCGATGCGCGGGCGCGCGGCGTTCAGCAGCACGACCATCGAGGAGCCCGACATCGCCAGGGCGGCGATGAAGGGATTGATCAGGCCGGCCATCGCCGCCGGCATGGCCACGACGTTATAGAGCGCCGAGAATCCGAAGTTCTCAAGCGCCCGACGACGCGCCTCGCGGGCCGTGTCGATCGCCTCGACGACCGCGCCCAACCCTTCGCCCGTGAAGACCAGGTCGGCCGCGTTCTGGGCCGCGTCCACGGCGGCGCCCGGCGCCATCGAAGCGTGGGCCTTGGACAGGGCGGCGGCGTCGTTGAGCCCGTCGCCGACCATCAGGACCTTGCGGCCTTCGGTCTTGAACTGGTCGACGATGGCGGCCTTGTCGAACGGCGTCAGGCCGGCGCGCCAATCGGCGACGCCCACTTCGCGCGCGATGTCGCCCACGGGACCGGCCAGGTCTCCGGACAGGATCTCGACCGACAGGCCCATGCGACGCAGGCGCGCGATGGTGTCGGCCGCGTCGGCGCGCGGCTGGTCCTCGAACACGAAGCGGATCTTGATGTCGTTCTCGAAGCCGAACCACAGCTCGGTCTCGCGGGCGTCGCCGCCAGCGACGCCGACAAAGGCGGCGCGGCCCAGGCGGGCGCGACGGCCATCGATGAGGCCCTCGACGCCCTGCCCCGCCGTCTCCACGCAATCCACGGCGACGGGACCGAGGCCGGCCTCGGCGGCCAAGGCCTTGGCCAGGGGGTGGCGCGAGGCGCGCGCCAGCGGCGCGGCCATGGCGACCAGGTGGTCCGGCGCGTCGATCAAGCGGGGACGGCCTTCGGTGAGGACGCCGGTCTTGTCGAACACCACATGCTCGACCTCGGCCAGACGCTCCAGCGCGGCGCCGGACTTGACCAGCACGCCCTTCCGGAAAAGGCGGCTGCTGGCGGCGATCTGCACGGCGGGCACGGCCAGGCCCAGGGCGCACGGACAGGTGACGATCAGCACCGCGGCGGCGCGCAGCAGCGCCTCGCGCGGGCCAAGGCCCAGCGCCCAGCCGCCGACGAAGGTCAGGGCCGCGGCGGTGTGGACGACCGGCACGTAGAGCGCCGCGGCCTTGTCGGCCAGACGTACATAGGCCGAGCGCGTCTGCGCGCCGGCCTCCATCAGGCGGGCGATGGCGGCGACGGTGGAATCCTCGCTGCGCGCCGTGGCGGTCATCACCAGGCGGCCCGACAGGTTCAGGGCGCCGGCGTGCAGGCGCGCGCCCGCGCCGACCGGCGCCAGGGCGGTTTCGCCAGTGATCAGGGCGTTGTCGAGCTCGGACTGGCCGCTCTCGACCAGGCCGTCGACCGGCACGCGGTCGCCCGGCGCGACGACGAGACGGTCGCCGATCTTGACCTCGGCGACGGGAATCCCCTGCTCGACGCCGTCGATCAGGCGCATGGCCACCGGCGTCTGGAGCGCCAGCAGGTCGCGGGCGGCAGAGCGGGCGTTGGCGCGCAGGCGATGGTCCAGATAGCGGCCGATTAGCAGCAGGAACAGCAGCGTCACCGCCGCGTCGAAATAGGCATGCTTGCCGCGCAGGATCGTCTCGGAAAAGCTGACGATCAGGGTCAGGATCACGCCGATCGAGATCGGCACGTCCATATTGGCCTTGCCCCGCTTCAGCGAGGCCCAGGCGGAGCGGAAGAACGGACGGCCAGCGAACAGAGCGCATGGCGTCGCGACGATCGCGGCCATCCAGTACATCAGCGTCAGAGTGGAGCTGTTCAGCTCCTGCCCGAACAGACCGGCCCAGGCGGGCACGGTGAACATCATGACGTTGCCGGCCCCGAAGCCGGCGACGCCGAGGGCGACAGCCAGCTCGCGCCCTTCCCGATCCTGGGCCGCGGCGGCCTCGCCGGGATCGAACAGGCAAGCGCGATAACCGAGCGCCTCGACGGTCTCGACGACGCGTTCCGGGTCGGCCTGCTTGCCCTCCAGCTGAACCGCGAGCTTGCCCGTGGTCAGGTTCAAGCGAGCGGCGTCAACGCCCGGCAGTTCGCGAACCGCCTTCTCGATCTTGTTGATGCAGCCGGCGCAGCGGGCGCCGCTGACCAGCAGCTCGAGACGGCCCTTCCCCTCCTCGTCCCGCCGAACGAACGCCTCGAGGTCACGATGCAGGGTCAGGCTCTGGCTCATCGCGCGGGCTCCACCAGGCGCGTTTCGATCTCGAACATGTCCTTGGCGTTACGGGCGGTCGCCCGCAGGTCCCAAGCCCCATCCAACTGAGCGGCTGCTTCATAGCGGCCGCCGCCCAGCGAACGGAAGTTCAGGGTCTGACGACCGGCTTCCGTCGCCGGACGCTCCAGAACGCCGGTCAGCGACAAGCCGTCGAGCGGCTTGTCCGCGCGATCGACGACCGTGACCACGACGGTCTTGCCGGCCGGCGTCTCGACGCTGGCGGACCAGCCCAGAGCCGCTTCCTTCTGGCGCTGGGCCAGGGTGCGGTTGAACGTCAGGCCCGCCTCGTAGGGGTTGGACGCCACCTCGCCCGAGAAGGTCCGATAGGCCTGCACCATGAAGATGGTGTCGACCGCGATGACCGTCGCGAAGAACAGCACCACGCCGATCAGCACATGCCAACCTGTGATGCGGCCCTTCTCGGACGGAGACTTGGCGACCGATTGCGTTGCGCTGGTCATTGCGGGTTCGCGGCTCCAGAGAGGAAGACGGTCTTGGCCTCGGCCTGGACGTCACCCGAGCGGATGACGAAGCGGGCCGGGACGCTGGCGTCCAGTTCGGCGTTCGGCGGGGCGGTGACGAAGACGCGCAGCGGCACGACCTGGTCGGCGGGCACCACGATGCTCACATGCTGGCCCTCGCCGCCGGGGTGGCTGAGCCGGGCGCCGGGGACGCCCTCGAACGAAACGTCGAAGCGTTGCGGCACGAAGGTGCGATTGCCGATCTTCAGCGTGTAGCCATCGCGGACCGCGCCGTCGTGCATTCGCACGAACACCGGATTGCGGTCCCGGATCACGTGAAGATCCGCGTCGGGCCGGGCGAGCAGCGACCATAGGGTCAGCCCGCTGACGATCGTGAGCGCCAGGGCGTAGTAGATCGTGCGGCTACGGACGGGGAAGTAGCGCGCCTTCTGTCCGGACCCGCGATGCGAGACGGCGGCTTCGGAGTCATAGGCGATCAGGCCGGTAGGGCGGCCCATCTTGGTCATGATGTCGTCGCAGGCGTCGACGCAGAGGCCGCAGTTGATGCACTCCAGCTGCGCGCCGTCGCGGATGTCGATGCCCATCGGGCAGACCACGACGCACTGGCGGCAGTCGACGCAGTCGCCGCGCCCTTCCCAGCTCAGCCCCTTCTTGTGCGGAGCGCGCGGCTCGCCGCGATAGCCCAGATAGGTCACCTGCAGAGAGTGATGGTCCAGCATGGCGCCTTGGATGCGGGGCCACGGGCACATGTAGGTGCAGACCTGCTCGCGCATCCAGCCGGCGAAGATGTAGGTCGTGCAGGTCAGCAGAAAGCACGAGACATAGGCCGTCACGGGGGCGTCGCCGGTCCAGAATGTCCGGATCAGGGTCGGCGCGTCGTGGAAATAGAAGATCCAGGCGCCGCCGGTGCCGAAGGCGATGGCCAGCCAGGTCAGGTGCTTGCCGGTCTTGCGCCAGATCTTGTCGAACGACAGCGGCGCGGCGTCGAGACGCATGCGGGCGTTACGGTCGCCCTCGAACAGGCGCTCCACGACGATGTAGAGGTCGGTCCAGACGGTCTGCGGGCAGGCATAGCCACACCACAGACGCCCGAAAAGCGCCGTCACCAGGAACAGCGCCAGGGCGGACATCACCAGCAGGCCCGTGAAGATATAGACTTCCTGGGGCCACAGCTGGATGTCGAAGAAATAGAACCGCCGGCCAGTGAAATCGACCAGCGCCGCCTGTTGCGGGAAACCGTCCGGCCGATGCCAGCGGATCCACGGCGTGATGTAGTAGATCCCGAGCGTGATGATGAGCAGCGCCCACTTCACGTTCCGCCACTTGCCGTGGACCAGCTTGGGATAGATCGGCTCGCGAGGCTTGTAGAGCCCGCCCTTGGCGTCACCCTTGCCCTTGGCCCGGGCGGCGGCCGAGACCGCCGTCCGGGTTTCAGGTTCAGGAGGCCTGTTGTCGATAAGCGTGGGCATAGCCCTTACTGACCACCGGCGTTGGAGTGAATGTAGACGGCCAGCGCCTTGATCGTTTCCGGGCTCAGGCGACCGCCCCAGGTGGGCATGACGCCGCCGTTGCCAGCATAGATCTGGCCGCGGATCGAAGCCCGATCGGAGCCGTACAGCCAGTCGGCGTCGGTCAGGTTCGGCGCGCCGAGCTCCTGGTTCCCCTTGCCGTCCACGCCATGGCAGGCCACGCACTGGGTCTCGTAGATCGGCGCGGCGCGGGCCACGGCGCCGGCGTCGGCCGGACGGTTCGACAGCTTGACCACGTATTCGGTCAGGTCGTCGATCTGCTCGGGCTTGAGCAGCTCGTCACGGCCGAAGGCGGGCATCTGCGACATGCGGGCCCCTTCGGCGCCGGTGCGGATGCCGTGGGTGATGGTGTACTGGATGTCCTCCAGCTTGCCGCCCCACAGCCACACGTCGTCGCGGAGGTTGGCGTAGCCCTTGCCGCCCGTGCCGCCGATGCCGTGGCAGGTGGCGCAGTTGTCGCCGAAGACCGACTGGCCGACCTGCTGGGCGTAGGCCTGCAGCTTCGGATCCTTTTCAATCTGCTCCAGGCTGGCGGTGCGAAGCATCGCCGCGCCTTGGCCGCGCTGGAGCTCAAGGGCCGACAACTCCTTGCCGACATTCGCCCGGTCCGACTGATGCAGCATGCCCTTGGTGTAGCTATGCAGGCCCGGCCAGGCCGGCATGGCCACCCAGTAGCCAATCGAGAAGGCGATGCAGGCGTACCAGACCCACAGCCACCAGCGAGGTAGCGGGTTGTCCAGTTCCTTGATGCCGTCCCACTCGTGCCCGGTCGTCTCGACGCCCGTGGCGTGGTCGGTCTCGCGTTCGTGAGCCATCAGGAGAGCTCCTCGTCATCCAGCGGCATATGCGCGGCGTGTTGGAATTCGGCCTTCCGGGAAGGCCACAGGGCGTAGGCGACGCCGGCGAGGAAGATCAGGCCAAAGTAGATCAGCCCACCCTGCTGCGCGAAGCGCGCGACGGTTTCGTAGGAGAGACCGCTCATCGTTGGTTCTCCGGCGCGTGGGCCTTGTAGGACTTGAAGTCCACCAGGGTGCCCAGCATCTGCAGGTAGGCGACCAGCGCATCCATCTCGGAGATCTTGTTGGGATCGCCGTCGAAGTCGCGGTTGACAACCTTGGCGCCATAGCGGGCGCGCAGGCCCACCGCGTCGGTCGAGAACGGATCGGCCTGGGCCTCGAGGTCCTTCTTGGCGTTGGCGATCTCATCCGCGGTGTAGGGCACGCCGACCGTGTGTTGGGTCTTCATGCGATCGACGATGTCGCTGTAGTCCAGGTCCTTTTCGGCCAGGAACTTGTAGGGCGGCATCACCGATTCCGGCACGACCGAGCGCGGATCCATCAGGTGGTCGCGGTGCCAGGTGTCCGAGTACTTGCCGCCCACGCGCGCCAGGTCGGGACCGGTCCGCTTGGACCCCCACTGGAACGGGTGATCGTACATGCTCTCGGCGGCCAGGCTGTAGTGACCATAGCGCTCGACCTCGTCACGCAGCGGGCGAACCATCTGCGAGTGGCAGAGGTAGCAGCCTTCGCGGACATAGATGTCGCGGCCGGCCAGCTCGAGCGGGGTGTAGGGACGCATGCCCTGCACCTTCTCGATCGTGCTCTGCAGCCAGAACAGCGGGGCGATCTCGACCAGGCCGCCGATGGAGACGACCAGAAGGATGCCGACGATGAGCAGCAGCGAATGCCGCTCAAGCTTGGAGTGTTGCTTCCAGAGAGACATCGGAACCTCAGGCGATCGCGTTGGCGGGGGCGGCCGGAGCGTCGGCCAGCTCGGCGGAGGGCGTGCTGATCGTCTTCCAGAGGTTGACGATCATGATCAGCGCGCCGGTCAGGTACATCAGACCGCCAACGGTGCGGATGATGTTCTCGATATGCTTGGCCGAGACGGTCTCGATGAAGCTGTAGGCCAGGAAGCCTTGCGGGGTGTATTCCCGCCACATCAGGCCTTCCATGATGCCCGACACCCACATCGCGGCGATGTAGAGCAGGATCCCGGTGGTCGCGATCCAGAAGTGCCACTCGACCATCTTGTTCGAGTACAGGCCCGGCTTCTTCCACAGCCACGGAACGAGGCAGTAGACCGCCCCGAAGCTGATGAAGCCGACCCAGCCCAGAGCGCCGGAGTGCACGTGGCCGATGGTCCAGTCGGTGTAGTGGCTCAGCGCGTTGACGGCGCGGATCGACATCACCGGACCTTCGAAGGTCGACATGCCGTAGAAGGCGATCGAGACGACCATCATGCGGACGACGGGGTCGGTGCGCAGCTTGTCCCACGCGCCCGACAGGGTCATCAGGCCGTTGATCATGCCGCCCCAGGAGGGCATCCACAGCATGATCGAGAAGGTCATGCCCAGGGTCTGCGCCCACTGCGGCAGGGCTGTGTAGTGCAGGTGGTGCGGGCCGGCCCAGATGTAGATGAAGATCAGGGCCCAGAAGTGCACGATCGACAGACGGTAGCTGTAGACCGGACGCTCAACGCGCTTGGGCACGAAGTAGTACATCATGGCCAGGAAGCCGGCGGTCAGGAAGAAGCCGACCGCGTTGTGGCCGTACCACCACTGGGTCAGAGCGTCCTGGACGCCGGACATCACGCCGTAGGACTTGTGGTTCAGCAGGCCGACCGGAACTGCGGCGTTGTTCACTAGGTGCAGCAGCGCGATGGTGACGATGAAGGCCAAGTAGAACCAGTTCGCCACATAGATATGCGGCTCCTTGCGCTTCCAGATCGTGCCCAGGAAGACCAGCAGATAGGCCACCCAGACGATCGTCAGCCACAGGTCGGTGTACCATTCGGGTTCGGCGTATTCCTTGCCCTGGGTCGCGCCCATCAGGTAGCCGGTCGCGGCCATCACGATGAACAGCTGGTAGCCCCAGAACACGAACCACGGCGCGATGCCGCCCGCCAGACGCGCCTTGCAGGTGCGCTGGACGACCCAGAAGGACGTCGCGATCAGGGCGTTGCCGCCGAACGCGAAGATCACCGCCGAGGTGTGCAGAGGCCGCAGCCGCCCGAAGTTCAGGAAACCGAACTCGGGGAAGTAGAAGATCCTCGGCCAGGCCAGCTGGGCGGCGATGATCACCCCCACCAGCAAGCCCGCCGCCGCCCAGAACATGGTGGCGATGACGCCGGCCTTGATGACGTTGTCGGAGTACTGGTCGGGATGGTCGCGCAGCGTCCCCCCGGCGAGACCGCCGTTCAGGACGAAGGCGGCGATGACGCCGGCCAGCGCGACGGTTCCGGCTTGCAGGCGGAAAATGGGGTCATGGGTTAGACCCGCCCCCAAAATCGCCAAAAAGGCGCCGATAACCGAGATTATTAGGAGGAGGCTGGAGCCCGCGGGCGGACCAGCACTGGTGTTTGAGGGGGCGGACATACGGACTCCATGAGTCGAACCTGGACCCCAGGGGTGTCACACGGGCCGTATACGTGCGTTGATCTACCTCAAAGCCAAGTCAGCAGACCTGTTAGACCCTGTGGGCCAATTCGGAGTCCGCCATGCTCAACGCGTTTTCTCGACATCTCCCTTCGGCCACCGGCGTGGCGGCCCTGGTCGCCTGGGCGATCGCCTTGCAGCAATCGCTTCCACGTATGCTCGCGGGCCCGATCTGTAGCGCGCGCGGCGACGCTTTCGTGTTCGCGGGCCACTGCCCCGCCTGCTACGTAGCGGCCGCCCTCTCGATCGTATTCGTGGCGTCGCTGTTCTTTGCTGGCCGACAGGCTCGGGATGAAGCGCGGGCGATTCTGTCGATCGACGCCGCGCACTAAGCCTGACTGCGACGTTCCGCCGCGCCCGATGGGCGCGGCGAGTCTTCAGCGGTTCGCGGCCGCCGCTTCTTCCAGACTGTCGCCGATCAGGGCCAGGTTCTGGATCGCCGCCAGTCCCCATTGGGCGACCCCGTTCGTGGACAGGACCGGATCCTCTTCGATCGGACGCAGCACCGCTGTTCCCCCAACGCGACGGCTCTGGCTCGACAACAGGTCGCCCCCTTCCCGTCCCGCCTTGCCAAAGAATTCCGACCAGGCGCGTAGCGCCAGGGCGTGATCGTTCTCGTGCTTAGCTGCATAGGCGGTCAGGCGCGAATGGGCGTCGTTCAGGCTGCGACCGCCAGGGACCTGGCCTAGCAGCGCCTTCAGCTCGGCGGGCGGCGCATTGTAGTAACGGCAGTATTCCAGCCAGGCCTTGCGGTAGGCGGGGACGTCCAGCAGGTCGAGCAGCTCGGACGTCATCTCGACCACCCCAAACACCGCGTTCAAGTGCGAGACGCTGACATAGTCGCCGTCGCCCAGGAACTTGCCGGTCTTGAGGTCGTAGGGCGCCTCGCCGGCGAACCAGCGCCGCTTCATGGCGGCTATCGTGTTCATGCCATTGAGGATCCGGTCCCGCCAGCGCGGATCGCGCGTGCGTTCCCATTCCGTCAGCCAGGCCCCCAGGAACGCGCCCCACGAGGTGCCGAAGCCCGAGGCCACAACGCCCTTGGGCCGCTCACGTCCCGGCGACGGCGGCAGCTTGCGGGAGATGTCGACGGCCTCCAACGCCGAGTCGGAGGTAACCAGCTCGCGCATCAGGTCGCCCACCCGCTCGTCCGCGGTCAGGTAATAGTAGATGCGGCGGTAGGCGACGTTCGAGACCCGCGGCTGCTTGGACGAGTCGGACCAGTGCTGGACGCCGTGCCGCGTGCCGAAGCCCTTGAAGCGACCCAGGTGATAGACATCGACCTCGCCCGTGTGGCGGGTCATCGCCTCGGCGAACTTGAAGACATCCGCGCGACCGGTGCGCAGGTAGCTGTACCAGACCCACAGGTCGGTCGAGAGTTCGGAATTGTCCCAGGCGAAGCCGCCGACGTCGTAGCGCCACATGTGGCGATCCGGGTCGTAGGTGTGCATCACGTCGCCGTACGACCAGAAGCCGTACCACCGTCGCTGGTCCGTTTCCTTCATGTAGTAGTCGATCAGGTAGGCGAGCCGATCCTCGATCCGCTTTCGGGTCGGCGTCGAGGCGTCGACGACGCTCCAGTCGCCGAACACACCGGCCGCCTTCAGGCGCTCGGGCGACACGGTAAGCCGGGGCGGATCGGCCACCCTGCCGGCCATGTCCGAGAAGACGTCGTGCGACGGCGTCGCGCCCAGGATCCATAGGGTCAGCTCGGAAGTCCGCGCGATCCCGTGCGCGTCGTCCCAGCCGGCCTCGTAATCCTCATAAGTGATGTCCAGGCCTTCGAGCTCCTTGGCGTGGGTGTCCATGCCGTTGGGACTGCGATAGGGCCGCACGTCCATGGCCGGCGCCTCGGGCGACCACATCCAGGCGGTCAGCTCGGCGAGGTCGGTGTGGGCGTTGCGGATATCGAGCCCTGTCGGCGCGCGCTGCCAGAAGTCCTTAAGGCCCAAGGCGACGCCGCCGGAGACGCCGCCGACATAGGCCAGCCCCTTCGTCCGCCGTCCCGCGTTGGAATCGATCCAGGCGTGGCCGGCGCTGGTCCGCTTGCGCAGGGTGAAGCCGTCAGGCGTCAGCTGCGACAGCGAGAAATCGCCCCACTCCGGGATCCATTGCAAGCCGGCGCGGAGCTTGGGCGGCAGGATGTCGGTGCGGACGGCGCGACCGGCGATCTGCGCCTCGCGGGCGGCGGGTCCGGGGTCGCCGCGCGAGCGCAGACCCGTCAGGGTCCGCACCGCCTCGCCAAACACGCCAACCTCCTCGCCCGAGAGCCGGACGTGGCGGTTATGGCTCTCGTCGCTCATCGGCACCCGAGCGGTGACGCCCAGTCCCCGGATGAAGTCCTTGGCCGGGTCGGCGTCTAGGATGAAGCTGTGGACGATGCGCACGGCTTCGGAACCGGCGTGGAAATAGAGACGCACGCTTACCGGCAGCCAGTCGCGTCCGCCACCGCGGTGGACCCCGTCAAAGCGCACCACGGCCCGAACAGGTCCCGACTGCTCGACGGTGACCGTCGAGAACCGCGACTCGTACCGCGCCGAATGGACAACGCCGTCAGGCTCCAGAGCGGGCTGATCCTGGGCGATGGCGACCAGGCGCAGGCCCTTCAGCGTGACCCGTCCGCCGCGCAGAGCCTCCGACACCAGGTCGGGGCCCGACCTGGGGAGACGCCAGATCAGATCGCCGGAGGTCACCGTGATCAGCGCGTCGGTCTGGGTGACGATCACGGGCGAAGCGGGCGCCTTGGGCTTTCCGGGGACGATCGAAAGGTCCTGACGCCCCTCCCCGCCCGCGACGGCGTGAGCAGACCATTTCAGCGAACCATCCGGCCAATAGGCGATCGGCCACGACTGGACCGGAACGTCCTCACCTGTCTTGCTGGCGATCCTGAACGCTTGCGAGGGTTTGAGCGCGCCTCGAGGCCAGGGAACGCCGAAGGTGGCGCCGTCCAGAACCTTTGGCGGCTCTCCATCTAGCCAGCGAAGGTCCGTGACCGGCGTCGAGGGCGCGGCGCTCGCTGCATCGGTCGCCCCTAAGCCCAAAGCGGCGGCCGCCGCTGATAGAATAAGAAGATCGCGGCGTGACAGAGCCGTGGCGTGGGCTTGCTGCAAAATGTCCTCCCAGACCTTCGCCGCCCGCACGATTACGCCGCACGGATCGCTGGCCCTAGAGCGCAAGCGTTAGTTCCATATTATGGATGGTCAAGTCACATTTTGAGAGGCCGAGCGCGTCAGCGCTCGTCACACCGCTCAAGCCGCCCCTAAAGACCCTTGAGCGCTAAACTCAGCGCCTCGGCGCTGACCTGTTTCAAGACGCCCTGCGGGTTCTCGTACACGGCGGCATTGGCGCCGTGCTCCCTGCACTCGACCGAGGCCACCCAGCAACGTCCCTTGGTCGCTGAGTCGACCAGACCTTGGGCATGCTCGAACACGTGAGCGGCCAGAGCTTCGGCGCTGACGCCCGGAACGATCCTGACCTGCGCCAAGCCCAGGCGTTGGAGCCGCTCGAACTCCAGCCGCGAGGGGTCATCGGCGGCCACCAGCAAAGTGTGGTCGAACATGTGGTGGAGCCACTCGCGGATAGGACCAAAGCCGGCCTTCCCGAAGTCCACCACCCAGCCGCGCGCGTCCAGCTGTTCGGCCGCGAAGTCGAAGACGAAGCCTAGCGAATAGCCGTGCAGGAGCTGGCAATGGCTCTCGGCCGCCCACTGGCGGTAGGCGCACGACAGGCCCCGCTCAGCGCCATAGGTCTTCACCGACCTGTAGGCCATCAGGCGTGGCCCTCGACGTGGGCGGCGCGCTCGCGTCCGGCTTGGCCCATCGTGGCGCCGGCCACGGGCAGCGGATTGTCGATCAGGGGATCAGGCTTGGCCAAGCGGGTCAGGACCGCCGGACGGGTGATCGTCACCAGCGGCCCATCGACCCTGACCCCATGTTCAGCCAAGGCGGCGAACGATCGCGAGAGGTTCTCGGGCGTCATGCCCAGCAGCGACGCCAGCATCCTTTTCTGCAGCGGCAGACGCAGCACGCTGCCGCCGCCCTGGCGACTCTGCTGCACGAGCAGGTAGTTGGCCAGACGGACGAGCGGCGCGCGCAGCTTGTGGCTCTTGATGGTGCGGACCAGACCGCTGTAGCAGCCTGACAGCTCCTCAATGACCGCCATGGAGACGCCTTGGTCCTGCCGGATCACGCGTCGGAAAAGCTCGCCCGGGATCATCAGCAACTGGCTGCGGGCGAGCGTGCGGGCCGTCATCAGCGCCGGCGCCTCAAGGACCACCGAGGCCAGAACGAAGCTGGACAGCGGCCGCAGCACGGCGAGGGTCGAGTCGCGGTCACCCCAGGTGCCTTCCAGCTCCACGGAGCCCTCGAGCAGGATGTAGAGGAAGTCGTTGACCTCCCCCTCGGCGACCAGCTCGGCGCCCTTTGGCGTCCATTGCAGGAAGCCGCCCTGCCCGATCAGGGAGAGAGACTCATCGCTGGCGGAAGCCAGCAGCGGCAGGTCACGCACACGGCTTAGGTCAATGGGCTTGATCGACATGAGTCATCTCGAACGTCAGGGTGGCGCCTCGGCTTTACGGCCGGTGAACGCGTCCGACGTTGCGGTTAGTCAATCTTGGCCATGATTTGAGTCGTCCGGATGCGAGCCCCGGCGATGAAGCTAGGCCGACGCCAGGATCTGCTCGGCGGACGCCAGGCTGGCGGGCACGCCGATGTCGACGAACGCGCCATCGAACACCTGCCCTCCAAGGTCGCGCGCCTTGCAAAGCGCTGGCAGCAATTCCGCCTCGAGGGAGAAGGCGCGATCGGTCTTGGGCACAGCCGTCTTGGCGAGGCGGCAGACGCCGCCATTGATCAGGCCCTTGCGCAGGCCGGCGTCGCGGGGCCGGATCTCGTTGACACGGTCGCCGTCCAAGACTACGGTCTCGTAGCGGTCCGCCGGTTCAACCGTGCGCAGCGCCATGAGGCCGGCGTAGTCGCCACGGTCGGCGAAGGCGCGCCAGTCGAAGTCGAACCAGGTGTCGCCGTTCAGCAGCAGGAAGGCGTCGTCAAGCCGGTCGTGGGCGTAGCTCAGCGCGCCGCCCGTTCCCAGAGGCTCTGACTCGATCGACACCGCGATCTCCATGCCGAGACGATCGACGAGCGTCTCGGCCTCGATATGCCGCGAGATCACCTCCGCGCGATGCCCAGCCAGCAGCAGCGCGCGGTCGAAGCCGCTGCGCGCCGCCTTGGCGAGCAAGTGCTCGAGGAAGGGCCGACCGGCCACCGGCAGCATGGGCTTGGGCGTGTCGCGGGCGATGTCGCCGAGACGCGTGCCCAGCCCGCCGACGAGGATCACGCACTGACGAACCCTCACCGGGGCACGCTCCAGGCTTCCGCGCCCTCGAACGTGACCTTGACCGAGCTCGCCTGGCCGCCCGCCGCGTTCAGCGTGGCGATCAGGTGGTGGCGGTTCTCGGGGTCCGTGAAGAACATCAGGAAGCCGCCGCCGCCCGCGCCGGAGACCTTGCCGCCCCAAGCGCCCGCGGCCATGGCGAGGTCGAACAGGCGATCGACGGTCTCCGTCGCCACGCCGCTGGCGGTGCGCTTCTTGGCGGTCCAGGACTGCATCAGGATGGCGGCCATGTCACGCATGTCGCCCCGTAGCAGGGCCTCGCGCATGAGGGCCGCGTCGGCCTTGAGCTGGTGCATGCTCTCGACCGTCTCGGCGTTCATGCCGACGAGGCCGTCGATCTGCTCCTTGATGATCGTCTCTGAATGTCGCGATTGACCGGTGAAGCAGATCACCAGTGAAGACTCGAACTCATTGAGGTAGGCGCGCGGCACCCGCAGAGGACTGACCAGCACCTTGTCCTCGGGCAGGAACTCGATGAAGTTCACCCCGCCGAAGGCCGCCGCGTACTGATCCTGACGCCCGCCGGCCAAGCCGAGCTTGCGGCGCTCGATCAGGAACGCTAGCCGGGCGACGTCGGCGGGCCCCAGCGGCAGGTCCAGCGCCAGCCGAAACGCCTCCACCAGCGCAACAACCAGGGCTGAGGACGAACCCAGACCGGACCCGGCCGGCGCGTCGATATTCGTCGAGACGCTCAGCGCTGGCGCATCGCCATCCAGATACGTCTCGACCATATGTTCGTAAACCGCGCGATGCAGGCGCAGGCCTTCATCTATCCGAGGGCAAGCGCCCAGTTCATGCCGTTCCTGAACGCCAAGGTCGTTGGCGCGGAACGAGACCGCCCCGTCCCGGCTGGGCGCGACATGCGCGAAGGCGAAGCGGTCGATCGTGACATTCAGAACCGCGCCGCCGAACTGGTCGCAGTAGGGCGAGAGGTCGGTGCCGCCGCCCGCCAGGCCCAAGCGCAGAGGCGCGCGGGCTCGGACGTCGAATCCGCTGGTGGTGCGGACCCGCCGAACGCCGCCGAGGACCTCCGCGCGCCAGGCGTTCATGCGATCTGGCTCAGCAGGACCTGCGTCCCGCCGCGATCAATGCCGTAGCGCAGGCGCGGCATGTTCTGAGACGCCATGTAGTCTTCCAGCGCCTGGCCGTCGTTCGGCGTGAACAGCATCAGGAAGCCGCCGCCGCCAGCGCCGATCACCTTGCCGCCCGTGACGCCCAGATTGGCGCGGACGTGGTCATATAGCTGGTCGATATGCGGCCAGCTAATCTTCGACGAGAGTTGCTTCTTGCTGACCCAATGCTCATGCAGCATGCGGCCCCAGCCGTCGAGGTCGCCGGCGATCCAGGCGTCGCGGATGCGGTAGCCAAGGTCCTTGATGGCGCCCAGGCTCTGGGCGGCCTGACGCTGGCGCTCGCCGTCGCTGAGCATGGCGCTGTTCTGGTCGTCCAGGATCACCGCCGCGTCGCGTCGCAAGCCCGTGTAATAGATGTGGGTATGGGCGATGAAGGCCGCCTCGACCTCTGGGTCCAGCGCGACCGAGCCGACCTTGACCTCGCCGTTCGGCGCGATGTCGAGCGTCGTCAGGCCGCCGAACGCGGCCATGTACTGATCCTGCTTGCCGATGCCCTTGGCCAGGACGTTGATCTCCAGGTCGCAAGCCTCCTCGGCCAGCGCCTGGCGATCGGGCTCGGAGCCCTTCAGAGCGTGCAGGGCGCGCAGGAAGCCGACCAGGAAGCAACTGGAAGAGCCCAGGCCCGTACCGCCGACGATGTCGCCGATCGAAGCCGCCTCGAAACCGGTCTCGATCCCGTGGCGCAGAAGCGCGGCCCGGACCAGTTCGTGCTTGAGGTCTTCGGTGCGGGCGACGTTCTCGGGATCAGGCCCCATCAGGGCCACATGATCATGGAAGGCCGGGCGGTGCGCGCTGATATGGATGTACTTGTCCAGCGCCATGGCGAAGATGAACCCGCCATCGCGTCGGTAATAGCTCTCCAGATCGGTGCCCCCGCCTCCGAGGGTCACGCGCAGCGGCGTGCGGGTGGAGATCATGGATTATTCGGCGGCGACCGCGACAGCGGGTGCCGGGGCGATTTGCTCCCAGTGGCCCTTCGAGCGCGAGAGCGCCGGGTGCGACACCAGCAGGTGCCAGACGACCGCGGCCAGGCCTTCGACGATCGGCGTGATCAACTGCGGATCGACGGTCGGCACGACGACGCAGGCGTCGGCGATCTTGGCGGTGAAGCCGCCGTCGCGACCGACGATGCCGGTGACGACAGCGCCCTTTTCCTTGGCGTACTGCATGGCGCGCACGAGATTGGCGCTGACCGGAGGCTCAAGACTGCCGCCGCCGACCGAGAAGATCAGCAGGCCGTCCTTGGCGGTCAGGCGGCTGCTCTTGAGCCAGGTCGAGAAGACGCCTTCCCAGCCCTCGTCGTTGATGCGGGCGGTCAGTTCGGAGACGTTGTCGGTCGGACAATAGGCCTCAAAGCCGCAGATTTTCCGGAAGTCATTGGTGGCGTGGCTGGCGTGGCCGGCGCTGCCGCCGACGCCAAGCAGGAACAGGCGGCCGCCGCCATCACGAACCTTGGCCAGCGTCTTCGCGACAGTTTCAACGGCTGTGCGATCGATCGCGGCGACAGCGCGCGTCGTCGCTTCCAGAAAGTGATCAGAAAACATAGTAAACCCCAAGCAAACGCTCTCTACGGCCCGTGCAAAATATGCGCAAGCGATTGCGAGAGTGTTTCCACGACTTGGTCAGGATTAGCCCCCATACCCGAATTGTAGTCTCGCTCAAGTAGTACTGTTTTACAACCTGCGGCTTTACCACAAGCGATATCGCGGTCTTGATCGCCAATCAGCCATGACTGACGAAGATCAACGCGATGACGCTCAGCCAAATCCAGAACCAAGCCGGGCTTGGGCTTGCGGCAGGCGCACCCGTCGGCGTTGTCGTGGAGGCAGGCGGCGATCTCATCCACTGGCAGGAGTTCAGCCAAACGCGCGTGCAACGCGTCCAGCGCCTCGGCGCTCATCAGCCCCCGGCGAACGTCCGGCTGGTTGGTGACGACGAACAGCAGATATCCCGCAGCCTTCAGCGACCTGAGCGTCGCCGGCGCCTCGGGCTCGATCTGCAGTTCGTCCACGGCGCGCGGAGACGCCGCCTTGCCATCGCGCATGACGACGCGGTTCAGCACGCCGTCGCGATCCAGGAAGACCGCGCGGCGCAGCTCTGGAGCGCTCAAAGCTTGAAGCCGGCCGCGCTGGCGTCGTCGTAGAACATGGCGACTGTCTCTTGCGACAGGTCCGCCAGATCCTTGCCAGCCATGGAGAGCTTCTTCAGCACGTCCGGCGTCGAGGTGACGATGTGGCAGCCGCAGTCGCGGGCCTGGTAGACGTTGAGCACCTCGCGCACGCTGGCCCACAGCACCTCGGCCTTGAGCTTGCGGGCGGCGATGGCGACCGCGGCGCGCATGACCGGCATGGGATCCACGCCCGTATCGGCGATGCGGCCAGCGAACACCGAAACCACCGCCGGGACATCGGCGTTGAGCGCATCGACCGTCTCGGCCACCTGCTCCAGGGTCAGGATCGCGGTGACGTTCACCTTCACGCCTTCGTCGGCCAGGGCGCGAACCATCGGCAGGCTGCTTTCGCGCTTGGCGTTGGTGATCGGAACCTTGACGTAGACGTTGGGACCCCAGGCGGCGATCTTGCGCGCTTGGCGGGTCATGTCGCCGAATTCGTCGGAGAAGACCTCGAAGGAGATCGGCGCGTCGGGAATGCGCTCCAGCAGAGCCTTGGCGAAGCCCTCGTAGTCCGTCACGCCGGCCTTACGCATCAGCGTCGGATTGGTGGTGAAGCCCGCCACCTGACCGCTCTGGTGCAGGCGCGTGAAATCCTCGAGGCTGGCGCCATCGGCGAAAAGCTTGATCTGCGTCGTGAGATCCGCGGACACGGCGTCATGGGAGGAAAGACGATGCAGCATGCTTTTGTGACGCCCCAGAATTCAGAATAGGACGGCGAGCGCCTTGCGCCGCCGTTTGCGGGTGGACTTGTGGTCAAGTTGGTTGAGATCAGGTTGCCCTGTTGAACGAAGGCTCGGCGATGTAGCCGACGGCTCGCTTCCAGAGCAGCTTGCCCAGACCGTGCTCCATCAGCGCGCGCCCGCGCAGGCGCCGCTGAGAGCCGAACTCGAACGTAATCACCGATAGAACAAAGCCGACAATGACTTGCGCGAAACCCTTGGCCATCAGGATGGCCCAGGTCAGCCGAGGGCGCGGTGTGACGTCAAGGTAGATGGAGACGTAGTGCTGAGCCTCGCGGCGCGCGCGGATGAGGCGATATGTCACGGCCGTTCGATGCGGCGCGACCGTCTCGGTAACGACCGCGCGAGCCGCCCAGACAATTCTGCGTCCCTCTCGGTAGAGACGAATGAAGAGCTCAGCGTCCTCGCCTCCGGCGTCTCCGAACGCCTCGCGCATGGCCGGCTCGCCATCGGGGAAGCAGCGCGACAGATCGAAAAGCGAATTGCCCGTGCCCATGCCATAACGCGGCTTGCCGGACGGCTCCGTCAGCGGAATGATCGCGCCGTCGGGGAGATCGAAGATCCTGACGAACTGAGCGCCCTTGGGATCATAGGGCGGCGGTTCGCCGGCGAAGACGGCTTGCCGGGGTCCCACCGCCATGTCGGCGTCGGCCTCGCGCAAAGCCCCCACGAGCTGATCCAGCCAATCAGGCGCTGCGATCTCATCGTCGTCGATCAGCGCCGCCAGACGTCCCCTCGCCTCGGCGAAGCCGCGATTGCGCAGGGTCGACATGTTGCGCGTCAGCTCGGTCACGTAGCGCAGCGGCCAGCGGGCGTCCGCCGCCAGCCCCTCGACGACCGCCTGCGCGCTGCCGCTCGGATGGTTGTCGACGACCACGATCTCGATCGAAAGCCCGAGCGCGTTGGTCTGGGCCAGGCACGACTTCAGCGTCGCCTCGAGCGACGCCGGCCGGTCGTAGGTGCAAATGACGATCGACAGGTCCGTCATGCGGCCTTCTCGTCGATGAAGCCGATCGGCGCGCGATAGGTGAGCTTGCCCAGGCCCTTGGCCATGCCGATGCGGTTGTCGTAGCGCGCGCCGCCCAGCCACTCGCCGGACACCAGATAGAGACCGGCGTGCACGGCGATCTGAGCAAGTCCCAGGAGCGTCACCTTGACCCGTGTCAGACCTGGACGATCGCTGGTGGCGATCCGCGAGGCCGCATAGTGCTGCGACCCTCGCTTCATCCGCGTGATCATGTAGCTGGGCTTGGTCCGATCGGTTTCGATGAACTCGCGCACCACCGCGGTCGGACACCAGACGAAGCGCTTGCCAGCCAACGACAGACGGAACAGCAGATGCGTGTCCTCGCCGTTGGCGTCGCCGAAGGCCACCGCGAAAGGCTCGGGCGTGTCGAAACAGGTCGCGACCCGGAAAGCGGCGTTGCCGCTGCCCAGTCCCTTGCCCTTCTTGCGCAGGCGACCGAACAGATGGATCGGCGTGTCGGCGGGCTCCCGATAGTCAAGCGTATAGCGCCAGCCTTCGGGATCCCAGGCCGGCGGTTCTCCCGCCTCGAACACGGGATACTTGGGCCCGAACGCCGCGTCCGCGCCGGTGCGCTCAAGGCAGGCATGGAGTTCGGAAAGCCACCCCGCGTCCGGCGCCTCGTCGTCGTCGATGAAGGCGACATAGCGCCCGACAGCCGCCTTGATGCCGACGTTGCGAACGATCGAGACGTTGCGACGGGCGTCCGCGAAATAGCGGATGGGCGCGCCATCAGCGGCCAGACGCGACACCCGCGTTTCGGCCAACCGATCAGGATGGTTGTCGACGACGATGATCTCGAACGGAACGCCGTTCGACACCTCGGGTCTGAGGCAATTGACGAGCGTGCGCTCAAGCAGGTGGACACGGTCGTAGCTCAGCACCACGACACTGATCGCGATTGGAACGCGGTTCATCAGACGCCCGTCCCCCGGAAAACGACCACGGCCGTCCGCGCCAGGATCTGGATGTCCAGCCATAGCGACCAGCGGCGAATATAGTCGAGATCGCGCTCCACCCAGTCGTCATAGTCGTTGATCCGATGGCGCCCCTCGACCTGCCAGAGGCAAGTGATCCCGGGCTTCACCGCCAGCTTCTGCTTCTGGAACTCGGTGAACTGCGCGTACTCATGGGCGCGCGGCGGACGCGGCCCCACGAGGCTGAGATCCCCGATGAGCACGCTCCAAAGCTGGGGCAGTTCGTCCAGGCTGTACTTGCGCAACACCTTGCCCACGCGCGTGACGCGCGGATCGTTGGTGAGCTTGAAGGCCGGACCGCGCATCTCGTTGCGATCCTGAAGCTCGGCTTCCATGGCCTCAGCGTTGGAGACCATGGTGCGGAACTTGTAGCCCGTGAAAGGGCGCTCTCCCTGCCCTACCCAGTGGCAGGCGTAGAAGACAGGTCCTTTCGACGTCAGCTTGACCAGGAGTGCGATCAACAGCAGCAGCGGGGCGAGCAGCGCTAGCAGCGCGGCGGAGACGCCGATGTCCATCAGTCGCTTTATGGCGTGCGCGGAATTCAAGACTGCCTCGAAACGGGAACCGAACGTAAAGGTGGGGCCCGTACTCTCAAGTATGGCGCCAATGGGCGTCGTTCTCTAACGCCCCTCTGCGGCAGGCTCTCTTAATGTCTGGTTCCCAAAGCGTCACAGCGGCCCCCAACGCGCCAGAACGTTGGCCCGACGTTCGCTTCGCCGGACTTCGCTTCACGCCGATGACGGTTGAGCAGACGGTCAAAGCCTTGGCGGATCGCTCTCCCCAGGCGCCATTCGCGACCTTCGTGACGCCCAACGCCGAACATGCCTATCTGCGCCAGCGCGATCCGACGTTCCGCGCAATCAGCGACGCCGCCTGGATCAGCACCAATGACAGCCGCGTCGTGGGGCGGACGGCTCTGCTCGGCGGTCTGCGCCTGCGCTTCGCGCCTGGCGCCTATGTGGTCCGCGATCTATTCGAACGAGTCATTGAGCGCGACACGCCGCTCTCCATCATTGGCGGCACGCCCGCCCTGGCCGAAAAGCTTCGCCAGCAATATGGCCTTCGAAGCCTCGTCCAGCACGTGCCCCCGATGGGCATGATCCACGATCCGGCCGCCGTCGCCGAAGCAGTCGCTTTCGTCGCTGCGCACCCGGCTCGCTTCGTCTTCGTCGCCATGGGACCGCCGCAGTCGGAGCTGCTTTGCGGGCACATCATCGAGGACGGACGAAGCACCGGCCTGGGCCTTTGCATCGGCAGCTCGCTGCAGGTGCTGACCGGAGATTCCGACCCCGCGCCGGCGGTTCTGGAGCATTCGGGCTTCGTCTGGCTGTACCGCCTGGTCAAGGAGCCTCGCAGACTCTGGCGGCGCTACATGCGCGGCTTCTACGGCCTCGGCCTTGGCGTGCGGGACGTGCTTTCACGCTGGATAGGCTCGCGAGGAGCGTACTCCCGTGAGTGACGAACCGCGCCCGGTCTCCGCGATTGAAGCTTGGCGCGCCGCACGTCGCGAAGAACGCGCCGCCGCTTCGGCGCGCCTGGACGATCGGCTGGCGCTCTGGTCGGGCTTCGTCCTCGTCGCGATGCTGCTGTACATGATGATTGGCGCGGCGCCGTATACCCACGAGGTGACGGTGGACGCCCTGTCGGGGGCCTCGCCCATGTCGCCGCTCAATCGCGCGATCTGGCTCGCCATACTGGGGTTGACCCTGCCGATCATGTGGTTCCGACGCGCGGAGGTGCTGAGCCTGGCCATGCGGGTCTGGCCGCTGCTGCTGCTGTTCGTGTGGTTTGGAGCGACCACGCGCTGGGCCATCGACCCCGTCGTCTCGAGCCGTCGCTTCATCCTCTATCTGATCAATGTGCTGGTGAGCATCGCTCTGGTCGCGGGGCTACGCGATCCCCGGCGGATGCACGCCGCCCTCGCGACCGCCTGCGCCATCATGATCATGATCGATATCGGGTCATGGATCGCTCTCCCCGGCCTCTCGATGACGGACATCGGCCTGGCCGCGATCCATAATCATAAGAACACCCTGGGTTCGGTGATGATGCTGAGCTCGCTGGTCATCACGCCGTATCTTCTGTTCAGCAAGACGCTGAAGGCGCGCCTGTTCTGGGGCGCGATGTTCGCGGGATGCGTGGCGCTGCTGGTCGCCAGCAAGTCAAAGACCAGCCTGGCGATCGCGCTCGCCGCCCTGGCCGCCACGCCCTTGATGCTTGCATGCCTTCGCCTGCGCGCCGGCGCCCTATGGGCGGCCGCGGCGCTTGGCGTGGCGGGACTCTTGGCGTCTGGCTTCGGATGGCTCGCCTGGAACTACGCCGTCGGCCAAGACCCTCTGGCCCCGTTGCGCGGGGTGAACTTCACGCGCCGCACCGAGATCTGGATGTTCGCCCTGAACCAGTTCTCGCAACATCCCTTGAGGGGCTTGGGCTTCAGCTCCTTCTGGGACGTGAACCCCGCGGTCCAGCCCAGCCTGCAGACGGACCTTTGGTTCGCGGCCGAGACCCACACCAACCAGTCTCATAACGGCTACATCGACCTTCTGGTCACGGTGGGGGCGCCGGGACTGGCAGGCGCGCTACTTCTGCTTCTGCGCTGGATAACTCGAGGCCTCGGCCTGGTTCGCGACAGCTTGAGGACTCCGACAATCGAGGGCCGCGAAGCCTTGCCTCACGCGGTGTTTCTGGGCGTTTTCCCGCTGATCTTCTTCGCGCACAACTTCATGGAGAGCAGCTACTTCTCGGCCAACGCCATGCTGGGGATATTGATCCTGCTCTTCGGCGTCGACATCGACATGCGCCATGCGCCTTCACAGGAAGGCAGAGTCGCTAGCCCCCGGTTGCGCCTGGGGCAGATCGCCGCCGCGCCGCGGTAATCGACAGAAGGATGGCGGCCATGGCCGCAAGCTCCAGCAATTGCCCCGCCGCCGTGCCGATGATGGCGCCAGCGGGGCCCAGTCCGCGCATGGTCAACAGGATGCAACCCGCCGCGACCAGCGAGGCCGCGCCGTTCGCCAACGCCAAGGGCTTGAAGGCGCGCAGCACCTGAAGGCCGGTGCTGACCACAGTCTGCCCCAAGGTGATCGCGGCGCTGACTCCCCAGAGAACGACCATCCAGCCATCAGCCAGATATTTGCCGCCAAAGAGATGCGTCGCGATCGTCGGCCAGGCCGCATAGAGGATCACGGTCCAAGCCGCCGCGACCAACATCCCAGCGCCTGCCGCAAGCGCCAGAAGCCGTCGAAAGCCGCTCCAAGCGCCCCGATCGCGCCGACGCGCGAGATCGTTTCGGGCCACCATGCTCCAAGACATCGCGAGCAAGGGGACAGGCCGCAAAAGCTGTTGGGTCGCCGAGAGGGACGCCAGCGTCGCGGCGCCAAACCAGCCGGCGACCACGAATACATAGAACCGGGTCAGCAACTCGGTGCTCGATACGCCCAGGAAAACCCAGCCCGATTGCCGGACGTAGTCGCCATAGGCCTTCATCTCGTGGCGGCGAAGCCAGCCCCCCTGCCCTCGCAGAGCCCAGACTGCGGCGACAGCGCCCGTCGCGGCATAGGCGACCCCCAACCGCCAGAGGATGCCGTTCGCGTCCAGCCGCCCGCCCTCGAGCAGAGCTTGGCCCAGCAGCAACGTCACCAGACAAAAGACCCCCGCGGTTTGCAAGGTCGCGAGGCCTGGACGTCCGCGCGAGAAGGCAAGCGCTCGCAGGTACTGTTGCGCCAGGAACGCCGGTACGAACAAGGCGGCGGCCGGAGCGCCGTAGGGGCTGCCGACGCCGCGCCACGCCAGGGCCGCGCCCAGGCACGCGAGAGCCGCCGCCGCCAAGAACACGGCGTTGACGCCATGCATCAGACGCTCGACCGGCAGGCGCTTGGGATCACTCCCAGCGCCGGGCGCCAACGCCTGCAGATGGCAGACGGTCAAGGCGTTCTGCAAACTCGACAGCACAAAGCCGCAGGACGCCCAGAGCATGAAGGCCCCGTACTGATCCGGCGCGACGAAGCGGATCAGCAGGAGGTTGACGCCGAAATTGAGCAGAGACCACAGGGCCTGCTCGAAGGCGGAGATCAGATAGCGGGACATCCGTCTCCTCGGGGAGCCGTCAGGCTAGTAGCGCGTGCCGCGGTTGATGCTGTAGTTGAAATTGAACGGCAAGACCCCGGTCACGTACTGTCGTACGAAGCGGTTGACCTCTGTGATGGCGCTGCGCGGCACGAAGATCAGGTCTCCCGGCAGGACGGCGAAGTCGTCGCCGCTCTTGCCGTTCAGATTGTCCCGCACGTCGATCGTTCGCATCAGCAGCCGAGGATCGCCCGGTCGCTGGCGGATGACCACCACATGCCCCGTTCGGGCCGTGTCTTGAAACCCGCCCGCCGACATGACGGCCTGGGCCACGGTCAGGCGCCCCTTGATCGTCTTCACCCCCGGATCGCGCACCTCGCCGCCGATATAGATCTGCGAAGCGCCATAGCCCGCCACCAGCGTCTCGACCTGGGGCGCGCGCAGCACGGTCGCATAGGCCCGGCTCAGCAGCGCGTTGGCCTCCTCGGCCGTCAGCCCGGCGACATCCTGCGCGCTGATCAGCGGAAAGACCCCTCGGCCGTCAGGGCCGACAACCACCGTTGCGTTCAAGTCGGGATTGACCACGAACCGAACCGACAGCTCGTCGCCAGGCCCGATGCGATAGCGATAGTCCTCGCTGGTCCAGGGCGCGAACGTCGCGCCCCCGCTCCGGGCCGCGTCTTGGCGCGCTGGCGCGGGCGTCGCGGCGCAGCCTGCGACCGCAACGACGACGAAGAGCGAGAGAACACGAAGCCAGGCGGACAAACCAACCTCCTTCGCCACGCGACGGCGCGGCATTGGTAAACGTAAGTGGCCTAAGGGCGTTAGGATTTGGTTGCCGCTCCCATTGCGGCATGCGGCAAATGGCAGCGCTACATGTATTGAAAGCCATTGGATAACAATGATCTTGCCCAAAACGGGTCATTTCAAGCGATATGGCCTGGGCCGCTCGCGAGGACGTCAGTGTTTGTTAAGTCCTCAACCGCTATCGACCAGAGTTCCGTCGCGCTTACGCGGTCGCAGAGTTGAAGTCCTCCGCAACAATGAACACCGCGGCAATAGAGCAAAGCGCTTACGTCCGAGGAGGGCATGGTCGCACGCGCTCGCCTCTGACAGTGCGCGAGCTGCTCACGCCGGTGTTCTATTACCGCGTCGAAGCTCTGCTGGGCTTTCTGATCCCCGTCGCGTTGGCGGTGATCGCCATCTTGCTGGCGCATCCCATCTACACGGCTCAGTCGCGCCTCCTGATCCTGCTTGGCGACGACTACGTTTTCCATAGCGACCTGACCGGCGGCGCTCAGGGTCTGAGCTTTGACCGCGCCCAGATCGTGCAGGCTGAAATCCAGATTTTGTCGGCCAAGGAACTGCGCATCCAGGCGATCCGCAAGGTCGGCCTGGCCCGAGCCTATCCCGACCTCGTCAACCAACCGAAGGGACTGGAGAAGGCGGCGGAGCAGCTTTCCAAGGACCTCGACATCGTCAACATCCCGCAGTCGAACGTCATCGAGCTCAACCTGCAGGGCGACGATCCAAAGGTCGCGGCCGACCTGCTGAACACCTTGGTGAAGCTCTATATCGAACGTCGACGGCTGATCTTCGAGCAAGCCGACCCGTCCCTGGTCAACGCCCAACGCGACCAGCTCAACAAACGCCTGACCGAGGTTGAGGACAAGCTTCTTCGGTTCTCGGTCGATCATGGCTTCGGGGACTATCCGACGGAGCTGACGACGGTTCAGAACCAGCAATCCTCCCTCGCCAGCCAGATTCAGGTGCTGGATCAGCAGCTGGCCGCGCGGAGCGGCCGCGTGTCGGTCCTGTCCGGCTGGCTGAAGGCCGCGCCGTCGGAAGTGGAGATCTCCAACGACAAGGGTCGCTCCCAGCAGTTGGAGGACCTGACCCGCACGCTGTTGGATCTGCAGAACCAGCGGCGCCAGGCCGCGGCGCGTTATGTCGAGGGCTATCCGCTGATCGTCGATCTCGACCGCAAGATCGCCGAGGTGCAGGCGCAGATTCACGCCGCGCCGCAACAGCAGGTCATCGCGGTTCGGCGCGGCGTCAATCCGGTTCGCCAGCAACTCGACACCGAACTCGCCGACAGCGTCGGCGATCTCACGGGCTTGCGCCTAGCCCGCGTTCAGGCGGCTCGCGATCTCAAAGCCGTCACCGCGCGTCTCGCGGAGCTGGTCCAGATTGGTCCGGAGTATCGCGAGCTGATACGCCAGCGCGGCGCCCTGGAAGAAGGCTTCGCCGAATTGGCCAAGCGCGCTCAGGACACGGGGCTAGCCAGCACGCTCTCCAAGGCCAAGGCCAACGTCCGTATTGTCCAAGCCGCCGACCCGCCCGTGAAGGGTTCCAGCGGACGCTTGGTCCTGCTGGTGGCCGGCCTGGCGCTGGGCTTGGCCACGGCGGTGGCGGTGATCGTGGTTTCGTCCGCCTTCTCGGACGTGATGATCACGCCGCGAGACGTGGAACAGAAGCTGGACGTGCCTGTCGTCCTCACCGTTTCGGCAGACGACAAGATCGCCGCGCGACGACGCGGCCAGCCTGGCTCGGTCAGCCGCGCCTCGTTTCTGGGCTATGACGACGCCAAACTCATCTTGCGATTGCTCACCAGCGTCGCGCCGGGACCTGGCCGCGTCATGCAGCTTGTGGCCGCCAATGGCGGCGAAGGCGTTTCAAGCCTGCTGATGGACTTGGCCATGATGGCGGCCACGGCGAACGCCAAGCGCGTGCTGATCGTCGATATCGAACCGGCCGTCGAGGGGTCCGCCATCCAGGCTTTCGCGGAAAGCGGCGCCAAGCTGACGCGCGTCTCCCCCGACCGGATCGCCGTGAAGGGCACGTCCCTCCACATCACGCTGCCAATGGGCGCCGGCTCGCACGCATTGAGCGAGACCGAATGGGAGACCTTCTTCCGCGAGGCCCGCAGGAACTACGACGTCGTGCTGGTCGATTGCCCCGCGCTGGAACGCTCCTCGGCGAGCTTGATCTTCGCGCCGCTGGTCGACATGAACCTCGTCGTCATCGAGGCCGAGGCCACCCGGGCGGCTGTGGCTCGAAACATGATCGAACGCATCGAGGGCGCGGCGGGAGACGTCACCGGCGCGATCTTGAACAAGCGCGGCTTCTACATTCCTCGGGCGATCTATTCCTGGCTCTAGGAAGCGGACGCGCGACGGGGCGGGCGCTCCTTGGCGACGCTTCCTAGGCGCGCGCGAAAGGCCAGAAGAACGCGATCAGCGCCGGCGCCGCCAGCAGGATGAGCAGGGTTAGCGGAGCGCCGAGACGGGCATAGTCGCCAAACCGGTAGCCGCCCGGCGCGAGCACTAGCGTATTGCACTGGTGACCGATGGGGGTCAGGAAATCGCAGCCCGCGCCGACCGCAACCGCCATCAGGAACGGATCGGGACTGAGGCCCAGGCGCTCGGCCAACCCCATGCCGATCGGGGCGACAATCAGCACCGTGGCGGCGTTGTTCAGGAACGGCGTGGCGACCATCGCCACGGCCATCATGGCGGTCAGGGTCACGAGCGGCGGCAGGCCGTGAAACGCGCCCGATAGCCAGCTGGCGATCAGGTCGGCGCCGCCGGAAGATTGCACGGTGTCGCTCACGGGGATCATCGCCGCGACCAGGACCAGCACCGGCCCTTCCAGCGAGGCATAGGCCTCGCGCATTCGCAGGGCGCCCGTCGCGACCACCAGGATCGCGGCCCCAAAAAAGCCCGTCGCCGCCGGCACCACCCCGAACGCGACCAGCAACATCGCCCCGATCAGGATCGCAGCGGGCAACAGCGCGTGCCGGGCTCCGCCGAGCCGCACTTCCCGCTCGGCGAGCGGCAAACACCCCAGGGCCGACAGCGCCAAGGGCAGTTGCCGCTCCGCGCCCTGCAGGACCAGGATGTCGCCGGCCCGCAGCCTGACCGTGGCCAGACGACCCGCCATGCGATAGCCGCTGCGGCTGACGCCGAGCAGGTTGACGCCATGGGCCTCATTCAGCTTGAGCCCTCGCGCGGTTTGACCGATCAGATCGGATTCAGCGCCGATCACCGCCTCTACCACCCTCACCTCTTCGGTCGGCTCGTTCATGACCACGGGCCGGTCCGCATCCGTCAGCTTCAAGCCCGTCTTCACGATCAGTTCGTTGAGCGTCTGCTGCTCGCCTTCCAGCAGCAGTTGATCGCCGGGCAGGACGCGGCGATTGGCGTGTGGAGAGGCCATGCGTTTGCGGCCGCGCAGGATCGCCACCACGCTCACGGCCCCGTCCGCGGCGGCGCGGAGGTCCGCGACGCGGCCGTCCGCGAAGCGCCATCCCTCCGGCGCCTCGACCTCCGTGACGTACGCGTTGGCGGCCAAGGCCGCGTCCACGTCGATGGCCGCGATTCGATGCTTGGGCAGCAGGTGATAGGCGACGGCCAGATAGGCGATGGTGATTAGAGCGAGCGTTCCACCCACGGGCATGAAGTCGAACATGCGGAAGGGCTCCCCAAGCGCCTTTCCGCGCACCTCCGAGACGATGATGTTCGGCGATGTGCCCACAAGCACCGCAAGCCCGCCGGCCAGCGACCCAAACGACATCGGCATCAAAAGACGGCCTGGCGAGACGCCCGTCCGCTTAGCGATCTGCAGGGCCGACGGCATCATCAGCGCCAAGGCCCCGACGTTCTTGGTCATCATCGACAGTAGCGTGGTCACGGCGACCAGCACCGGGACTTGGCTGCGCTCGCTTCCCAAGCGAGGCAGCAGCGGCGCCATGAGGCGATCGACCAATCCCGATCGGGACACGGCCGCGCTGAGCACAAGCGCGCTGGCGATGATCACCACGATGTCGTTCGAAAAGCCGTCAAACGCCGACTTCGCCGGGATCAGGCCCGTCAAGACGCCCACCGCCAAGGCGCCAAGGGCGATGAGATCGTATCGCCAACGCCCCCAGAGGAAGCAGAGAACCGTCGCGCCAATCAACCCAAACGAAAGACCTTGTTGCAGCGTCACGCGACCGTCCCTTTTTCGGGCGACAGGCCCGAGCGGCTCCTACAACGAAGCGGCGCCTTGAACGGTTCATCCTGCCTGGCTTGTTGGTCGCAACTACCGCCGAGCCGAGCCAGGACGTCCCGCCATGCGCGGACAAAGAAAACGCCCGGGTCTTGCCGAAACAAGACCCGGGCGGCGCCGCCCAGGGGGGGAGGTAAAAAGCGGGCGCGAAAGGCCTAGAAGCTGTACCGCAGACCCACGTGATAGAAGCGGCCCAGCAGATCGTAGAGCGCCGGGTTGGCATCGAGACCGGTGTTGGTCTGGGGCGACGGGGTCGGATCGCGGTTCAGCAGGTTGTCGACCTTGCCGTAGAGCTGCAGGCCATTGCCGAACTTGTACGAAGCGCTGACGTCGACATAGGTCGCGCCCTTCATGTGGTTGTAGTCGATGGTCGGGCGGCTGCCGGTCGAGACCGGGCAGCTGCCGGGCTTGCATTCGATGTATTCGGTGGTCGTGCCGCCAAAGCGGCCGTCGCTGAACCAGCGCTCCTGAACGCTGACGGCGAAGCGGTCATTGTCCCAGGACTGGACGGCCAGGACCTTCCAGTCCGGCGTGGCGCCGGAGTTCTGGCCGGCGGAGTCGACGGCGACCGCCCCCGGGATGCCGGGGTTGGTGACGAACTTGTGGACGTTGGTGGCCAGGCCGCGGACCGTGAAGCGGCCCGGAACGCTGGGCAGCTCGAAGCGATAGCTGCTCTCGATGTCGAAGCCGCTGGTCTTGATCGAGGCCAGGTTGAACGTCTGCGAGTTCACGAAGGCCGACGGCGGGTTGAGATTGAAGGCGCCGCAGAACTGCGTGAGGCCCGCATAGCAGAAGTTGACGATCTGCTGAGCGCCAAGGCTGGAGATGCCGCCGTTCAGCACGATGTTGTACCAGTCGACCGAAATGCTGAAGCCCGGCAGCCATTGCGGGTTCGAGAGCACCGCGCCGATGGTCACGTTCTTGGCGATTTCCGGCTTCAGGTCCGGGTTCCCCACGACATTCTGCAGAACCGTCAGGGCGCCGCCGGCGGGCTGGCCGGCTGGAGGCTTGCCATTCGAGGGCACGGTGAAGTTCGGCAGCGTGGTCGTGACCGGCGCGGCGAACAGTTCCGACAGGTTCGGCGCGCGAACATCACGCGAGGTGACGGCCCGCAGCCGCACGCCATCGATCGGCGTGTCCCAGGTCGCGCCGACCTTCCAGGTGTAGACGGTGCCCGAGGTGCTGTAGTCGGTCCAGCGGCCCGCCAGGTTGAGGTTGGCCTTGCCGGCCGCGTCGGAATTGACCAGCGGAACGTTCACTTCCGCATAGGCTTCCTTCACCGAGTACTTGCCGGCGCCGGAGTGGTAGTTGCCCGCGAACCAGTTGGCGCCCGAGGCGTTCAGGATCGGGTCGGCCGGGTAGTCGGCGGTGTTCGGCGAGTCCGTATTGCCATCGCCGTAGGGGTCGCCCTTGACGTGATACTGTTCCTTGCGCCACTCGCCGCCGACCGCCAGCGAGATCGGCCCGGCCCATCCGTTGATCGGCTCGCCGCTGAAGTTGATGCTGGCGACGTCCTGCTTCTGGACGGAGTGCTGGTACGGTCCGTTCTTCGGCGTGATGTAGGCCAGGGCGGCGTCGCTCGGGCGCTGGCCGCCGAAGATGTTGATCGGCACGCAGCCGTTGGCGCGCGCGACGGGATCGGCGCAGACGATCTGGCCGCCCACCAAGGTGGCCTGGATGGCCTGGCGGTAGCGCGGCGTCAGCAAGATGTCGCGAACGTGGATGTTCGTCGTGTTCTGGCCGTGCTCGTAATAGGCGTCGTAGCGCCATTCCGTGCCCAGGGCGTTGAACTTGCCGTCGGCGCCGATCACGCCGCGATACTGGGTCCGCGTCGGATGGACCGTAATGTTGCGCGGCAGCAGCGCGTTGCTCGTGCCAAAGGTGAAGGTCGTGATGCCGTTCGCGGCGCAAGCCGCGACGACTGAAGCCGGCAGATACGGATTCGAGCACGACATCGTCAGGCCCGTCGTGGCCGCGCCCGGGTTAGGCTGGTTGCTGCTCTCCACGCGGGCGGCGTTGAAGGTCGCGTAGATCTCGTTGTTGGCGTCGAGATCGAAGCCCACGCGGCTGTAGGAGTTCATGCGCTTGATGCGCGATTGCAGCGAGGTGCCGACGCCGACATTGCCCGATAGGTCGCCGCCAATGCAGAAGCCGCCATTGGTGTAGCAGCCACTGACCGCGCCATTGGCGGCCTTCGAAGGCACGCCGCCGCCGCCATACTGGAACTGGAACGGATTGCCGGCGGCGTCGAACGCCGTGCCTTGCAGCGGGCCTGCGCTGATCAAGCCATACTTAGTGTACTGATAGGCCTGGGCGTGCTCGCGATAGAGATACTGCGGCGAGCCGTCGTTGGTGACGCCGCGGTTGACCAGGGTGGCGGTCGTGTACCAGTCGCGGCTGCCCGGCGCGTCCTCGCCGAAGCCGCCCGCCGGGACGCCCTCCTCCCAGTCATATTCGCCGCTGACCTGCACGTGCAGGCGGTTGTCCATGAAGTTCTTGCCTGCGGCGACCTGAGCCAGCCACTGGTGGTTGTCGCCATAGGTGGTGACGCCGCCCATGACGTTGGCCTTGAAGCCCTCGAACTTCTTGTTGGTGATGAAGTTGACGACGCCGCCGACAGCGTCCGAGCCGTAGGACGCCGAGGCGCCGCCGGTGACAACGTCCACGCGCTCGACGAGAAGCTGCGGGAACAGGCTGATGTCAGGCACGCCGGTGACGTTGGCCGGCACGACGCGCTGGCCGTCCAGCAGCGTCAGGGTGCGGATGGTGCCGAGACCTCGCAGCGAGAACGAGGACAGACCCTGCTGGCCGCTCGAGGTGCTGAAGGTGCCGGTGGTGGCGCCGCTGGACCCCTGCAGCGACGGCAGCTGGGTGATGGCGGTGAAGATGTTCGGCTGCGCGGCGCGCTCCAGCTCCGCGGTGCCCAGCACCTGGGTCGGGGTCGGGGCGGTGAAGCCCGTCGAGCGGATGCGCGATCCGGTGACGACGATCTCGGTGACGACCGAGTCATCGGCGGCCGGCGCCGGCGTCGGCGTCGCCTGCGCGTGGGCGGCGCCGCCCGCCAACACCGTTGCGAACGCGCTCGTCGCGAGCAAGGCGCTCAAGAACGACGATCCCCCTCGCGTGCTACCGACAGCACCCATCCTACATCCCTCCCAATTTTCTTTTGGCCATCGTCGATAGCCTGGGAGGACTGTGTCAGACCGGCGTGCGGCGAACTATTAGACCATGGTCGTAGGCGACCGGAGAGCGAGCCGGACCCTCGCTTCTAGTCCGCCCGCACGGCGTAAAGACCATGGTGCGAAAGCACATAAAGGGTCCGCTTGTCGGCCCCGCCGAACACCAGTTGCAGAGGTCTCTCCGGCACGTCGATCCGGCCCAGCTCTCGGCCATCCGGCGCGTAGACGAACACCTGGCCGTTGGCGGCGTAGACGCGCCCTTCGGCGTCCGTCGCAACGCTCTCGCCGCCGCGGTCGGCGAAGACCTTGAGGTCGGTGATCGCGCCGCGCGCGTCGACCCGGCCGCTATAGGTCTTGTTCTCCGAACTGTTGGCGACGAAGACGCGCTGACCGGGCTTGGCCGTGGTGAAGCCATAGGTGTCCAGCGCGTTCGAGAACCGCAAGCCCCGATGGTCGGGCGGTCCTTGCTGGAACACGCGATAGGCCGGCAGCGCCAGGCTGCCGTCCAGCGAGACATATTCCCAAGCCGGCGGCGCGGCCGTCTCCCGCGCGAACAGCTCAGCCAGCGTCGTGAACTGATAGGTATCCGGATCGATCTGATCCTTGAACTCACCGTTGACCCACCAGTTGACCGGCAAGACCTTGGCGGCGTCCGGCCGTGCGCCGGCCGGCGTCGCGCGGATGACCGTCACCTCGGTGTCGGGGCTGCCCGGCTTGAAGCTGTAGACCGAGCCGTTGCGGCCGTCCCACGAGAGCACCAGCAGGTTTCCCGAGCCGTCGACCGCGAGGTTGATGGGATCGAGCGTGTTGTCCCGCACGATCGAAAGCTTGTGCTCCGGCGACCAGCTGTAGATGCGCTGGTTGCGCCGGTCAGTGAAGTAGAGGACGCCGGCCGCGTCGACCGCGGCGCCGCCCGCCGAGAAGAAGCCATCCGCGAGGCGCTCGACCCGGGCATTGGCCGGAAACACCGACGGCATCGGCGCCTTCGCATCCTTGCCGATGTCCAGCACCGCGAACTGCCGTTCGCGCACCTGCAGGCCGCTGGTGACGTCCTCGATCGCGTTCTCGTACGGATACTTGGTCAGCCGCAGGAACGTCGCGCAGCCGCCCTCGTCGCAGGTGGAGAAGCCGCTCTCGCCGTTCACCGCCACGTTGCGGAAGCGAATGTCCTGCGAGTTGTAGATCTGCACCGCCGCCGAGACCGGACGGCGCGTCCGCGTCACGCGGTAACCGTGATAGTTCGCCAGCAGGATATTGCGGGAGTCGCGGATCTCCAGCGAGACCGTGTCCTCGCCCTCGCCCGCCTCCTCCTCGGTCTGCGGCGCCAGGAACTCCCAGTTGGCGACGCGGTTCAGGCTGATCTCGGAGCGCACATGATGCTCGACCGAGGCCTGGTAGATGTGGCCCGGCGTCGTGGTGTCCGACACATAGATGCCGGAATAGGCGTAGGTATTCGGGCTCCAGACATTGGCGAAGGTCCCGCCGCCGCCATTGGTCACCCACAGGCTAGGATACTGGCCGCCCCAGCGCTTGGCGGTGTCGGCGTCGGCCGAGGCGTTGGCGTTGTAGGGATTGAAGCGCGAGCCGTCGTAGAGGTTCGTGCCGTGGCCGCCCTGGAACTTGACGTCATTGACCATCGAGTGCTCGCCCGCGGTCCACAGCAGCGCGGTGGCGCGCGGATTCTGGCCCTCGGTGTAAAGCCCAAGTCCGGAGACGATATTGTCGCCGCCCTTGCCGGACTCGACCAACGCCTTGGGCGCGCCGACGCCTTGGAACGCCGGCGCGCCATGGGGCAGGATGATCTGGGTCAGACTGGGATGCAGGCCGATCAGAGCCGTGTCGGGCCGCAGCTTCAGCGTGTCGGTGACACGGTAGAAGCCGGTCGGGAAATAGACGACGCGGTGACTGTCGATCGCCTTCTGGATCGCGACTGTGTCGTCGGCGGCGTTGTCCCCCTTGGCGCCGAGGTCGCGGACGCTGGTCCACTCCGACATCGGCGGCAGGTCGCGGATCGCGGGCGTCGGCGGCGTCGGATAGGCCTTGAGGGGCTCGGCGCTGAACGTGGTCTTGTACTCGCCCATCTGGCCCAGCCCCGGCACGGTCAGACCGTAGTTGAAGGCGCCGACGCGGTAGGCGCTCCCCTTTCCCGCCACGGTCTTGCCGCTGTCGCGGAAGCGGGCGAACACCGGCGTGCCTTTGGCGACGGCGTTTTCGAAGCCGACCTGGGTGTAGACGTTGCCCTCGTTGGAGATCACCACACCCGCCTTCGACACGTTCTCGAAACGGACGTTCTTGCCCCACAGCCAATCGCCATAGCCGCGATCGATCTCGATCCCGACCGGCGTGTCGCGCATCGTCACATTGACCAGGGTCAGGCCCGCCTCGTGCTCGCGGATCGCCGCGTCACGCTGGCCTTCGAAAGTGGAGTCGAGCAGCACGAAGCCCCAGGCCGGCGACGGCTTCTCGGTCAGGATGCCATAACGCCCGCCCTTGAAGTGCAGGTCCTCGGCTTCGTTGCCGATCTGGTACAGCGCCGCCAAACCCGAGCCGATATCGAAGCGCATATGGCTGAGGAAGGCGTGCTGGGCGGCGTGGAAGCGGATCGCGGTCGCGGCTGGATTGCCCTTGCCGATCTCGAAATCGACATTGCTCATCGCTGTATAGAAGGTGCCGGAGTTGGCGTCGGGCACGTCCTTGTTGAACGGCACGCTGCCCGGCGGCGGGAACGGAACCTGGCGGGCCGGATCCGGCTTGGCGCCGGCGACGATCACCATGTTGGCGACGCCCTTCTGGAAGCCCGGCGTCGCGTCTCCCAGCACGATCACCGGACGCGTCGCCCCGACGCCGAACACGCGGACGCCGGGCCACAGGAACAGAGTCTTGGTGATGCGATAGCGGCCGGACGGAAGAAAAACGACGCCACCGCCGGGTTTGGCGGCGGCGTCGATGGCGGCCTGCAGCGCCCCGCTGTCGTCGGCGCGGCCGTCGCCGCGCCCCTTCGCAACGATCGCCGCCGGATCGGCTGGCGTCGCGACGAAAACCGAGCGGCCTTCAGCCGCCGCCACGGAGCCGACGGCGGTCGAGGCCAGAAGCGTGGCCAGCGCGATGGTCATGGTCTTCATGGGCGCCCTCCCCGGGCTGTCTCAGGGCGTCACAGCGTAGAGCGAGTGGTGGGTCAGGACGAACAGGGTCCGACCGCCCTCGCCGCCGAAGATCAGCTGCAACGGACGCTCCGGCACGTCGATGCGGCCTACCAGCTTGCCGTCCGGCGCGTACTGGAAGATCTGGCCGTTGGCGACGAACACGCGTCCCTCTCCGTCCACGGCCACGCTCTCGCCGCCGCGACCAGCGAAGACCTTCAAGTCGGTGAGCGTCCCGCCGGGACCGACCTGGCCGCTGTAGGTCTTGTTCTCCGAGCCGTTAGTGACAAACACCCGCTGCCCCGCCGCGCCGCTGATCAGGCCATTGGCCTGAAGCGTATCGGTCCAGCGCCAGCCGACGTGATCCGGCGGTCCCTGCTGCCAGACGCGGAACGCGGGGAGCACGACGCTGCCGTCCGGCGAGACATATTCCTCAGTCTTGGGCGTCCCTACATCCCGAGCGAACATCTCCGCCAGGGTGGTGAAGTGGTCGGTCGCCGGGTCGTACTGGTCGCGGAATTCGCCGTTCACCCACCAGTTCACGGGCAGCAAGGTCCTTGCGCCCGGGCGCGGCGAGGCCGCCGTCGGCGCGATCATGGTCAGCTGATCCTTCGGCCCTTGCGGATCGATCGAATAGACCGCGGCCTGCGGGCCGTACGACGAGACCACCAGCAGCTTGCCCGAGCCATCGACGGCGAGGTTTGTCGGGTCCAGCGAGTGGTCCCGCACCACCTGAAGGCCGCGGCCCTCCGTCCAGCGGTAGATGCGCTGGAAGCGCTTGTCGATGAAGTAGAGTGTCCCATCCGCCCCCGTCGCGGCGCCCGAGATCGACCAGAAGCCCGTCTCCAGCTTGCGCACGCGCGGATCGGCCGCCGGCGCCGCGCCAGGTGTTGCGGGACCGGTGACGTCTAGCACGGCGAACTCGCGCTCGCGGACCTCCAGTTTGCGGGTCTTGTCCTGAATGGCGTTCTCGAACGGATACTTGCTGGCCCGCAGATAGGTCCCGCAGCCGATCGTGTCGCACAGGGCGACACCGCTCTCGGCGTTGATGTGGACGTTGCGGAAGCGGATGTCGGTCGAGTTGAACAGCTTCACCGCCGTCTCGGCCGGGTGGTACGAGCGAGTCACCCGATAGCCGTGATAGTTGGCGAAAAGGATGTTGCGCGAGTTGCGCACCTCCAGCGACACCGCGTCGGGGCCGTCGCCGACCTCCTGCTCGGTCTGCGGCGCCAGGAATTCCCAGTTCTCGACATTGTCGAGCACGAACTCGTTGCGGACGTGGTGCTCGACCGAGACCTCGTAGATATGGCCGGGGGTCTTGGTGTCGCTGATATAGAAGCCGGCCGACGCGAAGGTGTTCGGGCTCCAGACGTCGGCGAACGTCCCGCCGCCGCCATCAGTCACCCAGATGCTCGGATACTGCGCGTCCCAGCGGCCGTCGGCGACAGGGTCGCCGCTGCGCGCCTGGGCCGCGCCGAGCGACTTGCCGTCGGCTGTCGGCGTGCCGCCGCCGCCCATGATCTTGACGTCATTGACCATCGAATTAGCGCCGGAGCGCCACAGCAAGGCCGAGGCGCGCAGGTTCACGCGGCCGGTGAACAGGCCGATCCCTGACAAGATGTTGTCGCCGCCACGCGGCGTCTCCAGGATCGGCCGCACGGCGCCGACGCCCGCATGCTTGGGATTGTTGTCGGGAATGACCAATTGGGTGATGGCCGGATGCAAGCCGATCAGCACGGTGTCCGGCCGCAGCTTCAGCGTGTCGGACACCATGTAGAAGCCGACCGGCAGATAGAGCACGCGGTGCGTGTCGATCGCCTTCTGCAGCGCGGCGGTGTCATCCGTCGAGCCGTCGCCCTTCACGCCCAGCGTCTTAATGTTGGTCCACTCGCCCATCGGCGGCAGGGCGCGGAGCGCTGGCGCCGTTATCGCCTTGGCCTTCAGCGGCTGGATGTCCGCCACCGTCTTGTACTCGCCCATCTGTCCGAGAGCCGGCAGGGTCAGGCCGTAGGTGAACGCGGCCACCCGATAGTCCTTGCCCTTGCCATCCACCGTCTTGCCGCTGTCGCGAAAGCGGGCGAACACCGGCGTGTTCGAGGCGGTCGCGTTGTCGAAGCCCACCTGGGTGAAGACGCTGTTCTCGGCCGAGATGACGACGCCCGCCTTGGAGACATTCTCGAAGCGGACGTTCTTGCCCCACAGGCTGTCGCTATAGCCTCGGTCGATCTCGATCCCGACCGGGGTGTTCTTTATCGCCACATTGACCAGGGTCAGATCGACCTCGTGCTCACGGATCGCCGCGTCGCGCTGGCCGTCGAAGGTGGAGTCGACCAGGGTGAACTGCCAGGCCGGCGAGGTCTTCTCGGTGACGATGCCGTATCGGCCGCCATGGAAGTGCACGTCCTCCATGATGTTGCCGGCCTGGTAGACGCCGGCGAAGGCTGAACCCAGCCGGAAATCCATGTGCCGCAGGAAGGCGTGCTGGGCCATGCGGAATCGCACCGCCGCGGCGGCCGGATTGCCATCGGCGATCTCGATGTCGATGTTGCTCATCGACGAATAGAAGGTGCCGGAATTGGCGTCGCGGACCTTGGCCGTCGTCGGACGGACAGTCGGGACGGGCACAGGGATGTCGCCGACTTGATACTGGTCGCCGCCCGTGAAGGCGATCATCGTCGCGACGCCGGTCTGGAAGCCGGGCGTGTTGGCCCCGAGCACGAACACCGGACGCTTCGCCCCGACGCCGAACACCCGCACGCCCGGCGGCACCAAGAGCGTGCGGCTCAGGCGATATCGGCCCGACGGCAGAAAGACCAGGCCATGGCCAGTCTTGTCCCGAGCGGCGTCGATAGCCTTCTGAACCGCATCGGTGTCGTCCGCGCGACCGTCGCCAACGGCCTTGACCACAACCGCGTGCGGATCGTCGGGGATGGAGGTCAGGACGGAGCGGGTTTCCGCCAGGGCTGGAGTCGAAACCGCCAGGATGGCCGCGAAAACAACCGCTCTCATGTCACTCTCCCAGTCACTGTCCCCAGCGATATGAGATCGTCAGGGCGCACGCATCCGAGACCATGGTCGTAGTTACGCCTGAACGGGCGCCCGGTAGAAAACAAGCTCCGATCGAGCGCATGCCAAGCCTGTCCAGGCGCTCGCCAGCCACGGGGAGCCCGTTTGCAGACGCCATCCAGCCGCGTGCGCCCTGACAAGGGGCTTGCCATCGTGACCATGGGCGTCAGCGGGTGCGGGAAGTCGACGCTGGGCGCCCTTCTAGCGCGTCGCCTCGGCTGCGTGTTTCTCGAAGGCGACACGTTCCATGACGATGCGGCGGTCGCGAAGATGCGCGCGGGACGTCCCTTGACGGACGAAGACCGGTGGCCATGGCTGGATCGGCTGGGTTTGGCGATCAAGGACGCCCTGGCGTCCGAAGGCCAGGCCGTCGCCGCCTGCTCGGCGTTGAGACTGCGTTATCGGGAACGGCTACGCGCCGCGATCGGGGCGCCGGTTCGCTTCGTGCTGCTCGACGCCGATCGCGAGGAACTGCTGAGGCGCATGACGCAACGCCCCGATCACTACATGCCCGCCAGCTTGCTCGACAGCCAGTTGGCGACGCTTGAACGGCCCGCCGACGAAGAGCAAATCTTTGCGCTCGACGCGCTTCTTTCCCCGGATCAGCTTTGCGACAGCGTCCAAGCCTGGCTGGCCGACAAGCCGCCGGCGCGGAGCATCGTCGCCTCAGGGCATTAGCCGCTTTCTTCCGCGCGACAGGTGCCAGCGCATCGCCAAGGCCGCGCCGTCGCCGTCTTGAGCGCGGATCGCCTCCACGATCATCTCATGCTCGCGCATCATCTCGTCGATGGCCTCGGGCGGCCGCGAGCGCGAGATATCGACGCCGGCCCGCATGATCTTGTCGACGTCGGGCTGCAGCGCCTCGAACGTCACCAGGAAAGCCGGATTGGCGGTGGCCAGCACGATCCGACGGTGCAGCTCCATGTCCTCGTCGTGCGCGGGCGCATTCGACAACAGCGCGGCGCGAAGACTGGACAGAGCCTCCTCGATCCCCGCCATCTCCTCGCTTGATCGCCGGGCGGCCGCCAGACGCGCGGCCTCGGCTTCCAACACGAACCGCACCTCGTAGCTACCCAGCGTGGAAGGCAGTTCCGACAGCGGCACGTAGGCGCCCAGCTTGTCCGACGGCAGATTCTTGACGAATGACCCGGCGCCGCGACGCGCCTCGGTGATGCTGTCAGCGGCCAGTCTGACCAGGGCCTCGCGGACGATGGTGCGCGACATGCCGAAGATCTCGGCCAGCCGCGCTTCGGACGGCAAGCGGTCGCCAGGGGTCAGGCCCTCGACCTTGATCATCTCGACGATGCCTAGATAGGCCTGATCGGCTAGACGCCCCTGGCTCATCCGCCCCTCCCCTTTTTGGCGTCATTCACCGGAAACCTGTCCAACAGATTCACGCCAATGGCAACGCCTGTGGAAATTGTTTGCGTTAACATTGACCATTCCGTTTGAATCTGTCCAACTAATATAACTACGTTCGTAGACACCAACCGCCCGCTGGCGAAGACCGGCGCACAGACCAAGGCGGGGGGCCGTTCGTCGGAAGACGCACGGTGTGGGACAGGAAAAGCAGGGGTGAACATGACCGGGAAAAAGCAGGACAATATCGAGGCCACCACGCGGGTCGGCCTTTGCGATCTGACGCCGTCGCAGCTGAAGGTTCTGGAGGGCGTCAATTCCGGACTGCTGAACAAGCAGATCGCCTTCGACCTCGGCATCGCCGAGGCGACGGTGAAGGCGCACATGACGGCGGTTATGCGTAAGCTGAACGTCCACAACAGGACCCAGGCCGCCATCGCCGCGCGCGCGCTCAGCCTGGAGCCGAGAGCGGCTCAATAGCGGTTCGCGATGGTCGCGGTCCCGCCGCCTGGCTGGCCGCGACGCCGTCTATTGCACGAGACGATATCCCACGCCGGGCTCCGTCAGGATCAGCGCTGGCTTGCTGGGATCATCCTCGAGCTTCTGCCGCAGTTGGCCCACGAAAACCCGGAGATACTGGGTGTCCTCGGCGTGGGCCGCCCCCCACACGCTGACCAAGAGCTCCTTGTGGGTCAGCACCTTGCCTAGGGAAATCGCCAGGCGGCTCAAAAGGTCGAACTCCTTGGGCGACAGCTTCACCGGCTCGGCCGCCTTGGTCACGAGACGCCGATCAAGATCGATCACGACATCGCCCAGCGACAGCGGCTCGGTAGGACGCTTGACCGTGGTCGACTGCCTGAGCGCCACGCGCAGTCGCGCCAGCAGCTCACCCACGCCGAAGGGCTTTTCGACATAGTCGTTGGCGCCGCGATCCAGCGCGTCGATCTTCTCGACCTCTCGGTCGCGCGCCGACAGGATCAGGATCGGCCCCTCGTAGAAGGCTCGCGCCTTCTCCAGCACCTCCTTGCCGTCCATGTCGGGCAGACCAAGGTCGAGCACCACGGCGTCCGGCGACCACAAGGCGATGCCGCGTAGACCCTCCTGGCCGCTGTCGGCGCGCAGCGCCTCATAGCCGGCCGCGTCGAGCGCGGGCCCCAGGAAGCGATGGATCTGCGGCTCGTCGTCAATGACGAGAATTCGATGGCGAAGCGCGCTCATGCCGACGTCATAGCAGATGGTGCGGCGTGTCGACGCCCTTCGGCAGGCTGATCAGGATTCGCGTCCCCTTGCCGTCATGAATGGGGCTGGCGGCGGCGATGCGCCCGCCCAGCGCATCGATGAAACCCTTGGCGATCGAAAGGCCCAGGCCGGCGCCCTGACTGCGGTCGCTGGGCTCCTCCATGCGGCGGAACTTGTCGAAGACGCGCTCCAGCTCCGAGGGGGGGATGCCCTTCCCCTCGTCCTCGATGCTGATCACCACGTTTGAACGGTCCTCATAGGCCGCCATCTCGATGCGGGCCTCTGGCGGACTATAAGCGATGGCGTTCTCCAGCACATTGACCACCACCTGCTCCAGCAGGCTGGCGTCGGCCTGGACCAGCGAAAGTTCGCGCGGATAGTCGCGAGTCAGCGGACGTCCGCCCAGGCGGCGAGAGACACGCTCGGCGGCGGCGTTGAGCACGTCGCGCACATCGATCCAGTCGGTGCGAAGCCGCAGGGCGCCGCCCTCGATGCGGGTCATGTCCAGCAGATTGGCGACATAGCGGTTCAGCCGCTCGGCCTCCTCGCGGATGCTGACCACCAAGTCCTCGCGCACGGGCTTGGTCAGCTTGTTGCCGTAGTCGATCAGCGTGGTCGAGGCGCCCAGCACGGTCGAGAGCGGCGTGCGCAGATCGTGACTGACGGAGTTCATCAGGGCCGAACGAAAGTGGTCGGCGCGGCGCAGGGTCTCGGCCTCGACCGCCGCGGACGCCAGCTGTGAGCGCTCCAAGGCAACCGCACCTTGTTCCAAGAGGGCCAGGACTAGACGCTCATGATCCGATCCCGGCGGCGCGGCGCCGGCCTCGACGCCCGCCACGCCGTTTCGCCCTCGCACGCCCTCCATGGGCCAGAAGGTCCAGCGCGTCTGCGGGAGGGTTCCGGTGCCAAAGCCGGCGGGCTCCCCCTTCTCCCAAGCCCAGCGCGCGGCCGCCATCTGCGCCGCGTCGAGCGGCTCTAGACTCGGTGAGCCGAAAGCGGGCGCGATCTCGTCGCCCTGCGGCAACAACACCAGCGCCCGCCCTCCGGCCGCCGCCGAGACCTGCTCGGCCAAAGCGCGGGCCACGGCGTCGCGGCCGGTCGCGGCCGAAAGCGTTCGGCTGGCGGCCAGCAGGGTTGTCACCGCGGCGGCGCGGCGCTGTGAGCCCAGGGCCTGGTCTCGGACACGTCCGGCGAGGCCGCCCGAGGCCAAGGCCACGGCCCAGAAGACAATCAGGGTGATGAAGTCGGTGGGCGAGCCGACCACGAAGCTGTAGCGGGGCTCCAGGAAAAGATAGTTGTAGATCAGAAAGGCGACCGTCGCCGCCGCCAGGGCGGGTCGCAGGCCGTGCAACACCCCGGCCGCGAGCACCGCGGCCAGGAAGATCATGCCCAGATCGACGCGGTCGAAGGTTACGTCCAGACCCCAGGCGGCCAAGGTGGCGGCGGCGACAAACAGCGCGCCGACCGCATAGCCCCGCCAACGCGCCAGACCAAGCGGCCTCGCCGGCTTCCGCTCGCGCTCGTGCGCCGCCTCGGTGACGACGTGGACGGCGACGCCCCGGGCCTCGCGCAGCAGGGCCGTCGCCAGCGAGCGGCCGAGCAGCTCTCGCCAGCGGCTTTCGACCGACTTGCCGATGACGATCTGGGTGACGTTGTGACGGCGCGCGTAGGCCATCACCGTGTCGACGATATCGCCGCCGGTAAGGGCCACCGTGGCGCCGCCCAGCTGTTCGGCCAAGCGGTAGGCCTCGCGCAGCCGCGCGGTGTCGCCGTCCTTCGCCAGCGGTCGGTCGGTCCGCTCGACGTGGGCGACGATCCACGGAGCGTCCATCATCATGTCCGACAGGCGCCGGCCCGCCCGGACCAAGGTTGCGGCCATGGCGTCGCCGCTGACCAGCACCAGGATCCGCTCGCCCGCCGCCCAGGGCCCCTCGACGCCCTTCTCGCGCATGGTGGCGACGAGTTGATCGTCCACCGTCTGGGCGGCCCGGCGCAAGGCCAACTCGCGCAGGGCGGTGAGGTTCTCGACCTTGAAGAAGTTGTCCGCCGCCAGACGCGCCGTCTCGGGAACATAGACCTTGCCGGCCGCCATCCGCTCGCGCAACTCGCCGGGCGTGATGTCGACCAGCTCGATGTCGTCGGCGCGCGAGAGGGCGCTGTCGGGCACGGTTTCGCGCTGGCGCACGCCGGTAATGCGCTGGACCACATCGACCAGGCTCTCCAGGTGCTGAACGTTCAGGGTGGTCCAGACATCGACGCCGGCCGCCAGCAGTTCCTCGACGTCCTGCCAGCGCTTGGGATGACGCGAGCCGATGGCGTTCGAATGGGCGTACTCGTCGACCAGCAGGATCTTGGGCTTGCGCGCCAAGGCCGCGTCGATGTCGAACTCCATCTGGACCCGGCCGCGATGCTCGATCGGCCGACGTGGCAGGACGTCCAGGCCGCGCAACAGGCTTTCGGTCTCGCGCCGGCCGTGGGTCTCGACGACGCCAATTAGGACGTCCGCCCCTTCGGCCTTGCGACGGCGAGCGGCGCGAAGCATCTCGTAGGTCTTGCCCACGCCGGGCGCCATGCCCAGAAACACCTTGAGGCGCCCCCGGCGCGCCTTGTTGGCGGCGGCCAGGAGCGCCTCGGGGTCGGGTCTTTTCGGTTCGTCCGCCGGCACTAGCCGCCTTTCGGATAGCGAGCGTCGAGCGCCCGGTTCAGCGCCAGGACGTTGACGCGCGGCTGGCCGATGAAGCCCAGCAGAGGTTGCTGGATCTGGGCGTCGATCAGCGCCGTCACCTGGCCGAGGGGCACGCCGCGCTCACGCGATACGCGCGGCGCCTGGAAGCGGGCGTTGGCCGGCGAGATGTCCGGGTCCAGGCCCGAGGCCGAGGTCGTCACCGCGTCGGCCGGGATGACCGCGCCCGGATTTTCGGCGCGCAGCGCGGCCGCGTCAGTCTTCTCGCGGTCGATCAGCTTCTCATTCAGCGGCCCCATGTTGGAGCCGCTGGAGGCGCTGGCGTCATAGCCGTTCCCCGCAGCCGAGGGGCGACCGTGGAAGTATTCCGGCTTGGCGAAGGCCTGGCCTATCAGGGCCGCGCCCACGACCTTGCCGTCGGCGTCGCGGACGAGGCTGCCGTTGGCCTGGGCCGGGAACGCCGCCTGGGCGACGCCGGTGACGGCCAGCGGATAGGCCAGCCCCAGCAGCACGGTGAAGAGGCCCATAGAGACCAGGGCGGGGCGAAGATGCGAAAGCATGAATGTCTCCGTGCTCTTCTTAGAACATGGCCTTCAGCGACGCCACGGCGCGCGAGCCATACGTCTTGCCGAAGCCGTGTTCGTCGGTGTCGTGATAGCGAAGGTCCAGCGAAAGCTTGTCTGTCAGGGCGTAGGCCACGCCGACATTCCACGTCGTGTAGTCGCCCGAACCCTCGTAGGCTTGCCGGCCGACGGCGCCCGAGACCGTCCATTTGGCGGCGATCGGATAGCTGCCGTTCAGCTCGTAGTAGACCGCCTCCTTAGCCGCGCCGAAGCTGTCCGGGCTATAGAATACCGCGGCGCCCAGCCCCCCCTTGCCGGCGGGGATCGAGGCGGCGGCCTTGACCTCGACATTGCCATAGTCGGCGCCCTTGGGCGCGCCGACATAGCCGTAGTAGATCACGCCCAGATCCAGCGTGGCCGCGCCCACGGTGGGCTTGTAGCCGGCGTAGAGGTCGACCTCGGCGTCGGTCTTGTCGCCGAAGTCGACATTGGAGGCCCAGGTCCCGGCGTAGAGCTTGCCGGCGCTCAGGTCGGCGCCAGCGAAGACCTGCGGGTCTTCCTGGGTCTGGGAAACGCCGCGGAACACATAGTCCGAAGCGACGCCGAGATTGTAGCTCAGCTTGGGCCCATCTTGCGCCTGCGCGACGCCGGCGGCCAGCGCGAAGGTCGAGGCGGCGGCGAGAACGCGGAAAGCGAACTGCGAAGTCATTGGATCGTTTCTTTCAAAGGAAGAGTTTGGCGGACCAGGCCGTCAGAAAGATGATCCCAATCGCCAGGGCGCCGAACACGAAGTCCCTGGCGATTGGGCCGAGCATCAGGCCAGACCCAGGGCCGAGACCACGAGGTCGATCAGCTTGATGCCGACGAAGGGCGCGATCAGGCCGCCCAGCCCGTAGAGGGTCAGGTTGCGCGACAGCAGCTTGCCGGCGCTGACGGCGCGGTACTTCACGCCCTTCAGGGCCAGCGGGATCAGGGCGACGATCACCAGGGCGTTGAAGATCACCGCCGACAGGATGGCGCTCTGCGGGCTGTGCAGCTTCATCACGTTCAGCGCGCCGAGCGCCGGCAGCGAGACCACGAACATCGCCGGTATGATGGCGAAGTACTTGGCGACGTCGTTGGCGATCGAGAAGGTCGTCAGGGCGCCGCGGGTGATCAGCATCTGCTTGCCGACCTCGACGATCTCGATGACCTTGGTCGGGTCGCTGTCGAGATCGACCATGTTGCCCGCCTCGCGCGCCGCCTGAGCCCCAGTCTGCATGGCGACGCCGACGTCGGCCTGGGCCAGGGCGGGGGCGTCGTTAGCGCCGTCGCCGCACATGGCGACCAAGCGCCCCTTGCCCTGCTCTTCCCGGATCAGCCGCAGCTTGTCCTCGGGCGTGGCCTCGGCGAGGAAGTCGTCGACGCCGGCTTCCGAGGCGATGGCGGCCGCGGTCACCGGGTTGTCGCCGGTGATCATCACCGTGCGCAGGCCCATGCGGCGCAGGTCGGCGAAGCGCTCCTTCACGCCCGGCTTCACGACGTCCTTCAGGTGGATGACGCCGACCAGGACGCCATCCTCGCTGACCGCCAGGGGCGTGCCGCCCGAGCGGGCGATACGGTCGATGGCTGCGGTCAGCTCGGGCGGGATGCTTTTCGGCTCCAGCGCCAGCGAGCGGTAGACGGCGTCGACCGCGCCCTTGCGCCAGCTACGGCCTCCGTGATCCAGGCCCGACTGGCGGGTCTGGGCGGTGAAGGGGATCGAGGTCGCGCCTTCGGGCGGCTCGACGGTCAGGCCCGCGTTGCGGGCCAGCTCGACGATCGAGCGACCTTCCGGCGTCTCGTCGGCCAGGGAGGCCATCAGGGCCGCCTTCATCGCCGCGTCCGGACGCACGCCCGGCGCGGGGATCACCTCGGTGGCCATGCGGTTGCCGAAGGTGATGGTGCCGGTCTTGTCCAGCAGCAGAGTGTCGACGTCGCCGGCCGCCTCGACGGCGCGACCCGAGGTCGCCAGCACATTGACCTTCAGCAGGCGGTCCATGCCGGCGATGCCGACGGCGCTCAGCAGGCCGCCGATGGTGGTCGGGATCAGGGTGATGAACAGCGCGCCCAGAACCAGCGGATCCAGGGCCACGCCCGAGAACTTGCCCAGGCCCAGCAGGGTCACGACCGCGATCAGGAAGATCAGGGTCAGGCCCGCCAGCAGAACGGCCAGGGCGATCTCGTTCGGCGTCTTGCGGCGGTCGGCGCCCTCGACCATGGCGATCATGCGGTCCAGGAAGGTCGAGCCCGCCTCGGCCGTGACCCGCACCTTGATCCAGTCGGAGACGACCGTGGTGCCGCCGGTGACGGCCGAGCGGTCGCCGCCGCTTTCGCGGATCACGGGCGCGCTCTCGCCGGTGATGGCGGCCTCGTTGACGCTGGCCATGCCTTCGATGATCTCGCCGTCGGTCGGGATCACGTCGCCCGCCTCGACCAGGATCACCTCGCCCATGCCCAGCTTGTGCGCCGGGGTCGGAATCCAGGTCCCGGCCTTGGGGTCGATGATCAGCTTAGCCTTAGTCGTGACGCGGGTGGCGCGCAGGCTGTCGGCGGCCGCCTTGCCGCGGCCCTCGGCGACACTTTCGGCGAGGTTGGCGAACAGCACCGTGGCCCACAGCCAGATCGCGATCTGGATGGCGAAGCCCGCCGCCTGGTGGGTCGCCACCGCCGCGACCGCCGAGACGGTCGACAGCAGAGCCACCAGCCAGGTCGCGAAGATCACCGGATTGCCGGTCAGCTTGCGCGGATCGAGCTTGAGGAAGGCGTCCTTGGCCGCGCGGGCCAGGACCGGCCCGGAGAGGCCGCCCCCCAGGGCGCGTCGGCCCTGGTCGGCATGGATATCTACGGATGTCATGGGATCACCACTCAGCGGAGAGCCGCGACCGCGCCAAGCGCTTGGAAGTGCTCGACGATCGGTCCCAGCGCCATCGCGGGGAAGAATTGCAGGCCGCCCAGGATCAGGATCACCCCGATCAGGAGGCCGATGAAGAGACCGCCATCGGTCGGCAGGGTGCCAGCGGTGGGGGCGAGCTTGGGCTTGGTCACCAGGCTGCCGGCGATAGCCAGGACGGCGACGATCGGCAGGAAGCGGCCCAGGGCCATGGCGATCCCCAGCGTCACGTTCCACCAGGGCGCGTTGGCGGTCAGGCCCGCGAAGGCCGAGCCGTTATTGGCCGTGCCCGAGACATAGGCGTAGAGGATCTCCGACAGGCCGTGCGGTCCGCTGTGCATCAGACCCTTCAGCGCCTCGGGCAGGACGGCGGCGACACCGGAGAAGCCCAGCATCGACAGCGGAATGATCACCACCGCCAGGATCGAGAACTGGATCTCGCGCGCCTCGACCTTCTTGCCGAGGTACTCGGGCGTGCGGCCGACCATCAGGCCGGCCACGAAGACCGACAACAGGGCCATGACGACCATGATGGCGAGGCCCGAGCCGATGCCGCCGGGCAGGATCTCGCCCAGTTGCATCAGGAACATCGCGATCCCGCCGCCCAGAGGCATCAGGCTGGAGTGCATGCCGTTGACCGAGCCGTTGGAGGCGCCGGTGGTCATGGCGGCCCAGGCGGCCGTGGCCGGCGCGCCAAAGCGGACCTCCTTGCCCTCCATGTTCACCGACGTGTCGACCTTGGCGGCGACCTGGGCCGGCGGGTTTTGGGTCTCGGTGGCGTAAATGCCCGCCGCCCCGGCGAACAGCAGCACGAAGGCGGCGATCACGAGCGCGCGCACATCCTTCTTGGCCAGCACCATCCGGCCAAAGGCGAAGAAGGCCGCCCAGCCCAGGGTGTCGATCGAGACTGCCGTGATCAGGTTGGTCAGCGGCGTCGGGTTCTCGAACGGATGGGCCGAGTTGACGTTGAAGATCCCGCCGCCGTTGATGCCTAGCATCTTGATCGCCTCCTGCGAGGCGACGGCGTAGAGCGAGATTTTCTGGTCAGCGCCCTCCAGCGTATGGGCGGTGACGCCGGCGGCCAGGGTCTGGGGCAGGCCCAGCGCCACGAGAACCACCGCGACCACGAAGGACAGCGGCAGCAGCAGGTAGAGCGTCGTGCGGATCAGGTCGGCCCAGAAGTTGCCGACGCCCTCGCCGCGATTGGCGATGAACGCCCGCGCCAGCGCCGCGGCGACGGTCGCGCCGGTGGCGGCCGACACGAAGTTCTGCACGGTCAGCACCAGCATCTGGCTGAGCGTCGACATCGTGCTTTCGCCCGCATAGCTCTGCCAGTTGGTGTTGGTGACGAAACTCATCGCCGTGTTGAACGACAGGTGCCCCGAAAGCCCGGGGAAGCCTTGCGGGTTCAGCGGCAGAACGCCCTGCAGGCGCAGCACCGCGTAGACGAAGACGAAGCCCACCAGGTTGAAGGCCAGCAGGGCCAAGGCGTAGGCGTGCCAGCTTTGGCTCTTGGTCGGATCGACGCCGCAAGCCTTATAGAAGAGCGTCTCGACCGGTCGCATCACGGGATCGAGGAAGGTTCGCTCACCCTTCCAGACGCGCGACAGAAAAACGCCTAGCGGCCAGCCGATCGCGACCGCCAGGCTGAGGGTCAGGGCGATCTCCGCCCATCCTTGCCATGTCATGGAATAGGTCCGTCAGAACTTGTCGGGCCGCAGCATCGCCGCGACCATGTAGCCGGCGACGACGATCGCGCCGGCGCCCCAGAGGATGTTCACGAGCATCGTCAGACGCGCCTCAACGCGGCGACGAACGCGCCGAACAGGACGAACAGGCCAACGGCCAGCGCCCCATAGAAAAGATCAGCCATCAAGGCCTCCTTTGGTGTCGGAGGCCAGGGACCACGAAGCCGCGTAAAGGCGCGATGCGGAAGGCGATGCCGCGCATAAGGATTGTATAAAGGCGGCCCAGACACACGGGTCTTCCGCCTAAACGAGATCCTCCGCCAGGAGGCTGGCCCTCGTCCGACGACCTCAGGAAGCGCCTGCCGTAGAAATCCCGGCCGCGCTTTGAAGCCTTCTGGTTTGCGCCTCTCGAAAAAACCCATCAGATAAATAGGATTTCGGGACTCAGATGAGGCGCAAGCCCGCGTGTCCCACGGGGGCACGATGACCAAGAGCAAAACCACCCATTCAAAGGCCCGGCTCCTTGCTGGAGCCAGCGTTCTGGCCTGCGCCGTGATCGCCGGCGTCGCCCAAGCCCGCGAGGTCGACCTTCCGGGCGCCGCGGAAGCCGAGTCCGGTCAAGCGGTGGATCAGATCACCATCACGGCGCGACGCCGGGAAGAAAAGCTGCAGGACGTTCCGATCACGGTCTCAGCCGTTTCCGGCCAAGTGCTCAAGACCGAACGCCTGGACCGGGTGGCCGACTACGCCGCCAAGATCGCCAATTTCGGGGCCCTTCAGCAGAACGCGCGCGTCTCCACGCTGACCGTTCGGGGCCTAGGCGGGAACGCCAACAGCGACGGCTCGGAAGCTGGCGTCGGCTTGATCGTCGATGGCGTCTTCTTCACCCACCCGGGATTTTCTTGGCTCGACTTCGTCGACCTCGACCACATCGAGCTGGCCCGCGGCCCGCAAGGCACCCTGCTGGGCAAGAACACGACCCTCGGCGCGTTGATCGTGACGACCAAGGCCCCGTCCTATCGCCCCGACGCCACGCTCAGCACGACGTTTTCAAGCCGCGACCACTACCAGGTCCGCATGAACATCTCGGGACCGATCGTCGCCGACAAGGTGGCGGGACGACTGACGCTCTATGGCGACACGGGCGGGGGCTGGATCAGCAACAAGATCGACGGCAAGGACTATCTGGATAACCGGCGCTGGGCGGTTCGCGGACAGCTGCAGTTCGATCCCAATCCGTCCTTCACCGACCGGCTGATCGTCGAACACTACGACACCGACGAGTACAACAACTACTACCCGCCGGTGGGCGATCCCCTCACCTACGTCAACGGGACCGTCCGGAACGGCTGGGCGCGGAAGCTGAAGACCGGGTTCGGCTACGCCGCGTCCTATGACGTCAATGACGCCAATCTGGACACCCAGGCGCGCCTGATCTCCAAGACCGACGGTGTGTCGAACATCGCCGACTTCAAGCTTGGGGCCAATACGCTGACCTCAATCAGCGCCTGGCGCAGGCTCTACTATCGCCCCAGCAACGACAGTGATTACACGCCCTACCCGATCTTCCGGGCGGGCTATGATGTCGATGTCGACCAGTTCTCACAGGAGTTGAGGCTGGCCTCGCCGACCGGCGACAGGATCGATTGGCAGACAGGGATCTATCTGCTGCGGCAGCAGGTGCGCAGCAACTACCGCGTCGAGCTGTTGTCCAAAGCCTCGGCCTTCTTCCTGGCCCCGACGCTACCGGCCGCCATCCTGGACGGCGTCGAGGGCGACCAGATCGGCGCGGCCGACACCACCAGCGCGGCGGTGTTCGGCCAGGCCGCCTGGCATGTGAGCGAGCGGGCCACGGTGACCGCCGGCCTGAGATACACTCACGAATCCCGCGAGGCCTCGAACCGGGTCTTTTCGTTTGGCGGCGCGGCCCTGCCGGCCGCTCTCGCCCCGTATCGCGCGGCGGTGACGGGCTCGGCCTATACGGTGAGCGGCAAGAAGAATGACGGCTCGATCTCCTGGTTGATCAATCCGTCGTACAGGATCAGCGACAACGTCCTGGCCTATGCCAGCGCCAGCTATGGCGAAAAGTCCGGCGCGGCCAATCTGGGCGCCAAGGTCGGCGACACCATTATCATCGGGCCTGAAAAATCGACCGACTACGAGCTGGGGATCAAGACTACCCTGGCCGGCGGCCGGGCCACGCTGAACGCCAATCTCTACAACAACACGATCGACGGCTATCAGGCCACGCTGAGCGATCCGACCAGCACCCGCACCTACTTGGCGAACGTCGGCAAGGTCCGTCTGAGAGGCGTCGAGATGGAAGGCGCCGCCCAAGTCTCCGACCACCTGAACCTGTCGTTCAGCACCGCCTGGGGCGAGGCGATCTATCTCTCCTACAGAAACGCGCCGCCGCCGGTCGAATATGGCTATGTCGGCGCGCCCCTCTCCGTGGACCTTTCGGGCAAGTCGGCGCCGTTCGCCCCCAATTGGACCGGCAACCTCAGCGCACGCTGGGAACAGCCTCTGGGCGGCGGTCTATCTTTCTTCGCCTATGCCAACGAAATGTGGCGAAGCCGCGCCAACCTGAATCCGCTCTCGTCCTATGGCCGGCAAGACGGCTACGTTCTGACCAACGCCGGGATTGGGCTGCGCGGGCGGGGCGAGCGCTGGTCGGTGACGCTGTGGTCCAAAAACCTCTTCGACAAGCGGTACGCCGTCGCCTTCGCCGCCGCCACGACCATCACGCCCTACACCGCCATCCTCGGAGATCCCCGCACGGTGGGCATAACCCTCACGGCCAAGCCCTTCTAGGCAAGGGTCGCTAGGCCTTCGCGAGGTGCGGACAAGAAACAGGCGCGCCCAGGGAACCTTTGCCATTCGATGGCGTTTGGGACCCTACGCGCCGCAGTGCGCACGGGGGCGTGGTGTTCGTTTTGGCGACAGTGTTTGACGTCGGGAGTCGCGGGCGGAGCGCGCGCTCATTGGCGCGCGAAACACTGTCTCCACGCCAAAACGCCCCAACCATTCATCGCCTAGCGTTCTAGCGTTTCGCCTTCGGGACTGACATGTCGACCACAAGCTCATCGCGTTCGTCCTTGCCCTGGTCCCGCATGGAGGTCTGGGCGACCTTGGGCCTGACCCTGGTGCTGCTCTTTTTCGTGGGCAGCGGTCTCGTCGCCTATCGCAACGTCGAGATGCTGCGGAGCAATAGCCAAAAGATTTGGCACTCCCACGACGTGCTGATGGCGATCGATGATCTGCTCTCCACCGTGCAAGACACCGAGACGGGACAGCGGGGCTATCTGCTGACCGGCAACGACCGCTATCTCGAGCCCTATCAAGCCGCTGTCTCAGCGGTCGCCTCACGATCCGAAGCGGTCGAAAGCCTCACGCGGGACAATCCCACCCAGCAGGCCAATCTGAAGGTCCTGAAGCGCCAGATCGCGGCCAAGCTCGGCGAGTTGGACGAGACAATCACTCTGCGCCGAACCGTCAACGCTCAAGCCGCTCTGGCCGTGGTCAACACCGATCGCGGCAAGGCCGAGATGGACGCGATCCGCCGCCAGGTCGGCGTCATGCGGCAGGAGGAGAGCCGACTGCGCGCCTTGCGCCTGACGACCATGGGCGCGGCGTACAACACAGCGCTGCTCAGCGGGGTGCTAGCGAGCGTGCTTGGCGGAGCGCTGACCCTGGCGGTGTTCTACCTGATCCGCCGCGCCGCCCGCGCTCAGGCGCGCGAGGAATGGCTGCAAGCCGGCCAGGTGGGTCTTGGGTCAGCCATGATGGGCGACCTCTCTGTCGAGATGCTGGCCGACAACATCCTGGCCTTCCTGTCGCAATATCTGGGCTTCCAGGCCGGCGCGCTGTTCAAGGGCCACGGTGGTCACTTCTATCGCGCCGCCAGCCTGGGCATTCCCGCCGACGCCCAGACTCCGGAGCGCTTCAACCTCAAGGAAGGCCTGCTGGGCAAGGTCGCCGCGGAAGGCCAGGCGACGATCGTTCGCGACGTGCCGGACGGCTACATCACCATCGGCTCCGCCCTGGGCCAGGACAAGCCCCGGCACCTGGTCATCGTGCCGGTGAAGGCCGACGGCGTGGTCAACGCCGTGATCGAGCTGGGTTTCCTGCATCCGGTCGACGATCGGGTCGTTGAGCTGCTGAACCAGGCCTCGGGCGCGATCGGCGTCGGACTGCGCTCGGCCCGCTACCGCGCCGAGCTGCAGGACACGCTGGAAGAGACACAACGCCAGTCGGAAGAACTGCAGGTTCAGAGCGAGGAACTGCGCGTCTCCAACGAGGAGCTTGAGGAACAGGGCCGCGCCCTGAAGGAATCCCAGACTCGTCTGGAGCAGCAGCAGGCCGAGCTGGAGCAGACCAACAGCCAGCTGGAGGAACAGGCCCAGATGCTGGAGACCCAGCGCGACGAGCTGGAGCGAACCAGCGCGGCCGTGGCGCTGAAGGCGCGCGAGCTGGAGCAGGCCAGCCAGTACAAGTCCGACTTCCTGGCTAACATGTCCCACGAGCTGCGCACGCCGCTCAACTCGCTGCTGATCCTGTCCAAGCTGCTCAGCGACAATCCGAACGGCAACCTGTCGGCTGAACAGGTCAAGTTCGCCCAAACCATCGAGTCTTCGGGCGCCGACCTGCTCAACCTGATCAACGACATCCTCGATCTGTCGAAGATCGAGGCCGGCCACGTCGAGGTGCGTCCAGAGACCGTCTCGCTGCAACGGCTGACGGGGGACTTGCGCCAGCTATTCAATCCCGTCGCCGACAACCGAGGCCTCGACTTCGCCATCGAGGTGGCCGACGACGCGCCCAAGGTGATCGAGACCGATCGCCAGCGGTTGGAGCAGGTGCTGAAGAACCTCCTCTCCAACGCCTTCAAGTTCACCGAGAAGGGCGGCGTGCGTCTGAAGATCGCTCCGGCGGGCGACGAGCACATCGCCTTCTCGGTCAAGGACACCGGCATCGGCGTTTCCCGAGAGCAGCAAGAAGCCATCTTCGAAGCGTTCCGCCAGGCGGACGGCACCATCAGCCGCAAGTACGGCGGCACCGGCCTTGGCCTCTCGATCAGTCGCCAGCTTTCGCGCCTTCTGGGCGGATCCATCAGCCTGGAAAGCAAGCCCGGCGAAGGCAGCACCTTCACCGTCACCATCCCCCTCGCCTACGATCCGACCCGGGTTGCGCCGCGCGAACCGCCGCGACTGCCGGCGGAGGCGTCGCTCGCGGGCCCCGCGCCTCGGATCCGCGCGAAGAAAAGCGCGCCGCCCAAAGCCGTCGAGGACGACCGCGACAACGCTCACGGCGCGCGTCGCGTGCTGCTGGTCGTCGAGGACGACGACACCTTCGCCGGCATCGTCCGCGACCTGTCGCGCGAGCAGGGCTTCCAGTGCCTGGTGGCGGGCACGGCCGAGGAGGCCGTCAAGCTCGCCCGCGAATTCAAGCCCAGCGCGGTCGTGCTGGACGTGGGCCTGCCCGATGAATCCGGCCTGCTCGTCCTGGACCGCCTGAAGCGCGACGACGCCACGCGGCACATCCCGATCCACGTGATCTCGGCCGAGGACCACAGCCAGACGGCGCTGTCGCTGGGCGCGATCGGCTATCTGGTCAAACCGGTCAAACGGGACGATCTGGCCGAGGTGCTGAAGACCCTCGAGGCCAAGCTGGCCAGCACGGTGCGTCGCGTGCTGATCGTGGAGGACGACCGCGTCCAGCGCGAGGCGGTCGGCAAGCTCCTGACCTCCGCCGATGTCGAGACGGTCGGCGTCGGCACGGCGGCCGAATGCCTGGAGGCGCTCAAGCGCGAGACCTTCGACTGCATGGTGCTGGATCTCTCGCTGCCGGACGCTTCGGGCTATTCGCTGCTGGAGACGCTCAGCCAGGACGGCGACCACGCCTTCCCGCCGGTCATCGTCTATACGGGCCACGACCTGTCGCCCGACGACGAGCAGCGCCTGCGCCGCTATTCCAGCTCGATCATCATCAAGGGAGCCAAGTCGCCCGAGCGCCTGCTGGACGAGGTCTCGCTGTTCCTGCACCAGGTGGTCGCGGCGCTGCCGCCCGAGCAGCAGAAGATGATCCAGAAGGCGCGCAACCGCGACGCGGTGCTGGAAGGCCGCCGGATCCTGGTGGTCGAGGACGACATCCGCAATGTCTACTCCCTGACCAACGTGCTGGAGCCCCGCGGGGCGGTCGTCGAGATCGCGCGCAACGGCCAGGAGGCGATCGACGCGCTTGGCCGCGCGGCCCAGGATCCGAGCAAGGAGATCGATCTCGTCCTCATGGACGTCATGATGCCGGTCATGGACGGCCTGACCGCGACCCGGACGATCCGCGACGATCCTCGTTGGTCGAAACTGCCGATCCTGATGCTGACGGCCAAGGCCATGCCCGACGACCAAGCTCGCTGCATCGAGGCCGGCGCGAACGACTACATGGCCAAGCCGATCGACGTCGACAAGCTGCTGTCGCTGGTCCGCGTCTGGATGCCGAGGTAGGCGTGTCGGATATCGAAGACCTTGAAATCCAGCTGCTGCTGGAGGCGCTGTACCAGCGCTATCACTACGACTTCCGCCATTACGCGCGCGCCTCGATCAAGCGCCGCCTGACCCAGGCGCGCAGCCAACTGGGCTTCTCGTCAGTGTCGGCGATGCAGGATCGCGTGCTGCACGATCCGTCCATGCTTCCGCGCCTGCTCGGCTTTCTCACCGTCCAGGTGAGCGAGATGTTCCGCGACCCGTCCTACTTCCGCGCCCTGCGCGAAAAGGTCGTGCCACACCTGCGCACCTATCCCTCCCTCAAGGTCTGGATCGCCGGCTGCAGCAGCGGCGAGGAGGTCTATTCGCTGGCCATCCTGTTCCGCGAGGAAGGTCTCTACGACCGGACGATCTTCTACGCGACAGACATCAATCCCGAGGCGCTGGCCGCCGCCGAGGCCGGGGTCTACGACCTGGACCGCATCCGCAAGTTCACCGAGAACCACCAGAAGTCCGGCGGCAAGTCCTCGCTGTCCGACTACTATACCGCCGCCTACGGCCGCGCGGCGTTCGACAAGTCGCTGCGCAACCGGGTGGTCTTCTCCGACCACAGCCTGGTGACCGACGCGGTGTTCGCCGAAATGCACCTGATCTCCTGCCGCAACGTGATGATCTATTTCGATCGTCCGCTGCAGGATCGCGCGATCGGCCTCTTCCGCGAGTCCCTGACGCGCAAGGGCTTTCTAGGTCTGGGCTCCAAGGAGAGCCTCCGGTTCTCGGCGCACGCCGCGGCGTTCTCGGAGTTCGCCGCCGCCGAGAAGATCTACCAGAGGCGCGAGTCATGAGCGGCGTCCGCCTTATCGTGATTGGCGCGTCCGCCGGCGCCGTGCAGGCGCTTTTGGCCTTGCTTCCCGCCCTGCCCCCAGGCTTCGCGCTGCCGGTGCTGGTGGTGGTCCATGTGCCGCCGGACCGCGACAACGTCCTGGTGCCCCTGCTGCAAGCCAAGTGCCGCCTGACCGTCAAGGAGGCCGAAGACAAGGAACCGCTGGCCGGCGGCGTGATCTATTTCGCGCCTTCCGACTACCACCTGCTGGTGGAAAACGATGGGACCCTGGCGCTCTCGACCGACGAACCGGTCAACTACTCCCGCCCCTCGATCGACGTATTGTTCGAGAGCGCGGCCGACGCCTATGGCGAGCGCCTTGTCGGCGTCATCCTGACCGGCGCGAACCATGATGGCGCGGCCGGTCTCCGGGCGGTTTTGGAGGCCGGGGGCAGAGCCATTGTGCAAGACCGCGCCGAGGCCTACGCCACGGCCATGCCCGACGCCGCCCTGGAGGCCTGCCCGACCGCCTCCACCATGACCCTCGACGCGATCGCGTCCTACCTGTCGAGTTTGGGGACCGCATGACCACAGCGGACAAGCCGATCAACTTCCTCCTGGTCGACGACCTGGAAGAGAACCTCCTGGCTCTCGAGGCGCTGCTGCAGCGCGATGGCCTGACGTGCCTCAAGGCCCGGTCCGGCGAAGAGGCCCTGGAGCTTCTTCTGGAGCATGAGGTCGCCCTGGCGCTGCTGGACGTGCAGATGCCCGGCATGGACGGCTTCGAGCTGGCCGAATTCATGCGCGGCAGCGAGCGCGCCAAGCATATCCCGATCATCTTCGTCACCGCCGGCGCGGCCAGCAATCAGCGACGCTTCCGAGGCTACGAAGCGGGCGCGGTCGACTTCATCCAGAAGCCGATCGAGGCGCACATCCTGCGCAGCAAGGCCAATGTCTTCTTCGACCTCTACGAGCAGCGGCGGCAGCTAGAAGCTCAGCGCGACGAGCTCGAAGCCGCGGCCCAGGCCCTGCGCCGCGCCGACCGCCACAAGGACAACTTCCTGGCCGTCCTGGCTCACGAGTTGCGCAACCCCGTCGCGGCCCTCGGCGGCGGCCTGCACCTGCTGAACAAGGACATCCCGCCCGAACGCGCGGCGGATATCCGCATGCGCATGGAGCGCTTGCTGGAACACCTGACCCATCTGGTCGACGATCTGCTGGACGTCTCACGCGTCAGCCAGGGCAAGATCGTGTTGAAGACCGCGCGAGTGGAACTGGGCGAGGTCCTGCAGTCAGCGATCGACGCCAGCCAGCACACCATCGAGGCTGGCGGCCACAGCTTCGTCACGGATCTTCCGGACACGCCGATCTGGCTGGACGGCGATCATACCCGGCTGGCCCAGATCGTCTCGAACCTGCTGAACAACGCGGCCAAATATACGCCGAGCGGCGGCACTGTTTCCCTGACCGCAAGGGCCGCCGATGGATGGGCCTCCATCACGGTGTCCGACACGGGGGTCGGGATCCCGACCGAGATGCAGTCGAAGATTTTCGAGATCTTCGCCCAGGTGGAGGATCACCTGGGCAAGGCGCAGGGCGGTCTCGGGATCGGCCTCGCCCTGGTCAAGCAGCTCGTCAACCTGCACGGCGGCGTCATCACCGTGGACAGCGCCGGAGAGAACCGCGGCAGCGCCTTCACCGTGCGGCTACCGGTGACGGAACCCGCGGCCTAGAGCTAGCGCAGCTTCGCCAGCAGCAGGCTGAGCTGTTCACGCTCCTTGTCGGTGAGCACCGCGAAGGCCTCCTGGTCGTGGATAGCCGTTTCCTGTTCGATACGGGCCCGCAACGCCTCGCCCGCAGAGGTCAGATGTAGGGCGTTGGTGCGTCGATCGCGTCCGGGGCGGCGCTCGATGGCGCCCAACGCTTCCATCTCATCCACGGCCTTGACGGTGCTGGCGCGATTGACGCCCAACGCTCGCCCAAGCGTGGTCTGATCACACCCCGGGTGGAGACCGATATAGACGATCGCTGTGGCTCGAGCCGGCGTAACACCCAACGGAGCCAGGCGAGCGCTCAGGCCGGTCATCGCACGCACATCGGCATAATGCAGCTGCAGCCCCAGGCGGTTTCCCAGGACGCCGAAGGCGGCGATCTCTTCCATATCAGCAAATCCCAAAAAATTCGTACGCCGAGGAAACTGTATTCGAATGCCTCTAAAGCGGTTCCGAGGAGAGTTCTAGCCCTCGTTCGCCCAGATTCAGTCCGCGCGGATGGTGGGCGCGGCACCAACTGGGGATCCGGCCGCCATGGCCGCCTCGAAGACTTTCGCGTTACGGACGGCGGCCAGGGCGTGATCACGCATGATCTGCTCAGCCGCCAGGAAATCGCCGCGCGTGACCGCGTCCAGCACGGCCTTGTGTTGGCGGTGGGCGGCCAGGAGATGGTCGTACTCGCCCGCGAGATCCGTCAGGTCCAACGCCAGCGCTCCGGCCCCGGCGAAAGGCTCGAAGTTGTTGCGGGCCAGCGCGATCTCCACGGCGGCGTTGCCCGCGGCGGCCACTAAGGTGTCGTGAAAAGCCAGATTGTAGCTGGCGTATCGATCGAGGTCCTCGGACTTCAGCCGTCCCTTGGCGAACAGGTCGTCGCCCTCCTTGATCAAGGTGCTCAGACGTTCATGGATCTCCGGCGCAAGACCCTTTTCGGCCAGGCGCCGGACGGCGAAGCCTTCCAGGACGCCGCGCACCTCAATGGCGTCGCGGATCTGGCCGATCGAGACGCCCCGGGCCGCGTAGCCGCGGGCGCCGAGCCTGACGACGAGACCTTCCTGCTCCAAGCTGCGCAAGGCGGTCCGCACGGGCATCCGCGACACGCCCAGCGCCGCGGCCGTGGGGATCTCGGCGATACGTTCGCCGCTCTTGATCTCGCCCGAGGCGATCATCTTGCGAAGGGCCATCAGCACCCGCTGGCCCGGCTTCATCCTCGGCGTCTCCATGGCCGAATCCTAGCCGACGGGCCGAGCGCCTAACAAGCTCAAGATTGGATCCAATCTTGACGCAGGCCGCCTTAGCCGTGACAATTGGATCCAATTGGCGAAGACCAAAGACCGCGTGAGGAAACGAAGATGGGCACTGAACTGGCGACTTCCCTCCCCCCCTGGCCGCTCGACGCCTGGTATGTCGCGTGCACGCCGAACGAGATCGCCGATAAACCGCTGGGTCGGCGCATCTGCGGCCAGTCCATCGTTTTCCATCGCGGCAAGGACGGTCAGGCGGTCGCCTTGGAGGACTTCTGCCCGCACCGCGGCGCGCCGCTGTCGCTAGGCTTCGTTCGGGATGGCGAGCTAGTCTGCGGCTATCATGGCCTGGCCATGGGCTGCGACGGTCGCGCGTCCTCCATGCCGGGCCAGAGGGTCGGCGGCTTCCCCGCCATCCGCGCCTATCCGGTGCTAGAACGCTACGGCTTCATCTGGGTGTGGCCAGGCGATCCGGCCCAGGCCGATCCCGCCAAGCTGCATCCGCTGTTCTGGGCGGAGAGCCCGGACTGGGCCTATGGCGGCGGGCTCTATCACATCGCCTGCGACTATCGGCTGATGGTCGACAACCTGATGGACCTGACTCACGAGACCTATGTCCACGCCACCAGCATCGGCCAGAAGGAGATCGACGAGGCGCCGGTGACGACCAAGCTCGAGGGGGACGAGGTTGTGACCAGCCGGTTCATGGACGGGATCCATGCCCCGCCCTTCTGGCGCATGGCGCTGAAGGGCGCCGGCTTGCCGGAGGACGCCCTGGTCGACCGTTGGCAGATCTGCCGCTTCTCGCTGCCCAGCCACGTGATGATCGAGGTCGGCGTCGCCCTGGCCGGAAACGGCGGCTACCACGCGCCAGCGGACAAGAAGGTCTCCAGCGTCGTCGTCGACTTCATCACGCCCGAGACCGAGACCTCGCACCACTACTTCTGGGGCATGGCCCGCAGCTTCGCGGTTCAGGACGCGGCCCTCACCGACACGATCCGCGAGGGCCAAGGCAAGATCTTTGGCGAAGACCTAGAGATGCTGGAACGTCAACAGAAGAACCTGCTGGCCTGGCCCGACCGCAAGCTTCTGAAGCTGAACATCGACGCCGGCGGGGTGCGCTCGCGCATGGCGATCGACAAGGCCATCGCGCAAGAAGCCGCGGCGCGCGTCGGATGATCAAGGTTCGCGTCGCGTCTCGCGCCACCGTGGCGGACGATATTGTCGGCCTGGATCTCGTCCACGCCGACGGCGGCGACCTGCCGCCGTTCAGCGCTGGAGCCCACGTCGATCTCTTCCTCGGCAATGGCCTGACCCGCCAGTACTCCCTGTGCAACGACCCGGCTGACCTGGGCCGCTATCGGATCGCCGTCTTGCGCGAGCCGACGTCGCGGGGCGGCTCGGCCTTCGTGCACGACGCCCTGCTCAAGGGCGCGACGCTCACGATCAGTCCGCCGCGCAACCTCTTCGCCTTGGATGAGGCCGGGCGCGAGCATTTGCTGTTCGCCGGCGGCGTCGGGGTGACGCCGATCCTCGCCATGGCGCATCGGCTTCATGCGCTGGGAGCGCCGTTTACGCTCTACTATTGCGCCCGCTCGCGGTCTCGCGCGGCGTTCCTCGAGGAGCTGGCGAACGCGCCGTTCGCGTCGTCGGTTCGCCTGGCCTTCGACGACGAGCCGGACACCCGCCTCGACCTCGACCAGATCCTCGCTGCGCCGACGCCGGGGCGTCGGATCTATGTCTGTGGCCCCACGGGCTTCATGAGCTTCGTGACCGAAGGCGCGGCGGCGCGCGGATGGACGCCGGCTCAGGTTCGCAAGGAGCATTTCGCAGCCCAGGTCTCTTCGAGCGAAAACCGTCCCTTCGAACTGGTCCTCGCCAGCAGCGGCCAGGTCGTGCCGGTGGCCGCCAACCAGACCGCGGCGGAGGCTCTGGAAGCCGCCGGCGTGTTCGTGCCGCTGTCCTGCGAACAGGGCGTTTGCGGGACCTGCCTAACGCGGGTCGTCGAGGGCGAGATCGACCATCGCGACGCCTTCCAGACCGATGACGAGAAGGCCGCGGGCGATCACTTCACGCCCTGCTGCTCGCGCGCCCTCGGCCCCCGCCTCGTGATCGACCTCTAGGCCGACGGCGTCAGGCCTGTTCGGCGATCAGGCGCTCTCGCAGAACGGTCTTTAGGATCTTGCCCGAGGCGGTGCGGGGCAAGGCGGCGACCAGGGTCAGTCCCTTGGGAAGCTTGTAGCGCGCCAGCCGGCTTTCGAGATGGGCCAGCACCTCGGCCAGCTCCAACGCCGCCCCCTCACGACAAGTCGCCACCAGATGGCCGACCTCGCCCCATTGCGCGTCGGGCACGCCGACGACCGCACATTCGACGATCGTTGGATGGTCGGCCAGCGCCGCCTCGATCTCGGCGGGATAGACGTTCTCACCGCCCGAGATGAACATGTCCTTCTTGCGATCGACCAGCCAGTGATAGCCCTCTGCGTCGGCCTGGGCGATGTCGCCAGTGCGGAACCAGCCGTCCTCGGTAAAGGCGCGGGCGGTTTCATCGGGCCGCCGCCAGTAGCCGAGGAAGACGTTGTCGCCCTTCAGCAGCAGCTCGCCCGGAACACCCGGCGGGCAATCGTTGTCCTGATCGTCGACGATGCGGGTGAACACCGCGGGCATGGGCAGGCCAGCCGACCCGGCTCGCGCGTCGATCAAGGCCGCATCGGCCGGCATGCCGAACACGGTCCCCGCCTCGCTCATGCCATAGCCATCGACCACCGGAACGCCCTGCGCCAGCCAGGCGCGGATATCGGAGGCCGGGTGCGGCGCGCCGCCGGTGAAGATTGCGGTCAGCCGCTTCAGCGCCGAGGCGTCGAAGGCCGGCTGCGCCCGCAGCATGGCGGCCATCTGCGGCACGCAGAAATAGTGGGTCACGCCCAAGGCGGGATCGCCAAGCCGCGCCAGCGTCCGGCCCGGCTCGAAACCGTCCGACACCAGGATTGTCCCGCCGTGCATCAGCACCGGCCGGATCGAGGTGATCAAGCCGATGATGTGGAACATCGGCGCATCGACCAGGAAGACGCTCTCGTGCGTCACCTTGCCAAGGCGGCCGAAGTTGACGGCCGTCTGGTCAAGGTTGCGCTCGGAGAGCATCGCGCCCTTGGGACGGCCCGAGGTGCCGGACGTGTAGAGGATTAGCGAAGGGCGCTCGCGGTCAGGTCGCACCGCCGTCTCAGGTTCGGCCGCGTCGATCTCGGCCTGCAAGACGTCGAGATCAAGCCCCTGGAGACCCGCGGCCGCCAAAAGGCCGTCACCAACCGTCAGGGCCGGCGCCGCGTCCTCCACGAGGGCCGCGACCTCGGCCGGCGAAAGGCGCCAGTTGAGTGGAACGAACATCACGCCCAGCCGTGCGCACGCCAGGTGAAGGACCGCGAGCAGCACCCGGTTGCGCGCGAGGGTGGCGAGGCGGTCGCCCTCCCCTAAGCCACGTTGACGCAACACGCGGACGGCGCGCGCGATGGCCCCGTCCAGTTCGGCATAGGTCCAGGAACGTCCGCTCGCCAGATCAACGGCCGCTGGCCGGTCGGGCTGCAGGCGCGCCTGGAGAGCGACGTGGTCCGTCGGCGTCATCGGCTCTCGCCTTCCTTGTTGTTTCCCCCCCGAAGCCCGCTCGCTCTATTTGGCGAGATTGTAGGCCCCGAGCCCTGGCTTGTAGGTCTTGTCGTCGATGAACTGCTTGATGCCTTCCTTGCGCCCCTCGTTGTCGAACGAGTTGGCCGCCTCCTGGGCGCGCACCAGATAGTCCTCGGCGTTGTCGTAGGTCATCTCCTTGACCCGCCGGATCGCGTCCTTCGTGGCCTTGAGCGCCACAGGGTTTTTCTTCAGCAGAACCTCGGCCAGTTCGCGAACGCGGGCCTCCAGACGCTCCAGCGGCACGCTCTCGTTGACCAGGCGCCAAGCGGCGGCCTTCTGACCGTCGATCAGCTCGCCGGTCATGGCGTGGTACATGGCGTCGCGCAGCGGCATCAGGTCGACCACGATCTTGGTGGCGCCGCCGCCGGGCAGGATGCCCCAGTTGATCTCCGAGAGGGCGAACTGCGCCTCGTCGGCGGCGATCGCCAGGTCGCAGGAATAGAGCGGGCCGTAGCCGCCGCCGAAGCACCAGCCGTTGACCATGGCGATCGTCGGCTTCTGGTACCAACGCAGGCGCCGCCACCAGCCGTAGGACTCGCGCTGGGCCTGACGGGTCGCGCCCAAGCCCAGGGCCTCGGTCTCGCGGAAGTATTCCTTGAGGTCCATGCCGGCGGACCAGGCCGAGCCCTCGCCGGTCAGCACCAGAACGCCGACGTCGTCGCGGAATTCCAGCTCGTCCAGCACCTGCATCATCCGCCGGTTGAGGGTCGGGCTCATGCAGTTGCGCTTGTCCGGACGGTTGAACTTCACCCAGGCGATGCGGTTCTCGACCCGGAAGGTGACGGTGTCGTCGGCTTTGGTCATGTCTAGTCCTTGAACAGAAAGAAGGGCGACGCGCGGCGCGTCAGATCGGGAAGTGGCCGGCTTGCGTCTCGACCGTGATCCAGCGCAGCTCGGTGAAGGCGTCGATGCCGGCCTTGCCGCCGAAGCGGCCGTAGCCGGAAGCCTTGACCCCGCCGAACGGCATCTGAGCCTCGTCATGAACGGTCGGGCCGTTGACGTGACAGATGCCCGACTGGATGCGCCGGGCGACCTTCAAGCCGCGCGCGATGTCGCGGGTGAAGACCGAAGCCGACAGGCCGTATTCGGTGTCATTGGCCAGGGCGATGGCGTGTTCTTCGTCGCGGGCGCGGATGACGCCGACGACGGGACCAAAGCTTTCTTCGCGGAACAGGCGCATGTCGGGCGTGACCTTGTCGACCACGGTGGCCGGCATCAGCACGCCCTTGGCCTCGCCGCCCGCCACCTGCACCGCGCCCGCCGCCACGGCGTCGGCGACCAGGCCTTGGACGTGAGTAACGGTCTTCAGATCCACCACCGCGCCCAACGGGGTCTTGCCCTCGCGCGGATCGCCGACGGCCAGGCTGGCGGCCTTGGCGGCGAACTTTTGGACGAAGGCGTCGGCGACGGCGTCGACCACGATGATCCGCTCGGTCGACATGCAGATCTGGCCCTGGTTCATGAAGGCCCCGAAGGCGGCCGCCTTGACCGCCTCGTCGAGGTCGGCGTCCTCCAGGACGATCAGGGGCGCCTTGCCGCCCAGCTCCAGCAGCACCGGCTTCAGATGCTCGGCCGCGCGCTTGGCGATGATCTTGCCGACGGCCGTCGAGCCCGTGAAGTTGATGCGGCGCACCGCCGGGTGGTCGATCAGGGCGCCGACGATCTCGCCCGCGTCCTTGGGCGCATTGGTGACGATCGACAGGGCACCCTTGGGAAGACCCGCCGCCTCAAAGGCTTCGGCGATCAGACCGTGGGTTCGCGGGCAGCTCTCCGAGGCCTTCAGGACAACCGTGTTGCCGCAGGCCAGCGGCGTGGCGACCGCGCGCACGCCCAGGATGATCGGGGCGTTCCAGGGCGCGATGCCCAGGATCACGCCCACCGGCTCGCGCACCGCCATGGCTAGGCAGCCGGGCTTGTCGGACGGAATGACCTCGCCGTTGATCTGGGTGGTTAGTGAGGCGGCCTCGCGCACCATCGAGGCGGCCAGCATAAGGTTGAAGCGCGCCCAGCCTTCGGTCGCGCCAATCTCGCCCATCATCGCCTGGACGAAGGCCTCAGCGCGGGCCTCAAGCTGCTCGGCGGCCTTGTACAGCAGGGCGCGGCGGGCGTTCGGCCCCAAGGCGCTCCAAGCCGGCAGGGCCGCTTGGGCGGCGTCGGCGGCGGCGCGGGCTTGATCGGAGGTCATGGCGACAGAGGTCGTGGCGACCGCGCCGGTGATCGGGTCGAGGCGCTCAAAGACGGCTTGGGTCGAGCTCATGATCGTTCCTTCCCTTGGACGGCGCAGCGCGTTGTTCCGCGCGAATTATTCGTATGCCGCTCACTTTGTATGCCAGGCAAACAATGCTGACAAGTCACAATACCGGTGTGCTTCAAACGATTGTCAGGCCGCCAGCGGTGAAGCTCGCGCCGCCCGATCCAGCCGGTAACGCTTGGGCGATCGCCCTTCGGCCTTGGTGAAGAACCGCGAGAAATAGGCCGGGTCCTCGAAGCCGAGGTGATAGCCAACCTCCGCGATCGTCATGTTCGAGTAGAGCAGCGCCCGCTTGGCCTCCAGCATGAGGCGGTCCTGCACCAAGCGTAGCGGCGAGGCGCCGGCGGCGCGCATGCAGGCGGCCCTGAGCCGCGGCAAGGCCACCCCCAGCTTGCGGGCGTAGGTCTCCATCGGGAGGCCTTCCCGATAATGCGCCTCGACCAGTTCGCGGAAGCGGGCCACCAGCGCGATGTGGCCGCCCCGCAGAGCCGGACCGACGGCCTCGTCCTGCACCTGACGGCGCAGCGCCTCGACCAGGATGGTCAGCAGATGGGCCTCGGCCGCGGCCCCGCCGCCCGGCGCGGTCCAGACCAGCTCGCGCGACAATTCGGACAGGGAAGCGGCGACGCGCGAGCGGGCGTCCAGCGGCGTCTGCCGAGGCGCGCGGAACAGGCTGGCGAAGGCCGGCTCTCGCGCGGTCAGGTCGCGCAGATAGCTGTCGGCGATGGTCAGCACCGAGCCCGCCGTCTCAACCTCGTAGGCGAAGCCGTGCACCCGGCCAGAGGGGACCAGCAGCAGGCAGGGCGCGGCGAAGGCGATGGTCTCGTCATCGACATGCATCACCCCGCCGCCGGCTGAGATGTGGAAGACGTGGTTGAGGTCCGTATGCGCGTGCGCGCGTATGTTCCAATTATTGGGCCTTGTTCGATCGTCCAACTCCTCGAGATGGATGAACTTGCCCTGCACCGTCTTCAGCGGCTCGCCGAACAGGAAGAAGCTAGGAATTGCTGAACTGTCGGGCACCTGGAGCGCTCCTGATTAGTGTTCGCGCGCTGGCGTCACTGGCCGAAAAGTCCAACTTTTCGGCAACTCTGTCCATCCCCAGCACGCCGTTCAACCCGCACTCTGCCGCCAAGTCGCCCCAGAGCGGCGCCAGGGCGGAGACGAGGACCACATGCGCACACAGGTCGCCATCATCGGCGCGGGACCGGCGGGGTTGCTTCTAGCCCATCTGCTGCGGCGGGCGGGCCTCGACGCGGTCGTCCTGGAGCGCCGCGACCGCGAATATGTGGAAGGCCGCGTCCGCGCCGGCGTTCTGGAGCAGGTCACGGTCGACCTGATGAACGAACTGGGCCTGGGCGAGCGCATGCGCGCCGAGGGGCTGGTCCACACCGGCACGAACATCGCTTCCGACGGCGACCTCTTCCGCATCGACATGTCCGAGCTGACCGGCGGTTCGACGGTGATGGTCTATGGCCAGCAGGAGGTCATGAAGGACCTTTTCGATGCGGCCGAGCCGCGCGGCGTGCGGATCATCTTCGACGCCGAAGACGTCGCCCTGCACGAGATCGACGGCGCCAAACCCTACATCACCTGGCGCAAGGACGGCGCGGAGCAGCGACTGGATTGCGACTTCATCGCCGGCTGCGACGGCTATCATGGCGTCAGCCGCGCCACGATCCCCGCGGATGTGCTGAAGACCTTCGAGCGCGTCTACCCGTTCGGCTGGCTGGGCGTGCTCGCCGACGTGCCGCCCTGTGACCACGAGCTGATCTACTCCAACCACGAACGCGGCTTCGCCTTGGCCTCGATGCGCTCGCCCACCCGCAGCCGCTACTACATCCAGTGCGGCCTCGACGAGCGGATCGAGGACTGGAGCGACGAGCGGTTCTGGGACGAGCTCTGCCTGCGACTAGGTCCGGAGGCTGGATCGCGGGTGACGCGCGGGGCCTCATTCGAGAAGTCGATCGCGCCGCTGCGCAGCTTCGTCAGCGAGCCCATGCGCCATGGCCGCCTCTTCCTGGCCGGCGACGCCGCCCACATCGTGCCGCCGACCGGGGCCAAGGGCCTGAACCTGGCCGCCTCGGACGTGATCATGTTGGGCGAGGCCCTGACCGAGCACTACCTGGAGGGCTCAAGCGCCGGCCTCGACGGCTATTCAGCCCGGGCGCTCGCCCGCGTCTGGAAGGCCGAACGTTTCTCCTGGTGGTTCACCAGCCTGACCCACCGCTTCCCCGACCGCGACGGCTTCGACCGCAAGATGCAGGTCGCCGAGCTCGCGTACATGCGCGGTTCGCGCGCCGCCCAGGTCACCCTCGCCGAAAATTACGTCGGCCTCCCGCTGGTCTAGGAGGCTTCGGAGCAAGCATGAAGAGCAAGATCTACGAGAGCGCCGCCGCGGCCCTGGAGGGCGTCGTCTTCGACGGCATGACCCTGATGTCCGGAGGCTTTGGCCTGTCGGGCAATCCCGAGACCCTGATCCCTGCGCTGAAGGAGACGGGCGTCAAAGGCCTGACCGTGATCAGCAACAACTGCGGCGCCGACGGCTTCGGCCTGTGGATGCTGCTGAACAACGGCCAGATCCGGAAGATGATCTCGTCGTACGTGGGCGAGAACAAGCTGTTCGAGCAGCTCTATCTGTCGGGCGAGCTGGAGCTGGAGCTGAACCCGCAGGGCACCCTGGCCGAGCGTATCCGGGCCGGCGGCGCCGGCATCCCGGCCTTCTACACCAAGACCGGCGTCGGCACGGTCGTGGCCGAGGGCAAGCCGGTCGAGACCTTCGAGGGCGAACAGTACGTGCGCGAGACCTGGCTGCGCGCGGATCTCGCCATCGTCAAGGCGTGGAAGGCCGATCCGGAAGGCAACCTGATGTTCCGGATGACGGCCCGCAACTTCAACCCGGTCATGGCCACGGCGGGCAAGGTGACGATCGTCGAGGTCGAGGAGATCGTCGAGGCGGGCGAGTTGGACGCCAACGCGATCCACACCCCCGGCATCTATGTCGACCGCATCATCAAGTCGACCATCAACGAAAAGCGCATCGAGAAACTGACCACCCGTCCTCGGGAGACTGTGTAATGGCCTGGACCCGTGACGAGATGGCGGCCCGCGCCGCCCGCGAGCTGAAGGACGGCTTCTACGTCAACCTGGGCATCGGCATTCCGACCCTGGTGGCCAACCACATTCCCGAGGGCGTCCATGTCACCCTGCAGAGCGAGAACGGCATGCTGGGCATGGGTCCCTTCCCCTATGAGGGCGAGGCCGATCCCGACCTGATCAACGCCGGCAAGCAGACGATCACCAAGCTGCCGACCTCCAGCTTCTTCGACAGCGCCCAGAGCTTCGCCATGATCCGCGGCGGGCACATCGACCTGACGGTGCTGGGCGCGATGGAGGTGGCCCAGAACGGCGACATCGCCAACTGGACGATCCCCGGCAAGATGGTGAAGGGCATGGGCGGGGCCATGGACCTGGTGGCCGGCGTCAAGCGCGTCATCGTGGTCATGGACCACGCCAACAAGGCCGGCCAGAGCAAGGTCCTCAAGCGCTGCGCCCTCCCCCTGACCGGCGCCGCCTGCGTCGACATGGTCATCACCGATCTCTGCGTCTTCGACCTGGATCGGAAAGGCGGCGGCCTGACGTTGATCGAGCTCGCTCCGGGCGTCACCCTCGACGAGATCAAGGCCAAGACCGAGGCCGATTTCGACGCGGGAGCTTTCGCATGACCACCGCCTATATCTGTGACGGGATCCGCACGCCGATCGGCCGCTACGGCGGCGCGCTGGCCAAGGTGCGGGCCGACGACTTGGCGGCGATCCCGCTGAAGGCGCTAGCCGCGCGCAATCCCGGCCTCGACCTCTCGGCCGTCGACGAGGTGGTGATGGGCTGCGCCAACCAGGCGGGCGAGGACAACCGCAATGTCGCCCGCATGGCCCTGTTGCTGGCCGGCTATCCGGTCGAGGTCCCGGGCGTCACCGTCAACCGGCTTTGCGCCTCGGGTCTGGAGGCCGTCGGCTACGCCGCGCGCGCTGTCCTATCCGGCCAGAACGACCTCGTCATCGCCGGCGGCGTCGAGAGCATGAGCCGCGCGCCGTTCGTGATGGGCAAGGCCGACAGCGCCTTCTCGCGCAACGCCGAGATCTACGACACCACGATTGGCTGGCGTTTCGTGAACCCGGCCATGCGCAAGGCCTATGGCGTCGACTCCATGCCCGAGACGGCCGAGAACGTCGCCACCGACTATGGGGTCAGCCGCGAGGACCAGGACGCCTTCGCCCTGCGCAGCCAGCAGCGGGCGGCCACCGCACAGGCCAACGGTTTCCTGGCGGGCGAGATCACCCCTGTCGAGATCCCTGGCAAGGCCGGCCCGACGATCGTGGATCGCGACGAACATCCCCGCGAGACCACCTTGGAAGCCCTCGCCAAGCTGAAGCCCGTCGTCCGCGAAGGCGGCACGGTCACGGCCGGCAACGCCTCGGGCGTCAACGACGGCGCGGTGGCCCTGATCGTGGCCTCCGAAGAGGCCGTGAAACGTCATGGACTAACACCCCGCGCGCGCGTCACAGGCTACGCCACGGCCGGCGTACCGCCGCGCGTGATGGGCGTCGGCCCGGTCCCGGCGGTCCGCAAGCTGCTGGCCAAGACGGGTCTCTCGATCGGCGACTTCGACGCCGTCGAACTGAACGAGGCCTTCGCCGCCCAGGGCCTGGCGGTTCTGCGCCAGCTGGGACTGCCGGATGACGGCGCGCACGTGAACGCCAACGGCGGCGCCATCGCTCTGGGCCATCCGCTCGGTGCCTCGGGCGCGCGTCTGGTCCTCACCGGCCTGCGCCAGTTGGAAGCGACCGGGGGCAAGCGCGGCCTCGCCACCCTCTGCATCGGCGTCGGCCAGGGCGCCGCCCTCGCGTTCGAGCGCCTCTAGGAGATCTCCATGAGCCTGATCCTGCCTGGTTCCTATCGGCGAGAAGACGCGGGCCAGCCGCCCTCGCTCTATCCGGACTACGCCTCAACCGTCGCGCGCTCGCCGCGCGAGCCGCTGATCAGGATTCCCCACACGCTGACCGAGACCACCGGGCCGGCGAACGCCTGGTCCCGACTGATGGGCGAGTCGATGGCGGACCTGACGACCCAGCACAAGGGCGCGCCCCTGGGTCAGCGGATCGTGGTCTCGGGCCGCGTGGTGGATGAGGACGGCCGCCCCGTCCCCCACACGGTGGTCGAGGTCTGGCAGGCCAACGCCGCCGGCCGCTACATCCATAAGAAGGACCAGTGGGACGCGCCGCTGGACCCGAACTTCACCGGCGCCGGGCGGGTGATCACCGACGCCGAGGGCCGCTATCGGTTCATCTCGGTTCGCCCTGGCGCCTATCCCTGGCGAAACCACAAGAACGCCTGGCGCCCGTCGCATATCCACCTGTCGCTGCTGGGCCCGGCCTTCGCCACCCGGCTGGTCACCCAGATGTACTTCCCGGACGACCCGCTGATCGAGATCGACCCGATCGCCAACGCCGTCCCCATGCCCTACCGCCAGCGGATGGTCTCGCGTTTCGACCTCGAGACGACCGAGCCCAACTGGGCCCTGGGCTACGTCTTCGACATCGTCCTGCGCGGCCGCGACGCCACGCCTTTCGAGAACGGCCAATGACCCCCGAACAAGCCCGCCCCGCCCCGCGCCAGGACAACCAGGATCCGGCGATCTTCGGCCAGACGCCTTGGCAGACGGTCGGCCCCTTCTTCCACTACGGCCTGCCGTGGAAGGGCGGCGCCGACCTGGTGGGGACCAGCGAGATCGGAGCGCGCCCCGAGCTGATGCCGCCCGAACACTACGTGCTGGCCTCCCCCAGCCCAAAGGGCGAGATCGCGGGCGAGACGATCGTGCTGGAAGGCGCGGTGATCGACGCTGACGGCCAGGTCATTCCCGACGCCATGGTCGAGATCTGGCAGGCCGATGCGACCGGCCGCTATGCGCAGGGCAATACGGATTTCATCGGCTTTGGCCGCTCCTCGACAAGCGAAGACGGCGTCTACCGCTTCCGGACCGTCCGGCCAGGCTCGATCGGCGACGGCCATGCGCCGCACATCGCCGTGGGCGTCTTTGGTCGCGGCCTGCTGAAACGCCTGGTCACGCGGGCCTATTTCGAGGGCGACGCCGCCAACGCCGGCGATGAGATCCTCGCCCTCGTGCCGGCTGAGCGCCGCGACACGCTGGTCGCCCGGCGGATCGGCGAAGAAGACGGCGCCGCCGTCTGGCGCTTCGACATCATCTTGCAAGGCGAAGGCGAAACGGTCTTCTTCGACATCTGACGCTGAACGGAGTCGCCCGCCCTTGCCTTCCCTGCTGCGCGACCGACCGGCCTCGACGCCGGAAATGCTGGCCGTGTTCGGCGACGAGGCACTTTTGAAGGCCGCTCTGGCGTTCGAGGCGCAACTCGCCTTGGCCCAGGGCGAGCTTGGCATGATCCCGCAAGGCGACGCCAAGGCGATCGCCGAGGCCTGCGCGGAGCCGTTCGACATCCAGGAGCTGGCGGACGCCGCAGCTCATGCTGGGACGCTGGCCATTCCGCTGGTTGAGCGCCTGCGAGCGCGGGTGACGCCCAAGGCGGCGGCGCATGTCCACAAGGGCGCGACCAGTCAGGATCTTGCCGACACAGCCCTGATGCTACAGGCCCGCGATGGGGCGGCGCTGATCCAGCGCGACGCCCGACGGCTCGCCGACGCTCTCGCGACCCTGGCTCGCACACACAGATCGACGCCGATGCTGGGCCGGACGCTGCTGCAGGCCGCCCTGCCCATCACCTTTGGCCTGAAGGTCTCGACCTGGTTGTCGGGCGTGGCCGGAGCGCTCGACCGGTTCGAGCGCGAGACCGCCGCCATCCGCCTGCAGTTCGGCGGCGCCGCCGGATCGCGCGCGGGGCTCGATGGACAGGGGGCGGCTCTTGCCGAGCGCCTGGCGCAGCGCTTGGGCCTCCAGGCCGCCCTCCCCTGGCACGCCGAGCGGCAAAGTCTGGCCGGTCTCGGCTCGGCCCTGGCGATCCTGACGGGCGCGGTCGGCAAGATCGCCAGCGACATCGCCCTGCTAGCGCAAGTCGAGGTCGCCGAAGCGTTCGAGCCGCGCCAACCCGGACGGGGCGGCTCCTCGGCCATGGCCCACAAGCGCAATCCAACCGGTTGCCAAGTGGCCCTGTCGGCGGCCATCCGCGCGCCCCACTTGGCCGCGACCATAGTCTCGGCCTTGCCCCAGCAGCACGAGCGCGGCCTCGGCGGGTGGCAGGCCGAAGCGCCGGTGCTGGCCGAGCTCTTCCAACTGACACATGGCGCGCTGGCGGCGATGCTCGCCGTCATCGAGGGCCTTGAGGTCGACACGGCCCGCATGGCCGCCAACCTCGTCGCGGCCCAGGTCGGAGCCGACGTAGGCGAGAGCCTGGCGCTCGTCGATCAGGCCCTGGCCGACTACGAAAAGGATCGCTGATGCCCTTCGCAATTTCGCACGGCGCGCGGCTTTACTGGCGTCAGGACGGCTCGGCCGACAAGCCGGCGCTTGTGCTGCTGACCTCGATCGGCACGGACCTGTCCCTGTACGACCCGGTCGTTCCGCTGCTGACCCCGGACTTCCGCGTCATCCGCATGGACACGCGCGGCCACGGCGCCTCGGACGCGCCGGCCGGCGACTACAGCCTCGACCTTCTCGCGGACGATGTGCTGGCGGTGATGGGCGCCGCCGGCGCCGACAAGGCCAGCGTCTGCGGCACCTCGCTCGGCGGCATGATCGCCATGGCTCTGGCGGCCAAGGCGCCGCGACGCGTCGAGGCGCTGGTGCTAGCCTGCACCTCGCCGGCCATGGACCCCACCGTGTGGGACCAACGGCTGGCGCTGATCCGCAAGGAAGGCATGACGCCGTTGGTCGAGCCGGTGATGGGCCGGTTCTTCTCGGAAAGCTTCCGCGCCCAGCACCCCGAAGTCGTCGAGACGGTGAGCGCTGGCATGCTGGCCCAGAACCCCGACGGTTATTGCGGCTGCGGGGCGGCCATCCGCGACATGGCCCTGCTGGAGCGCCTGCCGACCATCGCCGCCCCGACCCTGGTAGTCACCGGCGCCAAGGACCTCGCCACGCCCTATGAAGGCCATGGCGAGCGCATCGTCGCCGCGGTCGCGAACGCGCGTCACGTCGAGATCGGCGGCGCGCATCTGCCCAGCCTGGAAGCCCCCACGGCGCTCGCCGGCGCGGTGCGAGACTTCTTGCGCGAAGTCCGACGCGGCGGCGCCGTGCGCGAGGCCAAGGACACGCTGTTCGAGGCGGGGCTGGAAACCCGCCGCAAGGTTTTGGGCGACGCCTGGGTCGACAAGTCCCTCGCCAAGCGCACGGCTTTCACCGCCGACTATCAGGCGATGATCACCCGCTATGCCTGGAACGAGATCTGGGGCCGGCCAGGCCTGGATCACCGGACACGCCGTCTCTTGGTGCTGGCCATCTGCGCCAGCCTGGCGCGCTGGGAGGAGTTCCGCCTCCACGTCCGCGCCGGGCTGGAGCAAGGCGGCTTCACCCAGGAGGAGCTGAAGGAGGTGCTGATGCAGACGGCGATCTACGCCGGCGTTCCCGCCGCCAACACCGCCTTCACCGAGGCCGCCGAGGTGATAGCCGAGCTGGGCTGAGGCCTACTTGGCCCAGCTCGACGGGTCCTACTTCAGGCCCTTGGCTTCGACGTGCCAGCCCGGTCGTGTGCAGAGCCCGCAGTCCGGCCCCACGAACATGGCCCGCCCGGCCGCGTCGCCCTTCAGCTGCCAGTCCAGCCAGGCCACGGCCACCTCGCCGAAGGCTCCGCCGCGCGGCTGACCATAGGTGCCGCCGTGGCCGACGCCGTCCTCGTAGGCCCGAACGACGGGAATGTGGTCGATGCGAGCATAGTCATCATTGGCGTTGCCGAAGGCGATATCGCTCGCATCGCCACTGACATAGATCGCCGGACCATGAAGGGCCTTTAGGCTCGCCTTGGTCACGTCAGCGCCAGGCAAGCCGCCGGTCCCCGTCCCGAGAACGCCGCTGTTCCACACCCCCGTGGTGGTGATGCGGGGATCGGCCGACGCCTCGATCGCCTGCAGGCCGCCGCACGACATGCCCATCACCGCGATCTTCTTGACGTCGAGACGCCCCTTGTAACGGCTGTCCGACCGCGCGTTCTCGGCGACCGCCCAGTCGATGGCGTCGATCAGCTGCGAGGAGGTGGTCTTGGGCGGCGCGTTCATGTCGGGTCGCGGGGGCGGCCCGGAGGTCGGCCGCTTGGATCCCACGATCGGACCGATGGCCACGACCAGATACCCGTGCCCGGCGATCTCGGTCAGGAACTTGGCGAAGGCGTCGCCCTCGTTGGCGCAGGCGCCGTTGGCCCAGGCCAAGATCGGCAGCTTCGTCTTCCCCAAGGCGGCCAGGTCCGCAGGTCGGTAGACCGTATGGGTCGGCAAGCCCGGGTCGCTCTCCATCACGGCCTGATAAGGCGGGCCTGCCGGCTCTCCGGCAACGGCGGCGCTGGCGTAAAGCAGGGAGAGCGTCGCGGCGAATATCGGAAGCTTCATCGGAACTCTCCTGGCGAGCTGGAATGCCACTGGTCGCGATAGCTGGCCACCGGCCCTTCGATGAAGGCGGTGACGGCCGCCTCCAAGGCGTCGCCGTCGAGGCTCATATTGCCCATCGGCAGGCGCAGCACCGGAACGCCCGCGCGTTCCAGGGCGGCCAGGACGAACGGATCTGCGTCATCGATCGCCACGGCGCCGTGAACGCCATGAGTCTGAGCCTCCTTGACGTGCCAGGCGCCCGCCCAGGTCGGCATGCGAAGTTCGTCGCCCATGGTCACGAACCGCGCGGCTAGCGCGCGCATCGCGTCCTTCTCGCCGTCGAAGAAGCGGAGATAGCCATCGGCGGCCAGGCCCAGATACATCGACCAGACAAAGACCGCGCCGTGGCTCTTCTCCCAGCGTTGGTAGAAGCCCATGTCGCTCCAGAGGCCCCGACCAACCCACATCAGCCGGATCCGCTCGCCCGGACACGCGGCCTCGCCGGCGGCCACGCGCGCGGCGACCTCTTCATAGAACCGCTTGGCGGCGTCGCGCCCCCAGGTCGAGCCCCGATGCCATTGCGGCACCATGGTCGCGGGCATGGTGTCGACGATCCCCGCCGGCGCCGGGCGCGTCGCCGCGATCAAATCGCGCGTGCGGCGGTAGTAATCCTCCTGCTCGTTGACGAGATTCATCACCTCGACGAAGCGGGCCGGATCGAACTTGCGGCCGGTGATCGCCTCCAGGCGCGGAATACTGGCTTCGAGCTGGGCGGTCAGCAGGTCCAGTCGCTCGGCTTCCAGGGTTTCATCCCAGCGCTCGGGCAGGTCCGACCACCAGGCGATGGGCAGATCCCAGCGCGCCTCGATCGAACGGGCGAAGACGAGGAGCTCCGCGCCGGTCTCGCGCGACCAAGCCTCGAACAGCTTGGCTCCGGCGTCCGACCCGGCCGTCAGGGCCAGGATGTCGGGCTTCGGAAGGCCGCCCCACGGCGCGTCCTCCACATCCGCGTCCAAGGCCGCCGCCAGACCCTGCGCGCTGTAGGACTCGACATCCGACGGATAATCCGTCGCCCGAAGCAGAGCGGCGTAGTCGCGACCGCGCTGCTTGGCCGCGACGATCGAGGCCCACCACTGGTTCACGACGTAGGGAATATCCATGGCCCGCAGGATTTCCTGCGGCGCATCGGCGTTGACCACCGCGAACGGCCCCTCGGCGGCTTTCAGCCGGACATCGGCGAACCAATCCCGTTGCCATGCCGCGAAATCGGCGGTCGAGGTCAGGGCCTTGTGGCTGCGGCGGCCAATGCTGGCGCCTGCAGGTCGCTTCTCCGCCGCAGCGTTCGGTTTCGCCGCTGAAGGCGGCGGCGCGCGCGAGCCCGAAGGATCGGCGAAAAAGGCGGAGAGCTTGTCGGCGATATCAGCGGCCGCCGCCGGGTTGGGCGCGGGGTCAAGCCGCAAGGTCGCCAGCGGCTTGCCGACAATCTCGAGAGCCTTCCGAGCTTCCGCCACGTCCCACGGCGACGCCTCGTCGCCTGTCAGGCGGACATGGATTACCGCGTCCACATCCAGCTCCCTGGCGCGGGCGGCTAGAGCGAGGGCGCGCACCCGGCTCGAACCCGTCGGGGCCGACAACGACGGCTTTCGCCACCGCGCGATCAGAGCCTCTAGCGGATCCAGGGCCTCGTCGAGCATGGCGCTCGCCCAGGCCTCGCCCCAGTCGTGATCCTCGCCAACGATCACGCATCCCGCCGCCTCGATGGCCCCGTACAGGGCCGAGGTTTCGTGCGGCGAACCGGTGATCAGGACCCGTCGCCCGGCGATCGGCCGCGCTTCGGCCAACGCCTTGTCGATCAGGCGGTCTCCGTCCTGCGGCGAGACCTGAGATAGGGCGCGGATCAGATCCAGCGCCTGGACCCCGCCTAGCCTAGGAGCCGGCTCAGCGCGCAGCGCTAGGGCCCGCGCCAGCTTGAGACGCTGGGCGTTCGCGCGGGCGATCTCGTCGCGCAGGGCTTCCGAGGTGACAGCCTTTCCGGTCAGGCTCTCCAGCCAGCTCCTGAAAGCGACAAGCCGCGCCCGGTTGTAAGCGTCGATCGCCGGATCGGCGCCGTAAAGGACGTCGAGATGCGCGACCGGGGGCCTATCCAGAGATCCAACCCGTGACAGCTCGCGCAGCACCGAAAAGAGCTGGGCGTCTTCCGCGCAGCCATGCGCGATGGCGACCCCGGCGAAAGCGCCAGTCTGGATTTGGGACAGCAAGGCGCGGGTGCGGGGCGACTGGCCGGCGAGCCCTTCCGCCGTCGTGGCGGTCGTATCAGCCGCCAGCCGGAACGGCGTGAAGCCGGTCGCCGCGACGAGTTCACGCGGGATGTCCGCCCCGACGCAGGCCAGGATCGGGCCCGCCATCAGATCGCGCCCGCCTGGGCCAGGGCTTCGACCTGCTCTTCCGAATAGCCCAGCAGCTCGCGGTAGACCGTCGCATTGTGCTGCCCGACCGTCACCGGCAGCACCGGATCGAAGCCGGTCCGGCTTTCGGAGAACTGGATCGGCACGCCACTGGTTATCAGGCCATCGTCCCGCTCATAGCCCGGATGATGGATCGGAACCGTCTCACCCCGCGCCAACACGCGAGGATCATGCAGACCTTCGGCGGGATGGCGGACGGGCGCGGCTGGAACGCCTTCCGCCTCTAGTCGGCGGGCGACCTCCGCGGTGGGCAGTTGGCTGGACCAGGCCTCGATCAGCGCTTCCAGAACCTTGGCGTTGGCGACCCTGCGGTCGCGAGTCTCGAAGCGCGGATCCTGCCCCAACGCCTCGTTCCCCATGGCGCGGAAAAGGCCCCGCGCCAGGCCCTCGTGCACCGCGACGATGGAGACGTAGCCGTCCGCGCAGCGGAAGACGCCGAACGGCGACAGGCGCTGAACGGTGAGGCCGGTGCGCGCCTCCATGCCCGCCAGCGCCATGGCCTGCCAGTTCTCGATGGCGACAAACGAGGTCAGGGCGCCCAGCATCGACACATCGACATGCTGCCCCTGTCCCGTGCGCCGCCGTTGCTCCAGCGCAGCCAGGACGCCGATGACCCCGAACACAGGCGCGAGCATGTCGGCCATGGGAATGCCGATCCGCACCGGCGGATCGTTCGCCGCGCCGCTGGCGTACATCGCCCCGCTCAGCGCCTGGATCAGCACGTCCATCGCCTTGCTGCCCTCGGACACGCCCGCGCCGAAGCCGCTCAGCGAGCAATAGATGACGCCCGGATTGACCGCCTTGGCCGCTTCATAGCCCACGCCCAGACGATCGGCGGTGCCGCTGGTGAAGTTCTCGACGACGATGTCCGCGTCGCGCACCAGGTCGGCAAACACCTCGCGCGCCTTGGGGTGCTTGAGATTCAGGCTGACGCCGTACTTGCCGCGCGCTCTGGTCAGGTGGGAGATCGAAAGGTCGTCGTCGTGATGGCGCTCGACGCTCACCCCATCCCGCCCGACATAAGGGCTATTCTCGCGCGCCAGGTCGCCGCCGCGGGGGTCTTCCACCTTGATCACCGTCGCCCCCATCCCTGCGAGCAGCAGCGTGGCGTATGGTCCCGCCAGCGCCCGCGTAAGGTCGATGACCTTGAGGCCCTCCAGGGGACGAGGACGGATGTCGGCGGCGGCGTCGGTCACGGAATTTTTCCTGGTGCGAATCTGGCTTTGGAACGCGGGAGAGTGAACCGAACCGTCCGACGCCTCCCCTTATCGCCATTCAGGAATGCGGGATGCTTCCTGTCAATAAATAGTTTGTGTTACAAACTATATTGGGGACGGACAAATATCATCCCATGCGTACGGGACGCCATCGCGCCCCTTCCATAACGCCGTTCTCGATTTTTCGCAGGCCCACTTGCAATTAAAATTGTTTGTGCAACATACTATTTGAAGTCGAACGATTTTTCGCTCGACCGAAAAGAGAACAGCCGACGGCGGGGCGCCGTACGGCGCACGGGAGGGCCGCCATGAAGACCACCAGCTCACGCCACGCCTGCGTCTCGCATCTAGCCATGATCATCGCGGCCTGGTCGGCCGCTTCGGTCGTGCAAGCGCAGACCGCGCATCAAAACGCCGCTCAGGACGACACGGCTGTATCCGAGATCGTCGTGACCGGCACCAGCATTCGCGGGGTCGCGGCCGCCGGGTCGCCAACCGTAGGGGTAGGCCTGGAGGAGCTGAAAGCCTCCGGCGCCGGCACGCCCAGCGATGCGCTTCGCATGCTGCCGCAGGTGCTCAATCTCGGCGCCGATGAAAGCCGCAGCACCTTCACGGGCGGCGCTCAGGACGCGGCGGCCAACGCCACCGCCGTTCGCACGGCCAATCTTCGCGGCGTGGGCCCCGAAGCCACCCTGTTGCTGCTGAATGGCCGCCGCCTGGCGCCGAACGGCATCATCAAGGCCCTGGGCGACCTCGACCAGATCCCGACCTCCGCCGTCGCGCGCATCGAGGTCGTGACGGACGGCGCTTCGGCCATCTACGGCTCGGACGCCGTCGCCGGCGTCGTCAACCTGATCACCCGACGCTCATTGGACGGCGGCGAGACCACCGTCCGCTACGGCTTCGCGGACAACGTCTCGCAGAAGCAGTACAGCCAGACCTTCGGCAAGACCTGGGACACCGGCGAGCTGTTCTTCTCGTTCGAACATAACGAGCGGGGCCACCTGTCGGGTTCGGACCGCGACTTCGCCAGCCAGAACCGCACCGCGCGCGGCGGCACCGACGCCCGCCCCTTCACCGCGGCGCCGGGCAACATCGTCATCGGCGGCGTGCGCTACGCCCTGCCCGCGGGCAATGGCGTCGGCGTCAATCCTTCGTCGCTAGTGGCCGGCACGGCCAATCGCTACGACGAGGCGACGGTCGCCGACTTGCTGCCCAAGCAGAACCGCAACACCGTGCTGTTCAACGTCCACCAGCACATCGGCGACAAGGCCGAGGTCTGGTACGAGGGCTTCTATACGCGGCGCAAGTATAACCTGGCCGCGCCGCCCGCCCTGTTCAGCCTGACCGTACGCAACACCAATCCCTGGTTCGTCTCACCGGCCGGCCAGACCTCGGAGACAGTCGAATATCGCCTGACCGAGGATGCCGATCCGAACTCGACGGGCTTCGAGAACGCCCAGCAAAACGCCATCGGGCTCAACTACGACCTGGGCAAGCAGTGGCGGATCGCAGCCTATGCCGACCATAGCGTCAGCCGAGGCTTCCAGGACCGCAAGAGCGTGCTGAACAATGCCGCCCTGACGGCGGCGCTGGCCAGCAGCGATCCCACCACGGCTTTCAATCCGTTCGGCGACGGGACCTTCAACCGCACGAACAACGCGCGACTGCTGGACATCATCGACGCCAACCGCGCGACCTGGGGCACCAACATCGCCAAGGACTACTCGATCAAGGCCGATGGCCCGCTGTTCGATCTGCCGGCGGGCTCGGTGCGGGTCGCGGTGGGCGCGGAGTACCACGACAACCGCTTCAAGCAGACGCTAGAGGCGACCAACGTCCTGGCCAGCGGCGCGGCGACCTACAAGATCGTGCGCAACAGCCGCGATATCAAAACCGTCTACGGCGAACTGTTCGTGCCGATCGTCGGCGCGTCCAACGCCATGCCGGGCGTGCAACGCCTCGAGCTGTCGCTGGCCGGTCGTCGCGAGGACTATTCCGACTTCGGCACGACCTCGAACCCGAAGATCGGCGTGATCTACGCGCCGGTGTCAGACCTGACGCTGCGCGCCACCTACGGCACCTCGTTCCGCGCGCCGTCGCTGGTCGACAGCGCCGACCAGATCAAGAACATCTTCATCCAGAACCTGACCGACCCGACCTCGTCCACCGGCGTCACGCGCGGCATCTTCACCAACGGCGGCAATGGCCAGCTGGGTCCGGAGACGGCCAAGACCTGGTCCGCGGGCCTGGACTGGAAGCCGAAGGCCATCAGCGGCCTCAGCGTCTCGGCCACCTGGTACAAGATCCTGTACAACAATCGGATCGACGTGACGCCGAACACGGCCATGGCCAACGGCTCGGTCTACGCCGCCTACATCATCCGCCGTCCCGCGGCGTCGGACGCGGCGGCCACGGCCGCCTTCAACGCGCTGGTCGCGACGGCCATGACCAGCCCCGACCTGCAAAATCCGGTCGAGCCGGTCGCCAACATCAACGTGTTGATCGACGGCCGTCGCCAGAACCTGGGCCAGCTGGACCAGCGCGGCCTCGACGTCTCCGTTCGCTACGCCTTCACGACGCCCATCGGCGACTGGACGGTGTCGACCGAGGTCGCCAAGGTCCTGAAACTGGAACGCAAGACCGCAGCGAGCGCGCCTTGGCAGGATGTGCTGGACACCTTCGGCAACCCGATCGACCTGCGCGTTCGCGGCGCGGTGGGCTGGCGGTCGGGCGGCTGGGCGGCCAACATCTTCGCCAACTACACCGACAGCTATCTGAACACCGCGATCACGCCGAACGTGAAGGTCAAGAGCCAGACGATCTTCGACGCGACCGCGTCCTACGCCTTCGAACGCGACTCGGGCTTGGCCAAGAACCTGCGGATTTCGGCCAATGTGATGAACCTGTTCGACAAGGATCCGCCGATCGTCATGAACGGCACCTTCTCTTGGGACAGCCAGGCGGCCTCGCCGCTGGGCCGCTTCGTTTCCGTGGAAATCAGCAAGGCCTGGTGATCTCCGATCTTCCCCCCGGGAACACCTTTGGCGGGCGAGCTTGGCTTCGCCCGCCGCTTCTTTTTCAGTGAGCTTCGTATGAAGTGTTCAGCGAGCGCCCTCGCCGCCGTTCTGTCGGCCGCCGCCGTCAGCGCCGCGGCCGCCCCGCCGGCCAGCTTTGGCGCCTATGCGCCGAAAGAGACCTATTCGCAGCAAGTCGCGACCTCGTTCTACCTGCCGATGCGCGATGGGACGAAGATCGCGATCTCGCTCCACCGTCCCGCCATCGACGGCAGGCCGGTGGACACGCCCCTGCCGGTCATCTGGCACCATACGCTGGACATCGAGAAGTCCGGCGTGCGCGAGACGGGCGCGGCCCAATCGCTGACCGATCTCACCCGCGCAGGCTATGTCGTGGCGATCGTCGCGCGCCGGGGCAACGGCGCCTCGTTCGGCGTTCGACGAGGCTACGAGGACTTCACCGAAGGCTTTGACGCCTACGAGATCACCGAATGGCTGGCCGCTCAACCATGGTCGAACGGCCAAATCGGCATGTACGGCTGCTCGAACACCGGCGAAGCGGTGATGCACGCGCTTATCGCCCGTCCGCCGCATCTGAAGGCCGCCTTCGCGGGGTGCTTCGCCTGGGAGCGCTATGACGGCCACACGCGCGGTGGGATCATCGCCCAATACGGCACCGGCCCGACACGAAGCCTCGAGGACGACATGAAGGCCACGCCCGTTCAGGGCGACGAAGACCGCGTCCAGCTTCGCCAGGCTGCCGAGGAACATCAGAAGTCGACCAACCTGCTCGAGCTGATGAAATCCATGCCCTATCGCGACAGCTGGTCGCCGCTGGTCATGGCCAAGTTCTGGGGCGAGGTCAGCATTGGCGCCTATCTGAGTCAGCTGAAGGCTTCGAACGTGCCGCTCTACATCCAGGGCGGCTGGTACGACGACTTCCGCACCGAGGGCCTCATCGCCCAGGCCAACCTGCCGGGCCAGGCGCGCATCGTGATCGGTCCCTGGCGGCACTGCCTGAACGACGGCTTTGATCTGCGCGCCGAGCAGCTGCGTTTCTTCGACCACTATCTGAAGGGCGAAGCCACTGGCATCGAGACCGACGCTCCGATCCGCTACTTCACAATCGGCGCGCCCAAGGGCCAGGAGTGGCGCTCGGCCGAGCGTTGGCCGCGTCCCGATCCGCGCAATGCGCTCTTCCTCGACGCCGAGCAGTTGAAGGCCAAGCCGGCCGCCAGGACCGCCGCGAGCAGCGTCACGGTCGACTACGCCCCCACCTGTCCGCCCGATCCGGTAAAGCCAAATTGGGGCCCCTTCGCCCAGCCCTGTCATCCGGCCAAGGCCAGCTTCGTCTACAGCGGTCCTGAGCTGAAGGCCGATATCGAGATGACCGGCTCGCCGCTCGCCGACCTGTGGATTTCGTCCAACGCGCCGGAACAGGCGGTGTTCGCCTATCTGGAGGACGTCGCGCCGGACGGTTCGGTGACCGTGGTGAGCGAGGGACGCCAGCGCGCTTCGCTGCGCAAGGTCGTGACCGCCCCGTGGGACACGATCGGTACGCCTTGGCGCCGGGCCTGGACCGAGGATCATCAGCCGCTGAAGGCCGGCGAGCCCGTGCGTGTGTCGTTCGACATGCTGGCGGTGTCCTACGTCTTCAAGGCCGGTCACCGCGTGCGGATCGCTGTCAGCGGCGCCGAGCCGCGCGAGCGCGCCCGGACCGAAACGACACCGCCGCCAACCCTGACCCTGCACACGGGCGGCGACACGCCGTCCAGCGTGACACTGCCGGTGCGGAGCGCCCCATGACCGCGCCCTTCAAGCTCTACATGACCGGCGACCTCGTGCTGGACGAACCGAACGCCGACTTCTTCTTCGACAAGACAAGACCGCTGCTGGCGGAAGCCGACCTGCTGATCGGCCACGTCGAGGTGCCGCACACCACCCGCGGTCAGGAGTCGGTCGGCGACATTCCGGCTCCAGCCAGCGATCCGGAGAACCTGAAGGCGGTCGGCCGAGCGGGCTTCCACATGGTCAGTCTGGCCGGCAATCACATCCATGATCGCGGCGGCGAAGGCATCGAGGACACCATCGCCAACCTGACCGCCCAGGGGATCGTCAGCGCCGGCGCGGGGCTCGATCTCGCTCAGGCCCGACGCCCCGCCTTGGCGTCACGAGGCGGTCTTCGCGTCGGCCTGCTGAGCTATAACTGCGTGGGCCCTAAGGATGGCTGGGCGGGGCAGAAACGCGCGGGCTGCGCCTATCTGAAGATCATTACCCACTACGAGCTCGAGAACGCCAATCCCGGCGGCCCGCCCAAGGTCTACACCTTCGCCGATCCCGACACGGTCGAGGCCATGCAGACCGACATCGCCGGGATCCGCGATCGGGTCGACGTGCTGGTCGTGGCCTTCCACAAGGGCGTGGTCCACACCCCGGCCCATATCGCCATGTACGAGAAAGCGGTGTCGCGAGCGGCGATCGAAGCCGGCGCCGACATTGTCATCGGCCACCACGCCCACATCCTGCGGGGCGTCGAGGTCTGGCGCGGTAAGCCGATCTTCCATGGCCTAGGCAACTTCGTCACCGTCACGCGCGCCCTGACGGCGGAGGGCAACGACAATCCGGTCCGCCGCGCGTGGGCGGAAAAGCGCAAGGCGCTGTTCGGTTTCGAGCCCGATCCGGACTACCCGCTCTATCCCTTCCATCCGGAGGCCAAGAACGGCATGGTCGCCGCCTGCCACATCGATGCGAGCGGCGCGATCAGTCCCGGGTTCCGGCCTATCTGGATGACGCCGACAGGCCAGCCAGAACCGCTCGGCGCCGACGCGCGCGGTCGCGGGGTAGCCGACTATGTCGCGGCGATCAGCCATAAGGCCGGGCTCAAAACCGAGTTCGCCTGGGAGGGCGACCGCGTCGTCTTCAAAGGCGCATGACCATTGACCGCGACAGACTAAATCGACGAGGAAGTCATTCAGCCGCCGGAGAAACAGACCGCCGATGACCGCCAAGGCCGAGCCCATCGCGACCGTTGAAGACGACGAACCCCGAGGCGAGATTTCCCTTGGGGTGCTCGACGACTTGGTCGGCTTCCGGATCCGCCGGATCCAGAACCACCTGTCGCGCGCCTTCAACGCCCTGCTGGACCGCGAGGAAATTCGTCCTGGCGCGTTCTCGGCGCTGGCCCTGATCGCGGCTAACCCGGGGCTTTCGCAGAAGACGCTGGCTCGCGAGGTCGGGTTCGACAAGGCGACGATCGTCGCCATTCTCGACAATATGGAGCGCCTGGGATGGACCATGCGCCAGCGCTCACAGACCGATCGGCGCCGTCATCTCCTGTTCGCCACGCCCGTCGGGCTGAAGGCGCTGGAAGAGATGCGCGCCCTGGCCCACGTCAACGAGGCGTCGATCAAGACGGCGTTGACCGACCAGGAACATCAGATCCTGCACACGCTGCTCGACAAGCTCTACAAGCGCTGCTTCGCGGACAGCGATCAGTAAAACCTTAAGCGGCCGCCGGCTCGTTGGCTTTCAGCCAGCGCGCGCCGATCACCAGGAAGATCGCCGCGAGCAGAAAGCCCATGGAGACCACGACCAGCGCCGTCTGCAGGCCCGCGGCGGAAGCATGAGCGCAAGCCTGCGCGACGTCCGTGGCCGCCCCCTTGACCGCCCGGCCGCCAGGACAGGCGGCATGGAACACGCCAAGCGCGGCCGGGAAGGCGTGGCCGGCGACGCTGTCGCTGACCCCGCCCGCCAGCAGCGGACCGGTCATGCCGCCGACCACGGTCGCGCCGAACATGAACACGGCCGCCCCCGTGGCCCGCATCGTGCCGGGCACGATATTCTGCACCGCGGCGTACATCGGCCCATTCTTAAGATTGTAGGCGACCGAGGCTGCCAGCAGCAGCGGAAGCCCCAGCGTCCAGTTCTGCTGGGCGAAGGCCAGGCCATAGAAGAGGCAGGTCAGGACGCCGCCGACCGCTGGCACCAGCACGTATGAGCGTCCGCGCGCGTCGGCCAGCTTGTCGGCCGCCAGGCCGCCCAGAAAGGTTCCAGCCAGGCCGAGCATCCCCCCCAGGCCCACGACGCCGCCCGCCTCGGACAGAGTCAGACCATGGGTGCGGATCATGAAGGAGACGGTGAAGACCGTGACGCCGTTATAGGCCAAGCCGATGAAGGCCCCGCCCACCACCAGCATCACGAAGGCCGGATTGCGCAGCAGGACGCCCAGGTCGGCGAGGAAGGTGGAATTGGACTTTGCTTCGACCTTCGCGAAGGTGTCGGTCTGGACCCGGTCGCGAGGCTCCCGAAGCGTCAGCCAGGCCAGCAGGGCCAGCACCAATCCCGGCAGGCCCACGACCAGGAACGCGGCGCGCCAGCCCCAATGCTGGGCGACCAGCCCCCCGACGATCGGCGCCAGGATGGTGGCGAAGGATGGCGCCGTGCTGACGATCGACATGACCATGCCGCGTTGGCGCATGCTGAAGTTGTCGGCCAGCAGCGAATGGCTGACCGGAAGGCAGCCGCCCTCCCCCATGCCGACGCCGACGCGAAACAGCAGCAGTTGGACAAAGCCTTGGGCGACGCCGCAAAGCGCCGTCATCGCCGACCAGACCGCGACCACCGCCGCCATCAGGCGAGCGCGGTTGGTCCGCTCGGCCAACCTCGCCACCGGGATGCCAGCGACGGAGTAGAACAGCGCGAAAGCCGGACCGCTCAGCAAGCCTAGCTGCCAGTCGCTGAGCCGCAGCTCGCGCTTGATGGGCTCTTGCAGAACGTTGAGCACGATCCGGTCGAGGTAGTTGCAGATCGTGATCAGCAACAGCAGAGCGACGATGTAGATGTGATAAGGTCGCCAGACGATCTTGCTCGTCGCGCCAGCCTGGGACGCATCGACGTCTCCGCGCACGGCGTCAGACATAGGTTTCCTCCATGGCGACCGTCGCCGCGCCTTCGGCGGGCGCTTTATTTGTTTCTACATCATATTGTTTGCAGCGCAAATCATTTGGCAGAAGGCTTATTTGCCCTGGGCGCGGTCGCCTCGCTGGCGGAGCTAGATCTCGGCGATCCGCTCCAGCACGGCCAGAATCTGCTCTTTCTTGAGGTCGCCGAGCGCCGTCAGCACCTTCTTGTCGTGCGCGGCGTGCGCCGCTTTCGCCCCCTGCAGCAGCGCCGAGCCCTCGGGGGTTATCGAGAGCGCATAGGAGCGTCGGTCGCCAGGAACCGGATCGCGCCGCACAAGGCCTCTGGCCTGCAACTGGTCGAGGATGATCACGAGGTTCGGACGCTGAATGCGCAGCATGTCGCCGATCGCCCGTTGCTGGAGGCCGGGCGTGGCTTCGATGACCAGCAGGACGGAGAGATCCGTGACGCGCAGGTCAAAGGGCTTGAGCGCCGCCAAGAGATCCTTGAACACCGCGACCTGCGCCAGGCGAAGCACGAAGCCCACGGTGGTCTCCAACCCGCCCAACGAAGGGGTTGCCTCCGTCGTCGCCTTAAGTTCCGCAGCGTTAGCCATCAACGCGTCTTCCTCGCCTTGCCCGTTCGTAGCACGGCGAGCGGATTCGCGCCGATCGTCGCGAATAGGAGCGACATTCTATAATAGTTATGACACATATCAAAAAGACGCGACGCAGAGCGCGATGATGAGAAGGGGGAGGATCCATGATCGATGGAAACGACATGGCGCGTGGGCGCACGAGCCTGACCGCCGTCGCCATTTGTTGTCTTTTGGCCGTCTTCGAAGGCTTTGACCTGCAATCGGCGGGCGTGGCCGCGCCTCGCTTGGCGCCGGACCTGGGGCTCTCGCCCGACGCTCTCGGATGGTTCTTCAGCGTCAGCACGTTCGGCTTGATGTTCGGCGCCGCCATCGGAGGCCGCCTCTCCGATCGACTGGGGCGCAAGACCACCCTGCTCTTCTCCGTGGCCGTCTTTGGCCTGCTGTCGATCGCGACCGGCCTTGCGAACGACCTCAACAGCCTTCTCCTCGCCCGCTTCCTGACCGGCGTGGGCCTGGGCGGCGCCTTGCCGAACCTGATCGCGATCGTCGCCGAGAGCGTCGAGCCTCGTCTGCGCAGCCGGGCCGTCGGCTTTCTCTATGCGGGCCTGCCCTGCGGCGGGGCGATCGCCAGTCTGGTCAGCCTAGCCGGCGCCGATCCTTCGGATTGGCGGGTGATCTTCCATGTCGGCGGCGCCGGTCCCCTGCTCGCCCTGGTGCTGGCCATTCCCCTTTTGCCCGATCCGCCGAAACCTATTGCCGAGGCTCGCGACGCCTCCGTCCAGAAGGCCGGCTTCGCCGAAGCCGCGTTTGGCGACGGACGCGGCCTGACGACGCTCCTTCTGTGGGTCGCGTTCTTTCTGGCGCTGCTGATCATGTACCTGTTGCTGAGCTGGCTGCCGTCGCTGCTGATCGGCAAGGGCCTTAGCCGACCCGATGCGGGGCTGGTGCAAATGGCCTTCAACCTCGCCGGGGCAGTTGGCAGCGTCGCGACGGGCTGGCTGATGGATCACCCCAACAGACGAACCCTGACCATACTCGCGGTCTTCGGCGCCTCGGCCATCGCGCTGACCGCCGCGGCCTCGGCGCCCGCCTCGCTCTCGATCTTCCTGGTCGTGGGCGCGGCGGTCGGCGCCACGATCTCGGGCGTCCAGTCCACGGTCTATGGCATGGCGCCGAGTTTCTATCCTACCCGCCTGCGGGGCACCGGCGTCGGCGCAGCCGTCGTCATGGGCCGCCTAGGCTCGGCCGCCGGTCCCTTGCTGGCGGCGTCGCTGATCGGCGCGGGACGGCCGCCCAGCCAAGTTCTCCTGGCGCTTCTGCCCATCCTCGCGGCTGGCGGCGTCGCCTGCCTGTGGCTGAGCGGCCGCACGACTTCCAGCGACGACTAAGTCCAAGCCTTCTCGGTTGTCGAGAGGCTGAACGCGTCCGCTCAGCGCGAGCGGGCGCGCATGCCTCTGCGTGCGCCCGAGGCTCGCAAAGCGCGACCTTCACGCAACATTGTTCTTTGATTTTCGGAACGCCGCGAGAGGCGGTTGCACGCGGCATACAATCATGCTCTGAAATAGTTAGTACGCATAACAATCAGAACGGTCACGAGCGCTCGCGCTGGATGATCATCGACGTACCGGGAGGAAAACCTATGCCCAGGATTGGGACTATCTCCGGCCGCCTGCGCGCCGGGGGACTGATGGCTTGCGCGGTGGCCGGTGTTCAGGCGATCGCGACACCGTCCGTCGCTCAGAACAACGACACCCAAACGGCCCAGATCGAAGAAGTCGTCGTGACGGCTCGCCGCCGCGAAGAGCGACTGCAGGACACTCCCGTCGCCGTCACGGCGCTTGGCGGAGAGGCCCTGCAGAGCCGCGGCGTCGAAAGCGTCGACCAGATCGCCAAGTTCGCGCCCAGCATCCGCTTCGACGGCGCCGCGGCGCTTAGCGGCGGCAACTACAACGCAACGGTCTTCATCCGGGGCGTCGGCCAGAACGACTTCGCGATCTTCAGCGATCCCGGCGTCGGGGTCTATGTCGACGGCGTCTACTACGCCCGCTCCATTGGCGGCACGCTGGACGCCTTCGATGTCAGCCGCATCGAAGTGCTGCGCGGCCCGCAGGGCACCCTGTTCGGCAAGAACACCATCGGCGGCGCGGTGATCATCACCACCGACCAGCCGAAGGACGTGTTCGGGGGCAAGATCGAGGGCGTCATCGGCAGTCTCGATCGCCGCGACGTCAAGGGGCACGTCGACATCCCGCTCGGCGACAAGGTCTCCGCGCGCCTGTCGGCCGCCCGCCTCACGCGCGACGGCTATGGCAAGCGCCTCCTGACCGGCGACGACCTGGGCGATCGCAACGCCACGGCGGCCCGCGCCCAACTGCGCTGGGAAGCCTCGGACGCGGTCACGGTCAATCTGTCCGCCGACTACACCCGCGCCCGCGAACATTCCGCGCCGCAGAAGCTTCTGGTGATCGGCTCGGTCCCCGGCTTCGTGGCCGGACCGTTCATCGCCAACTTCAACACCTATGTCGCGCCTGGCCTCGGCATCACCGCGCCGAACGGCGCCAAGACGCTCAACACCTCGTTCCTGACCAACGATCCGTACACGACCTATGGCACAGGCCCGAACATCAACGATCTGGACCTGTGGGGGACCTCGGCCACCGTGGACTGGGATCTCGGCGCGGTGTCCTTCAAGAGCATCAGCGCGATCCGCGGCCTGAAGGCCACCTTCGCGCGCGACGGGGACAATACGCCCTTTACGTTCCGCGAGACCTTCAATCACGACGTCCAGGCGCAATACAGCCAGGAATTCCAGCTCAGCGGCCAGTCGTTCGACAATCGCCTGACCTGGGTCACCGGCGTCTACGCCTTCCGCGAGCGCGGCACCGACTCCGGCTACGCCAAGCTGGCCCTAGGTCTGGCCCCCGGCGTCTCGCCGCCGCCCTACAGCCCGTCGGCGGCGGTCTACACCAAGGTGACCAGCACAACCTACGCCGCCTTCGCCCAAGGCAGCCTGACCCTGACCGACCGCCTCAGCGCCACGCTGGGCGCGCGCTACAACCGCGATGAAAAGGACTACGTCCTGGATCACCGCCGCATCCGCGACGGCGGCGTGATCGCCCAGCTGTCGCGAAGCGGGTCGTGGAACTCGTTCACGCCGAAAGTCGGCCTGGAATATAAGGCCACGCCCGACATCCTGCTCTATGCGTCGATCGGCAAGGGCTTCAAGAGCGGCGGCCTCAATGCGCGTCCGCTCAACGACGCCTCGGAAGTCACTGAATATCAGCCCGAGACCCTGCTCACCTACGAGGCCGGCGCCAAGACGTCGTGGCTGGACCGCCGCCTGATCCTCAATGTCGCCGGCTATTTCAGCGACTATCAGGACATCCAGGTGACGGTGAACCAGACGCCACGCAACTTCGTCGCCAACGCGGCGGCCGGCGAGGTCAAGGGCGTCGAGGTGGAACTGCAGGCCCGGCCGACGACCAACTGGAGCTTCAACTTCGGCGGCGGCTACATGGACGCCAAATACACCGAGGTCGGTAACGGCCTGGCGGCCGGTCAGGTGCTGCCGATCACCCTGGCGACGCATTTCGTGAAGGCGCCCAAGTGGACGCTGAACGGCGGGGTCGAGTACGGCCACGATCTGCCCAACGGCGGGCGAGTGACCGCGCGGGCCGACTGGACTCACTACAGCACCGTCTACAACGACGTCGCCAACGACCCCGACCTGACCCAGCCCGCCTACGACCTGTTCGGCGCGCGCTTGGCCTATGCGTCTCCGGACCAGCTCTGGCAAGTGGCGCTGTTCGGCTCGAACCTGTCGGACGAGCGCTACAAGGTGTCCGGCAATGCTTCCAGCGGCTTCGGGCTGAAGGAGGCCAGCTATGGCCGTCCCCGTGAATGGGGTCTCAGCCTCAGCCGAAAGTTCTAGTCAACCTCAACGCCTTGCCCGAGCGCTCGCCGTTTCGGGCAAGGCTATCGACTCTCGGCCTGGTAGTCGGCTTCCCACCAGCCCAGCAGATCCCTCTCACCCATAATAGAGAAAAAGCGCATCAGGATCAGACGATGACGCTCGGCGAACTGCCGCCAGATGGGCGTGTCGAGCAGTTCGGCGGTGATCAGGTAGCCGCGAGACGCCTTCTGACACAGACCGTTCTCCGCCAGCCGCAAAGCATTGCGCCTTACGGTTTCGAACGGCATGCCCAGCGATCGCGACAGGGACAAGGCGGAGACGGGTCGCCCAGCGCCGGACTCTGTCGCCTGGCTCGCGCGCAGAATCGTAAACAGCAGAACGATGCCGAGCGGCTCCTGGACCATCGACAGAAGCGTCTCGATCAACCGCAGGAAATGATCCCCCCAGAGCCTCATCATGTATCGATGGGGCGGCTCTCCATCACCAAGCCCGCCAGCTGGCGGGCCCAGCGCGCCCGAGCGCCTGAGGGCGATATAAAGATCGCCGAGCGCGCGCCAGGTCGCCTTGGCGGTTTCGATGTAGACCGGGGTCTCGGTGACGCTCTTGGGCATGAAGACCCCGGCGTTCGTCTGGACCAGAAACCCGGACTCGACCATCAGCGCCACGCGCCGGCGCGCGGTTTCCTGCGGAATCCCAAGCGATATGGCGATCGACCGCGACCTTACCGGCCTGCGCAGTTCGTCGGGCGGTGAACTGCTCAAGCCCGCATAAGTCTTCTGGAACGCCAGGTTGCGAGCCATCGGCGCCAGGTTCGCTTGGGCGATCGCCAGCGCTAGAATCGTGTCGAGCGCCGAGCGAAAGGTCCCCCTGAGGAAGCCGCTAGCGATCAGTTCAGCCGAGAGCGCCAGACAAAGCCTTTCGACGTCTCTGTCCGTACTCGAGGCCGGCGTCGTCATCGCCCGAAATCCTCGTCAAGCCCCTTCCCAAATACTAAGCGCACAACACATGCCCCTGAGTCCCGCCTCGCAACATTTAGGCGTTGCGTTCGGCGGGCGCAATCAGGGCGCGCCAAGACTTGAACCGTCCGCCGCAAATACACCGAGATCATAAAATCATGCCGCGAGACGCATTGCGGACGCCACGCCTCAGGCGCGGCGTCCGGCGTCCCCACAAGAATTGCGCCAAGTGGGCCTAATCCGCGACGCGGTTAAGTCGCTCCAGGGCCTGGCGGCGAAGTGCGGGGACTCAATAGAACGTCACGTCGTCGAGCTCGAACCACAGCTTGCGGCCAGCCGGACGCGAACCTGACACGCCCACCTCCAGCAGATCGGTTCCGGTCCATGCCCCCTCGCCTCGCCCCGAGCGTTTGAACTCGGTGAAGGGCACGGCGACCTTCGTCCAGGTCTTGTCGGCCGACACCGTAGCCGCCCACGAGCCCGAGACGCTGTTGATGACCACGACATAGGGCCCGCCGTCGCCGCGCAGCTCGAAAGTCACGCCCTTGAACGCCGAGGCGTCGACCGGCTCGACCGAGCCGCGGCTCAGCGGCAGCAGGACCCCGGCGTCTGGTTCGGGCTTCTCGGCCATCTTGGCCGCCACGCTCAGCACGTGGTCGCCGTCCCCGCGATCGATAGTCTGGAGAACCTCGACGCTGCGGTCGCGACCGCCATCGAAGTCGCTGAGCCTTAGCGTGTCGAGGCTGGTGCGGCCGTCGGCGCGCTCGAAGTCGTCGACCAAAGGCCCCTTGGCCTTCAGCACCGGCATGGTGGGCTTGTCGTTGGCGGGCGAGCGGATCGCGCCAAGCCCGAAGACCGCCTTGCCGTCGATGAAGACACGCTCGACCTTGCGGACGTCGGTAATGGTCGTCCACGGCTGGCCGGCGATCAGCACGAAGTCCGCGCGCTTGCCCTTTTCCAGGGTGCCCCGGTCGGCCAGCAGGTTCATGGCGCGGGCGCTGGTGGCCGTGCCGGCGATCAGGGCCTCCGAGGGAGTCAGCCCGGCCTGGACCAGCAACTCCATCTCGCGCAGGGTCGAGACGCCATGCGCCGTGCCGGGCATGCCGGCGTCGGTGCCAAGCGCGATCGGCACGCCGGCGTCCTTTAGCGTCTTCACGTTGGCCAGGGCGTAGCCGAACTTGCGGGCCGCTTGCTTGGCGCGGGGGCTGTCGGCGTCGGCCGGCGGCTTCTGGCCCGGCTTGACGGGTTCGTACACCGCCAGGGTCGGCGCGTAGTAGGTGCCGTTGGCCTTCAGCTTGGCGACCGTATCGGCATCAATTGGCTCGTCCTGCAAGCTGTGGGCGATGATGTCGACGCCGCTGTCGGCCGCGACCGCGCCGCGCTCCACGGTGACGGTGTGCGACAGGACCTTGAGGTTCAGCTTGTGGGCCGCGTCCGTCAGGGCCTTCAACGTCCAGCCGTCCATGCTGGTGTTGTCCGGAGCCGAGCCGTAACGCCAGCCGTCAGTGAAGGCCTTGATGGCGTCTGGCTTGTAAGGGGCCAGACCCTCGATGGCGGCCTTGGCCGCTTCGGGCGTGTTGACCCAGCGGGTGGTGGCCTCGTCGGCCCAGTCCGCGCCGTGGCCGCCCGGCGTGCTGACGCGAGCCACGAAGTTGACGTGCGGCGCGGTCAGGGTCGATAGCCACTGGCGGCGCGGCGCGAAGGATTCCGGCTGCTGGTGGAAGTCGTTCACCGTGGTCACGCCCGAGGCCACATAGGCGTCGGCGATCTTGGGCGTGATGGCCGGCGAGCCGGCCGGGGTCCAGTGCGTATGAACGTCGAAGAAGCCCGGCACCACCGCCTCGCCCTTGGCGTCGATCACCTGTGCGCCCTTTGGCGGCTTCGCCTTGGGACCGACATCTACGATGCGGCCGTCCTGCGCCACCAGAACACCCTTGTAGGGCGCCGCGCCCGTGCCGTCGAAAATCTGGGCGTTGATGATCGCGACGGCGGGCGCAGCGGCGTGGGCGGTCAGGGGCAGCAGGACGCTGGCGGCGATCAGCGCGCCTCGGAAGCTGGCCTTGGAGAGCCCGAGGGGGAGAACAGTCATGAGACGCTTTCTTTCTGGAGTACGCATTACAAATCCGCGCTCGGAGCGCAGAACCAGCAGTCTTCGCCGCCAATCGGCATGCCGGGCGGCAGAGCCTCAACCGCGCCGGAGCGAGGCGCGGCCAGGGCCTGCCTGGCGCCGGGGTCGTCACTGAGCAGGGCCCGCGACAGCATGGCGGCCTGATCGCCCTCGGCCCCGCCCCCCTGGTAGACGGCCAGGCTCTTGCCGAAGGTCCGCAGCGCCGCGTCGATCTGGGCAGCCGCCGTCGGCGAGAGCGACTTGTCGCCCTGTGCTTCGATCAGGTCGCTGACGACGCGCGCGCGGATGCGACGACGCAGGTCGCCCAACCGCCCCTGAGCATCGCTTGGCGCCACGGACGCCAGCAGGCGCTCAGCCAACTCGGCAACGCCCAGCTGAGCCGGGTCGCGGCGATTCTGCTCGACCACCCGGTTCAGCCGTTGCGGATTGAGCAGCAGCGACACGGTCTGGTCGGCCGCCATCTCGGCGGCGGTCGGCAGGTCGAAGATCGCCGGGCCCGAGGTCGGGAAGATTTCGATCTCGTAGGCCTTGTCCCGCACGCCCGACTGACCGGACGACAGCAAGTTCAACAGGGGATCGGGCAGATCCAAAGTGGCCGCATCCGTGGTCCGCAGCAGGGCGTCCAGCGCCTTGCGTTGGGTGGCGGCCGCCGGGATCGACGCGCTCTCGTGACCATCGCCGCGCACGGCGTAGGCGTAGTCGACGCCGCCGATCAGCTTCACGGCGGCTTCGACCTGGTAGCGATGGAAGAGGTAGATCGGCGCTAGGACGCGCTTCAAGTCCGCCGCCGGCGCGCCCTTAGGCAGGTTGGCCAGACCGAACCGGCTGAGCGCGATCCTGCGCACGGCCAGCACATGATCCAGCTCCGCGACCGCGTCGGGACCGTTGTCCCATAGCGCGCCATAGGGCTGCCCCGCCGAACCGCTGCGCGAGTCGCCGTCGGTGACGTAGCGGAGCCCCTTGGCCTGAGCCTCGCGCGCCAAGCGGTCCAGGCGCGCGGCCTCGTTCGAACCCGGCGCGCCCTGCGAGTAGAGCCAGTTGATCGCGAAACGATCCCAGGCCCCCACGCCCTTGGCGTAGGCGTCGGAAAGGTCCAGGTGGTCGCCCTGGATCTTCACCTGCGGGGCGGGATAGTCCATGACCGACGCACGGCCATAGGTGCTGCCCGCGAAGTTGTGGGCCAGACCCAGGGTGTGGCCGATCTCGTGCACCGAAAGCTGGCGGATACGCGCCAGCGACACCGTGAGCGGATCGTCGGGACCGCCCTTGCCCGTCTTGTCCGCGCCAACGAGACCTTCGAAGATCAGCCGATCCTGGCGCACGCGCAGCGAACCCAGCTGGACGACGCCGCGGACGATCTCGCCCGTGCGCGGGTCGACCACCGTGGTTCCGGTCGACCAGCCCCGGGTCTGGCGGTGGATCCAGTTGACCACGTTATAGCGCGCGTCCATCGGGTCGACGCCCTCGGGCAGCAACTCCACCCGGAAGGCGTCGATATAGCCGGCCTCCTCGAAGGCCTTCGCCCACCAGCGGCCGCCTTCGATCAGGGCCGAGCGGATGGGTTCAGGCGCGCCGCGATCGACGTAATAGACGATAGGCTTCTTGACCGGCGAGCGGGCCGCGGCCGGGTCGGTCTTCTCGAGCCGGAACCGGCGCGCCAGGCGCTGGACGATCGGCTGGTCTAGCGGCGCGGCGTAATCGGCGAACAGCACCTGGGCGGAGGTGCCCGTGCGCGGATCGTAGGCGCGCGGGATAAAGCCCGGGGCCGGCAGACGGATGAAGCTGTGGTGGACGCCAAAGGTCACGGCGCGACCGTCGGGAACGATGCCGTTCACCTCGCCCCCCGGCTCGTCGGCGGTGAAGGTCTGCCGCGTCTCGAACTCGAGATTGTCGGGGAAGACGCCCGTAAGCGGCAGGTCGACATAGCTGAGCGACGAGGCCAGCTTGTAGGCGCCCTGCTTGCCGCGCTTGAGCCCGCCGGTGATGTCGAAGGCGTCGCGCAGCAGGAACGAGGCGATATCAACTGTCACACCGCCGTCGGGCGTGTCAGCGATCACATCGCCCGACCAGACCACCGAGGCGGGAAAGCTGTCCTGGACGGTGCGGGCTTCCTCCGGCGTGCCGCCGACGGCGCGGAAGCCGTAGTTTTCGAAGGCGATCAGCACCTTTTTGCCGACGCGCCGGAAGATCAACACCTGGGTCTCGCCGGTGGCGGCGCGATCCAGGCCCACGGGCGTCGATCCCAGGCCGCCGCTGAGGCTGGGCTGGTAGAGGAACCGTCCCGACACCCCATCGGCGGCCGGAGGCGGCAACGTCACGATCACGGCGTTCTTGGCCGCGTCGGTCTTCACCGGCAACAGGGCCGCTGGGGAGGCGACCGCCGGCGCCGAGGCGCCAGCGGTCTGAGCGAAGGTGGCCGGCGCGGCGGCGAGCGCGAGCGCGACCAGCGCGCTCGAAACCCGCCAGCGCGCCCGGTAAGCGCTGAACTCGTACTTCACGATCCGCCCCTTGTTCCTAGAACGTCTTCTTGACCGAGACGTACCAGTAGCGAGCGTACGGCAGATAGACCGTTCCGTCGTAGCCGGCCGAGCTCAGCGGCGGATCCTTGTCGGTGAGGTTGCGCACGCCCAGGCGCAGTTTGGTCTGGGCCTGAGCGAAGTCGTACTCGCCATACAGGTTGGCGGTGATCTGCGACTCCACGACCCAGGGGGCGCCGGCGGAGTCGATAAGCGCCGTGTCGTTGTATTCGCCGATATACTGAGTGAAGCCGCCGACAGTCAGTTGCTTGTAGCGCCAGGTCAGAGCGGCCGAGACCTTCCAGTCCGTCTTGCCGTTCTGTTGGAGCAGGTTGCCGCCGCCGGAGATGGTGGTGCCGGCGTTGATCTTGCCCGCGCTGCGCGCCGCCAGAAGTTCGGCGATGCCCGGGGACGGCGACTGGTAGTACTTGATCAGGTGCGCGGCGTTCACGTTCAGGTCGAAGTCACCAAACTTGTCCGTCGACAGACGGTACATCAGGCCCAGGTCCAGCCCTTCGACGTCCTGCGGCTGCAGGTTGGTGTACTTGTCGTTGACGTACAGGACCTGGCCCGCGGCCGCGAGACCGGTGCCGGCGAAGGCGGCGATGTCGTCCGTGGTCGGCGCGGCGCGGATCACGTTCGGATTGCTCGAACCGGACTGACGCAGCAGGTAGTCGAGGATCAGCGCGTTGCCCTCGCCGAAGACCCCGATCAGGCCCTTCTGCTTCACCTTCCAGTAGTCGGCGGTGAAGGTCAGGCGGCCATATTCCGAAGGAATGAACTTCGGCTCCAGAACGACGCCGTACGACAGGGTTTCGGACTCTTCCGGATTCAAGTCGGGGTTACCCGCCCGTCGCGCGGTGGTCAGGAGCGAGCGCGAGCAGCCGGCGAACGAGGTGATGCGGCCCGCGCGCAGGTCGGCCTCGCAGAAGGCGTAGTCGGTTCGGGTGTTCGAACGCGACACCACCGTGGCGTTGATCTGCTCCAGGTTCGGAGCCCGGAAACCCTTGGCCCAAGAGCCGCGAATGCGGACGCCGTCGACTAGGTCCCAGGCGCCGGCGATCTTGGGCTTCGCCGTGTTGCCGAAGTCGCTGTAGTGCTCGTAGCGACCCGCCAGTTGCAGATCCAAGCGATGGACCAGCGGGATCGACATTTCTGGCGAGACCAGAGGAACGGCGAATTCGATATAGGTCGAGGCGACCGAGCGGTGACCCTTGGTGTCGGGGTTCATGCTGGAGTTGATCAGGTCGCTCAGCACCGCGCCGCTGATCGGGTCGGTGAAGGTGATGGTGCCGTCGATGCGCTTGTCGCGGTCATCCAGCTGGGTCTCGCGACGCGCCTCGACGCCGGAGGCCACGCCCACATCGCCAGCCGGCAGACTGAAGAGATCGGGCTTGGAGACCTTGAAGTCCCAAGACGCCAAGGTGCTCTTGGTGCGGCGCTTGATCTTGACGCGGATGGCGTCGATCGCCGCCTCGCTGTTGCGGGTGGTGTCCGCGCCGCTGGGATTGTTGATGTCCGAGCCGTTGAAGACGTTGTAGGCGTCGGGCGTGGACAGCGCCAACTGAGCGTAGAGCTTGGTGTTGGAGATGTTGTCGCTGATGTCGTCGGCGGTGGCCTCCGAATAGACCAGGGCCGACTCCCAGTCGAAGCCGAACTTCCGGCCGCGAACGCCGCCGAGCACCCGGTACTGGTCGTTGGTGACGTCGACATGGGTCAGGCCCAGATCGGCGAAGGTGTAGCCGCGCAGGGTCAGGGGCAGGCCGGCGGCCGGGACATTCAGGTTAGGCAGGCGGTTGGGATTAGTCGTCCCGTTGGCGAAGGTCACCGGACCGAAGGGGTTCCAGTAGTTGCTGGCCGGGATGCTGATCACGCCCGAGGACAGCGTGGCGATCGGCGCTTGCAGGGCGCTGGTCTTGGCGTGGTAGAGGCCCAGTTCGCCAAAGACCGTCAGGTCCTCGGAGACGTCATAGTGGCCCGTGAAGAAGACATTGGTCCGCTTCAGCTCCGGGATCACCGTGGTGCCCAGGGCGGCCGAGTTGAAGCGCAGATCGCGGTCGGCGGCCGAGGTCGCCAGAGCGCCGTCGTCGATGCACATGCCGCCGCTGATATTTAGCTGGCAACCGGCGAAGGTCGACGGCTGGATGTGGAAGTAGCCGGCGCTGCTGGTCAGGGCCGTGGTCCCTTGACGCACGGTTCCGAAGCTCTGCGGCGTCTGGACATAGGCCCAGGGCGTCGTGGTGCTGCGACTGTCAAGGCTGGCGACGCCCGCGAAGCGCGTGTTGGCGAACAGCGGACGGCGATCCAGAGAGGCGGTGTAGTCCTGATCGGTCGAGCGCATGCGCGTACGCTGGTCGTACGAGACGAAGGCGCTGATGTTGCCGCGGCCGTCGGCGAAGTTCTTCCCGCCAAAGGCGTTGAAGTTATACTCCTTCAGGTTCGTGCCCTCGGCGAAGCCGTACTGGGCCGAGGTGGTCAGGCCGTCGATGTCGTCCCGGAGGACCGTGTTGACCACGCCGGCCACGGCGTCCGCGCCGTAGATGGCCGCCGCGCCGTCGCGCAGCACTTCCATGCGCTTGAGGCCCGTCACCGGGATGGCGCTGGTGTTGTAGGTCAGCACTGGCACGAGGTTGTCGTTGGCCTGGCTGGTCGGGTGGGTCACCACGCGGCGGCCGTTCAACAGCACCAGGGTGTTGCCGATGCCCAGGTTGCGCAGGTTCACCGAGCCGACGTCGCCCCGCGCGCTGTTGCTGGAGCCCGGCAGGTACTGGGCGTTGAAGTTCACGTCGCCCATCTGCGGGATCGACCGGAACAGTTCGTCGCCGGACACGGCCCCAGACGCCCCGATCTGGTCCTCGCCCACCACCGTCACTGGGAGGGCTGCGTTGACCTTCGCGCCCTTGATCTGCGAGCCGACGACCACGACGGCCTCGATCTCGGTGGGCTCCGCCCCGGCCGGCGGCGTCGTCTGCGCCCAAGCATGCGCGGCGAAACTCGCGGCGCATAGCGCGGTAGTGGCAAGCACCAGCTTGCGGTGATTAGTGATCATGTAAGCCCCTCCAATAAACGCAACGCGCAAGCCTCCCCCTGCCCCGCTCCCGAGAAAGCAGGGCATGGCTCACGCCACACTCCGAACACAAATGGATCGGACAGCCCTTAATCCCATCAAATTAGTCGTGTTTTAAATTGGAATTTTTCTGACGATAGACGCAGGTTTGATCAAATGGACATCCCAAAATAGGCGCCTTTGCCCAAGCCAAAGGCAAAAAATTACCCAAATAAAGGGATTGACGAACGTGAAGATGCGCCTCTCGCGCTGCAGGGCTGGCTTCTGAAATTATAGAGAGTAGCGCGTGCTGATTCACGGACTTGGAAGCCCCGCCCCGCCTTTGGTGTGGGCTCGCCGCAGCATCTCAAGATTGCCCTCAAGCAGCGCGTTGAGGTCGATCGCCAGGGGCCGCGCCTCGCTGGGAAGATCCTCCGGCTGGCGGCTCGCCTGGCCCATCCTGTCGGCGGGGCGACCGAGCGTTAACGGCTCGGCGACCCTGGCGGGCCGCGTAGAACTCTGGTCCTCAGAGGTTGGCTAACCGAAGCGTGGGGAGCCACACATGTATCCAGGCCAAAGCCAACAGGTAGGCCGCGGCGGCCATTAGAAACAGCGGCAGATAGCCGACGCCGCTGGTCAGCAGCATCCCCGCCAATTGCAGAACCGCCATGCCCGAAAGGTTTCCCGCCAGAGCGCCCAGGCTGGTGACCGTACCCACGCGCTGGTTCGGCACCACGTCGGTGATGATCCCGAAGACATTGACCGAGAAGCCTTGGTGAGCGGCCAGGGTCATGCCGAGCAGCAAGGTCGCGATCCATGGGCTGGGCGCGTGCAGCACCAAGGGCGCGGGCACGACCAGCAGCGCGCAGACCAGCATCACCGTCTTGCGGGCCCGGTTCACCGACCAGCCCTTGGCCAGCAGCCGGTTGACGGTCGCGCCTGCGATCAGCGAACCCGCGGCGGCGATCATGTAGATGACGGCCAGCGGAACGGCGAAGGCCTTCATGCTCAGGCCGAACACCCGGTGGAACAGGTCCGGGGTCCAGAACAGCAGGAACCACCAGACCTGATCGAACAAAGCCTTGGCTCCGACGATCGCCCAAGTGGCGCGATCACGCAGCACATCGACCCAGCGCACCCTCTCCGCTCCGTCCCGGCCGGGGTCAGCCGGGCGCGGCTGGAACACCTCGGACTTGCCCGCGCCGCTGGCGAACCAGACGGCCACCCACAGCAGTCCAGCGCCGCCGACGATGGCGAAGGTGTTTCGCCAGCCGACCGCCGCCGCGAGGAACGGCACAAACAGCGGGGTGACAACGGCTCCGATATTGCTTGCGGCGTTGAATAGCCCCAGCGCCAGGGATCGCGATCGGGCGTCGAAGGCCGCGCTGATGGTCTTGATCCCCGTCGGCGTGCCCAGGGCCTCGGTCGCGCCCAGCGCCACCCGCGCCACGGTGAACTGCGCGACGGTGTGGGCCAGGCCGTGCGCCATGGCCGCCAGGCTCCAGGAGCCGACGGCCAGGGGATTGGCGACCTTCAGTCCGACGCGATCGGTGAACCATCCGGTGAACAGGAACGCCACCGCGGCCGATAGCTGGAACATCGCGGCCAGATGGCCGTAGTCGGCGTCAGTCCAGTGCAGATCCTCCTGCAGCATGGGCTTGAGGATCGCGATGATCTGGCGGTCTGCATAGTTGAGGATGCTGGCGAAGATCAGCAGGGCCAGCAGGAAACGGCGGTCGAGCTTGAAGGTCATGGGCTGTCCTCAGAACGTCCGCAGATCTCGGAACAAGGCCGCGTCGGGCGCGTCCCCGCGATAGAAGACAGGTGGCTTTCCCAGGGGCGCCGGCGTCTCGACATGCTGGCCGCCCGCGAAAAGTTGCCCCGACCACAGATGGACCCAGTCCGCGCCCGTGGGCAGATAGACCGCGCGAGCCTTGCGCCCTTCCTCGATCACCGGCGCCACCAGCAGGTCTCGCCCGAACAGGTACTGGGTCTGCTCGGCATAGGTCGCCGGGTCATCTTCATGATGCAGGAATAGCGGTCGCTGCAGCGGGAGGCCCTGCCCGGCCGCCTCATCGCGAAGCCGCCTGATGTAGGGCGCGAGGTGGCGGTAGACCTTGGTCATGCGCGCGAAGTGGGCGAGCACCTCCGGGTCCTGGTCCAGCTGCAGGTTTTCGTCGGGACGATTGCCCTCGTGCGAGCGCATCACGGCGGTGAAAGCCGCCATCTCGCTCCAGCGCATCAGCAGCTCGGCGGTGCGGACATTGCCGAACAGGCTGGTGTACCCGCCGATGTCGCTGTGGTGGTAGGCGTTGCCCAGCAGGCCCGACGACAACGCCGCGACGATCACCGTGCCGATGCCGTCGTGCCGCGAAAAGTCCACCGACTGATCGCCAGCCCATAACAGCGGGCAGTAGCGCTGCACGCCCGTATAGCCAGCCCGCATGAAGAACAGGGCATCGCCCGTCTTACCCCGGCTGGCGACGGCGTCGGCGTTGACCTTGGCCCACAGGGTCGGCCAGGCGTTGTGCATCAGCATGCCGTCCACGCCATTGGCCAAGCGCACGTCAGTCGGCAGATATTCGCCAAAGTCCGCCATCCAGCCCGACAGGCCGAAGTCGAGCATTTCGCGGCCGATCACATGTTCGGCGAACCAGTCGGCCGCCGCGGGATTGGTGAAGTCGACCACACCGCAGTCAAACTCGCCGAAGTCGACGATGTAGGGCTCGTCGGCGTCCTGGCGAAGGGCCAGATAGCCGGCGTCGCGCGCGACCGGATAGAGATCGCCGTCGATGCAGAGATAAGGGTTCACATAGCCCAGGAAGCGTATGCCCCGCTCGGCCAGCTCGACGATCTTCCGATCGAGGCCTGGATAGCGCTGAGCGTTCCACTTCCAATTCCAGAACAGGCGCTTGCCGAACGAGGTGATGCGCAGGCCCACCCAGTCCTCGCACCAAAGGCCCGAGATCGCCGCGCCCGAGTTCGTGAAAGCCTCCAGGCGCTTGAAGCTCTCGTCGCCCTGCTTGAGGCCGATGATCGCCCCATCCAGCACCCAGTCCGGCAGCGGCGGCTGTCGCCCGAAACGTTCCGACAAGGCGCTGACGATCTCGACGAAGGTGTCGGCGGCGTAGAATTCGATCCGCTCGGGGACTTCCCAGACCTCGATCTCGTGGAAGGCCTCGTGGCGGAAGTCGAACGCAGCATAGGCCGTGGTCTCGAAATGCGCCGCGTAGCGCCGCGAGGAGACGAAGGTCGGCTGAGGATAGTTGGTGTGAAAATAGTCCCCGCCCGCCCCGACCTGGTCTGCCATCCAGGTGATCTGGGTCGACTTGTCCCGGCCGACTCCGGGTTCGGAGGTCCATAGCGGGAAGTGGCGGCCGCGCAGGTCGAAATAGGACATCTGCTCGCCGGCGCCCCAGACATTCTCGCCGGCGTCGGCGACGAGGCGAAGCCACAGGCGGTTGATCGGCGCGCCGCCAGCCTGGAACAGGACGCGGCCGTTACTCAGGACCTCGATCGCAAGACGTTCGGGCGTTCCGGCCTCGATTGAAAAGCTGATGCGGACACGGTCGCCCTTTTTCTCGGCCACGGCGGCGCGCAGCGCGACCCGCTCGGTGACATAGTCGGAGATCGCGAAGTTGCCCCGCGCCATCCGGACCTCGGCTTCGCCGACGCCGACGAAGACGCATGGCGCTTCCGGGGTGTGCCGCAGAACCTCACGGCCGCCGGCCAGCAGGACGAATCCATTTGCGAGGACACGGTATTCGAGCACTGGCGGCCTCCGCCGCGTGCGACGCGGCTTGGTGAACAAGAAGTCGGGCCCGGCCAGGCAGCGAGAGAGAGCGGCCGGGCCCGCAGGGGGGTATCAGTTGAAGTTGTAGCGGACCGTCGCGCCGAAATAGCGCTCGCCATCACGCGGCGTGATCTGCCGCATGAACGAGGAGCCGTTCGGGATACGGTTGATCACGAAGTGCTGGTCGGTGAGGTTCTTGCCCACCAGCGCCAGGCGCAACTTCTGATCCTTGCTGACGAAGGCGACGCTGGCGTCGACCGTCGTGTAGCCCTTCTGGATCGCGTAGGGGTTCTGGTTGATGTCGAAGCCCATCTTGCTCTGGTATTGAACGCCGGCTCCGAAATCCAAGTCGAACTTCTGGCCTTCCAGAGGCACGAAGTACGTCGTGTTGATCGAGACCTTGTGCTTCGACGACAGCGGCAGCGGCTTGCCGTTGATGGCCAGCGCCGTGCACGTGCCGGTGGGCGGGCATTTGAACTTGTCGATCTTGGCGTCGATGTACGCATAGCCGCCGGTGAAGCGCAGATTGCGGACCGGTTCGAAGGTGAAGTCGCTTTCGAAGCCCTTGGTCGAGACCGTGCCGGCGTTCGTCAGGCGCGAGACGACGGTGGTGCCGATCACGTCCAGGTTGGTGGCCTGGAAATTGTTGAAGGTCGTATCGAAGACCGAGAGGTTCAAAACCAGGCGGCCGTCCAACAGACGCGACTTCAGACCCAGCTCGTAGGCGTCGGAGGTCTCGGGCGAGATGCCGAAGTTGTCGGTGGCCTGCATGTTGAAGAACACGTTCATGGCCGGGCCCTTGTAGCCGCGCGTGTAGCTGCCATAGGCCATGATCTTCGGGGTCAGGTCGTACTGCGCGCCGACCTTGCCCGACCAGCCGCTGGAGTCGGTGCCGCCCACGCCCGAGAAGGTCGGGTTGACGCCGCTAAGCGCGGCCGCGCCGGTGGTGCGCAGGCGACGGTGGACGAAGTCGATGGAGTCATGCGTCCAGCGCGCGCCGAAGATGCCCCGCAAGCGGTCGCTGAAGTTCAGCGTGCCTTGGCCGAAGGCGGCGTAGTTCTCGAGCGTGGTCTGGAAATTGCCGATGCCGGAATTGGCCGTGTAGGTCGAGGCGCCCGGCGCGCACGGCGTCGCCGTTCCGAGGGCGCCCAAGGTCACCGGCGCCAAGGTCGAGGCGGTGCACGAGGTCACCGTCCGGACGAAATAGTTGCTCTCCCAGGTGTGGTAGTAATAGAGGCCCGCGACATATTCGAAGAAGTGGCCCACCGGCGAGGCGATCCGCAGTTCCTGGGTGAACTGGTCGAAGTTCAGCCGGCCATAGTCCTCCGTGCGGATGTCCGCGGCCAGAGCGCCCACGGCCACATAGCTCGGCGCGTCTGACCGGAAATCGCCGTCGCGGACCTGGTAATTCTTCCAGTTCCGATAGGCCGTGATCGAGGTCAGGGTGTAGTCGCCCAGCGACCAGTTCACCTGGGCCGAGAAGCCGCTGTTGATGTCCTTGGTCGACGGGTCGCGATCGTTGTCGATGTCCTTGTTGTCGTCGTTGGGCGTTAGCGGCTTCAGCGACGGCAGGAAGACGTTGTCGTTGTAGGCGCTGGAGAACACCGTGCCGATGCTGTCGGCATAGCCGTTATCGACATTGTGCGAGTAGTCGGCGATCAGGTCGACGGTCAGGTCGGCGGTCGGCGTCCAGCGCAGGCGGCCACGCACCCCGTTGTGCTCATAGCCGTTGATGTCGTGGCCGTTGAAGACGTTCTTGCCGTTGCCGTCGAAGTGGCTGAAGAACCCGGCCAGCGATCCGGCCAAGGTCTCCGACAGCGGTCCCGAGACCGAGCCGCGCACGCGGTATTCGTTGCCCTGGTAATAGGCCGCGTCGAGATAGCCTTTCCTTTCCTGGCTAGGCGCGCGCGTGATCATGCTGATCACGCCGGCCGAGGCGTTCTTGCCGAACAAGGTGCCTTGCGGGCCACGCAGGATTTCGATGCGTTCCAGATCCAGGAAGTCGGCGGTGGCCTGGCCGCTGCGGGCATAGACCACGCCATCGACGACGGTCGAGACCGACGGCTCGACGCCCGAGGCGAAGGAGACGGTGCCGACGCCGCGAACGGTCAGGGCAGAGTCCTTGTTGGTGTTGCCCTTCCGGAAGGTCAGCGAGGGGGCGGCCTGAATCAGCTGTTCAGCCGAGTTGATGTTGGCCCGCTCCATCGCCTCGCCGCTGACGACGCTGATGGCGATCGGAACCTTCTGGACATTCTCGGACCGCTTCTGGGCGGTGACGATGATCTCCTCGATCACCGGAGCGTCCTGGCTGGACTGCGCGTAGGCCGCCGTGGCCGAAACGGCGCTCAGCGCCAGAACCATCGCGGCGCCGCTAAGCATGGCGCCACGGTGCGTACTCTTCTTCATGTCCTATCCCTCCCTTTAATCCTACCTTTCCGGTAGGTGTTTATCTGCCCCTCGTGGAGGCGTTGGTCTTCCTAGAAAAACTGTCTCCCCTTGCAGCCCCTCATGCCGACAGCTTGAGCTGCAGGAAGTCGGCGACCTGGTCCCCGACCAGGGTCAGCTGTCCGATGGCGGCGGGGTCGTCACAGGTCCCGTCCTCGCCGAAGCGCGACGTGGAACTGTTGATGGCGGCGGCCATCGGCGTCGGCCAGCCGCGCAGGGCGTGAACGATGGAGCGCAAGGTCGCGATGGTGCTGCCGGTCGCCTGCCAGCCGTAAGCCGTTACGATGAGGCCCACCGGCATGCCGGTGAGATAGACGCGCCCGTCCCGAGCCGTCTCCTCCAACAGGTCCAGCGCGTTCTTGATCACGCCTGAAATGCTGCCGTGATAGCCCGGCGAGGCGATGATCAGGCCGTCGGCGCGACGAACGGCCTCGACGAAGGCCAGCTCTTCGGGCGTACGCGAGGCGGCTTTGGGCGCGTAGATCGGCAAGGTGGCCAGGAAATCGCCGCCGAACAGCTGGGTCTCGACGCCGCGCGCCTCGACAGTCTTCAACGCTATCGCCAACGCGCGCTCGGTGGACGAACTGGAGCCCGCCACGCCGCCCAAACCGACGACGAACGGACGTCCGTTGCGAGGATGAGCCATGACGCGCCTCCCCTTGCCCGGTCTAGCCTAACGGCCCGTGGTCGATGTTCGGCAGCACGTGGCGCGCGAACAGATCGGCCTCGGCGGCGTGCGGGTAACCCGACAGGATGAAGGCCTCGATGCCCATGTCGCGATAATCGTTGAGCTTGGCCAGGACCTGATCCGGATCACCGACGATCGCCGCGCCGCAGCCCGAGCGGGCGCGGCCGACGCCTGTCCACAGGTTGGCTTCGGCGTAGCCGTCGTCCTTGGCGCTCTCGCGCAGGGCGGCCTGGGCCTGGACGCCAGCCGAGGTCGAGTCGAGCGACTTGGCGCGGATGGCCGCGCCGGTGTCGGCGTCCAGCTTGCTGAGCAGACGGTCAGCCGCGGCGCGAGCCTCGGCCTCGGTGTCCCGGACCACGACGTGGGCGCGATAGCCAAAGCGCAGGGCGCGGCCATACTTGGCGGCGCGGGCGGTCATGTCGGCGATGATCTCGGCCACGACCTCCTTGCGATCGGGCCACATCAGGAACACGTCGCAGCCCTTGGCGGCGGCTTCGCGGGCGTCCTCGGACAGGCCGCCGAAATAGAGCTGCGGCGCCTTGCCCGAGACCGTGGTGACGCGCGGCGGATCCAGCTTCAGGTTCCAGAACTCGCCCTGGTGGTCGAGGCTTTCTCCGTTCAGCATGGTCTTCAGGATGCTCATCGCCTCGACCGTGCGGGCGTAGCGCGGCGCCGAGGCCAGCTTCTCCCCCGGCATGTCCGAAGAGATGATGTTGACGGCCAGACGGCCGCCCAGCATCCGGTCGATGGTGGCGATCTGGCGCGCCAGCTGCGGCGGCCACATCTCGCCGATCCGCACCGCCATCAAAAGGCGCATGCGCTTGAGCAGCGGGGCTACGCCAGCGGCAAAGGCCGTTGTGTCGATCCCAAGCTCATAACCCGACGGCAGCAGGATGTTGTCGAAGCCGCCGCTCTCGGCCTGCAGGACGATGTCGCGGCAGTGTTCCCAGCTGGACTTCAGCTTCGGGTCGGACACGCCCAGGAACTCGTAGTCGTCATCGCACAGCGCGGAGAACCAGCTGATCTCGCAAGGCGGGCGCTTAGTCATGGCAAGGGAGCTCCCATGGAGGCGACAAGCACGCGGTACCAGTCCGCGCGGGTCCAACGCGGCTTGTACGCGTCGGGAATTTCAGCGATGCGGGCCACGGTCTGCGAGCCGACGATCGGGATCGGTCGCGCCGGATGCGCCATGATCCAGCTGTAGGCCGCGGCGGCGCGTGAAACGCCAAAGGCCTCGGCCATCTCGTCCAGAACAGCGGCGACGGCGCGCGTGCGATCATCGGTCGGGGCGGCCAGGCGACCACCGCCCAACGGCGACCAGGCCAGGACGGTCATGTTGCGGGCCAAAGCCTGATCCAGCACGCCGTCAGACAACGGCGCGATGGCCAAGGGCGAGAACTCCGGCTGGCAAGACACCACCGGCAACGCCAGGTGGGCGGCCAGCGCCTCGACCTGCGAGGGCGTGTAGTTGGAGACGCCGACCGCGCCGATCTTGCCGGCCTTGTGCGCCGCTTCGAGCGCGCGAGCGATCTCGGCGGGATGGGTCAGGATGTCGGGACGATGGATCTGCCACAAGGCGACATGTTCGACGCCCAGACGACGCAACGAAGCGTCGATGGCGCTCTCCAGATAGGTCGCGCTGGAGTCATAGGGCACGCTGGGAATGATGCCGCCCTTGGTGGCGATCACCATGCGCTGGGCCAGGGTCGGCGCCTGCGCCAGAACCCGCCCCAACAGGGCTTCCGAGGCGCCGAACGCCTCGCCGTTGTCGGGACCGTAGATGTCGGCGGTGTCGAAGAGCGTGACGCCCGCGTCCAGCGCCGCCTCGACCAGGCCGCGAGCCGCCGCGACGTCTTGGCCGCGGAACCGCCACATGCCCCAGGCCACCGAGGAAATCTGGGGTCCATCAGCCTGAAGGCGGCGCGTCGGAGCGGGTGCGTCGAGATATGTCATCGTTGTCATATTGCCCAGGTTCCCATGGCGCGCAACAGCCAAAATTCACTTTCCGCAGCGACAACCAAAAATATCGACTTTCGAGAAAACTTCAGATAAGTTACTGAAATAGATGAGTTTCTTTGATAAATTTACGCCTCAGCGGGAATCGCCCGCTGTTGCCTCAAGACGCCAATATGATAACGGTGTCAGAGATAGACAGAACGTCGACAGACTGTTCTGAACGGCTTTTGGGGGAAGAACATGGCTCGGATAGGCACATATGCGCCCGGTTTGGCGCTGGCGGCCCTAGCAACGCTCGCCGCCGCCTATGTCTCCGACCATTACGGCGCGCCGCTGACTCTGATGTGCTTGCTGTTCGGCCTGTCGATGAACTTCCTGAGCGTCGATTCGCGACTTGAACCCGGCCTGACCATCGCCTCGCGAACTCTTCTGCGATGGGGCATCGTGCTGGTGGCCGCGCGCGTCACCTTTGGCCAGATCGCCCAGTTGGGCCCTCAAGCCCTGATCGCCATCGTGGTCATCGTGGCCCTGACCTTGAGCTGCGGCGTACTGGCCGCCCGCAAGTTGGGTTTCTCGCCCGCGTTCGGCGCCCTCTGCGGCGGGGCGGTGGCGATCTGCGGCGCCTCCGCGGCCATGGCCTTCGCTAGTCTGCTCGGCGAAAAGCGCATCGCCCAGGCCCAATTGACCCTCGTCCTGGTCGGGATCTCGGCCTGCAGCGCCGTGGCCATGGCGCTCTACCCCGCCCTCGCCCATCACCTGCATTTCAGTGACCTGCGCGCCGGCTTCATGCTGGGCGCCTCGATCCATGACGTGGCCCAGGCGCTCGGCGCCGGCTACAGTTTCTCTCCGGAAGCCGGCGAGACGGCCACGATCGTCAAGCTGACGCGGGTGGCCCTGCTGGCGCCGGCCATGGCCGTGGTCGCCCTGTTCATCCCCAAGGACCCGAACGCCGAAATCTCCACGCCCATCCTGCCCTGGTTCGTGATCGGCTTCTTTGGATTGGCGGCGGTCAACTCGGTTGGCCTGATCCCGGCCGTTGTCGCCAATGGAGCCAGCAAAGGCGCGACCGCGCTGCTGGCCTGCGCCGTGACCGCCACGGGCATCCGCTCGAACATGCAGACCCTGACAAAGACCGGACCGCGTCCCTTGCTGGCGATCGTCATCGCTTCAGTCCTGGCGCTAGCGCTCAGCGTCGCCGCGGCCGCCTTCGTGATCCGCGCCTAGGAGATCTTGGGCGGCGCGGTCGAGCCGCGCAAAACCAGCTCGTGGGCCAGGCGACGATTGACTGGCCCTTCGACGCCTTCGAACAGTAGGCTGGCGGCGGCGTGCGCCAGCTGACGCGTCGGCTGACGCACCGTGGTCAGCGGCGGCCATAGCTGGCTGGCCAGGGCGGTATCATCGAACCCGGCCACCGAGAGCTCGCCCGGCAAGGTCATGCCGCGCCGATGCGCGACCGTCAGCACCCCCGCGGCCATGTCGTCGTTACTGGCGAAGATCGCGGTCGGCGGAACGGGCAGGTCGAGCATGGCGTCGGCGGCGGCCTCGCCCGAGGCGAAGTCGAAAAAGCCCTGACGCACATAACGCGGCTCGTATGGCAGACCGGCGCGATCCAGAGCTCGCCTATAGCCGAACAGTCGCAGGTCGCTGGCCGTGTGGTTCACGTGGCCGATGATGAAGCCGATCCGCTTGTGGCCCAGCGAAATCAGGTGGCTGGTCATGTCATCGGCGGCTTGGACGTCGTCCATAGACACCGAAGGACTGCGACCATGGTCGGTGCCCGGAGAAATCCGCACATAGGGCACGCCGCGCCGGTCCAACTCTTCCAGCGCCGCCACCGAGTCGGTGACCGGCGAAGACAGGATGACGCCGTCGACCTGGGTCTGGTCGATCAATCCGCCAATTTCGGCCGCCAGACTGGGCGAGGCCGCGTCGCTGGGCTGGGCCAGCAGGCGAACCCCCTCCTCGATGCAGCGCTCCCAGATGCCGGTCTGGATCTGGTGAATGTAGTGTGGGCTATGATTGTCGTAGATCAGGGCGATCTGGTGACTACGCTTGCCGGCGAGCATCCGGGCGGCGGCGCTAGGCTGGAAGCTCAACGCCTCGATCGCCTCCTCCACCCGCTGCCGCACCTCATCCGAGACGTACTTCTCGCGATTGAGAACGCGCGACACGGTCTTGGTCGAAACACCCGCTCGGGCGGAAACGTCCTTGATCGTCGCGCGCATCACCCAGTCGGTCCATAGAAGCCCTGCACCATTGCTAGCCCATAGTGGGCTGCGGCTTCAATTGCGATCCCCTCAGCTCATCGGATGGATGACGGGATGTTCTCGTCATCCAGCTCTCCACAGTCGCCGCGAAGTCAGTTCATGACTTCAATGTCGCCGTCGCCGAGCCCGCGACCTTGCCTGAACTGGCGGGGCGACAGGCCGTATTGCTCGCGAAAGGCCCGACTGAAGTGGGCCGAACCGTTGAAGCCCCAGCGATAGCAGATCTCCGAGATCGACAGACGGCTATGCTGCGGGCTCGCCAGATCGATCCGGCATCGCTCCAGGCGACGCGTCCGCAGGTAGTGACTGAAGGTCTCGTTGGCCGACGCGAAAAGCTTCTGGACGTAGCGCGGCGAGACCCCCTCCTCGTTGGCGACGCGACGCAGGGAAAGTTCAGGGTCGGGCAGCAGGGTCTCGATGGTCTGACACAGGCGCTGCAGGTGCGCCGTCGGAGTCGAGGCGTCGAGGGTGTCCGTCGCGGCCGCGCCTTGCTCGATCAGGCATTGCGCCAGGAATTCGGTCAGGGCCAGATCCACCGGGCGCAGTTGATCGACCGAGAGGTTCTCCAGCTCTTCGGCCGTGCCCCGCAAGAGGTCCGACAGGATGCGCGGCACGCCCTTGGAGCCGTCCAGCCAACCGACACGAAGATTGAAGGGACGGATCAGGCGATGATCCAGCGCAAGGCGCGGCGCGCGGACGAACAGCAGCCGAGAACGAGTGTCCAGACGCAGCGCCGCGGCCTGGCCGGTCGGGCCGAAGGCGATGTCGCCCGTCGAAACGCCGACCGCCAGTTCGTCCGTGACCAGCGTGGCCTCGCCATGCAACAGGACGGCAAGCCAGACCGCCGCCGGCTGTCCGGACAGCCGGCCAGAGATCGTCTGGGCCCCAGCCTCGACCAGGGCGAACTCGATGCCCAAGGGCGAGGTCAGGCAGATGACCGAAGCCGCCGCCGGCTCGGCGTCCGACAGGCCTTCGATCGGCAGACCCAGACGCCCCATCGCCTCGCGCCAAGCCTCGGCGCGCTCGGCGCGGGGATGGCTCTCGGTGCTGAACGACCAGGCCTTCATGGGCTTGCTAGTCCTTCATCTTGGGGAAGATGTCGCGCGGGATGCGCACGTGGCAGCCCTGGGTGCCGTCGACCACCTGGGTGACGCCGAAGTCGGCGGCGACGCTCATCAGCGAATAGGCGTCGTTCTTGGACAGGCCGACCTGGTCGCTGAGCAGGCTCAGCATCTTGGTCGAGGCGTCCCGCATAGCCAGGTTCAGGTCCTCGTTGAAGCCGTGAACGATCCACCACTTGGGGGTCTCGAGCAGCGGGCCCGGGGTCTGGACGTCCTTGCGAAGAACGATCTGCATCAGGACGTTCAGCGAGCTTTCGATCGCCGTGCCCGAGAGCTCGCCGTCGCCCTGGCTGACATGGGGATCGCCGATCGAGAACAGGCCGCCGTCGACCTGCACCGTGTAGTACATCGTCGCCCCCGCCCCGATGCGCCAGTTGTCGATATTGCCGCCATGCTCGCCGGGCGGAATGGTGCTGACCCGGCCATCGACGGCCGGCGCCACGCCCGCGGTGCCCAGGTGGGGGCGAGCCGGAATTCGCACGCCCTTCAGGGCGGGCTGGCGATCGCATTCGGGACAGTTCGTGATCGTGCCCGGGATCAGATATTTACCTTCGAAGTCATAGGCGTAGAGGGCCGCGGCGGTATTGGTGTTCGGATCCAACTCGTAGATCGTCACCCGCTCCTTCTCGCCGAACTCCTTGTAGAGATAGCCCCAGTTGGCCGCGAGGTTGGAGCCGTAGTTGTTGCGCGGGACCATGCGCAGATAGCGTACTTCCAGCACATCGCCGGGCTTGGCGTCCTCGACATAGATCGGGCCGGTCATGATGTGGACGCCGGGATTACGGTCCTCCTCGGGAATCTCCCTGAAGATCCGGGTGACGCCCTCGTCCATCATCAGCTCGGGCGCGTCGCCGGCGTGGTGCGTGATCGCCTCGGCTTGGACCAGGTCGCCGCTTTTGATCCGCAGCGTCGGTCTTATCGAAGGATCGAAATAGCCCCAGTGTACGGTCTGGGGCGTCGCCGGCAGGCAATGGAGCGCGCCGGGGACGATGTCGGGACGCGTCTCGCCGGGTTCGCAGATGAAGGGCATCGGGATCTCCGGTCAGGCGGCGGGGGACAGGGTCACGCTCGTCATGCTGAGCGAGCCATGCTCGATGTGGTCGGGGGCGAAGGTCGGCGCGTCGCCGGGCAGGCGCGCGCCCAGCACGTAAAGCAGCGGCCAGTAGTGGTCGGGTGTCGGGACCGAACGTCTGGCGTCCTGCCCCTGGCTCTCGAAGTCAATCGCGCGCTGCGGCGCGTCCTCGACAATCGCGGCCTTGATGTAGTCGTTGAACCGCCTGGACCAGTCATAGGGCGCGCAGTCGCGATCGCCCCAGTCCATGGCCGGCAGGTTGTGGACGATGTTGCCGGTGCCGACGAGCAGCACGCCCTCGTCACGCAGCGGGGCCAGGCGCTGGCCGATCTCGAAGTGCCAAGCCGGCGGCTTGGTCGCATCCATGCTGAGCTGGACGACCGGCACATCGGCGTCCGGGAAGGCCTTGCCCAGCACCGACCAGGTCCCGTGGTCGAGCCCCCACCCCTGCTCGTCCTGGAGAACCGGCGTAGGGCTGAGAACCTCGGCGACCCGCGCCGCCAACCCAGGCGAACCCGGCGCGGGATATTGCTGATCGAACAAGGCCTTGGGGAAAGATGCTCCGAAGTCATGGATCGTCCGGGGCTTGGCCATGGCCGTCACCGCGACGCCGCGCGTCAGCCAATGCGCCGAGACGCAGAGGATCGCCTTGGGCTTGCCGGCGGCGTCGCCCATGGCCTTCCAGGCGCGTGTGGTGTCGTTGGTCTCCAACGCGATCATGGGGCTGCCATGACCAAAGAAAATGACGGGCAGGCGGCTCATGCGGCCGCCTCCGCGTTCGCTGACGCCGGAGCGCCCATGGCCTTCAAGGCCGCCCAAGCCTGCTGGTAGCGCGGCGTGAGCCAGCGGTTGAACTGCACCTGCGCGCCCTCCTGCCAGGAATAACGGCCCCGGATCGCGAAGCGCGACCGCAGGCCCTGCTGGACCAGCTCATCCACGTGCATGTCCTGCGCGATGATCTTGCCCGCCGAGGTCATGATCATCTCCAGCCGCTCGGCGAAGCCGGCTGTCTCGGTCGCGCCGGGGGCCACCAGGATGCCGGTGTCCTGCTCCATGGTCTCGGGCCCGGTGGGGCGCAGGATCAGGTAGATGACCATGTCGCTGGTCATCACCAGCGACAGCGTCGGCGGGATGTTGGCGAAGGTGGCGCGGTTGCGATCTTCCTCGGTCAGGTTCGGGAAGATCGGCAACACCGCCTTCTGGGTCGGGTTGAAGCTGGCGTCGGCGTGCAGCGTCCCGTTGAAGCGCAGGAAGCCGGCATCGCCCTCGCCCGCTTCGGGAAAGCTGCACAGCTCGCTGGGAATGAAGTCGTGCAGCGGGCCGCGGTGCAGCTTGCTGGCGTGATAACCGTCGTTGTTGTTCTCGAACATCACCTTCCAGTTCCAGGCGAACTGGCCCGTCATCGGCGGACTGAGGCCGTCGGCGTTAGCGAGGTCGTAGTTGGCGACCGCCGCCTCGACCGCCGCCAGGCGCGGAGCGAGCGGCGCGGCCTCGGCGTCGAAGTTGATGAAGATGAAGCCCAGCCAAATCTCGACCTTGAAGGTCGGCAGCTTGATGGCCTTTTTGTCGAAGTCGCACGTGCGCTCCATGGCCGGCGCGTTCACCAGGTCGCCGTTCAGCGAATAGACCCAGTGGTGATAGGGGCATACGAAGCCGCGCGTATTGCCCTTGCCCTCGGCGACCAGCATGGCGCGATGCTGGCACACGGCCGACATGGCCTTGATCTCATTGTCGCGATTGCGGGTGACGATAATCGGCTCGCCGATGATCCGCGTCGTGAAGAAGTCGCCGGGCTCCTTCACCCAGTCGACGCGGCCGACGCAAAGCCATTCGTGATTGAACAGCGCCTCCTTCTCGAACTCGTAGAAGCCAGCGTCGGTGTAGCAGGCCGGCGGGAGGGTCTCGGCGGCCTCGACGTTCAGCATCGAGCGCGAAAGATCTTCAAAGAAGGCGTCGCTGAGGAGACTCTGGCGCGGTGTCATCGTGAAGCGCTCTGCAAGGTCGGAAGTCGACCATCACGCTAGGTCGCCAAGGTCGGTCGGTCTTGCTCCAGCGCGCACGAAGAGTTGGTCGTCCAGCGCCCTTCCCGGCGCGACGCCGCATTTGCGGGCGATCGGCGCCCACCTGCCGCCAAGGGCGCCCAACAGCGGGTCAATCGCCGGCTCGACGAGAAAGCCGTCGTGCGCGTTGGAGCAAGACCGTGTCGATGACCAAGCCTAGTTTGAAGGGACATCGCACCACGGAGGACGCTATGACGCTGACCGCCGACCTCGCCATCCAGGACCTGAAGCCGGGCTTCGGGGCCGAGATTTCCGGCATAGACCTGGCGACCGCCTCCGACGCGGCGCTGGACCAGGTGGTCGACATCTTCCATCGCCACGGCGCCATCGCCCTGCGCGACCAGAAGATGACTCCGGACGACCTGATGCGCTTCATCGGCCGGTTCGGGGAGCCGGAGGATCATACCCAAACCCGTTTTACCCTGCCGGGTTATCCGAAGATCTTCATCCTCAGCAACCGTGTGGTGGACGGCCAGCCGATCGGCGCCCACAACGACGGGGTCGGCTGGCATACCGACTACAGCTACAAGCCCGAGCCCGTGATGTTGACCATGCTGTATGCGGTCGAGGTGCCCGACGAAGGCTCCGACACCCTGCTGGCCGATGGCTGCGCCGCCTGGAACGCCTTGCCGGCCGACAAGCAGGCCCTGCTGGAGAGCCTGCGGCTGCATCACAGCTACAAACACTTCATGGCCACCCGAACCTTCGGCGAGCAGCAGACGCTGTCGCCCGAGATGGAAGCGGCCAATCCCGACGTCGAGCACCCGCTGATCCGCACTCACCCTGCGGACGGCCGCAAGGCGCTGTGGCCCTCGACCGGCACGGTGACCGAGGTCATCGGCATGCCGGGCCCGGCGGGCCTGGCCTTGCTGGACGAGCTCGTCGAGTTCATGACCCAGGACCAGTTCGTCTATCGCCACAAGTGGCGCGTCGGCGACCTCCTGATGTGGGACAATCGCTGCACGCTCCATACTGGCACGCTGTACGACGACACGAAGTACGTGCGGACCATGCATCGCTTGTGGGTGAAGGGCGACAAGCCCTACTGAACATGACCAAGACCTGGATGATCACGGGCGTTTCCGGCGGACTGGGTCGCCAAATCGCCGAGGCCGCGCTCGCCCGGGGCGACGTCGTCGTCGGCTCGGTTCGCGAGTCCAAGGCCGCCGCCGCCTTCGAGGTGCTGGGCGGCCACGCCGTCATCATGGACGTGACCGACGAGGCCGCCGTGAAGACCGCTGTCGCCGGGGCCGAGCGCGTGACCGGGGCGATCGACGTCCTGGTCAACAACGCCGGATATGGCTTGGTGGGCGCGGTCGAGGAGGCCTCTCTGGACGAGGTCCGCCGGCAGTTCGAGACCAATGTCTTCGGCCCTCTGGCGGTGCTGAAGGCCGCCCTCCCCGCCATGCGCGCCCGCCGCGCCGGCCGGATCATCAACGTCACCTCGGTCTCTGGCCTCGCCGTCTGGGCCGGCACCGGCGTCTATTGCGCCAGCAAATGGGCCCTTGAAGGCCTGACCCAGACCCTGGCCCAAGAGGTCGCCGAGCTGGGGATCAAGGTCGTCAACGTCGCCCCCGGCGGCTTGCGCACCGACTTCGCCCAAGCCTCCAAGACGATCGTGGCCGAGAAGCTCTCGGACTATGACGGCCTGGCGCGCGACGCCGAGAAGATCATGGCCGAGCACGCCGGTCATGAACCCGGCGATCCCGTCAAGGCCGCCCAAGCGATCCTGGCGATCGCGGACGCGCCAAACCCGCCGATGCACCTGCTGCTGGGCGCCGACGCCCTGAAGTACGTCGACTACGCCACTCGAGCGCTGACCGCCGACATCGACGCCTGGAAGGACCTGTCCCTGTCCGTCGGCTTTAACGACTGACACAAAACGCGAGTTTATTCAGTGACCAACACCATGATCTTCGTCGACCTCGCCTCCGACGATCCGGCCGCCGCCGGCGACTTCTACGCTAAGGTGTTCGGCTGGCAGAACGATGCCCGCCCGGAAGGCGTCTATCACCGGATGGTGCCCGGCGGCTTCTTCAAGAAGCCGGACGGAACCGACAGCGAGATCGGCAACCTGCATCTGGGGATCTTCAAGGCCGCCAACGCACGCCCTCATCCGGAGCCGGAGGGCGTCGAGCCGCGCGCCCTGAGCACGGAGGGCCGCAAGCCGCGGGTCTGGGTGCTGATCGGCGATGACGACAACGCCGACCGCATCCTGGCGACCGCCGAGAGCCTGGGCGCGACGATCCTGTGGCGGAACCACTACTGGAAGGAATTCAACGGCTACAATCACGCCTTCCGCGACCCTTGGGGCAACGAGATCGTCCTGTGGGGTAAGGCCGGACCGGATCCGAAGATCCCGACGGACTTCACCCGCGAATAACAGAACGCCGCGCCCGATGAGCGCGGCGCCCTGCCAAATCCGCGAGCGCCGCCATGGCTCATGGCGGCGCTTTGCACATGCGGACGCTAGAAGGGCTTATCGCCGGCGATCGTCACCCGATAGCCCGTGCGGGTGTCGGGGAAATAGTCCCAGATCGCCTGGTGCCAGGTGCAGCGGTTGTCCCAGAACGCCACCGAATTGGGACGCCAGCGGAAACGCACCTGAAAATCCGGATTGCTGGCGTGCTGATAGAGGTAGCCCAGGATCGCCGCGCTCTCGGCCTTGGGCAGGCCGGCGATATGCGTCGTGTAGGATGGGTTCACGAACAGGCTCTTGCGGCCGGTGACCGGATGGGTTCGCACGACGGGGTGGGTCGAGCAATTGTACTTGCGGTCGATGTCCGGGAAGATCGCCTTGTAGACTGGGTTGGCGTCGTGGACCGCCTCCAGCCCCTCCAGATAGGCCTTCATCTTGTCCGACAGCGTCTCGTAGGCCCAGTACATGCTGGCGAAGCAGGTGTCGCCGCCATCGTCCGGAAGGACCTTCATATAGAGGATGCTGCCCAGCGGCGGCTCGGGGTCGCAGGTCAGGTCCGAGTGCCAGTTCTCGCCCGCCACGAATTTGGAATTGGCGTCGGCGTGGATGGCGACGATCTCGGGATGGTCCGGCAGGCCAGGCACGCCAGAATGTATGGCCAAGTCTCCGAACTTGCGGCCTAAATCCTTGTGCGCCTCATGTGACATGTCCTGGTCGCGGAAGAAGATCACCTGGTGCTGCAGCAGCGCCTGATGGACCTCTTCGAACTGGCGGTTGCTGAGCGGCTTGCCCAGATCGACGCCGAAGATCTCCGCGCCGATCCGGCGGGTCATGGGCTTCACGTCGAGCACGTCATAGGCCATGCGGCGAAACTCCAACTAGGTCTTGAGAAACACGCCGCGCACGTAAACAAGCGGCGTCTTGGTCTCGTCGGTCACGACCCGCAGGACGCGTCCGACCAGGATTTCGTGATCGCCGCCGTCGTGGGCGGCGCTCAGTTCGCATTCGATCGCGGTCACGCAGCCGGCCAGCAACGGCGCGCCGCTCACGCCCGCCTCGACGGCGGTCAGGGCGAAGCGATCATCGGCGCCGCTCTTGGCGAAGCGGTAGGCGAGATCCCCCTGCTCTTGCGCCAGGATGTTGACGCAGAACCGCTCCGCCGGCTTGACGGCCGCGAGCGTGCGGCTGTCGCGTTTGAGGCAGACCATGATCAGCGGCGGGTCCATCGACACCGAGCTGAAGGCGCTGACGGTCGTGCCGACCAGCCGCCCCTCGTGACAGGCCGTAACCACCGTCACGCCAGCGGGGAAGCTGCCCATGGCCTTGCGAAAGTCCGCGGGATTCGGCCCCTCTTGGGGCGCGTGAGTTTGTGCCGCCGCGCTCATCACGCATCCCCGAACGGGTTGTCGGGATAGACCGCCGATGCGGGGCGCTTGACGCTCTCGTCGGGAATGGCCCGGCCGCAAACCGCCAGCGCGGTCAGGGCGTAGACCAGCGCGCTGTCGATCAGGTCCTGGGGCGTCGGGCGCCAACGACGGAAGCCCGTGGTGATCGCCGGGATGCGATGCATGTTGAAGACGTTGTGGTCTCGCCACATGCTGGAATAGACCGGATTGGCCAGTGCGACCGGATGGCCGAGACCCAGCTGGGTCGCGACGTCGACAGCGCCGACCAGCGGCGCGACCTCGGCGGCGTCCGCCTCGAAGCCATGGCGCACAACGACCGGTTCGATGTCGATGCGGCCAAGCCCCGCGTCACGCACCATCTTCTCGAGCGAATGCTGGGCGTCGGCCACGCGCTGCTTGGGGCTCAGCCCCACCTCCAGATAGAGGTTCACCAGCTCGGTGCCCGCCCCGAAGGCGTAGGGAATGCCGCCCCGCACCGAGGCGATCTGCGACTTGGGCTGGGCGACGCCGCCGGCGCTTTCGTAGCGGCTCGCCCTCTCCCACTCGCCGCTCCAGGCATGGATCGCCTCGGTCAGCTTGCCCAGCTTGTAGATCGGGTTGGGATGCTGGTCGGCCTTTGGCGGATGCTCCAGCAACGGGGTGAAGACCCCCTCGCCCCACACCTGGAGACGGAACACCGCGTAGCCGCAGCCGACCCAGGTCAGGCCGAAATCGCAGCCCTCGGCGGCGATGGCGTAGTCGGGCGCGACGCCGCCATGGTGGAACAGATAGTGGGCCCCGATGTCCTTGCCCATGTACTGCACGCCCCGGTGCTCCTCGATCGGCTCGGGGCCGATCTCGCCGGGACAGGCGGTCAGGTACATCTTGCCGGCCAGCGCGTAGCCGGCCTTCTTCAGCGCCTTCGCCGCGATCAGGAAGCAGCTCATCGGGCCGCGATCGTTGGCGATCGGATAACCATAGAGCTTACCGTCCTCCAGCCAGCATTTCTCCCACTCGGGATTGGCCAGGGTCTCAGGCGCGTATTTGTAGGCGTCCAGGTCCGGGTTCCAGGTCGGCGCCTCGGTGTCGAGATGGGCGGTGAACAGCAGGTTCTTGCCGACACCCTTGCCGCCATAGGTCCCGATGACGTTGGGCCGCTCCGGCGTCGCGCCGACCTTGCGCGGCGCGAAGCCTTCGCGGGCCATCCAGTCATGGACGTAGTTGGCGACCTCCAGCTCCTTGCCCGACGGCGCGGGAATGTTGCCCAGCGCCAGAGCCAGTTCGACGATCTCGGCCTCATCGATCGCGGCGGCGATGGCCTTGCGATCTTCCTCGGTGACCGCGTACGGCGCCGAAGCGCCCAGGTTCGCAAATCCGTCGGCCATGGTCAGGCGCTCCAGGCGTGCGCGATCGCGGCCGTGTCGGTCAGGATCGCGCTGTTCAATTCCATCACCTTCAGCGAGGCGGCGTGGATGTCGGGCTCGTAGGCGGCGCAGGCGTCGGCGGCGACGAATACGTGGTAGTCCAGGCTGAAGGCGTCGCGCACGGTGCTGTCGACGCAACACTCGGTGGTGAGGCCGGCGACAACCAGAGTGTCGACGCCCATGCTCTTCAACTGCGCGTCCAACGTGGTGCCGACGAAGCCGCTGTAGCGGGCCTTCTTGACCACCAACTCTCCCGCCGCCGGTTGTGGTCCGTAAAAGTCCGAACCGGCCTCGCCTTCACGACACAAGGCGCTTTCGTTGTCGGGATCCCCACCGCGGCGGCGCATGCGCTCCTTCCAGGCCGGGGAGTCGGTCTCCAGCGTGGTGAAGAGACCCACGAACACCACCGGCGTCCCCGCCCCGCGCGCGGCGTCGACGAGGCGCTGGGCGGCGGTCACCGCGGGCTGGACCGCCGCCATGTCGACATAAGCCCCCAGCGCGCCCGCGGGCGAGGCGAAATCGACCTGGATGTCGATCACCAGCGCCGCCGTGCGCGATGGCGCGATCCAGGCGGCTAGGCCCTCGCCCCCTTTCGCGCCGGCGCTCACAACCGAAGCGATTTGGGCGTTCACGGGAAGACCGCCCTCAGGCCGGGCAGGATTTCGGAGCCGAACATGGTCAGGCCTTCGACATAGTCGGGGAAGATCAGCATCAGGCCGTCCAGCTCGCAGTAGCGCAGGAACTCCTCGATCTGGGCGCCGCAGGTCTTGGGCGAACCGACCACGGTCTGGGTCATGAACGCCCCTTGCGCGGCCGCCACGCTCGACAGCTTCTCGGCCGGAACGCCCCAGCTTTCCAGCATGGCCAGGATCGCCCCCATGTCCGCGCCGTCCTTGTAGCGCTCGACCTTGGCCTCGGCGTCCGCATCCGTGTCGCCGTGGACCACCGTGCACATGGCGAAGGTCTTGATGGTCTTGCCCATGCCCTCGGCGGCCTTCTTGGCCCGCAGCGACGCGTCGCGGCGCTCGTCGGGCGTGCGGCCGCCGATGAAGCAGATGTCGGCCTCGCGCACCGAGAACTGGAAGCCCCGGTCGCTCATCCCCGCGCAGACCAGGTCCGGGCGCGGTCGCGACAACGGCTTGGGCTTGGACTGGCAGTCCTTCATCGTGAAGTACTTACCCTGGACGTCGACGCTGTCCTCCGACCACAGCCGCTTGACGATGGCGGTCCATTCCTCGGTCAGGGCGTAGCGGTCGTCATGGGACAAGGAATCGTCCCACGCCCCCATCTGATCGAACTCGCCTTTATAGGCGCCCGCCACGATGTTGAGGCCCGCCCGACCGCCGCTGATGTGATCGAGCGTGGCGATCATCTTGGCCGCCACCGCCGGGTTCTGCAGCAGCGGATGGATCGTGGCCCAGATCTTCACATTGCGGGTCGCCTCGGCGATGCCCGCCATCATGGTCACCGACTCCAGCGCCGTGCCCCAGTGGTCGGTCTCGCCGCCAAAGCCGCGGAACTTGGCCATCGACATCACGAAATCCAGCCCGATCTCGTCGGCCTTCACCGCCGCCGCCCGGTTCTGGGCGTAGAGCCCGTCCAGAGGCGGCGTGGTCTTGGAGATGATCCAGCCGCCATTGGCGACCGGCAGGAAAACCCCGAACTGCTTGCTCTGCGAAGGACGGTGGAACATGGCGTTACTCTCCGGATTCTGATTAGGCCGCGTCGCGCAGCAGGACGGGCGTGGGCGCCGGAACCGGCGCGAGCGAGGCTTCCTCGGTCGCCTTGCGCGGCGGCCGCATGAACAGAGCCGCCACGAAGATCACCCCGATCACGGCGGCGAAGATCTGGAAGGTCGGCGCGAAGCCGCCGAGGCGGTCGCGCATGAAGCCGCCGATCACCGGTCCCAGGGCCGAGACGGCGCCGGCCAGACAGACCAAGGAAAAGAGTTCGAGATTGCTCTTCCGGCCATAGTAGTTGAGCAGCAGGATGCTGACGGCCAGCACGGTCATGCCGAAGCCGACCCCGACGCCGAGGGCGAAGATCACCATCATTGGCCAGGCGGCGGCGTTGGCCAGGGCCAACAGGCCGACGGCCATCATCCCTTGCGCGCCGGCCAGTAGCCAACGCGGATCGATGCGGTCGCCCAGCAGGCCGCCGCTCATCCGGGCCACGACCTGCATCAGCGATTCGAGGCTGAGCGCCGCGACCGCCACGGCCGAGGCCACGCCCATCTCGCCAAAGTGGCTCGGCGCCAGACTAACGGCCGTGACCCCGCCCAGCAGGTGAGCGAAATAGGCCGCGACGATGACGTAGAACTGCGGCGTGCGGAGCGCTTCCTTCACTGTCCAGTCGACCTGGGTGCGATAAACGCGAGCGTTGGCGGGCTGGGCCGCCGCCTCCTCGGCCACGGCCTTGTCGGTCTGGACCGCCGCGGCCTCCAGCCAAGCCTTGCCGCCGACCAGGCCCGCGGCCAAGACGCCGACCAGCGCCGAGGCGATGGCCTGCCAGGCCCAGTACGGTCGCCAGGCGCCGCCGGTCATCTCCATGCCGATCAGGGCCATCCAGGGTCCAGCCACCCCGCCCAGCGAGCCGATGGTGAAATAGATCCCAAACGGCAGGGCGCGCTTCTTGAACAGCATGGACAGCAGATGCGTGCCCGGGATCAGCGCCATCGCCTGGTAGCCGACGCCCAGCAGGGCCGTGCCGACCCAGTAGACCGGCAGGCCGCGCGAGACCGTCAGGCAAACGAAACCAGCGATCATCACGGCCGAGCCGGCGAGGATCGTCGCCCGCACGCCGACCTTGCGGATCAGCAGGGCCGGAAGCCAGGACGAGCCGCCGCAGAACGCCCCCAACAGCGTAAAGCCCAGGAACGCCGAAGCGAAGCTCCACTGCTGGTCCTTGATCATGGCCGGCAGCACCACTCCCAACGATGAGAATGTCGAGGCGGTGATCAGGAACAGCAGAAGGGAAAGAGCGCCCAGGAGGGTCCAGGAACGCCATTGGATCGTCGACATCGCCATCGAGCCTCCATGCAAGCTCGCGGCGCGTCCCTCGCGGGGCGCGCCGCGCGGGGAACTAGAACTTCCGAGAAAGGGTCACGCGCCACTCGCGGCCTTTGCTGGGCAGCGCGCCGAGGTTGGCGTAGCTGTCAGCGTCAGGCGTGAAGTAGAGCTTGTCGAACAGGTTATCGACGTTGAACGTGGCCGTGTACGGACCGTACTCGTAGTAGACGCTGCCGCTGGCCACCCAGTAAGCCGGATAGGTCACGGCGTTCTGGACGGTGCCCGAGGTCTTGGTCACGTGAGTCACGCCAAACGCGCCGCCGACCTTGCCCCAGTCGTGGTCGTCGCCGGTATAGGCGCCATAGAGGCTGACCACCGACTTCGGGATCAGGGTGTAGTCGTAGTCGCCCGCGCGGCCGGGCAGGCTGCTGAACGCCCAGACGACGTAGGTGCCGCCATAAGCCTGCTGCCCCGCGACGCCGGCGGTATAGGCCGGGATGTACTGGAACGAATTGTCGGGTCCCTTGACCGTCGTGTGCTGGGTGTTGCCCGAGAAGGTGAAGCTGAAGTGCTCGCTGGCCAGCCAACGCACCTCCATCTCGACACCCTTGGCGCGCGTGCCGGTCGGCGTGCCGGTGATGCCGGTAAGCTGGGTTCTGTTCTGGCGGTAGCCCGCCACCGATCCCACCAGCGTGCCCTTCAGCCACTGGAACTTGAAGCCGGCTTCCGCCAGGTCGCTGTTTGACAGCCAGGCGTCGCTGGGATCGGCCACCAGGCCAGGCGCGATGTCGCCCGCCTGGCTCATCTCCAAGGCCGAGGCCTTGGCGTAGGTGATGTAAGGCATCACCCCGACCGGGGTCTTGTAGGTCGCGCTGGCGCTATAGGTGAACTTGCCCTTGCTGGCCTTCTGCTGGCCGGCGACCTGGTAGCTGAGATAGCCGGTGTCATTCGACTTGACGTCATAGTCGTCGTAGCGGCCGCCCAGCATCAGGTTCAGACGCTCGCCGACCGTAACGTCGGTCATCGCGAAGACGCCCGCCTGGGTCCATTCGCTCTTGTTGTCGTTCTCCCACAGCAGGCCCTGAACGCCCGCGCCGGTCTCGGTCGAGAACGGACTGTCGATGATGTCGGTCGGGGTCGCGCCGAAGCTGATGTCGCGACGATCCAGCGCGATCATCCCGCTGTTATAGCTTTCACGGCGACGGCCCTCGAAGCTGCGATACGAGGCGCCAACGAACGACTTCGAAGTGATGATCCCCGTGTCGTAAGCGAAGTTATAGGTCGCCCTCGCCTCCCAGACCTTGCTGTCGAACCAGGCCGGATAGCCGTAGCTGACAAAGCGCTTGTTGTTCTGGTCGTCGTAAAACAGCTGCAGCTTCAAGGCGCTGTCGGCCGAGAGCTCCTTGGCCAGGTCGTAATAGAACGTGTTGGTCCGCGTCTTCGAGAAGTCGGCCCCGCTGATATAGACGGTGCGCGGATCCAGCTTCGTCGTGCCGACGCCGGTATCCAGCGTGTGCAGCGCGTTGCTGTCCGGATAGCCGTAGTAGGCCAAGTAGGTGGCGCTGCCGTACGGATAATAGCCGACCTCGTTCGGCGTCAGACGGCCATTGCCGTCGGTGTCCTTCAGCGTGGTGTCGCGGCCGGTGACATAGGTCTGGTTGTCGATCAGCGCCTGGGTCAGACGGTTCCAGCCCGGCGTCTGAACGTCGCCGTCCGAGTGGTAGTACATGCCGCCGAACGCCGTGGTCCAGCCGTTGCCCAGGTCGAAGTCCGATGAGGCCTCAAGTGTCTGGCGACGCGGATAGATGCCCTTGTAGTAGCTGTGGCTGTCCTCGACCTCGCCGTAGAGATAGACGCCGCCTGTGACCGAGCCGAAGTTCGCGGGCAGGCCAATCTGGGCCGTGGCGTTCTTCTTGTTGTACGAGCCGTAGGTGACGGTGGCCTCGCCGGTCGGCGCGGTCAGGTAGCCGCCCTCGTTCTTGCCCGACTTCGGGATGAAGTTGAGCATGCCGCCCACCTTGCCCGAGCCGTAGATCGGGGTCGGCGGACCGCGCACGATCTGGATCTGATCGGCCGCGCCGATCGGGGTCGAGTAGGTCCCGCGGTTCTCGATGCGCTTGAAGCCGCGGAAGTAGTTCTCGGCCAGGGTGCCACGAATGTTCAGCGCGCCCGGCACGCCATAGAAGCTGGCGGTGTAGGTCCCGGGCGAGACGGCGGTTAGTCCGTCGATCGTCTCGATGCCGTAGCGCTGGAGCGTGACGTCACTGACGAAGCTGGCCGAACGCGGCGTCTCCAGCAACGGCTTGTCGATGCCAAAGACGGTGTTGTTGGGCTGTTTCTCCAGTAGGCCAGCCTTGTCACGCGCCTTGACCACGATCTCATCGACGGTGTCGGATGACGGCGTTGGCTCCTCAGCGAAGACGGCTTGCGCGCCCGCAAGCAACACAAGGGCGGAACATCCCGCCATCAAGAGTCGATAGTTCGACATGCGGTCCTCTTTCGAGGCTGTCGCGCCCACCGCCTGCGGCGGTTATCCCCAGGTCGACGCCTCTAGACCGATCTTCCGCCGGTCTCGGCCAGCTTCGAGGCGCGACGGATGACATTTCACTGAAAATGTCGCCCCCGCATGGATGTTGAGCCACGTTCGCTCGCAAAAGCCGCTGGGTGACCACGAAACTTGCCTATAGGCGAACCACAAGGCCCCTAAAAGCGTCCAAAGACCGACGCCATCCGCCTGAGACGGCGCAACGCTCGCCCCGATCTATGGAGAGGCGCCAAAGGATGGGAAGCAGAGCGCCGTCAAGATATCCGACGCTTTTCAAGCTTTCGGGCGAGAGTTCGGCGATGCATGCCCAGGCGGCGGGCCGTTTCCGAAATGTTGAAGTCGGCCTCGACAAGGGTCTGATGGATGCGTTCCCACTCCAGGCTCTTGATCGAGGTCGCCCGAACGCCGATCTCAGCGTCGATGTCCCCTTCCCGCTTAAGAAACGCCGCTTCGATGTCATCGGTATTCGAGGGCTTGGCGAGGTAGTGGGAGGCGCCAAGTTTGATCGCCTCTACTGCCGTGGCGATGCTGGCGAAGCCCGTTAGAACCACGATCAGCATCGACGGATCGCGCCCGGCCAAGGCGCGCACGCAGGCTAGGCCAGACTCGCCGGCCAGCTTCAGGTCGACGACGGCGTAGCGTGGCGCGAAGGTCGTCAACGCCGTGAGCGCCTCGTCCAGGCCGCGAGCGTGGACGACTTCATAACCGCGACGCTCGAAGGAGCGCTTCAGCGTGGCGGCGAACTTCTCGTCGTCCTCGATGATGATCAGCTTGCGGTCAATCGACACGATCACCTCCGATTTCAAGTGACGACAGAGGCAGGCTCAAGACAACCCGCGCGCCCCCTTCAGGACCGTTCGCGGCGCTGACGCGCCCCCCCAGCTTGCGCAGGACATTGACGACCAGGAACAGGCCCAATCCGCCGCCGACCCGCCCCTTGGTGGAATTGTATGGCGTCCCGAAGCTTTGCAATGTCGCCTCGGTGAAACCCGGCCCGTCGTCATCGACCTCGATCCGGATCCAGCCGTCCCGTATCGCCGCGCTGAGCCGCGTCGTCGCGGCCGAAGCCTCGAGCGCATTGTCGAGCACGTTGTGGATCACCTGCTTTAGAGTCGACTCGGCGACGATCGGCGTCGCGTCCAGGAGGTCTGTTTCATAGATCAGATTGTGGTCTGCGCGACTGGCGCGCCACTCGGCCACCACCTCATCCATAAAGCCGCGCAGGGTGCTCGCCCTCACCTCGCCGCTTCGCGCCTCGCCAGCGGACTGCAGAACCCCGCTGACGATCGCCTTGCAGCGCCGCACCTCGCCGCGCATGTCCTCTAGCTCCTGAGCCAGTTCAGGGTTTGCGCCAAACAGCGGCATGCGGCTCCAGTCGCCGAGGATGACGTCCAGCGTCGCCAGGGGCGTGCCCAGCTCGTGCGCGGCGCCCGAGGCCAGCAGACCCATGCGGACGATGTGGGTTTCCTCGGCCGCCTGCTGGCGCAACGCGGCCAGGTGCGCGTCGTGCCGGCGCAGGTTGGTGTTGATCCGCCCGACAAAGGTCACCAGCAGCAGCGCGTCCAGGACGATGCCGATCAGCATGCCCATGATGAAGAGCTCGAAAAACGCCTGGTCGCTGAGTCCAGAGGCGATGATCGGACGATTGAAGGCGATCAGCCCCACGAAGCAGAAGCTGATGAGCGCCACGATCGCCCAGGTCGCCCAGGCCTCGAGCAGGACGGCGCCCAGGATCACGTGCAGCAGATAGAGGGTCGTGAAGGGATTGGTCGCCCCGCCGCTGAAATAGAGCTGGATGGTCAAGGCCAGGGCGTCCAAGGCCAGGGCGCCGAAGAGATCGTAAGGGCCCAGAGGCTCAGCGCGCTTGAGACGCAACAGGCTGAACAGATTGAGCGCCACCAGGGCCGCCAGGACCAGCATCATCGCCGTCAGCGGCAGCTTGAAGCCGAAGCTGAAATGCACCGCCAGGATCGTCAGCACCTGGCCCGCCACCGCGATCCAGCGCAGGTGGATCAGTTGAAGCATGTTCTGGCGCGCGATGGCGTCCGCGGGGCCGTTGGCGTTCTCGGCCGCGCGCGCGCCCGACAGCCAGCCCGAGACGCCGGAGATCAGAAGGCTGGCGCTGGGCGTCATTCGTCCTCTTTCCTATGGGCTCGGCGCGCGTCGATCACGACATAGGCCGCCGCGCCGCCCGTCAGCAGGGCGAGACCGAACCAGGTCAGGGCATAGATAAGATGGCTGTTGGGGAAACGCACGACGGTCAATCCGCCGCGGGGCCAGCCGCCGGGATTGGGCGTGGCGTCGGCGTCAACGAAGTAAGGCGCCAGGCCGCTGATACCCTCAGCGCGGCCGATGGCCTGGACGTCGCGGGAATACCAGCGCCCCTCCCCGGGGCGGTTAGCGCGCAGGAAGCCGCCGCCCGGCTCGCTGAGACGCAGCAGTCCGACGACGCTGACCGGTCCAGGCGCCTGGCTGGCGCCCCGCGCGGGCGACTTCGGGGCGGCGGGAACGAAGCCGCGATTGACCAGGACCGTGAAGCCTTGCTCCGTGCGCAAAGGCGTCATCACCCAGAAGCCCGGCCCCAACTCGGTCACCGCCTGGGTCAGGACCTCGCGCCCGTGATCATAGACGCCCGTCAGCCGCACGCGGCGGTAAGCGTCCTTATCCTGCGATAGATTAGCCCATTGCGCCGGTCCGGGAGGCGGGACTGGCGCGGCGTGGAGGCGCTGCTCGACCCGGGCGATCAGGTCGAGCTTCCAGGCGCGCCGCTGGACCTGCCACGCGCCGAGGGCGAGGAAGACCGCCGTGAAGACCACGCAAAGGCCGATCAGGATGATCGACCGCATGCGAAGGCCTTGGGTCACGGCGTCTGCTGCATGTCGTGCGCCGTCGTCGGCATCATGTGAGTGTTCAGATTGTGCATCACCCACAGCGAGCCGCTCAGCGTGATCACCACCAGGATCAGGGTGAACATCAGGGCCAGCAGGGTCCATCCGCCCTCCGAACGCGAGTTCATGTGCAGGAAGTAGATCATGTGGACCAGCACCTGGATCACCGCCAGCCCCATGACCGCCACGGCGGTCATCGGCGGCGACAGGACATGGCCCATGACCAGCCAGAACGGGATGGCGGTCAGGATCACGGCCAGGACGAAGCCGATCACGTAGTCCTTCAGCGAGCCGTGGGCGCCGCCGTCATGGTCTTCGTGCGCGCCGTGCGCGTCGTGGCTGGCCGCGCTCATTTCAGGACTCCGAGCAGGTAGACGAACGAAAAGACGCCGATCCAGATGACGTCCAGGAAGTGCCAGAACATCGACAGGCACATCAGGCGGCGCTTCATCTCGGCGCCGAGACCGCGCTGGGCGACCTGGACCATCAGGGTGACCAGCCAGATGACGCCGAAGGTCACGTGCAGCCCGTGCGTGCCAACCAGCACGAAGAATGACGACAGGAACGCGCTGCACTGCGGACCGGCGCCTTCGCTGATCAGGTGATGGAACTCGTAGAGCTCCAGCGACAGGAAGCCGAGACCCAGCAGGCCGGTGACCGCCAGCCAGGCCAGGACGGGCTTCGCCTTCTTGGCCTGGGCCGAGATCATCGCAAAGCCGTAGGTGATCGACGACAGCAGCAGCAGGCCCGTGTTCACGGCCACCAGCGGCAGGTCGAACAGGTCCGCGCCCGACGGACCGGCCGCGTAGTTGCGGCCGAGCACCGCGTAGGTGGCGAACAGCACCGCGAAGATCAGGCAGTCGCTCATCAGGTAGATCCAGAACCCCAGCAGGGTCCCGTTCTCCGGATGATGCTCCTTGGTCAGGTAGAAGCGGTTCTTGTCCGCTTCGGTCAGGGCATGGGCTTGAGAGGCCATGGTCAGGTCAGGCTCCGCAGGGCTTCGGTGCGCGCGTCCTCGACGCGGACGACCTCCTCGGCTGGGATGTAGTAGTCACGCTTGAAGTTGAAGGTGTGGGCGATCGCGCTGGCGATCAGGGCGACGAACGAGACGGCCGCCAGCCACCAGATGTGCCAGATCAGGGCGAAGCCGAGCACGACGCTGATCCCCGCCAGGACCACGCCCGCGCCGGTGTTGGCGGGCATGTGGATCGGGATGAAGCCGCTGGTCGGCCGCTGATAGCCCCGCGCCTTCATGTCCCACCAGGCGTCCAGCTCGTGGACCACCGGGGTGAAGGCGAAGTTGTAGGCCGGCGGCGGCGACGAAGTCGACCATTCCAGCGTCCGGCCGCCCCACGGGTCGCCGGTCAGGTCGCGCAGGGCCTCGCGGTTGCGGATGCTGACAACGATCTGGACCAGGAAGGCCAGGATGCCGCACAGGATGATCACCGCGCCGATCGCCGCGATCACGAACCAGATCTGCAAGGAGGGATCCTCGAAGTGGCTCATGCGGCGGGTCACGCCCATCAGGCCCAGCACGTAGAGCGGGGTGAAGGCGACCCAGAAGCCGACCAGCCAGCACCAGAACGAGACCTTGCCCCAGAACGGATCCAGCTTGAAGCCGAAGGCCTTGGGGAACCAGTAGGTGATGCCGGCGAACATGCCGAACACCACGCCGCCGATGATCACGTTGTGGAAGTGGGCGATCAGGAACAGGCTGTTGTGCAGCACGAAGTCGGCGGGCGGGACGGCCAGCAGCACGCCGGTCATGCCGCCGATCACGAAGGTGACCATGAAACCGACGGTCCACAGCATCGGCACCTCGAACCGGATGCGGCCGCGGTACATCGTGAACAGCCAGTTGAAGATCTTCGCCCCTGTCGGGATCGAGATGATCATCGTCGTGATCCCGAAGAACGAGTTCACGCTCGCGCCCGAGCCCATCGTGAAGAAGTGGTGCAGCCAGACGATGTAGGACAGGATGGTGATGACGACGGTGGCGTAGACCATCGAGCTGTAGCCGAACAGGCGCTTGCCGCAGAAGGTAGAGACCACTTCCGAGAAGACGCCGAAGGCCGGCAGGATCAGGATGTAGACCTCCGGGTGACCCCAGATCCAGATCAGGTTCACGTACATCATCGGGTTGCCCCCGAAGTCGTTCGTGAAGAAGTTGGTCAGCAGGTAGCGGTCGGCGGTCAGCAGGGCCAGGGTGGCGGTCAGGATCGGGAAAGTCGCCACGATCAGGACGTTGGTGCACAGCGAGGTCCAGGTGAAGACCGGCATCTTCATCAGGCTCATGCCCGGGGCGCGCATCTTGATGATGGTCACGACCAGATTGATGCCGGAGAGCGTTGTCCCGACCCCCGCGACCTGCAGGGCCCAGATGTAGTAGTCGACGCCGACATCGGGGCTATAGGCCAGGTTCGACAGCGGCGGATAGGCCAGCCAGCCAGTGCGGGCGAACTCGCCCACGAACAGCGAGGCCATGACCAGCACGGCGCCGCCAACGGTCATCCAGAAGCTGAAGTTGTTCAGGAACGGGAAGGCCACGTCGCGCGCGCCGATCTGCATCGGCACGACCAGGTTCATCAGGCCCGTCACAAGCGGCATGGCCACGAAGAAGATCATGATCACGCCGTGGGCGGTGAAGATCTGGTCGTAGTGGTGGGGCGGCAGATAGCCAGCGACCTCGCCGAACGCCATGGCCTGCTGGGCGCGCATCATCAGCGCGTCGGCGAAGCCGCGCAGCAGCATGACGATCGCCAGGATGATGTACATCACCCCGATCTTCTTGTGGTCGACGCTGGTCAGCCACTCGCGCCACAAGTAGCCCCACAGCTTGTAGCGGGTCAGCAGCGCCAGCACCGTCAGGCCGCCCAGGGCGACCATGGCGAAGGTCGCCAGCAGGATGGGCTCGTGGAGTGGAATGGCGTCCCAGGTGAGACGGCCGAAGATGACTTTTACGAGGTCCGGGGACATTAAGCGTCTCTAAGGAAATCAGCGCGCCGCGGAGCCGGCGAAAGGAGCGCAAAGCGCGGCGACGAAGGAGCGGAAACCACCGCCCTCCCCGCGCCGGGTGCGCTTGTCGTATTCGAGGGTGGTGACGTTGTAGACGCCGGCCATGCCCAGCCCGCCCTTGGCGTCGATCGCCATCATGTCGTGCTGGCACATCTTGCCCGGCTCGACGCAGCGGTTGACGGCCTTATGGAAGAGCTCGGCGTCCACCGTGGCGAAGCGCTGGGGCGGGACCCTCTCGCTGGGCTTTTCCAGGACGAGGTAGCGCGAGCCGTCCAGGCGATCGCCCCCCTTGCGGACCTCCTCGGCCCAGCGGGCGAACTGCGCCTCGCTCATGCCGCGGAATTTGAAGCGCATGTGCGAGAAACCCTCGCCGCTGTAGTTGGCCGAGAAGCCGTCATAGACACCCGGCTTGTTGATCACGGCGTGCAGCTTGGTCGTCATGCCCGGCATGGCGTAGATCTGGCCGGCCAGGGCGGGGACGTAGAACGAGTTCATCACCGACGAGCTGGTCAGCTCGAAGTTCAGCGGACGATCGACGGGCGCGGCCAGTTCGTTGACCGTGGCGATCCCCAGCTCGGGGTAGATGAACAGCCACTTCCAATCCAGGGCCACGACCTGGACCTTCAGCGGCTTGATGTTCTCGGCCGTGCGGCCTGGCGCGATCCGGTCCAGCGGACGATAGGGGTCCAGCAGGTGGGTGCTGCTCCAGGTCACGGCGCCCAGGATCGTGATGATCACCAGCGGCGCGGCCCAGATCACGATCTCCAGGCGGGTGGAGTGGTGCCAATCGGGGTCGTACTTAGCCGCCTCGTTCGAGCGCCGGTACTTCCAGGCGAAGAACAGGGTCAGCGCGATCACCGGCACGATGATCAGCAGCATCAACACCGTCGCGAGGATGATCAGGTCGCGTTGCTGGGCGGCGATGTCGCCGGACGGGTTCATGACGACCCAGTCGCAACCGCCCAGCGCCAGCAGCAGGGGCGCCAGGGCGAGCATCTTAAGCGGGGTCGAGCTCGGTTTGAGCCTGATATTCGGTCGCATGGGCGCGCTGATACGCTTGGGCGCCGCGACGCAACATTGGACCGTTTGTCCTAGGTCAATTGCCAGCTTGACGATGATCAAGCGATCTCTGGCCGGGCTGTAACGGGGGCGCGGAGCCGTAGAGGCCTCAAAGGCGTTTGCCAGACGACATACGTTCGCGGCATGCTCGTATCCAGACCGTCGACAAGGCGGCGCGATGCTGGGACGAAACCAAGGACAAGGCGCTTTACGACATGGCCCACGAATTCGCGGTTCCCACTTCTTCCGGCCTTGAGCGCGACGCTCGGCGCCTCCACGCCGACCACAAGGGCGCGCGACCTGGCGAGATCGCGCTGGGCGTGGTCATTGGCAGAACCTCGGAATTCTTCGATTTCTTTGTCTACGCCATCGCCTCGGTGCTGGTGTTCCCGCAGCTGGTGTTTCCGTTCGTGGACCGCCTGACCGGCGTGATGCTGGCCTTTGCGCTATTCTCGCTGGCCTTCGTGGCCCGGCCGATCGGCTCGGTAATCTTCGGCGCCGTCGACCGGCGCTACGGGCGGGGCGTCAAGCTGACCATCGCGCTGTTCCTGCTGGGCGGCTCGACGGCCACGATCAGCTTCCTGCCCAGCTACGCGTCGATCGGTCCGCTGGCGATCTGGGCCCTGGCGGCCTGCAGGATCGGCCAGGGCCTGGCCCTCGCCGGGGCCTGGGACGGCATGGCCTCCCTGCTCGCGCTGAACGCGCCGGAAAAGAAGCGCGGCTGGTACGCCATGATCCCGCAACTGGGCGCGCCGTTCGGGTTCATGCTGGCTAGCGGCCTCTTCGCCTATTTCGTCGCGACCCTCGCGCCGCGCGACTTCCTCGACTGGGGCTGGCGCTATCCGTTCTTCGCGGCGTTCGCCATCAATGTCGTGGCGCTGTTCGCGCGTTTGCGCATCGTGGCGACCGAGGAGTTCGGCGCGTTGTTCGAGTCGCGTGAGCTTCGCCCCGTCCGCATCGCCAGCCTGATGCGCGCCGAGGGGGGCAATGTCCTGATCGGCGCCGTCGCGCCGCTGGCCACCTTCGCGATGTTCCACCTGGTGACGGTCTTTCCGCTGTCCTGGGTCGCCTTGCATAACCCCAGCCAAGCCCTGACCTTCCTGCGCATCGAGGTGGTCGGCGCGGTGTTCGGGGTCGGCGGCATCCTGGCGTCCGGCTGGATCGCCGACCGCATCACGCGCCAGAACGCCCTGGCCCTTTCGGCCCTGCTGATCGGCGCCTTCAGCCTTCTGGCGCCGCGTCTGCTGGACGGCGGTTCTGCGGGACAGACGGCTTATGTAATCGTCGGCTTTGTCATCCTGGGCCTATCTTTCGGCCAGGCGGCCGGCGCCGTGAGTTCGGGCTTCTCCAAGCGCTACCGCTACAGCGGCGCGGCCCTCACCTCTGACCTTTCCTGGCTGGTCGGCGCAGGGTTCGCCCCCCTGACCGCCCTGGGCCTGGCCAGCCTATGGGGCTTGCCGGCCATCGGCCTCTACCTGGCGTCCGGCGCGGTCGCGACCCTCGTCGCGCTGACCCTGGATCGGCACAGGCGATTGGGCCGTAACCAAGAACCAGTCGCTCCTTTCTCATAGATTTGGATTCCCAGAGCGCCGTCCACTCAGCGCCAATTGCCGCCGTTGGCCTGCGCCCAGGAAGGCGACGGTCAGCAGCGCTGTATGTCTATGGCTTGGCGCCGTCCGGAATACTGGGGTCGTCTGCTCTCTGGCGAATGAGCTGGCGCAAAGCCAAGTTCTCGGCTTCGAGGGCGGTCAGGCGTTGCCGGAGCGTCGCGACGGTCGCTTCGACCTCGGCGGCCGTGAACCTTGGCGTGATATGCTGAGGGCAGTTCCAGTCGAAGGCCTCCAGTCGCAGCACCAACGCCCGCTCGATACGGGCGCGGTAACCCGGCAAGGCTAGCCGCTCGGCGAGTTCAGGTTCGTCCGAAAGATTCCGTGCTTGCATGCGGGCCAGGATCTTCAGACGCGCCCGACGCGGATAGTCGACAAGGATCAGGCTGACACGGTCGTCAACCGAGGCGTTGCCGAGACTGATGTACTGCCGGTTGCCCGCGAAATCTGGCAGAGCCAGCGTCTTATCGTCCAACACCTTCACAAAGCCAGGCGGTCCGCCTCGGTGCTGGACGTAGGGCCAGCCGCTTTCGGAGACCGTGGCGAGATAGAAGCTGTCACGCTCCGCAATGAACGTCGTCTCGCTTTGAGTGAAACGATCGAAGGCGCGATCGCCGTCAAAGTCGCTCCAGGCGACGCCGCCGTTTGCGGCCTGCGCCGCGCGCACTGCTGGCGTGGCGAGCGTGTCGAGAAATCCATAGGCCATGAGGTTCTCCTGCGCGGTGACGCCCGCCGGCGGCATGGCCGCCGGCGGGACGATCGGGTCAGACCTGTTCAGCGGCCCGGACGACCGGGAAATCGATCTCGGTTCCGGCGACGTTGTTGAGGAAGTTGGTGAGGACGTTCTCGGCGACCACGGCGACGATCTCGACGATCTGAGCGTCGGTGAAGCCGGCGGCGCGAACCGCGGTCAGATCGACGTCGGAAACCTGACCGCGCGAACGGGTCACCGCGACGGCGAACGCCACGGCGGCGTTTGCCACGGGATCGGACGACGCGCCACGGCGGTTCAGGGCGATTTCCTCGGCGTCGATCTTGGCCAGGTTCAGGCCCAGATAGGTGTGGGCCGACAGGCAGTAGTCACAGCCGTTGATCTGGGCGACAGCCAAAGCGATGCGCTCGCGGGTCTTGACGTTCAGGGTCTTGGCCAGCGCGCCGCCAAGGCCCAGGACGCCTTGAAGCACGGGCGGGCTGAGGGCGATCAGGCGATAGAGGTTGGGCACGACGCCAAGCTGCTTTTCGACGGCGTCGAGCAGGGGTTGAGCGGCGGCGGGGGCGGCTTCACGGGCCGGAACGGCGATGCGGGACATGGGCTCTCCAAGGGATGGAACGCGGCGGCTGCCGTCGTCGAGCAACAGGTAGGCCTCTCCGATCGCCGCGATAATCTAGTGATTTGACAAGTCATTATTGCTCGTGAAGCAATTCCGGAATGGACCGTTTCGACAGCTTGCGGGTGTTTGTGTCGGTGGCCACCCACGGCAGCTTCGCCGAGGCGGCGCGGCGCTTACGCCTGTCGCCGTCGGTTGTGACCCGCGCCATCGCCGACCTGGAGCACCAACTGGGCCTGACGCTGCTGCACCGAACCACACGGTCTGTCCGCCTGACCGAGCGCGGCGAGATCTATCTGGAAAGCAGCCGACGCATTCTCACCGACGTCGAGACCTCGGATGCGCGAGTGCGCGGCGCGAACGCGACGCCAAGGGGCCTGCTGACCATCACCGCGCCGATCCTGTTTGGGCGGCTGCATGTGCTGCCGATTGTCAGCAAGACCCTGAAGACACACGGCGAGCTCGCCATTCGGCTAACCCTCTCGGATCGGTACGTGCACCTGGTCGACGAGGGCGTGGACGTCGCCGTCAGGATCGGGGACTTGGCCGATAGCAGCTTGATGGCCGCGAAACTGGGCTCCGTGACGCGCGTGCTGGTCGCCAGTCCGGCCTATCTGGAAGCGCGCGGCGCTCCCAGGACGCCCGACGATCTGGTCGACCACGACATAGTCTCGTTCGAGAATGTCGACGCGACGAACGAGTGGCGCTTCGACGCCGGCCGTAAGACCGTGCGCCTTAGTCCGCGGCTGATGGTCAACAGCGCCGATGCGGCGATCGCCGCCGCCGAATCCGGCCTGGGCATTACCCGCGCCCTCTCCTACCAGGTGCGCGAGGCCGTGATGCGCGGCCGACTTGTTCTGATACTGGCGGACCGGATGCCAGAAATCTTGCCGGTGAACGCGGTCTTCCCCGCGCGGCGTCAGGCGTCAGCCAACCTCAACGCGTTCTTGGAAACCGCGCGCGGCCATTTCAAAGCTCATCCGCTGAACCCTGACCCGCCCGAGACGTCGGTCCCATAGCGCGCGCCGAGGCATTCGCCGATGTTGGAGCCGCCTGTAACCTTTGAGCGGTTCCCCGCGAATAAGAATGATCGAAGAGGGGAAGACCATGGCGATCAGCGGCGATTATCCCACCCCAGTCAACGTCAACGGCTTTTCGTGCAAGAACTGCACGGACGTCGACAATGCCAAGAAACATATCGATCCCGCCCACCCAAAAGACGGTCCGTATGGGATCAACGCCGAGAACCGAAATGGCGGGGATCGTGGGAAAATCGCCGCAAGCTCCCTCGACACGACCTACGATAGCCAGAAAGCTGTCGTTCTTGGCGGCCGGCTGAGCGCCCTCGTCGATAGGCCCGCGACAGTGCCAGCGGCACGCGCCGCCGCCGGCCATCGCCTTGATCTAGCGGTTTGAAAACGCGCTAGCAAAGACCCCCGCAGACGATACCGATCGGCCGAACAATTTCCGAGGCGACCCGCCGCGCGATCAATCGTCTGGGCCCGATCGCGCCCGATCTCCTGCGCCAGTTCGCCGAGGCGAACCGGATGGCGCTCCGAAACGAAGACGGCTCCTTGAGGCGGCACATCCCTCGAGCGACCGCTCAACGGGGCGAAATCAAATCAAAAGCGGAGGTCGGGGTCTCCGGCTGTCGCGGGGAGCTTTTCCGCTCACGCGCCGCCGCGACTGGATCGCGCGACGCCACACTCGCGGTTCCGTCGCGTGTGCCGGATTGGCGCCACCGGTTGGATATGCGTGAGAACTATTTCTACGACATTGCCTCCGTTCGTACGCCACGGCGCGATAAGGGCAAGAAGCGTCTCAAGCTTTAGGATACGGGGGCGGAGATGGCCTTCCCGGTCTGCGCCAGAAGCGAAAGTTGGCGGACCTCCGGAGACGCGACGTTAGGCTCCAGCCGCGAGGGCCCCTATCTCTCGCCCTGCTTTCCGAAATCCATGGGGCGGCGCGTCAGGAGTGGCAGCAGATCGCGATGGCCGTCGTGGGCATCGGTCCAACAGACGCGTCGCCCACTTTCGCTCTCAGCGCACCAGACGCCCCATCCAACCTCGTGAACACGCGCCAAGCAGCTCAAGGCGATCGTTGTTCGGGCGCTGTAGATGAAGGGTCCGGCATGGCGGGCTGGGCCTTCAAGGCTTTCGGGAGACAGACTGACGACATCGTCGCCTCTCAGAACTCTCAGGCCTCGCCAAATCAGGAGGCCGCAAAACCCAATCATGACGAACGCCGCCTTGGCGACACGGGGGTCATGATCGGTCGCGAAGCGATAGAAGGAAACTGGCGTGAATATCAGCGCCAGCCCGAGCCAGAACCAGGCGACAGATCGGTCGGGGCAAAACTCACGCATCCTCGCCGGCTCCAGCGCCGATCCTGTGAGCCTGGTCGCTGAAAGTTCGCCCTTCCAGGCCCCGTTCACGCAAATACCCTGCGGTCGGCGCAGTGACTTGAGGGAGTGGTCGCCAACGCGGCGACCTCGCCGATGACGATCAGCAGCGGCCCACCTTCTGTGCGAAGCGGAGCGACGGCGAGGTTGGCCAAGGTCGTCTCCGTCAGCCGCGCATGTGACGCCCCGGCGTTTTCGACGGCTGCCACGGAGGTGCTGGCGGCGCGGCCCTGGGCCATAAGCGCTTGGGCCAAGGTCGGCGCGGCCTCGGCGCCCATATGGACCGCCACCGTCGCCTCAGAGTCACCGCCTATACGCCAGTCGCCGGCCATGGCGCCGTCCTCCACGCGCGCCGTGGTGAACACAACGCGCCGTGCATTGCCGCGATGGGTCAGCGGGAAGCCGAACTGGGCGGCGGCCGCGCAGGCGGCGGTCACGCCCGGCACAATCTCAGTCTCGACGCCGAAGCGGTTCAGGAAGGCGGCCTCCTCGCCGACGCGACCGAAGATCGAAGGATCGCCGCCCTTCAGTCGCACCACGTTCAGCCCCCTACGAGCCAAGCGCAGCATCAGGCGGTTGATCTCATCCTGCTTCATGCTTGGCTTGCCGGCGCGCTTGCCTGTCTGGGTTCGCACACAGCCCGGCGGCGCCAGGGCGATGGCCTCTTCCGAGCACAGGGCGTCATAGAGCAGCGCCTGGGCGCTCTCGACCGCCCGGAAGGCGCGGACGGTCATGAGGTCCACGGGACCGGGCCCCGCGCCGACCAGCAGCACCTTGCCGAGCGTGGTCTCAATCGACATGGGCGGGCTCCTTGGACGTCGCGGACAGGGCTTTAATCATGCGAGCGATCTCGGGGCGGCAGGACCCGCAGTTGGTCCCGGCGCCGGTCGCCTTGCCGACGACGTCCGGGGTGCTGGCCCCCTCAGCGATGGCGGTTTCGATGGTTCTGGCGCCGACCTTCAGGCAGGCGCACACCAAGGGTCCCCTGTCGGCCGCCGCGCCGGACGGGCGGCCAAACAGCAGGGCCGAGCGCGCCTCGGCGGATAACGCCTCCTCTGCGAACAGCTCGACCAGCCAGTCGCGGGGCGGCAGGCGGCCGGTCGTAGTCATGTAGAGCGCCGCGACGAGGCGCCCATCCGCGATCCACGCCTCGCGCCGCGCGCCAGTGGCGGCGTCCTCATAGGTGACGAGTTCGCCGGCCAGTCCTTTGGACAGGACCTTGCGCAGGGCGTCGCGCTCGACGGCGTCGCCCCGGCCGGCGAACTCGTGCCGCTGGCAGGCGTCTTGGGGGATGCGCCGCCAGACAAGATCCGCCCCCGCTGGGGGATTCAGGGCGGACCGGGCCAGAAAGAAGCCCGTCCAGGTCTCGCGATAGGCGCTGATCCGGGCGGGGGTATGCTTGAATTCCGGTTGGCCGGACGTCGGATCGACGTTCGGCGCGACCAGGACGTTCGCGCGGCCCGAGGGGGCGAACGCGTCGGTCCAGTGCATGGGCATGAAGAGCCCGCCGCGCCGCTGGCGGTCCGTGACCTTGGCCACGGCGACGGCCTCGCCGCGCGCGGTCGTCACCCGCGCCAGGACGCCGTCGCGCAGGCCGCGCGCCTGGGCGTCCTCCGGATGGATCTCGACATAGGGCTCGGGCGCGTGGCGGCACAGGTCCGGCGCCAGGCCGGTGCGGGTCATAGTGTGCCACTGGTCGCGGATGCGCCCGGTGTTCAGCGACATTGGAAAGGCGGCGCTGGTCGCCTCGGCCGGGCCGCGCGGGCGGGTGGGCGTCATGCGGGCGCGGCCGTCGGGGGTTTGAAAGCGGCCATCGACGAACAGCCGAGGCGTGCCTTCGCCTTCGGCCTTCACCGGCCACTGGATCGGCGAGAGGTCGCGATAGGCCTCAGGCGTCAGCGCCGAAAGACCGGCGAGATTTAGCAGGCGGCCCTTGTTCTCATAGGTCGTCAGGCGCGCCCATTCGCGGAAGACCGCGGCGTTGCTCGCCCAGCCGAAGCCGTCGAAGCCCATGGCCGTGGCGACGTCCGCGACGATCTTCCAATCGCTTTTCGCCTGGCCGGGCGGGGGAAAGAGCGCCCGCTGGCGGGAGATGCGGCGTTCCGAGTTGGTGACCGTGCCGTCCTTCTCGCCCCAGCCCAGCGCCGGCAGCTTGACGTGGGCGAAGGCGGTGGTGTCGGTCTCGACGCAGTCGGAGACCACGACAAAGGGACACGCCGCCAGGGCTTCGCGGATCGCACCGCTGTCGGGCAGGCTGACGGCGGGGTTGGTGGCCATCACCCAGATCGCCTTGATCCGTCCGTCGCGAACGGCGTCGAACATCTCGATGGCCTTCAGGCCCGGCGCGCGGGCCGTGTCCGGCGCGCCCCAAAACCGGGCGACGCGATCGCGATCCTCGGGCGAGAAGTCCATGTGGCCGGCCAGGGTGTTGGCCATGCCGCCCGTCTCGCGTCCGCCCATGGCGTTGGGCTGGCCGGTGATCGAGAACGGGCAAGCGCCGGGCTTGCCGATCCGGCCGGTGGCCAGATGGGCGTTGATGATCGCAAGACCCTTGGCCACGCCCTGGACCGACTGATTGGCGCCCATCGAGAACAGGCTGACTGTCCGTTCATGCTGGGCGAACAGGTCGTAGAAGTCCTGCGCCGCCTCTACTGGAACCCCGCAGTCGGCGGCGACGGCGCTGACTGACTGGTCCATTTCCAGCAGGGCGGCGACGGTCTGCTCGAAGCCGTTCACGTGCTCGGCGATGTAGTCGCGATCGAGGGCGCCGCGCCGGATCAGGTCAGCCAGCAGGCCGTTCCACAAGCGCACGTCGCTCTGAGGCGCAATCGCCAGGTGCAGGTCCGCGCCCTCGGCCGTGTCGGTGCGGCGGGGATCAATGACCACGTGCTTCTGGCCGCGCGCCCTGGCCGCCTCCATGCGCCGGTAGAGCACCGGGTGGGTCCAGGCGGCGTTGTGCCCGCTGAACACCACGAGGTCGGCCAGCTCTAGGTCCTCATAGCAGCCCGGCACCAGGTCAGCGCCGAAGGCCTGCTTGTGAGCGGCGACCGCCGAGGCCATGCAAAGGCGGCTGTTGGTGTCGATGTTCCCCGAGCCGATGAAGCCCTTCATCAGCTTGTTGGCGACGTAGTAGTCCTCGGTCAGCAACTGACCCGAAACGTAGAAGGCGACGCTGTCGGGGCCGTGCCGGGCGATCGTCTCCTTGAAGCGCTTGGCGACCAGGGCGGTGGCTTCGTTCCAGGATGCGACCTTGCCCTTGATCATCGGCTCCAGCAGCCGCCCTTCGAGCCCGACGGTGGCTCCAAGCGCCAAACCCTTGGAACACAGCCGCCCGAAGTTGGCGGGATGGATAGCGTCGCCGGCGATGGCGACCGAACGCCCCTGCCCCACCGCGCCCGCGACGCCGCAGCCGACGCCGCAATAGGCGCAGGTCGTCTTGACCGTTTGCAGGGCGGCGGAGCCGTCGGCCATGATCAGTCCGCCATCGCCGGCTGGGCCAGCAGGACTCGGCCGTCGCGGACCAGGACCGGCACGACGGGCGCGCAGCCCTTGCCGGCGTCAGCGCCCGTCGGTCGCCCCGTCGCGAGGTCGATGACCCAGCTGTGCAGCGGACAGGTCACGCCGTGGCCGTGGACGATGCCCTGGCTCAAGGGACCCTTCTTGTGCGGGCAGCGGTCGACCAGGGCGAACACCTGGCCGTCGCCGGTGCGGAACACCGCGACGTCGCCCTGGGCCGTGGTCACCCGCCGCGCGCCGCGCTCAGGGATGTCGGTCACCGCGCCGACATCCCGCCAATCGGGGTCGATATGGGCTTGCAGGGTCATTCGGCCGCCATCTCCATCGGAAGGGTCGCCATGGGCTTGAACTCGCCGGCCGCCACGCCGCCGGTGGCGCGCTCCGCCCACGGGTCGATCTGGGCGGTTTCCTGCGATTTCACGAAGCGGGCGAAGAGCGCCGCGCGGCTCTCCAGATCGTCCACCGTGGCGGCGCGGATCGTGTCGAGCCCCACCCGGGCCATCCACTTGTAGATCCGCTCCAGGTACCAGCCGCCCTCGCGATACATCTGCATGACCGCCGCGATCACGGCGATCGCCTCGTCTTCGGTGGGGACCTTGGTCAGCAGCTGCGTGCCTTGGATGTGCAGGCCCGCCGCGCCGCCGACATGGATCTCGTAGCCGCTGTCGACGCAAATGACGCCGATGTCCTTGCAGGTCGACTCCGCGCAGTTGCGGGGGCAGCCCGACACGGCCAGCTTGACCTTGGCCGGGGCCCATGAGCCCCACATGAACTTCTCAAGCTTGATCCCGAGACCCGTGGAGTCCTGGGTGCCGAACCGGCACCAGTCGCTGCCGACGCAGGTTTTCACCGTCCGCAGCCCCTTGGCGTAGGCGTGGCCGCTGACCATGCCCGCCGCGTTGAGATCGGCCCACACGGCCGGAAGGTCGTCCTTCCTGACGCCCAGCAGATCGATGCGCTGGCCGCCCGTCACCTTCACGGCCGGAATGTCGTACTTGTCGGCGACGTCGGCGATGGCCCGCAGCTCGGCGGGGCTGGTCATGCCGCCCCACATCCGTGGCACCACCGAATAGGTCCCGTCCTTCTGGATGTTGGCGTGGACGCGCTCGTTGATGTAGCGCGACTGGCCGTCGTCCACGTACTCGCCGGGCCAAGCGCACAGCAGGTAGTAGTTCAGGGCCGGTCGGCACGCGGCGCAGCCGTCGGGCGTGGTCCATTCCAGTGCCTGCATGACTGCGGGCATGGACTTCAACTTGAGCTCGACGATCGCCTTGCGCACGTCGCCATGCGGGTGGTGCGTGCACTTGCAGATCGGCTTGGGACCAGTCTGGGCCTTGAAGCCGTCTCCGAGGGTCAAGCGGATAACCTGCTCGACCAGCGGCGTGCAGGATCCGCATGAGGCCGAGGCCTTGGTCACCGCGCGGACATCGTCCAGCGTGGTCAGGCCCTGGTTCGTGATCGCCGAGGTGATCGCCCCCTTGCAGACGCCGTTGCAGCCGCAGATCTCCTGCGTGTCGGGCATGGCCGCAACGGCCGCGCTAGGGTCCAGGCCCGAGAGGCCCTCCGTGATGGCTTGCCCAAAGATCAGGGTCTCGCGGATCTCGGCGACATCCGTCCCCGCCTTCATCAAGTCAAAGTACCAGCCGCCGTCGGCCGCATCGCCGAACAGCACCGCGCCGGCGACCTTGCCGTCCTCGATGACCACCCGCTTGTAGACGCCGCGCGCGGCGTCGCGGAACACGATGTCCTCGCAACCATCGCCGCCGGCGAACTTGCCGGCCGAGAACACGTCGACGCCCGAGATCTTGAGGCGCGTCGACAGGACCGAGCCCTGATAGGCGCCCTCGCCGTCCGTCAGCGCCTCGGCCAGGACCCGGCACATGTCCCAGATGGGCGTGACCAAGCCGTAGCAGTTCCCGCGATGCTCGACGCACTCGCCGACCGCGAACACGGCCGGGTCCGAGGTCCGCATGGCGTCGTCGACGATGATCCCGCGACTGACCTGCAGCCCGGACGCCTTAGCCAAGGTCGCGTTCGGACGGATGCCGACGGCCATGACCAGCAGGTCGCATGGCAGGATCCGGCCGTCCTTCAGCTTCAGGCCGGCGACTTCGCCGTCCTCGCCGACGATCTCCTGGGAATGAGCGCCGAGCACCGTGTCAACGCCACGCTCGGCCAGGGCCTCGCGCAGCAGATATCCCGCGCTCTCGTCGAGCTGTCGTTCCATCAGCACGTCCATCAGGTGGACGACCGTGGCCGCCATGCCCCGGCGCGCTAGGCCGTAGGCGGCCTCCAGGCCCAGCAGGCCGCCGCCGATGACCACGGCGCGGGCGCCGGGCTTGCCGGAGGCCTCGACCATCGCCTCGACGTCGTCCAAGTCGCGGAAGGTGACGACGCCCTTCAGGTTGGCGCCGGGCAGTGGCAGACGGAACGGGTCCGAGCCGGTCGCCAGGATCAGCTTGTCGTAGCCAACCTCCAGCCCGCCCTCGGCGACCACCTTGCGGCCGTCCAGGTCCACGGCGGTGACGGCGCGGCCGGCGTGCAGGATGATGGCGTTGTCGCGGTACCAGGCCTCGTCGTTGATGACGATGTCGTCGAAGGTCTTCTCGCCCGCCAACACCGGCGACAGCATGATGCGGTTGTAGTTCACCCGCGGCTCGGCGCCGAAGATGGTGACGTCGTAACGGGCGGGATCGCGCTTGAGCACTTCCTCGACCGCCCGGCAGCCGGCCATGCCGTTGCCGATGACGACCAGACGTTCCTTAGGCTTTGGCGCCTTGGTCATGGCTATCTCGCTTGTCGGGGAAAAGGATCAGACGCGGACCGAGACGGCTTCGCCGTGCAGGGTCGGCCAGACGGCGCGCCAGCGGGCCTTGAGCCCGAACAGGGCCACCAGCGCGAACAGGGCAAGAGCCGCGAAGCCGATGAAGCCGGACTGGTAGGAACCGGTCATCTTCTTGGCGAGCCCCAGGGTCGAGGCCAGGTAGAAGCCGCCGATGCCGCCGGTCATGCCGATCAGGCCGGTCATGACGCCGATCTCCTTGCGGAACCGCTGCGGGGCGAGCTGGAACACCGCGCCATTCCCGGCGCCGAGCGCCAACATGGAGAACATCAGCACCGCCAGCGCCATAGAGGCCGAGGGCAGTTGGAAGCTGGCCGCCGTCAGGCCCAGCGCGGCCAGGGCGTAGACGAAGCTCAAGGTCCGGACCCCGCCGAAGCGGTCGGCCAGGGCGCCCCCCACCGGCCGGATGAACGAGCCCGCGAAGACGCACGCGGCGGTGAAGAAGCCGGCGATGACCGGGTCCAGGGCGTACTCGCTGTTGAAGTACATGGTCAGCGACGAGGCGAGGCCCACGAAGCCGCCGAAGGTCACGCCGTACAGCAGCATCAGCCACCAGGCGTCCGGGACCTTCAGGACGTCGAGATACTCGGCCAGCTTCTTGGGCGCCGGCTGCTCAGGGGCGTCCTTGGCCAGCAGCATGTAGACCACAAACGCCACGGCCAGCGGGATGGCGGCCAGGCCGATCACGGCCTGCCAGCCATAGACCTTGGCCAGGACCGGCGCGAACAGCGCGGCCAGGGCGGTGCCGGAGTTGCCGGCGCCGGCGATGCCCAGCGCCAGGCCCTGGTGCTCCTGCGGATACCAGCGCGAGGCCAGCGGCAGGGCGACAGCGAACGAGGCGCCCGCCACCCCGAGGATGACGCCGAGGGCCAGGACCTGATGATAGTCGTGAACGCCGAGCGCCCAGGCCGTAACGAGGCCAGCCAGCACGATCAGTTGGCCAATCATGCCCGTCTTCTTCGGCCCGATCCGGTCGACCAGAACCCCGTTGACGAGGCGCAGAACCGCGCCGGCCAGCACGGGAACAGCGACCATCAAACCCTTCTGGGCCGGGTCCAGGTGGAAATCCTTGGCGATGGCCACGCCCAGCGGGCCCAGGATGACCCAGACCATGAAGCTGAGATCGAAATAGAGGAAGGCGGCGAACAGGGTCGGCGCATGGCCGGCCTTCAGGAAGTCGCGGGAGATCATGACGGCCTCGAACGGTTGCGTGTCTGCGAGAGCGGAGCGTCATCGCCCCGAGCGGGTGACCGCATCCGAGCGGTCCTCTGGCAGCCGCGAACGCCGTTGTTCGGTGGCCTGAGTTAAAGGGGAAACGATGCCGGGCGATCTGTCACGCGAGCTGAAGGAACAGAGACCACCGCCGATGCCCCACGCTCACTTGCTCACCATTCAGGCAGGCCCGGCGCCCGCTAAGGAGGCAGATCAGCGCTGAACGCGGGCGATGTCGAAGCTCTCGGCATAGGCGCGCGCGGCGTTCGGGTCGAAGGGGCGGCCGTCGAAAAGCCGCGCCTCGACAGGCCCGACAGCGTCGGCGAACACCAGCGCCGGCTCCAGGACGGGGCCCAGCGACAAGGCCGCCTCCCGATAGAGGTCGGGCCGATAGACCTGGTCGACGATGACGTCCAGGTCCCGGTTCGCGGCGATCTGCCCCCAGCGGATCATCTGGGACAGGAACCACAGTCCATGTTCGCGCCGCGGCAAGCCGGCGGCGTCGCGGTGGAACACGAGCTCGTGCTCCAGGGCGCGGACGATTGCCGCGGGCGGCGCGTCAACCGTGTCATGCCGGGCCAGAAGCGCGACGAGCGCGTCACGGTTCTCGACCGCGTCCGCCCAGGCCGCCCCGCGGATGATCGCGCGCAGGAGGGCGCGGAGCTCGTCAGGCTTGCGGCCGGCAAGCGCTGTGCTGATCCCGAGAACCTTGTCCGGCCCGCCCAGCCACAATTGGGACGAGGTGGCGAGGATGCGCCCTATGCCCTCGGCCTCAGCGACGGCGTTCCAGGGGGCGCCGACGCAGAAGCCATCGACCTCGCCGGCCCGCATCCGCTCGACCATGCGAGGCGGCGGAATGACCACCAGACGCACGTCGCGGTCCGGATCTACCCCGCCCTCGGAAAGCCAATAACGCAGCAGGTAGTTGTGCATAGACGCGGGAAAGACCACGGCGAAGGTCAGCGGCGCCTCGCCTTGAACACGACGCTTGGCGATCACCTCCCGGAGCTTCGCGGCGGAAAGCGCCGGATTCGTCGGTTCGCCGCCCAGCGCCTCGAACAGCGCCTTGGAGACGGTGATGGCGCTGCCGTTCCGGTTCAGGGCCAGCGGCGCCAGCACAGGACTTTCGGCGGTCTCAAAGGCGGAAGCCAGGGCCATGGGCGCCAGCATGTGGGCGCCATCCAGGGCGCCGACGGCCACCTTGTCGCGTATCGTGGCCCACGAGGCCTCGCGAACGAGTTCGACGGCCAGCCCCTCGTCTTCGAAGAAGCCTTGAGTTTGAGCCGCGATCAGCGGCGCGCAATCGGTCAGTGGGATGAAACCGAGGCGCAGGTCCGACAGGCCGCTCACGAAGCATCCCCCTTCAGCACGCCCGCGAAGGCCAGCAGATCGGCGGCGATCACGCCGATCGGCTTGCCGCGATCCATGGCGAGCTTGCGCAGGAGGCGGTAGGCGCCGTCCTCGTCGAGCCCCCGCTCCTTCATCAGAAGGCCCTTGGCCCGGTCCACGACCTTGCGCGACTCCAGGTCCGCCTTCGCCCGGGCCAGATCGCTTCGAAGCTGTCGCGTCAGGGCGAACCGGCTCATGGCCACGTCGAGGATGGAGCGCACGCGATTGGGGGCCAGGCCATCGACCACATAGGCGGCGACGCCCGCCCGCACAGCCTGCTCAGCGAGCCCGGGCTCCGAGCGATCGACAAACATCACCACCGGATGGCCCTGGCTCGACTCCTTGAGGCTGTCGAGCGTATCGCGGTCGGGGCTCTCGGCGGCGATCACCACCACGTCGGGGGCGAACGCCAGAACCTCGGCCTCGTCGTACAGCGCTGAATGGCGCACCTCCAGAGGCTCGATGCCCTGCAGCCCTTCGGCCACCAGTTCGGCCCGGACCTGATCGGGGTCTATCACGAGGACGCGCATGAGGCTGACCTAGGCGCTGCCCGGCGACTTTGTGGAGCGCCGCCGGGACGTTAATCTCCGCAAAATCCAAACTGCCTAATTCGCGGGCGCCGTCCATCCACAGCTAGGGTCTTTGCCAAAGGCGCCGAACCATGCGTACGAAGCGCCGCGTCCCCCGCGACGGCTGCCGGTCTAGGGCTTACACAGTCGCCGCGTTCGAAAGGCTCGACCATGTCCCTCCACATCGCCCTGCTGCGTGGCGTCAACGCCGCCGGTGGCCGTCTGATCTCCGCTGAAGAGTTGACGGGCCTGCTGACCGATCTTGGTCACACCGAAGTCCGCATGGGCCCCAAGGTCGGCGATCTGGTGTTCGAGAGCGAGCGCACCGGCGCGGACCTTCAGGCCCAGATCGAAGCCGAGCTGATGGCGCGCCTGGGCCTGCGCACCGATGTCTATGTCCGCACCGCGGAGGCCTGGCGGGCCCTGGTCGCGGCCAACCCATTCCCGGAGTTCGCGGCGTCCGATCCGGGCTGGATGATGACTCTGTTCTGCAAGGACACCCCCGACAAGAAGGCCATGGGCGCCCTGCGCGCGGCGATCCGCGGAACCGAGCAGGCGCGGGCCGAAAGCCGTCAGATCTATGCGATCTATCCCGACGGCGTCGGCGGCTCGAAGCTGACGACGAGTCTGGTCGAGAAGACCCTCGGCGCGCGGGTCACGGGGCGGACGTGGACGGTGGTGCTGGCGCTCGCCGAGATGCTTGAGCCAATCTAGTCGCTCACCGTCTTTCCTGTCGCCATCGCCACGCCCTTGGCGTCTAGCTCAAACGGCGCCAGCGCCGTTCAGGCCTTGCCTGACAAGGCCGCCATCACGGCGGCCGACGTGATCGGGATGTGCCGCAGACGGACCCCGACCGCGCGGAAGATCGCGTTGGCGATGGCCGGCGCCACCACCGTCGTCGCCGGCTCGCCCAGGCCGACCGGAACCTCGACGCTGTCGACAAACTGGATGTCCAGCTCCGGCGTGTCGGAAATCCGCAGGGGCGTATAGGTGTCGAGGTTCAGGTCCTTGACCTCCCCGTTCACGAACGCCGTGCCCTCATGCAGCGCCATGCTCAGGCCCCACAGCGCGGCGCCTTCCGTCTGGGCCCGCGCGCCATCGGGATCGACGATGGTCCCGGCGTCGGTCACCAGGGTGAGCTTCTGGACCGTGACCACGCCATTGGCCCGGTTCACATGGACCTTGGCCACGCAGGCCACCCAGGTGGGCATGTCACGCTCCTGGCCAAAGCTGGTGGCCAGGCCCAGGGCGGTGTCCTTAGGCAGGGGCTGCCCCCAGCCGGCCGCCTGAGCCGCGCGGCGCACCACCTCGGCCTGGCGTTTCGCGCCGCCCTTGGCGCTGGCGTCGTCGCCGGCGTTGGCGCCCGCGCCGGTCAGCAGTCTCAGCCGCAGGGCGACCGGATCGGTCTTGAGGTGATGGGCGGCCTCGTCGATGAAGCTCTCGCTGGCCCAGTTGGTCCAGCCCGGTCCCACCGACCGCAGCCAGCCCGGACGGAAGGTCTCGTTGGCCAGGTCGTTATTGATGGCCCGCACCTTGTGGGCGCCCACCTCGTACCAGTGGTCCGCGCCGGAGATGGCGAAGGGGTCATAGACCACGCCATTCTTGCCCTTGGGCATGAGGGCCGGCGCGTTAGCCAGGGTGGGCCAGCCGGCCGCGGCGTGATGCTCCTGAGCCAGAATGTTTCCCGCGCCGTCGAAAGCCATGCGCACGGTCTGGACCGAGGGCGAGCGCACCGAGTCGAAGCGCACGTCGTCCTCGCGGGTCAACACCAGCTTGACCGGGTTGCCCAGCGCCTTGGCCGCCAGGGCCGCGGGCACGGCGTAGTCGCCGTTCAGCCGCCGCCCAAAGCCGCCGCCCAGCATGTAGGTGCGCATGACGACGCTGGTCTCGGGGCGCCCGAGCGCCTTGGCCAGGGTCGGCAGGATCAGGCTCTGCCACTGGTTGCCGGTGTGGATCTCCATCACCCCGTCCTTCTCGAAGGCCAGGGCGTTCAGCGGCTCGAGCTGGAAGTGCAGCACGGTGGCGGCGGTGTAGGTCTGCTCCAGCACCGACTTGGCGGCCTTGAAGGCCGGCGCTGTATCTGCGGTCTTGGTGTCCAGAAGCGCCCCGACATCGGGCTTGGCGATCAGGCTGGCGGCGTGGTCCTGAAGGTCCTTCTCGGACACGGTCGCGCCAGGGCCAGCGGTCCATTTCACCTTGACCAGCTCCGAGGCGCGCAGGGCGGCGGGATAGGTCTCGGCGATCACCAGCACCCAGCCGGGCACGGTGTCGGACGGATCCTCGAGCGTCAGGCAGCGCAGGTAGCCTTTGATCTTCTTGGCCGCGCCATCATCGATCGACAGGACCTTGGCGCCATGGCGGGTCGGCGGCAGCTTGGGCCGGGCGAAGACCATCCCGGGAACCTTGGCGTCGATGCCGTAGATCGCGGTTCCGTTGGTCTTGGCGGCGATGTCCAAGGCCTTGCCCGGCTTGCCGATCAGCTTGCGCTCGGCGGCCGGCTTGATCGGCAGCTTGGCCAGTTCCTCGGGCGTGAACTGCCGCGCGACCCCGCCGCGCTTGACGATGTCGCCATACGAGATCGACCGGCCGCCGACATGCACCACGCCGCCCCGCGCCGTTCCGCCGGCTGGCGAGACACCCAGCAGCTTGGCCCCAGCCTCGACCAGGGCGATGCGCCCGGCCGCCCCGGCCCGGCTGAAGATCGGGAAGGTCTGCCACACCGACCAGCTGCCGCCGGTGACCATCAGGCCCCACTTGGGATCGGAGTCGACATGGACGATCCGCACCTTTTCCCACGCCACGTCCAGCTCGTCGGCCAGGATGCGCGCCAGCGCCGTCCCCACGTGCTGGCCCATCTCGGCGCGGATGATGTTGACCGTGACGATCCCCTCGCCGTCGATGGCGAACCATAGGGTCGGCTCGAATTGAGGCCCGGCCTTGGCCATCGGGACGCCAGCGGGCGCGGCCGGATCCATCGCCGCCTCAACCAGCGCCGAGAAGCCGAAGGCCAGGCCCGCTCCCGTCGAGGCGATCAGGAAATTGCGGCGCGACAGGACGCCGCCGCCCTCGCCTCCCCTCTTTTCGCTCAGCGGCGGAAGGCGGCTCACGACTTGCCTCCCACCGTCTTGGGCGCCTGGCCTCCCATCGCGGCGGCCGCCTGCTTGATGGCGGCGCGAATGCGGACATAGGTCATGCAGCGACAGAGATTGCCGCTCATGGTCGCGTCGATGTCCTGGTCGGTGGGCTGGGGGAAATCCTTGAGCATCGCCGCGGCCTGCATGATCTGTCCCGACTGGCAGGAGCCGCACTGCGGGGTCTGCAGGTCCTGCCAGGCCTGCTGCACGGGATGCTGGCCGGCCGGATCCAGGCCCTCGATGGTCGTCACCTCGGCGCCGTCGACGGCGCTGAGCGGGGTGATGCAGGATCGCGTCGCCCGCCCGCCGACATGGACGGTGCAGGCGCCGCACATGCCGATCCCGCAACCGAACTTAGTTCCGGTCAGGCCGATGTCGTCGCGGATCACCCACAGCAGGGGCGTGTCCTCATCGGCGTCAATGGAGACGGCCCGGCCATTGATCGTGAACTGGGTCATGGCGGGCTCACTTTCCCTGCGCTCGGATCGCCGCGACCTTTTTCTCAAGGTCGGGCCAGGCGGGTTTGCTTGTGCGGGTGGCGCGCAGGTAGGTCGCCAGCTTGGCGACGTCGGCGTCGCTGAAACGGTTGAAGCTGGGCATCAGAACGCCCGGCGCGCCGTCCTTGGCGCTGACGCCGTAAAGCACCACCCGGATCAGATTGGTCGGATCATCCAGATTGACGGCGCTGTTGAGGGCCAGGTCAGGCCGCAGCGGATTGAGCTGGCCCGCGCCGTTGTAGTGGCAGGAGGCGCAGGCGGCCGTATAGAGCCGCGCCGACGGATCGGTCTGCGGCCCGACGTTCAGCCGATCGGCGGCGGCCGCCCTTTGCAGCGCCGGCGCCAGGGCGGCGGCGCGACCCAACGCGCCGTCGCGGTCCGCGAAATAGATCGCCAGGGCCTGGATGTCGGCGTCGGGAAGCTTGCTCAGGCCGTCGTGAACCACCGGCGCCATCGGACCGGCGGCGACGCCGTGATAGCGGCTGACGCCGGTGCGCAGGTAGGAGATCAGTTCGGCCTGATCCCAGGGCGCGGGTGAGGGATTGGCCGCGGTCAGCGGCGGGGCGATCCAGTTGTCGATGGCCGCGCCGGCGAAGGCCTTATCGCGCTTTTCCGCACCCAGGACGTTGCGTGGCGTGTGGCAGGCGCCGCAGTGGCTGACACCTTCGGCCAGATAGGCGCCGCGGTTCCATTCGGCGCTTTTGGTCTTGTCGGGCTCGAAACGGCCAGGCTTGAAGAACAGCAGTTTCCAGCCGGCCTGCAGGGCGCGGATATTTAGCGGGAACGGGACGCCGTTGCGCTTGGCCTGAGCGACCACCGCCGGCCGGGTCATCATGTAGGCATAGAGCGCCGAGACATCGGCGTCCGACAGCTTGGTGAAATGGTCATAGGGCAAGGTCGGGAACAGGTGCGAGCCATCGCGGCCCACCCCCTCGCGCAGCGCCCGGTCGAAGGCGGCCTCAGACCAGTTACCGATCCCGGTCTTGGGATCGGGGGTGATATTGGTCGAATAGACTACGCCAAAACCCGTCTTCATCGGGTAGCCGCCGGCGAACGGCTGGCCGCCTTTCGTGGTGTGGCATGTCGAGCAATAGCCAGCCCCGGCCAGCACCTCGCCACGCGCCACGAGGTCCGGCGCGAAGCTCGACGGGGCGGGCGGCGCGATCTCGGCGATCGCCGGACGCCAGGCGAAGACCCCGAAACCGACCAGTCCCACGACCGCCACGACCAGCAGTCCGACGAGGATACGCTTCAGCACGGGAGGCCCTCCTGGCGGTCCCGCCGCAGACTTGCAAAGCGCATCCGCAACAAGGCCAGATGCCAGAGACCTTGAGATTAAAGCTCGCTCTAGGCAAGGCGCTCAAACCTTCTGCGAGACGTTTGCAGCAACCCCTACCACCGGCTTCGGGGCCTCATTCCATGTGCGGCGCTTTCGAACGCTGCGGCCATGGCGTCGTTCACGCGCCAGAAGCTGTCGTTGGCTTATCCCAGAGCGACGACGTTCAGCTCTGCTTAGATCGCCGAGACGATGCGGCGTGACTGCAACCACAGCCTGCGGCGTCGCCTCGACGAAGGCGCAGACGGGCGAAGCGGGGCGTCGAAGGACAAGGAAAACCTACAAATGGGCGAGCCAGCTATGGCTTAGCCAAAGCCACCCGCTGTCATTCCCAGCCGCCCCCCAAGGCCAGAAAGAGGTTCACCTGGTCGACGGCGACCTGGCTGTCGGACGCCGCAAGCGCGGCTTCAGCGCCAGCCAGGGTCCGCTGGGCGTCGAGACCGGCGAGATAGGGGCTGCGGCCCGCCTGGTAGAGACGCCGGGCCTGGTCCTCGGCCAGAACCGCCTGGTCGCGCGCCGCCTTCAGCGCGGCCTGGCGTTGCAAGTCGTGGGCGTAGGCGTCAAGCCTCGTCTCGGTCTCGCGCAACGCCGTCAGCACGACGCCGTCGAATCGCGCCAGGGCGACGTCAGCCCCGGCCTCGGCCTGGCGAATCCGCGCCCGCTCGCCTTCGCCCGGCAGAGTCCAGGTGATCAGCGAGGTCAGGCCCCAGCGATTGGCGGCGGGTTGGCCGATGTCGGCCAGCAGGCCCGTCGAGCCAGCGCCCGCCCCTAGAGTGATGCTGGGATAAAGCGCGGCAGTCGCCACCCCGATGCGGGCGGTCGCGCCGGCCAGGGTCCGCTCGGCCTGGCGGACGTCCGGTCGCCGCTTCAGCAGGGCCGCGCCGTCGCCGACCGGAATGGGCTGCTTGAGCGCTGGCGGCGTCACGCAAGCCTCGACCGCTTTTGGAAACTCGGCGGGCGGCTTGCCGGTCAGGGTGGCGAGCCGATAGAGCGCGGCGCGGCGCCGACTCTGGAACGTTGGCAAGGCCGCGCGCGACTGGTCCAGCAGAGCCTGGGCGCGCGTCAGGTCGACCACCGTCCCCCTGCCCGCTCCGACTAGCTTGCGCGTGACCTCGAGGCTGCGGGCCTGCAGGTCGACGGTTCGTTGCGCCACCGTCAGTTCGTGGCCATTGGCGCAGGCCTCGACATAGGCGCGCGCGACATCGGCCGCGACGCTGACGCGAGCCAGGTCGAGCGCGGCCGCTGAGGCCTCGGCGTCGGCATGGGCGGCCTCGGACGCGCGCTTCAGGCGCCCGACCAGATCCACCTGGTAGGAGACCTTGACCCCCGCGTCGGCTAGGTTCTCGACCGGCAAGGGCTCGGACAGCAGGAACTGCTCGCCGGACTCCCGCGCGTGCTGGGCGGCCGCCGAGGCGCCGAGTTTGAAGCCGCCCGCGTCGTCGGCCTCGCCCGCCACCGCGCGGGCGCGGGCCAGGTTGGCGGCGGCGACGCGCAGGTCGGTATTGGCCTTCAGGGCCTCCTCGACCAGCCCATTCAGCACCGGGTCGTCGTAGAGCTTCCACCAGCCAGGAGGAACGGGGTCCTGGCTAACGGCGGCTGAAGCGGCGCCCACGAATGGTCCCTGGGCGGAGGGCGCGTTCAACTTCGCTTCGGCGGGCAGCTTGTAGTTCGGCCCGACGGTCGCACAGGCCGCCAGGGCCAGCGCCGAAGCGGCCAGGACCAGGCCTCTCAGCATGCTCATCACCGGGCTCCCGCCAGGACCGACACCGTGGCGGTGCGCCCGGCGATCAGGCGCAGGTCGCGCGGCGTCTGGTCCAGCGCCACGCGCACGGGCACACGCTGGGCCAGGCGCACCCAGCTGAAGGTCGGATTGACGTTGGGCAGCAGGTTGCCGCTGGCGGCGCGATCGCGATCCTCGATGCCGGCGGCGATTGACTGGATATGGCCCTTCAGGGCCTTGTCCTCGCCCATGACCTTAACGCTGACCGGCTGGCCGATCCTCAAACCGGAGAGCTTGGTCTCCTCGAAATAGCCCTCGACCCGGAACGAACGGGAATCGATCAGCGCCAGCACCGGCTTGCCCGCCGTCACATAGTCGCCGGCGCGTAGCGTCAGGTCCGACAGGAAGCCGTCGGTCGGCGCCGTGACGACGGTGCGCTTCAGGTTCAGCGCGGCGATGTCGCGCGTGGCCACGGCCTGGACGAGGGCGGCATCCGCCTGCTCGACCTTGGAGCGGCTCTGCTCGGTCACCTCGACGGCCACGAGATCACCGAGTTCGCGGTTGCGGTCGAGTTCTCGCCGCGCCTGGGCCAGGGTCGCGCGCTGGGCCTCTACGGCGGCGTCGGCCTGGCGCAGGGCCAGGGCGTAGCGCGCGCGATCGACATAGAACAGCGGCTGGCCGGCCTTGACCGTCTGGTCGTTGGCGGCGTCGACGCGGGTGACAAGGCCCGACACGTCCGGCGCCACCTGCACCACGTCGGCGCGCACGCGGCCGTCGCGGGTCCAGGGATCCACCTGGTAGTGGGTCCAGAGCGCCTTGCCGCCAACGACGGCGGCGACGAGGACGGCGCCGGTGACGGCCATGCGACCAGCATAGGGCAGAACGGTCTTCAGTGAGGGCATGATCAGAACTTCAAGGGAGATGGGACCGTAACGACGGCGGCCCAGAGGATGACGAACAGCGCGGTGTCGAAGAGCGCCGGGTGCCAGACGAGGCGATAAGCGCCGAGCCAGGTCAGCAGGCGGCGCAGCACGAAGGAGACGATCAGGGCGATCATCGCCGAGATCAGGACGGACGACAGGAAGACGCCGTCGATATCGATTTCGCCGGTCATCGGGCGGTCTCCGGAACGAAGGCGGGCGCCTCGGGGAACAGGTTTCGGCGCAGGCCGACCAGACCCGACACGCCTTGCACCGCCGAGGCGGCGGACGCTCCGGCAAGATCGCGCAGGGCGGCGTCGATGCGGTCCAGCAGTTCGGCGCCGGGTGTTTTGCGCTCGCCCGCGGCCAGGGCGGCGAAGTGGTCGCCGACACCGTCCAGCGCTGCGTCCACATGGTCCTTGCCCTCGCGCGGCAGGTCAGGACGGGCGGCCTGGACGGCCACCAAATTCATGCCGACCCGCAGGTCGCGCAGCGCGTCGACGCCGACCAGGTCGTGAGCGTGGCCGACCTCGGCCAGCTTCGGCGTCAGGATGCCCAGGCGGTCCACCAGCACGGCGGCGAAGGCGGCCGACTCCGGGGCCTGGCGGGCGCGGGCAAGGCGCGCAAGATTGCGCCAGGTGCGCGACAGCAGCCGGCGAGCGCTGGCGTCCGCCCCCATCGAGCGCAGGCCCGCTGTGACGATGATGGCCAGGAAGAGGCCGACGAACTGACCTAGATTGCCGTTCAGGAATCCCGCGAAGTCGGCGCTGAACGTCTCTTGCAAGGCCAGGGCGTTACAAAAGCCCATCAGCACCGCCAGGGCCGAGCCCATGCGGCGAGGATCGGGGATGTAGAGGCCCAGGAACAGCAGCGGCGGCGCCATGGCGGCGACCAGCATCGGAAAGCCGTCGATCGCCGGCAGCACGGCGAACATGTAAAGCGCCGCCAACGGCAGGGCCAGTAGCGAATAGATTCCGAAGTTCTTGATGGCCGGCACCGGATCGTCCATCGCGGCGAAGAAGCAGCAGAACACGGCGGCCATGACCGGCGCGGCGATCCCGTCGCCCCATCCGAACTGGATCCAGGCCGCGCAGGACAGCATCACCGCGATCGCCGCGGCGGCTCCCGACAGCAGGGCCAGCGGCAGGTCGGCGTGCATCTTGCGGCGCGCGGTCTCGCGGGCGGCCGCGTCCAGCGCCGGCGACAGCGGCGCGTCAGGATCATCGAGCCGCGCCATCAACGCGTGCCCCTCGGCCAGCGCTTGAACGGCTTCGGACAGACGGACCAGCAGACTCTCGATCAGCAGGCTGTTCCAGCTGGCGTCCGACCGACGCGCGGCAAGCGCCCGAAGGTCGGCGATCAGCGCGAGGCCCTTCTCGCGCGGGGCGTCGGCCTCGATCCAGGCGATCACCGCATTGAGGGCTTCACGTACGCGCGGCTCGCGGACCTCCCTGAGCGCCGCGATGCGGTCGCCCAGGCCGGAGAGCAGCGGGATCAACAGCAGCATCCGCTCCTGCAGCGCGCGAACCACGCCGGTCGTCTCGCGCAGGCGCGAGGTGTCGAACGGCAGGTGGACAGCGAGCATGCGGATCTCGCTCGCGGCGGCGGCGAGATGGCGGCGGTCGCGGGCGATCGTGGCCTGATCGCCCCCTTCGCGCAGCACGTCCAGCGCCCAGCGATCGGCCTCGCCCAGCCAGCTGGCCAGGCGCGCCTTCAGCACGCTGCCGACGGGACGCGGAAACACGAGACTGTGGACCAGGGTCGCGCAGAGGATGCCCAGACCGATCTCGATCACGCGCGAGACGGCGACGTCGAAGATCGCGCCGGGCTGGGAGACGCTGGGAAAGCCGATGATCGCGGCGGTGTAGCCGGCCAGCATCATCACATAGCTGCGCGGCGTGCGGTCGAGCAGCGAGATGGTCAGGCAGCCGCCAACCCACAGCGCGAGCGCCAGCGACAGCAGCCACGGGGCGTTGACGAGGTTGGGGACCAGCGCCACGGCGGCGGCCGCGCCCAGCATGGTGCCGAGCACGCGATAGACCGCCTTGGAGCGCACCGCCCCCGCCAACGGCTGGCTGACGATGTATGCGGTCGTCATCGCCCAGTACGGGCGCGGCAGGCCTAGGGCGAAGCCGATATAGAGGGCGAGCATCGCCGCCGCGAAGCTGTTCGCCGAGAACAGCAGCGTATGCCGATCGAACTTGGGCAGCATGTCGGGCGTTTCAGACCCCTTGTCCGGCCGCGAGATCCAGGGCGGTCTCGAAGGCCGCGAAGACACGAAGGGCGGCGGACAGGTCATCGTCGCCGACCTCGGCCAGCATCTGGGCGCGCACGACCTGCACAGCGCTTTCGACGACGGCGGCCAGAGCCTGGCCCTCGGCGGTCAGGTGCAGGGTCTTGGCGCGCTTGTCCGTCGGATCGTCGCGCCGCTCGACGAGATTGGCCTGGCACAGCTGGTCTAGGATCCGGACCAGCGAAGGCCCCTCCACCCCGATCTCCTCCGCCAGCGCGCCCTGGCGGAGACCGCCGCCGGCGCGGGCGATGTGCAGCACCGGCATGGCCTTGGCGTCCGAAATGCCGTGGGCGGCAAGGGCGCGATTGACTTCGCGCCGGTAAACCCGCGCCAAGCGCAGCAGCGACTGGGCGAAAGTGCGTTCGTGAACGGTGCGAGCAGAGGTCATGGAACAGCGATCAATTAAATAGGTAGCTTGCTATCTTTTTTAGATAGCATCCTATCTATCTGACAGCAAGATGAGGCGCTCCAGGAACCCGACGTTCGGTGGAGGCGCGTCGTGCTCTAGCGCAGCGTCTGCTACGCTAAAGGTCGATCTGCTCTGATAGCTCAAGCGCGTCTTCGACCTCGACGCCAAGGTATCGGACCGCTTTCGAGCTTCCGGCGCCCCGGCAGAAGTTGGCGCGCGCAAGTTGCCTGTCTTCTTGTAGATCAGCCACTCCTGGGCTTTTCAAGTCTTTCGGCGCTTTCCAGATGGAGATTTAAAAGCAGGAAAAATCTTCGCTCGGCGACATGAAGCAAATAGAGCCCGGGTTCTGGATGAGTGACACGCATTATGCGTTTTACATCGAAATTCCGGCTCCGCGCCGCAGGCCGATATCGCGTCCCGAACGGTCAAACCAGGGCCATAACTAGGCCAACCGCAACACGCCCATAGCGTGCATTTTGGATCGACCCCATGCTCGACTCGAACCAAAAGCGCCGCCTTTTGCACGCCTTTTCACGATCTCGAGCAAGGTCGTCGGCTTCGGGCGGCTTTGGAGTAGCAGATCGTACAATCGGCGGTGTTGGCGCCCCTTGTCGGATGAAGCCGATCAATATGCGTACGCTATTGTACTCCAACGGCTTCCACGGAGCGACAAGGGCTGCAAACGCGGCCGTCGGACATCGCGGGCTAGGCTGGCCAAAGATATCTGATCCGGCCGCCGAAGGGTCCGCCGCTGCCTTATGACTGGAAGTCGGTAGCTCCCGGCGAAGCTTGATCCCCGCCGGGAGCCCTACCCACTAGTTCTTGACTAGCGTCAGCGACGCGAGGTCCATCGTGAAGCGTCCACCGGCTTCAGCGGGCGGCTTCATCACCGCGGCGAACAGCATCATCGGGCCACTCACGTCCCCAGGAAGATCGATCGTTCCTTGGGCCGAGGTGTGCAGATGGCTACGGACGCCGTCCGGCTTGGCGATGATCACCGGATAGTTCGCCAGCGGAGCTCCCTTGCTCAGCAGGGTGAAGCTCTTCGCCGAAGCATCGGTCGCGATGAACTCGACGCTATGGCCCAACGGCCGCATCGGGTCGCTCCCGCCGTCGCACCGTTCGACGCAGACGAAGGACTTGGCGAAGCGGGTCGACAGGGCCTTTAGGACACGCGGGCGCGGCAGCGCCTCGACGGCCTTCACCGCCGCCGGCTCGACTTGATACTCCTCCATGATCCCGGCGATCCGCTCTTCCGGGTATTCCACCTCCCTGGCTACGGCGCGGGCGGAGAGGATCGCCAGCCCCGGCGTATCACCCTTGAAGTGGGTCTTCAGCGACTTGGAGCCGGGCCCTTCGACCTCGAAGACCGACTGAGGGCCGCCGACGACGCGAAGCTCGGCGATGCGCTCAGGCGGCACCGGGTTGGTCAGGCCAGGAAAGCTGCTGCCGATCGTGACGTCGACCATCAGTGGCGCGCCGCGTTCGACCTTGAACTTGGCGGGCATGATGAAGAAGTCATGCGCCGAGGCGCTGGACGCGAAGAGCGCCGCCAGACAGGCCCCGACCAGACGCGCCTGCACCTTGCTCGGGATGAGAGAGAACTTACCACACATTTCGATATTCCTGATTTATCTGAAGGTCTTGCGATTAGAACTTGGCCGTCAGGCCGACATAGAAGCGCCGCCCGATCAGGTCGTACGTCGACGGATCGGTGTTGGCCGAGATGGCCGGCGTGTAGACCGGAGGCTGCTGGTCGGTGAGGTTGTTCACGCCACCGCGGAGCGAGATCGCGCCATTGACCTTCCACGAACCGTTGAGGTCGAAGTAGTTCACGGCATCAATGGCTTGGGCGCGATTATTGAAATTCTCGACCGCGCCCTGGTAGCGCCACCGCGCGCCAAGGTTCACCGGGCCGTAGATCCAGTTGGCCGATGTCAGCACCTTCCATTCCGGCAGCGTCAGGCCGAAGGAGTTGGAGATGGTGCCCTTGCGATCGGTGAAGGCGCCGCCCGGGATGTCCTGGCGCTGCCACTTCTGCAGCTTGTTGCCCGTGACGTTGAAAGCCAGCGTCCCCCAATCAGGCGCGCCGAGGTCGACCAGGTTCAGACGCCAGTCGACCTGGAAGTCGATGCCGGTGGTCTTGAGCGTGCCGAGATTGGCGTTGGTCTCGAAGGTGTTGATGATCTGGCCCGAGTTGGGGTCGCGGCTGAACAGCTGGCAGAAGAAGTTGTTCTGGTCGTAGGTCGGGTTGGAGACCCCGTCCTGATTGAAGCAGCGCCGCAGCTGTTCGGTCACCGACACGGTGCCGACCACCTGCTTGATGCTGATGTCGTAGTAGTCGATCGACCCCGACAGGTGGCCAAGCCAGGGGTTGGCGAACTGCGACTGCCACGAGACGCCGACCGTGAACGAGTCCGCGGTCTCTTCGCGCAGGTTGGGATTGCCGCCCGTCAGACCCGAGACCTGGGAGTTGGAGAAGGTGAAGCCGTCGATCACCTGCCCCGGCACGTTCTGCGCCAGACAGAGGTTTCGAACCGAAGCTGCGCCCGTCGCGCCCGGCGCGCGATAGGAGCCGCGAACGTCGCAAGGATCGCCCGAGAATTGCCGAGCGCCCGTCGAGGACACCGGCACGCCGATCGACGGGAAGGACAGGTTCTGCGGACCGAACAGTTCACCGATGGATGGCGCGCGGACCGCGCGCTGGATACCGCCGCGCACGCGAAGGCGCTCGACGATCTCCCAGCTGGCGTCGGCCTTGTACGACTGGACGCCGCCGATGGAGTCGTACTTGGAGACCCGATAGCCGAGGTTGGTCTCCAGGCGGTGGACGAACGGCAGGTCCCGCAACAGCGGGATCAGGATTTCGCCATAGCCTTCGTAGACGCTGTCCGAACCGGCCAGGGGCTGGGCCGAGTTGCCCGCCAGTTCAGGGCCGGTGACGCCGTTGAGCGTGAAGGTGGCCAGCAGCAAGGCGTCCGGGACGAGCTTGTAGTTCTGCTCGCGGTAGGTGCCGCCCAGAGCGAGACGGACCTGCCCAGCCGGCAGATCGAAGACGCCGCCCTGGACGTTGGCCTCGAAGACGCGCTGGTCATTGACCGTCGTGTTTTTGGCGATGCGGCTGATGTAGTTGATGCACGAGGCGCTCAGCTTCGTCTCGCCGAACGGATTAAAGCCGCCCGCGCAGAGAGAATTGCCGCCGTCACTGGCGTCCAGCAGACGCTGCGTGGCCGAGCGCGACAGATAGCCGGTGTAGGTGGTGCCATCGTCGACGCGGCCATACGAGAAGTAGGCGTCGTAGGTCCAGTCGCCCAGGCCCTTCAAGTCGCCGCGAAGCCCCGTGGTGACCTGGAAGACGCTGTAGTTCTCGGTCTGCTGGCGCGGACCCAGGATGTTGAAGCGCTTGTCGAGGCGGAACGACCCGGTCGGGTCGGGCCGGGAGTTGAGCACACCGCGCAGCTCGGCCGAGATGAAGGGGTTGGTCGAGGGAACGCGGAAGCCGGTCGTGGGCCCGGTGGCGGGATTGGGCGCCAGCAGGTTGCCGCTTTCGTACTGCGAGAACATGAAGTCGGCATAGGCTTTGATCGCCGAATTGATCTCGTAGCTTGCCGCGCCGTAGATGTTGTAGCGGGTCTGCGGAATGATCAGGTAGTTCTGCGGACCGGTGTTGTAGGTGAAATCGGTCTGCTGCAGCGGCCCGGGCATGCGGAAGCCCTCGTAGTCGATACCGCCGGGGCTGATGTAGTCACGTGCGCCCTGGTAGGCGAACAGCGTGCCGTTGTTGTTGAAACCGAAGGTGTTGCCCCGGGCCGCGCCCGGAATCGCCGCCGTGATGGCCGCGGCGCTTGGCAGGTTGGTGGCGTCGAAGACCGTGGAGCCCAGCGGTGAGGTGCCCGCGAAACCCGAAATCGAGGGCGAACGGCGCGCGGCGTTAAAGACGCTGTCGCGCTCCGAATAGCTTAGCGACAGCGCCGCCCTGCCCCGCCCGTCGGCGATCGGGCCGCCCATCGTCAGGCTGACGGCGGTGGTGGCCGCGTCGTTGCGGCTCGACTGGCCATACTGCAGATCCAGCTGCACGCCTTCGAACTTGTCGTTGACCAGGAAGTTCAGAACGCCCGCCACGGCGTCCGAGCCGTAGGTCGACGAAGCCCCGCCGGTGATCGTCTCGATGGATGAGATCAGAGGCGTGGGCAGTAGGTTCAGGTCGACCACGGAGGAAGCGTTGGACGGCACCACGCGGCGACCGTTGAGCAGGACCAGGGTGCGCACCGTCCCCAAGCCGCGCAGCTGCACGTTCGCCTGGCCGCCGGAGTTGGGGTTGTTGGATGCTGCGTTCGCCGCCGGCGTGAACTGCGGCAGGTCGTTGATCAGGGTCTCGATGTTGATCGAGCCGGTCGCCTGGAAATCTTCCTGGGTGACGGTGACGATCGGGCTGTTGGCGGCGTAGTCCTTCCGGGCGATGCGGGAGCCGGTGACGATGACTTCGTCGATCTGGGCGGGCTCATCCTGCGTCTGGGCGACGGCGGGAGCCGCCATCAGGCTGGTGGCGCCGACCATCGCCAGGCCGGCGATGACGGAGGTGCTGAAGAGTCGGCAACGAAAAGTGTTGTTGGCCAAAATGCTGTTCTCACGATCTGGATTTGGGCCAAATTGCGGCCCCCTGTATCGCGTACGCAGTGGCGATAGCTCACCCCTCAGACCGTGTTTCCCCGCTAAAAGCCGCCCTGCTTTTGCAGGATCGGGCGCCTAAAATTTCCGTTTTTCTGGCCATGTCTGATCAAACAGGCAGCGGTCCGCGGAAGCCGCGGCCGCCTTTTCGGCGACGCTGATGGATGGCGATCGAACCCGGACGACCAGACCCATGGCTCACCCGCGCCTCGTATCGGTGATCAGGATGCGCAGCCACGATCTTGCCCCGACGGTGCTCGGAACAGCGTCGCGCCCGGACCGTTATAGCCAAGGTTCAGGCCCGCCGCCGTCGGGATAGAGCGCGCCGAACCTTGGGGAGATGGCCCGATGGGCGACCGTTTCAGGCGTCGTTTTCTCGACGTCCTCTGCTCGATCTACCTCTACAATGAACATCGCGGATACACGGCGATCGACCGCATGCTCACCGCGATCCGTTCAAGCTGGCCTGACGACCAGGCGCTGATCGGGCTGGTCGAGCGCCATCGCGCCGACGAGCGCAAACACTATCTGATGTTCCGCCGGTGGTTCGAACGCCGAGGCGTGATGCCGCTCGATCTGGACCGCGCCTTCGGGCACATCGATCGCTTCGTCGAGATCATGTTCGGCTCGCCGATTGACGATCTGCCCCCCGAGCTGATCGGCCGCGACGACCTGTTCGAACGGCTCTGCCGGATCATTTCCCTGACAGAAAAGCGGGGCCATCGTCAGGTCGAGGACCTCCTGCGCAACGCCGCGGTGCGGGACGACAGCACCCTGACCAAGATCTTTCGGGTGATCGAGCAGGACGAGCCCAGCCATTGGGCGCCGTACGATGGATGGCTGCGCGACCATGGTCGTCGCCCGCCCAACTGGTGGGAGCACCTGGTCGATGGCTTCGTCCATGGCGAACTCTTGGCCTTCAAGCTGCCACTCCTGTTCCTGACGCCAGGATTGGCGCGCCGCACCGCCTGGCCCGACCAGGACGAGGACGCCTGCCCACCAGACACCACCCTGCGCGCCGCCTGATCCGACGACACGCCTTCGGCGATCGGCCGCGAGCATTTTCTGCAGCTACACATGAGGGGTCCCGCCCACCGGCGCGTATCGACACGCAGTATTGATAGCGGTGAGAGCGAACGATCGTGAACGAGCATTCGCACGAGCACCACGGCCATGGCCGTGGTGCGCAGCAGACCTCCACGCCCGCGCCCCGACGCGAAGGCCTCGTCCATACCTGCCCCATGCACCCCGAGATCCGCCGGGATGCGCCGGGCGCCTGTCCGATCTGCGGCATGGCGCTCGAGCCGGTCACGGTCACCGCCCAGTCCCAGCCCAATCCCGAACTGCGGGACATGACGTGGCGCTTCTGGATCGCGGTGGTTCTGACCCTGCCGGTGTTCGCCCTGGAGATGGGGCCGCACATGGGCCTGATGCTCCTGCACCTGCCGCCCGGCGTGTCGGCCTGGATTCAGCTCGTGCTGGCCACCGCGGTGGTTCTCGGCTGCGGCTGGCCGTTCTTCGAGCGCGGCGCGCGGTCGATCCTGACCCGTCAGCTCAACATGTTCACCCTGATCGCCATGGGCATCGGGGTGGCCTGGAGCTACAGCATCGCCGCCACCTTGGCGCCGCAGGTCTTTCCGCCGGCTTTCCGCGGCGCCGACGGCTCCACCCCGATCTATTTCGAGGCCGCGTCGGTCATCACCGTCTTGGTGCTCTTGGGCCAGGTTCTGGAATTGCGGGCTCGCGAGAACACTTCGGGCGCCATTCGGGCGCTGCTGGACCTGACGCCAAAGACCGCGCGCCGTTCGTTCGACGGCGAGGACTTCGAGATCCCGGTCGAGGAGATCCAGCCAGGCTTCAACCTCCAGGTCCGGCCCGGCGAGAAGGTCCCGGTCGATGGCCGGGTGCTGATGGGCGAGGCCCAGGTCGATGAGTCTCTGGTCACCGGCGAGTCCATGCCGGTGGCCAAGAAGCCGGGCGACACCGTCATCGGCGGTTCGCTCAACAAGACCGGTTCGTTCCTGATGATCGCCGACAAGGTCGGCTCCGACACGCTGCTGGCCCAGATCGTCGCCATGGTGGCCCAGGCCCAGCGCAGCCGCGCGCCGATCCAGCGCATGGCCGACCGGGTCTCGAGCTGGTTCGTCCCGGCGGTGATCGCTGCGGCCGTGGCCGCCTTCCTGGTCTGGGCGTTGATCGGCCCGCCCCCGCGCCTGGCCTTCGCGCTGGTGGCGGCGGTCTCGGTGCTGATCATCGCCTGCCCCTGCGCTCTGGGCCTGGCCACGCCGATCTCGATCATGGTCGGGGTTGGACGCGGCGCGCGGGCCGGCGTGCTGATCAAGAACGCCGAGGCGCTGGAGCGTTTCGAAACCATCGACACCCTGGTGGTCGACAAGACCGGCACCCTGACCGAAGGACGGCCGGCGGTCACCGCGATCCATGTGGTCGAGGGCTTTGCCCAGGATGAGGTCCTGCGCCTGGCCGCCAGCCTAGAGCGCGCCAGTGAACACCCCTTGGGCGATGCGATCCTGCGTGCTGCGGCGGCCAAGGAACTGCCGCTCAGCCACCCGCAAGGCTTTGACTCCCCGCTGGGCAAGGGCGTGATCGGCAAGGTCGACGGCCGCGCCGTCGTCATCGGCTCGGCGCGGTTCCTGGATGAACAAGGCCTGGCGCCCGGCGCGCTGTCGGACATCGCCGAAACCCTGCGCCAGGACGGCGCCACGGCGATCTATGTCGCCATCGACGCGCGTCCGGCCGCGGTCCTGGCCATCGCCGACCCGATCAAGCCCACGACGGCCAAGGCGGTCGAGACGCTGAAGGCCGACGGGATCCGGGTCGTCATGCTGACGGGCGACAACCGCACGACTGCCCAAGCCGTGGCCGCCAAGTTGGGCATCGAGGAGGTCGAGGCCGACGTCCTGCCGCACGAGAAGGCTGAAGTCGTCGAACGCCTCCGTCGCGAAGGCCGCAAGGTCGCCATGGCCGGCGATGGGGTCAATGACGCCCCTGCCCTGGCCGCCGCCGAGGTCGGGGTCGCTATGGGCGCGGGCTCGGACGTGGCCATCGAAAGCGCGGGGGTGACCCTGCTGCATGGCGACCTGGAGGGTCTGGTCAAGGCTCGCCGGCTGTCGCGCGCGGTGATGGGCAATATCCGCCAGAACCTGTTCTTCGCCTTCGCCTACAACGTCGCCGGCATCCCCATCGCCGCGGGCGTGCTCTATCCGGCCTTTGGCTGGCTGCTGTCTCCGGCCATCGCAGCAGCGGCCATGGCGCTCTCGTCGGTGAGCGTCATTGGCAACGCCCTGAGGCTGCGCGCGATCCGCCTCTGAGCGGACGGACGCGGTCGCTCAGAGGCGCTGCATGCCTCGGTCGAGACGCCGCTTATGAACGGCTTCCCGGCTCCAAAACGTGGCTTGCGATTTTTTTGAGGGGCATTCGCACGCGCTGCGTATCCCCGCTGAAGAGCGTGGATGCACGGCGGCGCCCACAAGGTCCGCCCCCCACGCTCATTTGAATATAAGCTCGACTAAGCGTTGAATTAGTTCGACGCTCGATATGTCACGTCTAATTTATATGGCCAGTATTTTTCAGAATTGATCAAATATTTGAATCTTCAGTATAAGATTGTCGAATCGATATTGATCAATCATCGCTGCATTGAACGATTAGACTCCGATCATCAGGCACTGAAATTATAGGCGCAGGCCAACTGGCCGATCGAATAATTGGATTTCCGAAAAATAACCGTTACGTGACGGAAATATTCTGAAATTCGACACCAGTTTCCATAATTCGGTAATTTTCATGCGCGTTTCCGCCTCGAGAGCGCGCTAACGCGCACGAACTTACCCGTCCAAACGCGCTCATATGTATATACATAGCTTGACGCTGCGGCCAGCGGTTCCCGAGCATGCCCCTCAAGACGCCCTGGTCGGGGCGGGATTGGACACACACGAGGGGGATCACTCGATGAACCGGCAGTTCAAGCGGATGCTATTGGCCGGCGCCATGGCCACGGCGTCTTTCAGCGCATGGGCCGCGCAAGCCCAGGAGGCCAGCAGCGTCGAGGAAGTTGTCGTCACCGGCACCCGGATCAAACGTCAGGACATCAGCGGGGTCGGTCCCGCGACGGTGATCTCGCAGGAGCAGGTCGAACGGTCTGGCGTCAACAATGTCGAGACCCTGCTCCAGCGCCTGCCGTCGTCGGCCGGCAACGCGGGCAACCAGACCAACGCCTACTGGACGGGTAACGGTTATGGCACCGCCCAGGTCAATCTGCGCGGTCTGGGGATCAACCGGACGCTGACCTTGATCAACGGCCGCCGGGTGGTCAACGGCGGCACCGGCGCCAACAGCGCACCAGACCTGAACATGATCCCCACCGCGATTATCGGCCGGATCGACGTCCTGAAGGACGGGGCCTCGGCCATCTATGGCGCCGATGCGGTTGCCGGCGTCGTCAACATCGTCACGCGCACCAATGTCGAGGGCCTTACGGTCACGGGCAAGTACGGCGTCGCCGATGAAGGCGATGGGGCAGAATACGCCATCGACGGACTTTGGGGCATGCACAGCGAGCGCGGCTCGGTGACCGCCGCGATCACCTGGCAGAAGACCGAGGCGGTCAACCTGGCCAGCCGCGCCCCGTGCGGCCTGGGCGAGGTCGGCGGCGTGCTGACCTGCTTGTCGTCGGCCTCCACGATCGGCGGGCGGGCGGTGCTGCCCAACGGCCAGCAGATCAACTTCAACCAGACCCCAGGCGGTAACGGGAACTTCTACGAGCCATACAGCGCCGCCAAGCACAACTTCAACTCCAACCCCTTCCTCAACGCCGTCAGCCCGATCCAGCGCTTCAGCACCGCCTTCCTGGCCGACTACAAGCTGACCGACAGCGTGACGCTGTTTGGCGAGGCCTTCTTCACGCATCGCCAGAGCCGGCAGATCGCCAGCCCCGGCACCTTGCGCAACCTGGCGATCGCGGCGTCCAACCCGACCAATCCGACGGGCCAGAACATCACCCTGGTGCAGCGTCGTCTGGCCGAACCCGGCGCGCGCATTTTCTCCCAGAACGTCGACACCTATCGCTTCGTGGGCGGCGCCCGCGGCGAGCTGGGCGGCGACTGGACCTGGGAGGCGGCGGCCAACTGGGGCCGCAACACCGGCGTCGATGGCATGACCAACATCGCCAATCTTGAGCGGGTGGCCAACTCGATCAATCCGGCGGTGTGCAGCACCACGCCCGGCGCGGCCATCCCCTGCGCCGACTATCTGGGCGCGGGCGACCTGACGCCGGCGGCGCTGAAGTACATCCTCTACAATTCGCGCGACACGGGCGGCAACGAGCAGCGCAGCGTCACCGCCGACGTCTCGGGCTCCCTGCTGACCCTGCCCGCCGGCAAGCTCGCCATCGCCGCCGGTGTGGTCTATCGCGAAGAGAAGGGCTGGCGCGACCCTGACGCCTTGACCGTGCTGGGCATCGCCAACACCAACCAGCAGGACCCGATCTCCGGCCAGGTCTCCACCAAGGAAGCCTATGTCGAGCTGTCCGCGCCACTACTGGCCAACCTGCCCCTGGTGCGCACCCTCGAACTCAACGGCGCGGTGCGCTATTCCGACTACAATCTCTTCGGCTCCAACGAGACCTACAAGCTCGGCGTCAACTGGGGCGTCATCGAGGGCCTGCGCCTTCGGGCCACCTACGGCACCGGCTTCCGCATTCCCAGCGTCCCGGAACTCTTCGGGGGCGTGGCCGAAGGCAATCTGACCACCACCGATCCCTGCAGCCGCTATTCCAGCAGCACCAACGCCACACTGGTCGCCAACTGCCGCGCCAGCGGCGTGCCGGCCAACTATGTGCAGCTGGGCAACACGGTGCTGACCACCGTCGGCGGCAACGCCAACCTGTCGCCGGAAAGCGCCAAGACTTTCACGGTCGGCGGGGTGTTGCAGCCGACCTTCGTTCCGGGCCTGTCGGTGACGGTCGACTATTTCGACATCAAGATCACCGACGCCATCCGCTCGATCCCCGGCTCCACCAAGCTGGCGGTCTGCTACGCCTCGACCAATCTCAGCCACCCGTTCTGCGGCCCGGCCAACTTTACCCGCAGCACCCTGACCGGCGAGATCAACTTCCTGTCCTCGCAGCCTTCCAACGCGGGCCGCGAGCAGATGCGCGGCGTCGATATCGGCGTGCGTTACGACTTCGATGTCCGAGGGCTGGACGCCAGCATCGACTGGAACACCACCTATCTGGACAAGTACGTGATCACCCCGTTCCTGGGCGCCAGTCCGATCGTCTTCGACGGCTTTATCGGCGGCGGCAACGGCGGCTATCCGCACTGGCGCTCGAGCGCCAACGCCTCGCTGCGCAGCGATCACTGGTCTGCCAATTACTCGGTGCAGATGATCGGCAAGGCCACCGACTTCAACGCCGCGTCCAAGGACATCGGCTACCGCACATCCAACGTCTTCTACCACAACGCCCAGTTCGCCCACCGGCTGGGAACGCGCGCGGGCCTGACGGTCGGCGTCGACAACCTCTTCGACAAGAAGGCGCCGTTCATCAAGAGTTGGACCGACGGCAACACCGACACCATGACCTACGACCTGCTGGGTCGTCGCGGTTACCTCAAGCTCACCTACCACTTCGACTAAACAAGGGGGAAGCCGGCCAGGCCCTGCGCCTGGCCGGCGACGTTTCGTTCATGGCGACCGCTAAGAAATCCACGATCCGCTGGCCGGCCTGGGCCCGCAAAACCCACAAATGGCTGGCGCTGATCATCGGCGTCCAGGCGCTCTTCTGGATGCTGAGCGGCCTCTACATGACCGCCGTCCACATCGACATCATCCATGGCGACGCCCTGGTGCGCCCCGCGCCCGTCCTGCCGATCGATCCGGCGAGCCTGCGCGACCCCGCCGAGATCCTGGCGCGCTACGCGGCCGCCAGCACGATCAAACTCGACAGCCAGCTGGGCCAGCCGGTCTTCGTCGTCGGCGAGGGCAAGAAGCGCGTGCTCGTAGACGCCCGGTCCGGGGCTCAGATGTCGCCCCTGGACCAGGCGGCCGCGCAGGATCGGGCGCGGGCGCACTTCGCTGGCCCCGGCAAGATCGTGCGCACCGAGCTGCTCAGCGTCATCCCCAGCGAGATCAAGGGCCGCCCGGCTCCGATCTGGCGTGTGGAGTTCGCCGGGCGCTGGCGCCCAACGCTCTACATCTCCCCTCAGACCGGCGAGCTGGTGGCCAAGCGTCACGACCTTTGGCGGATGTTCGACTTCGTCTGGATGTTCCACATCATGGATTACGAGGCGCGGGTCGACGTCAACAACCTGCTTCTGCGGGTGGCGGCCTGGATGGCCGTGGCCACCTCGCTCACCGGAGCCTGGCTCCTGCTCTACAGCTTCCGTCGCAAGCGCCGCGTGCGCAAGCCCGCCCAAGGGTGACCTCGTGTTCCTGATCCGCACCCTGCACAAGTGGTTTGGCCTGATCCTGGGCCTGCAGTTCCTGCTCTGGTCAATCAGCGGGGCCATGATGGCCATGCTGGACGCCAAGAAGGTCGCCGCCGAGGACAGCGAACGCGCCCCGCCCGCGCTGTCTCAGCCGCTGTCGCCCATCCGGCTGGCCAGCCTGGCCCAGTCGCTGGACGCGCCCATCCTGCGCGCGCGGTTGCGCCCGCTCGGCGAGCACTATGTCTATGAGGTCGAGACGCCGCTGGATCTTCGCCTGTTCGACGCGGCCACGGGCGCGCCGGTGACGATCGACGCCCCGCGCGCCCAGGCCCTTGCGCAAGCCGGCTACGCCGGTTCGGGCGCGGTGGCGTCGGTCGAGAAGGTCGAGAAGGTCAGCGGCGAGGTCCGCGGCGTGACCCTGCCGGTCTGGCGCGTGGCCTTCGCCGATCCTGATCACACGACCTTGTTTGTCGATCCCCGCACCGGCGCCATCCATCACCGGGTCAATGACACCACGCGGACCTGGAACCTCTTCTGGATGATCCACATCATGGATTATCCCAACGGCGCGGGGTTCAACCATCCCCTGATCGTCACCGTGGCGACCGGCTGCGTCTGGCTGGCCTTGAGCGGTTTCATCCTGCTGGTCCGCAGCTTCCGCCGGCAGGACTTCGCCTATGTCCTGGATCCCATCGATAAACTGCGGGGCCGCTGATGGCGGCCCCTGACAGCGCTCCGGCCCTTGGTCCGCCGGGCGAAAGCCTGCACGGGCGCATCAAGGCCGACATCGCCGACAAGATCGTCTCGGGCGCCTGGCCGCCGGGTCACCGCATCCCGGCTGAACACGAGCTGATGCGGCGCTACGGCTGCTCGCGGATGACCGTCAGCAAGGCGTTGTCCAAGCTGGTCGATGGCGGCCTCATCATCCGCCGCAAGCGGATGGGCAGCTTCGTCTCGCGACCCAGGATCCATTCGGCGGTGCTCAACATTCCCGACATCCAGGCCGAGGTGCGCGCCCGGGGCCAGACCTACGCCTATCGGCTGCTCAGTCGCCGCACGCGGCCCGTCACCCGGCGCGAAGCCCTCGAGTTCGACCTGCCCGAGACCTGCGAGGTTCTGCTACTGCGCTGCCTGCACAGCGCCAACGAGCGCCCCTTCGCCCTGGAGGAGCGCCTGATCAGCCTGGACGCCGTGCCCGAGGCGCAAGGGGTGGAGTTCTCACTCATGCCGCCGGGCACCTGGCTGCTGCGCACCGTGCCCTGGACCGAGGCCGAACATCGCATCAGCGCCGTGCGCCCGACCAAGGCCGTGGCCCAAGCGCTCGAGACCGATCAGGCCGGTGCGTGCCTACGCCTGGACCGCCGTACCTGGCGTCTGGGCGCGGGTGTCACCCATGTCAGCCTGCTCTTCCCCGGCGACGCCTTCGATCTGGTCGCCCGCTTCACGCCGACCGCGCCCCTGCCCTGATAGGACCCGAGCCGGCGCGATCCGGTTCCTGCGACAAAAAAGCCAGAACCGGGACGAGGGGCCGAAGCCGGGGCCGCGTATGGCCTTACGCAACCTCCTCTCTAGGACTGGATTCCATGAAAGTTCGCGCTCTCCTCCTCACCGTCATGGCCGTCTCGGCCCTGGCCGCCGGCCAAGCCAGCGCTCACGCCAAGCTGGTGTCGTCGAACCCGGCCGCCGCCGCCACCGTCGCCGCGCCCAAGACCATCACCCTGACCTTCAACGAGAAGCTGGCTCCGGCCTTTTCGAGCTTCGAGCTGGCCATGGCCGACGGCATGAAGGTGCCGGTAAAGACCACCGTCTCCAAGGATCGCAAGTCGATCAGCGGCACGCCGCAGGGCAAGCTGATGCCGGGCGGCTACAAGATCACCTGGCGCGCCGCCGCCGGTGAAGATGGTCACCGCATGGACGGCGTCGTCGCCTTCACGGTGAAGTAAGCATGGAAACGGCGGTCGTCCTGCTGCGGTGGGCGCAATATACGGCGGGCTTCGTCCTAATGGGCGGCGCGGCTTTTGCGCTCTACGCACTCCCCGCTCAGGGGCCCTCCAGCGCTGCAACGCTGGGCTGGCCCCGACGCATCCTGTGTGGGTCGGCCGTCGCCCTGCTGCTGACGACGGTGATGGGCCTGATCGCCCAGACCGCGGTCGTCGCCGGTTCGCTGGCCGACGCCCTGAACTTGCAGACGCTCAGCTCGGTGCTGACCGACATGGCCATGGGTCCCTCCTCGGCCATCCGCGCGGTCGTCGCCTTGCTGGCCGCCCTGATCCTTCTGACGCTGCGGCCCGGCGCGGCTTCCTGGTTCGTCGCCGCCCTTCTGGGCGCGATCGCCACCGCCAGCTTCGCCTGGATGGGCCATGGGGCGGCCACCGAAGGGTCCGGCGCCCTGCTCCATCTGGTCGCCGATATCCTGCATCTGGTGGCCGCGGCCATCTGGATCGGCGCCATCGCCTTCTTCATCGGCCTGGCCGCACGTCGGGGTGAACCCGACCGCGACCAGCTCACGGCCTTTCACGTGGCTCTGGCCGGCTTCTCCGGCATCGGCTCGGGTCTGGTCGCCGTCCTCCTGGCCACGGGGCTGGTCAACAGCTGGTTCCTGGTCGGTCCGGACGGGTTGGGCGGCCTGTTCTCGACCCTTTACGGTCGTCTTTTGCTGGTGAAGCTGGCGGCGTTCGGAGCCATGCTGCTCCTGGCTGCGGCCAACCGCTTCCGGCTCACCCCGGCGCTCAATGCGGCGCTGGAGGCTCCGGAACGGGCGCCAGCGGCGGTGGCCGAACTCAAGCGCAGCCTCGTGATTGAGGCCGGCGCGGCGCTGACTGTCTTGGCGCTGGTAGCCTGGCTGGGGCGCCTTGCGCCCATCGTGTCCCAGTAGGCGCCCGTCCCCCGGCGACGCCGGGCAGTCACGCCGGGACGCCGAGGGACGTCGTCACCCCTTAAGACGTCCCTCGGCGATCCTTCGCTCTCCCGCGTGGGCGCCCTGCCGATCCGATCGGACCAGGGCGCTTGACGCGACTAGGCCAGACCCTACCAGGCGGCGTGCAGGCCGTCGTCATCAAGGCCGCCTTCGGGCGGCCTTGAGCCTGTTCAACATCGGGGAAAGTCCATGAAGATTTCAAGCCCGTTGGCGCGCGCCGTCCTGATCGTCGCGGCGCTCAACCTGGCCTATTTCGGCGTTTAGTTCGCGGTGGCCATGCGGATCCAGTCGGCCTCGCTGCTGGCCGACGCGGTCGACTTCTTCGAGGACGCCGCCGTCAATCTGCTGATCTTCATCGGTCTGGGCTGGTCGATCGCCAACCGCGCCCGGCTCGGGCGCCTGCTGGCGCTGATCATCCTGGCTCCGGCCCTGGCGTTTCTATGGACGCTGTGGCGCAAGCTCGGCGCGCCGGTCACGCCCGCCGCGGACCTGCTGTCGCTGACGGGAGCGGGCGCGCTGGCGATCAATCTCTTCTGCGCTTTCCTGTTGGCCCGCCATCGCCACCATGCCGGAAGCCTGGCCAAGGCCGCCTTCCTGTCGGCGCGCAATGACACCATCGCCAATGTGGCGATCATCGCCGCTGGCGGCGCGACAGCCCTCACGCGCTCGCCCTGGCCCGATATTGTCGTTGGCCTGGGCATCGCGGCGATGAACATCGATGCGGCGCGCGAAGTCCTGGCCGCGGCCAAGGGCGAGAAGGACACGGCCGGCGCCCAACCCTAGGGTCGCGGCCCGGCCGTCTGGCGACGATCAGATTAGCGGCTCTCGCCGCGGCTCGGGCAGCGGACGCCGCGCGAAGGGATCGTGGGCGCGCAGCCAGTCGCGCGCCGGTCGCTCGACCAGATGATAGGCCGCCACCGACACCGCCAGGCAGACGACAAAGACGCCAAGCCAACCCACGAACGCGCCGATGCCGGAGAGATTGGGAGCCACGCGAACCAGGGCGTGGAAATAGGCGATGTCGACCGGCAGGTGGGTCATGTAGACCGCGTAGGACACCTCGCCCAGATAGACCATCGCCGGCGCGGTCATCAGCCCGGCGCGACCTTGCTTGGCGGTCTCGGCCAGACAGAAGATGACGAGCGCCAGGGCCGGCCAGATGTAGAGATCGCTCAGGCGCAGGGTGGCGGCCACCACGATCCAGGCCGTGGCGATCAGCGCCCCTGGCCCTGCCCAGCCGGCCGGCAAGGTCACCGAGGATCCGAGGCGATGCAGCGCAGCCCCCATCAGGAAGCTGGGGATGATCCGGATCGCGCCGATCTGGGCGGTCATGTCGGTGAAGAGCACGCCATGGCGCTTGGCGCTCAGGAACATCGCGGCGAACAGCAGCAGCGCCAGGCCCACCAGCAAGCGCGGTCGCGCGCGCAGGGCCAGCGACGCCATCGCCGCCAGTGGAAAGCCCAGATAAGCGAACCACTCGGCCGAGATCGACCAGGAGGGGAAGTTCCACTGCACGGTGGGCGTCGTGCCCCAGGCATGGATCAGCAGCAGGTGTTGGGGCAAGGATCGCAGGTCGAACGCCACGGGGTCGAAGGTCGCCCCCAGTTTCACGGCCAGCATCCAGATGGCCAAGGTGGCGGCCAGCGTGACCAGATGGACCGGATAGACCCGAGCCAGGCGCGCCCACAGGAAGGAGCCGTACTTGAAGCGCTTCTCGGCCACCGCCCGGGTATAGACGTGGCTGAGGATGAAGCCCGAGAGGATGAAGAAGAGATCGACGCCCAAATAGCCCTTGGCGATCAGGCCGTAGCGATCCAGGCCCAGCGTCAGGTGATCGCGAAAATGATAGACGAGCACCCAGAGCGCCGCGCAGATCCGTAGCGACGTGAGCGGACGGATGTCCGTTGGATACATGACCCCCCCCGAGAATCGTGACGGGGCCGGCGTTGATCGCCGGCCCCGTGGCGGCGACTAGAGCGCCTTCAGGCCGACGATGGTCTTGCCCTGCAGCTGGAAGCGGACCTTGGTCCCGACAGCCATCCCCTTGAGCAGGGCCGGGTCGGAGACCTTGAAGGCCATGGTCATGGCCGGCCACTTCAGCGCTGGGATGGCTTCGTGGGCCAGAGTGACGCTGGCGGCCTTGGCGTCGATGGCGCGGATCACGCCGGTGGCTTCGACCGGCGCGGCGGCCGGCATGGCGTGGTCGCCGTGACCGGCATGCTGGTCGCTCATGCCGGCCATCTGGGCGCCGGCGGGTTGCACGCTCGCGGCCAGGGCGGCGAAGGCGAGCAAGGACATCATGCGTTTCATGGGAGTCTCCTTGAGAGGGGCAAAGAAGAAGGGCCTAGAACCAGGCCCGCAGGCCGACGACGAAGCTGGTGTCGCTGACGTCGCGTCCGGCCGCGCGCGCCAGATCGGCGGTCTTGCCGACCGAGCGCTCGTAGGAGACGCCGATATAGGGCGCGAACTCGCGGCGGATTTCGTAGCGCAGGCGAAGCCCCAGCTCGGCCGTCGACAGACCCGAACCCGTTTCGGTTTCGGGGATGTTCTGGGCGGCGAAGTTGAGCTCGGCGCGAGGCTGCAGCAGCAAGCGCTGGGTCAAGCGCAGATCGTAGGCGCCTTCGACCCGCGCCAGCAGGTTTCCCTTGTTGGACAGGAAGACCGCGCCGCTGGCCTCCACCCAATAGGGCAGCAGGGTCTGGAAGCCGGCCGTCAGATAGGTGCGCGACTTGGGCTCCACATCCTGGCGCAGGCCGAACTGCAGGTCGGTATAGGGCGCCATGGCGCGTGAATAGAGAAGCTGTACTTCGCCAGCGTCGACGCCCTTGCGGTCGCCTTCACCCTCGGTCTTGACGACGAAGCGATTGATGTCGCCGCCGAACCAGGCCTCGCCTTCCCAGCGATAACCGTCCGCGCCGGAGCGAACCTGGCGCTCCAGGATGCTGGCCATCACCTGCGAGACCTGGGCGCCGCCGTGTTCACCGGCCAGCACCTTGCGCGCCCGGACCATCGCGCCCGGATCGAAGACCTTGTCGGCCAGGTAATCGACCGGCGGGGGCGGCGGGGGCGTCTCGTGCTCGGCGACCGGAGGCGCGCCCATCTCCATGCCGCCCTGCCCGCCGCTCATCGCGGACATGTCATGGCCAGCGGGCATCGCCATCGCCGCGCCGGGCTTGGCGTCGGCCGGCGCCATACCGTCCATCTTCATGTCGCCCATGGTCGACATGTCGTGGCCGGCCATCGGGGCGGCGGCGGGCTTGGCCGCGTCCATCTTCATGTCGCCCATGCCCGACATGTCATGGCCAGCGTGCGGATCGGCCGGCTTGGCCGCCGGCGCGGCGGGGGCCATGCCGCTCATGCCGCTCATCCCGGACATGTCGTGCCCGGCATGAGGGTCGGCCGCCTTGGCGGCCGGCTTCTTGGCCGGCGCCCTTTTCTTGGCGACCGGCGCGGCTTTCTTGGCGGGGGCCTTCTTCTTGGCGACCGGCGCCGAAGCGGCCGGCTTCATATCGTCCATCTTCATGCCGCCCATGGTCGACATGTCGTGGCCGCCTTGCTGGGCCAGCACCGGGCCAGCCCAGAGAACGGGCAGAAGAGCCAGAACCGAAACCTTCATCGCGCGGCCTCCCCTTGGGCGTCGCGCACGCTGAAGACCTGAAACATCCCGGCGTGCATGTGGTAGAGCATGTGGCAGTGGAAGGCCCAGTCACCGGTTTCGGCGGTGAAGTCGAAGCTGACCTTGCCGCCCGGCAGGACGATCACGGTGTGCTTGCGCGGCAGGTAGCCGCGTGGCCCGAAGGTCAGCTCGAAGAAGTGACCGTGCAGGTGAATGGGGTGGGCCATCATGGTGTCGTTCACCAGGGTGACGCGCACGCGCTCGCCGTTGCGGAAGGTGTAGGGCGGCGGCCCTTCGCTGAACTTGCGCCCGTCGAAACCCCACATGAACCGTTCCATGTTGCCGGTCAGGTGGATTTCCATCGATCGGCTGGGCGCGCGGGTGTCAGGGTTGGGCTCCAGGGCGACAAGGTCCTGATAGACCAGCACCCGGTGCCCGACGCTTTCCAGGCCCTGGCCCGGCTCACCGGTGCGATCGGCCGGCATCGGCGAGATCGTCTGCACGCCGGGGCCGAGCTTGACCCCCGGCGCGTTCAGCGGGTTGCGCATCGACATGTCCATGCCGCCCATGCCCGACATGTCGCCCATCGCGTCGGAGCCGCGCACGCGCGGCGCCGCCATGCCCGGCGCGGGCTTGACCGCCGGCATGGCGCCGTGGCCCATGGCCGCGTGATCCATGCCGCTCATGTCCATGCCCGGCATCGCCTTGCCGCCCATGTCCATGCCGTCCATCTTCATGCCGCCCATGTCCATGGACCCCATGTCCATGCCCATGTCGCGCATGTTGGCCAATGGACGGCTCCGCAGCGGCGGAACCTCGGCGCTCATGCCCAGGCGCGGCGCCAGGGTGGCGCGCCCCAGGCCCGAACGGTCGACCGACTCCGAGACGATGGTGAAGGCCTTGTCCTCGCGCGGCTGAACGATGACGTCGTAGGTCTCGGCGTTGCCGATCTGGAACTCATCGATCTCGACCGGTCGCACCGGCAGGCCATCGGCGGCCACCACGGTCATGCGCAGGCCCGGGATGCGAACGTTGAAGACCGACTGGGCCGCGGCGTTGATGAACCGCAGCCGCACGCGCTCGCCGGGCGAGAACAGGGCCGTCCAGTTGTCCTTGGGGCCGTGGCCGTTGATCAGGAAGGTGTAGGCCGCGGCGGTGACGTCGGAGATGTCGGTGGGGTCCATCAGCATCTTGGCCCACTCCCTCCGCTCGGCGAAGGTCTGGTCGCGGCCGGCTAGCAGGCCCGCCACGGTCTGGCGCTGATAGTTGAAGGCCCCACTCTGCTGCTTCATCTTCTTGAAGATGGTGTGGGGGTGCAGGCGGCTGTGATCGGACAGCACCACCACGTGCTCGCGATCGAAGGTGATCGGATCCTCGCCGGCCGGATCAATGATGATCGGCCCATAGTGACCCATCTGTTCCTGCAGACCCGAGTGACTGTGATACCAGTAGGTGCCCGACTGCTTGACCGTGAACTCGTAGGTGAAGGTCTCGCCCGGCTTGATGCCCGGGAAGCTCACGCCAGGCACGCCGTCCATCTCGAAAGGCACCAGCAGGCCGTGCCAGTGGATCGAGGTCTCCTCGTCCAGGGTGTTCTGCACCGAAAGCTTGACGCGCTGGCCCTCCTTCAGACGGATCAGCGGGCCGGGCACGGTGCCGTTGATGGTGACGGCATGGCCTTCGACGCCATCCACCCGGAACGGCGTGTGGCCGATCGTCAGCTTGATTTCCGAACCCGAGAGCGCGGGGGGCGAGCGACCGGCTTCAGCCGCCTTAGCCCAGCTGGGCAGCAGCCCGGAAAGCGCGGCCCCGCCGCCCAGCAGGCACAGGCCCTGAAGTAAGCGACGGCGGTCTAGAGCCGCATCGGATCGAAGCATGATAACCCTTTGGTCGAAGGTCCGCCGCCGGAGAAGCCCGAAGGGGCTGTGGCGCGGTCTTGACGGGGATTACGCAGCGCGGGGGCTCGGCCCTCACCGGCGCGTCGAAAAAGTATCAGCCCGGCGCAATCCATTCGGCCAGGCGCTTGCGCGCCCGATAGGCCCGGGTCTCGATGGTCTTGGCGCTGACGCCCAGGAGGTCGGCGGCTTCCTGTTGGGAGTAGCCTTCCAGATAGGTCAGGATCAGCGGCTCCTTGAGCTGAACCGGCAGGCGGGAAATCGCCGCTTCCAGCCGCGACAGTTGCTGGGCGCGTTCGGTTTGTGCCTCGGGATCCAGCCCCTCGTCGGCATAGTCGGGCGTACCGGGCGCATCGATCGAGCGTTCGCCCAGGATCAAGCGGCGCACGACCAGGCGGCGGCCATGGTCGCGGCATTTGTTGAGGGCGATGGCCCGCAGCCAGGTCGAAAACGGCCGAGCCGGATCGTAGCGGTCGAGCGCCTTCCAGGCGGCCACGAAACTGTCCTGAACGACATCGCGTGCGGCTTCCTGGTCGCCGACGTGACGGCGGGCAAAGGCGTGCAACGTTCCTTTGTGGCGGCGCATCAGCTGGCTGAATGCCGGCTCGTCGCCAGCCGCGGCCCGCCGCGCGAGGACGGCGTCCTCCGCTTCGCCGAGCCCTTCGGTCACGGCGCTTCGTTCGTGAGAGCCTGGGTGACGCGGCGATCGAACTTCTCCGCCTGCTCGGGAGTCAGCACCTTACGCATCGCCAGAACGTGCTGGACGGTTTCCAGTTGCAGGGCGCCCATGGCGGCGTGGAAGCGTTCAACGGCGGCCTGGACCTCAGGCGAATATTCGTGCCGTTCCTGGATGGCGGCAGCCAGCTGGGCGTTGGCGGCCCTCAGCTCGGCTTCGCGAGCCTTGCGACGCACTGAAAAATCCTGCTCGAGCACGTCGAGCTGGCGGTCCTGGTCCGCTGACAGCTTCAGTTCGTGGTGGACCATCTCGTGCAGCGAGACCGGGCGGCGCGTGGGCAGCAGACCGCAGGAACCGATCCAGGCCCCGGCCGCGCCGGCCAGGAACGCCAGGATGACGGTGAGGATCAGGCCACGGGTGATCTTGAGCATCAGCGACCGCCGCCCAGCAGGGTCGAGGGCGCCAGGTGTGCGTCCACCGAGAAGGCCGAGATTTCCGCCGGCTCGCGCGCGGCCGCCACGGCGGTGAAGGTGCCCCCCGCCAGGCCAACACCCAAGGCGGCGATCACGCAGGCCGCGCGCACGGGCAGAAGCGCGCTGGACATTCGGCGAGCGTCCCGGGCGCTATCGATGCGCGCCCAGATCTGGCCTTCGAGGCCATGCAACGATGCTGTCGGCGATCGCCTCAGCACCTCCAACATTTGATCGAGCTCATCGCTCATGGGTCGATCCCCTGACCTTGAAGTCTCACTATACGCAAGCGGCGCGCGGTCCCCCTCACTTAAGGACCCTTTGGCGCCGTGACCTAGCATCTTAGCGACAAATGGGGCGCGCAGTTGTCTTGTCCGTAGGGGGGGATCGCTCGGGCGGTAGCGCGGCGGACCGAGGGGGCGCGCCCTCGATCCGCGGCGTCAAACCCTGGAGACCGTCGGTTCAGCGGGCCAGCATGGTGCTCATCTGGTCGATCTCCTTCTTCTGGCCCTCGATGATGCCGGCGCAAAGGGTGCGGATTTCCGGATCGCGGATCGGGGCCTTGCCGCACATCAGGATCGCGCCGGAATGGTGAGGGATCATCGAGCGCAGGAACTCGCGGTCGCCGATCAGCCATTGCTGGCGAATAGCGGCAAAACACAAAATCCCGATCGCCAGGCTGGTGGCGATCAGGGCCCGGTTGAGGCCGGCCTTTGGATACATCATCCCCATCAGGGCCAGTTCCAGGACGATCATCGGTGCGGTCATCAGCCCGGCCATGTAGGCCTGGTTTAGGCTGGGGTGGATGCTCGAGGCCTTGTCGACCATGGCGTACATCAGGATGTACATGGCGATGAATGACAGGACGGTCATCACCGCCAGGCGAAGATAGGGTCCATGCTTGTCGTGGGAATGATCCATAGGCGTCGCTCCGTCAGGCGCGGTTTGAGGGATCTTCGGGATACGGCGCGCGCGAGCGCTTCCCTCAGCCCCTTAAGCGTGGCCATGCTCTTTTGTTTGACCGCCAGCCGGCGTATTCAGAACACCATGTGGAGCATCGCGCGCCTCATCCTTATGGTCTTGGCCCTGGCCGGCTTCGTCGGCCAGACCAGCGTGCGCGCCATGCCGATGACGCCAGACGCACCGCCCGCGGCGGCGCCCCTGTCGATGATGGACTGCGCCGACATGCCGGGCATGGGCGAGGCGCCCATGGCCATGGACGTCGGCAAGGCCCAGACGCCGGCCAAGACACCGGCCCCCGCGCCCTGCAAGAAAATGACGCCCGATTGCATCGGCAAGATGGGTTGCGGCACGGCGGCGATCCCCCCGCCCGCCACCTTGGCTTTCGCTGCCATCGCCCACTTCGCCGACGTCTCCTTCCAGATCGCAGAGCGCGACCATGACGGCCTCGATCCGTCGCCTCCCTTCATCCCACCGATAAGCCTGGCCTGAACGCGCGTCCGCACGTCGGACGCCCATGACCAGCGCTCGCCCGTCGCGCCTTGGACGGGCTTTCAATCGGTATGGAGAAGGTCGATGACCTCCAAGATGATCCTGGCGATCGGCGCTGGCGCGCTGTCGCTCACCCTGGCCGCTGCGGCTCAGGCCGCCGACATGCCGGCGCCCGCCAAGGACTACGTCCTGCGCGTCGCCCCGCCGTCACCGAACCCGCACGACGTGTTCCGTCGGACGATCCAGGTCCCGCGCGCGACGGACATGGCTCAAGCGCCGTGCGACTGCCCGATGATGAAGGGCGGTTCGGCCATGCGGGAACACTGCATGGACAAGTCGGCCTAACGACCTGACGTCCGGGACGCGTTGGCGGTCCGCCGTCGACGCGTCCTTTCCTCGACATCGCAAATACGGGAGCGCGTGATGCGCCTTGCCCTCTTGTGCGCGGCGGCCGTGCTGGTCGCGCCGTCCGCGAACGCCAGCCCCCTCACCTATGCCCAGGCCCTGGACGCGGCCGCGCGCTCGGCGCCCAGCCTCAAGGCCTCGGCGCTGAAGATCGACGCGGCCAAGGCCGAGGTCGGCCCGGCCGGCGCCCTGCCCGATCCGACGCTGGCGCTGGGGATCGACAACTTTCCGGTCTCGGGGCCGCTCGCCGGCCGCCTCGGCGCCGACGAGATGACCATGGGCCGCGTCGGCTACGCCCAGGACGTCCCCAATAGCCGCAAGCGCGCCGCCCGGGTCGAACGCGCCGAGGCTGGGGTGGCCACCGCCAGCGCCGAGGCCGTCCTGGAAGCTCGCCAAGTCCGCACGGCCGCCGCCATCGCCTGGATCGAGGCCGACTACGCCCATCGCCGCCTCGCGGCGATCGACGCCATTCTCGCCCAGCTCGAACCGCTATGGTCCGCCGCGCCATCGGCGGTCGCCTCGGGCAAGAGCCGTCCCGCGCAAGCCTTGGCGGTTCAGGCGGCGCGGGCGGCTCTGGAAGATCAGCGAGCCGAGGTCCAGGCCAGCGAGGTTCGCGCCTTGGCTCAGTTGGCCCGCTGGACCGGCGAAGATGATCCATCGACCGCCGGAGCGCCGCCACCAGTCGAAATCGACCCAGCAGTCCTGCGTGCCGGATTGGACCGCCATCCGTCCCTGGCCATCCGCGACGCCGCCGTCGGCGAAGCCCGCGCCGGAACGCGCCTGGCCAAGGCCGAGACTTCGCCCGACTGGGGCTGGGACGTTGCTTATCAGCGACGCGACCCGATGTTCGGCGACATGGTCTCGGCCGGCGTCACAGTCTCCCTGCCCCTCTGGAAACACACGCGTCAGGACCCGATGATCGCCGCCCGCGCCGCCGACCTGGGCCGCGCCGAGGCCCAGCGCGAGGATACGCGACGGACCTTACGCGCCCAGCTCGACTCGGATCTGGCCGATCACGTCATGCACCATGACCAGTGGCTCCGCGCCCGCGACCGGCTCGTCCCCTTGGCCAAGCAGCGGGCCGAGCTGGAGACCGCCGCCTACGGCGCTGGGACAACCGGCCTCTCCGATGTCCTCGACGCCTTCGCGGACTTGGCCAACGCCCAGCTGACCGCCCTCGACCGCGAGGCGGCCGTCGCCGTCGACGCCGCGCGCCTGACCCTCACCTACGGATCCGACCAATGACCTCCGCCCGTTCCCGCACGCCGGTCATCGCGGCCAGCGCCGCCACGCTCGTCCTGGTCGCCGGCGCTGGCGGTTATGGCCTGGCGCGCTTGACCGCCCAGCCCATGGCTGCCGCGCCGACCAACGCCGACGCGCGCAAGCCGCTCTACTGGTACGACCCGATGGTCCCGGGCCAGCACTTCGACAAGCCTGGCAAGTCGCCGTTCATGGACATGCAGTTGCTCCCTAAATACGCCGACGAGAAGGGTGCGGAAGATGGCGCCGTTCGGATCGACGCCGGCGCCGCCCAGAACCTTGGCCTCCGCACGGTCCAGGTGCGCGAGGGCCGCTTGCCCGGCGGTCTTAGCGTTCCCGGGACCGTCGAATTCAATCAGCGCGATGTCGCCGTGGTGCAGGCGCGCGCGGGCGGCTTCGTCCAGAAGGTCAATGCCCGCGCGCCCGGCGACGTGATCGCCGCCGGCGCGCCATTGGCCGACATCCTGGTCCCGGACTGGGGCGGCGCTCAGGCCGAGTACTTGGCGGTGCGCCGATCGGGTGATCCCGCGCTGATCTCGGCCGCGCGTCAACGCCTGAAGCTGCTGGGCATGTCCGAAGGCCTGGTCCAGGCCGTCGAGCGCGATGGTCGCCCCAGAACCATCATCACCATCCCGACGCCGAGTGGCGGCGTCATCACGCGCCTGGACGTCCGCGCTGGCATGACGGTGGCCATGGGCCAGACCCTGGCCGAGATCAACGGCGTGGGCCGTGTGTGGGTGACAGCCGCCGTCCCCGAGGCCCTGGCCGGCAAGCTGCGATCGGGTCAATCGGCGGGCGTCACCTTCACCGCCTGGCCAGGAGAGCGGTTCGATGGCCGCGTTCAGGCGATCTTGCCTCAGGTCCAGGGCGACAGTCGCACGGTCCAGGCCCGCATTGAGCTGGCCAACCCACAGGGCCGCCTACGACCTGGCCTTTTCGCCACCGTCACCTTTGCCGCCGCCGACAAATCAGCCCTGCTCATCCCATCCGAGGCGGTGATCCGCACCGGCCGGCGGGCCGTCGTGATGCTGGCCAGCGGCAATGGCCGCTACCAGGCCGTCGAGGTGCGCACTGGCGAGGAAGCCGGCGGCCAAACCGAGATCCTGGCGGGCTTGAACGCCGGACAGTCCGTCGTCGCGTCGGGCCAGTTCCTGGTCGACTCCGAGGCCAGCCTTTCCGGTCTCCAGGTTCGCCCCCTGCCCGCGCAACCGGCGATGTCGCCAATGCCCAGCATGGCGATGCCCCCGACGTCCAAAGTCGCTCCGACGTCGCCCCTGCTTCCCAGCGCCGAGGGCCGCATCGAGATGATCGACAAGGACGGTGTGACCATCTCGCACGGCCCGGTCCCAGCCATAGGCTGGCCGGCCATGACCATGACCTTCAGCGCTGACGCCCGCCAACTGCAAGGCCTGAAGGCCGGCGATCAGGTCACCTTCGCCTTCGAGCAGACCGCGCGGGGCGCGACGGTGCGGCGCATCGCCAAGATGGAGACGGCCCGATGATCGCCGCCGTCATCCGCTGGTCGGTCGCCAATCGCTTCTTTGTCTTGCTGGCGGCCCTGATCCTGGTCGTGGCCGGCGGCTTCGCGGTGCGCTCGACCTCGATCGACGCGCTACCCGATCTCTCCGACACCCAGGTGATCATCCGCACGAGCTATCCTGGCCAGGCGCCGCAGCTGGTCGAAAACCAGGTCACCTATCCGCTGGCCAGCACCATGCTGTCGGTCCCCGGGGCTAAGACCGTGCGCGGCTACTCGTTCTTCGGCGACAGCTTCGTCTACGTCATCTTCGACGACGCGACCGACCTCTACTGGGCGCGGTCGCGGGTGCTGGAATATCTCAACCAGGTCCAGTCGCGCCTGCCGGCCAGCGCCAAGCCGTCCCTGGGCCCCGACGCCACCGGCGTAGGCTGGGTGTTCGAATACGCCCTGGTCGACCGGCGCGACGGCCATGACTTGTCGCAGCTGCGCGGCCTGCAGGACTGGTTCCTGCGCTATGAGCTGAAGGGCGTGCCGGGCGTGGCCGAGGTCGCGCCGATCGGCGGCATGGTTCGGCAGTACCAGGTGGTCGTCGATCCGGCCAAGCTGGCCGGCTACGGCGTCACCCACCAGCAGGTCGTCGAGGCGCTCAAGGCCGCCAACGGCGAGGCCGGCGGCTCGGTGCTGGAACTGGGCGAGGCCGAATATATGGTCCGCGCCGGCGGCTACCTGAAAAGCCTCGACGACTTCCGCGCCGCTCCCTTGCGCACCGGCGTCGGAGGGACGCCCGTCACCATCGGCGATGTCGCCACCGTCCAGGTCGGCCCCGAGATGCGCCGAGGCGTCGCCGAGCTGAACGGCCAGGGCGAGGTCGCCGGCGGCGTCGTGGTGATCCGCTCCGGCGAGAACGCACGCGCGGTGATCGCCGCCGTGAAGACCAAGCTGGAGACGCTGAAACACAGCCTGCCGCCAGGCGTCGAGGTGGTCACCACCTATGACCGCTCGGGCCTGATCGACCGCGCCGTCCACAACCTCTCGAGCAAGCTGGTCGAGGAATTCCTGGTCGTGGCCTTGGTCTGCGCCCTCTTCCTGGGCCACCTGCGCTCGGCCCTGGTGGCGATCGTCACCCTGCCGCTGGGCGTGCTGGCGGCCTTCCTGGTGATGAAGAGCCAGGGCGTCGACGCCAACATCATGTCGCTGGGCGGCGTGGCCATCGCCATCGGCGCCATGGTCGACGCCGCCGTGGTGATGATCGAGAACGCCCACAAGCACCTCGAACGGTGGGCGCACGCACACCCCGACCAGGACCTGGCTCCGGCCGAACGCTGGCGCATCATCACCGAGGCCGCGGTCGAGGTGGGGCCGGCGCTGTTCTTCAGCCTTCTGATCATCACCCTGTCGTTCATCCCCGTCTTCACCTTGCAGGCCCAGGAAGGACGCCTGTTCCGCCCCTTGGCCCTGACCAAGACCTACGCCATGGCCGGCGCGGCGATCCTGTCGGTGACCCTGGTCCCGGTGCTGATGGGCTGGCTGATCCGGGGCCGCATCCCCAACGAAGCCTCCAACCCGATCAACCGGACCCTGACGGCGCTCTATCGTCCCACGCTCGACGCGGTGCTGGCCAAGCCCCGCCTGACGCTGATCGTGGCCGCCGTCGCCCTGCTGACCACGGCCTGGCCGCTGTCGCGACTGGGCGGCGAGTTCATGCCGGCGATGGACGAGGGCGACCTGCTCTACATGCCTTCGGCCCTGCCCGGTCTTTCCGCGGCCAAGGCCGGCGCCCTGCTCCAGCAGACCGATCGGCTGATCAAGACCGTGCCCGAGGTCGAGAGTGTGTTCGGCAAGGCCGGCCGCGCTGAGAGCGCCACCGATCCCGCGCCGCTGGAAATGTTCGAAACCACTATCCGCCTCAAGCCTCGCAACCAATGGCGGCCGGGCATGACACCCGACAAGCTGGTGGCGGAGCTGGACCGGACCGTCCGCGTCCCAGGCCTGACCAATGTCTGGGTTCCACCGATCCGCAACCGCATCGACATGCTGGCCACGGGGATCAAGAGCCCGATCGGGGTGAAGGTCTCGGGCGCGGATCTCGCCCAACTCGACGACGTGGCTCGGCGGATCGAAACCGTGGCCAAGACCGTGCCGGGTGTCAGCTCCGCCCTGGCCGAGCGCCTGACGGGCGGCCGCTATATCGACGTGACCATCGATCGGACCGCGGCGGCTCGCTACGGCCTCAATATCGCCGACGTCCAGTCGATCGTCTCCAGCGCCATCGGCGGCGAGACCATCGGCGAGACGGTGGAGGGCCTGGCCCGCTATCCAATCAGCGTCCGCTACCCGCGCGAGTTGCGCGATAGCCTGGACGGCCTGCGAACCTTGCCGATGCTGACGCCCAGCGGTCAGCAGATCACGCTGGGAACCGTGGCCGATGTCCGCGTCACCGATGGCCCGCCGATGCTGAAGACCGAGAACGGCCGTCCCACCACCTGGGTCTATGTCGATGTCCGCGACCGCGATCTGACCTCGGTCGTCACCGACCTGCAGAAGGCGGTGGCACGCGAGGTCCGAACGCCGCCCGGCGTCAGCCTCTCCTATTCGGGCCAGTTCGAGTATCTGCAGCGCGCTGCCGACCGCCTGAAGATCGTCGTGCCGGCCACTCTGCTGATCATCTTCGTGCTGCTCTACGCGATCTTCCGCCGCTTCGATGAGGCGGGACTGATCATGGCCACCCTGCCGTTCGCCCTGACCGGCGGAATCTGGACGCTCTACCTGCTCGGCTACCACCAGTCGGTCGCCACCGGCGTTGGGTTCATCGCCCTGGCGGGGGTCGCCGCCGAGTTCGGCGTGGTGATGCTGATCTATCTCAAGCACGCGCTCGACGCGCTGCCTCCGGATCCAACGACGGATCAGGTCGCCCAGGCGGTGCGTGACGGCGCCCTGCTGCGGGTGCGGCCCAAGGCCATGACCGTGGCGGTGATCCTTGCGGGTCTCATGCCCATCCTGCTGGGCCACGGCGCGGGCGCCGAGGTGATGAGCCGCATCGCCGCGCCGATGATTGGCGGCATGCTGAGCGCGCCGCTGCTGTCGATGTTCGTAATCCCGGCCGGCTATCTGCTGCTGCGTCGACGGACAGCGCGACGATAAAGCGCAAAAAGGCACGCGTCGCGGTCTGGCGACGCGTCCCGGATCGACCTAACCGCGGCCGCAGCAGCCCTTGACTGGCGCCGGCCCGCCACCGGCCGCGGCCATCGCGATGGGCACGGGTGTGTAACCGGCCGCGGTGATGGCGGCCGCTACCGGCTCGGGCCTGGCCTCGGTGTCCACGGCGACTTGCTTGGCCGACAGATCGACCTGGACCCGAGCCTTGGGGTCCAGCGCGACCAGGGCCTCGGTGATGGCCTTGGCGCAGTGGCCGCAGCTGATGTCCTCGACGGCGAAACGAAGCATGGAAGTCTCCTTGTGATCGGCTTCGTTGCGGTACATGGGGCTTCCCACCATGGGAAGGTCAAGGGCGCCGTCTCTGGATCGACGATCTTCGACAACGGCTTGACCTTACCATGATGGGAAGGATCATCAGGATCGGGCACCCTTTGCAGGAAAGCCGCCAATGCCCGCTCCGACCTTCGATCCGATCGATATTCCTGTGCTGGGGATGACTTGCGCCAGCTGCGTGCGCCGGGTGGAGACGGCCATCGCCGCCGTTCCCGGCGTCAGCGCGGCCGCCGTCAACCTGGCGACCGAACGCGCCCAGGTCCGGTTCAGCGAGGGCGGTCAGACAAAGGCCGTCGTCGACGCCATCCGCAAGGCCGGATACGAGCCGCTCTCCAGGACAATGGACCTGGTGATCGAGGGCATGACCTGCGCCAGTTGCGTGGGTCGGGTCGAACGCGCGCTCGCCAGTGTTCCGGGTGTGCTCGACGCCACGGTCAATCTGGCCACCGAGCGCGCCAGCGTGACCGTTCTTGAAGGCCTCGAACCCGCCGGGCTGATCGGCGCCATCGCCGCGTCGGGCTATTCGGCCCACATCGCCCCAACCGCCTCGGCCGAGAACGCCGACCGCCAGCAGCAGGCTCGCGAACACGAGATCAAGGGCCTCAAGCGCGACGTGGCGCTGGCCGCGGCCGCCACCTTGCCGCTGTTCATCGTCGAAATGAGCCGCCACTTCGTGCCCGGCGCACATGCCTGGCTGATGACCTATCTGCCCGATGCGATCTGGCGGCCGGCCAGCTTCCTGCTCGCCGCCGCTGTGCTGCTGGGTCCGGGCTTGCGCTTCTATCGCAAGGGCGTTCCGGGCCTGCTGCGCGGTGCGCCCGACATGAACGCCCTGGTCGTGCTGGGGGCCAGCGCCGCATTCTTGTTCTCGGCGGTGGCCACCTTCGCTCCGGCTTGGCTGCCAGCCGGCGCCGACCAGGTCTATTACGAGGCCGCCGCGGTCATCGTCACCCTGGTGCTGGTGGGCCGACTGTTCGAGGCCCAGGCCAAGGGCCGCACCAGCGAAGCGATCAAGCGGCTGATGACCTTGCAGGCCAAGACCGCCCGGGTCGAGCGCCAAGGCGTGATCCTGGACGTCGCCATCGGCGAGGTCCGGGTCGGCGACATCGTCCTGGTCCGGCCCGGCGAGCGCCTGCCCGTCGACGGACAGGTCCTCGACGGCGCCTCGTTTGTCGACGAGTCGATGCTGACGGGCGAGCCGATCCCCGTGGAGAAGAGCGCCGGAGCCAGTGTCACTGGCGGCACGCTCAACAAGAACGGCACCTTGCGGTTCCGCGCCGACAAGGTCGGCGCGGCCACCATGCTGGCCCAGATCGTCCGCATGGTCGAAAGCGCCCAGGGCGCCAAGCTGCCGATCCAGGCCCTGGTCGATCGCATCACCGGCTGGTTCGTGCCGGCGGTGATGGCCGCGGCCTTGCTGACCTTCGTCGCCTGGCTGGTTTTCGGCGCCTCCCCGGCCCTGAGCTTCGCCCTCGTCAACGCCGTGGCTGTGCTGATCATCGCCTGTCCCTGCGCCATGGGCCTGGCCACCCCGACCTCGATCATGGTCGGAACCGGCAAGGCCGCCGAACTGGGCGTGCTGTTCCGGCGCGGCGAGGCCCTGCAAGGATTGGCCGACGTTCAGGTCGTGGCGTTCGACAAGACCGGCACCCTGACCCTGGGTCACCCGGCGCTCACCGACCTGCAGCCCGCGCCTGGCTATCAGGCCGAAACGGTCCTGGCGCTGGCGGCCGCTGTCGAGGCCCAGTCCGAGCACCCCATCGCCCTGGCCGTGATCGATGCGGCCCGCGCCAAGGGCCTGGACATCGACACAGCCGAAGGCTTCGAAGCCGCGGTCGGACACGGCGCCCAAGCCGTTGTTGGCGGCCGGCGGGTCCAGATCGGAGCCGATCGCTTCATGGCCAGCCTGGCCATTGCGGTCGAGGCCTTCGCGCCAGAGGCCGAGCGGTTGGCCGGCGAGGCAAAGACCCCGCTCTATGTCGCCATCGACGGCGTGCTGGCCGGCCTGCTGGCGGTGGCCGACCCGATCCGCCCGACCAGTCTGGCGGCGGTGCGGGCGCTTCAAGCCCAGGGCCTGAAGGTGGCCCTGGTCACCGGCGACAACGCCGTCACCGCCCGAGCCGTGGCCGATCGCCTGGGCCTGGACGAGGTGGTTGCTGAGGTGTTGCCCGATGGCAAGATCGCCGCCGTCGAGGCCTTGAAGGCCCAGTTCGGACGGGTGGCCTTCGTCGGCGACGGGATCAACGACGCGCCCGCCCTGGCCGCGGCCGACATTGGCCTGGCCATGGGCGGCGGCTCGGACATCGCCATCGAGAGCGCCGATGTCGTATTGATGCGCGGCGATCCGCGCGCGGTGGCCACGGCCCGGGCTCTAAGCCGAGCGGTGCTGGCCAACATCCGCCAGAATCTGATCTGGGCGTTCGGCTACAACGCCGTACTCATCCCCGTGGCGGCAGGCGCGCTCTATCCGCTGTTTGGCCTACTGCTTTCGCCTATGGTCGCGGCCGGCGCCATGGCGCTGTCGAGCGTCAGCGTCCTGGCCAACGCGCTGCGCCTGCGCGGCTTCAAGGACGCCGCCAGCCTGGAAGGAACACCCGCATGAACATCGGTCAGGCCGCGCGCGCATCCGGCGTCACCGCCAAGATGATCCGCTACTACGACGAGATCGGCCTGGTGCGGCCGGTCAGTCGGACCGACGCCAACTATCGCGAATATGACGCGCGGGAGGTCAACGAGCTGCGCTTCATCAAGCGGGCGCGCAGCCTGGGCTTTTCAATGGAGGAGATCACCGGGCTTCTCTCGCTCTGGCGCGACCGGGGCCGGCCCAGCCGCGAGGTCAAGGCCATTGCCGACAAGCACGTGGCCGCGCTCGATACGCGGATCGCCGAAATGCAGGCCATGGCCGACACCCTGCGGCACCTGTCCCATTGCTGCGCCGGAGACGACCGGCCCGAGTGTCCGATCCTGGCGGATTTGACCGGCGGAAGCGAGCCGACATCGGCGCGTCCCAAGCAGGCCGCCCACGGCCGCAGGCGTGGGCGCGACTAGGTCTTGTCGAGCAAGGACAGGGTGCTCTTTTCCATCGCGTCCAGGTTCTCCAGGACGTTGAGATTGGCCTCGTAGGCCCGCATCGCCTGCTTCATGTCCAGCCCCTCGGCCAGACCGTTGACATTGGGGGTCAGGACATAGCCGGCCGCATCCGCCGCCGGATGGCCAGGCTCATAAGCCTTGGGAAAGGGCGACGGATCTGGCCGCACGCGGCTCATCTCCACGCCCTGTCCCTCGCCGAGGTCCTTGACCTCGAAGACCGGGATCTGGCGGCGATAGGGCTCCGCGCCTGGCGTCGATCCCGTCGAATTGGCGTTGGCCATGTTCTCGGCGATCACCCGCATGCGGCCCTGCTGGGCGCGCAAGGCCGAGGCGGCGATCGCCGCCCCGCCCCCATCTCCATGGCCGATCTTGCTCATCGTCACCTCCTGGCGGTGGAAAGACGCGCGCCGCCCAGGCCGGCGGCGGCCGGAACCAGCGGCCAGACGTCGAAAGGTCTGACGCTCATGGCGCGAGATCGGGTTCGGCCGCATGGTCCATGGCGCTGTAGCGCACTTCCAAGCGCGCCACGGCCGCGTCCGAGACACCCTTGAGCAGGACATCATAGCGAGCCGGCTGGGCGTCTTTGCCGGGCGGCAGCAGACCGCTCCAATGGGTGACGGCCCTGGCCAGGATCGCGCCACCGCCGTCGAAAGCGGTGACATCCAGATGCGCCGTCAGCGGCGGCGCGGCGGCATGGATGCTGCTGGTGACCTTGCCCAGCACCCAAAGCCCCTTGGGCGTCGGCAAGGTCGTGGTCGTCAGGATGGTGACGGGCGGCGCGTCGACGCGATCGATGTGCGCCGGTTCCTGGGCCGCGGCCAAAACCGGCATGAGCTGAGCCAGGGTCGTGCTGGCCATCAGCACCGCCGCCGCGCCGAAGAGCCAGGCGTTGGGCGACAGACCGGTCCCGCGCGCCGTTGAGCGCCGATCGGGGCGCCGTGAACGCCAAGCCATGCTTAAATCGCCTCCCAGAACGAATGGGCCTTCGACTCTGTGTACGCGAGCCAAGGCGTTACCCCTCGCCCGTCACCTCCGCCGAAGGATCAGGCCAAATCGGCGGCCTGCTCGCGAAGGAGGTTGTGGATGGCGGTTGCGGCGATCGCCGCCTCGCCGACGGCGACGCTGATCTGGTTGAGCCCTCGCACCACGTCGCCGGCCGCGTAGAGACCTGGGCGAGAGGTCTTCTGATGCCCGTCGACGATCGCGCAGCCGCCCGCATCCAGCGCCAGATCAAGCGACGCCAGAAGCCGTGTCTGAGGCTCCACGCCCAGCGCGCCGTAGATGGCGTCGAAGGGCGCCAGCTCGCGCCCGTGGGCGTCGCTCGCCCGGACCACACCACCGGCGAAGCGCACGGATCCTGGCTGCGTCGCCTCGAGCGCCACGCCGGCTTGGCGCAAGTCGGCCGCCATCGTCGCGGAGAGTTCGCGCCCGTCGCTGAGCAGGGTGACCGAGGCGCTGTAGGCGCGCAGGAAGAGCGCTTCGCGGGCGGCATGGTCGCCATCGCCGATCACCGCAACCCTCTTGTTGATCGCCTCGAAGCCGTCGCAGATCGGGCAGAACCGCAGGACCCCTTGCTGCACAGCCGCCTGGGCGTCGAGCAGTTGGGGCCAGCGGTCGCGCACCCCGGTGGCGACCAGCACGGTGCGCGCCCGCACCACCTGCCCCTTGAAGATGACCCGCCAGTCGCGCGCCTGAGCCTCCAGCGCCAGCACCTCCCCGCCCCACTCGGGCTTGCCGTAGGGCAGCATCTGGCGTTGCAGGCGCCGCAGGAGGTCCAGGCCGCCGATCCCCTCGGGAAAGCCCGGGTAGTTGTGACTGCGCGGGATCATCGCCACGCGGCTGCCGCCGCGTTCGGCGATCAGCACGGTGCGTCGAAACCGGAGCAAATAGAGCGCGGCGACCAGGCCCGCGGGGCCAGCTCCGATGATCACGCAGTCGACGGGGTCGGACATCGGGCAGCATCCGGGTCAGAGGTCAGGATCGGGCGGCCCGGCGCGAGCGCAGCGTCCGCGCTGGATATACGCAGCCGCCGCCTGGCGCCCTCGCGCCTGGCCCCGGGCACAACGCGGGCGCACAGAATGGGTCTGGCGCCGCTGGGTCCAAAGCGCTTTGCTGGCCAAGCGCCGCCACGCCGATTCAAGGCGGCCAGGAGGGGCCTTAAGTGTCGGATGCTTTGATGCGGGAGCTGTTGGGCCGCTGGCGGGACGATCCACGCGGCGCCTATCGCGGCTGGTTTCTGTGGGAAGACCGGCTGAAGAACTTCAGGTCGATCCGGCGCGGCGTCCAGCAGGTCGCCGCCGAGATCGAGACCAACCGGTTTGGCGTGACCTATCGCGGCTCATCGCTGGAGACCGTCGTCCACTCGATCGCCGAGCAGCGGCAGGTGTTCAAAGGCGCCGACCACGCCTTTCTGTGGAAGCCCAAGCTGCGCATCCCCGACATCTATGAGAACCCCGACAACCAGCGGGCCTTTGGCCGCCTGCTGGACGCCTGCGTCTGCTGCGACACCGAAGAGCACGTTCTGGCCGAGATCCATCGCATCGACGCGCTGAAGATCAAGGGCCTGGGACCGGCGGTCGCCAACATCCTCTATTTCCTGCACCCGACCATCGCCCCGCCGTTCAACACCGCCATTGTCCGGGGCTACAACGCCCTGACCGGGGCCAATGTGAAGCTGGGGCGCTGGGACCAGTACCTGGCCATGCGCCAAGGCCTGATCGCCTTCAACCAGCGCCATCGCGACCTGCTATCCAACGACCTGGGCGCGGTCGCCGCTTTCTGCTTCGATCTGGGCATGGGCCTCTATGCGCCGCCGCCGCGCGCCGACGACGAAGCAGCCCGCCAGGCCTTCGTCGCCGACCTGGCCAAGGTCCGCTCGCAAGCCGCCACCTCGACGCCGGCCGAAGCCGACGACCGGACCCATACCCAGATCCAGGGCTGGTTGCGCGATCTGGGGCTGGCGCTGGGCTATCAGGTCTGGATCGCTCAGAACGATCGCGGCCGCGCCTATGGGACGGGCCGGCTGGGCGACCAATGCCTGCCAAGGCTTCCGGCCGAGCTTGAGGGCCGCCCCGGCGCCGAGGCGGTGCGCCTGATCGACGTGCTATGGCTGGACGCGGCCGGCGCTATCGTCGCCCCCTTCGAGGTCGAGCACACCACGTCGATCTATTCGGGTATCGTGCGGATGCTGGACCTAGCCCTAGGCGGAGAGACCAGCGGCCTGCACAGCCTGTTCCTGGTCGCGCCCGACAAGCGTGAGACCGATGTCCGCGCCCAGATCGCCCGGCCCGCCTTCAGCCGCATCGCCGATCTCAGCGTCCGCTACCTGCCCTACAGCGCCCTGGAGAAGCATCGCGACGCCATCGGCCAGTTCGGCGCGGGGATCGCCGCCCTGGAGAAGGTGTCCCACCGCCTCACCTGATCGGCGCCGACCGGTCGAGGGCCAGATCCTTGCCTAGCAGCTTGCGCGCCCGATAGACTCGGGTCTCGATCGTCTTGACCGAGACCTTCAGGACGTCGGCGGCCTCCTGCTGGCTCATGCCTTCGAAGGCCGTCAGCAGCAGCGCCGCCTTCAGCGCCGAGGGCAGCCTGGCGATGGCGCGGCCCAGGCGCGCGGCCGCCTCGTCCTGCAGCACGCCGGTTTCGGCGCTGGCGGCCGGATCGGGGGTCGCCAGCGCCTCTGCGTCGTCCAGGCCGCGCGCGCCGAACACCAGCCTGCGCACCATCATGCGCCGTCTGCGGTCGCGAGCCTTGTTGATGGCGATGGTGCGCAGCCAGGCGCCGAACGAGCGGTCGGGATCGTAGCGCTTCAGCGCGCCCCAGGCGGCGATGAAGGCCTCATGCACCGCCTCATAAGCCTCATCGGCGTCGTCGGTGTAACGGCGCAGCAGACGATAGAGCCGCTCCTTGTGGCGGCGCACCAGGACGGCGAAGGCCTGATCGTCGCCAGCCGCCGCCCGTTCGGCGAGTGCGTTGTCGGACGCTTGGCTGTCCACGGTCAGCGCGCATCTTCGGTCAGGGATCGCACGACGGCCTGATCGAACCGGGCGGCTTGCTGGGGTGTCAGCTCCCGGCGCATGCCCACCGTGTGGACGATGGTTTCCTTCTGCAGCGCCCCCATGGCCTCATGCACCCGGTCGATCGCCCGCTGTACCTTGGGGGTATAGGCGTGCGTCTCCTGGATGGCCTGGGCCAGCTCGATATTGGCCGTGCGCATCTCCGCTTCGAGCTTCAGTCGGCGGGTTTCGTGATCGCTTTCGATGTCGGCGATGCGCTGCTTCTGAGCGGCGCTGAGACGCAGTCCGTGATGAACCAGCTCATGAAGCGCCGGTGGACGCGCGCCCAGGGTGATCAGCTGCGCGCCGGTCCACACGCCCAGCAAGGCCACGACCAGCGACAGGCACAAGGTCAGGGCCGTGCTGCGGACCATGCCCACTAACGCCCCTCCAGCAGGCGGATGGGGCCTTGCCCGCCTTCTTCGCCCCCAGCCTGGACTACGGGGTCTACACCTTCCGCGCGGACCTGCCGACCGACGGAACCTGGGCGCTGAAGTTCACCGCCAAGATTCCTGGCGAAGCCCAGCCCGTCGCCGCCAGCGTTACCTTCAAGGTCGTCGGACGGTTGACGCCGCCCCAGGGCGCGGGCGCGCCGACATCCTCGCCGACACCGCTCCCGAACCGCCGTTAGCCGTCCACCCGGCAAGGGTCTCGACCCGAGCTTCTGAAGATCGCGCAAGCGTCGCAGGGGGCGCGCCGCCCTGACGCGTATCCGCTTTGGGGAGAGCTTGAAGGATCCTGCACATGACCGAGCCTTTGGATGAGCTGATCGGGCGCCTGGCGGCCCGCCCGGCCGACAGGTCGCTGGACGGCCTGGAGGCCGAAGTCGGCCGGGGGATCGCCGCGTTGCGGCGTGAGGCTCTGGTCCAGGCGGCCATGGCCCCCGTCCAGATCGCCTCGGTAGTGCTGGCCCTGGCCATGGGCCTGACCGCTGGCAGCGCCCTGGCCGCCTCCACGGTCGAGCCTCAACGCGACTACGGTCTGTTCGCGAGCGCGGCGCGGCTGGCCCCGTCCAGCCTGCTGGAGGGGCGTTAGTGGGCATGGTCCGCAGCACGGCCCTGACCTTGTGCCTGTCGCTGGTCGTGGCCTTGCTGGGCGTGTGGACCGGCGCGCAGCTGATCACCCTGGGCGCGCGTCCACCGGCGCTTCATGAGCTGGTTCATCACGGACTGCGTCTCAGCGCCGCTCAGAAGCAGCGCATCGCCGACATCGAAAGCGATCACGAAACCCGCCGACTGAAGCTCGAAGCGGAGATGCGCACGGCCAATATCGAGCTGGCCCAGGCCATCCAGGAGACGCACGCCTATACCCCCAAGGTACAGCGGGCGATCGACCGGGTGCATGAGGCCATGGGGGCGCTGCAGAAGGAAACCATCGTCCACACGGTGGGCATGCGCCGGGAGCTGACACCCCAGCAAGCCGCCCGGTTCGATCAGGCCGTCGTGCGATCCCTGACCGAAGATGCGCGCTGACCGTGGACAGCCAAGCGTCCGACAACGCACTCGCCGAACGGGCGGCGGCTGGCGACGATCAGGCCTTCGCCGTCCTGGTGCGCCGCCACAAGGAGCGGCTCTATCGTCTGCTGCGACACCGAAGAGCACGTTCTGGCCGAGATCCATCGCATCGACGCGCTGAAGATCAAGGGCCTGGGACCGGCGGTCGCCAACATCCTCTATTTCCTGCACCCGACCATCGCCCCGCCG